>NZ_BMUT01000001.1:0-177008 GCF_014650335.1 Streptomyces hiroshimensis
CAGCGCCGATGGTACTGCATGGGGGACCGTGTGGGAGAGTAGGACGCCGCCGAACAAATTTTAGAAAAAGCTCCGGTAGCTGAACTCATGTTCAGCTACCGGAGCTTTTTTATTTCCGCGATGAACTGCGGAGCGTCACGCCGTGTTCACGTCTCCTGGAAACCCTCCAGGCATGGGGACAGTGGAGACGCTCACGGCAGCGGGAATCGGTGCAGGTGACGAGGTCGTCGTGCCGTCGTACGCGATGGCGGACGCTGCCGAGGCGGTCCGCCGGGCCGGAGCCGTGCCCGTGTTCGCGGACATCGCCCCGGAAAGCCTCTGCCTGGACCCGGAATCGGTCGCCGCGACGCTGACCCTGCGCGCTGCCGCAGTGATGCCCGTTCACCTCTTCGGCCGCCGTGCCGACCTGGCCGGCCTGCGTGCCGTCGCCGACCGGCGCGGGCTGCTCCTAGTCGAGTACGAGCAGTACGGGCAGTACGAGCAGTGCGAACCGCCGGCCCCCGTGGACGAGAGCACCAGGCGGAGGTGGGCGAACGCCGCGTACCTGAACGCCAGGCTGCGGGGCGTCGTGACGCCCGCCGTGACCCCGGGCGTTGAGCACGGCTACCGCTCCTACGTGGTGCGCGTCCCCGGCAACGGCCGGCCGGACCGGGACGCCTTCGCCCGGGCGCTGCGGTCCCGCGGCGTACGGTGCCACGTGCCCGTACAGACGCCCGTGCACCGACTTCCCTCCTACCGGCGGGACTTGTGGCTGGCACAGACCGAGCGGGCCGCCGATCAGTGCCTGGCACTTCCCGTCGACGCCGCCACCGGCGAGCGGGAGCTGCACCGCGTCGTGGCCGTGTGCAATGCGCTCGGCGGGCTGGTTCCCGAGGCCGCCTGAGTAGACCTCCTGCGCGCCCCGTCCACGTGGTCAAAAGGGCGTACGAACATGGGGTATGCTTTATCTCGTTGCCGGCCCCAATAGCTCAGTCGGCAGAGCGTCTCCATGGTAAGGAGAAGGTCAACGGTTCGATTCCGTTTTGGGGCTCCATAAAAGAAGGCCCCCGCCAATTGGCGGGGGCCTTCTTCGTATTCACACCCCGACTGTTCTCACGGCTCCGACCGTCCTCACGGCAGTTCCGGCACCCGCATCGCCAGAATCGCCATGTCGTCCGACGCAGGCTCCGCGGCGAAGCGCTCGACCGCCCGCAGCACCCGCGCCGCCACGGCCCCCGCCGTCAGCCCCGTACAGGTCGTCAGCAGGTCGGTGAGGCCGTCGTCGCCGAGCATGCGCGTGCCCTCGCGGCGCTCGGTCACGCCGTCCGTGACGCACAGGAGGACGTCGCCCGGATCGAGGGTGACCGTCTGCTCGTACAGCTCCAGGTCCTCCATGACGCCCAGCAGCGGCTGCGGGTCGGCCGCGGCCTCCACGGTGCCGTCCTGGCGCAGGCGCAGCGGCAGGGGGTGGCCCGCGCAGACGACCTTGAGGATCGCGCTGCCGTCCTCCTGGGGCCACAGCTCGCCGTACAGGAGCGTCAGGAAGCGGCTGCGTGCGCCCTCGTCGAGGATGGCGGCGTTGAGACGCTCCAGGACGGCCGGGCCGCCGTAGCCCTCGCGGGCGAGCAGGCGCAGGGCGTGGCGGGCGAGGCCGGTGACGGCGGCGGCCTCGGGCCCCGTGCCGCAGACGTCGCCGATGGCGAAGCCGTAGGCGCCGTCGCGGATGGGGAAGAGGTCGTAGAAGTCGCCGCCGACCTCGTTGCCCTCGCCCGCGGCGCGGTAGATGACGTCGACCTCGACGCCGGGGACGTGCAGCAGCTCCGGCGGGAGGAGGCTGCGCTGGAGGGACTGGCTGATGGCGGTGCGCTCGCTGTAGAGGCGGGCGTTGTCCAGCGCCAGTGCTGCCCTGCGGGAGAGGTCCTCGGCGAGCTCCAGGATCTCCTGGCGGAAGTGGTCGTCGGTGGGCTTGCCGAGGGTGAGCATGCCGATGACGCGGTTGCGGGCGACGAGCGGCAGGACGACCGTCTCACCGCCGACGGCGGCTGCCGTGGCGAGGGAGGTGCTGGGCGCGGCCGCATGGCGGTCGCTCTCGGCGATGCCGAGGGTGCGCAGGGAGCCGCGGAGGGCGGCGGCGTGGGCGGCCTCGGAGGGGGCGGTCCAGATGCGGGCGCCGGGGGTGGGGACGGGGTCCGGCGGGGCCAGCCGGCCGAGGAGGGTCTTGAGGCCGTCGATGCGGTCCTCGTCCTCGTGCAGCACGTAGGACAGCTCGGGTTCGGATGCGGGGTCGGCCACGGTATAGACGGCGCACCAGGTGGCGAGGGTGGGCACCGTCATCTGCGCCATGAGGGCGAGGGTCTGGTCGCGGTCGAGGGTGCCGGCGAGGAGGTCGGAGGCCTCGACGAGGAAGGACAGGGAGCCGCGGCGCAGGCGTTCGAGCTCGTTGAGGCGGGCGCGCTCGACGGCGAGGGCGATGCGGTCGGCGGCGAACTGCAGACGGAGGGCCTCTTCGTTGCTGTAGCGGCCCGGGGCCTCTGCGGCGACGCCCAGCGATCCGGTGAGGCGGCCCTCGACCTTGAGGGGGACGGTGACGACGGAGCGCATGCCGGTGTCGTTGAGGAGGGGCACGGCGCCGGGGATGACGGCGAGGTCCTCGTGCACGGCGGGCATCCGGGCGGAGCCGTAGCGGCCGGTGCCGGCCTCGACGGGGACGCGGGCGAAGCGCTGGCGGGCGGAGGGCAGGCCGGTGGAGGCGCGCACCTCCAGTTCGGTCTCGTCGTCGGTGGCCAGCAGGAGGTAGGCGGCGTCGCCGTCGAGCATGTCGCGGGCGCGCTCGACGGTGCGCTGGAGGAGGCCGTCGAGATCGTCGGGGGCGGGGGAGCCGATGAAGACCTCGAAGGGGTCGGTGACGGTGCCCCGGTCGGTGGCGCCGCTGTCGGGTGCGGGGGCGCGCTGCAGGCTCTGCAGGACGGCGCGTTCCTCCTCGCGCACCAGCAGGCAGACGGTGGAGGGGGCGCCTTCGTTGTCGCGGACGCGCAGGTGGGAGGCGTAGACGGGCGTGATGCGGCCGTCGGCGCCCCTTATGCCGTAGGAGCCCTCCCAGCGGGACAGGCGCAGGGCCTCGGCGATGCCGGTGGAGGTGCCGGGGGTGTGCGGCCAGGCGGCGAAGTCGGTGAGCGGCTTGCCGAGGACCTGATCGGCGGAGAAGCCGAAGAGGGAGTCAGCGTCGTCGTTCCATGCGGTGATGCCGCCGGTGCGGTCGAGCTGGACGACGGCGACGCGGACGCGGGCATCGGCCACCGGCAGGGACTCCGTGGGCAGGGCGGGTCCTGCGGAGCGGGTGCCTGCGGGGCGGTCGGGCAGGTCGAGCTGGAACCACACCTGCTTGTGGGTGGGGGTGTACTCCACGCCCCAGCGGGTGGCCAGGGCGGCGCACAGCAGCAGCCCGCGCCCTCCCTCGCGGTCGACGCCGCCGATGCGGCGGGCGGAGCTCTGCAGGGGCACCTCGCGCTCGGGATAGCGGTCGGCGACCTCGACGCGCACGCCGGTGGCGGTGCGCATGCACAGGACGTCGGCGGCGGTGCCGGCATGGACGACGGCGTTGGTGACGAGCTCGCTGGTCAGGACGACGGCGTCGTCGATGATGTCGGGGTGGCCCCAGCCCTGGAGAGTGTCCCGGACGAAGGCACGGGCGGAGGCGACCGAGCGTCCGACCGGCTCGAAGGTGGCGGCAGCCCGCGCGGTGATCACAGGTCTCCTCGTGTAGGTCTCGGCGATCTGCTCACCCATGTCGCAGCGCCCCTCCATTGCCCTGGCCGGATGCCAGGTTACTTACCTTCACCGCACAGGCGGAGGCCGGTGCGAACGGATTCCACCTTGGGAGTGCCCGCGGACCGTGTGCGATGCTGCCGAACTGTTATGGCCTGGCCGGGCCGGGGTGAAACACTGGGAAAGATTGAAGTGGAAGCCCGACGAGGATGATCGACCCTGCGGGAGGGACACGGTGGAGTCTGGCGCGGAGGCGCGGGGCGTGAGCACGCGCGCGAAGGGCGGACGGTCCCGGGCCAATGGGACGACGGAAGTCGATACGGCGGCCTTGACCAGGCTGCTCACGGCGCTGTCCGCCATGCGCGACGGGAACTTCCGGAAGCGGCTGACGGTCTCCGGCGACGGGGTGATGGCCGAGATCGCCGCGGTCTTCAACGAGGTCGCGGACCGCAATCTGCAGCTGACCGGGGAGCTGGCCAGGGTCCGCAGGGTCGTGGGCCGTGAGGGAAAGCTCACGGAGCGGCTGGAGGTCGGGGCCTGCGAGGGCGCCTGGGCGGCCGCGATCGATGCGTCGAACGCCCTGGTGGACGACCTGGTGCGGCCGGTGTCCGAGGTGGGACGGGTGCTGTCGGCGGTGGCCGAGGGCGACCTGGAGCAGCGGATGGACCTGCGCTCGCAAGGGGCGGACGGGTCGGCGCACCCGCTGCGGGGCGAGTTCCTCAAGGTGGGGCGTACGGTCAACGGCCTCGTGGATCAGCTGTCGGCGTTCACCGACGAGGTGACGCGGGTGGCGAGCGAGGTCGGTACCGAGGGCAAGCTGGGCGGCCAGGCCCGGGTGCGCGGAATGTCGGGTTCGTGGAAGGATCTCACGGATTCCGTCAACACGATGGCGTCGCGCCTCACCGCTCAGGTGCGTGACATCGCTCTCGTGACGACGGCGGTCGCCAAGGGCGACCTCTCCCGCAAGGTCACGGTGCACGTGGCCGGCGAGATGCTGGAGCTGAAGAACACCGTCAACACGATGGTGGACCAGCTGTCCTCCTTCGCCTCCGAGGTCACGCGCGTGGCCCGCGAGGTGGGCACGGAGGGCGAGCTGGGGGGCCAGGCGCAGGTGCCCGGTGTCGCGGGCGTCTGGAAGGACCTGACGGACTCGGTCAACCTGATGGCCGGGAACCTGACGGCGCAGGTGCGGGGCATCGCGCAGGTGACGACGGCGGTCGCCAACGGCGATCTGTCGCAGAAGGTGACGGTCAGCGCGCGGGGCGAGATCGCCCAGCTGGCCGAGACGATCAACCAGATGACGGAGACGCTGCGCACCTTCGCCGACGAGGTGACGCGGGTGGCCAGCGAGGTCGGCGCGGAGGGCCGGCTCGGCGGCCAGGCCCAGGTGCCCGGTGCGGCGGGCACGTGGAAGGACCTCACCGACTCGGTGAACACCGCCTTCCGTAACGTCACGACGCAGGTGCGGGACATCGCCCAGGTGACCACGGCCGTGGCCAACGGCGATCTGGGCCAGAAGGTGACCGTCGATGTCTCCGGCGAGATGCTGGAGCTCAAGAACACGGTCAACACGATGGTCGACCAGCTGTCCTCGTTCGGTGCCGAAGTCACGCGCGTGGCGCGGGAGATCGGTGTCGAGGGCGAGCTCGGCGGCCAGGCCGCGGTGCCCGGTGCGGCGGGGACGTGGAAGGACCTCACCGACTCGGTGAACACCGCCTTCCGTAACCTCACGGGGCAGGTGCGCAACATCGCCCAGGTGACCACGGCGGTCGCCAACGGCGACCTCTCGCAGAAGGTGACGGTCGACGTCTCCGGCGAGATGCTGCAGCTGAAGAACACCGTGAACACGATGGTCGACCAGCTGTCGTCGTTCGCCGACCAGCTCACACGCATGGCGCGGGACGTGGGCACGGAGGGCCGTCTGGGCGGTCAGGCCCGGGTGGACGGCGTCGGCGGCACCTGGAAGGAGCTGACCGACTCGGTCAACTTCATGGCGGGCAACCTCACCTCCCAGGTGCGGCAGATCGCGCAGGTGACGACGGCGGTCGCGCGCGGCGACCTCTCCCAGAAGATCGACGTGGACGCGCGCGGGGAGATCCTGGAGCTGAAGAACACCATCAACACGATGGTCGACCAGCTCTCCGCCTTCGCCGAACAGGTGACCAGGGTCGCCCGCGAAGTGGGTACGGACGGCAGGCTGGGCGGCCAGGCGCAGGTGCCGGGCGTGGCCGGCGTGTGGCGCGACCTCACCGACTCGGTCAACGGCATGGCGGGCAACCTGACGGCTCAGGTGCGCAACATCGCGCAGGTCGCGACGGCGGTCGCGCGCGGTGACCTGTCGCAGAAGATCGACGTGGACGCCCGGGGCGAGATCCTGGAGCTGAAGAACACCCTCAACACGATGGTGGACCAGCTGTCGTCCTTCGCCGAGCAGGTCACGCGCGTGGCCCGCGAGGTCGGCACCGAGGGCATCCTGGGCGGTCAGGCCGAGGTGCAGGGCGTGTCCGGCACGTGGAAGGACCTGACGCAGTCGGTCAACTTCATGGCCAACAACCTGACGTCGCAGGTGCGCAACATCGCCGAGGTGACGACGGCGGTCGCCAAGGGCGACCTGTCGAAGAAGATCACCGTCGATGCGAAGGGCGAGATCCTCGAACTGGTCACCACCGTGAACACGATGGTGGACCAGCTCTCGGACTTCGCGGAGCAGGTGACGCGGGTGGCCCGCGAGGTGGGCACGGAGGGGCAGCTGGGCGGTCAGGCGCGGGTGCGGGACGTCACCGGCATCTGGAAGGACCTCAGCGACAACGTCAACCTGATGGCCAACAACCTCACCAGCCAGGTGCGGAACATCTCGCAGGTCGCGGCGGCGGTCGCCAACGGCGACCTGACCAAGAAGGTGACGGTCGAGGCGCGCGGCGAGGTCGCGCAGCTGGCCGACACCGTCAACACCATGGTGACGACGCTGTCGTCCTTCGCGGACGAGGTCACGCGCGTGGCGCGCGAGGTGGGCACGGACGGCATCCTGGGCGGCCAGGCGCGCGTGCCGGGCGTCAGCGGCACCTGGAAGGACCTCACGGAGTCCGTGAACGCCATGGCCTCCAACCTGACGGGCCAGGTCCGCAACATCGCGATGGTCACCACGGCCATCGCCGGCGGCGATCTCACCAAGAAGATCGACATCGATGCGCGCGGCGAGATCCTCCAGCTGAAGACCACTATCAACACGATGGTCGACCAGCTGTCGTCCTTCGCCGAGCAGGTCACGCGCGTGGCCCGCGAGGTGGGTACGGAAGGCCAGCTGGGCGGCCAGGCGCGGGTGCGCGACGTGGACGGCACCTGGCGCGACCTGACCGAGTCGGTCAACGAGATGGCCGGGAACCTGACCCGTCAGGTGCGGGCCATCGCCGAGGTCGCCACCGCGGTGACCCGCGGCGACCTCAACCTCAAGATCGACGTGGATGCGGCCGGCGAGATCCTGGAGCTCCAGGACAACATCAACACGATGATCGCCAACCTCCGCGAGACCACCCTGGCCAACAAGGAGCAGGACTGGCTCAAGGGCAACGTCGCCCGGATCTCCGGCCTCCTGCAGGGCCGCCGGGACCTGGACGACGTCGCCGGGCTGATCATGAGCGAGCTGACGCCGGTGGTCTCCGCGCAGCACGGCGCGTTCTTCCTGGCCATGCCGACGGGCTCGCCGGGCGGTCAGGGCGCGGAGGAGAGCCGGGACGCCTACGAGCTGCGGATGCTCGGCTCGTACGGCTACTCGATGGGCTCCATGCCCACCTCCTTCCGGCCGGGCGAGACGCTGATCGGCACCGCCGCGAAGGAGAAGCGGACGATCCTGGTGGAGAACGTTCCGCCGGGCTATCTGAAGATCGCCTCCGGCCTGGGCGAGGCGCCGCCCGCGCACGTTATCGTGCTGCCGGTGCTCTTCGAGGGCCAGGTGCTCGGCGTGATCGAGCTGGCCTCGTTCCAGCCGTTCGCGCAGATCCAGAAGGACTTCCTCAACCAGATCGCCGAGATGATCGGCACCAGCGTCAACACCATCAGCGTCAACACCAAGACGGAGATGCTGCTCAAGCAGTCGCAGGAGCTGACCGAGCAACTGCGCGAGCGGTCGGCCGAGTTGGAGAACCGGCAGAAGGCGCTGGAGATCTCCAACGCCGAGCTGGAGGAGAAGTCCGAGCGGCTGGCGCGGCAGAACCGCGACATCGAGGTGAAGAACACCGAGATCGAGGAGGCCCGGCAGGTGCTGGAGGAGCGTGCCGAGCAGCTGGCGGTCTCCATGCGCTACAAGTCCGAGTTCCTCGCCAACATGTCGCACGAGCTGCGCACGCCGCTCAACTCGCTGCTCATCCTGGCGAAGCTGCTCGCCGACAACGCGGACGGCAACCTCTCGCCCAAGCAGGTGGAGTTCGCCGAGACCATCCACGGCGCGGGCTCGGACCTGCTGCAGCTGATCAACGACATCCTGGACCTGTCCAAGGTCGAAGCGGGCAAGATGGACGTCAGCCCGACCCGTATCGCGCTCGTCCAGCTCGTGGACTATGTGGAGGCCACGTTCCGGCCGCTGACGGCGGAGAAGGGCCTCGACTTCTCCGTACGGGTCTCGCCCGAGCTGCCGGCCACGCTGCACACCGACGAGCAGCGGCTGCTGCAGGTGCTGCGCAACCTGCTGTCGAACGCGGTCAAGTTCACCGACACCGGCGCGGTGGAGCTGGTCATCCGCCCGGCCGGCGGGGACGTCCCGGACACCATCCGCGAGCAGCTCCTGGAAGCGGGCTCGCTGCGCGACCCGGACGGCGAGGTGATCGCCTTCTCGGTCACCGACACCGGCATCGGCATCGCCGCCAGCAAGATGCGGGTCATCTTCGAGGCGTTCAAGCAGGCCGACGGGACGACCAGCCGCAAGTACGGCGGCACCGGCCTCGGGCTCTCGATCAGCCGGGAGATCGCCCGGCTGCTCGGCGGTGAGATCCACGCCGCGAGCGAGCCGGGCCGCGGCTCCACCTTCACCCTCTACCTGCCGCTCAACGCCGGTGAACTGCCGCCCCAGGGCTACCCGCAGCTCGCGCCGGGCAGCCGGCCCGAGCCCGGCGTGGAGCACGGGGGCGGGGTCGAGGACGTCACGGCGGTCGAGGCGGGCCTGCCGGGCATCGCGGCGGATGCCCCCGCGCGCGGGGCGGCCGGTCTCCTCCTGCGGCGGCAGCGGGCGGCTCAGGCCGCCGGGCAGTGGCCCGCCCCGGCCGTGCACGGGGCCCAGCCGCCGGCCGCCCCCCAGGGCGAGCCGTGGCCGACCGAGCCCCACGGTGACGCAGAGCAACCGACGGCCAAGGACTTCGGGTCCGGCTTCGGCGGGGGCTTCCACGGCGAGAAGGTGCTGATCGTCGACGACGACATCCGCAACGTGTTCGCCCTCACGAGCGTCCTGGAGCAGCACGGGCTCTCGGTGCTCTACGCGGAGAACGGCCGCGAGGGGATCGAGGTCCTGGAGCAGCACGACGACGTCGTGGTGGTCCTGATGGACATCATGATGCCGGAGATGGACGGCTATGCCACGACGGCCGCCATCCGCAGGATGCCGCAGTTCGCGGGCCTGCCCATCATCGCGCTCACCGCGAAGGCGATGAAGGGCGACCGGGAGAAGAGCATCGACGCCGGTGCGTCGGACTACGTCACCAAGCCCGTCGACACCGATCATCTGCTCACGGTGATGGAGCAGTGGATGCGCGCCGAGTGAACAGGAGCCGCGCGGGCCGCCCGGCCCGCGCGGCATGCTGCTGACCGAGTGTGCCCGAGGACGTGTGGGGACCGGGGATTCGGGGAACCTTCTGGTCCCCCACTACGTTTCTGCTACGTGCACAGTGACATCGCGGTGACAGGGTGTGGCGACCGGCGGGGTGCGGCTACCATGACCGGCACAAGGACGGGCGGCGCAAGGGAGTCGTCCCCTGGGGCGGCGCCCGGTGCACTGCCGGGGCGAGGAGGACGGGCCATGGTGCAGAAGGCCAAGATCCTCCTGGTCGATGACCGGCCGGAAAATCTGCTGGCGCTGGAGGCCATCCTCTCGGCGCTCGATCAGACACTGGTACGGGCATCGTCAGGGGAGGAAGCGCTCAAGGCGCTGCTGACGGACGATTTCGCAGTGATCCTGCTGGACGTCCAGATGCCTGGCATGGACGGTTTCGAGACCGCGGCGCACATCAAGCGGCGGGAGCGGACGCGGGACATCCCCATCATCTTCCTCACCGCCATCAACCACGGCCCGCACCACACCTTCCGCGGCTACGCGGCGGGTGCGGTGGACTACATCTCCAAGCCCTTCGACCCGTGGGTGCTGCGCGCCAAGGTCTCGGTCTTCGTCGAGCTGTACATGAAGAACTGCCAGCTGCGCGAGCAGGCGGCCCTGTTGCGGCTGCAGCTGGAGAACGGCCAGTCCGGGCGTACGGGTGCGGCCGCGGCCCAGGAGCCCGCGGGGCTGCTCGCCGAGCTGTCCGCACGGCTCGCCGCCGTCGAGGAGCAGGCCGAGGCGCTCACCAAGCAGCTCGACGAGTCCGCCGATGCCGCGGCCGTGGCCACCGCCGCCCACCTGGAGCGCAAACTCACCGGTCTGCGGCGTGCGCTGGATGCCCTGGAGCCCGGGGCCGGCAGCGGGGCGAGCCCGCTGCCCGCTCCCAGCTGACTCCGTGCCGACTCCGAGGGTGCTGACTCCGGAGGCTGCCGGCTCCAAGGGTGCCGACTCTGAGTCAGGTCGCCTCTTTGACACCGTGTCACCCTTGAAAACAACGGGCCACGACACGAACGGGTGAACGCCGGGGCGCGGGTGTCCCTCGCGCCCGGCAGCGGTAATCTCGGCTCCATGGCCTCACGTACGTCCGGCAAGGGTTCCCAGAGCGCGGCGGGCACCTCGAAGCAGCGTGCCGGGCGCTCCGGAGGCGCCGCGAAGAAGGCGGCGCCCAGGCCCGCGGGCAGGGCGCCCGCCAAGAAGGCGCCGCCCCGCAAGGCACCCGCCAAGAAGGCCGCGGCCAAGCGGGCACCCAAGCGTGCGCCCGCTCCTCCCGGCGGCGTCCGCCGCGTGGGGCGGGGCGTGGCCCACGGCGTGGGCGCGCTGTTCCGCGGCGTCGGCCGCGGCGCACGGGGCCTGGATCCGGCCCACCGCAAGGACGGCGTGGCGCTGCTGCTCCTGGGCCTGGCCCTCATCGTGGCCGCGGGCACCTGGTCCAGCCTGGAGGGCCCCGTCGGCGATCTGGTGACCATGCTCGTCACCGGCGCCTTCGGCCGGCTCGACCTCGTCGTGCCGATACTCCTCGGCATCATCGCGATCCGGCTCTTCCGCCACCCCGAGCGCCCCGAGGCCAACGGACGGATCGTCATCGGCCTGTCCGCGCTGGTCGTCGGCGTCCTCGGGCAGGTCCACGTGGCCTGCGGGTCGCCCGGCCGCGGCGACGGCTCGCAGGCCCTGCAGGACGCGGGCGGCCTGATCGGCTGGGCCGCGTCCAAGCCCCTGGTCTTCACGGTCGGCGAGGTCCTCGCCGTGCCGCTGCTGGTGCTGCTCACCGTCTTCGGGCTGCTGGTCGTCACCGCCACTCCGGTCAACGCCATTCCGCGCCGCCTGCGGCAGCTGGGGATCCGGCTCGGCCTGATCGAGCCGCTCCCCGGCGAGTACGAGGCGGAGGACGCCGACGGCTACGCGGAGTACGCGGAGGACTGGCGCGAGGCGCCCGCCGCGCGCCCCCGCCGCGCTGCGACGCGACGGGCCGCCGGGGCGGTCGATCCGGAGCAGGCCGAGGAGGAGGCGCTGAACAAGCGGCGCAAGCCGCGGCGCCCCGCCGGGCAGCCCGTGGAGCCCCCCGCGGGCCGCGAGCCCGACGCCGTCGACATGGCGGCCGCTGCCGCCGCCTCGCTCGACGGGGCCGTGCTGCACGGCGTGCCGCCCACCCCGCTCGTCGCCGGACTCAGCAGCGGCATCGCGCAGGACGACGGGCAGCCGGGCGCCGTGCCGGGCGCGCGGGGCCGCGGCCGGGGGCCGGGCGCCGCGTCGGACCGCACCCAGGGCGTCCCCGACCTCACTCAGGGCGTGCCGGACCTCACCAAGCCCGCGCCCGCCCCCGACGCGGCGCCCGGCCTGCCCGCGCGGGCCGAGCAGCTCCAGCTCTCCGGGGACATCACCTACTCGCTGCCCACGCTCGACCTGCTGGAGCGGGGCGGGCCGGGCAAGGCGCGCAGCGCCGCGAACGACGCCATAGTGGCCGCACTGACCACCGTCTTCTCCGAGTTCAAGGTCGACGCCGCCGTCACCGGCTTCACCCGCGGCCCGACGGTCACGCGCTACGAGGTCGAGCTGGGCCCCGCCGTCAAGGTCGAGCGCATCACCGCCCTCGCCAAGAACATCGCCTACGCCGTCGCCAGCCCGGACGTGCGCATCATCTCCCCGATCCCCGGCAAGTCCGCCGTGGGCATCGAGATCCCCAACACCGACCGGGAGATGGTCAACCTCGGCGACGTCCTGCGCCTGGCGGACGCCGCCGGGGACGACCACCCGATGCTCGTCGCGCTCGGCAAGGACGTCGAGGGCGGCTATGTGATGGCCAATCTGACGAAGATGCCGCACATCCTCGTCGCCGGCGCCACGGGCTCCGGCAAGTCCTCGTGCATCAACTGCCTCATCACCTCGCTGATGGTGCGGGCCACGCCCGACGAGGTCCGCATGGTGCTCGTCGACCCCAAGCGCGTGGAGCTGACCGCCTACGAGGGCATCCCGCACCTGATCACCCCGATCATCACCAACCCCAAGCGCGCGGCCGAGGCCCTGCAGTGGGTCGTCCGCGAGATGGACCTGCGCTACGACGACCTGGCGGCGTTCGGCTTCCGGCACATCGACGACTTCAACGCGGCCGTCCGGGCGGGCAAGGTCACTCCTCCGGAGGGCAGCGGACGCGAGCTCTCTCCGTACCCCTATCTGCTGGTGATCGTCGACGAGCTGGCGGACCTGATGATGGTCGCCCCGCGGGACGTCGAGGACTCGATCGTGCGGATCACCCAGCTCGCCCGTGCCGCCGGCATCCACCTCGTACTGGCCACCCAGCGCCCCTCCGTAGACGTGGTCACGGGCCTGATCAAGGCGAACGTGCCCTCCCGGCTCGCCTTCGCCACCTCCTCGCTCGCCGACAGCCGCGTCATCCTCGACCAGCCGGGCGCCGAGAAGCTGATCGGCAAGGGCGACGGCCTCTTCCTGCCCATGGGAGCGGGCAAGCCGGTCCGCATGCAGGGCGCCTTCGTCACGGAGGCCGAGGTCGCGGCCGTCGTGCAGCACTGCAAGGACCAGATGGCGCCGGTCTTCCGGGACGACGTCACCGTGGGCACCGCCAAGAAGAAGGAGATCGACGAGGACATCGGCGACGACCTGGACCTGCTGTGCCAGGCCGCGGAGCTGGTCGTCTCCACCCAGTTCGGCTCGACCTCGATGCTGCAGCGCAAATTGCGTGTGGGATTCGCGAAGGCGGGCAGACTCATGGACCTGATGGAGTCGCGGGGCATCGTGGGCCCGAGCGAGGGCTCCAAGGCCCGTGACGTCCTCGTCAAGCCCGATGAACTGGATGCGGTGCTCGCGGTGATCCGCGGGGACGGCGGGTCCTGACGGCGCCGGAGATTCCTGCCCAACCGTTTCTCTCGGCGGCGTGTCGAGTTGAGAAAGGGGGGCGGTGCGATGTTCCACCGCCGGCGCCGCAGAGTCATCTGATGGCGTACAAAGTCCGGCTTCCCGCTTGCCCGCGGCTTTCGTATCCCCCCTAGACTGAACTCCCAGCAGGTGGCTACACGCTCGAAAGGCGCCCACGTGTCCATCGGCAACTCCTCTGCAGACGGCGGGGACATCCCCGCAGACGACCGGCCGTCGATCGGCCGGGTCCTCCAGCAGGCCCGTATCAGCGCCGGACTGACCGTCGACGAGGTCAGCTCCACGACCCGAGTACGCATCCCGATCCTGCACGCGATCGAGCAGGACGACTTCTCGCGCTGCGGCGGAGACGTCTACGCACGTGGGCACATCCGCACCCTGGCGCTCACCGTCGGGCTCGACCCGGCCGAGCTTCTCGCGCGCTACGACGCCGAGCGCGGCGGGCGCCCCGCGCCGACCCCCGCGGCCCCCGTCTTCGACGCCGAGCGCATCCGCCCCGAGCCCCGCCGGCCCAACTGGACGGCGGCGATGGTCGCCGCGATCGTGGCCGTCGTCGGCTTCGTCGGCTTCACGCTCTTCAACGGCGGTGCCAAGTCCTCCAACGGCTCCGTCGCCGCGGACTCGCCCTCCGCGAAGCCCTCCGCCTCGCCCAGCAAGAAGGCGCCGTCCGGCAAGCCCGCCGACCCCAAGCGGGAGCCCTCGGGCAACGCCATCGCCGGCGTCCCGGCCAACAAGGTCACGGTCAAGCTCGCCGCCGAGAACGGCCAGACCTGGATGTCCGCCAAGGATCACAACGGCCGGCTGCTGGAGGAGGGCGTCCTCAAGCGGGGCGATTCCAAGACCTTCACCGACAACACCCGGATCGATCTTGTTCTGGGCAACGCCGGAGCCGTTCGGCTGTTCGTGAACGGCAAGGAGGTCAAGAATGTCGGCGACAACGGCCAGGTCCAGCGCCTCAGCTACACCAAGGGAGATCCCGTAGCGGGCTGACCTGCGACGGAGGGTGGGCGCGGACGGCTGGGGGACGCGCCGCCGGGTGATCGTTCTCTCGCTGCCCACCGGCATCGCGTGGAGCCTCGGCAGCGGATGTGGCTCCGGGACAAAGTAGGCTGAGCCCTATGCCCGAACGCCGTACCGTCGCTCTTGTCACACTTGGCTGCGCCCGTAACGAGGTGGACTCGGAGGAGCTGGCAGGCCGCTTGGCGGCGGATGGCTGGGACCTCGTGGAGGACGCCGCCGACGCCGATGTGGCCGTCGTCAACACCTGTGGCTTCGTCGAAGCCGCGAAGAAGGACTCCGTCGACGCCCTCCTGGAGGCCAACGACCTCAAGGATCAGGGGCGCACCCAGGCCGTCGTGGCCGTCGGCTGCATGGCCGAGCGGTACGGCAAGGAGCTCGCCGAGGCGCTGCCCGAGGCCGACGGCGTGCTCGGCTTCGACGACTACGCCGACATCTCCGACCGGCTCCAGACCATCCTCTCCGGTGGCGTCCACGCCTCCCACACCCCGCGCGACCGCCGCAAGCTGCTGCCGATCAGCCCCGCCGAGCGGCAGAGCGCGGACGTCGCCCTGCCGGGGCACGCGCAGGACACCCCGCCCGCCGATCTGCCCGAGGGCCTGGCGCCGGCCTCCGGGCCGCGTGCGCCGCTGCGCCGCCGGCTGGAGTCCAGCCCCGTCGCGTCCGTGAAGCTCGCCTCCGGCTGCGACCGGCGGTGCTCCTTCTGCGCCATCCCCTCCTTCCGCGGCTCCTTCATCTCCCGCCGCCCCTCCGACGTGCTGGGCGAGACGCGCTGGCTCGCGGAGCAGGGCGTGAAGGAGATCATGCTGGTCTCGGAGAACAACACCTCCTACGGCAAGGACCTCGGCGACATCCGCCTGCTGGAGACGCTGCTGCCCGAGCTCGCGGCCGTCGACGGCCTGGAGCGCATCCGGGTCAGCTACCTGCAGCCGGCGGAGATGCGGCCGGGCCTCATCGACGTGCTGACCTCCACCGAGAAGATCGCGCCCTACTTCGACCTGTCCTTCCAGCACTCCGCCCCCGGCGTGCTGCGCGCCATGCGCCGCTTCGGCGACACCGACCGCTTCCTGGAGCTGCTCGAGGCGATCCGGGCCAAGGCCCCGCAGGCCGGCGCCCGCTCCAACTTCATCGTCGGCTTCCCCGGCGAGACCGAGGACGACGTCGCTGAGCTGGAACGTTTCCTGACCGGAGCCCGCCTGGACGCCATCGGCGTCTTCGGCTACTCCGACGAGGACGGCACCGAAGCGGCCACGTACGAGGGCAAGCTCGACCCCGAGATCGTCGCCGAGCGCCTCGCGCGCATCTCCCGGCTCGCCGAGGAGCTCACCGCGCAGCGCGCGGAGGAGCGGATCGGAGAGACCATTGAGGTGATGGTCGACCGCGTGGACGAGGAGGACGGCGTGATCGGCCGGGCAGCGCACCAGGCGCCCGAGACCGACGGCCAGGTCATGCTCGGCACCGGCCCGGACCTCGTCCCCGGCCGTATGGTCGTGGCCAAGGTGGTGGCGAGCGAGGGTGTCGACCTCATCGCCGAACCGCTCGGCGACGGAGGGTGTACCGAGGAGGCGGGCAGATGACCGGAGTCCCGGCCTCAGCCACCGGAGGCCATGCCCCGGCGGCAGCCGTACGACGGCCGGCCGGGCTGTGGAACATCGCCAACATCCTCACCATGGTGCGGCTGCTGCTCGTACCGGGGTTCGTGCTGCTGATGCTCCACAACGGCGGCTACGACCCCGCCTGGCGCTCCTTCGCCTGGGCCGCCTTCGCCATCGCCATGATCACCGATCTCTTCGACGGTCATCTGGCGCGGATGTACGACCTGGTCACGGACTTCGGGAAGATCGCCGACCCGATCGCCGACAAGGCGATCATGGGTGCCGCGCTGATCTGCCTGTCCGCGCTGGACGACCTGCCGTGGTGGGTCACCGGGGTGATCCTCTTCCGGGAGATCGGCATCACGCTGATGCGGTTCTGGGTGATCCGGCACGGCGTCATCCCGGCCAGCCGCGGCGGCAAGATGAAGACCCTCGCGCAGGGCGTCGCCGTCGGCATGTACATCCTCGCGCTGACCGGGGCGCTGGCCACTGCTCGCTTCTGGGTGATGGCGGTGGCCGTGGTGTTGACGGTGGCCACCGGGCTCGACTACGTGAAGCAGGCCGTCGTGCTGCGCAGGGCGGGCCGCGCCGCGGCCGCCGCCGGGACCACCGGGGCCGCAAGCCGATGAGCGCGGCGGGCGACACGTGCACCCCGACGGCATCGGCGGCCCTGGCCGCGCTGGTGGCGCGTGGTGAGACCGTCGCCGCCGCCGAGTCGCTCACCGGAGGGCTGGTCGCGGCGGGCCTGACCGAGGTGCCCGGCGCATCCCGCTCGGTGCGCGGGTCGGTCACGGCCTACGCCACCGAGGTCAAGGCCGCGGTGCTGGGCGTGGACGAGGAACTGCTCGCCGGGCGCGGCGCCGTCGACGGCGATGTGGCCCGGCAGATGGCCCACGGCGTCCGCGCGCTGCTGGGCGCCGACTGGGGGCTGGCCACGACCGGGGTCGCCGGTCCCGACCCTCAGGACGGCAAGCCCGTCGGGACGGTCTTCGTGGCCGTCGCGGGGCCGGGGGGCCGCACCCGGGTGCGCGAGCTCTCGCTGGACGGGGACCGCCGCCGGATCCGGTCGGAGAGCGTCCGGGCGGTGCTGGAACTGCTGCTGAACGAACTGACGGAAAACGTGGGCGCAAAGGATACGGAACACAACGGGGGGAATGGATGTTTGCAGCCCTGAGTGAACACGACATAGCTCCCCGCACGGCCGGAGCCCGAGGCGGTACGGTGGGGCGTGAAGGATCCGGATTCGCGGTCCAAGGAGGGAGCCACCGATGATTCTGCTCCGTCGCCTGCTGGGTGACGTGCTGCGTCGGCAGCGCCAGCGCCAGGGCCGCACTCTGCGCGAGGTCTCCTCATCCGCCCGGGTCTCGCTCGGTTACCTCTCCGAGGTCGAGCGGGGGCAGAAAGAGGCGTCCTCCGAGCTTCTCTCCGCAATCTGCGACGCTCTGGACGTACGGATGTCCGAGGTCATGCGCGAGGTCAGCGATGAATTGTCGCTCGCCGAGCTGGCGCAGTCGGCAGCGGCGAGCGAGCCGGTACCCGCGCCGATGCGGCCGATGTTCAATGCGGTGTCCGTGACGTCCGTGACGGGCGTACCGGGGGAGCGAGTGACGATCAAGGCTCCCGCCGAGGCCGTGGACGTGGTCGCGGCCTGACAGGCGTTTTCCATGAAGTCCCGGTCGGTTCTCCGACCGGGATTTTGTGTTTTCAGGTGGTGTTTCCGGGTGCATCCGTTTTGTGGTGGTTTTGCGGTGGTGTGCGATGGCGGGATGCCGGGAAGGCGGATAAAAAGACGAACAACACGGAACAAACGGGCTAAACCATCGAGATGGGGAGAACCTGGATGCCTGTCGTCAAGAGCTCGCTCTCCGAGCAGGACCGCAAGACCGTGGGGGACGCCCTCCAGGGCGCGCTGGTCGACCTGGTGGACCTTTCGCTGGTGGCCAAGCAGGTGCACTGGACCGTCGTGGGCCCGCGCTTCCGCTCGGTCCACCTGCAGCTGGACGAGGTCGTCGCGAGCGCCCGCGTGCACGCCGACGCCGTCGCCGAGCGTGCCTCGGCCCTCGGCGTCGCGCCGGACGGGCGCGCCGAGACCGTCGCCAAGACCAGTGGCATCGACCCGGTCGGCGGCGGCTGGAGTAAGGACACCGAGGCCGTGCAGACCCTCGTCTCCGCGCTCGGCGCCGTGATCACGCGCATGCGGGAGCGCATTCGTGCCACCGAGGAGCCGGACCCCGTCACCCAGGACCTCCTGATCGGTCTGACCGGCGACCTCGAGAAACACCACTGGATGTTCCAGGCGGAGAACGCCTGACGGCGCGCAGGCCGTCGGACTGTGCGCAGGGTCGGTCGGCCTCCGGTGGCGCCCGCGGCCCGGCCGCGCTCTCCTGGGGACATGGACGAGCACCCGGTGATCCGCTTCACGAACGAGCTGATGGTGCTCACGGACCTCGACCAGACCACGGCCGGCACCTTCGTGCGCCGGGTGTACCAGGAGGGCACCCACGAGGGCGAGCAGCGGCTGATCGTCGACCTGCACCAGCGCGACCGCAGGATCACGGAGCTGGAACAGGAGCTGGCGCGGCTGCGGGGCGAGGACTCCGGCTGACCGCGGGCGTCGCAGGGCGCGTACGGGCGGGCAGCGCGCCGCTTCCGGCTTCCGGTGCGCTCTCCCACGCCAGGGGAAGCCGGTCTAGCGTCGGCCGAAGGAGGCAGCCATGGTCCGGCGTGATGTCTGGGGCTGCCGCCGGCCGTACGCCCTGCTCGGGCGGGTGACGGCGCTCGTCGTCGGCGGTGTGTGGTGGTGGGCTCTGCTGAGGATGCTCGCCCAGCCGGGGCGGGCGGGGCCCGTGGACGGGCTCGTCCTCGCCGGCGGGTGGGGCCTGAGCCTGCTGCCCGTGCACTGCGGTCCCTGGAAGCGGCGTGACGCCCGGGACGGGCTCCTGGGCGCCGTGGCCGCCCGGGTGGGGCGGGTGGCGTGGGCGTGGTGGCGGCGCGGCGGGGCCGGGCGGTCGTGAAGGCGGCGGCAAGGCTCGTGAGGGTGGCGGCAAGGGGAGGGAAGTACGGGGGCGGATGCGCCGCAGGGAGGCGCAGGGGAGTGGTGGCGGACGAAATCCGGGGCTTCACTCGTACGGCTTAATCATCCGAGGTGTCCGGGCAGCCCGGGCGGCGGCGGGCCCGGCTGGCAGGCGGGGCACCAGTACGTGACGCGCTCCTGACCCGGCTCCCCCTGGTCCGCTGTGCGCAGCGGCGTGCCGCAGCGGCGGCAGGGGCGACCGGCGCGGCCGTACACCCACACCCGGTGGTCGTGGCGCGGATCGCCGGTGGTGACGCGGGCGGTGCGCGCCTTGTTGGCTTCCAGGAGCTTTCCGGCGAGGGCGGGCAGGCGCTCGGGGGCCGGGACGTCGCCGACGGGCAGCCAGGGGGAGATCCGGAGCAGGAAGCAGAGCTCCGACTTGTAGACATTGCCGATCCCGGCGAGGTTGCGCTGGTCGAGCAGGGCCTCGCCGACAGGGCGGTCAGGGTCGGCGAGCAGCCGGCGCAGCGCCTCCCGGGCGTCCCAGTCCGGGCCCAGGAGATCGGGGCCGAGGTGGCCGACCACGGAGCTCTCGTCGGCGGTGCGCAGCAGCTCCAGCACGGGCAGGCGGTAGCCCACGGCCGTGCGGTCGGCGGTGGCCAGCACCGCGCGGATCTGGTGCCCGGGCCCGCCGCGCCATCGCTCGCCGGTGGCGTACACGCGCCAGGCGCCGTCCATCCTCAGGTGCGAGTGCAGGGTCAGGCCGCCTTCCACGCGCGTGAGCAGGTGCTTGCCGCGGGGGAGGACTTCGGTGACCCGGCGGCCGGTGAGGTCCACGGTGGCGAGCGAGGGGACACGCAGGTCGGAGCGGATCAGCGGGGCGCCGGCCAGGGCGCGGTCGAGCTCCCGCGCGGTGCGCCAGACGGTGTCTCCCTCGGGCATGCGCTCCTCCGTCTTCGTGTCTTGCGTCCTGGGTCCGCTCTCGTCCTTCTCCGCCTCAGGGCGCGCGCAGGCGCAGGCCCTTGGGCGTGGCGTGGAAGCCCGCCCCCTCCAGCAGGGGGCCCAGGGGGGAGGACAGCGCGGCTGCGCCGTTGATGCGCTCGACGGTGACGGTGCCGAGCGCGCCCGCGCGGGCGGCCCCGGCCAGCGCTTCGGCCGCTTCGCGCAGCCCCGGGTCCTCCGCGTCCGCCGTCTCGGCTCCCTCCTGCTGCGGCCAGGCGAGCAGGGTCTTGCCGCCGCGCTCCATGTAGAGGGCGAGGGCGCCGTCGAGGAGGACGACCAGCGAGCCCGCCTTGCGCCCGGGCTTGTGGGTGGCCCCGGCGGGCGGCTCGGGCCAGGCGAGCGCTGCGCCGTAGGCGTTGGCGGGGTCGGCTGCGGCAAGGACGACGGCCCGGCTGCGGCGGGGGGCCGTGGACGGGGCCTCCCACGGCATGCCGGTCGCGGCGGCGGGGCTGCCGCCTGCCGCCCGGTCGCGGGCCGTGCTCGCGGCCCGCAGCCGGTCGACCGCGCCGTCCATGGCGAACTGCGCGGCCCCCAGGCCCTCGACCACATAGCCACGGCGTGCCTGGCCGCTCTCCTCGAAGACGGACAGCACGCGGTACGCGGCGGAGAAGCCGCCCTCCACGCCCTCGGCGGCCACCGCTCCCCGGGTGACCACCCCGTGCCGGTCGAGGAGCGTACGGGCCAGGGCGTGGGCGCGGTGCGTGGGGTCGGGCTCGTGCGCGGGCAGCAGGGACCAGCGGCCCGCGACCGTGGGAGGCCCCCCGCGGGAGGCGGTCGGCGACGTGGGCAGACCGCCGCGCGCGGTGAAGGAGCCGTAACGGCCGCGCGGCACCGCGCGCTTGGCACGGTGCGCCGTGGAGCCCGCCGTCCGCCCCGAGCCGAGGAGGGCGCGGAGCGGGGCGAGGGTGTCGTTGGTGAGCCGCCCGGACCAGGCCAGGTCCCACAGGGCGTCGGCGATCTGCGGCTCCGTGCCGTCGGGGAGGGCGGCGCGCACGCGCTCGGCGATCTGACGGAAGAACAGGCCGTAGCCGCCGGAGAGCGCATCGAGCACCGCCCGGTGGACGGGGGAGAGCTCCAGCGGGTGAGGGGCGGGCAGCAGCAGCGGGGCCGCGTCGGCGAGCAGCAGGGACACCCAGCCGTCCTTGCCGGGGAGGGCGCCCGCTCCGGCCCACACCACCTCGCCCGCCGCGGTGAGTTCGTCGAGCATGGCCGGGGAGAAGTCGCGCACGCGGCCGGGGAGCACCAGCTTCTCCAGGGCCGACGCCGGGACCGGGGCGCCCTGCAGCTGCTCGACGGCGCGCAGCAGCCCGTCGACACCGCGCAGGCTGTGCGTGCCGACGTGCTGCCACTGGGGGAGGAACGCGGCCAGCGCGGCGGGCGGTACGGGCTCCAGCTCGTGCCGCAGTGCCGCGAGGGAACGGCGGCGCAGCCTGCGCAGGACTGCGGCGTCGCACCACTCCTGGCCGATCCCCGAGGGGTGGAACTCGCCCTGGACGACGCGGCCGCCCGCCATGAGGCGCTGCAGTGCGCCGTCGGTCACGGCCGTGCCCAGGCCGAAGTGGGCGGCGGCCTCGGCCGAGGTGAAGGGGCCGTGCGTCCGGGCGTACCGGGCGAGGAGATCGCCCAGCGGGTCCTTGACGGGCTCGGTGAACGCCTCGGGGACGCCGACGGGCAGGGCCGTGCCCAGGGCGTCGCGCAGCCGCCCGGCATCCTCGACGGCCGCCCAGCGCTCCTCGCCGGCGATCCGTACACGGACGGCACGCCGGGACTCCGTCAGCTCCCGCACCCAGGCGGGGTCGGCGCCGCGCTCGGCCAGGCCGGCGTCGGTCAGCGGGCCGAGCAGGCGCAGCAGGTCGGCGACGCCTTCGCGGTCCTTGGCGCGCCGGTCCTCCGTCAGCCACTGCAGCTCGCGCTCCAGCTCCGCCAGCACCTCGGCGTCGAGCAGCTCGCGCAGCTCGGCCTGGCCCAGGAGCTCGGCCAGCAGCCGGGAATCCAGCGACAGGGCGGCGGCACGGCGCTCCGCCAGCGGCGAGTCGCCCTCGTAGAGGAACTGGGCGACGTAGCCGAAGAGCAGCGAGCGGGCGAACGGGGACGGCTCCGGGGTGGTCACCTCCACCAGCCGGACGCGGCGCGACTCGATGTCGCCCATGAGCTCCGTGAGACCGGGGACGTCGAAGACGTCCTGGAGGCACTCGCGGACGGCCTCCAGGATGATCGGGAACGAACCGAACTCCCCGGCCACCTGCAGCAGCTGGGCGGCGCGCTGGCGCTGCTGCCACAGCGGGGTGCGCTTGCCGGGGTTGCGCCGGGGCAGCAGCAGGGCCCGGGCGGCGCACTCGCGGAAGCGCGCGGCGAACAGGGCGGAGCCCCCGACCTGGTCGGTGACGATCTGGTCGATCTCGCCCTTGTCGAAGGTGACGTCCGCGGCGCCGACGGGCGACTGCTCGCCGTCGTACTCCGTACCCCGGCGCCCGGGGTCGGCGTCCAGCAGGTCGAGGCCCATGAGATCGGCGTCGGGCAGCCGCAGCACGATGCCGTCGTCGGCGTGCATCACCTGGGCGTCCATGCCGTACCGCTCGGCGAGGCGGGCACCCAGGGCCAGTGCCCAGGGGGCGTGCACCTGGGCGCCGAAGGGCGAGTGGACGACGACGCGCCAGTCGCCGAGCTCGTCGCGGAAGCGCTCCACGACGATGGTCCGGTCGTCCGGCACGTGCCCGCACGCCTGGCGCTGCTCGGCCAGGTAGGCCAGGGCGTTGTCCGCCGCCCAGGTGTCGAGCCCGGCGGACGTGAGGCGCTCCCGGGCGGCCTCCGGATCCGCCGAGCCGACCTCGCGCAGGAACGCACCCAGGGCCCGGCCCAGTTCGAGGGGGCGCCCCAGCTGGTCGCCCTTCCAGAACGGCAGCCGTCCCGGGACGCCGGGGGCGGGGGTGACGAGGACGCGGTCGCGCGTGATGTCCTCGATGCGCCACGAGGTGGTGCCCAGGGTGAAGACGTCGCCCACGCGCGATTCGTAGACCATCTCCTCGTCCAGCTCGCCGACCCGGCGCCCGCCCTTGGCGCCGTCCTTGGAGTCGGCGCCGGCCAGGAAGACGCCGAACAGCCCGCGGTCGGGGATGGTGCCCCCGGAGGTGACGGCGAGCCGCTGCGCCCCCGGGCGGCCCGTGACCGTACCGGCGACGCGGTCCCACACCAGGCGCGGCCGCAACTCGGCGAAGGCGTCGGACGGATAGCGGCCCGCGAGCATGTCGAGCACCGCCGTGTAGGCGGACTCCGGCAGGGAGGCGAAGGGGGCGGCCCGCCGCACCAGGGCCAGCAACTCCTCCACGTCCCAGGTGTCGACGGAGACCATGGCGACGATCTGCTGGGCCAGGACGTCCAGCGGATTGGCGGGCACCCGCAGGGACTCGATGGACCCCGAGCGCATCCGCTCGGTCACCACGGCGGCCTGGACCAGGTCTCCCCGGTACTTGGGGAAGACGACGCCGGTGGACACGGCGCCGACCTGGTGGCCCGCGCGGCCGACCCGCTGCAGCCCCGAGGCGACCGAGGGCGGCGACTCGACCTGGACGACCAGGTCCACCGCACCCATGTCGATGCCCAGCTCCAGGCTGGAGGTGGCGACGACGGCGGGCAGCCGGCCCGCTTTGAGGTCCTCCTCGACCAGGGCCCGCTGCTCCTTGGAGACCGAGCCGTGGTGCGCGCGGGCCAGGACCGGCGGCGCCCCCTTGGCCGCGCCGGACTCGGCCATCAGCTCCGCGGGGGAGTGGTGCTCGGGCAGGGGCGCGCCCGTGGCGCGCTCGTAGGCGATCTCGTTCAGCCGGTTGCACAGCCGCTCGGCCAGCCGGCGGGAGTTGGCGAAGACGATGGTCGAGCGGTGCGCCTGGACGAGATCGGCGATGCGCTCCTCCACGTGGGGCCAGATGGACGGCCTGTCCTTGCCGTCACCGCCGTCCTGCACCGGCGATGCGCCCAGCTCGCCCAGATCCTGCACCGGGACGACCACCGAGAGGTCGAACTCCTTGCCGGACGGCGGCTGGACGATCTCCACCCGCCGCTGCGGTGAGAGGTAGCGGGCCACTTCGCCGACCGGCCGGACCGTCGCGGAGAGGCCGATGCGCCGTGCGGGGCGGGGCAGCAGTGCGTCGAGCCGCTCCAGGGACAGGGCGAGGTGGGCGCCGCGCTTGGTGCCCGCGACCGCGTGCACCTCGTCGAGGATGACGGTCTCCACGCCCGCCAGTGCGTCCCTGGCGGCGGACGTCAGCATCAGGAAGAGCGACTCGGGGGTCGTGATCAGGATGTCCGGCGGGCGGTTGACGAGCGCCCGGCGCTCGGCGGGCGGGGTGTCGCCGGAGCGGATCCCGACGCGCACCTCCGGCTCGGGCAGCCCCAGGCGGACGGCCGCCTGCCGGATACCGGTCAGCGGACTGCGGAGATTACGCTCCACGTCCACCGCGAGGGCCTTGAGGGGGGACACGTAGAGCACCCGGCAGCGCTTCTTGGCCTCGGCCGGCGGCGGGATGCTCGCCAGCCGGTCGAGCGAGGCGAGGAAGGCCGCCAGCGTCTTGCCGGACCCCGTCGGCGCGACCACCAGGACGTCCGACCCCTCGCCGATGGCCCGCCAGGCCCCTTCCTGCGCCGCCGTGGGCGCGCTGAAGGCTCCCGTGAACCAGGCGCGCGTCGCCGGGGAGAACCCCGCGAGGGCTCCGCCCGCATCCGCCGCCGCACCCGCCGCCGTCTCGTCCGCCATGCCACCCATCGTGCACCGCACCACTGACAATGCCCCGAACCTGCAGGTCAGCCCAGACGGTCAGCCCGGACGGCCGGGCGGAACGGGGGCTTCGGGGGAGACGCGGCGAAGGGGGCCGTCACACGGTGCGGGCGTACGCGCGCAGGGTCAGCAGCGCGGCGAGGGTCACCATCGGCCGGCTCTCCAGGCGGGTGCCGGGGGCCCACTCGCGCCAGCGGATCGGCCAGCCGCCGTCCTCCTGCTGCGAGGCGGCGAGGAAGTCCAGCGAACGGTCCAGCTCGGCATCGGTGAACCAGGGCCGGGCCAGCGAGTCCGGGGCGGGTGCGAAGTCGTGCGGGTAGTGGTGCTCGCCCGGTGCGTACCCCTCCGGGACGGGGTAGTCGGCCACCCGTGCGGGGTCCAGGACCGCGAGCCGCTGCTCCCGCACGACCCGGCCGAGCCGCTCGGCGGCCGCCTGGGCGCGCGCCCGGTCGGGTGCCCCGTCCAGGAAGGCGACGGCCGCCTCTACCTCGTAAGGGTGAGTTCTCGCCCCGTTCCCGAGGGCCTCGACCGCGGCCCAGCAGAAGTCGGTCGCCCGGAACAGCCACGCGTGCCAGACCTCGTTGCGGTGCAGCAGCCCCACCACGGGGCCGGTGGCCAGCAGGTCGCTCGGCGGATCCTCCACCACCGGGATCCACGGGGCCGCCGGATAGCCGCGCAGCGAGGGGTGGAGCGCGGGCAGCGCGCCGTCGCCGGTGGAGACGGAGGTCAGGTAGCGGCAGACGCGCTCCATGCGCCGGTCACCGCAGCGGCCGATCTCGTCGAGGACGCGCAGCGCGTACACGGTGTGCAGAGGCTGGCTCACCGGGCCGCGCAGATCCGGCTCCAGGGCGAAGCCGTACCCGCCGTCCTCGCCGAGGTAGGCCGTCAGGGCCGATTCCACGGCGTCGGGGCCGCCGTCCAGGAAGTGGAAGGCGAATCTCCGCTGCTCCAGGACGCGGGCGGTCAGCCAGATGAACTGTTCGGCACGGACTGCGGGGGATGTTCCGGATCGGGCCATGCACCGACCGTAGGGCGGGAAACGTCCCCCGGTCACCGCCTCGTGCCGGGCAGCACTCTCAGGGGCGGGATACTGGGCGCATGCGGTTGACGGTTTTCTGGCAGCGGATGGCGAATCATTTCGGCGCGGCGTACGCCGACTCCTTCGCACGGGACCACGTGATGTCCGAGCTGGGCGGGAGGACGGTGCACGAGGCCCTGGACGCCGGCTGGAACGCCAAGGACGTGTGGCGCGCGGTGTGCAGGGCGCTGGAGATCCCCGACGACAGGCGGTGACAGACAGACGGTGACGTACCGGGCAGTCGTCACGGGATTCCGTTTCATCCGATAGGCCACACTTGCGGCGTGGCAGACGACCCCGTTCCGGAACCCACCCCACCGCCTCCGCCCGATCCGTCCGGCACCGACACCGGCCCCGCCATGCCGCGCTGGCTTCCCCGCGCGATGGTGACCGCGCTCGCTCTGCTCGCCTGCTTCATGCTGGCGGTCTGGGCGTTCCAGCAGCTCATCGGCCTGCTGCTCAACATCCTCATCGCCTTCTTCCTCGCCCTTGCCGTCGAGCCGGCCGTATCGCGCCTGTCCGCACGCGGCATGCGCCGCGGGCTCGCGACGGGCCTGGTCTTCCTCGCCGCCACCCTCGTCGTCGCAGGCTTCTTCGCCCTGCTCGGCTCGATGCTCGCCGACCAGATCATGACCATGGTGGAGAACTTCCCCTCCTACCTGGACTCGGTGATCAAGTGGGTCAACCGGGTGTTCCGGACGAGCCTGTCCCGCGTCGCGGTCCAGGAGAGCCTGCTGCACTCGGACTGGCTCCAGCGGTACGTCAAGAGCAGCGCCAGCGGCGTCCTGGACATCTCGGCCACCGTCCTGGGCGGGCTGTTCCAGCTGCTGACCGTGCTGCTCTTCTCGTTCTACTTCGCGGCCGACGGGCCCCGGCTGCGCCGTGCCCTGTGCTCCGTGCTGCCGCCCCGCCGGCAGGCCGAGGTGCTGCGCGCCTGGGAGCTCGCCGTCGCCAAGACGGGCGGCTACATCTACTCGCGCGCCCTGATGGCGCTGATCTCCGGCATCGCCCATTACGTGCTGCTGGTGATCCTCGGGGTGCCCTACGCCCCGGCCCTCGCGATCTGGGTGGGCTTCGTCTCCCAGTTCATCCCGACGATCGGCACCTACCTCGCGGGCGCCCTGCCCGTGCTGCTCGCCTTCACGGTGAACCCCTGGTACGCGGTCTGGGTGCTCGGCTTCGTCGTGGTCTACCAGCAGTTCGAGAACTACGTGCTGCAGCCGCGCATCACCTCGCGGACCGTCGACATCCACCCCGCCGTCGCCTTCGGGTCGGTGGTGGCGGGCGCAGCGCTGCTCGGGGCCGTGGGAGCGCTGGTGGCCATCCCGGCGACGGCGACGCTGCAGGCTTTCCTCGGCGCGTACGTGAGGCGGTACGAGGTCACGGACGCCGCGCCGGGCCCGGAGTGGCGCGCTTGACAGTAAAATCGAACATCCATTCTTATGGGGTTCCCCGGCGCTGTGGAGCCGGGTCGCGGACCCTCCCGAGGGGCGGGTTATCCACAGGCCGGAGCGACGCCCGGGCGCATTGTCAGTGGCAGGCGTTAGCGTCGTGGACGTGAAGCGATCGACTCAAGCAAACCGGGTGGAACCCATGGCAGGCACCGACCGCGAGAAGGCGCTGGACGCCGCGCTCGCACAGATTGAACGGCAATTCGGCAAGGGCGCCGTGATGCGCCTCGGAGAGCGGCCGAACGAGCCGATCGAGGTCATCCCCACCGGGTCGACCGCTCTCGACGTCGCCCTCGGCGTCGGCGGCCTCCCGCGCGGCCGCGTGGTGGAGGTGTACGGACCGGAATCCTCCGGTAAGACGACCCTGACGCTGCACGCCGTGGCCAATGCGCAGCGGGCCGGCGGCACGGTGGCCTTCGTGGACGCCGAGCACGCGCTGGACCCCGAGTACGCCAAGAAGCTCGGCGTCGACATCGACAACCTCATCCTCTCCCAGCCGGACAACGGCGAGCAGGCCCTCGAGATCGTCGACATGCTGGTCCGCTCCGGCGCGCTCGACCTGATCGTCATCGACTCCGTCGCGGCCCTGGTGCCGCGCGCGGAGATCGAGGGCGAGATGGGCGACTCGCACGTGGGTCTCCAGGCCCGGCTGATGAGCCAGGCGCTCCGGAAGATCACCAGCGCGCTCAACCAGTCCAAGACCACCGCGATCTTCATCAACCAGCTCCGCGAGAAGATCGGCGTGATGTTCGGCTCCCCCGAGACCACGACGGGTGGCCGGGCGCTGAAGTTCTACGCCTCGGTGCGCATCGACATCCGCCGCATCGAGACCCTGAAGGACGGCACGGAGGCCGTCGGCAACCGCACCCGCTGCAAGGTCGTCAAGAACAAGGTCGCGCCGCCCTTCAAGCAGGCCGAGTTCGACATCCTCTACGGCCAGGGCATCAGCCGCGAGGGCGGCCTGATCGACATGGGCGTGGAGCACGGCTTCATCCGCAAGGCCGGAGCCTGGTACACCTACGAGGGCGACCAGCTCGGCCAGGGCAAGGAGAACGCCCGCAACTTCCTCAAGGACAACCCCGACCTCGCCAACGAGATCGAGAAGAAGATCAAGGACAAGCTGGGCGTGGGCGTCAAGCCCGAGGCCGCCGAGGGCGAGCCCGGCGCGGATGCCGCGGGCGCCGCGGCCGCCGACCCGGCCAAGTCCGTGCCCGCCCCGGCGAAGTCCACGGCGAAGGCGGCCAAGGCCACGGCTGCCAAGAGCTGATCCATGACACGGCGATGGGAGCACCCCCGGCCGGGCGCCGGGGAAGACCTGCCGGGACCGGACGTGGACGACCGTACCGGCGGTGGCGCCTCCTCCCCGTCGAGGGCCGGGGACAGCGGGGCGCCGCCGCGGCCCGAGGAGCAGGC
This sequence comes from Streptomyces hiroshimensis, assembly GCF_014650335.1. Taxonomy (GTDB): domain Bacteria; phylum Actinomycetota; class Actinomycetes; order Streptomycetales; family Streptomycetaceae; genus Streptomyces; species Streptomyces hiroshimensis. The sequence continues at coordinate 28,764 of NZ_BMUT01000001.1, forward strand.
GCGGGCGATCTGCCTGCGCCTGCTCACCGGGAGCCCGCGCACCCGCAAACAGCTCGCGGACGCCCTGGCCAAGCGGGGAATCCCGGCCGAGGTCGCCGAGGAGGTCCTGTCCCGCTTCGAGGACGTGGGCCTGATCGACGACTCGGCGTTCGCAGGGGCCTGGGTCGAGTCCCGGCACCACGGCCGGGGTCTGGCCCGCCGGGCCCTGGCGCGCGAGCTGCGCACCAAGGGCGTGGACTCCGCCGTGATCGACGAGGCCGTGGGGCAGCTCGACGCCGAGCAGGAGGAGCGCACCGCCCGCGAGCTGGTCGAGCGCAAGCTCCGCGCCACCCGCGGTCTGGAGCGTGAGAAGCGGCTGCGCCGCCTCGCCGGGATGCTCGCCCGCAAGGGCTATTCCGAGGGCCTCGCCCTGCGCGTGGTGCGCCGCGCGCTGGAGGAGGAGGGCGAGGACCCCGAGCTGCTGGACCACTGCCTGCCGGACGTCTAGGCCCGGCAGGCGTGGCCGCCCGCCGGGCGCCGTCGTGCCGCCGTGGCGTCTATTGCGTCCCGCCGTTATTGCGTCCCGCCGTCCACCGGCAGGCCCGCCGCGCGCCAGGCCTGGAAACCGCCCGCCAGGTCCGTGGCGCGGTGCAGGCCCAGCAGGCGCAGGGAGGCTGCCGCCAGGCTGGAGGCGTAGCCCTCGTTACAGATCACGACCACTTTGAGGTCGTGCCCGGTCGCCTCGGCCGCGCGGTGCTCGCACTGCGGGTCGAGCCGCCATTCCAGTTCGTTGCGCTCCACCACCAGTGCCCCGGGGATGGTCCCGTCGCGCTCCCGCAGCGCCGCATAGCGGATGTCCACCAGCAGCCCGCCCTCGGCCCGGGCCGCCGCGGCCTCGGCCGGGCCGAGCCGGTCCAGGCCCTCCCGGGCGGCCGCCAGGAGCTCCTCGACCCTCACGCCCACTCCTCCGGCCACTCGACCTGCTCCAGCCGCAGCACCTGCCCGCTGCGGCTGTATCGCCTCATCAGCGGCAGCGGCGGATAGTACGCGTGCACGGACACCGCGTGCTGCTCCGCCGAGGCGTTGAACACCTGGTGGACGTGATGGGCGCCGAAGGCCCGGCCCTGCCCCTCGGAGAGCTGCCGCCGGCGGTCGATGCCGTCGGCCAGTTCCAGGCTCCTCCAGCCGTCGGTGGGCATCCGGGCCGCGAGGGAATGCTCGGTCAGCACACCGCCGGCGGTGGCGAACGCGCCGTGCGAGCCGCCGTGGTCGTGCCAGCCGGTGCCGGTGCCGGGCGGCCAGCCGATCAGCCAGGCCTCGCTGTCACCCGGCCCGTTCAGCCGCATCCAGGTGCGGCCCCGGGGGTCCAGCGGGAGGGAGGAGACCAGTTGTGCGTCGGCGGCCGCGCGGTGGGCGAAGGCGAGCAGGTCGGCCTCGGAGGGCGCGCCGGGGGAGCCGGGGGAGACCGTGGAGGAGCCGGGCACGGGCGTGGGCAGGGGAAGGAACACGGGAACCGTCCTGAGTGATCGCGAAGGAGCGCGCGGCGGCCGGCGCACAGAGCGCACAGGCAGGCTGCGCGGAGGGAATGCGGATCAGCAGGACGGACGACAGACGCAGCCCGCGTAGCGGACGAGGTCCAGATGGACCCTCCGCCAGAAGTGCGCGCCAGTGTCAGTCACGGTCCGTAGTCAACCATGGCGTTCGGTGCAGGTCAACGGTTGGCCGTGGCTTCGCTGGGGGCTTCCGACGGCGACTGTGCGCTCCCGGCGCCCGCGCCGTCCCCGGAGGCCGGGACCGCCGCGCTCGCCGCCGAGGCCCCGCCGGAGCCTGCCCGGCCCTCGTCCCCGGACCCCGCGCCACCGGCCGCCCCGCCCCGTACGGCATTCGCGCACGCGTACAGCTCCGCAGGGCGCACTCCCGCGAGCGCCGCCACCAGGTGCCCGTCCGGGCGCACCACCAGCACCGTATGGGCCGGTGCGCCGGGGTACTCGTCGGTGACCAGCAGCTCGGCGGGCACGGGCAGGGCGCTGACGGCGGCCGCCAGCTGCGGCATGAGCCCGGCGTCCGCCCAGTGCCGCCGCTCCCACACACCGCTGCCCGGTGCCGTCAGGACCACCAGGAGGTCGCCGCCCAGCCGGTCCCGCAGCGGTACGAGGGTGCCGTCCGGTGCGGTCACCGTCACGTTCTCCGCCTGGGCTCCGAGCGGGGTGTCCACTGTGACGGACCCGGCGGGCGGTGCGGCCGGCGCCAGGGGCGTACGGGTGTACAAGGGGGGCGTGCCGAGCTGCCCGCGCCCGAGGTGGCCGTCGGTGAGCAGCTCGTCGTGCCCGCGCAGGGCGCCCGGCACCAGCGTGCGGCGCACACTGCTCCACCCTCCCTCGCCGCGGACCGCCGGAAGCGCCCGGTCGGCGGCGCGGAGCCGGGCCCCGACCGCGCCGCGCCGCTCGGCCTGGTAGCTGTCGAGGAGGGTCTCCGAGGCGCCGTGGTGCCAGGCCAGAGCCAGCTTCCAGGCGAGGTTCCCGGCATCGCGCAGCCCCTCGTCGAGGCCCTGGGTGCCGAGCGCGCCCAGCAGGTGTGCGGCGTCCCCGGCGAGGAAGGCGCGGCCGGTGCGCATCCGGCGCGTGAGGCGGTGGTGCACGACGTGCACGCCGGTGTCCAGGAGCTCGTACGGCGGCACGTCGCCGCACCAGGTGGCCAGCGAGTCGCGCACCCGGGCCAGGAGGGCGTCGGGCGTGACGAGTTCACCGCCGGGCGGCAGCGGCCAGTCGAGCCGCCACACGCCGTCCGGCAGGGGACGGGCCGTCACCTCCCCGCCCCGTGCGGGCGACCGGTGCAGCACGGCTTCGCCGGGCCACGGAAGCTCGGCCCGGAGCGCGGCGACCGCGTACCGCTCGACGGCCGTGCGGCCCGGGAAGCGCGCGCCCAGCAGCTTGCGCACCGTCGACCGGGCGCCGTCGCATCCGACGAGGTAACTGCCCCGCCAGGCGGAGCCTTTGTCGCCGCGGAGGTGGGCGGAGACCCCGAAGGCGTCCTGCCGCAGGTTCTCCAGGCGGCCCCCGCGGACGATCCGCACCTTCTCCTCGGCGGCGAGCGCGGCCTTCAGCTCCCGGGTCAGCGCGTGCTGCGGCAGGTGCAGCGGCGACGGACCCGCCGCCTCCGCCCCCTCGGCCGCGCTGGCCTCCGCGGCTTCCCCGGGGGGCGTGAACGACAGCCGGCCGACCACCGCGCGGCGGCGCATGGTGCGCCAGCCCGTCCAGCGGGTGCCGTCCTGCGTGGCGCATCCCAGGCGCTCCAGCGCGGCGGCGGTGTCCGGGGCGAGCACGACCGTCCGGGCCAGGCGCTCCTCGTCCGGCGTGGGGCCCTCCGAGGCCTCGTCGAGGAGGACGACGCGCACCTCGTGGCGGGCGAGGCGGAGGGCGAGCATGAGGCCGACCGGGCCGGCTCCGACGACGATCACCGGGTCCACGGCACGGCTCCCCGGTGCGTGCTCCGGCCGAGATCCCTGCCCGGGGCTCCACGGTACGTACGGGGCGTACGGGACGTTCGGGATCCGACGGGGGGAACGCGGTGCTCGATCACAGAACGTATGCAACCCACTGCGGGTGCGTGCGTCAAGTGATCAGGGCGCTCGCCGCGGCGCGCCGCACGCGGCGCGCCCCGCCGACCGCCCGGGCCGACGGGGCGTCACCTGCGGGGTTGCTCAGCCGGAGTGGGATCCGTCTGCGCCGGAGGCGCCGTCCACGCCGGTCGTGGAGTCGGTCGTGACGGCGGCGCCGACCATCGCCATCGCGGGCGGGGCGCCCTTGCGCGAGCGCTGCGTGCGCCGTTCGACCCAGGTGGCCACCGAGGACAGCGCCAGGCAGAGCAGGATGTAGATCGAACCGAAGATGATCACCATCGGGATGAAGGCGTAGACGCCGTTCACGGGCTTGGTCTGCTCGGCGAAGGCCTTGCCCACGAAGAGCAGCTCCTCGTAGAGGATGATGAATCCGAGCGAGGTGTCCTTGAGGGTCACCACGAGCTGGCTGATGATCGACGGCAGCATCGTCCGTACGGCCTGCGGGATCAGGATGCTCGACATGACCTGCGTCTTGCGCAGCCCGAGCGCGTAGGCGGCCTCGCTCTGACCCCGGGGCACCGCGTTGATCCCGGACCGGAAGATCTCGGCCTGCACGGAGCCGTTGTAGAGCGTGAGCCCGATGACCAGCGCCCACATCGGATCGTTGGTGAAGACGCCCGCGAACAGCAGGAAGACCATGATCACCAGTGGCATGGAGCGGAAGAACTCCACCACCACCGTGGCCGCCCAGCGCACCGGACGGTGGTCGGACAGCCGGGCGGACGCCAGCACCGCGCCGAGCGAGAGCGAGAGCACCGCCGCGATCGCGAACGTCTTCAGGGTCGTCAGCAGGCCGTCGACGATCCGCTGGTGGGTGTCGCTGTACTCGTAGTCGTCCCACAGGCCGGCCTGGAACTGGCCGGTGTCGTCCAGCCTGTAGACGATGAAGGCGATCAGACCGAGGATCGCGACGGTGGACAGCGCCCCGTAGAGGCGGTTGCGGGCCCGCGCCCGGGGGCCGGGTGCGTCGTAGAGGACGTTCGCGCTCACCGGGCCACCGCCAGACGGTTCTCCAGCAGCCGGAACAGGCCGCTGATCGCAAGGGTGATGATGATGTAGCAGACCGCGATCCAGAGGAAGATCACGTAGATGTTGTAGCCGGTGTCGGCGTTGAGCGACTTCTGCACCGAGCCCAGCTGGGTCACGTTGAAGCCGGAGGCGATCGCCGTGTTCTTGGTGAGGGCGATCATCAGGCTGCCGATGGGCGGCACCGCGGTGCGGGTGGCCTGGGGCAGTACGACCTGGCTCAGCGTCTGGTTGAAGGTCATCCCGATCGAGCGGGCGGCCTCCGCCTGGCCCACCGGCACGGAGTTGATGCCGGAGCGGACGGCCTCGCAGATGAACGCGGAGGTGTAGCACCCGAGCGTCAGGACGGCGAGCCAGAAGGAGTCCCAGCCCTTGAGGCCGAGGGCGGGCAGGCCGAGGGTGACGGCGAGGAAGAGGAGCACCAGGGGGGTGTTGCGCAGCAGCGTCACCCAGGTGGTGCCGAATATGCGCAGGGCGGGCACCGGGGAGACCCGGAACGCCGCCATCAGTATGCCCAGCACCAGGGCCAGCAGCCCGCTGAGCCCCGTGAGCTCCACGGTGCCGAGGAATCCTTCGCGGAACTCCGCGAAGTGGTCCGACAGAACGTTCAAGGCAGCGCTCCCGGCTGATCAGTAGCGGATCCCGTGCGGATCAGTAGCGGTCGACCGAGGGCGGGTTCGGCGCGGCGACACCGGAGAGGCCGATGGTGGCGTCGTAGGCCTTCTTCCAGTCGCCGTTCTTCTCGTGCGCCTCGATGGCATCGTTGACGGCCGCGCGCAGCGCCTTGTCGTCCTTCTTCACACCCACCCCGTAGGGCTCCGTGGAGAACGGGTTGCCGACCACCTTCAGGGCGCCCTTGTTCTCCGCGGCGTAGCCCTTGAGGAGCGTGTCGTCGGTCGTCACGGCGTCGACCGTGCCGGACACGAGCTCCTGGACGCACAGCTGGTAGCCCTGCTGGGCCTTGACCTCGGCCACGCCGTACTTGGGATCCTTGATCCGCTTGAGCGGCGTGGAGCCGGTCACCGAGCAGACCTTCTTGCCCTTGAGGTCGTCCGGGCCCTTGATGCTGCTGTCGGACTTCACCAGCAGGTCCTGGCCGGCGACGTAGTACGGGCCGGCGAAGTCGACCTGCTTCTTGCGCTCGTCGTTGATCGTGTAGGTGCCGACGTAGAAGTCGACGCCGCCGCTCGCGATCTGCGTCTCGCGGCCCTCGGAGGGCACCGTCCTGAACTTGATGTGGGCCTCGTCGAAGCCGAGGTCGGCCGCGATCATCCGGGCGATCTCCACGTCGAAGCCGGAGCGCTTCTTGGACGTGGGGTTCTCGTAGCCCAGGCCGGGCTGGTCGGCCTTGGTGCCGATGGTGATCGTCTTGCCCTTGATCTTCTCGAAGACGGGCGAGCCCTTGACGTCGGCCGAGGTGTTCACCTTGTAGGTCGGCACCGCGGGCGCGGTCTTGCCGTCGCCGCCCTTGTCGGCCTTGTCGTCGTCCGGGCTGCCCGACTTGCCGCAGGCGGTGGCGGTCGCGGTGAGGGCCAGTGCCACGGCGGCGGCTGCGACGGTCTTGCGGAGCTTCATGGTGAACATCCTTTGCGTCTGCAGGTCTTGCGGAGCGGCTCGGGGGCAGCCGTGACGGAAGGGGGCCGAACAGGCCGTGCGGCGGTGGGGCGCCGGTGCGGTCAGTGGTGCAGGATCTTCGAGAGGAAGTCCTTCGCACGGTCACTGCGCGGGTTGCTGAAGAACTGGTCCGGCCGCGCCTCCTCGACGATGCGGCCGTCGGCCATGAAGACCACGCGGTTGGCGGCGGAGCGGGCGAAGCCCATCTCGTGGGTGACGACGACCATCGTCATGCCGTCCCGGGCGAGCTGCTGCATGACCTCCAGCACCTCGTTGATCATCTCCGGGTCCAGGGCCGACGTCGGCTCGTCGAACAGCATCACCTTCGGGTCCATGGCCAAGGCGCGGGCGATGGCCACGCGCTGCTGCTGACCGCCCGAGAGCTGCGCCGGGTACTTGTCGGCCTGGGCGCCGACGCCGACCCTGTCGAGGAGGGCGCGGGCCTTCTCCTCGGCCTTGCGGCGGTCCGTCCTGCGGACCTTGATCTGACCGAGCGTCACGTTCTCCAGCACGGTCTTGTGCGCGAAGAGGTTGAAGGACTGGAAGACCATGCCCACGTCGGCACGGAGTCTGGCCAGCTCCTTGCCCTCCTGCGGCAGCGGTCTGCCGTCGATGGTGATCGATCCGGAATCCGTGGTTTCCAGACGGTTGACGGTCCGGCACAGCGTCGACTTGCCGGACCCGGAAGGGCCGATCACGACGACGACCTCGCCGCGCGCGATCGTCAAGTCGATGTCCTGGAGGACATGCAGGGCGCCGAAGTGCTTGTTGACGCTTTTCAGGACGACCAGTGGGACCGCGGCGGCAGTGGCCTCGTCGGTCACCGATACTTCGCTCATCGGCGTTCCTCGCTCCATCCTCCTCGATTGGGAGGACCCTAATGAGCGGCATCGACCAGCGTCATTACATCTGAGCTGAAATTGAGCATAACGATCCGGCCGCAAAGGGACACTCTGCGTGAAGGGGGCGTGCGCCGTGCACGCCGGTCGCGCGGGCGTACCGGCTGGATAACGGAAGCTCCTTCACTCCCGGAACCCCCTTGACGGACCGGGCGTCCATCAGCGTGGATGCGGGGGTGTCCACGCTGCGGTCACAGGGAGGGGGCCGGATGAGACTGCTGCTGGTGGAGGACGACGACCACGTCGCGGCGGCCCTGGCGGCGGTACTGGCCCGGCACGGCTTCGACGTCACGCACGCCCGCAGCGGCGAGGAGGCGCTCCGCGCCCTGCTGCCCGACACGGGCGTGCCCTTCGCCGTCGTCCTGCTCGACCTCGGCCTGCCCGACCAGGACGGCTTCGAGGTCTGCGGCAAGATCCGCAAGCGCACCGGCATACCCGTCATCATGGTCACCGCCCGCGCCGACACCCGCTCCAAGATCCACGGCCTCAACCTCGGCGCCGACGACTACGTGGTCAAGCCCTACGACACCGGCGAGCTGCTCGCCCGCATCCACGCGGTCGCCCGCCGCAAGCCGCCCGCCGGCGGCGGCCCGGAGGAGGCGCAGGATCCCCCCGTGCCGCACTCGCTGCGGCTGGGCAGCCTCACCATCGAACTCCCCAACCGCGAGGTCTCCGTGGCCGGTACGGCCGTCCCGCTCACCCGTAAGGAGTTCGACCTGCTGGCCCTGCTCGCCCAGCGGCCCGGCGTCGTCTTCCGCCGCGAACAGATCATCAGCGAGGTGTGGCAGACCAGTTGGGAGGGGACCGGCCGCACCCTGGAGGTGCACATCGCCTCCCTGCGCGCCAAGCTGCGCATGCCCGCCCTCATCGAGACGGTCCGCGGGGTCGGCTACAAAATCGTCGTCCCGGCCCGGTGAGGGCCGGCCGAGCCTGTGCGCACCCGACTCCTCCCGCTCCTCATCGTCCTCCTCGCGGGCGTGCTGCTGGCCCTCGGGTTCCCCCTGGCCGCCAGCATCGCCGCGGCCGAGCAGCAGCGCGTGGTCGTCGATCGCATCGACGACACCGCCCGCTTCGCGGCCCTCGCCCAGTTCGTCACCACCCGGCCCTCCGACCAGGCGGCCGAGACCGACGAACGGTTCAACACCCTGCGCTCCGAACTCCTGCGCTACGAGGAGCTGTACGACATCAGGGTCGGCATCTTCTACCGCGACGGGGCGGCCATGGCGGTCGCCCCCAGGCGCTGGGAGGTGCCGGCCACCGGTGAGGGCCAGCGGGCCTTCCAGGAGGCCCTGGCGGGGCGCCGCAGCCACGATCCCGGGCAGGTCTGGCCGCTCCAGCACAGCCGCCTCGCCGTCGCCTCGCCCGTCATCCGCGACGGCGACGTCGTCGCGGTCGTCGTCACCGATTCCCCCACGGGGCAGCTGCGCTCGCGGATCCTGCACTCCTGGCTGCTGCTCGTGGCGGGCGAGACCGCCGCGATGCTCGTCGCCGTCGCCGCCGCGTTCCGCCTCACGGGGTGGGTGCTGCGGCCCGTACGGACCCTGGACGCCGCCACGCACGGCATCGCCACGGGGCGGCTGAACTCCCGTGTCGCAGCGGACAGCGGGCCGCCCGAACTGCGCCGCCTGGCCCGCTCCTTCAACGAGATGGCCGACAACGTGGAGACCGTCCTGGAGCAGCAGCGCGCCTTCGTCGCCGACGCCTCGCACCAGCTGCGCAACCCGCTCGCCGCCCTCCTGCTGCGCATCGACCTGCTCGCCCTGGACCTGCCCCCCGGCCACACGGAGGTGGCGTCCGTACGCGCCGAAGGCAAGCGCCTCGCGCGCGTGCTCGACGACCTCCTGGACCTCGCCCTCGCCGAGCACGCGGCCGCCGACCTCCAGCTGACCGACATAGCGGAGATCGTCACCGACCGGGTGGGAGCCTGGTCACCGGTCGCCGACCGCGAGCAGGTGGCGCTCACCTACAGCGGCCCGGCCGCGGTGACGGGCTGGGCCGATCCCGTCGCCCTCTCCAGCGCCCTCGACGCGGTGGTGGACAACGCGCTCAAGTTCACGCCCGGGGGCGCCCCGGTCCACGTCAGCGTCGAGGTCGAGGGCGACTGCGTCGGCATCACGGTCGCCGACGGCGGCCCCGGGCTGACGGACGAGGAGCTCACCCGCATCGGCGACCGCTTCTGGCGCAGCAACCGCCACCAGAACGTCTCCGGCTCCGGCCTGGGGCTGTCCATCTCCCGGGCCCTCCTCGCGGCGGGCGGCGCCACGCTCACGTACGCCCCCAACGAGCCGCGCGGCCTGCGGGCGGTGATCAAGGTGCCGCGGCACGGCGGGGCCGTGACCGGAGCCCCTCAGGGCCTGACCGGCAAGCAGTGACGCTTCTGAGGGCTTGACCGGCATACAGTGACGCCCTTCAGGGCTTGACCGACAGGTAGTAGCGGCGCGCCCCCGCGTGCAGCTGCAGAGGGTCGGTGAAGATCGCCGTACGGAGGTCCACCTTCTGCGCCGCGTGCACCTTCTGCCCTATGCGGTCCCTGCTGTGCATCACGGACCGGGTGACGCTCTCCGCCAGCTCCGGATCCGCGTGGTCCGTCGTGACGAGGAGGTTCGCGACCGCCAGGGTCTTCACCGCCTGCGTCGCCCGCAGCTCCGGATAGGCGTCCACGGGCATGACCGCCGCCCGGTAGTAGTGCGTCTGTGGTCCCTGCGCGTGCAGCGGCTCGATCAGGTCGCTCAGCTGCACCAGGCGGATGGACAGCCGCAGGCCGAGCGTCTGGACGGCGTTCGTGGGCAGCCCGCCGGACCAGAAGAACGCATCCAGCTGCCCTCGCTCCAGCAGCCCCGGCATCCGGTCGATGCCGACCCGCACCGGCGTGATGTCCTTGTCGAAGTCGAGGCCCGCCGCCTTCAGCAGCCTGCGCGTGATCAGCTGCACCCCGGAGTCGTCCGTCCCCACGCCCACCCGCAGGCCCCGCAGGTCCCGGGCGGACTGCACCCGGGAGGACTTCTCCACCACCAGCTGGATGTAGTCGTCGTACAGCCGGGCACAGGCGCGCAGCCCCTCCGCGCCCGGCTTCCCCTCGTCGCGGTAGGTGGCGACCGAGTCCGCGGTGGCCAGGGTGAAGTCCGCCTCGCCGGAGGTGAGCTGCCGCAGGTTGTCGATCGACCCCTGGCTGCGTCGCAGGCGCACGTCCAGGGACGGCATGTCGCGCCCCAGGTCCTCCTTGAGGAGGTCCCCGTACTTGGCGTACACGCCCGTCGGTACCCCGGTGGCGAACGACATCCGGCCGGCCGGTGACGTGTCGCCGTGCAGGGACACCAGCCACCACACCAGCAGGGCGAGCACGGCGGCGCCCGCCACGGCCGCACGGAGAGCGCGGCGGGCGCCGGGGCGCGGGGAACGGGGAAGCATGGGCGGATCCTGCCAGGCCCCGGCGGGCTGCGGGAGAGGAGCGGCGAAATGGGCCCGGCAGGCGGCGCGTCACGGGGCCGTGGACCGGCGGTCTCGAAGGATCGCAGCCCGGTCAGGACCGGCCGCCCCGGCAGTCCCGGCCACCGCCTCACGCGGCGTCGGTCTCACATGGCGTCGATCCGCGGAAAGACGGTCTCGTCGAGCACGATGCCGATGCCGGCCGCGACCGGGATGGCGATGAGCGCACCGATCACTCCCAGCAGCGCGCCGCCGATCACGACGGCGACGACCGTGACGATGGGGTGCACGTTGACGGCGTAGGTCATGGCCTTCGGCATGATCAGGTAGTCCTCGGCCAGCCGGAAGCCGGTGTAGAAGCCCGCCGTGCCCAGGGCGACCGGGAAGGACACCGCGAGGGCGACCAGGCTGACCACCACGCCGCCGATCGTGGAGCCGACCACCGGCACCATGTCCATCAGGGCGACGAACATGCCGAGCGCGGCCGCGTACGGCACGTCCAGCCCCACACACCACAGGAATGTGGCCAGACCTGCGATCGCCGACGTGATCACATTGCCCAGCATGTACCGCCCGACGTGCAGCAGGATCCTTTCACTGAGATCGACCGCACCGGCCCGCCGGCTGAGGGGGACGAAGCGGTAGGCGAAGCGCTTCAGCTGCTCCATGCCCACCATGAGGTAGACGGTCACCACGATCACCAAGGCGGTGCCGGTCACGGCGCTGATGACGATGTGGCCGGCCCCGAGCAGCCCCCCGATCACCGCCTGGCCCGCACCCGCGCCGAGCTGTTCGCGGGCCCTGGAGATCAGGTGGTAGCGGTCCTCCAGGCGGCCGAGGGTGGAGTGGTGGTCGTGGAGCTGTTCGAGCCACTTCGGCACGGCGTCGGCGAGAGCGGAGATCTCGTTGGAGACCACCGGAACGACGAGCGCCAGGAAGCCGGCCAGCGCTCCCAGCAGGCCGATGATCACGACGATCACCGCCCGGCCCCGTCCGAGCCGGCGTTGCGCCAGCCACGCCACCACCGGCTCCACGCTGATCGCCGCGAACAGTGCGAGCAGCAGGAGCGTGAGGATGCCGCTGATCCGCAGCACGGTCTGCAGCGTCGTGTAGGCCAGGGTCAGCCCCAGGCCGGCGCTGAAAGCGGTGGCGAACCACGACGACGTCGGCCGTACCCGGAAGCCGTGCCCGGCATGTGGCCGCCGTGCATCGTCCGCGGCATCGCCGGACGCCTCGCCACCGCCTTCGAAACCCTTCCCGGTCAGCGCTTCCGCCCTTCCGCCGCTCCGCAGCCGACCGGTCGTCATCGGCTCGGTCATAGCGTGGCATATCTACATAGAACGGCCCTTAATCGGCACGCATAAGGGGGTGCGACTCCATGTCCGGTCCATGTCCGGTCGTTCTTCAACCGCCTGCTCGGCACCTGAACACCGGGGAAGCGGGCCGCCCGGTGAAACGGGGAAGCGGGCTGTCCGGGCGACCACGTACCCTGGTCGATTGAGATGAGTGCGAAGACATACGAGGTGCGCACCTACGGGTGCCAGATGAACGTCCATGACTCCGAGCGGCTGTCGGGCCTGCTGGAGGATGCGGGCTATGTCCGTGCGCCCGAGGGCACCGCGGAGGGCGACGCCGACGTCGTCGTCTTCAACACCTGCGCGGTGCGGGAGAACGCCGACAACAAGCTCTACGGCAACCTCGGCCGGCTGGCTCCCATGAAGACGAAGCGTCCCGGGATGCAGATCGCCGTCGGCGGCTGCCTCGCCCAGAAGGACCGCGACACGATCGTGAAGCGGGCCCCCTGGGTCGACGTCGTCTTCGGCACGCACAACATCGGCAAGCTGCCCGTGCTGCTCGAGCGCGCCCGCATCCAGGAGGAGGCGCAGGTCGAGATCGCCGAGTCCCTGGAGGCCTTCCCCTCGACGCTGCCGACGCGCCGCGAGAGCGCCTACGCGGCCTGGGTGTCCATCTCCGTCGGCTGCAACAACACCTGCACGTTCTGCATCGTCCCGGCGCTGCGCGGCAAGGAGAAGGACCGCCGCACGGGCGACATCCTCGCCGAGATCGAGGCGCTCGTCGCCGAGGGCGTCAGCGAGATCACCCTGCTCGGCCAGAACGTCAACGCCTACGGCTCCGACATCGGCGACCGCGAGGCGTTCTCCAAGCTGCTGCGCGCCTGCGGCAGGATCGAGGGCCTGGAGCGGGTCCGCTTCACCTCGCCGCACCCGCGCGACTTCACCGACGACGTGATCGCCGCCATGGCCGAGACGCCGAACGTGATGCACCAGCTGCACATGCCGCTGCAGTCCGGCTCGGACACCGTCCTGAAGGCGATGCGCCGCTCGTACCGCCAGGAGCGCTTCCTGGGGATCATCGAGAAGGTGCGCGCCGCCATGCCGGACGCCGCCATCTCCACCGACATCATCGTGGGCTTCCCCGGCGAGACCGAGGAGGACTTCGAGCAGACCATGCACGTGGTCCGCGAGGCGCGCTTCGCGAACGCCTTCACGTTCCAGTACTCCAAGCGCCCCGGCACCCCCGCGGCCACCATGGAGGGCCAGATCCCCAAGGAGGTCGTCCAGGCGCGCTACGAGCGTCTCGTCGCCCTCCAGGAGGAGATCTCCTGGGACGAGAACAAGAAGCAGGTCGGCCGCACCCTGGAGGTCATGGTCGCCGAGGGCGAGGGCCGCAAGGACGACGCCACGCACCGTCTCTCCGGCCGCGCGCCCGACAACCGCCTCGTGCACTTCACCAAGCCCGACGAGCCGGTCCGCCCGGGCGACGTCGTGACCGTCGAGATCACCTACGCGGCCCCGCACCACCTGCTCGCCGAGGGCCCCTCCAAGGCCGTGCGCCGTACGCGCGCGGGCGATGCGTGGGAGAAGCGCACCGCCGCTGCCGCCGCCAAGCCGGCCGGCGTGATGCTGGGCATCCCGGTCATCGGCGCCCCCGCCCCGAGCCCCGCCCCCGCTGCCGCGGGCTGCGGCGGCTGCGGCGACTGACGCACCGTCTGCGGCCCGGGGGAGCGCCCCGGGCCGCGACTGCGCGGCGCGTCCGTCGGGCGTATCGTTCCCGCCATGCTCGTCGCCGCTGCCGTATGCCCCTGTCCGCCGCTGCTCGTCCCGGAGGTCGCCGCCGGGGCCGCACCCGAGCTGGACGGCCTGCGCGCCGCGTGCCTGGACGCGCTGGGCGTGCTGGCCGCCGCGCGGCCCGACCGGCTGGTCGTCCTGGGCCCGGCCCCGCAGCCGGGCCGCGGACCGCACCCGCAGGGCGCCAGGGGATCGTTCCGCGGACTCGGCGTGGACGTCGACGTGCGCCTGGGGCAGGGCCCGCAGGCAGGGGAACGGGAGCTGCCGCAGTCCCTGGCGGTGGCCGCCTGGCTGCTGGAGCGTACGCGCTGGTCCGACGCGCCCGTCGAGGGTCTGGGCGTCGGGGAGACGCTGGAGGCCGGGCGGTGCCTGGAGGCCGGCCGCGAGCTGGCCGGAGCCGACGGACGGACCGCCCTGCTGGTGATGGGCGACGGCAGCGCCTGCCGGACGCTCAAGGCGCCGGGCTATCTCGACGAGCGGGCGGCGGACTTCGACGCGGAGGCGGCCCGGGCGCTGGGCGCCGCGGACACTACGGCACTCGCCGCGCTCGACGGCGGGCTCGCCCGGGAACTCAAGGCCGCGGGACGCGCCCCGTGGCAGGTGCTTGCAGGGGCCGGCGAGGGCGCCGGGCTCAAGGGGCAGCTGCTGTACGACGAGGCGCCCTACGGGGTGGGCTACTTCGTCGTGGCCTGGTCGTAGTCCCGACACCTCTCAGACGCCCTCCGGCGGCTCCTGAAGGCCTTGCACGGGTCCGGGGCGCCTGGGGGACTTTCCGCGGCCGAACGGCCGCGAGAGGGCCGCGCAGCCCCCTGCAGGACATCGGCGGCCCCGTCGTCCCCGGCGAAGTGAAACCTCCCGGAACGCAGCGACGGGGCGCGGAGCCGATGCTCCGCGCCCCGTCGCCGACGAGGGTGCAGGCCGGGACCTCCCGGCAGCCGCTCAGGGGGCAGGGGTGCCGGTGCCGCCGCCCTTGCCGCCTTCCTTCTCGGCGAGCCGGTCGATGGCGTCCTTGGCCTTGCCGGTGCCCGTGTGGATCTGGCTGCTGTACTTGCCCTTGGTCTTCTCGTCGACCACCTTGGCGGCCTTCTCGAGCCCCTGCTCGATCTTGTCCCCGTGCTGCTGCGCGAGATCGCCGATCTTGTCCTTCGCAGGGGCGAGCTTGGCCTTGATCGTGTCCAACAGGCCCATGGCGCCTTCCCTCGTCTTTCTGGTTCAAGAGCTACTTACGGGCGCCCTCACCGGCCTCGCTGTCGACGGCCTTCTCCGCCGACTGCTGCTTGGGGATCTCGACCCCCTCGGCAGCCTGAGCCTCGGCTTCGGCCTCGTCGGACTCCTCCGGCTCGGTCGCCTCGGCCCCCGTCTCGGTGGCGTCGGCCGATTCCGCCGTCAGAGTGGCAGTCGCCGCCTCTTCGGTTGACGCCTCGGACGACTTGCGGCGAAACCTTGAAAACACGCCCATATCTACTCCATTACCTTACTGGTGTGAGCGAAGTCCCGCGCCGCCCGGAGCGCGCCGTTGCACCGCAACCGGGCACCGGCCCGTGAACCGGCTCTCGGAACCTCGCAACAGGCAACGACCCCGGCAGCGCCGCGTCACGTCGCTCGTTCGTGGGGTGCGGGTGGGGTTTGCGAGACTGATCCAGTGAGAAACCCGGTGAAAAACGCAGTTCCCGCCCCGCGGGTCATCGCCGTCGTGGGCCCCACGGCGGCCGGCAAGTCCGATCTCGGCGTCGCCCTCGCCCGGCACCTGGGCGGCGAGGTCGTCAACGCCGACTCCATGCAGCTGTACCGGGGCATGGACATCGGCACGGCCAAGCTGACCCTGGAGGAGCGGCAGGGCGTGCCGCACCGCCTCCTCGACATCTGGGACGTGACCGAGGCCGCGAGCGTCGCCGAGTACCAGCGGCTGGCCCGCGCGGAGATCGACCGGCTCCTCGCCGAGGGCCGCACCCCCGTGCTTGTCGGCGGCTCCGGGCTCTACATCAAGGGCACCATCGACGCCCTGGACTTCCCCGGCACCGACCCGGCCGTCCGCGCCCGCCTGGAGGAGGAGCTCGCCGAGCAGGGCCCCGGCGCCCTGCACGCCCGCCTCGCCGCGGCCGACCCGGCCGCCGCCCGCGCCATCCTGCCCGGCAACGGCCGCCGCATCGTGCGCGCCCTGGAGGTCATCGAGCTGACAGGCCGGCCCTTCACCGCCAACCTGCCGGGCGAGGAGCCCGTCTACGACGCCCTGCAGATCGGCGTCGACGTCGAGCGGCCCGAGCTGGACGAGCGGATCACGCTGCGCGTCGACCGCATGTGGGAGGCCGGGCTCGTCGACGAGGTGCGCTCCCTGGAGCGCCAGGGGCTGCGCGAGGGCCGTACCGCCTCGCGCGCCCTCGGCTACCAGCAGGTGCTCGCCTTCCTGGCGGGGGAGTGCACCGAGGACGAGGCGCGCGCCGAGACCGTACGGGCCACCAAGCGGTTCGCGCGGCGCCAGGACTCGTGGTTCCGCAAGGACACCCGTGTCCACTGGCTGAGCGGGGCGGCCGACCGCAGGGCGGAACTCCCCGGGCTCGCGCTGGCGTTGCTCGAACGGGCGGTCACAGCCTGATCACGTGATGGCATCGGGACGCTACGCGCGCCATTCCGGTCTGCGCGGGCGTGCCATCATCGAGCTTCGATCGAGCCGTGAAGTCCGGGTTGGGAGGGCGCGTGGCGATGGAGGCCGGCCCTCGTGACAGACCGCAACAGCCACCGCGCAGGGGGCACCTTCCGGCGGTAGCCGGGGAAGAGCCGGAGGCTTTGACCCCGGACGGCCCCGAGGACACCGAGGGGAGCGTCGAGGCCGGCACCGCCGCGCCCGCGTCGTTCCGGGAGCTGCGCCCGCAGCGCAGGCTGCGCATCTGGCAGCTGGCCCCGATCGTCGTGCTCGCGGCCGTCGGCTCGCTCATGTTCGCCTTCCCCCTCGCCTTCGAGTTCGGCGACGGCGGGCCCGTCGTCGCCATGCTCGGCCTGCTCATCAGCTGCTGTGCCGCGGGCTGGGGGGTGATGGCCGCCCGCCGGGTCGGCTACACCTGGCCCGGCATGCCGGCCCCCGGCTCCGGGAGCCGCCCGGACTGGCGCTACGTCGCCTCGTACGCGGTCCTCGTCGCCGTGGTGGTCGTGCTCGCCGTCTGGCGCGTGGCGCGCCTGCGCTGAGCCGGTCCGTGGCCGTGGACAGCGCCCCGGGGCCTCGGCGGGGAGACTGCGACCGGCCCCCGTACCATCGAACCGTGAGCACCGCACAGATCGCCTTCCTCAAGGGTCACGGCACCGAGAACGACTTCGTGATCATCCCGGACCCCGACGGCCGCATCGAGCTGTCCCCGCCCGCCGTCGCCCTGCTGTGCGACCGCCGCGCGGGCATCGGTGCCGACGGAGTGCTCCGCGTCGTACGCTCCGCAGCCCACCCCGAGGCGCGTGCGATGGCCGGCGAGGCGGAGTGGTTCATGGACTACCGCAACAGCGACGGCAGCATCGCCGAGATGTGCGGCAACGGCGTCCGCGTCTTCGCCCGCTACCTCCACCACGCGGGGCTCGTCGAGGCGGGCGACCTCGCCGTCGCCACCCGTGCGGGCGTCCGGCAGGCACACATCGCCAAGGGCGGCCCCGACGGGGCGCCCGGCGACGTCACCGTCGGCATGGGGCGGGCCGTGCTCCCCGAGGGCGAGGTGACCGTCACCGTCGGCGGCCGCAGCCGCCCCGCGCGCAACGTGAACATGGGCAACCCCCACGCCGTCACTTTCGTCGACGACCTCGCCGACGCGGGGAACCTGTTCACCGCCCCCGGCGTCGCCCCCGCGGACGCGTACCCCGACGGCACCAACGTCGAATTCGTGGCCGACCGCGGACCGCAGCACGTGGCCATGCGCGTCCACGAGCGCGGCTCCGGCGAGACCCGCTCCTGCGGCACGGGCGCGTGCGCGGTGATGGTCGCCACCGCGCGCAGGGACGGCCTGGACCCGGCCGTCACCGGCCTGCCTGTCACGTACACCGTGGACATCCCCGGCGGGCGCCTGGTGATCAGCGAGGCTCCGGACGGCACGGTCGAGATGACCGGCCCTGCCGTGATCGTCGCGGAAGGCACCTTCGAGTCGTCCTGGCTGGACGTGGCGCGCGCCTGAGGGCGCTCCCCGCATCTCACGTCACGGGGTTCCGCGAGGCTGAAGGCGCTCCCCCCCCGGGGGCGCCCTGGGGCGCACTACCTCTTTTCCGGTCCGTTCGCCGAACTCCCGGCGGCGTGGCTCGCTCGAATGGGTGATCCGTTTCACTCTGGGCGAGAGCGGGTGAGCAGCGCGTGATGGGCTCGGTAGCATCAAGCACCGGTACGGAGGCGCGCAGCCGACCGCCGGTCGACGCTGCCGGAGGTGCCCCCATGAGCACAGACGCCACGCACGAAGGTGCTCCCGGCCGCAGACGCGGCCGCGCCCGCCTCGACCTGAGACGGCTGGGGCGCGCGGCGCTCGGCGGCTCGGGCGCGCGCGGCAGGCTGCCGGATGCCATCGACCACGTCGCCAAGGTGCACCGCGCCCACCATCCGGGCGCGGATCTCGACATCCTGCGGCGGGCCTATCTCCTCGCGGAGTCCTCCCACCGCGGCCAGATGCGCAAGAGCGGCGAGCCGTACATCACCCATCCGCTCGCCGTCACCCTGATCCTGGCGGAACTGGGCGCCGAGACGACCACCTTGACCGCCTCCCTCCTCCACGACACGGTCGAGGACACCGAGGTGACCCTGGATCAGGTCCGCGGGCAGTTCGGCGAGGAGGTCCGCTTCCTGGTCGACGGCGTCACCAAGCTGGAGAAGGTCGACTACGGCGCCGCCGCCGAGCCGGAGACCTTCCGCAAGATGCTCGTCGCCACCGGCAACGACGTCCGGGTGATGTCCATCAAGCTCGCCGACCGCCTGCACAACATGCGCACGCTCGGCGTGATGCGGCCCGAGAAGCAGGCCCGCATCGCCAAGGTCACCCGGGACGTGCTGATCCCGCTCGCCGAGCGGCTGGGCGTGCAGGCGCTCAAGACCGAGCTGGAGGACCTTGTCTTCGCGATCCTCCACCCCGACGAGTACGCCCGCACCCGCGAGCTCGTCCGCGAGCACGCCGCCGGCCTCGCGACCCTGGAGACGACCGCGGAGCGGATGCGGGCCGTTCTGCGCGAGGCCGACATCGCCGCCGACGTCCTCGTCAAGCAGCGCCATTTCGTCTCCGTGCACCGGGTGCGCCTCAAGCGGGGCGAGGTGACCGGCTCGGACCTCGGCAGACTGCTCGTCCTCGTCGCGGAGGACGCGGACTGCTACGCGGTCCTCGGCGAGCTGCACACCTGCTTCACGCCGTTCATCTCGGAGTTCAAGGACTTCATCGCCACCCCGAAGTTCAACCTCTACCAGTCGCTGCACACGGCCGTCGCGGGCCCCGGAGGGGAGGCCGCCCAGATCCTCATCCGGACCCACCAGATGCACAAGGTCGCCGAGGCCGGTGTCGTCGCCCTGGGCAATCCGTACGCCACGCCCGAGACGCCCGACGCCACCGACGGGGAGCGCGTCGACCCCACCCGGCCGGGCTGGCTCTCCCGGCTGCTGGAGTGGCAGCAGGCCACGCCCGACCCCGACACCTTCTGGACCTCCCTCCGCGACGAGCTGGCCCTGGACCGTGAGATCACCGTCTTCCGCGCCGACGGCGGCACGATCGGCCTGCCCGCCGGGTCGAGCTGTGTGGACGCGGCCTACGCACAGCACGGGGACGGCGGCCACAGCTGCATCGGGGCCCGCGTCAACGGCCGCCTCGCCACCCTCAGCACGGTCCTGCGCGACGGCGACACCCTGCAGCTGCTGATGTCGCGGGACAGCGCTTCCGGCCCCTCCCCGGACTGGCTGGAGCACGCCCGCACCCCCGCCGCGCGGATCGCCATCGAGCGGTGGCTGGCCAGCCATCCCGCGGTGGAGGCCGCCCCGCCCGTCCCGCTCGCCCCGGGCCGCCCCTGCCCGCCGCCCCGGGCCACCGCTCCGGCCGCGCGGTGGCCCGTCGCCGTCACGGCCGACGGAGCGGACCTCGCGGCCGCGAGCGTACGGCTTGCGGGCTGCTGTACTCCCGTCCCGCCCGATGAGGTGACCGGCTTCGCCGTGCGCGGGGGCGCGGTGACGGTGCACCGGGCACAGTGCCCTGCAGTGCACCGCATGGTCGCCTCCGGGCGGGAGCCCGTAGGGGTGCGGTGGAGCAGCCCGGAGGGCGGTGGTGCCCGCGACTACCGCGTCACCCTGCGCGCCGAGTCGTTCAGCAGGCCGCACCTCCTGGCCGACCTGACGGAGGCCATCGCGGCCGAGGGGGCGGCGGTCATCTCGGCGGCCGTCGAGCCGCCCCACGAGCAGCGCGTGCGCCACACCTACACCCTCCAGCTGCCGGACGCCGCCCAGCTGCCGGAGTTGATCCGCGCCATGCGGCGGGTGCCGGGGGTCTATGACGTCGAGCGGGCCGGCCGGCCGGTGGCCACTGCGCAGCTCTAGCCGGGGCAGGCGGGGAGGCCGCCGGGCGGGCGTGCCTGCCCCGGCAGGGCGGAGGGGAGCCCCGTCGCAGCCGTCCCCCGGACGAGCACCTCTCGTACAGCTTTCCGGCGCGCTCGTACGGGTGGGGCGGCGCCGTGCCGCCACCGCGCGGGGCCTGCGCGCTGGTAGCGATGGACGTATGCCGCACTCATCCGGGAAACCCGCCTCGGTCCCCCGGCGGTCCGTGCGCCGCCGTGCCGTTCTCGCCGCCGCCGTCACGGCCCTGCTCGTCGGCGCCGCGGCCCCACCCGCCGCGAACTCCCAGGGCATCGGCGACCGGCTCTTCCCGGATCTCGGCAACCCCGGCTACGACGTGGCCGCTTACGACATCAACTTTGACTACCACGGCAACGGCCGGCCGCTCGACGCCGTCACCACCATCGCCGCACGGGCCACCACCGGGCTGGACCGCCTCAACCTCGACTTCAGCAACGGCACGGTCCGCTCCGTGACGGTCAACGGCCTGCCCGCCAAGTTCGCCTCCGCCAAGGAGGACCTGGTCGTCACGCCGTCCGTCGCCCTGCCGGCCGAGGGCCTGTTCACCGTCGTCGTCCGGCACACCAGCGACCCGCGCGACGGCAAGGAAGGCGGCTGGATCCGTACGAAGGACGGGCTGGTCATGGCCAACCAGGCCGATGCCGCGCACCGTGTCTTCCCGTGCAACGACCACCCCTCGGACAAGGCCCGCTTCACCTTCCGCGTCACCGCGCCCAGGGCCCTGACCGTCGTCGCCAACGGGCTTCCGGCGGGCCGTGCGGTCCGCGGGACCAACGCCACCTGGGCGTACCGCAGCGAGCACCCCATGGCCACGGAGCTGGCCCAGGTCTCCATCGGCCGCTCCGCCGTAGTGCACCGCACGGGGCCGCACGGCCTGCCCGTACGGGACGTCGTCCCCACCGCCGACCGGCAGCGCGTGGAGAAGTGGACGTCGAAGACGCCCGAGCAGATCGCGTGGATGGAGGGGAAGGCCGGGCCGTTTCCGTTCGAGAACTACGGGCTGCTGATCGCCGACGCGTCGACCGGTTTCGAGCTGGAGACGCAGACGCTCTCGCTCTTCGAGCGCAGCCTGTTCATCCGGGACGACATCCCCTCCTGGTACCTCGAGTCCATCATGGTCCACGAGCTCGCACACCAGTGGTTCGGCGACAGCGTCAGCCCGCACAGCTGGTCCGACCTCTGGCTCAACGAGGGGCACGCCACCTGGTACGAAGCGCTGTACGCCGAGTACAAGGGCGGCCGGACGCTCGACGCCCGGATGCGTGCCGCGTACGAGCACTCCGACGCCTGGCGCGCCGACGGCGGCCCGCCCGCCCTGCCCAAGGCGCCCGAGCCCGGCAAGCGGACCAGCATCTTCAGGCCCGTCGTCTACGACGGCGGCGCGCTGGTGCTCTACGCGCTGCGCCAGAAGATCGGCACGGCGGCGTTCGACCGGCTGGAGCGCGAGTGGACCAGTGCCTACCGCGACGCCGACGCCACCACGGAGGACTTCACCGCCGTCGCCTCCCAGGTATCCGGCCAGGACCTGAAGGAGTTCCTGCAGGCCTGGCTCTACAGCCCGAAGACCCCGCCCATGCCCGGTCACGCCGACTGGAAGGCCGCCCGGACGGCGCCCCGGAAACCCGCGTGACGCTCCGCCGACCACATGGGACCATCGACGGGTCGGCGAGGCCGCCGGCCCGGGAATCTCCGGGGCCGCCCGCGCGTTGTCGACGGTGCGGCCACTGCATTCGCGGCCGCCACCTCCCAACGATGCAAAGGATCAAATGACCTCCTCTTCTTCCCTTCCCCAGGACCGGCAGAGCCTCCCGGAGAGCCTTCGGGCCGACGCCCTGATGGAAGAGGACGTCGCCTGGAGCCACGAGATCGACGGGAAGCGCGACGGCGAGCAGTACGACCGCTCCGAGCGAGCGGCCCTGCGGCGCGTGGCCGGCCTCTCCACCGAGCTGGAGGACGTCACCGAGGTCGAGTACCGGCAGCTGCGCCTGGAGCGCGTGGTGCTGGTCGGCGTCTGGACGTCCGGCACGGTCAGGGACGCGGAGAACTCCCTCGCGGAGCTCGCCGCGCTCGCCGAGACCGCCGGTGCCCTGGTGCTCGACGGCGTCGTCCAGCGCCGCGACAAGCCGGACCCCGCCACGTACATCGGCTCGGGCAAGGCCCAGGAGCTGCGGGACATCGTCCTGGAGTCCGGCGCCGACACCGTCGTCTGCGACGGTGAGCTCAGCCCCGGCCAGCTCATCCAGCTGGAGGACGTCGTCAAGGTCAAGGTGGTCGACCGCACCGCCCTGATCCTCGACATCTTCGCCCAGCACGCCAAGTCCCGCGAGGGCAAGGCGCAGGTCTCCCTCGCACAGATGCAGTACATGCTGCCGCGCCTGCGCGGCTGGGGCCAGTCGCTGTCCCGGCAGATGGGTGGTGGCGGCTCCGGTTCGTCCGGCGGCGGCATGGCCACCCGTGGCCCCGGTGAGACCAAGATCGAGACGGACCGCCGGCGGATCCGCGAGAAGATGGCGAAGATGCGCCGGGAGATCGCGGAGATGAAGACCGGCCGCGACGTCAAGCGCCAGGAGCGCCGGCGGAACAAGGTCCCGTCGGTCGCCATCGCCGGCTACACCAACGCCGGCAAGTCCTCCCTGCTCAACCGGCTCACCGGAGCCGGCGTCCTGGTGGAGAACGCCCTGTTCGCCACCCTGGACCCGACCGTGCGCCGGGCGGAGACGCCCAGCGGGCGGGTCTACACCCTCGCCGACACCGTCGGATTCGTCCGGCACCTGCCGCACCACCTCGTCGAGGCGTTCCGCTCCACCATGGAGGAGGTCGGCGACTCCGATCTCATCCTGCACGTGGTCGACGGCTCGCACCCGGTGCCGGAGGAGCAGCTGGCCGCCGTGCGCGAGGTCATCCGCGACGTCGGCGCGGTCGACGTGCCCGAGATCGTCGTGATCAACAAGGCGGATGCGGCCGACCCGCTGGTCCTGCAGCGGCTGCTGCGGATCGAGAAGCACTCGATCGCCGTGTCGGCGCGCAGCGGAGAGGGCATCGAGGAGCTCCTCGCCCTGATCGACAGCGAGCTGCCGCGCCCCGCCGTGGAGATCGAGGCCCTCGTGCCGTACACCCACGGCTCGCTGATCGCGCGGGCGCACGCCGACGGCGAGGTCATCTCCGAGGAGCACACCCCGGAAGGCACGCTGCTCAAGGCGCGGGTGCACGAGGAGCTCGCCGCCGAGCTCCAGCGGTACGTGCCCGCGGCCCGCGGCTGACGGCCGTACGCGGGTAAAGAGGTACGAGCGCCGCGGTTATATGCGGAAGGCCCGCTCCCCGGAATCCGGGGAGCGGGCCTTCCGCATGCTGTGGTGTGCGATGCCGCGCGGCTGCCGCGCCTGCGGCTACCGCTGCGGTGACATCACCGGTTGGCGAACTTCCGGCTGATGGCGTCGTAGATGCCCTTGGCCTCGGGGCCCAGGCGCGGGCCGGCCAGCCAGGTGCTGTTGGCCGGGCCGATCGAGGTGTTCGAGACCAGCGCCACCTTGCCGTCGGGGCCCTTGGCGAACCAGCCGCCACCGGACGAACCACCGGTCATCGTGCAGCCGATGCGGTACATCGTCGGCTGGTTCTGGTCGAGGCTCAGCCGGCCCGGCCTGTCGATGCAGTCGTACATCTTCTGCCCGTCGAAGGGCGGCGCCGCCGGGTAGCCCCAAGCGCCCATGGACTGGATGGACTTCACCTGAGGGGCGTTGAAGTCGACCGTGAGGGCGTTGCCGACGGTCTCCTCCAGGGACTTGCCGGAGCCGGCCTCGGGCTTCACGTGCAGCACGGAGTAGTCGTACGGGGCACCCGCGCCACCGGTCTCGGCACCCTGCGTGATCCACTGCGCGGAGGTCTGCGCCCAGTCCGCCCACCACACGCCGTACGGAGCGACGTCCTGCACCGGCGCGCTGTTGACCTGGGCGCCCGGCAGGCCCTTGTCGTTGTAGGACGGCACGAAGGCGATGTTGCGGTACCAGCCGCCCTTCTTGCCGGCGTGCACGCAGTGGCCCGCGGTCCACACCATGTTGGACTTGCCGGGGTGCGCCGGGTCCTTGACGACCGTGGCCGAGCAGACCATGTGGCCCTCGGGGCTGTCGAAGAAGACCTTGCCGACCGGGGCCGCGTTGTTGTGGTACGGCACGGTGACGGACTTGGCCTGGACCGGCCGCGGCTCGGGGTCGGTCACGCCCTGGTCACCGGAGGCGCCCGGCGCCGTGCCCGGCGCACCCTGCGTGGCGAGCGTCTTGTCGCTGGGGCGGGCGTCCTTCATCGTGTCGGGCTTCCAGTGGCCCTTGATGATCGGGTTGATGAAGTCGCGGGCCTCGCGGAGCCACTGCTCCTTGTCCCAGTTCTTCCAGGCGCCGTTCTTCCACTTCTCCAGGTCCTTCAGGGAACTGGGAAGGTTCTTGGGCAGCTCGAGGCCCTCGTCGCCCTTCTGCGAGGCGGTTGCGCTGGGCTTGTCGCTCCCCGCGGCCTCGTCGTCGGTCGGGCCGCACGCGGTGGCGGTCAGCGCCAGCGCGGCCGTCAGAGCGGCCGCGGCCAGCGCAGGCCTGCGGATGGATGGCATGGAGTGGGTCCCCCTGATCGTTCTGTTCGGACGTGTCCGCAATGTCGCGGCCACGCTGTGGAGTTGTCATGCACCGCCCCAGCGGGGGAGGCAGGGCCCCACTATGCCGGTGCGTGGGGAGACGGGAACGGGCGGGTCCATGGTTCCGCTGTGAAGGATCTTGACGGTGAGCCGTGATCCGCCGCGCGCGGCGTCGTTGGTACGTACGGGGGAGTGCCGATCAGCGTTTAGCAGCAGCAGGAGGAGCCAGAGCCGTGGCCTTGACCCAGCTACCGCCTACGGAGCCGTCGGCCGCAGCGTACGAAGGCATCCTCCGGCGGCAGTCGGCCCGCGAATCGGCCGCCCGTACGTATGCCCGGTCGCTGCCCATCGTGCCGGTGCGCGCCCGGGGGCTGACGATCGAGGGTGCGGACGGCCGGCGGTATCTCGACTGCCTCTCCGGGGCCGGCTCGCTCGCGCTGGGGCACAATCACCCGGTCGTGCTGGAGGCCATCCGCTCCGTCCTTGACTCCGGCGCGCCCCTGCACGTGCTCGATCTGGCCACCCCGGTCAAGGACGCCTTCACGGACGAGCTGTTCGCCACGCTGCCCCGGGAGCTGGCGGAGTCGGGCCGCATCCAGTTCTGCGGCCCCGCCGGCACCGACGCCGTGGAGGCCGCCTTCAAGCTCGTGCGCACCGCGACCGGCCGCGACGGCCTGCTCGCCTTCACGGGGGCCTATCACGGGATGACGGAGGGGGCGCTCGCCGCCTCGGGCGCGGCGCCGAGCGTGCGGGTGACCAGGCTGCCCTATCCGCAGGACTACCGCTGCCCGTTCGGCGTCGGCGGGGAGAGCGGGGCGCGGCTCGCCGCCCGCTGGACCGAGAGCCTCCTGGACGATCCCAAGAGCGGGGTGCGCCGGCCGGCCGCGATGATCGTCGAACCCGTGCAGGGCGAAGGCGGCGTGCTGCCCGCGCCCGAAGGCTGGCTGCGCCGGATGCGCGAGCTCACTGCCGCACGCTCCATCCCGCTCATCGCCGACGAGGTGCAGACGGGAGTGGGCCGCACCGGGGCCTTCTGGGCGGTCGAGCACAGCGGGATCGTGCCGGACGTGATGGTCCTGTCCAAGGCCATCGGCGGCAGCCTCCCGCTCGCCGTCATCGTCTACCGGGACGACCTCGACACCTGGCAGCCGGGCGACCACGCCGGCACGTTCCGGGGCAATCAGCTCGCGATGGCCGCAGGAGCGGCGACGCTGCGCCACGTCAGGGAGAACGGCCTCGCCGAGCGCGCCGCATCGCTGGGCGCGCGCATGCTGGAGCGGCTGCGGCGGATGGCGGGGGAGTACGAGTGCATCGGCGAGATCCGCGGGGCCGGGCTCATGATCGGCATCGAATTCGTCGCCCCGGAGGGGGAGGCCGGTCCGGCTCCCGAGGGGCACGACGCCGGTGCCCCGGACGCGTGGCACCGTCCGGGGCAGGAGCCGGGTGACAACGCTGCCACCGGCCCGCTGCCCGCTTCCCCCGTGCGGGCCGCGGCCGTCCAGCGCGAGTGTCTGCGCCGGGGCCTGATCGTCGAACTGGGCGGCCG
This sequence comes from Streptomyces hiroshimensis, assembly GCF_014650335.1. Classification (GTDB taxonomy): domain Bacteria; phylum Actinomycetota; class Actinomycetes; order Streptomycetales; family Streptomycetaceae; genus Streptomyces; species Streptomyces hiroshimensis. The sequence continues at coordinate 55,136 of NZ_BMUT01000001.1, forward strand.
TCACTCCTGCGTCGTCCGCCTCCTGCCGCCGCTGACCATCACCGACGAGCAGACCGAGGCGGTCCTGGAGCGGCTCGCCGACGCCGTCGCCGCGGTCTGCCGGCCCGGTCGCCGCATCCCCGCCCCGAGCACACCGAAGGAGGCAGGCGCCGCATCCCCGGCCTGACGCCGCGACGTGCACGCCGTACACCGCATGAACGCATCCACCGGGACCGGTGCTTCCACGGCCGGCCAGGACAGCGATCCGGCCCCCGAGCGGCAGGCCGTGGTCTCCGCCGTCCCCCGCCAGGGCGGCGGCCCGTGCGGCGGGATCCCGGACACGGGCCCTCCCTGCGCGCCCGACCCTCTGGAACATCCCGACCCCGCCGTCGCGGCCGACGCCGCCGCCGTGGAGAACCTCCTGCGCTGCTGGGTCCGCGAGACCGGCGTCCCGCGGCCCGGCGGCCCCGAACTGCACCTGCCGCTCGCCGCGAGCGGGACAGCCCTGCGCGTCCCCGTGGCCTACTGGTCCGCCGCCGGATGGCATCGCTTCGGCCCGCCGGCCCTGGCGGACGGGCCCGGTGACGCCCCTGCCGTGGACGCCGTCACCCTCGCGGCGCTCCTCGGCCGCGAAGCCGCCCACCGTGCCGCCCGCGCAGGATGCACCGGCACGGGCGAGACGGCGGAACTCGTCGGCAGGGTGGCGGACTCCGCGCGCCGTACGGCAGCCTTCCTCGCCGACCGGCGGGCCCGCCCCGCCGACCCGGACGCGGGCGAGCTCTTCCTCTACGCCGAGCAGTCCCTGCTCCTCGGCCACCCCCTCCACCCCACACCCAAGAGCCGCGAAGGCCTCTCCGACGCCGAGTCGCACGCCTACTCCCCGGAGCTGCGCGGGGCCTTCCCGCTGCACTGGATGGCCGTCCACCGCTCCCTGCTCGCCATGGACTCGGCGTGGACCGAACGGGGGCGGCCCGTCGACGCCCCCACCCTCGCCGCCCGGCTCGCCGGCCCGGAGCTGCGCCTGCCCGAGGACACCGCGGCGCTGCCGCTGCACCCCTGGCAGGCCCATGACGTCCGCAGCCGCCCCGGCGTCCGCCGGCTCCTGGACGCCGGCCTGCTGCACGACCTCGGCCCCCTCGGCGCGCCCTGGTACGCCACCTCCTCCGTACGGACCGTCCACCGGCCCGGCGCCCCCGCGATGCTGAAGCTCTCCCTCGGGCTGCGCATCACCAACTCCCGCCGGGAGAACCTCCGCAAGGAGCTGCACCGCGGCGTCGAAGTGCACCGCCTGCTGCGCAGCGGCCTCGCCGAGCAGTGGCGCGCGGCCTGCCCGGGCGGGCTCGGCTTCGACGTCGTCCGCGACCCAGCCTGGCTCGCCGTGGACACCCCCGAGGGCGCCCCGCTGACCGGCCTCGACGCCGTCATCCGCCACAACCCCTTCGGCCCCGGTGACGACGCCGTCTGCCTCGCCGGGCTCGTATCGCCCCGGCCCTGGCCCGCCGCTGTGCCCCAGAAGCACCCCGGCGGGCCCGGCGGGCGTCCGGCCCTGCGCTCGCGTCTGGCACACATCGTGGCCCGCCTCGCGCACCGCACCGGCCGCCCCGCGGGCGCCGTCTCCGCGGAGTGGTTCCTGCGCTATCTGGAGGCGGTCGTGCGCCCCGTGCTCTGGCTGGACGGCGAGGCGGGGGTCGCCCTGGAGGCCCACCAGCAGAACACGCTCGTCCTCCTGGACCGCGAGGGCTGGCCCGCGGGCGGCCGCTACCGCGACAACCAGGGCTACTACTTCCGCGCCTCCCGCCGGGACGCCCTCGACCGGCGGCTGCCCGGAATCGGCGCGGAGAGCGACACCTTCGTGTCCGACGAGGTCACCGACGAAAGGTTCACCTACTACCTCGGCATCAACAACGTCCTCGGCCTGATCGGGGCGTTCGGCGCGCAGCGCCTCGCCGACGAACAGATCCTGCTGGCCGCACTGCGGCGCTTCCTCCAGGACGCCGCGTCCGGCCCGGCCGCCGGCCGCTCGACCCTGCCCGCCCGCCTTCTCGAAGCGCCGACCCTGCGCTGCAAGGCCAACATGCTGACCAGGCTGCAGGGGCTCGACGAGCTCGTCGGCCCGGTCGACACCCAGTCCGTCTACGTCACCATCGCCAACCCCCTGGTCACGTCGGCCCGATGACCGGCGCGAGCCCCGGCCCCGGGCGAACGGGGCCCTTGAGGACACGGGCCCCCGCGGGCCCACGGGATCCCGGACACCGAGGGGATCCTCCGAGAGGAGAGCGTCTCCGTGCCGCCCACCGACCCCAGCGAAGGCCCGGGCACCGGCCCGGGCCCCGACCACCCCGGCTCCCGGACCACCGGCCTTGCGGGCCCGGGCGTCGCTGACGCCGCCCCCGCCGGCGCCGGCCCGCCGACCGACAACGAGACCACCCTCGAACTGCAGCTGTCCGAAGAGTTCATCGAACTCATCGACCACGGCGCCCCGGAGCCGGCCGCGATCACCGCGGGCCGCGGGCCCGCCGGGGCCATCGGCCCGGGCTCCGACCTCCTCGACTCCCTCGCCGACTGGGGGCCCGCCGACACCGGTGCGGGCACCTTCCAGCTCGTGCCGGTCCGTGTCGAGCGCGATCTGCGGCTCATCACGCGCTGGATGAACGACCCGGCCGTCGCGGCGTTCTGGAAGCTGGGCGGGCCCGAGAGCGTGACCGAGGCCCACCTGCGCGCCCAGACCGGCGGCGACGGCCGCAGCATCCCCTGCCTCGGGGTGCTCGACGGCGTGCCGATGAGCTACTGGGAGGTCTACCGCGCCGACCTCGACTCCCTCGCACGCCACTACCCGGCCCGGCCGCACGACACCGGGATCCACCTGCTGATCGGCAAGGTCGCCGACCGGGGCCGCGGTGTCGGCACCCGCCTGCTGCGGACCGTCGCCGACCTTGTCCTGGACCACCGGCCGTCCTGCGCGCGCGTCGTCGCCGAACCCGACCTGCGTAACACCCCGTGCGTCTCCGCGTTCCTGAGCGCAGGCTTCCGGCTGACGGCGGAAATCGACCTTCCGGACAAGCGCGCGGCCCTGGTCGTCCGTGACCGCGCCCTGCGCACCCTCCTCTAAGACCGCATCTGCCGGTAGGACCGCATCTACCGGCCCGCTGCATTCCCCACCCATCGGCCTACTCAAGGAGCCCCCTTGTCTCCTTCGCCCCGGTCCGAACAATTCGACGGCCGCTCCCGCCCCTCGGACACCTCCGCCCGTCCCGCCCGTCCCGCCCGCCCCGCGCGCGCGGGCCGCCCCGGCGGTCCGGAGTGGTCCCTCGCGGGCGCCCGTCTGCTCGCCAAGATGCTCGGCGAACTCAGCTACGAGGGCGTGCTGACCCCCGAGCCCGACGACGCGGCCGAGGCACCCGCCACCGCCTACCGGCTGTCCTTAACGGATGACGTGACCTACCGCTTCCGCGCCCGCCGGAGCGCGTACGGCCACTGGACGGTCGACCCGGACTCCGTCACCCCCTCCCAGGACCCCCTCCGCTTCCTCGCCCTCGCCCACGACACCGTCCTCGGCCTCTCCGGCGACACCACCGGCCACCTGGCCAGGGAACTCCTCGCCACCCTCTCCGCCGACACCCGCCTCCGGGCGAGCGCCCTCAGCGCTGCGCACCTCGCCGACCTCGACTACGCCGCACTGGAAGGCCACCAGACCGGCCACCCCTGGCTGATCGCCAACAAGGGCCGGCTCGGCTTCTCCGCCTCCGACACCGACCGGTGGGCCCCGGAGGCCCGCACCCCGCGCCGCCTGCCCTGGATCGCCGCGCACCGCAGCCTCGCGCACTACCGGGCCGTCCCCGCACTGGCCACCCCCGACCTCCTCTACGCCGAAGAGCTCGCCCCCGGCACCCGCGCCGCCTTCGCCCGCACCGTCGCCGACCACGGCCGCGACCCCGCCGACTACCTCTGGCTCCCCGTCCACCCCTGGCAGTGGGACGAGACCGTGGCCCCCCTCTTCGCGCCCTGCCTCGCCGACGGATCCATCATCCCCCTGCCCACTGACAACGACCTCCGGCTGCCCCAGCAGTCCGTCCGCACCTTCCTCAACACCAGCAGGCCGCACGCCCGGACCGTGAAGCTCCCGCTCTCGATCCTCAACACGCTCGTCTGGCGCGGCCTGCCGACCGAGCGCACCCTCGCCGCTCCCGCGGTCACCGCCTGGGTCCACTCCCTCCGCGACTCCGACGACTTCCTCCGGGACGAGACCCGGGTGATCCTCCTCGGCGAGACCGCCTCCGTGACCGTCGAGCACCCCCTCTACGACCGCGTGCCCGGCGTCCCCTACCAGTACAAGGAGCTGCTCGGCTGCATCTGGCGCGAGCCCCTCGGCCCCGCCCTCGCCCCCGGGGAGCGCGCCCGCACCCTCGCGGCCCTGCTGCACACCGACCCCGCCGGCCGCTCCTTCACCGCCGAGCTCGTCCACCGCTCCGGCCTGGCCCCGGCCGACTGGCTGAGCCGCCTCTTCGCCGCGCTGCTCCCGCCGCTCCTGCGCTTCCTCTACCGCTACGGCACCGTCTTCTCCCCGCACGGCGAGAACGCCATCGTCGTCTTCGACGAGAACGACGTGCCCACCCGGCTCGCCGTGAAGGACTTCGTCGACGACATCAACATCAGCGCCGTTCCCCTGCCCGAGCACGCCTCGATGCCCGACGACGTGAGGGCCGTGCTGCTCACCGAACCGCCCGGGTTCCTCACCCAGTTCATCCACTCAGGGCTCTTCGTGGGGGTCTTCCGCTATCTCGCGCCGCTGTGCGAGGAACAGCTCGGAGTGCCGGAGGCCGCCTTCTGGTCGCTCGTGCGGACGGAGATCATGCGGCACCACGAGCGCTTTCCGCGGATGAAGGACCGCTACGAGACCTTCGACCTGCTCACCCCGCGGATCGAGCGGCTCTGTCTCAACCGCAACCGGCTGCATCTCGACGGCTACCGCGACCGCCCGGAACGCCCGCACGCGGCCGTCCACGGCACCGTGCCCAATCCGCTGCACATTCCGTGACGGCGCCGCCGATGTCAGTACCGCCCCTTAGGGTGGAACAGCTATGACTGCCTCCTCCTCGCCCTCCCTCACCGACCTGCTGCACGCCGCCGTCACCGCTGTCGGCGGCACCGAGCGGCCCGGTCAGGTCACCATGGCCGAAGCCGTCGCCGAAGCCGTCGACGGCGACTCCCACCTGCTCGTACAGGCGGGCACCGGCACCGGTAAGTCCCTCGGCTATCTGGTGCCGGCCCTGGCCCACGGCGAGCGCGTGGTGGTGGCCACCGCGACGCTGGCGCTCCAGCGCCAGCTCGTGGAGCGCGATCTTCCGCGAACGGTGGATGCCCTGCAGCCGCTGCTGCGCCGCCGCCCGCAGTTCGCCATGCTCAAGGGCCGGTCGAATTACCTGTGCCTGCACCGGCTGCACGAGGGAGTGCCGCAGGACGAGGAGGAGGGGCTCTTCGACCCCTTCGAGGCCGCGGCTCCCTCCAGCAAGCTCGGCAAGGACCTGCTGCGCCTGCGCGACTGGGCCGACGAGACGGAGACGGGCGACCGCGACGATCTCACCCCCGGTGTCTCCGACCGGGCCTGGTCCCAGGTGTCGGTCACGTCCCGGGAGTGCCTGGGCGCCTCGAAGTGCGCGTACGGTGCCGAGTGCTTCGCGGAGGCCGCCCGGGAGCGGGCCAAGCTCGCCGACGTGGTGGTCACCAACCACGCCCTGCTGGCCATCGACGCCATCGAGGGCGCCCCGGTGCTCCCCGGCCATGAGGTCCTCATCGTCGATGAGGCCCATGAGCTGGTCTCCCGGGTCACCGGCGTCGCCACCGGCGAGCTCACCCCCGGCCAGGTCAACCGCGCGGTGCGGCGCGCGGCCAAGCTCGTCGACGAGAAGGCCGCCGATGCCCTGCAGACCGCGGCCGAGAGCTTCGAGCGCCTGATGGAGCTGGCCCTCCCGGGCCGGCTGGAGGAGATCCCCGAGGATCTCGGGTACGCCCTGATGGCACTGCGCGACGCCGCCCGGACGGTCATCTCGGCCATCGGCAACACCCGCGACAAGTCTGTCCAGGACGAGGACGCCGTCCGCAAGCAGGCCCTGGCCTCCGTGGAGAACATCCACGCGGTCGCCGAGCGCATCACGGAGGGCTCCGAGTACGACGTCGTCTGGTACGAGCGCCACGACCGCTTCGGGGCTTCCCTGCGCGTCGCGCCGCTCTCCGTCTCCGGGCTGCTGCGCGAGAAGCTCTTCAGCGAGCGGTCCGTGGTGCTCACCTCGGCCACGCTCAAGCTCGGCGGTGACTTCAACGGCGTGGCCGCCTCCCTGGGCCTGGCCCCCGAGGGCACCGGCGGCGCGGAGAGCCCGGAGTGGAAGGGCGTCGACGTCGGCTCGCCGTTCGATTATCCCAAGCAGGGCATCCTCTACGTCGCCCGGCATCTGTCCCAGCCCGGCCGCGAGGGCAGCCGTACGGACATGCTCGACGAGCTGGCCGAGCTGGTGCAGGCCGCCGGCGGCCGGACGCTCGGGCTGTTCTCCTCGATGCGGGCCGCCCAGGCCGCGGCCGAGGAGCTGCGCGGCCGGCTCGACGTGCCGATCCTGCTGCAGGGCGAGGAGACGCTCGGCGAGCTGATCCGGAATTTCGCCGCCGACGCCCGTACGTGCCTGTTCGGCACCCTGTCCCTGTGGCAGGGGGTCGATGTGCCGGGGCCGAGCTGCCAGCTGGTGGTGATGGACCGGGTGCCCTTCCCGCGGCCGGACGATCCGCTGATGAGCGCCCGGCAGAAGGCCGTGGAGGAAGCGGGCGGCAACGGCTTCATGGCCGTGGCGGCGACGCATGCGGCGCTGCTGATGGCCCAGGGCGCCGGCCGGCTCGTCCGGGCCTCGGGGGACCGCGGCGTCGTCGCCGTGCTGGACCCCCGGCTGGCCACGGCCCGCTATGGCGGCTTCCTGAGGTCGTCCCTGCCGGACTTCTGGTACACCACGGACCGTAACCAGGTGCGCCGCTCCCTGGCGGCGATCGACGAGGCGGCGAAGGCGGAGGGCCGCTAGGCCCGGGCCGGGCCTAGCGGCCCGGCCTGCGAAGGAAAGAGCCCGGACAAGAGTCGCGGACAAAAGGAAAAGAGCCCCGGAACCGGCGCAGGTGGTTCCGGGGCCCGGCCTTGCGGCCCTGTGCCCTCACACGCGGCGCAGCACCGCCACGACCTTGCCGAGGATGGTGGCCTCGTCGCCGGGGATGGGCTGGTAGGCGGCGTTGTGCGGCAGCAGCCACACATGGCCGTCCTCGCGCTTGAAGCGCTTGACCGTGGCCTCGCCGTCGAGCATGGCGGCCACGATGTCGCCGTTCTCCGCGACGGGCTGGCGGCGGACCGTCACCCAGTCGCCGTCGCAGATGGCGGCCTCGACCATGGAGTCGCCGACGACCTTCAGGACGAACAGCTCGCCGTCACCGACCAGTTGGCGGGGGAGCGGGAAGACGTCCTCGACGGACTCCTCGGCGAGGATGGGGCCACCCGCGGCGATCCGGCCGACGAGCGGCACATAGGAGGCGGCGGGCTTTCCGGTGGTGTCCGTGGGCTGCGAGCTGGGCTGGTCGGAACCGCGTACCTCGTAGGCCCGGGGGCGGTGCGGATCCCTGCGCAGGAAGCCCTTGCGCTCCAGGGCCATGAGCTGGTGCGCCACGGACGAGGTGCTCGACAGCCCGACCGCCTGGCCGATCTCCCGCATGGAGGGTGGGTAGCCCCGGCGCTGGACGGAATCCCTGATCACTTCGATGACCCGCCGTTGGCGGTCGGTGAGACCCGAGCTGTCGGCCCGGATCCCTGGAGGTCGTCCCGGGAGGGCCCGAGCGGGCTTCTGCCCCTCGGTGCTCATGGCTGCGTCATTCATCGGGTGTGCCTGGTCGAGTCGGTTCTGGGAGCGGTCCTGGGCGGTGATTGTGGCGCTGTCTGCGGTGGTGGTCACGTCGGCCCCTCTCGAAATGTTCTCCCTAGCTGGACAACGGTAGTTGCTTTCGAAAGGTTGCGCCAAACACACGTTCGAGTGAAATATCGAAGTTTGCCTGACGTGATCAGCGCTGAGGGTGTACGGCTGAAGATCAATTCGACCTATTACGGTACCCTTCGGTGCGAAGCGCACCGAGCGGGTCCCCGGCCCGTAAGGGCCTTGCGCAGGCCCCGTGCGGGCCCCGCCGACCCGGCCCGGGCGGGCCGGCGCGACGGTTCCGCGGTGGCCCCAGTGTGTCATCAAAGCCCCCGTGCCCCTGTGGGCGGGGCGGCTCGCGTAGGGTCGTGACCGGTCCTCGCGGCCGCGACACGCGTCCGGCGCGGCTCACCGCACGGCACCAGATCTAGTGGTTTGATTGGCGGCGGCCGCCCACAGGTTGTGGTCGAGGGGTGTCGCCGGTCATTTGAGGCCGCCGTCATCGCCTATGCTGGGGTCTGCTTCGCAAGGCCCCCGTTCGAGGGTCCGCCGAGGCTGAAGATCGTGCACAGTCCTACGAGGGTGAGGAGGGTGGAGAGCCATGCACTGCCCCTTCTGCAGGCACCCCGACAGTCGCGTCGTCGACAGCCGGACCACCGATGACGGCTGCTCGATCCGCCGGCGGCGACAGTGCCCCGACTGCTCCCGTCGTTTCACGACCGTGGAGACCGCGTCACTGATGGTGATCAAGCGGAGCGGGGTCACCGAGCCCTTCAGCCGCACCAAGGTCATCTCGGGAGTGCGCAAGGCGTGCCAGGGCCGCCCGGTCACCGAGGACGCCCTGGCCCAGCTCGGTCAGCGGGTCGAGGAGGCGGTGCGTGCCACGGGCAGCGCCGAGCTCTCCACCCATGACGTGGGCCTGGCCATACTCGGCCCCCTCCGGGATCTCGACCTGGTCGCGTATCTGCGGTTCGCGTCCGTGTACCAGGCGTTCGACTCCCTCGAGGACTTCGAGGCCGCCGTCGCGGAGCTCCGCGAGCAGCGGTCCGCCGCGACCGCCGGCGACTGCGACGGGGACCCGCAGGTTCCCGCGCCCACCACGGCCGCCGAGTAGCCGCGGCCATCACAGACCTGCCCGGCGCGCCGCGCGCCCGGGCGAAGAACAGACATAGCGCCCCACGGAAGAATTGGGCGCATTAGGGCGTTTTGCCCGTAGAGGGAGGCGGCATGACCGAGACGACGAGCGGCCCGGCACGAGGTTCCCGCTCCAAGGGGAACAAGGGCGGCAAGGGTCTGCGTATCGAGCGCATCCACACCACCCCCGGTGTGCACCCGTACGACGAGGTCGTCTGGGAGCGCCGTGACGTCGTCATGACCAACTGGCGCGACGGCTCGATCAACTTCGAGCAGCGCGGCGTGGAGTTCCCCGACTTCTGGTCGGTGAACGCGGTCAACATCGTCACGAGCAAGTACTTCCGTGGCGCCACGGGTTCGCCCGAGCGCGAGTCCAGCCTCCGCCAGCTCATCGACCGGGTCGTGCTGACCTACCGCAAGGCGGGCGAGCAGCACGGCTACTTCGCCTCCCCGGCGGACGCCGAGATCTTCGAGCACGAGCTGACCTACGCCCTGCTGCACCAGGTCTTCAGCTTCAACTCCCCGGTCTGGTTCAACGTCGGCACCAAGCAGCCCCAGCAGGTCTCCGCCTGCTTCATCCTCTCCGTCGACGACTCCATGGAGTCGATCCTCGACTGGTACAAGGAAGAGGGGATGATCTTCAAGGGCGGCTCCGGCGCCGGCCTGAACCTCTCCCGCATCCGCTCCTCCAAGGAGCTGCTCTCCTCCGGCGGCAACGCCTCCGGCCCGGTCTCCTTCATGCGCGGCGCCGACGCCTCCGCAGGAACGATCAAGTCGGGCGGCGCCACGCGCCGTGCGGCCAAGATGGTCGTCCTCGACGTCGACCACCCCGACGTCGAGGCCTTCATCGAGACCAAGGTGAAGGAGGAGGAGAAGGTCCGCGCCCTGCGCGACGCCGGCTTCGACATGGACCTGGGCGGCGATGACATCACCTCCGTCCAGTACCAGAACGCCAACAACTCCGTCCGCGTCAACGACGAGTTCATGAAGGCCGTCGAGACCGGCTCGAAGTTCGGGCTGCGCGCCCGGATGACCGGTGAGGTCATCGAGGAGATCGACGCCAAGGGCCTCTTCCGCAAGATGGCCGAGGCCGCGTGGGCCTGCGCCGACCCGGGCATCCAGTACGACGACACGATCAACCACTGGCACACCTCGCCGGAGTCGGGCCGGATCACCGCGTCCAACCCGTGCAGCGAGTACATGCACCTGGACAACTCCTCGTGCAACCTCGCCTCCCTGAACCTCATGAAGTTCCTCCGCGCCGACGACGCCGGCAACCAGTCGTTCGACGCCGAGCGCTTCGCCAAGGTCGTCGAGCTCGTCATCACGGCGATGGACATCTCCATCTGCTTCGCCGACTTCCCGACCGAGAAGATCGGCGAGACCACCCGCGCCTTCCGCCAGCTGGGCATCGGCTACGCCAACCTCGGCGCCCTGCTGATGGCCACCGGCCACGCGTACGACAGCGACGGCGGCCGCGCCCTCGCCGGTGCCATCACCTCCCTGATGACCGGCACCTCCTACAAGCGCTCCGCCGAGCTGGCCGCGGTCGTCGGCCCGTACGACGGCTACGCCCGCAACGCCGACGCCCACAAGCGCGTCATGCAGCAGCACGCCGATGCCAACGGTGTCGCCCGGCGCATGGACGACCTGGACACCCCGGTGTGGGCCGCGGCGACCGAGGCCTGGCAGGACGTCATCCGCCTCGGTGAGAAGAACGGCTTCCGCAACGCCCAGGCGTCCGTGCTGGCGCCCACCGGCACCATCGGCCTGATGATGGACTGCGACACCACGGGCGTCGAGCCGGACCTGGCCCTGGTCAAGTTCAAGAAGCTCGTCGGCGGCGGCTCGATGCAGATCGTGAACAACACGGTGCCGAAGGCGCTCAAGCGCCTGGGCTACCAGCCGGAGCAGGTCGAGGCGATCGTCGCCCACATCGCCGAGCACGGCAACGTCATCGACGCCCCCGGTCTGAAGGCCGAGCACTACGAGGTCTTCGACTGCGCCATGGGCGAGCGCGCGATCTCCGCCATGGGCCACGTGCGCATGATGGCCGCCGCGCAGCCGTTCCTGTCGGGCGCGATCTCCAAGACGGTGAACCTGCCGGAGTCGGCCACTGTCGAGGAGGTCGAGGAGGTCTACTTCGAGGGCTGGAAGCTCGGCCTGAAGGCCCTCGCGATCTACCGCGACAACTGCAAGGTCGGCCAGCCGCTCTCCGCCAAGAAGAAGGAGGAGGCCAAGGCCCCCGAGGCCGCCGCCCCCGCCGCCGCGGAGAAGGTCGTTGAGTACCGCCCGGTCCGCAAGCGCCTCCCCAAGGGCCGCCCGGGCATCACCACCTCCTTCACGGTGGGCGGCGCCGAGGGCTACATGACCGCCAACTCCTACCCGGACGACGGTCTCGGTGAGGTCTTCCTGAAGATGTCCAAGCAGGGTTCGACCCTCGCGGGCATGATGGACGCCTTCTCGATCGCCGTCTCGGTCGGCCTGCAGTACGGCGTGCCGCTGGAGACGTACGTCTCGAAGTTCACCAACATGCGCTTCGAGCCGGCCGGCATGACCGACGACCCGGACGTGCGGATGGCGCAGTCGATCGTCGACTACATCTTCCGTCGCCTGGCGCTGGACTTCCTGCCCTTCGAGACCCGCTCGGCGCTCGGCATCCACTCCGCCGAGGAGCGCCAGCGTCACCTCGACACCGGTTCGTACGAGCCGACCGACGAGGACGTCGACGTGGAGGGCCTCGCCCAGTCCGCGCCGCGCCAGACCGAGGCCCCGAAGCCGTCCCAGCCGGCTGCCGCCGCCGCGGTCCCGGCGCCGAAGCAGGCCCACAACTCCACCGAGCTGGTGGAGATGCAGCTCGGCCTGAACGCGGACGCGCCGCTGTGCTTCTCCTGCGGCACGAAGATGCGCCGTGCGGGCAGCTGCTACCTCTGCGAGGGCTGCGGCTCGACCAGCGGCTGCAGCTGACGCGGAGCCCGCTCCGCGCTGAATAGCGAATGAAGGCGGTGGCCGGAGGAATTTCCTCCGGCCACCGCCTTCGTCATGCCTCCGGGGTGAATTCCCTCTGGTCCGCGGTGATCGGCACGTCGTTGATGCTGGCCTCGCGGCGCTGCATCAGGCCGTCCGGAGCGAATTCCCACTGCTCGTTCCCGTAGCTGCGCCACCACTGCCCGTCGGCGTCGTGCCACTCGTACCGGAAGCAGACCGAGATCCGGTTGCCGGACCACGACCAGAGCTCCTTGCGCAGCCGGTAATCCCGTTCCTTCTCCCATTTGTGGCGGAGGAAGGCCCGGATCTCTTCGCGGCCGGTGATGAATTCGTGCCGGTTCCGCCAGACGCAGTCCTCGGTGTAGGCGAGGGCGACCCGTTCGGGGTCGCGGCTGTTCCAGGCGTCCTCGGCGGCCTGGACCTTGGCCCGGGCGGAGGATTCGTCGAAGGGTGGCAGGGGCGGGCGCTGAGTCATGGCATGCCTTCCGGACGCACGGGAAGAATGGAGAACGTTCGTTCTCCGCTTCCGCTGTACCCTAGAGAACGATCGTTCTCCGCGCCAGCCCGGGAGGGGCAATGGACATCGCCGAAGCCGACGGCCGACTGCTCGACGCAGCGGAGTCCCTGTTCTACGAGCACGGTGTGCAGGCCGTGGGGATGGACCGGATCCGCGCAGCGTCCGGCGTCTCGCTCAAGCGCCTCTACCAGCGCTTCCCGTCCAAGGAGGTCCTGGTCGAGGCCTATCTGCGGCGCCGCGACGGCCGCTGGCGCGGCGCCCTGGCCGCCTACGTCGCCGCGCGCCCCTCGGTGGCGGAACGGCCCCTCGCGGTGTTCGACTGGCTGGAGGAATGGTTCGGCGAACCGGATTTCCGCGGGTGCGCGTTCATCAACGCTTATGGCGAATTGGGCTCGGGATCCGCGGGCGTGGCCGGGGCTGTACGGGATCACAAGGCCGAGGTGCTCCGATATCTGACCGGCCTCGTACGCGCTGCCGGCGTCGCGGACCCCGGGCCGGTGGCCGAGCAGCTCGCCGTCCTGGTCGACGGTGCGATCACCACGGCGGCGGTCACCGGAGCGGCGGACTCTGCACGCAGGGCCCGGGAAGCCGCCGCGGTATTGCTGGAGGCTGCGGGCGCTGCGGGCGCTGCGGGCGCTGCGTGACGGAGGCCGAAGGCGGTCCGTGCCGAGGGTGAATACTGTCGGGTGTCCGGTCGAGGGGAGAGAGCGGTAATGACGGGTGCGCTCATGTGGGGCGGCGGGGATCTGGACCTGGGCGCCTATCTGACGCGAATCGGAGTCGGGGCGACGGCCCGGCCGGACCTCGCGACGCTCAGGGCGGTGCACCGCGGCCACGTGGCCGCCTTCCCCTTCGAGAACCTGGAAATCCTGCTCGGGCGACCGGTTCTGCTGGACGTCAAGGCCCTTCAGGACAAGATGGTCGCGCAGCGCCGCGGAGGCTACTGCTACGAGCAGAATCTGCTGCTCGCCGCCGCCCTGGAGCGCATCGGATTCGCTTTCACGGGTATCGGCGCGCGGATCAGGATGGGCAGCGACAAGCTGCGCCCGGTCACTCATATGGCGCTCAAGGTCGAGACCGACGGCGAACAGTGGCTGTGCGACGTCGGATTCGGCGGGGAGGGGCTGCTGGAGCCCCTCCCCTTCCGCGACGGCGTGGAGGAGCAACAGGGCGGCTGGACGTTCGGCATCGAGCGGGAGAGGGAGGACGTACGGGTCCTGCGCTCGCTCCACCCCGAGGGCTGGTTCGACCTGTACGCCTTCGGTCCGGAGGAGCGTTTCCCGGTCGACTATGCGGTGATGAACCACTACATCTCCACGCACCCGCACTCGCCCTTCGTCTCGCGCGTGGTGGTACAGCAGACGGAGCCCCGCATACGGCGGAGTCTGGTGGGCTCCATGCTCGTCACCGCCCACTCCGACGGCTCCGAGGAGCAACGGGAGGTGCCCGTGGCGGAGTTGGTGGAGCTGCTCGCGCGTGAGTTCCGGATCGAGCTCGGCGAGGCCGACGCCGTGACCCTCGCACGGGTGCAGTCCTCCGGTACGTGACTGCGGGCCGCTGCCCGGGCCGTACGATGGCGCGGTGCTGGTCAAGTGGACTCGCTGCACCGTGGTCGACCGCCGCGGCTTCGAACGCGGACAACGAAAATGGGCGGGCCTGCTCGGCGAGCCCGGGTTCCGGGGGCAGGGCGGAGGCTGGAGCAGAGGGCGTCCGCATGTGGTGCACCTGTTCGGCTTCTGGGAGAGCCGGGCGTTCTACGACTCCTTCATGGCGCGCTCCCACGACAGGCTCGCGGCGGCCCAGGCCGGGACCTTCAAGAACGCCCAAGTGCGGCTTTTCGAGCACCGATTCGATGTGAAGGTCGGCTTCCAGCCGCAGTTCGCGGATGCGGATGTGGTGCGGATCGCCCACTGCCGGGTCCGCGAGGACCGCGTGGAGCACTTCACCCTGATGCAGGAGAAGGTGTGGAACCCGGCCATGGCCGGGTCGCCGGGGATGCTGCGCGGCGTCTTCGGGGAGGCGCCCGGCCAGGAGTTCCTGGTGCTGTCCGTGTGGAACTCCGAGGCCGAGCACGGGAAGTACCGCGCGGAGCGGGTCGAGCGGCTCGCCCTGAGGGCGCAGATCGAGGCCGACGTGGCGGCGATCGGCGGCGACATCGTCGCGTTGGAGCCTTCCTGGACGGTGTGACGGCCGGGCCGGGCCGGGCCGAGTCGGGTCGAGTCGGGTCGAGTCGGGTCGAGTCGGGCCGAGTCGGTGCCGGCTGAGCGTCATGCTCGCCCGGGCGTCAGGCCGGTGGTGTGAAGACGCCGGCGCGGGCTGCGGCGAGAGCGACGTCCGCAGCCTGGTCGGCGTCGGCGGCGTCCAGGGGCTCCCGGGTGATGAACAGCCGGAAGAACAGCGGGGCCGATACGGCCCGGGCGAGGGAGTCGTGGTCGGTTGCGGCCGGCACCTCGCCGCGGGCCACGGCCCGTTCGGTCAGGGGCGCGCAGCGTGCGAAGCGCTCGCAGTAGAAGCCGCGCAGGGCCTCCGCCGCCCGTTCCGACTGGAACGCGGCGGCGATGAAGGCGGCCGGAGCCGCTGCGGCGGCCGGGTCACCGAAGGTGTCGACGATCTCCTGCGCCAGGGCGTGCAGATCGCCTCTGAGGGTGCCCGTGTCGGGCGGCGTCCACCCGTCCTCTCCCGCCAGGTCCAGCGCGTCGGCGACGAGCCCTTCGACGCCGCCCCAGCGGCGGTAGAGCGTCGTCTTGTGGACGCCGGACTGCTCGGCCACGTACTCCACGGTGAGCCCCGGATAGCCGTACTCGACCAGCCCGGCGAGGACGGCGTCGCGTACGGCCGCGCGGGTGCGGGCGGTGCGGCCGCCGGGTCGCACCGTGCCCGGCGCGGAGGGGGGCGGGGACGTGGCGGGGGAGGGCGACGGCGAGGAGGGAGGCGTCGGAGACAACTGCAACTCCAGTTGCGTTAGCTGGTGGGGTCGTGCCATGCTGAGCGTAACGCAACTCGGGTCGTGTTTGGTGTGGCGCGGTCGGGGGCGTGTTCCCGGGGGCCTCGCATGCCCCGAGCCGATGCCGACGGAGGTTCGCGCGTGCCCACTCAGCTTTCTTTGCGCGGTGTGTCCATGTCCCGGGGCGACCGCCCGCTCCTGGACGACGTCACGTTCTCGGTGCGGCCGGGTGAGCGGATCGGCATCGTCGGCGAGAACGGTGCCGGGAAGTCCACGCTGCTCAGGCTCCTCGCCGGCCTCGAGGCGCCCGACGCCGGTGCGGTCGTCGCCGGTGCGGAGGGCGGCGTGGCCCGCCTGGGGCAGACTCCCGAGCTGCCTCCGGACCGCACGGTGGGCGACGCCGTCGACCTGGCTCTGGCCGACCTCCGCGCCATGGAGCGCAGGCTCCGGGAGCTGGAGGCCGCTCTGGGGGAGGCCGGGCCCGAAGCCCTGGCCGAGTACGGCGAGCTCCTCACCGCATTCGAGGCGCGCGGCGGCTACGAGGCCGACGCCAGGGTGGACAAGGCGCTGCACGCCCTGGGCCTTGCCCACATCGGACGGGAGCGGCTGCTGGGCAGCCTCTCCGGAGGGGAACAGGCGCGCCTCGGGCTCGCCTGCCTCATCGCGGCAGCCCCCGAGGTCATGCTTCTGGACGAGCCCACCAACCATCTGGACGGCGCGGCGCTGGTCTGGCTCGAGGACACCCTGCGGGCCCACCCCGGCACCGTCCTCGCCGTCTCCCACGACCGCGTGTTCCTCGAACGCGTCGCCACCGCCGTGGTGGAGCTCGACGCCGACCGCAGGTCCCTCGTCCGCTACGGCGGGGGGTACGCGGGGTTCATCGAGGAGCAGGCCGCCGCCCGCCGCCGCTGGGAGCAGGCGTACGAGGACTGGTCGGCCGAGACGGCGGCGCTCGAGGGCACCGCTGCGACCGTCGCCCGGCGCGTGGCCCCCGGCCGGGCCGCCAAGGACGGCAACAAGATGGCCTACGACCGCGACAAGGGCCGCGTCCAGGCCTCGGTCTCCAGCCGGGTGCGCAACGCCCAGGAGAGGCTGCGCCGGCTCCGGGAGAATCCGGTGCCCCGCCCGCCGGAGCCCCTGCGCTTCGACGCCCGCCCGGCGGCGGGTACGGCCGAAGGCACCCTCGTGGCCCTGGAGGACGTACGGGTCGGGGAGCGGCTCGCGATCGCCCGGATGGAGGTCCGCGCGGGTGAGCGGCTGCTGGTGCACGGGGCCAACGGTGCGGGGAAGAGCACCCTGCTCCGTCTGCTCGCGGGGGTCACCGAGCCGGACGCCGGTACCGTCACCCGGCGGGGGAGCACCGGCTATCTCGCCCAGGAGATCCCCGTCACCCGGCCCGCGGAACGGCTGCTCGCCGCCTTCGCCCGCGGCCTGGCCGGCGCCGAGGAGGAGCACAGGGCCCTGCTGCTGTCCTACGGGCTCTTCCGGGAGCGTGACCTCCACGTGCCCGTCGGCGCCCTCTCGGCGGGGCAGCGCCGCCGCCTGGGGCTCGCCCGCCTCCTCGCCCGGCCCGCCGACCTCCTCCTGCTGGACGAGCCGACGAACCACCTCGCCCTAGGCCTGGTCGAACAGCTGGAAGAGGCCCTTGCCGCCTGGTCCGGCGCCCTGGTCGTGGTCACCCACGACCGGCTCCTGCGGCAGCGCTTCGAGGGCCGGCAGTGCGAGATACGGGCCGGCCGGGCGCTGATCGCGGGGTAGCGAGGCGGCCGGTCGGTGCTCGATCTAGGGTGGCGGCATGCCACGGCCCCGACGCATCGTTCTCATCCGGCACGGAGAGTCGGTGGGCAATGTCGACGACACGGTCTACGAACGGGAGCCCGACCACGCCCTCAGTCTGACGGAGAGAGGCCGCAAGCAGGCCAGGGACGCAGGGGCTCCCCTCCGCGAGCTCTTCGGCGACGAGCGGGTCTCGGCCTACGTCTCGCCCTACCGGCGCACCCACCAGACCTTCCACGCCCTGGGGCTGGACCCCGGCCTCGTCCGCGTCCGCGAGGAACCCCGGCTGCGCGAGCAGGACTGGGGCAACTGGCAGGACCTCGTCGACGTGCGCCGGCAGAAGGCCTACCGGGACGCCTACGGCCACTTCTTCTACCGCTTCGCCCAGGGCGAGTCCGGCGCGGACGTCTACGACCGTGTGGGCGCCTTCCTGGAGAGTCTGTGGCGCAGCTTCGAGGACCCCGACCACCCGCCCAACGTCCTGCTGGTCACCCACGGCCTGACCATGCGGCTCTTCTGCATGCGGTGGTTCCACTGGACGGTCGCCGAGTTCGAGTGCCTGTCGAACCCGGGCAACGCCGAGACCCGTGCCCTGCTCCTCGGGCCCGACGGCCGGTACCACCTCGATCGGCCCTTCGAGCGCTGGTGCACCCCTGAACCGTACGGCTTCACCGGTTAGAGTTCGCTCCGATGACCGCTGACAGATTCCACCGCGCACTGGCGAGCCTGCGCGGGCTGGCCCTCGGCGACGCCCTCGGCTCCCAGTTCTTCGTCCCGGGCAACTACCCGTCACTCAAGCGGCGCGAGCTGCCTCCCTCCCCGTGGCAGTGGACCGACGACACCGAGATGGCCTGCTCCGTGCTGGCCGTCCTCGCCGGGCACGGGCGCATCGACCAGGACGCGCTCGCCCGCTCCTTCGCGGAGCACCACGACTTCGACCGGGGATACGGCCCGGCCGTGGGCCGCATGCTGCGCCTGGTCCGGGAGGGTGGCGACTGGCGCGAGCTGGCCTCGGCCCTCTTCAACGGACAGGGGTCCTGGGGCAACGGCGCGGCGATGCGCATCGCCCCGCTCGGCGCCTGGTACGCGGACGACCCGGAACAGGCCACGCACCAGGCCGAGATCTCCGCGTACACCACCCACCAGCACCGCGAGGCGGTCGCCGGGACGATGGCCGTGGCCGCCGCCGCGGCGCTGGCCGCCGCTCCGGCCGGCCTCCCGGCCCCCGACGCCCTCCTGGAGGGAGTCGTCGCCCTCGTGCCGCGCAGCGCCGTGCAGGCCGGGCTGCGGCGCGCGCGGGACATGCTCGACTACGGCGACCCGAGCACGGTCGCCGCCGTCCTCGGGTGCGGCCGCCGCACCAGCGCGCACGACACCGTGCCGTTCGCCCTGTGGTCCGCGGCGCGCAACCTCACGTCCTACGAGGCCGCCTTCTGGACCACCGCGCAGGTGGGCGGCGACGTGGACACCAACTGCGCCATCGTCGGCGGAGTGGTCGCCGCGGGCGAGCGGGGCGCGCCGCCCGCCGACTGGCTCCGGCGCACCGAGGACCTGCCGGACTGGCTCCCGTCCGGCGTGGGCCGGCGGTAGGAGAACAGGCCGCAAGAACCGGAATGGAACCGGCCGTAAGAAAGGGGAGGGGGCGGGGCTACTCGGGCCACCCGTAGGGGCGTACGCTTGCTGGCGCCATGCCGTACGAACCGCCTACCCACACCGTCGAGCGCTCCCTGCGCGCAACGACCGGAGCCAAGGTCGTCGCCGGGCTCGACGAGGTCGGCCGGGGCGCCTGGGCCGGCCCGGTCACCGTGTGCGCGGCCGTCACAGGCCTGCGCCGTCCTCCCGAGGGCCTGACCGACTCCAAGCTGCTGACGCCCAAGCGGCGGGCCGCCCTCGCCGTGCAGCTGGAGAGCTGGGTCACCGCCCATGCATTCGGCCACTCCTCCCCACAGGAGATCGACGAGCTGGGCATGACGGCGGCGCTGCGACTGGCCGCGTCCCGCGCGCTGGAGGCGCTGCCCGTCCGGCCCGAAGTGGTGATCCTCGACGGCAAGCACGACTACCTCGGCGCCCCCTGGCGGGTCCGTACGGTCATCAAGGGCGACCAGTCCTGCGTGGTCGTCGCGGCGGCGTCCGTGCTCGCCAAGGTCCGGCGCGACGCGATGATGGCGGAACTGGGCGTCGGCTACGAGGACTTCGACTTCGGTGGCAACGCCGGATATCCCTCGCCGGTGCACCGCGCCGCTCTCGAGGCGCTGGGCCCCACCCCGCACCACCGGCTGTCCTGGTCGTATCTGGACGCGCTGCCCAGGTGGCAGCACCTCAAGCGGGTTCGCAGCGTCCCCGAAGCAGCTTCACTGGAGGCCGGTGGCCAGCTCGGTTTCGAATTCTGAGCGGCCCTGACCGCCACCCGCCGATGCGACTCGCACCGGCGTTTGATAAACATCAACTCATGCCTCTCATCCCCGAGGAGCCTCAGATTCACGAGAGTGTCCCGGGTCCCCGCGCCGTGCCGGCCCCCGGCCGTACGACGCCGACCCCCCGCCCTGTCCCTGGCCCCCGCCCGGCTCCGGCCCCGGCGCGGCCCGGCCCCGGCGCCCACCGTGCCCCGGTCCCGGGCCCGTCCCGGCCCGCGGCGCAGCCTGCGGCTCCGGCCGCCGGCCCGCAGATCCAGCTGATCCCCGCCTCCGTGCAGGGTGCCCTGGACGCCGCGGACGAGGCCGTCGACCTGCTGCTCGACACCGGCCGTGCCCCCGGCGAGATCCTGGTGCTCACGACCGGCGACCCGCACCCGTGGGCGGCGCATGAGCTGTCCTTCGGCGAGGCGTCGTACTGGGCGCAGCACGATGCCTGTGACGACGTCTTCTACGCGGCCGCCGACGCGGAGCGCGCGGGAGCGCGGCCCGTCGTGGTCGTGGCCGTCAACGGCGGCACAGACGACGCCGTGACCCGCGCGCTGCCCGCAGCGATGGGCCGCGCCGGTGGACTGCTGATCGTCTGCGGCGACCCCCAGCGCGTCAACGCCCTGATCTCCGCGGGCGTCTGAGGACGCGTGCCCGTCAGCGGGCGACTGTGCGGCGGTGCGCCTCGTGCGCGCCGCCGCCGGACGTCATGGACGCCTGGGCGTCCGCAGGTGACCTCGGGCGGCGTCCGCTGCGACCCTCGCCGAGGACCTGCCAGCCGGTCTCGGTCAGTGTGATGTACGCCCCGCAGCGCAGCCCGTGCAGCGTGCATGCGTCACGCAGGCCCCACATCCACGCACCGTCCTCTTCCGTCCAATGGGCCTCGCCGGAACGGCAGTAGAGCAGCACGGCGGTACGGACCGGGGTGCGCCGCCGCAGGTCGTGCGGGATCACCCGGCGCAGCTGTGCCAGGAGCGCATTGCGCAGCTCCCAGCCGTCGGGCGGAGTGGGGCGGCGGACGAACGAGGCGCTGGCCGTGAGCCGTTCGTCGTGATCGAGAACGGCCACGACAGCCGTCGACGGCGCCGGCAGGTGACGGGTGTGCAGGCCGGTTATCACCTCGCGGGGGTTGCGCAGCAGGGGGATTCCGGCCGCGGCCCATTCGGAGGGCTCGAGCATCCGGCTCAGCCGGTGCCCGGCCTCGGCGGGAGGCGGCGGTACGAAGTCGAAGGCCATGACCCTCCTTCGGCTGCGTGGCCACGGGCCGGGCGGCGCCGGGCAGGAGTGCATGCCACGACGGCCGTCCCCGGCGGGCCGTGGACGGACGAGAGCGGGATCGCGTCCAATTCTCGCGGTGCCGGGGGCGGGCGGCAACGATCAATTGGCGCCATTGGCCGACGGCGCGCGGCTCGCCGCCCTCGCCCGCCCCCGCCGCACCGCGTGCCGTGTGCGGCTAGCCCTGCACCGCCAGAACCAGCGGGAACACCTGCGGTGCACCGGAGCGCCGCAGCAGCCGTGCGGCCACGGCCAGCGTCCACCCGGTGTCGGTGAGGTCGTCCACGAGCAGGACCGGCCCGCCGGCCGAGGCCAGGGACTCCGCGAGCGCCGGCGGCACCGTCAGCGCGCCGTCCAGCGCGCGCAGCCGCTGCGCGCTGTTGGTGCGCGGCACCCGGGTGTCGGTGTCCGTGCCGCCGTATTCGATGGTTCCCAGCAGGGGCATCCGGCCGACCGCGGCGATGTGCTCGCCGAGCGAGCGGATCAGCTGCGGCCGGGTGCGCGAGGCGAGCGTGACGACGCCCACGGGGCGGCCGGGGGCGTCCGCCGCGCCTGAGGCCCAACCGCCGGGCCCGCGGGACCAGTCGGCCAGCACGGTCACCACCGCGGCCGCGACATCGTCCGGAACAGGGCCATCCGGTGTGTGCGGGGCGAGGAGGGGGCGCAGCCGGTTACCCCAGCCGATGTCGGAGAGCCGCCCGAGGGCGCGGCCGGTCGCGGCCTGCTCGCCCGCCGGGATACGGCCCTTGAGGTCGACCCCCACGGCCGGCATTCCCGTCGGCCACATCCGGCGCGGCTCGACCTCCACGCCAGGCCGTCCCAGCTCACCCCGCGACGCGTCGAGCGCCCCGGCGGAAACCTCCGTGCCGAAGCGCGGCCCGGTGCAGTTGTCGCAGCGCCCGCACGGGGCCGCTTGCTCGTCGTCCAGCTGCCGGCGCAGGAACTCCATCCGGCACTGCGCCGTGGTGGCGTAGTCGCGCATCGCCTGCTGCTCGGCCCCGCGCTGCCGCTCCACCCAGGCGTACCGCTCGGCGTCGTACGCCCATGGGCGCCCCGTCGCGGTCCAGCCGCCACGCACCCGGTGGACGGCGCCGTCGACGTCGAGGACCTTGAGCATGGTCTCCAGGCGCGAGCGCCGCAGCTCGACCTGGGGCTCCAGGGCCGGCAGGGAGACGGGGCGGTCCGAGGCGGCGAGCACCTCCAGGGTGCGGCGGACCTGGTTCTCCGGCGGGAAGGCGAGGGAGGCGAAGTACTTCCAGATCGCCTCGTCCTCCCGGCCGGGGAGCAGCAGGACCTCGGCGTGCTCGACGCCGCGGCCTGCGCGGCCGACCTGCTGGTAGTAGGCGATGGGGGAGGAGGGGGAACCCAGGTGGACCACGAAGCCCAGGTCGGGCTTGTCGAAGCCCATGCCCAGCGCCGACGTGGCCACGAGCGCCTTGACGCGGTTGGCCAGCAGGTCCTCCTCGGCCTGCAGGCGGTCCGCGTTCTCCGTCTTGCCGGTGTAGGAGGCCACCGTGTGGCCGCACCGGCGCAGGAACGCGGTGACCTCCTCGGCGGCCGCGACGGTGAGCGTGTAGATGATGCCCGAGCCGGGGAGCTCGGCGAGGTGGTCGGCGAGCCAGGCCAGCCGGTGCGCGGCGTCGGGCAGCTGCAGGACGCTGAGGCTCAGGCTCTCCCGGTCCAGCGGGCCGCGCAGCACCAGCGCCTGCGTGGACTCCTCGCCCGTGCCCAGCTGCTCGGCGACGTCGGCGGTGACGCGGGCGTTGGCGGTCGCGGTCGTGGCGAGGACCGGGACGCCGGGTGGCAGGTCGGCGAGCATCGTGCGCAGGCGGCGGTAGTCGGGCCGGAAGTCGTGGCCCCAGTCGGAGATGCAGTGGGCCTCGTCGACGACCAGCAGGCCGGTGGCGGCGGCGAGCTTGGGCAGGACCTGATCACGGAAATCGGGGTTGTTGAGCCGCTCGGGGCTCACCAGGAGGACGTCGACCTCGCCCGCGGCCACCTCGGCCTGGACGGTGTCCCACTCCTCGACGTTGGCGGAATTGATCGTGCGCGCGTGGATCCCGGCCCGCGCCGCGGCGTCCACCTGGTTGCGCATCAGCGCGAGCAGCGGCGAGACGATCACCGTGGGCCCGCTGCCCTGGGCTCGCAGCAGCGCCGTCGCGACGAAGTAGACCGCCGACTTGCCCCACCCCGTGCGCTGCACGACCAGCGCGCGACGGTGGTGGGCGACCAGCGCCTCGATCGCCAGCCACTGGTCCTCCCGCAGTCTCGCCTTGCCCGTGGGGTCCCCGACGAGGCGGGCCAGGACGGCGTCGGCCGAGGCGCGGAGGTCTTCGTTCGTCATGCCCCCATGCAACACGAGTGCACTGACAATGCGCGAACGCGCCCGCCAGGCTGTGGAAAACCGCTGTCCACAGCATTAGTAGGATCATATTCCGGAGTTATCCACAGGCCTGGCGGGCTCCGGCTGCCCCGCGGGACTCTCGGGCCATGACGCAGCACAACGAATCCGCCCGTCCGTCCACCCCCTCCTCCCCGCCCGCCGCCGTGCCCGGCGCGGCAGGGGATCCCGGGGAGCAGGTCACCCTCCGCTCCCCGGCCGAGCTGGCCGACGCCCTCCCGTATCTGCTCGGCTTCCATCCGACCGACAGCATCGTCCTCGTCGCCCTCCATGGCGACCGGGGCCGCTTCGGCGGCCGGCTCAGGCTCGGCATCCCGCGCGGCGGCGAGGAATGGCCGGAGGTCAGCGACCAGCTCGCCGAAACCCTCCTGACCGGCAGCAGCAAGCGTGGCAACCGCCCCGACGGCGTGGTCATCTTCCTCTGCCAGGACCCTGACACCGCCGCAGGCCGGACCCCGCGGCAGGTGATGGAGCGGCTGCGCCCGCTCGCCCAGAGCCTGCGCCGCGCCTGCGGCCGGCTCGACATGCCCGTGTACGAGGCCCTGTGCATCTCCGACGGCCGCTTCTGGTCGTACTGCTGCCCCGATCCCCGCTGCTGCCCGCCCGAGGGCACCCCTCTCTCCCTCCCGGGCACGTCGGTCATGGCCGCCGCGGCCACATACGCCGGCATCGAGGTCCGCGGCACCCTCCGGGAGATGGAGGACCGCTACGCACCCCTCACCGGGGAGCGGGCCGAGGAGCAGCGCAAGGCGCTGGACGCGGCGGCCTTCGCGATGGTCCCCCGCATCCTCGGCGGCGAGGGCTGCGAGCCCGTACGGCAGGAGACCCTCACCCTCGCGCGGGCCGTGGTCGACCGGTTCCACGGCACGCCGCCCCTTCCCGCCCGCCCCGCATCGGATGCCCAGGACGACTCCCTCCTGACCGACGAGGAGGCTGCCACGGTCATCGTGGGCCTCCAGGACCGCGTCACCCGAGACCACGCCGCGGAGTGGATGGAAGGCCCGCAGACCCCGGCCGTCCTGCGGTTGTGGCGTGCTCTCGCCCGCCGCTGCGTGCCCCCGTACGCGGAGTACGCGGCCGCCCCCGTCGCGCTCGCCGGCTGGGTGGCCTGGGCCACCGACGACCAGCCGGAGGCGAGGGTCGCGCTGAGCCGGGCCCTCGGCGCGGACCCCGAATACGTCTTCGCCCAGCTGCTCTACCGCGCGTGCAACGAAGGTCTGGATCCCGAGCCGCTGCGCAGGTGCCTGCGCCATGAGACGGCCGACCGCGCCCTCCAGGACGCGATCCGGGCCGAGGTGGAGCGCATCGAGGCGACGGCCGCGGCGACGGGATCCGGGGCGGAGGGCACCGGAGCCGCAAGGGCCGTCCGGCGCCGGACGAGGCCGGGCGGGCCCGGGCGCCCCGCCGGTCCCGCCGGCCCGAGCGGTCCGGCCGGCAAGCCCCGTGCCCGGCGCAGGAGCACCCGGAAGAGGGACCACAGCCACGAGGACCGGCCGCAGTGAACCCGTGGCCCACACAGGCGGCCGTCCACACCGTGACCTCGGCAGGGCCGCCGCCGTTCATCCGGGTGGCCCGTAAACGTTGTCCGTCGTCCCGGTCAGTGACACCCCCAGGGGAGCGCAGTCAAGTGCAAGGCATCGTCCCCCATGGTCAGCCGCCCCGGCCCCGTTCCGCCCCGCCGCAGCGTCCCGCTCCGGGGCGTCCGCCGGCTCCGCAGCCCGTGCATGCGGCCATGATCTGCGTCGCCCTGCCCGCCCTGGCGATCTCCGGGGAGCACGGTCAGATGACCGGGCAGGGGCTCGACGGGTTCTACCGGAGCGGGCGCAGGCTCCTGGCCCGTTGCAGGCTCAAGGTCGGCGGTGCGGAGCCGCTGCCCGTCCAGGGGCGCATGCTCGCCGCCGACCGGGCCCGTTTCGTCGGTGCCGTACGGACCGCCGCCGACTCGGGCCCCGACCCCGCCGTCACGGTCGAGCGCCTGCGGACGGCCGAGGGCGTGGAGCGGATCGCCCTGCGCAGCACCGCGGCCCGCGCCCTGCGGCTGCCCGTCGAGGTGTCGCTCGGCACGGACCTCGCGGAGCTGGGCGCGGTCGCGGCCGGTGCACCCGGGCCCGAGGTCCCCGCAGGGGTGCACGCCTCCGGGCTGCGATGGTCCACCGGCGAGGCACAGGCGGCGGTGACCGCCGACCCCCCGCCGGGGGATGCCCTGGCATCGGCGGGCCTGCTCTGCTGGGAGATCGAGCTGCCGCCCGGAGGCACCCGCAGCATCGAGCTCCGCGTCCTGCCCGAGCAGCCCGGCAGGGTCCGGCAGCCCGAGGCGGCCGTCCCTCCGGGCCGTGCCGCCACGGTGCCCTGGGGTGATCCGCAGGCCGAAGGCGACGACCCCCGGGCCGGTGCGCTGCTGGCCGCCGCCCTCGACGACCTCCGGGCGCTGCTCGTGCGCGACCCCGGCAGCCCCGGTGACGTCCACCTGGCGGCCGCCGTCCCCTGGCGCTGCGGCCTCGCCCCCGCCGAGGCCCTGTGGGCGGCCCGGATGACGCTTCCCCTCGGGGTCCGGCTGGCCGCGGGGACGCTGCGGACCCTGGCCCGGACGCAGCTCGTGGGGCCGGGCCCCGACCAGGGGCGGATCCCCGGGGCGCTGCGCCATGCCGGGGCGCATCTGCCGCCCGGCTGCACCGGAATCGAGGCCACGCTGCTGTTCCCCGCCGTCCTGGCCGAGGCCCGGCGGTGGGGGCTCCCCGAGCGGGAGACGGAGGCGCTGCTGCCGGCGGCCGAGCGGTGCCTCCAGTGGCTGCGGACCGCGGCGGGGGACGACGGCTACCTCGCGGATCCCGTGCCCGGCGGGCCGTACCGCTGCGAGACACAGGCGCACGCCCATCGCGCGGCCCTGCTCGGAGCCGATCTCCTGGAGGCCTGCGGCCGCCCGGGGGCCGAGAGCTGGCGGAGCTGGGCGGCCGGGCTGCGCAGGCGCTTCCGCGAGGACTTCTGGGTGGAGGACCCGGGCGGTGGGCGCCCCGCAGCGGCCCGCACGCCCGAAGGGCGCCGGATACCGCACCTGGGGAGCGCCGCCGCACACCTCCTGGACACGGGCCTGCTCGGCGGGGGCATGTCGGCACCGGGGCTGCTCGACAGGGTGCAGACCGAGCAGCTCGCCCGGCTGCTCGGCGGACCGGCGCTCGACTCCGGCTGGGGCCTGCGCAGCCTCGGGGCGAAGGAGCCGGGGCACAACCCCTTCGGCCACCGCAGCGGTGCCGTCCGGGTGCACGAGACGGCGGTGGCCGTGGCGGGCCTGGCCTCCGCCGGATACGAGAAGGAGGCCGGTGCGCTGCTGCGCGGCACCCTGGACGCGGCGGCCGCCTTCGGCCACCGGCTCCCGGAGATGTACGCCGGGGAGCAGCGCACGGCCGGGAGCGCGCCGCTGCCGCACCCGGCCGCATGCCGGCCCGCGGCCGTCGCCGCCGCCGGAGCGGTGCACCTGCTGACCGCGCTCGCGGGCCTGCGCCCCGACGCCCCGGCGGGGTGCGTGGCGGTGCGGCCGCTGCACACCGCCCCGCTCGGCGCGCTGAGGTTCACCGGGCTGCGCATCGCGGAGCAGCCGTTCGCGATGAGGATCAGCAGGCTAGGTCTCGGCATGGTCGAGGAAGCCGCCGACGGCCTGCAGCTGGGGGTGTGAGCCGGTTGAGTCCGGAGCTCGCGGAGGGGGCGCTCGCCGGCCCTGCCCAAGACCCTGTTTATCGTCAGGAAGACGACTATGATCGCGTCATGCCCTACGACCCGTCGGCTTTTCCGCCCTTCGCTGTCACCGTCGACCTGGTCGTGCTCACCGTGCGCCGCCACGCGCTGTGTGCGCTGGCCGTCCGCCGCGGCGAGCCGCCGTATCAGGGCCGCTGGGCGCTGCCGGGCGGCTTCGTGCGGGGGGACGAGGACCTGACGACCGCGGCCGCGCGGGAGCTGGCCGAGGAGACGGGGCTGCACGCCCACGACCCGGCAGGCCCTGTCCTGGCCAACGCCGCCCACCTCGAACAGCTCGCCACCTACGGCGATCCGAAGCGGGACCCGCGCATGCGGGTGGTGAGCGTCGCGCATCTGGCGCTCGCGCCCGATCTGCCCGCCCCGCGCCCCGGGGGCGACGCGCGCAGCGTGCGCTGGGCGCCCGTGGAGGACCTGCTGGACCAGGAGGTCGGCTACGGCCGCGACGGCGAGCAGGTGACCCCGCTCGCCTTCGACCACGCGCAGATCCTCGCCGACGGCGTCGAGCGCGCCCGCTCGAAGATCGAGTACTCCTCCCTGGCCACGGCCTTCTGCCCCCAGGAGTTCACGGTCGGTGAGCTGCGCCGGGTCTACGAGGCGGTGTGGGGCGTCGCGCTGGATCCGCGCAACTTCCACCGGAAGGTGACCGGCACCCCCGGCTTCCTGGTGCCCACCGGAGGTACGACGACACGCCAGGGCGGCCGTCCCGCCCAGCTCTTCCGGGCCGGCGGGGCCACGCTCCTCAACCCGCCCATGTTGCGGCCCGAGGCCTGACCGGCCCGGCTCCGGCCGGGGATCGCGCACGACCGGGGCACTCCGCGGTCCGGCATGCCCCGGAGCGGGACACGCCTCACAACTGCCTACATTGCGTGGCAAATCGGACATGGCGGGTTACGGTGCTGCCGTACCTCCCAGCACGCCCCTGCGCCCTCGGCCGCCTCGGTCACCGAGCGGGCCGAGGGGCGCCGCCGAGCCGTCTCACGCCCCGCGAGAGAAGCCATGATCCAGGCCATCGGACTCACCAGCGCTCCCCAACGCAACCGGTTCCCCGCCGTCGACGACCTCACCTTCGAGGCCCGCCCCGGCCGGATCACCGTCCTGCTCGGTGACCCCGGGGCGGGCAAGACCAGCGCCCTGCGCCTCCTCCTCCGCCTCGACCCCGGCCGCGGTGTCGCGCTCTTCCGGGGCCGCCCCCTCGACCGGGTCCCGCACCCCACCCGGGAGATCGGCGTCGTCCTCGGGGACGTCCCCGGCCACCCCGCCCGCAGCGCCCGGGGACACCTGCGCATGCTCAGCGCCGCAGCGGGCGTCCCGGCAGAGCGCGCCGACGACGTCCTCGAGGTCGTCGGCCTGACAGGCCTGGCCAACCAGCGCCTGGGCGACTTCTCCCTGGGTATGGACCGGCGCCTCGGCCTCGCCACCGCCCTCCTCGGCGACCCCCACACCCTCGTCCTGGACGAGCCCGCGTACGAGCTCTCGCCCCGCGAGACCGCCTGGCTGCACGGCATGCTGCGGGCCTATGCGGACCACGGCGGAGCCGTCCTCGTCACCTCGCAGGACCCCAAGGAAGCGGCCCGCATCGCCGACCAGGTCGTCACCATCGACGAGGGCCGTCTCGTCGCCGACCAGGAGGCCGCCGAGTTCTCCCGCACCCGCCTGCGCCCGCGCGTAGCCGTCCAGTCGCCACTGGCCGCCCGCCTCGCCCACGCCCTCACGGCCGAGGCCGACCAGGCGGAGGCCGTCGAGGGCCACCCGGCCGTGGAGGTCGTACAGGAGGGCGGAAGCCGGCTCTCGGTCTACGGCAGCAGCTGCGCAGTCGTCGGCGAGACGGCCTACCGGCACGGCATCCTCGTCCACCGGCTGGCCGAGGAGATCGGCGACAGTGGCCCCCTGTCCCCGCTGCTGCGTGCGGACGGCCGCCGCGCCGATCCCGCCGCAGTGCCGTCCGAAACGTCGCCTCCGGCGGCTGTCGCAGACGCCCCCGGAGGCTCGTGCGCAGACGCGCCGGACAGCCCCGTACCCGCCGGGGAAGCGGACCCTTCCGGCTCCTCCGCCCCCTCCGCCCGGTCCTCGCGCGCCGGCTCGCCCGGCACCGCCGTCCCGCCCGAGCTCGCCGTCGAGCTCCCCCGTCTTCATCCGCGTCTCCCGGCCCCCGACCCGGCCTGGCCGCTGCGGTACGAGCTGCGCCGCGCCACCGGCGTGCGGACCGGCTGGATCGTGGCGGCCGCCGCGCTCGCCGCCTCCCTGCTGGTGTCCGTCCTCCTCGCCAGGGAGGGAGGCGCCCCGGAGCCCCGGGTGCTCACCGGCTGGCCCGCCCTGCTGCCCCTGCCGCCGGCCGTCTTCGGGGCCGGTCTCATCGGCGCGCTGGCCTTCGGTCAGGAGTTCCGCTATCCGGCCCTCGCCCCGGACCAGGGCACCGTCCCGCGCCGCCTCGGCCTGCTCGCCGCCAAGCTCGCCGTCACCGCCGTGGGAGCCGTGCTCCTCGCCTTCACCTCCCTCTTCCTCGACGCCGGTGCCCTCGGGCTGCTCTTCGGTGACGACGTCGTCTCCCTCCCGCGCGACTGGGCCGTCATGCTCGCGGGCTGGGCCGCGCTCACCCTGGGCTGTGCCTGGGCCGGGCTGCTGGCTGCGGGGCTCTTCCGGTCGACCGCGCTCGGGCTGGTCGCGGTGCTCGCCGTGCCGACGCTCGTCGTGCCGGTCCTGGGCAGCGTGCTCGCCGAGCCTGCGGCCCGCTCGCTCGTGGGGCTCCCGGAGCGGCTGCGCGCCGCCGCCGTCGTGCAGTGGCCCTCGGGCATGGACCGGGGCGTCTCGACGGCCCTGAGGCTGATGTCCCAACCGGTCGGCTGGGCGCTCGCGTTGTCACTCACGGCACTTCTCGGGGCTTATGTCCTCGCGGTGTTCCGCGGCAGGCCGCGATGAGGGCCGCCGCCGCGCGGTCGCGGAACCCCGACGCCCCTTCCCACGTGCGGAGTTGGGAGGCTGCCGACGTCACGCTCCGCATACGAGCCACCTCGGAGAGTGCCCGTTTCTGTCCGTTTGGCCGTCAATTGTGAGGTAATGGGCGATCACCCTTTCGTGTGCTTTTCACCAAAGACCTCAAGGGACTTCGAGGTGTCGCCGACAAAGGAGGCGTGAGTACCCTTGCGCACACCATGATGACCGCGGCTCGCCCCGCCGACTCCGGCCTCGCAGGCCCGGGCGAGCTTGACCGTTACTCCTACGCGGAGGCCCCCGGGCCCGACCGCGGGGCCCCGCCGGCCTGGGACGGCGAGGCCGAGCTCAGCCGCGCCGGCCGCCGGGCCGCCGGCAGCCGGGGTCGGGGCCTGCACG
Organism: Streptomyces hiroshimensis; assembly: GCF_014650335.1. Taxonomy (GTDB): domain Bacteria; phylum Actinomycetota; class Actinomycetes; order Streptomycetales; family Streptomycetaceae; genus Streptomyces; species Streptomyces hiroshimensis. The sequence continues at coordinate 85,554 of NZ_BMUT01000001.1, forward strand.
GCCAGCTCGTGCAGCAGCTCGGCCAGATGATCGTCTCCGGGGACCTGGGCGCCGACCGCCCGCTCGTCCCCGAGGAGATCGGACAGCGCTTCGAGGTCTCCAGGACCGTCGTCCGCGAGTCCCTGCGCGTCCTCGAGGCCAAGGGCCTCGTCAGCGCGCGACCCAACGTAGGCACCCGTGTCCGCCCCGTCAGCGACTGGAACCTCCTCGACCCCGACATCATCGAGTGGCGGGCCTTCGGCCCCCAGCGGGAGGACCAGCGCCGCGAGCTGTGCGAGCTGCGCTGGACCATCGAGCCCCTCGCCGCCCGCCTCGCCGCCGGCCACGGCCGCGAGGACGTCCAGCAGCGCCTGGCCGACATGGCCGAGATCATGGGCCACGCGCTGGCCCAGGGTGACTCGCTCACCTTCACGCGCGCCGACGCCGAGTTCCACTCCCTGCTCCTGCAGGTCGCCGGCAACCGCATGCTCGAGCACCTCGCGGGCATCGTCTCCTCCGCCCTGCACGTCTCGGGCGCGCCCTCCGGCGGCTGCGACCGCCCCACCGAGGCGGGTGTCGGGCACCACCTCCGCATCGTCGACGCCGTCGGCGCGGGCGACGGAGCCGGGGCCGAGGCCGCGATGAGGCAGCTCCTCATCGCCCACCCGGACGTCGAGCGCGTGGTGCCCGCGCCGCGCGAGCACTGACCGCGGAGAGGAGCGGGACGGTACGAGTGGGTTCGTACGGAAGGGCCGCACGCGCCGGGCCGGGACAGGGCTCACGCGTGCGGCCGGATGCACGACCGCACCCGTGAGCCGTCCGGTGGCGCCGGCGCCCCTCCCGGAACTCGGACCGGGACGCCAGGAAGTGGAGTGTTCTGTCCAGTTGAGCAGGCATTCGCTCCGTTTTGGGGTGTGACTCGGGCCACGAGGATTGGGCGTAACGCTCCTTGAGGCAGTGCGATGACTAAAGAGGTGGTGGACGCGGAGGGAATACGGGCCTCGTCCGGGGCGCTGTGTCCGTCTGTATCCCATCACCCGCGCGCCGTCGGTTCATCCATGCCGGCGGTCGTCGGAACCGGTTCCCCGATCAGGGCGGGCCGGGGCCGGAAGCCGTTTCCATCGTTCCGAGAGGTTGTTCGTGTCGGCCAGCACATCCCGTACGCTCCCGCCGGAGATCGCCGAATCCGAGTCTCTGATGGCGCTCATCGAGCAGGGAAAGGCCGAGGGGCAGATCGCCGGCGACGACGTGCGTCGGGCCTTCGAGGCTGACCAGATTCCGCCAACCCAGTGGAAGAATGTTCTGCGCAGCCTCAACCAGGTCCTCGACGAGGAGGGTGTGACGCTGATGGTCAGTGCCGCCGAGGCGCCCAAGCGCACCCGCAAGAGCGTCGCAGCGAAGAGCCCGGCGAAGCGCACCGCCACCAAGGCCGTCGCCTCCAAGACGGTCACGGCCAGGCAGACCGCGTCCTCGGCGTCCGCCACGTCCGCCTCCGCGGCGTACGGCGACGACGAGAGCGCGGAGGCGCCCGCCAAGAAGGCCGCCACCAAGAAGGCGGCGGCGAAGAAGACGGTGGCGAAGAAGACCGCCGTCAAGAAGACGGCGGCCAAGAAGACCGCCGCGAAGAAGGACGCCGACGAGCTCCTCGACGAGGACCTCGTCGAGGAGACCCCCACCCCGGGCAAGGGCGAGGAGGAGGACGAGACCGGCGAGAACAAGGGCTTCGTCCTCTCCGACGACGACGAGGACGACGCTCCCGCGCAGCAGGTCGCCGTCGCCGGTGCCACCGCCGACCCGGTCAAGGACTACCTGAAGCAGATCGGCAAGGTCCCCCTCCTCAACGCCGAGCAGGAGGTGGAGCTCGCCAAGCGCATCGAGGCGGGTCTGTTCGCCGAGGACAAGCTGGCGAACTCCGACAAGCTCGCCCCCAAGCTCAAGCGCGAGCTGGAGATCATCGCCGAGGACGGGCGCCGCGCCAAGAACCACCTCCTGGAGGCCAACCTCCGTCTGGTGGTCTCGCTGGCCAAGCGCTACACCGGCCGCGGCATGCTCTTCCTGGACCTGATCCAGGAGGGCAACCTCGGTCTGATCCGTGCGGTCGAGAAGTTCGACTACACCAAGGGTTACAAGTTCTCCACGTACGCGACCTGGTGGATCCGCCAGGCCATCACGCGCGCGATGGCCGACCAGGCCCGCACCATCCGTATCCCGGTGCACATGGTCGAGGTCATCAACAAGCTCGCGCGCGTCCAGCGCCAGATGCTCCAGGACCTGGGCCGCGAGCCCACCCCGGAGGAGCTGGCCAAGGAGCTCGACATGACCCCCGAGAAGGTCATCGAGGTCCAGAAGTACGGCCGTGAGCCGATCTCCCTCCACACCCCCCTGGGTGAGGACGGCGACAGCGAGTTCGGTGACCTCATCGAGGACTCCGAGGCGGTCGTGCCGGCCGATGCCGTCAGCTTCACCCTGCTCCAGGAGCAGCTGCACTCCGTCCTGGACACGCTCAGCGAGCGTGAGGCGGGCGTGGTCTCGATGCGCTTCGGCCTCACCGACGGCCAGCCGAAGACGCTCGACGAGATCGGCAAGGTCTACGGCGTGACGCGTGAGCGCATCCGTCAGATCGAGTCGAAGACGATGTCCAAGCTGCGCCACCCGTCCCGTTCCCAGGTTCTGCGCGACTACCTGGACTAGAACCGGATAGAACGACAACCCCGCAGGGCCCGGCACCTCTCCCCGAGGAGCCGGGCCCTGCGGGCTGTACGGGTGACAGTGCGGCTGATCCGGAGGCATGCCGTCCAGGTTCCGGATGCGCCGATCGCCGTGCGGGTTGACTCTGGGTGTGCAAGGAACCCCGCAGAGTCAGGAGATCGTATGCGTTCGCTGAGCTGTCTGCTGGCCGGATCGATCGCCCTGGTCTTCGCGGTCCCGGCTCCGGCGCTGGCGGACCGTGCGGTCATCGGAGGGCAGGCCGTGAGGGCCTCCGAGGCGCCCTGGGTGGTGGCGCTGGGCAGCCGGCAGCGGTTCGGGGCCGCCAGGGCCGGGCAGTTCTGCGGCGGGGTCCTGGTGGGCCGCAGAACGGTCGTCACGGCTGCGCACTGCCTGAGCCACGAGGTGCTCGGCGTCGACGTGAGCGAGGCGAGGGATCTGCGGGTCATCGTCGGCCGGGACGACCTGAGGGGCGCCGTCGGCGCCGAGGTCGAGCCGCGGGACACCTGGGTCAATCCGGGGTTCGACCCGGGCACCAACGCGGGCGACCTGGCCGTGCTCACCCTGCGCAACCAGGTGCCGGAGAGCTATGTGATCCCGGTGGCGCAGCAGGGCGACGCCGCCTACCGGGTGGGCGCGAAGGCCATGGTCTACGGCTGGGGCGACGTGATCGGCAACGGTACGTACTCGGAGATCCTGCGCGCGGCGAAGGTACGCGTCCTGCAGGACGGGGTGTGCGAGCGGGCCTATCCGGGGACTGCGGAGGGGGTCTACCGCCGGTCGTCCATGCTGTGTGCCGGGATGCCGCTGGGCGGCCGGGACGCCTGCCAGGGGGACAGCGGGGGGCCGCTGGTGGCGCAGGGCAAGCTGGTGGGCCTGGTGTCCTGGGGGGCGGGCTGCGGCCAGCCGCAGTACCCCGGGGTGTACACACGGATGTCGGCTTACACGGCGCTGGTGGCGGCGCACAGCGGCGAGGGCGCCCCTCAGGCGTCGGCGGCGCCCGGTCAGTCTCCGGCCGCCGCGCAGCCGGCTGCTCCGGCCGCTCAGCCGGGGGCCGCGGCCCCGCACCCGCAGAAGCACAAGCAGCACTCCGCGAAGGTGCGCAGGAGCGTACGAGAGCGGGCGGCTTCCCCCGGGGTGGGGGCAGCCGCCCGCGGCTGTCCGGCTCTAGGTGGCCGGACCTCGCTCGTCGTCGGATGCGATGTGTCAGCGTTCCGCTACGGACTCAGCGGTCCTCTTCGGGCGCAGACGCCGGGGAGGCGGTGAGCCGCTCCGTCTCGTCCTGTATTTCCGCGGCGATCTTCTTGAGTTCTGGCTCGAACTTACGCCCATGGTGGGCGCAGAAGAGCAGTTCACCGCCGCTCATGAGAACGACGCGCAGGTAGGCCTGAGCGCCGCACCGGTCGCAGCGGTCAGCGGCCGTCAGCGGGCTCGCGGGGGTCAGAACAGTAGTCACGTCGCCTCTTCTCTAGCTCGACGAGCTGTCGTACCAGGGTCAACATCCAACCAGGCCGAAAACGTTCCCGCTCGCGGCTTTTCCTCGAAAGTTCCTTCCGAGTCGCTTCCGAGTCGGCCAGATCTTGACGGTTGGCGGCGAATGAGCCGTATTGCGTGGGCCTACGGTTTCACATCGCTGGGGGCTTTCGTCCTCCCGGCCGGCTTGCCGGTGTTCTTGAGGACGTGCCCGGAGCCTAAATGGTTCATGCCTCCAAGGGAACGTGATGTGCACGTCACTCCATCGTGTCATCGAACGTGTGATCGATCACTGGACTAGCATGGGCGTTCCCACGGGTGGCTGCACAAAGGCTCTACCAGGCATCGGTACCCTCTGAACGGCAACCGGGCCGCCGGCCCGCCCGACCGGGGCCGAAAAGAAATTCAGCGAGGAGCGAACCCGCGTGACCGCCGAAACGTCCGTGCCGTCCACTGCGCTGCTGACCGGGGCAGACCGGGACGGGTCCAACTACACCGCGCGGCACCTGCTCGTCCTCGAAGGCCTGGAAGCCGTCCGCAAGCGACCCGGTATGTATATCGGCTCGACGGACAGCCGCGGTCTGATGCACTGCCTCTGGGAGATCATCGACAATTCCGTCGACGAGGCCCTCGGCGGCTTCTGCGACCGCATCGACGTGATCCTCCACGACGACGGCTCCGTGGAGGTGCGCGACAACGGCCGCGGCATCCCCGTCGACGTCGAGCCCAAGACCGGGCTGTCCGGCGTCGAGGTCGTCATGACCAAGCTGCACGCGGGCGGCAAGTTCGGCGGCGGCTCCTACGCGGCGTCCGGCGGTCTGCACGGTGTCGGCGCGTCGGTGGTCAACGCGCTCTCCGCGCGCCTGGACGTCGAGGTCGACCGCAACAGCAGGACCCACTCGATCAGCTTCCGCCGCGGCGTCCCCGGCATTTTCACCGAGTCCGGCCCGGACGCCCCCTTCGACCCGGCCAACGGCCTGCTCAAGGGGAAGAAGATCCCCAAGGTGCGCACCGGCACCCGCGTCCGCTACTGGGCGGACCGGCAGATCTTCCTCAAGGATGCCAAGCTCTCGCTGGAGACCCTCTACGGACGGGCCCGCCAGACCGCCTTCCTGGTGCCGGGCCTGACGATCGTCGTCCGGGACGAGCGCGGCATCGAAGGCGAGCAGGCCACCGAGGAGACCTTCCGCTACGACGGAGGCATCAGCGAGTTCTGCGAGTACCTGGCGCAGGACAAGGCCGTCTGCGACGTGCTGCGGCTGACCGGGCAGGGCACCTTCAAGGAGACCGTGCCGGTCCTGGACGACCGCGGTCACATGACCCCCACCGAGGTCACCCGCGAGCTGGGCGTGGACATCGCCCTGCGCTGGGGCACGGGCTACGACTCCACGGTCAAGTCGTTCGTCAACATCATCGCCACCCCCAAGGGCGGCACCCACGTGACGGGCTTCGAGCGCTCCATCGCCAAGACCGTCAACGAGGCCCTGCGCGCGTCGAAGCTGCTGCGGGTCGCCGAGGACGACGTCGTCAAGGACGACGCCATGGAGGGGCTCACGGCGGTCGTGACCGTACGTCTGGCCGAGCCGCAGTTCGAGGGGCAGACCAAGGAGGTCCTGGGCACCTCGGCTGCCTCCCGGATCGTGGCGAACGTGGTCGCGAAGGAGCTCAAGGCGTTCCTGACCTCCACCAAGCGCGACGCCAAGCAGCAGGCGCGGGCGGTCCTGGAGAAGATCGTCGCCGCGGCCCGCACCCGTATCGCGGCGCGCCAGCACAAGGAGGCCCAGCGGCGGAAGACCGCTCTGGAGTCCTCGTCGCTGCCGGCCAAGCTCGCCGACTGCCGCAGCGACGACGTCGAGCGCAGCGAGCTGTTCATCGTCGAGGGAGACTCGGCGCTCGGTACGGCCAAGCTGGCGCGGAACTCCGAGTTCCAGGCGCTGCTGCCGATCCGCGGCAAGATCCTCAACGTCCAGAAGTCGTCGGTCTCGGACATGCTCAAGAACGCCGAGTGCGGCGCGATCATCCAGGTGATAGGAGCCGGGTCCGGCCGGACCTTCGACATCGACGCGGCGCGCTACGGCAAGGTCATCTTCCTCGCCGACGCCGATGTCGACGGTGCGCACATCCGCTGTCTGCTGCTCACCCTCTTCCAGCGCTACATGCGCCCGATGGTCGAGGAGGGGCGGGTCTTCTCCGCGGTGCCCCCGCTGCACCGCGTGGAGCTCACCCACCCCAAGAAGGGGCAGGACAAGTACATCTACACGTACTCGGACGCCGAGCTGCGGCAGACGCTGCTGGAGCTGGAGCGCAAGAACGTGCGCTACAAGGACTCCATCCAGCGTTACAAGGGCCTCGGTGAGATGGACGCCGACCAGCTCGCGGAGACCACGATGGACCCGCGGCACCGCACCCTGCGCCGGATCAACATCAGCGACCTGGAGGCGGCGGAGCGCGCCTTCGACCTGCTGATGGGCAACGAGGTGGCGCCCCGCAAGGAGTTCATCACCAACTCCGCGGCGACGCTGGACCGCTCGCGCATCGACGCCTGAGCCCATCCCGACCGCCTCCCGACCGCCTTCTGGCTGCCTCTCGGCCGGGCCCGGGGCGGCCCGGCCCCGGCTCACCGGTGCTTTCTCCACCCCCGGGTGGAGAAAGCACCGTCGTGCATCTCCACCCGGTGCCCACCCGTGGTCCGATCCAGGGCGGTCGCCGGCTCCGTAGTGTCGGATGCGTCGGCGGAAGGACCGTACGTGGCGATCGAGAAGTGGACCGAGTGGCCGGCCCGTGAGGCGCTCAGCAGGGTGGGCGTGCCCCGGCGTCGGCAGGTGCTGACCTGGGTGGTGCGGCTCGTCCTGATCTGGTTGTTCCTCTGGAACGTCCTGCGCAAGGGCACCTTCCACGGGTGGGGATACGCCGCCCTGGGAGCGGGGTTCCTGCTCTGCGCGGCCGCGGTCTGGTGCTGGTACCACTCGACGCTCGCCCGGCGGCTGTGGCTTTCGGTGGGGCTGCTGGGGGTGCTGGTGGCGGTGGGGGCCGTCGCGCAGCTGGCCGGTGCGCATGCCGCGGCCACGGGGCTGTGGTGTGTTGCCGCGGCCCTCGCGGTGGAGCGGCTCCCGCTGGGGCCCGGGCTGGCGGTCGCGGCGGTCTGCATGGCGGCATACGTTCTGGCCGGCGCGGATCGTTCGCTGACGACGGCCGGGACGGTGGCCGGGGTACTGCTCATCGGATATTCGCTGAGACTGGACGACGAGGCGCGGGGAGCCGGGTTCCGGCTGCTGGCCCAGGAGCGGGCCGCGCGGCGGGCGGAGGCCGAGTCGGCGGCGCTGGCGGAGCGGGCCCGTATCGCCCGGGAGATACATGACGTGCTCGCGCACAGCCTGTCCGCACAGCTGGTGCACCTGGAGGCCGCGCGGCTGCTGATCGAGCACGGCGAGGACCGGCAGCGGGTCCTGGACCGGGTGGTGGCGGCACGGCGCATGGCGCGCGAGGGCCTGGCCGAGACCCGTCAGGCGCTGTCGGCGCTGAGGGGAGAGCTGACCCCGGTGGAGGAGTTCCTGCGGGCGTCCGCCGCGGGGGAGGGGGCACGGCTGGAAGTGGCGGGGGAGCCGCGCCCCCTGCCCGCGGAGGCCGGGCTGGCGGTGCGCAGGGTCGCGCAGGAGGCGCTGACCAATGTGCGCAAACACGCGCCGGGTGCGCCGGTGGAGATGGAGTTCACCTATCTGGAGGGGTGGGTGGAGCTCCGGGTCCGTGACCACGGGGCGCGCGGAGCGTCCCGGGAGCTGGGGGAGGCCGGTGCCGGGTACGGTCTGCTCGGGATGAGGGAGCGCGCCGAGCTGCTGGGCGGTTCGCTGGAGGCCGGGCCGGCCGGGTCCGGGGAGGAGGGTTTCGTGGTGCATCTGAGGGTGCCCGCATGACGGGTGGCGAAGGCGGCGCCGTGAGCGCCGGTGGCGGGGGCGGAGCCGGACGGGCGGCCGGAGGAGAGGCCGGGGGAGCGGGGGACAGGGTCGCGAGGGTCGTGGTCGCGGACGACCAGACCGTGGTCCGCGAGGGGATCGTGATGCTGCTGGGGTTGCTGCCCGGCATCGAGGTCGTCGGGGCGGCGGCCGACGGGGAGGAGGCGGTGCGGCTCGTCGTCGAGCACGCCCCGGACGTCGTGCTGATGGACCTGCGCATGCCGCGCTGCGACGGAGTGGAGGCCACGCGGCGCATCCGCGCCCGGCACCCGGCCACCCACGTCGTCGTCCTCACCACCTACGCCGACGACGATTCGCTCTTCCCGGCACTCCGGGCCGGTGCACGGGGCTACCTCACCAAGGACGCGGGCGGCGAGGAGATCGTCCGGGCCGTGCGGCATGTGATGTCGGGGGAGGCAGGGCTGTCGCCGAACATTCAGCGGCGGCTCCTGGAGCGGCTCTCGGACCCCACGGTCTCCGGCGCCGCGGCAGGTGCCGGTGCCGGTGCTGATGCCGGTGCCGACGGCATGGCCTCCGCCGGTTCCGTCCCGCCCCGTTCCGCCCTGCACCGCAGGGAGCTCCCGGACGGGCTCACGGCGCGCGAGGCGGAGGTGCTGTCGCTGGTCGCCGACGGCCTGTCCAACGCCGAGATCGCCCGCAGGCTGCATGTGAGCACGGCGACGGTCAAGACGCACATCAACAACCTCTTCGCCAAGACGGGGGCGCGCGACCGGGCCCAGGCCATGCGCTACGCCTTCCAGCACGGCATTGCACGGCCCCCGGAGTCCTCCATCACCTGATGGGGTGAACGTCGGGCCAACGGCCGGGTCCGCATACCGGCGTTCTGTCCATCCTTGGGTCCTCCGGCGGCGGGTGACACCGGTCAAGCGGGCCGTGATCAGCCGGGCCTGGCGACCCAAGGAGAGTTCGGTGGAGAACCACGACAGACGCAGCGCAGCGAGTGCCCTTGCCGGAACGATTCAGCCGGCCCGCGCCCTCACCGCGCCGGACATCTCCCGCGCCCTCACCGCGCCGGACATCTACCGCGAGGTCCAGCGTGGCGCGGCCTTCCGGGAAGTGCGCAGCCGCTACCGCCGGTTCGCTTTCCCCGCGGCCGCCGCCTTCCTGCTGTGGTACCTGGCGTACGTGGTGACGGCCACGGCCGCCCCCGGCCTGATGGCCCGGCCGGTGGCGGGCGCGCTCAACGTCGCCATGCTCGCCGGGCTCGCCCAGTTCGCCACGACGTTCCTGCTGACCTGGGCCTACGCCCGCCATGCCCGGCTGCACCGCGACCCCGCCGCGCTGGAGCTGCGCTGGGCGGTCACCCTGGAGACCCGCCAGGAGTGGACCGGCCAGGAGCGGACCCAGGAGTGGACCTGCCAGGAGCAGAGCCGGCGGGAGGGGGAGCACGCATGACGGGCGCTCACCATGCCCTTGCACTGGCTCTGTTCAGCGTCTTCGTCCTGGTCACGCTGGGCATCACCACCTGGGTGGGGCGCGAGCGCCGTGGCTCGCCGGAGGAGTTCTACGCGGGCGGCCGCCTCTTCAGCCCCATGGAGAACGGTTTCGCCATCGCAGGCGACTACATGTCCGCCGCCTCCTTCCTCGGCGTCACCGGCCTCATCGCCCTCTACGGCTACGACGGCATCCTCTACACCGTGGGCTTCCTCGTCGCCTGGCTCGTCGTGCTGTTCCTCGTCGCCGAACTCGTCCGCAACTGCGGCCGGTTCACGCTCGCGGACGTCCTGGTCACCCGGCTGCGCGAGCGTCCGGTCCGGATCGCGACCGGGGTCTCCTCCGTCACCGTCTCCGTCCTCTACCTCGTCGCCCAGATGGTCGGCGCGGGCAGCCTGATGACGCTGCTGCTGGGCGGGACCGGCGAGAGCGCCCGCGCCTGGACCGTCGTCGGCGTCGGCGTGCTGATGGTCGTCTACATCACCCTCGGCGGCATGCGGGCCGCCACCTGGATCCAGATCGTCAAGGCCGTCCTGCTGCTGGGCGGCACGGTCGCCCTCACCGTCCTCGTCCTCGTGCGCTTCCACGGCGACCTCTCCGCCCTGCTCACCACGGCGGCCGGCCGCAGCGGCCACGGGCAGGCCTTCCTCGCCCCGGGCCTGAAGTACGGCGGCGACCCGACCTCCCGGCTGGACTTCGTGAGCCTCGGCCTCGCGCTCGTCCTCGGTACCGCCGGGCTGCCGCACATCCTCTCGCGCTTCTACACGGTGCCCACTGCCTGCGCCGCCCGCCGCTCGGTCGTCTGGTCCATCGGGCTCATCGGCGGCTTCTACCTGATGACCATCGTGCTCGGCTTCGGCGCCGCCGCGATCCTCGGCCCGGACGCCGTACGGGCCGCGGGCCCCGCCGGGAACAACGCCGTGCCGCTGCTCGCCCTCGACCTGGGCGGCGGCGCCGGGTCCACCGGAGGCACGGTCCTCTTCGCCGTGGTCGCCGCCGTCGCCTTCGCCACGATCCTCGCCGTCGTCGCCGGGATCACCCTGGCCTCCTCCGCCTCGGTCGCCCACGACCTGTACCGGACGGTGAGCCGCCGCGCCCGTACGCCCCGCAGCGAAGTGGCGGTCGCGCGCGTCGCGGCCGCCGGCACCGGCGCGGTGGCCATCGGGCTCGGGCTGCTCGCCCAGGACCTCAACGTCGCCTTCCTGGTGGGGCTCGCCTTCGCTGTCGCCGCCTCCGCGAACCTGCCGGTGCTCCTCTTCACGCTCTTCTGGCGGCGGTTCACCACGCGCGGGGCGGTGTGGTCCGTCTACGGCGGCCTCGTCCCGGCCCTCGTGCTCGTCGTCCTCTCGCCGGTCGTCTCCGGCGGTCCGGACGCGATCTTCCCCGGCGCGGACTTCGCGCTCTTCCCGCTGGAGAACCCCGGCCTCGTCTCCGTCCCGCTGGGCTTCCTCGCCGGCTGGCTCGGCACGGTGACCTCGCCCGAAGCGGCCGACGCCGGCCGCCACGCCGAGACGGAAGTACGCTCGCTGACCGGCGCCGGCGCCGCGTAGCGGGAGGCAGCGCAAGCCCCCCGCCGGGAAGCCGGCTTCAGCGCCCCGTCCACGCGTAGCGGTGCTCCGGGCGCCCCGTCTCGCCGTACTTGAGGGTCAGGCTCAGCCGCCCGGACTCCTCCAGCCGCTTCAGATAGCGCTGCGCCGTCGAGCGGCTCAGGCCCGACCGTGCCGCGACCTCGTGCGCGGACAGCGGGGACGCGGCATCGGAGAGGACCCGGCGTATCAGCTCGGCGGTGGGCGCCGAGTGGCCCTTGGGCAGCGGCGTGCTGGTGGCCGCCGTGCGCAGGGTGCCGAAGATCCGGTCGACCTGGTCCTGCCCCGCCTCCTGCGCGTCGTCGAGGGTCCGGCGCAGCTGCGCGTACGCCTCCAGCTTCACCCGCAGCCCGGGGAAGGTGAACGGTTTGACCAGGTACTGCAGGGCCCCGTAGCGCATGGCCGCCTGCACGGTCGCGATGTCGCGCGACGCCGTCACCATGATCACGTCGGTGAGGTCGCCGAGCTGCCGCAGCCGGCGGACCAGCCCCAGGCCGGTCTCGTCCGGGAGGAAGTGGTCCAGCAGCACCAGGTCGATGCCGCCCTTCTCCAGGACGGCCATGGCCTGCGCCGCGTTGTGGGCCTTGGCGCCGACGCGGAAGCCGGGAACCCGCGCCACGTACGCGGCGTTGATCTCGGCTACGCGGAAGTCGTCGTCCACGACCAGGACCTCGATCATCGTTCACCCCTTCGAGTGAGCTGAGTGGGCCGGGTGGGCCGGGTGGGTGGATAAGCGCAGCGCTTCGGGCAGTTCCACGGTGAACACCGCGCCGCCACCGTCCCGTTCACCGGCCCGCACCGAGCCGCCGTACCGCTCGGCCAGCCGCCGTACGAGCGAGAGGCCGAGCCCCCGGCGGCGGTGCGGGACGGCCTCCTTGGTGGACCAGCCGTCGGTGAAGACCAGTTCGCGGGCCGAGGCCGGCACCCCGGGGCCGTTGTCCGCCACCCGGACGACGAGCGTCTCTCCCACGGCCCGCAGCTCCACTTCCACGAAGGGCGCGCTGTGGGGCGCATCCGCAGCGTCCGCGTCCGCCGCCGCGCCTGCCACCGCGTCCAGGGCGTTGTCCACGAGGTTGCCGAGCACGGTGACGAGGTCGCGCGGGTCCACGACCCGGTCGGGCAGCCGGGTCGCCGGGCTGACCCGCAGCGCCACCCCGCGCTCCGCGGCGACCGCGCTCTTGCCCACCAGCAGGGCGCTCACCAGCGGGTCGCGGACCCGCTCGGTGACCTGCTCGGCCGTCGCCCGGTGGGCCCCGGTCACCTCCGCGACGAAGTCGGCGGCCTCCTCGTACAGGCCCAGTTCCAGCAGCCCGACGATGGTGTGCAGGCGGTTGGCGTGCTCGTGGTCCTGGGCGCGCAGCGCGTCGGTCAGGCCCCGGGTGCCGTCGAGCTCGCGGCGGAGCTGTTCCAGCTCGGTGCGGTCGCGCAGCGTGGCCACGGTGCCGCCGCCGGCGGTGTCCCTGCGGTTGACGACCAGCACCCGCCCGTCCCGGACGGTCAGCAGGTCGGTGCCCGTCACGCGGCCGGCCAGCACGTCCGTGGTGCGGCCCGGCGGCAGGACGCCGTCGAGGGGATGGCCGATCGCGTCCTGGCCGATGCCCAGCAGCCGCGCGGCGGCGTCGTTGAGCAGGCGGACGCGGCCGAGCCGGTCGAGGGCGACCACGCCCTCGCGGATGCCGTGCAACATGGCCTCGCGTTCGTCTAAGAGGGCGGAGATCTCGGTGAGTTCGATGCCGCGGGTGCGCTTGCGCAGCCGGCGGGAGACGGCGAGCGCGGCGAGCGCCCCGACGCCGAGGGCCGCACCCGCGTACATGAGGATGCCGGGCACGGCACGGACCAGCAGCGCGTGCACGTCGTCGTAGGCGATGCCGACGGAGACGGCGCCCACGATCGCGCCCTCGCCGTCGCGCAGGGGCACCTTGCCGCGCGCGGAGCGGCCGAGGGTGCCGCGCCCGGTGCCCGTCCACTCCTGCCCGCCGAGGACCCGGCCGGGGTCGCTGCTGACGCGCTCCCCGATCCGCTCGGGGACGGTGTGGGAGTAGCGGATGCCGCGGGTGTCGACGACCACCACGTAACTCGCGCCGGTGGCGAGCCGTATGCGCTCGGCGTCGGCCTGCACCGGCCCGTCGGGGGAGGGCGGCCCGGCCAGCAGGCTGTGCGCGATGCCGGGCTGGGCCGCGGTGGCCTGGGCGATGGCCAGCGCGCGGTGCTCGGCCTGGTCGTCGAGCTGGGCGGCGAGGGGTGCGAGGAAGAGCCCGGCGGCGAGCCCGGCGACCCCGGTGATGATCAGCAGCTGGACGAGCAGGACCTGGGCGAAGACGCGGCGGGGCCAGCGGGGGCGCATGCGTGTGTCCCCCTCCCTCTCGTCCTGATGTCGTCCTCCGGCCGGGTGGCCGGCCGGCCACTGAAGCGGAGTGTCCAATTCCGATTCAGCGGCGTTCCGCTTTCGCACTGTGGACCGAACGTAGCCGGTCCTGCCCCCCGCTGCCGGTTCCGTGGCGCTTTCGTTGTTCTACCGCGAGCAAAACGAGCAGAACAGGGTTCATGCGCTGAAGCCGCACAGCGCTCACAAGGCTGTCTGTGCGCCACGCGTCACATCTAGCCTCCACCACCGGTCACCCCCCATGGCCGGAAACCTGCACAGAGGAGGCGGCAACGATGATCAGCGGCACCCCGCCGGGCCACGCCCCGGCGATCGAGCTGCGCGGAGCGAGCAAGGTGTTCCGTACGCCCTCGGGCGCCTCGCACACGGCCGTACGGGACCTCGATCTGACGGTGGAGCAAGGCGAGTTCGTGGCCGTCGTCGGCCCCACGGGCTGCGGGAAGTCCACCACGCTCACCCTGGTCAGCGGCCTGGAGGAGCCGACCGAGGGCGAGGTGCTGATCGGCGGAAAGCCCGTGACGGGGATCCGGCCGGAAGTCGGCTTCGTCTTCCAGCAGGACGCCGTCTTCCCCTGGCGCACGGTGCTGTCCAACGTCATGGCAGGCCCGCGCTTTCGCGGCGTGCCCAAGGCCGAGGCGCGGGAGCGGGCCCGCGAGTGGCTCGGCCGCGTAGGCCTCGCCGCCTTCGCCGACCGCTATCCGCACCAGCTCTCCGGCGGCCAGCGCAAGCGCGTCGCACTCGCCCAGACCTTCGTGGGCGACCCGGAGATCCTGCTGATGGACGAGCCCTTCTCGGCGCTCGACGTACAGACCCGGGCCCTGATGTCGGACGAGCTCCTGGAGCTGTGGGGCGGCTCCCGCCCCGGCGGACGGGCCGCTTCCGTCATCTTCGTCACGCACGACCTGGAGGAGGCGATCGCCCTCGCCGACAAGGTCGTCGTGATGACCGCCGGCCCGGCGACCGTCAAGGAGGTCTTCCCCGTCCGGCTGCCCCGGCCGCGCAAGGTCGAAGCCGTACGCCTGGAGGCGGAGTTCGTGGAGATCTACCGCGAGATCTGGTCATCCCTCGGTGAAGAGGTCCGCATCACCCGTGAGAGGGGGGCCTCCCGTGTCGGCTGAGTCTGTTGATGCCGTTGATGCCGTTGATGCCGTTGATGCCGTCGAGTCCGTCCGGCTCTCTTCACCCCTGCCCACCGGCCGGACCGCGGCCCGCGCGAAGGCCGTCCGCCGGCGCAGGCTGGTCGTGTACGCGGCGCGGGTGCTCGTCCTCGTCGTGGTGCTGGGCGCGTGGGAGCTGATGGCCCGCAACGACGTGATCGATCCGTTCAACTTCTCGATGCCGTCGAAGATCTGGGACCAGATCGTCCAGTGGACGCTGCACGGCACGGCGCAGGGCTCGCTGGGCGAGCAGATCTGGTACACGCTCTACGAGGCGCTGTTCGGCTGGGTCATCGGTGTGACCGCCGGCGTGGTGCTGGGGATCGCTCTCGGCCGGGTGCGCTTCCTGGCCGAGGTCTTCGGCCCGTACATCAAGGTCCTCAACGCGCTGCCGCGGATCGTCCTCGCGCCCATCTTCCTGATCTGGTTCGGGCTGGGGCCTGCTTCCAAGGTCGCCTCGGCCGTGGTGCTGGTCTTCTTCCCGGTCTTCTTCAACGCCTTCCAGGGCGCTCGCGAGGTCGACCGCAATCTGGTGGCCAACGCCCGCATCCTGGGGGCGAGCAACCGCCGGGTGACGCTGCAGGTCGTCATCCCCTCCGCGACGTCCTGGATCTTCACCAGCCTGCACGTCAGCTTCGGCTTCGCGCTCATCGGCGCGATCGTCGGCGAATACATCGGTGCGACCAAGGGGATCGGACTGCTCGTCTCCGTCTCCCAGAACTCGTTCAACACGGCGGGCGTCTACGCCGCCATGGTCATCCTCGCCGTCGTCGCGCTGCTCGCGGAGGGGTTGCTGACCTTCGCGGAGAAGCGGCTCTTCCGCTGGAAGCCGGGCGGCTCCGGCGCGGGGGAGTGACGGCGCGGCGCCCCGCACATCCCCCGCTTCCCTGAACATCCCCCGTCCCACCCCTGCACGTCCCCCACCCCAGCACATCCCCCACGTCCTGCACGTCCTGTGTGTCTCCTACGAACCTCTGACCGTAAGGAACAGCGATGCGTACGTTCAGCAAGACTGCCAGAGCCCGCGCGGGCGCCGTCGCGGCGGTGATGTGCCTGACCCTGGCCGGGTGTGCCGACGACTCCTCGTCGAACAAACGGAATTCGGCGCTCGAGGCGGCGAAGGGCGACATCGTCAGGATCATGGTGGGCGGCCTGGACAAGGTCATCTACATGCCCGCGGTCCTCACCCAGCGGCTCGGCTACTTCCAGGAGGAGGGGGTGACCGTCGACCTGCTCAGCGAGCCCGCCGGCGTCCAGGCCACCACCGCCCTCGTGGCCGGCGAGGTCCAGGGCGTCGTGGGCTTCTACGACCACACGCTCGACCTGCAGGTGAAGGGCAAGCAGGTCGAGTCCGTGGTGCAGCTCGCGCAGACGCCGGGGGAGGTGGAGATCGTCTCGAAGAAGGCCGCGGGTGACCTGGCCTCGCCCAAGGACTTCAAGGGCAAGAAGCTCGGTGTCACCGGACTGGGCTCCTCCACCGACTTCCTGACGAAGTATCTGGCGGTGAAGAACGGGGTGAAGGTCAGCGACTTCACGCCCGTGGCCGTGGGTGCCGGGCAGACCTTCGTCTCCGCGCTCCAGCAGGGCTCCATCGACGGCGGGATGACGACCGACCCGACCGTGGCGCAGGTCCTCGCCAAGGGCGCGGGCAAGGTGCTCGTCGACATGCGGACGCCCGAGGGCTCCAGGGCGGCGCTCGGCGGCCTCTACCCCGCCTCCAGCCTTTACATGAACACCAGTTGGGTCAACAGCAACAAGGATGTCGTACAGAAGCTCGCCAACGCCTTCGTGAAGACCCTCACGTGGATGTCCGAGCACACGCCGGAGGAGATCGCGGCCAAGATGCCCGAGGACTACGCCAAGGGCGGCAAGGACCTGTACATCGAGGCGATCAAGAACACGCTGCCGATGTTCACCAAGGACGGGGTGATGCCCGAGGACGGGCCGAAGACCGTCCATGAGGTCCTGAAGTCCTTCAACCCGGCGCTCAAGGACGCCAAGGTGGACCTGGAGAAGACCTACACCACGGAGTTCGTGAAGAAGGCGGGGTAACCCTGCGGTAGCCCCCTCGGGGGGGCGGCCTCAGGGGGACGGCTTCAGGAAAGCGGCGTGACGGACCCGACGTCCATCCGCGCCGGCGTGGCCGGCGCCCGGCCGCAGCTCTCCGGGCGCGGCGGCTCCGCGGCGCCCTGCTCGACGGTCACCCGCCAGGAGCGGCCGTCGGTGTGGGCGACGGTCACCGACCAGTGCGGCGCCGCGCCCTCGGTGCGCGTGACGTCGAGGGCGTCCGCGCCCTCCTCGCCGGTCAGCTCGCGCACCGCCAGTTCGGCGGCCTGGGCCGGGCGGTCCCACGCGGAGCGGCCCCGGCAGTCGCCGGTGACGATCCGGCGGTCGCGAACGGCCTCCAGCACGTCCTTGACGCCGTGGGCGGTGACGCGGCCGTAGGCGTAGCCGTACGGGAGGACGAAGAGGGTCGGCGAGAAGCGGTGGCCGCCGATGTGGGTGACCTCCCAGGCCTCCGCGCCGGAGGCGGCCAGCTCCGCGGCCAGGGGGCGGCCCAGCAGGGCGCAGCAGCGGTCGCGCTTGCCGTTGGTGCACACGAACACCAGCGGGTCGCCCTCGTAGGCCTCCCACAGGCCGCCGTGCTCGCCCGCGCCGAGGGCGGCGAAGTCCAGCCCGGTCAGCTCTGCGGGGTCGGCGAGGGCCGCGGTGCGGATCCAGGAGCGGCCCGGGGCGGTGTGGGCGGCGAACACGCGGTGCGTGCCGGGCCGGCGACAGTCGGCGTGCCGGCCGGGGCGGCGGATCAGTGCGATCCGGACGCCCGTGCCTTCTGCGGCCGCGTCCAGCGCGCGCCCGACGGCGGGGTCGAGGTGGCTCTCGGTCAGCGCGTCCTTGCCCCAGGGCCCGGGCTGCTCGACGAGCAGCCACGTCCGCGCGGTGGCGGCGGTGCCGGCCAGCGGCTCGGAAAGGTTGCGGGAGGCGGTCGCGCACGTACTCACGAAGGTAAGCCTAACCTGAGTTGCTATTGGTCGTACGGCGCACTTCGGAGGTGGCTGAAGCTCACGGCATGGCCTACGGCATGGGCTGGGGCGGCCTGGGGCCCGAATAGGCGCCCGTGGGGCGCATCCGGAGCGGACGCTCCGCGTACTCCTCCAGGGCGTGCGCGATCCAGCCGGCCGTCCGGGCGACGGCGAACACCGTCTCCCCGGCCTCGGGCGGCATCTCCGCGGAGACCGACAGCACGGCGAGGGCGAGGTCCACATTGGCGTGCAGGGCCACGTGCCGGGCCGTCGTCGCCTCGACCTCGCGGGCGGCCTCCAGGGCGTCCGCGGCCGCCGGTACGGATTCCAGCCGTGCGAAGAGGGCTGTGGCGCGGGGGTCGGGGCCGGGGTAGAGCCGGTGGCCGAGGCCCGGCACGCGGCGCCCGCCGCGCAGGTGGTCGGCCACGACCGGCCCCGCGCTGCCCCGCTGCAGCACCTCCGTCAGCATCCGGTGCGCCAGGCCGCTCGCCGCGCCGTGCAGCGGGCCCTCCATCACCCCGAGCCCGGCCGAGACCGCGGCGTAGGGGTGGGCGCGGGCGGAGGCGGCGACCCGGACCGCGAGCGTGGACGCGGCCAGGTCGTGGTCGATGAGCAGCACCAGTGCGGCCTCCAGGGCGCGCAGTGACGCCTCGTCGGGCGTCCGTGCGGTCAGCCGGGACCACAGCCTGCGGGGGAGCGGGGAGCCGCCGCTGCCCTCCCGGGGCAGCCGCCCGGCGGCCGGCAGCGCGTCGACCAGCGTCGGGATCAGGCCGCGCGCGGTGCCGAGCACGGCCTCGGGAGACAGGTCGAAGCGCATCGGGTCGGCGGCGGCCGCCGCGATCGCCGCCACCCGCAGCCGGTCGGTGGGGCCGCTGTGCGCGGGCATGGCGCTCACCGCGCGGAGCGCCGCCACGAGGCCGTCCTCCGGGGCGGTGAACCGCGTGCCGGGCCGCAGCCGGCCGGTCCACAGCCACTCCGCGACCTCTTCGTAGCCGTACCGCTCGGCGAGCGCGGTGGCGTCCACGCCGCGGTAGAAGTACCGGTCCTTCTCGATGAGGGTGATGCCCGTACGGATCGCCGTCTCGCCGCCGAACGCCGTCTCGCGCCGTCCGCGCCGCACCAGGGCGTCGACCTCGCGCGCGTCGAAGGTGCTGCCGCGCCCGCCGGGGCCGCGGCGGCTGGTGAGCTGGCCGCGGCTCACGTACGCGTAGACCGTCTCGGGCTTCACGCCGAGCCGTTCGGCGACCTCGCGGGTGGTCAGCCGCTCGCCCGGCGCGCCGTCACGCGCCGCGTCGCCGGTCTCGCCGTCCTTCGTCCTGTGATCCGCCATGGAGGACACGTTATCCACCTCTCCATATTGATCTGAATCAACATTGACAACTATTGAGTCAAGCATGGACAGTCAGATCAAGGATTTGATCGATCACCGGATCGATCACCGGATTGGTCACTGGGTCGGTCACCGGATCGATCACCGGACATGGATCACATGGATCAGGGGGCAGTCATGCCGATCACCGAAGTGCCTCGTGGACTCGCCGGCGTCGTCGTCACCGACACCGCCCTCGGCGACGTCCGCGGCCAGGAGGGCTTCTACCACTACCGCCAGTACTCGGCCGTCGAACTGGCGCAGACCCGGTCCTTCGAGGACGTCTGGCACCTGATGTTCCGCGGCTCCCTGCCGGACGCGCAGCAGCGCGCCCGCTTCGCCGCCGAGACCGCCGCCCTGCGCCGGCTCCCCCAGGACGTGCGCGACGCCCTGCCGGGCATCGCCCGCGCCGGTGCCGCCTCCGGCCCGCTCGCCGGGCTGCGCACCGCGCTGTCCCTCCTCGGTGCCTCGGCCGGGCTCCGGCCGCTCTACGACACCGGCGCCGACGGGCGCGAGGCCGCCGCGCTCGCCGCCTGCGCCGCCGTCCCCACCCTGCTCACGGCACTCCACCGGCTCGGCAACGGGCTGGAGCCCGTCGAGCCGCGCGAGGACCTGCCGTACGCCGCCAACTACCTCTACATGCTGACCGGAGCCGAGCCCGGCGCCCGGGAGGCCCGCGCCATCGAGCGCTACCTCGTCTCCACGATCGACCACGGCTTCAACGCCTCGACGTTCACCGCCCGGGTGATCGCCTCCACCGGCGCGGACCTCGCCGCCTGCCTGTGCGGCGCGGTCGGCGCGCTCTCCGGCCCGCTGCACGGCGGCGCCCCCAGCCGGGCCCTCGACACCCTCGACGCCATCGGCACCCCCGACCGCATCGACTCCTGGATCCGCGAACGCGTCCTCGCGGGCGAACGGATCATGGGCTTCGGGCACCCCGTCTACCGCACCGAGGACCCCCGCTCCCGGATGCTCCGCGAGATCGCCGAGGAGTTCGGCGGCGATCTGGTGGACTTCGCCGTCGAGGTCGAGGGCCGGGTGGAGGCGATCCTCGCCGAGCTCAAGCCCGGCCGGGAGCTCCACACCAACGTCGAGTTCTACGCGGGCGTCGTCATGGAGCTGTGCGGGCTGCCGCGCGAGATGTTCACCCCCACCTTCTGCGCGGCACGCGTCGTCGGCTGGAGCGCCAATATCCTGGAGCAGGCGGACGACTCGAAGATCATCCGCCCGGCGGCCCGGTACGTGGGCCCGCCCCCGCCCCAGCCGGTCCCCGCCGTGCTCGACTGACGATGGAGGCGCCCCCCGTGGCCAAGCGACAGATCCCGGTCATCGTGCTCGCAGGATTCCTGGGGTCGGGCAAGACCACGCTCCTCAACCACCTCCTGGGGAGAAGCGGGGGCACCCGCATCGGGGCGATCGTCAACGACTTCGGCAGCATCGAGATCGACGCCATGAGCGTCGCCGGGCAGGTCGACTCGATGGTCTCGCTGGGCAACGGATGCCTGTGCTGCGCCGTGGACACCAGCGAGCTCGACGGCTTCCTCGACCGGCTCTCCCGCCCGGCCGCCCGCATCGACGTCATCGTCATCGAGGCCAGCGGCCTGGCCGAGCCGCAGGAAGTCATCAGGATGATCCTGGCCAGCGACAACAAGGACATCGTCTACGGAGGCCTCGTCGAGGTCGTCGACGCGGCGGAGTTCGCCGCCACCCGCGCCCGGCACCCGGAGCTCGACCGCCACGTGGCCATCGCCGACCTCGTCGTCCTCAACAAGGCCGACAGGGTCGGCGACGAGGCCCGCCGGGAGGTCCTCGGCGTGCTGGAGGAGCTCGCCCCCGGCACGCCCGTCGTGCCGGCGTCCTACGGGCGCATCGACCCGGAGCTGCTCTTCGACCGCAAGCCGCGCGAGGACGACCCGTCGAAGACGCGCCAGCTGTCCTTCGAGGACCTGTGCGCCGACGACGAGCCGGACGGCCACGACCACGGCAGCTGTGACCTTGACCATGACCACGACCACGACCATGACCACGACTGCCACGGCGGCTGCGACCACAACGGGCACCTGCACGCCGCCTACGAGAGCGTCGAGTTCGTCTCCGAAGAGCCCGTGGACCCGCGGCGGCTGATGGAGTTCCTCGACAGCCGGCCGGAGGGCCTCTACCGGATCAAGGGATTCGTGTACTTCGGCATAGCCGGGCACAAGCACAAGTTCGCCGTCCACGCCGTCGGCGACTTCCTGCGCTTCTACCGCTCCTCCTGGGCACGGGCCGAGGAACGGCTCACCCAGCTCGTACTGATCGGCAGGGGCGTCGACACGGCGGCTCTGCGGGCCGGGCTGGACCGCTGCCGCGTCACCGCGGGGGAGCCTCCGGCGGAGGAGCACAGCATGTGGGGCGTCCTGCGGTACGCGCAGGGCTGACACGGGCGCTGACAGGGGGGGGCTGACGGGGGCGCCCGCAGCGCCCCCGCCCTCCGCGCCGGGCTACACCGGGCCCGCCACCGCCTTCACCGGCTTCGCCAGGGGAGTGCCCGAGCCGTCCCGCCGCGGGTCGGCCTCCGGCAGCTCCACCGGGGTGCCCTTCGCATCCGCCGCCCGCGCCGGGGCGGCACCCGCCCAGGCCATGACCAGGCAGTCCTCACCCTTGAGGAAGCGCTGGCAGCGCACGCCGCCCGTCGCCCGGCCCTTGCGCGGGTACGGGTCGAAGGGGGTCAGCTTCGCCGTGCCCTCCGAGGCGCCCAGCAGGGTGCCCTGTGTCCCGGCCTGGGTGAACACCACCGCGTCGGCCGCAGGGTCGATGGCGGTGAAGGAGATCACCTTCGCGCCCGAGGAGAGCTTGATGCCCGCCATGCCGCCCGCGGGCCGGCCCTGCGGCCGCACCTGCGAGGCCGGATAGCGCAGCAGCTGGGCGTCGTCGGTGATGAAGACGAGGTCCTCCTCGCCCGTCCGCAGCTCGGCGGCGCCGACGATGCGGTCGCCGTCCTTGAGGGAGATGACCTCCAGCTCGTCCTTGTTGGCCGGATAGTCGGGGACCACGCGCTTGACGACGCCCTGCTCCGTGCCGATCGCGAGCCCCGGCGAGGACTCGTCCAGCGTGGTGAGACAGACGACCGTCTCGCCGTCGGCCAGGGAGAGGAACTCCGGCACCGGTGCCCCGCCCGCCAGGCTGGGCGCCGCCGCCGTCTCCGGCAGCTGCGGCAGATCGATCACCCGCATCCGCAGCAGGCGCCCGGCCGACGTCACCGCGCCGACCTCGCCCAGGGCCGTCGCCGGCACCGCCGAGACGATCACGTCGTGCTTGACGCGCTTGGCCTCGCCCGCGGCGGGCGGGAAGGGCTCGCCGGTGGCCGTGCGGGCCAGCAGGCCGGTGGAGGACATCAGCACGCGGCACGGGTCGTCGGCGACCTGCAGGGGCACCGCCGACGCCGGGGCGCCCGCCGACTCCAGCAGGACCGTACGGCGGTCGGTGCCGAACTTCTTCGCGACGTCGGCCAGTTCGCCCGAGACCAGCTTGCGCAGCTCCGCGTCGGACTCCAGGATCCGCGTCAGCTCCTCGATCTCCCCGGTGAGCTTGTCGCGCTCCGCCTCCAGCTCGATGCGGTCGAACTTCGTCAGGCGGCGCAGCGGCGTGTCGAGGATGTACTGCGTCTGCACCTCGGAGAGGGAGAAGCGCGCGATGAGGGCCTCCTTGGCCTGCGCCGCGTTCTCACTCGATCGGATGATCCTGATGACCTCGTCGATGTCGAGCAGGGCCACCAGCAGGCCCTCGACCAGGTGCAGCCGGTCGCGCCGCTTGCCGCGCCGGAACTCGCTGCGCCGCCGCACCACCTCGAAGCGGTGGTCGACGTAGACCTCCAGGAGCTCCTTGAGGCCCAGCGTGAGCGGCTGACCGTCGACCAGGGCGACGTTGTTGATGCCGAAGGACTCCTCCATCGGCGTGAGCTTGTAGAGCTGCTCCAGGACGGCCTCGGGGTTGAAGCCGTTCTTGATCTCGATGACCAGGCGCAGGCCGTGGGCGCGGTCGGTGAGGTCCTTGACGTCGGCGATGCCCTGGAGCTTCTTCGAGCCGACCAGGTCCTTGATCTTGGAGATGACCTTCTCGGGGCCGACGGTGAAGGGCAGCTCGGTGACGACCAGGCCCTTGCGGCGGGCCGTCACGTTCTCCACGGCGACGGTGGCGCGGATCTTGAACGTGCCGCGGCCCGTCTCGTAGGCGTCGCGCACGCCGCCCAGGCCCACGATCCGGCCGCCCGTGGGCAGGTCCGGGCCGGGGATGAACTTCATCAGCGTGTCGAGGTCGGCGCCCGGGTGCCTGATCAGGTGCCGGGCGGCCGCGATCACCTCGCCGAGGTTGTGCGGCGGCATGTTCGTCGCCATGCCGACCGCGATTCCGGACGAGCCGTTGACCAGCAGGTTCGGATAGGCGGCGGGCAGGGCCACGGGCTCCTGCTCGCTGCCGTCGTAGTTCGGCGTGAAATCGACGGTGTCCTCTTCGATCGACTCCGTCATCAGCGACGTCGCCGACGCCATCCGGGCCTCGGTGTAGCGCATGGCCGCGGGCGGGTCGTCATTGCCGAGGGAGCCGAAGTTGCCGTGGCCGTCGACCAGCGGCACGCGCATGGAAAACGGCTGCGCCATGCGCACCAGGGCGTCGTAGATGGAGGCGTCGCCGTGGGGGTGGAGCTTTCCCATCACCTCGCCGACGACGCGGGCGCACTTCACATAGCCGCGGTCGGGGCGCAGGCCCATCTCGTTCATCTGGTAGAGGATGCGGCGGTGGACCGGCTTGAGACCGTCGCGCGCATCGGGCAGGGCCCGGGAGTAGATGACCGAGTAGGCGTACTCGAGGAAGGAACCCTGCATCTCGTCGACGACGTCGATGTCGAGGATGCGCTCCTCGAAGTTCTCCGGCGGCGGGGTCTTCGTGCTGCGGCGGGCCATCGCGGCTGCGGCTCCTTCGATCGATTGCCGAGGCAGGGTGCTGACGCGGACCATTGTGGACCGCGCCACTGACATCACCGGACACGACCCGTCCGTAAGGGGGCACCGCGCCGGGAACTTAGCCGGATGTCAGCGCGCTTGCATACAGTGACAGCACTGCTCATCACGCGAGTCATCGCGCACCGGCGCGAGATTGCAAGCGATCGAAGGGACGTACATGCCCATGGGTCACACGGCCACGCAACAGGCCGGTACCGGCGGCCTCACAGCGACCGAGCACCGGCTGGCCAACGGCCTGCGGGTGGTGCTCTCCGAAGACCACCTGACCCCGGTCGCCGCCGTCTGCCTCTGGTACGACGTCGGCTCGCGCCATGAGGTCAAGGGCCGCACGGGCCTCGCCCACCTCTTCGAGCACCTTATGTTCCAGGGCTCGGCACAGGTCAAGGGGAACGGCCATTTCGAGCTGGTGCAGGGCGCCGGAGGCTCCCTCAACGGCACCACCAGCTTCGAGCGCACCAACTACTTCGAGACCATGCCGGCGCACCAGCTGGAGCTGGCCCTGTGGCTCGAGGCCGACCGGATGGGCTCCCTGCTCACCGCCCTCGACGACGAGTCGATGGAGAACCAGCGCGACGTCGTCAAGAACGAGCGCCGCCAGCGCTACGACAACGTCCCCTACGGCACCGCCTTCGAGCGGCTGACCGCCATGGTCTTCCCCGACGGCCACCCGTACCACCACACCCCGATCGGCTCCATGGCCGACCTGGACGCGGCCTCCCTGGAGGACGCCCGCGCCTTCTTCCGCACCTACTACGCCCCGGGCAACGCCGTCCTGTCGGTCGTCGGCGACATCGACCCCGAGCAGACCCTCGCCTGGATCGAGAAGTACTTCGGCTCGATCCCCGCGCACGACGGCAAGCAGCCCCCGCGCGACGGCGGCCTGCCCGACGTCATCGGCGAGGAGCTGCGCCAGGTCGTCCGCGAGGAGGTCCCGGCCCGCGCCATGATGGCCGCCTACCGCCTCCCGCAGGACGGCTCCCGCGAGGCCGACGCCGCCGACCTGGCCGTCACCGTCCTCGGCGGCGGCGAGTCCTCCCGCCTGCACAACCGCCTGGTCCGCCACGACCGCTCCGCCGTCGCCGCCGGCTTCGGCCTGCTGCGGCTCGCCGGCGCCCCCTCGCTGGGCTGGCTGGACGTCAAGGCGTCCGGCGGCGCCGAGGTGGCCGGCATCGAGGCCGCCGTCGACGAGGAGCTCGCCCGCTTCGCCGCCGAGGGCCCGACCCCCGCGGAGATGGAGCGCGCCCAGGCCCAGCTGGAGCGCGAGTGGCTGGACCGGCTCTCCACCGTCAGCGGCCGCGCCGATGAACTGTGCCGCTTCGCGGTGCTGTTCGGCGACCCCCAGCTCGCCCTCACCGCCGTCCAGCGCGTCCTGGACATCACGCCGGAGGAGGTGCAGCAGGTCGCCCAGGCCCGCCTGCGCCCCGACAACCGCGCCGTGCTGGTGTACGAGCCCACCGAGCCGGCCGCCCCCGCCGCCGACGAGAACGCCGAAGCAGAAGAGGAGACGGCCAAGTGAGCGACGCCGTGGCCCCCGCACAGCCCGCCCAGCCTGCGCATCCTTCGATGGAGTTCCACCCGCAGCCCCAGGCCGGGCCCGCGGCCCCCTGGGCCTTCCCCGCCCCCGAGCGCGGCACGCTCCCCAACGGCCTGACGGTGCTGCGCTGCCACCGCCCCGGCCAGCAGGTCGTCGCCGTCGACATCAACGTCGTGGCCCCCCTCGCCGCGGAGCCCGAAGGCCTCGACGGCGTCGCCACCATCATGGCGCGCGCCCTGTCCGAGGGCACCGACAAGCACACCGCCGAGGAGTTCACCGCCGAGCTGGAGCGCTGCGGCGCCACCCTCGACGCCCACGCCGACCACCCCGGCGTGCGCCTGTCCCTGGAGGTTCCCGCCTCCCGGCTCGGCAAGGCCCTCGGCCTCGTGGCCGATGCGCTGCGCGCCCCCGCCTTCCCGGACCACGAGATCGAGCGGCTGGTGGGCAACCGCCTGGACGAGATCCCGCACGAGCTGGCCAACCCCGCCCGCCGGGCCGCCATGGCGCTCTCCAAGGAGCTCTTCCCGGCCGCCTCGCGGATGTCCCGCCCCCGCCAGGGCACCGAGGAGACCGTCGCCGGCATCGACGCCGCCTCCGTCCGGGCCTTCTACGAGGCCCACGTCCGGCCCGCCACCACGACCGCCGTGGTCGTCGGCGACTTCACCGGCGTCGACCTCGACGCCGCCCTCGCCGACTCCCTCGGCGCCTGGACGGGCTCCCCGGCCGAGCCGCACGCCCTGCAGCCGGTCACCGCGGACGACACCGGCCGCGTCGTCATCGTGGACCGCCCCGGCGCGGTGCAGACGCAGCTGCTCATCGGCCGCATCGGCGCCGACCGGCACGGCCAGGTCTGGCCCGCCCAGAGCGTCGGCACGTACTGCCTCGGCGGCACCCTCACCTCCCGTCTGGACCGCGTCCTGCGCGAGGAGAAGGGCTACACCTACGGCGTGCGGGCCTTCGGCCAGGTGCTGCTGTCCACCCCCGAGGGCACCGGCGCGGCCATGCTCGCCATCAGCGGCTCGGTGGACACCGCCTCCACCGGCCCCGCGCTGGAGGACCTGTGGACCGTCCTGCGCACCCTCGCCGCCGGGGGCCTGACGGAGGAGGAGCGCGACTCCGCCGTGCAGAACCTCGTCGGCGTCGCCCCGCTGAAGTACGAGACGGCGGCGGCCGTCGCGGGCACCCTCGCCGACCAGGTCGAGCAGCACCTGCCGGACGACTTCCAGGCGCGCCTGTACGAGCGCCTGGCCGCGACGGGCACGGTGGAGGCCACCGCCGCCGTCGTGAGCGCCTTCCCGGTCGACCGTCTGGTGACGGTGCTCGTCGGTGACGCCGCGCAGATCGAGGAGCCCGTCCGGGCCCTCGGCATCGGGGAAGTGACCGTGATCACGGGCTGACCCCCCGGCGGGCCGGCCGCGCCGGGCGGTCCGTCAACCGGCAGGCACGCGCGCCCCTGAGGCGCGTGTGCCTGCCAAATGTCCGATTTAGCGGAGTGGTTGCACGTCTGCGTTGTGGCGTGGGCCACAAAACGGGGCTTCTGTTTGCCGATCGAAAGTGACGGCGTCTAGCGTCAAAGCGTCTGTCCGTCAGATGTGCGCCGCATCCGCGGCCCGGGCAGACATCGCCGAGTCCCCGTACGGCGCGAGCCAGGGGAGCCGGGGACCCAAGTGTCCCTGGGGTGAATCGGGCCCCTTTCCGGAGGGATCCGTAGGAGACCTTCCTGCTCCGAACCCGTCAGCTAACCCGGTAGGCGAGAGGGAAGGAAAGGACCAGCCTCACCAATGGCGTTCACTCGTGCCACCGGGAAGCACCGTCGTCCGAGCCGTGCCGTTCGCGTCAGTGCGAACGTGGCCGGCATAGCCACCCTCACCGCCACCGGCGTCGTCGCGGGCTTCGCCGCCCCGGCGCTGGCCGCCTCCACCGACGAGGTCCACCACCCCGAGGACACCGGCCTGACCCAGGCCGTCGTCATCGGCGAGGACACGGCCGGCCGCATCGGTGAGCAGGCCCAGGTGCAGAGCAGCTCCGCCGCCGAGACCACCGCCGTCCACGACGCCGAGACCGCCGCCAAGCAGCAGGCCGCCGACGTCAAGAAGGCCGCGGACGAGGCCAAGCGCAAGGCCGAGGCCGAGCGCAAGGAGGCCGAGCGCGTCGCCCGCGAGCAGGAGCGCAAGCGCCTCAACACCTTCGTCTCGCCGATCGCCGGCTCGTACGTCTCCACGTCCTACAAGGCCTCCAGCGGCCTGTGGTCCTCCGGCAGTCACACCGGCATCGACCTGCACGCCGAGACCGGCACCTCGGTCCAGGCCGTGGGCGCGGGCACCGTCGTCGAGGCCGGCTGGGGCGGCGCCTACGGCAACAACGTCGTCATCAAGCACAACGACGGCACGTACACGCAGTACGGCCACCTGTCGTCCATCGAGGTCTCCGTCGGCCAGTCGGTCACCGCCGGCCAGCAGATCGGCCTCTCCGGCGCCACGGGCAACGTCACCGGCCCGCACCTGCACTTCGAGGCCCGCACCGGCGCCACGTACGGCACCGACATCGACCCGGTCGCCTACCTCAGCGAGCACGGCGTCAACCTCTGACGCACCCGCCGACGCCCCTGCGCGGCACATTCGCCTCACGAAGGCCCCGGCCCACCGGCCGGGGCCTTCGTCGTATCCTCGTGTTGGCCAAAACATATCGATGACTTCACATGCGCCGTCGGAAATCGCGGACGGCTGCAATAGAGTCGCTGAACAGGCGTCAATCGGCCGCGTTGCGCGGGGGTTATGCGGAGGTTCACCCATGCGGGGCCGTACGTGAACGGTGATGGCACAGCGAATCAGAGCGGCCGTCGCATTTCCGCGCACGCCGTGTGCACGGCGATCCGTGACGACATTGTTTCCGGCACGTTTCCGCCCGGCAGCCGGCTCACCGAAGAAGTCCTCGCGCGCCGCTACGGCGTTTCGCGCGTGCCCGTGCGCGAGGCGCTGCGCACCCTCGCCTCGGAGGGGTTCGTGACCACCCGGCGGCACGCGGGCGCCTGTGTCGCGGAGCCCACCGAGCAGGAGGCCGCCGATCTGCTGGAGGTGCGCGCCCTGCTGGAGCCGCTGGGCGCCGCGCGCGCCGCACAGCGCCGCACGGAGGCGCATCTGAAGGTGCTGCGCGGCCTGGTGCGGCTCGGCCAGGAGCGCGCCCGCGGCGGGCGTACGGGCGAGCTGCGGCCGCTGGGGGACTGGTTCGACGAGACCCTCGCCCAGGCGTCCGGCAGCCCCAGCCTCGCGGGCCTGCTCACCCAGCTGCGGCTCAAGATCGCGTGGGTGTACGCGGCGGAGCCGCCTGTGAGGCCCGTCGACACCTGGGAGGTGCTCGGCGCCCTGGTGGACGCGGTCGCGCGCGGCGACGCGGAGCGGGCCCGGGCCATCGCGGCGGCGCGTGCGGACCGCTCCCCGGGGGAATTCCGGCTGCGCCGCTCCGTGCCGGCGGCCCGTGTGCGGAATACGGGGCCGGCCGTGCGAACGGTGATCTCCGGTTCCTGATCCCATCCCGGTTCCTGATCCCCGGTTCCCGGGCGCGCCTATTAACTTCCGGTGTTACCGCAGGAACGATCTCCGGCCGAACTTCCGCCAAAGGAATGCCCCGCTGTTACCGCCGGAATGCCATGGATTTCGCGCGGGCGCACGCGGGGTGTGAATGGGGTGTGCGGGGTGCGCACGGGAAAACGACGACGGGGCCGCGGCAGCCTCAATCGGCCGCCGCGGCCCCGCCGCGCGCGATTCCGTCGAATCAGACGGTCTCCGGGAGCTCCTCGAGACCCTCGGCGACCAGCTTCGCCAGACGGTCCAGAGCGGCCTCGGCGCCCTCGGCGTCGCTGGAGAGGACGATCTCCTCGCCA
Organism: Streptomyces hiroshimensis; assembly: GCF_014650335.1. GTDB lineage: Bacteria > Actinomycetota > Actinomycetes > Streptomycetales > Streptomycetaceae > Streptomyces > Streptomyces hiroshimensis. Next base: position 115,043 of record NZ_BMUT01000001.1, read on the forward strand.
CCCTGGGCACCCAGGCCCAGCACGGCCAGCATGGAGCCGGCGTTGACCGGGTTGCCGTCGGCCTTGGCGATCGTCACGGGGACGCCGGCGGCGGTCGCCGCACGGACGAAGACAGACGCGGGACGGGCGTGCAGGCCCTCGGCCCAGCCGACGTTGACGCGGCGCTCAGCCATGGTGTTGCCCTTCAAGTCGTAGGAGTTGTCTAGACCAGTGTCTCACGGTGCCCGGAGTGCTCCGGCGCAGCGCTCCGGATGTCCGTGCCCGGCCTTACGCTGGCCCCATGCAGACGACGCCGGCGCGGTCCGGGCCCGAGCACGCGTACCCCACCCACTGGGAAGCCGACGTCGTGCTGCGCGACGGCGGCACCGCGCACCTGCGCCCCATCACCCCCGATGACGCCCAGCGCCTGGTGAGCTTCTACGAGCAGGTCTCGGACGAGTCGAAGTACTACCGCTTCTTCGCCCCCTACCCCCGCCTCTCCGACCGGGACGTGCACCGCTTCACCCATCACGACTACGTCGACAGGGTCGGCCTCGCCGCCACCGTCGGCGGCGAGTTCATCGCCACCGTCCGCTACGACCGCATCGACGGCCGCGGGATGCCGGCCTCCGAGCCCGCCGACGAGGCCGAGGTCGCCTTCCTCGTGCAGGACGCCCACCAGGGCCGCGGGGTCGCCTCCGCCCTCCTGGAGCACATCGCCGCCGTGGCCCGCGAGCGGGCGATCCGGCGCTTCGCCGCCGAGGTGCTGCCCGCCAACACCAAGATGATCAAGGTGTTCACGGACGCGGGCTACACCCAGAAGCGCAGCTTCGAGGACGGTGTCGTCCGCCTGGAGCTGGACCTGGAGCCCACCGACCGCTCCCTCGCCGTCCAGCGGGCCCGCGAGCAGCGCGCCGAGGCCCGCTCGGTCCAGCGGCTGCTCGCCCCCGGCTCCGTGGCCGTCATCGGCACCGGCCGCGCGCCGGGCGGCATGGGGCGGGCCGTGCTGCGCAATCTGCTGGCGGGCGGCTTCACCGGGCGGGTCCACGCCGTCAACCACGCCTTCCCCGAGGGCACCACGCGGCTCGACCCCGAGGGCGTGCCGGCCCACCGCTCCGTCCGCGCCATCGCCGAGCCCGTCGACCTCGCGGTCGTGGCCGTGCCCGCCGAGCAGGTGCCCTCCGTCGTCGCCGAGTGCGGCGAGCACGGCGTCCAGGGCCTCCTCGTCCTCTCCGCCGGGTACGGCGAGAGCGGAGCCGACGGGCGCGAGCGCCAGCGCGAGCTCGTGCGCCAGGCCCGCTCCTACGGGATGCGCATCATCGGACCCAACGCCTTCGGCCTCATCAACACCGCCGGCGGCGTCCGTCTCAACGCCTCCCTGTCGCCCGAGCTGCCCGCCGCCGGGCGCATAGGGCTCTTCAGCCAGTCCGGGGCCATCGGCATCGCCCTGCTGTCCGGGCTCCACCGGCGCGCCGCCGGGCTCGTCGGCATCTCCACCTTCGTCTCCGCCGGCAACCGCGCGGACGTCTCCGGCAACGACTTCCTGCAGTACTGGCACGACGACCCCGACACCGACCTCGTGCTCATGTACCTGGAGTCCATCGGCAACCCCCGCAAGTTCACCCGCCTCGCGCGGCGCACCGCCGCCCGCAAGCCGGTCGTCGTCGTCAAGGGCGCCCGGCACGGCGGGGCCGCGCCCACCGGGCACGCCGTGCCCACCACCCGGATCCCCGACGCCACCGTCTCCGACCTGCTCCGGCAGGCCGGCGTCATCCGCGTCGACACCGTCACCGAGCTCGCCGACACCGGGCTGCTCCTCGCCTCCCAGCCGCTGCCGGCCGGGCCGCGCGTCGCCATCCTCGGCAACTCCGAGTCCCTCGCCCTGCTCACCTACGACGCCTGCCTCACCGACGGCCTGCGCCCCCAGCCCCCGTACGACCTCACCACCGGCGCCCGGCCCGCCGACTTCCGCAGGGCCCTGGCCGGGGTCCTGGCCGACGAGGAGTGCGACGCCGTCGTCGTCACCGCCATCCCGTGGGTCGGGGACGCCTCCGCGGCGGATCTCGCCCGGGCGCTGAGGGAGGCGGTCGCGGCCTCGCCCGCCGCCAAGCCGGTGACCGTCGTGCACCTGGAGATCCCGGGGCTCGCCGAGGCGCTCGCGGAGCCGGCGGGTGAGAGCGCCGGGGGAATGGAGGGCCCCGGGGGAGCGGAGAGTCCCGCACCGGCCGTGCGGATACCCGCCTACCCCGCCGCCGAGCGGGCCGTCCGGGCGCTCGCCGAGGCCGCGCGGTACGCGCGCTGGCGGCGGCAGGCCGCCGAGCCGGGGCGCGTGCCCGAGTACGACGACATCGACGAGGCGGGAGCCGCCGCCGACATCGGGGTGCTGCTGGAGGCCCACGGGGCCGGTCTCGCGCCGCCGCCCGAGGGGCCGCGGGCCGTCACCCTCTCCGCCCCCGACACCCAGCGGCTCCTCGCCCGGTACGGGATCGCCGTGCTGCCCGCGCTGCCGGCGCCGGACCCCGGCGGTGCGGTGCGGGCGGCGGGGCGGCTCGGCTTCCCCGTCGCCCTCAAGCCCACCGCCCCGCACCTGCGCCACCGAGCCGACCTCGGCGGCGTCCGGCTCGACCTCGGCAGCGAGGCGGAACTGCGCCGCGCGTACGCCGAGTTGACCGAGCTCCTCGGCAAGCCCGAGGAGACCCGGCTCGTCGTGCAGTCCATGGCGCCGCGCGGCGTCGACACCGTCGTACGGGCCGCGATCGACCCGGCGGCGGGAGCGGTTCTGTCCTTCGGGCTGGCGGGCGCGCCCTCGCTGCTCCTCGGCGACACCGCGCACCGGCTCGTCCCCGTCACCGATCGCGACGCCGCCGAGCAGATCCGCTCGATCCGCACCGCACCGCTGCTCTTCGGCTGGCGCGGCACGACGCCCGTCGACACCAAGGCGCTGGAGGAGCTGCTGCTGCGCGTCTCCCGGCTGGTCGACGACCACCCCGAGGTCGTGGGCGCCGACCTGGAACCGGTGATCGTCGCCCCCCACGGGGTGCACGTCCTGGGCGCCACCATCCGCCTGTCCCCGGCCCCGGCCCGTACGGACCTGGGGCCGCGCAGCCTGCCGGCGGTCTGACAGCAACAGCCCACCGGGCCGCACCCGGCCGCGACCCGCCTGCGGCCCCACCTGGTCCGCCGGCCCCTGCCCCGATCCGGGGACTCCGGTCTCCGCCGAGGTGGCGTTCCCCACCGTGGGTTGCGGCCGGTTCGGCACCGCCGGTGCCCGCCGTGGGGGTTTCTCGCCGTTGCGGCGGAGTGGAAGCGGTCGGGCGGTGTGGGGCTGTGTCATGGCGGCCTCTGTTTGGCTGCTCCGGAGCGGACGGGCAGTTCTTGTCCGTCGCGGTGGAGTGGAATGTCCAGGTGGCGGCGTTCTTGCGGCTGTCGCCCTTGCCCGGGCCGGGGGACCTGTCCGTCGCCGTGGCGAAGCGGAGTGCCCGGGCGGTGAGCGGGGCCGTGCCGGGGCGGCAGTGGGGTGTGACGCCCGTCCCATCGCGTCGGGCCCGGCCGGGGCCGGGGTGGGCGGATCGGGCGGTTGGGGCCCGTGGGCCCCTTAGGATGGGCTTATGGCGAAGACCGGTACGACGACCCAAGGGCTGCGCGCGGCGATCGAGCGCAGCGGCTACTACCCGGCCCTCGTGGCCGAGGCGGTGGAGGCCGCAGTGGGCGGCGAGCCGGTCGCGTCGTACCTGGTGCACCAGGAGACGACGTTCGACTCCAACGAGGTGCGCCGCCACGTCACGGTCCTCGTCCTGACCGGCACCCGGTTCATCGTCAGCCACACCGACGAGCAGGCCGCCGACGGCACCTCGCCGTCCCCGTACGCCACCACCGCCGCGGAGTCCGTGAAGCTGGAGCGGATCTCCTCGGTCGTGCTGACCCGCGTCGTCGCCAACCCCGAGTCGTACACCCCGGGCACCCTGCCCCGCGAGGTCGTGCTGAACATCGGCTGGGGCGCGGTGTCCCGGATCGACCTGGAGCCCGCCGCCTGCGGCGACCCCAACTGCGACGCGGACCACGGCTACACCGGCTCCTCCACGGCCGACGACCTGAGCCTGCGCGTCAGCGAGGCGGGCGACGGGCCGGACACCGTCCGGCAGACCCTGGCCTTCGCCCAGGCCTTGTCCGAGGCCACCGCAGCCCCTGCAGCCACCACGGCCGGCGCGGCGACCGCCCGCTGATGTCCTCTCCCATGACGGCGGGCTCCGCCTGGCACGAGCCCGCCCCGCTCGACCCCCGCTCCGCCCCGCTGCCCCGCTACGGCACGGGCTCGCTGGCCGACCTGCTGCCCGCGGTCGCGGCCGGCATGGAGGTCCCCGGTTTCTCCACGGGTCTGGAGCTGGCCCCCGCCGACCGCGTGTGCGTCTTCCTGATCGACGGCCTGGGCTGGGAGCTGCTGCGCGCCCACCCCGCCGAGGCGCCGTTCCTGCACTCGCTGATGGCCGGCTCGAACAACGGCACGGGCTCGCCCCTGACGGCCGGCTTCCCGTCCACCACGGCGACCTCCCTCGCCTCGGTCGGCACCGGGCTGCCCCCGGGCGCCCACGGCCTGCCCGGCTACACCGTCGCCGACCCGGCCACGGGGCAGCTGATGAACCAGCTGCGCTGGCGGCCCTGGACCGACCCGCACGTCTGGCAGCCCTACCCGACCGTCTTCCAGCTCGCGGACGCGGCCGGCGTGCACACCTGCCAGGTCTCCGCCCCGGACTTCCAGCACACCCCGCTGACGAAGATCGCGCTCAGCGGCGGCACCTTCCACGGCCGGCTCTCCGGCGAGGACCGGATGGATCTCGCCGCCGACCGGCTCGGCGCCGCGGACCGCTCGCTCGTCTACACCTACTACAGCGACGTCGACGGCAAGGGACACCGCTTCGGCGTGGACTCCGACGAGTGGCGCGGCCAGTTGATGTACGTCGACCGCCTCGCCCAGCGCCTGGCCGAGCAGCTGCCGCCCCGCTCGGCGCTGTACGTCACCGCCGACCACGGCATGATCGACATCCCCTTCGACCCCGAGTCGCGTATCGACTTCGACGAGGACTGGGAGCTGCGCGCAGGCGTCGCCCTGCTCGGCGGCGAGGCCCGTGCCCGTCACGTCTACGCCGTGCCCGGCGCCGCCGCCGACGTCCTCGCGGTGTGGCGGGAGGTGCTCGGCGAGCAGATGTGGATCGCGAGCCGCGACGAGGCGATCGAGGCGGGCTGGTTCGGCCGCCCCGGCGACGGCGTGGACGGCCGCGTCCACGGCCGGATCGGCGACGTGGTCGCCGCCGCCCGCGACGACATCGCGATCGTCGCCACCGAGACCGAGCCGAACGAATCCGCAATGGTGGGGCTGCACGGCTCCATGACGCCCGTGGAGCAGCTGGTGCCGCTCCTCGAAGTGCGCGCCTGACCCCACAGCCTGCACCCGCAACACCCGCCGCAGCACCCGCCCCGCACCGCAGCCCGTACGACCGCGCCCCCCCCACACGACGTCCCGACCTATGAAAGGCATTGGCTTCCCCATGCCCGAGCTGGTGTTCTTCTCCGGAACCATGGACTGCGGAAAGAGCACCCTCGCTCTGCAGATCGAGCACAACCGCTCGGCCCGCGGCCTGCAAGGGATGATCTACACCCGCAACGACCGCGCCGGCGAGGGCAAGCTCTCCTCCCGTCTCGGCCTGGTCACCGACTCCGTCGAGGCGGGCGAGGGCTTCGACTTCTACGCGCACATCGTCGCCCACCTCTCCGCGGGCGGCCGCGCCGACTACGTCATCGCCGACGAGGCGCAGTTCCTCGATCCCGCCCAGGTCGACCAGCTCGCCCGGATCGTGGACGACCTCGAACTCGACGTCTTCGCCTTCGGCATCACCACCGACTTCCGCACCAGGCTCTTCCCCGGCTCCCGGCGCCTGGTCGAACTCGCCGACCGCATAGAGGTGCTGCAGGTCGAGGCGCTGTGCTGGTGCGGTGCGCGGGCCACGCACAACGCCCGTACGGTGGGCGGCCAGATGGTCGTCGAGGGCGCCCAGGTGGTCGTCGGCGACGTCAACCAGCCCGAGACCGTGGTCGGTTACGAGGTGCTGTGCCGGCGCCACCACCGCCGCCGGCTGACGGCCGCCGCGGCCCGCGCCGCGGCGCTCTCTCCCGACGTGCTGCCCGTCGACCCCGCCCCCGTCAACGGGCCGTCCGCAGAAGGGTGAAGACCGCGCCCTCGGGGTCGGCGACGGTGGCCACCCGCCCGGCCGGCGCCTCGTGCGGCGGCCGCAGCACCCGGCCGCCCAGCTCCACCGTCCGCAGGGCGGCGGCATCGGTGTCGGCGACCTCGAAGTACGTCATCCAGTGCGGGCCCCGCTCGCGCGGCAGCGCCGCGCCGACGCCCCGGATCGCGGCGACCGGACGGCCGTCGAGCTGCAGCGTGAGGTAGTCGCCGGGGTCGGGCTCCGCCGTGGAATGCGCCGGCGCATCCGCCGTGGGGTGCGCCGAGCGCGCGGCGTCGGCCGGCTTGACGTCGTAGCCGAACAGAGCCCGGTAGAAACCGGCGACCGCCGACGCCCGGCGGGTCACCAGCTCGTGCCAGGCGGGGGTGCCGGGCACCCCCGCCAGCTGGGCGCCGGTCAGCTTCTGGCCCTGCCACACCCCGAAGGGCGCCCCCGCCGGGTCGGAGGCGAGCACCAGCCGCCCCGCATCCCCCGCGGACAGCGGGCCCACCCCCACCGTCCCGCCGGAGCAGCGGATCCACTCCGCGGCCTCGTCGGCGTCGTCACTGGCGAGGTAGGTGGTCCAGGCGGTCGGCAGCCGGCGGCCGGGCGCGAGCTCCCCGAGGCCGGCCACATCCCGCCCGTCGACCGTGGCGCGCACATAGGGGCCCAGCTGGCGCGGCCCGGGGCTGTAGAAGGCCCAGCCGAACAGACCGCCGTAGAAGTCCTGGATCGACTCCAGGTCGTGCGCCAGGAGACTCGTCCAGCACGGGCTGCCCGGCGCCTGCCGGACCTCCCCCGCTCCTGGCCGGGGGGAGCCCCAAACCTCGGTCATGTCACTCTCTCCTCGGACCATCGTGGTGGCCGCGCGTCCCGCGCCGGACCGCGGCGCGCGGGGGGTGGTACGGGACGGGGCACGACCAGATGGTTGCACCACCTGCCGTCACGCGCCCCCCGGCCGCGCCGGGATTCCCGGGTTCCCGCAGGAGAATGCCCGGAATCGCGGGGCAGTACCGTTCCGGCGCCTAAGCGCGCCTCGGTGAACGGCGGCGCCCAGTATCGATCAGTTGTGCGCGACCTCGCCAGAGGCCCGTTCGACGCACGCCGGACTACGTCAGGATGGGGGCCATGAATGCCATCATCTCCGCAGTCGAACTCATGGACGCGTCGGCCGGCGGGCAGCCGCCCGTCCTGCTGGACGTCCGCTATCAGCTCGGCGGCCCGCCCGGCCGGCCGGAGTACGAGGCGGGGCACATCCCCGGCGCGGTCTACGTGGACCTCGAAGGCGAGCTCGCCGGGCCGGCGGGCCGGCAGGGGCGGCATCCGCTGCCCGGCCTCGACGCGTTCGGCGCGGCGATGCGCAGGGCGGGCGTCGGCTCCGGCGGGGACGTCGTCGTCTACGACGGGGGGCAGGGCTGGGCGGCCGCGCGCGCCTGGTGGATGCTGCGCTGGGCCGGGCATCCGTCCGTGCGCGTCCTGGACGGGGGCCTCGCGGCGTGGCGGGCGCAGGGCGGGGAGGTCACGGACGAGCGGACGCCCGCGCGCGAGGGCGACTTCGTACCGGCGCCGGGGGCGCTGCCGCTGCTCGACGCGGACGGTGCGGCGGCGCTGGCCCGCCGCGGGCTGCTGCTGGACGCCCGCGCGGGGGAGCGCTACCGGGGCGAGGTGGAGCCGATCGACGCCGTGGCCGGGCACATCCCGGGTGCGGTCTCCGCGCCGACGACGGAGAACGTGGCCGCGGACGGGCGGCTGCGCCCCGCGGCCGAACTGGCCGCCCGCTTCGGCGCCCTGGGCGCGACGGACGGCACGGAGGTGGGCGTCTACTGCGGCTCCGGCGTCTCCGCCGCGCATCAGCTGCTCGCGCTGGCCGTCGCGGGCGTTCCGGCGGCCTTGTACGTGGGGTCGTGGAGCGAGTGGTCGTCCGACCCGTCGCGCCCTGTCGCCACGGGGCCCCAGCCGGGCTGAGCCGGCGGCCTGGCGGCCCGGCGTGTGATTCCGCGTCAGAGGCAGCACGGCACCGCCGGGCACGGCCGTTGTGGCTTGGCGCCGCTGCGGCGGGGAGGGGGCGCCGGGCGCCGGCATCCGTACGGCCGGTCGATCGACGGCGCCGAGCCGACCGCATGAACGGCCTTCCGGCCGGGCTTCGGCCCGTGCGCGCTGCCGTCGGCGCCCCCGGCCGGAGCCGGGGGCCTGACGGGTGGTCACTGCCGTAGCGGTTACTCCTGTTTCTTGCGGCGGGTGCCGAAGACGATCTCGTCCCAGCTGGGGACCGCCGCCCGGCGGCCGGGGCGGACGCCGTCGGCCTCGGCCTGACGGTCCGTCGTACCGATCAGCCGGTCGCGGTGGCCGGCCACGGACCGCGGCATCAGGACATCCGCGTACGCGGCGCCCGCGCTGGCCGCCGGAGCCGGGGGCTCCACCGCCTCCGGATCGTCGGACGGTTCGTCACCCGCCTGCGCGGCCGAGGGCGTTTCCGGGACGACCATGTCGCCCCGGAAGCTGGGGACCGCTTCGAGCAGGCTCGTCAGCGAATCCCGCTCCTTGCCGGGCGGCTCCCCGGACGGCTCGGCGTCCGGCTCGGGAGGGGACGGCGGACCGGAGGACGCGGCCTGCTGCCGGTCCAGCGACCGGTCCAGGGGCCTGTCCCGCGGCAGACGGGCGATCCGGGGCACGAAGGGGAAGCTCGGCTCGGGCGTGTCGTCGGTCTCGCCGATGAGCGCGCGGGCCTCGTCGTCCATCGCTTGAACGATCCGCCTCGGCGGGTCGTACGACCAGCTCGCCGCGCGGGGCTCACCTGCCGCCCGGTAGACGAGCAGGACCTCCCACGTGCCGTCGTCCCGGCGCCAGGAGTCCCACTGCGCGGTGTCCTTCTCGGCCCCGCGCAGCATGAGCCGCTCGGCCACCGCCTCGCCGAGGAGCGGGCCGGTGTTCTCGCCGGGGCGGCGCACCGCCGTCTTGCGGGCGCGCTCGGCCATGAACGCGCGCTCGGCCAGGACCGGGCCCTCGAACCGGCGCACCCGCTCGACGGGGATGCCCGCGAGCTGCGCCACCTCCTCCGCGGAGGCTCCCGCACGTATACGCGCCTGGATGTCGCGGGGGCGGAGATGGCTCTCCACCTCGATCTCGATCTGCCCCAGACGAGCACGGTCGTTGCGCACGGCGGCGCGCAGCCGTTCATCGATGGGAAGGGTGTACTCCGTGCTGTCCGCAGCCTTGAGCACCAGCCGTGTGCCGTCGTTGGAGACGGCCACGACACGCAGTTCGGGCATGGGGACCTCCCGGGTGGTGCCTGCCGACGTCACGTGCGTCGCTGCTTCCGCTAGTCGAGTGTGGCCTGCCCGGGTGCAGCCTGCCACAACATTGCCGAGTTGACGGGGGTGAGAGCCGGTGGGGCCCCGCCCGTTGGGTCCAGGCAGCCGGACGGGACACCGGGGCCAGGGCTCGTCACAGTACTCCATTCGGGCCACTGGGGGTGGAATGGCGCGCCATCGAAGTTCACGCGGGAGAAGGGAGTTGATCGTACCTATCGCGCGCGAAGGCGGTTGCGCGGGTGTCCAGGTTCACACAATCGCCGGAATCGGAACTGTTCGTTACGCTCGAATGTCTCTTCTATCTGCAAGACGGACCCAAGGGCTACACAGAGGCAGGAGATGGACGACAAAGGCGAAAGCGAGGCAAAACAGAACGGCAAGCGTCTGGAGCTGAGCCTCGCGCAGGTCGCCGGCAGCGCCCTCGCGGCGGTGATCGCCGCACTGCTCGCGGGCAAGCTCGGGGTGTACGGCACGGTCATCGGCGCCGGCGTCGTGAGCGTCGTGGCCACGTCCGGTGGCACGATCTTCCAGCACCTGTTCAAGCGGACCGGCGAGCAGCTCCGCGAGGCGACCACGCAGGCGGCGGCACCGAAGCTGCGGCAGGTGCCCGTGCAGGACGCCGGCCGGGCCGTCGGCCGTGCCGCGGCCGTGGCGCAGGACCCCGCGCGCCGCGCCGCGCAGGACGACGCGACCCGGATGCTGCCGCAGGCGGACCCCACGCAGATGCTGCCCCGAGCCGACGCCACGCAGATGCTGCCGCAGGCCGGCGACGAGGCGACGCGGCTGTTGCACGCGGCGTCCCGGTCGCCGGAGCCCGGCGGCGTATACGCGGGCGCGCATCCTGATGCGCGCGCCGACGAACACTCCATTGCGTACACGGACGCGTACACCACGGCCACGACACACGGCACCCGGACGCGCGGCTGGAAGCGCCCGCTCATCGCCGCCGGCGCGGTCTTCGTCCTCGCGATGGGCGCGGTCACCACGGTCGAACTGGTCAAGGGGTCGAGTGCGGACGGTGGTAAGGGGACCACGGTCAGCCAGATCTTCGACGGCGGGAAGTCGCAGAAGAAACAGGACCCGGCGCCCGAGCGCTCCCCGGACCCGGGCCGCTCGCACGACGGCGGCGGCGAGGAACGCGGCACCGGCGGCGAGTCCGGCTCCTCGCCCGGCCCGGACGCCTCCCGCCAGGGCGGCGACACGGGCAAGCAGTCGCCGGACCCGTCGACGTCCCCGTCCTCCGGGGGCTCGACGCCCAGCACCAAGCCGGACCCCACGCCGAACCCCTCCACCTCGCCGGGCGGCGGCACGGGCGGGGACGACAAGGGCGGCAGCGGCACGAGCGGCCAGGGCGGCACGGGTGGCGGGACGACTCCCAAGCCGCCGACGCAGGGGCAGAATGCGGCCGCCGGGGCGGGTTCGCCTGCGGCGGGCGTCGTCTCGTAGGCGCGCGCCCCGTACGGCCGGGCCCGAGCGGGCCCGCCGGGAGTAGTCGGTCGGCTGCAGGTCGTACGTGGCTGGTCGCGCCCGCGCGGCGGAGCCGCAGATCGATACCGCCCCGCGCCCCTTACGGGGCACGGGTGCGACGGTGGGAAGCCGGGCGGGAGGGCGGGTCGCCGGGCCGCAGGCCTACGCGCCCAGCACGCGCCGCAGGTAGTCGTTGCCGAAGACGCGCTGCGGGTCCAGCCGGTCCCGCAGGGCCGTGAAATCGGCGAAGCGCGGGTAGGCCGCCGCGAGGTGTCCGGCGTCGCGGCTGTGGAGCTTCCCCCAGTGGGGCCGCCCGCCGTGCGCCGTCATGATCTGCTCGGCGGCCCGGAAGTAGGCCCGGTAGGGAGCGCCCCGGTACATGTGTACGGCGATGTAGGCGGTGTCCCGGGCGTGGGCCGTGGACAGCGGTATGTCGTCGGCCGGGGCCGTGCGGACCTCGACGGGGAAGGCCACGCGCAGCCGCGAGCGCTCGATCGCGGCCCGCAGCTCGCGCAGCGCCGGTATCGCGGCCTCCCGCGGCAGCGCGTACTCCATCTCCAGGAAGCGGACCCGGCGGGGGCTGGTGAAGACGCGGTAGGGCACGTCCGTGTAGCTGCGGGCCGACAGGGCGCGGCCGGCGAGCCGGGCGATGCCGGGGACGGCGGCGGGGACGGTGCGGCCCACCGTGCACAGGGCGCCGAAGAGGCCGTTCGACAGCAGCTCGTCCTCGACCCAGGCGGCGACGCGGCCGGGAGGGTCCGCGGGACCCGCGCTGCGGTTGTTGCGCTTGGTGATGCAGTTGCTGGTGTGCGGGAACCAGTAGAACTCGAAGTGCTCGTTCTCGGCGACCAGCTGTTCGAATTCGCCGGTGACCCGGTCGAGGGGCATCGGCTCCTCGCGCGCCCGCAGCAGGAACTCCGGCTCCACCGCGAAGGTGACCGCAGTGATCACGCCCAGCGCGCCCAGCCCCAGCCGGGCGGCGGCGAAGACCTCCGGGTTCTCCTCCGCGGAACACTTCAGCACCGAGCCGTCCGCGGTGACCAGCTCCAGGGCGCGGACCTGCGCCGAGAGCGACGCCGAGGCACGGCCCGTGCCGTGGGTGCCGGTGCTGACCGCCCCCGAGACCGTCTGCTCCATGATGTCGCCCATGTTGGCCAGCGACAGGCCGTGCGCCGACAGCGTCGCGTTCAGGTGCCGCAGCGTGGTGCCGGCCCCCACCGTCACCGTGCCGGCCGCGCGGTCGATCGCGTGCAGGCCCCCCAGGTGCTCCGGGCGTATCAGCAGGCCGTCGGTGGCGGCCGCGGCGGTGAAGGAGTGGCCGGTGCCGGCGGCCTTCACCCGCAGGCCGTCCGCCGCGGCCCGTACGACCGCCTCCGCGACCTCGCCCGCGGAGGCCGGGGCCACCGTCCGCGCGGGGTGAGCGGTGACGTTGCCCGCCCAGTTGCGCCACCGGGGCCGCCCGGCCGCCCTAGGCGATGATGCCCTTGCTGAGGTCGTCGTTCCGGTCGTCTCCGTCATGTGCGTCAGACCCTCCCCTTGCCTGCGGCACAGGTCCCCCCGGCCGCTGCGGCGCCGGCCTGCGGAGCCGGCGGTACCCCAGGAACGCGACCGCCGCCGCGAGCGCCCCCGCCACCCCGGACACCGCGTACCCCGCGGCGGCGCCGCGGGCGTCCACCACCCAGCCGGCGGCCGACGAGCCCAGCGCCACGCCGACCGCGAGACCCGTGCTCGTCCAGGTCATGCCCTCGGTCAGCTGCGCGCGCGGTACGTGCTGTTCGACGAGGGCCATCGTCGTCACCATGGTCGGCGCGATCGACAGCCCCGAGACGAAGAGCGCCACGGCCAGGAACGGCAGGCTCCCGACCAGTTGGAGGGGGATCATACTCACGGCCATCGCACACACGCCCACGAGCCAGCGGCGGGCCATGTCCCCGCTCAGGCGCAGCAGTCCGAAAACCACCCCCGCCAGGCAGGAGCCCAGGGCGTAGGCCGCGAGCACCAGGCTCGCCATGCTCTTGTGGCCCTCGGCCTCGGCGTAGGCGACGGTCACCACGTCACAGGTGCCGAAGATCATGCCCGTGGCGACGAACGTCGCCACCAGCACCTGCAGGCCGGGGGAGCGCAGCGCGTGGCCGGTGCCCTGCTGCCCGCGCGGGTGCGGCTCCGGCTCGGTGGTGCGCTGCGCGGTCAGCCACAGGACGCCGATCGCGAGGAAGACGGCGGCCAGCAGCGGGCCCGCCTCGGGGAACCACCGCGTGGACAGGCCGATCGAGAGGATCGGGCCGACGATGAAGCACACCTCGTCCAGGACGGACTCGAAGGCGTAGGCCGTGTGCAGGTGCCCGCTGCCCCGGTAGATCGCCGCCCAGCGGGCCCGCACCATCGACCCCACGCTCGGCACGCAGCCGCCGAACGCCGCGAAGACGAACAGCGTCCAGTCGGGCCAGCGCTGCTGCGCGCTCAGCAGCAGCCCCGCGACGGCGGCCAGGGCCACCAGCGTCGCCGGGCGCAGCACCCGGCGCTGCCCGTACCGGTCGACCAGCCGGGAGATCTGCGGGCCGAGGACGGCGGCGGAGACGGCCCCGGCCGCGGAGACGGCGCCCGCGAGCCCGTAGCGGCCGGTGATCTGGGAGATCATCGTGACGATGCCGATGCCCAGCATCGACAGCGGCATCCGGCCGAGGAGGCCGGCCGCCGAGAAACCCTTGCTGCCGGGGGCGGCGAAGATCTCGCGGTAGGGACTGGGCAAGACGGCTCCCGGTGGGTGTCGATGCGGGGGACGGGACGAGGGTGCCGTAAGGGATGTAGCTGGCCGATACAGCTTACGTGGGTACGTTTGTTCGGCGCACCCGTCATTTCCCGGCAGTCCGTGCAGGGTGGCAGGATCGGACACATGTCGGATCAGCCAGCGCACGCCCCCTACGACGCCCTGCTGTTGCTCTCCTTCGGCGGCCCCGAGGGCCCGGACGACGTCGTCCCCTTCCTGGAGAACGTCACGCGCGGGCGCGGCATCCCCCGCGAACGGCTCAAGGAGGTCGGGCAGCACTACTTCCTCTTCGGCGGCGTCAGCCCGATCAATGGCCAGAACCGAGCGCTGCTCGGCGCCCTGCGCAAGGAGTTCGCCGAGCACGGCCTGGACCTCCCGGTCTACTGGGGCAACCGCAACTGGTCGCCGTACCTGACCGACACCCTGCGCGAGATCGCCGCCGACGGCCGGCGCCGCGTGCTCACCCTCGCCACCAGCGCCTACGCCTCGTACTCCGGCTGCCGGCAGTACCGCGAGAACCTCGCCGACGCGCTCGCCGCCCTGGAGGCCGAGGGCATCACCCCGCCGCGCGTCGACAAGCTGCGGCACTACTTCAACCACCCCGGCTTCGTCCGCCCCATGGCCGACGCCGTCCTCGCAGCCCTCGCCGAGCTGCCCGAGGACGTCCGCGAGGGCGCGCACCTCGCCTTCACCACCCACTCCATCCCCACCTCGGCCGCGGACGCCTCCGGCCCCGCGGACGGCCACGGCGACGGCGGTGCCTACGTCGCCCAGCACCTCGACGTCGCCCGGACCATCGCCGAGGCCGTCCGCGAGGAGACCGGCACGGAGCACCCGTGGCGGCTCGTCTACCAGTCCCGCAGCGGCGCCCCGCACATCCCCTGGCTCGAGCCCGACGTCTGCGACCACCTGGAGGCCGCGCACGGCGAGGGCGTCCCCGCCGTCGTCATGGTCCCCATCGGCTTCGTCTCGGACCACATGGAGGTCAAGTACGACCTCGACACCGAGGCCGCCGCCAAGGCCGCGGAGCTCGGCCTGCCGGTCGCCCGCGCCGCGACCGTCGGCGCCGACCCCCGCTTCGCCGCCGCCGTCCGCGAGCTGGTCCTGGAGCGGGCCGCGAGCGAGCGCGGCGAGCGTCCCGAGCGGTGCGCCCTGGGCACCCTCGGCCCCTCGCACGACCTCTGTCCCGTCGGCTGCTGCCCGGCCAGGGCCCCGCGCCCGGCCGCCGCCGGAGCCGACAGCCCGTACGCGTAAGGAGCACCAGCACCGTGAGCGACACCCTGAAGGCAGAACTCCTGGCCGTGGCCCTAGAAGCCGCCGACCGCGCCGGAGCCCTGCTCCGCGACGGCCGCCCGGCGGACCTCGGGGTCGCCGCGACCAAGACCAGCTCCATCGACGTCGTCACCGAGATGGACATCGCCGCCGAGAAGCTGATCACCGGCTTCCTCGCCGAGCGGCGCCCCGAGGACGGCGTCCTGGGCGAGGAGGGCGCGAGCAGCGAGGGCAGCAGCGGCGTGCGGTGGGTCATCGACCCGATCGACGGCACCGTGAACTACCTCTACGGCCTTCCGTCCTGGGCGGTGTCCATAGCGGCCGAGCTCGACGGCCAGGCCGTCGTCGGCGTCGTGGCCGCACCCATGCGGGGCGAGACCTACCGGGCCGTGCTCGGCGAGGGCGCCTACGAGGGGGAGCGGCGGCTGGCCGTACGCCCCGCCCCCGGCCTCGACCAGGCCCTGATCGGCACCGGCTTCGGCTACCTCGCCGCGCGCCGCGCCTCCCAGGCCGAGGTCCTGCGCTCCCTGCTGCCGCAGGTGCGCGACATCCGGCGCGGCGGCTCGGCGGCGATCGACCTGTGCGACGTGGCCTGCGGCCGGCTCGACGGCTACTACGAGCGCGGGCTCAACCCCTGGGACTACGCGGCCGGCGCGCTGATCGCCCGCGAGGCCGGGGCGCTGACCGGCGGCCGCCCCGGCGAGCCCGCCTCCACGGAGCTGACCGTGGCGGCCCCGCCCGTGCTCTTCGAGACGCTGCAGGGGCACCTGGAGGAGCTGGGGGCCTGGCAGGGCTGAGTCCCGCCGCCCGCCCCCTTCCGGGACCTCCGGATTTCCGGACCTCCGGACCTCCGGGCTTCCGGACCTCCGGGCTTCCGGACCTCCGGACATGACAGTGCCCCGGCGCCGCTCGGCGCCGGGGCACTGCCGTCGGATCCGGCTCAGGCCGCGGTGACCTCGACGCCGTGTTCGGCGGCGAGACGGTGCAGGTCGTCCAGGGCGGACTGCTCCACCTCGGCCGTGTACTCGTCGCCGAGCCTGCGGGCCTGGTCCCGTTCGCTGCGGGTGCTCTCTATGCGCTGCAGAATGCCAGCGGTGAACGCGTCCATGGTGCTGCGCCCCCTCGTCGTGGGTCGATGGCACGGGGGTGTGCCGACGGCGAATCGATCACGCCCCTGCCCCGGCGCGGGCGGGACGGGCCGTGGTGGCATACCGCCACTGGGCGTGATCGCGGGTGTGCAGACGTCTTCCCCAACGCCGTCCGCGGGGAAACCTCCCGACCGGAACCAATCCCCCCACCCGACCGGAAACCGCTCCGGAGCCCGCCCCGGCGGCGATCCGGAATGCCCTGCCGGCAGGTCGGCCCCGGCGCCCCTTACAGCCGGTTTACCGACGTTCGAGGCAGGATGGAGACACCCACAGGGGTATCTCCAGCCTGCCCGCCCGGGCCCAAAGGGAAGGACCAACGCCGTGCGCGTACTCGTCGTCGAGGACGAGCAGCTGCTCGCCGATGCCGTCGCCACCGGACTGCGCCGGGAGGCCATGGCCGTCGACGTCGTGTACGACGGTGCCGCGGCCCTCGAGCGCATCGCCGTCAACGACTACGACGTGATCGTCCTCGACCGCGACCTGCCGCTCGTCCACGGCGACGACGTCTGCCGCAAGGTCGTCGAGCTCGGCATCCCCACCCGCGTCCTGATGCTCACCGCCTCCGGCGACGTCAGCGACCGCGTGGAGGGCCTGGAGATCGGCGCCGACGACTACCTCCCCAAGCCCTTCGCCTTCAGCGAGCTCACCGCCCGTGTGCGGGCCCTCGGCCGCCGTACGACGGTCGCCCTGCCGCCCGTCCTGGAGCGCGCCGGCATCAAGCTCGACCCCAACCGCCGCGAGGTCTTCCGCGACGGCCGCGAGGTGCAGCTCGCGCCCAAGGAGTTCGCCGTCCTGGAGGTCCTCATGCGCAGCGAGGGCGCGGTCGTCTCGGCCGAGCAGCTGCTGGAGAAGGCCTGGGACGAGAACACCGACCCCTTCACCAACGTCGTCCGGGTCACCGTCATGACCCTGCGCCGCAAGCTCGGCGAGCCCCCGGTGATCGTCACCGTGCCCGGCTCCGGATACCGGATCTGAACCGCTGATGTCCTCCGCTCCCACTCCCGCGCCCGCGCCCCCCACGGCCCCTCCCAAACCCACCTGGGACCCGCGCCAGCCCGTCGTGCGCCCGTTCCCCTGGCTGCGCCCGACGATCCGGATACGGCTCACCCTGCTGTACGGCGGGATGTTCCTGATGGCCGGCGTGCTGCTGCTGACGATCATCTATCTGCTGGCCGCCCAGGCCCTGGACCTCGGCAGCGAGCCGATCGTCCGGCTCGTCAGCGGCAGCCAGGTGCAGGTGACCGGCGGTCGCTGCCCGGCCCTGGAGAACACGAACCTCCCCGCGGACGAGGCGAACCGCATCCTGCGCGCCTGTACCGACCACCAGCGGGCGCTGGCCCTCGACGGCCTCCTCAAGCGCTCCCTGCTCGCCCTCCTCGGCCTCGCCGTGATCGCCTTCGCCTTCGGCTACGCCATGGCGGGCCGGGTCCTCTCGCCGCTGGGCAGGATGACGCGCACCGCCCGCCGGGTGGCCGCCACCGACCTGTCCCGGCGGATCGAACTGGGTGGGCCGGAGGATGAGTTGAAGGAGCTCTCGGACACCTTCGACGAGATGCTCGACCGGCTGGAGCGGGCCTTCACCGCGCAGCAGCGGTTCGTGGCCAACGCCTCGCACGAGCTGCGCACGCCGCTGGCGATCAACCGCACGCTGCTGGAGGTCACCCTCTCCGACCCCGGTGCGCCCCCGGAACTCCAGCAGCTCGGCAAGACGCTGCTGGCCACGAACGAGCGCAGCGAGCAGCTGGTCGAGGGCCTGCTGCTGCTCGCGCGCAGCGACAACGAGATCGTCGACCGCAAGCCGGTGGATCTCGCCGAGGTGGCCTCGCGGGCGCTGGACCAGACGCGCTCGGAGGCCCAGGGCAAGGGCGTGGAGCTGCGCGGTACGCGCCAGCCCGCGGTCGTCCAGGGCAACGGTGTGCTGCTGGAGCGGATCGCGCTGAACCTGCTCCAGAACGCCGTGCGGTACAACGCCCCGGACGGCTGGGTCGAGGTCACCACGGAGGCACGGCCGGGCCAGGCGGTGCTGGTGGTGGAGAACACCGGCCCCGTGGTCCCGGCCTACGAGCTGGACAACATCTTCGAGCCGTTCCGCCGCCTGCGTACGGAGCGCACGGGCAGCGACAAGGGCGTCGGCCTGGGGCTGTCGATCGTGCGCTCGGTGGCCCGCGCGCACGGCGGGCGGATCACCGCGGAGCCGCGCGAGGGAGGCGGGTTGATCATGAGAGTGGTCCTGCCCACCTGAAAATTTCTGCGAGAATAGGGCGGCCGTAGGTTCGCTTTGGGCGGAATTTTCACGTTCCGACCCTTGCTGTGAGTGTGTGTAATCGCTCACACAGGCAAACTTCCGGCCATCCACTCTCCGTGATCAATGGCCCCGCCGGAACGCCGGAAAAATGGGGGTTTCCGCTGGTCCTGATCACGGGAAGTACACGTGATGGCGCATCCGCATGCGGCATTCGGACCGTGTACGGTCCGGTTCGCCATCCAACCCCATCACCTCTTCAGGTGTGCGGTTGGGTGTCGATTGAGTAACAGACCTTGATGTGAGGCAAAATCTCCGCCTCGGGTCGGGCACAAGTCCGGCCTCTCACGCGTTACGTGCGCTGGAGACACCGCAGACACCCAGAGGGGGAGAGCGACATGGCAACGGACTACGACACCCCACGCAAGACCGACGACGACGTCGACTCGGACAGCCTTGAAGAGCTCAAGGCACGCCGGAACGACAAGTCGGCGTCGACCGTCGACGTGGACGACTTCGAGGCCGCGGAGGGCATGGAGCTGCCCGGCGCGGACCTCTCCAACGAGGAGCTGGCCGTCCGGGTCCTGCCCAAGCAGGCCGACGAGTTCACCTGCATGAGCTGCTTCCTCGTGCACCACCGCAGCCAGCTGGCGCGCGAGAAGAACGGCCAGCCGATCTGCCGCGACTGCGACTGAGGAACGGGTCTGCGATGGCAGGCTCGATCCCGTTCCGGAAGCGGCGCTCCCGGCGGCCCGAGCTGACCACCGGGCCTGATCAGGAGGCCGCACGGCAGGGCGCAGACGCCCCTGCCCCTGGTGACACGGTCGGCACCCAGGTCGAGCGAGGCCGTACGGCCTCCCTCGCCGCTGCTGTCGGCCGTGGCGCCACCAAGGGCGGCCGGGGAGCGCGGGCGGGTCTCACCGCCCTCGTCGACCGGATCATCGCGAACGCCCCGCGCATCCCCGTGCGCGACCTCGCGACCCTGCGGGCCCAGTTCCCGGGCCTCGGCCCGGAGGAGCTCGCCGACAAGCTGGTGACGGGTGCGGTCAACGCCACCTCCGCCGTGGGCGCCGGAGTCGGCGCCGCGGCGATGATGCCGGTGCCGCCCGCGATGCCCGCGGAACTGGCCGCCGAGATCGCCGGCGTGGCCGCGGTGGAGTTCAAGCTGATCGCCGAGCTCCACGAGGTGTACGGCCTGCGGGCCCCCGGCGCGCTGCACCAGCGCTCCCTGGCCTATCTGGCCGCCTGGGCCGACGAGCGCGGAATCGACGTCACGGCCCCCACCACCGTCAATGCGGCCCTGGGTGGCCAGCTGAGGCGCGAACTGCGCCAGCAGATCCTCAAGCGCACGTTCCGCAATCTCCCCAACATCGCCCCGTTCATGATCGGCGCGACGGTGGGCGCGGTGATGAACCGCCGTGACACCAGAAGGCTCGCGGCGAAGGTCCGCATCGACCTGCGCGCCCGGCAGGTGCCGTGGGAGGCGCTTCCGGAGGCCCCTGAAGGCCCTCCTCGGCTGCCCTGAGCCCGTCCGGGCCCCCTAAGGGCCCGGGTGCCCGTCAGGCACCCGCACCGCCCCTCAGGCCGTCCGCGGCGTCAGGACGCCCGTACCGCCGCGAGGGCTTCGGCCAGCCGCTCGGGAGAGCGCGTGGAGAGATAGACGTACGGAGTGGGGTCGGCCGGGTCCGTGATCTCGATCCGGACCGCGGTCGGTACGTAGCCGCGCAGCAGCATGAAGGCGCGGGTGTCCGCCTTGTGCGTGCGCCAGGCGCGGGCCTCCTCCGCATCCAGCACCTGCGGTGTCCCCAGCGCCTCGACCGGGATGCGGGCGTCGCCCGCCAGCAGCGCGCCGCCCACCACGCGGATGCGCACGGAGCCGTAGGAGCTGACGGCGACCGCTGCGAGGGCCCCGCCGCCCACCAGCCCGCCGAGCATGGGAACCGTCCCCAGGGGCAGCAGGATCAGTGCCATCGCGACCCCGGTCAGAACCGCGATGAACCACCAGGAACGGGGCGCGGTGAGACGTTCTTCGTAAGCCTGCATGGGCCCAAGCTTGACACGAGCGGGACCGGGCCCGGCCGTCGCGGGTAAGGTCAGCCCCTGTGAGTGGACGAACGACAGCGCTGACGCCGCCGGAGGGGGCTCTGCCCCCGGTGCGGCACCCCGACGCGCCCGCGCCCGGAGAGACCATCGGGTCGCACTACGAGTACTGCTTCGGCTGCGGCCCCGGCGTCCCGCACGGGCTGCACGTCGAGGTGCGGGCGGGCGACGGCGTGTGCGTCTCCGCGGAGTTCCGGGTCAAGGAGGCGCACCAGGGCGCCCCGGGCCTCGCTCACGGCGGGGTGCTGGCCACGGCGCTGGACGAGACGCTGGGCTCGCTGGGCTGGATGCTGCGGGTGATCGCGGTGACCGGCCGGCTGGAGACCGACTTCCTGCTGCCCGTGCCCGTGGACACCGTGCTCCACCTGCACGCCGAGGTGAAGGCCGTGCACGGACGTAAGATCTACGCCGCGGCCACCGGCCGGATCGGCGGGCCCGAGGGCCCGCTCGCACTCCGCGCCGATGCGGTGTTCGTCGAGGTCAAGGTCGACCACTTCATCGAGAACGGCCGTCCCGCAGAGATCCAGGCCACGCTGGCCAACCCCGACCAGGTGAAGGTCGCGCGAGCTTTCGAGGTGAACCCGTGACGCGTCAACCCTTGGACGTCCTCATCCGCCGTGTGGACCCCGAGGTGCCCCTCCCCTCCTACGGTCACCCCGGTGACGCCGGCTGCGACCTCGTGACCACCGAGGCCGCCGAGCTGGCCCCGGGGGAGCGGATGGTGCTGCCGACGGGGGTGTCCATCGCGCTGCCCGACGGCTATGCCGCCTTCGTGCACCCGCGTTCGGGTCTCGCCGCCCGGTGCGGAGTCTCCATGGTGAATGCCCCGGGGACCATCGATGCCGGGTACCGTGGAGAGATCAAGGTGATTGTGGTCAATCTGGACCCGCGGGAGACCGTCCGGTTCGACAGGTTCGACCGCATCGCCCAGTTGGTCGTCCAGCAGGTAGAGAAGGTCCGCTTCCACGAGGTCGCGGAGCTTCCGGGCTCGGCACGGGCCGAAGGGGGCTTCGGGTCCACCGGTGGCCACGCTGCCGTGGGGTATGGATTCGCTTCGGTCGCCAGCGACCGGGAAGGACAGTGACGTGTTCGGTCGTCGCCGCAAGCGCAGTGAGGACGTAGTCGGGGATGCCGGCCACCTCGACGACGTGACCTCCGAGGAGTTGGCTGAGGACTCAGCGTCGGACGCGCAGGACTCCGCGGCCGAGAGCCGCGTCCGGCTGGAGCCGGAGCCCCGCCCCGACGGGCCGTGGGACCTCTCCGAGGTCCGTGACCCCGCCGAGGGCCGGGTCGACCTGGGCGGTCTGTTCGTGCCCGGCGTCGAGGGCATGGAGCTGCGGGTCGAGGTCGCGGGTGACGCGATCGTCGCCGCCACCGTGGTGCTGCGCGACAGCGCCGTGCAGCTGCAGGGCTTCGCCGCCCCCAAGCGCGAGGGCATCTGGGTCGAGGTCCGCGAGGAGATCGCCTCCGGCATCACCCAGCAGGGCGGTGTCGTGGACGAGGTCGAGGGCCCGCTGGGCTGGGAGCTGCGGGCCCAGGTGCCGGTGGCGCTGCCGGACGGCACGCAGGGCGTGCAGATGGTGCGCTTCATCGGCTGTGACGGGCCGCGCTGGTTCCTGCGCGGTGTGATCTCGGGCCAGGGCGCGGTGCAGCCGCAGACCGCCGGCCTGCTGGAGCAGATCTTCCGGGACACCGTCGTCGTGCGCGGCGAGTCCCCGATGGCCCCGCGCGACCCGATCGTGCTGAAGCTGCCGGAGGACGCCCAGATGGTCGCCGAGGGCCTGCAGCAGCCGGACGACGACCGCTCGCGCTTCGCGGGCGGCGTGGACCGCCTGGAGCGTGGTCCGGAGATCACCGAAGTGCGCTGACGGCAGCTGCCGAAGACCGGTCCGCCGTCGTCCGCCGACGGCTGGATTGCTGCGTTCCGCTGGGCCGCAACCCCGATCCGGGGTTGCGGCCCAGCGGCGTTTTTGCAGGTCAAAGAGGTGCCCGTATGGATTGCGTCAAGGGGGCGCTAATGGCCGTATAGAGCGCGTCAACGGAGCGCCCGGGAGGGCCCGGGAACGGTTTCCTGTGATGGTCCGTTCATATCCGAACCCTCTCTAGGAGCACACGATGGCCGACGTGGCCTTCGTCGTCACCACGATCGCGGTCTTCGCGCTGGTGGCTCTCGTCGCCAAGGGGGTGACGAAGCTGTGACCGCCGAGAACATCGTCGGCCTGGTCGTGGCCGTCGCCCTGCTGGGCTACCTGATCCTCGCCCTCGTTTTCCCGGAGAGGTTCTGAGCACAGATATGAGCCCCGTTCTCTCCGGAGTCCTTCAGCTCACCGCGCTCATCGCGGCGCTTGCGCTGGTCTACCGCCCGCTGGGCGACTACATGGCCCGCGTCTACAGCTCCGAGAAGCACCTGCGCGTGGAGAAGCTGCTCTACCGCACGATCGGCGCCGACCCGGACGCGCAGATGCGCTGGCCCGCGTACCTGCGCGGCGTCCTTGCCTTCTCGGCCGTCGGCGTCCTCTTCCTGTACCTGCTGCAGCGGATCCAGGGCGTCCTGCCCGACTCGCTGTCGCTGGGCTTCACCGCGATCAGCCCGGACCAGGCGTTCAACACCGCCGCCTCGTTCGTCGCCAACACCAACTGGCAGTCGTACTCGGGCGAGCAGGCCATGGGCCACGCCGTCCAGACGCTCGGCCTCGCCGTGCAGAACTTCGTCTCCGCCGCCGTCGGCATCGCCGTGGCCGTCGCGCTCGTCCGCGGCTTCGCGCGCTCGCGCACCGGCGAGCTCGGCAACTTCTGGGCCGACCTGGTGCGCGGCACCGTCCGCATCCTGATCCCGATCTCGGTGATCGGCGCGCTGGTGCTGGTCGCCTGCGGCGCCATCCAGAACTTCGCGGGCATCCACGAGATCGGGCAGCTCACGGGCGGCACCCAGCAGGTGGGCGGCGGCGCCGTGGCCTCGCAGGAGGTCATCAAGGAGCTCGGCACCAACGGCGGCGGCTACTTCAACGCCAACTCCGCCCACCCCTTCGAGAACCCCAACGCCTTCTCCAACCTCTTCGAGATCTTCCTGATCCTCGTCATACCCTTCGCGCTGACCCGCACCTTCGGCAAGCTCGTCGGCAACGTCAGGCAGGGCTACGCGATCCTCGCGGCCATGGGCGTGATCTGGCTCGGCTTCACCGCGCTGATGATGTGGACCGAGTACGCGGGTCACGGCGCGGCGCTGCAGGAGGCGGGCGGCGCGTGGGAGGGCAAGGAACAGCGCTTCGGCATCGGCGCCTCCGCGATCTTCGCGACCACGACGACGCTGACCTCCACGGGCGCGGTGGACTCCTTCCACTCCTCCTTCACGGGCCTGGGCGGCGGCATCACGCTGCTGAGCATGATGCTCGGCGAGATCGCGCCCGGCGGCGTCGGCTCCGGCCTCTACGGCATGCTCGTCATGGCGATCATCGCGGTCTTCATCGCGGGCCTGATGGTCGGCCGCACGCCCGAGTACCTCGGCAAGAAGATCGGCACCCGCGAGATCAAGCTCGCCGCGTGCTACATCCTCATCACCCCGACCCTGGTGCTCGGCTTCACGGCCCTGTCCATGGCGCTGTCCTCGCCGCCCGAGTCGATCCTGAACGTCAAGGGCAACTCGGTGGACGGCAGCGGCGCGCACGGCTTCTCCGAGGTCCTCTACGCGTTCACGTCGGGCGCCAACAACAACGGCTCGGCCTTCGCGGGCCTCAACGCCAACACGCCCTGGTACAACACGACGATCGGCCTCGCCATGCTGCTCGGCCGCTTCCTTCCGATGGTCTTCGTGCTGGCCCTGGCCGGCTCGCTCGCCGAGCAGAAGCCCGTCCCCGAGACCGCCGGCACGCTGCGCACCGAGAAGCCGCTCTTCGCGGGCCTGCTCGTCGGCGCGATCCTCATCATCACCGGCTTGACCTACTTCCCGGCCCTGGCCCTTGGCCCGATGGCGGAGGGACTCTCATGAGCACGACCACCCCAGTCCGTACGCCGTCCGAGGAGGAGACCCACCCGCAGGGCTCCCCGGAGCCCGGCCGGGTCTCCGGCGGCCTCTTCGATCCGGCGCAGCTGATGAAGTCGCTGCCGGACGCCTTCCGCAAGCTCGACCCCCGGGTGATGGTCAAGTCCCCGGTGATGTTCGTGGTCCTGATCGGCTCGGTGGTCACCACCGCGCTGGCGGTCAAGGACCCGGGCGACTGGTTCGGCTGGGCGATCACCGTCTGGCTGTGGCTGACCGTCCTGTTCGCCAACCTCGCCGAGGCCGTGGCCGAGGGCCGCGGCAAGGCCCAGGCCGACACCCTGCGCAAGGCCAAGACCGACACGGTGGCCCGGCGCCTCGCCGGCGACGCCGAGGAGTCGGTGCCCGGCACCGAGCTGCGCGTGGGCGACCTGGTCGTCTGCGAGGCCGGCGACATCATCCCGGGCGACGGCGACGTCGTGGAGGGTGTGGCCTCGGTCGACGAGTCGGCCATCACCGGCGAGTCGGCCCCGGTCATCCGCGAGTCCGGCGGCGACCGCTCGGCGGTCACCGGCGGCACCAAGGTCCTCTCCGACCGCATCGTCATCAAGATCACGACGAAGCCCGGCGAGACCTTCATCGACCGGATGATCAACCTGGTCGAGGGCGCGGCCCGGCAGAAGACGCCCAACGAGATCGCGCTGAACATCCTGCTCGCCTCGCTGACGATCGTCTTCCTGCTGGCCGTCATCACGCTCCAGCCCTTCGCGATCTACGCGGGCGCCGAGCAGTCGATGATCATCCTGGCGGCCCTGCTGGTCTGCCTCATCCCGACGACCATCGGCGCGCTGCTCTCCGCGATCGGCATCGCGGGCATGGACCGCCTCGTGCAGCGCAACGTCCTGGCGATGTCCGGGCGCGCGGTGGAGGCCGCGGGCGACGTCTCGACGCTGCTGCTCGACAAGACCGGCACCATCACCTACGGCAACCGCCAGGCGGCGGAGTTCGTGCCGGTCAAGGGCACCACGGCCGCCGAGGTCGCCGACGCCGCCCAGCTCTCCTCGCTCGCCGACGAGACGCCCGAGGGCCGCTCGATCGTCGTCCTCGCCAAGGAGAAGTACGGCCTGCGCGAGCGCCACGAGGGTGAGCTCGTGGGCGCCGAGTGGGTGCCGTTCACGGCGCAGACCCGCATGTCGGGCGTCGACGTGGAGGGCCGCAAGGTCCGCAAGGGCGCGACCGGTTCGGTCATCGCCTGGGTCGAGGAGCAGGGTGGCACGGTCGCCGAGGACGCCCGCAAGCTCACCGACGACATCTCGCAGGCGGGCGGCACCCCGCTCCTCGTCGCCCTGGAGGACGACAAGGGCGCGCGCGTCCTGGGCGTCATCCACCTCAAGGACGTCGTCAAGGAGGGCATGCGCGAGCGGTTCGACGAGCTGCGCGCCATGGGCATCAAGACCGTCATGATCACGGGTGACAACCCGCTGACGGCCAAGGCCATCGCGGAGGAGGCCGGCGTCGACGACTTCCTCGCCGAGGCCACGCCCGAGGACAAGATGGCGCTCATCAAGCGCGAGCAGGCCGGCGGCAAGCTCGTCGCCATGACGGGCGACGGCACCAACGACGCCCCCGCGCTCGCGCAGGCGGACGTCGGCGTGGCGATGAACACGGGCACCTCGGCCGCCAAGGAGGCCGGGAACATGGTGGACCTGGACTCCAACCCCACCAAGCTCATCGAGATCGTGGAGATCGGCAAGCAGCTGCTCATCACGCGCGGCGCCCTGACGACCTTCTCGATCGCCAACGACGTCGCCAAGTACTTCGCCATCATCCCGGCGATGTTCGCGGTGGCCTACCCCGGCCTGGACAAGCTCAACATCATGAGCCTGACCTCGCCCGAGTCGGCCATCCTCTCGGCCGTCATCTTCAACGCGCTGATCATCGTGGCTCTGGTGCCGCTCGCCCTCAAGGGCGTGCGCTACCGCCCCATGAGCGCGGACGCCATGCTCCGCCGCAACCTCTTGATCTACGGACTGGGCGGCCTGATCTCCCCGTTCATCGGCATCAAGATCATCGACATGCTCATCTCCCTCATCCCTGGCATCGGGTGACGTCACCATGAACACTTCCGTACACAGCACGGCCCGCCTGCTGGGCGCGGGCCTGAGGGCCCTGCTCGTCCTCACGGTGGTCTGCGGGGTGATCTACCCGCTGGTCGTCACCGGCATCGCGCAGGCGGCCTTCCACGACAAGGCCAACGGCTCCGAGGTGAAGGCCGGCGGCAGGTCCGTGGGCTCCGAGCGGCTCGGCCAGAGCTACACCCTCGACAAGAAGGACAAGGACGGCAACCCGCTGCCGGACCCGAAGTTCTTCCAGCCGCGCCCCTCGGCGGCCGGCCCGAACGCAGAGAACACCCAGTACAAGCTGGTCGTCTCCGGTGCCTCGAACCTCGCCGCCGACAGCAAGACGCTGCTCGACAGCGTCAAGCAGCGCCGGACGGACGTCGCCGCGTTCAACCACGTCGCCCCCTCGGCCGTGCCCGTGGACGCCCTGACGGCCTCCGCCTCGGGCCTCGACCCGGACATCTCCCCGGCGTACGCGCGGCTGCAGGCCAAGCGGGTCGCCGAGGCCAACGGCCTGCCGGCGGACAAGGTCGGCAAGCTGGTCGAGGAGCACGTGGACGGCCGCATCCTCGGCTTCATGGGCGAGGAGCGCGTCAACGTCCTGAAGCTCAACATCGCGCTGCAGGAACTCGCGAAGAAGTAGCGCGTCCCGCGGGAGCGCGGACGGGGCCTGCCGGCCGGACCGGCGGCCCCGTCCGTCTTTGTGTACCACCCCTTACATCCGGGGGTGGGAAATCCGGTGAATGTTCGACCAGTGCAGGGCACCCTGGGGAACGTGGCCACTTTGAACCCGCAGCCCCATGTCGCCCCAGCCGCACCGCACATGGTGGTGTGCGGGGACGACGGGCTCGTACACCGGCTCGCCGCCGAGCTCTCCGGCGTCTACGGCGAGCGCGTCACCGTCGTCCTGCCGCCGGCGCGCGAGGCCCGGCAGCGCCCCGCGCCCGCGCTCGGCCGCGCCGCGGCGCTCTTCGGGCGCGTCACCGGAGTCGTCGGCCGCGCGGGCGCGCCCGACCGGAACGGCGCCGCGCCGGGCAGCGGCCTCGTCCGGGTGCTGGAGGCGGCGGAGCCCGGCGAGGAGGCGTTCACCGACGCGGGGGTGGTCCACGCCACCGCCCTCGCCCTCGTCTACGACGACGACGAGACCAACGTCCAGGCCGCCCTCCTCGCCCGCCGCCTCAACCCCCACGTCCGGCTCGTCATCCGCCTCTACAACCGAAGGCTCGGCGAGCACCTGGCGAAGCTCCTCGACCAGGCCGCCCAGCTGACCGCGGCCGTGGACGGCACCCCCGTCACCGACACGGACGCCACCACCACCGTCCTGTCGGACGCCGACACCGCCGCCCCCGTCCTCGTCACCGCCGCCGTCTCCGGGCACAACAAGGTCATCGAGGCGGGCGGCCTGATGCTGCGGGCCGCCGAGCGCTCCCAGGCGGCCGCCGGACGCGGGCAGGGCCGGGAGCTGTGCACCCTCGCCCTGCTCTCGCCCGCGCTGCAGCCGGGGAGCGCGGCGGGCCCCGACGGCGACGGCCCGCTGCTGCTGCCGGGCGACCGCCGGCCACCGGGCACCGGCGGGCGCGCGGAAGTCGTCCTGGAAGCGGTCCCCTTCGCCCTGCAGCCCGCGCCCGTCCGCCCGACCGTCCGCGGCCTGCCCCTCGGGTCCTTCTTCTCCAGACGGCTGCGCTGGGCGCTCGGCCTGCTGACCGCCGCCGTCTGCGCCCTGGCCGTCGCGTCCTGGAGCGTCACCAGCGACAACCCGACGCACGCGGTCTACCTCTCGCTGCTCGACCTCTTCGCCATCAACGAACCGGCGATCCGGGAGGGCCACGGCCGGCAGGTCCTCCAGCTGCTCTCCGGCCTGACGGGCCTGCTGCTGCTCCCGCTGCTGGTGGCCGCCGCCCTGGAAGGGCTCGGGACCTTCCGCTCCGCCTCCGCGCTGCGCCGCCCGCGGCGCGGCCTGTCCGGCCACGTCGTGCTGCTGGGTCTGGGCAAGATCGGCACCCGCGTGCTGGCCCGGCTGCGCGAGCTCGGCATCCCCGTCGTGTGCGTCGAGCGCGACCCGCAGGCCCGCGGCGTCGCGCTCGCCCGCTCGCTGCGCGTCCCCACGATCATCGGCGACGTCACCGAGGAGGGCGTGCTGGACGCCGCCAAGGTCGGGCACAGCGGCACGCTCCTGGCGCTGACGAGCAGTGACATCACCAACCTGGAAGCCGTCCTGTACGCGCGCGCCGTCAACCCCGAGGTGCGGGTGGTCATGCGGCTGTACGACGACCGCTTCGCCAAGGCCGTCTACCGCACCCTGCGCGCCTCCCACCCCCGGGCGTGGACGCGCAGCCGCAGCGTCTCCTTCCTCGTCGCCCCGGCCTTCGCGGGCGCGATGATAGGGCGTCAGATCCTGGGCGCGGTCCCCGTCGAGCGGCAGGTCGTCCTCATCGCGGCGCTGGAGGTGGAGGGCCGCCCCGAGCTGAACGGCCAGCCCGCCGGCGACGCGTTCGTCCCCGGCGCCTGGCGGGCGCTCGCGGTGACCACCAGGCGCCTGGAGGCCTCCGGCCGGGAGGAGACCCGCCTGATGCAGGACCTGCCCGGCGGTTACCGCCTGGGCGGCCAGGACCGCGTCATCGTCGCGGCCACCCGGCAGGGGCTGGCCGACCTCCTGGGCCGCAGGCCCGTGCCCCGGCCGCGCTGAAGCCGGGCCCCGGCCGCGGCGGAGGCCGCCGGGTCCCCGGGCCCTGTACGCGCCCGGCCGGGGCCGGGCCGCCCGTCACCAGACGTCCCCCGGCCGCCAGTCGCACGCCAGCTCCCCGTCCAGGTCCAGCTTCGCCGTCAGCGGCATCACGTAGATGCAGCCGTCCTCCTCCGCGGTGCGCCGCAGGCCCGTGGGGGAGAGGACCGAGGAGGGGCCGCGCCACAGCCGCCAGCCGCGGCCGGCGTAGAGCGGCACGGCCTCGTCCGCCGCGCCCAGCGCCCCCAGCTCGTAGCCGCCGCGGCGCAGGACGCCCTCCAGCGCCTCCATCACGGCCGAGGCCACGCCCTGCCGGCGCCGGTCCTCGCGGACGGCCACGGCCTCCACGTAGCCGGTGCGCAGCGCCTGCCCGCCGTGCAGCATCCGGCGCTGTACGAGCGAGCCGTGGCCGATCAGCTCGCCGCCCTCCCACGCGAGGGCGTGCATGCCGCCCACCGAGTGGTCCCAGTCCTCGTCGGAGAAGTCCCCCTCGAACGCGTCGTCCACGAGGGTGCGGACCGCGGCGAGTTCCGCATCGGTCAGCCCGGACGTGTGCGCCGTACGTACGTCAGTCATACCGTCATGCTGCCAGCCCGCCTCCCGGGCCGGACCGGACCGGGCGCGCAAAGGTCACGGCGCACGGCGTCAGAGCTGCGTCAATACCGCGCCCACCACCCCCGGGCGCCCCATATGTCCAGAACTTTGGCCGTAAGGTCGACCGTACGCGGCAGTGCGAGCACATCAGCACATCCGGCCGGCGCGACCGCCCGGACACCGCCGCGTGACGTGAAAGACAATGGGGCCATGGGACGCGGCAAGCTTCGGATCTACCTCGGCGCGGCACCGGGCGTCGGCAAGACGTACGCGATGCTCTCGGAGGCCCACCGCCGCGTGGAGCGCGGCACGGACGCCGTGGTCGGCTTCGTCGAGCACCACAACCGGCCGCGCACCGAGGTCATGCTCCACGGGCTGGAGGAGGTGCCCCGCCGGGAGATCACCTACCGCGGCGCCGTCTTCACCGAGATGGACATCGACGCGGTCCTCGCCCGCCGCCCCGCCGTCGTCCTCGTCGACGAGCTCGCCCACACCAACGTGCCCGGCTCGCGCAACACCAAGCGCTGGCAGGACGTCGAGGAGCTGCTCCAGGCGGGCGTCGACGTCGTCTCCACCGTCAACATCCAGCACCTGGAGTCGCTCGGCGACGTCGTCGAGTCGATCACCGGCGTCCGGCAGCAGGAGACCGTGCCCGACGAGGTCGTGCGCCGCGCCGACCAGATCGAGCTGGTCGACATGTCGCCCCAGGCGCTGCGGCGCCGCATGGCCCACGGGAACATATACAAGCCCGACAAGGTCGACGCCGCCCTCTCCAACTACTTCCGGCCCGGCAACCTGACCGCGCTGCGCGAGCTCGCGCTGCTGTGGACCGCCGACCGCGTCGACGAGTACCTGCGGCAGTACCGCACCGAGCACAGCGTCTCCACCATCTGGCAGGCCCGCGAGCGCATCGTCGTCGGCCTCACCGGCGGCCCCGAGGGCCGCACCCTGATCCGCCGCGCGGCGCGCATGGCCGCCAAGGGCTCCGGCAGCGAGATCCTCGCCGTCTACATCGCCCGCAGCGACGGGCTCACCTCGGCCTCGCCGAAGGAGCTCGCCGTCCAGCGCACCCTGGTCGAGGACCTCGGCGGCACCTTCCACCATGTGATCGGGGACGACGTGCCCGCCTCGCTGCTGGAGTTCGCCCGCGGAGTCAACGCCACCCAGATCGTGCTCGGCTCCAGCCGCCGCAAGACCTGGCAGTACATCTTCGGCCCCGGCGTGGGCCAGACCGTGGCCCGCGACTCCGGTCCCGACCTGGACGTCCACATCGTCACCCACGAGGAGGTCGCCAAGGGCCGCGGCCTGCCCGTGGCGCGCGGCGCCCGCCTCGGCCGGGGCCGCATCGTGGCCGGCTGGCTCGTCGGCCTCGTCGGCCCGGCCCTGCTCAGCCTGCTGCTGACGCACATCGGCCCGGACCTCGGCCTCGCCAACGACATGCTGCTGTTCCTGTGCATGACGGTCGCGGCGGCCCTGCTCGGCGGCCTCCTGCCGGCCCTCGCCTCCGCGGCCTTCGGCTCGCTGCTGCTGAACTACTTCTTCGTCGAGCCCCTCCACCAGTGGACGATCACCGACCCGAAGAACATCGTCGCCATCACGATCTTCGTCTTCGTCGCGGTCTCCGTGGCGTCCGTGGTGGACCTGGCCGCGCGCCGCACCCACCAGGCGGCCCGGCTGCGCGCCGAGTCCGAGATCCTCTCCTTCCTCGCCGGCAGCGTGCTGCGCGGCGACAGCAGCCTGGAGGCCCTCCTGGAGCGGGTCCGGGAGACCTTCGCCATGGAGTCCGTGGCGCTGCTGGAGCGCACCAGCGAGGTCGACCCGTGGACCTGCGCGGCCAGTGTCGTGACCAACTCGGGCAAGCCCCTGCTGCGGCCCGAGGACGCCGACGTCGACATGCCCGTCGGCGACAACATGGCGCTCGCCCTCTCCGGGCGCGTCCTGCCCGCCGAGGACCGCCGCGTGCTCGCCGCCTTCGCCGCGCAGGCCGCGGTCGTCCTGGACCGGCAGCGGCTGGTCGGCGAGGCCGAGCGGGCCCGCCGCCTGGACGAGGGCAACCGCATCCGCGTCGCCCTGCTCGCCGCCGTCAGCCACGACCTGCGCACCCCGCTCGCCGCGATCAAGGCCGCCGTGACCTCCCTGCGCTCGGACGACGTCGCCTGGTCCGAGGAGGACGAGGCCGAGCTGCTGGCCGGCATCGAGGACGGCGCCGACCGCCTGGACCACCTCGTCGGCAACCTCCTCGACATGTCGCGGCTGCAGACCGGCACCGTCACCCCGCTGATCCGCGAGATCGATCTGGACGAGGTGGTGCCGATGGCCCTGGGCGGCGTCCCCGAGGGCAGCGTCACCCTCGACATCCCCGAGACGCTGCCGATGGTCGCCGTCGACCCCGGCCTGCTGGAGCGCAGCGTCGCCAACGTCGTCGAGAACGCCGTCAAGCACAGCCCCGGCGGGACGCCCGTCCTGGTGGCCGCCAGCGCCCTGGGCGACCGCGTGGAGGTACGGGTGGCCGACCGCGGCCCCGGCGTCCCCGACAGCGCCAAGGACCGCATCTTCGAGCCCTTCCAGCGCTACGGGGACGCGCCGCGCGGGGCCGGCGTGGGCCTCGGCCTCGCCGTCGCCCGGGGCTTCGCCGAGGCCATGGGCGGCACCCTCGCCGCAGAGGACACCCCCGGCGGGGGCATGACCATGGTGCTCACCCTGCGGGCCGCCGACGGCGTCGCGCCCGTCCGCCCGGACCTCCCGGCGCAGGCCACCTCGTGAGCCGCCCCCCGCGTACCGACACTCCAGCAGTCCCCGATCCCGGGCCCCGCGGGTGGGCCCGCACGAACAGCAGAGGTGGTTACCGATGAACCGGGTGCTCGTGGTGGATGACGAGCCGCAGATCGTCCGCGCCCTCGTGATCAACCTCAAGGCGCGGAAGTACGAGGTCGACGCCGCGCCCGACGGCGCGACCGCCCTCCAGCTCGCCGCCGCCCGCCACCCCGACGTGGTCATCCTCGACCTCGGCCTGCCCGACATGGACGGCGTCGAGGTGATCAAGGGGCTGCGGGGCTGGACCCGGGTGCCGATCCTGGTCCTCTCCGCCCGACAGACCTCCGACGAGAAGGTCGAGGCGCTGGACGCCGGAGCGGACGACTACGTCACCAAGCCGTTCGGCATGGACGAGCTGCTGGCGCGCCTGCGGGCCGCCGTGCGGCGCGCCGAGCCCACGGGGGCGGCCGCCGCGGGGGACGACGCCATCGTCGAGACCGAGGTCTTCACCGTCGACCTCGCGGCGAAGAAGGTCAACCGCGAGGGCCGCGACGTGCGGCTGACGCCGACCGAGTGGCACCTGCTGGAGGTGCTCGTACGCAATACGGGCCGTCTCGTCAGCCAGAAGCAGCTGCTCCAGGAGGTCTGGGGCCCGTCCTACGGCACGGAGACGAACTACCTGCGGGTGTACATGGCCCAGCTCCGGCGCAAGCTGGAGCGTGACCCTTCGCACCCGAAGCACTTCATTACTGAGCCGGGGATGGGGTACCGGTTCGAGATGTGACCCGGGGCGGGGCCCGCGGGGCAGGAACCCGCCCGGAGGGCGCCCGGTACGCTGGGTTCATGAGTGCCGTACCCCGTTCCGAGAAGCCGACCGGCCGTTTCCGCCGGATGCTCGACCGGCTGTCCACCTCGCAGGAGGAGCTGCACCACGCAGAGCTGCAGCAGGACGCGGAGGCCACGGGCTGCACGCGGATATGCGACTGCGACGACCGGCAGATAGTCAAGGTCACCGGCACCTTGCGGACGGTAACGCTCCGCCCCCGTGCCGGTGTGCCCGCGCTGGAGGCCGAGCTGTTCGACGGCTCGGCCGCGCTCGATGTCGTGTGGCTCGGCCGCCGTTCCATCGTCGGCATAGAGCCCGGCCGTAAGCTGATCGCCTCCGGCCGGATCTCGATGAGCCGTGGCCGCCGGGTGCTGTTCAATCCCAAGTACGAGCTCCGACCGCTCGGACAGGAGTAGCGGGTGACGTCTCTCGACAAGCCGACCGTGGACCAGCAGGGGACGGGGGGTGACGCCGCCGACGCATCGGCGGCGACCAAGGCCGCCCTGTTCGAGGCCTTCGGCGGGGTGCGGGGCATGGTCGAGACGACCGTGCCGGGCCTGGTCTTCGTGGCGATCTTCACCGTCAAGCGGGACATCCACACCGCGGCCATCGCCGCGCTGGGCCTGTCCCTGCTGATGGGCATCGCCCGGCTGCTGCGCAAGGACACCGTCAAGCACGCCTTCAGCGGCGTCTTCGGGGTCGCCATCGGCGCGGTCTTCGCGATGATGACCGGCGACGCCAAGAACTTCCACCTGCCGGGCATGCTCTACACCCTGGGCCTGGCCGTGGCGTACATCGTCACGTCCCTGGTGGGTTATCCGCTGCTCGGCCTGATCCTCGGCCCGGTGTTCAAGGAGAACCTCTCCTGGCGCACCCGCAACCCCGGCCGCAAGCTCGCCTACACCAAGGCGAGCTGGGCCTGGGGCCTGATCCTGCTGGCCAAGTCGGCGATCCTCTTCCCGCTGTACTGGTGGGGCGACGCCACCCAGCTCGGCTGGGTGAAGGTGGCCCTCGGCATCCCGCCGATGCTGCTCTCGGTCTACCTGACCTGGATCTTCCTGGCCAAGGCGCCGCCGCCGATCGACGTGATCGCGGAGATGGAAGAAGCCGAACGCGCGGAGAAGGCGGAGAGCAGCAAAGCCCTGAGCTGATCTCCCCCCTCGCATACGAAACGAACGCCGGGCGGGCTCGAGGATTCGAGCCCGCCCGGCGTTCGTATGCGCGTGTGCTACTCGGCGTCCCGCGTCGCCGACAGCAGGTCTTCCAGCTGCTCCTCGCGCGCCGGCGCCGCAACGAACAGCAGCTCGTCACCGGCCTCCAGGGCGTCGTCGCGGCTGGGGGTGAGCACCCGGTTGCCGCGGATGATCGTGACGAGCGAGGTGTCGTCCGGCCAGTCCACGTCCCCGACGCGGGTGCCGGCCAGCGCCGACTCCGGCGGCAGCGTGAGCTCCACGAGGTTGGCGTCGCCCTGGCTGAACCGCATCAGGCGCACCAGGTCGCCGACGCTCACGGCCTCCTCGACCAGCGCCGACATCAGGCGCGGCGTGGACACGGCCACGTCGACGCCCCAGGACTCGTTGAACAGCCACTCGTTCTTCGGGTTGTTCACCCGGGCCACGACCCGGGGCACCCCGTACTCGGTCTTGGCCAGCAGGGAGACGACGAGGTTGACCTTGTCGTCACCCGTGGCGGCGATGACCACGTTGCAGCGCTGCAGCGCGGCCTCGTCGAGCGAGGTGATCTCGCACGCGTCGGCCAGCAGCCACTCCGCGAGCGGCACGCGCTCCACCGAGATGGCGGTCGGGGCCTTGTCGACGAGCAGCACCTCGTGCCCGTTCTCCAGCAGCTCGCCCGCGATGGAGCGGCCGACGGCACCGGCACCGGCGATGGCGACCCTCATGAGTGCGCCTCCTCGGGACCCTGCGCGAACGCGGCTTCCACCTGCTCGACCTCATCGGCGCGCATCATCACGTGCACCAGATCGCCTTCCTGCAACACCGTCGAGGACGTCGGCAGCATCGCCTCGCCCAGCCGGGTGAGGAACGCCACCCGTACGCCGGTCTCCTCCTGGAGCTTGCTGATCTTGTGGCCCACCCAGGCGTCCGAGGCGGGCACCTCGGCCAGCTGGACGCCGCCGCTGGGGTCGCGCCACAGCGGCTCCGCGCCGGACGGCAGCAGCCGCCGCAGCATCTGGTCGGCCGTCCACCGCACGGTGGCCACGGTCGGGATGCCCAGGCGCTGGTAGACCTCGGCGCGCCGGGGGTCGTAGATGCGGGCGGCGACGTTCTCGACGCCGAACATCTCGCGGGCCACGCGGGCCGCGATGATGTTGGAGTTGTCACCGCTGCTGACGGCCGCGAAGGCGCCCGCCTCCTCGATGCCCGCCTCGCGCAGGGTGTCCTGGTCGAAGCCGACGCCGGTCACGCGGCGCCCGCCGAACCCGGAGCCCAGGCGGCGGAAGGCCGTCGGGTCCTGGTCGATCACGGCCACCGTGTGACCCTGCTGCTCAAGGGTCTGGGCGAGGGCCGAGCCGACCCGCCCGCAGCCCATGATCACAATGTGCACGACGCTTACCCCACGCTCCGGACTACCGCGCTGACCTGCACCAACAACCTGCTCACGTGTTCCTTTCCGGTGTGCTGCGCCCGCGCGGCCCAATGCTGCCCGCGGTATCGGCGCGGGCGTCCCTCCGAGGGCCGTCCGCGCCGGTGCATGGGACCACCGTATCCGCAACGCCCCGCGCGGCTTCGACCCCGTCCGCCGACTGGCCCCCCGACCCGCCTCCGGGGTGGTGGTCCGGGCACACCTTGCGGCCCCTCCGGGCCGCAGGCGGGGCGCCCGGAGGGGCCCGGGTGGTGGTGGGACCACCAATCGAGGGGCCACGGGGGTGCCCTTGACACCTGGGCGCCGGGGGGTGCGCACGCGCACCGTTGAAGTGTCACCAGCAGCCGAGATGGGGGATTCCGATGAGTGGTGTTGCTCTCTATCCGCGGACCGCCCGGCAGGAGGCGCCCGCCCCGGACTGCCCCGGGACCCAGGACGCCGTCCTGGCCGAGCTGTGCTCCGCGCTCTTCGCCTCGCTGCCGCGCAGCGACCAGCGCCGGCGCGGCGAGGCGTACGTGCGCGGCTTACTGGGAACGCAGGGGCGCAAGTCCATCCGCAACATCGCGGCGCTCATCGGCGGCCAGGCCGCCGAGCAGAGCCTGCACCACTTCATCTCCAGCTCCACCTGGGACTGGGCCCCGGTGCGCCGCGCCCTCGCCCACTACCTGGCCCGCGTCGCGCCGCCGCACGCGTGGGTCGTGCGGCCGATGATCATCCCCAAGGCCGGGGACAACTCCGTGGGCGTCGACCGGCGCTTCTGCCCGGCCGTCGGCCAGGTGCTCAACGCGCAGCAGGCGGTGGGCGTCTGGGCCGCCTCCGCCGAGCGCAGCACCCCCGTCAACTGGCGGCTGCACCTCTCCGACTCCTGGCTCCAGGACGGTCTGCGGCGCGGCCAGGCCTGCATCCCCGACTCCGTCCGCCCCGAGACCCTGGGGGAGTGCACGGTGGAGGCGTACGCCGGGATGATGCGCGACTGGGGGCTGCCGCTGCGCCCGCTGGTGCTGGACGCCCGCGACATGGACGCCCCCGCGGCCCTGCTGCGGCTGCGCGCCTCCGGTGTGCCGGCCCTGGTCCGCATCAGCAACTCGCTGCGGCTGACCGTGGCCGACCCGGCCGTGCCCGGCCGCGGCTCCGAGGCGCTGCCGGCCCACCAGATCCTCGGCGCGGCCCGCGATATGCGGCGCCCGGTGATGTGGCGCGACCACGGTCCCTCGCGGGTCGTGCGGACCTCGCTGACCGCGGCGGTCCGCGTGGGTCTGCCCGCGCTGCGCACGGCCGCCGTGCCCGGGCCGGTGCGCCGCAGGGAGTTGCTCCTGCTGGGGGTGGGCGAGAACGGCCACCGCTGGCCGGCCGAGCTGTGGCTGACGGACCTCGTGAACGCCCCGCCCGCCGCCCTCGTACGGCTCGGCAAGCTCATGGACCGGGTCGACCGGGACTTCAAGGAGATCGCCGACGAGGTCGGCGTCCGGGACTTCGCGGGCCGCTCGTTCAGCGGCTGGCACCGGCACGTCACGCTCGCCTCCGCGGCCCACGCCGTCGCCGCGCTCACC
Source organism: Streptomyces hiroshimensis (assembly GCF_014650335.1). Classification (GTDB taxonomy): domain Bacteria; phylum Actinomycetota; class Actinomycetes; order Streptomycetales; family Streptomycetaceae; genus Streptomyces; species Streptomyces hiroshimensis. The sequence goes on from NZ_BMUT01000001.1 coordinate 152,693, forward strand.
GGCGGGCCGCAGGAGCACCTCAGGCTCGGCTATGTCTCCTGAGCCTTGGGGGCGCCCCCGTCGGCGCCGGGCCCGGCGCGGTCGCGCATCCGCAGGCTGTGCCGCACCCGGAAGACCCGCAGGGCCAGCTGCACCTCCAGGGCGCGCTCGGGCTGCTGCCACTGCGGCCCCAGCAGTTCACTGATCCGCTCCAGGCGACGAGCCACGGTATTGGGGTGAACATGAAGCTTCTTCGCCGCATTCGTCGGGCTGCCGCCCGCCTCGAAGTACGTCTCCAGCGTGCGCGTCAGGTCGGTGAACCGCTGCTGGTCGTAATCGATCACCGGGCCGATGACCGAGTCGACGAACCCCTCGACGTCGTGGTTGTCGGAGAGCAGCACCCCGAGGAACCCCAGCTCGCGCACCGAGGCCGAGCGGCCGATGACGCCCAGCGAGGTCATTGCGTCCAGACAGCGCAGCGCCTCCTGGAAGCCGTGGTGGACCGAGGCCGGGCCCGCGACCGGGCCCGCCGAGCTCACCGTCACCGGGTGGCCCAGGAGCGGCGACAGCTCGGCGGAGACGGCGCGGCCCGCGCAGCCCGCGTCCGAGCCCGGCAGCAGCAGCACCGCGCAGCCGTTGTGCATGCTCTTCAGCCCGCTGAGCCGGTGCGCGTAGGAGGACGCCCAGATCGCCATCTTGCCGCGGGCGTCGCCTTCGGGTCGCGCCACGACCACGACGTGCGGCTTGCCCAGGTTGATGCCGAGGCGCCGCGCGTGCTGTTCGAGCTGGTGCGGAGGCCGCTGCGGGCTCGCCAGCAGGTCGGCGAGGAAGTCGTCGCGGACCTGCCCCTCGGCGATCGCCGTCCGGCTGCTCTCCACCAGCAGCTGTACGGCCATGACCTGGGCCACCAGCCGCAGCAGCCGCTCGTCCTGCACCGCGTCGGGCCGGTCGGGGCGCAGCAGCAGGGTGCCCAGGTTGCTGCCGGTGCCCGCGGAGATGGGGACGGCCCACAGGCCTCCGGCGAGGGCCACGGGCTCGCGGGCGGCGTGGGCGTCCATGGCGGCGGGGACCAGCAGCGACTCGATCGGGTCGGGGGCCCTGTCGCCGTCCGCGCCCCCGGCGCACGCGGCTTCCTCCGCGCCCCCCGCGCCTTCTCCGGCCGGCCGGAGAAGCCCCGCCGAGGTGAGGACGGTGCCGTTGGCCGCGCACACCTGCACCGCGGCGCCGAGCTCGGTGGCGGAGGCGCGGGCGAGGGTGTCCAGGTCGCAGTCGCCGAGGACCAGCTGGATCAGCCGGTGCTGGGCGTCGCTCAGCTCCTGGGCGCTGCGCAGCCCGGCCTCGACGCGGGTCGAGTGCTGCTCCAGCTCTGCCACGAGGGCGGTGGTCCGGTCCAGCAGCTCGGCCTTCTCGATGGCCACGCTGGCCAGGTCGCTGAGGGAGCTCAGGAGCGCTATCTCGTCGGTGGTGAAGTGCCGGACCTTGCGCTCGGCCACGTAGAGGGTGCCGAAGGGGCTTGCGCCGCGGCTCAGCGGGACGGCGAGGATGGCCTGCAGTCCCTCGGCCTTGACGACGTAGTCGATCTCGCCGCTGTGCTGGATGCGCTCGTCGGCGAGGTAGTCCGGGGTCCAGAACGGAGAGGGGTTGGCCATGACGGCGGAGCCGAGCCCGGTGCCGCCGGGCAGCCGCAGGCCCACGTTGAGCGCGGTGGTGTGGCCGTCGGCGGCCCGGATGCTGACGTACCGTTCCCCTTCGTCGTACAGCCCGATGTACGACATGTCGACGGCGAGGAGGAGCCGGGCCCGCCGGAGGATGACCTTCAGGAGGGTGTCGAGGTCGTGCGGGGTCGCGAGGTCGCGCGCGGTGTCGACGAGAGCGGACATGCCGGCCTCGCGCTGCTTCTGACGCTCCGTCCACGTCCTGATGGACAGGCCGAGCTGGATCGCACTGCCGAGCCGGTCGAGATGTTCGGGCCCCGCTCCGGCGCTGCGGACGCGTTCGGCGAGGACTTCGTATTCCTGGGCCGGTGCCCCGGCGGCCAATAGCTCCAGCACGGCTAATACGCCGTCCTCGGACATGTCTTGCGACACGGTGCCCCCCGGGTCCGGTGCGCTCTGCCGCACGGATAGAGCCGCGGCACGGTATGCGGGGAAGCTATGCACACGGGCAGTGGTGCGTCAACTACAGCTGATCAAGCCGGGCGGCAACGGCGCCCGGAGGCCCGGCGGGGGCGTGCGATGGTGTCCGGACCACCGCCGAATCCCGACGGTGTGTTACTGGATCACCTTCCTGTTAAGTGCCCTTATAGGTGAAGGTTGATGAACGCCCGGCACGCAGCCGGGAGTTGTCGCCGACTCAGGGGGCTCGGTATGACGGGGGTACGCGACTACAGGCTCTCGCTCGAGCGCAGTCGTCAGGCGCTCGTGCGGGAGGACCGGCCGGCTGTTTTCACGATGTGCGGCCGTGAGTGGGACCTCCTACCGGAGGTATTCGCTCCGATTTACTCTCCGGCGACGGGAATAGCGCTGGACTTCCTCGGCCTCGCCGAGACGTCCGGAGAGGCGGGCCCCCGGGGGTATTCCGGAGCGCCGGGCGCCCTGCGCCCGGGGTCGCTGCTGGAGATGGGCAGCGGCACCGGTGTCGTGGCGGTCGCCGCCGCCCTGTCGGGCTGTGCCCGGGTGGTCGCCGCCGACATCAATCCCGCCGCGGTGCTGAACACCTCGATGAACGCGGCCCGGCACGGCGTGTCCGGCAGGGTCCGCGCATTCCACAGCGACCTCTTCGACCAGCTGGATCCGGGAGAGAGGTTCGACACGGTCTTCTGGTCCTCCAATTACGTGCTGGCACCGGTGGAGTACCAGCCCCGGACCATGCACGAGCGGGCCTACGTCGACCCCGGCTATGCGGCGCACCGCCGCTTCCTGGAAGGAGCGCCCGGCCTGCTCGCCCCGGGCGGCACGGTCTTGCTGCACTTCAGCAGCCGGGGGGACGTGCCCGCCCTGCACCGCATCGCCGGCCGCTGCGGCCGCCGGCTGGACGTGGTGCGCCGCACCGTCGTAAGGGAAGGCGAACACGAAGTCGAGCACATGCTGCTGGAGGTGATCCCGGCGGGCGATTCCGCCCGCTGCCCGGAAGTCGTCAGATAACGCCGAGACGGGGGATTCGTGCGTACGTTATTGGTCGACAACTACGACTCGTTCACTTACAACCTGTTCCACTATCTGGCCGAAGTCAACGGCCGGGAACCGGAAGTCGTCACCAACGACGACCCTTTCTGGAAAACCGGCCGGCTCGCGGAATTCGGCAATGTCGTCCTCTCGCCCGGACCCGGCACCCCGGAACGCGAGGCGGATTTCGGAATCTGCGCCGATATCCTGCGCCACGGCACCCTGCCCACCCTGGGCGTCTGCCTGGGCCACCAGGGCATCGCCGTGGTGTACGGAGGCGAAGTCTGCCGGGCGCCGGAGCCGCGCCACGGCCGGGTCTCGCCCGTCCTCCACGGAGGCACCGGCCTCTTCGAGGGACTGCCGTCCCCTTTGACGGCCGTGCGCTACCACTCGCTGGCCGTCGGCCGCCCGCCCGCGTCCCTGGAGGTGACGGCCCGCACCGCCGACGGCACGATCATGGGCTTGCGCCACCGTGAACTGCCGCTGTGGGGGGTGCAGTTCCATCCCGAGTCGGTCGGCAGCGCCTACGGGCACCGCATTCTGGACAATTTCCGCCGGATGTCGGAGCGTCACGGCGTACGGCGCAAGCACACGAGGCCCTTCGCCACAACGGTGAGGACGCCCGAGGCAACGCCCGGAGAGACGTCCGAAGCCACGCCCGAAGAGCAGTCGCCCCGGCGCACCCTGCAGGTCCTCACCGCGGCCCTGCCGACGCACTGGGACGACGAGGTCGTCTTCGACCGCCTCTTCCGCCGGGGCCCGCACGCCTACTGGCTCGACAGCAGCAGGCGCGACGGGAGCAACGGCAGGTTCTCCGTCATGGGGGACGCCTCCGGGCCGCTCGCCCGGATCGCCTGCGCCGACGTCGACAGCAGCACCGTCATCGTCCGCTCCCGGCACGCCACCGAGGTCGTCACGGGAGGGTTCCTGGACTGGCTCGCCCGCGACCTGTGCGCCACCCGCACCGAAACCCCCGCCCTGCCCTGCGGTTTCGCACTCGGCTGGGTGGGCTACCTCGGCTACGGGCTGAAGGCCGAATGCGGCGGCGAGCCGGGCCACCGATCCGACGAGCCGGACGCCACCATGGTCTTCGCCGACCGGGCCCTGGTCCTCGACCACGCGACCGGCACCACCCACCTCCTCGCACTCACCGAGGACGGCGACGAGTCCGCGGCCCGCTCGTGGCTCGACGCCACCGCCCGCAAGCTCTCTGCCCTCGCCGGACTGCGGCCCTTTCCCGCAGGCCGCCCCGGCGCCCTGGGCGCACTGCACCTGCGCCACGACCGCGACGCCTACCTCCGACTCATCAACGCGTGCCGGGAACAGATCGCGGCAGGGGAGACCTACGAGGTCTGCCTGACCAACATGGCCGAGGCCACCGGCACCCTGGACCCCTGGGCGGGCTACCGCTTCCTGCGCCGCACCAGCCCCGCCCCCTTCGGCGCCCTCCTGTCCTTCGACGGCCTCTCGGTCCTCAGCACCTCACCCGAGCGGTTCCTGCGCATCGACCGGGAGGGCCGGGCCGAGTCGAGTCCGATCAAGGGCACCCGCCCGCGCGGCGCGACCCCGCAGCAGGACGCGCTGCTGGCCGCGGACCTGGCCGCCAGCGAGAAGGACCGGGCGGAGAACCTGATGATCGTGGACCTGGTCCGCAACGACCTCGGCCGCTGCGCGCAGGTCGGCTCCGTCGAGGCGAAGGACGTCTTCCGCGTCGAGAGCTACGCCAAGGCCCACCAACTGGTCAGCACCGTACGGGCCACGCTGCGCCCGGACCGCTCGCCGGTGGACTGCGTCCGGGCGGCCTTCCCGCCGGGCTCGATGACGGGCGCGCCCAAGATCCGCACGATGCAGATCATCGAACGCCTGGAGCAGGGCCCGCGCGGCGTCTACTCCGGCGCGATCGGCTACTTCTCGCTCAGCGGCGCGGTGGACCTGAGCGTGGTCATCCGCACGGCCGTGGTCACGGTGGACCGGGTGCGGTACGGGGTGGGCGGCGCGATCATCGCCCTCTCCGACCCGGAGGAGGAATACGAGGAGACGGCGGTGAAGGCGGCCCCCCTCACGGCCCTGACGGGAACGGACTTCCCGGACCGGCACGGGACGAGGGACAGGGTGAGTATCTGACAAAGCGACGAGGGGCGGACGGACGGGAGGGGCGGGCCCGCTCACCCTCCCGGCCCTCCGAGCAACCGCTCGGTCACCGCCCCCCGCAGCGCCCGCCAAGAACCCCCCACCCGCTCCCCGCTCTCCGCCTCCAGCCTCCCCGCCACCTCGTCGAACGACACCCCCAGCCCCTCCAGCCGCACCACGGCCTCCCGCGCCGCCCTCTCCTGCCCCGTCAGCGTGTCCCCCCGCAGCCGCCCCCGCCGCCCCGCCGCAGCCAGCGTGGCCTCGGACATCGCGCTGACGGTGCCCCAGGCCACGAGCGACTCCACGTACGGCACACCGCGCGGCACCGCCTCCACGGGGGAGCCGACGGACCACATCACCCGCTGCGGCCGGGCCCCGGCCGCGGCGAGGACCCGCCAGCGCGCGCTGCCCAGCCCCTCCTCGTAGCGCCGGTACACGAGCCGGGCGAGGGCGAGGGCGGCGGTGCCCCGTATCCCCGGCATCGCCGCGCCCCCCGCCCGCAGCAGGGCGTCGACGGCGGCGTCGATCCGGGCCACGGGCAGCGACGCGAGCGACGGGATCGCCGACAGGTCCAGGCCGGCGGCCCGGGCCCGCTCCAGGCCGTCGAACCACACGTCCACGACCTGTTCGTAGCGGCGCAGGGAGAAGACGTCCGTGACGTGCACGCCGATCCCGCGGGCCAGGCACGCGCGGGCCGCGGCGAGTCCCTCGTCGGTGGCGGGGATCTTCACGAGCGCGTTGGGGCGGCAGGCGGCCCGGTGCAAGGCGGCCGCGGCGTCGGCGAAGGTGGCGGCCGTGACCCGCGCGGCACCGGCCGGCCGGGGGTCCAGCCCCATGGACACGTGTCCGTCGAGTCCTTGCGTGGAGGCGAAAACCGGCCGCAGCTCGTCGCAAGCGGCCCGCAGGTCGTAGGCACACAGCGCCTGAACGGCCGTGGCCGGAGGAACGGACCGGCACGCGAGATGGGAAAGCTGCTGCCCGTAGGCGGTGCCCCTCGCGACCTCGGCCGCGAGCGCCCCGGGGTCGGACGTGGCCCCCCGCACCTCGCCCGCGGCGACGAGCCGGGCGAGCGCACCGGAGGCGAGGAGCGAGCGGCGCAGGCCGTCGAGCCAGGGGGAGACCCCTTCGGCGAGGAGTTCCCGCAGGACCTCACCACCAGACGTCACCGTGCCCTCTCCCATGGCAGGGTCGCCCCCTCTCCGGATGGCCGCGGACATGCATAGGGCAGAGGTAACGACCGTAAGTCCGGTCCGGGGGCGCTGCCGAGCAGTCCGCCGGTACTCCGTCAACTTGGCGCGAACGAAGACTTGACAGCCATCTGATGGAGTCGGACCCCATCTGACGGAGTGAGCGGGGCGGCGTTGGCGGAACGGAGGGCGCCGCGGACGATCGAGAACCGTACCGTGCTCTGCGCCGAAGCGGCCCGCCGCCGGCCCACCTGCACCAGCCACCCAGGGAGCCGCCACCACCCGATCCCGGCACGACCGTTGCTTTGCCCTGCTTGCTCGCTCGCTTGCTTGCTTGTTCTCAAGAGCAGTCACTTAAGTGTTTTTTGGAGACACCCATGACCGACGCTCTGCTCGACGTCCAGGACAAACCGGCCCTCCAGCAGCCCGACTGGGGCGACGCCCCCCAGGTGCGCCGGGTCCGCGAGGAGCTGTCCCGCCGCCCGGCGCTCGTCCGCGCCGACGACGCACGGACCCTGCGCCACCACCTCGCCGAGGTGGCCCGCGGCGCCGCCCAGGTGATCCAGGCGGGCGACTGCGCCGAGGACCCCGCGGAGTGCACCTCGGGCTACGTCGCCCGCAAGGCCGGCCTCCTGGACGTCCTGGCCGGGGTCCTGAAGATGGTCGCCCACAAGCCGGTGGTCCGCGCGGGCCGTATGGCCGGGCAGTTCGCCAAGCCGCGCTCCAGCGCCACCGAGTGCGTCGCAGGAGCCGAACTGCCCGTCTACCGCGGTCACATGGTCAACACCCCCGAGCCCCACCCGGAGCGCCGCCGCCCCGACCCGCAGCGCCTGCTCTCCGGCTACCTCGCGGCCGGCGAGGCCATGACGCACCTCGGCTGGCTGGACCCGTCCCGCCGCTCGGGCGTCTGCCCGCCGGTGTGGACCAGCCACGAGGCGCTCCTGCTCGACTACGAACTGCCCATGGTCCGTCCGGGCGAGGACGGCCGTCCCCTGCTCACCTCCACGCACTGGCCCTGGATCGGCGAGCGGACCCGCCGCGCGGACGGCGCGCACGTGGCCCTGCTGGCGGCCGTCGCCAACCCCGTGGCCTGCAAGGTCGGTCCCTCGACGACCACGGACGAGATCCTGGCCCTGTGCGAGCTCCTCGACCCCGGGCGCGAGCACGGGCGGCTGACCCTCATCGCCCGCATGGGCGCCGACAAGGTCGGCGAGAAGCTGCCCCCGCTCGTGGCGGCCGTGCGCGACGCCGGGCACCCCGTCATCTGGCTGAGCGACCCCATGCACGGCAACACGCTCACCGCGCCCGACGGCCTCAAGACCCGCCTGCTGGACACGGTGATCCGCGAGGTCCGGGACTTCCAGTGCGCGGTGCGCCGCTCCGGCGGCGTCGCGGGCGGCCTGCACCTGGAGACCACGCCCGAGCACGTCACCGAGTGCGTCCGCAACGAGTCCGAACTCGACCACGTGGGCGACAAGTACACGAGCTTCTGCGACCCCCGGCTCAATCCGCAGCAGGCCATCTCCGTCGTCTCGGCCTGGGAGGGCTGATCCGCCATGGCAGGAATTCCCCCCATCGAGCCCTACCCGATGCCGGCCGCGGGCGACCTGCCCGAGAACACCGCCCGCTGGGGCGCCGACCCGGCCCGTGCCGTGCTGCTGATCCACGACATGCAGCGCTACTTCCTCGGTCCCCTGCCGGAGCAACTGCGCGAGGAACTGGTCGCCAACGCGGCCCTGCTGCGCGAGACCGCGGCCGCACTCGGCATCCCCGTCGCCTACACGGCCCAGCCCGGCGGCATGGACGACGAACAGCGCGGCCTGCTCAAGGACTTCTGGGGCCCGGGGATGCGCGTCGACCCCGCCGACCGGCGCGTCGTCGAGCCGCTCTCCCCGGCCCCGGGGGACTGGGTCTTCACCAAGTGGCGCTACAGCGCCTTCTTCCGCTCCGACCTGCTCGGGCGGATGCGTGCCAACGGCCGCGACCAGCTGATCGTCTGCGGGGTGTACGCACACGTCGGCGTGCTGATGAGCGCCGTCGACGCGTTCACCAACGACATCCGCCCGTTCCTGGTCGCGGACGCCGTAGCCGACTTCTCCGCCGCGTACCACCGCCTCGCCCTGGAGTACGCGGCGGCGCGTTGCGCCGTGGTCACCACCACCAAGGACATGCTGGGCCGGCTGCAGGGCGGGGACCGCCCGGCGGACACCCTCGCGGTGCGGGGAGCGGCGGTATGAACACCGACCGGAAAGGACCGGACCCGACCGTGAATGCCACTGCGAACACGACCGACGACATGACCGCGAACGCCGCCGGCGACCTGCTCGCCCGGGTGCTGGGCCCCCGGCCGCCCGCCTTCGCCCTCCTCCACCGCCCCGAGTCCACCGGACCGGGCGCCGTCGAACTCCTCCTCGGCGAGATCTCCCGGCCGGAGTCCCTGGCGGCGATCCCGCTGGAGGACGCGCCCACCGGGACGGCGCCCCGCGGCGCCTCGCACGACGTCCTGGCGATCGTCCCGTACCGCCAGATCGCCGAACGAGGCTTCCGCGGCGCCGACGACGGCGCGCCGCTGCTGGCCATGACCGTCACCGACCAGGCCGTCCTGCCCCTCGCCGAGCTCCTCGCCCGGATCCCCGAGACGCCGATCACCCTGTCCGGCGGGCACTTCGACATGGACGACGAGGCGTACGCGGACACGGTCCGCCGGGTCGTCGCCGACGAGATCGGCGAGGGCGAGGGCGCGAACTTCGTCATCAAGCGCTTCTTCCTCGCCGGCATCGACGGCTACACGCCCGCCCACGCCCTGACCTTCTTCCGCCGCCTGCTGGAGCGCGAGTCCGGCGCCTACTGGACCTTCGTCGTGCACACGGGCGAGCGCACGTTCGTGGGCGCCACGCCCGAGCGCCACATCAGCGTCCACGGCGGCACCGCCGTGATGAACCCCATCAGCGGCACATACCGCTACCCCGCCGCCGGTCCCAGCCTGCCCGAGGTCATGGACTTCCTCGCCGACCGCAAGGAGGCCGACGAGCTGTACATGGTCGTCGACGAGGAGCTGAAGATGATGGCCCGCATCTGCGCGGGCGGCGGCCGCGTCGTGGGCCCCTACCTCAAGGAGATGGCGCGCCTCGCCCACACCGAGTACTTCATCGAGGGCACCACCGACCGCGATCCGCGCGAGATCCTGCGCGAGACGATGTTCGCGCCGACCGTCACCGGCAGCCCGCTGGAGAGCGCCTGCCGCGTCATCGACCGCTACGAGCCCCGGGGCCGCGGCTACTACAGCGGCATCCTCGCCCTCGTCGGGCGCGACGCGCGCGGCGAGCGCACCCTGGACTCCTCGATCCTCATCCGCACCGCGGACATCGACCGCACCGGGGGCGTACGGATCGGGGTGGGGGCCACCCTCGTGCGCCACTCCGACCCCGCCTCCGAGGTCGCCGAGACCCGCGCCAAGGCCGCCGGGCTGATCTCCGCCCTGGAGTCCGGCGGCGCCGCCCGGTTCGGCGGCCACCCGAGCGTCCGCGCCGCCCTGGAACAGCGCAACGACAGCATCGCCGGCTTCTGGCTCGCCCAGGAGGCCGACCGGGAGCTCACCGCGCCCGGCCTGGCCGGGCGGCGCGTCCTCGTCGTCGACGCGGAGGACACCTTCACCTCCATGATCGGGCATCAGCTGCGCGCCATGGGGCTGACGGTGACGGTCCGGCGCTTCGACGAGCCGTACGTCTTCGACGGGCACGACCTCGTCGTGATGGGGCCCGGCCCCGGCGATCCGCGCGACGGCCGCCACCCCAAGATCGCCCACCTGCGGGGCGCCGTCCGCGCCCTCCTGGACGAGCGGCGGCCGTTCCTTGCCGTCTGCCTCAGCCACCAGGTGCTCTCCCTCGCCCTCGGCTTCGAGCTCGTCCGCCGGGACGTCCCCAACCAGGGCGTCCAGCGCGAGATCGACCTCTTCGGCAACCGGGAGCGCGTCGGCTTCTACAACACCTTCGCCGCCCGCAGCGACCGCGACTGCGTGGACGTGGAGGGCATCGGCACGGTCGGCGTCAGCCGCGATCCGCACACCGGAGAGGTGCACGCGCTGCGCGGGCCCCGCTTCGCCTCCATGCAGTTCCATGCGGAATCCGTCCTTACTCAAGGAGGACCCCGCATTGTGGGCAGCCTGCTCGCCGCTCTCGCTCCGGAGGTGCCCGTCGCATGAACCCCGCCCAGATCACCGAAGTCCCCGTCGCCGCGGGCGGCGACGGGGCCGCCCGCGGCGGCTACGTCCTCGCCGAGGCCCACGACGCCGACCTGGCCGCCGCGGCCCCCGACGTCGTCCTCGTCGCCTCCGGCGGCGAGGTGCCGACCGCGCTGGACGCCCGCCGCATCCTGCAGCGCGAGGGCATAGCCACCCGGGTGGTGTCGATGCCCTGCGCAGCGTGGTTCCACCGGCAGAGCAGCGCCTACCGCGACGCCGTCCTGCCGCCCGGCGCGCCCGCCACCGTCTCGGTCGGGGCGGGCGCGGAGGTGGGCCGGTACCAGCTCCTGGGCGGCGCCGGCGAGAACGTGTGCCTGGACCACTTCGGCACCGGTACCCCGGGCGACGGCCTGTACGGACTCTACGGACCCCACGGCCTCAACCCGGAGCGGGTGGCGGCCGCGGCCCGGGCGAGCCTGTCCCGCGCCAGGGGAAGCGGCAGGTCGTGCGCTACGGGAAGAGGCAGGTCGTGAAGGGAGGGAAGAGGCAGGCCGCGAGGGGCGGGAAGAGGCAGGCCGTGAGAGGCGGGGACCGGGGCGCCCGTACGGCGGTGGCCGCCCCGGCGCACCCCGTACCCGGGCCGGCCGGGACCGGTGTCTCCGTGTGGCTCGACGGGCTCGCGCGGCAGCCGCTCGCGAGCGGGAGGCTCGCCGCCCTGGCCCGGCAGGGGCGCATCGCCGGCGTCACCTCCGACCCGGCGTTCCTCGCCCGGTCCCTGACCCGCGGGCCCTACTACTCGGGCCAGCTCGGCGACCTCGCCGAACGCGGCATCCCCGCCGAGCGGGCCCTCAAGGCCCTGGCCGTCCACGACATCCGGTGGGCCTGCGACATCCTGCGACCCGTTCACGAGGCGACCGCCGGCGTCGACGGGCTCGTCTCCGTAAGCCTCGACCCCCGGCTCGCCCACGACGGCGAGGCCACCCTCGCCGAGGCCCGCACCCTGTGGCACGCCGTCGACCGCCGCAACGCCATGCTCGGCATCCCCGCCACCCCCGCCGGCCTCACGGCCCTGAGTGCCTGCCTCGCCGAGGGCATCAACGTCAACGCCACCCTCGTCCTGTCCGCATCCCGCCACCTCCGGGTCGGCGAGGCCTACCTGGAGGGGCTGGAACGGGCGCACGCCGCGGGACGCCATCTCCCCGCGCTCGCGTCGGTCGCCTCCTTCCCCGTCAGCCGCATCGACACCGCCGTCGACGCTCTGCTCGAACGCGAGGGCACCTTGGAGGCCAGGGCCATGCGGGGCGCCACCGCCGTCGCGGCCGCCCGGCGGCTCCACGCACAGCACGAGCGGATGCTGAACGCACCCCGGTGGCACGCCCTGGCGGCCCGCGGGGCCCGCCCCCAGCGGCTGCTGTGGACCGCGACGGCCGCCCCCGGCCCCGGGCTCCTGCCCACGCGCTACGCCGCCCCGCTGCTGACCCGCGGCACGGTGACGGCCGTCCCGGAGGAGCTGCTGGAGGAACTGGACACGGTGCCGTCCGGTGAAGCACGCGATGCTGGTGTCGGTGTCGGTGTCGGTGTCGGTGTCGGTGTCGGTGTCGGTGCCGGTGCGTACGCGGCCGCCGGGCGGCTGCTCGGGCACCTGGAGTGGTTCGGCATCGACCACTGTGAACTCGCCCTGCGCCTGGAGTCCGAGGCGCTCAAGGAGCTCAACGACGCCTGGCATCAGCTCCTGGACGAGGTGACGCTGGCTCTCGACGGGGCGTCGAGGGGGTGAGGCGGCGGCGCGGCCCCGTACGGGGTGCGCGTCGGCCTGCGCTGTTCCGCCATGATGGCCACCGCCTCGAACGTGGCGTCGACCAGCTCGCGCAGCGCCCGTACCGCTTCCCCGTCGGTCATCTCGCCCGCACCGTCGAGCCGTTGGTGCGCCCAACGGATGGCCACGGGAGGGTGCTCGACCGTGATCGCCTCGCAGCTGTCCAGGAGGTCCAGCAGCGCCGGCTGGGCGTCGATGCCTCCGCGCCCGCCCGGCGAGGCGCTCAGGACGGCGGCCACCCTCCCGGTGAGCGGGCTCGCGCCGTCCGGGCGGGAGAGCCAGTCGAGGGCGTTCTTCAGCACGCCGGGCACCGCGCCGTTGTAGCAGGGCGTGCCGATCACCAGGGCGTCGGCGCCCGCGACCAGCGCGCGGGCGGCGGCCACGGCCGGGGTCGTCCCCGCGCCTTCCGCGTCCCCGTTGTAGAACGGCAGCCGGCCGATCGGCAGCGAGACCACCGAGGCGGCCGGACGGGTCTGCGTGATGATGCGGCGTACGGCCCTGAGCGCCGCCGAGTTCACCGATGCGGCGCGCAGACTGCCCGAGATCAGTACCACCTTGGTCATGTCGGTCCCCGCTTCTCCGTCGGAGGCCCCGGCGCGACGCCGGCGCGGGCCGCGGCGAACGGCGGCCCTCCGGACCTGCCGGACGGTCCGAGGGTAGGTCGGCCAACGGACGCCCGCCGCCGCCCCGGGGCCCGTCTGTCAGGTCACCCGGCCCCGCACGGAGCGGACCTGACGCACTGACGGGCGGGCTGACGCACTCGGGCGCCGCGCGTTGGCACGGCCGTGCGGACCGCCCAGGATGACAGCCACCCGGGCCGTGGGGAGACCCCCGGAACGGCCCCGCGGCCCGAGGGCCAACGTCCGACATCCAACGTCCGGCGCCCGGTGTCCCGCAGGGCAATGCGCCAGGCGGGACACCCGCCGCACCACACCGCACGGGAGAAGGGAGCAGGCGGCCCATGCCGAACACCGCCGTCGTCCGGGGCCCCGCAGGGCCCGCCGACCCCGCCGCCGGACGGGCGCGCCCCGAGGGCACCCCTGTCCGGCCGCCCGCAGCAGGCGAGCCCGCGTGGGAGACCGCCTCCCTCGACCTGGACGCCTACCTGGCCAGGACCGGCCTCACCGAGCGCCCCGATCTCACCGAGCGCCCCGATCTCACCGAGCGCCTCGGTCTCACTGATCGCCTCGATCCCACCGGTCCCACCGGTCGCGCCGGCCTCCGCCTTCCGCCGACCGCCGCGACGCTCCGCACCCTCCAGCGCGCCCACACCGCCGCCGTCAGCTTCGAGAACCTCGACGTCCTCCTCGGCCGGGACATGCCGCTCGACACCGACGCGCTCCAGCGCAAGCTGGTCGGCGCGGGGCGCGGCGGCTACTGCTTCGAGCAGAACCTGCTCTTCGCCGCCGTGCTCGAACGCCTCGGGTTCCCCGTCGTCCGCCACCTCGCCCGCGTCCGCCGCGGCAGCACCCGCGTGCGCCGCCGCTCCCACGCGACCCTCGTCGTCGAGGCGGACGGCCGCCCCTGGCTCTGCGACGCCGGCTTCGGCGACGAAGGCCCCCTCGTACCCGTACCCCTGGCCCCCGGCGCCACCGTGACCACCGGCGACTGGACCTGGCGCCTGGACCTCGAACCGGCGGACGGCCGCACCCCGGAGCAGTGGGTGCTGCGCTCCCTGCACCCCGACGGCTGGTTCGACGTCTACTCCCTGCGCTTGGAGCACCACGCCCCCGACGACTTCGAGGCCGCCCACTACTGGACCTCCCACCACCCCCGCTCGCCCTTCACCGGCCGCCTCATCGCCCAGCGCGGCGACGACCACTTCCGTCACACGCTCACCGACCGCACCCTCGCCGCCCGTTACGCCGACGGCCGCCTCCTGCGCACCGAACTCGCCCCCGACGAGGTCGGCCCCGTCCTGCGCGGCACCTTCGGCATCACCCTCACCGCCGAGGAGTCCGTCCTGCTGCAGGGGCACGCCGCCTCATGGACGACCTCGTGAACGGCCGTATGAACGGCCGTGTGAACGGTCTCGTGAACGGCGTCGTGAACAGCCTCGTGAGCGGTGCCATGAACAGCTTCGTGAACGGTCTTGAGAACAACTCCGTGAAGGGCGGCCTCCGCCTCGGGCTGATCCCGGAACGGGCGGCCGCCGCGCACGGCCATGTGACGGTCACGCTCGACCACGACCTCGACGCTCTGCCCGGCACGGGCCGCCGGCTGACCTACGCCGGGCTCGCCGAGCACGTGGACGACTTGGCGGCCCGGCTGTGGGCGGCCGGCGTACGCCCCACCGAGCACCTCGTGGTCCACAAGGCGGCGAACTTCGACATCTACCTGCTGGCCTGCGCCGCCGCCCGCATCGGCGCCGTCCCCGTCCTGCTCTCCCCGGCGCTCGACGGCGCCACGGCCGGCGCCCTGCTGCGTCGGCTGCACCACCCGAACCACCCGAACCACCCGAACCACCCTCACCACCCGCATCGCCCCCAACGCCCGCACCTGCTCACCGACGACGACAAGCTGCGTACGTGCCTCGCGCCGCTCGACCTGTCCGACGTCGCCGCCAAGGTGCTCACCACCGGCCCTGCCCGTCCCGGCTGCACCCCGCTCGCGGCCCTGGCCGGTGCGCCGCGCCGCGATCCCGTGCTGCTGCCCGCGGATCGCCCCGCGCTGATGACCCACACCTCCGGCACCACCGGCCTCCCCAAGCTGGTGGTGCACACGGCGGCCGGCCTCTACGGCCGGTACGCACCGCAGCGCACGCTCGCCGCCCTGATCCGTACGCCCGAGACCTACGCGGCACACCTCAGCCCCGTCCACTCGCGGATGTACCTGGCGCTCGCCGTCGCCCTGCCCAAGGGCATGCCCCTCGTCGTCGTGGGCGACCCCGACCCGGCGCACGTCGCGGACCTCTTCGCCCGCACCCGCCCCGGCTTCGTCGAGACCCACCCCAACTCCTTCATGGCGTGGGAGGAGCTGGCGGACGACCCGCGCGAACCCCTCGCCACCGTCCGGTACTTCAGCTCCACCTTCGACGCCCTCCACCCGCCCACCATGCGCCGGCTGCTGCTCGCCTCCCGCCGCGCCTCCCCGCGGTTCTTCCAGTTCTACGGGCAGAGTGAGTGCGGACCGCTCTCCGGCCGCTGGTACACCCCGCGCACCGTCCACCGGGCCGACGGCCGCTGCCTGGGCCTGCCCCTGCCCGGCGTCCGTGTGCGCCTGGCCGCCCCCGGCGGGCGGCGCCCCACGCGCGAGCGACCCGGCGCCATCGAGGTACGGGCAGCGGGCCGGGCCACCGGATACTTCGCCGAACCCGAGCGCTTCGCGCGCCAGCTGCACGACGGCTGGTGGCGCACCGGCGACGTCGGCTACCGCACCCGGTTCGGCTGCCTGCACCTGCTCGACCGCGAAGTGGACGTCCTCCCCGCCGTCGGCTCCACCCTCGAGGTCGAGGACCGGCTGATGGAACGGCTGCCCGAACTCGCCGAAGTCGTCCTCGTGCCCGGGCCCCGCAAGGAGCCCGTCCCCGTCGTGTGCACCCGGGGCGACGTGCCCCTCGACCCCGCCCGCTGGGCGTCCGCCGCCGCCGAGTGGCCGCAGCTCGCCGGGCCCGTGCAGCTTCCCCTGTCCGCGCTGCCGCGCACCGCCACCATGAAGGTGCGCCGCCTCGAACTCGCCCGGAGCCTGGGCGGCGCGAGCGCGGAGCGGACACCGTGACCCGCCCGGGACCCGGCGCCGCCGTGCTCGTCACCGGCGCCGGTCCCACCGGGCTCCTCGCCGCCTGCGAACTCCTGCGCCGCGGCGTGCCCGTGCGCCTGGTCGACTGCGCCCCGCGCCCCGCGTGCACCCCGAGGGCGCTGTCCCTGTGGCCCCGCGCGCTCGACATCCTCGACGACCTCGGCATCGGCGGCGACGTGCGCGCCGCGTCCGTACGCATCGACGCCTACCGCTACTTCACCGGTGGCCGGCCCCTCGCCGCCTTCGCCTTCCCCGCCGGCTGCGCGGCGCGCAACCTTCCGCAGCACGAGACGGAGCGGCTGCTCACCCGGCGGCTGCACGAACTCGGCGGCACGGTCGAACGGGGCGTGCGGCTGGAGGACTTCTCCCTGGAGGCGGGCACCGTACGGGCGTTCCTGCGCCACGCCGACGGGCGCGGGGAATCCGTCCGCACGCCCTATCTCCTGGGCGCCGACGGCGCGAGCAGCACCGTTCGCGGCCGGCTCGGGACGGCCTTCGAAGGCACCACGTACCCGATGTCCTTCGCCGTCCTCGACACCCGCGTCGAAGGGCCCCTGCCGCCCGGCGAGATCCACTACTACCAGGCGCCGTCCGGCACGCTCGTGATCGTGCCCCTGCCCGGCGGCGTCTTCCGCGTCCTGACCGCCCTGCCTGCCCTGCCCGCTGGGGCGCCCGCCCCCGACGTCCGCGCCGTGCAGGCCCTGCTCGACGCGCGCGGGCCGGGCGGCGTGTACGGGCCGGGCGGCGTGCGCATCACCGAGCCCGTCCACCAGGCCGTCTTCCGTGTCCACGCCCGCCGGGCCACCGCCCTGCGGCGTGGCCGGGTCTTCCTCCTCGGCGACGCCGCGCACATCCACAGCCCCGCCGGCGGGCAGGGCATGAACAACGGCCTCCAGGACGCGCACAACCTCGCCTGGAAACTGGCCGCGGTGCTCCACGGTGACTCCCCGGCCTCCCTCCTCGCCGACTACGGCCCCGAGCGCGCCGAGGCCACCCGGCGCATCGTGTGCGACACGGACCTGCAGACGCGGGCCTGGATGGCGGACGGCCGGGTGCGCGTCGCGGCGCGCGACACCGCGTTCCGGCTCCTGGAGCGGACGGGGGCGGTCACGCGTTTCTACGCCCCCGTCATGGCCGGCCACCGCCTCGCGTACCGCCCGCAGCGCGCCACGCAGGAGCCCGGCCGGCCGGCGGCGTGCCGCCTGCCGGGCGGGGTACGGGCGGGGGCCTTGTTCCCGCGCGGGCTCGCGCGGACTTACGGCATCGGCGGCCCGGAGGCGGACCCTTCGGCGTGGACACTGGTCCTTGTCCTGGTCCTGTGCGGGGGAACGCCCCCGGAGTGGTCGGCGAAGGCGACCCGGTGGGCCGCCGCCCACCGCCGGGTCCGCGTGGTCCACCTCCCCTTGGCCCCCACGACCCCGGCAACCCGCTGCCCCCGCCCGGGCTTCTACCTGATCCGCCCGGACGGCCACGTGGCAGCGCACGGCCATGCGCGCGACGTACCCCACCTGAAAGCGGAACTGTCCCGCGCCACGACAACACAGCCGGCGCCTGCCGCCCCGCCCCCACCTGGCCTGTAGGGCACCGCCGACCCGGCCGGCGGCGGCTGATCGCCGCGGCGGCGGTCTCTTCAATGCGCCGCGTCGGTGATCAGCCACGATGTCGCTGTCCGGCGGTGCCGAGCCCTCCTGGGCCCGTCCGGCACCGCCGGTCTGGACCGTGGTGGTTGATCGCCGTCGCGGCGGTTTCTTGGGCGTGGGCGCCCGCCCCCGGGTGGGACGGGTGTTGGTCGTGCCTTGGCCGCCGGGCGGGGGCCGGGGGTTGAAGGGGCTTGTGGCCTCTTCATTCCGCCGCAGTGGTGATCAGCCACCGTGTCGGTGTTCGGCGGTGCCGAGCCCACCTGGGCCCGTCTGGCACCGCCGGTTTGCACCGTGGTGGTTGGCTGCCGTCGCGGCGGTTTCTTGGGCGCGGGTGCCGTTGGTGGTCCGGCTGTGGCCGGGGGTGGAGGGCGGTGGTCGTGTCCTTGGCCGCCGGGCGGGGGCCGGGGGTTGAAGGGGCTTGTGGCCTCTTCATTCCGCCGCAGTGGTGATCAGCCACCGTGTCGGTGTTCGGCGGTGCCGAGCCCACCGCAGTCCGTCCGGCACCGCCGACCCGCACCGTGGTGGTCGACCGCCGTCGCCGCCCGCACCGGGGTCGCCGGATCGCCGTCGTGGCGGAGTGGCTCATCCGAGCCCGTCCGGGATCGCCGGGCCGCGGCCAGGGTGGCGTAGTAGACGGGCCTCGGGCACCGTCTCGCGGCGGGCGTACACCGCCCACGTAACCACCGCGCACAAGGCGTAGAGGCCGAGGAGGCCCCACAGGGCGGGGGCCGGCGAGCCCGCGTCGTAGGCGGCGCCCAGGGACAAGCCGATCGCGGCAGCCCCGAGCGCGCCGGCCGGGCCGGTGAGGCCGGAGGCGAAGACGGTGCGCCGGCGGGCGGCCGCGAAGGCGGTCCTCGCGTCCTGGCCGGAGAGGATCGCCTCGCCCGCCCGCGCGGCGAACACCGCCGGGGCGACCGTGGCGACGGCCCCGGCACCGATGCCGCCGAGCACGATCAGCACCGTGAACGCGGCGGCGAACACCCCCACGACCCCCCGCGACGACGCCGCGGCGAGCACGGCCGTGCCCACCGCCATGCCCGTCAGGCTCCCCAGCGTGACCCGCGCCCCGCCCCACCGCCCGGCCAGCCACCCGCCGCAGGGCCGGGCGGCCGCACCGAGCAGCGTCGCCGGCAGCGCGCACGCGAGGGCCACGAGCGCGGAGGCGCCGAACCCGTGCCGCAGCACCAGCCCGAAGGCGAGCCCGTAGCCGGTGAACGAGCCGGCGGTGGCGAGGGACAGCAGCGACAGCCACGCCAGGTGCGGATCCGTCCCCGCCCCTGTACCCGCCCCCGCCCAGCTCCGCGCTTCCGCCTCCGTAACCTCAACCCCAACCTCACCCGGCAAGTTGTCCATCCGCAGCGCGACCACCAGCGCCGCCAGCAGAGTCAGCGGAATGTGGACGGCCGCGATCCGGGCGGGGGAGGAGCCGCCCGCGGTCGTGGCGGCCAGCAATCCGACGAGCTGGGCGGAGGCGAGCCCGAGGTCCCCTCCGACGGTGGCGAGGGCGAGGGCCCGCGCCCGGCCGTGCCGGGGGAAGGAGGCGGCGGCCCCGGCCGGGGAGGCCGCGGCGGCGTCGCCCGCACCGGCGGTCGCGGCGGCGGCCAGCAGCAGCCACAGCGGCGCGCCGGGCCGCTGCAGGGCGTACACGGCGGCGAGCCCGGGCAGGGCCAGGGCGGCCGTGGTGACGGCAGTGTGGTCCCGGCCGCCCAGCCGGGCGAGGGCACGCGCGGCGGCCGGGCGCAGCGCCGCCCCGGCGACCACGGGGGTGACGAGCAGCAGGAACTTCTCACCGGGCCCGGGCGCCGCCCCGCTGCCCGCGGGCAGGAACAGCACGATCACCGGCCACATGCCGCGGACGGACAGTCCCAGGTGCCCGCAGAGGGCCGCCAGCAGCAGGTTTCGCCGGGCGACGTACCGTCCGCCCCGGGCCCAGAAGCCCGGGTCGTCGGCGTCCCACCGCTCGGCCCACGGGCGTGACGGCGCCGCTCGGTTCGACATCTCTCCTCATCTCTCGGCCCTCGCGGCACGGGCCTGTCAGACGGTCCGCTCGACGGCAGTCCGCTCGACGGCGGTCCTCTCGATCGCAGTCCGCTCGACGATGTCCTTGATGCGGGACAGCGCCGCAGCGACGTCGTCGGCGAGCTTGCGGTTCCACTCGGCGGTGAACCGCCGCCGCCCGTCCGGGCCCAGCTGCCGGAAGATCTTCGCGAGCCCTTCGGTGGGCCGGCCGAGCCGGTAGTGGTGGACGAGCAGACAGCCGTCCCCGGCGGCCTCGAACTCGTACGTCCAGATGCTGTCCTGACGCCGGCCGGCGCTGTCGCGGACGGCCCACTGGAACAGCCGCCCCGGCTCGGCGGCCACGATCTCGGACTCGGTGGTCCAGGGGCCGCGGACGACCGGCGCCCAGGGCACGACGTCCGCTCCGCGGTGGTTCTCGCCGCGGAAGACGGCGCCGACCGTGCGCGGCGTGCCGGACACCCAGCTGCCGCCGGTGCACTCGCGGCTCCACTCGCCGCTGCGGGCGAGATCGCTGACCGTGTCGTAGACGGTGCCGGGCGAGGCCGCGACGAGGATGCGGGCCTGCACCCGGAGGATCGCGGCGTCAACGTCGGCGTTGGCGCCGGTGGATGGGGGAGTCATAGCTTCCAGGGTGCGCGGGCCCGTGCACCGCGGGCAATGCCGTCCCGGTGGATGAGTCAGGTCCCGGGCACCCCCGTACGGGCCCCGGAGCCGGCCCTCAGGCGTCCTCAGGCACCCTCAAGCCGTCAAGCCGTCAAGCCGTCAGACCGTCAAGAGCAGTCGGCGCCCGCGGAGCTCCCCGCTCTCCATGCGGCGGTGCGCCTCGGCCGCGGCCGTGAGCGGCAGTTGCTCGACGGCCCGCGCCCGTAGCCGCCCCGTGGCGACCAGCGGCCCCACGACGCCCGCCGCCTCGGCGAGTTCGGTCGTGGAGGCGTGGGAGATCGCGAAGCCCACGACCGCCCCGCCCTTCTGGTACAGCGGCCCCACGGGCAGGACGGGCCGGGCGGCGACGCCCGCGAGCAGCACGATCCGGCCGCGCGGGGCCAGCAGCGCGACGGCGGCGTCCAGATCGTGCCCGCCGTGGGTGGCGACGTGCACGTCGACGCCGCCGGGCGCGGCCGCCGCGATGCGCCCGGCGAGCCCGGGACCGGCGTAGTCGAGGACCTCGGCGGCGCCGAGCGAGCGTACGTACTCCGCGTCGCGCGCCGCGGCCGTGGCCACCACCCGGGCGCCGGCCCACTCGGCCAGCTCCACCAGCGCGCTGCCCACGTTCCCCGCGGCCCCGGCGACGAACACGGTCGCGCCGGCCCGCAGCCCGCCGTGGGTGAACAGCGCGAGGTAGGCCGTGGCGGCGGGGTGGGCGACCGCGACGACGTCCTCGGGCCGCGCCCCGGAGGGCAACGGGTAGAGCCGGTCGGCGGGGACGACGGCCTGTTCGGCCGCGGGCCCCTGGCGGCCGCCGTGCCCCAGGCTGTTGCACCACACCGGGTCGCCGGGCGTGAACCCGGGCGCGCCCGGCCCGGCCTCGGCGACCGTCCCCACCAGGTCCCGGCCGATCACGAAGGGGAAGGGCAGCGCCGTCCGGAAGCCCCCGGAGCGGACCAGCGTGTCGACGGGGTTGACGGCCGTGGCGGCGACGTCGACCAGGACGTCGGTGGGGCCCGGCCGGGGGCGCGGCGCGGGGAGCTCGCCGACCACGATCTCCTCCGGCGGGCCGGTCCGTGTGATGTAGGCGGCGCGCATGCGGCCCACTGTCGCACGGCCGGGGGAGGGGCCCGGAGAGGCGCGGCTGACGGTATGTCATCTCACGGGCAGGGACCTGACGGAGCCCGCAGCCGCACGTTGACCCCCGTCGTGCGGCGACGGCCAGATGAAAGGCGTGCGGAATCCGCCGCGGGGAGCCCCCTCAGAACGGAGGAGCATACGCATGAGCAGCAGCAGCCGTATCGAGGTCGGCATCGTCGGCGCCGGCCCACGGGGACTGTCCGTGCTGGAGCGGCTGTGCGCCAACGAGCGCGCCACGCCTTCGCACTCCGCGGTGACCGTGCACGTCGTCGACCCCTCCGCCCCCGGCGCGGGCACCGTGTGGCGCACCGACCAGTCGCCCCACCTGCTGATGAACACCGTGGCCTCACAGATCACCGTGTACACGGACGACAGCGCCCGCATCGAGGGCCCGGTCGAACCGGGCCCCAGCCTGTACGAGTGGGCGCGCGCCATGGCGGCCGGCGCGGAGAGCGGGGACGGCGTGGCGGGCGGGCTCGGCGCGGAGGGCTGGGATGGCCTGGAGGGCGGGCTCGGCGCGAAGAGCGGGGAGGACGGCGAGGGCGTGGCGGGCGACGAGTCCGACGCCGGCACCCTCGCCGAGGCCCGCACGCTCGGACCGGACACCTACCCCACCCGCGCTTTCTACGGCCGCTACCTCCACGCCTGCTTCCGGCGGATCGCCGCCCGCGCCCCCGCGCACGTGACCGTCGAAGTCCACCGTTCGCGCGCGGTCGCCATGGCCGACGCCGAAGGCATCACCGGCGGCCCTCAGGGCATCCGCCTGGAGGACGGCACCCGGCTCAACCGGCTCGACGCGGTCGTCATGGCGCTCGGCCACGTGCCCGCGCAGCTGTCCGCCCGGGAAGCCCGTACGGCGTCGCTGGCCCGTATCCACCACCTCGACTACGTCACGCCCGTCAACCCCGCCGACCTCGACCTCGGGCACATCGCGCCCGGACAGCCCGTCCTGCTGCGCGGCCTGGGCCTGAACTTCTTCGACTACATGGCGCTGTTCAGCGCCGGGCGCGGCGGCACGTTCGTCCGCGAGGGCGGCCGGGTCGTCTACCGCCCGTCCGGTGCGGAGCCGCGGCTGTACGCCTTCTCCCGGCGCGGCGTCCCGTACCACGCCCGTGGCGAGAACGAGAAGGGCGCCCACGGCCGCCACCGGCCCCGGCTGCTCACCGCCGGCTGCATCGCCGGCCTGCGCGAACGCGCCCGGCGCGGGGGTCCCGTGCGCTTCGGCACCGACCTGTGGCCGCTGATCGCGGGCGAGGTGGAGGGCGTCTACTACGGCACGCTGCTGGAGCGGCTCGGCCGGGCGGGCGAGCGGGAGGAATTCACTGAGCGCTTCCTGGCGCTGGAGAAGGACGACGAGCGCGCGCAGCTCCTCGACGCCTTCCGCATCGCCCCCGCCGACCGCTGGGACTGGCCGCGCCTCGCCAGACCGTACGGAGACCGCGCGTTCACCGGCCGCGCCGACTTCCGCGCCTGGCTCCTGGACCATCTGCGCGCGGACGTGCGGGCCGCCCGCGAGGGCAACGTCAGCGGGCCCCTGAAGGCCGCCTTGGACGTCCTGCGCGACCTGCGCAACGAGATCCGGCTCGCCGTCGACCACGGCGGCCTGGAGGGCGACTCCCACCGGGACGACCTCGAAGGCTGGTACACCCCCCTCAACGCCTTCCTCTCCATCGGCCCGCCCGCCTCCCGTATCGAGGAGATGGCCGCCCTCATCGAGGCCGGCGTCCTGGAGGTCACCGGTCCCGGCACCGTCGTCCGCCTGGAGGTCGCAGGCCCCGCCGGTCCCTCCTTCGCCGCCGACTGCCCGGCCGTGCCCGGCCCGCCCGTCCGCTCCCGCGTACTGATCGAGGCCCGGCTGCCCGAGCCGGACCTGCGCCGCACCGCCGACCCCCTGCTCCGTCACCTCCTGAACACCGATCAGATCACCACCTACCGCATCCCCTCGGCCACGGGCGCGGGCTACGAGACCGGCGGACTGGCCGTCACCGAGCGCCCGTACCACGTCGTCGACGGCCGCGGCCGGCCCCACCCGCGCCGCTTCGCCTACGGGGTGCCCACGGAATCCGTGCACTGGGTCACGGCGGCGGGCATCCGGCCGGGCGTCGGCTCGGTGACGCTGGGCGACGCGGACGCCATAGCCCGCGCGGTCCTGTCCCTGCCCCCGACCGCCCACGTACCGCCGGCCCTCCGTCCGGTCCCCCCGGACACGACCCCGGAAGGCGTGATCGTGTGACCGCGACCCCCGACGACGCGGAGAAGCCCGCCCCCTCGATTCCGCCGCCGCGGCGCGCAGCCCCCGCGTCGGAGCGCGGCGGTGCCGTACGGACCCAGGCCGGTTCGGCACCGCCGGAGAGCACCGCGTCGGCTGATCGCCGTGGCGGCGGTGGGAGTGCGGGCGCCTGTAAGGGGACCCGGCCTCTTGCGCGAGGCGATGAGGCGCCGGCCTCCTTGATTCCGCCGCCGCGGCGCACAACCCCCGCGTCGGAGCCGGGCGGTGCCGTACCCGCGCCCGCCCGGGCCGGTTCGGTACCGCCGGAGAGTGCCGCGTTGGCTGATCGTCGCCGCGGCGGTGGGAGTGGAGGCGCGGCTGAGTCCGATGCGGCGCAATGCCAACGGGTGCCTGCACCTGTGATTCCGCCGCCGCGGCGGCGATCAGCCAACGCGATGGAGCCCGGCGG
>NZ_BMUT01000001.1:177036-1281729 GCF_014650335.1 Streptomyces hiroshimensis
CCCGACGGCGGCTCCGCCGCGGCTGATCGCCCTCGCGGTGGAGGAAGCGCGGCGCACAGCGGCCGAGAGGCGCCCGCCCCGATGCCGGTCTGCTCTCACCCGTTCGCGTCGGCACCCCCGCCGAGGAGGCCACCACCGATACCGCCTGGCTGCAGGCCATGCTCGACGCCGAGGCCGCCCTCGCCCGCGCTCAGGCCCGCCTCGGTACCGTGTCCGCCCCGGCCGCGGAGGCCGTCACACGGTGCGCGCGTGCCGAGCGGCTCGACGTCCGGGCCCTCGCGCTGGCCGCCCGCGAGACCGCCAACCCCGTCGTCGCCCTCGTGCGGGCGCTCACCCGCCTCGTCGCCGCCGACACCCCCGCCGCCGCCCCGTACGTGCACCGCGGCTCCACCAGTCAGGACATCCTCGACACCGGCGCCATGCTGGTCGCGCACCGCACCCTGCGTACCGTCCGCTCCGACCTGACCCGTACCGCCGAGGCGCTCGCCGTCCTCGCCGCACGGCACCGCGACACCCTCATGGCGGGCCGTACGCTCACCCTGCACGCCGTGCCGATCACCTTCGGGCTGAAGGCGGCCGGCTGGCGGCAGCTCGTCCTCGACGCGGAGCAGCGACTCGCGAGGGTGCACGTGAGCCTGCCGGTGTCGCTGGGCGGCGCGGCGGGCACACTCTCCGGCTACCTGGAGCACGCCCGGCTCGAAGGAGCCCAGGCCACCGATGCCGACGCGGACGCCGGCACAGACGCTTCCGCCGGCAGCTACGCCGAGCGTCTCGTGGACGCCTTCGCCGCCGAGACGGGCCTGGCCCGCCCCGCCCTGCCCTGGCACGCGCTGCGCACCCCCGTCGCCGACCTGGCCGCCGCCCTCGCCTTCACCGCGGGCGCCCTCGGCAAGATCGCGGCCGACGTGCAGTCGCTGGCCCGCACCGAGGTCGGCGAGGTCGCCGAGCCGGGCCCCGCCGGGCGCGGCGGCTCCTCCGCCATGCCGCACAAGCGCAACCCCGTCCTCGCCACACTGATCCGCAGCGCGGCGCTCCAGGTCCCCGCGCTGGCCGGCGCCCTGACGCAGTGCCTGGCCGCCGAGGACGAGCGGTCCGCCGGCGCCTGGCACGCGGAGTGGCAGCTGCTGCGCGAGTGCCTCCGCCTCACCGGCGGAGCCGTCCGCACCGCCGCCGAGCCGGCCTCCGGCCTGGACGTCCGGGCGGACCGCATGCGCGCCAACCTCCGTCTCACGGGCGCGCAGATCGTCTCCGAGCGGCTCGCGGCCGTCCTCGCGCCGCGCATCGGCCGGGACGAGGCCGAGCGCCTGTTGACGGAGGCGTCGGCCGAAGCGGCCGCCGGTGGCCGGGAACTGCAGGCGATCCTCGCCGAGCAGCCGTTACTGGATGGTCACTTCACCGCGGCCGAACTGGCCGCCCTGTGTGACCCCGCCGGCTACGCCGGCGCCGCAGGCCCGCTGGTCGACCGGGCACTGTGGCCCTGACAACATCTCACGCGAACCACCTGCGCTTTTCTTTCGCCTTCCGTACCCTCACCCGAGGCCCCGCGGAAGCCGGATGCATGTTCGGTCATCCAGGGGCGAAGATCGGCCAAGCGGGGAGCGCCGTGGTTAGGATGATCGGCGTATTCCGCTTCTGGACGGGACGTCAGGGACAACGGCCTCGTCCAGCCGTCCGCATGCCCCCTGCGTCCACGAGGAATTGATGTCACATCACATACCGGACGTAGTGACCTGGTGCCTGGCCGCCGCACTGATCGCCGTCGCGGTCCTGCTGGTGCGCCAGCGGGGGATCGCCGCGGCCCTGCGGCTGCGCGCCGCCACGCTGGAGGAGGGGCAGCGGGCGCGCGACAGCGAGCTCGGCCACCTGGTCGCCGTCCGGCTCCCCGCCGTCACGGCCTCCATGCACCAGCCCGTGCCGCTGCCCGGCCTGCTCGACGAACAGCTCACGGGTACCGTCTTCGCCCACGGCCTGCAGTCGGTGATGGACACCTTCACCCAGGCCGTCGACAAGGCGCAGGCCCGCGCCGACCAGTCCGCGAAGGCCGCCCTCAAGGCCTCCATGCGCGCCCTCCAGGGCCTCGCCCACGAGCAGCAGCTGGCCATCTCCGACATGCAGGACCGGCACGACAACCCCGACGTGCTGCGCGACCTGCTGCAGATCGACCACGCCAACTCCCAGTTCGGCCGCCGCGCCCAGGCCATCGCCGTCCTGTGCGGCTCCTGGCCGGGCCGGCAGCGCGCCGCCTCCCCGCTCACCGACGTCGTCCGCGGCGCCACCTCCCGCATCCGCGACTACCGGCGCGTCCAGGTCCACAGCCAGGCCGACCTCGCCGTCGTCAGCCGCGCCGTGGAGCCCGTCGTCCTCGCCGTCGCCGAGCTCCTCGACAACGCCGCCCGTCACTCCCAGCCCAACACCACCGTCGAGGTCGGCCTGCAGCCCGTGCACAACGGCGCCTGCATCGTCATCGACGACGCGGGCGTCGGCATGGACGGCCAGGAGATCCAGCGGGCCGGTGCCCTGCTCACCGGCCGCGCCGCCGTCGACGTCTCGCGCCTCGGCGACCCGCCGCAGTTCGGCTTCCCCGTCATCGGCGTGCTCGCCGCGCGCTACGGGTTCAGCGTCTCCGTCGACACCCGCTCGCCCTACGGCGGCGTCCGGGCCGTGCTGTTCCTCCCCAGCGCCCTGCTCACCCAGATCGACATCGACGGGCCCGACACCACCCCGCTGCGGTCTGCGGGCGGGCACGCGGCGGACCGTACCGCCGCGACACGGCCCCCGGGGCAGGCACCCGTACCGGACTTCCCCGACTTCCCGGAAGCCTCGGCCGGCTTCCCGGAGACCTCTGCCCGTAACCCCCAGGCTGCACCTGGCGGCTTCCCGGACGCCTCTGCCCGTAACCCCCAGGCTGCACCTGGCGGCTTCCCGGAGACCTCTGCCCGTAACCCCCAGGCTGCACCTGGCGGCTTCCCGGACGCCTCCGCCCGTAACCCCCAAGCCCGCGATGGGTTCCCGGAAACGTCCGCCCGTAGCCCCGAGGCACCCGACGGCTTCCTCGACGCCCACGGTGGCTTCCCCGGGGCGCGCGCAGGCGGCCCCGGGACCTTCGGCACCGGCTCAGTCCCGGGCACCGGAACCGGCACCGCCCTGGGCGCCGCCCCGTCCGTCGGCGCAGGCGCAGGCGCAGGCACAGGCGCAGGCACAGGCGCAGGCGCAGGCACAGGCGCAGGCACGGGCACAGGCGCCGACACCGGCACCGGCACCGATGGTGGCTCCCTCCCCGGAGGGGTCCCCGGCTCCGTCGGGTCCACCGCCGGAGGCCTCCCCAAGCGCCGCCGCCGGCAGCCCGCCCCCGGCGCCCGCCGCGACCGGCCCGGGCCCCTGCCCGCCGAGACGCCCGCACCGAACGCCCCCGGCAGCGGAGTCGCCGTCCCCGAGCGCAGCGCCGAGGAGACCGCCCGCCGCATGGGCGCCTTCGCGCGCGGCACCCGCGCGGGCCGCACCCCCGCCGCAGGCACTCCCGTAGGCCCGCTGCACGGGGCCCCGGAACCGGACGCCGCCCACCCCTTTGCCCAGGCCCCCGCCCCCGTAGACGACGAAGGGAACCCCCACGCGTGAACGACCACCTCAACAACGAGCTCGGCTGGATGCTGGACGAGGTCGTCAAGATGCCCGAAGCCCGGCACGCGATCCTCCTGTCCTCGGACGGCATGCTGCGCGCCCGCTCCCAGGGCATCGAGCGCGACGAGGCCGAGCGTCAGGCCGCGGCCCTGTCCGGCCTGCAGTCCATCAGCCGCTCCACCTCCGAGTTCTGCACCCACCAGGCGCAGCAGGACAACCCGTGGCGGCAGACGCTCGTCGAGTTCGCCCACGGCTACGTCTTCCTCATCGCCGCAGGCCCCGGCGCCTACCTCGCCGTCTCCGCCACCGAGCACGTCGACATGGAAGCGGTCACGTACCGCATGCAGAAGCTCGTCGACCGGCTCGGCAAGGAGCTGACCAGCCCGCCCCGCGCAGGCAGCGCAGGCAACGTGGGCAGCGCAGGCAACGCGGGCAACGTCGGCAACTGGCAGGGCTCGGGCGCCCCGGCATGACCCCGCCCACGCCGAGGCACGAGCGAGGGTTAGTGCGCCCGTACGTCGTCACCGACGGCCGCGCCCACCCGACCCGCAACACCTTCGACCTGGTCACCCTGGTCCTGGCCCAGTACGACCGGCCGCTCACCGGGCTCAGCCCCGAAAAGCGCCGGCTCATGGAACTCTGCCTCGGCGGCCCGCTGTCGGTCGCCGAGATCGCCGGGCACCTCATGCTGCCCGTCAGCGTCACCAAGGTGCTGCTCGGCGACCTCGTCGACAGCGGCCACCTCATCACCCGGGCCCCCATCCCCTCGGCTCAACTCCCCGAGGCCCAGATCCTGCAGGAGGTGCTGGATGGACTCCGCGCTCGCCTCTGAGCCAGCTCCCGACGGAGACCTCTATCTGCGCCGTACCGTGAGCACCGCCGCGAAACTCCTCGTCGTCGGCCACTTCGCGGTGGGCAAGACCACGTTCGTCGGCTCGCTGTCGGAGATCCGGCCGCTGCGCACCGAGGAGACCATGACCCAGGCCGGCGCGAGCGTCGACGACCTCGCCGGCATCGAGGGCAAGACCACCACCACGGTCGCCATGGACTTCGGCCGCCTCACCCTCAGCGACAGCCTCGTGCTCTACCTCTTCGGAGCCCCCGGCCAGCAGCGCTTCACCCGCCTGTGGCAGGACATGACGCACGGCGCGCTCGGCGCCCTCGTCCTCGCCGACACCCGCCGCCTGGAGCAGTCCTTCGACGTCATGGGCCTCCTGGAGGAGCTCGGCCTGCCCTACGCGGTCGCCGTCAACCACTTCGACGGCGCCCCCGTGTACCCGGAGGAGGAGATCCGCGAGGCCCTCGACCTGCTGCCCGAGACCCCGCTGGTCACCTGCGACGCCCGTGACCGCGTCTCCTCCACCCGCGCGCTCATCTCCCTCGTCGAGTACCTGCAGCGGCGGACCGTAGTACGGGAGCACGTGTGAACCACCGTCCCGACGACTGGGGATCCCCCGGCTGGGGAGCCGAAGGGGGAGCCGCGCCCGGGGCCACGCCCGGCGCCGCACCGGGGGCCGCACCCGCTTTCGGCCCCGGCGCCGCACCCGCTTTCGGCCCCGGCGCCGCACCCGCTTTCGGCCCCGGTGCCGCATCCGGCACCGGCACCGGCCCCGGCACCGAACACGAAGTCGGCCTCGGAGCCGACCCCGGCCTCGGAGCCGACCCCGGCCTCGGCTCCGGCCTCGGAGCCGACCCCGGAGCCGGAGGAGGACCCCCGCCCGGCGCCGTGCCGCCGCCCGGCTGCCCCGCGCACCAGGGCTACGCGGCCCAGGACCAGGGCTACGCGGCTCCGCCCCAGGGCTACGCGGCTCCGCCCCAGGGCTACGCGGCTCCGCCCCAGGGCTACGCGGCGCAGGACCAGGGCCACGCCACCCCGCACCAGGGCCACGCCGCCCCGGCCCCCGCGTACCACCGGCACGCCCCCACCCCCATGTACGGGCCCGACTTCGCCGCCGACCCGCACGCCGTCTACGCCCGGCTGCGCACCCAGGGCCCGGCCGCCCCCGTGGAGCTGGCGCCCGGGGCCCACGCGACCCTCGTCACCGACTACCGGGCCGCCCTCGAAGTGCTCCGCACCCCCGAGATCTTCGGCAAGGACGCCCGCCGCTGGCGCGCCCTCGCCGACGGCAGGGTCGCCCCGGACAACCCCGTCGTGCCGATGATGGCCTACCGGCCCAACTGCCTGTTCTCCGACGGCGAGGCCCACACGCGGCTGCGCCAGGCCGTCACGGACTCCCTCTCGCGCATCGACCCCAACGCCCTGCGCGGCTACGTCGAGCGCAGCGCCGACACCCTCATCGACCGCTTCGCCGGCCTGGGCGAGGCCGACCTCCTCGGCGCGTACGCCAAGGTGCTGCCGCTGCTGGTCTTCCAGCAGCTCTTCGGCTGCCCGCCCGAGCTCGGCGACCGGCTGGTCGAGGGCTTCTCCGGCATCTTCGACGGCGTCGACGCCGAGCGCGCCGACGCCCTCATCACCAGCAGCCTCGTCGAACTCATCGCCCTCAAGCGCGAGCAGCCCGGCGCGGACATGACCTCCTGGCTCATGGCCCACCACGCCCGCCTGAGCGACGAGGAGCTGATCCACCAGCACGTCGTCCTCATCGGCGCCGGCACCGAGCCCCAGCAGAACCTCATCGCCAACGCCCTGCGGCTGCTGCTCTCCGACGACCGCTTCGCGGGCGACCTCGCGGGCGGCAGCATGCCGGTCGAGGACGCCCTGGACGAGGTGCTCTGGCTCGACCCGCCGATGGCCAACTACGCCGTCCACTACCCCGTGCAGGACGTCGACTTCGGCGGTGTGCCGCTGGCCGCAGGCGAGCCCGTCGTCGTCAGCTTCGCCGCCGCCAACACCGACCCCGCGCTGCTCACCACCCGGCGCACCGGCAACCGCGCCCACCTCGCCTGGAGCGCGGGCCCCCACCACTGCCCGGCCAAGGACTCGGCCCGCCTGATCGCCGCCGTCGCCGTCGAGAAGCTCCTCGACCGCCTGCCGGACCTGGAGCTCGCGATCCCCGCCGACCGCCTCGTCTGGCGCCCCGGCCCCTTCCACCGCGCGCTGACGGCCCTGCCTGTGCGCTTCCCGCCGGCGCCGCCGTCCGGCGCCCGGCCCGCGCCCGTCCACGACCTCTCGGCCTCCGCGGTACGCGGCCCCGTACCGCCGTACGAGCAGCCCCGCCCCGATCAGTCCGCCCCGTCCCCGCAGCTTTCCCAGCTCTCCCATCCCTCCCAGCTCTCGCATCCCTCCCAGCTCTCGCAGCCCCTTCAGCAGGCCGACCCCACTGGAGACAGCCGATGGAACTCAAGTCCAGCACCGTCCCGGCTCAGCCCGCCCCGGTCCGCATCGACGCCACCGGCAGCGACATTCACGGCGAGGCAGCCCGCATCCGGACCCGGGGCGCAGCGACGCCCGTGGAGCTTCCTGGCGGAGTGGTGGCGTGGGCAGTGACCACCCAGCCGCTGCTGAAGGAGCTCCTGACCGACCCGCGCGTCTCGAAGGACCCCCACCGGCACTGGCCGGCCTGGATCAACGGTGAGATCTCCCCCGAGTGGCCCCTGTTCACCTGGGTCGCCGTGCGGAACATGTTCACCGCCTACGGCACCGACCACAAGCGGCTGCGCGCCCTCGTCGCCAAGGCCTTCACCGCCCGCCGCACCGCCGCCCTGCGCCCGCGCATCGAGGCGATGGCCGCGGACCTCCTCGACGGCCTGGCGGCCAGGGCCCCCGGCGAGCCCGTCGACCTGCGCGCGGCGTACGCGTACCCGATCCCCATCCAGGTCATCTGCGAGCTCTACGGCGTCACCGACCCCGACCTCCGCGACGGCCTGCGGGACTGCGTCGACAGCATCTTCCACACCTCCGCCGACCCGGCCGAGGTCACCGCCACGTACGCGCGGATCTACGAGCTCCTCGGCGCCCTCGTCGCCGCCAAGCGGACCGCCCCCGGCGACGACATGACCAGCGTGCTGATCTCCGCCCGCGAGGAGGACGGCTCGCGCCTGAGCGAACAGGAGCTCCTCGACACCCTGCTGCTGGTGATCAGCGCCGGGCACGAGACGACCGTCAACCTCCTCGACAACGCCATCCACGCCCTGCTCACCCACCCCGACCAGCTGGCCCTCGTCCGCGCGGGCACGGCCGGCTGGGACGACGTGATCGAGGAGACCCTGCGCAACCGGGCCCCCGTCGCGAGCCTCCCGCTGCGCTACGCCACCGAGGACATCGCCCTCCCCGACGGCACCGTGCTGCGGCAGGGCGACGCGATCCTCGCCGCCTACGCCGCGGCCGGCCGTGACCCGCAGCTGCACGGCTCGGACCCGGACCGCTTCGACGTCACCCGGGCAGTCAAGGACCACCTCGCCTTCGGCCACGGCGTCCACTTCTGCCTCGGCGCCCCCCTCGCCCGTCTGGAGGCCGCCATCGCGCTGCCCGCCCTCTTCGACCGCTTCCCCCGGATGCGGCTCGCCGTAGAGCCGGGCGACCTGCAGCCCGTGGAGTCCTTCATCTCCAACGGCCACCGGGCGCTGCCCACGCTGCTGCACGGCTGACCTGCTACGGCGTGCGCCGGATCGGGCCGCGGCGCACGCCGGATCGGGGATGCGGCGTACGCCACATTTCCTTTCCGGCGGGTGGCGGGTGGGCGGCCGTCCGGGGGAGCGCTTACGATCCTCTGTTGTGTCCAAACTGACCGACCTGCCGAAACGGATCCTCATCGGCCGGGCGCTGCACAGCAGCAAGCTGGGAGAAACCCTTCTCCCCAAGCGCATCGCCCTGCCCGTCTTCGCCTCCGACCCGCTCTCCTCCGTGGCGTACGCGCCGGGCGAAGTGCTCCTCGTGCTCTCCGCGGCAGGCGTGTCGGCCTACCACTTCAGCCCCTGGATCGCCGTCGCGGTCGTGGTGCTGATGTTCACGGTGGTCGCCTCGTACCGCCAGAACGTCCACGCCTACCCCAGCGGCGGCGGCGACTACGAGGTCGCCAACGTCAACCTCGGCCCGAAGGCCGGCCTCACCGTCGCGAGCGCCCTGCTCGTCGACTACGTCCTGACCGTCGCGGTCTCCATCGCCTCCGGCATCGAGAACCTCGGCTCCGCCATCCCCTTCGTCATCGAGCACAAGACGGCCTGCGCCATCGGCGTGATCGTGCTGCTCACGCTGATGAACCTGCGCGGCGTCAAGGAGTCCGGAAAGCTCTTCGCGATCCCGACGTACGTCTTCGTCGGCGGCGTCTTCATCATGATCATCTGGGGTGCCGCCCGCGGCCTCTTCATGGACGAGACGATGAAGGCCCCCACCGCCGACTACACCATCCACGCCGAGCACCAGGGCCTCGCGGGCTTCGCCCTCGTCTTCCTGCTGCTGCGCGCCTTCTCCTCCGGCTGTGCCGCCCTCACCGGCGTCGAGGCCATCAGCAACGGCGTCCCCGCCTTCCGCAAGCCGAAGTCGAAGAACGCCGCCACGACGCTCGCCCTGATGGGCGGCCTCGCCGTCACCATGTTCTGCGGCATCATCGGCCTGGCCATGGCGACCAACGTCCGGATGGCCGAGAACCCGGCCACGGACCTGCTCAAGAACGGCATCCCGGTCGGCGAGGACTACACCCAGAACCCGGTGATCTCGCAGGTCGCCGAGGCCGTCTTCGGCAGCGGATCGTTCCTCTTCGTCATCCTCGCGGCGGCCACCGCGCTCGTGCTGTTCCTCGCGGCCAACACCGCGTACAACGGCTTCCCGCTGCTCGGCTCGATCCTCGCCCAGGACCGCTACCTGCCGCGCCAGCTGCACACGCGCGGCGACCGCCTGGCGTTCTCGAACGGCATCGTGCTGCTCGCGGGAGCGGCCGCGGTCCTCACGTACATCTACGGGGCCGACTCGACGAAGCTGATCCAGCTCTACATCGTCGGCGTCTTCGTCTCCTTCACCCTGAGCCAGACCGGCATGGTCCGGCACTGGAACCGCCACCTGCGCACGGAGACCGACCCGGCCAAGCGCCGCCACATGGTCCGCTCCCGGGCGATCAACATGTTCGGCGCCTTCCTCACCGGCCTCGTCCTCGTCGTCGTCCTCCTGACGAAGTTCACCCACGGCGCATGGGTCGCCCTGCTCGGCATGGTGATCTTCTACGCCACGATGACGGCGATCCGGAAGCACTACGACCGGGTGGCCGAGGAGATCGCCGCCGACGAGGGCCCGGGCGACGAGACCGTCCGCCCCTCGCGCGTCCACTCGATCGTCCTGGTCTCCAAGATCCACAAGCCGACGCTGCGGGCCCTGGCCTACGCCAAGCTCATGCGCTCCGACACCCTCGAAGCGCTCAGCATCAGCGTCGACGCCGCCGAGACCAAGGCGCTGCGCGAGGAGTGGCAGCACCGCAGCATCGACGTCCCGCTGAAGGTCCTCGACTCGCCCTACCGCGAGATCACGCGGCCCGTCATCGACTACGTCAAGAGCCTCCGCAAGGAGAGCCCGCGCGACGTCGTCAGCGTCTACATCCCCGAGTATGTGGTCGGCCACTGGTACGAGCACCTGCTGCACAACCAGAGCGCCCTGCGCCTGAAGGGCCGCCTGCTCTTCACACCGGGCGTGATGGTCACCTCGGTGCCCTGGCAGCTGGACTCCTCCGAGGCCGCCAAGCTGCGGGCCCGCAAGCGCGCGGAGTGGAACGCGCCGGGTTCGGTGCGGCGGGGCCCGGTGACGGAGCAGAAGAAGGAAAAGGCGTCGACGAAGAAGTAGTAGTCACGTAGCGACGCAGCGGATCCGCCGATCGGCGAATTCGCAGGTGGGGCGGGACGGCCCGTAGACTGGACGGCTGTCCCGCCTCACCCTTTTCCTTACGTCTCTGGAGCCGACCACCATGCAGAACGCACCGCAGGATTCGCTGGTCGGCGAGGAGTACGAGGTCGAGGTCGGCCCGGTGGCCCACGGCGGCCACTGCGTAGCCCGTACGGAGTCGGGCCGCGTCCTCTTCGTCCGCCACACGCTGCCCGGCGAGCGCGTGATCGCGAGGGTGACGGAGGGCGAGTCGACGTCCCGCTTCCTGCGCGCGGACGCGGTGGAGATCCTTTCCCCGTCCAAGGACCGCGTGCCGGCCCCCTGCCCCTTCTCCGGCCCGGGCAAGTGCGGCGGCTGCGACTGGCAGCACGCCAAGCCCGGCGCCCAGCGCCGCTTCAAGGGCGAGGTCATCGCCGAGCAGCTCCAGCGCCTCGCGGGCCTCACCCCCGAGGAGGCCGGCTGGGACGGCACCGTGATGCCGGCCGAGGGCGACAAGCTCCCCGCGGGCCAGGTCCCCGCCTGGCGCACCCGCGTCCAGTACGCGATCGACGCCGAGGGCCACGCGGGCCTGCGCAAGCACCGCTCGCACGAGGTCCAGGTCATCGACCACTGCATGATCGCCGCCCAGGGCGTGAGCGAGCTGGGCATCGAGAAGCGCGAGTGGCCGCAGATCGCGACGGTCGAGGCCATCGCTGCTTCGGGCTCCGCCGACCGCCAGGTCATCCTGACGCCCAAGCCGGGCGGCCGCCTCCCGATCGTAGAACTCGACAAGCCGGTCTCGGTGCTCCGCATCGGCGAGAAGGACAAGCAGGTCCACCGCGTCCACGGCCGCCCCTTCGTCCGCGAGCGCGCCGACGAGCGCACGTACCGCGTCGGCGAAGGCGGCTTCTGGCAGGTCCACCCGCAGGCGGCCGACATGCTGGTGAAGGCCGTCATGCAGGGCCTCATGCCCCGCAAGGGCGACATGGCCCTCGACCTCTACTGCGGCGTGGGCCTCTTCGCCGGCGCCCTCGGCGAGCGCATCGGCGAGAAGGGCGCGGTCCTCGGCATCGAATCCGGCAAGCGCGCCGTCGAAGACGCCCGCCACAACCTCCAGGACCTCGACCGCGTCCGCATCGAACAGGGCAAGGTCGAACAGGTCCTCCCGCGCACGGGCATCAAGGAGGCCGACATCATCGTCCTCGACCCGCCCCGCGCCGGCGCCGGCAAGCAGACGGTCCAGCACCTGGCCTCCCTCGGCGCCCGCCGCATCGCCTACGTGGCTTGCGACCCGGCCGCCCTGGCCCGCGACCTCAACTACTTCGCAGAGGCCGGCTACAAGCCGGTAAAGCTGCGCGCCTTCGACCTCTTCCCGATGACGCACCACGTGGAGTGTGTGGCCATCCTGAAGCCGGTGGCGAAGGACGCCTGACCTGCGCTTTTGTCGATGTGCGCTATGGGCGTTACGTGCGGTACGGGCGATATCTTGACGCTGAAATGACGCTCGCGACGCTCATTTGACGCTCGCTCTGACGATGTGTCAGCTCTGTGCTTCAGGTACGGCCGTCCGTGAAATCACCGGGTGTTCACGAGTACCCGTGACGTGCGGCGATGGAATGGGGTGAAGATCACTTCCCGATCGACTGGAGATCGTTTCCCAGTCTCCGGCCCCGCGCGCCAGCGTCCGCAAGACCGCCACCGGCGACCTCCGGGCCCCGTCAACCGCGACACCACTGCGGCCCCGCCGAGCCCGGATCCCGCCCGACGCATGAGCCCCGCCTACACCACCCCTGAGCAGTGCGAACGCTGGCACAAGCGGACCTGCGCCCACTGCGGACGCCACGGCTGGTTCGCCGTCCGCTGGCCGGACCGCCACGTCTGCCGTACCTGCCACGACAAGGCCCTGCGCTTTCGCGGACGCTGCCCGGCTGCAGCGACGAGCGTGTACTTCTCGGGATCCGGTCCGGCAAGGAGTAGGGCGCCTCGGGACTAATCGGTCCCGCGGCGCCTCGTCAGGGGCTGTGCGGCTTGGTCGCGCTGCCTCACCCATGCCCGGCAGGAACGCCGCGAGCTCCGTCGAGCTTGGCACCCTTTAGTCGAGCCCCGTCAAGGTGCGCGCCGCGCAGGTCCGCGCCCTCCAAGTCGCAGCTGCTCAAGTCCAGCCTCTGCAAATTCGCTCCCCTCAAGTCGGCATGGCTGAACTTTGTGCCCACAAGGACGGCCTTTTGCTCGGTGCCACCCAAGTTGACGTCGCGCAAGTCCGACCCCGTGAAATCCGCCTGAGCGAGATTCGCTCCAGAGAGATTTGTTCCATTGAGAGGCACGCTGAGCAGGCGAGCCTTAGTGAGTTTCGCGTAACTGAGATCCACATCAGTTAGTTTGCATCCAGTTTCATCGGAAGCAGGGTTGAAGTTGGCCCCGCTTAGGTCGGCGTCAAAAAGTAGCGCCCCGGTGAAGTCGGAGCCGACGCATTGGATGTTCTTCATGTTGGAACCCGGGAGGTCGGATTTTTTGAAGGGTGTTTCATTAAGCTCAGAACCCGAGAGGTCCGCCCTCTCCATTGCGGCACCCGTAAAATCGATCTGCCCGAGTTTTGCGTCTTTCAGGTCGACCGAAGTGAGACGTGCGTCGCGAAAGTTAATGCGGGTCTGGGCTTTAAGCGTTACCAGCTCATCTGCATCCAGTTTATGGAGGTCGACATTTTCCAGATTGACCAAAGGTCCGGCGCGGCTACCTTCTGGCCGGTCGCCCATGACGGAGACAGCGGCCTTCAGGTCGCTGGAGATCGCAGGCTCCTTGCTCTGAGGGTTGCGCGGAGAAATCTTGTGCATGTACGCAGAAAGGATCGAGACGACGGCAGGTTCATCGCGAGGCGAATCCTGCATAATTCGATCCAGGGCATAAATGCCACCCAAGCGTATATCTGGATTAGCTGATGCCAGGTTCTGGACGGCACTGTTGAGTCGATTAGTGACCTCGCCGTGCTCTGAAATGCGAACTTCCTTGGTGTTCTGACTCACCTGCATCCACGTGAACAACAGAGCAACCAGGGCGGCTACACCAGGCAACGCCGAGGCCACCAACGCGGCAGTCTGCGGGCGAGTCAGCGGCTCCCCACGACGGCCCGTCGAACGAGGACCACCCGTCCGGTGCGCCTTGGCATTTCGGAGATGGACAGGCAAATGCCCACGGAGTCGTCGTCTGCTCATTCCTCCATGGCACACCCAGCCCGCCAACATCGCCATGCGAGCCGACGCACCAGCGACTGAGGCGGCACTTCCCCATCTACCCAGCCCTACAAGAGCAGCGCCTCGAACCGAACGTTCGGTGCCCGCGCACGCGCGCCCCCCGCCTGCGCCTCCGACCCGGCACGTCCCTCGCACGAGCGCCTCCACCACGCAGGACCGGAGTCGGTTCAGCAGCTGGTGGCCCTCGGTGCCCGGCGTCACCCCGCATGACCTTGCCCGACCTCGACCCGGTCGGAACCTCCCGTCTGCGCCACTGCACAGACGGGAGGTTCCCTTGGGGTCCGCGTTTTCTCCGCCCCCGCTCTCCGAGCAGCTGGCCTGACCTTCAAGGAAACGCGCGACACCGGACGCAACCGCGGACGCATCGTCCAGCTCACCCCGGCAGAGACGGCGTGTAAATCGCTGTCCGCAATGTCCGCGCCGTCCGCAAGCCTTGCTGACCAGCAAGAACCTGCGGACAGCGATGACGCCGCCTCTGTCCGCACGCCGTCCGATCGCTGTCCGCACGACGGCCCCGCGGACAGTGCGGACAGCGCCGCGGACAGCGAACCCAAATCGCTGTCCGCACCCCCACCCACCGATGACCTGCAAAAACACCGACCCGCGGACAGCACGGACGGCACGGACAGCGATTTGCAGCCCATCTCTGGACTCCACCTTCGCTGCGCCCGCTGCGGCCAGCCCATGAACCCCGCACTCACCGCAGCCGGGCACCTCGCACACCCCGCCTGCACGCCCGCCATACCCGACGCCGAGGGGGGCACGCCATGAAGGCCACCACCACATCCGGCCAGCCGGTAACACCTACCCGCCTACTGTCCATTCCCACCGTCGCCGCCGCTCTGGACGTCGACCGCCGCACCCTCTACCGCCTCATCGAAGGCGGTG
The DNA here is from genome assembly GCF_014650335.1 of Streptomyces hiroshimensis. Taxonomy (GTDB): domain Bacteria; phylum Actinomycetota; class Actinomycetes; order Streptomycetales; family Streptomycetaceae; genus Streptomyces; species Streptomyces hiroshimensis. Next base: position 191,533 of record NZ_BMUT01000001.1, read on the forward strand.
CCATGCCTGTCGTAGACCTGCGCACTGGCCCGCGACGATCCCGCCTTCGCATCCCTGCCGCTGCCTTCGAAGAGTTCGTAGCCGGCCGGACCGTCACTCTGCCGCCGGCCCGTCGCCGGCCCAGGTCCGCCACGCCCCGCTGCTGAAGGAGGAGTCCTGTACCTGCGTAGGCTTAAGTCCTGCAACTGGCAAGCGACGGTACGAAACCGGTATGGCGACCGGTTCAGTGAGTCGTTCCCGCTCAAGACGCAGGCACGCGCCTGGGGCGTGGACATGGAGACCCAATTCGCGCGCGGCCGGCTACGGGATCCGCGGGCGAGCAAGATCGCCTTCCATGGCTGGCACGAGCGGTGGTGGAAGGCCCGTGTCGCGGAACCGCACACTCTGCGCGGCGATGCGTCCAGCATCAGGAACCACGTCCTTCCGTACTGGTTCAAGTGGGAGATCTGCGACATCACCCGCATGGACGTCCAGAGCTGGATTCGGTCCCTGATGGAGAAGGGTGTGGGAGCCTCTGCGATCAAGCGGGCCTACAACCTGACCTCCTCCATGCTGCGAGCAGCCGTCGATGACGACATACTCGCGGTGAATCCCTGTCGCCACATCGACCTGCCCACCATTGCAGTCCAGCCACCACGGTGGTTCACCATCGACCAGGCCCAGAGCATCCGGGACGAACTGGCAACTCCGTGGCGGACGATGTTTCTGCTTGACTTCTACACCGGGCTGCGCTGGGGTGAGCTAACCGGACTCCACCGGCGCCGTGTCGACCACCGCCGGTCACGCCTGTTCGTAGTCGAGGTCAACACCAAGAGCGGGATCAAGGAATACCCCAAGAGCTCCAAGAGCCGCCGGGAAGTCCCGCTCCCCCCTCACGTCCTGGAGGCCCTCGACCGCCACCTCCATCGGCTCGACCCCGATGCGCTGGTGTTCACCACCATCACGAAGGGCCGGGCAGGCCGCCGGCTCGACGACGGCAACTGGAGACGGCAAACCTGGTGGCCAGCCGTCACCAGTGCCTACTACGTCGACACCGACGCCGAAAGGCGGCTCGTCCCGCAGTACCCGCCGCACACCATGCGGCACACCTGCGCCTCCTGGCTCGTCCAGAAAGGAGTTCCTCTGTATGAGGTGCAGCACCTCCTCGGCCACGAGAGCTTCCAGAACACCCAGCGCTACGCGCACCTCCAACCGGACGCCCACAGAGCTGTCCTTGGCGCCTGGGACAGGCTGGATACCCCGCTGACCATCGCTGCGTAAGTTCGCCTCACCCGCCAGGGTGCACGAAATGGCCCCTGGCGGGCAGACGACGGCAAATGAACGGGGATCGTAGGATCTGGCTGTCGCCTCACCTACGGGGCTTGCCGAGGCCCACGATCCGGTCTGATGCTCAGGGCATACGGCGGTTCACCTAGAGGCATAGTTAGGTACCTTTTAACCTGCGGTTTCTTTGGATCCTTGCCTCATGAGCAGTTCTCGATATCCGGCGCGACCGCCGCAGATAGTATCTTCGGCAGTCGAACATGGGGCTTCGTACTACGCTGCGCGGCAGTAACTGCGTCAGGCTAGGTGTCTTCCTCTGCCAGGGACGCAGAGCCCCCCCTTACTGTCTCTCGCCAGCGTTCTCCTGCTTTAGCGATTAGCCTCTTTTGGCGGGCTTCGTGCCTTCTTTTAATGAGCGGCAATTCCGCCATCTGGCCCAGGAGGGTAGCAAGGGCGCCACTAGCTATAGCGCTGCCAAGTGGGCCAATCGTACTAGCGACCAATGCGCCCATGGCCCCAGCGCTCACCGCAGCGCCACTTCTGACTGAGAGTGCGTGCAAGTTTGCGTTTATGCACAAAAAGATCTTACCGTCAACCGTCGACAGCCCAATGCAATTTTTGTGTTCATCGAGCGCCCGATGCATCCTTCTGCTCGGACTCATCACATCCAGGTGGGGAAGAGTGTCGCTAAGGTAACTCCACGTCAGCCAGTCGCTGAGTCGCCTGTCGGCAGACAGGCTAACGAACGACGCTCCGACGGATGAGTTATATGGTAGAGAATCTGCGATATCCTGAGCAACGCCTCTGTCTGCGCAGTTAAGGAACACGCCGCTCGCCCTCAGTGACTCGGCAACTCGCGAATTATATACACCGTCGATGACGTCAGTCGCGTTGCGCGAGGCTCGATAGCTGTCAGTGTCTGGGTGGCCTGATTCGTAGTCACGGACGAGCCGGTACCAGGCGGCCCTTTGATCTCGGTTACTATTTTCCATGCTGGTTGAACGGTTCAGCAAGCAATCGATCAATGCATCCGTTGCCTCTTCTTGGCCGATTAGGCTAAATAGCCTATCCCTCACTCGATCATATAGACTCCAGGCTACCGGTTCGGTTATCTGAAGAGGCTGATGTTGGACCACTCTGTCTAGCTCACAAAGGCCTTCAAGCCGATTCTCTAGACTTGTGTCCCCGATGTTCAATATGCCTTCCTGATGTCCATCGAGACAGTCTATGATGTGTCGCCGAAGTTCGTAATTGTTGGTTATCTCAGGCCAGGCTGAAAGGATCGAATATGGCTTATCTATTGTGCTGCAGAAGGCGTTTAGGATAGTGCAACGCTCATTGCCTGGTGCTGGCGTCCGCAGCGAGGGTGGGTGGAATTTTACAAGTATTCGGCCATCCCAAAATAGCTTGCGAAGTGCGTCTGACTGCTTGTCGCATGCGGCCAGCTGAGCTAGTAGAGCACTGTTGTCGAATGCTTGACTCTGGGAAAGTATTGGGTGTGCATTGCTGATCAGCATGTCAAGCATCATGACGCCTAGTGCGCCAAATTCGCGTTGATTAAGGGTGGCTTCTGGAAGTTCGCCGGTGAAGCGTACGGTGTCCAGGACTCCGTAGTAGTTCGTGCTCATTTCGCTCACCTCCTGATCGGAGGCCCTACCTCCATGATGTCGCATCGCTACCGCAAGGAGTAGGTCACGTTCGTGGGCACGTTACCGATTTGTGCTGAACCGGCCTGGTGCGGTGAAGGAAGAAGCGCGGTTCGGGGGTGCCCTAGCCGCCGGATGACTCGGCTCCGACCTGGCGACGACAGGCTCGATCCGTTGTTCACGTACGCAGTCCCGGTTGATGTCGCGGTCGTAATCGTGGTCGGCGACGAGCGAGTCGGTTTCCGGCGGGGGTGGCCGATGCGGCCTTTCACTGGTGGAACCGCGTTGAGCAGGGGTAGGAGCTGGGTGACGCTCGTGTGACGCTCTGGGCATACATCGGTTCACTTAGAGCCATACCATTACGCCTTTGACCTGCAGTCTTTCTTGTTCTCTGCTTCTCGACCTCTTCCCGATGACGCACCACGTGGAGTGCGTGGCCATCCTGAAGCCGGTGGCGAAGGACGCCTGACCTGTGGATCACTGGAGGGGCCGGGAACGGGCAGCTGCCTGTCCCCGGCCCCTTCAGTAGTCTTCGGGCAATCTTCAACGAACTCCGGTTCGATGTCTCCTATACCCTGAAACGACACCCTGGACTGCAGGAACGGAGCACTACGCCATGCCTCGGCCTCGGCCTGACGTCACGGTCATCATCGCCGCGTACAACGCCATGCCGTACGTGACCGGCAGCGTCGGCTCCGTACTCGATCAGTCGCTGGGGGCCGACCGGATCGAGCTGATAGTCGTCGATGACGGGTCCACGGACGGTACGGCTGCCGAGTTGGACCGGATCGCGGAGCGGGCCGGGTCGGGGATGCGGGTGGTGCATCAGGCGAACTCCGGCGGGCCGGCGGGGCCTCGGAATCTTGGGCTTGAGCAGGCCACCGGGCGCTACGTCTACTTCCTCGACGCGGACGACCGGATCGGGCCCGAGGCCCTGGAGCGGATGGTTGCCGCGGCCGACGAGAACGGCTCCGACGTCGTGCTCGGGCGGATCGTGGGGGAGGGCGGGCGTCGGGCGCCTCAGTCGATGTTTCGGCGGAATCAGCCCAAAACGGATGTTTTCTCGTCCCGGGTCTACTGGACGCTCAATCCCATGAAGCTGTTCCGCCGCGAGCTGATAGACCGGCTCGGGCTGCGCTTCGACACCGGGCTGTCGATCGGCGAGGACCAGCCGTTCGTCGCCACCGCCTACCTCCAGGCCGCCGCGATATCCGTCGTCGCCGACTATGACTGCCTCTACTGGGTCGCGCGCGAGGATGGCAACAACATCACCGCGCAGGAGCACGGCGCGCGGATGCGAATAGACCTCTTCCGCATGATGGCCGGGCTCGTCGCCGAGCACGTGCCGGCCGGCTCCGACCGCGACACGCTGATGCACCGGCACTTCGCCGTCGAACTGCGCGATGCCGTCCTCCAGTTGAGCCGCGAGCCGCAGCGCGACGTCCAGGACAAGCTGCTGCACGAGCTGGCCGACCTGGTCGCGCTGCACTGGAGCGAGGGCCTGGCCGTCCGCCTGCCCGCCGTGGTGCGCCTGCGCTGCCACCTCATCCGCCACCGGCTCCTCGACGAACTTCTCACCCTCGTCCGCTGGGAGCTCGACCGGGGTGCCGCCAGCTACGGCATCACCACCCTCGCCGCCACCGCCGCCATGCTCCCCGACCTGCAGATCGAGGGCGGGCGCGCCTACGCCCTCCACCCCTACTTCCGCGACTCCACGCTCAACATCCCCGACGACTGCTACGACATCACGGACGAGCTGCGCGCCCGCCACCGTGTCGACTCCGCGGAGATCAACGCCGCCGGGCTGCGCCTCACGGGCCACGCGTACATCCACCGCATCGCCACGCGCGACGTCACCACCGAGCTCATCCTCCGCAAGCGCGGCACGGACACGGAGTTCCGGCTTCCTGTTCACCACATTGCCACCCCGGGGCTGGGGGCCGAGGAAGACGGCGGTCTCCATGAGTACGACACCGCCGGGTTCGACGCCACGATCGACCTCGCCTCGCTGACCGCCGGCTTCTGGGACATCTCGCTCGCCGTCGGCGCCCAAGGCATCGTCAAGGAAGCTCGCCTCGGCAGCAGCCGTGCGGAGTCCGTGACCACGGCGACGACCACGCTCGTGACGGACGAGGGCAAGGCGGTCGCCCTCTTCACCACCAAGCCCTACGGCAACCTCACGCTGGACGTCGGCGAGACCCGTCACCGCGTGCTGCCGCGCCTGCGCGTCACCGGCGCAGCGTGGTCGCCCGACGGCCCCGCCACCCTCGCCGTGAGCGGCCGCTGCACGCTGGAGAGCTGGCCCCGGGGCGCGCTGACGGTGCGGGCCAAGGGTCCGGACCCGGACGGCGCCGAAAAGACGGTCCCGGTCGAACCCTCGTCCTCCGACGGCACCTTCACGGTGCAGGTGCCCTGCACGACCGGCGGCGAGTGGGAGTTCACGCTCCGCCTCGCCGCAGCCGGCAAGGAGTGGTCCGTCCCCGTACCGCCGCAGCCGTCGCTGAAGCCGGCGCGCTGGCAGCGGCTCGGCATGCCCTGGTACGCGAAGCCGCTGCCCGGGCGTGACGTGCTGACCCTGCGCGTCGGGCGGGTGGAGCTCCTGAAGGCCGTACGGGGGCGGCTGAAGCGGCGTTAGGGGGCGCCGAGGACCCTCGGCGCCCCCTAACGGGTCGGCGCGAGCCCGCGGACCGGAGGCTTCCGGCGGCTCGGTTTTCGCTCGCAAATGCCGCTCTCATTCGCTGACCTGCAGATCTTTACGGTTCTTTGCGTTGCCGGAGGGGTGCCCGGGCCTCGGTCACGCTCCGTGCTCACGTAATCTTGATCTTGGTCGGGTGATCCTTCGGCCCCGCCCCGTGCCTCGTGCCGGGCGAGCGGCGGCCGGGATCACGTCGTGTCCGAGAAGGGGGAAGCACGTGGGGGAGTTAGGGCTGGGGCCCAAGCTGCGGGCGGCGCTGGAGGGGGTGCCTGCGAGCAGGCCGCGGAGCTCCGCGAGAGGTCCTGCGGCGCAGCCGGTGTACAAGCTGTCCGCGAACGAGAATCCGTATCCGCCGCTGCCCGGCGTGATAGAGCGGGCCGTGGCCGGCGCGCAGGGGATCAACCGCTATCCGGACCTGTGGTGCGGAGAGCTGACGCGCGAGCTCGCCGCGCGCTTCGACGTGCCGGAGGCGCACATCGCGACCGGCACCGGTTCGGTCGGCGTCACCCAGCAGCTGTTGCAGATCACCGCGCAGCCCGGTGACGAAGTCCTCTACGCCTGGCGCTCCTTCGAGGCGTACCCCGTCCTCACCCACATCGTGGGTGCGAGCCCCGTCGAGGTGCCGCTGGCCGCGGGCGAGGTGCACGACCTCGACGCCATGGCCGCAGCCATCACCGATCGCACCCGCCTCATCTTCGTCTGCAACCCCAACAACCCGACCGGCACCATTGTGCGCAGGGCGGAGCTGGAGCGTTTCCTCGACCGAGTGCCGTCCGACGTCCTCGTCGTCCTGGACGAGGCCTACATCGAGTTCGTCGCGGACACGGACGAGGATTTCCCGGACGGCATCGAGGTCTACCGCGACCGCCCCAACGTCTGCGTCCTGCGGACCTTCTCCAAGGCGTACGGCCTGGCCGGCATGCGCGTCGGTTTCGCCGTCGCGCACGAGCCCGTGGCCGCCGCCCTGCGGAAGACGGCCGTCCCCTTCGGTGTGACGCAGTTCGCGCAGGACGCCGCCGTCGCGTCGCTGCGGGCCGAGGCCGGGATGCGGGAGCGCGTAGCGGCGCTCACCGCCGAACGGGAGCGGGTGAGCGCGGCGTTGACGGAGCAGGGTTGGGCCCCGGAGCCGTCGCACGCCAACTTCGTCTGGCTGCGCACCGGGGGCCGTACGGACGACTTCGCCGCGCTGTGCGAGCAGGAGGGGATCCTGGTGCGTGCCTTCAGCGGTGAGGGCGCGCGCATCAGTCTGGGGGAGCCCGCCGCGAACGATCGGTTCCTTTACGTCGCCGAGCGTTTTCGTAAGGAGTCGCAGGGTCTGTAGCAGGCAGACCTTGCATCAGACCGGCTTCAGGCCTGCTTCAGGCCTGCTTCAGGCCTGCATCAGACCCGCATTCCCCGGGAATTCCTTTCCCCTCGCAATGTTCCGGCCTGCTGCGTGCTCTCTTTGCCGCAGGCCGGAATGCCCCTGCCCGAAATCAGAAGAAGAGCACTCCCGTTGTGACGTCCGACACCGTTGACTGATCCCGGCTGATCGATCAAGGATTGGCGAATACACGGAGATTGCGGAGATTGGCACGGGAGGATTCTTTTGGGCACCCAGCAGGATGTGCGCCGGCAGCGGAACGTGATTCTGGTCGACAGTTACGAGACCGCCGAGCACGGAGTTCCGCAGACGGCCCGCCACATCGCCCCGGCCTTTATCCGTGCCGGATATTCCTGCGTACGCGTCCAGAGTTCCGCGCAGCCGCCCGGCGTCTATGCGTCCTCGCGCCCGGCGCTGGAGAACTACGTCGCCAACCTCGTGCACGACGGCGACCTCGCCCGCACGGTGGCGGAGCTGCGGGCGTACGACCCGGTGGCCGTGGTGCCCGGCGGCGAGTACGGCGTGGCGTTCGCCGACGTGCTGAGCGAGGCCCTCGGGTTGCCCACCAACGGGACCGCCCTCAGCCGGGCCCGCCGGGACAAGGCCGAGATGGCGGAGGCCGTACGGCGGGCGGGCCTGCGCGCGGCGGAGCAGCTGCGGGCGGAGAGCGAGCAGGAGCTCGTGGACTGGCACCGCAAGCTCGGCGGCCGGATCGTCGTCAAGCCGCTCTCCAGCGCCGGCGGCGACGGGGTCGCCTTCTGCGACACCCCCGAGCAGTCGGCCGCGGCGTTCCGCCGCATCGTCGGGGCGGATGACATCTTCTCGCGGCCCAACACCGCCGTGCTGGCCCAGGAGTACCTGGTCGGCACCGAGTACATCGTCAACACGGCGAGTCTGGACGGCCTCCACCACGCCGCCGAGATCTGGCGCAGCTCGCGCTTCAGCGTCAACGGCATCCGCGACCTGTCGGGCGCGTGCTACATCGTCCCGCGCCGCGGCGAGGTGCAGGACCAGCTGGTCGAGTACGCCTTCGGGGTGCTCGACGCGCTGGGCGTCCGGCACGGTCCGGCGCACGTGGAACTCAAGATGACCCCGGACGGCCCGTGCCTCATCGAGGCCGGCGCCCGGCTGTCCGGCGGCGACCTGCCGCACTACGCGCGGCTGGCGGCGGGCGAGTCCCAGCTCGACTGGGCCGTCGACGCCTACGTACGGCCCAAGCGCTTCCTGGCGCGCCGGGGGGAGCCGTACGAGATAGACCGGTACTTCGCCTGGGTGGCGCTGATCTCACCGGCCGCCGGCCGGCTCAAGCAGTACCGGAACATCGAGGAAATCCGTTCACTGGAGAGCTTCCGCGAAATGTGGGAGCTGGTCCGGCCGGGGGAGGAGATTGTGCCGACCGTGGACGACACGACATACCCCGTGATCATCAATCTGATGCACGAGGTGGAAGAAGTTGTGCAGCGCGACATGGGAACGATTCGATATCTGGACGGGGCGGGATTCTATGAACTCGAGGGGTGAAGGCCACCGGTTCCGTACGCCGGTTCTCCGTCCGCCGGTCTTCCGTCCGCCGGTTCATCTGAACGACGTCCCCGAGGAGCGCACGCCGTGACCACGCAGACCGTAGACCTGAATTCAGCTCTGAATGCTGTAAGTGCTGTAAGTGCAGGCGCAGACGTTGACGAACTGATGGCGGCCGCTCCTTTCAGCGCCTACATCGACACCGCCACCCGCTACGCGTCCGTGGCCACGCTCGCCGACGACCCGGCGGGGCTCACCTGCAGCGTCACCGTCGGCACGCGCTGGGCGGCGACGGGCAAGGCCAGCCGGCTGCTCGGCTACCCCTCCTTCGAGGCGGCCGCCGCATCGGTGAAGGACGGGCGGAACGAGGCGCTCCTCGTGGCCGGCGCCTACCCGGAGATCCGCACGTTCTTCTTCGACCCCGAACTGCGGGCCGTGGAGGCCTTCGTCGGCCCGCTGCCGGACATGGTCTTCGCCGCCTCGCCGCAGGACGCGGACCTGGACCGGTTCGACGTCGTCCATTACCACCCGGCGACCAGGAAGCTCTTCGAGTCGCGCGTGAGCGACCGGACCACGGAGTCCTTCCACGCCACCTCCAACAGCGCCGCCTGCAAGGCCGCCCTGGCCCACGGCGACCGCGCCGCCGCCATCACCAACGCCACGTGTGCGGAGCACTACGGGTTGAAGGTCATCGAGGTGCTCTCCGAGGGCACCCCCATGAGCTTCGTCGTCTTCGAGCGGAGAAAATAACCGGATGTCAGAACTCCTCCGTACGGTGATCGCCGTCGACAAGTCCCTGGAAGCCGGCGCCGTCGCCAACGCGGCCGCCATCGTCATGGGCCAGCTGGCCCGGATCGACTCCAGGATCTACGCGGACGACGTGCGCGACGGCGACGGGGTGCACCACGCCGGCATCCGCTTCAACACCGTCGTCCTCTCGGGTCGTACCAGCCACTTGCTGCAACTGGCCGAGTCCGCCCGGGCGGAGGGGCTCAGCCCGGTGGTCTTCACCACCCGCGGGCAGGCGCTCAGCAACAGCTTCGACGACTACCGGGCCATGGTCGCCGGGGCCCCCTCCGGGGAGCTCGGCATCTGCGCGGTGGGCGTCGTCGGCGAGGACGCCGGCATCCGGGCGCTGACCAAGCGCTTCAGCGTCTACAAGGGCTGAGCCCGGTACAGGCTGAGACCGGTACAAGGGCCGAGACCGGAAGCCCTGCGGGCCACGCTCCCCACGCGCGCGTGGGGAGACAGGAGCGCCGGAGGACCGCGGTTGCGGCCCTCCGGCCCTCAGGCGTGTCATTGGTCCTGACGGGTGACGATTGTCCCTAGGATTGTGGGATGCATATAGCGAGCACGTTCCCCGGAGGGGTGAGCCGGTGAACAGGTCCGAGGCCACCGACGAGCAGTGGGAGGGTCTGGCCGAGGTCGTCCCGCTCCGTGGTCACCACGCATGGCCGTCATGGCCCAACCACCGGGCCCTGCCCGAGGACGAGCAGGAGCCCGATCCCAACCAGAGGCGCATGGTCGTGCTGCGGGTCCAGGTCTTCGCGGACGCCCGCGAGGTCGCCGAGCACCTGATGGCCCGGGTGCCGGTCCTGCTGGACCTCACCAGCGCCGACACGGATGTCGCCAAGCGCATCCTCGACTTCTCCAGTGGCGTCGTCTTCGGCCTGGGCAGCGGCATGCACCGGGTCGACACGAACGTCTTCCTGCTGGCCCCCGAAGGGACGGAGGTGGCGTCGGGATACCCCGATCGTAGGAAAAGTGATCAGCCGAAACGGTTTGGCTGAATATCTGTCACATACGGTCCGGGCATGGACACACGCTGTGCCCGACCGGACGCCCTTCCCGCCGTCGCTCCCGTCTCTTCCGCTCCTGCCCCCGTTCCTCCCGGCGGGCAGCGCCCCGCGGTGAGCGAGTTACGGCTCTCCGCCTTCAAATCCCACCGCAACGCCGTCTTCGCGCTCGGCCCGCTCACCCTCTTCCGGGGTCCGAGCGGCAGCGGCAAGTCCAGCGCCCTCCAGGCCTACGGGGCCCTCGCCCGGCTCGCCGGAGGCGACACCCTCGACGAAGCCCTCGCCGCGGTCGACGGCGGCCCCGCGGCCTGCGTCCCGCAGCAGGCCCGTCCCGACGCACAGGGCCGGCGCGGCTTCCGCATCGGCTGCACCGTGGAGGGGCCCGTGGGCCCCGTCCACCTCGACATCGCCGTCCAGGCCGAACCCGAGCTGCGCATCGTGGGCGAGCGGATGACGGCCTCCGGCCGCACCCTGCTCTCCACGGCCCTGCGCGATCCCGGCCGCCGCGCGGTGGAGGCCGCCTGGCACACGGCCGGCGCCGTCCCCGTCACCCGCGCACCCCTGCCGGACGACCGCCTCGGGACCGCCCTGCTGCCCCTGCGCGTCGCGGGCAAGACCGCCGGTCAGCGCCTCGTCCTCGACGCCGCCGAGCAGGTCGTCGTGGCGCTGCGCTCCGTCTTCGCCTGTGACCCCCGCCCCGAGCTCATGCGGGCGCCCGCCGCTGCCGGCGACGGGCGGCTGCGCGGCTCCTGCGACAACGTCGCCGCGGTCCTCGGCCGTACGCGCCACGAGTGCGCGACCCGCCATGCGGCGCTTGTGGCGGCGGTGGACGCGGGGTGCCGGGTGCCCGTGCACGAACTGGCGGTACGGGAGCAGGGCGACGGTCTCGTACGGGCCATGCTGGAGCGGAGGTCCGGGTCCGGGGCGGCGATGCCCCTGGAGCGGCTCGGGGACGGGGAGTTGCGCTACCTCGCCCTCTGCCTCGTGCTGATGACCGGCCCGGGGGTGCTGGACATGGATCCTGCCGCCGAGGTGCTGCAGGCGCGGCAGACCCTCACCGTCCTGGCGGACGACTTCGACCGCTGCCTGGATCCCCGGCAGGCGCGCGAGCTGCTCGCCCTGGCCGTGCGGATGGGGGAGCGGGGGCACGTCCGGCTGGTGGGGGCGGTGCGGGGGGCCGCGGATCCGGCAGTGCGCCCGGCCGCAGGTCCGGCCGCAGGCCGGGCCGCCGACCCGGATGCCTACCCGGCCGCCGGCCCGGATGCCGGTCCGGCCGTGGAAGGAGTGTCGGTGGTAGATCTTGGGGGTGAATCCTGAACACCGAGAAGAGGGGACCGGCGGCGGAGAGGGCGAGCTTCGGGTCCTGCAGCGCCGCCTGGCCGACTTCGCGGCGGCACGCCGCTGGCTTCCCTATCACACGCCCAAGAACCTCGTTGCGGCCCTGAGCGTCGAGGCGTCCGAACTCGTCGAGATCTTCCAGTGGTTGACGCCGGAGGAGTCGGCGCAGGTGATGGACCGGCCGGGGACCGCCGCCCGGGTCGAGGACGAGGTCGCGGACGTCCTGGCGTATCTCCTGCAGTTCTGCGAGGTGCTGGGCATCGACGCGGCGGCCGCGCTCGCCGCGAAGATCGAGCGCAACGAGAAGCGGTTCCCGCTGCCGGACCAGCCGGTTGAGCCGGACCGGTCGGTTGAGCCGGACCGGTCGGTTGAGCCGGACCGGTCGGTTGAGCCGGACCGGTCGGTTGAGCCGGGCCGGTCGATTGAGCCGGACCGGTCGGTTGAGCCGGACCGGCCGTCTCGGCCCGGCCGCCCGGACCACGACGCTCCGGATACACCCGGTCGTCACTCTCCGGAGTGATTGAGTTATCCACACCCCATCTGGTATCCACAGATTTCTGAATTCCCCTGGCGTTTCCGGCGGTTAGTCATCACTCTGGGTAGTGAACAGGTGTGGGCACGGCGCAGTCGGAAGCGCAGGCGAAGGCGCAGTCGGGAAGATGGGGGATTCAGGCCATGGATGCAGTGCGGCTCATCGGAGCCACCCGGGCGGCCCTGGCGCAGGCCAGGGCCGTCCACGACATCGTCACCGAGGCATGGCAGACGCAGGCGCTGGCGGGAGCGGTCGGCGGCCATCTCGCGGTGCACGGGCCCTTCGAGGCCCGCGCCGCCGCGGGAAGTCTGAGCGAGGCCGGCACCCGGGCGTCCGGCGCGCTGCGTCATACGCTGCGCGCCGGAGCGATACGGGCCGGGCAGCTCACCGAAGTGCGCGACCCCTGGGGCGCGTTGGCGGGGCTCTGCGGGCTCCTCGGCGAAGTGGGCATCGCCCTGGTGGGCGTGGCCTGCTCCTCCGGCGAGGACGCCATGTACTGGCAGTGCATAGAGGCGATCGACGCCGCCGATGAGACGAGCGACAGAGTCCGCTGGTTACAAAGACGGCTCGCGTCGCGCGAGCGGGAGGGTGGTGCCGCGTGAGGCGCGGGCGCGGGCGGTCAGCGGGCATCCCCTCCGTCGACGGACGCCGGGCGTTCGTCGCGCGGCTGCAGATCGGCGTCGAGCTGCGACAGATCGGCGTTGAGCGCTGCCATCAGCTCCTCCATCTGCTGCAGCAGGCCCTTGGGTGCGCCGGGCTGCCGGGCGGCGGGCGCGGCGGGTGCCGTTTCGTCCGGCACCTCGTCCGGCACCGTTTCAGCGGGCGCCGTCTCTTCGGGCACGGCTTCCTGGGTCATCGCGGCCTCCTCGGCCCCGGCCCTCCCGGTGCGGGAGAGCGGTGTTGCGGTCGTCGCCTCCGGCAGAGCACACCGGTGCGCGGGCCGGGCGGTCCGGCTCCGCCCGAGCCAACGACCACCGGCCGCGGCGGACACTGGCCGGGGCTCACCCGTCCGGCGGGGGCGGCGGAATTTCACCCGACCGGGGTGGGTGGACCGGGGCAGGGCACGGTCGGTTGACGCGCGTGGGGCAGTGCAGGATGGGAGGCATGGATCTGCGAATCTTCACCGAGCCCCAGCAAGGGGCGAGCTATGACACCCTGCTGACGGTCGCCAAGGCCACCGAGGACCTCGGCTTCGACGCCTTCTTCCGCTCCGACCACTATCTGGCCATGGGCTCCGCGGACGGCCTGCCCGGGCCGACGGATGCCTGGATCACCCTGGCGGGGCTCGCCCGTGAGACGAGCCGCATCCGGCTGGGCACCCTGATGACCGCCGGTACGTTCCGGCTGCCCGGCGTGCTCGCCATCCAGGTGGCCCAGGTGGACCAGATGTCGGGCGGGCGGGTCGAGCTCGGCCTCGGCGCCGGCTGGTTCGAGGAGGAGCACAAGGCGTACGGCATCCCCTTCCCCAAGGAGAAGTTCGGGCGCCTGGAGGAGCAGCTCGCGATCGTGACGGGCCTGTGGGAGACGGAGGCCGGCCGGACCTTCGACTTCGACGGCATGTACTACCAGCTCACCGAGTGCCCCGCGCTGCCCAAGCCCGCGCAGCGGAAGGTGCCCGTGCTCGTCGGCGGCCACGGAGCGAAGCGCACGCCGCGGCTCGCTGCGAAGTACGCCGACGAGTTCAACATCCCCTTCGCCTCGGTCGAGGACAGCGAGCGGCAGTTCGGCAGGGTGCGGGCGGCCGCGGAGGAGGCCGGCCGCAAGGGCGACGAGCTCGTCTACTCCAACGTGCTCGTCGCCTGCGTCGGCAAGGATGACGCAGAGGTCGCGCGGCGTGCGGCGGTCATCGGGCGCGATGTGGCCGAGCTCAAGGAGAACGGCCTGGCCGGCTCGCCCGCGGAGGTCGTCGACAAGATCGGCCGCTATGCGGCGATCGGCTCCTCCCGGGTCTACTTCCAGATCCTGGACCTGGACGACCTCGACCACCTGGAGCTGATCTCCTCGGAGGTCCAGTCCCAGCTGGGCTGAAGCCGGCCCCGGTGCCCCGGCGCCGCCGCACGACCGAGGAGCAATCGAGGAACAATCTAGGAGCACCTGTGACGCCCGTCCCCACCACCACCCCGTTCGCCGAAGCGGCGGCGCGCGGTCCGCTCGTCCTCGACGGCGGGCTGTCCAACCAGCTGGCGGCGCAGGGCTGCGATCTGTCCGACGCCCTGTGGTCGGCCCGGCTGCTCGCCGACGGCCCGAGGCAGATCGAGCAGGCGCACGCCGCCTATGTGCGGGCGGGCGCCCAGGTCCTCATCACCTCCAGCTATCAGGCCACGTTCGAGGGGTTCGCGCGCCGCGGCCTGGGCCGGGAGGAGGCCGCGGCACTGCTGCGGCGCAGCGTGGAGCTGGCGCGCGGTGCCGCGGAGCGCGAAGCCCCCGGGAAGGAGGTGTGGGTCGCGGCGTCCGTCGGCCCTTACGGCGCCTTCCTTGCCGACGGCAGTGAGTACCGCGGGCGTTACGGCCTGAGCATCGCCGAGCTGGAGCGTTTTCACCGGCCGCGGATCGAGACCCTGCTGGAGGCCGGGCCCGACGTCCTCGCGCTGGAGACCGTGCCCGACGTCGACGAGGCGGAGGCCCTGCTGCGGGTCGTGGAGGGCTGCGGGGTGCCCGTCTGGCTGTCCTACAGCGCGGCGGGCGGGCACACCCGCGCCGGCCAGCCGCTGCGCGAGGCGTTCGCGCTGGCCGCCGGGAACGACCAGGTCGTCGCCGTCGGCGTCAACTGCTGCACCCCCGCCGACGCCGACCGCGCCGTGCCGCTGGCGGCGGAGGCCGCCGGGAAGCCCGTCGTGGTCTACCCCAACAGCGGCGAGCAGTGGGATGCCGCGACCCGGTCCTGGACGGGCCGTCCGGCCTTCGCCCCCGAGCGCGTCACCGAATGGCGCGCGGCAGGCGCCCGTCTCATAGGCGGCTGCTGCCGCGTGGGCCCGGCCGAGATCGCAGCCCTGGCCCGCGCCCTCGGCGCCGGTCCCGGGCAGGGCCGGTCTTCCACGGACGTCCGCTGAGCCCCCAGGCGTTGTCAGACCCTCCCCCTACAGTCCTCGTAGTACTCGTAGTCCTCGCAGCCTTGGCAGTCCTTCCGGCCGGGGACGCGGGACGACGCCGGTGACGAAAGCGCGGGGGAGCAGATGAGCACAGCAGACATGCGGGAGTTCGGGATCGGGCTGTTCGAGCAATGGACGGCCATGTGGAACGGGGACAGCGCCTTGGCCGACCGGATCATGGCTCCCGAATTCCGGCTCCGCTACGCCCAGGCGGGCACCGAGTCCTTCGACGACGTCCGCCGGCCCGCGCAGCTCGTGGAGGTTATCGCGGGGTGGCACCGCGCGCGCCCCGGGCTGCGCTTCGCTGCCGAAGGGGTGGCGGCCGTCGACCTCGTCCTGGCCGACGGCGCGCCGTCGGGCCGGGTGGCGCGGCCCTACCGGGCGGCCTTCACCGAGGCGGACGGGAGCACGGTGGCCCGGAGCGGCATCGACATGCTCGGAGTGTCGGGCGGCTTGATCACGGAGGTGTGGTCGGTGTCCGGTGGGGTCGGCGGGCGGATGTTCTACCGCTGACCGTCTCCGTCGCGGCCCGCCCAACGTCACTGCACACACCGCCAGTTGGCGCAACCTCACGCCCGGGCCACGGGTTCACCACTAGCGTGGACACAGCGGACACGGACGTGCAATGTGCGTCCCAGGGGGTCCAGGACCGGGGGTGGGGAAATGTCCCAGGAATCCACGGAGACGACAGTCAGAGTGCGGCCGCCGGATCTGGCGCCGGGGGCGGTGATCGCCCAGTCCCTGGACAACCAGTGGGCGACCGCGGAGCTGACCAGGGAGATGGTCGCGAGGGGAAGATCGCTCGGCGAGGTCGGGGGCGCGCGGGAGAAGGAGGTGCGGGCCGAGTACTTCCGCAGCCTGATCAACACCCGCCAAGTGGTGGCCAACCGCGTGTTCTTCTACAACAACACCGCCGTCAGCCGCGACCTCGTGGCGGGCGGCGCGGCCCGCCGCGCCCACCAGAAGCTGCTGGCGCAGGCGGCCCTCGTGCCCTACCTGCTGAACGAGCGCGATCCCGCCGAGCGCCCGAGCACCGGCCTGGACTTCGACGAGAGGGCCTTCGCCGCCTGGCAGGAGACGCTCGAAGGGATGCCGGCCGGCGAGCACGTCAAGTGCGTCCGGTTCTCCTGGGAGGACCAGGAGAACCGGGACGCCACCAGGAGTGCCCTCTTCAACGCCTTCGCCGCACGGGTGCAGGGGCTGACCGCGAAGGACATCCCCCTGCTCGCCGCGCAGGTGGGCCTCCCGCGGCGGCAGCACGCGGCGTTCGCCGCCCGGATCGGCGAAGTGGTCCAGCTCAGCAACGAGCGCAGCATCCGCGGCGACCTCGTCACGCGGAACGTGCTCTACGAGGAGTTCGTGTCCGTGCCGGGCACGCCCGTATCCGAAGGCAGGTACGACAGGAACAAGCCGTTCGCCGGGGAGATCAAGCAGCTCCTCGACCTCATCTACAACGTCAACCTCGCCGACGCCCTAGGCATGTATCCGCTGACCCCGGCCGGCAGCCTGCGCAGGGTGGCCCTCCAGGAGTGGCGCGACATCCGTACGACACCCGCCGGGACGGTCACCGACCCCGAGCAGCTCCTGCTGTTCCTGCAGCGGCAGGCGTTCTCCACGGTCCAGGACCGGCTCGCCCTGACCCCCGCCGCGGTCGACACCCTCGCCCTGGAGGACATCTGCAGCCTGCGGCAGAGCGACCCGTGGAACGCCTACATACGCGCCTTCGACGAGCTGACCGCCGACCCGGCCTCCTTCCACGAGCGCGTCGGCCCCGTCTTCGCCCGCTACGTCCGGCTCAACTCCGAGATCGTCCGCCTCGCCGGGGCCCGCGGCGACCGCCGGGCCCGCGCCAACAAGTGGCTGCCCGTCATCGAGGTCGTCGTCACCGTCGGCGGCGCCGTCTTCACCGCCGTCACCGGCGACGAGGCCTGGAGCGTGGCCGGCAGCCTCGGCGGGGTCTCGGCCAAGTACGGCGGCTCCGTGCAGCTGGTGCTCCGCAACAGGCTGGAGGGCCGGCGCGAGCAGAAGTTCGCCCGCGAGATGGCCGCGGTCCGGTTCGACGGCACACGGGAGTGGGAAAGGTTCCACGACATGGTGCGCAAGCTGCCCGGGTACCGGGAGGAGGGCGGCTCCCCGGCCGCCACCGGCTCCGCCACCGTCCAGGACGAGCTCCCGGAGTACTGAGAGACGAGCTCCCGGAGTGCTGAGACCGGAGACCGGAGTACGAGGCAGTGCCAGAAGAGACCGCACCGACCCCCCATGACTACGACCGCCTGCGCGCCGCCCGCCCCGAGCTGTTCGGCAACTCCCCGGGCGGCATCGACATCCTCCTCGACCCGGCGGAGGTCGAGGAGGCCCGGCGCACCGCGGCCGCGGAGGACCCGGAGCCGCCGGTCGGCGTCGTCTACGCCGACCGCTTCGTCACCCTCGTCCGTGACGCCGTCCGCTTCCCCGGCGGCGCCCTGGGGCTCTATGTCCGCATGCTGTCCACCACCGCGAGCCCCGGCGCCGTCGTCCTCCCCCTCACCCGCGCAGGCGATGTCGTCCTCGTCGAGCACTACCGGCACGCCACCCGCTCCTGGCACTGGGAGGTGCCCCGCGGCATGGGTTCGCCGGGCGCCACCGGCGCGGAGAACGCCGTCCGGGAACTCGCGGAGGAAATCGGCGCGGAGGCCGCCGAATTGATTTCCCTGGGCCGGCTGCACCCCGACAGCGGTCTGCTCGGGGACCATGTCGAGCTGTTCGCCGCCCGTATCGACGGCTTCGGTTCCCCGGAGACCTCCGAAGGCATCCGCAAAATCGTCACCCGCCCCTGGCCCGAGGTGGCCGAGATGATTGCGGAAGGGTCGATCACCTGCGCGTTCACCATCGCCGTCCTCACCCGCGCCCTCCTGAAGGGGCTCCTGGGAAACCCGGGAAGGGAGAAGGGGAATACGGCGGGCGAAAAGAATTAGCAGCGGGTGCACGTCACCGGGGATACTCGATCGCGTGTTCCTGACGATATCCACCACCGGCACGACCGGATCCCCCGCGACCGACCTCGGATTCCTGCTGCACAAGCATCCCGACAAGGCGCAGCGGTTCTCGACCTCCCACGGCACCGCGCACGTCCTCTACCCCGAGGCCACGGCCGAGCGCTGCACCGCCGCGCTGCTGCTGGAGATCGATCCGGTCGCGCTGGTGCGGCGCTCCAAGGGCAAGGGCCGCGGCGGCGCGCCGGACTCCGCCCTCGCGCAATACGTCAACGACCGCCCGTACGCGGCGTGCTCGCTGCTCGCCGTCGCCCTCAGCAGCGTCTTCTCCACCGCTCTCAAGGGCCAGTGCGCCGCCCGGCCCGAGCTGCCCGAAGCGGCACGCCCGCTGCGCATCGAGGTGCCCGTGCTGCCCGCCCGCGGCGGCGCGGCGCTCGTGGAGCGGCTGTTCGCACCGCTGGGCTGGACGGTGTCCGCCGAGCCGGTCGCGCTGGACGAGCACTTCCCGCAGTGGGGCGACTCGCGCTACGTACGGCTGGTGCTGGAGGGCGAGCAGCGGCTCGCCGACGCCCTGCGCCACCTCTACGTCCTCCTGCCGGTGCTGGACGACTCCAAGCACTACTGGGTCGCGCCCGACGAGGTGGAGAAGCTCCTGCGCTCCGGCGAGGGCTGGCTGGAGGGCCACCCCGAGCAGCGCCTGATCGCCGGCCGCTACCTCGGCCGCCGCTGGTCGCTGACGCGCGACGCCCTGGAGCGCCTGGCCCTCGCCCGCCTCGCCGAGGCCGACGACAGCGAGGCCGAGGAGCTCGACAACGCCGTCGACGAGGAGACGGACACCGAGGAGCGGCCCACCCCGCTGGCCGTCCAGCGCCGCGAGGCGATCCTGGGCGCCCTGCGCGCCTCGGGCGCCGCGCGCGTACTCGACCTCGGCTGCGGCCAGGGCCAGCTCGTGGGCGAGCTGCTGAAGGACCCGCGGTTCACCGAGGTGGCCGGCATGGACGTCTCGGCGCGCGCCCTCGCGGTGGCCGCGCGGCGGCTGCGCCTGGACCGCATGACCGAGCGCCAGGCGGCGCGGGTCGCGCTGTTCCAGGGCTCGCTCGCGTACACCGACCGCAGGCTGGCCGGGTACGACGCGGCGGTGCTCAGCGAGGTGATCGAGCACGTCGACCTGCCCCGTCTGCCCGCCCTGGAGCACGCGGTGTTCGGCGCGGCCCGCCCCGCGACGGTCGTCGTGACGACCCCCAACGTCGAGTACAACGTGCGCTGGGAGACCCTCCCCGCCGGGCACGTGCGCCACGCGGACCACCGTTTCGAGTGGACCCGTGAGGAGTTCCGCGCCTGGGCCTCGCGCATCGCGCAGCAGTACGGCTACGAGGTGACGTACGCGCCCGTGGGGCCGGACGACCCGGAGGTCGGGCCGCCGACCCAGATGGGTGTCTTCACCCGCACCGAGCACGCAGAGAAGCACGCAGAGAAGCACGCAGAAAAGAACGACAAGAGGCAGGAGAAGGCCGCATGACCACAGCAACCGCCCCCGCGGCCGCCAAGCGCACTCTCCCCGTCACCGACCTCTCCCTCGTGGTGCTGGTCGGCCCGACGGGCTCGGGCAAGTCGACCTTCGCCCGCAAGCACTTCAAGCCCACCGAGGTGCTCTCCTCGGACTTCTGCCGCGGCCTCGTCGCCGACGACGAGAACGACCAGAGCGCCAGCGGCGACGCCTTCGACGTGCTGCACTACATCGCGGGCAAGCGCCTCGCCGCGGGCCGTCTCACCGTGATCGACGCGACCAACGTCCAGGCCGAGGCCCGCCGTCAGCTGGTCCGCGTCGCCCGGGAGCACGACGTGCTGCCCATCGCGATCGTCCTCGACCTGCCCGAGGGCGTGTGCGCCGCGCGCAACGCCGCCCGCCCGGACCGCGCCCACCTGCCCCGCCACGTCATCCAGCGCCACCGCCGCGAGCTGCGCCGCTCGCTGCGCGGCCTGGAGCGCGAGGGCTTCCGCAAGGTGCACGTCCTGCGCAGCGTCGAGGAGGTCGAGTCCGCCGAGGTCGTCCTGGAGCGCCGCTACAACGACCTCAGGCACCTCACCGGCCCCTTCGACATCATCGGCGACATCCACGGCTGCAGCTCCGAGCTGGAGACGCTCCTCGCGACGCTGGGGTACGAGGACGGCGTCCACCCCGCGGGCCGCACGGCCGTCTTCGTCGGCGACCTCGTCGACCGCGGCCCCGACAGCCCCGGCGTGCTGCGCCGCGTCATGGGCATGGTCGCCTCCGGCAACGCCCTGTGCGTGCCCGGCAACCACGAGAACAAGCTCGGCCGCTGGCTCAAGGGCAAGAAGGTCCAGCCGACCCACGGGCTGGCCGAGACCATCGAGCAGCTGGAGCGCGAGGACGCCCGCGACCCCGCCTTCCGCGCGCAGGTCCAGGAGTTCATCGAAGAGCTCGTCAGCCATTACGTGCTCGACGGCGGCAAGCTGGTGGTCTGCCACGCGGGCCTGCCGGAGAAGTACCACGGCCGCACCTCGGGCCGCGTCCGCTCGCACGCGCTGTACGGGGACACGACGGGCGAGACCGACGAGTTCGGCCTGCCCGTGCGCTACCCCTGGGCCGAGGACTACCGCGGCAGCGCCGCCGTGGTCTACGGCCACACCCCCAACCCGTCGGCCACATGGCTGAACAACACCATCTGCCTGGACACCGGCGCCGTCTTCGGCGGGAAGATGACCGCGCTGCGCTGGCCCGAGCGCGAGCTGGTGGACGTACCGGCCGAGCAGGTCTGGTACGAGCCGGCGCGGCCCCTGGCGAGCGAGGCGCCCGGCGGGGAGGACGGCCGTCCGCTCGACCTGTCCGACGTCACCGGCCGCCGCGTCGTCGAGACCCGGCACATGGGCCGCGTCGCCGTGAAGGAGGAGAACGCCGCGGCAGCGCTGGAGGTCATGAGCCGCTTCTCCGTCGACCCGCGGCTGCTGCCCTACCTCCCGCCGACCATGGCGCCGTGCGCGACCTCCCAGGAGGAGGGCTACCTGGAGCACCCGGCGGAGGCCTTCGCCGCCTACCGGGCCGACGGGGTGCGGCAGGTGGTCTGCGAGGAGAAGCACATGGGCTCGCGGGCCGTGGTGCTGGTGTGCCGTGACGCGGATGTCGCCCGGGAGCGTTTCGGCGTCGGCGGCGGGGTGAGCGGCGCGCTGTACACCCGTACCGGCCGGCCGTTCTTCGACGACCCCGCGATGACCGAGCGCATCCTGCGCCGGCTGAGCACGACGGCCGGTGCGGCCGGGCTGTGGGAGGAGCTGGAGACCGACTGGCTGCTGCTGGACACCGAGCTCATGCCCTGGTCCCTCAAGGCACAGGGGCTCCTGCGCCACCAGTACGCGGCCGTGGGGGCCGCGTCCGGTGCGGTCTTCCCGGGTGCGATCGCCGCGCTGGAGTCGGCGGCGGAGCGCGGGGTGGACGTGTCCGGGCTGCTGGACCGGCAGCGCGAGCGGGCCGCGGACGCCGCCGCCTTCACCGAGGCGTACCGCCGCTACTGCTGGACCACCGGCGACAGCGCGCAGGGCTGGCCGGGGGAGCAGGCGGAGACGCACTCCCTGCGCCGGGTCGGCGCCAGGGGCACGGACGGCCTGGACGGCATCCGGATGGCGCCGTTCCAGATCCTGGCGGTGCAGGGCCGCAGCCTGGCCGCACTTCCGCACGACCAGCAGCTCGCCCTGATCGACCGGATGATCAAGGCGGAGACGCACGGCACGGAGGCGAACAACGGCCTCTGCGCGTACACCCCGGTGTACATGAACCGCCTGCTCGCCCCGACCCGCCGGCTCGTCGTCGACACCGAGGACGAGGCGTCGGTGGCCGCCGGCGTGCAGTGGTGGCTGGACCTGACCGGCGCCGGCGGCGAGGGCATGGTCGTCAAGCCGCTGCAGGCGCTCGTACGGACGGAAGGCGGGCGGCTCGTGCAGCCCGGCGTCAAGTGCCGCGGCCGGGAGTACCTGCGGATCATCTACGGTCCGGAGTACACCCGCCCGGACAACCTGACGCGGCTGCGCGCACGCCACCTCGGCCACAAGCGCTCGCTGGCCCTGCGCGAGTACGCGCTCGGGCTGGAGGCGCTGGACCGGCTGGCGGAGGGCGAGCCGCTGTGGCGGGTGCACGAGGCGGTCTTCGGGGTCCTCGCCCTGGAGTCGGAGCCGGTCGACCCGCGGCTGTAGCGCCGCGGGCCGGGTGCGCCCGGGGTCCGGGGCCGGGTGTTTACGGCCCCGCCTTTCCCGCGTTGTGGGCAATCGTGCCGCTGGGGCGGCACGGGTGGGCACAACGGCACCCGCAGGCGGGGACGGCGATTGCGCCCGGGGCGGGGGGCCGCGCCCGGGGCAGTTCCGGGTTTCCGCCCGTACGGGCGGCCTCCGCTCGCCACCCCGCAGGGGCGACGGCATGCTGGCCGCATGAGTACCCCGCATCCGGGCGGCGGCGAGCCTGCGCACGGCCAGTGGGCGCCGCCGCATGCCCACGCCCGCAAGGGGCGCCGCAAGTGGCCGTGGGTGCTGCTCGCCGCCGTGCTCCTGCTGGCCGGCGGGTGCGCGGCGCTCGTCGTCGGGCTCGCCGGCGAGAGCGACAAGACGGTCCGGGTGCGGTACGAGGTCACCGGCAGCGCCAAGGACGTGGCCATCGCGTACACCACCTGGCAGGGCGGGGCCCTGGTGACGCAGAAGGAGAGCCACCGGGAGCTGCCCTGGCGCAAGGAGCTGGAGACGAAGGGCTTCGTGAAGGGCGGGCTGCTGGCCGTCACGACGGGGAAGGGCGGTGGTACGGTCTCCTGCTCCGTGACGGTGAACGACCGCAGGCCGTGGACCGCCACGGCGTCCGGCCCGGAGGCGACGGCGACCTGCTCGGGCTTCTGAGCGGGCCCGGTAGGGAGCTCGGCGGGCGCGGGACGGAGCTCACGGCAGCATCGCGATGCCGTCCAGCTCCACCAGCGCCTCCTCGTCCCACAGCCGCACCGCGCCGATGACGGCCATGGCCGGGTAGTCCCGCCCGGCCAGCCGCCGCCAGATGGCGCCCAGTTCCCGCGAGTGCGTCCGGTAGGCGGCGACGTCGGTGGTGTAGACGGTGACGCGTGCGAGGTGCTGCGGAGTGCCGCCCGCGGCGCGCAGGGCGGCCAGCAGATTGCCCAGGGCCCGCTCGAACTGCTCCGGCATGCCTCCGGGCACGATACGGCCGGCGCTGTCGAGTGCTGTCTGCCCGGCGAGGAAGACGAGCCGGCCTCCGGTGACGCCGGCCGTGACCGCGTGCGAGAAGCCGGTGGGCGGGGAGAGCTCCGGCGGGTTGACCCGCCGGAGCTCTCCGGTCCCGCCCGGCGCCGCCGTGCTCCCGCTCTCCTCGCGGCCCGGCGCAGTCGTCTCGTTCACCGGTACAGCTCCTTCGCGATGATCGTGCGCTGGACCTCGCTCGCGCCCTCGTAGATCCGCGGCGCACGTACCTCCCGGTACAGGTGCTCCAGCAGGTGACCCCGGCGCAGGGCGCGGGCGCCGTGCAGCTGGACGGCCGCGTCCACGACGTACTGCGCGGTCTCGGTGGCGAAGAGCTTGGCCATCGCCGAGCGGGCCGCGATGCCGGGCTCGCCCGCGTCGTACGCCGCGGCCGCCGCGTACACCAGCAGCGCCGCGGCCTCCGTGCGGGTGGCCATCTCGGCGAGCTGGTGGGAGACGGCCTGCAGGTCCTTCAGGGGGCCGCCGAACGCGCGCCGCTCCCCGGCGTGGGCGACGGCCGCGGCGAGGGCGGCGCGCGCCATGCCGACGGCGAAGGCCCCCACGCTCGGCCGGAAGAGGTCGAGCGTGCGCATGGCGACGCGGAAGCCGCCGCCCGGCACGCCGAGCACGTCCCCTGCGCCGACCGGCACGCCGTCGAACGTCAGCGTGCCGATGGGGTGCGGGCTGAGCATGTCCAGGCTCCGGCCGGAGAGCCCCGCACTGTCGCCCGGCACGAGGAACGCGGTCACGCCCCGCGAGCCGGGCGCCTGCCCCGTGCGGGCGAAGACGGTGTAGACGTCGGCCTCGGGGGCGTTGGAGATCCACGTCTTCTCGCCCGAGAGCCGCCAGCCGTCCCCGGCGCCGGACGGGTCCGGCTCGGCGCACAGCTCCAGCGCCGCCGCGTCGGACCCGGCCGCCGGCTCGCTCAGCGCGAACGCGGCCACGGCCCGGCCCGCGACGACCTCCGGCATCCAGCGGGCGCGCTGCCGCGCGGAGCCGGACTGCACGACGGGGTACGCGCCGAGCCCCTGCAGGGCGAGCGCGGTCTCGGCCTCCGTGCACTCCCGCGCGAGGGACTCCCGCAGCAGGCACAGGTCCATGGCGCGCACCGGTTCGTCCGCGGGGAAGAGCCGGGCCAGCAGGCCGTGTTCGCCGAGGGCGGCGACGAGGGGCCGGTTGACACGGCCCGGCTCACCGCCGGCCGCCAGCGGGCGCAGCCGCTCCGCCGTGAGCGTGCGCAGATCCGCGCACCAGGCGCGTTGTTGCGGGTCGAGGGCGAACGGGGTGACCATGGGCGGCCCCTTCGTGGTCCTTCGTGGTCTCGCGCGGTCGTGTTCGCGGCCGTGTCCACGGTGGTGTTCGTGGACGCTCGCGGCCGCGTGGCGTGCTTATCGCGATCTGTTGACTGCCGTCACCAAGTCGCTACGCTGACAGCGGATCCGCACGGCTGGCAAGACCCCCGTTCACCTCCATGTCACCGGCGCGAGGGGGCGCATCAGCGATGGCAGCGACCGAGCTTCAGCCGTCGGCCCACGTCGACACCTTCCCGCGCGACCACCTCCCGCCCGCAGACCAATGGCCCGACCTGCAGCACCGGAGCGGCGCCCTGCCGGCCTACCCGCCCCGCCTCAACTGCGGCGCCGAGCTCCTCGACGCCACCGTGGCCCGGCTGGGCCCGGACCGCCCCGCCGTGCACGACGGCGCCGGCGGTCTGTGGACCTACGGCCGGCTCGCCGCCCACGTCGACCGCATCGCCCACACCCTCACCGACGACCTCGGCGTCGTCCCCGGCAACCGCGTCCTGCTGCGCGGCCCCACCACCCCCTGGCTCGCCGCCTGCTGGCTCGCCGTGATGAAGGCCGGGGCCGTGGCCGTCACCGTCCTGGCGGCCCAGCGCCCGCAGGAACTCGCCACGATCTGCGAACTCGCCCGCATACGGCACGCCTTGTGCGACGCCCGGTCGCTCGACGGCCTCGACGCCCTCGCGCAGGCCCCGGAGCCCCTGCGCGTCACCCCGTACGGCGGCGACACCCCGGGCGACCTGCTGCACCTGGCCGCGGACAAACCCTCATCGTATGCGGCGGTGGACACCTCCGCGGACGACGTCGCCCTCATCGCCTTCACCTCCGGCACCACCGGACGCCCCAAGGGCTGCATGCACTTCCACCGCGACGTCCTCGCCATAGCCGACACCTTCTCGGCGCACGTCCTGCGGCCCCGCCCCGACGACGTCTTCGCCGGCAGCCCGCCCCTGGGGTTCACCTTCGGCCTCGGCGGCCTGGTGATCTTCCCCCTGCGGGCGGGCGCCGCCACCCTGCTGACCGACTGGCGCGGCCCCGAACAGCTCCTCGCCGACGTCCGGCGCCACCGCGTCTCCGTGCTCTTCACCGCACCCACCGCCTACCGCTCGATGCTGGAGCGGCTCGACACCGAGCCCGCCACGTACGACGTCTCGTCGCTGCGCCGCTGCGTCTCCGCCGGCGAACACCTGCCCGCGGGCCTCTGGCACGCCTGGCGGCAGGCCACCGGGCTGCGCGTCATCAACGGCATCGGCGCGACCGAGATGCTGCACATCTTCATCTCCGCCGCCGACGACGCGATCCGCCCCGGCACCACCGGCCTTCCCGTCCCCGGCTACGAGGCACGCGTCGTCGGCCCCGACGGCCGGCCGCTGCCGGACGGCGAACCGGGGCTGCTGGCCGTGCGCGGCCCCACGGGCTGCCGCTACCTCGCCGACGAACGGCAGCGCGCGTACGTTCGCGACGGCTGGAACCTCACCGGAGACACCTATGTCCGCGAGCCCGGCGGCCACTTCCGCTACGTCGCCCGCGCCGACGACATGATCATCTCGGCCGGGTACAACATCGCCGGGCCGGAGGTGGAAGAGGCCCTGCTGCGCCACCCCGACGTCCTGGAGGCGGCCGTCGTCGGGCGCCCGGACGAGCGGCGCGGCGAGATCGTCGTCGCCTACGTGGTGCTCCGGGCGGGGGTGCCGCGCACCGCGGAAACGGCGGCGGCGCTGCGGGAGTTCACCAAAAAGGAGATCGTTCCCTACAAGTGCCCTCGCGAGATCGAGTTCCCAAAGGCCCTTCCCCGCACGCCCACCGGCAAGCTGCAGCGCTTCCGGCTGCGTCACGGCGCTTTACAGTTTCCCCGTGACTGACCAGCAACCACTCCATACTCCTCGGTCCCTCATCGTCACTTTCTACGGCGCGTACGGCCGCGGCGGCGCCCGCCATACGGGCGGACGGCCCGTGCCGATCGCGTCCCTGATCCGGTTGCTGGGTGCCGTGGGCGTGGACTCGCCCTCGGTGCGGTCGGCCGTCTCGCGCCTCAAACGGCGCGGCCTGCTCGTCGCGGACCGTACGCCCGACGGCGCCGCGGGCTACGGGCTCTCGGAAGCCGCCCGGCAGCTCCTCGACGACGGCGACCGGCGCATCTACGGCCGGGCCGCCACGCGGACGGCCGGCGGCTGGCTGCTGGCCGTGTTCTCCGTGCCCGAGGAGGAGCGCCACAAGCGGCACCTGCTGCGCTCGCGGCTGGCCCGGCTCGGCTTCGGGACCGCGGCCCCCGGGGTGTGGATCGCTCCCGCCCACGTCCACGACGAGACGCGGCACACGCTGCAGCGGCTCGGACTCGCCTCGTACGTCGACCTGTTCAAGGGCTCCCACCTCGGCTTCGAGCCGACCGCGGAGGCCGTGGGCCGCTGGTGGGACCTCGATGCCCTGGCCGGGCAGCACCGCGCCTTCCTGGCCGCCCACGAGCCGGTGCTGCGGCGCTGGGCGCGGCGGCGGGTGGTGCCGCCGCGCGACGCCTACCGCGACTATCTCCTCGCGCTGGACTCGTGGCGGCACCTGCCGTACGCGGACCCCGGCCTGCCGGGCGGCCTGCTGCCGGCCGACTGGCCCGGGGTGCGGGCGGCGCGGGTGTTCGGGGCGCTGCATTCGCGGTTGCGGGAGGCGGGGGCGCGGTTTGTGGCGGGGGAGTTGGCGTGACCTAAGCCCCCCGCCCGGTCGGCGGCCGCCGGCTCCCCGCCCGGTACGGTGCGGGCCACCACACCCCCGGCCCCGCGTACTCCTGCTCGGCCGCCGCGTGGAGCGTCCAGTGCGGGTCGTACAGGTGCGGCCGCCCGAGCGCGCAGAGGTCGGCGCGGCCCGCCAGGATCAGGGAGTTGACGTCGTCCCAGGAGGAGATCGCGCCCACGGCGATCACGGGGACGCCCGCCTCGTGGCGGATGCGGTCGGCGAAGGGCGTCTGGTACGAGCGGCCGAAGGCGGGCCGCTCGTCGGCGACGACCTGGCCGGTGGAGACGTCGAGCGCGTCGGCCCCGTGGGCGGCGAAGGCGCGCGCGACGGCGACGGCGTCCTGCGCGGTGGTGCCGCCGTCGGCCCAGTCGGTCGCGGAGATCCGTACGGTCATGGGCCGGTCGGCGGGCCACACGGCCCGTACCGCGTCGAAGACCTCCAGGGGGTAGCGCAGCCGCCCGTCCAGGGCGCCCCCGTAGGCGTCGTCGCGGCGGTTGGTCAGCGGGGAGAGGAAGCCGGACAGCAGGTAGCCGTGGGCGCAGTGGAGTTCGAGCAGGTCGAATCCGGCGCGGGCGGCGGCCTCGGCCGACCGTACGAACTGATCGCGTATGGCAGTCATTTCAGCCACCGACAGCGCGTGCGGCGTCTGGCTGACGCCGGGGCGGTACGGGAGCGGGGACGGGGCGACGAGCGGCCAGTTGCCCTCCGGGAGCGGCTGGTCGATGCCCTCCCACATGCGGCGGGTGGAGCCCTTGCGGCCCGCGTGCCCCAGCTGGAGGCCGATCGCCGTGCCCGGCGCCTGGGCGTGTACGAAATCGGTGATGCGGCGCCAGGCCCGCTCGTGTCCGGGCGCGTACATTCCCGAGCACCCGGGCGTGATCCGGCCCTGTGCGCTCACGCAGACCATTTCGGCCATGACGAGCCCGGCCCCGCCGAGGGCGCGCGCGCCGAGGTGGACGAGGTGGAAGTCGCCGGGAGTGCCGTCGACGGCGGAGTACATGTCCATGGGGGAGACGACGACGCGGTTGCGCAGGGTCAGGCCGCGCAGCCGGAAGGGGGTGAACATGGGGGGCGTGCCGGGCGGGACGCCGGCCTCGTCCTCCACGGAGGCGACGAAGTCCGCGTCGCGCAGGCGGAGGTTGGCGTGGGTGACGCGGCGGCTGCGGGTGAGGAGGTTGAAGGCGAACCGGCGCGGCGGCTGGTCCACGTGCACGGCGAGGTCCTCGAACCACTCCAGGCTGGCGCGGGCGGCGCGCTGGGTGGAGGCGACGGCCGGGCGCCGTTCGGCCTCGTAGGCGGCGAGCGCATCCGGGACGTCCGGGTGCCGCTCCAGGCTCCGGGCCAGTGCGAGGGCGTCCTCGACGGCGAGCTTGGTGCCGGAGCCGATGGAGAAATGGGCGGTGTGGGCGGCGTCGCCGAGGAGGACCGTACGGCCGTGGTGCCACTGCTCGTTGACGACGGTGCGGAAGGCCGTCCAGGCGGAGCGGTTGGAGCGCAGGGGGCGGCCGCCGAGGGCGTCGGCGAAGTACTTGCCGCAGGCTTCCAGCGTGCCGTCCTCGTCGGCGCGGTCGAGACCGGCGCGGCGCCACACCTCCTCGCGCATCTCGACGACGACGGTGCTGGCGTCGCGCCGGTACGGGTAGCCGTGGAGCTGCATCAGGCCGTGCTCGGTCGCTGCGATCTCGAAGCGGAAGGCGTCGAAGGCGAAGCCGGCGGAGAGCCAGATGTAGCGGCAGCGGTGGGCGGTGACGGTGGGGCGGAAGTGGTCGGCGTGGGCGTCGCGGGTGCGGCTGTGGACGCCGTCGGCGGCGATGACGAGGTCGTGGGTGCGGGCGAGCTCTTCGGCGGGCGGCGCCTCCGCGCGGAAGCGGAGCCGGACGCCGAGCCCGGCGCAGCGCTCGTGGAGGATCTCCAGGAGCCGGCGGCGGCCGAGGGCGGCGAAGCCGTGGCCTCCGGAGCGCAGGGCGGTGCCGCGGTGGACGACGTCGATGTCGTCCCAGCGGACGAATTCGCGGCGCAGGGCGGCGTAGACCTCGGGGTCGGCGCTCTCGATGCCGCCGAGGGTCTCGTCGGAGAGGACGACGCCGAAGCCGAAGGTGTCGTCGGGGGCGTTGCGTTCCCAGAGGGTGACGTCGCGCTCCGGGGAGAGACGTTTCAGCAGGGCCGCGGCGTAGAGGCCGCCGGGCCCGCCGCCGATGACGGCGACCCGCTCGGCGGCGGTCACCGGCCGCGCCACTTCGGGGGCCGCTTCTCGGTGAAGGCGGCGTGGAACTCGGCGTAGTCGGCGCTGTTCATGAGCAGGGCCTGGGTGGCGGCGTCGAGTTCGACGGCGGCCGCGAGCGGCATGTCGAGCTCGGCGGTGAGCAGGGCCTTGGTCTGCGCGTGGGCGAGGGCGGGCCCGTCGGCGAGGCGGCGGGCGAGGGCCTGCGCCGCGTCACCCGCCCGGCCCTCCTCCGTCAACTGGCTGATCAGACCGATGCGTTCCGCCTCGTCGGCGCGTACGGGCTCGCCGAGCATCAGCAGCCGCGTGGCGTGACCGAGGCCCACGACGCGGGGGAGCAGGTAGGCGGCGCCCATGTCCCCGCCGGAGAGGCCGACGCGGGTGAAGAGGAAGGCGAAGCGGGCGGTCGGGTCGGCCACGCGGAAGTCGGCGGCGAGCGCGAGGACGGCCCCGGCGCCCGCGGCGACCCCGTGCACGGCGGCGACGACGGGGAAGGGGCACTCGCGCAGGGCCCGTACGGTCTGGCCGGTCATCCGGTTGAAGTCGAGGAGCTGCCCGGTGTCCATGGCCAGGGTCGCGCCGATGATCTCGTCGACGTCGCCGCCGGAGCAGAAGCCGCGGCCCTCGCCGCCGAGCACGAGGGCGCGCACGGAGCCGTCGCGGGCCAGCTCGGGCAGGAGGTCGCGCAGGTCGGCGTAGGCGCCGAAGGTGAGGGCGTTGAGCTTGCCGGGGCGGGCGAGGGTGACGGTCGCGACGCCCGCGTCGAGGGTCAGGCGCAGGTGCCGCCACTCCTCGGTACGGGACGCGGAGCCGGTGAACGGACTCATGGAGCGCGGCCTCCTTCAGCCGGTGGGGCTGGTGCGTGCCTGCGCTGTGAAGTTATCACCGGTGCGTGACTGTCGTCACGAGTGCGCGATAGAAGGGGAGTTGCCCCGGGGCGGTCGGCGGCCGGCGGCCGTCCCGGGGCCCGCCGCCCGCCCGGGGCGACTGCGCCGTCAGCCGGCGAGCGTCGCCACCAGCACCGCCTTGATCGTGTGCATCCGGTTCTCGGCCTGGTCGAAGACGACCGAGTGCTGCGACTCGAAGACCTCGTCGGTGACCTCCAGGGACGTCAGCCCGTGCCGCTCGTGGATCTCGCGGGCGACCGTGGTCTCCAGGTCGTGGAAGGCGGGCAGGCAGTGCAGGAACTTCACCGCCGGATTGCCGGTCGCGCGCAGCACGTCCATGGTCACGGCGTACGGTGCGAGCAGCGCGATGCGGGCGTCCCACACCTCCTTGGGCTCGCCCATGGACACCCACACGTCGGTGGCGACGAAGTCCGCGCCCTTCACGCCCTCGGCGACGTCCGGGGTGAGGGCGATCCGCGCCCCGCTCACCTCGGCGAGCTGCCGCGCCATCGCGACGATCTCCGCGTCGGGCCACAGCTCCTCCGGGGCCACGATGCGCACGTCCATGCCGAGGAGGGCGCCGGTGACGAGGTAGGAGTTGCCCATGTTGTAGCGGGCGTCACCGAGGTAGGCGAAGGCGACGTGGTCCAGGGACTTGGCGGTGTGCTCGGACATGGTGAGGATGTCGGCGAGCATCTGGGTGGGGTGCCACTCGTCGGTCAGGCCGTTGTAGACGGGCACCCCGGCGTGCGCGGCGAGCTCTTCGACGACGTCCTGGCCGTGGCCCCGGTACTCGATGGCGTCGAACATCCGGCCGAGGACGCGCGCGGTGTCCTTGACCGACTCCTTGTGCCCGATCTGGGAGCCCGCCGGGTCGAGGTAGGTCGTGCGGGCGCCCTGGTCGCCGGCCGCGACCTCGAAGGCGCAGCGGGTCCGTGTCGAGGTCTTCTCGAAGACGAGGGCGATGTGCCGCCCGAGGAGGCGCTGCTCCTCGGTGCCGGTCTGCCGGGCCGCCTTGAGTTCGGCCGCCAGCTCGACGAGGCTGTGGAACTCCTCGGCGGTGAAGTCCGTCTCCTTGAGGAAGTGACGGCCCTTGAGGTCTGTCGTCATGGGATGGACTCCTAGCTGGCTCTGGCGCTCTGGCTCGCGTGCTCATGACTGCGGAAAGATGGAATTCTATACATGCTTCCGCATTGCTATGCAATCAAGTGTGCGAAGGGCCACCCTCGGCGGGGGCTGCGAAGGGCGCCGCGGCGGGCCCCGGAGGCCGGCCGGCCACCGGATCCCGCTCGATCGGACAGCTCATACAGCGCGGCCCGCCCCGCCCCCGGCCCAGCTCGCTGCCCGGGATCGTGATCACCTCGATGCCGTTCTTGCGCAGGTGGGTGTTGGTCGTGACGTTGCGCTCGTAGGCCACCACCACGCCCGGCTCGATGGCCAGCACGTTGCAGCCGTCGTCCCACTGCTCCCGCTCCGCCGCGTGCACGTCCTGCGTCGCGGTCAGCACCCGCACCGAGTCCAGGCCGAGAGCTGCGGCGATCGCGCGGTGCATGTGCTCCGGCGGATGGTCGGTGACCTTCAGCTCGCGCTCGCCCACGCCCGGCTCGATCGTGTACGAGCGGAGCATCCCCAGCCCGGCGTACTGGGTGAAGGTGTCCCCGTCCACCATGGTCATCACGGTGTCCAGGTGCATGAACGCGCGCCGCTTGGGCATGTCCAGCGCCACGATCGTGCGGGCCGAGCCGGCCGCGAAGAGCCGGTGGGCGAGCATCTCCACCGCCTGCGGCGTGGTCCGCTCGCTCATTCCGATCAGCACCGCGCCCTCGCCGATGACGAGCACGTCGCCGCCCTCGATCGTGGACGGGTAGGCGGCCTGGCCCTCCGACCAGACGTGGAAGCCGCCGTCCGAGAAGAGCGGGTGGTAGCGGTAGAGGGCCTCGTAGTGCACGGTCTCGTGCCAACGCGCGGGCCAGCGCATCGCGTTGACGCACACCCCGTCGTAGACCCAGGCGGAGGTGTCCCGGGTGAACAGGTGGTTGGGCAGCGGGTTGATCAGGAAGTCGTCCAGCTCCATGGCGTGGAAGCGCACGGAGACCGGCTCGCTCCAGCGCTCCAGGAACTCGCGCTTGGTCATCCCGCCGACCAGCCACTCGCCCAGCTCCGCCGCCGGCAGCCGCTCGAACGCGGCCCGCAGGTGGCCGGTGGCCAGCGGCCCGTACTCCTTCTCGTCGAAGACCCGGTCCAGCACCAGCGCCCGGGCCTCCGGCACCGTCAGGCTCTCCTCCAGCAGGTCCTGGAAGAAGTGCACCTCGACCCCGCGCTCGCGCAGCACGTCCGCGAAGCCGTCGTGCTCGGCGCGGGCCCGCCGCACCCACAGCACGTCGTCGAAGAGGAGAGCGTCCTTGTTGGAGGGCGTGAGCCGCTTCAGCTCCAGGCCGGGGCGGTGCAGTATGACGCGGCGCAGCCGCCCGGCCTCGGAATCGACATGGAATCCCATCCCCCCATCCTGTCCCGGATCACTCGCGATGACCCGGAGCAGGAGGGTTGCGGGGTCAGATGTCGCGGAAGATCTCGATCTGGGCGCCGATCGAGTTGAGGCGCTCCGCAAGGTCCTCGTAACCGCGGTTGATGACATAGACGTTACGGAGGACGGACGTGCCCTCGGCGGCCATCATGGCCAGCAGGACGACCACGGCCGGCCGCAGCGCCGGCGGGCACATCATCTCGGCGGAGCGCCAGCGGGTGGGGCCCTCGACCAGGACGCGGTGCGGGTCGAGGAGCTTGACGTCCGCGCCGAGACGGTTGAGGTCGGTGAGGTAGATGGCGCGGTTGTCGTAGACCCAGTCGTGGATGAGGGTCTGGCCCTGGGCGGCCGCGGCGATGGCCGCGAAGAAGGGCACGTTGTCGATGTTCAGGCCCGGGAACGGCATGGGGTGGATCTTGTCGATCGGGGCCCGCAGCTTGGAGGGGCGCACGGTCAGGTCCAGCAGGCGCGTGCGGCCGTTGTTCGCCGGGTACTCCGGGCTGCGCTCGTGGTCGAGGCCCATCTCCTCCAGGACCGCGAGCTCGATCTCCAGGAACTCCACCGGCACGCGCCGGATGGTCAGTTCGGACTCGGTGACGACGGCGGCGGCCAGCAGGCTCATGGCCTCCACCGGGTCCTCGGAGGGCGCGTAGTCCACGTCGCGGTCGATGGTGGCGACGCCGTGCACGGTGAGGGTGGTCGTGCCGATGCCCTCGACGCGCACGCCGAGCTCCTCCAGGAAGAAGCACAGGTCCTGGACCATGTAGTTCGAACTGGCGTTCCGGATGACGGTCACGCCGTCGTGGCGGGCGGCCGCGAGGAGGGCGTTCTCGGTGACGGTGTCACCCCGTTCGGTCAGCACAATCGCCCGAGTGGGTGCGACCGAACGGTCGACCTGTGCGTGGTACGTCCCGTCGGTCGCGGTGACCTCCAGGCCGAAGTGGCGCAGGGCCGTCATGTGGGGCTGCACGGTGCGGGTGCCGAGGTCGCAGCCGCCCGCGTACGGAATCTTGAAGTGGTCCATACGGTGCAGCAGCGGGCCCAGGAACATGATGACGCTGCGCGTGCGGCGGGCGGCCTCGGTGTCCATGGCGGCCAGGTTCAGCTCCGCCGGCGGCACGATCTCCAGGTCGTTGCCGTCGTTGATCCAGCGGGTGCGGACGCCGATGCTGCCCAGCACCTCCAGGATCCGGTAGACCTCCTCGATCCGGGCGACCCTGCGCAGGGTCGTGCGGCCCGCGTTGAGCAGGGTGGCGCAGAGCAGTGCGACACACGCGTTCTTGCTGGTCTTGACGTCGATGGCGCCGGAGAGCCGGCGTCCGCCGACCACCCTGAGGTGCATGGGACCCGCGTAACCGAGGGAGACGATTTCGCTGTCCAGTGCCTCACCGATCCTGGCGATCATATCAAGGCTGATGTTCTGATTTCCTCGCTCAATGCGGTTCACGGCGCTCTGGCTGGTGCCGAGGGCTTCCGCGAGCTGCGACTGGGTCCAGCCTCGGTGCTGACGGGCGTCGCGGATCAGCTTGCCGATGCGGGCGAGGTATGCGTCTGTCATGCCCTAAACGTTATCTCACATATGAGATTTCATCCGCATGGCGGTTCTGGCCATTGGTTGTTCTATTACGATGCGTACAACTCGGAGGTGCCACGGAGGTGCCATGACTGTGTCCCCGGCCGCGCCGCCGGCCGTGTCCCCGCGCCCGGCGAGCGGGCTTCGTGCGCCCCTCGTCGTGGCCGCTGCCCATCTGCTGGCCTGCGCCGCCTTCCTGACGGTCTTTCTGACCCACCGCGACCGCCTGCCCGACCCCGTCGCCACCCACTTCTCCGGCTCCGGCGGCGCCGACGACTTCACGACCCGCGACGCCTTCCCGTACGGGGCGCTGGGCATCCTGCTCATCATGGCGCTGCTCTGCACGGGGCTCGTGTACGCGACGCGCGGCCACCGCGTGCTCGTCGGCCTCGGCTGCGCCGTCGCGGGGCTCGTCGGCACCGTGGTCGTGGCGGTCGTCCTGAACAACGCCGGGGCGGAGACGGCCGACGGGGTCCGGCTCGGCCCGGGGACGCTGGGCGCCGCCCTCGCCGTCGCCGCCGCGGCCGCGGGCCTCGGCGTGCCGGCCGGCGGCCGGGGCCCCGCGGCGCCGCAGGCGAAGCCGGATGCCACCGTGGAACCGGCGCCCCGCTTCGTGCTCCGCGAGGGCGAGAGCGCGCTCTGGACCCGCGGCGCAGGCTCGCGCCCCGTGCTCGTCGGCGGCGCGTCCCTCCTGGCGGCCGGCGCCCTCCTCGTCCCGCTCGCCGGCTGGGCCGCGGGCCTGGGACTCGCGGCCGGGGGAGTGGTGCTGTGCGCCTGCTTCGCCGTCCGCGTCACCGTCGACCGGCACGGCCTCACCGTGAACGTGCTCGGCCTGCCCCGCCCGCGCGTCCGCATCCCCCTCGACCGGATCGCGGAGGCCGGGCACCGCCACGTCGAACCGCTGCGCGACCTCGGCGGCTGGGGCTACCGTGCCGTACCCGGCCGCAGCGGCTTCGGCCTGCGCTCCGGCCCCGCCGTGGTGGTCCGGCTGACGACCGGCAGCGAGTTCATCGTCACCGTCGACGACGCCGCGACGGCCGCCGCGCTCCTCGGCGCCCTGGCCGAGCGTGAGCGCGAGCGCCGGCACGCGGCGGCCGGCACGACACCCGGAGGAGGCTGAGATGCTCGTCCGCCTCGACCACGGCTCCCCGGTGCCGCTCGGCGACCAGATCGCCGCCGCCGTGCGCGGCGCCATAGCCGACGCCACCGTCCACCCGGGCGAACGCCTCCCCGCCGCCCGCGCCCTCGCCGACTCCCTCGGCGTCAACGTCCACACCGTGCTGCGCGGCTACCAGCAGTTGCGCGAGGAGGGCCTCATCGAACTCCGGCGGGGCCGCGGCGCGGTGGTCACGGCCGACGCCGCCGCGCCCGGCCGCGCCCGCCTGACGGACGGCGTCCGCGCCCTGGTCGCGGACGCGCGGGCACTGGGCATGTCGGACGAGGAGGTCGTCAACCTCGTACGGGGAGGGCTGGCGGGGTCGTAGGGCCGCGGTCAGGTCGGAACTCGGAGGTGTCGATGTCGAGGTCGAAGGGCTCGGGGAGCCGGACGGGAGTTCCGAAGGGGAGGGGGCCGTTTGTGCGCGTGTAGCCGAGTTTCCCCGGCTTGCTGAAGAGCGTGCAGGAGTGCTCCTGGCGGTCCACGAGAAGGTAGAGCGGGGCGACGAACTCCGCGTAGCGGCGGCGCTTGACGATGCGGTCGGTGTCCCCGCTGGACTCGGAGGTGACTTCGACGACGAGCAGGGTCTGGTCGGCCAGTACCGCGTTGGCGTCTTCGAGGTGCTCTGGGATGACGGCCATATCGGGGATGTACCAGTTGGGGGTTCCTGGCAGGTCGACATTGCCGGCGCCGATCACGCAGCCGAGCTTGTCGGTCGTCGGCTCCATCTGCCTGCGGATCTTCTTGATGACCTTTTCGTGGCCCCATGTCGCAGACATGAGCTGGATGACCCCCTCGACGATCTGCGCCCGGTGACCCCTGACGCACTGGACCGCGTACTTCAGTGCGGTTTCGGGGTCGTCGGCTGCGTAAGCGTGGGGTCGTGCGCTCATTCGGTCCTCCCGCGGATCGTGACTGCAGCATGACGACCGTCCAAGGTCTACGGCAATCGGCGCCGCCAACCCGCCCATTCGGCCCAACCCTCACTCGTACTGGTGAACTAGGGCCGCTTGTGCCCCGCGATCCGCCCCCTGCCATGATCGAAACGCGGCGGCCGGGGGTGCCGTCGCAGGGGGAGGTCGCCTCGATGGGTGCGCAGCTCAGTTCCTTCGCCGACGAGGCCGCCCGGGCGCGGATACTCGGCGCCTACGACAAGGCGATGGCCTTCTGGCCGGAGCCGCGCGGGCAGCGGGACGTCAGCACGTCCTTCGGGACGACCCGCGTCCACACCTACGGCGGCGGCCCGGGCACCCCGGTCGTCCTGCTGCACGGCCAGAGCGCGACCCCCGCCGAATGGGCGCCGCACGTGGCCGTGCTCGGCGAGGGGCGCCCCGTGCTGGCCGTCGACCGCGTCGGCGACCCGGGGTACAGCACGCAGAGCGCCCCCGTCACCACGGCGCAGGACACCGCGAACTGGCTGGAAGAGGTCCTTGCGGGCCTCGGCCTGGAGCGGGCGCACCTGGTCGGTCACTCGTACGGCGGCTGGGTCGCCCTCAATCACGCGGCTCGCAGACCCGCCCGCGTCGCCTCGGTCGCCGCCTACGAGCCGCCCCGGGCCCTCGCCCCGCTGCGGCCGGGCTTCCTCCTGGGCGCCGTCGCCGCCATGGTCAGCGGCTCGGAGAAGTTCCAGCGCCGCTGGTTCACCGGGCTCATCGGCGACACGGGCGCCGCCCCCGAGGAGGCCGAGGCGCAGATGCGCCTGTCGCTGGAGGCCCTGCGCGGCTTCCGCGTACGCCTGCTGCCGCCGCCGCGCATGACCGACGAGGAACTGCGCTCCGTGACGGCGCCCGCCCTGATCCTGCTCGGCGGGGCGAACCGGGCCATGGACTCCACGCGTGCCGCGGAGCGGGCGCGCCGCCTGATCCCGGACGTGCGGGCGGAGATCGTGCCCGGCGCCGGGCACGGCATCCCGGTAAAGGTGCTGAACAGCCGCGTGCCGGAGTTCTGGCGCGAGGCGGAGGCCGCGCAGGGCGGGCGCGCCTGAGGCACGCCTGCCGGGGCCCGGAGGGATACGGCCCTGTCAGGACATGACCGTTCCCCGGCGATGTACTAGAGTTATCTCGACATCGAGATATCTGCCGAGAGGCGTACCGCTGTCGCGCCAGTAAGGCATGCCTAACTAAGGCACACCTTATCGGATTGGCGGGACCGTGGGGCGGCAGGATGGCCGCAGTACGCGAATTCATGCATGAAGGAGACTGTCGTGTCGGCGAACAGCTTCGACGCCCGCAGCACGCTGCAGGTGGGCGACGAGTCGTACGAGATCTTCCGGCTGGACAAGGTCGAGGGCTCCGCGCGCCTTCCCTACAGCCTGAAGGTGCTGCTGGAGAACCTGCTCCGCACGGAGGACGGCGCGAACATCACCGCCGATCACATCCGTGCGCTGGGCAACTGGGACTCGCAGGCCCAGCCCAGCCAGGAGATCCAGTTCACGCCGGCCCGCGTGATCATGCAGGACTTCACCGGCGTCCCCTGCGTCGTCGACCTCGCCACCATGCGTGAGGCCGTCAAGGAGCTCGGCGGCGACCCGGCGAAGATCAACCCGCTGGCCCCGGCCGAGCTGGTCATCGACCACTCCGTCATCGCCGACAAGTTCGGCACGAAGGACGCCTTCGGCCAGAACGTCGAGCTGGAGTACGGCCGCAACAAGGAGCGCTACCAGTTCCTGCGCTGGGGCCAGACCGCCTTCGACGAGTTCAAGGTCGTCCCCCCGGGCACCGGCATCGTCCACCAGGTGAACATCGAGCACCTGGCCCGCACGGTCATGGTCCGGGGCGGCCAGGCCTACCCCGACACCCTGGTCGGCACCGACTCGCACACCACGATGGTCAACGGCCTCGGCGTGCTGGGCTGGGGCGTCGGCGGCATCGAGGCCGAGGCCGCGATGCTCGGCCAGCCGGTCTCCATGCTCATCCCGCGCGTCGTCGGCTTCAAGCTGACCGGCGAGCTCCCGGCCGGCACCACCGCCACCGACCTGGTCCTCACGATCACCGAGATGCTGCGCAAGCACGGCGTCGTCGGCAAGTTCGTCGAGTTCTACGGTGAGGGCGTCGCCGCCACCTCGCTGGCCAACCGCGCCACCATCGGCAACATGTCGCCGGAGTTCGGCTCCACCGCCGCGATGTTCCCGATCGACGGCGAGACGCTGAAGTACCTCAAGCTCACCGGCCGCTCCGAGCAGCAGGTTGCGCTCGTCGAGGCGTACGCCAAGGAGCAGGGCCTGTGGCTGGACCCGGCCGCCGAGCCCGACTTCTCCGAGAAGCTGGAGCTCGACCTCGCAACGGTCGTCCCCTCCATCGCCGGCCCGAAGCGCCCGCAGGACCGCATCGTCCTGGCCGACGCCAAGGCCCAGTTCGAGCGTGACGTCCTCAACTACGTCTCCACCGCCGACGAGGCGGGCGAGGAGTCCTTCCCGGCCTCCGACGC
This sequence comes from Streptomyces hiroshimensis, assembly GCF_014650335.1. Lineage (GTDB taxonomy): Bacteria > Actinomycetota > Actinomycetes > Streptomycetales > Streptomycetaceae > Streptomyces > Streptomyces hiroshimensis. The sequence goes on from NZ_BMUT01000001.1 coordinate 230,801, forward strand.
CCCGGCCGCCGCCAACGGCGTGCCGACCCGCCCGACCACGGTCACGGCCCCCGACGGCACGACGTACGAGATCGACCACGGCGCCGTCACCGTCGCCGCGATCACCTCCTGCACCAACACCTCGAACCCCTACGTCATGGTCGCCGCGGCGCTCGTGGCCAAGAAGGCGGTCGAGAAGGGCCTGACCCGCAAGCCGTGGGTCAAGACCACCCTCGCCCCGGGCTCCAAGGTCGTCACCGACTACTTCGACAAGGCGGGCCTGACCCCCTACCTCGACAAGGTCGGCTTCAACCTCGTCGGCTACGGCTGCACCACCTGCATCGGCAACTCCGGCCCGCTGCCGGAGGAGGTCTCCAAGGCCGTCAACGAGCACGACCTCGCGGTCACGTCCGTCCTGTCGGGCAACCGCAACTTCGAGGGCCGCATCAACCCCGACGTCAAGATGAACTACCTGGCCTCCCCGCCGCTGGTCGTCGCGTACGCCATCGCGGGCTCCATGAAGGTGGACATCACGCGGGACGCCCTGGGCACGGACACCGAGGGCAACCCGGTCTTCCTGAAGGACATCTGGCCGTCCGAGGCCGAGGTCAACGACGTCGTGGCCAACGCCATCGGCGAGGACATGTTCAACAAGTCCTACCAGGACGTCTTCGCGGGCGACGCCCAGTGGCAGGCGCTGCCGATCCCGACCGGCAACACCTTCGAGTGGGACACCGAGTCCACCTACGTCCGTAAGCCCCCTTACTTCGAGGGCATGACGATGGAGACCACCCCGGTCTCCGACATCGCCGGCGCCCGCGTCCTGGCGAAGCTGGGCGACTCGGTCACCACCGACCACATCTCCCCGGCCGGCGCCATCAAGGCCGACACCCCGGCCGGCAAGTACCTCACCGAGCACGGCGTCGAGCGTCGTGACTTCAACAGCTACGGCTCGCGCCGCGGCAACCACGAGGTCATGATCCGCGGTACGTTCGCCAACATCCGTCTGCGCAACCAGATCGCGCCGGGCACCGAGGGCGGCTTCACCCGCGACTTCACGAAGGAAGACGCTCCCGTCTCCTTCATCTACGACGCCTCGCGCAACTACATCGAGCAGGGCATCCCGCTGGTCGTCCTGGCCGGCAAGGAGTACGGCTCCGGCTCGTCCCGCGACTGGGCCGCCAAGGGCACCGCGCTCCTCGGCGTCAAGGCCGTCATCGCCGAGTCCTACGAGCGCATCCACCGCTCGAACCTCATCGGCATGGGCGTCCTCCCGCTGCAGTTCCCCGAGGGTGCCTCGGCCGAGTCGCTGGGCCTGACCGGCGAGGAGTCCTTCACCTTCACCGGTGTGACCGAGCTCAACGAGGGCCGCACGCCCCGCACGGTCAAGGTCACCACCGACACCGGCGTGGAGTTCGACGCGGTCGTCCGCATCGACACCCCCGGTGAGGCGGACTACTACCGCAACGGCGGCATCATGCAGTACGTGCTGCGCTCGCTGATCCGCAAGTAAGCGGTTCCGGCGGCACAGCCGAGCGGTCCAGGGCCGCACCCCGTCTCGTACGGGGTGCGGCCCTGCTGCATTGTGGGGCCGCGATTCTGCAGAAGAGCCTGCAGCAGAGTCTGCAAAAGGGGCCGGAAGCCGCCAAGTTCAACAAGGTGGTAAGTAAGTTGCTATTCACGCCAATTGACTCATGCGTGCCCTTGGCCCGGGACGCGCGTTCGCCCCTGCACCCTCCCGGGGCGGTTTCCAACCCATTCGGGTGATCAGAGGATTGGCGAAGTGTCGGACTTTCCGTTCCTGGTTAGTCTCCGGCGGGGATCGACGCCGGGACGATGTCGTCCCCTAGGGAGGGAACAACCATGGGATCCGCCGTCACTTTCGGGGAGCTCGAACGCCTTTCCGGCGAGGAGCTTCCCCCGCGACTCGCGCTGTCGAGCGTGTTGCCGGCGGGTACCGATCAGCCGGTCTACCCGGCGATGGTGAAGACCGACCACGGCACCACGGTCGCCTACGCCTGCCAGTACCGGCAGAACGCGGGAAGTCCTCCGCTCCTCGTCTTCCTGGGACTCGCCTCCCAGGACCCCGGCTATACGACGACGTGCATTCCCGCGGCCATCTCCAGCCATTGAGGCACTGAATCGCAATCAGAGAAGGGGAATGGAATGGACAACGCCATCAGCTTCGAGGAACTCGACGCCATCGCGGGCGAGGTGCTGCCCGAGCGTACGGTCATGGGCATCGTGGCCGCCCCGCTCGCCTACGGCCCCGCCGGGGACGGTGACGGCGGCGCGGGCGCCGGTGCCGGCAGCTCCAGCAGCAGCTCCGCGTCCTCGGGCGGCGGCGTGGTGAACGCCCCGGCTCCGCACGACCACGGCACCGTGGCGCTCTCGGCCTGCCAGGCCGTGGACCGTCAGGGCACGCCGGGCCTCTTCGGCTCGCTCGGCCTGCCGTCCACCAACCCCACCACGAGCATCACGTGCATCCCGGCGGCCGTCGCCAGCCACTGACCGCGTATCGCGCTGTCAGCTGACATACGCACCCTGGGAAGGGCCGGACGTGTCCGGCCCTTCTCCTCGTCCCCTCCTGCCCCTCTTCTCCCTCCCCACGGAGAGTGTTCATGGCCCTGCCCGCCCTGGTGGCCGGTACGGAACTGGTCGGCGAGTTCGAGGACTCCGGCTACCGCGAGCCGCCGCACCTGGTCTGCCGCCCCGACGGGCAGATCGTCCGCCTCCCCGCCGTGCTCTACCAGGTCGCCCGGGCGCTCGACGGCCGTCCCGTGGAGCGGGTCGCCGAGCAGCTCAGCCGGGAGACAGGGCGGCAGTTCGCCGCGGAGCACGTCGTCTTCCTCATCGACAAGAAGCTCGCACCGCTGGGACTGACGACCTACAGCGACGGTTCGCCGCCTCCGCCCACGGCGAAGGCGGACCCGTTCCTGGCCTTCCGCTTCCGGCTGGCCGTTCTGCCGGAGCGCGCCACGTGGCTGCTGGCCGGCCTGTTCGCGTGGCTGTTCCGGCCGGTGCTGGTCCTGCTCGCCCTGGGCGCCTTCGCCTTCGGCGAGGTGTGGCTGTGGATGACCCAGGACACGGGAGCCGCGCTGCGGGCCGTGCTCTCGTCCCCGCCTGACGTGCTCCTCGTCGTCCTGCTGGCCGTCGCCTCCTGCGTGTTCCACGAAATGGGCCACGGTGCGGCCTGCCGCTACGGCGGTGTGCGGCCCGGTGCGATGGGCTGCGGCATCTACCTGGTGTGGCCCGCCTTCTACACCGACATCACCAGCTCGTACCGGCTCGGCCGCGGGGGGCGCATCCGCGCGGACCTGGGCGGCGTCTACTTCAACGCACTGTTCGTGCTGGGCCTGCTGGCCTTGTACGGCGCGACCGGCAGCCCGTTGCTGCTGGTGGCGATCTTCTCCGTCCACCTGGAGATGATCCAGCAGCTCCTGCCGACGCTGCGGTTCGACGGCTACTACATCGTGGCGGATCTGGTGGGGATCCCCGATCTGTTCAAGTACATCGGGCCGATCCTCAAGCGGGTCGTCCTGCGCCGCCCGGAGGACGAGCGCCTGAAGGCCCTGAAGCGGTGGCCGCAGATCGTCGTCGCGGCGTGGGTCCTGTTCCTGGTGCCCGCGCTCACGCTGCAGCTGGGCATGGTGCTGGCCAACCTGCCGCAGCTGCTCCGCTCGGACTGGCGCACCGTCAACCTGCTGGTGGAGAACGCCGGTACGGCCGGCTACCCCGTCCTCGGCACGGTGGCGACGTGCCTGCAGATCGTCCTGCTCACGCTGCCGCTGGCCGGACTGGCGCTGGTTCTGGGGAGGCTTTTGCGCTCCCTCGCCCGTGGCGTCGGGCGCCGGTTTTCCTGATCGCCGAATGGCCGGCAGAACGCCCGGGGCTGTTCCCTCAGCCCCGGGCTTTCTGCCGGCGAACAGGCTTTTCGGTGAACCCGCAGCCCGCCAGCCCGCCGGCCCGTGAGCCCGCCGACCCGTCAGTAACCCAGCTCGCCGGCAGCCAGAGCGGTGCCTTCGACCCGGGCGCGGATCTTGGCGAAGGCGGTGTCGCGGGAGGTGGAGGTGTCGTCGGCGAAGGGGGAGAAACCGCAGTCGTCGCAGGTACCCAGGCGGTCGACGGGCAGATGACGGGCGGCGGCGAGGATCCGGTCGCGGACCTGTTCGGGGGTCTCGACCCTCGGGTCGATGGGGTCGGTGACCCCGACGAAGACGCGCGCGTTGCCGGGAAGATGGTCGGCGAGGACGCCGAGGACCTTGTCCGGATCCGGCTCACCGGCCAGCTGGACGTAGAACGCCCCGGCTTTCAGCTGCATCAGGGCAGGCAGGAGAGCCGCGTAGTCCACGTCGAGGCTGTGCGTGGAGTCCTGGTCGCCGCCGGGGCAGGTGTGCACGCCGATCCTGGCCTGTTCGGCGGCGGAGAAACGTTCCAGGACGCGGTTGTTGAGCGCGATGAACTGCTCCAGCAGGCCCCCCGACGGGTCCAGCTTCAGCGAGAGGCGGGCCTCGGTGAAGTCGAGCTGGACGACGTGGGCCCCGGCTTCCAGGCAGCCGCGGATATCGGCTTCGGCTTCGGCGGTGAGATCGTCGAGGAAGGCCTCGCGGGGATAGCCGTCGATGCCGTCCTGCGGGTAGAGCAGGCTGAGCGCCGAGGGGGCGATGACGGCCTGCTTGACGGGGACCGTCGCGTGCCGGAGGGCGGCGCGCAGATAGCGGTCGGCGTGCACGGCGTAGCGCAGAGGTCCCGCCGTCAGCCGGGGCAGCTGCCGCTGGTGGCCGTCGGCGAAGGGGATGACCGCCCCGTCGGGTGCGAGCCCGTCGGCACCGGCCAGGGGGTACGTGGCGAAGCTGGGCTTGGCCTGCTCGCCGTCGGTGACGACCGGTGAGCCGATCTCCTCCAGGCGGCGGACGGTGTCGCGGACCGCCTGGTCCTGGGCGGCGGCGAGCTCGTCGTCGCCGATCCGGCCCGCGGCACGGTCCGCCATGGCCGCAAGCAGCTCGGCGGGCCGGGGAATGCTGCCGATGGGTTCGGTGGGAATGGTCAGGGAGGCCCGGGTCACGGCTGGATCACCAGCTGAGCCTGGCCGTTGTTACCCCGGAGTCCGGAGGAGAGACACTCCGTGGGCAGCTGTTGCGGCAGTGCGAGGAGCACGTCCCGCCGCGCCGACTGCCCCTTCCCGCGCCCCTCGGCGACCCGGCCCGACAGCGTGACGTCGAGAACGCCGGCCGTACGGACAGTGGTGCCCTGGTCGTAGAGGATCAACGACTGCTCGCCGTCGTCATACTTCACGACCTCCGTGATGCGGGGGTTGCTCAAGCCGTCACAGGACGCCGACGGTGAGACCCCGTCCAGGGAACCGGTGGCGTGTACGGTCCGGCCGGGTTCGACGGTGCACGTGTACCAGGCGTCCGTGTGGACGCGGGTACTGCGTGACGCAGAGGTCAGGGGCGGGTCGTACGTGCTGGTGCTGTCGCCCTGGCACAGGACGCCCCCTCTGTGCCTGCCCTCGTGGGCCTGACCGGCCGGTGCCCATCCCCATGCCGAGCCCACCAGGAGCAGGGAGCTCAACACCACCGCCGCACTACGCCTGCTGACCATGCACCCTCCAGGAATCCGGATCCACTACCGGCCCTTGGCTACCCCGGGGCACCTCCGCCGTCCCCCGGCTCTCGCAGTGGACCGACCGCGCGCATCCCGTTCCGCGCGCGGGGCCGGCATCACGTGCACGACGTCACCGCAGCGCGAGCCGTCCCCGGAGCCTGGAACCCCGGTGTGGCGGGTAGGGATTTGCCGGCCAAACCCGATGGAAGGTGCTTCAGTGGATGAAACCGCAGCCAAACGACTCGTCTTCGCCATGCTGGACACGGACGGAGACGGGGTCATCTCGAAGGCCGAATACTCCGCGCGGGTCGAGCGGGTGACCCTGGCGACCGGACGGACGGACGACGACCCCCTGGTCATCGCCGCCCGCGCGAACGGTGCGCGCGCATGGGCGGCGATGGACGCGGACGGCGACGGGGGAGTGACCTTCGACGAGTACGCGGCCTGGGCCGGCGCCGAGGCGTTCGACACCGTCTGCGAGCCCGTGCTCCGCGGCCTCTTCGACCTCGCCGACGCCGACGGGGACGGCGCCCTGGACCTCAAGGAGTTCACGACGTTGCGCGCGGCCCTGGGGAACCCGGTCGGCAACATCGAATCGGCCTTCGCCGCGCTGGACGGTGACGGCGACGGGCGCGTCGGCCGTGACGACTACCTCGCCTCGGTCCGGGCGCACGTCGCCGGGGAGGACTCGCCTGTGGGCGAGGCGCTGTACCGCCGGGAGAACTCGCTGAGCGGATGAAGCGGTGCCGGGATGCCGAGGGCGATGGACCGGCATTCCCGGGCCGAGGCGTCTACCCGGGGTAGCCCCCGCTGTCCTTCGACTCGTTTTGATCACTTAGGATCGCGAAGAGTCGAACTCCTGGGGGAATGTGTGAAATTGAGACTCCGCTCCGTCGTGGCGGCGGCCGCACTCGCCGTCGGCCTCGCCCTCCCGCCGGGCACGGCCGCGGCTGCGACCGCGGCTCCCGCGCCGCCGGCCGGCCTGGACGCCAAGGCTCTCCAGGCGGCGCTGGACAAGCTGACGGCGGCCGGGGCCCCCGCCGCCCTCGCCGAGGTGCGGGTCGGAGACCAGCGGTGGTCGGGCGCCAGTGGCGTGCGGGACGTACGGAGCGAGCAGCCCGCCCGCCCCGGTGACCGCTATCGCGTGGCCAGCGTGACCAAGTCGATGGTCGCGACCGTCGTGATGCAGCTCGCCGACGAGGGGAAACTGAAGCTGGACGACCCGGTGGCGAAGCACCTTCCGGGCATGCTCCCCTACAAGGAGCCCATCAACCTGCGGCAGTTGCTCAACCACACCAGCGGAATCCCGGACTACCTCGACGACCTGTACCCGACCGGTTCGCTTGAGGAACACCAGAAGAACCGATTCCGGTACTTCGCTCCGCAAGGCTTGATCAAGAACGCGGTCAAGCGCCCGCTCGCGGACCCGTCGAGCCCGGATCTGCCCTACTCCAACACCAACTACGCACTGCTCGGCCTGGTCGTGGAGAAGGTCACCGGCAAGTCGCTGGGCACCGAACTGACGCGCAGGGTCTTCCGGCCCGCCGGAATGCGCGACACCTCGTATCCGACCGTGAACCCGTTCCTGAGCGGGCCGCATGTGAACGGCTACATCAAGCCGGAGAACGGGCCACTGGTCGACGCCACGGACTACACCCCGTCGGTGTGGGGCGCCGCGGCCGCCGTGGTGTCCACCAGTGCCGACCTCAACCGGTTCTTCCGCGCGCTGTCCGACGGGACGCTGCTCTCCCCGGCCCGGCTGGCCGAGATGCGGCAGCAGGGCGGCAAGTACCCGTACTACACGCAGGGCCTGATGGCCGGCGGTGACCTCTGTCCCGCCAGGCCGGGCGAACTGATGTGGGGCAACCGGGGCAACGGCTTCGGCTACCGGTCCATGAGCTTCAGCTCCCCGGACGGCCGCCGCCAGGTGAGCTTCGGGTGGACGGTGAGCGCGCCCGGCGTGGCCGGACCGCCGGCCGTGGAGAAGGCCTGGCAGGAGTTCCTGCTGGCCGCCCTCGGCGCCACCTGCGGCCGAGGCTGACGGCCGACGGCTGACAGTGACGGAGGGCCGCACCCCACCGGGGTGCGGCCCTCCGCGTCACGTCACCTCAGCACATCAGGTCAGTACATCAGGCGGAACTGGTTCCAGCCCGAGTTGCCGATCTTGACCTTGTAGTCGTACGGCTGGTCCGAACGGCCCGTGCCGCGGTACAGCCACAGCGCGCCGTCGTTGTCGCGCGCGATCAGGTCGGCCTTGCCGTCGAGGTCGACGTCACCGGTGCCGACCAGCTTGTTGAACTGGTTCCAGCCGCCGCCGATGCGCTGCTTGTACTCGAACGGCTTGGTGTAGTCGCCGGTGCCCTTGTAGAGCCACAGCACGCCGTCCTTGTCGCGGGCGACGATGTCGGCCTTGCCGTCACCGGTCAGGTCGCCGCGGCCGGCGATCTCGGTGAACTGGCCCCAGCCCGGGCCGACCTTCTTACGGCCGCTCAGGGTGCCGTCCGGGTAGGCGAGGTAGAGCCACAGGACGCCCTCGCGGTCGCGGACGAGGATGTCGGACTCCTTGCCGCCGCCGAGGTTGCCGGGGGACATGAACTGGTCGTACTGGCCCCAGTCGTCCGCCACGATGCTCGCGCTCTTGCCCGCGGGGGCGAAGATGATGTTCTGGGCGTTGTCGCGGACGTACAGGCCGTCGGCGATGCCGTCGCGGTCGTGGTCGACGCGGGCCGCGGCGTTGATGGCGCTCCAGCCGTTGGTGACGTACTCCTTGGGCGTGATGCCGCCCTTGCCGTCGGGCCAGTAGAAGTACAGGTCGTCGTTGTTGACGGCGCTCAGGGGCAGGAAGGGGGCCTCGGCGGCGGGGCCGTCGGCCTTGACGCCCTTGCGCGGGGCCGCGAGGCCCGGGGCGTGGGTGGCCGAGGGGGCCTTGGGGGCGTTCGGCCCGGTCTTCGGGTAGTCGCCGGACTTCGCCTCGCCGCGCAGCGCCTCGGAGCGGTGCTTGAACGACGTGTCGGCGGGCAGCTTGGCCGCGCGCTGGGCCGCGGTACCGGCGGGCGAGGTCTTGGGGCCGTCGGCGAGGGCGGTTCCGGCGGTGGTGCCGACCAGGGCGGCGGCTATCGCAGCGGTCGCGACGCGCTGCATCGCGCGGGCGCGCGGGCGGCCGGGAAGGTGAGCCACGGGGGTCTCCCAGGAAAGAGTCTCAGTGAAGAGCGGCGCGCCCCCCTGTCAGGGGCACGCCACTGGATCCCCGTGATCGTTTCACACTTCCTTTACGAGTCAATGGCTTTTATGTGGATCTTGACCCCAATAGTTCGATCTCCGCCAGCGTGCTCTCTCCCGCCGGCCGCAGCCGGTAGTGCCGGTACGAGCCGGGCCGGGCCACCGAGAACACCCGGGTCTGCCGGTCCCAGGCGAAGGTCTCGCCCGCGCGCCGGTCCGCCTCCTGCCACTGCTCGCCGTCCGCCGACCCCTCCAGGACCCAGCCGTCGGGCGCCTTCGCCCGGTCGGCCGAGGTCAGCGTGTAGGAGGTCACGGGCGAGCCGGACGGCACCTGCAGCAGGGCCGTGGCGAAGGACACCTCCGTGACCGAGGAGTCGTCGGTGAGGGGCGAGGTACCGGGCAGGGTCAGGTCGCCGTCCGGGACGGGGGCCTTGAAGTCCTTGCTCAGCGAGACCGGCCCGTCGTTCCTGCCGCTGCCCCAGGAGGACGGCCGCGGCCCCATGGCGAACTCCAGCGTCGCCCCCTTCGCGAGGACGGAGTGGGGGAGGGCGGTGGAGCGCCAGGCCTTGCCGTCCACCCGCAGCCCCTGCACGTACACGTTGCGGGCGCTGTTGCGCGGGGCCTTCACCACCAGGTCGCGGCCGCCCTCCAGGTGGACCGTCGCCTTGGTGAACAGCGGCGAGCCGACCGCGTACTCGCCGCTGCCCATCACCAGCGGGTAGAAGCCGAGCGCGCTGAACAGGTACCAGGCCGACATCTCGCCGTTGTCGTCGTCACCCGGGTAGCCCTGGCCGATCTCGCTGCCGAGGTAGAGGCGGGAGAGCACCTCGCGCACCTTCTCCTGGGTCTTCCACGGCTGCCCCGCCGCGTCGTAGAGGTAGGCGATGTGGTGCGAGACCTGGTTGCTGTGGCCGTACATGCCCATGCGGACGTCCCGCGCCTCGGTCATCTCGTGGATGACGCCGCCGTACGAGCCCGCGAACTCCGGCGCCCCGGTCTCCGGCGTGCCGAAGAACTGGTCGAGCTTGTCGGCCAGGCCCGCCCGGCCGCCGTACAGCCCGGCCAGGCCGCGGGTGTCCTGCGGGGCGTGGAAGGCGAAGTTCCAGCCGTTGGTCTCGGTGTAGTCGTGGCCCCAGACGCGCGGGTCGTACCGCCCCGGCGGCAGCCGCCGCGAGCCGTCGGCGTTACGGCCCTGGAAGAAGCCCACGGCGGGGTCGAAGAGCTTGACGTAATTACGGGCGCGGTTGGCGAAGTACGCGGACTCGTCGCGGTAGCGGGCCTTGTGGGTGCGCTCGTAGAGGGCCTTGCCCATCGTCGCGAGGCCGTAGTCGTTGAGGTAGCCCTCCAGGGCCCACGACATGCCCTCGCGCGTCGTGGTGCTCGTGTACCCCAGGAAGACGGAGGTGTCCATGCCCTTGCGGCCGACGCCGGGCTGCGTGGGCACCACCGTCGCGTTCTTGAGCGCCGCCTCGTACGCCGCCTCCGCGTCGAAGGAGACGCCCTTGACGTAGGCGTCGGCGAAGGCCACGTCGGAGCTCGTGCCCGTCATCAGATCGGCGTACCCGGGGGAGGACCAGCGCGAGATCCAGCCGCCGTCCTTGTACTGCTGCACGAAGCCGTCGACGAGCCGGCCGGCCTGCTTCGGGGTCAGGAGGGAATAGGCGGGCCAGGTGGTGCGGTAGGTGTCCCAGAAGCCGTTGTTGACGTACACCTCGCCGTCGGCGACGCGCGCGCCGGTCTGCGTGGGCGTGCTCTCGCCCTCCGGCCGCGAGAACGGGCTCGCGTAGCGGTGGCGCGGGCGGGCCCGGGTGCCGGTGTTCTCGAAGCCGGAGTTGGGATACAGGTAGAGCCGGTAGAGGTTCGAGTAGAGCGTGGTGAGCTGGTCGCGGGTCGCGCCCTCGACCTCGACCCGGCCGAGGACGGCGTCCCACGCGGCGCGGGCGCGGTCGTGGACGCGGCCGAAGGAGGTGCCCTGCGGGATCTCCTGCTCCAGGTTGGCCTTCGCCTGCTCGATGCCGATCAGGGACGTCGCGATGCGCAGCGTCACCGTACGGTCCTTGCCCGGGGCGAGGCGCAGGTAGCCGGTCGTGCCCGACTCGCCGCCGGGCTTGCCGCTCGCCGTGACGGGCGTGTCGAGCACGCCGTAGACGAAGAGCCTGCTCGCGCCGACGGACAGCCCGCTGCGTACGTCCGACCAGGCGGTGAAGGAGCTGCCGCCGGGGTCGAGCGTGAGGCCGCCCTGGTTGCGGACGTTGTCGAGGATGAGCGCGGCGTTGTCTGCCGTGCCGTCACCCGGATCCTCTGGATTTCCCGAGCCTCCTGGGCTTCCAGGACCCCCCGGATAGGTGAAGCGCATCATCGCGGCGTGGTCGGTGGGCGCGATCTCGGCCTTGAGCCCGTTGTCGAAGGTGACGCCGTAGTAGTGGGGGCGCGCCGTCTCGTTGGCGTGGTGGAAGGGCAGCGCGCGGGCGGCACGCCCGGTGTCCGGGGTGCCGGCGGTGACGGCGGGCATCACCTGGAACGTCTGCCGGTCGCCCATCCAGGGGCTCGGCTGGTGGCTCGCGCTGAACGCCTGGAGGGTGGGGAGGTTGTGGGCGTTGTTGGCGGCGGCGTACTGGTAGAGCCAGTCCATCGCGCCCGCGTTGGTCACCGGCGTCCAGAAGTTGAAGCCGTGCGGGACGGCGGTCGCGGGGAAGGTGTTGCCGCGGGAGAAGGCGGCGCTGGAGTGCGTGCCGCGGGTCGTCACGGCATAGTCGGCGAGGTGCGCCGGGGGCTTCTCGGCGGGCGCGGGGGCGAGGGAGACGTCGTCCACCCAGCCACGGAACTTCGCCGGCCCGGCCGGTGAGTCGTACGCGACGAGCACCCGCGCCACGGTCTTCCCCGCGGCGACGGCGCCGATGCGCGACTCCTTGTTGTTCCACTGATTGGCGTAGAGCGTCCGGGAGTCGGCCTGGCCCCGCGGGGTGAGCGGCGCGCCGTGCTGGTCCACCGCGCCGAGGTCACTCAGATAGGTGCCGTCGGTGAAGGCGAGGTCCAAGGAGGCGTGCGTGGCCGGATAGCGCGGGTCGACCTCGGGCATGGAGGGGAAGATCTTGTAGGAGAGGACGGTCTTCGGGGTGACACGCAGGCCGCCGCCTCTGCCTCCGCCGCGGCCTGCTCCCGCTCCTCCGCCGCCTCCTTCTCCGATCGAGAAGACTTTGTTGTACGAGTATGCGCGCTCCCTGCTCTGGTGGACGCCGCCGTAGCGCAGGGCGTGGGTGCCCGTGAAGCCGGCGCGGGCCTTGGCGGTGGGGGAGCCGGGGGGACCGCTGTCGACGTAGCTGCGCATGTCGGACGGGGGCGGCGGGCCGGTGTAGTACGGCGCCAGCTGCACCTCGGCCAGCTGGGTGATGTCCTCGCCGCTGTTGCGGGCTATGTCGAGCCGGTAGTGCCGGAAGGGGGTGGAGTTGAGGAAGGAGAACTCGCGGGTCTGGAAGCGCTTTTCGAAGGTCTCGCCCTTGCGGCTGTCGAGGGGCGTCCAGTTCCGGCCGTCCTGCGAGCCCTGGAGGGTCCAGTCCCGGGGGTCGCGGCCGGGAGCGTCATTGGCGGACGTCAGGGCGTAGCGCACCGCCGTGACCGGCTCGGCGAGCTCGAATTCCAGCCAGGCCGACTTCTCGAAGTCGAGCCATTTGGTCGTGCTCTCGCCGTCGAAGAGGTTCTCCTTGACCTCGCCCGAGCCCGCGTTCTCCCCGCTCGCGCGGACGGCCGTGACGGTCTCGGTGACGTTGCCGGGGATGCCGCGCTCGTCGTTGCCGTCGATGCCGGAGGCGCGCTTGTGGCCGTCGGGGGCGGACTCGACGGCGTTGCGCCAGTCGGGTTGCGGCTGGCCCTGCTCGAAGGAGGAGAAGAAGCGGTCGGAAGGGGCGGAGCGGTCGGCGGGGGCGGCGCCGGCGGGGACGCTCTGGGGTACCTGAACGGCCGTCATGAGGGCGGTGGCGAGGATGAGAACGAGCGGGCGGGTGACACTACGCCATTGGTGTCGGGGTCCGTGCCGCTGTCCCTGCCGCATCTCATGTCTCCCAACGAAACCGACAACGTTGTCAAGTGAGTCGCGCAGAGATAAGTAGGGCGTGGGAGACGGGTGGTGTCAAGGGTCCCGGAGTTGGTGTCGCCACCACAGGGGCCGGAGGTGGGCGGGCCCTCGTATCGTGGAGGGTCCCGGCCCGGGGGGATCTCACCCCGGGGAGGTCTCAACTAGGGAAAGACTGAAGGCCGAAGCTGCTTCCGATCTTGCCCAGTTGGTGAGAAGTGGACTATACCTGTCGGCGACCGGGGAGGCCTTGAGGGTCGAGGCCTTGAGGGTCGTCGCCGCGGCGGATCCGGGGGAGCGCGGCGGGGGGAGAACGCCGCGGGCACGTCACCGCTCCCGGCGCACATGCATCCAGCACGCCCAGCACGCCCAGCACGCCCAGTACGGCAGCAGCACATCCGGCACACCCGGCACAGCCGGCACGGCAAGTACAGCCAGCACACCCGAGCAGATCCAGCACACTCCGCACACCCAGTACACCCAGCACACTCAGCTTCAACCGACGCGCGGTGTCGGGCCCTTCGTCGACTCTTGTGAACAAGGGGAGTACCGGTCCACCGCCCGAGTCCTGGAGAAGGCGAGGCCTTGAGCATGGGATCCACAGGGGAATTCAGGGAATTCGGCCGGCGCGGCCTGATCAAGAGAGCGGCCGCACTCGGTCTGATCGCGGTGCCGTCGATGGGCGTGCTGAGCGCCTGCGCCAGCGGGGACAGCGGCGGCGACAACAAGGTCGACAAGGGCAAGAAGAGCGAGAAGAACCCGCTAGCGGTCAACGAGTCCGCGCAGCTCGACGTCGTCATCTTCGACGGCGGCTTCGGCCAGCAGTACGCCAAGGACGCCGAGGCCGAGTACAAGGCGGCGTACCCCAAGGCCGACGTCAAGCACGGCGCCACGCAGGAGATCCAGACCCAGCTGCAGCCCCGCTTCAACGGCGGGACCCCGCCCGACCTGATCGACAACTCCGGTGCCAAGCAGATGGACACGGGCACCCTGGTCGGCAAGAAGCAGCTGACCGACCTGAATGCGCTGCTGGACGCGCCGTCGATCGACGACCCGTCGAAGAAGGTACGGGACACGCTGCGCCCGGGCGTCGTCGAGATGGGGCAGTTCGAGGGCCAGGAGACATGGGTCCTCTACTACGCCTACACCGTCTACGGCGTCTGGTATTCGAAGACGGCGCTGGAGAAGCTGGACGCGCAGTACCCCGAGACGTGGGACGAGATGCTCGCCGTCTGCGAGAAGGCGAAGAAGAAGGGGATCGCCGGCTGGACGTACCCCGGCAAGTTCCCGTACTACCTGCCGTTCAGCCTCTACCCCTTCATCGCGAAGATCGGCGGCCGGGAGGTCATCGACCGGATCGACAACCTGGAGCCCAACGCCTGGAAGGACCCGGCCGTCAAGGCGGCCTTCGAGGCCTATTACGAGCTCTACAAGAAGGGCTACATCCTCCAGGGCACCCCCGGCCTCACCCACATCGAATCGCAGACCGCCTGGAACCAGGGCAAGGCCCTGTTCATCCCCAACGGTTCATGGGTGGAGAACGAGTCGAAGAAGACGACACCTGCCGATTTCAAGATGTCCGTGGGTGCGCCGTCGAGCCTCGACGCCAAGCGCGACAAGATGCCCTTCGGCACGATCTGGGCCTCCGGCGGCGAGCCCTTCATCGTCCCGAAGAACGCCAAGAACCCGCAGGGCGGCATGGAATTGCTGCGCATCATGCTGGGCAAGAAGTCCTCGCAGAACTTCATCAAGCAGGTCTCGTCCCTGACGTCGCTGAACGGCGGCACGGAGGGTCTGACGCTCCCGCCCGGTCTGAGCTCGTCCCAGGAGGCCCTCGCCAAGGCCGGCCAGAACGTGATCAACCCGCGGATCGGGGACTGGTACACCGCTCTGCAGAAGGAGAAGATCGGCGTGGCCGCGCTCGGCGAGATGATGGCCGGCCGGATGACCCCGGACGAGACGATCAACAAGATCCAGAAATTCGCGGACGACGCGCGCAAGGACGACTCGATCAAGAAGTACCGGCACAAGTAGCGGGGCGGGGCGGAAACGAGCGCGGGCGTGGGTGCGGGCGTGAGCGCGGGCGTAGGCGTGGGTGTGAGCGCGTGCGTGAGCGCGGGCACGGCCGCGCTCGCGGGGAGATCGGAGTCGCAGGGAAATGCAGCACGGTAAGTACCGGTTCATCGTGGGGTTCCTGGCCGTACCCCTGGCGATCTACGCGGTGTTCGTGATCTCGCCGTTCCTCCAGGCCATCTACTACTCCTTCACGGACTGGACCGGCCTGAGTCCCGACTTCAAGATGGTCGGGTTCGGGAACTACCGGAAGATGTTCGCCGACGACGTGTTCTGGAAGTCCGTCGGCCACAACGTCCTGTTGCTGCTGGTACTTCCGCTGGTGACACTGGGACTGGGGCTCTTCTTCGCCTTCATGCTCAACGTGGGCGGACGGCGGAGGAAGAACGCCGCGGTCGCGGGCGTCCGGGGCTCCGGTCTCTACAAGGTCGTCTACTTCTTCCCGCAGGTCCTGTCGATCGCCATCGTGGCGCTGCTGTTCCAGTTCGCGTACAACCCGAACAGCGGCGCGCTGAACTCCTTCCTCAGCGCCGTGGGCCTGGATTCCGTGCAGCCGAACTGGCTCGGTGACCCGGATCTCGCACTGTGGTGCGTGATGGCGGTGATGGTGTGGAGCAACGTGGGCTTCTACGTCGTCCTGTTCTCGGCCGGCATGAGCTCCATCCCCAAGGACTTCTACGAGGCCGCGCTGCTGGACGGCGCGAACCGCATCCAGACGTTCTTCCGGATCACGCTGCCCCTGCTGTGGGACACCGTCCAGACCGGCTGGGTCTACATGGGCATCATGGCGCTCGACGGATTCGCGGTCGTGCAGATCATGACGGTGGGCCCCGGCGGGCCGGACTATTCGACCGAAGTGCTCGCGTACTTCCTCTACACGAAGGCATTCCGCGACGGGCAGGCCGGATACGCGACCACCCTGGGTGTCGCCCTGCTCATCGTCACCATGATCTTCGCCGGCATCGTGATGAAGCTGGGCCGGCGCGAACGGCTGGAGTTCTGAGATGGGCGGCGCGGAAAACGGCGCAGAGACCGCAATGACCGCGGAGACCCCGGAGACTGCGGAGACCGCAGTGACCGAGGCTCCGGTGGTCGACTCCCCCGGAGGGCGCATCGGCACCGAGGGAAGAATCCTCAACGTCTTCTCGCACGGCGTGCTGATCCTCTGGGCCCTGATGGTCACGCTGCCGCTGCTGTGGGCGGTGATGAGCGCCCTCAAGGACGACAAGTCCATCTTCACCTCGCCCTGGGCGCTGCCCACGAGCCTGCACTTCGACAACTGGTCGAGGGCGTGGTCGCAGGCGCACATGAGCGAGTACTTCATGAACTCGGTCGTGGTGGTGGCGGGTTCGCTGTTCGGGACGATGCTGCTGGGCTCCATGGCGGCCTACGTCCTGGCGAGGTTCGAATTCCCGGGAAACCGCTTCGTCTACTACCTGTTCGTGGGCGGAATGAGTTTCCCGGTGATCCTCGCTCTCGTCCCGCTGTTCTTCGTCCTGAAGAACATGCAGCTGCTGGACACGTACCACGGTCTGATCCTGGTCTACATCGCCTACTCGCTGCCGTTCACGATCTTCTTCCTCAGCGGCTTCTTCCGCACCCTCCCGAGCTCCGTGGCCGAGGCCGCGATGATCGACGGCGCCTCGCACACGCGCACCTTCTTCCAGGTGATGCTGCCGATGGCGAAGCCGGGCCTGATCAGCGTCGGCATCTTCAACTTCCTGGGGCAGTGGAACCAGTACCTGCTGCCGGCGGTCCTGAACGTGGGCGACGAGGACAAGAAGCTGCTGCCGCAGGGCCTGGTGGCGCTGGCCGTCAGCCAGGGCTACAAGGGCGACTGGTCGGGCCTCTTCGCGGGCCTGGTCATCGCGATGCTGCCGGTCCTGGCGGCGTACATCGTCTTCCAGAGGCAGGTGCAGGCGGGGCTTACGGCGGGGGCGCTGAAGTAGGAGCGGGCGGATTGTGCCAGGCTCCGGGGCATGGTTTCCGATCCGGCCGACCCGTGTTTCGACGACGACGCCACGTTGCTCCTCCTGCAGTGGCTGGCCGAGCAGGGCGTTGTCGCCGTGATCTCATCCGGAGGGCAGCAGACTCTCCAGGGCGAATCTCAGGGGACGGAACCTCGGGGGACGGAACCTCAGTGGAGGTTCGATGCTCTCGCGGGGCCTGCCGTCGCCACGGAATTGAGGCAGAGCATCACGGTGGCGGAATCCTCCTTGGCACAGTGCCTGCGTTCGGCATTGCTCCGCATGCGGGAAGCGGGACTGTCCGTGGACAAAAGCCCGTGGGGGCCGGAGCTGGAACCGGAGGGCGGCATCGAGGGAATCGGGATGCTCGTCCTGGACTGGCTGGTGGAAGAGGGCGTGGGCGTCTTCCTCAAGGCGGACGGCCAGCGGAGAAGCCCTGGATGGACCTTCATAGCCGAAGGCGGGCCGTTGTCCGGGATGGTGCGCGTCGACGGTGCCACGGGTGAGCGTTGCTTCCTGCCCATGGTGGCCAGGCTTCACGAGCAGGGCCTGACCGTTCCGGTCTGAGAGTCTGAGAGCGCCGTCCCCCGACGGTATGAAGATCCCCTGGTACCGCGCCTGCCGTGGCCGGCCGGCGGCACCAGGGGGACGGCCTCTTCCAGGCCCTCGAAGGGCTACGGGCGTCGCCCGTGGGAATGGTCGTGGTCGCGGTCGTGGTCGCGGCGGTCGTCGTCGTTGCGGCCGTGGTCGTCCCGGTGGTGGTCGTTGTCCCAGCGGTGATCGTCATCACGGCGGTGGTCGTTGTCCCAGCGGTGGTCGTCGTCGCGCCGGTGGTCGTCATTGCGACCGTGGTCGTCTCCACGGTGGTCGTCGTCGCGGTGGTGGACCTCGTAGGGGTGCACCCACCAGCCGTTGTGACAGACGCGGCCTTCGGAGTCACGATCGCCCTCGTCGTAGACGCCACTGCCTCTGGTCTCCCCGCCAGGGCCGGGGCGCCCGTTGGAATAGACGTACCGGCAGTCGAGGGGGGCCGCGGACGTCGCCGCTTGCGCCACCGGGAGGACGGGCAGCGCGGCACCGGTTGCGCAGAGGACCACCAGCGCAGCACGCGCGAGATTTCGCATCGGATTGCCCTTCGTTCATCGTTGGGCCGCGCTGTCACACGGCCCCGGAGAACCACGATGGCGAAGGAAAGGGATCACCTGTGACGTATCCACACCAAACCACATGAATGCGTAATGTGGTGCGCTAGGCGTCAAATCGGGGGACGGGGGCCCGCTGCCGCGTGCCGGACGCATCTGAGCGAACGATGAGGCCTCGATGTGGTTCAAGGCCTTGACGGGGTCTCCCTCGGACGGCTCAGCTTAGAGTTCATATGTTGTATGGATGGCCGGGCTCCAGGGTTGTGGTCCGGTCGAGGGGACGGCCGGCGTGCCGTGTCCGGCTAGGCGGGAGTGGATGGGCGTGGAGACTCCGGGGTCGCAGTCGTCGCTGCACCGGGCCAACCTTGAGCGGGTCGTGCGCGCGGTGCGCAGGGCGGGGTCGCTCACCCAGGCGGAGATCGCCCGGGCCACGGGGCTGTCGGCCGCCACGGTCTCCAATATCGTGCGGGAGCTGAAGGACGGCGGGACCGTCGAGGTCACGCCCACCTCCTCCGGGGGGCGGCGGGCCCGGAGTGTGTCCCTGTCCGGCGATGCCGGGATCGTCGTCGGCGTCGACTTCGGGCATACGCATCTGCGCGTCGCCGTCGGGAACCTCGCCCAGCGCGTGCTCGCCGAGGACGCCGAGCCGCTGGATGTCGACGCTTCCGCCGCGCAGGGGCTGGAGCGGGCCGAGCGGCTGGTCAGGCGGCTGATCGCCGATACCGGGATCGACCCCGGAAAGATCATCGGGGTGGGGCTCGGCGTGCCCGGGCCCATCGACGTCGAGACCGGCACGCTCGGGTCGACCGCCATCCTGCCCGGGTGGGCCGGGACCAATCCGCGCGACGAGCTCGCCGCCCGCCTCAGCGTGCCCGTCCACGTCGACAACGATGCCAACCTCGGTGCGCTCGGCGAGCTCGTGTGGGGAGCCGGGCGCGGGGCCGCCGATCTTGCGTACATCAAGGTCGCCAGTGGCGTGGGTGCCGGGCTTGTGATCAACGGGCAGATTTACCGGGGGCCTGGCGGCACTGCCGGTGAAATCGGGCATATCACTCTTGATGAGTCCGGGCCCGTCTGCCGTTGCGGCAACCGTGGATGTCTTGAAACCTTTACCGCCGCCCGTTATGTGCTGCCCCTGCTCCATTCGGCCCACGGCACCGATCTCACCGTCGCTCGAATGGTGCAGCTCGCCCGCGAGGGCGACCCCGGCTGTCGACGGGTTATTTCGGACGTCGGGCGGCATATCGGTAGTGGTGTGGCAAATCTCTGTAATCTCCTCAATCCCCGTCGTGTCGTGCTCGGTGGCGATCTCGCGGAGTCCGGCGAGCTCGTGCTCGCGCCCATCCGTGAGTCCGTCTCGCGCTACGCGATTCCCAGCGCCGCGCGGCAGTTGGAGGTCGTCCCGGGTGCTCTCGGCGGCCGGGCCGAGGTGCTGGGTGCGCTGGCGCTCGTGCTGAGTGAGATGGGTGATTCCACCTTGCTCGACGGGCATGCTCCGGTCGGGACTCCGCTGCCTGTCTGAGCCTGTCCCGCTTGTCCGTCCCGCTTTCGCTCGGCTTCGTTCAGCCGCATTCTTGAGTTCACGCAGATAACGAATGGCATCGTTGCCATCTCGTTAAGGATTTACTTCTTGACGGCTCCTGAGGGGCCGAGTTGACTTCCAGCCACCTCGGCCGCAACGACGCGGCCTCGTCAGGGAGGTTTCTGTAATGAACACGAATCTGCGTCGTGCAGCCGTGGCCGTCGCGGCCATGTCGATGGCGGCCGGTCTCGCCGCCTGTGGCAGTGCCAAGGAGGCCGGTGGCGGGGAGGCCAAGAAGGAGAAGAAGGGCCCGCTCACCATCGGGCTCCTCCTTCCGGAGAACCAGACCGCGCGTTACGAGCGCTTCGACAAGCCGCTGATCGAGAAGAAGATCAAGGAATTGGCCGGGGCCGACACCGTCGTCCTCTACGAGAATGCCAAGCAGGACGCCTCCGTCCAGCAGCAGCAGGTCGACACGATGATCACCAAGAAGGTCGACGCGCTGATCGTCGATTCCGTGGACGCGAAGTCGATAGCCTCCTCGGTGAAGAAGGCGAACGACAAGGGCATTCCCGTCGTCGCCTACGACCGGCTGGCCGAGGGCCCGATCAAGGCCTACACCTCCGTCGACAACGAGCGCGTCGGAAAGATCCAGGGCGAGTCGCTGCTCAAGGAGCTCGGCGACAACGCCTCCAAGGGCCAGATCGTCATGATGAACGGGTCGGTCACCGACCCGAACGCCAAGATGTACAAGGACGGCGCCCACTCCGTGCTCGACGGCAAGGTCAAGGTCGGCAAGGAGTACGACACCAGGGAGTGGAAGCCGGAGAACGCCAACGAGAACATGAAGGGCGCGATCTCCTCGCTGGGCAAGGACAACATCGTCGGCGTCTACTCCGCCAACGACGGCATGGCCGGCGGCATCATCACCGCTCTGAAGAGCGCGGGCTTCGACAAGCTCCCGCCCGTCACCGGCCAGGACGCCGAGCTCTCCGCCGTCCAGCGGATCCTCTCCGACGAGCAGTTCATGAGCGTCTACAAGCCCTACAAGCCCGAGGCCGACGCCGCCGCGGAGCTGGCCGTGGCCCTCGCCCAGGGCAAGGGCCTCGACGCGGTCGCCAAGACCACCGTCGACAGCGGCACCCAGAAGAAGGTTCCCTCCGTCATCGTCACCCCCTTCGCGCTCACCAAGGGCGACATCGGGAAGTACGTCGGCCAGGAAGGTTTCTTCACCCGCGACGAGATCTGCACCGACAAGTACAAGGCGCAGTGTGACTCCGCCGGGCTGAAGTAGGGGTACCTCGGATGTCCGCCAGCAAATCCACTGCAGAATCCACCGCCGGTTCCGCCGCCCCCGTCCTCGCCCTGCGCGGGATCTCCAAGCGCTTCGGTGCCGTCCAGGCGCTCACCGACGTCGACCTGGAGATCCACGCCGGTGAGGTGGTCGCCCTCGTCGGCGACAACGGCGCCGGCAAGTCCACCCTGGTCAAGACCATCGCCGGCGTCGGCCCCGCCGACGACGGGGTCATCGAGTGGGAGGGGAAGCCGGTCACCGTCGACCGGCCGCACGCCGCCCAGGAGCTCGGCATCGCGACCGTCTACCAGGACCTCGCGCTCTGCGACAACCTCGACGTCGTCGGCAACCTCTTCCTCGGGCGCGAGATCGCCCGCGCCGGGGTGCTCGACGAGGTCGAGATGGAGCGCCGCTCCCGTGAGCTGCTCTCCACCCTGTCCATCCGGATCCCCAGCGTCCGGATCCCCATCGCCTCGCTCTCCGGCGGGCAGCGGCAGACCGTCGCCATCGCCCGCTCGCTGCTCGGCGAGCCCAAGATCGTCATCCTCGACGAGCCGACCGCGGCGCTCGGCGTCGAGCAGACCGCGCAGGTCCTGGACCTGGTCGAGCGGCTGCGCGAGCGCGGCCTCGGCGTCATCCTCATCAGCCACAACATGGCCGACGTGAAGGCCGTCGCCGACCGCGTGGCCGTCCTGCGCCTCGGCCGCAACAACGGCGTCTTCGACGTCCGGACGACCTCCCAGGAGGAGATCATCTCCGCCATCACGGGCGCCACGGACAACGCTGTCACCCGTCGTAAGGCACGTTCAGAGGGCCAGGCCCGTACGGAGGGCCAGAAGTGACCACCACCAACGGAACCAACACCGGCGGGGCCAACGGGGCCAACGGGCAGGCTCCCGCCCACGACGCCGTCCCCGCCGTCGATCCCCGCCTCCTCGTCCGCGAGGAGGGCTTCGCCGGCTACTGGAGCGAATTCCTCCGCAAGCTGCGCAGCGGCGAGCTCGGCTCCCTCCCCGTCGTCGTCGGCCTGATCATCATCGCCCTGGTCTTCCAGCTGCGGGACTCGGCCTTCCTCGGCGCGGAGAACCTCAACAACCTCTTCGTCACCGCGGCCGGCACCGGCCTGATCGCGGTCGGCATCGTCTTCGTGCTGATCCTCGGCGAGATCGATCTCTCCGTGGGCTCGGTCAGCGGGCTGGCGGCCGCCGTCTTCGCCGTGCTCAACGTGAGCCACGGCATGCCGGAGTGGCTGGCGCTCGTCCTCGCGATCCTCTCCGGTGCCGTCATCGGCGCCCTGCACGGGTTCTTCTTCGCCCGGATCGGCGTGCCCGCCTTCGTCGTCACCCTGGCGGGCCTGCTGGGCTGGAACGGCCTGATGCTGCAGGTGCTCGGCTCCAACGGCACGATCAACCTCGACGACTCGGGGCTGGTCGCGGGCCTGACCAACCACTACTTCAGCGATGTCGCCGCGGCCTACGGGCTGGCGACGGTGGCCGTGGCCGCGTTCTTCCTGGTGTCGTTCCGCGACAGCAGGCGGCGCCAGGCCGCGGGGGTGCCCAGCAGGCCGCTCAGCGAGATCGTGCTGCGCACGGTGGCGCTGGCCGTGCCCGCGTACGTGGTGGCCTGGCTCTTCAACCAGTACAAGGGCCTGCCGCTGGCCGTGGTGATCTTCCTCGGGGTCGTGGTGGCGCTCGACCTCGTGCTGCGCCGCACACCGTACGGGCGGAAGGTCTTCGCGCTCGGCGGCAGCGTGGAGGCGGCCCGCCGCGCCGGCATCAACGTCGCCGCGGTGCGGATCTCCGTCTTCGCCCTCTCCGGGACGATGGCGGCCGTCGGCGGCATGTTCCTGGCGTCGCAGATCAACGCCGCGAACCAGTCCTCCGGGGCCGGCAGCCTGCTGATGAACGCGATCGCCGCGGCCGTCATCGGCGGCACCAGCCTCTTCGGCGGGCGCGGCAAGACCTGGTCCGCCCTGCTGGGCGTGCTGGTGATCCAGTCGATCGCGTCGGGCATGGCGCTGCTGGGCATCGCCTCGGCGGTCCAGTACATGATCACGGGCGCGGTGCTGCTGGCCGCGGTGGTGATCGACTCGGTCTCCCGCAAGACCCAGAAGACCGCCGGACGGGCGTAGGCCCTGCGGGCCGCTCTCCGGTCACGGAGTACCGCCGCCGTCCGCCGCCCGTCCGGGGCGGCGGACGGCGGTGCCTTTGCGTACGCGGCGGTGCCCTTGTGCAGACGGCGGTGCCTTTGCGTACGGGTGTGCGCGCCGTCGCCGTCCGCCGGTGCGTTGTGGCTGGTCGCGCAGTTCCCCGCGCCCCTTTGGGGCGCCGTCGTGTCGCCGCGACCGTCGTACGTACGACCTATGGGGCAATTTGCCCTGTCGTCGGTCGCTCCCGTTCATCGCCACCGCGGGCGGAACATTAGACTCGACGGATCTAGAGGTTTCTCAAGACTTCTACATGTTTCTACAAGCCGACAGCTCGACGAAGAGGAGGCACGGGTGGCCCTGCTGACCCGCATCAGGGAACCGCGCGACCTGGACCGGCTCAGCCCGGAGCAGCTCGACCGGCTCGCCGCGGAGATCCGCACCTTCCTCGTCGACGCCGTCTCCAAGACCGGCGGACACCTCGGGCCCAACCTCGGCGTGGTCGAGCTGACCATCGCCATGCACCGGGTCTTCGACTCGCCGAAGGACAAGATCCTCTTCGACACCGGCCACCAGGCCTACGTCCACAAGCTGCTCACCGGCCGCCAGGACTTCTCGAAGCTGCGCGCCAAGGACGGCCTGTCGGGCTATCCCTCGCGCGCCGAGTCCGCGCACGACGTCATCGAGAACAGCCACGCCTCCACCGTGCTCGGCTGGGCCGACGGCCTCGCCAAGGCCAACCAGGTCCTGGGCAAGGACGACCACGTCGTCGCGGTCATCGGTGACGGCGCGCTCACCGGCGGCATGGCCTGGGAGGCGCTGAACAACATCGCCGTCGCCAAGGACCGCCCGCTCGTGATCGTCGTCAACGACAACGAGCGCTCCTACGAGCCCACCATCGGCGGCCTCGCCAACCACCTGGCCACCCTGCGCACCACGGACGGCTACGAGCGCTTCCTGGCCCGCGGCAAGGACATCCTCGAGCGCACCCCGGTCGTCGGCAAGCCGCTGTACGAGACGCTGCACGGCGCGAAGAAGGGCCTGAAGGACTTCATCGCCCCGCAGGGCATGTTCGAGGACCTGGGCCTGAAGTACGTCGGCCCGATCGACGGCCACGACATCGAGGCCCTGGAGTCCGCGCTGCAGCGCGCCAAGCGCTTCGGCGGGCCGGTGCTCGTGCACTGCCTGACCCAGAAGGGCCGCGGCTACAAGCACGCCGAGCAGAACGAGGCGGACCGCTTCCACGGCATCGGCGCCATCCACCCCGACACCGGCCTGCCCGTCGCCTCCGGCGGCGCCAGCTGGACCTCCGTCTTCGCCGACGAGATGGTCAAGCTCGGGCAGGAGCGCGAGGACATCGTCGCCATCACGGCGGCCATGATGCAGCCGGTCGGCCTCGGCAAATTCGCCAAGGCCTTCCCCGAGCGCGTCTACGACGTCGGCATCGCCGAGCAGCACGCGGCCACCTCCGCGGCCGGCCTGGCCACCGGCGGTCTGCACCCGGTCTTCGCCGTCTACGCCACGTTCCTCAACCGCGCCTTCGACCAGGTGCTGATGGACGTCGCCCTGCACAAGTGCGGCGTGACGTTCGTCCTCGACCGGGCGGGTGTCACCGGCGACGACGGCGCCTCGCACAACGGCATGTGGGACATGTCGATCCTGCAGGTCGTCCCCGGTCTGCGGATCGCCGCCCCGCGCGACGCCGACCAGGTCCGCGCCCAGCTGCGCGAGGCCGTCGAGGTCGACGACGCCCCCACCGTCGTCCGCTACTCCAAGGGCACCGTCGGCCCGGCCGTCGAGGCCGTGCGCCGGATCGGCGGCATGGACGTGCTGCGCGAGCCCGCCGAGGGCACGACCCGGCCGGACGTCCTCCTCGTCTCCGTCGGCGCGCTCGCCCCGATGTGCCTGGAGATCGCCGACCTGCTCGACAAGCAGGGCATCTCCTCGACCGTCGTCGACCCGCGCTGGGTCAAGCCCGTCGACGAGGCCCTGCCCGGCCTCGCCGCGAAGCACCGCGTCGTCGTCACCGTCGAGGACAACGGCCGCGTCGGCGGCGTCGGCTCGGCGGTCGCCCAGGCGCTGCGCGACGCCGGCGTGGACCTGCCGCTGCGCGACTTCGGCATCCCGCCGCGCTTCCTCGACCACGCCTCCCGCAAGGAGGTCATGGCCGAGATCGGGCTGACCGCGCCGGATATCGCGCGGCAGGTCACGGGGCTTGTCGCCAAGCTTGACGGGCGGCTTGAGGATGCGCCTACGGCTGCCGCCGCCGGGGCGGCCGAGGTCGCCGAGGGTGCCGG
Organism: Streptomyces hiroshimensis; assembly: GCF_014650335.1. GTDB lineage: Bacteria > Actinomycetota > Actinomycetes > Streptomycetales > Streptomycetaceae > Streptomyces > Streptomyces hiroshimensis. The sequence goes on from NZ_BMUT01000001.1 coordinate 256,116, forward strand.
GGCTGCTGCGGAGCCTGCGCGCGACTAGGGCTTCGCCCTGTCGCCCGTTCCACGGGTTTCGGTCGGAGGTCGGCTGCAGGTCGTACGTGGCTGGTCGCGCAGTTCCCCGCGCCCCTTACGGGGCGTGTGCGTGGCTGGTCGCGCCCGCGCGGCAGCCGCAGGTTGACACCGCCCCGCGCCCCTTACGGGGCGTGGTGTGTGGTCGGTCGCGCACGCGCGGCGGAGCCGCAGATTGACACCGTCGGGCCGGTCGGACCACCTATCCGGGTGGTCCGGCCGGTCCGTACGCATATGGACCTCTGCGTCCCATCGGGTGAATCCTGTTGAGGGTGGCCGGTCAGGCCCCTGTCCGGCCCGGATCATCGCGGACACTCGCTCAGTTCATGGTGAGCACGCGAGCAGGTGGAGGTGGGCCGATGAGCACGAGCGAACAGCGACCTCTCGGGGAGCGCCGCGGCAAGCGCGGGGTCTTCCGTACCAAATCGGTGGAGCAGTCCATCCGGGACACCGAGGAGCCCGAGCACGCGCTCAAGAAGTCCCTCACCGCCCTCGATCTGACCGTCTTCGGCGTCGGCGTCGTCATCGGCACCGGCATCTTCGTCCTCACCGGCAAGGTCGCCAAGGAGAACGCCGGCCCGTCGGTGGCGCTGGCCTTCGTCCTCGGCGGCATCGTCTGCGGGCTCGCGGCACTGTGCTACGCCGAGTTCGCCTCCACCGTGCCGGTCGCCGGCTCCGCGTACACCTTCTCCTACGCCTCCCTCGGCGAGCTGCCCGCCTGGATCATCGGCTGGGACCTGATCCTGGAGCTGGCGCTGGGCTGCGCCGTCGTCTCCGTCGGCTGGTCCGGCTACATCCAGTCGCTGATGGACAACGTGGGCTGGCATCTGCCCGTCGCCCTGCAGGGCACGCACGAGGGCCGCTTCGGTTTCGACCTCCTCGCCTGCATCCTCGTCCTGGTGCTGACGTCGATCCTCGTCCTCGGCATGAAGCTGTCCTCGCGCGTGACGGCCGTCGTGGTCGCCGTCAAGGTCACCGTCGTGCTGATCGTGATCATCGTCGGGGCCTTCTTCATCACCGGCTCCAACTACGAGCCGTTCATCCCGAAGTCCCAGGGCACCACGGCCGGCAGCGACATCCAGGCCCCGCTCATCCAGCTGATGTTCGGCTTCTCCCCGTCGAACTTCGGCATCATGGGCATCTTCTCGGCCGCCGCCGTGGTCTTCTTCGCCTTCATCGGCTTCGACATCGTCGCCACCGCCGCCGAGGAGACCCGCAACCCCCAGCGCGACGTGCCGCGCGGCATCCTCGGCTCCCTGGCCATCTGCACGCTGCTCTACGTGGCCGTGTCCGTCGTCGTCACCGGCATGCAGAAGTACACCGAACTGTCCACGGACGCGCCGCTCGCCGACGCCTTCAAGGCCACCGGGCACCCGTTCTGGGCCGGGCTCATCAGCTTCGGCGCGGCCGTCGGCCTCACGACCGTCTGCATGATCCTGCTGCTCGGGCAGAGCCGGGTGTTCTTCGCGATGAGCCGCGACGGGCTGCTGCCGAGGATCTTCTCCCGTGTGCACCCCAAGTACGGCACGCCCTACCGGTCCACGATCCTGCTCGGCGTGGTCGTGGCCGTGCTCGCGGGCTTCACCTCGATCGACGTCCTCGCCGAACTCGTCAACATCGGCACGCTCTTCGCGTTCGTCGTGGTGGCGCTGGGCGTCGTCATCCTCCGCCGCACGCGGCCCGACCTGCCGCGGGCCTTCCGCACCCCGCTCGTGCCCGTGGTGCCTATCCTGTCGGTCCTGGCCTCGCTGTGGCTGATGCTCAATCTGACGGCCGAGACCTGGCTGCGGTTCGCCGTGTGGATGGTCGTCGGCGTCGTCGTCTACTTCGTCTACGGGCGGCAGCACAGCCGGGTGCCGTAGTCCGGCCGTAGGCCGGGGGCGCGAAGCCCCCGGCCTACGGCCGGAGCAGGCTCGGCCCCGCGACCTCCGCGCCGAGTGCCGTCACGCGTGCCCGCAGCTCACGGTCGGCCGTGACGACCACGCAGGCCCGTCCCGGCGCCCGCGCCGCCACCACTTCGACGATCTTGTCGTCGCCGTCGCCGCCGTCAGCCTGCTCGACGCGGACGCCCGGCACCGGGCCGACGTCCCGCGCGGCCCCCTCGACCACCAGGACGACTTCCGGCGCGTCCGTGAACAGCCTCCGCTCCCCGGCCGCCGCATAGGCGGCGATGCGGTCGCGGAGCCGTACCGCCGCCCCGTGGCGGTCGCGCCACCAGCCGTCCGGCACCGAGCCGACGACGTTCGCGGAGTCCACGACGAGGAGTACGGGGAGGAGGGCGCTCATGCCCACAGCCTCGCACGGCAACTGCGGACGGAGGCCCTGACCGGCCACGATGTTATTGTCGAGGGTCGACAAACGGGCTCCGAGCGCAGCGCGACCGAGGCCGAATGCGAGAAAGGCTGGCAGCGAGTCATGGCAGTGCGTACGGCCACCCCGGTCACCGGCTGGCTACTGAGGGGGAGCGACGGCCGTCTGACGGCCTACGCACCGGCCGAGGGCGGTGTCGTGCGCTGGACGGAGACCCGGCCCGGCGGCCCGGAGTGGACGGGCCCGGAGCTGCTGGCGGTGCCCGGCCTGGAGCCGTTCCTGTCCATAGCGCAGGGCGCGCAGGGCTATGTGCACCTGGTGGGCCTGCGGCGGCGCGAGCTCGAAGGCGGCACCGAGACGGACATCGTCTACGCCACCCAGTTCCAGTCGGGCCGGCCGCCCACGAACTGGCGCTCGCTCGGCTCGCCCCACGGCCAGGACCGGCAGCGCTCGGAGCAGATCGGCGCCCCCACGGCGGCCGTCGACTCCGCGGGCCTGCACGTCTTCGTCCGCAACGCGGGCGGCGGTGTGTGCGGGCGGCGGCAGGACGCCCGCGGCATCTGGGGTCCCTGGGCGGACATGAAGGGCAGTCACGTCCTCGACGGGCTGACGGCCGCCGCGACGCCCGCCGGGCGCATCGAACTGCTCGGCCCCGCGTCCGAGTTCGTGCTGCGCTGGCGCCAGGAGCAGCCGGGCGGGCCGGTGCGGCGCGTGCGCAACGTCCCTGCCAAGCCGGGTGCCTGCTCGGCGACGGCCGGGGTCACCGGGGACGACCGCGTCACCCACTTCTGGCGGGACGCCGCGGACGGCAGCCTGCAGACGCTCCTGCCGGAGCCGGTGGCCGGCGAGGCCGGGGCCGACGCCGTCACTGACACCGACACCGGCGCCGAGCCCGCCACGGTCTCGGTGGGCGGCACCGGCAGCGGGCCGGTCGCCGTGTTGCACGCCGTCCTCGACGGCCACGCCTGCACGGTGCTGGCCCAGCGGGCGGCCTCCGGCCTGCCGGCCGTCGCCGTGTGCCCCAGCGGGGACGAGGCGCTTGCCGCGCAGTGGTCGGAGACGGGCGAGGAGTTCAGCGGGGCGCCGGGGCTGGCGCTGGATGCGGCCGGGCGGGTCACGGTGGCCGTCCTGGGCATGGACGGGCACCTGCGGGTGGCCCGGCAGCGGGGCGATGCGGCGGGGCTGGCGCTGGGGCCCTGGCAGCGGGTGTAGAGGGGCGGGGGGCTTTTCCCCTACCCGCCCCTTCCCGAACCGGGGGCTCCGCCCCCGGGCCCCCTATCGCGCTGAACGCGCTCGTCCTCAATCGCCGGACGGGCTTGAATTCTGCGGGGCCGGGCCGATTACAACCGCTTCGCGCTCCTCAGGCCCGCCGCGTAGAAGCCGTTGCCGTCCAGGCGGGCCGTGCCGCCCTTGTCGCCGAAGGTGGGGCCGTTGGCCTCCTCGCGGCTGGAGACGAAGCGCGGCTTGCCGTCGGTGTCGAGGCCCATGTAGATGCCGACGTGGTCCAGCCGCTCCCCGGTGCGCTTGTCGATGTCGAAGAAGACAAGGTCGCCCGGCTGCAGCCGGTCCGTGGCGTCGGGGCGCTTGCCGGTCAGTTCCAGGACGGGGACGCCGGGGGAGAGGCGGGCCATGCCGTTGGCGGTGCGGGGGAGGCCGTCGCCCTTGACGTCCTTGGCCATGAGCGGATAGCGCGCCCGGTAGCCGAAGACCGTACGGACGAAGCCCGAGCAGTCCATCGCCCGGAAGCGCGCCGCCTCGGGCTGTTCCACGGTGCCGTCGCGGAAGCGGTAGGGGATGCCCAGGTAGTCGTAGAAGTCGGACTGCTCCAGGCGCAGGTCGCCCGCCACGGACCCGTTGGGGTTGAGCGGGCCGAACTGGGCGTCGCCGGAGTACGGGACGCCCTGCGCGTCCTTCTTCTGCGGGGCGCCCTCCAGGTACTCCATGGCGAAGGCGAAGATGTCGGGGTCCTTGCTGCCGAGGGACTTGCTGAACCAGTCCTTGAACCAGGCGGACTTCTCCGAGCCCTCCTTCCACGCCTCCGGCAGCAGCCGCACCCAGCTGTCCGTGGTCACCTTCGCCGAGGTGTACTTGGGCTCGGTGAAGGTGCGGCTCGCGCCGGTGAGGACTGCGGTGCGGGCGCCGTCGGTGAAGGTGGCCAGCACTCCGCCGTCCGCGGCGCGCACGACCGTGCGGGCGGGGTTGGCCAGCCGCTCGAAGCGGCGCTCCCCGGAGGCCGGCTTGCTGCCGGAGGTGGCCCCGGCGCCGGAGACGGACTGCACCGGCGGCGCGGTGACGTCCTGCTTCTCGCGCAGCTCCACCGTGAGGTAGGCGCTGGTGCCGAGCAGGCCGAGCACGACCAGCGTGTGCAGGGCGTGGCGGCCGGTCAGGCCCTTCTCGCGCTTGCGGTCCTTCTTGCGCTTGCGGTCCTTCTTCATGAGGCTCTGCTCCGTAGGGCTCAGGCGGTGGGCATGAAGCCCAGCAGGATGCCGGCGGTCAGGACGACGTAGTTGGCGAGCGAGACCGTGCCGGTGGCCAGCAGGGTCGCGCCGCGCGGCTGACGCACCAGCTGGTAGGCGATCAGGCCGGGGACGATGAAGCCGAGCGTCTGGTTCGCGTACATCAGCGGGAACTGCTGCTGCAGGATCACGTAGAGCGTGGCCTGCAGCACGACGCCGGTCAGGACGACCGCGGCGAACAGCCGCTTGCCGTAGAGGATCACGTACCGCTGCAGCAGCAGGGTGGCCAGGTACGTCAGGACGGTGATGCCGACGACCATGGCGGCGCGCTGGATGCTCTCGACGAGGGTGAGGGCCAGCCAGCCCGGGGTGATCATGCCGCCGGGGGAGAGGTTGGTCGTGAGGTAGCAGACCAGGGAGAACAGCAGGCCGAGGGCGATCCCGATGGCGGCGATCTCCGGGGTGAGGACGGCGGGGATCAACGGAAATCTCCTGTGCGGTCTATGTGATCCATGTGGTCTATGTGCCCTGTGTGCTCTGTGTGATCTATGTAGGTCGGGACGTACACCGGGGGCTCCTCCGGCCCCTGCGGATGCGGCACCTGCTGCGGCTCGTCGTCCGCCGGCAGTTCCGCCAGCCGCTCCAGCAGCAGCTCGCCCTGTCCGTGGATGTTGCCGATGGCGATGAGCGAGGCGCCGGGGCCGAGCCGGTCCAGGATCTCCCGCTCCAGTTCGGCCGGGTCGCGGCGGTCACCGCCGAGGTCGACGATCCGCGAGCGCCACTCGGCGGGGATCGCGTCGGCGGCGCTCTTCGTCGGGTGGCCGATGAGGAAGACCGATTCCGGCTGGAGGCGGGGGATCAGCTCGCCCATCTGGCCGTTGCGCTCGACGCGGTCCGGGCGGCAGTTGATGAGGACGTGCAGGGGGCGCTCGATCGCGCCCAGGCTCAGCAGCTGCTCGACGTTCATCAGCGTCGACTCGGGGTCGTTGGCCGCGAAGATGTTGGCGAAGCGGAACGGCATGCCGCCGGGGGTGAGATAACGCTCGACGGAGAGCACGCCGGGGTCCGGCGGCGCGTCGTACATGCCCTGCAGCGCGGTGGCCCGGTCGACGCCGAGGAGCTCGGCGACGGCGAGCGCGATGGCGACGTTCTCCTTGAACGTGAACCAGCTGAAGCCGCGCAGCTCTGCGTCGGTGACCGTCTCCGGGTCCACGGCGATCAGCCGGCAGTCCCGTTTGGCGGCTTCCTCGCGCAGGATGTGCAGCCGGTCGCGCTCGGCGGTGACGCAGATCCCGCCGTGCGGCATGGAGCGGCTCAGCGAGCGGGCCACGTCGTCCAGGGTGGGGCCCATCTCCGCCAGGTGGTCCTCGCGGACGTTGCACAGCACGCCGATCGTGGAGCGGATCAGCTTCGTCTGGTTGACCTCCTGCAGGGCCGGCATGACGGCCATGCACTCGATGACCAGCGCGTGCGGCCGGTACGCCGCCGCCCGCCGCACGATGCCGATCTGCTCGACGACGTTCGCGATGCCGAACTTGCGGTAGACGGGCTCCTCGGTGGCGTCCGGGTGGATGAAGCGGGCTGCCGTGCCGGTGGTCTTCGCGACCGTGACCAGCCCGCCGCCGCGCAGCGCGCCCGCGCACAGCCGGGTGATGGAGCTCTTGCCGCGGATGCCGTTGATCAGCACCCGGGTGGGGATCATGTCCAGGTTGGTGAAGTGGCGGCGCTGCTCGATCACGCCCGCGACCAGGACGATCGCACAGCAGATCACCAGGACCGTGTAGAGGAAGAGCACGCGTCAGTTCCTTCCGGAGGGGCGCGCCGACTGCTTCTGGTTCAGTTGGTTCAGCTGCTGCCGGATCAGTTCGAGGTTGCGGACGACCGCGCCCGCCTCGTCGTGGTGCTGCGGGAACAGCACGGTCTTGCGGTCGCCGCCGGCCAGCGCCTCGGCCTGGTCCGCGAGCGTGCGCAGCGGGCGGATGACGAGGATGTGCAGCCAGCCCAGGCAGGCGACGGCGGCGGTCACGCCGAGCAGCCCGGCGAGCATGGTGCGCCGCTGCGCCGTGTACTCGGGCAGCTCCAGCCAGGACGCGGGCTGCTCGCTGACGACCTGCCAGCCGAGGTCGCGGACGGCGCCTCCGCCGGTGAAGGACGCCGCGGCCGCGAGGGAGGAGCCGCCGCCGGCGCGGTGCAGCAGGGCGGTGCCGTTGGTGTCCTTGCGCGCCTTGGTGACGAGGTCGTCCAGGTGGCTGCCGGGGAGCTTGGAGAAGGCGCGGAAGCCGTGCTGGCGGTCGGCGGCGATGATGCGGTGCTTGTCGTCCACGAGCCAGACCTGGCCGAGGCCGGGGCGGGTGACCATGGAGATCAGGAACTGCGGGTCGTACTCGCCGACGACGGTGCGGCCCTTGCCGCCGGGCACGGCCGCGTACGCGGCGACCGCCGGCTCCTTGCCCGAGGTGTTGAGCTGGGCGACGGAGTCCGCGTACGGCTTCTTTCCGCCCGGATGGCGCGGGGAGGCCCCGGCGCGGGTGAGGACCTTGCCGTCGCCGTCGAGGACGTAGACGGCGCGGTAGCGGGGGTGCTCGCGCAGCGTCGTCTGCAGCACGGCCTTGTCGGCGGCGTCGTCCTTGCCGCCGCCCGCCCCGACGATCTGCGCGACGGAGGCGACGTCGGCCCAGCCCTCGTTGAGCGCCTTGCGGACGCGGTCGGCGGCGGTGTCCGTACGCCGCCGCTGGTCCTCGACGAGCTGCTTGGGCACGGTCACGCCGCTGCCGGCGCGGTTGAGCAGCAGCAGGAGCGGGGCGGCCCAGGCGAGCAGGACGACGCCGCAGACGATGACGGTGGCGCGGGTGCCGAAGCCGCCGCGCGCCCGGCCCGTGCGGGTGGGCCGCCCGCCCTGCAGCTGGCCGCGCAGGCTCTCCAGGGCGGCGCCGATCCGGGCCGGCTCGCGGCCGCGGAACCTGCGCACGGGCCGGTCGAGCTCGCCGCGGCCGATCCTGCGGCTCTCCAGGTAGAGCTGGATCAGCGGGCGCTGGACGGTGCGGATCAGGATCCAGGTGACCAGCACGGCGAGGACGAGCAGCACGGCGGCGGCCACCAGTCCGAAGGCCTGGGTGCGGACGGCCTTGGCGTCCTCGGTGACCTTGACGGAGGTGACCACCGACAGGCCGAGGCCGCCCGCGGGGCTCGTCTCGCCGGGGGCGCGGCCGGCCGCCGCGTAGCCCACGGCGGTGCGGTGCTTCTTGTCCGGCCCGCCCATGAGCTGCCCGCTGGCGCCCGGGTGGCCGCCGGGCTCGGGGGCCTTACCGAAAGCGGCGGCCGCCGTCTTGGCGGCGCGCTTGGCCCACGCCGTGCGGGTGATCGAGGGGCCGTCCTTGGCGAGGACCGTGCCGGCGGAGTCGACCACGAGTAGGGAGCGGTTCTCGCCGGTGGAGATCCCCGGCACGTTGAGGGTGCCGGAGGCGACGAGGAGGCGCGGCTTGCCGCCGTCGCGCAGGGCGGCGGTGACGAGCATGCGGGTCTCGCCGGAGGGGAGCTTGACGAGGCGGGAGGCGGGGGCGCCGTCGTTGCCGTCCTGTTTGCCGGAGTTGCCCGCCTTGTTGCCCTTATTGTCCTTGTCGCCCTTGTTCGTCAGGGCGTCGGCCAGCGGGATCGTTTCGCCGCGGGCGGCGAGGAGGGTGCCGCCCGCGGGGTCGATGACCGCGAGGCCGCGCCATTTGTTGTAGACCTTGCCGAGCTTGTCCAGGACGGTGTCGGCCGGTACGGCCTCGGGCCCGGCGAACAGCGCGGCGGCGCGCTGAAGATCGGTGACGCTCTCGTCCAGGGAGGCGCGCAGGGCGAGCGCGCCGTCCTCCGCGACCCGCTGCTGCGAGCTGAGCACGGCCTTGTCGACGGCGGCCCGGTCGTGGTCGCCCAGCACCAGGGCGGTCGCCCCCGCCACCAGCAGCAGCAGTGCCAGGAGCGCGGCGATCGGCGGGCGGGCGCCGCCGAGCAGGGGCATGTCGGCACGCCGGCGTATCTTGCGCCGACGCGCGCCGCGCGGAGCGGAGGGCGGCATTCCTGGGTATTCCTTTCGGCCGCGGCTCGGCATTGCTGACCGGGTCGGCGGAATACCTTGTTCCGCTTGCCGCACATCAGGATGAACTAACGGGAACCGCTGAATTCTAAGTGGAAGTTAAAGTATCGACAAAATCTTCACGGCGCGTGTGTCATGTGCGTGCGCAGCAGGCTCAGTTGGAGTAGGGGCGGGAAAGGGTGCCGCTCCGGGGTACTTTTGCCCGCATGACGAGCCAGCCGCAGACCGCCGCCCGCACTGCACGTACTGCACACACCGTGCTGTCCTGCGTGCTGCTCGGCGCGCTGGCCCTGACCGGCGCCACCGGCTGCGGGGGCCCGTCGCCGGCGTCGGCGGACGGGCGCAAGGACACCCCCGCGGTGCGCAAGGCCGCCCCCGAGCCCACCGGCACCGTCGACCTCGCCCGGCACATCACCGACTACACGGACGGCATCACCGCAGACGGCAGCTACCGCATCCCCACCGAGCGCGAGCGCCGGGCCGTCGCCGACGGCGTCCGCGCGCTCCTCGACGGGGACTGCGCCGCGGCCGCCCGCCGCCTCTCGGCCGTGGGGTACGCCGTCCGCACCCTCGCCGACAGCACCGGCGGCGACAGCACCGGTGGCGCCCGCTACGCGGAGATCGCCGACGCCACGCGCGAGGGCGAGGCCCGGCGCGGCTGGGGCCGCGTCTACGTGGACCTGCGCGGCCCGGCCCGCTGGCAGGTCCAGGTCCCGCACCCCTCCGCCGACCAGCGCACCGAACAGCTCGGCATCGGGCTCCTGCGCGGCGCCCCGGGCGGCGTGCTCGTCCTGGCCGGAGCCCACCGCGCCGCGGACTCGGGCGACGGCCCCGACGCCGCGGACGTCGCCCACCGCCGCGACTCCGTCTTCGCGGCCGTCTCCGACGCCCTCGCGGACCGCCGCCTGCCCGCGGTGCAGGTCCACGGCTTCGCCGACAGCAGCCTGCCCGACCACGACGTCGTCGTCTCTCCCGGCAAGGGCGAGGAGGGCCTCCCCTCCGCCCGCCGCCTCTCCGCGGCCTACCGCGCGCAGGGCATGCGGGTCTGCGAGGTCTGGGAGCGCTACTGCGGCCGCCTGGAGGGCCGCACGAACGTGGAGGGCGAGTACGCGGAGCAGGCCGGGGTGCCGTTCCTGCACGTGGAGCACAACCGGCGCGTACGGGACGACGACGAGCTGGTCGCGAAGGCGGTACGGGCGCTGGTGGAGGTCGCGAAGACGTGGGGGCCGGAGCGGGGCTGACCATGCGGCCGCGGCCCGCCGTTCAACTGAAGTCCAAGCCCCCCGTGCGGGTGCGCTTGAGTTCGAAGAAGTTCGGGTAACCGGCCAGCAGCCGCACGCCGTCGAAGATCCGAGCGGCCTCCTCGCCCCGCGGGATGGCAGTGAGGACGGGCCCGAAGAAGGCGACACCGTCGACATGGATGGTCGGCGTACCGACCTCTTCGCCGACCGGGTCCATGCCCTCGTGGTGGCTCTTGCGCAGCCCCTCGTCGTAATCGGTCGAACGAGCCGCGTCCGCCAGCGACTCCGGGAGGCCGCTGTCGGCCAGCGCCTTCCTGATCAGCTCGTCGGACACCTCGCCGTCGTCGTTGTGAATGCGCGTGCCGAGGGCCGTGTACAGGTCGCGCAGCACGGCCTCCCCGTACGTCTCTGCCGCGGCCGTGCACACGCGTACCGGGCCCCAGCCCACGTCGAGAAGTCTGCGGTAGCGCTCGGGCAGATCGGCACGGCCTTCGTTGAGTACGGAGAGGCTCATGACGCGGAACCGCAGGTCGAGGTCACGGTGGCGCTCGACCTCCAGGATCCAGCGGGAGGTGATCCAGGCGAAGGGGCAGATGGGGTCGAAGTAGAAGTCGACTTTGTGTGTCATGACTCTGAGGCTACGGAGAAAGGTGGACCGATAGGCAGATCCACTTCCCTCCGCAGATCGTGGGCCAATCCGCGTTCCATGCGTCTGCGAGGCCCGGGAGCGCTACTGCGGCCGCTCGCAGAGCGCGGCGCGGGCGCTCGTGGGGCAGCGCCCGGCGTCACGCGCACCGCTTCCGGACATGGCGCGGCGCGGGGCGCGCGGATCCCGTTCCCGGGTTACTTCCCGGCCTTGTGCAGGAGCTGGGCGACCGGCTGATCGGTCGCCACGTACATGGTCTTCATGCCGTACGGCTCCTGCTCCGACTCGGCCAGCGCTTCCTGACCCTCGGGGGCCCGGGAGATGTCGACGTGCATGTACGGGTCGGTGTCGCCCTTCGCGAAGCCGGCCTTGTCGTTCCCCTTCGGCAGCACCCACCACATCGATGCGTAGTCGGGTGAGCGAGTGATGTTCAGCATTTCACTGCTGTGGTAGATCCGGGAGTCGTAGCGGAAGAATTCGTCGCCCGGAGCGGCGATCCACTCGGGCGCGTCGCGGACGTGCTCGTGCTTCTCGGAGTCGGGGTTCCAGGAGTACTGGAGTGAATCGCGGTAGCTGTTGCTCAGCTTGCACCGGTCGGCCCGGATGTAGGACACGCTCGCAAGGAGGGAGACCCGGCCCGGATCCGGGTGCAGCGGGACCTGCACGGTGATGTCGGTGCTGAGGTCGTCACCGGGGTCGAGCCGGGACCCCGCGTCCACGAAGACGCCCGCCCCCAGCATGTGGGAGGGGGAAGAACGCTCATGACGGAGAGTGGAATTGCTCGCCGTCAGGTCGCTCTTCCAGTCCGCCATGGCATTCGGCTTGTCCGAGAAAGCGCTGGGGAAGCCCTGGACCCTCCACAGGGTACCGACGACGAAGATCGGGACCGAGCCCTCGTTGCGGAAGGTGACATGGGTCGGCACCTGCAGGACCGTACGCCCGGAATTCACCACCGGATTCCCCAGCGAGACTCCGAAAGGAACCTTGACCGGCGTGGCGTACGGCACGTACATCACCGAGTACGCCACGCTCGCGACGCCGACGGCGGCGGACACCGCTACGCCGAGTGCAAAGCTCTTCGGATACGGGATGCTCCGCCAGACCCGCTGCCGCCCCAGCATCCACAGCGCCCAGCCGGACCAGAGGGCCAGCGCGATCCAGAGCCAGAGGTACGGGGTGTAGTCGCCGCCCTCGATCTGCATGACCAGGAACACGAGGTTCGTGCCGGTGACGGCGAGGACGGCGAGCAGCACGCCCTCGCCGGAGAACCTCACCGCCCTCTTGCCCCAGTAGTCGCAGACGGCGGCCACCCCGACCAGTTCGGCCAGTGCCGCGGCCAGCAGCAGGACCCCCATCAGCCGACCGCCGTAGGCCAGTGCGTGGAATGCGTCCGCCAGTCCCACGCGCACGAGGACGGTCACCGATGCGAGCAGCCCGAGCGCCATGACGACGGCTGCGGTCCGCCTCCGCCGCGGGCGGTCCGGCCAGTCGTTCCTGTCACCCAGCCAGAGCATGTGGGTGCGGTCGCCGAGATCGACGTCCGGCGGCACGCCCGCCCGGCCCAGCAACCGGCGTAGCCCCTGCTCCGACCAGGCCTTGCCGACGACCTTCCCCCCGACGGACACGGCCCTCAGGCCGCGGTTGTCGGGGGCGTGCACGACGACGAAGGGGTGATTCCTCATGGCGCCACGATCGCGGGTCCCCACGGGCCCCGCATCCGGAGTACAGCCCCGGCCCGGCCGTCAGAGCCGACGTCCCGCATGGCCGGCGAGTGATGCCGGTGGCGCTCCTGCCGGTACGGCCTTTCTGCGGCTGTTCACCGACGCCGTGCGGGACCGCTTGGCCGAACTGGCAGTTGACGTCCACCCGGTGGAGCGGCGCAGCGGCATCGGATGCCGGCTTCTCGGCGCCGCCATGGCGGCTGCCTGGGACGGATCCCGACGCTGCGTCGTCGCGCAGGCCGGGGCCGGATCGCTCGGCGACCGGTTCCTGTCGGCCCAGGGCTTCCGCAAGATCTTCACACTGCGGTACGCCCGCTTTGCGCTTGCGGGCGCGGGCCCCGGGGCCGGCCTTCGTTCCGCGTAGCGCATGGTGGCCCAGCTGATGCGCAGGCGCATTGCGGGTGGTGGAGGTCAGACGGTGATGGCGAAGACCCGGAGGTGAGGGTTGGGGCCCACGATGATTGCGTAGTGGACGATGGCGGCGGGCGTCGTAACGATGCGCACCGTGTCGTCCATCTCGTACTTGTCGGCCTGCGGCCAGGACCAAGGGTCGGAGCAGGCCCGCAGCATTGCGTTGTGCAGTTCCTGCCTGACAGTAACCGGCAGGGCCTTGATGGTCTCGCCTACGTTTGCGGCGAACCGTGCGGGGATGGCCGTCACGTGCCGAAGACCTCGCTCATGTCCATCGCGCCCTCTTCGGATTCGCCGGTGGTCTTCCACTTCTTGTAGGCCGCGAGGGCATGCATCTGTGCGCGGGCTTCCCTCAGTGCCGGACTGCCGGATGCCGCGGCTTGGTCGGCTGCGAGCACATCGCTTACGTAATCGCCGATGCTCATGCCGGCGCGGGCGGCAGCGGCCCGCACTTGCTCGGCCAGATCTTCAGGAACTCGCGCGTTCAGCTGGGTCGTAGCCATAGCAGAATCCTAGCGATCTGCTATGCGGCTCGGCAGGAGAATGAGGTGATGCGTCACGAGCGGGGGGACGGGCGGGGCTGTCGTGTCGGCGGTGCGCGCCGGGCGCCGTGTGCCTCAGCGGCGCTGCACGGCGGCCGAGACGATCTCGCCGTTGTTCACCGTGAACGTGCCGGAGAAGTACCGGTGCGATCCGTCGGTCTGTGTCGCGTCGAGCTGGACGCCCACGGTGTCGCCGGACACGGAGGTGACGGTGACGGAGTCCGACGCGGTGGTCGCGAAACCCTTGACGAACTCCCCGTAGGAACCACCGAGGTTCTTGCCCCCGAGCTCCCAGGCGCGGGCGTAGTCATGGTTGTTGATGGCGGCGTAGTAGTCCTGCACCACCTGCTGGGGAGCGGCGGCGGGCGTGCCGGTGGGCGGTTGGGCCGGTGGGGGTGGTGCGGGTGGTGCAGGTGGTGCGGACGGCGGGGTGCTGGGGGCCGTGGACGGTACGGGCTGCGGAGCGTGGTGCGGGCTGCTCGTCAGTTTCCACACCGCGAGACCGCCGCCGAGGAGGCCCAGGACCAGGGAGACCGCGGTGATCAGGGCACGCACGCGCGCCTTGCGCCGGGGCCGGCCGCCGCCCGGTGCGCCCGGAGGGGGAGGGGCCTGACCGCCTGCGGCGGTGCCTCCCGCCGCCGGTACGGGTACCGGTGCGGGGACGGTCGGCGGTGGGTGGGGCTCACGTTGCGGGGGCGGGGGTGGTGGCGGAGGCGGAGTGATCGGTTGTGTCGCCGTGACGGACGGTTTGGCCACCACGTCGGCGAGCATGCGCCGGGCCTGCTCGGCGTCGGGCCGCTGATCCGGGTCCTTGCTCAGCAACGCCTCGACCACCGGGGCCAGTGGCCCGGCGTGCCGAGGCGGCGGCAGAGGGTCGGCCGCCACCGCTTGCAGCGTTTCGGCATCCTTGGCGCGCCGGAACGGGGGCTCGCCCTCCAAGGCGCTGTACAGCGTGGCGCCCAGTGACCACAGGTCCGACGGCGGGCCGGGCGGGCCCACGGCCAGCTCCGGCGCCACGTACGCGGCCGATCCGACGGCACTGACGATGCGGGCCAGATCGGCCGGGCCCTCGAATGCGGCGAGGCCGAAGCCGGTGAGCACCACCCTGCCGCTGTGTTCCAGCAGCACGCTCGCCGGTGTGACGTCCCCGTGGAGCACGCCGATGCGGTGGGCCTGTTGCAGGGCGCCCAGCAGCGGCTGGGCGAGGCGGGCCGCATCACGCGGCCGTAGTGTCCCCTCCTTGGAGAGGACGTCGGCGAGGGAGCGCCCGTCGACCAGCTCCATCACGATCCACGGCCGCCCGTCCTGCTCCAGCACGTCGAAGACGGTGACGGCGTTGGCGTGCCGGATCCGGGCGGCCTCCCGGGTCTTCCGCAGGATGCGGGCGTACAGCGCGGCGAGCTCCTCGGGCGGCAGACCGCCGACGGTCACTTCCTTGACCGCCACCTCGCGGTCGAGCGCGGTATCCACCGCCCGGCGGACCGTGCCCGTCGTGCCGTCGCCGAGCGCCTCGCCCAGCCGGTACCGGCCGGCCAGCAGCCCTTCCGCTCCGCGGCCCGGTCCGGGGCTCTCGCCGGTTCCGGGACCGCCCTGCCCGCTCACGGTGCGTCCCTTCGTGATCCCTGATTCCATACTGCGCCGCCGGGCCGGGGTTCGCCTCATCCGTATCCCCTTGATCCGCCGGGCCCGCAGTGCGAGGCTGAATTCAGGGGACCCCTCGGAAGGGTCCATGCCATGACCAGCGCGAATGACGAATTCGTCGCCACCCATACGGTCCCCGCGTGGGGCGCGGATCTGTGGAGCCTGCCGGATCCGGATGCGGATCCGGGACAACAGCCCGTCGCCGAGCTCCCCGGCGGTACGGAAGTGCAGGTCGTCGAGCGGCGGCCCGACGGCTGGGTGCGGCTCACGGCCCGCGGCGGCCCGGCCGGCTGGACCGACGGGCGCCACCTGGAGGCGGTCTCGCCGGACGAGTCCGTCGATGCCGACGCCATGGAGCTGATCGCGCAGCTGCAGGGCGCGCTGTCGACCTGCTCGCAACTGCTTGAGGATTTGAAGGACGGGCGGATCGACGCCGGATCCTTCCGCGGCCGGGCGTTCCGCGCCGGGCTCGTCCTGCGCGATGAAGAAGCGTGGATGTGGGACTTCGCGAGCGGCTGGCACTGCTACGACGGCGTCGGCCTTCGCCAGGTGGACCTGTCGGCCGAGAGCCGGGCGGATGCCGGGCGGGAGCGCGCCGAGGGGCGCGAGGAGCAGTCATGAAGGACTTGTCGCGGGGCTTCGACGACCTCATGCAGATGGAAAAGGCGCAGGATCTGATCAGGGGGTACGAGGAGGGGCTGGCTGCCAAACGAGCGATCCTGGCGAATAAGGAGGCGCAGCTCGCGGAGGGCAGCTTCCACTCCGGCATGACCGCGGAAGAGACAAAGGTCTGGGTCCAGCACCTCCGGGAGGGCATGGCGGAGCTCCAGCAGAGGATCGAACAGGTGCGGGCAGCGCTGTCGCGGGGGCCGGATGCCTGCCGTTCGTTGCTCCAGCAGAGAGCGGCCGAGGAGGACATGTTCCGCCGGGCGTTCGGGAGGATGCGCGACAACGTCGTTCCTCCCGAGCCGCAGGCCGCACCGGAACCCGGCGGTGCCGACATGGCCCCCGACGTTCCGGCGGAACCTCCTCGCCAAGGGTTGGTACGGAAGCCCGGCGGCGGCGTGGGGCAGGAGGTTCCCACGGGAGGCTTTCCCGCCACGGAGGCCGCCGAGGTACCCGGCGGCATCGGCGCGGCTCCCGAGCCTCCGCCGGTCGCACCTGTCGCCGCGGGCGAAGAAGTCATCGCGGGCGGTGACGCGGCCGCGGGCGCCGGAGCCGAAGTCGTGGGCGCCTCGCGGCTCGGCAGGGTGCTCGTGGGGCTTGTGATCATCGCCGGTGTGGCGATAGGCGGTTACTGGGCCTACAACCACTTCACCTCGCCGCCGGCGTCGTCTCCGTCCTCTCCCACGGCTACACAGCCGGCCTCCTTCGACATCAACGGGGACTACAACGGGACCGCGAACGGAGCGGCGTGTGCGAAGCCCCAGTGCTATGTCACCGTGACGAAGGTGAGCGACCCGAGCGGGCCCGGCGCCGACAATGCCGGGAAGATCACCGTGAATTTCACCGCCGTGAACTGGACGCCGGCGACCACGGGCGTGGCCAGCGTGGTCAACATGAAGATCGGCCCGATGGATGCCTGGCTCCAGCAAGACGGCACGGTCCAGGAAACCGGTTACAACCCCTGGACCATCATTACCGACACCACGCCCGGCAGTAACTCCCGGACGTCCGGGAGCTACAAGCTGAGCGGGAAGTTCACCGGCGGTACGAACGGTTCGCCCTCGTACACGCTCACGATGAACGTGTCCGGCCTTGACTACCAGCTCGTGGGCACGCGCGCGGGCTGAGCCTCAGCGGTGTCCGTTCCGGACGTGCTCCCTGCGCTTGCGCTCGATCTCCTCCACCGCGGTGGGGCTCTCCCGGAGGGCTGCGGCGCGCTTCATGACGAGGACGGCGCAGGTGAGGCATGAGGCGGGTGCCGCCGTGCGGCTGCCCTCTTCTTCGTCGTACGGGTGGGCATTCGCACGGGCGTTCATCATGTCCGGCCTCCGTTGTGTCTTGCTCGTTGCCAGCGGGCAACTCATGTTCAGGGAACTAGGGTTGCCGGGGCAGAAGCTCGACCACCAGGACTTGATGTCCCCTGCGGGGCAGGGGAGATGGGAGGTCCGTGCATGCCCGCACGGCCACGTCCACTGACGCCCGACCGGTCCGCCCGACACCTGTTCGGGGCGAAGATGCGGACGTATCGCGGCAGTATGAGCCTGGAGCGGCTCGCGGAGATCGTGAACTTCAGCAAGAGCCACTTGGCGCGGGTGGAGACGGCGGAGTCCATGCCGCCGCCGGAACTTCCGGCACTGCTGGACGCCGCGTTCGACACGGACGGCATTTTCGTTGAGCTGTACCAGGTGGCGCGGAGGGAAATCCACCCGGATCCGTTCCGGAGGCGGATGGAGATCGAGGCGAAGGCGCGCGTCATCGCCGATTACACCGGCCAGCTGATGCCGGGCCTCGCGCAGACGGAGGAATACGCCCGACTCCTGTTCAGGGCATACGATCCGAGGGCGACGGATGCCAAGGTCGAGGACTTGCTAGCGGCGCGGATGAGCCGACAGGCCCGGCTACGGGACGACGATGCGCCGGACTATTCCGTGGTCATCGATGAAGCAGTCCTGTGCCGCGGATTCGGTGGGCCCTCCGTCATGCGGCCGCAGTTGGCCCGGCTGATCGACCTGAACGAAACCGCCAATTGCGTGATGCAGGTATTGCCGTTCAGCCATGGTGGACACGCGCTGATGGGCGGCTCGCTGGCGTTGTTCACTCTGGGCGACGGCACACAAGTGGCCTGGGAAGAGGGACATGCCAGCGGGACGCTGTTGGAGGATTTCGACAGCGTCGTCACCCGCCGACACGCCTACGATCTGCTCAGGTCCTGCGCCTTGTCGCCGACAGAGTCGTCGGCATTCGTCCGGAACGCCATGGAGGCACTACCCGATGAGCATCGACCCTGACATATCCGCCGCGGTTTGGATCAAGTCCAGCTACAGCGGCTCCGGAGCGGGCCAATGCCTTGAATGGGCGCCGTCCGCGTCTGCTGTCCGCGACAGCAAAACCCCCGACGGCCCCGTCCTCGCCTTTTCCCCGGCGGCCTGGGCCGTCTTCGTCCGTGCCGTCCGCCGCAACGGCTAACGCAAACGAGGGCCGTACGGGGAAACCCCGTACGGCCCTCAGGCTTACGTCCCGCTACGCGGGAACGGAAGCAACACCCACCGGCAGGAACCGCTTGCCGTTGGCCTTCTCGGCGATGCCGACCCGGTCCAGGTACGGCGTGATGCCGCCCAGGTGGAAGGGCCAGCCCGCGCCGGTGATCAGGCACAGGTCGATGTCCTGGGCCTCGGCGACGACGCCCTCGTCCAGCATGAGGCCGATCTCCTGGGCCACGGCCTCCAGGACGCGGGCCCGGACCTGCTCCTCCGTCAGGACGGAGTCGCCCTGCACCAGAAGCGCGGCGACCTCCGGGTCCAGCTCCGGCTTGCCGGAGTCGTAGACGTAGAAGCCGCGCTTCCCGGCCTTGACGACCGCCGCGAGGTTCGGGGAGACCTTGAAGCGGTCGGGGAACGCGCCGGCCAGCGTCTCGGAGACGTGGAGGCCGATCGCGGGGCCGACGAGCTCCAGGAGCACCAGCGGGGACATCGGCAGGCCGAGCGGCTCGACGGCCTTCTCCGCCACCGCGACCGGCGTGCCCTCGTCGATGACGTTCTGGATCTCGCCCATGAAGCGGGTGAGGATGCGGTTGACGACGAACGCCGGGGCGTCCTTCACCAGGACCGCGCTCTTCTTCAGCTTCTTGGCGACGGCGAAGGCCGTGGCCAGGGAGGCGTCGTCCGTCTTCTCGCCGCGGACGATCTCCAGCAGCGGGAGGATCGCGACGGGGTTGAAGAAGTGGAAGCCGACGACCCGCTCGGGGTGCTTGAGCTTGGACGCCATCTCGCTGACGGACAGCGAGGAGGTGTTCGTGGCGAGGATGGTGTGGGCGGGGACGACCGCCTCGACCTCGGCGAACACCTGCTGCTTGACGCCCATCTCCTCGAAGACGGCCTCGATGACGAAGTCCGCGTCGCCGAAGCCGGCGGCCTTGTCGAGGGAGCCGGTGACGGCGGCCTTGAGGCGGTTGGCCTTGTCGTTGCCGATGCGGCCCTTGGCGAGGAGCTTGTCGATCTCGCCGTGGACGTAGCCGACGCCCTTGTCGATGCGCTCCTGGTCGATGTCGGTGAGGACGACCTGGACCTCCAGGCGGCGCGCGAAGAGCAGCGCGAGCTGGGAGGCCATCAGGCCGGCGCCGACGACGCCCACCTTGGTGACGGGGCGGGCCAGCGAGCGGTCGGGGGCACCGGCCGGGCGCTTGGCGCGCTTCTGCACCAGGTTGAAGGAGTAGATGCCGCTGCGCAGCTCCTCGCCCATGATCAGGTCCGCGAGGGCCTGGTCCTCGGCGTCGAAGCCCTGGCGCAGGTCGCCGTTCTTCGCCGCGGAGATGATCTCCAGGGCGCGGTAGGCGGCCGGGGCGGCGCCGTGGACCTTGGAGTCGGCGATGAAGCGGCCGCGCTCGACGGCCTGGTCCCAGGCCTCGCCGCGGTCGATCTCGGCGCGGTCGACCTGGACGTCGCCCTTGAGGACGCGGGCGGTCCACAGGAGGGACTGCTCCAGGAAGTCGGCGCCGTCGAAGATGGCGTCGGCGATGCCGAGCTCGAAGACCTGCTTGCCCTTGAGCTGGCGGTTCTGGTTGAGCGAGTTCTCGATGATGACCGAGACCGCGCGGTCGGCGCCGATGAGGTTCGGCAGCAGGGTGCAGCCGCCCCAGCCGGGGACCAGGCCGAGGAAGACCTCGGGCAGGGAGAAGGCCGGGATGGCCCGCGAGACGGTCCGGTAGGTGCAGTGCAGACCGGCCTCGACGCCGCCGCCCATGGCCGCGCCGTTGTAGTACGCGAACGTCGGGACGGCGAGGGAGGACAGGCGCTTGAAGACGTCGTGGCCGCCCTTGCCGATGGCGAGCGCGTCCTCGTGCTTCTTCAGCAGCTCGACGCCCTTGAGGTCGGCGCCGACGGCGAAGATGAACGGCTTGCCGGTGAGGCCGATGCCGGTGATGGAGCCCTCGGCGGCTTCCTTCTCGACCTGGTCGATCGCGGCGTTCAGGTTCGCGAGCGACTGCGGGCCGAAGGTGGTCGGCTTGGTGTGGTCAAGGCCGTTGTCCAGCGTGATGAGCGCGAAGCGCCCGGCGCCGAAGGGGAGGTCGAAGTGGCGCACGTGCGCCTGCGTCACGACCTCGTCGGGGAACAGCTCCGCCGCACCCTTGAGAAGTTCAGCGGTGGTGCTCACTTGTTGCCTCCGTCGAAGTGCGGGTTCTCCCAGATGACCGTTCCGCCCATGCCGAGGCCGACACACATCGAGGTGAGGCCGTAGCGGACGTGCGGCTGCTCCTCGAACTGCCGCGCCAGCTGGGTCATCAGGCGCACGCCGGACGAGGCCAGCGGGTGGCCGAAGGCGATGGCGCCGCCGTACTGGTTGACGCGCGGGTCGTCGTCGGCGATGCCGTAGTGGTCCAGGAGCGCGAGCACCTGCACGGCGTAGGCCTCGTTGAGCTCGAACAGACCGATGTCGTCGATCGTCAGGCCCGCCTTGGCGAGGGCCTTCTCGGTCGCCGGGATCGGGCCGTAGCCCATGACCTCGGGCTCGACGCCGACGAAGGCGTACGAGACGAGGCGCATCCGGACCGGCAGGCCCAGCTCGCGCGCGACGTCCTCGGCGGCGATCAGCGAGGCGGTGGCGCCGTCGTTGAGGCCGGAGGCGTTGCCGGGGGTGACCCGGCCGTGCGGGCGGAACGGGGTCTTGAGGTTGGCCAGACCCTCCATGGTGGTGCCCGGGCGCATCGGCTCGTCGGCCGTGACCAGGCCCCAGCCCAGCTCCCCGCCCTCGGGCGTGGTGCGGCGCACGGAGATCGGCACGAGGTCGGCCTGGATCTTGCCGTCGGCGTACGCCTTGGCGGCCTTCTCCTGGCTGCGGACCGCGTACGCGTCCGCGCGCTCCTTGGTGAGCTGCGGGTAGCGGTCGTGCAGGTTCTCCGCCGTCATGCCCATGACGAGGGCGGAGTCGTCGACCAGCCGCTCCGAGAGGAAGCGCGGGTTGGGGTCGACACCCTCGCCCATGGGGTGGCGGCCCATGTGCTCGACGCCGCCCGCGAGGGCGATGTCGTACGCACCGAAGGCGACGCCGCCGGCGACGGTCGTCACGGCGGTCATCGCGCCGGCGCACATGCGGTCGATGGACATGCCGGGCACGGTCTGCGGCAGGCCCGCGAGCATGCCGGCCGTGCGGCCCAGGGTCAGGCCCTGGTCGCCGATCTGCGTGGTCGCGGCGATGGCGACCTCGTCGATCTTGGCGGCGTCCAGGTTCGGGTTGCGGCGCAGCAGCTCACGGATGCACTTGATGACGAGGTCGTCGGCGCGGGTCTCGTGGTAGATGCCCTTCGGGCCCGCCTTGCCGAACGGGGTGCGGACGCCGTCGACGAAAACGACGTCCCTAGCGGTACGAGGCACTTGGCTCTCCTCCTGTGCGGGATCGCTGCGCGCGGGCATGCCGAGACGGCTCCGCCGCGGTGCGGGCTGACACCGTCATGCTACTTGCGGGTAACCAAGCTGCACAGACCCATCGGCGGGAGCGGCGAAGGTCACATTCCGTGTGCGGTACGGGGGTGGCTGCGCCTGCGGCTGAGGATGCGGCGGGGCTCGGCACCGCCGGGCTCAGCGTCGCCGGGCTCGGCACCGCCGGGCACCGTGCGGTGGGCTGGGCGCCGTTGCGGCGGGGGGATGGCCCCGGTCCCGCCCTTTCTCCGTTTCCTGGGGGCAAGCCCCCAGCCCCCCGAGAGGGCTGGGGTTGGCGCGGCCCCGGTTTCGGGAAGGGGCGGGCTACCGGACGTCAGGCCACGGCCTCCGTGAGGGCCTTCACCAGGAGTGGGGTCACCTGTTCCACCTGCCACGGCCGGGCGCCGTGCGCGGTGAGGATCTCCGCCACCGCCTCCGGCGTGGGCCGCGCGGGCGGCTCCCAGCACAGCCTCCGCACCGTATCCGGAGTGATCAGGTTCTCCTGCGGCATCGTGAGGCGCTCGGCGAGCTCGGACACGGCCGTGCGGGCCGCCGAGAGCCGGGCGGCGGCCTCCGGGTCCTTGTCCGCCCAGGCGCGCGGCGGCGGGGGGCCGGTGAGCGGCTGGCCGGGCTGCGGCAGCTCGGTGTCCGGGATCGCGCGGGCGCGGTCGATCGCCGCCTGCCACTGCTCCAGCTGCTTGCGGCTCATGCGGTGCCCGAAGCCGGGCAGGGCCGCCAGCGCGTGCGCGTTCGGCGGCATGTTCAGCGCGGCCTCGACGATCGCGGCGTCGCCCAGCACCTTGCCGGGGGAGACGTCGCGCCGCTGCGCCACATGGTCACGGGCGGTCCACAGCTCGCGCACCACCGCCATCTGGCGGCGCCTGCGCACCTTGTGCATCCCGGAGGTACGGCGCCAGGGGTCCTTGCGCGGCGGGGCGGGCGGGGCGGAGGCGATGGCGTCGAACTCCTGCCGGGCCCACTCCAGCTTGCCCTGGCGGTCCAGCTCCTCCTCCAGCGCGTCGCGCAGGTCGACGAGGAGCTCCACGTCGAGGGCGGCGTAGCGCAGCCAGGGGTCGGGCAGGGGGCGGGTCGACCAGTCGACGGCGGAGTGCCCCTTCTCCAGGGCGTACCCCAGGACGTTCTCCACCATGGCTCCGAGACCCACCCGTGCGAACCCGGCGAGCCGTCCGGCCAGCTCGGTGTCGAACAGCCGCGTCGGCGTCATCCCTATCTCGCGCAGGCACGGCAGGTCCTGGGTGGCTGCGTGCAGCACCCATTCGGCGTCGGCGATGGCGTCGCCGAGCGCGGACAGGTCGGGGCAGCCGACCGGGTCGATGAGCGCGCTGCCCGCGCCCTCACGGCGCAGCTGTACAAGATAGGCGCTCTGGCCGTAGCGGTATCCGGAGGCGCGCTCGGCGTCGACGGCGACGGGGCCGGTGCCGGCGGCGAACGCGGCGACGACCGCCGCCAGGGCATCGTTGTCAGCGACGACCGGCGGGATGCCCTCGCGTGGCTCCAGTAGGGGGATCGGCGCCGAAACGACGTCGTCCGGGGGGCCGCCCCCGGTGGTTCGCAGTGGTGTGTCTGCTGCGGTTTCTTGGGCGTCGGTCACCGGTCAAGGGTATCTGTGTATGGCAAGCGCCCGTCGACGGAACGTCCCGTCGACGGGCGCGGCGTGTGGGGCCGGCGGCTGGGAGGGGGTGTGTGCGGGCGTGTGTGCGGGTGCGTGTTCGGGGGATGCCCGCGAGGCTGCCGTCCGGGTGATCCCGGGGCCTTCGGGGGAGCCGCAGTGGATCTTTCCGGATCTTTCCTGATCTTCCGGGTGCTCCGGCCCGCCGGTCGGGTCCGCCGGTCAGGCCCGCCGACCGGGGAAGGCCGGGGAAGGCCGGGGAAGGTCAGTGGATGATGCCGGTGCGCAGCGCCACGGCGACCATGCCGGCCCGGTCCCCGGTGCCGAGCTTGCGGGCGATCCGGGCGAGGTGGCTCTTGACGGTGAGCGCGGACAGCCCCATCGAGACGCCGATGGCCTTGTTGGACTGCCCCTCGGCGACCAGCCGCAGCACCTCGACCTCGCGGCCGGAGAGCTCGCGGTAACCGCCGGGGTGGCCGGGGGCGCCGGGCGGGCGGCGGTGCAGCCGGGCAGCGGCCGCGGAGCCGATGGGGGCGGCGCCGGGGCGGCCCGGGACGCCGAGGTTGGTGCGGGTGCCGGTGACGACGTAGCCCTTGACGCCGCCCGCGAGGGCGTTGCGCACGGCGCCGATGTCGTCGGCGGCGGACAGGGCCAGGCCGTTGGGCCAGCCCGCGGCACGGGTCTCGGACAGGAGGGTGAGCCCGGAGCCGTCGGGGAGGTGGACGTCGGCCACGCAGATGTCGCGCGGGTTGCCGACGCGGGGGCGGGCCTCCGCGATGGACGACGCCTCGATCACGTCTCTCACCCCCAGCGCCCACAGGTGCCGGGTGACGGTGGAGCGGACGCGGGGGTCGGCGACGACGACCATCGCCGTCGGTTTATTGGGGCGGTAGGCGAGGCTCGCAGGTTGCTCGAGGAGAACGGACACCAAGCCTCCAGGGGGGAGTGGCGGGGGGACGGGTGCCGGCTTTTGGGGGTAAGCCGGGGCGATCCGTATGGGAAGGGTCACAAGCCTCTTCGGCACCGAAGCGTCCCGGCTTTAGGGAATGATCACGAATTGATGAGTAACAATTCGGGCAATTCGGATGCGATCGATCAACAACCGATCAAATTACCGATCGAAACATTGCCCGCGACCGGCAGAAACCGATCACCGGTACGGCATCCGGGTGACCGTTCCGCGCCGGCCGCTGCGCGGGCTCCCGGCGAAGGGGGCTTGCCCCCTTCGATCCGTGGCGCGCGTCGGGCGCTGCCCTGAAGGGGCGAGCGTGCGCTTGGGCCGTGGCCCTGCGCGGCGGGAGAGCCGGTGAAGGGGCTCGCCCCTTCAATCCCGCCGCGGCGGTGATCAGCCACAGTGGTGCTGTCCGGTGGTGCCGGGCCTGCCTGAGCCCGTACGGCACCGCCGGGCTCCGCCGTCGTGGCTGGTCGCCGTCGCGGCGGATTCAAGGATGCGGCGCATCCTTGACCGGCCCCGGTCGGCCGCGCCCGGTCAGCGGGGATCCCTGCGCTGGGGGAGTGTCACCACCCCGGCGTCCGGGCCGGCGCCCGGCGGCAGGCCCGCGATCTGGCACAGCAGGTCGCACCACGCGGCCAGGTGCGCCGCCGTGTCCGGGACCCCGGCGCCCTCCGCCGCATCGCCCTCGGCCGGGGCGGCCTCCCCGCCGCGGACCGCCCGCACCGGCTTCGCCGCGGCGGGCGGCACGGGCGACCACGAGGCCCGGATCTCGATGCGCGTCGACGGCTCGCGGTCCCGCAGCCCGCCGAAGTAGTGCGACCCCGCCCGCGTCACCGTCCCGCTCGGCGCCGCGTACGGCACGCGGCGCGCCTCCAGGGCGCCGGTCAGCCAGGACCAGCACACCTCGGGCAGCAGCGGGTCGGCCGCCATCTCCGGCTCCAGGTCCGCGTGCACCAGCGTCACCAGCCGGAAGGTGCCGCCCCACGCCTCGTGCCCGGCGGGGTCGTGCAGCAGGATCAGCCGCCCGTCGGCCAGTTCCTGGTCGTCGACGACGACCGCGGCCTCCAGCGCGTACGAGTAGGGGGCGAGCCGCTGGGGCGGCGGGGTCGCGTCGAGCTCGATCTCCGGCCGCAGGCGCACTCCTTGCAGCCCGGCGACCGCTTGCCGGAAGACGGACGGGGAGCCCTCCCCATCCGCGTCGTCCGGACCGTCCGAGAGGTGTCCCTGCGCCGCAGCCATGCCCGGAAGACTAGGCGGAACGCGGCGTGGTTCCGGGTAGGGACACCCACATGGGCGGG
This sequence comes from Streptomyces hiroshimensis, assembly GCF_014650335.1. GTDB lineage: Bacteria > Actinomycetota > Actinomycetes > Streptomycetales > Streptomycetaceae > Streptomyces > Streptomyces hiroshimensis. The sequence goes on from NZ_BMUT01000001.1 coordinate 281,677, forward strand.
TCACTCGTTCGGCCCGTGCGAAGATTTGGGGCATGAGTGAGCGCAGGGATGCCGGCCAGCCCGCCGGCCAGCAGCAGACCGGCCGCACGGCGGCGTACGATTCGGCGTTCCTGCGGGCGTGCCGGCGCGAGCCGGTGCCGCACACGCCGGTGTGGTTCATGCGGCAGGCCGGCCGGTCGCTGCCGGAGTACCGCAAGGTGCGCGAGGGCATCCCGATGCTGGAGTCGTGCATGCGGCCCGAGCTGGTCACCGAGATCACCCTGCAGCCCGTGCGCCGGCACGGTGTCGACGCCGCGATCTTCTACAGCGACATCGTGGTGCCGCTGAAGGCCATCGGCATCGACCTGGACATCAAGCCGGGCGTCGGCCCGGTCGTCGCCGAGCCCGTCCGCACCCGCGCCGACCTGGACCGGCTCCGCCCGCTGGACGCCTCCGACGTCTCCTACGTCACCGAGGCCGTCGGCATGCTCACCGCCGAGCTCGGCACCACCCCGCTCATCGGCTTCGCCGGCGCGCCGTTCACGCTCGCGAGCTACCTCATCGAGGGCGGCCCCTCGCGGACGTACGAGAACACCAAGGCCATGATGTACGGCGACCCCGAGCTGTGGGCCGACCTCGTCGACCGCCTCGCCGGCATCACCGCCGCCTTCCTCGACGTCCAGATCGCGGCCGGCGCCTCCGCCGTCCAGCTCTTCGACTCCTGGGCCGGCGCCCTCGCCCCGGCCGAGTACCGCAAGTACGTCATGCCGGCCTCGGCCAAGGTCTTCGACGCGGTCGCCCACCACGGCGTGCCCCGCATCCACTTCGGCGTCGGCACCGGCGAACTCCTCGGCCTCATGGGCGAGGCCGGCGCGGACGTCGTCGGCGTCGACTGGCGCGTCCCGCTGGACGAGGCCGCGCGCCGCGTCGGCCCCGGCCGGGCGCTCCAGGGCAACCTCGACCCGGCCGTCCTCTTCGCCGGCCACAAGGCGGTGGAGCTGAAGGCCCGTGAGGTCCTGGACGCGGCGTCCGGCCTGGAGGGCCACGTCTTCAACCTGGGCCACGGCGTCATGCCGAACACGAACCCGGACGCGCTGACGCGTCTGGTGGAGTACGTGCACGGGCAGACGGCGCGTTAGCGGTACAGCGGTAGCGAGCAGTAGCGGGCATACGCGAGCGGGCGGCCGTCACCGGCCGCCCGCTTCGTGAAACCCCTTAAAACCTTCCTCAGTCGCTCAGCGCCGGGTAGTCGGTGTAGCCCTTGGCGCCCTCGCCGCCGTAGAGGGTCGCGCGGTCGGCGGCGGCGAACGGGCCGCCTGCCTTGAGGCGGGCGGGCAGGTCCGGGTTGGACACGAACAGCATCCCGTAGCTGATGATGTCCGCCGTGCCGTCCTCGATCAGCGAGAGGGCCTCCGGGCCGGTCGGGCCGTCGGTGAAGGCGTTGAGGACCAGGACCCCGGAGAACCGCTTGCGCAGCTCCAGCGTGAGCTCGCGGACGTCGAGCGCCTCCATGATGTGCAGGTAGGCCAGGCCCAGCGGCTCGACGGCGTCGACCAGCGCGGTGTACGTGGCCGCGGCGTCGGGCTCCTCGATCGTGTGCAGCGGGTTCGCGGGGGAGATCCGCAGACCGGTCCTGGCGGCGCCGATCTCCGCGACGACGGCCTTGACGACCTCGACGGCGAAGCGGATGCGGTTCTCCACGCTGCCGCCCCACTCGTCGGTGCGCCGGTTGGAGCCGGGCGCGAGGAACTGGTGGATCAGGTAGCCGTTGGCGCCGTGCAGCTCGACGCCGTCGAAGCCGGCCTCGATCGCGTTGCGCGCGGCGGTGGCGAAGTCGGCGACGGTGGCGCGGACCTCCTCGCCGGTCAGCTCCCGCGGGGTGACGAATTCCTTCATGCCCTCGTGCGTGAAGGTGCTGCCCTCGGCGGCGACCGCGGAGGGGCCCACCGGCGTCAGGCCCCCGGGCAGCAGCACCGGGTGCCCGATGCGGCCGGTGTGCATGATCTGCGCGAAGATCCGGCCGCCTTCGGCGTGCACCGCATCGGTGACCTTGCGCCAGGAGGCGACCTGCTCGGCGCTGTGCAGCCCCGGGGTCCACGGGTAGCCCTGGCCGACGACGGAGGGCTGGACGCCCTCGGTGACGATCAGGCCGGCCGAGGCGCGCTGGGCGTAGTACTCGGCGGTCAGATCGGTGGCCGTGCCGCCCTCGCCGGCGCGGCTGCGGGTCATCGGCGCCATCGCTATGCGGTTGGCGAGCCGGACGCCGGCGAGGTCGATCGGGTCGAACGCGGTGGTCATGGCTGTCCCCTCGATGGATCATCGGCAGGTTGTCAGAGCATTGGCTCATGGACTCATAGGCTCATTGGCCGACCATTGTTGGTCGACCAACCTTTAGCCCTGGACGTCACTGTAGCGCATTACTTGGCTGGCCAACATAATGGCGGTGGGAGGATCTCCCAGCGCCCGCAGTCCCGCCTCCCCCACGCGAAGGAGCCCCGCACATGTCCGGCCCCACCCCGCCGAGCTGTCCCGACACCGCCGACGACCTGCAGCTGTGCCCCGCGGGCGGCGGCCAGGTCAGCCACGCCATCGCCCGCGTCGCCCGGGCCCACCGCATCACCGCCGGGAACCTGCTGCGGAAGCTCGGGCTCTACGCGGGGCAGGAGCTGCTGATGATGCGGCTGTGGGCAGCCGGTCCGCAGCGCCAGTCCGAGCTGATCAAGCTGCTGGGTCTCGACCCCTCGACCGTGACCCGCATGGTCCAGCGGCTGGAGCAGGCCGGCCTGGTCACCCGGTCTCCCTGTCCCGGCGACCGCCGGGCCGTCCTGGTGGAGACCACGCCGGCGGGCGAGGCCCTGCGCAAGGAGGTGGAGCAGGTGTGGCAGGAGCTGGAGGACCGCACCCTCGCCGGCCTCACGGAGGACGACCGCAAGGAGCTGTCCCGGCTCCTGTCACACCTGGAAGGCAACCTCACCGGCTGCTGAACGCGCGCCCTCCCGGGCTGCGCTACGGGCCGGCGGGCAACGCGACCGGCGGGGCTACGCGACCGGCGGGAAGGGGATCCCGGCCAGGAGCGGCAGGAGCGTCTCCTCCTCGTAGTCGAGGTGCGCCGTCAGCTCCTTCGCCATCCGCTCCAGCTCCGCCCGGAACCGCTCGGGGTCGGCACCGGCGACGCCGGCCAGGAGGCCGCTCAGCTCCTGCTGGATGCGGGCGACCGTGCGGTGCTCGTCGCGCAGCCGTGCGAAGGCGTCGCGGAGGTGGGGGTGGTGGGCCTCCATCGCCGGGAACATGTGCCGGTCCTCGCTGACGTGGTGGAACTCCAGCGACTGACAGAACGCCAGGCAGTGCTGGCGGATCTGCAGTCCGAGCCCCGGGGCCGGCGGCTCGCCCGGCCCCTGGTGCGCCGCCCGTGCGGCGAAGTGGGCGTCGGTCTCGTCGCGTACGTGCTGCAGCTGCGAGCGGAGCCGGACGTGCACCTCCAGAAGCTTGTCGGCGAGGGTCCGCACCGGTGCGGGGCCGCCTGCCGCGGCCTCGGGTTCGGGGCGCTCCAGGACCACGACCGGCAGGACGCGCGTGGTGTTCTCCTGGTACGCGCCGTACCCGGGCGCCGCGCTCACCACGTGCGCGAAGAGCCGGTCGCGGCGCTCCCCTTCGGCGGGCACCGCGATCGCCTCGTACCGCTCGGTGCCGATCTCCACCCGGACGACGGGGCGGGCCAGCAGGTTGTGGTACCAGTCGGGGTGCCGCGGGGCGCCGAGGTTGGATCCGACGACCATGAGCAGGCCGTCGTGGCGCACGTAGCCGAGCGGCGTGGTGCGCTCCACGCCGGACCTGGCGCCGGTCGTGGTGAGCAGCAGCAGATCGCCGCCCTCGAAGGGGCCGCCGACCTTTCCGCCGTTGGCCCGGAACTCGTCGATGACGGACTGGTGGAAAGAAGACGCGTGAGACATACGGGTGGGCTCTCCGGGAAATGCAGGACCGCGGCGGCAACCGGCCTGGCGGCAACCGGCCGCGGGAAGACCTGACGAGGGGAATCCGCGCTGAGCGGAGGAAAAGGGCGCACGGGGCGCCGAGATGAGCGCGAGCGAAGCGCGCCTGCGTCAGGCTCGGCCTGCGAAGCGTGAATTCATGAGGTGACCCTCGAAGACGGGTGGTCGCCCGGTCGCCGGCCGGCCCACTTCTCTTTGGCCGGCGCCACGCGCCACGCCCTCATTACACCGACCGGACCGGCCCGCGTCAACGCCGAAGATCATCGCTGGGCGACTCCGTCGACACGGGGAGCCAGTATGTGTCCTTGCTGGCAGCGCTCATCGGGGACCGGGAAGCCGCTGTCCGAGCCCCCGGAGGTTCCTGAGCCCCCGGAGGTTCCTGGGCTCCTGAGCTCCCCGAGCGCGATCAGCTCGCGGCGGCCACCTCCGCCGCCGCCCTGCGCGCCGCCACCAGAACCGGATCCCACACCGGTGAGAACGGCGGGGCGTAGCCCAGGTCCAGGGACGTCATCTGATCGACCGTCATGCCGGCGGTGAGGGCCACCGCCGCCACGTCCACTCTCTTCGCGGCGCCCTCGCGGCCCACGATCTGGACGCCCAGGAGGCGGCCCGTGCCGTGTTCGGCGAGCATTTTGACCGTCATGGGGCGGGCGCCGGGGTAGTAGCCGGCGCGGCTCGTCGACTCGACGGTGGCGCTCACGTAGCGCAGGCCCTCCTCGCGCGCCTGGGCCTCCAGCAGGCCGGTGCGGGCGATCTCCAGATCGCAGACCTTGCTGACGGCCGTGCCGACGACGCCGGGGAACGTGGCGTGGCCGCCGGCCACGTTGGTGCCGATGACCTGGCCGTGCTTGTTGGCGTGGGTGCCGAGGGCGATGTGCCGGGTGCGGCCGGAGACGAGGTCGAGGACCTCTGTGCAGTCGCCGCCGGCCCAGACGTTCTCGTGCCCGCGCACCCGCATGGACCGGTCGGTGAGCAGCCCGCCCGAGGCGCCCAGCGGCAGGCCCGCCGCGCGGGCCAGCGTCGTCTCGGGGCGCACGCCGAGCCCGAGGACGACCACGTCGGCGGGGTACTCGCGGTCGGCGGTGGCGACGGCGCGGACCCTGCCGTCCGGGCCGGTCCGTACGGCGGTCACCTCGGTGTCCGTCACCACCTCGATGCCCATCCCGGTCATGGCGTCGCGCACGAGCTCGCCCATGTCGGGGTCGAGGGTCGCCATCGGCTGCGCGGAGCGCTCGACGACGGTCACCGCGTAGCCCCGCCGGACGAGCGCCTCCGCCATCTCGACGCCGATGTACCCGGCGCCGACCACGACCGCCCGGCGGCCCGCCGCGCCGCCGTCCAGCGCGTCGACGAGCGCCCGGCCGTCGTCCAGGGTCTGCACCCCGTGCACGCCCGGCGCGTCGATGCCCTCCAGGGGAGGCCGGACCGGCCGGGCGCCGGTCGCGAGGACCAGGTGGTCGAAGCCGTGCCAGCGCTCCTCACCCGAATCCAGGTCGTGGGCCAGCACGCGCCGTCCCTGCAGATCGAGCGCGGTCACCTCGGTGCGCATCCGCACGTCGATGCCGCGGTCGCGGTGCTCCTCCGGGGTACGGGCGATCAGCGCGTCCGGGCCGTCGACCACGCCGCCGGCCCAGTACGGGATGCCGCACGCGGAGTAGGACGTGAACCGGCCGCGCTCGAACGCGGTGATCTCCAGCTCGCCGGGCCCCCGGAGCCTGCGCGCCCGGGACGCGGCGGACATGCCCGCCGCGTCGCCTCCGACGACCACGAGTCGCTGCGCGGCCATGTCCGGCTCCTCTCAGCCTTCGCTGTTTCCGTTCAGCCTTCGCTGTTTCCGTCTTCGTCGTTCCCGTGCTGCTGATGCCAGCTCAGGAAGACCGTCTCGTCTTCCCCCTGCAGCTTGACATCGAAGCGGTACGAGTTCCGCTGCCCGGGCTCCGGCCTCGCCAGCAGCGTGGCGCGCCGCTGCGCCGGCAGCGCGGCCAGCAGAAGGTCCCCGGGCGGCTCGGCGACGTACACCCGCGTGAAGAGGTGGTGGTCGAGCCCGCGCGCGAGGACGCACAGGGCCAGGTACGGCGCGCCGCCCGGCAGCAGCGTGTGCAGCACGTAGTGCCCGTCCCGGCAGGTGGGCACGCGGGCGAAGCCGGTGAACGCCCTCCCGTCGCGGCGCAGGCTGCCCGGCGCCCCGGCGAGCGAGCCGTCCGGCGCCGCCTGCCAGAACTCCAGCAGGGCGTCGGGCACGGGCGTGCCCTCGCCGTCGTAGACGTGGCCGTGGACGGTCACGGTCTTCGGGTGTCCCGGGGGAGCGAGGTCGCCGCCGCCGGGGAAGGGCAGCGCGGTGCCGTAGTAGGGGCCGACGGTCTGGGAGGGGGTCGGGGGCAGCATCAGCGGCCCTCCTCGGCCCAGGTGGCGGACGGGCCGTCCAGCACGATGTCCCAGCGGTAGCCGAGCGACCGGCCGGGCTCGCCCAGCGCCGGGTCGAAGACGGAGACCAGCCGGGCCCGCGCGGCCGTCTCGCTGACGGTGTGCCAGATGATGTCGGCCGGCAGGAGAGGGTCCCCGGGGAAGTACATCTGGGTCACCAGGCGCTGGGTGAACGCCGTGCCGAAGAGGGAGAAGTGCAGGTGGGAGGCGCGCCAGTGGTCGCCCGGATCGCCCAGCGGATAGGCGCCGGGCCGGACGGTGACGAAGCGGTAGCGGCCGTCGTCGTCGGTCAGGCAGCGGCCCGCGCCGGTGAAGTTGGGGTCGAGCGGGGCGGGGTGGCGGTCGAGCGGGTGGGCGTAGCGGCCCGCGGCGTTGGCCTGCCACACCTCCACGAGCTGGCCGCGCACCGGCCGCCCGCGGCGGTCCGTGACCCGCCCGCCGACGACGATGCGCTCACCGATCGGCTCGCCCCGGTGCTGCCGGGTGAGATCGCCGTCGAGGGGACCGACGTCGGCCGCCCCGAAGACGGGGCCCGTCAGCTCGACGGTCCGGGACGCCGGCGGCAGCGGCACGGGCACGCGAACGGCCGGCCTGAGAGGGACGCGGAGGGCGGCGGCGCGCAGAGCGGTCGCGAAGGCGCTGTCGTCGGGGTCCGTAGGGCGTATCCGTTCCTGTGCAGGTTCAGAAAGGGCCATGGGGCCGATCTACCCCGTGCCGCCCGTGGTGATCCCGACCGGCCCGCCGCCGGGTCAGATCAGCGGCGCGCCCGCATAGTTCTCGGCCAGTTCCGCCGCGGCCGCCGTGGGGCCGGTGACCCGGCGCAGCCGGGTGAGCTGCATGGCGCGGTCGTAGGCGTCGGCGCCCGGCGCGGCGTGCAGCAGCGTCGTCATCTCGTGCGAGAAGTACTGGGCCTGCCACACCCGGCGCAGACAGTTGTCCGAATAGCGGTCGATGAGGGAGGTCGAGCCGCTGCGGTGCCAGTGGGTGAACGCCCGGGCCATGGTGACGACGTCCCCGAAGGCCAGGTTGAGCCCCTTGGCCGCGCTCGGCGGCACGATGTGCGCCGCGTCCCCGGCGAGCAGCAGCCGTCCGTGGCGCATGGGCTCGATGACCAGGCTGCGCAGGCCGCTCACCGACTTGGTGAGGACGGGGCCGCGCTGCAGCCGCCAGCTCCCGGCGGCCAGCCGGATGTCGAGCTCGTCCCAGATGCGCTCGTCCGGCCAGTCGTCCGGGGAGGTGTCGTTGGGCACCTGGAGATAGAGCCGGGAGAGGGCGGGGGTGCGCATGCTGTGCAGCGCGAAGCCCCGCTCGTGGCCGGCGAGCAGCAGTTCGTCGCTGGAGGGCGCGACGTCCGCGAGGATGCCGAGCCAGGAGTAGGGGTACGTCCGCACGTGTATCCGGACCGCGCCCGGCGGCAGGGCGCGCCGGGAGGCCCCGTACGAGCCGTCGCAGCCCGCCACGTACTCGCACTCCAGCGTCCGCTCCTGCCCGCCGGGGCCGCCCGTGACGAAGCGGACCAGCGGCTGTTCCCCGTCGGCCTTCTCCACGGCCACGACCCGCGCGCCGAACAGCAGCGGCGGCCCGCCCTCCAGCTGAAGGGCTATCAGGTCCTTGACGACCTCGGTCTGCGGATAGAGCGTCACCGTCCGCCCGCCGGTCATGGAGGGCAGGTCCACCCGGTGCGCCTCCCCTTCGAAGCGCAGCTCGAAGCCGCGGTGGACCAGTCCCTCGCGGTCCAGCCGGTCGCCCGCGCCGCACTCCCGCAGGACGTCCGCCGAGCCCTGCTCCAGCATCCCGGCGCGCTGCCGCCGCTCCACGTACGCCCGGTCGCGGGCCTCCAGGACGACGCAGTCCACTCCGGCCCGGTGCAGCAGCCGGGCGAGCAGCAGGCCGGCGGGGCCGGCTCCGATGATTCCTACGGTGGTACGCATGACGGGCAACCTCCCCGGAGAGCGAGCGCCGTGCGGGCCCCGGCGTACGGGCCTCTCCGGGCGGGCGGCCTCAGCGTTCGAGGACCAGCGCCTGCCCCTGCCCCACGCCGATGCACAGCGCGGCCAGCCCCGTGCCCGAGCCCGCCGCGGCGAGCCGGTGGGCCACCGCCCCCGCGAGGCGCGCGCCGGAACATCCGAGCGGGTGGCCGATGGCGATCGCGCCGCCGCGGGGGTTGACGATCCCGGGGTCGAGGTCCGGCCACTCCGCGAAGCATCCCAGGACCTGGGCCGCATAGGCTTCGTTGAGCTCGAAATATGTCACGTCCGCCAGCGAGCGCCCGGCCTTGGCGAGGGCCCGGCGCACGGCCTCCACCGGCCCGAGCCCGTAGAGCTCCGGCTCGGTCGCGGTGACCGTCGAGGCCCGTACGCGCGCGAGCGGCTCGCGGCCCGTTCGCCGCAGCCCCTCCTCGTCGCACAGCAGCACCGCCGCCGCGCCGTCGTTGAGCGGCGAGGCGTTGCCTGCCGTGACCGTGCCCCCGTCCTTGCGGAAGGCCGGCTTGAGGCGGGCGAGGGCCTCCATGGAGGTGTTGTCGCGGATGGTCTCGTCGCGCGGGAGCTCCACGCCCGGCACCGGGACGACCTCGTCCGCGTAGGCGCCCTCCGCCCACGCCTGCGCCGCCTTGCGGTGGCTGGCGAGCGCGTAGGCGTCCTGCTGCTCGCGGGTGATGCCGTACTTGTCGGCGATCAGCTCGGCGCCCTCGCCCAGCGACGTCGTCCACCGCTCGGGCATGGCGGGGTTGGTCATCCGCCAGCCCAGCGTGGTCGAGTACATCTCCTGGTGGGCCGAGGGGAAGGCCCGCTCCGGCTTCGGCAGGACGTAGGGCGCGCGCGTCATGGACTCGACGCCGCCCGCCACCACGACCGAGGCGTCGCCGAGCGCGATCGCGCGGTAGGCGTGGACGACGGCCTCCAGGCCCGAGGCGCACAGCCGGTTGACGGTCAGGCCCGGCACGGTCACCGGGAGGCCGGACAGCAGGACGGCCATCCGGGCCACGTTGCGGTTCTCCTCGCCCGCGCCGTTGGCGTTGCCGAAGACGACGTCGTCGATCAGGGCGGGGTCGAGGGCGGGGCTGCGGCCGACGACGGAGCGCACGACGTGCGCCGCGAGGTCGTCGGGCCGGACGGAGGCGAGGGTGCCGCCGTACTTGCCGACCGGGGTGCGCACGGCGTCCACGACGTACACGTCCCGGATGCGGTCGTTCATGGCTGCTCCTCCCGCGGCGCCCCACCACCGGGGTCCGCCCTGTGAACTGGTGTTCATGGTCGGCCGCAGTCGAGTCTTCGGGCTGCGGCCGTCCGCTGTCAATGGGTAACCGCCCGACCGTTCGGACGGGAGCCTCTTGCGCGGCCCGGCCACCGGTCCGGGCAGGGGTGTTTGAGAGAGTGGTCCCATGAGCGCAGCGGACATTTCGGCGGACCGTTCCCGGCGGCACGCGGCCGTCATCGGCGGGGGGATCTCGGGGCTGGCGGCGGCCCTGCGGCTGGCGCGGGCGGGCGTCCGCGTCACGCTGCTGGAGAGCGAGGGCCGCGTCGGCGGCAAGCTGCACGCGGGCGAGATCGCGGGCGTGCCCGTGGACCTCGGCGCCGAATCGATGCTGGCCCGCCGCCCCGAGGCCGTGGAGCTCGCCCGCGCCGCCGGCCTCGGCGACCACCTGCGGCCGCCCGCCGCCACCGCGATGCTGTGGACCCGCGGCGAGCTGCGCCCCCTGCCCACCGGGCACACCATGGGCGTCCCCGGCGACCTCGCCCCGCTGGCCGCCGCCGGCATCCTCTCCGCCGACGGCCTCGCCCGCGTCGCCCGCGACGCCGAGCTGCCGCACACCGACCCCGGCGAGGACGTCGCCATCGGCGCGTACATCGCCGAGCGCATGGGCCGCGAGGTCGTCGACCGCCTCGTCGAGCCGCTCCTCGGCGGCGTCTACGCGGGCGACGCCTACCGCATCTCGATGCGGGCGGCCGTACCGCCGCTCTTCGAGGCCGCCCGCACCCACCGCTCGCTCGGCGAGGGCGTACGGGAGCTGCAGGAGCGCGCCGCCGCCCGGCAGCAGACCGGGCCGGTCTTCATGGGCATCGAGGGCGGCATCGGGCGGCTGCCGCTCGCCGTCGCGGACGCGGTGCGGGCCGCGGGCGGCGAGATCCGCACCCACGCGCCGGTGACCGGGATCGCCCGCACTGCTGACGGCGGCTGGCTGGTCGAGCTGGAGGACGAGACGCTGCCCGCGGACGCCGTCGTCGTCGCCACGCCCGCGCACCACGCGGCCCGTATCCTCGCCCGCGCCTGCCGCGCCGCCGGGGCCGGCGCCGCCGTCGACGCCCTCGCCGGCGTCGAGTACGCCTCCATGGCGCTGGTCACCATGGCCTTCCGCCGCTCCGACGTCGAGGGGCTGCTCAGCGGCAGCGGCTTCCTCGTCCCGCCCGTCGACGGCCGCAAGATCAAGGCGTCGACCTTCTCCAGCAACAAGTGGCGCTGGAACGCCGACGCGGACCCGGACCTGTTCGTCCTGCGCACCTCCATCGGGCGGTACGGCGACGAGGACGACCTCATGCGCCCGGACGCCGAGCTCGTGGCGATGTCGCTGAAGGACCTCGGCGACGCCGTGGGCCTCGCGGCCGCCCCGGTGGAGACCCGGGTCACCCGCTGGGACGACGGGCTGCCGCAGTACCCGGTCGGCCACCTCGCGCGCGTGGCGCGCATCCGCGAGCACGTCGCCCGCCTGCCCGGCCTGGAGGTCTGCGGCGCGATCTACGACGGCGTGGGCATCCCGGCCTGCATCGCGAGCGCCCACCGCGCGGCCGACGGGCTACTGGCGACCCTGGCCGAGGGCGCGGGGGACGACAAGGGAGAATAGGGACCATGACTGACGCGCAGAAGATCCCGAACGCCGGCAAGAAGGCCAAGGACCTCAACGAGGTCATCCGCTACACCCTCTGGTCGGTGTTCAAGCTCCGCGACGTCCTGCCGCAGGACCGCGCCGGCTGGGCCGACGAGGTCGAGGAGCTGTTCGCCCAGCTCGCCGAGAAGGACGTCACCGTGCGCGGCACGTACGACCTCTCGGGCCTGCGCGCCGACGCCGACGTCATGATCTGGTGGCACTCCGAGACCTCGGACGCCCTCCAGGACGCCTACAGCCTCTTCCGCCGCACCCGCCTCGGCCGTGCGCTGGAGCCGGTGTGGTCGAACATGGCGCTGCACCGCCCCGCCGAGTTCAACAAGTCGCACATCCCGGCGTTCCTCGCCGACGAGACGCCGCGCGACTACGTCAGCGTCTACCCCTTCGTGCGCTCGTACGACTGGTACCTGCTGCCCGACGAGGACCGCCGCCGCATGCTCGCGGACCACGGCAAGATGGCCCGCGGCTACCCGGACGTGCGCGCCAACACGGTCGCGTCCTTCTCGCTGGGCGACTACGAGTGGATCCTCGCCTTCGAGGCGAACGACCTGTACCGCATCGTGGACCTGATGCGGCACCTCCGCGCGTCCGAGGCACGGATGCACGTGCGCGAGGAGGTGCCGTTCTACACGGGTCGCCGCAAGGCCGTCGCGGAGCTGGTGGCCGGGCTGGCCTGACGGCCGGGCCCGGCTTTCAGCCTCCGGATTTCACCTTTCACCTTCCGGCTTTGGGCTTTCGGCTTTCAGCTTTTGGGTGACGGTGACGGCGTCAGGCCCTTGCCCGACGTCGCCGCGGGTTCCCGGCGCGGAGCGCACTCCGCGCCCCGCGCCGGGACCGCGCCCGTCAGCAGGTACGCGTCCAGGTAGCGGTTGACGCAGAGGTTGGGGCCGCCCCCGATGCCGTGCGTGCCCGCGCCCCGCTCGGTCACCAGCGCCGAGCCCGGCAGTCGGCGCCGCAGCTCCAGCGCTCCCGGATACGGGGTGGCCGCGTCCCGCTCCGACGCCAGCAGCAGCGTGGGCGGCAGCGCGCCGTGCTTCACCCGGACGTCGATCGGCCGCTGCGAGTACGTCTTCCAGAACGCGCACGGCAGGTTCATCCAGGCGTTCTGCCAGGTCTCGAACGGGGCCCGTTCCGCCAGCCGCGTGTTGTCGCGGTCCCACACGCGCCAGGAGCGCGGCCAGCGCGCGTCGTTGCACTCCACGGTGGTGTAGACGGCGTTGGCGTTCTCGCTCGCCACCGCGCCCGAGGCGTCCGGCTCCGCGATGACGCGCAGCGGCCTGGCGTCCCCGCGCAGGTACGCCGACAGGGCGTTCGCGGCGCGCGCCCAGAAGGTGTCGGTGTAGCCGACCTGGAGGAGCGCGCCCTGCAGCTCCCCGGGGCCGACCTTGCCTGCGGGGCGGCGCGCCAGCTGCCGGCGCGCGCGGTCGTAGGAGGCCAGCACCTGCCCCGGGGTGTGCCCCAGGTGGTAGACCTTGTCGTGCCGGGCCACCCAGCGCCGCCAGTCGGACCAGCGGGTCTCGAAGGCCAGGGACTGGTCCAGGTTGCTGCCGTACCAGATCTTCCTGGGGCTGGGGTCGACCACGCTGTCGAAGACCATGCGGCGCACGTGCCCGGGGAAGAGGGTGGCGTAGAGCGCGCCGAAGTAGGTGCCGTAGGACGCACCCATGAACGTCAGCCGCCGTTCGCCGAGCGCGGCGCGGAGCACGTCCAGGTCGCGGGCGTTGTTGAGGCTGTTGAAGTGCGGCAGGTCGGCGCCGGCCTTGCGGGCGCAGCCCTGGGCGTAGGCCTTGGCCTCGGCGATCTTCTTGTGCTTGTACGCGGCCGAGGGGTGCTGGGGGGCGTCGGTGGGGGGCTTCGCGAAGGTCGCGGGGTTCACGCAGGACAGCGGGGCGGAGCGGCCGACACCGCGGGGTGCGTAGCCGACGAAGTCGTAGGCCTTCGCCAGGTTCTTCCACTGCGGGACGGCGGCGAGCAGCGGGAAGAACATGCCGGAGCCGCCCGGGCCGCCGGGGTTGTAGACGAGCGCGCCCTGCCGCTCGTGCGCCGGGCCGGTGGCGCGGCCGCGGCTGACGGTGAGGGTGATGTGCTTGCCGTGGGGGTGGGCGTAGTCCAGCGGCACGGACACGGTGCCGCACTCGAAGGGGGCGGGCAGGCCCTCGGCCGCGGGGCACGCCCCGAAGCGGATGCCTGCCGCGGCGGCCTGCTGGGCGGCCTTCTCCGCGCCCAGGGCTTCGGCGTAGCCGCCCGGCGTGTGCCCCGGGGCGAGGGCATCGGCCGGGGCGGTGATGAGTGTGGTGAGGACCAGGGACCCGAGGGCTCCGTACAACGCGACTGCTCTCACTGACCATCCCTTCCCGGCGTTAATCTGACAAAAGGGATATTTGGTCCGGGGTTCGGCGAAGTAAAGCACCGGCGGCCGGTGTCGCCGGAATGCGGCCGAAGGGGGAGGGAAGTGCGAGCGCGGGGCGAGGCATGGACGAGGCCCCGCGATCGGGGGGATGTCGCGGGGCCTCTGTCCGTGTCAACGGCCGGACGATCGGGTTGGTTCCCTCGCTTCTGCGGCAGTATGGCGGGTGGGGGTGGTGCGCGTGCGGGAGCGGCCGGACGGCAAGAGGAGCGCGAACGGCAAGACGTACGATCCCGAGCGGCTGTTCCTGCCGCCCGACGACGACCTCGCCCCCAACCGCCCCGGCGAGACGCTCCGCGCCCGGCTCGACGGCTGCGGCGCGGCGGGAGCCTCCGGCCGGGCCCGGCTCGTGCTCGCCCGCCTGCTCGGCCGGCGGCCCGTGGAGGACGCCTGGCGCCGGGCGCTGGCCGCCGAACAGTGCGTCGGCGCGGCGCTCGAAGGGCTCGCCGGGGGCGGCGGCTGGGACGTGGTGCACTCCATCGTCCTGCCGGGGGACGCGATCATCGCCCACCTGCTCATCGGTCCCGGAGGCGTCTTCGGCATCGCCTCCAAGCCCGGGCGGCGGGCCCGTGTCCGCGTCGGCGAGTCGCAGGTGCGCACCGACCGGGAGCGGCAGTCCTGCCCGTACGTCCGCGAGACGCGGCACGACGCCGCGCGGGCGTCCCTCGTCCTCTCCCGCGGCTGCGGCTTCCTCGTGCAGGTGCAGCCGGTGCTGGTGTTCGTCGGCGCGCGGAGCGTGGAGGTCGCGCCGGAGCTCGACGACGTCCGGGTGCTGGGGGAGGGGGAGGTGCCGGGGCTGGGTGCGCTGGGCGGGGTGCTGCACCCGGACCGCTCGCGGCGCATCCACACCGTGGCGCGCAACCGGCGGGTGTGGCTCTGGGCGTGACGGGTCGTCGGGCGTGTTGTGTCGTGTGGTGTTGCGTTGCGTTGCGTTGCGTTGCGTTGTGCGGCGTAAGCGTGACGTGCCGTCAGATGGGTGAAGTGCGGGCGTATTTCCCGACCGGGCGGCCGGTTGCTGCGTAGCCTTGATCATGCGGTCGAGGACCGCGGGGAGGCTGCGGTGCGGTGCGCCGCGCCCGGCGGACGCTCGGGGATGCGGGTTCCCCCTGCAGGGAACCCCTGTGCCGGGCAAGGGCACGCACGGCTGCCGCCCCGTAACTCGACCGCGTTCGACTTCGGCGCGGACCGGTGCGTCCGGGACGCGCGCCCGGGCAACCGGGGCCGCCGCGACTTCGGCGGTGCCGCACCGGCGTGGCATCGGGCCGGCCCGGCATCGCCGGGCAGGTTGCCGGTGGTTGCTCCCCCAGCCGTTGCGGCGAAGGAAGGGTGTGGCCGAGTGTTCTTCCGTTCCGGGCGGCCGGTTCCCGTCGTGACAGGGAAGACGCCGGCCGGGCGGCCGGTTCCCGCGGTGGCGGACGGCCCGCCGGTGACTGACAGCGCCCTCGCCGGCAGACGGCCGCCGCGGTGGCGCGTCACCGGCACGGCGGTGGCCGGCGGCGCCGCCGTCGTCGTCCTCGCCGGGTGCGGGGCCGCGCCCCGTACGCCCGCCGCCGGCGACGACCGCGTCGACGCGTCCCCCGGCCGCTGCGGGCACGGCTGGCGCCACCCCCGGCCCGGCACGCAGACGTTCACCCTGCACAACACCTCCGGCACCGCGGCCGAAGTCCGGCTCACCGACACCCGCACCGGTGCCGTCCTCGGCGAGGCCGAGGGGCTGGCGCCCGGCGCCGCGCGGACGCTCCCGGTGCGGCTCGGCGCCGGGACGTACGCCTTCGTATGCCTGGGCGAGGACACCGACCCCGTCACCGGTCCCGCCGTCCGCGTCCCCGGCGACCCCCGCCGCACCCGCAGCGGCCCCGCCGCCGTGCCGGTGTCCGTGCACGACCTCATCCCGCCCGCCCTGGCGTACCAGCGGTGGGCGGGCCGCAGCATGACCCGCCTCGTAGCCGCCACCGACGCCCTGCGCGCGGCCGTCCGCACCGGCGACCGCGCCGCCGCCCGCTCCCGCTGGCTCACCGCCCACCTGGCCTACGCGCGCCTCGGCGCCGCCTACGGGGCCTTCGGCGACGCGGGCGACGCCCTCGACCGCACCGCCGCGGGCCTGCCCCGCGGCGTGCGCGACCCGGGCTTCACGGGCTTCCACCGCGTCGAGCACGGCCTGTGGCACCGCGAGCGCGCCCCGGGGCTGCGCCGCGCCGCCGACCGGCTCGCCCGCGACGTCCGCGCCCTGCGCGCCGGCTGGGCCCGTACCCGGATGGACCCGGCCGACCTCGGGCGGCGCGCGCACGAGATCCTGGAGGACACCCTGCGGGCCGAACTGACCGGCCGCACCGACTACGGCAGCGGGAGCAGCCTCGCCACCGCCCGCGCCCACCTCGACGCCACGCGCGCCGTCCTCCGCCCTCTCCGCCCCCTCCTGCGCACCCGTTACCCCGGCCTGCCGGCCCTCGACCGCCGCCTGGACCGCGCGGCCCGGGCCCTCGACGCCCACGCCCACGCCTACCGCGGGACGTGGACGCCGCTCGGCCGCCTGGACCGCGCGCAGCGGGCGCGTATCGACGCCGCCGTCGGCGATCTCACGGAGCGGCTCGCGTCCGTCGCCGCGCTCTGCGACGCACGGAGGACGCCGTGAGGCCCGTCCTCCGGCGCGGCCTCCTGCGGGGCGCACTGGCGGCAGGCGCCGTGACCGCGCTCGCCGCCCCCGCCCCCGCCCCTGCTCCCGCGCCCGCCCCCGCCGACGGCCCCCGTTTCCACGGCCCCCACCAGGCCACGATCCTCGCCCCGCCCGCCCGCGCCACGGCCTTCACCGCCTTCGACGTCACCGCCGCCGGCCGCCGCGAGCTCGCCGACCTGCTGCGCACCCTCACCGACCGCGCCCGCTTCCTGACCACCGGCGGCACCCCCGCCCCCACCGGCATCACCGCGCCGCCCCCCGACTCCGGCATCCTCGGCCCGTACGTCCCGGCCGACGGCGGACTCGGCGTCACCCTCTCGGCCGGCGCCTCGCTCTTCGACGGCCGCTACGGCCTCGCGGACCACGCCCCGCGCCTGCTGCGCACCATGCCCGTCTTCCCCGACGACGACCTCGACCCCGCCTGGTGCCACGGCGACCTCGCCCTCCAGCTGTGCGCCGACAGCCCCGACACGGTGCTGCACGCCCTGCGCGACCTCACCCGCCACACCCGCGGCGGCATGCAGATCCGCTGGCGGCTCGACGGCCACACCGCCCCGCCGCGCCCCTCCGGCACGCCCCGCAACCTCTTCGGCTTCAAGGACGGCACCTCCGGCCCCGACCCCCGCGACGCCCGCCTCATGGACCGCCTCGTGTGGACCGGCACGGACTCCGGCGAGCCGCGCTGGGCCGCGGGCGGCAGCTACCAGGTCGTCCGGCTCATCCGCATGCTCACCGAGTTCTGGGACCGCATCCCGCTCTCCGAACAGGAGCGCGTCATCGGCCGCAACCGCGACACCGGCGCCCCCCTCGACGGCGCCCGCGAGAGCGACCCGCCGCGGTACGCCCACGACCCCGAGGGCGAGGCGATCCCCCTGGACAGCCACATCCGCCTGGCCCACCCGCGCACCCCCGGCAGCGAGGCGCACCGGCTGCTGCGGCGCTCGTACAACTACGACCGCGGTGTCGACGGCAACGGCACCCTCGACCAGGGCCTGCTCTTCTGCTGCTACCAGCGCGACCCGGTGCGCCAGTTCACGGCCGTGCAGAAACGACTCGCCGGAGAGCCGCTGACCGACTACGTCACCCCCTTCGGGGGCGGATACTTCTTCGCCTTCCCGGGCGTGCGGGACCGCGCGGACTGGTACGGACGCGCCCTGCTGACCGGGACGGGCCGAACGGGAGGAAGCACGTGACCCGTACCCGCAGCCGCACCTCTATCCGTAGCCGCACCTCTATCCGTACCCGTACCCGTACCCGTACGAGAAGAGGCGCGTGCCTCGCCGCCGCCTTCGCCGTCGTCGCCGCGGCCGTCGTCCCGCCCGCGGCCGCGCTGCCGTTCCCCGGCGACTGGGGCGACACCGCCTCGCCCGTCGAGCACCTCGTCGTCGTCTTCGACGAGAACGTCTCCTTCGACCACTACTTCGCCACCTACCCGCGGGCCGCGAACACCGACGGCACCCGCTTCGAGGCCTCGCGCGGGGCGCCCGCCCGCATCGACAACCTGCGCACGGCCGGGTTGCTGCAGCGCAACCCCAACCAGTACCCGCCGCGCCGGCTGTCCTCCCGGCAGGTCCTGACCTGCGACCAGAACCACTCCTACGGCCCGGAGCAGTACGCGGCCGACGGCGGCAAGGCCGACAAGTTCGTGCAGAACACCGACTCCGGGAAGTGCTCGGGGCGGCTCTTCGGCGAGCCCGGACTCGTCATGGACTACTACGACGGGAACACCGTCACCGCCCTGTGGAACTACGCCCAGCACTACGCCCTGAACGACCGCTCGTTCAGCACCACGTACGGGCCGTCCACCCCCGGCGCGATCAACCTCGTCTCCGGCCAGACCCACGGCGTGGTCTCCACCGACCCCGCCTCCGGCACGGAGCGCCCGCAGCGGACCGCGAAGCCGGACCCGCGCGTCGTGGCGGCGCCGGACGCCGACGGCGTGGGCACGATCCTCACCGACCCCGACCCGGCGTACGACGACTGCTCCAACCGGGACCGGACGGGGCGCGGCGCGCTCGCCGCCATGACCGGCCGGAACATCGGGGACGTGCTCGGCGAGGAGGGTGTCTCATGGGGCTGGTTCCAGGGCGGATTCCGCCCGAGCACTCCCTGGGACGGGGAGTCCGGGAACCACGCGCGCTGCTCCGGGCGGACGCACGCCAACGCCGGGGGCACGCGCGTGATCGACTACAGCCCGCACCACGAGCCGTTCCAATACTACCGGTCGACCGCCAACCCGCACCACCTCCCGCCGCGCTCCGTCGCCGAGATCGGCCACGACGGGCGGGCGAACCACCAGTACGACCTCACCGACTTCGACGCCGCGCTGCGCGCCGGGCGGCTGCCCGCCGTGAGCTTCCTCAAGGCCCCCGCCGCGCAGGACGGGCACGCGGGGTACTCCGGGCCCGCCGACGAGCAGCGCTTCCTCGTGGAGTGGATCAACAAGATCCAGAGCGCGCCGCAGTGGGGGAGCACGGCGGTCGTCATCGCCTACGACGACTCCGACGGCTGGTACGACCACGCCTACGCCGTGCCGCGCAACGGCTCCCGCCTCGGGGGCAAGGGGCCGCACGGCCGGCCGCTGGACGGCCCCGCCTGCCGGGCCGGGCCCGCCGCGGCCGGCGGGCACGCGGGGCGGTGCGGGCCCGGGCCGCGGCAGCCTCTGCTGGTGATCTCGCCCTACAGCAAGGTCAACGTGGTCGACCACACGCCGACCGAGCAGACGTCGGTGCTCCGGTTCATCGAGTGGAACTGGGACACCGGCCCCGTCGGCGGCTCGTCCTTCGACACCCGGGCGGGTTCGCTGCTGAACATGTTCGACTTCGCGCACCCGAACGGGAAGCGGGTGCTGCTCGGCGCCGACGGTTCCGTGCGGTCGGTCGGGCGCATCGGGGCGGTCGCCCCCGTACGGACGAAGATCGCCGAAGGCGCCGCGCCGGGGGCGCCCGCGGCCGGCCTGAGGCTGCCGGTCGCCTTGGCGGCGGGCGGCACGGCGATGTGCGGGGGTGCTGTGACGGTCCTGTGGCACCGCCGGTCGCGCCGCCGGGGCTGACGCCCCCGGGGCCCTGCCGGTGCGGGATCCGCCGGGCCGCCGGGCGCCTCAGGCCTCCGTCGCCCTCGCGACAACCTTCCGCCGCAACGGCGCGCAACCCCCGTAGTGGAGTCCGGCGGTGCCGGGCGGGCCTGAGGCGGGTGCGGCACCGCCGGGATGCGTCGTTGTGGTTGCTCGCCGTTGCGGCGGGTTTTCTTGCCTGCGGCAGGAGGGGTGGGGCCGGGTGCCAAGCGGGTTCTTCTTGCCTGCGGCAAGAGGGCGACGCGAGAGCCCCGGTTCGCCGGGCGCAGCCCTACCTCGGGGCCGGGAGGGTGCCGTCTGTCAGGAGGGCTCTCAGGAGGAGGCTGTCCGCCAGGGGGAGCTCCGCCACGAAGCGGGCCAGGACCACCTCGCGGTCCGGGAGGCCGTCGAGGATGCGGCACATGCGGCGCGCGGCGAGGCCCGCCTCGTCCGTGACCGGGGCGTACGCGTACGCGCGCCCGCGCGGGGTCCGGGTGAGGACCTCCTTGCCGTGCAGCCGCGACAGGATCGTCACCACCGTGCTGTAGGTGAGCTCACCGGACAGCCGGGCCTGCACCTCGCGCGGCGTCAGCGGCCCCTCCGCCCGCTGCAGGGCGGCGAGCACCTCCCCCTCCAGCGCCCCGTTCGCCCGGCGTCGGGGATGGCGCACCGCGACGGTGGGTGTGGCTGTTTCCATGGCGTTGCGGCGTTCCTTCTGCTTCTTTCAACGGGTATGACCCGGGATCTTCTGCTTTTACATTGAAGTAAAACATTACGCTATGGGAGCGGACATCATAGGGTCGAGCGGTGTTCGAACGACGAAAAGGGACGCACGCCGCGCATGCCCGGAAACCATCCGCTCCGGCCGGCCGTTCCGCCGGCCCGGGCCGCCGCAGACGCGCGGCCCCCCGGAAGCGCGGGCTGCGCGGTGCGGGAGCACTGCGTGGTGCGGCAGCGCTGCGCAGGCTGCGCCCCGTCTACCCGCGCCCGGGCCGGCAGGGCTTCCGGCGCTGGATCCCGTCGTGGCGCCAGGTGCTCGGACTCTTCTCCACCGTCATAGGCACCGTCGCCGCGCTCGTGGCGATCATGTACGCGCGCACGGACATACCCGCCGACCTCAACGCCTTCGCCACCCAGCAGGACAACGTCTACTACTGGGCCGACGGCACCGAGATGGCCCGCACCGGCGAGGTCAACCGGCAGGACACCGATCTGGACAAGGTCCCGGAGAAGGTGCGCTGGGCCGCACTCGCGGCCGAGAACGAGACCTTCTACTCCGACAGCGGGATCTCCCCGAGCGGCATGGTCCGCGCCGTCTCCCGGATGGTGACCGGCGGCAGCACCCAGGGCGGCTCGACGATCACCCAGCAGTACGTCAAGAACGCCTACCTCAACCAGGAGCAGACCTTCACCCGCAAGCTCACCGAGATGTTCATCGCGATCAAGCTCGACAACCGGATGAGCAAGGACGAGATCCTGGAGGGCTACCTCAACACGAGCTGGTTCGGGCGCGGCACCTACGGCATCCAGCGCGCCGCCCACGCCTACTACGGCAAGGACGTCTCCCAGCTCAACGCGAGCGAGGGCGCCTTCCTCGCCTCGCTGCTCAAGGGCGCGGGCCTGTACGACCCGGCGCTCGGCAAGAAGAACCACGAGCGGGCGGTCGAGCGCTGGGGCTGGATCCTGGACCGGATGGTCGCCACCGGCAAGCTGTCGAAGGAGGAGCGGGCCGGCTACACCACCTTCCCCGAGCCGAAGGCACCGCCCAGGCCGGCCGGCCTGACCGGCCAGACCGGCTACCTCGTGGAGACGGCGCGGGCCTACGTGAGCGCCCACACCCCCGTCACCGAGAAGGACTTCGACCTCGGCGGCTACCAGATCCGCACGACCTTCGAGAAGCCGTCCATGACGGCCCTGACGAAGGCCGCGGACGAGGTGAAGGGCCGGCTCGACCCCGGCAAGCGCGAGTCCGACAAGGACGTGCGCATCGGGGCGGCGTCGGTCACCACCGACGGCCGCATCACCGCCCTCTACGGCGGCCCCGGCTACCTCCAGCAGGGCTTCAACGACGCGAACTCCTCCGTCGTCCCGGCGGGCACGGCCTTCGCCCCGTTCGTCTACGCGGCGGCCCTGCGCGACGGCGTCCAGCTGGAGCGCGGCAAGCCCCGTACCCCCGTCTCCCCGTCCACGGTCTACGACGGCGACAACAAGGTCAGCCTGCGCACCCCCGAGGGCCCGTACTGGGACCGCTCCGGAAAGATCGTCAAGGCCGTCAACGACGGCGGGAAGTCCTGGGGGAAGGTCACGCTGAAGGAGGCGGTGGCGCAGTCCGTGAACACCCCCGTGATGCAGCTCGGCATGGACGTGGGCCTGGACCGCGTGGGCAAGGCCGCCGTCGACGCCGGCCTGCTGGAGAGCAGCCTCGGCACGAAGCTGCCGGCCTTCTCCCTGGGCACCGCGACCCCCAGCGCCATCCGCATGGCCGGCGCCTACGGCACCTTCGCGGCCAAGGGGCTGCACAGCGAGCCGTTCTCCGTCGACCGGCTGAGCCGCAACGGCAACGAGGTGCCCGTCGAGAAGCCGAAGGCCGAACGGGTCCTGCCGCAGTCCGTGGCCACCGCCGTGGACGACGCCCTGCGGGACGCGGTCCGGCGCGGCAGCGCGACCACCGCCAAGGCGGCCGGTGCCGACGCGGCCGGCAAGAACGGCACGGGGCAGGGCAACAAGTCCGCGTGGTTCGCCGGCTACCGCGGCAAGCTGTCGACCGCCGTGTCGCTCTCCCGCATCGACCCCAAGACGCAGGAGCTGCTCCCGCTGGACGGCCTCGGCGGCGCGGCGAAGGACACCACCGGCAGCACCTTCCCCATCGACATCTGGACGAAGTACATGGCGGGGGCGCAGCAGCACTGATGCAGCAGCACTGATGCGGCAGCGCTGATGCGGCAGCGCTGACGCGGCAGCGCTGAAAGCGGAGAGGGCGCCGGGCTTCTGCCCGGCGCCCTCCGCGCTCTTTCCGACCGGTGTCGCCCTACTTGACCAGCGTCGACCAGTCCGGCGACTGCGCCGGGTCCAGGCCGCGGAACTTCGCCAGGACCTTGGGGTCCTGGGCGTCCAGCCAGTCGGCGAGCTGCTTGAAGGACACGCAGCGCACCCCGTCCCGCTTGCAGACCGCCTTCACGACGTCCTCGACGGCCTTCATATAGATGCCGCCGTTCCAGTCCTCGAAGTGGTTGCCCACGAACATCGGCGCCCGGCTCCCGTTGTAGACGCGCTCGAAGCCGTTGAGGTAGCCGTCCCGGGTGAGCTTGCGCCACTCCGCGTACTTGGCCGGGTCGCCCTTGGTGT
This sequence comes from Streptomyces hiroshimensis, assembly GCF_014650335.1. Classification (GTDB taxonomy): domain Bacteria; phylum Actinomycetota; class Actinomycetes; order Streptomycetales; family Streptomycetaceae; genus Streptomyces; species Streptomyces hiroshimensis. The sequence continues at coordinate 304,429 of NZ_BMUT01000001.1, forward strand.
TGTCGCCGGACTGGTTGTAGAGGAAGTTGAAGTCCATCGACAGGACCTGCTTCTCGCTCTTGGGGTACGGCAGCAGCTGCAGCGGGAAGTTCCACATGTCATTGATCCTGGACGGCCAGATCTGGAAGTCGCCCGGCGAGCTCGCGTCGTACCGCCACCCGAACGACTGGGCCGCCGCCAGCATGTTCTTCTGCCCCTCCAGACACGGGGCGCGGCCGCCCGCCAGCTCCTTCTTGAAGTCGAAGGGCAGCGGCGGGACGCTCTTCAGGCCGGTGTTCGTCTTCCAGTTCTCGACGAAGGAGTACGACTGCTCGATCTCGCTCTTCCACTCGGCGACGCTCCAGTCGCCGCCGCCCTTGGGCCCGCAGAAGTGGCCGTTGAAGTGCGTACCGATCTCGTTGCCGTCCAGCCACGCGCCGCGCAGCTGCTCCAGGGTGTCCTTGATGTGCGGATCGGTCGCGAAGGATATCGCCGCGTCGCCCGGCTTGTGCTGCGGCGGCTTGTACAGCGACGCCTTCGACTTCGGCAGCAGGTACATGCTGGTGAGGAAGAAGGTCATCTGGGCGTTGTTGTCCTTGGCGACCTGGCGGAAGTGCGAGAACTGGTGGTCGTCGCCCTCCAGCGCGCCGTCCCAGGAGAAGACCACGAACTGCGGCGGCTTCTCGCCCGGCTTCAGCTTCTCCGGCTTGGGCTGCTTCGGCTGCGGGCCGACGTAGGACGTCGATCCGTCCCCGAGCACCTTGACCTTGCCGTCCCACTTCTCCTCGGGCTTCTTGCCGCCGCCCGCCTCGTCGTCCCCCGGGCTCTGCGCGGCGCCGGGGGAGGAGGCGGAGGCGGAGCCCTTGGCGGCGTCCTTCTTCTCGTCGGCATCGCAGGCGGTCAGGCCTAGCGCGAGCGCGACGACGGCGCCCGCGGTGACGAGAGCCGTCGCGCCGCGCGCGGTCCTTTTCGACAACTTCTTACCCCCTGGCGCCAAAACAGATGTTCTCCGCCAGTATCACAGGTCTCCCTGTGAGTCCCGTCAGCCCCTCTGGGCGCTTCCGCAACGCAGCGCGGGGTGGTCCGCGACCACGGTGTACGAGCCCGGCGCGATCTCCGTGAACCCCGCGTCCCGCACCACCGGCAGCCCGCTCCCCGCCAGTTCCCGCCAGCGGGCCGGGTCCGCCGTGCGCACCGACAGCGCGAAGCCGGCCGCGCGCCAGGCGGCGCGGGCGGCGTCGTCCAGGCCCCACCACGCCAGCTGGGCGCCGTGCCCCGCCTGCGCCATCGCCTTGCCCGCGGACATCTCCAGCTCCGGGCTCATCCACAGCACCGGCAGCGCGGGGTCCGGCTCCGCCTGCGGCCCGGGGTCGTCCAGGTCCGTGCCCGACACCTGCAGCTTCACCAGCTCCTTGGGCCAGCCGTCCAGGGGGACCGGCGGGAAGACCCGCACCTCCGCCCGCTCACCGGTCACCGTGATGCCCGGCAGCGCCGACGCCTTGCGCCACTCCGCGCCGCGCGCCCGGCGCACCACCTTGCGGATCCGGGAATCCTGCCAGTCCCGTACGGCCTGCGCCCACGCGCCGTCCTCGCCGTCGCTTCCGGTGCCGGCCCGCTCGTCCGACAGCAGCGTCAGCACGGCGCGCGCAGCGGTCTCCAGGGCGTCGGTGCGGGCGGGCGGAGCGTCCTTCTCGATCCGTACGACGAGGGGCAGGACGAACTGGGGTGCGTCAGGGCTGGTCACGGCCCCCAGTCTGCCAGCCGCCCGGCAGCGCCCCTTAATGTGAGCGGATGAGACTCACGGGGGTGGGCCGCCGCTACGGACTGGGCGGCCCGTGGATACTGCGCGACGTCGGCCTCGACATTCCCGAGGGCAGCCTGCTGCGGGTCGAGGGCGCCAACGGCAGCGGCAAGTCCACGCTGCTGCGCCTGCTCGCGGGCATCGACGCTCCCAGCACCGGGCGCATCACCGGGCGTCCCCGTACCGCGTACGTCCCCGAACGCTTCCCCGCCGCGCTGCCGATGACCGCGGGCGCGTACCTCACGCGGCTCGGCCGCATCCACGGCCTGAGCCGCGCGGCCGCCTCGCGCGGTGCGCTGGAGTGGCTGGAGCGGTTCGGCGCCGCGGCGTACGCCGGTACGCCGCTGTCCGAGCTGTCCAAGGGCACCAGCCAGAAGGTCGCCGTCGCCCAGGGGCTCATGGGCACGCCCGGGCTGCTCGTTCTGGACGAGGCGTGGACGGGGCTGGAGCGCCGGTCGCGGGCGCTCCTCGACGACGAGGTCAGGGCGCGGGTGGCGGCCGGGGCGCGGGTGGTTTTCGTGGACCACGATCCGGGGCGGTTGGCGGGGGAGGCGGATGCGGTGCTGCGGGTGGAGGGCGGGGGTGTCCTTCCCCTACCCGCCCCTTCCCGTAACCGGGGGCAAGCCCCCGGACCCCCGCGTCGCGCTGAACGCGCTCGTCCGTCGGTCATCGTCGCCGAACCCCCACCCGGCGCCGTCCTCCCCCCGGACCTCCCGGGCACCCCTGAGGCGGAGCCTGCCGGGGACGGCGCCGTCCGGCTCACCGTCGCCGCGCCGCACTCCGACGCCCTGCTCCGTGCCCTCCTCACCGCCCACCCGCCGTGGCACATCCGCTCCTTGACACCGGCCGAGGCCGCAGACCCCGACGCCGTATCGGAGGCATCGCACCCGTGACCGCCCTGCTCCGCTACCAGGCCGCCCTTCTCCTGCGCTCCCACCGCTGGCTGCCGCCGCTGCTCCTGTACGGCGCCTCCATGGCCGTCGGGGTGCAGGGCGGGCAGCCGATCCTCGACTGCGCCGGCTGGGCGGCGGCCACGCTGCTGCCCGTGACGGCGTGGCTGGTCCGGGTCTGCGTGACCAACGAGCCCTCCGCGGCCCGGGACTGCAGCGCCGCCGCGGCCGGGCCCTGGCGGGTCCACCTCGCCGCGGTCGGCGTCGCCCTGGGCGCCGCGCTGCTGCTGGCCGCGGTCGGCGTCGCCGTCGTCGCGGCGGTCGGCGACCCGCACTCCACCGGCCGGCGGGCGGCCGTCCCCGTGGGGTCCGCCGCCGCCGCGGGGCTGGCGGCCGCGGCGGTCTGCGCGCTGCTGGGGACCGCGGTCGGGGCGCTGTGCAACCGCCCGCTGCTGCGCAGTACGGCGTGGGCGGTGCCGTCCACGCTGCTCGCCGCGTTCGTGGTGCTGTTCGCCGGGGCGTCGCCCGCGAACGCCGTCGTGACCGGCCTGGTCACGGGCTCCCGCACCGGTGTGGTGAGCATCCCGTGGCTTCCGCTCGCCGCGGCGGGCGCCTTGGCGGCCGGGGCCGTCGCGGTGGCCTGCGCGCTCGCCTCCCGGCGCACGTGAGCTCCGCCCATGGGGGCCGATGGGAGCCGATCGGGGACGATGGGGGCATGAACGACCACGACGACGAGGCCTTCGCGGACTGCGTGCAGTGCGCGAAGCCCACCGAGTACCCCGCCGACCGCCCCGGCATCACGCTGTGTCCCGTCTGCGAGTGGCAGGAGGCCCAGCGCACGTCGTGCTCGGGCTGACGCCGCGCCGGGCGCTGCGCCGGCGCCGTCAGCCTCCGGCGATGAGGTCCGAGACGCGGACGAGCTCGTAGCCGCGGGCCCGCAGCTCCGGCACGATGCGCCGGATCGCCTCCTCGGTGACCGGCGCCGCGCTGTGCGTGCAGTGCATCACCACGACGGAGCCGGGCTTCACCTGCGCCAGCACCTGGTCCGCGACGGGTCCGGCCTTCTTGGCGAAGGCGTCCCCGCTGATCACGTCCCACTGCACGGCCGTCACCTTCGCCGGTGCGATCTCGCGCAGGACCGCCTCGTCGTAACAGCCCCCGGGGAAGCGGAAGTACGGCACGACGTGCTCCACCCCGGCCTTCCGGAAGGCCGCGAAGGCGCGCTCCACGTCCTCGCGCGCGGTCCCGCGCGCGACGGCGGGCAGGCCGTAGCAGGGGGTGGAGAAGGCGTGGTGGGTGTAGGAGTGGTCGGCCACCTCGAAGAGGGCGTCGCCGCCGATGGACTTGGCCTGGTCGGGGTACTGCTCCGCCCACTTGCCGGTCATGAAGACGGTCGCGGGCACCTTCAGCCGCCGCAGCGTGGTGATCAGCTGCGGGTTGTCGAACCGCTCCCCGCGTGCGGCGCGCTTGTCCTGATCGGCCGTCATATCGGCGTCGAAGGTGAGCGCGACGCGCTTGGCGCCGTCGCGCCTGCCGTGGGAGAAGACGGGGGTGGTGCCGCCGGGGCCCGGAGGGAGCGTGGGCGCGGCCGACGGCCGCGCGGAGGGCGGCGGTGACTGCGGTGCGGCGGCCGAAACCTGCGAGGGCGCCGGGCTCTTGGACCGCTCGGCCGTACCGGGGCTGCCGCCGCCGCACGCGGCGAGGGGCAGGCAGAGCAGCGCGGCGAGTGCGGGCGTAAGTGCGGGCGCGAGGGCGTGACGGACCGGCCGGCGACGGGGGATGGGGATCACCACGGCACTGTATGCCGCACCGCATGCCCTGTGCACGGGCCCTCGCGCCCGCCGGCCGTCAGGCGATGACGACGTTGTGCGCCGGGGTGACGGTGGGCTGCAGGTCGGCGAAGCCGAGGTCGGCGAGGACGGGGCCGAGGGTCTTGGCCCAGGCCTCCAGCGCCTCGGGCGACTCCCAGACGTCGGTCACCCGCCATCCCCCGCCCTCCAGGGGGCCGGCGAGGTGGGCGATGAGCCCGGCGGCGGGGATGTCGGCGAGGCGGGTGAAGCCCTGCCCGTTGGTCACGCGGCTGACGACGGCTTCGTAGAGGTCCCGGCCCCCGTCGGGGACGTCGAAGGTGACGATGATGGCCATGGTGTGCTCCTGCCGGTGGCGGAGGGCCCGGTGCCGGGCCCGAACACACCCTCCCTCTCCGGGCCGCTGCACGGCAGCCCCGCCGCGGCGGCTCGCAGGCGCGTTGGGCAGGGGGCCGTAGGCGCTGGCGCGAAGGCGCGCGAGGGGCGGGCTCACCGCTTGTGGAGCGGGCCGGGCGGGCGGCTCCGCTTGCGCGCCGCCGGGCGCCCGGCCCCGCTCGCGCGCCACCGGGTGCCCGCCCCGTCAGGCGCGGGGCCCGTCAGACGCGGGCACGTCAGACGCGGGGCTCGACCAGCTGCTTCGCGTCGCGGGCGAGCGCGGTGAGGCGCGATATCGCCCGGAAGTACTTCTTGCGGTAGCCGCCGTTCAGCATCTCCTCGCTGAACAGCTCGTCGAAGGGCCGCCCGGAGGCGAGCACCGGTATCTCGCGGTCGTAGAGCCGGTCGGCCAGGACGACCAGGCGCAGGGCCGTGGACTGGTCGGGCACCGGCGCGACGCCGGTCAGGCACACGGCCTGCAGGGAGTCGCACATCGCGCCGTAGCGGCTGGGGTGGACCTTGGAGAGGTGGTCCAGCAGCGCGGGGAAGGCGTCGAGCGACGCGCCCTCGGTCGCTTCAGCCGTACGGGTGACGGTGTCATCGTCGTACGGAGCGGGCGCCTGCGGCAGGCCGCGGTGGCGGTAGTCCTCGCCGTCGATGCGCAGGGGGCGGAAGTGGGCCGACAGCCCCTGTATCTCGCGCAGGAAGTCGGCGGCGGCGAACCGGCCCTCGCCGAGCTTGCCAGGGAGCGTGTTGGAGGTCGCGGCGAGCGCGACGCCCGCCTCCACCAGCTTGCCCAGCAGGGTGGAGACCAGGACGGTGTCACCGGGGTCGTCGAGCTCGAACTCGTCGATGCACAGCAGGCGGTGGTCGCTGAGGGTGCGGACGGTCTGCTGGAAGCCCAGGGCGCCGACGAGGTTGGTCAGCTCCACGAAGGTGCCGAAGGCCTTCTGCTCCGGAGCGGCCGGGGTGGCGTGCCACAGGGAGGCCAGCAGGTGGGTCTTGCCGACGCCGTAGCCGCCGTCGAGGTAGACGCCGCGCGGGCCTGCCGGGGCGGCCGGCTTCGCCTCGCGCCGGAACCAGCGCTTGCGCGCTCCGCCGCCGGCGGGGGCGCCGAGGCCGGCCGCGAAGCCGCCGAGGACCTGGACGGCCTCGGCCTGGCTGGGCTGGTCGGGCGCCGGTATGTAGTTGTCGAAGCGCACCGTGCCGAAGCGCGGGGGCGGCACCATCTCGGCGACCAGACGGTCGGCCGGCACGTGCGGGGCGCGCGAGGTGAGCGCGACGGGGGAGCCGGTACCGGCGCCGGATATCGGGCCCGAGGCGTCGGACGGGGCCGACGGGGCCGGCGAGGCGGCTGCGCCGGAAGCGGAGGCGGTGGTGGCTGACACAGCTCTCCAGCCTAGCCGCTGTCCGCGGGCTGACGGCCGCCGCGAGAGCGAGGCATGTCACACTGCGGCCTATGCGACGCCTGTTCCCGCTCGAATCGCCTGGCTCCCCTGCCTCCCCCGGCTCTGCTGCCGCTCCCTCCCCTTCCGCCCCGGCCCGCGCCTCCGCGCAGGAGGACCGCACCTGGGAGCTGGAGGAGCTGGCCGAGGTCTACGCCTACCCGGAGGAGCCGGGCCCCGCCCGCCACGCCTGGCTGCGCGCGAACATGGTCTCCTCGCTGGACGGCGCGGCCCACCACGACGGGCGCTCGCAGCCGCTGTCCTCCGACGCCGACATGCGCATCTTCGGGACGCTGCGCGGGCTCGCCGACGCCGTCGTCGTGGGCGCGGAGACCGTACGCCAGGAGGGCTACCGGCCCGCGCGGGCCCGTGAGGCGTTCGCGGCGCGCCGGGCGGCGCTCGGCCAGGGGCCCGCTCCGGCGATCGCGATCGTGAGCGCGGGGCTCGACCTGGACTTCTCTCTTCCGCTGTTCACCGAGCCGCTGGTGCCCACCCTCGTGCTGACGGGCGAGGACGCCCCCGCGGACCGGGTCTCGGCGGCGCGCGCGGCCGGGGCCGAGGTGCTCGTGGCCGGCGAGGGGCGCCGGGTGGATCCCGCCCGGGTGCCGCAGGTGCTGGCGGAACGCGGGCTGACCAGGCTGCTCACCGAGGGCGGCCCGCGGCTGCTGGGGCAGTTCGCGGCGGCCGGGGTGCTGGACGAGCTGTGCCTGACGCTCGCCCCGATGGTCGCCGGGGGCACCGCGGCCCGGATCGTGAACGGCCCCGACATGCCCCTGCCGGAACGATTCGTCCTCGCTTCGCTCCTCGAAGAGGCAGGATTTCTCTTCAGCAGGTACCACAGGATCTGACAATCGGCGGAATATCCCGTTCCGGTTAGCCGTCGGTGGGCAGAATTGAATCGGACGCTCCCTCGGGGGCACATGATCGGAACAGGCGGGCCCAGGGGGCGCGCAGGATGGTTTCTGTTGGCCGTTGGGCCGGTGGCCCACGAAGGAGAAGGGCTCCCACCGTGTTCACGAGCGTATTGATGATCGAGCAGCCGCTGTCCGCCACCGACGTCGACTTCGTCACCACCCTGCACGACGACGAGATGTCCTTCGTGGTCCTCATGCAGCCCAGAGGCGCCGAGGACCGGCTGCTGCGGGCCATCGACGACGTCGCGCTCGGCGAGCTGGAGCAGGCCGTGCACGAGGCCGACGAGCCCGAGGGCGAGCAGGCCGTCCGCCCGGCGGCCCTCGCCCTGGAGCACTCGCTCCGCAGCCTCCGGGACGCCGGCTGCGAGGCCGTCGGCCAGCTCATCGAGGGCCACCCGCTGAACCTGCTGCGGTCCGTGGTCGAGCAGACCCACGCCGACGAGGTGATCGTGCTGACCGCGCCGCACCTGGTGGAGGAGTTCTTCCACCGCGACTGGGCCTCCCGTGCCCGGCACAAGGTCGGCGTCCCCGTCCTCAAGCTCTACGCCCACAACGACGAAGAGGACTACGCCCTGGGCGACGTACAGGAGCAGTGACCCGGCGGGCCGGAGGGTCAGCCCAGCCGCCCGTCGGCCATGGTGAGCACCCGGTCCGCCCGGCCGAGCAGCGCCCGGTCGTGCGTGACCAGCACCGTGGCCGTCCGGTGCGCCCGCGTCACCTCGGCGAGCAGCTCCACGACCTGCTCGCCGCGCTCCCGGTCCAGCGCGGACGTCGGCTCGTCCACCAGCAGGACGGACGGGCCCCCGGACAGCGCCCGGGCGATGTTCACCCGCTGCCGCTCGCCCCCGGACAGCTGGTGCGGGCGGCGGCGCCGCTTCGCCGCGTCCAGGCCCACCGACTCCAGCAGCTGCACCGCCCGCCCCCGGGCGCCCCGCACGCTCGCGCCCCGTACGTGCTCCACGGCCAGCAGCTGCTCCTCGGCGGTCAGCGACGGCAGCAGGTTGGCCTGCTGGAAGACGATGCCGATCCGCTCCCGGCGCAGCGCCGTACGGGCCCGGGCGCTCATCCGCGCGGTGTCCTGCCCCGCCACGGTCACGCGGCCCGCGTCCGGCCGCAGCAGCGTCGCCGCCACCGCGAGCAGGCTCGACTTCCCGGAGCCGGAGGGCCCCGCGACGGCCACGAGCTCGCCGGGCGCCACCTCCAGGGACACCGCGTCGAGGGCGGTCAGCCTGCGGTCGCCGTCCGGGTAGGTGAGGCCGACGGCCTCCAGCGACAGAACGGGTGGCCGGACGGGCGACAGGACGGGTGCGGTGCTCAACGGGAGGCTCCCAGGGCGGTCAGCGGATCGACGGACGTGATGCGGCGTACGGCGAGCGCGGAGCCGGCCAGCCCCAGCAGCACCATCGCCGCCACCGGCACGGCGACGGTCGCCGCACCCAGCTCGAACGGCACCGAGGCCGACGCCAGCGCCCCGCCGGCCGCGCCCGCCGCGGCGCCGAGCGCGGACCCGGCGGCCAGCACGACCGCCGCCTGCCCGAGGGCGTCCCGCACCAGATAGGCGCTGCTCGCGCCGACCGCCTTGAGCACCGCCACGTCGGGCCTGCGCTGCACCGTCCACACCGTGAAGAAGGCGCCCACGACCAGGGCGCTCACCACGAACAGGAACCCCTGGATCATCCGCAGCGTGCCGTGCTCGGCCGCGTACCCGTCGATGCCGTCCAGCGCCTCGCCGACGCCGACCGCCTTCGTGCTGTGCGCGGCGGGGCCGTCCGGGCGCCCGCCGCCGTCGACGGCCAGCGCGGTCGGCTGCGCCTGCCGGCTCACCCGGTGCCAGGCGGGCAGGGTGGCCCACACGCTCGGGGCGTGGCCGTGACTGCGGTCGGCGGTGATGCCCGAGACGGTCAGTTCCTCGGTGCCGAGGGTGACGCGATCGCCCGTGCGCAGCCCGCTCTCGCGCGCCAGCCGCTCGCTCACCGCCACCCCGCGGCCGTCCGGTGCGGAGCCCGAGACGAGCGCGGGCCGCAGCCGGTCCGGCGTGCCGAACACGCTCACCGACGACGCCTTGCCGCCCGCCGTCAGCCGTGTCATCGCCACGCCGAACGGTTCGGCGGAGGTCACACCCGGCGCCTCCTGCCAGGCCCGCAGCTGCCCGGCGTCCACCGAGCTGTTCGAGAAGGAGACCTCCGGCGCGGCCCCTGCGGGCGCGGCGAACACGATCCGGCCGGCGGGCAGTCCCGCCACGGCGGACGACGCCTCCCGCGCCAGGCCGTCGGTCAGGCCGTAGAGGAAGACCACGAGTGTGGTGATGAGGGTGACGACCGCGCCCATGAGGGCGAAGCGCCCCCGGGCGAAACGGATGTCACGGAGCGCGACGAACAAGGACCCCTCCCGGGCTCTGTCAGGACTCCTTCACACTCGCGCGCGAACGCCCCGCCGCCATCAGGGCAAGGGCTGGTCCGCACCCCGTACGTACGGTGCACCCGAAAATCAATCGAACGGTTGAGGGCTGCGGGGAGGGGTGCCCCGGGCGAGGGCCCGTACGCTCGATGGGGTGAGCCGAACGAGCCTCCCCGCCCCCGAGACCGCGACCGGGCACGCGCGCGTGCCCGGCCGTTTTACGTGGCGCGCCCTGCGGGCCGGTGCCGTCCCGGCGGGCGCGGAGGGTCCGGCCGACGGGCCTGCGCGGGATGCACTCGCGGCCGGCGTGGCTCCGAGCGGTCCGGCGGACCGGCCTGCACAGCCCGGCCTTGCGGATCCCGGTCCCGGCCTTGCGGATCCCGGCGCGGGCCTTACGGACCCCGCCCCCGGCCCTGGCCCCGGCCTTGCGGGCCCCGCGGCCCGGCCCGGCCTCGTCGGTGGCGCCGGCTCCGAGATGCCCTCCCTGCGGCTGGTCCGGCTCGCGGTGCACGGGGCGTTCTACGTGCTGCTCGTCATCGCCGCCGGCCCCGCCCTCGCCGGGACGGCCCCCGTGGCCGTCCTGCCGCCCGCCGCCGTGCTCGCCGCCGTCTACGGCCTCGGCGTCATCCGCCGCACCGACCGCCCCGGCCCCTGGCTCGCCGCCGTCACCACCCTGTGGCTGCTGCTCCTGGCCATGGACCACGGCTTCAGCTACGTCGCCTTCCCGCTCTTCTTCCTCTTCCTGCACGCCATGCCGGTCCGCTGGGCGCACCCCGCCGTCGCCGCGGCCACCGCCGCCGTCGTGGCCGCCCAGGCCGGCGCCCCCGGCGGGCTGACCGCCGCCAAGGTCATCGGCCCCGTCGCCGGCGCCGTGGTCGCCATCCTGACCGGCTACGGCTACGCCGCGCTCTACCGCGAGAGCTGCCGCCGCCAGCTCCTCATCGACGACCTGATGCGCACCCGCGACGAGCTCGCCGCCGCCCAGCGCGAGGCCGGGCGGCTCGCCGAGCGCCAGCGGCTCGCCCGCGAGATCCACGACACCCTCGCCCAGGGCCTGTCCAGCATCGTCCTCCTCGCCCGCGCCGCGGAGACCGCGAGCCCGGAGGCGGCCCGCGACCGGATGCGGGAAGCCGGGCGGACCGCGGCCGACAACCTCGCCGAGGCCCGCCGCTTCGTCCAGGCCCTCACCCCGCCCGCCCTGGAGGACGCCCCGCTGCCCGAGGCGCTGCGCCGCGTGACCGCGCGGACGGTCCCCGGGGCCGTCTTCCGCCTCGACGGCGATCCCTGCGCCCTCCCCATGGAGACCGAGGTGGCCCTGCTGCGCCTCACCCAGGAGGCGCTCGCCAACGTCGCCCGCCACGCGCACGCCGACCACACCGCCGTCACCATCGCCTTCCTCGACGGCCAGGTGACCCTCGACGTCTACGACGACGGAGTCGGCTTCACCCCGGGGGACGGCCCCGCCGACGGCCGCCGGACCTTCGGCCTGCACGGCATGCGCGAACGCATCGCCGCCCTCGGCGGGACCCTCACCGTCGAGTCCGCCCCCGGCGAGGGCACGGCGATCGCCGCGGCCGTGCCGGTGGGTTCCGGGGCCCGGCCCCGGGACACGGCCGAGGCCGCGGCATGAGCAGGCCGGCGTACCCGGAAGGCGCCGCCCGCGAGGCCGTCCGCGTCCTGATCGTCGACGACCACCCCGTCGTCCGGCGCGGACTGCGCGCCATGGTCGACGAGCTCCCCGACGTGGAGGCCGTCGGCGAGGCCGGCGACGGCGCCGAAGCCCTGCGGCTCCTCGACGCCGGAACCCGCCCCGACGTCGTCCTCATGGACCTCCAGATGGGCGCCGGCATGCACGGCGTCGAGGCCACCCGCCGCATCACCGCCCTGCCGGACCCGCCCGCGGTCCTGATCCTCACCACGTACAGCACCGACGCCGACATCCTGGCCGCCGTCGAGGCGGGGGCGACCGGCTACCTCCTCAAGGACGCCCCGCCCGAGGACGTCGCCGCGGCCGTCCAGGCCGCCGCCCGCGGCGAGACGGTCCTGGCGCCGCCGGTCGCCGCGCGCCTGCTCGGCCGCGTGCGCGCCGGGGGCAGGCCCGCCCTCACCCAGCGCGAGACCGAGATCCTCGGACTGGTGGCCGAGGGCCTGGCCAACAAGCAGATCTCCCGCCGCCTGTTCATCAGCGAGGCCACCGTCAAGACCCACCTCGTGCACATCTACGGAAAGCTGGGCGTGGACAGCCGCACGGCGGCGATCGCGGCGGGCCTGGCGGCGGGGCTGATCCGGGCGGTGTGACGGGGGAGGACGGGGCTGTCACCGCGGGGTGCAAGAATCGGTCCGGATATATCAAGCACGCTGCGACAGGGAGCACCGCACATGGCACCGGCCGTCCCCACGACGATGGACCGACCGCACTTCATCGGCATCGGCGGCGCCGGCATGTCGGGCATCGCGAAGATCCTCGCGCAGCGCGGCGCGGCCGTCGCCGGCAGCGACGCCAAGGACTCCGCGACCGCCGAGGCCCTGCGCGCCCTGGGCGCCACGGTGCACATCGGGCACGCCGCCGAGCACCTGGCCGAGGACGCCACCTGCGTCGTCGTCTCCAGCGCCATCCGCGCCGACAACCCCGAGCTCGCCGCCGCCGCCGAGCGCGGCATCCCCGTCGTGCACCGCTCGGACGCCCTCGCGGGCCTGATGGACGGCCTGCGCCCGATCGCGGTCGCCGGCACGCACGGCAAGACGACCACGACGTCGATGCTCGCCGTCTCCCTCGACGCCCTGGGCCTCGACCCCTCGTACGCCATCGGCGGCGACCTGGACGCCCCCGGCTCCAACGCGCGCCACGGCGCCGGCGAGATCTTCGTGGCGGAGGCGGACGAGAGCGACCGCAGCTTCCACAAGTACGCCCCCGAGGTCGCGATCATCCTCAACGTGGAGCTGGACCACCACGCGAACTACGCGTCGATGGACGAGATCTACGAGTCGTTCGAGACCTTCGTCGGCCGGATCCGCCCGGGCGGCACGCTCGTGGTCGCCGCCGACCAGGCGGGCGCCCGCGAGCTCACCGAGCGAATCGCCGAAAACGCAGCCCGCCACGACATCGAGGTCGTCACCTACGGCGAGGCCGAGGACGCCGACGTGCGCGTCCTGAAGGTCACCCCGCGCGGCCTGACCAGCGAGGTCACCGTCCTCCTGGGCGGCAAGATGCTGACCTTCACGGTCTCCGTCCCCGGCCGTCACTACGCGCTCAACGCCGTCGCCGCCCTCGCCGCGGGCATCGCCCTCGGCATCCCCGCGCACAACCTGGCCTCCGCGCTCGGCAAGTACACCGGCGTCAAGCGCCGCCTGCAGCTCAAGGGCGAGGCCCGCGGCGTGCAGGTCATCGACTCCTACGCGCACCACCCCACCGAGATGACCGCCGACCTGGAGGCCATCCGCGGCGCCGCCGCCGGCGCCCGGATCCTGGTCGTCTTCCAGCCGCACCTGTTCTCCCGCACCCAGGAGCTCGGCACGGAGATGGGCCAGGCCCTCGCCCTCGCCGACTCCTCGGTCGTCCTGGACATCTACCCGGCCCGCGAGGACCCGGTCCCGGGCATCACCAGCGCCCTGATCATCGACGCCGCGGCGGCCGCCGGCGCCGACGTGCGCGCCGAGCACGACATGGCCGCGATCCCGGACGTGATCGAGGGAATGGCCCGCCCCGGGGACCTCGTTCTGACCATGGGCGCCGGTGACGTGACGGACCTCGGTCCGCGCATCCTGGCCCGCCTGGAGAGCTGACCGCACCGGCGGACAGCCGCGACCCCCCGGAAGGCGTGCGAGATGACGTACGAGGTCGAGAAGACGGACGAGCAGTGGCGCGCGGAGCTCTCCCCTGCGGAGTACCAGGTGCTCCGCAGGGCCGGCACCGAGCCCGCCTTCCGGGGCGAATACACCGACACCAAGACGGCGGGCGTCTACTCCTGCCGCGCCTGCGGCTCGGAGCTGTTCCGCTCCACCGAGAAGTTCGAGAGCCACTGCGGCTGGCCCAGCTTCTACGACCCGAAGGACTCCACCGCCGTCGAGCTGATCGAGGACCGCTCGCACGGCATGGTCCGCACCGAGGTCCGCTGCGCCCGCTGCGGCTCGCACCTGGGCCACGTCTTCGAGGGCGAGGGCTACGCCACCCCCACCGACCAGCGGTACTGCATCAACTCCATCGCCCTGCGCCTGGAGCCGGCGGAGGGATGAGGCAGCCTGCGGAAGGCTGAGGCCGGCTCACTTGTTCTTGGCGGCGAGGCCCTTCTTCAGGTCGTCGTAGTTCATGACGGGCAGCAGTTCGACGTCGGCTTCCATGTCGAGCAGGAGGGCCTCCAGCGTGGCGGGGATCTGCGACGGGTCCGCCAGGTCGAAGACGAGGGTGCAGGTGCGGCCGCCGTCCATGGGGCCGAAGTAGGCGGCTTCGGGCTTGGTCCGGTCCATCAGGTCCTGTACGAACTTCGCCAGCTCGCCGCGCTTGTAGACCTCGTTGGAGGCGTGGGTGTCCAGCCGGGCCCTGAGCATCATGCGCATGGGTCATCGTCCCCTCGGGGCGGTCCGCCGCGCCCGGCGCTCCGGCTCCGCGCTCACTGAGGCGCGGATGCGCCCACCCTCAGCGTCTCTCCGGCCCCGCCCCGCCGCAACGCAGGAGCGGCGGGGTCAGCCGCACCGCAGCACGGCCGCCGAGGCGGGCGGCAGGTGCAGCAGGCCGTCCGGGCCGGGGAGGTCCACCGGGTGCCAGGCGGCCAGGACCTCGCGCGCGGGGGCGTCGCCGAGGGGCAGCGCGGCCGGGGCGTCCGTAGGGTTGACGGCCGTGCACAGGGTGCCGTGGCGCAGGACGGCCGTGCCGCCGGGGCCGACGGTGACCGCCGTGGCGGAGAGCGGGCCCGGGTCCGGTCCGGCGCGGCGCAGGGCGATCAGGCGGCGGTGCCACTCCAGCAGGGCGCGGTGCGGCTCGCGCTCCGGCTCGTCCCAGTCCAGGCAGGAGCGGTCGCGGGTGGCCGGGTCCTGCGGGTCGGGGATCTCCTCCGCGGCCCAGCCGTGCGCGGCGAACTCGCGCCGGCGGCCGGTGCGGACGGCTTCGGCCAGCTGCGGGTCGGTGTGGTCGGTGAAGAACTGCCAGGGGGTGCGCGCGCCCCACTCCTCGCCCATGAACAGCATCGGGGTGAAGGGCGCGCCGAGGACGAGCGCGGCGGCGCAGGCCAGGCGCCCGGGGGAGAGACGGGCGGAGAGCCGATCGCCCTGGGCGCGGTTGCCGATCTGGTCGTGGTTCTGGGCGTAGCCCAGGAGGCGCCGGGCGGGGGCGGCCGGGTCGAGGGGCCGGCCGTGTGGGCGCCCGCGGAAGGAGGAGTGCGTGCCGTCGTGGAAGAAGCCGCCCCGCAGCGTCTTGGCGAGCGCCGCGGCCGGGTCGGCGGCGAAGTCGGCGTAGTAGCCCTGGGACTCGCCGGTCAGGAGGGTGTGCAGCGCGTGGTGGAAGTCGTCGTTCCACTGGGCGTGCAGGCCCAGGCCGCCCGCTTCGCGCGGCGTGGTGGTGGCCGGGTCGTTCAGGTCGGACTCGGCGATGAGGAACAGCGGCCGGCCCAGCCGTGCGGCCAGGGCGTCCACGGCGCCGGAGAGTTCGGCGAGGAAGTGCTTGGGGCGGGTGTCCGCGAGGGCGTGCACGGCGTCCAGCCGCAGTCCGTCCAGGCGGTAGTCGCGCAGCCAGGCCAGCGCACTGCCCGTCAGATACGCCCGCACCTCGTCGGAGCCGGGGGCGTCCAGGTTGACGGCGGCGCCCCACGGCGTGTGGTGGGTGTCGGTGAAGTACGGCCCGAAGGCGGGCAGGTGGTTGCCGGAGGGGCCGAGGTGGTTGTGCACCACGTCCAGGACGACGCCGAGGCCCAGCGCGTGCGCCGCGTCCACGAAGCGGCACAGCCCCCCGGGCCCGCCGTAGGGCTCGTGGACGGCCCACGGCGACACGCCCTCGTACCCCCAGCCGTGAGTGCCGGGGAAGGGGCATACGGGCATCAGCTCCACATGGGTGACGCCCAGCCGGGCGAGGTGCGGCAGGCGCGCGGCCGCGGCGTCGAAGGTGCCCTCGCGGGTGAACGTGCCCACGTGCAGCTCGTAGAGGACGGCGCCGGACAGCGGCCGGCCCGCCCACTCCTGCCGCCACGGGAAGCGCCCGGGGTCGGCGACGGCGCTCGGACCGTCGGGCCCGTCCGGCTGCCGGCGCGAGCGAGGGTCGGGCCGTACGGGGCCGCCGTCCAGGGCGAACCCGTAGCGGGTGCCCTCCCCGCCGGGGGCCTCGCACCGCCACCACCCGTCCCGGGCCGGGTCCCGCTCCATCGGCTGCGCCCGGCCGCTAGCGTGCAGCTGCACCCGGCCGGCCCGCGGCGCCCACACCTCGAACAGCACGGTCGGCTCCTTCCCGGCGGCAGTGCTGTCCATGGTGCCCCGTGGTCAGGCCTCGCGGGCCGGAAGCAGGTCGATCCGCTCCTGCGAGACGGGGTAGCCCGCCTTCGCGAAGCCCGCGGCCATCGGCAGGTTGCCCTGGTCGGTGGCGGCCGCGATGCGCGTCGCGCCCCGGGAGACCAGGTCGTGCGTGCACTCCACGAGCAGGTCGTAGCCGTAGCCGCGGCCGCGCTGCCCGGCGACGACGCCGAGGTAGCCCACGCACGGACCGCCGGGGTTGTGCGCGGGGATCTGCACGCCGACCAGCTCGCCGCCGGGCGTGAAGGCGAGCCGCCACCAGTCCCGGGGCGAGGGCAGCCAGGTGAGGATGGCCATGAGGTCGTCGACGGCGGCTTCCAGGCCGAGTTCGGTGATGTTCTTGCGGTCGTGCGCGTCGAGCGTGCCCTCCATGGTGCGGCCCAGCACGTCGCGTATGACGGCGTCGTCGGGCTCGGGCCGGAAGACCAGGCGGCCGGGGCGCTCGGGCAGCGGGCAGCCGGTCGTCCACTCGTAGCGGAAGCGCTCGACCAGCACCTGCATCCCGGCGGCCTCGGCCACCGCGACGCGCGCCTCCACGGCGGCCCGCACCTCGGGCGTCTCCCGCCAGCCGGGCGGGGCCATCAAGGCGTACTCGCAGCGCAGGGGAGAGGTGCGCAGCAGGCGGGCGGCCGCCTCCTCCTCGCCCTCGGCGAAGTCGAACCAGTCCAGGGCTACGGGGGTCTCGTCGCCGGGCCCGCCCCACCAGGCGGCACGGGCGACGACCTTGCCGTCGCGCAGTGCCACCCAGGTCCAGTCGGGGCGGTACTCACCGCCCCGGTGCACGGGTACGTAGGTGTGGCCGAAGGCGCCCCTGCCGACGAGGGCGGGCACGTCGAGGGCCGAGAACAGTTCGGTGTCGCGCTCGGTGAGCGCACGGATGACCAGATGGGTCATGGGGTCCTTCCGGAGAGGCTGTCGCGCTGGATGCGCACCGCCTAGGAAGGCCCATGCGGCCCCCGTCCGTCCACTGATTTCTCCCCGGCACCGGCTTCTCTCAGACCTGGTGCAGCCCCCGCCCGGCCAGCGACAGCATCACCTCGCCCACCGCCTCCGACAGCGTCGGGTGCGGGTGGATGTGCTGGGCGACGTCCGTGGCGTCCGCGTCCCAGCCGACGACCAGCTGGCCCTCCGCGATCATCTCCGAGACGTGCGGGCCCACCAGGTGGACGCCGAGCACCCGGCCGCCGCCCTTCTCGGCGACGACCTTCACCACACCGCCCTGCCCGTGCACCATGCCCTTGGCGACGGCCGTCAGCGGCATGGAGTCGGCTTCGGCCTCGTGGCCACGCGCGCGTGCCTCGTCCTCCGACAGGCCGACCGAGGCCGTCTGCGGGCTGGAGTACGTCACGCGCGGCACGGCGGCGTAGTCGACGGGCCGCGGCGTCCGCCCGGCGAGGGTCTCGGCGACCAGCAGGCCCTCCGCGAAGGAGGCGTGGGCGAGGCCGAGGGACGGCGGCGGCAGGAGGTCGCCGACGACGTGGACGCCCGGCACGGCCGTCTCCAGGCGCGACCAGTCGGCCGGCGGGACGAAGCCGCGGGCGTCGGTGGCGAGACCGGCCGCCGCCAGGCCGAGGCCGTCGGTGACCGGCACGCGGCCCACGGCCACCAGCAGCCGCTCCGCCTCCACGGTGCGCACTTCCCCCTTGGCGGTGCGCAGCGTGGCCCGCACGCCGCCCTCGTGGACGACGGCCTCCTCCAGCCGCGTGCCCGCCAGTACGCCGATGCCCCGCTTCTTCAGACCCCGCGTCAGATACCGGCTCACGTCGGCGTCCTCCAGCGGCAGCAGCCGTTCCGCAGCCTCCACGAGCGTCACGTCGGCGCCCATGGAGCGGTGCAGGGAGGCGTACTCGACGCCGATGGCGCCGCCGCCCAGCACCAGCACCGAGCCGGGCAGCCCCGGCGCGAAGAGGGCGTCGTCGCTGGTGACCACGCGCACGCCGTCGGGCTCCAGGCCCGGCAGGGTGCGCGGGCGCGAGCCGGTGGCCAGCACGATGCCCCGGCGGGCCGTCCATACGGCACCCGCCTCGGCGCCCGAGCCGATCCGCACCGTCCGCGGGCCCGTCAGCTCCGCGGTCCCCCGCACCACGCGGACGCCGGCGTGCGCCAGATGGCCCTCCACGCCCCGGTGGTTGCGGGCGACGATGTCGTCGCGGGTCGCGGTCAGCACGGACCAGTCGACCGACTCCAGGGTCGCCTTCACCCCCCACCGCTCGCGCGCCTCCGCGATGCCGTCCACCAGCTCCGCCGCGTGCAGCATGGCCTTGCTGGGTATGCAGCCGCGGTGCAGACAGGTGCCGCCCACCAGATCGCGCTCCGCGACGACGACGTCGAGGCCGAGCGCTGCGGCCCGCAGGGCGGTGCTGTAGCCGCCGGTGCCGCCACCGATCACGATCACATCTGTTTCGTGCATGTCTTCACCCAGTTCGCGCATGTCTTCACCCTGCGCCGTCAGGGATCATGAGTCCAACGCAATGTTTCGATCGATCCCATGAACAGGGGTCATGGGGGCACGGGAGGGCCGGGCATGAGCCTGCGGCAGATGGAGTACCTCGTCGCGGTGGTCGAGGAGGAGTCGTTCACCCGCGCGGCCGACCTGCTCAACGTGACCCAGTCCGCCCTCTCCCACCAGATCAAGGCCCTGGAGCGGGACGTCGGCGGCCCGCTGCTGGAGCGCCGCCCGCGCGGCATCGGGCTCACCCCGATGGGCCGCGCCTTCCTGCCCCACGCCGAACTCGCCGTCCGCAGCGCCGAACAGGCCCGCAGGGCGGCGAAGGCCGCCGCCGGAGCGGCCGGCGGCGAGCTGCACATCGCGTCCCTGCACGCCCTCGCGGTCGGGGTGCTGCCGCCCGTCTTCGCGCGCTGGCGCCGCGCCTTCCCCGCCGTCCGCCTCCACCTGCACGAGTACGCGACGACGGAGGAGCTGCGCGACCACATGGAGCGCGGGGTGGCCGACATCGCCGTCGGCCCCCGCCCCGAGGGCTGGCACGGCCCCGTCGTCTCCCTCGGCCACGAGGAGATCAGGCTGATCACCTCGGCCGGCGACCCCCTCGCAGCCCGTACGGAACCCCTCGCGCTGCCCGAGCTGGCCGAGCGCGACTGGGTGCGCTGCGCCCTCGAACCGATCGTGCAGGGCAAGCGCTGGCTGGACTGGGTCTGCGAGCAGGGCGGCTTCACACCCCGTACGGCCGTCTGGACGGAGCACTCCTCGACCGCCGTCCGGATGGCGGTGTCCGGCCTGGGCCTGGTGGCCGCGCCCGTGCACATGGCGCGCGACGTGCCCGGTGCGGTGACCGTCCCCGTCGACCCGCGCTGGCGCCGCGAACAGACCGCCTTCGCGCGCGTGGAGCTCACCGGCACCACCGCCGCCTTCGTCGAACTCTGCCGCGAGCTGGCGTTCCCGGGCACCGACTGAAGCCTGATGTACGGGGGACTTGCGCCCTGCAAGGGGCGCGGCCCGGCGCTCAGTCCCGTACGAGCAGCGCCACCGGACAGCGCTCCAGCAGCTCCGCCAGAGCCACGGGCGCCTCACACGAGAACGAGGCGCCCGTCAGCACCTCGCGCCACCGCCCGCCGCCCGGCAGCGGCAGCACCGTCCCCCGCAGCCCCCCGTCCTGCGCCAGCCGCCCGTGCAGCCGCGAGACGACGGTGACCACGGCACCGGAGCGCGCGAAGGCCACGCAGTGCCCGGCGGCCGGCCCGTCCGCGGCCAGCGGCTCGTACGAGGCGCCGGGGCCGAACCACTCGGGCCGGGCGCGGCGCAGCCTCAGCACGGTACGCGTCAGGTGCAGCTTCTCGGCCGACAGGTCCCCGCCTCCGGCGGACAATCCCCCGTCCCCTGCGCCATCGCCCGCCGGGAAGGCCGGCGGGCGCCGGTTGTCGGGGTCGACGAGGGCGGCGTAGGCGCGCTCGGTGCCCATGTAGAGGTCGGGCACGCCCGGCATGGTCAGGTGCAGCAGGGCCGCGCCGAGCGTGTTGGCCCGCACGGACGGCCACAGCGCGTCCTCCAGGGGCGCGAGGGCGGCGCGGGCCGGGCCGCACGGGTGTGCCGCGACGAAGGCCTCCACGGCCGCCTCGTACGCCGCGTCCGGCTCGGTCCACGTCGTGCGCAGCCCCGCCTCGCGCACGCTCTTCAGCACGGCGAACGCGAGCCGGGCAGCGTCCGCAGGGTTCGCGGGGCCGAGCCCGAAGGCGCTCTGCCAGGCCAGCCACGCCACGTGCGGGTCGGGTGCGCGGGGTTCGGCGGCCTCGGCCGCGAGCCGGTCCATCAGCTCCGCCCACCGGCCGGGACACTCGCTCAGCGCCGCGATCCGGGCCCGTACGTCGGCGCTGCGCTTGGTGTCGTGCGTGGACAGCACCGTCCCGGTCGCGGGCCAGTCGTGCTGCAGGCGGGCGCAGTAGGCGTGGAAGTCCTCGGGGGACACGGCGGGCCGGCCGGGGTCGCCGCCCACCTCCGCGGCCGACAGCAGGGGCGCGTGCCGGTAGAAGGCGGTGTCCTCGACGGACTTGGCGCGCAGCGCGGAGGCGGTCTGCGCGAACCGCGCGCAGAAGTCCCGCTGGTCCGGCCCCTGCCCCAGGCGGCCCAGCGCGGCGTCCCGGACGACATCGGCGGCACAGGCCTCCTCGGGCACCGTGAAGGCGGCGCGCGCGTCCTGGGCGGCCCGCTCGAGCAGGGCGGCGTCGACGGGGGCCGCGGGCCGCCCGGGCACGGCGTAGGGCCGGTAGACGGGCAGCCGTACGAGGATCTCGTGCACGGCGGTGCGCAGGGCCCAGGGCGCGGTGTCGCGCAGCCGGTGCGAGCCCTCGCAGATCCGGCCGGCGGTGCGCACCAGCCGCTCGGTCTCCGCGGCCAGCTCGTGGGTGATCACCTTGTACGCGGCGCGGCGCACCGTCGCGGGCCAGTCGCCGCCGCGGTCGGGCGGCAGGCCGGTGAAGGCGCGGTAGCGGGCTCCCAGTTCGGCGGCGCCCGCGGGGTCGACGAACAGGCCGTCGAGGTGGCGCAGGGCGTCGTAGCCGGTGGTCCCGGCGACGGGCCAGTCGCCGGGCAGCCGTTCGCCGCCGCTGAGGATCTTCTCGACGACCGTCCAGCGGCCGTCCGTGGCCTCGGCGAGGCGGTGGAGGTAGCCGGCGGGGTCGGCGAGCCCGTCCGGGTGGTCGACGCGCAGCCCGTCGGCCACCCCGTCCCGCAGCAGCTGCACCACCTTGCCGTGGGTGGCGGCGAAGACCTCCGGGTCCTCCACGCGGACGGCGATCAGCTCGGAGACGGTGAAGAAGCGCCGGTAGTTCAGCTCCGTGCGGGCCAGCCGCCACCAGGCGGGCCGGTACCACTGCGCGTCCAGCAGTTCGGGCAGCGGCAGCCGCTCCGTGCCGGGCCGCAGCGGGAAGGCGTGGTCGTGGTAGCGCAGGACGCGCTCGTCACCGTGCGCGCGGCCCGCGACGCCGAAGTGGCGCAGCTCCCCGCCGAGCGGGCCGGCCAGCACGGGCAGCAGCACCTTGCCGCCGTGCTCGGCCCAGTCGATGTCGAACCAGCGGGCGTAGCGCGAGGCCGGGCCGTCCCGCAGCACCTCCCAGAGCGGGCCGTTGAGCGTCGCGGGCGCGGGCAGGGCCATGTGGTTCGGGACGATGTCGAGGATCAGGCCCATCCCGTGCTCCCGGGCGGTGCGCGCCAGCGACCGCAGGCCCTCCTCGCCGCCGAGCTCCGTCCGCACGGCCGAGTGGTCGACGACGTCGTAGCCGTGCGTGGAGCCGGGGACGGCCTCCAGCACGGGCGACAGGTGCAGGTGGGACACCCCGAGGGAGGCCAGGTACGGCACGGCCTCCTCGGCCGCCCGGAAGGGGAAGGAGGGCTGGAGCTGGAGCCGGTAGGTCGCGGTCGGCACAGTGCTGTGGAGCCTCATGGGAACGTACGTACCCAGTCGCGGCCGCCTTGCCGCAGGGAACTACGCCGGGCGCTGCAACACCGCGAGGCTGCGGTCGGCCAGCGTCAGGCGGTCACCCGCCCGGATCTTCGGCCCGTCGGTCGCCACCCCTTCGGGCCCGGCGGTGTCGACCACGACCTGCCACAGCCTGCCGTGGTCGACGGGCACGACGAACTCGAGCGGCTTGTCGTGCGCGTTGAACATCAGCAGGAAGGAGTCGTCGACGACCGGCTCGCCGCGCGGCCCCGGCTCGGAGATCGCCCCGCCGTTGAGGAAGACCGTCAGCGACTTGGCCTGGGCCGCCTGCCAGTCGCTGTCCCGCATCTCTTCACCCTCGTGGGTGAACCAGGCGATGTCGGAGAGGTCGTCGTGGGTGCCCTGCACGGGGCGGCCGTGGAAGAAGCGGCGGCGCCGGAAGACCGGGTGGTCGCGGCGCAGCCACACCATCGCCCGGGTGAAGGCGAGCATGCGCCGGGCACGCGCGGAGGAGGCGTCCCCGGGGTGCGGCCAGTGCACCCAGGAGACGTCGTTGTCCTGGCAGTAGGCGTTGTTGTTGCCCCGCTGGCTGCGCGCGAACTCGTCGCCGTGGCTGAGCATCGGCACGCCCTGAGAGACCAGCAGGGTGGCGACGAAGTTGCGCATCTGGCGCTCGCGCAGCGCCAGCACCGCGGGGTCGTCGCTCTCGCCCTCGGCCCCGCAGTTCCAGGACCGGTTGTGGTTCTCGCCGTCGCGGTTGTCCTCGCCGTTGTCCTGGTTGTGCTTGTCGTTGTACGCGACGAGGTCGTGCAGGGTGAAGCCGTCGTGGCAGGTGACGAAGTTGATGGAGGCCAGGGGGCGCCTGCCGTCGCCCTGGTAGAGGTCGGAGGAGCCGGTCAGCCGGGAGCCGAACTCCGCCAGGGTGGCCGGCTCGCCGCGCCACAGGTCGCGCGCGGTATCCCTGAATTTGCCGTTCCACTCGGCCCACAGCGGGGGGAAGTTCCCGACCTGGTAGCCCCCCTCGCCGACGTCCCACGGCTCCGCGATCAGCTTCACCCGGCTGACCACCGGATCCTGCTGGACCAGGTCGAAGAAGGACGAGAGCCGGTCCACCTCGTGGAACTGGCGCGCGAGCGTCGCCGCCAGGTCGAAACGGAACCCGTCCACCCGCATCTCGGTCACCCAGTACCGCAGCGAGTCCATGATGAGCTGCAGGACGTGCGGACTGCGCATCAGCAGGGAATTGCCGGTGCCGGTGGTGTCCATGTAGTACTGCGGGTCGTCCGCGAGCCGGTAGTACGAAGCGTTGTCCAGGCCCCGGAAGGACAGCGTGGGCCCCAGGTGGCTGCCCTCCGCCGTGTGGTTGTAGACCACATCGAGAATGACCTCGATGCCCGCCGCGTGCAGCGCCCGCACCGCCGACTTGAACTCCAGCACCTGCTGACCCCGGTCGCCCCAGGAGGCGTAGGCGTTGTGCGGGGCGAAGAAGCCGATGGTGTTGTAGCCCCAGTAGTTGGCCAGGCCCCCGTCCACCAGCCGGTGGTCGTTGACGAACTGATGGACCGGCATCAGTTCGATGGCCGTCACCCCCAGCTCCGTCAGGTGCTCGATCACCGCGGGGTGGGCCAGCGCCGCGTACGTGCCGCGGATCTCCTGCGGCAGCGCCGGGTGGCGCATCGTCAGACCCTTGACGTGGGCCTCGTAGATGACCGTGCGGTGGTAGTCCGTGCGCGGCGGGCGGTCGTCCCCCCAGTCGAAGTACGGATTGACGACGACCGACGTCATCATGTGCGGCGCCGAGTCCATGTCGTTGC
This sequence comes from Streptomyces hiroshimensis, assembly GCF_014650335.1. GTDB lineage: Bacteria > Actinomycetota > Actinomycetes > Streptomycetales > Streptomycetaceae > Streptomyces > Streptomyces hiroshimensis. The sequence goes on from NZ_BMUT01000001.1 coordinate 328,235, forward strand.
GCTTCTCCGGCCGCCCGAAGTGATAGCCGTAGACGGCCTCGCCCCAGTCGACCGCACCGCTCACCGCCCGGGCGTAGGGGTCCAGCAGCAGCTTGGCGGAATTGCAGCGGTGGCCGTGCTCCGGCTCGTAGGGCCCGTGCACCCGGAAGCCGTACCGCTGACCCGGCATCACCCCCGGGAGATAGGCGTGCCGTACGAAGGCGTCGCTCTCGCGCAGCTCCACCGCCGTCTCCGAGCCGTCGTCGTGCAGCAGGCACAGCTCGACCCGCTCGGCGACCTCCGAGAAGACCGCGAAGTTGGTGCCGGCGCCGTCGTACGTCGCGCCGAGGGGATACGCCTGTCCCGGCCAGACCTGCATCGACTCTTCCGTTCTTCCGTTGTCCCAGGCTGTACTCGGGGGCCGTCCTCGCCGCCGTACGCGCCGGCCGTCCTGTTCGATACGCGCGTACGGGCCGAAGCGGCATCCTCGCCCAATCGGAGCCGACAGGCCGCCCTTTCGCCAGATCTTCCCCAAAAGGAGCGCAACCACAGCCCCCTTCGGCTCGTCCGACCGGGTGACCCGCGGGGTGTGCGCCCCCGCGCGGACCGGCCCCCTGCGGCCCCGGAAACCGGCGGCCGGGCGCGCCCGGAGATGCGCCCGCACGGCTCTCACCGCGCGTTTTGCGCCCCCGCCGCTATGAAACGGCTCACTCCCCGCGCCGGGCGGGCGGACAACAGGTTTCCGGAACGGGAGAGTTGGCGGAGGACCGGACCCGTCCGGGTGCAGGCCCTCCCGCCCGCACAGTAGTCTGCCTTGATCGTTGGACGGGGGCGGAAGGGCGGTGCACTGTGACCTCGGGCGGGCTGGAGCTGCCCCCTGGAGACGGAAGTCCCGGGGGTGACGGCTCGGCCGACACACCTCCCGGCGCCGTGTCCTTGGCACGCCCCGTGGAGATCGGCGCCGCACTGGACTGGGACGCCGACGCGTGGGGCGAGGTGCGCACCCGCGCGCGGCGGGCCGGCCGGGCGTACATCTGGCTCAACCTCGTGGAGCAGCGGCTGCGCGCCGTCGTCGCCGCCGTGCTGCGGCCCGTCTACGAGCCGGTGCACGGCGAGGACGAGTGGGTCGTCGCCGCGGCAGGGCCTGCCGGGCAGGAGTGGGTGCAGCGGGCCGTGGCGGTGCGCGAGGTCAGCCGCCGCAAGGGCTATCTGCTGGACCCTGCCGACGACAACGTCCTCAGCTTCCTCACCCTGCCCCAGCTGCGCGAGCTCCTCGTCCAGCACTGGCCCTGCTTCGAGCCGTACCTCGACGACCGGCGCGAGCTGGAACTGGCACTGGACGAGCTGGAGGTCACGCGCAACGTCGTCTCCCGCAACCGCGCCCTGTCCGAGACCGTCCTCGCCCAGGCCGAGCGGGCCGCGGGCCGCCTGCTGACGATCCTCGGCGGCGGCAGCGGCACCGGGGCGTCCTCCGCCGACCGGCTGCCCGTCGACGCCGTCGAGGACATCGTGGGCGACCGCTACGCCGACGTCGTGGGCGTCCACCCCGACCGCGTCCGGCTGCAGCGGCAGCTGCCCGTGGAGGACCTCTTCGGCAGCGCCCGCCGCCTCGACGCCGTCGGCATAGGCCTGAACCTGCTGGTCCAGAACTACTCGGGGCGCCGGCTGGTCCGGCTCGCCGAGGCCGGCTGCCGGGCCCGCCTGCTCTTCCTCAACCCCGCCAGCAGCGCCGTGCGGCGCCGTGAGCGGGAGCTGGGCATCAAGAAGGGCGAGATGAGCCGGTCCGTCGAGATGAACATCATGCACATGCGGCGCGTGCGCGACCGGCTGCGCGACCCCGCCGCCTTCGAGATCCGCGTCTTCGACGAGACCCCGCGCTTCACCGCCTACCTCGTCAACGGCGACGGCTCGGACGGGCTGGCCGTCGTCCAGTCCTACCTGCGCAAGGCCCGCGGCATGGAGGCCCCCGTGCTGGTGCTGCGCGGCGGCGGCACCGTCGTCCGCGACGGGCGCGAACCCGAGCACGGGCTCTTCGAGACCTACCGCGAGGAGTTCGAGAGCGTGTGGGCGGACTCGCGCCCGGTCTCGTGAGCGCCTCCTGCGCCGCCGACTGCGACTCCGCCCGCGACGCCTCCCCCTACGGCGTTCCCGCAGGCCGGGGCGGGGCGCTGTCAGTGGGGCGTGCGACGCTGGGGACCAGTCGGGGGAAGCACCACGAAGGGGGACCGCGATGGGGTGGCATCAGGAGCTGCTGATCGGCTTCGACCTGGAGACCACGGGCACGGATCCGGCCGAGGCGAGGATCGTCACGGCGGCCGTCGTCGAGACCAAGGGCGGGGAGCCCGTCGGGCGCCGGGAGTGGCTGGCCGATCCCGGCATCCCCATCCCGGACGAGGCCGCGGCCATCCACGGCATCACCAGCGAGCGCGCGGCCCTCGGCAGGCCCGCCCGCGAGGTGGCCGACGAGATAGCGGAGATCCTCGTCGCGCACTGGTCGGCGGGCGCCGCCGTCGTCGCCTACAACGCCGCCTTCGACCTCACCATCCTCGCGGCGGAGCTCCGGCGGCACGGCCTGCCCTCCCTCGCGGAGCGGCTGACGGCCGCGGGCGGCGCGGCCGCCGGCGGGGAGGGCACCGGCCCGGTCGTGGACCCGCTCACCATGGACCGCGCCCTCGACCGCTACCGCAAGGGCAAGCGGAACCTGGAGACCGTCTGCCGGGTCTACGGCGTGACTCTGGAGGACGCCCACGAAGCCGGCGCGGACGCCCTCGCGGCCGTCCGGGTGGCGTGCGCCCTCGCCGAGCACTATCCGCAGGTGGCCGAAGTCGCCCCCTGGGATCTCCACCGGGACCAGGAGCGGTGGTACGCGGACTGGGCGAGGGGGTACGAGGGCTGGCTCCGCCGCCAGGGGGACGCCACGGCACGCGTGGACGGCCGCTGGCCCCTGCGCTGACCGGGGCGCGGCGGGTGCCGGTGCCGGTGCACGTACCGGATCCGGTGGCTTCGTATGCCGCCGGACCCTCGCCGCGGTGGCTTCCCGCCGTTGCGGCGGGAGGATTTGCCGGCTGACCGCACTGACCGCACTGACCGCACTGACCGCACTGACCGCACTGGGTCGCGCCCCGTAAGGGGCGCGGGGCTGTGTCGATTTGCGGCTCCGCCGCGTGGGCGCGACCAGCCACGCACGGCCCGCAGACGGCGGACTGCCCGTCCGGCAGGAGCCCTGAGGGCTGCCGCCCTCAGAACGGATACCACCGCACCGTCGCGTCACCCTCCCGCAGCGACGCCACCCGGCGAGCGAACTCCGCGCGGGCGGCGCCGTTGGCGGGAGCGTGCTGGGCCACCCACGCGCAGCTCGCCGTCTCGCGCGCTCCGCGCAGGACCGCGCAGCCCGCCCACTCCCGGACGTCCCAGCCGTACGTCTGCACGAAGGCGTCGTAGGCGTCGGCCGGCAGGCCGTAGCGGTCCTTGCTGAGGGCGAGGACGACGAGGTCGTGCTCGCGCAGGTCGCCCGCGAAGGTCTCCAGGTCCACCAGGACCGGCCCGTCCGGGCCGATGTGCACATTGCGGGGGAGCGCGTCCCCGTGGATCGGGCCCGGCGGAAGGTGCGGGACCAGCGCCGCGGCCTGTGCCGCGAAGCCGTCCCGCCGCTCGCGCAGATAGGCCGCGTCCGCGGGGTCGATCGCGTCCCCGGCCAGCCGCAGCCACCGCTCGACGCCACCGAGCAGTTCGCGCCGCGGCAGGGCGAAGTCCGGGGCGGGCAGGGCGTGGATGGTGCGCAGCAGCCCGGCGAGGTCGGCGGTGCCTGCCGGGCGGACTGCCTCGGGCAGCCGGTGCCAGAGCGTCACGGGGTGCCCTTCGGCCGTCCGCGGTGCGGGCTCGGCGGCGCGCACGGCCGGGACGCCCTGCTCCGCCAGCCAGGCGGCGACCCGCAGTTCATGGCGCGCCCGCTCCAGCAGCGCCGCGGCGCGGCCCACCTTGACGACGAGCCCGCCGGCGGCGAAGACCGCGTTCTCGCCGAGCGCGAGCAGTGACGCGTCGGCCACCGGCGCCTCCGGCACCGCCGCGGCGAGGAGCTCCCGCGCCCGCCGCTCCGTGAATGCCGTGCCCTCCACCGCGTCCGTCACTGCGCCCGTACCTCCCGTACCTGCGGCGATCGCCGCGTTTTCGTCATCCGACCCGTCACGCTACCCGCCCGGCCACGGATGGCCGGAAAGCGAGCACTGGACGATACGTATCGTCTTATCGACCCTCCGGCCGGACCCTCCGCCGTAAGTCTCATCGGCGCCTGCCCTGCGCTCAATTGATGCTCCGTCAGTGCCCAAATTGCCTTCCTTCAAAGGGGTTTGGCATTACGCAACGACGTTGCCTATGTCACAAAACCTCGTGGGGGTTGAACTGCCCGCGTCAAATCCGACAGGGTTTCGAAGCACCCCGGAGTGGCCCCTTCCGTCACTCCGGGCGTGTAGTGACACATGCTCAATTCCCCCCACACCAACCGCACGAGGAGGAAACCTCGTCATGGCAGCACACAAGCGCACCGGCCGGCGACGGACCGTCCTGGCGATATCCGCCGCAGCCGCCGTCACCGCCGGAGCCACCTTCATGGCTCTGCCGGCCGGCGCCGCTCCCGCCCCCGAAGGGACCGTCTACGGCGCCGGCGCCAAGGGCGCGATCGAGGGCAGCTACATCGTCATGCTGAAGGACGGCAAGAGCGCCGCGGGTGCGAAGTCCGTGTCCGCTCAGGGCGGCGACCTCGCCCAGAAGTACGGCGGCAAGCTCGGCCGTACCTACGACTCGGCGATCCACGGCTTCTCCGCCAGCGGCCTGGACGAGACGGAGGCCAAGCGCCTCGCGGCCGACCCCGCCGTCGCCAAGGTCGTCCAGAACCACCGCTTCAAGGCCACCGGCACCCAGGAGGCCCCGCCCTCCTGGGGTCTGGACCGCATCGACCAGACCGAGACCAAGGGCGACGGCAAGTACGCCTACCCCGACAGCGCCGGTGAGGGCGTCACCGCGTACGTCATCGACACCGGTGTCCACATCAGCCACAAGGACTTCGGCGGCCGCGCCTCCTTCGGCTTCAACGCCGTCGACAAGAGCGACAAGGCCGAGGACGACAACGGCCACGGCACCCACGTCGCGGGCACCATCGCCGGCACGGCGCACGGCGTCGCCAAGAAGGCCAAGATCGTGGCCGTCAAGGTCCTGGACGGCCAGGGCTCCGGCTCCACCGAGCAGGTCGTCGCCGGCATCGACTGGGTCACCAAGAACCACAAGGGCCCCTCGGTCGCCAACATGAGCCTCGGCGGCGGCGCGGACGAGGCGCTCGACGCGGCTGTGCAGAAGGCGATCGCCTCCGGCGTCACCTTCGCCGTCGCGGCGGGCAACGAGTCCACCGACGCGGGCAACAGCTCCCCGGCCCGGGTGAAGGAGGCCATCACGGTCGCCTCCTCCACCAAGGACGACCAGCAGTCGGAGTTCTCCAACTTCGGCAGCGTGGTCGACCTCTACGCCCCCGGCTCGGACATCACCTCCGACTGGAACGACAGCGACTCCGGCACCAAGACCATCTCCGGTACGTCGATGGCCACCCCGCACGTGGTGGGCGCCGCCGCCGTCTACCTCGGCGCCCACAAGGACGCCACGCCGGAGCAGGTCGCCGGCGCGCTCGTCAAGGGTGCGACGCCCGACAAGATCTCCAACCCGAGCGCGGGCACGCCCAACAAGCTGCTGAAGGTCACCGAGTAGCAGCCCCAGCTCATCGGCCGGCCGCCGCTCCCCACCCCCACGGGAAGCGGCGGCCGTGGTCGTTCCCGGCGCCCGATGCCCAGCGCCCGGGCAGGATCCCCCGGAAATCTCCCCTGGTTAAGCTCCCGTCATCACACGAGCCTCGATCACCCCACGAGCCTCAAGAAGACAGGAGTCCAGCGTGACGGCGGCGATACTCGGATTCACCCTCTTCTCCCTCCTGGTGGCCATGGCGCCGGGCCCGGACACCCTCCTGGTCCTGCGCAACTGCCTGCGCGGCGGCCGCCGTACGGGCAGCGCCACCGCCCTCGGCGCGGCGGTCGGCTCGCTCGCCTGGGGCGTGGCCGCGGCGTTCGGCCTCGCGGCGGCGCTGCAGCGCTGGGACGCGGCCTTCACCGTCGTCCGGCTCGCGGGCGCCGCGTACCTCGTCTTCCTCGGTGTCCAGGCCCTGTGGGCCCACCGCCCGCGCCGCGGAGGCGCGTTCGGCACTTCTGGTGAGACCGGCGCGACCGGAACCCCTGGTGCGTCCGGTGTGGCCGGGACCGCCGCCCTGCAGGAGCAGCCCGGGGCCGCCCCCGCGCCGCGTGCGGCCGAGGCGTTCCGCCAGGGCCTGCTGAGCTGCCTGCTCAACCCCAAGGTCGGCGTCTTCTTCGTCGCCGTCGTTCCCCAGTTCCTGCCCGAGGGGAGCTCGCCGTTCGGGGTGACCCTGCTCTTCGGCGTGATCGACGCGGCCGTGGCCGCGGTGTGGATGCTGCTCGTCGCGGTCTGCGCCGCACGCATGATCACCTGGCTGCGCCGCCCCCGCGTCAGCCGCAACCTCGAACGCGCCACGGGCGGCGTCCTGGTGGCCCTGGGGATCGGCACGGCGGCCGAGGCCGCCTGAGAACACGTCAGGCGCGGAAGTCCGCGGCGTGATCCTCCACCCACGTCGCGAACGTACGGGCCGGGCGGCCCGTCAGCTCCTCCACGCCTCCCGCGAGTGCGACGGGCTTGCCTTCGGACGACTTCCAGAAGGAGAGCAGCGCGTCGGCGAAGTGCCCGGGCAGGTAGGGGCCCGCAGCTTCCTTCCAGGTCTCGGGGGAGACGCGGTTGACGGTCACGGTCACGCCCGTGATGCGCGAGATCTGCTCGGCCTGGTCGAGGAAGGACAGGGCCTCCGGGCCGCTGAGGGTGTACGCGCCGCCCTGCCGCGCGGGGTCGGTGAGGACGGTGAACGCGGCCTCGGCCAGGTCCTGTTCGTGGATGGGGTCGGAGTACGCGCCGGGGTAGGGCAGGTCCACGGTGCCGGTGGCCTTGATGGCGCGGGACCAGCCCAGCGCGTTGGTGGCGAAGGCGCCCGGCCGCAGGAACGTCGCGGTGACCGGCCCGGCGGCCAGGGCCTGCTCGGCCTCCCAGTGCGGGCGGGCGACCGGGTGCGTGGCGGGGTCGGGGTAGTGCACGGAGCTGGAGGAGAGCAGCACGATGTGCCGGACGCCGGCCTTCGCGGCGGCCTCGGCGAAGGCGGCGGTGTGCGAGCCCTCCGCGTACAGGAACACGGAGGTGACGCCGTCGAGCGCCGCGGGGAAGGTCTCCGGCTCGTCGAGCGCGAGACGCAGCGAGGGGACGCCGTCCGGCAGTGCGAGCTCGCCGGGGGCGTTGGAGGCGGCCCGGACGGCGTGGCCGCGGGTGTGCAGGAGGTCGATGAGTGCGCGGCCGACGCGGCCGCGGCTGCCGGTGACGAGGGTGGTCATGTTCTGGGGTGCCCTTCCGGGGAACGCAGGCGGTGCAGGGAATGCACGGCGTGCGAGGAGTACGTAAAATGCTCGCGAGACGCACATTGCGTCGCGCAATCATTGTGGCGAGCAGACATTGCGTCGCGCAAGTATTTTTCGGAGAGCGGAGCGGACCGGTGCCCGAGCGTGCGGAGCTGGTGGAGCGGATCAGGGAAGAGAGCCGCCGGCACTACGCGGCCTGGACGCTGTTCAACCAGGCCATGGCCGACCATCTCGGCCTCCACCCCACCGACCTGCAGTGCCTCAGCCTGCTGGCCATGGAGCGCGAGCCGCTGAGCACCGGCGAGGTCGCCCGGCTCGCGGGCCTGACCCCCGGCTCGGCCACCCGCCTCGTGGACCGCCTGGAGAAGGCCGGCCTCGTGGAGCGCCGCGCCGACCCCGGTGACCGCCGCCGCGCCCTGGTGGCCCTGGCCCCCGCGGCGCAGACCCGTATCAGCGCGGCCTGGGACGTGCCGGGCGGCGCCTTCCGGGCGCTCCTCGACGGCTACGGGGACGAGGAGCTCGCCGTCATCGGCGACTACCTGCACAAGGGCTCGGAGGTCGGCCGTACTCAGGCCGAACGCCTGCGGGCGGCCGGCCGGGCCGGGGAGAGCACGCCTCCCGCCGCCGCCTCCTCGTAGCGCCGCACCACCAGGGCCGCCACCTCCGGCGCCGGCCCCAGCACGTCCGCCAGGACGTCCGCGCCGCCTTCCGCCGCCCCCTGCGCGATGCGGTCCGGCAGCCGGCCGGGCGCGAGGACGTACGGGGCGACCGCCACCCGGCGGGCCCCCTCGGCGCGCAGGGCGCGCACGGCGTCCGCCACGTGCGGCGGGGAGGCGGAGGCGAACGCGGGCCGCACGGCGCACCAGCCGGTACGCCGCCACTCCCGCGCGATGTCTGCGATCACCGCGTTCGCCTCCGGGTCGGAGGAGCCCGCCGAGGCCAGGACGACCCCGGTCGGGCGCCGGTCGCCGAGCGGCAGACCGGCCTCGTGCAGCCGCCGCTCCAGGGCGGCCGTCAGCAGGGGAGAGGGCCCCAGCACCTGAGCCCGCGTCACCCGCAGGCCCGGCAGCCCCGCCGTCGCCGCCCGCAGCACGGCCGGGATGTCGGCCTTGGCGTGGAAGGCACGGGTCAGCAGCAGGGGTACGGCGACGACGTCGCGCACCCCCTCCGCCGCCAGCCGCTCCAGCACCCGCGGCACGCTCGGCACGCTGAAGTCGAGGAAGCCCACCTCGACCCGGAGCCCGGGCCGCGTCGCGGCCACCCGCGCGCGCAGCTCCAGCACGGTGGCCGCATGGCGCGGGTCGCGGCTGCCGTGGGCGACGAGGAGCAGGGGCGGCGCGGTCATCGGTTCGCCGCGGCCAGTCCGCGCGTCCGCAGCACCCGGCGCTCCAGCGGGCTGAAGACGGCCAGGTCGATGGCGATGCCGACGAAGAGGATGAGGATGATGCCGAGGAGGACCCCCGGCATGTCGGAGTCGGTGCGCGCGTTCTCCAGGTACTGGCCGAGCCCCAGGCCGAGGTCGGGGGAGGAGGCGATGAGCTCGGCGGCCATCAGGGACCGCCAGGAGAACGCCCAGCCCTGCTTGAGCCCCGCGATGTAGCCGGGGAGCGCGGCGGGCAGCAGGACGTGCCGGGCGCCGCGCAGCCCCGTCGCCCCCATCGTGCGGCCCGCCCTCAGGTACAGCGGCGGCACCTGGTCGATCCCGGACACCAGGCCGTTGGCGATGGAGGGCACCGCGCCCAGCAGGATCACCGCGTACATCGCCGCGTCGGTGATGCCGAGCCAGATCACCGCCGCGGGCACCCAGGCCACCGACGGCAGCGACTGCAGCCCGGACAGGACGGGGCCGAGCGCGGCCCGGACGAACTTCACGCGCGCGACGAGCAGACCGAGCGGCGTGCCGAGCACGAGCGCCGCGGCGAAGCCCAGCAGGCCGCGCGAGACGGACGTCCAGACGATGTCCAGGAGCGTGCCCCGCAGCCACAGGTCCTCAAGGCTGTGCCACACCGCGGACGGGTCGGGCAGCTTGTAGTCGTCGGTGACCTCCGCGACGACCAGCAGCTTCCAGACCGCGAGGACCAGGACGACGGCCGTCAGGGGCGGCAGCACCTTGTGGAGCAGCACCTGGGCGAAGGGGGTGCGCCGGACCTCCACCGTCTCCAGGGCGTCGAGCCCGGCCTCCAGGCCGGCGAGGTCGTGCGGGCCGCCGGAAGTGCTCAGGGGGCCCGTCTCAGTGCTGGCCATGGCGGCGGATCTCCCCACGCAGTTCTTCGGTGATCTCGACGGAAAGGTCCGCCACGGCCGCGTCCTCTATGCGGCGGGGCTGGGGTATGTCCACCGCCCACTGCCGGGCCACCCGCCCGGGCCGCGAGGACAGCAGCACGACGCGCTCCGCGAGCCGTACCGCCTCACGGACGTTGTGGGTGACGAACAGCACCGACAGCGACGTCTCGGACCAGATGCGGGTCAGCTCGTGGTGCAGGACGTCGCGGGTGATGGCGTCCAGCGCGGCGAACGGCTCGTCCATCAGCAGGACCTGGCTGTCCTGTGCCAGGGCGCGGGCGAGCGCGACGCGCTGGCGCATGCCGCCCGACAGCTCGTGCACCCGCTTGCCGTACGCGCCCGAGAGCCGTACGAGCTCCAGGAGCCGCTCCGCCTCCGGCCGCCGCTCCGGGCGCGGCACGCCGCGCAGCCGCAGCGCCAGTTCGATGTTGCGGCCCGCGGTGAGCCAGGGGAACAGCGCGTGTTCCTGGAACATCAGCGCCGGGCGGCCGCCGGGCACATCGATGGTGCCGGCGGTCGGCCGGTCCAGGCCCGCCACCAGGTTCAGCAGCGTGGACTTGCCGCAGCCCGAGGCCCCCAGGAGGCACACGAACTCGCCGGGGCGCACCTCCAGGGAGATGTCGTCCAGTACGGGCTGGGCCGCGCCGGGGCGGCCGAAGGACTTGTGGACGTTCTCGATCCGGACCGCCGCGGGCTCGCGGTCCGCGATCTCGGCCGGGCCGGCCTTGTCGGTCGTCAGTGCCGGGGCCATCCGGTCACCTCCTGGGGATGGGGCGGGGCGGGATACGACGGGCGGGCGGCTACTGCTTGCCGAGCTTCGCGGCGGTCACCGCGGGCCTGCCCTCGGCCTTGAGAACCTTGTTGAGCACGGTCAGGTCGTAGATTCCCGCAAGGTCCGGCTTCTCCAGCAGCCCGGCCTTGACGGCGTGATCGGCCTCCGCCTCCAGCGACGCGGCCAGCGGGTCGTCGAGGACCTCGATGGACTTCCACGCCGGGTCGAGGATCGCGGCGGGCAGCTCCTTGCCGGAGAGCTTCTTCAGCGCCGCGTTCGCCGAGCCCTCGGCCTTCTCCGGGTTCGCCTTGATCCAGGCGTTGGTCTTCACCGAGCCGCGCAGCACGGCCTCGACCACGTCGGGGTGCTCGTCCAGGAACTTCTGCGACACGATCACGTTGGTGATGACGAACTTCCCGTCCGGCCACAGCGCGGACTCGTCCAGGAGCACCTTGCCGCCCTCGGAGACCAGCTTCGACGCGGTCGGCTCGGGCACCCACGCGCCGTCCACCGAACCGGACTTGAAGGCGTCGGGAGTGACCTTGTTGTCCGTGCGGACGACCGAGACGTCGCCCTTGCCGCTCTGCGGGTCGACCTTCCAGCCCTTCTCCGCGATCCAGTTGAGGAACGCGACGTCCTGGGTGTTGCCCTTCTGCGGGGTGGCGATCCGCTTGCCCTTGACGTCGTCCAGGGAGGAGATCTTCTTGGGGTCGACGACCAGCTTCACGCCGCCCGAGGCCGAACCCGAGACGATGCGCAGGCTCTTGCCCTTGGACTTCACGTAGCCGTTGATCGCGGGCGACGGCCCGATCCAGCCGATGTCGATCGAGCCCGCGTTGAGCGCCTCGATCTCGGACGGGCCCGCGTTGAACGTGGTCGAGCGAAGCTTGGTGCCGCCCAGCTCCTTCTGGAGCAGCCCCTCCTGCTCGCCGACCAGGGGCGTGGCGTGGGTGATGTTCGGGAAGTAGCCGATCCGGACGGTGTCCGCCGACAGCTTCTTCCCCTCGGTGTTCTTTCCCTTGGTGGAGCCGGACCCGGTGGTGGCGGAGTCCTTCTCCGAGCCGTAGCCGCAGGCGCCGAGGGCGCCGATCAGCAGGGGCAGGGCGGCGACGGCGGCGAGTGCGCGGCGGCGGGCGGAGCGAGCGGCGGCGGGCACGAGGGGTCCTCTCGACGGGCCGGGGTATGGCTAGGGGACGCCCGGCGCTTCAGTGGGGCGTAAGGGAAGTGACTGGTACGGGAAGAGGCGGGGCGCCGACGCCGTGGGTACGGGCGTCAGCACGCACATCGGCCGATGCCGCCCGCCGAGCCGGTCGTGATCGCGGTCGTGATCGCCGCCGTCATCTCAGAAGTCCCATCCCTCGTCGTCGGACGGCCTCCCGGGGCCCGCCGCGAAGGCCTCGCCCGCCATGCCTGCGGTCAGCGTCGTGCCGTCGCCCGGATCGATGAGGAGGAAGGAGCCGGTGTGGCGGGAGCCGGCGTAGGGGTCGAGGGCGAGCGGCTCGGCGGTGCGCAGTGTGACGCGCCCGATGTCGTTGGCCTCCAGGCGGCCCGGCGCGGGGTGCTGGGAGAGGTCGTCGAGGGTGAGGCGGGAGGGGATGTCCTTGACGATGGCGCGGACGGTGCGGGTGGTGTGCTTGAGCAGGACGCGGGCGCCGGGGAGCAGCGGCTGGTCGGCGAGGTGGCAGACGGTGGCCTCGACGTCCCGGGTGACCTGCGGCGCGCCGGCGGTGGGCGCGATGAGGTCGCCGCGGGAGACGTCGAGGTCGTCGGCGAGGCGCACGGTCACCGACTGCGGCGCCCAGGCCACGTCGACGCTCTGGCCGAGCGCGTCGATGGCGGCGATCGTGCTCGTGCGCCCCGACGGCAGGACGGTGACGGGCTCGCCGACGCGCAGCACCCCGGAGGCGATCTGCCCCGCGTAGCCGCGGTAGTCGGGGTGCTCGGCCGTCTGCGGTCTGATCGTGTACTGGACGGGGAAGCGCGCGGGGTCGGCGGTGGGGTCGGTGACGACGGGCACCGTCTCCAGGTACTCCAGGACGGTGGGGCCGCCGTACCAGTCCATGTGCGCGGACGGTGCCACGACGTTGTCGCCGGCGAGCGCGGAGACGGGGATGGCCGTGACCTCGGGGACGCCCAGCCCGCTCGCGTAGGCCGTGAACTCCTCGGCGATGGCGGCGAAGACGGGCTCCGCGTAGCCGGCGAGGTCCATCTTGTTGACGGCGAGGACGACGTGCGGGACGCGCAGGAGGGCTGCCACGGCGGCGTGGCGGCGCGTCTGTTCGACGACGCCGTTGCGGGCGTCGACGAGGACGACGGCGGCCTGCGCGGTGGACGCCCCGGTGACCATGTTGCGCGTGTACTGCACGTGGCCGGGGGTGTCGGCGAGGATGAAGCGCCGCCGGGGCGTGGCGAAGTAGCGGTAGGCGACGTCGATGGTGATGCCCTGCTCGCGCTCGGCGCGCAGGCCGTCCGTCAGCAGCGCGAGGTCCGGGGCGGTGGCGCCGCGGCTGCGGGAGGCGTGCTCGACGGCCTCCAGCTGGTCGGCCAGCACGGACTTGGAGTCGTGCAGGAGGCGTCCGACCAGCGTCGACTTGCCGTCGTCGACGGATCCGGCGGTGGCGAAACGCAGCAGCGAGGTCGCGGCCGTGGTCGTGTCGGTCACAGTGCTCATGGCTAGAAGTACCCCTCGCGCTTGCGGTCCTCCATGGCGGCTTCGGAGAGTTTGTCGTCGGCTCTGGTGGCGCCGCGTTCGGTGAGGCGGGAGGCGGTGATCTCGGTGATGACCTCCTCGATGGTGACGGCGTGGGAGTCGACGGCGCCGGTGCAGGACATGTCGCCGACCGTGCGGTAGCGCACGGTGCGTATCCGGCTCTCCTCGCCGTCGCGGGGCCCGCCCCAGGCGCCGGGGGCCAGCCACATGCCGTCGCGGGCGAAGACCTCGCGCCGGTGGGCGAAGTAGATGGCGGGCAGCTCGATCTTCTCGCGGGCGATGTACTGCCAGACGTCGAGCTCGGTGAAGTTCGACAGGGGGAAGACGCGCACGTGCTCCCCCGGGGCGTGGCGGCCGTTGTACAGGTGCCACAGCTCGGGGCGCTGACGGCGCGGGTCCCAGCCGCCGAACTCGTCCCGCAGGGAGAACACCCGCTCCTTGGCGCGGGCCTTCTCCTCGTCGCGGCGCCCCCCGCCGAAGACCGCGTCGAAACGGTGACCGGCGATGGCATCGAGGAGAGGGACGGTCTGCAGGGGATTACGGGTGCCGTCGGGGCGTTCGCGGACCCGCCCGGTGTCGATGGCCTCCTGCACGGAGGCGACATGCAGGCGCAGCCCGTGCTCGGCGACCGTACGGTCGCGGTAGGCCAGGACCTCGGGGAAGTTGTGCCCGGTGTCCACGTGCAGCAGCGCGAACGGCAGCGGCGCGGGAGCGAAGGCCTTCAGCGCCAGGTGCAGCATCACGATCGAGTCCTTGCCCCCGGAGAACAGCAGCACCGGCCGCTCGAACTCCCCCGCCACCTCACGGAAGACGTGCACCGCCTCCGACTCCAGCACCTCCAGGTGGGGCAGGGCGAAGGGGCTTCCGGCGGCGCTCATGCCAGCCCCCGTCCCGCCAGCAGGGCGTGCAGCGCCCCCGCCGACTCGGCCACGCTCTGCCCGTGAGCCTCGATCCGCAGGTCCGGGTCGGCCGGCGCCTCGTAGGGGTCGTCGACGCCCGTCAGGCCGGAGATCTCGCCCGCCGCCTGCCGCGCGTACAGGCCCTTGACGTCCCGGACCGAGCACACCTCGACGGGCGTGGCCACGTGCACCTCCAGATAGCCGGTGCCCCGCTCCTGGTGGTGCTTGCGCACCGCCTCGCGGGAGTCCGCGTACGGCGCGATCACCGGGACGAGCACCTTCACGCCGTGCGCGGCGAGCAGCTGCGCGACGAAGCCGATCCGCCGCACGTTGGTGTCCCGGTCCTCCCGGGAGAAGCCCAGCCCGGCCGAGAGGAACTCGCGGATCTCGTCGCCGTCGAGCACCTCCACCCGGTGTCCCTCGTCGCGCAGCCGCCCGGCCAGCGTCCGGGCGATCGTGGTCTTGCCCGCGCTCGGCAGGCCGGTGAGCCAGATCGTGGCTCCGCTCATCCTCTGCTCCCGCTCCTGTGTCATCCGTGCAGCCCGCACTCGGTTTTGGCGAGCCCCGACCAGCGGCCCGCGCGCGCGTCCTCGCCCGCCGCGATCCGGCGCGTACACGGAGCACAGCCGACGGAGGCGTAGCCGTCCATCAGCAACGGGTTGGCGAGCACGCCGTGTTCGGCGATGTACGCGTCGACATCCTCCTGGGTCCAGCGGGCGATGGGGGAGACCTTCACCTTCCGCCGCCGCTCGTCCCAGCCGACGACGGGGGTGCCCGCGCGGGTGGGGGACTCGTCGCGGCGCAGCCCGGTCGCCCAGGCGTCGTACGCGGCGAGCCCGCGCTCCAGCGGCTCGACCTTGCGCAGCGCGCAGCACAGGTCGGGATCGCGGTCGTGCAGCCGGGGCCCGTGGGCGGCGTCCTGCTCGGCGACGCTCGCGCGGGGTGTGAGCGTGATGACGTTGACGTCCATCACGGCGGCGACGGCGTCGCGGGTGCCGATGGTCTCCGGGAAGTGGTAGCCGGTGTCGAGGAAGACGACGTCGACGCCGGGCAGGGCGCGCGAGGCGAGGTGGGCGACGACCGCGTCCTCCATGGAGGAGGTGACGCAGAAGCGCTCCCCGAAGGTCTCGGCGGCCCAGCGCAGTATCTCCGGCGCCGGGGCCTCTTCCAGCTCGCGGCCCGCCCGTTCGGCGAGCGCCTGCAGATCGGTGACGGTCATGACGTGCTGTCCCCTTCGCCGGGTACGGGCGCCGGGCCCCGGTGGCGGGGGGCCAGCAGCCCGAGGAACGACAGCCGGAACGCCCGGCTGCACGCGGCGCATTCCCAGGCCCCGTGCCCTTCCTCGGAGGGGCGCAGGTCCTCGTCGCCGCAGTAGGGGCAGTAGAAGGGGGCGGCGCGTCCGCTCATGACAGGTCCGCCTCGCCGGCGCGGGCGACCCAGGCCGCGAACCGCTCGCCGTCCTCGCGCTGTTCGCCGAAGCGGGTCAGTACGCGCTCGATGTAGTCGGGCAGTTCCGCGGAGGTGACCTTCAGGCCGCGGACCTTGCGGCCGAATCCGGCCTGCAGGCCCAGCGCGCCGCCCAGGTGCACCTGGAAGCCCTCGACCTGGCGGCCGTCGTCGTCCAGGACGAGCTGGCCCTTGAGGCCGATGTCGGCGGTCTGGATGCGGGCGCAGGCGTTGGGGCACCCGTTGATGTTGATGGTGACCGGTTCCTCGAAGTCCGGCATCCGGCGCTCGAGTTCGTCGATCAGCGAGGCGCCGCGCGCCTTGGTCTCCACGATGGCGAGCTTGCAGAACTCGATGCCGGTGCAGGCCATCGTGCCGCGCCGGAAGGGGGAGGGTGTGACCTGGAAGCCGAGGTCCTCCAGCCCTGCGACGAGCGAGTCCACCTGCTCGCGCGCCACGTCCAGGATGATCATCTTCTGCTCGACCGTGGTGTTGAGCCGGTCCGAGCCGTGGGCCGCCGCGAGTTCGGCGATCTTGGTGAGGGTGCTGCCGTCCACCCGCCCGACGCGCGGGGCGAAGCCCACGTAGAAGCGGCCGTCCTTCTGCTCGTGCACGCCTATGTGGTCGCGCCAGCGGTTGCTCGGCTCGGCCGGCGGCGGGCCGTCGGCGAGCTTGCGCTTCAGGTACTCGTTCTCCAGGACGTCGCGGAAACGTTCCGGTCCCCAGTCGGCCATCAGGAACTTCAGCCGGGCGCGGGTGCGCAGCCGCCGGTAGCCGTAGTCGCGGAAGATGCCCACGACCCCGGCCCACACGTCCGGCACGTCCTCCAGCGGCACCCAGGCGCCGAGCCGCTCCCCGAGCCGGGGGTTGGTGGACAGCCCGCCGCCCACCCAGACGTCGAAGCCGGGACCGTGCTCGGGGTGGACGACGCCGACGAACGCGATGTCGTTGATCTCGTGGACCACGTCCTGCACCGGCGAGCCGGAGACCGCGGACTTGAACTTCCGCGGCAGGTTGGAGAATTCCCTGCTGCCGATGTAGCGGCGCTCGATCTCCTCGATCGCCGGCGTGCCGTCGAGGATCTCGTCCGCGGCGATCCCGGCGACCGGCGAGCCGATGATCACGCGCGGGCAGTCGCCGCACGCCTCCGTCGTCGACAGCCCGACGGCCTCCAGCCGCTCCCAGATGGCGGGCACGTCCTCGATGCGCACCCAGTGCAGCTGGATGTTCTGCCGGTCGGTGATGTCGGCCGTGCCGCGGGCGTAGGTCTGCGAGACCTCGCCGATGGCGCGCAGCTGGGCGACGGTGAGCCGGCCGCCGTCGATGCGCACCCGCATCATGAAGTACTTGTCGTCCAGCTCCTCCGGCTCCAGGACCGCGGTCTTGCCGCCGTCGATCCCCGGCTTGCGCTGGGTGTACAGCCCCCACCAGCGCATCCGTCCGCGCAGGTCGTTGGGGTCGATGGAGTCGAAGCCGGCTTTCGAGTAGATCGTCTCGATGCGTGTCCGCACATTGAGACCGTCGTCGTCCTTCTTGAACTGCTCGTTGCCGTTGAGCGGGGTGAAGTGGCCCACGGCCCACTGGCCCTCGCCGCGGTGGCGGCCGGCCTTGCGGCGGGACGTGGCGGCTGAGGGGGTCTGCGAGGTGGCAGCCATGGCGGTATGTCCTTCGGTGGCCTGCGGGTACGCCCACGGGTGCGCCCGGCGCCGGCGGATGCGGATGCAGGGGCGGGCGCGGGTGCTTACGGGGCTGCGGGGGTGCGCAAGGGGGATGCTCGTCCGCGGCATCGGGGACGGCGGGGGAGCGGGCGAAAGTCAGGAAACGGCAGTGCTGGTGCTGAGACGTCAGCGCGCCGGACAGATGGCGCTGGACACGCGGACGAGGTCGACGTGACGCCGACTCACCAAGACGATTCCAGCTCCGGACATGACGGAAGCGTGGCACGGCGGGAACTGGCCAGTCCACCGTTGTCCGGATTATGGACGAACCCGTCCCGCATCGCGGGACGGGTTCGGTGGCGTGCCGTGCCGGGCGGGGCGGGCGCGGTGCCTGTGTCCGGCCTGTACCCGGTCTGTACCCGGTCTGTGTTCGGCCCGTGTCCGGCCTGTTCTCAGGCGTGGGCGCCCGGCCAGGGCCCGGGCGGGGCGGCCTCGGGCTGCTCCTCGGTCTTCGTCTCGAACAGGCGGAAGCCGCGCTTCTCGTAGTTGGCCACGGCGTGCTCGCCGTCCAGGCTGCAGGTGTGCAGCCAGACCCGGCGGGTCGGCTCCCGGCCCTCCCAGTGCTCGGCCAGGTCCCAGGCCCGGGCGGTGCCGTACGACAGCAGGTGGCCGCCGATGCGGCGGCCGCGGAACGCCGGGATCAGCCCGAAGTAGACGATCTCGACCGTGCCTTCGGGCTGCGGGTCCAGTTCGATGTAGCCCGCCGGTGTCCCGTGTTCATAGGCCACCCAGGTCTCGACCCCGGGCCGCTCCAGGTACGCGCGCCACTGCGCGTGGCTCCAGGGCAGCCGGTCGAGCCAGGTCACGTCGCCGCCGACGGCCGTGTAGAGGAAGCGGCTGAACTCGGGCGAGGGCACCTCGGAGCGGACAATCCGGATGCCGGACGCGGCGTCCGGCTCCTGGACGGGAACGAGGTCGGCCGGCGAGGTCTGTTCCAGGGACCAGGTGGTCACGCTGGTCGTACGGATGCTCATACGCCCAGCGAACCATGACGCGGGGCGCGCGGGGTGAGCGGGGGCTTGCGGTCCCCGCCCGGGGGTGGGTCGCCGTGCTTCGGGTCGGCATGCGGTGCCGGGCGCGGGCCCGGTAGTCAGTCCGGCCCGCCCGGAAGGCGTGCGCGGTCCGTCAGGACCACCGGGGCCGTCGACGCCGGCAGGAGGTCCTCGCCCCGCGGCGGGGTCAGCAGGCGGACGTCGACGCCGTCGGCGAAGCGGTACGGGCGGTGGCCGAGGACGCCCGCCAGGGTGCGCCGCATGCGGGACATCTCCGCCCGGACCGTCACCGTCCGGGAGGCGTCGCCGAAGAGGTCCGCCGCGAGCTCCGCGGCGGAGCGGCCCACGGGGTGCCGGGCCAGCACGTACAGCAGCTCGGCGTGGCGCGGGCTGAGCTCCTGCGACCACTCGCCGCCGGCGCCCGCGACCGTGACCGTCCAGCGGCGCGGGCCGCGTACGTCGAGCACGACGCGGTTGGGCACGAGCTCGGCGCGGGGCGCCTCCTCCACCCGCACCAGCCAGCCGTCCGGCAGCGGCGCGAGCGAGCACAGCCCCAGCGAGGGCAGCCACGCCCGCCCCGCCTGCACCGTCTTGGGCAGCGCGACCCGCCCCACCGGCCCCATGCCCGTCACCGCCGCCGCCCAGCCGTCGCGGTCCACCACCAGCGCCCGCCCGCCCACCCGGGCCAGCATGGGCGCCGCGACCGCCCGCAGCCGCTCCACCGACTCCCAGTGCCGGGACCGCAGCTCCCCCTCGCCCAGCTTCGCGACCGCCGTGACCAGCGGCAGCGTGGCCGGGTTGAACACCGGGGCCGGGCCGCTGACGTTCAGCACGCCCAGCAGCCGCCCGTCGCGCGGATCGTGCAGCGGGGCCGCCGCGCAGGTCCAGCCGTGGTGGGTGCGGACGTAGTGCTCGGCCGAGCGCACCTGCACCGGCCGCCGCTCCACCAGCGAGGTGCCGATGCCGTTGGTGCCGACCAGTTCCTCCGCCCAGGACGCGCCGACGTCGAAGCCGAGCCGGTCGGCGCTGCGCAGCACGCCCGGATTGCCCTGCCGCCACAGCACCCGTCCCTCGGCGTCCGTGACGGCCATCAGGTGCCGCTCGATGTCGACCACCGAGCCCAGCCCCTCGCGCAGCTGGACGAGCAGCGCCGCGAGCGGCGAGCGCTGGCGCCGCTGCTCGACCTCCTCGGCCGGGAGCGGCGGGGACGAACCGCCCTTCTCCGGATCGAGGCCCCGGAGCCGGACGCGGTGCCAGGACTGCCCGATGACCGGGCGCGGGGGCACCGGAGGCCGTGCGTCACCCAGGCAGGCCTCCCGGACGGCCGGCAGCAGGCGTTCGTCGGTGGTTCCGCGGTTCACGCTGCCATGGTGCCGTCCCGCGGCCCCGTCCGCCGGGGCATCCACAGGATTGCAACTCCATGCAACCGTTGCGCGGGGTCGCGCCGCGGGCGGATGGTGTGGGAGAGCGGCCGGAGGGTGGTGCCGAGTCGGCGCAGCATCACCCTCCACCGGACGCTCGTCCCACCCCCTGTCGCCCGTCTGTTCGGCGGGAGTGCGAGCCGATGCTGCCAGGCCGGATACGGTTAGAGCGTGCAGGCAGCAAATGAATCTCCGGGGCGTCGGGCCGGCCGGCTGCACAGGGCTCGCGTCCTGTACCGGAATGTCTCGAAACGCAGGATGGCGTGGCTTCTTCTGAAGGACACGGTCAACTCCTGCATCGAATACCGCGTGACCGGGCTCGCCGCGGAGGCCGCGTTCTTCACGCTGCTGTCCCTGCCGCCCCTGCTGCTGGGCCTCCTCGGCCTGCTCGGCTACCTGGACGACTGGACCGGCACCAACACCATCGGTTCCATCCAGGAGAACATCCTCAGGGCGTCCGCGACGGTCCTCAGCGACAAGGGCGTCAACGAGATCGCCCGGCCCCTGCTGCGGGACGTCACCAAGGGCCGCCCCGACGTCATCTCCGTCGGCTTCGCCATCGCCCTGTGGTCCGGCTCGCGCGCCGTCAACGTCTTCGTCGACACCATCACGATCATGTACGGGCTGGAGGGCAAGCGCGGCATCGTCCGGACCCGCCTGCTCGCCTTCCTCCTCTACATCGTCGCCCTCCTCATCGGGGCGGTGGCGCTGCCGCTGATGGTCGCCGGGCCCGAGGCGGTGGTGGACGTCGTGCCCTGGAGCGCCGACGTCGTGCGGTTCCTGTACTGGCCCGTCGTCATCCTGCTGTGCATCGCCTTCCTCACCACGCTCTACCACGTGTCCGTGCCGGTCCGTTCGCCCTGGCAGGAGGACATCCCCGGGGCGCTCGTCGCCCTGACGATGTGGGTGTTCGGCAGCTTCCTGCTGCGGATCTACCTCACCCACACGGTGGAGGGGCCGACCATCTACGGCTCCCTCGCCGCGCCCGTCGCCGTGCTGCTGTGGATCGGCGTCTCGGCCTTCGCCGTGCTCGTCGGCGCGGCCGTCAACGCCGCGCTCGACCGGGTGTGGCCGTCGGTGGCCACCGCCGCCGCGCGCGCCGACGTCGACCGGCTGCGGGCCGCGGCCGCGGCGCAGGAGGCCGCCGAGCGCGCGGCCCGCGCGCTGGAGGCGAGCCTGGAGGACGACCTCGACGACTACGGCCCGGACGAGGGCGTGATCGGCCAGGACCGCGAGCCGCCCTCGGAGTTCCCGGAGCGGTGGGCCCAGTTCCTGCCCCCGGACGACGTCCGCTCGCGTCTCCAGAAGGAGACCCACCAGCCGAAGCACGCCCGGCACGCGAAGCGGCGCGAGTAGCGCACGTGAAGCGGCGCGAGTAGCGAAGGCGAAGGGAGAAAAACCCTTCGCGCACGCCCGTCCGCCCTGCTTAAGCTCACCCCAGCGCGAAAGACGCGTGTTCCGAGGAGAGGAGGCGAGGACCGATGACTGTCACGGCCCGCACCCAGCAGAAGTCCGTCACTTCCTCCTTCTCCTCCTTTAAGGAACACCGTCTTGACCGAGCTCTCACACCCTCTCGCCCCGTACGGCTGGGACGCAGGGTTCGCTGACAGCTTCACCGCCCACGCCGCCGGGGGCGCCGTCCCCGGCCGCATCGTCCGCGTCGACCGGGGCCGCTGCGACGTCGTCGTGCCCGCGCCCGACGGCACCGGCGTGCACACCGTGCAGGCCGACACCGCGCTCGTCACCACCGGCGACCCGCTGAACATCATGTGCACCGGCGACTGGGCCGCCGTCGACACCGGCCGCGGTCTGGTGCTCGCCCTGCTGCCCCGCCGCAGCGCCTTCGTGCGCTCGACGTCGTCCAAGCGCTCCGAGGGCCAGGTCCTCGCCGCCAACGTCGACCACGCGATCATCGCGGTCTCCCTGGCCGTGGAGCTGGACCTGGGCCGCGTCGAGCGGTTCCTGGCCCTGGCCTGGGAGAGCGGGGCCGAGCCGATGGTCGTCCTCACCAAGGCCGACCTCGTGCCCGACCCCGTCGTCCTCGGCCACCTCCTGTCCGACACGGCGACCGTGGCGCCGGGCGCCCAGGTGCTCGCCGTCAGCGCGGAGACCGGCGAGGGCGTCGACGTCCTCGCCGCCTCGCTGGCCGGGGGCACGTCCGTGCTGCTCGGCCAGTCCGGCGCCGGCAAGTCCACCCTGGCCAACGCCCTGGTCGGCGAGCACGTCCAGGACGTCAACGCCGCCCGCGACCGGGACGGCAAGGGCCGTCACACCACCACCACACGCAACATGCTCAAGCTGCCCTCCGGTGGTGTCCTGATCGACACCCCGGGGCTGCGCGGCGTCGGCCTGTGGGACGCGGAAAGCGGCCTCTCGCAGACCTTCGCCGAGATCGAGGAGCTGGCCGCCCGCTGCCGGTTCCACGACTGCGGGCACGACGCCGAGCCGGGCTGCGCCGTCCTCGCGGCGGTCGACTCGGGGGAGCTGGGGCAGCGGCGCCTCGACAGCTACAGGAAGCTGCAGCGCGAGAACGCGTGGATCGCCTCCCGCACCGACGCCCGGCTGCGGGCGGAGATCCGCCGCGACTGGAAGATGAAGTCGGCGGAGGGCCGTGAGGCGTACGCCCGCAAGCGGGGCGGGCGGTAGTCGCGGTTCCCCCTGGCGGTGCCGGACCTGCCCCGGGCAGGCCCGGCACCGCCGGGACGCGCCTTCGGGTCTGCCTCACAGGCCCGAAGGCCCCCGTCCGATTTCCGCCAGTCGCACGCACCCCCATGCCGCAGACTGGACGCATGGACGACGAGGCCCGCTACCAAGCGGTACACGGCAGGGACGCCCGTTTCGACGGCGAGTTCTTCCTCGCCGTGAAGACCACCGGCATCTACTGCCGTCCCAGCTGCCCCGCCGTGACCCCCAAGCGCCACAACGCCTGCTTCTACCCCTCGGCCGCCGCCGCACAGGGCGCCGGCTACCGCGCCTGCCGCCGCTGCCGCCCCGACACCGCCCCCGGCTCCGCCGAGTGGAACGTCCGCGCCGACCTCGTCGGCCGCGCCATGCGGCTGATCGGCGACGGCGTCGTCGACCGCGACGGCGTCGCGGGGCTCGCCTCCCGCCTCGGCTACAGCGCCCGGCAGGTGCACCGCCAGCTCACCCAGGAGCTCGGCGCCGGCCCCATCGCCCTCGCCCGCGCCCAGCGCGCCCACACCGCGCGCGTCCTGCTGCAGACCACGGACATGCCGGTCACCGGCATCGCCTTCGCCGCGGGCTTCGCGAGCGTGCGCCAGTTCAACGACACGATCCGTGAGATCTACGCGTCCACCCCCAGCGGCCTGCGCGGGGGCAAGAGCCGCCGGGCCTCCGGCGCCGGCATCCCGCTGCGGCTGGCCCACCGCGGCCCGTACGCCGCACGCGAGATCTTCGGCTTCCTGCAGCGCCGCGCCGTCCCCGGTGCCGAGGAGGTCCTCGGCACCGCAGGCGCCCGCCTCTACCGCCGCACCCTGCGGCTGCCCTACGGCACCGGCATCGCCGAGGTCCACGAACCCCGGCCCGGAGACAGCCGGCACGGAGCCTGGCTCGACTGCCGGCTCCACCTCACCGACCCCCGCGACCTGGCCACCGCCGTCCAGCGCGTACGCCGCCTGTTCGACCTCGACGCCGACCCCTACGCCGTCGCCGAGCGGCTCGGCGCCGACCCCCTGATGCGCCCGCTCGTCGCCGCCAGGCCCGGCCTGCGCTCGCCCGGCGCCGCGGACGGCGAGGAACTGGCCGTACGGGCCGTGCTCGGGCAGCAGGTCAGCGTCGCCGCCGCCGTACGCCTCGGCGAGAGCCTCGTCGCCGCCTACGGCAAGCCCCTGCCCGCCCCCGACGGCGGCCTCACGCACCTCTTCCCCGACCCCGCCACCCTCGCCGACGCCGCCCTCGACGAGCTCGACATGCCGGACGCCCGCAAGCGCGCCCTGCGTGCGACGGCCACGGCCCTCGCCGACGGCACGGTCCGCCTCGACCCCGGCGCGGACCGCGAGGAGGCGGCCCGCGCCCTCCTCGGCCTCCCCGGCATCGGCCCGTGGACCACCGGCTACATCCGCATGCGGGCCCTCGGCGACCCCGACGTCCTCCTCACCGCCGACGCCGGCGTCCGGCACGGCCTCACCGCGCTCGGCGCGGACCCCGGCGCCGCCGACGCCTGGCGCCCCTGGCGCAGTTACGCCCTCCACCACCTCTGGCACCTGGCGGCCACCGCCGCCCCGACCGGCAAGGACTCCTGACCATGACCACCCTCTACAGCGAGATCACGAGCCCCCTCGGCCCGCTCCTCGTCACCGGCCGGCCCTCCGCCACCGCCCCCGGCGGGACCGCCATCGCCTCCCTGTCCGTACCGGACCAGAAGAACGCCCCGGCCGTGGACCCCGGCTGGCAGCGCGAAGCCGCCGCCTTCGCCGAGGCCGAGCGGCAGCTCACCGCCTACTTCGCGGGCGAGTCCCAGGACTTCCGCCTCGAATTCGCCGTGGAGGGCACGGAGTTCCGCCGCCGCGTCTGGGACGCCCTGGACGCCATCCCCTACGGCGCCACCACCACCTACGGCGAACTCGCCGCCCGCATCGGCGCCTCCCGGGCCGCGGTCCGCGCGGTCGGCGGGGCCGTCGGCGCCAACCCGCTGCTCGTGCTGCGCCCCTGCCACCGCGTGATCGGCGCGGACGGCTCGCTCACCGGCTACGCGGGCGGCCTGGACCGCAAGCGCGCGCTGCTCGCCCTCGAAGGCTTCGGGGGCGCGGCGGCCCGGTGAGCCGGGCCCGGCCGGCCCGGGGGCCCGCCCGGCCCCCGGCCCCTGCTCATCCTGCGGTGACCGCGCCGATCCACATCCCCACCACCAGCAGGCATGCGAACAGCTCCACCAGGACGCTCGTGCCCAGCGCCCGCATCACGTTCCGGGTGGACGCCCACGCCGCGCCGTGCCCGCCCAGACGCCTGCGCTCGACGCCGTAGAGCCCGGCGACGAACCCGGGGACCGCGCCCAGCACCGGGATCAGGAAGAAGCCGGCGATGCCGGAGACCCCCGCCACCAGGAAGGCGCGGCGCGTGATGCCCGCGCCCCGGAGGCGGCGGGGCGGCAGCAGCCAGCCGACCACCCGCTCCAGCAGCAGCACGCCCGTCGCCCCCGCCAGCACGGCCCACGCGAGGGCGGTCCGGTCGGTCATCGACCACCACAGCACGCCGGCCCACACGATCGGCGGCCCCGGCACCCCGGGAGTGACCACGCCGAGCAGGCCGAGCAGCATCACGAGGCCGACCAGGAGCAGCTGCCACGTCCCCATGCACCAAGGTTGCCGGAAGCCGGGCGGCGGCGCCCCCGGACGATTGCGGCCACGTGGCCGAGACCCGACCCTCGCCTCCCGTCAGAGGCGTGCCGTCCAGCCGTGCGCGGCCGCGTGCCACCCCAGCTGCAGCCGGGTGGTCACCCCCGCCAGCTCCATCAGCCGTTTCACCCGGCGCTGCACCGTCCGCAGCCCGAGCCCGAGCTGCTTGGCGACGCTCGCGTCGGTCAGGCCGTCCATCAGCAGCGAGAGCACGGCGAGGTCGAGCGCGTCGGGTCCGGCCGGGGAGCCGTCGGCCGCGCGCCGGGCGGCGTCCGCGCAGACCCGTATGGGGAGGGACTCGTTCCAGATGTCCTCGAACAGATTCACCAGCGAGGCGAGCAGCGGGCCGGGGTGGACGACCAGGGCCGCCGGCTCGGGCAGCTCGGGAAGCGCGGCGAGCCCGGCCGTGCGGGGAGTGAGCGGGAGCAGGGCAACTGCACGGTCGGCGATCACCAGTTCGGCGGGAATGCGCTCCGCGACGCGCATCCGGGCCGGATCCCCGGAATCCGGCACTGCGGCGAGGCCGGCACGTTCGACCACCGTGCGGTGGGGTATGCCGGACGCTGTGACCGACGAAACGGCTGAGCCGTTCGAGCTGTTCGGGCCCTCCGGTGCGGCCGGGACGGCCGTCCCGGCCGCGCGCCGGGGTCTTCCCGCCAGCAGTGTGCATATCTCCACGGCGGCGCCGCGCCGTATGTGCCGCAGTCGTTCGTCAACAGCGCGTGCTCCCGTAATCAGTTCCACACCACTGTGTCCTGCGGGCTGCTGCCGTTCCTTTTCCGTCCCCCCGCGACGGCCCATCTCCCGGACTGCGGCAGGCTCTTCCAGTCCAATGGCACCGAGCACACGACATCCCTCCCCGCGACCGCTTTTCGACTCGGTCATCATCCCCGGGTGAGGTCTGCCGTGCACTCTTCCCGTATGCCCCAGAGTATGGACAATAAGGGCATGAGCCAGCAGGGGGACCCGCGCACCGGCCAAGAGGACGCCTGGTGGGGCGAGTTGTACGACAAGAATGAACCGGATATCGGCTCCGCCGCCGGGGACGACAGCAGCCTGGACGAGCGATTCACCTCCGCCTCGGCGGTGGTGAGGGCGGAGTCCGGCGGCGAACGGCCGAAAAGGGCCCAAAGGACGGTGAGGGCGCCGAGAGCCGAGCCCCCTGATCCGCCGCGGCCTCCGGACCCCGTCGCCGTCCCCCCGAGCGGGCTTCCTTCGCTGCCGAAGGGATATGGGGCGCCCCGTTCGCGCGGCGTGCCGGGGCGTTCCGAATTCACGCCCCCGCCGCCCGGGGCGGAGCCCCCGCCCGAGCTGCCCCCGCCTTCGCGCGCGGAACGGCTTGACGACGGGCCCGCGCCCGGGCGGACGGCCCGGGTTCCGCTGCCGAGGATTCCGAAACCGCCGGATCTGCATTCGGCGGGATTGCTTCCGGAACTCCTGGAGAAGCCGCAGAAGTGGCGCAAGAGCGACCCCCGCAGGCAGGCGGAGGTACCGCGGCAGCCGGTCGGCCCTGACGGGCCGGTAGAACCGGAGCGGGCGCCGCGGCCGGAGCGGCCGGAGCGGCCGGAGCGGCAGGACCCCCGGAGCCGCCCCGAGCCGCCCCGGCTGCCGCGGGAGGACCAGCCACCGGGGTCCATGGGGGCCTCGGGCCCCGCCCGGCCGCCCCGGCGGGAGCCTGACGGCACTGCGGCGGGAAGCCCGGCCCGCTCCCAGCGCCCCGCCCGGCCCGTGGCCGGGGAGCGCCCCGGCCGTCCGGCCCGGTCGGACCGCTGCGAAGGCGCGGACCTCTTCTTCGGCGGCACCGACCGCCGCTCCCGCTCCGGGGATACGGACCGGGCCGACCGCCCGGATCGTTCGGCACCGCCGCGCCGCGCGGAGCGTGTGGACCGCTCGGATTATGCGGACGCTTCCGATCAAGCTGATCAAGCCGACCGCGCCGCCTGTACGGAACGTGCGGGCCGCTCCGACGCCCCGGGCAGTGCGCAAGCGGAACGCTCCGGCGACGGGGAAGTCTCCGGCCGCTCGAACCGTCCGGCGCGGGTGAGCCGTTCGGAAGGCGCCGAACACTTCGATGACCTGGATGTTCCGGAGCCGGCGGACGACATCGACGGCGGGAACGCCCCCGGCCGTCCCGGCCGCTCAACGCAGGCGAGCCGTATGGAACGTGCGCGAGCCTCCGATGATGCGCGCCGCTCCGACGATCCGGACGGCGAGGAAGTGGACCGCTCCGGCGACGGGGAAGTCTCCGGCCGCGTGAACCGTCCGGCGCAGACGAGCCGTTCGGAGCCTGTGGGCCGGTCCGGTGAACCGGATGTTCCGGAGCCGGTGGACCGCTCCGGCACCGGGGACGCCCCGGGCCGCCCCAGCCGTTCCGCGCAGGCGAGCCGTTCCGGACATGCGGAACAGGCCGGTGACCCGGATTCTCCGCAGCCGGACCGCGCCGCCGCCGGGGACGCCCCCGGGCGCCCGGGTCTCTCCGGCGGCGGGGACCGTGCCGGCCGGAGGGATCCCTCCGGCCGTGCCGGCCTCGCCGAGCGCACGGACCGGCCGGACGATCCCGACCGTCCCGCCCAGCCGCCGGCGCCGCGGCGTTCGGGGCGGCTTGAGAGGCCGACCAGGCCGGTGCGGGTCGAGCGGCCCCTGCGGCCGCGGCCTCCCCGGGTGGAGCCGCCCGCCCCGCAGCCCCGGCACCGGCCGGAGCCGCCGGAGCTCCCCGAGCCGTACGGGCGGCCGGAGTTCTCCGGGATCCCCGCCCAGCAGCGCCCGGAGCCCGCCGGAAGCCTGCCCGACGTCCGTGCGGACAGGGGGCTCCCGGAGCTCCCGGAGCCCGTGCCGAGCCCCGCCCGCATCACCGCGCGGGACGCCCGGCCGGCCGTCCCCGAGCCCGGCGGCGAACCCGCCGAGCCCGTCGAGCCCGCCCAGCCCGTCGAGCCCGCCGGACCCGCAGCCCGGGCGGCTGCGTCTCTCGAACCGGCCTCCCGCCCGCCCGTCGTCTCGCGCGACTCCACGCCGCCCCGGCGCCACCCCCTGGCCGCGCCCCCGCAGCCGTCGCGCGGGCCGGCCCGCCCGACGGACTACGTCGGCGAGCGGCCGCCCACGTACGACGCCGAGCCCACGGCCTGGCCCGCAGCCGACCCGCAGGACCTGGACGGCCTCGTGCCGGACACCGTCCTGGACGGTGCGCAGTACGGCGCCGTCACCCTGCGGGCCCTGTCCCTGCGCGGCGATTCCGCGCGCTACCGCGGCGAGCCCCGGCGGGACTCCCTGCTGACCGCCCGCTTCGGTGACGGCGACAGCGCCCTGCTGCTCGTCGCGATGGCCAGCGGCACGCGCGGGTCGAACGTGGCGCCGCGCGCGGCGCGGGACGCCTGCATGTGGCTGGCGGGCGCCGTC
Organism: Streptomyces hiroshimensis; assembly: GCF_014650335.1. Taxonomy (GTDB): domain Bacteria; phylum Actinomycetota; class Actinomycetes; order Streptomycetales; family Streptomycetaceae; genus Streptomyces; species Streptomyces hiroshimensis. The sequence goes on from NZ_BMUT01000001.1 coordinate 356,704, forward strand.
GGCCGCAGCCACGCCCGGCTGGCCGACGACATCCGCGGCGGCCGCCGCGGCGAGCTGAAGTCGGGCCTGCACCGCCTCACCGACCGCTCCTACGGCCGGCTGCGCGCCCGCGCCGCCGAACTGGACCTGCGGCCGGACGAGTACACGGCCACCGTCCGCTGCCTGCTGCTGACCGCCGACCCGCAGTGCCGTACGCGCGTGTTCTTCGGCGTCGGCGCAGGCGGCCTGTTCCGCCTCCGCGAGGGGGTCTGGCAGGACCTGGAGCCGGACCCGCCGGCGGAGCGCACGGGTGAGCCGGTCATCGGCTACGGCTCGGCGCCCGCCGACTCGATGACGGTGGACCTCGGCATCCCCACGCCGGGCCTCGCGCCGCCCGTCGAGCCCGTCGAGGTGGAGGCGCCGGGCGAGCCGTTCCGCTTCCGGGCGTCCGTGGCCCGCCCGGGGGACACCCTGATGCTGTGCACGGCGGGCCTGGCCGATCCGATGCGCGGTGAGCCGGAGCTGGGCGGCAGGCTGGCCGAGCGCTGGGCGGGGGAGCGGCCGCCGGGCCTCGCGGCGTTCCTCGCCGACACCCAGCTGCGGGTCAAGGGATACGCCGACGACCGTACGGCGTGTGCCGTCTGGGAGGCGTAGCCGGGCCGGTTCCGGGGCGGGGCGGTGGCGTGGTCACCGCCCCGCCCGGCCGTCTGCGGGCCCGGCGCGGCGCAGCGCTGCCGGCAAGGTACGGACCGCCGCGCCGGGAATTCCCTCCAGCCCCGCACAAATTCCCGGTCCGGCGCACGCCAACGGCATATTCGCGTACCGCGCAAGAGGCTCCGGGATTTTGGTCATATCACCATGTTGATGGCTCAACAGGCGTTGTCCCGGGTGGTCCGGGGCATGCATTGCGGTGAGTGAGCGCGAGCGTGTTCGAGGCCGGGGCGCCGGGGAGGGGTCGGGTCAGGGAGGATGAAACGGCAGGCAGCAGGCCGGGCGGGCGCTGAGGGCTATGCGGGGGAGCGGGAGGACCGTACGGACCACAGGGGCGGGTACGGGGAAGGTGCGGCGCATTCCGGGCCGCTATTCGAAAGAAGGCTTCGCCGCCGGGATCTCACCGGTGTCCGGGAAGTCCGGGCCGAGTTGCGGCGCTTTCTGGCCCGCTGGGGCGCGCCGGGCCGTGCGGAGACCGCCGAGCTGCTCACGAGCGAGCTCGTCACCAATGCGCTGGTGCACACCGACGGGGGCGCCGTGGTCAAGGCGGCGATATCGGGCGCTGCGCTCACGGGCGCGGCGGTCCATGCGAGGGGGCGCCTGCGGGTGGAGGTGCGGGACTTCATGACGGGCCATCCGGCGCCGGGCGGGCCGGGCACGGATCTCGGGCCGGTCAGGGACCTCGTGCCGGAGATGAGCGACATCGAGAAGGCGGCGACGTCGGGGCGGGGGCTGCTGCTCGTCCACGCCCTGTCGGACGGCTGGGGCGTGCGCGCCCACGGCGTCGGGAAGTCGGTCTGGTTCGAGCTGGCCGCCCAGGAGCCCTGACACCCGGAGGCCTTCGCGTCCAGGGGTGCTGACACCCGGGAGCCCTGAACCGCCGCTTCGCGACGACCCAGGGCTCAGGGGTCAGCCGAACTGCCGCTCGATCTGGGCGAGCTTGGCCTCAAGGGAGTCCAGGCGGGGGATCGCCTGGGTGTCGTCCTCCGCGGTGAGGTCGATCGGATCAGGGCGGCCGACCGCCTGCAGTGGACGCGCGCGGACGGGAAGCTGTCCCTGGTCGACTATGGAAGGGTCCGCCCCGATCTGCGCCGGCTGCGCGGGGGCGGGCACCGCGGCCCCGCCGACCTCGACCTGCCGGCCGCCCCGGACCCGGCCCCACACCCGGTTCTGGCGGTTGTACGCCTTGAGCCGGGCGCGCTCCAGCTTGCCGGCCTCCCTCCTGCGGGCCCTGGCCTGCTCCCGCTGCCGTTTGTCCTCGCGGACCTCCTCCACGGCCTCGTCCAGCGAACGGACGCCTTCCAGGAGCATCAGGGACCAGGCGCCGAAGGTTTCGCGAGGAGCCCGCAGCCAGCGCACTATCCGGATCTGCGGCAACGGCCGGGGCACCAGGCCCTGTTCGCGCAGAGCGGCCCGGCGGGTCTGCTTGAGCGCGCGGTCGAAGAGGACCGCGGCCGACAGCGACATGCCGGCGAAGAACTGCGGTGCCCCGGCGTGGTCCAGGCCCCGGGGGGCGTGCACCCAGTTGAACCAGGCGGCCGCGCTGGCGAAGGTCCACACGAGCATGCGCGAGCCGAGCGCGGCGTCGCCGTGGCTCGCCTCGCGCACCGCCAGCACCGAGCAGAACATGGCGGCCCCGTCGAGGCCGAAGGGCACCAGGTACTCCCAGCCGCCCGTCAGCCCCAGGTTCTGCCGCCCGAACCCCACGAGGCCGTGAAAGGAGAGGGCGGCGGCCACCGCGGCGCAGCAGAACAGAAGGACGTACGAGGCGCTCCCGTAGATGGCCTCCTTGCGCCGTCTGCGCTCCTCGTTGCGCTCCCAGGAGTCCGTGCCGCCTCCTGCGTCGTCCGCGCCGTGCCGGCCGCGTGCGAGCACCGTCACCGCCACCACGGCCCCGGCGAGCGCCACGACACAGGGGAGCATCCAATTCAGCGGTATATCGGTCACTCTCATCTTGCGTCCCTTGCATAGCTGTACGGCCTTTCGCGCGCCATCCTCGCGGAATCGGCCCGTTCGCCAAGGGGTTTCGCGCCAACTGCCTGCCAATGGAGGGCAACGGCATACGGATAGGTGCGAAGAAATTCGAACGTCATTAAGGGAAGAGGGAATTGCGTTCCCTTCACCTCACCCGATCGAGTGGTGTGAGGCCGGTCAGCTTACGGACAGCCGCCGTACCCGGTCCGTGTCGCACATCCGGGGGCAGGTCGTACAGGTGTCCTTGGGACGCACGGTGTAGAAGAGGCAGCAACTGACCCTGTCGCGGGTCGGAATCGGCTCTCCCAGGCGGCCGGTAAGCATCCGGAAGGCCGCGCCGCCGACGTACGGCGGCGTCACCCCCGGCAGCAGCAGGGCCAGCTCGCGCCGCGCGCGTTCCTCCTCGCCGAGCAGCTGTCCCACATACCACAAGGATTCGGCCAGTTCGTCCGTCACCATGCCCCACAGGGCGCGCGGACCGCGCCGCATCCGCAGCCGGAAACCGGCCAGTACGGGCGTGAAATGCGCGGCAATGGAGGCGCGCACTTCCGCCCGCAGCGCCTCTTCGCCGGGGACGGTCCGGGCGCCCGGCAGGCAAGCCGCGGGATCGCCGGCCAAACACGTGAACTCCGCCGCGTCGGCGGTCATCCGGCCCATGGTGCGATGGAAAGAGACGCTCTCCGCGGGCAGCCGCGGCACCCTGCGGTGCAGGAACCAGGGGACGGTGACGAGCAGGCAGAACGGCCAGGCGTAGCGGTGCAGGCCGAAGCTCGCGACGACGTCGGCGCGGGCCTGCGCCCCGTGGTCGCGCCGGATCTGTTCGGCGTCCCACGCGAGGAAGGCGTCCAGCTCGCCGCCGCCCTCCGCGAGCCCCGCGGCGGTCACCCAGCCCTCGCCGGTGCACGGGGGCCCGGCGGTCACGGACAGGCCGGGGAAGACCTCGGCCAGCCGGGCGTAGGAGTCCGAGAGCGAGGGCGGGGCAGTCGGGGCGGACGTCATGCGGGACCACCGAATCGCGATCGTTCTACGGGTAAGGCTTACCTTACCCCGGTTGATCGGGGTTTGAACTGCCGCAGGGGCCGCCTATGGTTCAGAAAGGACATCAGGAGGACCCCAATGGAGCAGGGAAGATCCCGCACCGCCGCGCCGGCCGCGAGCCTGTTCGCCGACGTGCCGGCGCAGGTCGCGCGCGGCGAGGCCGTGCCCGTCGGCGCTCCCGCCGGCGGCCGTGCCGATGTCCGCGGCGAGGGCGCCCGCGGCGAGCACGTCCACGGCGAGCAGGAGTATCCGGAGCACGGGGGCCGCGGCGGCGCCCCCGCGCACGCTCCCGCCCGCAGGATGCCCCAGCGCCACTCCGTGCGCGGCCAGGTGCTGGACGCCCTGCGCAAGGCCCTCGTCGGCGGCGAGCTGATACCGGGGGAGGTCTACTCCGGCCCCGCGCTCGGCGAGCGCTTCGGCGTGTCGGCGACGCCCGTGCGGGAGGCGATGCAGCAGCTGGCCCTGGAAGGCGCCGTCGAGGTCGTCCCCAACCGCGGCTTCCGCGTCACCTCGCGCACCGCGCGCGACCTCGCCGAGCTCGCCGAGGTGCGCGCTCTGCTGGAGGTCCCGGTGCTGCTGCGGCTGGCCCGTACGGTCCCGCCCGCCCGCTGGGACGGGCTCCGGCCGCTCGCCGAGGCCGCGTGCATCGCGGCGGCCACCGGCGACCGCGTGCTCTACGCCGAGGCCGACCGGGCCTTCCACCGCGCGCTCCTGGGCCTTGCGGGCAACGGCCAGCTGGTCGCGGTCGCCGATGAGCTCCACCGCCGCGCGCAGTGGCCGGCGGCGCACGGCCGGCCGCACCGTGCGGCCGACCTCGTCGCGGACGCGGCCGAACACCTCGCCCTGCTGGAGGCGCTGGCCGCGTACGACGTGGAGCGGGCCGAGGCGCTGGTGCGGGGGCACTTCGCGGCGGCGGAGTGACGACGGGCCGGCGACGGGTGCCGGCCGGGAGCGGTGGTCAGTCCGCCGCCGGTGCCAGCCGCTCCGCGAGCCAGCACGGGACACCGCCCAGCAGCCGGACCAGCCTGGCCGCCTCCTCGCGCAGCCTGGCGGCCTCGCCCTCGTCGGGAACGACCGCGGCGAGCGAGGCCAGCGCCGGGGCGATGCCCACCAGATAGCCCAGCTCCTCCCGGATGCGCAGCGACTCCGCGAAGCCGTAGCGCGCTTCGGCGGGCTTGCCCTCGTGCTCGGCCATGGCCGCCACGTGCCGCCAGGTGAAGGACAGCAGCAGCCGCTGCCCCTGCGCCGTCGCCCCCGCGTGGGCGCGCTGGAACGCGGCCGTCGCGTCGGACGGGTTGTCCGACAGGTGCTGGGCGATCAGGCCGCGGCGGAAGTGCAGCAAGGGACGGGTGGGCGACCCCGGCGCGAGCAGGGCCGCGGCCCTGCCCAGGGCCGAACGCGCCTCGTCGGCCCGGTCGCGCACGCCCAGGAGCGTGGAGGCGTAGGCCAGGTGGCCCCGCTCGCAGGCCGCCGCACCGCGCCCCTCGTCGTCCGTGGCCAGGGCTTCGGCCGCGCGCAAGGCGTCCTCGGCGGCCCCCCAGCCCTCCCCTGTGAACATGCACCGCTCGGTCAGCACCGCCGTCCGCTGCAGGGCCGGCCCGGGCTCGGCGGCCGCGCGCGGTGCGAGCAGGGCCGCGGCGTCGTCCCAGCAGGCGCGCGAGCGCAACCGCCACACGGCCCGCTCCAGTGGATCGTCCCCCCGCGGGTCCCCGTCCTGCGGTCCCCGCGGCTCCGGCAACCCCGCATTACGCATGGCGGTGTCCGCCACAGTGCCCTCCCCAAGCGCGCCGTCGAGCTGGAAGCCGTGACCGCATCTCAGCACGAAGACGCTCGCCCGGCCAAGGGTCCGGTGTGAACCAATTCACAAACACGGGCCTGCCGCACCCCACGCGACTCCCAGCGGTGACGACAGATTACCAAGAGTGAACAGCTGATGAGCAACGGGCTGCTCATACGTGCCCTTCGGGTGGCTCTTCGGTGGTCTTCGGACGACCTCGGGTGGTCTGCGGGTGGTCTGCGGGTGCCGGGAAAATCGCTCGATCGCGCCGGGCCGTCGCTGGCAGGATGACCGCGCGCGTCCTCGCGCGCCTTCGGATGCGCCTCGGAGTCTTCGGAGCCTTCGGAACCCTCGGACCACAGGAGAAGCGGACCCATGCGCCAGAGCCTCGGAAACCCCCAGCGCCCTGACCGGACGACCGTTCCCGAGGACTCCTTCGCGTATGCACCCCCAGCTTCCCGTGCCGTCCCGGCACACCCTGCCCCCTCTGAACATCGGCATCCTCGCCCACGTCGACGCGGGTAAGACGAGCCTCACCGAGCGCCTGCTCTTCGACACCGGCGCCATCGACCGGCTCGGCAGCGTCGACGCCGGCAGCACCCGCACCGACAGCGGCGAGATCGAACGCCGCCGCGGCATCACCATCCGTACCGCCGTCGCCCCCTTCCGCGCCCGCGGCCTGCGCGTCAACCTCATCGACACCCCCGGCCACAGCGACTTCATCGCCGAGGTCGAGCGCGCCCTCGGCGTCCTCGACGGCGCGGTCCTCGTGCTGTCCGCGGTCGAGGGGGTGCAGGCCCACACGCGCGTGCTGATGAAGACGCTGCGGCGGCTGCGCCTGCCCACCCTCCTGTTCGTCAACAAGACCGACCGCGCGGGTGCCCGGGAGGCGGAGACGCTCGCCGCCGTCCGCCGCCGGCTGACCCCGCGTGTGGTGCCCATGGGCACCGTCCGCGGCATCGGTACCCCCGGCGCCCGCACCGTGCCCGGCTCGTACGAGGACGCCGCCTTCCGCGAGGCGGTGGCCGAGGTGCTCGCCGAGGAGGACGAGGCGCTGCTGGCGCAGCTGGTGGAGGGACGCCCCGTCTGCGCCGGGGACGTGCGGGAGGCGCTCGCGCGGCAGACGGCGGGCGGGCTCGTACACCCGGTGTACTTCGGCTCGGCCGTGTCCGGCCAGGGCGTGGCGGACCTGATCGACGGCATGGCGCGCTACCTGCGGCCTGCGGGAGGCTTCACCCCGCCGACCGCCGGTACGGAGTGCACGAGCCCGGACGCCACCGGCACCGTCTTCGCCGTCGACCGTGGCCCCTCCGGCGAGAAGACCGCCTACCTGCGGCTCTTCTCGGGGGCCGTGGCCCAGCGCGACCGGATCACGCTCCACCGGCGGGAGGCCGACGGCAGCCACAAGGAGCACAGCGGCCGCGTCACCTCCCTCGACGTGGTCGAGGCCCCGGCGGAAGGGGCCGATGCCCGGCACCGCGCCACGGCCGGGGACATCGCCCGGGTCAGGGGCCTGGCGGAGGTCAGGGTGGGCGACCGCCTCGGCCCCGTGCGCGACGGCGCGCACCGGCCGCACTTCGCCCCGCCCGGCCTGGAGACGGTGGTCAGGCCCGTGCGCCCCGAGGACGCGGCCCGGCTGCACACCGCCCTCGCGGCCCTCGCCGACCAGGACCCGCTCATCGGCACCCGCACCCTGCCGGCGGGCGGCGGCACGTCCGTGCTGCTCTACGGCGAGGTGCAGAAGGAGATCGTCGCGGCGACGCTCGCCGAGGAGTTCGGCATCGACGCCGTCTTCGAGCCGAGCAGCACCGTCCACCGCGAGCGGGTCACCGGCACGGGCGAGGCGTACGAGGAGATCGACCGGCACGGCGGTCACGTCTTCTGGGCGACGGTCGGCCTGCGGGTCGGGCCGGGCGTCCCCGGCTCCGGCACCGTCTTCCGCCGCGAGACCGAACTCGGCGCCCTGCCGCTCGCCTTCGACCGCGCGATCGAGGAGACCGTCCACCGCACCCTCGCCCAGGGGCTGTTCGGCTGGCCGGTCGCCGACTGCACCGTCACGCTGACCCGCTCGGGCTACGCGGCGCCGGTGAGCACCGCGGCCGACTTCCGCCGGCTGACCCCGCTGGTCCTGATGGCCGCCCTGACGCAGGCGGGAACAAGGGTCTACGAACCCTGTCACGCCTACGAACTGGAGGTCCCCGCCGACACCTTGAGTGCCGTCGCCGGGGCGCTGGCGGCCCTGGGAGCCGAGATCCACGACACGGAGACGGGCCCGGAGGTGTGCACCCTCAAGGGCGCCATCCCGGCCCGCCACGCCCCCGACGCCGAACGCCGCCTGCCCGCCCTCACCCGCGGCGAGGCCCTCTGGTGGACCCACCCGACCGAGGACCGCCCCCACCAGGGCCCTCCCCCGCGGCGCCCGCGCACGGACGGCAACCCGCTCAACCGTGCGGCGTACTTGCGCCATCTGACGGCGGTACGGCCCGGTCCGTCCGCGGCGCGAGCATGAGTCCGGTTGCCGACCCGGGCAGCTGTCGTTGGACGCCGAGGGGGTTGTCGGCGGGCCCGAGAGCGTCGGTCAGCGTGCCCTCGCCGCTGAGCGTGCCCGTGCCCCTCGCGCCGCCCGTCCCGGGCTGACCACCGTCCTTCCGGCAGAGGCGCTGCGGGGATCGCGTGATGCGCGGTCCCCGCAGCCGTCTCATGGAGGGGGTTACTGTCCGCCGACGTAGTCGGTCTGCGAGGCGATCCGGCCTCCGCGCAGGTGCAGGACGGTGCAGAAGGTGGCGGTGACCGGCTGTCCGGCCGGGGGCAGGGCCGGGTGGGCTCCGGAGCTGGTGCCCGCGAAGTCGGTTTCGATGGCGATGGCGTCCCCTTCGGCGATGACGCGCTTGAGGGTCAGCTTCCGGTCCGGGACTGCGCCCGCGTACTCCCGGATGTGGTCCACGAAGGCATCGCGGCCGGTGAAGGCGAGCTGGAAGGCCCCGCAGGTGTAGACGACGTCGTCGGTGAGCACCGCCCCGAACCGGTCGAAGTCCTGGTGGTTGTAAGCATCCACCCACTCGTGAACGAGCTCGTTGACGTCCGTGTTGCTGCTCATGGCTGCCGGCCTTTCCGTGCCTCGTGAAGTCGTATGCACAGGCTGACATCGATATAGGTCTATTCATGTCCTATATCCCTGAAGTCGCCGATCAGCCGGATATCGGACGCGTCCTGTCCTGTATGGAGGTCATGCTTCGAACCGGTGCCCGCGGCGTTCACGAAGGAGGCCGGTTGCGCGCCCGGCTCCCGGACGGCGTCCGGGCCGAGCGCGAAACGGGGCGCCTCAGCCGTTGTTCACCAGCGGTGCCCACGTTCCCGGACCGTCGCCGCTCACCCCGTCGTACAGGGACGTCTCGCCGTCGGACCAGCGGACGACCAGGTCGTCGGGGCGTCCCGTGCCGCCGAGGTCGCCCGTGGTCATGGCCGAGTCCGTCCACGAGGGGTTGGGGGCCTGCAGGCGGGTGCCCTTGCCGAGGTCGGTGCCCGTCGTGGCGTACGAGCCGAGGGAGCCGTCCGCCCAGCGGACGAGGAGGCTGCTGCGGTCCTGGCCCGCCGGGCGGGGGCTGCTGAGCGCGGTGGCGTACTTCCAGTACGAGCCGGCGTCCATCAGGCGGCGCTCCGTGCCGGGCCCGGAGGGGCTTGCGCCGGAGTACACGCTGAGGCTGCCGTCGACCCAGCGGACGGCCAGGTCCGCGGAGCGGTCGGTGGAGTTGTAGCGGCCGGCCGTGATCTGCGAGGCGTACTTCCAGTACGAGCCGCCCGCGCCGAGGGTGTACTCCGGGCCGGAGCCGGAGGCCTGGAAGTCCTCGTAGTAGCTCAGCTTGCCGGTGTCCCAGCGGACCATCAGGTCGGGCTTGCCGGTGCCGCCGAAGTCGCCAGCGGTGACCGTCACGGCGCGCTTCCAGAAGCTTTCGGCCCGGGCGAGCTGCTGCTCGGCCCCGAAGCCGCCGCGGCCGTCGCCGGGGTAGAGGCTGACCTCGCCGTCGCTCCAGATCGTCAGCAGGTCGTCGCGCCCGTCGCCGGTGAAGTCGGCGGAGACCAGGTGCCTGGCGTGCGACCAGGTGGTGGCGGCGCCGGGCAGCCGGGCGCTGTCGGAGGGGCGCTGGTAGGGGTTGCGCACCGGCGTCCGGTCGGCGACCGCGTCCCGGTAGAGGTCCTGGATCTCGCGGCCGAAGACGGGGGAGTAGCTGATCCAGTCGTCGCCGGTGAGGTTGCCGCCGCCGTTCCAGCCGCCCAGGTTGCCGATGACGTCGCCGGTGCGGGACGCGGCGTCGTAGTTGGCGATCCACGGGCTGCCGGAGGTGCCGCCGTAGAAGCCGCCGCACTTCATCTGCAGCTGGTGCTGGCCGGCCAGGTGCGACGTCGGCACGGTGCAGCTCAGCGCCTGCTGGCCGGTGTTGTGCGAGCCGGGGTAGCCGACGACGGTGACGGTGCTCGTCCAGCGGGGCGTGGGGGTCAGCCGCAGGCCGCCGGTGACGTTCTCCGCCTGCTCGCCGCGGGAGTTGGGGCCGAGGCGGGCGAAGCCGGAGTCCAGGTCGGAGTCGGGGCCGGTGCTGTTGCGGGTGTAGCGCGGATCGCCGAAGACCCGCTGCACCGGGAAGACCCCGTACGGCTGGTGGGCCGCGTCCTGGCCCTTGCGGTACTGCGGCACGAAGATCTGCTGACTGCTCCCGGCCAGGCCCTGGGCGCAGTGCCCGGCGGTGAGGACCAGGTTGCGGCCCGGGCTCTGCACGACGCTCGCGGTGCAGTACGTGGGTCCGTCGGGGGTGCTGCTGAAGAACGTGCCGACCATGGGTATGCCGTCGCCGTACGTGCCCTGCGGCGTGCCGGCCGGTGCCGCGACCGACGTGACCGATGTGACCGAGGTGGCCGACGTGAAAGACACGAACGACACGAACGACGCGAGCGACGTGCGCGGGGCGGCCGGGCGCGCCCCGGAGGCCGGCTTCGCCCGCCGCGGGGTCAGCGGCTTCGCGGCGGCCATGCGCTCGGCCGTCCAGTACGTCTCGGCGGAACGGGCGGCGGCGGCCGCGGACGGGGCGGGGGAGGGGGCCGCCGGGGACGGGGCGGCGGGCGCCGCGGCGGCCGTGCCGCAGGTGGCCAGGCCCGCCACGCTCAGGGCGACGGCGAGGGGCCAGGTCCGTCTGAAGGGAGACAAAAGGCCTCATTGTGCTGATGGGACAAGGACATGAAAGGAACGCGGGCAACTCAAAAATGCGACTCACGTTCTATCAGAGGTCCTCTTGTGCGCTCCTTTCAGGCCACCGGACTTCGGGCCACCGACCCCAGCTCCTGCCTCCGCTCGCGGTGGATCGGCGTCCGTACGCCCGTCAGCGGCGCCCCCGTCCCTCCGTGCCGGACCGCGACGATCTCCGCCGCGATGGACAGCGCGGTCTCCTCCGGGGTGCGCGCTCCCAGGTCGAGGCCGATCGGCGAGCGCAGCCGGTCCAGGGCACGCTCGCCGACGCCCGCCTCGCGCAACCGCCCCAGCCGGTCCTCGTGCGTACGGCGCGAGCCCATCGCGCCGACGTACGCCACGGGCAGCCGCAGGGCCCGTTCCAGCAGCGGTACGTCGAACTTGGCGTCGTGGGTCAGTACGCACAGGACCGTCCGGGCGTCGAGCGCCCCGGCCGCCTGCTGGGCGTCGAGGTAGCGGTGCGGCCAGTCGACGGCGACCTCGTCCGCCCCGGGGAAGCGCCCAGCCGTCGCGAACACGGGCCGCGCGTCGCACACCGTGACGTGGTAGCCGAGGAACTTGCCGGCCCCGACGAGCGCGGCGGCGAAGTCCACCGCCCCGAAGACGATCATGCGCGGGGGCGGCAGGCGCGACTCCACCAGCACCGTCACCGGGTCCCCGCAGCGCACCCCGGCTGCGCTCTCCGAGCCCACCGTGACCGTGCCCGTCCGGCCGGCGGCCAGCAGCGCGGCGGCCTCCGCGGCGACCGTACGGTCCAGACCGTCCGGTCCGCCGGACTCCGCCAGCGTCCCCGCGTACCCGCCGTCCGCCCGGACGAGCAGCGCCCCGCCCGGCAGGCCGTCCGGGCCGGCGACGACGCGGGCGAGCGCCACCGGCTCGCCCGCCGCAGCCGCTGCCAGCGCCTCGGCCAGCACGGCCCGCCCGGGGGCGTCCGGCGGGACCGGGACGACCAGGACGTCCACGGCGCCGCCGCAGGTCAGGCCCACGGCGAAGGCGTCCTCGTCCGAATGGCCGAACCGTTCCCGCACGCTCACGCCGCTCTCCAGAGCGGCACGGCACAGGTCGTACACCGCGCCTTCGACGCACCCGCCCGAGACCGAACCGACCGCGCGCCCCTCGGCGTCGACGGCGAGGGCCGCGCCCGGCTGCCGGGGCGCGCTGCCTTCCACGGCGACCACCGTGGCGACGGCGAACGCCCGCCCTTCCCCGCACCAGCGGTGCAGCTCCTCGGCGATGTCCAGCATGACGGCCTCTCTCCGTACCCGCGGATTTCCGTACGTACCGTTATCTACCGTTATGTACTGCTATTTGACGCCCAGCCAGTGCTCGATCGGGTGCAACGCGAAGTAGCCGGTGAACACGGCCGTCAGCAGCCACATGAAGACGCCCGGCTCGCGCCACTTCCCCTGAGCGGCCTTGATCGCCGTGAAGGCGATGACGCCGGCGCCGACGCCCGCCGTGATGGAGTACGTGAACGGCATCAGCACCACCGTCAGGAAGGCCGGGACGGCGATCGCCCGGTCGCTCCAGTCGATGTGCCGGGCGTTGCTCATCATCATCGCGCCGATGACGACGAGTGCGGCGGCCGCGACCTCGCCGGGCACGATGCGGGTCAGCGGGGTGAAGAACAGGCAGGCGGTGAAGAGCAGCCCCGTCACGACGGACGACAGCCCCGTCCGGGCGCCCTCGCCGACGCCGGTCGCCGACTCGATGAAGACCGTCTGCCCCGAGGCCCCCGCGACGCCGCCGATCGCGCCGCCCGCGCCGTCGATGAACAGCGCCGTGCTCAGGCCCGGCAGCCGGCCGCGCTCGTCGGTCAGCCGGGCCTCCGTGGCGACGCCGATGATCGTGGCCATGGCGTCGAAGAAGCCGGCCAGGACGAGCGTGAAGACGATCATCGCGACGCTCATGACGCCCAGCGACCCCCAGCCGCCGAACTCCACGTGCCCGAGGAGGGAGAAGTCCGGCATGGAGACCGCCCCGCCCTTGAGCGAGGGCGCGCCGTTCTGCCAGGCGGCGGGCCCGGGGCCCGCGGCGGCGTTGACGACGACGGCCAGCACCGTGCCGACGACGATGCCGATCAGGATCGCGCCGGGGACATCGCGGGCCTGCAGCATGAGGACGGCCAGCAGGGTGACGCAGAAGACGAGGACGGGCCAGCCGGCCAGCTCGCCCGCGGGGCCGAGCGTCACCGGCCCGCCGCCCTTGGACGCGTGCACGAAACCGGCCTTGACCAGCCCGATCAGGGCGATGAACATGCCGATGCCCATGGTGATGGCGTGCTTGAGGGCGAGCGGTATCGCACTCATGATCAGCTCGCGCAGGCCGGTGACGGCCAGCAGCACGATCACCGCGCCGTACAGCACGCACATCCCCATGGCCTGCGGCCAGGTCATGTGGGGCGCCACCTGAGTGGAGAGCACCCCGGAGACGCCCAGCCCGGCGGCCAGGGCGAGCGGGACCCGGCCGGCGAAGCCCATGAGGAGGGTGCAGACCGCCGCGGCGAGCGCCGTGGCCGTGATCAGCCCGGCGTGGCCGAGGCGGTTCCCGGCGGCGTCCGGGCCGGACAGGATCAGGGGGTTGAGCAGGAGGATGTAGCACATCGCCATGAAGGTGGTGATGCCGCCGCGCACCTCCCGCCCGACGGTGGATCCGCGTGCGCCGATGCGGAAGTAGCGGTCGAGCCGGGAGGCGCCGGCGGAGCGGCGCGGGCCCGCGCCCGCGTCCTCCGCCGCGGCCCTCGGCTCCACGGATGGCTGGGTCATGGATGCCTGCTCCCATGGGGTCCGGGTGGGTGGTTCGGCTGCACGACCCGGGGGACGGCCCGAGACGAAGGGACGGCACGTCACCGGCCGGTGGGGGGTGCCGAGGGCCGCGGCCCGGGACACGGTGTCGGTGGTGCCCTGCGAGGGACTTCCGGATTCCGGTGAGGACTCAGGTGCCGGTGAGGTGTTCGGGCCGCACCGGCACCCGCTTCAGCGCGAGCCCCGTCGCCGCCCGGATCGCCGCGACGACGGCCGGCGTGGAGGACAGCGTGGGGGCCTCGCCCGCGCCGCGCAGCCCGTACGGGGCGTGCTCGTCGGCGAGTTCGAGGACGTCCACGGGGATGGCGGGGGTGTCGAGGACGGTGGGGATCAGGTAGTCCGTGAAGGACGGGTTGCGCACCAGCCCGTCCGCGGAGACGACGATCTCCTCCATGACGGCGAGGCCCAGCCCCTGGACCGTGCCGCCCTGTATCTGGCCGGTGACCGCCAGCGGGTTGACCGCCTTGCCGACGTCCTGCGCGCAGGCCAGCTCCACGACCTTGACGAGCCCGAGCTCGGTGTCGACGTCGACGACGGCGCGGTGGGCCGCGAAGGAGTACTGGACGTGGCCGTCGCCCTGGCCGGTGCGCAGGTCGAAGGGCTCGGTGGGCCGGTGCCGCCACTCGCGCTCGACCTCGATCACCTCGTCCTCCAGGACGTCGGCGAGGTCCGCGAGCACCTCGCCCGCCTCGGTGGTGACCTTGCCGCCCTCCAGCAGCAGTTCGGCGTGCGCCCAGGCGGGGTGGTACGCCCCGAGCCTGGCGCGGCCGAGGGCGAAGACCTCCTCGCGGACGGCCCGGCAGGCGTGGAGGACGGCGCCGCCGGTGACGTAGGTCTGCCGGGAGGCGGAGGTGGAGCCGGCCGAGCCGACACGGGTGTCGGCGGGCTGCAGGACGACCTGGGTGACGCCGAGTTCGGTGCGGGCGATCTGGGCGTGGACGGTCACCCCGCCCTGGCCGACCTCGGCCATCGCGGTGTGCACCGTGGCCACCGGCTGCCCGGCGACCGCTTCGAGGCGCACCCGGGCCGTCGAGTAGTCGTCGAAGCCCTCCGAGAAGCCGACGTTCTTGATCCCCACCGCGTAGCCGACGCCGCGGACGACGCCCTCGCCGTGGGTGGTGTTGGACAGCCCGCCCGGCAGCGCGCGGACGTCGGGTGCGCCCCCCGCGGTCTCCCACGGCCGCCCGGGCGGCATCGGCCGGGCCTTGACGCGGCGCAGCAGCTCGGCGACGGGCGCGGGGGCGTCGACGACCTGCCCGGTGGGCATCACGGCGCCCTGCGCCATGGCGTTGCGCTGCCGGAACTCCACCGGGTCCAGGCCCAGCCGCTCCGCCAGCCGGTCCATCTGCGCCTCGTAGGCGAAGCAGGCCTGGACGGCGCCGAAGCCGCGCATCGCCCCGCACGGAGGGTTGTTGGTGTAGAGCGCAAGCGCCTCGACGTCCACGTGGTCGACCACGTACGGGCCGACGGCCAGGGACGCCGCGTTGCCGACGACGGCCGGGGAGGAGGAGGCGTAGGCGCCGCCGTCGAGGACGATGCGCGCCTGCACGTAGAGCAACTGCCCGTCGCGGCTCGCCCCGTGCTCGTAGTGGAGCCTGGCCGGGTGGCGGTGCACGTGGCCGAAGAAGGACTCGAAGCGGTTGTAGACCATCTTCACGGGCCTGCCGGTGCGCAGCGCGAGCAGGCACGCGTGGGCCTGCATGGACAGGTCCTCGCGGCCGCCGAAGGCGCCGCCGACGCCCGAGAGGGTCATGCGGACCTTGTCCTCGGGCAGGCCCAGGACGGGGGCGATCTGGCGCAGGTCGGCGTGCAGCCACTGGGTGGCGATGTAGAGGTCGACGCCGCCGTCCCCGGCGGGCACGGCGAGCCCGGACTCCGGGCCGAGGAACGCCTGGTCCTGCATGCCCACCTCGTAGTCGCCGCTGACGACGACATCGGCGCGGGCCCGGGCGGCGGCGACGTCGCCGCGGACGACGGGCTGGCGGTGGACGATGTTGGGGTGCGCGACGTGGACGGCGTGGTCGTCGTCGCGGCCGGGGTGCAGGACGGGCGCGCCGGGGGCGGTGGCGCTCTCCTCGTCGTGGACGACGGGGAGTTCCTCGTAGGCGATACGGATCCGGGCGGCGGCGCGGCGGGCCGTCTCGGGGTGGTCGGCGGCGACGAGGGCCACGGGCTCGCCGTGGTAGCGCACGACGCCGTCGGCGAGGACGGGGGTGTCCTGGATCTCCAGCCCGTAGCGGGTCGCGGCGGGCAGGTCGGCGTGGGTCAGCACCGCGTACACGCCCGGGGTGGCGAGCGCCGCGGAGACGTCGGCGGAGAGGATCCGGGCGTGGGCGTGGGGGCTGCGGAGCGTGACGCCCCACAGCATGTCCTCGTGCCACAGGTCGGAGGCGTAGGCGAATTCGCCGGTGACCTTGAGCGTGCCGTCGGGGCGCGGGGCGGACTCGCCGACGCCGCCGTGGGTTCCGTGGGCGAGGCCGGCGGGGGTGCGTGCGGTGGCCATGGTCAGCCCGCCTCTCCGGCGCGGGCGGCCGCGAGGCGGACCGCGTCGAGGATCGTCTCGTAGCCGGTACATCGGCACAGGTTGCCCGAGAGGGCCTCGCGGATGTCCGCGTCGGAGGGCTCGGGGTTGCGCTCGATGAGCTCGTCGGCGGCGACGAGCAGGCCGGGGGTGCAGAAGCCGCACTGGACGGCGCCGGCGTCGACGAAGGCCTGCTGGACGGGGGAGAGCGCCTGGGCGCCGGGGCCGCCCGGTGCGGGCGTCCAGCGGCGGGCCTCGTCCAGGCTTGTGCCCGCGGGTGCCCGAGCCGTCGTGCCGTCGCCCGCGGCGCGCCGCCGGGCGTGCTCGGCGAGCCCCTCGACGGTGACGACCTCCCGCCCCTCGGCCTGGCCCGCCGCGACCAGGCAGGCGCACACCGGCAGCCCGTCGAGGCGGACGGTGCACGAGCCGCACTCGCCCTGCTCGCAGGCGTTCTTCGAGCCCGGCAGCCCGAGCCGCTCGCGCAGGACGTACAGCAGGCTCTCGCCCTCCCACACGTCGTCGGCCTGCTGCGGCCGGCCGTTGACCGTGAAGTTCACGCGCATCGGTGCTCCCTCCCCCCGGCGCGGTAGGCCTCCCACGTCCAGCCCAGCGTGCGGCGCGCCATCACGGCGACCGCGTGCCGGCGGTAGCGGGCGCTGCCGCGCACGTCGTCGATCGGGTTGCACGCCCCGGCGGCGAGCTCGGCGAACCGCCGGGCGGCGGAGGGCGGCACGGGCCGCCCGGACTCCCAGTGGCCGCCCTCCTCCAGGGCCGCGGCGAGGAAGTCCTCCGCGGCGCGGGCCCGGACCGGGGTGGGGGCCGCGGAGCCGATGCCGGTGCGCACCGTGCGGCTGCGCGGGTGCAGCGCGAGGGAGAACGCGCACACGGCGATGACCATGGCGTTGCGGGTGCCGACCTTGGAGAACTGCTGCGGTCCGTCGGCCCGCGCGATCCGCACCGCCCGGATCAGCTCGTCCGGCGCGAGGGCGTTGCGCTTGACGCCGGTGTAGAACTCCTCGGCGGGGATCAGACGGGTGCCGCGCACGGACTCCGCCTCCACCCGCGCGCCCGCCGCCAGCAGCGGCGGGTGGGAGTCCCCGGCGGGGGAGGCGGCGCCGAGATTGCCGCCGACGCTGCCCCGGTTGCGGATCTGCGGCGAGCCGACGGTGTGCGCCGCGAGCGCCAGGCCGGGCAGCTCGGCCCGCAGCTCCTCCATGATCCGTGCGTACGGGACGGAGGCGCCCAGCCGGACCTCGTCCTCCCCGGTCTCCCACTCGTACAAATCGCCGATGCGGTTCAGGTCCAGCAGGTACTCCGGCCGGCGCCGGTCGAAGTTGATCTCGACCATCACGTCCGTGCCGCCCGCGACGGGGACGGCCGCCGGGTGCTCGGCCTTGGCGGCCAGAGCCTCCTCCCAGCTGCCGGGGCGCAGGAACTCCATGGGGCTTCTCTTCTCGATCGGTCTCGCAGGGGTCGTCCGAGGGATGTGCCGCGTGGCGGTCCTTCGCGCTCCGCGGCCGTGCCGCACGCTGTGGGCCCAGTACACAGAGCGCCCGGCGGGGCGGTGCAGTCACTGAAAACATGAAGCGGTTGGCTGGCCAGAGCGCTCATCTTGTAGATTCGAACGAAAGACGGGGTTGGGAAACCTCACTGCATTCCACTGGTAACAACAAGACAGATCGGCGGCGACCACGATGCGGCTGCGCGCACTCCTGGAGACCGAAGCGCTGGGCCTCCGACTGCTCGGCGGCGACGACGAGCTGGACCGCACGGTGCGCGGCGTGATGACGACCGACCTGCGCGACCCGAGCCGCTACCTCTCCGGCGGCGAGCTGGTCCTCACCGGCCTCGCCTGGCGGCGGGAGCCGGAGGACTCCGAGCGGTTCGTACGGATCCTCACGGGCGCGGGCGTGGCGGGGCTCGCGGCGGGCGAGGCCGAGATGGCCTCCATCCCGGACGACCTGATCCGGGCGTGCGCCCGCCACCGCCTGCCGCTGTTCTCCGTGAACGAGAACGTCTCCTTCGCGTCCATCACCGAGCACGTCGTCCGGCAGGTGTCGAGCGAGCGCGCCGGGGACCTGGCGGCGGTCGTCGACCGGCACCGCCGCCTGATGACGTCCGGCCCGGCGGGCGGCGGCCCCGAGGTCGTCCTCGACCTGCTCGGCTCCGACCTCGACCTGCGGGCGTGGGTGCTCTCCCCGACCGGCCGCCCCATCGCCGGCTCCTCGCTGGCGGGCGCCGGGCCCGAGCTGCCCGCCGCGGTCAGCGCGGCCCTGGCCGGCGAGCACCTGGCCGCCTCGCGCACGGGCCGGCGCGGCCCGCACCGGGTCACCGTCGCCGGCGACACCTACTCGCTCTTCCCCATCAGCCACAGCGGCCGCGCCCTGGCGGCCCGCGACGTGCGCGAGACGGTCCTGTCGGACTGGCTGCTGGCCGTCGAGGCCGACGCCGGGGACTGGTCGCCGGAGCGGCTCGACCTGCTCGACGGCGTCACCCAGCTGATCGCCGTGGAGCGGGACCGGCGTGACGCCGCCCGCACGGTGCGCCGCCGCCTGGCCCAGGAGGTCCTCGAACTCGTCCAGACGGGGGCGGCCCCCGCGGAGATCGCCGCCCGCCTGCGCGTCGCCGCGCCCGTCCTGCTGCCCGGCCTCGGCACGGCGCCGCACTGGCAGGTTGTCGTCGCCCGCGTCGAGTGGGAGGACGGCGACATCCCGGGCGGCCCCGTCGCCCAGGCCCTGCTGGAGGAGATGCTCGTCGCCCCGGAGGCGGCCGGGCCCGAGCCGTCCGACCGGATCGCCGTCGCCCACCTGGGCGACGAGGCGGTCGCGCTGGTGCCGCTGCCCGCGGTGCCCGCCGGACCGGAGGGCGGCGAGGAGGGCCGCGTCCCCGGCCTGCACGCGGACCGGATCCTCGACGCCGTCCGCGAGCCGCTCTCCCGCGGCCTCGACGACGACGGCCGCCTCACGCTCGGCGTCAGCGCCGCCGTCCACTCGGCGGAGGGCCTGCGCGGGGCGCTGGAGGAGGCCCGCCACGCCCGCCGGGTCGCCGCCGCGCGCCCGGGCCGCGTGTGCGCGGCCGGTCACCAGGAGCTGGCCTCGCACGTCCTGCTGCTCCCCTTCGTCCCCGACGACGTCCGCCGCGCCTTCACGGCCCGGCTCCTGGACCCGCTGCGCGACTACGACCGCCGCCACCGCGCCGAGCTCATCCCGACGCTGGAGGCGTTCCTCGACTGCGACGGCTCCTGGACGCGGTGCGCGACGCGGCTGCACCTGCACGTCAACACCCTGCGGTACCGGGTGGGCAGGATCGAGCAGCTGACGGGCCGGGACCTGTCGCGCCTGGAGGACAAGCTGGACTTCTTCCTGGCGCTGCGGATGAGCTGAGGGACCTACGCCGAAGGGCGGGGGCCGTACGCAGAAAGGAGGAGTCGTGCCCAAGTGGGGTACGGCTCCTGCGGCAGGCGCGCATCATCACGGATATGAGTGAGCCCGAAGAGGCATGCCCCGGCCCGCACGCCTTCTGCAAAGGGTGCAGGGGGAGCGGGGACTACCACGCCGCGGTCCTCTACCTGAACCAGTCCGGCCAGGGCGGCAATATGACGGGGGCTCACCTCTGCCAGTACTGCACGGGCCGCGGCTTCTCCTGCAAGCACCGCCCCCCGTGCAGCGGGCTGCACGACGACGACACGCCCGTCATCGGGCCGGACGTGCTGCCGCCCGTTTGACGCCCGTGTGACGTCCGGGCCGGCCAGGGGCCCGCCTTCACCCGTGCAGCGTCGTGTCCACCACCAGCGCCCGGTGGTCGGTGCCCGGCAGGTCCAGGAAGCGGGCCCGGTCGGGCTGCAGGGCGGAGCTGAGGAGGACGTGGTCGATCTGGGCGCCCAGCGGCGGCGCCGTCAGCGACGGCCAGGTGGGGGTCCGGGAGCGGCCGAGCACGGCCGCGCTGTCGCGCATCCCCGTGTCCAGGACGGAGCGGAAGGCCGCGTGGTCCTGCGAGGCGTTGAAGTCGCCCGCGATGACGGCCGGGCCCTCGCCGCGGCCGGCGGCCATGGCGCGGATGCGGCCCAGCTCCGTCCGCCACAGCTCCAGCCCGCCCGCCACCGGCGGCATCGGGTGCGCCACCTGGAACAGCACCTGTGCCCCCGCCACCTGCACCAGCGCCCGGGGCATCGCCAGCGTCCCGCGCACCGCGCCGTCCGGCCGCAGCGGGAACCGGCTCAGGAGCGCCGACCCCTGCGCCCTGCCGCCGCCGACGATCACCCGGTACGGGAACGCGGCCCGCACCTGCGCGCCCTCCAGGGCCGGTGCGCACTCCTCCGGTGCGCACTCCTGCACCGAGACCAGGTCCGGCTTCTCGCGCCGCAGCGCCTCCAGCAGACCCGGGGTGGCCCCGCCGAACTCCAGGTTGGCCGTCAGGATGCGCAGCCGGGCCACCACCGGCCCGGACGCCGGCGCCCGGCCCGCCGCGTACGGGGGCAGGAAGTACAGCGTGCCGAGGACCGCCACCAGCGCCCACGCACAGCCGGTGAGCCACCGGGTGCCCGCCGCGAGCACCAGCGCCGTCCCGGCCGGTGCGAGCAACCAGGGGAGGAACGCCAGCAGTTGGGGCATCGGCGTGACGCCGTCCACGTCGCACGCCCGGCACAGCAGCGGCCCGCTCACCAGCAGCAGGAGCAGCCACGCGCACCAGCGGGCGGCCTTCCGCCGGACCAGCGGCGGCGGCGCCTGCTCCTCCCCGGGCCCCGGGCCGGTCTCTTCCATGATTTTGACCCTTGTATGACCTACTGATTGCGGACGGCTTGACGTCATATGGCAAGCTAGACGCTGAAGGTGCCGCTCCGGCCGCATTTGGCGTGTATTCCGCGCGGTGCCTGCACTGTTCGTACGAGCGAGGAGGTGATCGGGATGACCAGTCGGAGTCCCGAGGGAAGTCCTCGCTTCAGTGCGGTTTCTGCTTGCGCAGTGCGCTGACTCGCTGAACTGATTCGCTGAGCTGACGTACGGGGTCGTGTACCCCGGCGCTGTTGCGCGCATTTCCCCTTACCCGGCCCTTATCCGGGCTTGATCCGGCCGTTTCCCGGCCGTTCCCGTAGTCCTTTCGGCTGTCTTCGCCGATTTCATCGGGCTTCCCACCGACTTTTCCGTGCCCACGGCCCGGCCGCTCGGCCATGCCGTCATGCCGTCGTGCCGTCGTGCCCGGAGAGAGGTTCCGCCATGACCAACACCACCCTCACCCCCGGCAAGCTCGCTCCGCCGGGCCGCACGCGCCGCGAGCGCAAGACCGCCGAGCTGGAGGCCCGTACCCGGGCCGCCGGCGACCGGCTGGCCCGGATCAGCGGATGGCCGGCCGCGCAGGTCCTGCAGGACACCCGCGCCACGCCCCACGGCCTGCGCCAGGAGGACGCCGAGCTGCGGCTCGCGCGCGACGGGGCCAACGTCGTCGCACACGACACCGGCCCCCGCTGGTACGCCCGGCTCGCCAAGGCGTTCTGGAACCCCTTCATCATGATCCTGGTCGCCCTGCTGGCGATCATGTACGTGCAGTGGCTGCAGGCCGCCGACGAGGAGCCCTTCGACCCCAAGATCCCCATCATCGGTGCGATGGTGCTGGTCAGCGGCCTGCTGCGGTTCTGGCAGGAGCACCGCTCGGCGGGCGCCGCGGCCGCCCTGCGCGCCCTCGTCACCACGACCACCGCCGTCCGCCGCCGCGACGGCCGCAACACGGCCCCGGCCACCGTCGAGATCCCGATGGACAGGGTCGTCGTGGGCGACGTCGTGAGCCTGTCCGCGGGCGACCTCGTCCCCGCCGACCTGCGCCTGCTCACCGCCAAGGACCTCATGGTCGGCCAGGCGGCGCTGTCCGGCGAGTCGCTGCCGGTCGCCAAGGCCGACACGCGCACCCACGACTACGGGCAGTCCACGACCACCGACCCCGTAGAGGCCGACAACCTCTGCCTGATGGGCACCTCGGTGACCTCCGGCACCGCCACCGGCGTGGTCGTCGCCACCGGTGCGGACACCTACTTCGGGTCGATGGCCGGATCGCTCGTCGGCGAGCGCCCCGAGACCAGCTTCGACGCCGGCGTGAAGAAGGTCAGCTTCCTGCTGATCCGCTTCATGCTCGTCATGGTCCCGCTCGTGTTCGCCGTCAACGGCTTCACCAAAGGCGACTGGAACGAGGCGTTCATGTTCGCCGTCGCCGTGGCCGTCGGGCTCACGCCCGAGATGCTGCCGATGGTCGTCACCACCAACCTCGCGCGCGGCGCCGTCGCCATGGCGCGCCGCAAGGTCGTCGTCAAGCGCCTGAACGCCATCCAGAACCTCGGCGCCATGGACGTGCTGTGTACGGACAAGACCGGCACGCTCACCGAGGACCGCATCGTCCTCGACCGCTACCTCGACGTGCACGGCCGGGAGGACGCCGAGGTCCTCGAATACGCCTACCTCAACAGCCACTTCCAGACGGGGCTGCGCAACCTCATGGACCAGGCGGTCATCGACCGCGTGCTCGAGGCCGAGGAGGTTGTCGTCGACGCCCGCTTCACCAAGGTCGACGAGATCCCCTTCGACTTCGCCCGCCGCCGCATGTCGGTGGTCCTGAGCCGCAACGACCTCGGCAGTCCTGCCGGTGCCGCCGAGCACGCAGTCGAAGAACACCGCCTCATCACCAAGGGCGCCGTCGAGGAAGTCCTCGCGCTGTGCACCCACATGACCGAGGACGGCCGCCGCGTCGAGCTCGACGCCGGGCTGCGCCGCCGCGTGACCCGTACCGCCGAGGACAACAACCGGCAGGGGCTGCGGGTCCTGGCCGTCGCGACCCGCGCCTTCCCCGCCGGCCGGGACACCTACACCGTCGAGGACGAGGACGGGCTGACCCTCGTCGGCTTCCTCGCCTTCCTCGACCCGCCGAAGGCGGACGCCGCCGCGGCCCTGCAGGCCCTCGCCGAGAAGGGCGTCGCCGTCAAGGTCGTCACGGGCGACAACGAGCTCGTGGCCGCGCGGGTCTGCGCCGACGTCGGCATCGACGTGGGGGCCGTCGTGACCGGGGCCGTCATCGACACCCTGGACGAGGCGGAGCTGCGCGCCCTGGTCCGTGCCACCACGGTCTTCGCCAAGACCAACCCCGTACAGAAGGCCCGTATCGTCCGGGCGCTCCAGGCCGAGGGGCACACCGTGGGCTTCCTGGGCGACGGCATCAACGACGCCGCGGCCCTGCGGGACGCCGACGTCGGCATCTCCGTCGACACGGCCGTGGACATCGCCAAGGAGTCGGCCGACATCATCCTGCTGGAGAAGGACCTGACGGTCCTGGAGCAGGGCGTCGAGCAGGGGCGCACGACCTTCGGCAACACCATCAAGTACATCAAGATGACGGCGAGCTCGAACTTCGGGAACGTCTTCTCGGTCCTGGTGGCCAGCGCCTTCATCCCCTTCCAGCCGATGCTGGCGATCCACCTGCTGGTGCAGAACCTCGCCTACGACGTCTCGCAGCTCGCCACGCCCTGGGACCGGATGGACCCGGAGTACCTGCGCAGGCCGCGCACGTGGGACGCCAAGGGCATCGCCCGGTTCATGCTCTTCATCGGGCCGATCAGCTCCGTCTTCGACATCACCACCTTCCTGGTGCTGTGGAACGTCTTCGGGGCGGACAGCGAGGCTGGCCAGACGCTGTTCCAGTCCGGGTGGTTCATCGAGGGCCTGCTGTCCCAGACCCTGATCGTCCACATGATCCGCACCCGCAAGGTGCCCTTCATCGGCTCCCGGGCCTCGGCCCCGGTGATGGTGATGACCGCCGTGGTGATGGCGTTCGGCATCCTCCTGCCGTTCTCGCCGCTGGCCCCGGCGCTCTCGATGGAGCCGCTGCCGATGGGCTACTTCCCGTGGCTGATCGCGATCCTGCTGGCGTACTGCGCCCTGACCCAGGCGGTCAAGACCTGGTACATCCGGCGATTCAACACCTGGCTGTGACCGGCCGATTCAACACCTGGCCGTGACCGGCCGATAGAGATACCGACGAGGAAGGTGGATCATGGTTGTGGTCAACGAGTGGCACATGGCGGCCAACATCGCGGCCGGCCTGGGCTTCGGTGCGATCATCGGACTGGAACGCCAGTGGCGGGCCCGGATGGCGGGCCTGCGCACCAACGCGCTGGTCGCGGCCGGATCCGCCCTCTTCGTCCTCCTCTCGCAGTACGGCTTCGCCTCCGCCACCAGCACGACCGGCTACGACGGCTCCCGCGTCGCCGCGCAGATCGTCTCCGGCATCGGCTTCCTCGGCGCGGGCGTCATCATGCGGGACGGGCTGAGCGTGCGCGGCCTCAACACCGCGGCGACCCTGTGGTGTTCGGCCGCCGTCGGCGCCCTCGCCGGGACCGGGCTGTACGTGGTGGCCGCGCTCGGCACCGTGGGCGTGGTCGGCGCCAACACCCTGCTCAGGCCGCTGGCGCGCGGCCTCGACCGGGGGCCGCACGGCGGCGCCGAAGTGGCCACGGACTACCACTTCGAGGTCGTGTGCACCGAGCCCGAGGAGGCCCACGTCCGCACCCTCGCCGTCCAGGCCGTCGCCCGCCCCGGCTTCCGGCTGCGCTCGGTCTACAGCGCGGACGCCGAGGCCCCCGGCAAGGTCGTCGTGTCGGCCGACCTCACCACCGAGCGCCGCGACGACAGCCTCCTGGAGGAGGCCGTCAGCCGCCTCTCCCTGGAACCCGCGGTCTCGGCCGTCAGCTGGACCGTCCTGCAGGGGCCCGACGAGGACGCGGACGACGACTACACGGCGGAGCGCCGGGGGCGGCGCAGGGTGCGGGACTTCTTCACGGGGAGGTGACGGCGGGTCGCGGGCGCGGGAACCAGCCCTCCTCGACGAAGAAGTCGACGTACTTCCCGAACAGCTCGCCGCTCAGCTCCGGGCACTCCACCCCGGTGCCCCGCAGTGCCGCCTCCGTGTCCGAGGTGTCGAACGGCGGGTAGAAGGAGCCGCTGTCGGAGACCATCACCTCGAACGCCTCCAGCAGCGGGGTCATGGCGTTGTCGGGGTCCGACGTCACCCGTGCCCGCCACGTCCGCCAGTCCAGGTCGTCCAGGGCGTACCCGAACGACCGGAGGTGGTCGGCGAACTGGGTGAACGACAGGGCGCTCGGGTTGTAGAGGTGGTACGTCCCGCCGGTGTGGGCGCCCTCCCGGGAGATCGTCACGATCGCGGAGCTGACGTAGTCCACCGGCACCGCGTGGACCGCGCCCGCGAGGTTGTCCGGCACGGCGCCGGCCTGGATCAGCCCCTTGAGGCTCAGCCACACGAAGTCCCGCGTCTGGCAGGCCCCGTTGACCTGGTCGCCCGAGATCACGTCGACGCGGTAGACGGAGACCGGCAGGCCGCGCTCCCGCGCCAGGCCGATCATCTGCTCGGCGACCCACTTGCTCTGGACGTAGCCGGTGGGCAGGATCTCCGCCGGGCCCGTGACGTCGTCCACCTTCAGGGGCACGCCCTCGGTGACGGCGCCCGCGAAGACGCCCACGGTCGACACGTAGTGGACCGGCACCGTCCGGTGGCGTGCCGCCAGCCGCAGCACCTCCTCCGTGCCGTCCACGTTGGCGGCCTTGAGCTCGGTGTACGGGCGCAGCCAGTGCACCGTGGCCCCCGCGTGGTAGACCACGTCCACGCTGCGGGCCAGGGCGTCGAACCGCTCCTCCGTCAGGCCCAGCCGGGGCGCGGCGAGGTCGCCGACCAGGATCCTCAGCCGGGACGGGTCCACCTCGTCCCAGATCCGGTACCACTCCATGTTCGCGCGCAGCCGCCGCAGGGCGCCCGCCTCGTCCTCGCCGCGCACCAGGCAGTGCACCGTCGCCCGCGTGGAGCGCATCAGGTCGCGCAGCAGGAACGCCCCGAGGAAGCCCGTGGCGCCGGTCAGGAAGACCTCCACGGGGTCGTCGGCCCCGCGGACGACCTCCGCCGCCGGCCGGACGTCCTCGGCGAGGCGCACCTCGGCCGCGAAGTCGACCGTGTGGCGGGCGGACGTGCCCGCCCCCGCCACCGACTCCAGCAGGGCGTCGCGCAGGTAGGCGGCGAGCGCGGCCGGCGTGGGCCGGTCGAAGACCAGCGTCGACGGCAGCCGCAGCCCGGTGCCGGCGCCCAGGCGGTTGCGCAGCTCGACGGAGGTCAGCGAGTCGAAGCCCACCTCCTGGAACGGGCGCGTCGCTTCGATGGCGCCCGGGTCCGTACGGCCCAGGACCGCCGCCATCTCCCCGCGCACCAGGTCGAGGAGGACCTGCTGCTGCCCGGCCTCGTCCATGGACGCGAGGCGGCCGGCCAGCGAGCCGGGCCCCGCGTCGGTGTTCCGGGCCGCCGGGCGCACCGTGGGCCCGGCCAGGGCGGTCATGACCAGGGGCGCCTGGGCGGCGTTCTCCCGCAGGGCCGCCAGGTCCATGGGCGTGACGACCACCGCGGGCCGGCCCAGGCCCAGCGCGGCGTCCAGCAGCGCCGGCCCCGCGGCCTCGGTGATCGGCAGCAGGCCGGAGCGGGCGATGCGCTTGTAGTCGGCCTCCTCCAGGTGGCCGCTCACGCCGGTGGTCTGTTCCCACAGTCCCCAGGCGAGGGAGGCGGCGGGCAGGCCGTGGGCGTGGCGGTGGGCGGCGAGTCCGTCGAGGAAGGCGTTGGCGGCGGCGTAGTTGGCCTGGCCCGGGCCGCCGATCACCGCCGCGGCGGAGGAGAAGAGGATGAACGCGGAGAGGTTCGCGTCGCGCGTGAGCTCGTGCAGGTGCCAGGCGGCGTCGGCCTTCGGGCTCAGCACGCGCCCCAGCCGCTCCGGGGTCAGGGCCGACACCAGACCGTCGTCCACGACGCCTGCGGTGTGGAGGACGGCGGTGAGGGGGTGTGCGGTGGGGACGGCGGCGAGGAGGGCGGCGAGTGCGGTGCGGTCGGTGACGTCGCACGCCGTGATGGTGACGTGGGCGCCGAGTGCGGTGAGTTCGGCCGTGAGCGCGTCGGCGCCGGGGGCGTCCGGGCCGCTGCGGCTGGTGAGGAGGAGGTGGCGTACGCCCTTCTCGGTCACCAGGTGACGGGCGAAGAGTGCGCCCAGGGAGCCGGTGCCGCCCGTGATGAGGACGGTGCCCTCCGGGTCCCACTCCTGTGCGTCACCGGCCGTGGTGGTGACGCGGGCCAGGCGGGGGACGGACACGGTGCCGTCGCGCAGGGCAGCCTGAGGCTCGCCGGAGGCGATCAGCGCGGCGAGGGTGCCGGCCTGCGGTGAGAGGTTGTGGGTGCCGCTGTCGGTGTCGGCGATGACGATGCGGCCGGGGGCTTCGGACTGTGCGGAGCGTACGAGTCCCCAGATGGTGGCGGCTGCGAGGTCGTGGACGTCCTCGTCGCCGGTGGAGACGCCTCCGTGGGTGAGGACGAGGAGCGGGGTGGTGGCGAGCCGGTCCTCGGCCAGCCACTCCTGCACCAGCCCCAGCACCCGGAGCGTCTCCGCGTGCACGCCACCGGCCACGTCGGCACCGTCCGCCGGTTCCGTACGGAGCACGACGGCCCCGAATGCGCCGCCGGCCTCCACGGCCGCGGCCACGGCGGCCACGTTGTCGAACCGCTCGGCGGCGGACTGCTCACCTTCGAACCGGGCACCCTCGAACTCCCCGGAGCCCAGGACGCCCCAGCGGAATCGGGCCTCCGCCCCGGCGAGCGCGATCGGCGTCCACCCGAGGTGGAAGAGCGCGTCCTGGCGCCGCTCCCGGACGTCGCCGACCTCCTCCGGCGTAACCGGGCGCAGCGCGACGGAGTCGACGGATCCGACGGGCCGCCCCGCGCGGTCGGCGAGCTGCAGCGCGTACGCCCCGCCGCCGGCGGGCGTCAGCCGGACCCGCAGGGCGGTCGCGCCCGTCGCGTACAGCCGTATCCCGCTCCACCCGGCCGCGATGCGAGCCGTCGGGGCCCCGCCCTCCCCGGCCACCAGCAGGGCGTGCAACGACGCGTCCAGCAGCGCGGGGTGGATGCCGAACCCGGCCGCCCCCGCCTGCGCGTCCTCCGGCAGCCGCACCTCGGCGAACAGCTCGTCGCCCCGCCGCCACAGGGCCGCAAGCCCCTGGAAGAGGGGGCCGTACCCCGCGCCCGCCGCCTCCAGCGCGGCATACGCGTCCTCGGTCGCGACGGCGTCCGCGTCCGCCGGCGGCCACTCGGCCAGGCCGAACGACGCCTTGGGCGCGCTGAAGCTCAGCCGGCCCGCCGCATGGGTGGTCCAGGGGGCGCCGGCGGTGTCGGGGCGGGCGTGGACGGTGAGCGCCCGGCGGTGGTCCGCGTCCGGTCGCCCGACGCGGATCTGCAGTTGCAGGGCGCCGCGCTCGGGGAGCACGAGGGGCGTGTGGACGGTGAGCTCGTCGACGGCCGTGCAGCCCAGCTCGTCACCGGCACGGACGGCCAGTTCGACCAGGGCGGCGGTCGGCACGACGGACAGACCGTGCACCGTGTGCCCGGCGAGCCAGGGATGGGTCCGCAGCGAGACGCGGCTCGTGAACACGGCGTCGTCGGACCCCGCGAGGGTCACTGCGGCGCCCAGGAGCGGGTGCCCGGTGGGGGCGAGCCCGAGGTCGGCGGCGCCCGACTGCGTGGAGCCCGCGTCGAGCCAGTAGCGCTGGTGCTGGAAGGCGTAGGTCGGGAGGTCGGTGCGATGCGCGCCGGTCCCCGAGTAGTACGCGGTCCAGTCCACCGCTACGCCGTGGTTGTGGAGTTCGCCGACGGCCGTGACGAGTGAGCGGTCCTCCGGCCGGTCGCGTCGCAGCGAGGAGAGCACGAGGTGCTCGCCGTCCACCGTCTCCAGGGTGTCGGTGGTGAGGGCGCTGAGGACGCCGTCGGGGCCGAGTTCGAGGAAGGTGGTGGCTCCGGCGTTGTGGAGGGTGCGGACGGCGTCGGCGAAGCGGACGGGGCGGCGGATCTGGTCGACCCAGTAGTCGGGGGTGGTCCAGGCTTCGGTGACGGGCTCGCCGGTGACCGTGGAGACGGCGGGGATCCGGGCCGGCCGGAAGTCGAGACCGGCGACGGCGGTGCGGAAGTCTTCCAGCATCGGTTCCATGAGGGGCGAGTGGAAGGCGTGGGAGACGGTGAGCTGCTTGGTCTTGTGCCCTTGTGCCTTGAGCTGTTCGGCGATGCGCGTGGTGGTGTCGTGTTCGCCGGAGATGACCACGGCGCGGGGGCCGTTGACGGCGGCGATGCCGACCTGCCCGTCGTGGCCTTCGAGGAACGGCAGTACCTCGTCCTCGGTGGCCTGGACGGCGATCATCGTCCCGCCCGCCGGCAGCGCCTGCATCAGGCAGCCGCGGGCGGCCACCAGTTTCGCGGCGTCCGCGAGGGAGAGGACGCCTGCGACGTGGGCGGCGGTGATCTCGCCGATGGAGTGCCCGGCCACGTGGTCGGGGGTGATGCCGAAGGACTCGAAGAGCCTGTAGAGGGCCGTTTCGACGGCGAAGAGGGCGGGCTGGGTGAAGCCGGTGTCGTCCAGCCCGTCGCCCGAGGCGATGACGTCGCGCAGGGGGCGGTCGAGGAGCGGGTCGAGTGCGGCGGCGACGGCGTCGAAGGCGGCTGCATAGGCAGGGAAGGCCCGGTAGAGCTCTTCGCCCATGCCCACGCGCTGCGCGCCCTGCCCGGTGAACAGGAACGCGGTGCTTCCCGTACGGGTGCCGTCGCCCTGGACCACACCGGGGGCGCTCTGCCCGGCGGCGAGTGCGGCCAGGGCCGTGATCAGTTCGTCCCGGTCGTCTCCCGCCACCACGGTGGCGCGGTGGTCGAGGGCGGCGCGGGTGGTGGCCAGCGACCAGGCCACGTCCAGCGGGCGCACGTCCGGGTTCGCCTTCGTGAAGGCCAGCAGGCGTTCCGCCTGGCCGGCCAGGGCCTCCGGTGTCTTCGCCGACAGCACCCACGGCACCACCGACGGCACTACCGGCGACTCCACCGTCGGCTCCACCTCCGCCCCGGGCTCCCCGTCAGGCTCCGCGGGGGCCGCCTCCAGGATCACGTGCGCGTTGGTGCCGCTCACCCCGAAGGAGGAGACGGCGGCGCGGCGGGGTGCCCCCGTCTCGGGCCAGTCGCGGGCTTCGGTGAGGAGCTCGACGGCGCCGGACTCCCAGTCGACGAAGGGGGTGGGTTCGTCGACGTGCAGGGTGCGGGGCAGGACGCCGTGGTGCATCGCCTGCACCATCTTGATCACACCGCCCACACCGGCCGCGGCGACCGAGTGACCGATGTTGGACTTCATCGACCCCAGGTAGAGCGGCCGCCCGCCGGACCGCTGCCGGCCGTACGTCGCCAGCAGGGCCTGGGCCTCGATGGGGTCGCCGAGCCGGGTGCCGGTGCCGTGGGCCTCGACCGCGTCCACGTCGGCGGGCGTGAGCTTCGCGGCCGCCAGGGCCTCGCGGATCACCCGCTCCTGCGAGGGCCCGTTCGGCGCCGTCAGACCGTTGGACGCACCGTCCTGGTTGACGGCCGAGCCGCGGACGACGGCGAGCACGCGGTGCCCGTTCCGCCGCGCGTCCGACAGCTTCTCCACCAGCACCAGGCCCGCGCCCTCGGCCCAGGAGGTGCCGTCGGCCGCGGCGGCGAAGGACTTGATGCGGCCGTCGGCCGCCAGCCCCCGCTGCCGGGAGAAGTCGACGTAGCCGCCCGGGTCGCCGTTGACGGTGACGCCGCCGGCCAGCGCCAGCGCCGACTCGCCCGACCGCACCGACTGGACGGCCAGGTGCAGGGCCACCAGCGACGACGAGCACGCGGTGTCCATCGTCACCGCCGGCCCCTCGAAGCCGAAGGTGTAGGCGATGCGGCCGGAGGCCACGCTGCTCAGCTTGCCGGTCATCAGGTAGCCCTCGAACTCCTCGGGGGCGTTCAGCCCGAGGTAGCTCTCCTCCACGGCCCCCACGAAGACGCCCGTCCGGCTGCCCTTGAGCGTGGCGACGTCGATCCCCGCCTGCTCGAAGACCTCCCACGCGGTCTCCAGCAGCACGCGCTGCTGCGGGTCCATCGACACGGCCTCACGCGGCGAGATGCCGAAGAACGCCGCGTCGAAGCCCGTCGCCCCGTCGAGGAAACCGCCGTGGCGGGTGTAGGAGCGGCCCGGCTTGCCCGGCTCCGGGTCGTAGAGGCCGTCCACGTCCCAGCCGCGGTCGGACGGCCACTCCGAGATCGCGTCGCGGCCCTCCGCCACCAGCTGCCACAGCTCGTCCGGCGAGCCGACCCCGCCGGGGTAGCGGCAGGCCATGCCGACGATCGCGATCGGCTCCTGGTCGCCCGCCTCCAGCTCGGCGAGCCGCTGCCGCGCCTTCTGCAGGTCGGCAGTCACCCATTTGAGGTATTCGACCAGCTTCTCTTCACTAGGCATGCGAAACCCAAATCTCCTCGGGAAACAAAGTCGGTGAGTCTGCCGGTCAGTCGGCCGCGCGGCCGAGCTGGTTGTCGATGAAGGCGAAGATCTCGTCGGCCGAGGCCGAGGCGATCGACTCCGCCGCGCCGGGGCCCTCTTCGGCCGCCCCGGCCTCGGCCTCGTTGAGCTTGGACAGCAGCGTCCGGAGCCGCCGCGAGACCGCGGTACGGGACTGGTCGTCGGCCACGATGGCCGCGAACGCCGCCTCCAGGCCGTCCAGTTCGGCCAGCCCGGCACGGGCGGCCTGCGCACCCTCCGGCGCGAGCTCCGCGTACAGGTACGCCGCCAGTGCCCCGGGCGTGGGGTGGTCGAAGACCAGGGTGGCGGGCAGCCGCAGCCCGGCCGCGGTGCCGAGCCGGTTGCGCAGGTCGACCGCCGTCAGCGAGTCGAACCCCAGCTCCTGGAAGGGCCGCTCGGGCTCGATCGCCCGGTGGTCGGCGTGGCCGAGCACCGAGGCCACCTCCGCCCGTACCGCGTCGAGCACCACCTGCTGAGCCTCCGCGCCGGTCAGCCCGGTCAGGCGCTGCGCCAGCGACTCCGGCGCGCCGGATCCCGCGCGGGCCACGGGCCTGCGGGACGGCACCTTCACCAGGCCCCGCAGCAGGGCCGGGACCCGGCCGTGGGCGCGCGCCGCCGCCGGGTCCAGGGGAAGGGCCGTCAGGGCCGGGAGACCCGTCGCGAGCGCGGCGTCGAACAGATCCGGTCCGCCGGTGGCCGTGACGGGCCGGAACCCTTCGCGGGCGATCCGGCTGCGGTCCGCCCGCTCCAGGCCCGCGGTGACGCCGGTGGTCTGTTCCCACAGTCCCCAGGCGAGGGAGGTGGCGGGCAGGCCGTGGGCGTGGCGGTGGGCGGCGAGGGCGTCGAGGAAGGCGTTGGCGGCCGCGTAGTTGGCCTGGCCCGGGCCGCCGATCACCGCCGCGGCGGAGGAGAAGAGGATGAACGCGGAGAGGTCCATGTCGCGCGTGAGCTCGTGCAGGTGCCAGGCGGCGTCGGCCTTCGGCCGCAGGACCGTCCCTATCTGATCACTCGTCAAGGACGGTACCAAGGCGTTGTCCACGATGCCCGCGGCGTGGAGGACGGCGGTGAGGGGGTGCCCGGCCGGGATCTGCGTCAGTGTGCGGACCAGGGCTGCGCGGTCGCTGACGTCGCAGGCGGTGATGGTGACGTGGGCGCCGAGTGCGGTGAGTTCGGCGGCGAGTTCGCCGGCGCCGGGGGCGTCCGGGCCGCTGCGGCTGGTGAGGAGGAGGTGGCGTACGCCCTTCTCGGTCACCAGGTGGCGGGCGAAGAGTGCGCCCAGGGAGCCGGTGCCGCCCGTGATGAGGACGGTGCCCTCGGGGTTCCACGGCCGGGCGTCGTCGCCGATGCCGGTGACCTGGGCCAGGCGGGGGAGGAGCACGGTGCCGTTGCGCAGCGCCGCTTGCGGTTCGCCGGAGGCGATGAGCCCGGCGAGGACCGCGGGGGTGCCGCTCTGCGGTGAGGGGCTGTCGGTGTCGGCGATGACGATGCGGCCTGGGGCCTCGGTCTGCGCGGAGCGTACGAGTCCCCAGATGGTGGCGGCTGCGAGGTCGTGGACGTCCTCGTCGCCGGTGGAGACGCCTCCGTGGGTGAGGACGAGGAGCGGGGTGGTGGCGAGCCGGTCCTCGGCCAGCCACTCCTGCACCAGCCGCAGCACCCGGAGCGCGGCGGTGTGCACGGCCGCGACGGTGTCGCCTCCGGCCTCGGGCACCCAGGGCACCACGACGGCGTCGACCGGCTCACCGGACTCCGCGGCCGCGGCCACTGCGGCCACGCCGTCGAACCGGCGCCCGGCGAACTCGCCCTCGCCCTCACCCAGCACACCCCAGCGCAGCGAGGCGTGCCCGCCGTCCGTGGCGGCCGGCGTCCATCCGACGTGCAGGAGCTCCGGTCCCCGGGCGGCGCGGACAAGTTGCTCGTCGGCGACCTCCTGGTAGACGAGTGCGTCGACGGTGGCGACGAGCCGCCCGCCGTCGTCGGTCAGCTCCACCGCGACCGTGTTCTCCCCGGTCCCGGTCTCGGTACCGGTCAGGCGGGCCCGGACCGCTTCGGCCCCCGTCGCGTAGAGCCGGACGCCCTGCCAGCCGGCCGGGACGAGCGTGAATCCCTCCCGCGCGGTGTACGGGTGGCCGAGGACCGCCGCGTCCAGGAGCACGGGGTGCAGCCCGTACCGTACGGCCTCCTCGTGCAGGTCCTCGGCGAGGGCGACCTCGGCGCCGGGCTCGCCCGACGGCCGGCGGGCAGGCCCCTGCGGATCGTCCGCCGCGAGGACGCCTTCGGCGTGCGCGGTCCACTGCGCGTCCCCGGTGTCCGGGCGGGCGTGGACGGCGAGGCTGCGCCGGCCGTCCGCGTCCGGCGCCCCGGCACGGATCTGCAGCTGCAGGGCGCCGTCCGCGGGCAGGACGAGCGGGGTGCGGACGGTGAGGCTGTCGAGCACCGTGCAGCCGAGTTCGTCGCCCGCCCGCACGGCCAGTTCGACCAGGGCGGACGTGAGCAGGGTGGACGTGCCGTGCTCGGTGAGCCACGGGTGGGCGCGCTCGGATACGCGGCTGGTGAACAGCGTCTCGCCCGTGCCCGCCACGGTGACCGCGGCGCCCAGGAGCGGGTGCCCGGTGGGGGTGAGCCCGAGGCCGGCGGTGTCGGTCGGTGCCGTGCCGGCGTCGAGCCAGTAGCGCCGGTGCTGGAAGGCGTAGGTGGGCAGCTCGGTGCGGTGGGCGCCGGTTCCGGCGAAGTAGGCGGTCCAGTCCACCGGCACGCCGTGGTTGTGGAGTTCGCCGACGGCCGTGACGAGGGAGCGGTCCTCCGGCCGGTCGCGCCGGAGTACGGCCACGGCGGCGTGCGCACTGCCGGAGGCGTCCAGGGTGTCGGTGGTGAGGGCGCTGAGGACGCCGTCGGGGCCGAGTTCGAGGAAGGTGGTGGCTCCGGCGTTGTGGAGGGTGCGGACGGCGTCGGCGAAGCGGACGGGGCGGCGGATCTGGTCGACCCAGTAGTCGGCAGACGTCCAGGCTTCGGAGACGGCGTCGCCCGTGACCGTGGAGACGGCGGGAAGCAGCGCCGGCTGGAAGGCCAGGCCGGAGACGACCGACCGGAAGTCCTCCAGCATCGGTTCCATGAGGGGCGAGTGGAAGGCGTGGGAGACCGTGAGCTGCTTGGTCTTGTGCCCCTGTGCCCGCAGTTCGTCGGCGATACGGGCAGTGGTCTCGTGCTCGCCGGAGATGACCACGGCGCGGGGGCCGTTGACGGCGGCGATCCCGACCTGCCCGTCGTGGCCTTCGAGGAACGGCAGTACCTCGTCCTCGGTGGCCTGTACGGCGATCATCGTCCCGCCCGCAGGCAGCGCCTGCATGAGCCGGCCGCGCGCGGCGACGAGCTTCGCCGCGTCCGTAAGCGACAGGACGCCTGCCACGTGGGCGGCGGTGATCTCGCCGATCGAGTGCCCGGCCACGTGATCCGGTGTGATGCCGAACGATTCCAGCAACCGGAACAGCGCGGTCTCGACGGCGAAGAGGGCGGGCTGGGTGAAGCCGGTGTCGTCCAGCCCGTCGCCCGAGGTGATGACGTCGCGCAGGGGGCGGTCGAGGAGCGGGTCGAGTGCGGCGGTGACGGCGTCGAAGGCGGCCGCGTAGGCGGGGAAGGCCCGGTAGAGCTCTTCGCCCATGCCCGCACGCTGCGCGCCCTGTCCCGTGAACAGGAACGCGGTCCGGCCGGTGCGGACTCCGGTGCCTCGCGTGGTGCCGGGGGCGCTCTGCCCGGCGGCGAGTGCGGCAAGGGCTGTGATCAGTTCGTCCCGGTCGTCTCCCGCCACCACGGTGGCGCGGTGGTCGAGGGCGGCGCGGGTGGTGGCCAGCGACCAGGCCACGTCCAGCGGGCGCACGTCCGGGTTCGCCTTGGTGAAGGCCAGCAGGCGTTCCGCCTGGCCGGCCAGGGCCTCCGGTGTCTTCGCCGACAGCACCCACGGCACCACCCCCGCCGCGGGCTTCCCACCGGGCTTCCCGCCGGACTTCCCGTCAGGTTCCCCGGCGGGCTCCGCAGCGGCCGCCTCCAGGATCATGTGCGCGTTGGTGCCGCTGATGCCGAAGGAGGAGACGCCGGCCCGGCGCGGCCGGTCCGTCTCGGGCCAGTCGCGGGTCTCGGTGAGGAGCTCGACGGCGCCCGACTCCCAGTCGACGTGCCGCGTGGGCCGGTCGACGTGCAGGGTCCGGGGCAGGACGCCGTGCTGCAGCGCCTGCACCATCTTGATGACGCTGCCGACGCCGGCCGCGGCCTGGGTGTGGCCGAGGTTGGACTTCAGCGAGCCCAGCCACAGCGGGCGCCCGTCCGGCCGGTCCTGACCGTAGGTGGCCAGGAGGGCGTGCGCCTCGATGGGGTCGCCGAGCGTGGTGCCGGTGCCGTGGGCGTCGACGGCGTCCACGTCGGCGCTGCTCAGCCCGGCGCCGGCCAGGGCCTGGCGGATGACGCGCTCCTGGGCGGGGCCGTTGGGGGCGGTCATGCCGTTGGAGGCGCCGTCCTGGTTGACGGCCGAGCCGCGGATCACCGCGAGCACGCGGTGCCCGTTGCGCCGCGCGTCCGACAGGCGCTCCACGAGCACCAGCCCGACGCCCTCGGACCAGCCGGTGCCGTCGGCGCCGTCGGCGAAGGAGCGGCAGCGGCCGTCCGGGGAGAGCCCGCGCTGGCGGGAGAACTCCACGAAGCCCATGGGCGTCGCCATCACGGTCACGCCGCCGGCCAGCGCCAGGTCGCACTCGCCGTTGCGCAGGGCGTTCGCGGCCTGGTGGATGGCCACCAGCGACGACGAGCACGCCGTGTCGACGCTGATCGCGGGGCCCTCGAAGCCGAAGGTGTACGCCACCCGGCCCGAGGCGACGCTGCCGGCGTTGCCGCTGAGCAGGTAGCCCTCCAGGTCCTCGGGGACGGTGTGCACGCGCGAGGCGTAGTCGTGGTACATCACGCCGGTGAACACGCCCGTGCGGCTGCCGCGCAGCGAGGCCGCCGCGATGCCGGCGCTCTCCAGCGTCTCCCACGCGGTCTCCAGCAGCAGCCGCTGCTGGGGGTCCGTGGCCAGGGCCTCGCGCGGGGACATCCCGAAGAACTCGGGGTCGAAGCGGTCGGCGTCGTGCAGGAAGCCGCCGTTGCGGGTGTAGGAGGTGCCGGAGCGCTCGGGGTCCGGGTCGTAGAGGGCCTCCACGTCCCAGCCGCGGTCGGACGGCCATTCGGTGACCGCGTCGCGGCCGTCGGCGACCAGCCGCCACAGGTCCGCGGGGGAGGTGACGCCGCCGGGGTAGCGGCAGGCCATGCCCACGATCACGACGGGGTCGTCGGCCGTCCCCGCCGTTCCCGCCCTTCCCGCCGGCGCGGCGGCGGTACGAGGCTCCGCGGGCCGTACGCCCGCGACCTGCGCCGACAAGTAGGCGGCGAGGGCGGTGGTGTTGGGGTGGTCGAAGACCAGGGTGGTGGGCAGCCGCAGGCCGGTCGCCGTCTGCAGGCGGTTGCGCAGCTCGACGGCCGTCAGGGAGTCGAAGCCCAGCTCCTTGAACGCGCGGTCGCCGTCGACGGCGGCGTTCGCGGAGTGCCCCAGCACCCCGGCGACATGCGTACGGACCAGGTCGGTGAGGACGCGGTCCCGCTCCTCGGGGGCGAGCGCGGCGAACCGCTGCGCGGGCGTGGCGCCGTCGCCGGTGCCGGAGGCGGCGCGGCGGCGGGCGGCGGGGGCCAGCCCGCGCAGGAGCGGCGGCACGTCTTCCCGGCCGCGCAGGGCCGCGGTGTCCAGGCGGGTGACGGCCAGGACCGCGTCGTCCAGGGCCGCGTTGTCCAGAGAACCGGCGGCGTCGAAGAGCTCCATGCCGTCCCGGGTCGCCAGCGGCAGCAGGCCGGAGCGTGCCATGCGCTGGAGGTCGACGTCGGCCAGGTGGCCGGTGCTGGCGCTGGTCTCCTCCCACAGTCCCCAGGCGAGGGACGTGGCGGGCAGGCCGTGGGCCCGGCGGTGGGCGGCGAGGGCGTCGAGGAAGGTGTTGCCGGCGGCGTAGTTGGCCTGGCCGGCGGTGCCCAGCAGGCCCGCGAGCGAGGAGAACAGCACGAAGGCCGACAGGCGCGCGTCGCGCGTGAGCTCGTGCAGGTTCCAGGCGGCGTCGACCTTGGGCCGCAGCACCGCGTCGAGGCGCTCGGGGGTCAGGCCGGACAGCAGGCCGTCGTCGACCGCACCGGCGGTGTGGACCACCGCGCTCAGGGGGTGCTCGGCCGGGATCCGCGCCAGGGTGCCGGCGAGAGCCTCGCGGTCGGCGACGTCACAGGCGGCGAGGGTGACCTCGGCGCCCAGCTCGGCGAGTTCCGTGCGGAGCTCGGCGGCGCCGGGGGCGTCCGGTCCGCGGCGGCTGAGCAGGAGGAGGCGCTGCGCACCGTGTTCGGTGACCAGGTGGCGGGCGAGGGCGGCGCCCAGGGTGCCGGTGGCGCCGGTGATGAGCACCGTTCCCTCGTCCCAGCGCGGCCTGGTGCCGTCCGCGGCTTCGGGGGAGCGGCGGGCCCGGGCGAGCCGGGGGGTGAGGATCCGGCCCCCGCGCACCGCGGCCTGGGTCTCGCCGGATGCCACGGCCGCGGAGAGCAGCGCGCCCGCCGTGGGGCCGTCGCCGTCCCGGCCGGCGTCCGCGGCTCCGCCGAGGTCGGCGATCAGGAACCGGCCCGGGTTCTCCGTGGCCGCCGACCGCAGCAGCCCCCAGACGCCCGCGTGGGTGAGGTCGGTGACGTCCTCGGCGCCCGCGGCGACGGCGCCACGGGTCGCCACGAGCAGCTTCGCGTCCGCGAAGCGCTCGTCCGCGAGCCAGGCGCGTGCCGTCTCCAGCACCTGCTGCGTGGCGGCGCGGGCACGGCCGGCCGGGCTGTCCCCGGCGGCACCGGCCGGGAGCAGGGGCAGGACGACCACGGGAGGTACGGGAGCCCCGTCGGCCACCGCGGCGGCCAGCTCGTCCAGGCCGGCGTACGTGTGGCCCGCCCCCAGGCCGGGGCCGTGTGCGGCGTCGCCGAGCAGGGCCCACGTCGCCGAGTCGTCGGTGCCCGCCTCCAGGGGCAGTTCGGTCCACTCGACGCGGAACATGCCGTCCCGCGTGGAGCTGCCCGCCCCGGCCAGCGCGTCCTTCGACAGGGGCCGCAGGGTGAGGGACGCGACGGTCGCGACGGGCTGACCGGTGCCGTCGGCCACCGTCAGCGCGGCGCTCTGCCCGTCGGGACCCGTGAGGCTCAGGCGGACGCGCAGGACCGTGGCGCCGGTGGCCTGCACGGCGACCCCGGCCCAGGAGAACGGCAGGAGCGCGGGCCGGTCCTCACCGGTCACGCCGGGCAGCAGGGTGTGCAGGGCGGCGTCGAGGAGGGCGGGGTGCAGGGTGAACAGGTGGGCGTCGGCGTGCTGTTCGTCCGCGAGGGCGACCTCGGCGTAGAAGTCGCCGTCCAGGGTCCACGCGCGGCGCAGGCCCTGGAAGGCCGGCCCGTACTCGTACCCCTCGGCGGCCACCCGCTCGTAGGCGCCGGTGAGGTCCGCCTCGGCGGCGCCGGCCGGCGGCCACACCAGCAGCTCCGCGTCCGGGGCCGGCCCCGTGGCGGGGCGCAGGGTGCCGTCGGCGTGCAGCGTCCAGGGCAGACCGGTGCCGTCCTCGCCGTCCGGGCGGGAGTAGATGTGCAGGCTGCGGCGGCCGGAGTCGTCGGCTTCTCCGACGGAGAGCTGGAGTTGTACGCCGTTCTTCTCGGGCAGGACGAGCGGGGCGGCGAGGGTGAGTTCCTCGACTTCGTCGCAGCCTGCTTGTTCGGCGGCGCGCAGGGCCATTTCCAGCAGGCCCGTGCCGGGGACGAGGACGGTGCCGGAGACGGCGTGGTCCGCCAGCCACGGGTGGGTGCGGCGCGAGAGCCGGCCGGTCAGCAGGTAGGCGTCGCGTCCGGCGACGCCCAGCGCGGCACCCAGCAGCGGGTGGCCCGCGGTGACCAGGCCGAGCCCGGCCGCGTCACCGGGTGCGGCGGAGGGGTCGAGCCAGTAGCGCTCGCGCTGGAACGCGTAGGTCGGCAGGCCGGTGCGGCGCGCCCCGCTGCCGGCGAAGACCGACTCCCAGTCCAGGGCCGCGCCGCGCGTGAAGGCCTCGCCGAGCGAGAGCCAGAACCGGTCCGGGCCGCCCTCGTCGCGGCGCAGCGAGCCGAACACGGCGGCGTCGCGGCCCGCGGCCTCGGCGGTCTCCTGCACGCCCATGGCCAGCACCGGGTGCGGGCTCGACTCGATGAAGGTGGTGAACCCCTGCTCCAGCAGGGTCCGTACGGCCTGCTCCAGCTCGACCGTCTGCCGCAGGTTGCGGTACCAGTAGCCGCCGTCGAGCTCGGTGCCCTCGACCCACCGGCCGGTCACCGTGGAGAAGAACGGGATGCTCGCCCTGCGCGGCTTCACGGGGGCCAGCAGTGTGGCCAGTTCGTCCCGCAGGAGCTCGACGTAGGCCGAGTGGGAGGCGTAGTCGACGTTGATCCGCCGCGCCCGGACGCCGTCGGCCTCGCAGGAGGCCAGGAGCTCCTCCAGGGCCTCGCTCTCGCCCGCGACGGCCACCGAGGAGGGGCCGTTGACGGCGGCGAGCTGGATGCGCTCGCCCCACGGGGCGATGCGCCCGCGCACCTCGTCGGCGGGCAGCGACACCGACACCATGCCGCCCAGGCCGGCCAGGCCGCGGCCGATGGCCTGGCTGCGCAGCGTCACCACGCGGGCGGCGTCCTCCAGCGAGAGGATGCCGGCCACGCAGGCGGCCGCGATCTCGCCCTGCGAGTGGCCCACGACCGCCTGCGGCTGCACGCCGTGCGCGCGCCACAGCTCGGCCAGCGAGACCATCACGGCGAACAGGACGGGCTGGATGACGTCGACGCGTTCGACGGGCGGCGCGCCCTCGGCGCCGCGCAGCACGTCCTCCAGCGACCAGTCGGTGAACGGCGCCAGGGCCGCGCCGACCTCGGCGATCCGGGCGGCGAACACGGGGGAGGAGTCGAGCAGGTCCACGGCCATGCCGGCCCACTGCGAGCCCTGCCCCGGGAAGAGGAAGGCCGTCTTCGCGCCCGGTGCGGCGCGGCCGCGCACCACGCCCGGGGCCGGCTCGTCCGCGGCCAGCGCCCGCAGCTGCTCAAGGGCGCCGTCCCGGTCGGTGGCGACGAGGACGGCCCGCTCGTCGAACGCGGCCCGGGTGGTGGCCAGAGAGCGGCCCACGTCCGCGAGACCGGCGGCGGGGTCGTCGCCGAGGGCGGCCAGCAGCCGCTCCGCCTGGGCGGTGAGGCCGGCCGGGGTCCTGGCCGACAGGACCCAGGGCACGGTGCCGAGCGCCATGGGGGCCGTGGCCGTGGCGGGCTCGGCGGGGGCGTCCTGCGCCGCTCCGGCCGTCTCGGCGTCCTCGGCGGGCTGTTCGATGATGACGTGGGCGTTGGTGCCGCCCATGCCGAACGCGGAGACCGCGGCCCGGCGCGGCCGGTCCGCCTCGGGCCAGTCGCGGGCTTCGGTGAGGAGCTCGACGGCGCCGGACTCCCAGTCGACGTGGTGGGTCGGCTCGTCGAGGTGCAGCGTGCGGGGCAGGACGCCGTGCTGCATCGCCTGCACCATCTTGATGACGCCGCCGACGCCCGCGGCCGCCTGCGTGTGGCCGGTGTTGGACTTCAAGGAGCCCAGGAACAGCGGCTTCCCCTCGGGCCTGCCCTGGCCGTACGTGGCGAGGACGGCCTGGGCCTCGATGGGGTCGCCGAGCGTGGTGCCGGTGCCGTGGGCCTCGACCGCGTCGACGTCGGCGGGGGCCAGGCCCGCGTTGGCGAGCGCCTGGCGGATGACGCGCTCCTGCGCGGGGCCGCTGGGGGCGGTCAGGCCGTTGGAGGCGCCGTCCTGGTTGACGGCCGAGCCGCGGATCACGGCCAGGACCCGGTGGCCGTTCTTCCGCGCGTCCGACAGCCTTTCCACCAGCAGCAGGCCGACGCCCTCGGACCAGGCGGTGCCGTCGGCGGCCGCCGAGAACGGCTTGCACCGCCCGTCCGGGGCGAGCCCGCGCAGCCGGGAGAACTCGACGAACCCGGTCGGCGTGGACATCACCGCCGCGCCGCCGGCCAGCGCCAGCTCGCACTCGCCGCGGCGCAGCGCGTTCACCGCCAGGTGCAGGGCCACCAGCGACGACGAGCACGCGGTGTCCACCGCGACCGCCGGCCCCTCCAGGCCGAAGGTGTAGGCGAGCCGGCCCGAGGCGATGCTGCCGGCGCTGCCGCTGTAGAGGTAGCCCTCGAAGCCCTCCGCGGGCAGGTGCGGGCGGGACCCGTAGTCCTGGTACATCAGGCCCGTGAACACGCCCGTGCGGCTGCCGCGGAGCTCCTGCGGGTCGATGCCCGCGCGCTCCATGGCCTCCCAGGCGGTCTCCAGCAGGAGCCGCTGCTGCGGGTCGGCGGCGAGCGCCTCGCGCGGCGAGAGGCCGAAGAACTCCGGCTCGAAGAGGTCGGCGTCGTGCAGGAACCCGCCTTCGCGCACGTAGCTCTTGCCGGTGGCCCCGGGGTCCGCGTCGAAGAGGTCCTCCAGGTTCCAGCCGCGGTTGACGGGGAAGCCCGTCACCGCGTCCACCCCGTCGTCGACCAGGCGCCACAGGTCCTCGGGCGAGGCCACGCCGCCCGGGTAGCGGCAGGCCATGCCCACGATCGCGATGGGTTCCTGTGCCTTCTCCTCCACTTCGCGCAGGCGCTTGCGCGCCTCGCGCGCGTCGGTGATGGCCCGCTTGAGGTACTCGCGGAGTTCCTTCTCGTCAGCCACGTGGGTTCAGCCCCCAGAGAGTCGTGCCCGGCCGGTGCCGGTCGAAAGTGGTGTGTGCGGTTTCCGAGGTGCTCGGTCAGTCGAGTTCGTCCACGAGCGCGAAGAGCTCTTCGTCGCTTGCCGATTCGAGGTCGTCGTGTGCGGTGTCGCCGGGCGCGGACCCGTCCGCCGCGCCGCCGCTGCCGTCGGCGAGGTCCAGCAGGGCGCGCAGGCGTGCGGTGATCAGTTCGTGCGCGTCCCCGTCCAGGGCCGCCGCCCGGATCGCCGCCTCCACGCCGTCGAGTCCGGCGAGGACGGGGCCGGCCGCCGACGTGTCGTCGACGAGCTGCCCGCGCAGGTGGGCGGCGAGGGCGCCGGGGCTGGGGTGGTCGAAGACCAGGGTGGTGGGCAGCCGCAGGCCGGTCGCGGCGCCCAGCCGGTTGCGCAGCTCGACGGCGGTCAGCGAGTCGAAGCCCAGCTCCTGGAAGGCGCGGCCGGCCTCCACGGAGGTGATGTCGGAGTGCCCCAGCACCCCGGCCACATGGGTGCGGACCAGATCGGTCAGCACCCGCTCCTGCTCGGGCGCGGGCAGCGCCGCCAGCTGCTCGGCCAGCGCAGGCCCGGCCTCCGCGCTGCCCGCCGCGGCCGCAGCCGGACGGCGGGGGGCGCTGCGGACCAGGCCGCGCAGCAGGGCCGGGGGCTCCGCGCCCGAGTCCCGCAGCGCGGCGAGGGCCAGGCGGGTGACCGCGAGGACCGGCTCGCCCGTGGCGGGGGCCGCGTCGAACAGGGCCATCGCCTCGTCGGAGGCCAGCGGCAGCAGGCCCGAGCGCGCCAGGCGCTTGAGGTCCGCGTCGGCCAGGTGCCCCGAGATGGCGCTGGCCTGCTCCCACAGTCCCCAGGCCAGGGAGGTGGCGGGCAGCCCCTGGGCGTGGCGGTGGGCGGCGAGCGCGTCGAGGAAGGTGTTGCCGGCGGCGTAGTTGGCCTGGCCGGCGGTGCCCAGCAGGCCCGCCACCGACGAGTAGAGCACGAACGCCGACAGGTCCGCGTCGCGCGTGAGCTCGTGCAGGTTCCAGGCAGCGTCCACCTTGGGCCGCAGGACGTTGCGCAGCTGAGCGGGCGTCATCCGGGCGACCACGCCGTCCTCCAGGACGCCCGCGGTGTGCACCACGGCCGTCAGGGGGTGCTCGGCGGGGATCTGCGCCAGGGTGCCGGCGAGGGCTGCGCGGTCGGTGACGTCGCAGGCGGCGAGGGTGACCTCGGCGCCCAGCTCGGCGAGTTCCGTGCGGAGCTCGGCGGCGCCGGGGGCGTCCGGTCCGCGGCGGCTGAGCAGCAGCAGGTGCCGCGCGCCGTGCTCGGTGACCAGGTGGCGGGCCAGGACGGCGCCCAGGGCGCCGGTCGCACCGGTGATGAGCACCGTGCCCTCGCCCCAGCGGGGCGTGGTGACCTCGCCGGCCGCCGGACCCGTCCGGGCCAGGCGCGGCACGAGCGTACGGCCCGAGCGCACCGCGATCTGCGGCTCGCCCGTGGCCAGCGCGGCCTCCAGCGTGCCGGCTTCGCCCGCCTCGTCGCCGAGGTCCACGAGCACCAGACGGTCCGGGTTCTCGGTCTGCGCCGAGCGCAGCAGGCCCCACACGCCGGCGTGTGCCAGGTCGGTGACGTCCTCGGCGCCGGTGGCCACGGCCCCGCGGGTGACCACGGCGAGCCGGGCCCCCTCGAACCGCTCGTCGGCCAGCCACGCCGTGACGAGGCCGAGCGCGTCCAGCAGCGCACCGTGGGCGGACTCCGCGACGTCCGCGCCGCGCGGGGCGGTGAGCGGGGCGAGGACCACGTCGGGCACGGGGGCGCCGGCGGTCACGTCCGCGGCGAGCGCGTCGAGACCGGTGTACCGGCGGGCCCCGTCCAGGGAGGGCAGGCCCTCGCCCAGCACCGCCCAGCCCGCAGGGTCCGCCGGGCGGCGAGCGCCGTCCGTGGCCTGCGGCTCGGTCCAGGAGACCGCGAACAGGCCGTCGCGCGCCGTGCTCCCGGCCGCGGCCAGCGCCTCCTTCGACAGGGGCCGCAGGCTCAGCGAGCCGACCGTGGCCACCGGCTGCCCGGCGCCGTCGGCCACCGTCAGCGCGGCCGTCAGCGCACCCGGCTCCGGGCTCCTGAGCGACAGCCCGACCCGCAGCACGGACGCGCCCGTGGCGTGCACCGCCGCGTCCTCCCACGAGAACGGCAGCCACGATGGGCCGTCCTCCTCCACGACCCCCGGCAGCAGGGTGTGCAGCGCGGCGTCGAGCAGCGCGGGGTGCAGGGCGAACAGGCGGGCGTCGGCGTGCTGCCCCTCCCCGAGGGCGACCTCGGCGTAGAGGTCGCCGTCCAGGGTCCAGGCGCGGCGCAGACCCTGGAAGGCCGGGCCGTACGCGTAGCCGCGCTCCGCCAGCCGCTCGTAGGCGCCGGTGAGGTCCGCCTCGGCGGCGCCGGCCGGCGGCCACACCGGCAGCCCGGCGGCAGGAGCCT
Source organism: Streptomyces hiroshimensis (assembly GCF_014650335.1). Lineage (GTDB taxonomy): Bacteria > Actinomycetota > Actinomycetes > Streptomycetales > Streptomycetaceae > Streptomyces > Streptomyces hiroshimensis. Next base: position 401,405 of record NZ_BMUT01000001.1, read on the forward strand.
GCCCGGTCCCGGCGGTGAGGGTGCCGGTGGCGTGCAGCGTCCACGGCTCCTGCGCCCCGGCGTTGTCGGGACGCGAGTGGACGTGCAGGCTGCGGCGGCCGGAGCCGTCGGCTTCCCCGACGGAGAGCTGGAGCTGTACGCCGTTCTTCTCGGGCAGGACGAGCGGGGCGGCGAGGGTGAGTTCCTCGACTTCGTCGCAGCCTGCTTGTTCGGCGGCGCGCAGGGCCATTTCCAGCAGGCCCGTGCCGGGGACGAGGACGGTGCCGGAGACGGCGTGGTCCGCCAGCCACGGGTGCGTACGGCGCGAGAGCCGGCCGGTGAGCAGGTACGTGTCACGGTCGGCGACGGCCACGGCCGCACCGAGCAGCGGGTGATCCGCCGTCATCAGGCCGAGCCCGGCGGCGTCGCCGGCCGCGGCCGGGCCGTCCAGCCAGTAGCGCTCGTGCCGGAAGGCGTACGTGGGCAGGTCGACACGGCGCGCGCCGGGGAACAGCGCCGCCCAGTCCGGGCGGGCACCGGCGATGTGCAGCTGTGCGACGGCCGCGGTGACCGTCTCGGCCTCGGGCCGTCCCTTGCGCAGGGCCGTGGCGAGCGTCCCCGGCTCCCCGGCCAGGCAGTCCTGCACCAGCGCGGTGAGCACCCCGTCCGGGCCCAGCTCCAGGAACCGCGTCACGCCCTCGGCCTCCAGCGTGCGCACCCCGTCGAGGAAGCGCACGGGCCGGCGGATGTGCTGCGCCCAGTAGTCGGGCGAGGCCAGCTCCTCGGCCGTGGCCAGGGCGCCGGTGACGTTGGAGACCACGGGGATCGAGGGGGCGCGGAACTCCAGGCCCTTGGCGACGGTGCGGAACTCGTCCAGCACCTCCTCCATGTGCGGGGAGTGGAACGCGTGGCTGACCGGCAGCCGCTTGGCCCGGCGGCCCAGGGACTTCCAGAGCGCCGCGACCTCCTCGACGGTGTCCTCGTCGCCGGAGACGACCGTGGACCGCGGCCCGTTGACGCCGGCCACGGCGATCGCGTCGCCGTAGGGCTCCAGGGAGGCCAGGACCTCGTCCTCCGAGGCCTCCAGCGCCGCCATCGCCCCGCCCTCCCGGGCGGCCTCCATCAGCCGGCCGCGCCCGGCGACCAGGGTGCAGGCGTCCGCGAGGTCCAGGACCCCGGACAGGTGGGCGGCGGTGACCTCGCCGATGGAGTGGCCCAGCAGGTAGCCGGGCCGCAGCCCCAGGTGCTCCACCAGCCGGAACAGGGCGGTCTCGACGGCGAACAGCGCCGCCTGGGTGAAGACCGTGCGGTCCAGCAGCGCCGCCTCGGCGGACTCCGGCGCGGCGAACAGCACGCTCTTCAGCGGCTGCGGCAGCCCGGCGTCGAGCAGCTCGCACACCTCGTCCAGGGCGCGGGCGAAGACGGGGGAGGAGGCGTAGAGCTCCCGCCCCGTGCCCAGGCGCTGGCTGCCCTGGCCGGTCAGCAGGAAGGCGATGCCGCCCGGGCGGTCGGTGCCGCCCGGGACCACGGCGGGCGACGCCTCGCCGCGGGCCAGTGCACCGAGCCCGGCGAGCAGCGCCTCGCGGTCCGTCCCGACGACCGCCGCGCGGTGCTCCAGGGCCGCGCGCGTGGTGGCCAGGGAGAAGCCGACGTCGGCCGGGTCCAGCTCCGGGTGCGCGGTGACGTGGGCGTGCAGCCGCCCGGCCTGGGCGCGCAGCGCCGTCTCGTCCCGGCCGGAGACCACCCACGCCACGGCGCCGGCGGCGGGCGCCGCAGCCCGGGCCCCGGCGGTGGAGGCGGCCCCGGCGGGCTGCTCGATGATGACGTGGGCGTTGGTGCCGCTGATGCCGAAGGAGGAGACTCCCGCGCGGCGCGGCCGGCCCGTCTCGGGCCAGGCCTGCTCCTCGGTCAGCAGGGCGACCGCGCCCGACTCCCAGTCCACGTGCGGGGAAGGCTCGTCCACGTGCAGCGTCCGGGGCAGCGTGCCGTGCCGCATCGCCTCGATCATCTTGATGACCCCGCCCACTCCGGCGGCGGCCTGCGCATGACCGATGTTGGACTTGAGCGAGCCCAGGAACAGCGGCCGCCCGTCCGGGCGGTCCTGCCCGTAGGTGGCGAGCAGGGCCTGCGCCTCGATCGGGTCGCCCAGGCTCGTGCCGGTGCCGTGCGCCTCGACGGCGTCGACGTCGGCGGCCGTGAGCCCGGCGCCGGCGAGCGCCTGGCGGATGACCCGCTCCTGGGCCGGTCCGTTGGGCGCGGTCAGGCCGTTGGAGGCGCCGTCCTGGTTGACGGCCGAGCCGCGCAGCACCGCGAGCACCCGGTGCCCGTTGCGCTCGGCGTCCGACAGGCGCTCCACCAGCAGCAGGCCCACGCCCTCCGACCAGCCCGTGCCGTCGGCGCCCGCCGCGAAGGACTTGCAGCGCCCGTCGGGGGCGAGGCCGCGCTGGCGGGAGAACTCCACGAACACGCTCGGGCCGGACATCACGGTCACGCCGCCGGCCAGCGCCAGGTCGCACTCGCCGGTGCGCAGCGCGTTCGCCGCCAGGTGCAGGGCCACCAGCGACGACGAGCACGCGGTGTCCACCGTGACGGCCGGGCCCTCCAGCCCGTAGGTGTAGGAGAGGCGGCCCGAGACGACGCTGGAGAGGTTGCCCGCCAGCAGGAAGCCCTCGAACTCCGCCGGGGAGGCCGCGAGCCGGGACGCGTAGTCGTCGTACATCGCGCCCGTGAACACCCCGGTGTTCGAACCCCGCAGCAGGGCCGGGTCGATGCCCGCGCTCTCGAACGTCTCCCAGGCCGTCTCCAGCAGGAGCCGGTGCTGGGGGTCCGTCGCGGTCGCCTCGCGCGGCGAGATGCCGAAGAACTCCCGGTCGAACCGGTCGGCTTCGTGCAGGAAGCCGCCGTGCCGCACGTACGAGGCGCCGGTCCGTTCCGGATCCGGGTCGTACAGGCCGTCCAGGTCCCAGCCGCGGTTGACGGGGAACTCGCTGATCGCGTCGGCGCCCTCGGAGACCAGCCGCCACAGGTCCGCGGGCGAGCTCACGCCGCCCGGGTAGCGGCAGGCCATGCCCACGATGACGACCGGGTCGTCGTCGGCGGGGGCCGCGGTGCGCACCGCCGGAGCCGCCGCGGCCGGGGCCGTGTCGGACACCTTCGCGCTCAGGTAGGCCGCCAGCGCGCCGGGGGAGGGGTGGTCGAAGACCACCGTCGCCGGCAGCCGCAGCCCCGTGGACGCGGCGAGCCTGTTGCGCAGCTCCACCCCGGCCAGCGAGTCGAAGCCGATCTCCTTGAACGCCCGCTCGGGGGCGACGGAGGAGGCGCCCGCGTGCCCGAGCACGGAGGCGACCACGCCCCGCACCAGCTCCAGCACAGCCGCCTGCCGCTTCTCGTCCTCCAGCGCCGCCGTCTCCCGTGCCCACGAGGGGGCGTCGGAGGACGCGGCGGCCGCCGCACGCCGCGGCCGGGGGCGGACCAGGCCGCGCAGCAGCGCCGGCAGGGGCTCCTCGGAGCGCTGCAGCCGGGGCAGGTCCAGGGCCGCCGGGACGGCCAGCGCGGCGTCGCCCGCCAGCGCCGCGTCGAACAGCTCCAGGCCCTGACCGGGAGTCAGCGGCGCGATGCCCGCGCGGGCCCAGCGGGCCAGGTCCCCCGCGGTCAGGGTGGCGCCCATGCCGTGGGTGGCGTCCCACAGGCCCCAGGCGAGGGAGGTCGCGGCGAGCCCCTGCGCCCGGCGGTGGGCGGCCAGCGCGTCGAGGTAGGTGTTGGCGGCGGCGTAGTTGGCCTGCCCCGCCGTGCCGGTGAGCCCGGAGACCGACGAGAACAGCACGAACGCCGCGAGGCCGAGCTCCGCCGTCAGCTCGTGCAGGTGCCAGGCCGCGTCCGTCTTGGGCCGCAGCACGGCGTCCAGCTGCTCCCCGGTCAGGGAGGCGACGGTCGCGTCGTCCAGGACGCCGGCCGTGTGCACCACGGCGGTCAGCGGGTGCTCCGCGGGTACGGACGCCAGCAGGGCGGCGACGGCGTCGCGGTCGGCCGCGTCGGCCGCCGTCACGGTCACCTCGGCGCCCAGCGCCGCGAGTTCGGCCACGAGGGCGTCCGCGCCGGGGGTGGCGGCGCCGCGGCGGCTGCTCAGCAGCAGGTGCCGCGCGCCGTGCCGGGTGACCAGGTGCCGGGCGAAGAGGCCGCCCAGGCCGCCGGTGCCGCCCGTGACGAGCACGGTCCCGTCCGGATCGATGCCGGATTCCCCGGCGGGGGCGGGCACCGTGGCGCGGGCCAGGCGCGGCACGTGCAGCCGCCCGTCGCGCACCGCGAACTGCGGTTCCCCGGCGGCCACGCCGGCGGCCAGCAGCTCCTCGCTCCCGGCCGTGTCCTCGTCGAGGTCGGCCAGCACCACCCGGCCCGGGTGTTCGGACTGCGCCGCGCGCACGAGCCCCCACAGCGGGGCGTGCGTCAGGTCCGTCACGTCCTCCCCGGGCACGGCCGCGACCGCGCGGCGGGTGACGAACACCAGCCGGGAATCGGTGAACTCCTCCCCGGACAGGAACCGCTGCAGCACCTCCAGCGCGCCCGCGGCCGCCGCACGGGCCGCCTCGGGGGTGTGCGCGGCGGCGTCGTCCGCGCGGAGGCGGACGGCCACCACGCCGGCCCCGGCGGCGTCCGCCAGGCCGTCCGCGCCGGTGACCTCGGCCCAGCGCGCGTCACCGGCGGGCCCGGCCGCGCCGATCACGGGCCACTCCACGGCGAACAGCGCGTCCGCCGCGCCGCCGGCGGCCGGCGCGAGCCGGTCCTTGGCCACCGGGCGCAGCGTCAGCGACTCCACCGAGGCCACCGGGGCGCCCGAGGCGTCGGCGAGGGTGAGGGCGACGGTGTCGTCGCCCGTGGCGGCGATCCGCACCCGCAGCGCGCTCGCGCCCGCCGCCCGCAGCACCGCGCCGCTCCACGCGAACGGCAGCCGGATCTCGCCCGCCCCGCTGCGGCCCGCGGCGTCGAGCACCAGCGGGTGCAGGACCGCGTCCAGCAGCGCCGGGTGCAGCCCGAACCGGCCCGCGCTCTCGTGCAGGTCCTCCGGCAGCCGCACCTCCGCGTAGAGGTCGCGGCCCTCCCGCCAGACGGCCTTCAGGCCCTGGAAGGCCGGCCCGTACCCGTAGCCGAGACCGGCAAGCCGCTCGTACACGTCCGTCAGCGGCTCGGACACGGCGCCCGCCGGCGGCCACTCGCGCAGCTCGCCGGACCCGTCCTCCGGGCCTACGCCGTCGCCCAGCACACCCGAGGCGTGCAGCGTCCACGGCAGCGTCTCGTCCCCGGAGTCGGGCCGCGCGTGCACGGTGAACGGGCGCCCGCCCGCCGCCTCCGCGGCGCCGACGGTCACCTGCACCCGTGCCCCCAGGCGCTCGTCGAGCACCAGCGGCACCTGCAGGGTCAGTTCGGCCACGCCCGCCGCGCCGGTCCGGTCGCCCGCGGCGACGGCCAGCTCCAGGAACGCGGTGGCCGGCACGAGGACCGTGCCGCCGATCGCGTGGTCGGCCAGCCACGGCTGGTCGGCCACCGAGAGCCGGCCCGTGAGGACCACGTCCTCCCGGTCGGCCAGCCCGATCGCCGCCGCCAGCAGCGGGTGCCCGCCGGCGTCCAGCCCCAGGCTGCGCGCGTCCGTGCGGGCCCGGGGGGCCAGCCAGAACCGCTCGCGCTGGAAGGCGTACGTGGGCAGGTCCACGCGGGTGCCGCCGGGGAAGAAGCTCTCCGCGCGCAGCGGCGCGCCGGCCGTGTGGGCGCGGCCCACCCCCGCGGCGAACGCGGCCGCCTCCGGGCGGCCCGCGCGCAGCAGCGGCACGGCCGTGCGGCCCTCCGTGGCGAAGGAGTTCTGCGCCATCGCCGTGAGGACGGCGTCGGGCCCGACCTCGACGAAGACCGTCGCGCCCTGCTCCTCCAGGGTCCGTGTGGCGTCCAGGAAGCGCACCGTCTCGCGGATCTGCCCCACCCAGTAGCCGGGGTCGGTCAGCAGGCCCTCCGTGGCGAGCGCTCCGGTGACCGTGGACACCAGCGGCACCGACGGCTCGTGGAACGTCAAAGACTCCGCGACCGCGCGGAACTCCTCCAGCACCTCGTCCATGTGCGGGGAGTGGAAGGCGTGGCTCACCAGCAGCCTGCGGGTGCGCCGTCCCTGCGCACGCCAGTGCGCGGCGACCTCCTCGGTCACGTCCTCGTCGCCGGAGACGACCACGGCCGCCGGCCCGTTGACCGCGGCGATCGACACCGCCCGCCCGTGGCCCTCCAGGGAAGCCGCCACCTCGGCCTCGCCGGCCTCGATCGCGATCATCGCGCCGCCCTCGCGCGCCGACTGCATCAGCCGGCCGCGCGCCACGACGAGACGCGCCGCGTCGGGCAGCGACAGCACGCCGGCCACGTGCGCGGCGGCCACCTCGCCGATCGAGTGGCCCGCCAGCAGGCCGGGCACGACGCCGTGGTGCTCCAGCAGCCGGAACAGCGCCACCTCGACGGCGAACAGCGCGGGCTGTGTCCAGTTCGTACGGTGCACCAGGCTCGCGTCCGCGCCGTCCTCCGCGGTGAACACCACCTCGCGCAGCGGGCGCTCCAGGTGGGCGTCCAGCGCGGCGAACACCTCGTCCAGCGCGGCGGCGAACACCGGGTGCGCCGCGTACAGTTCACGGCCCATGCCGAGGCGCTGCGCGCCCTGACCGGTGAACAGGAACGCCGTCCGTCCGGCGCCGACGGCACTGCCGCGCACCACGTTCGGCGCGTCGCCGCCGCCGGCCAGCGCGTCCAGGCCGGCCAGGAACTCCTCCGCCGTCGTACCGGTCACCACGGCCCGCTGCTCCGTGAAGGCGCTGCGGGTGGTGGCGAGGGACACGCCGACGCCGGCCGGGTCCGCGTGGGCCGCGGCCTCGCGCAGCCGTGCGGCCTGCTCGCGCAGGGCCGCCTCGCTCGTGGCGGAGAGCACCCACGGAGCGGGTGCCGCCAAGACCGGGGCGACGGGCGCAGGCGCGGCGGCCGGGGCCGGGGCGGCGGACGGGGCCTGTTCGAGGACGACGTGGGCGTTGGTGCCGCTGATGCCGAAGGAGGAGACACCGGCGCGGCGGGGCCGGTCCGCCCCGGGCCAGTCGCGGGACTCGGTGAGGAGTTCGACGGCGCCCGACTCCCAGTCGACGAACGGGCTGGGTTCGTCGACGTGCAGGGTGCGGGGCAGGACGCCGTGGTGCATCGCCTGCACCATCTTGATCACACCGCCCACTCCGGCCGCGGCCTGGGTGTGGCCGATGTTGGACTTGAGCGAGCCCAGGAACAGCGGGCGGTCCGCGGCACGGCCCGGGCCGTAGGCGGCGATGAGCGCCTCCGCCTCGACGGGGTCGCCGAGCCGGGTGCCGGTGCCGTGCGCCTCGACGGCGTCCACGTCGGCGGGCTCCAGGCCGGCGTCGGCCAGCGCCTGGCGGATGACCCGCTGCTGGGACGGCCCGTTGGGCGCGGTCAGGCCGTTGGAGGCGCCGTCCTGGTTGACGGCCGAGCCGCGGATGACCGCGAGCACCCGGTGGCCGTGGCGCTCGGCGTCCGACAGGCGCTCCACCAGCAGCAGGCCCACGCCCTCGGCCCAGGAGGTGCCGTCGGCCGCCGCGGCGAACGACTTGGACCGGCCGTCGGCCGCGAGACCGCGCTGCCGGGAGAACTCCACGAACATGCCCGGCGACGACATCACCGTCGCACCGCCGGCGATGGCCAGCGACGACTCGCCCTGCCGCAGCGAACGCACCGCCATGTGCAGGGCGACCAGCGACGACGAGCAGGCCGTGTCGACGGTGACGGCCGGCCCGATCAGCCCCAGCTGGTAGGCGATGCGGCCGGACATCACGCTCGGCGCGGTACCGGTCAGCAGATGGCCTTCGGCGCCCTCTGCCCCCTCGTGCATCCGCGGCCCGTAGTCCAGCGCCGTCGCCCCGACGAAGACGCCGGTGCGGCTGCCCTTGAGCGACCGGGGGTCGAGGCCCGCCCGCTCGACGGCCTCCCACGCCGTCTCCAGCAGCAGGCGCTGCTGCGGGTCCATCGCCAGCGCCTCGCGCGGCGAGATCCCGAAGAAGGCCGCGTCGAACATCGCCGCGTCGTGCAGGAACCCGCCCTCGCGCACCGAGCTCTTGCCGCTGCGGTCCGGGTCGGGGTCGAACAGGTCCTCGTCCCAGCCGCGGTCCAGCGGCAGGCCGGAGACGGCGTCGCCGCCCTCGGCCACCAGCCGCCACAGCTCCTCGGGAGAGCCCGCCCCGCCCGGGTAGCGGCAGGCCATGCCCACGATCGCGATCGGCTCGTCGCCACCCGCCGGGGCCGTGAACACCTCCTCGTCCGCCGCCTGACGGCCGGTCAGCTCCGCCAGCAGACGGCCGGTCAGCTCCTGCGGCGTCGGGTGGTCGAAGAGCAGGCCGCCCGGCAGCCGCAGCCCCGTCGCGGCGGCCAGGCCGTCGCGCAGCTCCACCGACATCAGCGAGTCGAAGCCCAGCTCCTTGAACGGCAGCCGGAACTCCACCTGCCGGCCCGGTGCGTACTCCAGCACCGCCGCGACGTGCGCGGCCACCAGGTCCCGCACGGCCCGTTCGCGCGCGTCCCCGCTCAGGGCGGCGAGCCGCCGCCCGAGCTCGCCGCGCGGCCCGGAACCGCCGGCGGCCTCCTCGCGGGGCGCCGCCGCGGGGGCGAGCGCCGGGGCCGTACGTGCCGCGCCGTCGATCCAGTACCGCTCGCGCTGGAAGGCGTAGGTGGGCAGGGGGACGCTGCGCGCCCCGGTGCCCTCGAAGGCCGTGCCCCACTCGACGGGGTTGCCGCGTACGAACAGGGTGGCGAGGGCCGCGAGCAGCGACTGCGGCTCTCCCCGGTCCTTGCGCAGCGCCGGCACGGCAGCGGCGGCGGAGGCGTCCCGCAGGCTGTCGGAGACCATCGCCGAGCACACGCCGTCCGGACCGAGCTCCAGGAAGGCGGTCACGCCCGCGCCCTCCAGGGCCCGGGTGGCGTCCAGGAACCGCACCGGGCGGCGCACCTGGTCCACCCAGTAGCCGGCCGAGGACCACTGGCCGTCCGTGACCACCTCGCCGGTGACCGTGGAGACCACCGCGATGCGCGGCTCCCGGAACTCCAGGGACTCGGCGACCGACCGGAACTCCCGGAGCATCGGCTCCATGAGCGGCGAGTGGAAGGCGTGGCTGACCGTCAGCCGGCGGGTCTTGCGGCCCCGCTCGCGCAGCAGCCCGGCGACGGCCTCGGCCGCCTCCCCGGCTCCGGCGAGGACCACGGAGGACGGGCCGTTGACGGCCGCGACGGCGACCTCGCCCGCATAGCCCTCCAGCAGCGGCAGGACCTCCTCCTCGGCGGCCTGCACGGCGATCATGACGCCGCCGGCGGGCAGCGCCTGCATCAGCCGGCCGCGCGCGGTCACCAGCCGCGCCGCGTCCTCCAGCGACAGCACGCCCGCCACGTGCGCGGCGGCTATCTCCCCGATCGAGTGCCCGGCCAGGTAGTCGGGGCGCACGCCCCAGGACTCCACGAGGCGGAACAGCGCCACCTCGACGGCGAACAGCGCGGGCTGCGTCCACGCCGTCTCGTCCAGCCCCTCACCCGAGCCGATCACCTCGCGCAGCGGCCGGTCCAGGTGCGGTTCGAGGGCGGCGCACACCGCGTCGAAGGCGGCGGCGAACACGGGGAACGCCGCGTACAGCTCCCGGCCCATGCCGGCGCGCTGCGCGCCCTGACCGGTGAACACCACGCCCAGCAGGCCGGGCCGCACCGATCCGGCGACCACGCGCCGGTCGGGGGCGCCGGAGGCCAGCGACTGCAGCCCGGCCAGCAGCCCGTCGCGGTCCTCGGCGAGGACGACCGCGCGGTGGTCGAAGAGGGTACGGGAGGACAGCAGGGACAGCCCGATATCGGAGGTGTCAGAGGTGCTGGAGAGATCAGTGACATCAGAGGTACTGGTGTCCGCGCCGGCGGCCACGGCGGCGTGCAGCCGCGCCGCCTGGGCGCGCAGCGCCTCGGGGCCGCGGGCCGAGACCACCCAGGGGGTCAGCGACGGCGTACCGGCCCCGGCGCCGCGGCCGGCGGCGGCCTCCGTGCGCACGGGGCCCTCCGCGACCACGACGTGCGCGTTGGTGCCGCCCATGCCGAACGAGCTCACGCCGGCGACCAGTTCCCGGTCCGGGTGCGGCCACGCGCCCGGCTCGCTCTGCACCGCCAGGCCCAGGGAGGCCAGCGGGATGCGCGGGTTGGGCGTCGCGAAGTTCAGGCTCGCCGGGATCCGGCGGTGGCGCATGCTGAGCAGCACCTTGAGCAGGCCGACGATGCCGGCCGCGCCCTCCAGGTGCCCGACGTTGGTCTTGGCCGAGCCCACCAGCAGCGGGTCGGCCTGCCCGTGGGCCGACCCCAGCGCCGCGCCCAGCGCGGCCGCCTCGACGGGGTCGCCGACGGGCGTGCCGGTGCCGTGCAGCTCGACGTACTGGACGGCGGCGGGGTCCACCCCGGCCCGCTCGTACGCCTCGCGCAGCACCTGCTCCTGGGCGGCCTGGCTCGGTACGGTCAGCCCGGGCGTGGCACCGTCGTTGTTGACCGCGCTGCCGCGGAGGACGCCGTAGACGCGGTCCCCGTCGGCCAAGGCCCGGGCGAGGGGCTTGAGGACGACGACGCCGCCGCCCTCGCCGCGTACGAACCCGTTGGCGCGGGCGTCGAAGGTGTAGGCCGTGCCGTCGGGGGACAGCCCGCCGAACCGCTCCCCGGCGACCGCGCCCTCGGCGAGGATGTTGAGGTTCACACCGGCCGCGAGGGCCGTGGTGGACTCCCCGGAGCGCAGGGACTCGCAGGCCAGGTGCACGGCGACGAGCGAGGAGGACTGCGCCGCGTCCACGGTCAGGCTCGGCCCCCGCAGCCCCAGGTGGTAGGAGACCCGGTTGGCGATGACACCCCGGTTCACCCCGGCCATCGAGTGCTGGGTGATCGCCTGCTCGCCGTGCTGGTAGAGCAGGGCGGCGTAGTCGTCGCGGAGCGTGCCGACGAAGACGGCGGTCCGGCTGCCCTCCAGGGCGGCCGGCACGATCCCCGCGTCCTCCAGCGCCTCCCAGGCCAGCTCCAGGACGAGCCGCTGCTGCGGGTCCATGGCGGCGGCCTCGCGCGGCGAGATGCCGAAGAAGGCGGCGTCGAAGCCGTCCACGGAGTCCAGGAAGCCCGCCCGGCGGATCCCTCCCGCGGGGGCCGGGCCTGCGCCCGCGCCCTCCCAGCGGCCCTCGGGCACCTCGGTGACGGCGCTCGTGCCGCTGCTCAGCAGCTTCCAGAACGCCGCCGGGTCCGGCGCCATGGGGAGCCGGCAGGACATGCCCACGACCGCGACGGCTCCGTCGGCGAGGTCGCGCTCCGCGCGCTCCCCGGCTGTCACAGTGCCCTGCTCATCTGTCTTCACCCTCGGGTGTCCCTTTCCTGAGCGACCGCCGGGGGCCGGATATCGCATTCCGGCCGGCGTGCACGACGACGCGATCCATATGCATCCACATGCATCCACCACGCTTGGCTCCGAACGCTAAACCGCCCCGGAACGCGGCCGTCCAATGTCCGGTCACTGCCGGTCCGCGGAGTTCCGCCGGGTGGTAATGAACGGCCCGTTACCCGCCGGTGTGCGGGCGCGGCAACCTGCTCGAATATCGTTCGGGACAACGTCAACCACCAGGAAAAGCGGGGGAGTTTCCGTCATGGGCAGAACTGTGGGAAGCGTCGTTTCCGGCGACGGCGCCGAGGTCGAGCACGCGGGCGGGGTCGCCGAGCATCTGGAGCTCTACACCCGTACGTTCAATGCGGGTGACGCCGATGCGATCAACCGGCTCTACACCGAGGACGCCATCTCCCACTGGGAGCCGGGCAAGCAGCTGACCGGCCAGGCCCGCAAGGACGGCCTCGCCGAATTCCTCACCCTCAACCCGCAGATCACGACGAAGATCCGCGAGTCCTACGTCACCGGCGACACCGCGCTGCTGATCGTGGACTGGTCCATCGAGCACGACGGGGAGGACGGCGGGCGCGAGACCATCTCCGGCATCGGCGCCGACGTCCTGACCCGCAACGAGGACGGCGAGTGGCGCTATGCCGTAGACGACCCCTACGGCGACCCTCGCAACGTCAAGTAACCCCCGTACGCGAGACAAGTAACCCTCGTACGAGATCAGCAGGGAGATTTTGCATGCCCCAGACCGAATCCGGTGTCACGGCCGTCCTCGACGCCGTCACGGCCATCGTCCCGACGCTGCGCGCGAACGGCCGGGCCGCCGAGGAGCAGCGGTGGCTCGCGCAGGAGAACATCGACCTCCTCGACAAGGCCGGTGTGTTCCGCATGGCGACGCCGGCCCGCTTCGGCGGCCTCGGTCTCTCCCTGGCCGACCAGGCCAAGGTCCTGACCGAGATCTCCCGCGGCTGCAGCTCCACCGGCTGGGTGTCGATGGTGTGGGTCTCCAACGCGTTCGTCTCCACCCTCTTCTCCGACCGCGCCCAGGAGGAGGTGTTCGCGGGCGGCTCGGTCCGCGTCTCCGGCGGCTTCGCGCCGACCGGCACCTTCGTGCCCACCGAGGGCGGCTACACCCTCAGCGGCTTCTGGAAGTTCAACACCGGCTGCCGCGGCGCCGACTGGAACATCGTCGCGGGCCTCCTGGAGAAGGAGGACGGCACCCACGAGGACCTCGTCGCCGTCGTGCCGATGTCGGAGTTCGCCGTCGCCGACGACTGGGACACCTCCGCGGCCTCCGCGACGGGCAGCTCGACCACGACGCTGAAGGACGTCTTCGTCCCCGCCCACCGCGTGGTCGGCTTCGGCGACGCCATCTTCAACACCACGCCCGGGCGGGAGAAGCCGGCCGACGACGGCCGCTTCTACGGTCTGTTCAGCTTCGTCATGGCCGAGTGCGCGGCCGTCTTCACCGGCATCGCCCGCGGCGCGCTGGAGCTGTTCCTGGAGCGCGTCCCGGGCCGCGGCATCACCTACACGTCGTGGACCGACCAGACGCAGCACCCGCTGACCCAGATCCAGGTCGCCACCGCGGCCAACAAGATCGCCGCGGCGGAGGGGCTGGAGGCCGGCTGGCTGAAGCTCCTGCAGGAGCGGGCGGACGCCGGCGAGCTGCCGACGGACGAGGAGAAGGCGATCGCGCGCGGCCAGGCCGCCTACGCGATCCAGCTGGCCAAGGAGGCCGTCGAGGTCCTCTACTCCGCCAGCGGTGCCAGCGTCATCCAGAACAGCGTGCCCCTGCAGCGCTTCCACCGCGACGCGCAGGGCCTCTCCCTGCACGCGCTGCTCCTGCTGAGCACCAACCTGGAGGTGCAGGGCCGGGTCCTGCTCGGCCTGGACGCCGACACCCCGCTTCTGTAACCGCCTGCGGCTGCGACCGCACGAGCCGGCCGTACGGCCGGGAGCCTGCCCCGCTCCCGGCCGTACGGCCTTTTCCGTGCGCGGCCGCCACCGCGGCGCGTACGTACGAACGAGGCCGGTCCCCGCACCCTGCAGGGTGCGGGGACCGGCCTCTTCTTCCGTGTCACTCCGCGTGGTCGACCGGCCTGTCGATGGTCATGCGCCACTTCCCGTCCGCCCCGCGGCGCATGACGTCGGTGCAGGTGCCGCGCCGGAGCGTGGTCGTCCCGTCCGGGCCCGGCACCTCCAGCTCGTAGTCCACGACGATCATCGAGACGTCGCCGGCGACGAGCGCGTACCGGTAGGTGGCCTCCAGGCCCGGCTTGTGCTTGAGGATCTCCGTGATGGCCGCGGTGCGCTCCGCGCCCGTCAGCGGCGCGCCCGACAGGTTGGAGATGGCGTCCTCGCGGTAGAGCCCGTCGAAGACGGCGCCCTCACCCGAGTTGAAGGCGAGGAGGAAGACGTCGTTCTGCGTCTCCGGGTCGTCGGTGAGATCGAGGTTGTACAGGTCGACGCCGGTGGTGTCGGTGGTCATGAGGAGAGGTCCCCCGCTTTCTTCGCATGGTCCTGGTGGGGTGGTGCCGGGCCCTGTGGTGCCGGGCCACGGCGGGACAACCACACGCTAGGAGCCCGCCCCTACCGCCCGCTCACTGCCAAGTAACCGGGCGGCCACGGGAGTCGGTCCGCGGCGGCGGTACGGGTCACGGCCGCACGAGCGCCTCGCCGTCCGCGTCCCGGATGAGGGCGCACGCCCCGCGCAGGGCGGTGCACAGCCGGCCGATCTCGTCGTCGGTCAGGTACAGCGAGGGCTCCAGGCGGAGGGTGTTGACGGCGCTGCCGGTCGGGAAGAGCCGGATACGGTGGGCGCGCAGGACGTGACCGGCGACCGTGTAGCCGAGGAACCCGGCCTGGGAGACGCCCGCGATGACCTCCGAGGCCGACTGCGACTGGTCGTGGAACTCGACGCCCAGCATCAGCCCCCTGCCGCGCACCTCCTTGACCACGCCGGGGAACTCGGCCCGGACCTCCTCCAGGGCCTCACGCAGGCGTTCGCCGCGCTCGGCGACGGTCCGGTAGGCGGCCCCGTCACCGGCCTCCAGGAGCTCCAGCACCTTGAGGGCGATCAGGGTCGAGAAGGCGTCCTTGGCGAAGGTGGAGCTGTGGACCAGCTCGAAGTCCTTGCAGTAGCGGCTCTCCCGGATGAGGGTGACGGACGTCTTGGCGATGCCGCCGCCCAGGCTCTTGGCCAGGGTGTAGTAGTCGCCGCGCAGACCCACCAGGGAGGAGGCGAGGAACGCCCCGCTGCGGCCCATGCCGCTCTGGATCTCGTCCACGACGACCGGGCAGTCGATCTCCGCGCACACCCGCTGGACCTCGCGCGCGAACTCCTCGCCGACGACGTGGATGCCGCCCTCGCCCTGGACCGGCTCCAGGACGAACGCGCAGAACACCGGGAACGCGCGCTCGACGACGGTGACGGAGCCGCCCTCGGTGACCAGGTCGAGCAGGACGCCGCGCTCGCCCTCGACGACCTTCGCGATCTGCTCCGGCTGGTCGAGCGGGATGAAGCGGGCCTGGGCGGCCAGCGCCTTGAACGGCACGCGGAACGCGGGGTTGTGGGTGAGCTGGACGCTGCCCACCAGCTTGCCGTGGAAGGACCCCTCGGGGGTGAGGAACAGCGGGGGCCGGGACAGCTGCCCGGCGTTGTGACGCACCACCTCGGCGATCAGGTCCTCGATGTCCGCCGCGCCGTCCGCCACGGCCGCCTCGCCGGCGCGGACCGCGGCGCGCGCGGCCTCGATGTGCGCGTCGATCTCCTCGCCGAGCGCCGACACCTTGCGGAACCGGTCGAACTCCGCGTGCTTGACGGCCGCTTCGACCGCCTCGGCGCCCGTGTTGGCGAAGACGGCGTAGAACGGCTCGTCCGTCCCGGTCTCGCGCCGGACGATCCGGTCGAGCACGGCCGCGGCCCGGTTGGCGTACGGGTGCCGCGAGAACTGGGCGTGGACCGGCGTCTGCCCGTCCAGGAGTTCCTTCGCGTACCGGATGATCTCCGGGTGGTTGTGGCCGAGGATCAGGGATCCGAAACCACCGACGAAATCGAGGACGGGGATCTCCTGCCCGTCCTCGTCACGGAGGTAGAGGGTGTTTCCCTCGGCGCGCACGTATTCGGCGTCGAGCCCGGCGGCGGAGAGGACACTGCCGAGATGGGGCTCTGCGAGTTCGGGTCCGCCGAGTGATGCGGAATTCATGGCGTCGTTCATGTCGTCCCCTTGCTGAGCGGTCGTACGGGAACGCTGCCGCCCGGTGAAAGGGCGAATGCGCCCCGGCAGCCTCGATATGCGGCCAGACCCTACCAACGGCCTTGCGGGGCAAGGCCAAACGCCCGGTCATGGGCGGCGATGACCGGCGGATGACCGGGTCGTGCTACCGGCGTAAAGAGGGGAGCAGAACGAAACCGCAAGAGGGGACGGCAAAGGGGCCGGAACGCCGCTTGTACGGGGGTCGCCTGCCGGCAGCGGGGGATGCACCGGCGGGCGGAGCGACGTTCCGGCCCCGGACTTCGCGTACGCGCCGGAGGCCCGGCCCGTACGCCGTCGTCACGCCGAGGGGCGGCCGAGCACCTCGGTGAGGCGGGCGAACCCGTCCGCGCCGTGGCCCTCCTCGATGGCCCGCAGGGCGGTCGCCTTGGCGGCCTTGAGGACGCCGGCGTCGATCCCGCGGTCCTCGGAGGCGTGGATGATGTGCTCCATGCCGGCCGCGGCCGAGGTGATGCTGGAGATGTGGCCGGGGTAGTCGCCCGCGTCGACCTGCTCCGCGTGGTTGGTGGTCAGGCCGGGCAGCAGGCCGATGATGCCCTGGGCGAACGGCTCCAGGTCCTTGGCCGCGATGTTCTCCGCCTTGGCGAGCGCGAAGGCGTGGGCGATGCCCGCGACGGCCGTCCAGAAGATGTCCAGCAGGGCCACGTCGTGGGCCGCGGCCCGGCCGTGGTCGGCGCCGAGGTAGGCGCCCGTGCCGCCCAGGGCGGCCAGCGTCGGCTGGTGGGCCTGGTGGACGGACTCCGGGCCGCTGTAGAGCACGACGGCGCCGGGGCCGCCGATGGTCACGGTCGGGGTCATGATCGCGCCGTCGAGGTAGTCGAAGCCGTTCCCGGCCGCCCACTCGGCGCTCTCGCGGGCCTTCTCGGGGGAGTCGGCGGTGAGGTTGACCAGCGTCCGGCCCTTGAGGGCGGCGGTCTCCGGGCCGAGGATCGTGTGGACGACCCCGTAGTCGATGACGCAGACGACGACCAGGGGGCTGGCGGCGATCGCCTCGGCGGCCGTGGGGGCGAGGACCGCGCCCTGCTCGACCAGCGCGGCGGCCTTGTCGGCGGAGCGGTTCCAGACGGTCGTCGGGTGACCCGCCTTCAGGAAGGCGCCGGCCAGGGCCTGGCCCATGGGGCCCAGACCGATGACGGTGACGGGGGCGCCGGCAGGGGTGTTGGTCATCGTGATTTCCGTTCGTTCGTCTCGTTCGTCGGTCTTTTGGTGCGCCCGCCCCCGGGGGCGGGGCAGCGGGCGGGCAAGGGTGGCTCTTGAAGGGTGGCTCTCGACGGGGTGGGGAACAGCGCCGGAGGCAGGGGAGCGGGGCCGGGTGCCGCACGGGGGTTGCGGCCCGACGCCCGACGGCGGCGCGTGCGCGTTCCCCACGAGCATCGTCCGCGGACCGCCGGGCGATCAAGTACGCACCTCGAAGTAAGTGCTTACCTCGAAGTTATGGCCGCCGGCCCCGCGGTGTTCCGCTGCAGGGGGATCAGCCCCGCCTTGGCGGTCCGGGTGCGCGGGCGTGCGGAGCGTACCGGCTCCGGCCGGGCGCCGTGCACCCCGTGCGGGGCGGGCGCAGGGCGCGCGGGAGGGACGGGAAGGGCGGCCAGGCGTCCCATGGCCGTGTCGGGGACGGGGCTCAGGGTGATCGTGGTGGCATGGCGCCGGCCGCCGCCCCACCCCGGCCGGCGCACCAGCAGCTCCGGCCGGGCGGCGGCGATCACGAGCAGGGGCACCGGTCCCGCGGACTCGGCCAGATCCTCGACGACGTCGAGCAGCCGGTCGTCGGCGCGGTGCATGTCGTCCACGGCCACCACCAGCGGCTGTGCGCGGGCGACTTCGGCCATCAGCCGCCGCCACGCCCGCACCGCGTCCGGCATCCCGTCCGGGGTTCCGTCCGCGGGTCCGCCGGGGGCGGCCGGGGCGGGTACGGCCAGCGGGGTCAGGCAGGAGCGCAGCCACTGCGCCCGCTCCCCGGGGCCCACCACGTCCTCGATCGTGGCCGCCAGCTTGGCGGCGGCCGTGCGGGCGGTGTCCTCCGGCAGGATCCCGCAGCAGGCGGCGAGGATCCGGGCGTGTACGGAAAGCGGCCCGTCCTCGCCGGCGGGCAGCG
Organism: Streptomyces hiroshimensis; assembly: GCF_014650335.1. Taxonomy (GTDB): domain Bacteria; phylum Actinomycetota; class Actinomycetes; order Streptomycetales; family Streptomycetaceae; genus Streptomyces; species Streptomyces hiroshimensis. The sequence continues at coordinate 419,211 of NZ_BMUT01000001.1, forward strand.
CGGGCGCGGAGAGGAAGCGCACGGCCTCCGGGAACCCGGCTGCGCGGTGCCCGAACTCCATCACCAGCCGGGACTTGCCGCTGCCCGCCTCGCCCAGCACGGTGACCAGGTGCGGCACGGCCCGGTGCCGCGCCCGTTCCAGCAGGCCGCCCAGCACCTCCAGCTCGTACTCGCGGTCGACGACCGGGCCGCGGTGGTGGGGGGCGAACTCCCCCAGGGCGCCGCTCGCGTGGCGGCCCGCGGCCACCCCGTCCGGCCCCCGGTAGGCGATCGCCGACCGGGTCGCCCGCAGGGTCTCGTCGCAGACCCGCACGGTGCCCGCCGGGACCTGGGCCAGCAGCGCCTCACAGGCGTCCAGGAGCGTGCCCGTCACCGACGGGGCTCCGGCGGGGTCCCCGGGCCGGACCCGTACGCGCGCCTGGCCCGTGCTGACCGCCGCCATGACCGCCGGGCCGTGCGCGCCGGGCGCCCGGGCCGGGTCGTGGAAGCAGTCGCGGACGGCCAGCGCCGCGCGTACGGCCCGCTCCGCGCCGTCCTCGTCCGCCCGCCCGACGCCGAACAGGGCGAGCGAGACCGAGCCGATCGAGGCGCTCAGCGTGCCGCCGAACGACTCGACCTTCCGGCGGACGGTCGCGGCGGCGTCCTCCAGCGCCGTGTCGGCGTCCGGGGCGCCCGGGCCCGCGGGGCCCGCGCCGACGACGGTCCGCAGCAGCAGCACGCTGATGTTCCGGCGCTCGCTCACCGGGGCACCGCGCCCCGCAGGGGCGTCCGGGGCAGGCGTGGACGCGGGCGGCGCCTCGGCGCGCGATGCTTCGGTGCAGGACGCCTCGGTGTGGGGCGTCTCGGTGTGGGGCGTCTCGGCGGGCGGCGGGGGCACCACCGTGAAGACCTCCCGTGCGCGCCGGCCGCCGGGCCCGCCGTCCGGGAAGGCGGTGCGCTCCGGGAAGGCGGCGCCCGCGGGGACGCCGGGCAGGGCCAGCGTCCGGTCGTGCGTGAGGATCGCCTGCTGCAACTCCTGCAGGTCGCGGCCGGGTTCGAGGCCGAGCTCCTCGACCAGCGCCGTCCGCACCCGCCCGTACACGCTCAGAGCGTCGGCCTGCCGCCCGCAGCGGTAGAGCGCGAGCATCAGCTGTCCGCAGCTGCGTTCGCGCAGGGGCTCGGCCTCGACCAGCGTCTCCAGTTCGCCGAGGACCGCGTGGTGGCGGCCGCAGGCCAGCTCCGCCTCGCAGTAGTCCTCCATGGCGTCCAGCCGGGCGTTCTGCACGGCGGTCACCTCCGGCCAGGCGAACCCGGCCTCCATGAGGTCCGCCAGCACCGGGCCCCGCCACAGCGCGAGGGCCTCGCGCAGGAGGACGGCCGCCTCCTGCGGCGAGCCCGCCGCCAGCTTCGCCCGCCCTTCCCCCACGCGCCGGTGGAACAGGTAGAGGTCCACGTCGTCCGGGTCCACCCGCATCACATAGCCGGGGGCCTGGGTCAGCAGGGCCGCCCGCCCCGTCTCGTCGCCGTCCGGGAACAGGGCGCCCCGCAGCCCCCACACGGCGTTCTGCAGGATCTTCCGTGCCGAGGCGGGTGCGTCGTCCCCCTCCCACAGGGCGTCCAGCAACCGGCTGGTGGCCACCACCCGGTTGGCGTGCAACAGCAGGAAGCCCAGGGTCGCGCGCTGTTTGGTCCCGCCCAGGGCGACCGTCCGGTGTCCGGATACGGCCTCCAGCGGGCCCAGCATCCGAAACTGCATCGTTCCCCCCGCAATGACGTGCAAATGAACTCTCCTCACCCCGTGCCGCCGGCCCCTCGCGGGAGCACAGCCCCCTGGTGTGCATTCCGGGCGGCAAGGGTCAATGTGGCACGGCACTGTCGGGAATTTGTGGAAGCCGGATGGAAGACCGGATGGAAGACCGGCTTGAGGAGACGCCCGCGGCGAGCCCGGAGAGCCGCCGTGTGCCGCATCTCCCCGGCGCGGGCCGCCCGGACGCGCGTGGCAGTAATCCGTGACTGAAGAAACGGGACGGCCGGTCTGTATTGTCGTGACATGCCGGGCTGTGGGGGCCCGGCGGCACATGCGGAGGTGGTCCGATGGGACAGCGCGCATCCGGCCGGCCGGGCACGGCCGGCTCCGGGGGGACGGAGAGCGGGACGGACGGGCCGGCCGGCTTACTCCGGCAGCTCAGCCCGTACCTGTTCATGTCACTGCTGAGAAGTGACCAGCGGCTGAAGGCCGAACAGTACGTCCAGGGCCTGCTCGCGGCCGAGGGACGCAAGACCTTGCGCAACATCGCGGCCCAGCTGGGCGGGGAGTCGGCACAGCAGAGCGTGCACCACTTCATCAGCGGCTCCTCCTGGGGGTGGGGGCCGGTCCGGCAGTCCCTGGTGCGGTACGCGGAGCAGCTGGTGAAACCGCAGGCGTGGGTGGTCAGGGCCACGCTCATCCCCAAGTCGGGGGCGCACGCCGTCGGCGTCGTGCGGCACTTCCTGCCGCAGCTGGGCAGGGCCGTCAACGCCCAGCAGGCGCTGGGCGCGTGGCTGGTCTCCGAGCAGGCGGGCGTGCCCGTCGACTGGAGCCTGGTGCTGTCCGGGCCCTGGCTGGACGACCCGGCGCGCCGCGCCCGCGCGAACATCCCGGCGGAGGCCGGGGCCGTCACGGTGGGGGAGTACGCCCGTGACCTCGTGATGCGCACTCCCGGGCCGTGGGGGCCGCCCGGCCTCCCCGTGGTCCTGGACGCGCCCGGCCTCGACCCCCGCGAGCTGGTCCGCATGCGCGAAGGGACGGACGTGCCCCTGGTCATGCGCATCTGCCGCGAGACGGTCCTGAGCGTGAACGGCGCGGCCCTGCCGGGGTGCAGCCTTCAGGAGCTGCCCGCCTGGCGGATCGTCGAGTCCGTGAAGCGGCTCTGGCGCCGGGCGGAGTGGCAGGATCCGCGGGGCGGCAGGACGACGGGCATGATGGCTGCGGTGCCCGTGCGGGTCTCCGCGGGCGGCTCCGGTGCCGGCGGCGCACCGGTCCTGCAGGCGCTGCTGCTGGCCGAGTGGGCGGCGCCCGACCGGCGGCCGGTGCGGTTCTGGCTGACGGAGGCGGCCGCCGGCCTGCCGCCGGCGTACCTGCTGCGGTTGACCCGGCTCACCGACACCGTCGCCCGCGACGTCACCGAAGTCTCCGAGCGGGTGGGGATGCTGGACTTCGCCGGGCGCTCCTTCCAGGGCTGGCACCGGCACATCACCCTCGCCTCGGTGGCGCACCTGGCCGTGGCGGCCTCCGCACCGGGGCAGGGACCCGCCGCGCGCCCGCTGCTGCTCGGCGTGGCCTAGCGGCGGTCCGCGGTCAGGTCGGGTCAGGCCAGGTCGGGTCACGTCAGGCCGGGTCAAGCCAGGTCAGGTCACGTCAGGTCACGTCAGGCCAGGTCACGTCAGGCTCTGCGCACCGCCGTCGAGCCCGTGGAAGCCGCGGCGGTAGTAGACCAGCGGCTCGCCCTCGCCCTCCTCGGCGTGGTGCACCTCGCCGAGGAGGATCAGGTGGTCGCCGCCGGGTATCCGGCGTTCGGTGCGGCACTCCAGGCGGGCGAGCGCGCCCGGCAGCAGCGGCAGCCCGCTCGGCGACCACTCCGGCTGCGTGCCGGCGAACTTGTCCGCCCCCTTGCTGGCGAAGCGGCCCGCGAGCTCCTCCTGGCCCCGGCGCAGCAGGTGGACGACGAAGCCCTCGGAATTGTCGAAGGCCTCGAAGCAGTTGGCCCTGTTGTCCAGGCACACCAGGACCAGGGCCGGGTCGAGGGATACGGAGGAGAAGGCGCTGGCGGTGAAGCCGTGGCTCTGTCCCTGGGCGTCGGTGGTGGTCACCACCGTGACGCCGCTGACCCAGCGGGAGAGCGTGGCACGGAAGAGGTCGGGAGAGATCGTCTCTGTCAGCACCCCCCAAGAGTGCACGGCGCCTTTAGAAGGTTCGTCGTGACGCGGTGGAGGAGTGCTGCAGGAGGCCGTGGAAGGAGCGCCCGACGGGCTGCCTGACAGCAGCCCGAGCCGTAAAACAGAGTGACCGGTCAGTAGTCTGACACTCCTGAAAGACGTTCTTGGGGTAAAGGGTCCGCTTCTGTCTACGGTCTGACCACCCACCACAGATGCACGGCGCAAGCAACTTCCTCCGTGCGTACACCAGGAGCGTGCAAGTGCGGTTCAATCTCATCGGCCCGTTCGAGATCGTCACCGACGACGGCAGACGGTGCATGCCGAGCACCCCCAAGGTCTGCCAGACGCTGGCCTTCCTGCTCACCCGACCCCGTGACGTCGCCCCCGTGGACGCGCTCATCCAGGAGCTGTGGGGCAAGGCTCCGCCGCGCACGGCCCTGACCACGCTGCAGACGTACGTCTACCACGCACGCCGGATGTTCTCGGAGCAGGGCGTCGCCCCGGCCGGCCGGGAGCTGCTCGTGCGGCGCTCACCCGGCTACCTCATCGACGTCGAGGACGACGAGGTCGACAGCAAGATCTTCGAGCGCCTGGTGGCGGCGGGCCAGGAGGACCTGCGGGCCGACCGCCCCGAGCGGGCCCTGGAGCACCTGGACCGCGCCCTCGCGCTGTGGCGCGGTCCCGCCCTGTCCGACATCCCGGCGGGCGACATCCTCGCCGGGCGCATCGCCCGCCTCGAAGAACTGCACATCCGCGCGCTGGAGCTGCGCATCGAGGCCGACACCGTGCTGGGCCGGCAGCGCGACACCATCGCCCATCTGCGGGCGCTGGTCGCCGAGTTCCCCCTGCACGAGTGGTTCCACGGCCGGCTCATCTCCGCGCTGCACGCCTCCGGGCGCCGGGCCGAGGCGCTGCAGGCCTACCGCAGCCTGCACAAGATCCTGGACGACGAGCTGGGCGTCGAGCCCTCGCCGGAGATCCAGCAGCTGCAGCGGGAGATCCTCAGCCCCCACCCGGCCGTGCTGCGGCCGGCCCTCGCCCCCACCGGCCCCCGGCCGCTGAACCGGCCGGTCCCGCTGTGGACCGGGTGACCCTGCGACCGGTCCGCCGGGCTGGCCGGATCCGGACGGGGCGCTTCCCCCGCGGATCCGCCTGCTGCGGAGATCTCCGCAGCAGGCGGGCGTGTCCGCATCTCAAACCCCTTCAGTGAACCGGTCATTACCGGCCAGTGGGCAGTGCGTGGCGGGTGCCTGGTTATGGTGCAGCGGCGTTCGTTCCGGTCCGCCGGCGCCCGTCCGGCGCCGCTTTCGACGACAGACCCCGAGGGACACACCATGACTGCTGAGAAGCCCCAGTCCGCCACCGAGGCCGCCCCCGAAGCCGGTGCCGGCCGGGCCGCGGTGACGCGTCGGTCGATGCTCAAGACCGCGGGCTTCGCCGCGCTGGCCTTCGGCGCGGCCACGGCCGGCGGGAACTCCGCCTTCGCGGCCTCGTCCGCCGGGTCGACGGAGGAGGGCGGCTCGTTCGACGCCATCGTCATCGGTGCCGGCTACGCCGGTGTCACCGCCGCCCGTGAACTGCGCGCCCAGGGGCTGCGCCCGCTGATCCTGGAGGCCCGCGACCGCCTGGGCGGCCGGGTCTGGACCGACACCTTCGCCGGCGAGCAGATCGAGCTCGGCGGCGCCTGGGTGTCCGAGCGGCACGCCCTGGTCGAGAAGGAGCTCAAGCGCTACAACATCGGGACCGTGAACGACCCCTCCGCGGAGGTCTCGATCGGCCCGACGCTCACCGGCTACCGCAACTTCACCCCGGCCGAGGCCGGCGCCCGCCAGGGAGCGCTCCTCAGCAAGCTGTTCGCCGGGGCCGAGCAGGTCTTCGAGCGCCCCTACGAGCCGCTCTACCGCAAGGACCTGGTCACGCCCCTCGACCGGATCTCCCTGCGCGACCGCATCAACGAGCTGAAGCTGTCCGCCGAGGACGAGATGTGGATCAGCGGCGAGGCCGCCACGTACTCCGGCGGCAACAGCTCCCTCGGTGCGTACACGCACATGGCCCAGTGGTGGGCGCTGTCCGGTGCGAAGCCCGAGGGCTGGTTCGGCCTCATAGGCCGCCGCCCCGCGACGGGCATGACCGGCCTGCTGAAGGCCATCCTCGCGGACGCGGGCGCCGACCTGCGCCTGAACTCGCCCGTCGCCGCGATCTCCGACGACGGCCGCCGCGTGCGGGTGACCACCCGTGCGGGCAAGACCTTCTCCGCCCCGGTGGCCGTCGTGGCGGTCCCGGTCAACATGTGGAAGACGATCGCCTTCACCCCCGGCCTGCCGGCCGTGCACGCCGCCGCCACCGCGCAGGGCGTCGGCATCATGAGCAGCAAGAAGTTCTGGATGCGTGTCCGCGGCGACTTCGGCCGGATCTCCGCCTCGACGCCCGAGGGCAACCTGATCTCCTCGCTGCACTCGCGCACCCAGTTCGCCAACGGCGAGCAGCTGATGATCGGCTTCAGCGAGAACCCCAACCTGGACATCACCAACCGCGCCCAGGTCCAGCAGGCCATCCGGCAGATCGTGCCGAGCCTGACGGTCCTGGACATCAAGGGCCAGGACTGGGGCAACGACAAGTGGTCCGGCGGCAGCTGGGGCTTCCGCAAGCCCGGCCAGCTGCTGGCCCAGTACCCGGCCATCCAGCAGCCCTTCGGGCGCCTGTCGTTCGCCACCGACGACATCGCCAACGGCTGGAGCGGCGGCTTCATCGACGGCGCGATCGAGTCCGGGCTGCGCGCCGCCCAGCAGGCCGTCAAGTCCGTCTGACCGGCGGGAGGATCACGGGCGGCGAGGAGCGGGCCATGAGCGGTACAGCATTCGACTACGTGATCGTGGGCGCCGGTTCGGCGGGCTGTGTGCTCGCCGCCCGGCTGTCCGAGGACCCGGAGGTGAGGGTCGCCCTCGTCGAGGCCGGCGGGGCGGACACCGACCGCGCCGTCCGGATCCCGGCGGCCGCCGCGCACCTCTTCGGCACCGGGTACGACTGGGGCTACAGCACCGTGCCCCAGGCCGGCCTGGGCGGCCGCGAGGTGTACTGGCCGCGCGGCCGGACCCTGGGCGGCTCGTCGTCGGTCAACTTCCTGATGTGGGTGCCCGGGCACGCAGAGGACTACGAGCCGTGGGCCCGCGCCGCCGGAGACCTCTGGTCGTGGGACGCGGTCCGGCCCTTCCTGCGCGGGGCCGAGCACTGGACCGGCGGCCCCGGCGCCGTGTACGGCACGGAGGGCCCGCTGTGGATCTCGCCGCCGCGCAGCCCCGATCCCACCACGGCCCGCTTCCTGCAGGCCTGCGGCGAGGCCGGGCTGAAGGAGATGACCGGAGGGCCGGGCGGGCCGGAGCACTCCGGCTGTGCGCTCACCCCGCTCAACGAGCGCAACGGCGCCCGCTGGAGCGCGGCCGACGGCTATCTGCGGCCGGCCATGGACCGCGGCAACCTTGAGGTCATCACCGGGGAGCAAGTCCACCGGGTGCTCCTGGAGGACGGCCGGGCCACCGGCGTCGAGCTCGCCGGGCGGACCCTGACCGCGCGCCGCGAGGTCGTCCTCAGCGCGGGCACCGTCGGCTCGGCGCAGCTGCTGATGCTCTCCGGCATCGGCGACGGCCCGCAGCTGCGGGCCGCCGGCGTGGAGCCGCGCGTCCAGCTGCCCGGCGTCGGCCGCAACCTCCAGGACCACGTCGCCGTGGACGTGATGATGCGCGCGACGGTCGCGGTCCCGCTCGCCGACCCCGACACTCCCGCCAACCGGGAGCTCTACGAGCGCGAGCGGCGCGGCCCGCTCTCCTCCAACATCGCCGAGGCGGTGGCCTTCCTCCGCGCGGACGGCGGCACGGGTGCGCCCGACCTGGAGCTCATCTGGGCCCCGGTGGCCGACAGCGAGGCCGTCGGCGGGCAGGGCCTGACGATCGCGGTGGTGCTGCTCCAGCCGGACAGCCGCGGCGGCATCACCCTGGCGGGAGCCGATCCGTCGGCCGCGCCGCTGATCGACCCCGGCTACCTGGGCGCGGAGTCCGATGTGCGCACCCTCGCGGCCGGAGTGCGCTTCGCCGAGCGGCTGTTCGCCGCCGAGGCGCTGCGCGGGCTGGTGGACGGGCCCGCCGCCCCCTGGCCGGGCCCCGTCGGCGACGACGCCCTGGAGAGGCTCGTCCGCGAGCGGGCCTCGACGCTCTTCCACCCCGTCGGCACCTGCCGCATGGGCCGGGCGGGCGACGAGCAGGCGGTCGTCGACCCGTGGCTGCGGGTGCACGGGGTGGAGGGTCTGCGGGTGGCGGACGCCTCCGTCATCCCGCGGGTTCCCCGCGGCCACACCCATGCGCACGCCGTCATGATCGGCGAGCGGGCCGCCGAGCTGATCCGGCCGGCCGGCCGGAACTGACGTAATTGATGGACGCCCGTCAAACTGTTTGTTAGTTTGACGGGCGTCTAACTGTTTTACGGGGGATCCAACTGCCTTACCGCTCCGCTGGTTTCGCAAGAACAGAAAGGGCAGTCGTGTTCAGACGACTCCTCCCCCTGGCCCTCGCGACGTTCGCCGTCGGCACCGACGGCTACGTCATCGCCGGACTGCTCCCGTCCATCGCCTCCGACCTGCAGGTCTCCGTCGCCGCCGCAGGGCAGCTCGTCACCGTCTTCGCCCTGGTGTTCGCCGTCGCCGCCCCGGTCCTGGGCGCCGCGACCAGCGCCCTGGACCGGCGCACCGCCCTGCTGCTGGCTCTGGCCGTCTTCGTCGTGGGCAACGCCGCCACCGCCCTCGGCACCACGTACGAGGCCGTCATGGCGGCCCGCGTCGTGACCGCCGCCGGCGCCGGCATCATCACCTCGGCCGCCTCCGGCACCGCCGCCGCCATCGCGCCGCCCGAACGCCGGGGCCGCGCCCTGGCCTTCGTCCTCGGCGGGCTGACGCTCGCCACCGCCCTCGGCCTGCCCCTGGGCACCCTCGTCGGCCACGGCGACTGGCACCTCACCCTCTGGGCCGTGGCCGCCCTCGGACTGGTGGCGGCCGCCGGGATCGCCGTCGGCCTGCCCAAGGTCACCCTCCCGGCCACGACGCTGCGCGACCGCTTCCGCCCGCTGCGGGAAGGGCTGGTCCTCGGCCTCCTGGCCGTCTCCGTGCTCTTCTTCCTCGGCACCTACGTCCTCTACACCTACGTGGTCCCCGCCCTCGACCGCGCCACCGGCGGATCCGGCCCCCTCGTCACCCTCGTCCTGCTGGCCTGGGGGATCGGCACCCTCTCCGGCAACCTCCTGGCCGGCCGGCTCGTCGACCGCCACGCCCCCGGCAGGATCCTGGCCGCATGCCTGGGCGCCGCCGTCCCCGTCCTGGCGGTCACGCCGCTGGCCACCCGCAGCCTCGCGACGGCCCTGGTCTGGGCCGTGGCGTGGGGCGTGTGCGTCGGCATCCCCGTCGTCCCCCAGCAGCACCGGCTGATCGCCCATGCCCCTGCCGCCGCCCCCGTCCTGCTCGGCCTCAACTCCTCCTCCATCTACGTGGGGGTGGCCCTGGGCGGCGCCGCCGGCGGCCTCGCCCAGGAGCGGTTCGGCCTGCGGCCCGAGCAACTGGGCCTGCCCGCGGCGGCCGTGGTCGCCGTGGCCCTCGTCCTCACCCTCCTCACCCTCCGCCGCACCCCCGCACCGGCTGCGGCCGCCGAGGCGGAGCCGGTGCGGGCGGTGCGGTAACCCCGCGCCCCGGGGCCTGCGATGAGCGGGGGATTACTTTCCGCTGGGCCCCGGGCGCGGCGCGGCGGGTACGTTCGGCTGGCCGTCCCGGACAACGATGCGCACCCTTGGAGCCCAGCTCATGAACGACCGCACGTGCCCTTACCGCATGGACCTCTCCGGCCGCGACATCCACGCGGAGGCCGACCTGCTCCGCAAGCGCGGGCCCGCGACCCGGGTCGAACTCCCCGACGGCGTCACGGTGTGGGTGGTCACCGACTACGAGCTGGTCAAGCGGCTGCTGACCGACCCGCGGGTGTCCAAGGACACCTACCGGCACTGGCCCGCCTGGGAGAACGGCGAGGGCGAGCTCGCCCGCAGCTGGCCGCTGGCCATCTGGGTCGCGGACCAGAGCATGATCACCGCGTACGGGGCCGAGCACACCCGGCTGCGCAAGCTGGTCGCCAAGGCGTTCACCGCCCGCCGCACCGCCGCCCTGCGCCCGCGCATCGAGGCCATCACGGCCGGACTGCTCGACACCATCGCCGCGGGCGCCCCCGGCCGCACCGTCGACCTCCGCGAGGAGTTCGCCTACCCGCTGCCCACCCAGGTCATCTCCGAACTCCTCGGCATCCCCCACGGCATGCGCGAGCGCTTCCTGCAGCTGGTGCACGGCATCTTCGACACCCAGGCCTCGGCCGAGCAGGCCAGGGCCAACGAGGAGGCCCTCTACGCGCTGCTGCACGAGCTCGTCGCCGTCAAGCGCGTGACCCCCGAGGACGACCTCATCAGCTCCCTCATCGCCGTGCGCGACGAGGACGACGGCGCCGGGCTGACCGAGCGCGAGCTCGTCGACACCATCCTGCTGATGTTCACCGCCGGCCACGAGACCACCGTCAACCTCCTCGACCACGCCGTCCACGCGCTGCTGCGCCACCCCGCCCAGCTGGAGGCGGTACGCACCGGCGAGGGCGCGGCCACCTGGAGCGACGTCATCGAGGAGACGCTGCGCCTGGAGGCTCCGCTCGCCAACCTCCCCATGCGCTACGCGGTGGAGGACATCGTCCTGGACGACGTGACCATCCCCCGGGGCGACGCGATGATCATCGGCTTCGGGGCCGCGGGGCGCGACCCGGCCCACCACGGTGACAGCGCCGATCTCTTCGACATCACCCGTCCCACCCGCCGGGACCACCTCGCCTTCGGCCACGGCGTCCACCACTGCCTCGGGGCGCCGCTGGCCAGGCTGGAGGCCGAGATCGCCCTCTCCGCCCTGTTCGCGCGCTTCCCGGACCTGGCCCTGGCCGACCCGGCCGCCCAGCTCCCGCCCCTGGAGTCCTTCATCTCCAACGGCCACCGCGAGCTGCCCGTCGTCCTGGACGCCGCGCCCGGCGCGTAGCACCGCACCCGCACCCTGTGTGGCGCTCCCGTCACCGGACGTCGTTCCAGTAAATCTCCACATCCTGCGGGTACCGCGGGTAGCCCCCTTGTGCCGCCCCTGGATATGCCGGTTATGCCCGACGCGCTTGATGGGCGTGTGTCCGTTTATGTTCCGCGCGGATCGTGAAGCCCGCATATCTGTTACTCGATCTTGTGAAGAAGTTGTGATGATCCGGCGAAGGAATCTGAAAGCCCCTCGCCGGAAAGGGCGCCGGGGCGTCAATGCGGTTGGCTGCGCCACCCGTTCGCATGCTTATATCTGCGCACCGCAGCGGTTCTGGGAACGGTGGCCGATTTCGGCCGGACCGCCGTGGTTCATGTTGGTTAAATTCATTCGAACGAAGGGTGCGCACATCATGCGTGACAACCTCGAGACCCGTGAGATCGCCGACGCCGAGCTGGACGCCGTCTCCGGCGGTGTCCACGTCTCCGGTGGCCTCCTCGGCGCCGTGACCGGCGACGTCCACAACGTGCTGGGCACCGTGACCGGCCTGCAGACGGTCCAGGCCGTCCCCGGCGTCGTCGGCCAGGTCGAGGGCATCGCCGGCGTCCGCGTCGGTGTCGCCGGCCTCTGAGCGACCGCTCTCGCCAGGCATGCCGCGAACCCCGGAACCCCCGTGTGTTCCGGGGTTCACGGCTGCCCGCCGCCCGGCCCCCGCAGGGTTTATCCGTACCGTTCGGCACCCGTGTCACGAATGCAGTCGAAGGAATAGTTCGTGCAGTTCCGCCAAAAGGCGCTTTCGAAGCTGCAATCGCCCGAAGAACTCGATCTGCCCGTTCGCTTTGCGCGCCCGCAAGGCCGCCTTGTCCTGTCCGTAACGGTTATCGCCATAGCCGTCGGAATATTCTGGGCATGCACCGGGACGGTGTCCTCGAAATTGAGCGCACCCGGCATCCTCACCCATGCCGAGGGCAGTTACCTGCTGCAGAGCCCCTTCGCGGGACAGGTCACGGACGTCCTCGCCGAGGAGGGCCGGCTGCTGCCCCCGGGCGCACCCCTGCTCAAGATCAGCACGGATCGCGGCGACCGTATCGTACGTGCGGTGGCCGGCGGTCGGGTGACGACCCTGGTCGCCAAGGCCGGCTCGGTCGTGACGACCGGCGCGGACGTGGCGACCGTCGAACGCGTGACGCACCCCGACGACCCGCTGGTGGCCATGCTGTACGTGCCCGGCGGAAGCGGCGGGACGATCCCCGTGGGCGCCCCGGTCGACCTGAGCGTCCAGACCGTGCCCCAGCAGCGGTTCGGCGTGCTGCGCGGCCGCGTCAAGGCCGTCGGCCGCGCACCCCAGACGCAGGCCCAGCTCACCGGCTTCCTCGGCGACAGCAAGCTCGCCGCACAGTTCTCCCGCCAGGGCAGCCCCGTCGCCGTCCTCGTCCAGCTGGAGCGCTCCCCGGCCACCGAGTCCGGCTACCGGTGGTCCTCCGCGGACGGCCCCCCGTACCCCGTCGGCTCCACGACGCCCGTCACCGGAGCCGTCCGCCTCTCCGCGCAGCGCCCCGTCGACTGGCTGCTGCCGTGAGCGCGCCGCAGACCACCGGGCGCCGCGCCGCGCGCCGCAGGCCCGCGCCCGCCCCCCGGGGCCGTACGCCCCGCGCCGTCCGCACCCCCACCGTCCTGCAGATGGAGGCCGTGGAGTGCGGCGCCGCCGCCCTCGCCATGGTGCTCGGCCACTACGGCCGCTTCGTCCCCCTGGAAGAGCTGCGCATCGCCTGCGGCGTCTCCCGCGACGGCTCCCGCGCCAGCAACCTCCTCAAGGCCGCCCGCAGTTACGGGCTGCAGGCCAAGGGCATGCAGATGGACCTCGGCGCGCTCGCCGGGGTGCGCGCCCCGGCCGTCCTCTTCTGGGAGTTCAACCACTACGTCGTCTACGACGGCACGGGCCGCCGCTTCGGCCGCCGGGGCGTGTACGTCAACGACCCCGCCAAGGGCCGGCGGTTCGTCCCCATGGACGAGTTCGACACCAGCTTCACCGGCGTCGTGCTCACCTTCGAACCCGGCGACGGCTTCCGCCGCACCGGCCGCAAGCCGGGCGTCGCCCGCGCCCTGCCCGCCCGCCTGCGCGGCACCTCCGGCACCCTGCTCGCCGCCGTGATCTCCAGCCTCCTGCTGGTGATCACCGGCGCGACCGTGCCCGCCCTCAGCCGGACGTACATCGACACGTTCCTGATCGGCGGCCGGACGTCCCTGCTGGGCGTGCTCTTCGCCTCGATGGCGACCGCCCTGGTGCTCACCGCGACGCTCACCGCGCTGCAGCAGGCCAACCTGCTGCGCGGGCGCATCATCGCCTCCACCCTGGGCAGCGCCCGCTTCCTGCGGCACCTGCTCCGCCTCCCGGTCACCTTCTACTCCCAGCGCAACCCGGCCGACCTCGTCCAGCGCCTGCAGTCCAACGACGCGGTCGCCGAGACCCTGGCGCGCGACCTGGCCGCGGCCGGCGTGGACGCGGTGGTCGTGGTCCTCTACGCGGTGCTGCTGTGGACGTACGACCCCCAGCTCACCGCCGTCGGCGTGCTGATGGCGCTGCTCAACGTCGTGGCCATGCGGATCGTGGTCCGCGTGCGGGCCACCGGGACGCAGAAGCTGCGCGCGGAGAGCGCCCGGCTGACCAACACCTCCTACAGCGGCCTGACCCTCATCGAGACGATGAAGGCCACCGGCGGCGAGAACGGCTTCTTCCGCCGCTGGGCCGGCCAGCACGCGATCACCCTCGACGTGCAGCAGCGGCTCGGCGTGCCCAGCGCCTGGCTCGCGGTCGTCGCGCCCGTGCTGGCCGCGCTCAACAGCGCGCTGATCCTGATGACCGGCGGCCTGCGCGCGGTGGAGGGGCACCTCTCCGTCGGCCTGCTCGTCGCCTTCCAGGCGCTGGTCACCGGCTTCACCGCGCCGGTCACCCGCCTCAACGGCGTCGCGGGGCGGATCCAGGACTTCGCGGCCGACGTCGCCCGCCTCAAGGACGTCGAGAACTTCCCCGCCGACCCCGTCTACGCGCGGCGCGAGGCACCCGCCGGCACCCGCCGCCTCAAGGGCCACGTGGAGCTGGAGAACGTCACCTTCGGCTACAGCCCCCTCGACGCCCCGCTGCTGAAGGACTTCTCGCTCTCGGTCGGCCCCGGGCAGCAGATCGCCCTCGTCGGCGGCTCCGGCAGCGGCAAGTCCACCGTCTCCCGGCTGATATCCGGCCTCTACGCCCCCTGGGAGGGCGCCATCCGTATCGACGGGATGCCGCTTGCGGACATCCCGCGCGGCGCGCTGGCCGCCTCCGTCTCCTTCGTCGACCAGGACGTCTTCCTCTTCGAGGGCACCGTGCGCGACAACGTCGCCCTGTGGGACCCCTCCGTCCCGGACGAGGCCGTCATCGCCGCCCTGCAGGACGCCGCCGTCTACGACGTGGTCGCGCGGCGCCCCGGCGGCATCCACAGCCGCGTCGAGCAGGACGGCCGCAACTTCTCCGGCGGCCAGCGCCAGCGCCTGGAGATCGCCCGGGCGCTGGTGCGCCGCCCCAGCGTCATGGTCCTGGACGAGGTGACCAGCGCCCTGGACGCGGTGACCGAGCAGACCGTCATGGACAACCTGCGGCGCCGCGGCTGCGCCTGCGTCGTCATCGCCCACCGGCTGAGCACCGTGCGCGACAGCGACGAGATCGTCGTACTCGACCGGGGCACGGTCGTGGAACGCGGGCGGCACGAGTACCTGGCGGCCGCGCGCGGTCCGTACGCGGAACTGGTCAAGGAGACCTGAGATGACGACTCCTCACTACGCCCCGGCCGCCGCCGATCCCGTGGTGGCCGCCATGGGCGGGCTGGGGACGCCCGTCGACTGCACGGGGCTGCGCAGCCTGTCCCTCGAAGGACCGCTCGTGCTGTGGCTCGTCGAGGGCGGCGAGCTGGACCTGTTCGCCGTCGACGCCGCGCAGGCGGGCCACTGGCACTTCCTCGGCCGGCTGGAGACGGGCGCGCTCCTGCTCGGCCCGGCCGAGGGCCCCGCGCACACACTGACCGGCCGCCCCCGGCAGGGCTGCCGCCTGCGCCGCATCGAGCTGCGCGAGCTGTACGCGTACGGCGACCAGGGCAACGGTGCGTACGACCAGGGCGGTGCGTACGACCAGGGCAGCGGCGCGTACGGCCGCTGGAACGGCACGTACGGCGCTCCCGAAGGGGTGCCGAGCCCCCTGGAGGACGCCTTCGCCCTGGGCATCGGCCGCGGCCTGCGCGTGCTGTACCAGGCCCCGCTGGAGAGCGGCAGGCCCGGTGCCGGCCCGGGCGGGGCGGACGACGACATCCTGTGGATGCAGATCAACCCCGGCAGCGTGCAGTACGGCGCAGCCTACGAGGGGTACGCCGCGGGCACCCTCCTCGTCGACGCGGCGATGTGGCAGGGCATGGTCGACCAGCAGTACCGCCTGCTGTACGCCCTGGACGGCTGGATCGAGGAGCTGGAGCGCGCCCACGAGGACCGTACGGCCGCCGGCATCGAGGCGGGCGAGGCCGCCCGCACCCAGGCCGACCGGGCGCTGCTGGCCTCCATCGGCCGCTCGCGCAGGGGTTCCCGCCGCGGCGGTGCCGGCGGCGACGACGGCGCGACCTTCGAGGCGTGCCGGCTCGTGGCCGAGGCGGCGGGCATCGCGCTGTCCCGGCCGGGCGCGGCCTCGCCGGGGAGGACGGACCCCGTCGAACGCATCGCGCTCGCCTCACGGATCCGCACCCGTACCGTCAGGCTGAGCGGCCGCTGGTGGCGCGAGGACACCGGGCCCCTGGTGGCCCGGCGCGAGGCGGACGGCGCACCGGTCGCGCTGCTGTGGCAACGCGGCGGATACCGGGCCGTCGACCCCGCCACCGGGGCGCGCGAGCGCATCGGCAAGGACAACGAAGCGGACTTCGCCGCGCGCGCCGTCATGTTCTACCGCCCGCTGCCGGACGTGCCGCTGGGACTGCTGGGGCTGGTGCGCTTCAGCGTGCGCGGCACCGGCAAGGACCTGCGCGGCATCCTGCTGGGCGGCCTGGTCGCCGTCGCCCTGGGCGCGCTCGTGCCCGTCGCCACGGGGCGCGTGCTCGGCACGTACGTACCGGCCGCCGAGACCGGCCTCATCGTGCAGACCTGCGTGGCGCTCATCGTCACGAGCGCCGTCGCGGCGGCCTTCATGCTGCTGCAGAACATCTCCGTCCTGCGCATGGAGGGCCGCATCGAGGCCACCTTGCAGCCGGCCGTCTGGGACCGGCTGCTGCGGCTGCCGACGACGTTCTTCGCCGGCCGCTCCACCGGCGAACTGGCCTCCGCCGCCATGGGGATCAGCGCCATCCGCCGGACGCTGTCCGGCATCGGCCCGGTCGTCCTGCAGGCCGGCACGGTCGGCACCGTGAACCTCGTGCTGCTGCTCGTCTACAGCGTGCCGCTGGCGATGGCCGCGGTCGCCATGCTGGGCGTCGTCGCGGCGGTCTTCCTGGGCCTGGGGCTGTGGCAGCTGCGCTGGCAGCGACAGCTGATCAAGCTGAGCAACAAGCTCAACAACCAGGCCTTCCAGACCCTGAGAGGCCTGCCGAAACTGCGGGTCGCCGCGGCGGAGAGCTTCGCGTACGCCGCCTGGGCCCGCGAGTTCGCCCGCACCCGCGAGCTGCAGCAGCGCATCGGCCGGCTCAAGAACGTCGTCACGGTGCTCAACGCCGTCTGCCTGCCGCTGTGCTCGCTCGTGATGTTCATGCTGCTGGCGGGCCCGGCCCGGGGCAGCATGTCCGCCGGGGACTTCCTCACCTTCAGCACCGCCGTGACGATGCTGCTGTCCTCCGTCACCCAGCTGACCGGCGCGCTCCTGTCGGCCGCCGCCGTACAGCCGATGTTCGAAGAGGTCAGGCCCATCCTGCAGGCGGGTGTGGAGGTGCGGGGCGGGAGCGCCCAGCCGGGCGAGCTGAGCGGCGGCATCGAGGCCGAGGGGCTGTCCTACCGCTACGGCGAGGACGGCCCGCTCGTCCTCGACGACGTGTCCTTCGCGGTGCGGCCGGGGGAGTTCGTCGCGATCGTCGGTGCCAGCGGCTGCGGCAAGTCGACCCTGCTGCGGCTGCTCATCGGCTTCGACACCCCGGCCTCCGGCAGCGTGCTCTACGACGGCCAGGACCTCGCGGCCCTGGACCGGGCGGCCGTGCGCCGCCAGTGCGGCGTCGTCCTGCAGCACGCCCAGCCCTTCTCCGGCTCGATCCTCGACTGCATCTGCGGCACCGGCACGTTCTCCCTGGAGGAGGCGTGGGAGGCCGCCGCCATGGCGGGCCTCGCCGAGGACATCAAGGCGATGCCCATGGGCATGCACACCATGCTCTCCGACGGCGGCGGCACCGTCTCCGGCGGCCAGCGCCAGCGCCTGATGGTCGCCCAGGCCCTCATCCGCAAGCCGCGCATCCTCTTCCTGGACGAGGCCACGAGCGCACTGGACAACGAGGCCCAGCGCGTGGTCATCGAGTCCACCCGCGCCCTGCGGGCCACCCGTATCGTCATCGCCCACCGGCTGTCCACGGTCATGGACGCCGACCGGGTCGTCGTGATGGAGCAGGGGCGGGTCGTCCAGCAGGGCCCGCCCGCGGCGCTGCTCGCCGACGCGGGCGGGCTCTTCCACGAGCTGGTCCGCCGTCAGATGACGTGAACCCCCTGACGCGACAGCCCTGACGGGGAGCCCTGCCGGGAGTTGCCTTGTGCTTGCCGGGTCCGTTGCCTGGGACCGGTGTGCGGCCGGTCCTAACGTCGGCGGCATGACTCACACGCCTCCCGCCACCGGTACCGAATCCGTCGCCCTCCTGGTGACCGAACTGGTCCGGCTGGTCGCACCGCGCAAGTCCGGCCTGGTGGAGCCGGACCAGCGCCTCGTCGGCGACCTCGGCTTCCACTCCCTGGTCCTCGCGGAACTCGGTTACAACCTGGAGGAGCTGTTCAGCCTCCAGGAGCTCAGTCCCGAGGTGGCCATGACGCTGGAGCGGGTCGGCGACGTGACGAGGCTGATCGTCACGGAGGTGGCCGAGGGGCGGGGGACGCTGCCCGACGCGGATGCCGTATCCGCCGTCTTCACCCGCTTCGGCGCCGACGGCCCCGCGCTGTGACCGGCTCCGGAGCCGAGCGCCCGGCCTACGCGCTGGTCGCGGAGCTGGAACGGCTCCTGGGGGACCCCACGGCGGACACCGGCCCGTTCAGCTACGCCGAGATCGTCGCGCACGAGGAGGACGACGCCCTGCCGCCCGGGGCGCTGGACCTCCTCAGGACATGGGGGTTCCCGCGCTACATCGTCCCCGAGGAGTTCGGCGGCCGCCTGCGCAACCTGGAGCACCTCTTCCTCCTGACCCGCTCCCTGGCCCGCCGCAACCCCACCGTGGCCGTGCTGTTCGGCTCGACGCTGCTGGCCGTCAACCCCGTGTGGCTGTGGGGCGACGAGGAGCAGCGCGCCCGGGTCGCGCAGGGCATCATCTCCGGGGAACTCGCCTGCTTCGCGGTGTCCGAGCCGGACCACGGCAGCGACCTGGGAACCAACGACACCACCGCGGTGCCCGACGGCGACGGCTTCCTCCTCAACGGCGAGAAGTGGCCCGTCGGCAACGCCACCCGGGGCCGCTTCGTCATCGTCTACGCGGCCGTCGAGGGCTCCGGCTCGGCCCTGCTGCTGGTCGACAAGGAGCACCTGGCACCCGGCAGCTGGACCAACCACCCGTACGTGCGGACCGTGGGACTGCGGGGCCACGACCTCAGCGGCATCACCTTCCGGGACACCAGGGTGCCGGACGGCGTGCTGCTCGGCCGCCGCGGTGCGGGCCTGGTCGAGATCCTCCAGGCGCTCCAGATCACGCGCACGGCGATCGGCGCGCTGTCCATCGGCACCATGGACTCGGTGCTGCGCATCGGCCTGCGCCATGCGCAGGAGCGGCGGCTGTACGGCAGGGAGATCTACCACCTTCCCGTCGTACGGCGGCACTTGGTCAACGCCCACCTCGACCTGCTGATCGCCGAATGCACGGCGCTGCCGGTGGCGCGCTCGCTCTCGGCCGGGCCGTCCCGGCTGAGCCTGTGGTCGTCCGTGGTCAAGTACCTCGTGCCGACGCTCGGCGAAGAGGTCGTGAGCGAGGTCGCCCGGGTCCTGGGGGCCCGCAGCTACCTGCGCGAGGGAGTGGCCTCGGGGGTCTTCCAGAAGCTCCAGCGCGACCACGCGATCGCGAGCATCTTCGAGGGAACCACGCACGTCAACCTGCACAACGTCGCCACGCAGCTGCCCGCGGTGGCACCGCTGGCCGACCGGCCGGCCGCCGGTGGCGAGGAGATGCTGCGGCAGCTCTTCGACTGGTCCGAGGAGGCGCCCGTGTGGCGTCCCTCGGGGCGGGCGCTGCGCCTGACCAACGCCACCGAGGACGAGATCACCCGAGGCTGGGACCCGGCCGTGGCCACGGCCCGGGAGATCGCGGAGCGCGACCTTCCGGTGGCCGAGGCCGCTGCGCTCGGCAAGGTCCTCGGCGAACTCTCGGCGCGCCGGGCGGTCTTCTACGCGGCCGTGGCGGCGGATTCCTTCGACCCGGCCTCGACGCAGGCGCAGGACCTGGCCGCCGAGCACTGCGTCCACCATGCCGCCGCCTCCTGCCTCTACACGTGGCTGTACTCCTTCGCGGCCGAGCGCGCCGCGGAGGGCGGCACCGGCTGGCTGGTGCTGGTCCTGCAGCGGCTGCTGCAGCGGCTGGACCGGACGGCCGGGCCGGACGAGAGTCATCTGCCGTGGCTGGAGCGGCTGATGCTGTCCTGCCTCGACGGCCCGGAGTACTTCTCGCTCCGGACCGTCAAAGCAGCCGCGGGGGCGGCGCGCAGCTGACCTGCGGCGCCGCCCGGCTACGCGAGACAGCCCTGCTCGGGCTCCGGGATCCGCACCGGCGCGGAGCCCGCCGGGCGCTCCAGCCGGACGACGAAGTGCCGTACCAGAGCGTGGATGTGGTACGTGTACTGCTGCTCCCGTTTGATCTGCACCAGCGAGGCCTCCGCCAGCTCCGCCAGGAGCTGGGCGACCTGTGACGTCGGCCAGCCCCCGGGCCGGGCCGCGAGCGCCTCGTCCAGCGAGAAGGTGTCGGGCAGCACCGCGAGCGCGTGCAGCAGCTCGCGGTGCGGCGGGCTGAGCAGGTCGTAGCTCCAGCGCAGATTGCCCGACAGGGTGCCGTGCCGGGACAGATCGCTCGCGTCGGTCGTGCCGAGCAGCGGGAAGAGGGTCTCGCCCTGGAGCAGGGAGCTCAGCGGCAGCGCCCGCAGGCGCCGGGCGGCGATCTCGATGGCCAGCGGCAGGCCGTCGAGCAGCCGGCACAACTGGCCGACCAGCGGCAGATGGCCGCGCAGGTCCAGCGTCGGCAGGCTGGCCTCGACCCGGCGCAGGAACAGCTCCACCGCGCTCGGCACGCCGCCGTCGTCCGCGCCGCCGTGGTCGGCCGGCAGCGGCTCGACCTCCCAGGTCTTCGCCGCACTGCCGGTCAGGATGCGGCGCGAGGTGATCAGCAGATGGAGCCCCGGGTGCTCGTCCAGCAGGCGCTGCGCGATCCGCATCGTCTGCTGGGTGATGTGCTCGGTGCCGTCCAGGACCAGCAGCCGGCGCCCGGCCGGCAAGTCGCCCCGGGACAGGGCGCCTTCACCGATCAGCTCCTCGACGGCACGGGTCAGCTCCGCGCGGGCGCCGGCGGGGTCGCGGTGCTCGGGCGGGCAGCCGTCCAGCTCGGCGACGTACACACCCCCGAGGAACAGCGGGCGGAGCAGGGCCGCCGCCGCGAGCGCCAGCCGGGTCTTGCCCACGCCGCCGGGGCCGGTGAGCACGGTCAGCCGGCTGTGCTGGGTCGCGGCCAGGACGTGCCGCATGTCGGCCTGCCGGCCCACCAGCGGATCGTGGGGCGGCCGGGGACCGTGCCACGGCGGCAGCGCCGACGTCTTCGGCCGGTGGGGCGCCGGGCGCTGCTCCGCAGGCTGCGGCCAGTCGCCGCCGCCCCAGGGCGCGGCCTCGGAGAGCGAGGCGGTGGCGGTGCCCAGCGCCTTGAGCAGCAGGGCCACGGAACTCCGGCGCGGATTGGTGTTCGCGCCCGTTTCCAGATTGCGGATCGTGCGGACACTGACCCCGGAGCGCTCGGCCAGCTCCTCCTGCGTCCAATTCGCGATCCTGCGCTGATTGAGCAGGAAGTCGCGCAGTTGGTGAATGTTCGATCCATCAAGAGGCAAATCGGTCATCAACATGTTTGGAAATATCCCCCTGCATGCGACATGTACGTGCCGCCCATGCGCACTCCACACGGTCCGTGTCAATCCGTGACCACCACGCCTCTTGGTCGGAGAATCTGCGTGGTGTGCGTCGTCGCGGGACGGTGGCGGGACGGTGTGGGTATCCCCTGTGAATGGTGCATCACGGCTGACGCACGATCGAAAACAGACGTTACTCGAAGGTACCCCCGAGACGGAGATCGCGGCGTTGGCAGGAAGTGGCGGATGGCCGTTTGGTGCCTGTGCCGTCGGGCGGCGGCCTTCCGCGCGGTGTGCCGAGGTCACGCAAGGCGTGACGGGGGCCCCTTGGGTGATCCATGCTGTGGTTGCATGTTGTCTGCGCTGTCCGCGTATGCCTACGCTGGCGGCGGCAGGCGGATACGCCGTGGCTTGCGGGGGGCGCAGGTGGCAGGAAGACCAGTGTTGCAACGGCTCGGTCTTGACAGGAATACCGAGGCCATATACAGACTGATGATTACCGGCCGTTACCGGTCCGTCGGCGACCTGGTGGACCGGTCGGGGCTTCCCGAAGCGGAAATTCGCTGCGCGCTGGAGCAGCTGAGGAAACTGAATTTGCTGCGCCCGTTCGGTGACGGCGTCGGACGATTGGCGGATCCGCACCTCGGCCTCAGGTCCCTGCTGCTCCAGCAGATCTCCGAGATCGAACTGGCGCTGGCGGATTTCGAAGAGGACCGGACCGCCGTCCTCACTCTCCTGGACCGGTATGACGACCTGTATCCGGGGGGCGAGATCGGTGAGTACGTCATCGGCCCGGACGCCGTGCTCGACCGCTTGCGCAAGCTCGCGGAGCGCACCACCACCGAGTGGCTGGCCTTCGTCCCGGACGGGGCCCAGTCCGTCACCTCGCTGGAGACCACCTATTCGCTGGAACTGCAGGTCCGCCGCCGGGGCGTCGCCGCCCGCACCGTCTACACCGCGAGCATCCGCAACGACGTGACGGCCTCCCGGCAGCGCGCCGGGACCGCCGGCCGGGCGTCGTGGTGGGACGAATTCGGCGACAGGGTGAGAACGGCACCGTCGCTGCCCGTTCACATGGTCGTCATCGACCGGTCGGTGGCGGTCCTGCCCGTCGATCCACGCGACCCCTGGAGCAGCGTCGTCCTGATCTCCGCCCCCGGTGTGCTCGCCGCGCTGCTGGCCCTCTTCGAGCGGGTGTGGGAGAGCGCGGTCCCGCTCGGCAGGCCCACCCCGCCCGACGAACACGGGCTCAGCCCCCAGGAGAAGGAACTGCTGGGCCTGCTGTCGCAGGGGCTGACCGACGACGTCATCCGGCGGCGGCTCGGCGTCTCGCTGCGCACGGTGCGCAGAATGGCCGCGGACCTCTTCGCCAGGCTCGGGGCCAACAGCCGCTTCGAGGCGGGATACCGGGCCGCCAAGCGCGGCTGGATCTGACGCACGCGGCCTGTCTCATTCCCCGGTGAGGGTGACCGGGAGGGCCGAAAGGCCGCTCAGGAAGTTGGAGTAGACGTACTGCGGGGTGCCCGCCGGCTCGGCCACGGCCACGAGCTCGCACAGACTCTCCAGGAGAGCCGTCAGTTCGGCACGGGCCAGCGACGCACCGAGGCAGAAGTGCGGCCCGTGGACGAAGGACAGGTGCTTGTTCGGGCTGCGGGACAGGTCGAAGTCGTCCGGCCGGCCGAAGACCCGCTCGTCGCGGTTGCCGGAGGCCGGCCAGGTCGTGACGACGTCCCCCTCCTCGACGAACCGGTCACCGATGAGGACGTCCCGGGTCGCCGTGCGCCCGCTGTGCAGGGCCGGCGTCGTCCAGCGCAGCACCTCCTCGACCGCCGAAGCCGTGCTCACCCGGCCCGACTTGAGCGCGTCCCACTGCCCGGGCTGTTCCATGAACGCCTGGAGAGCACCGATCATGGCGAAGCGCGTCGTCTCGTGACCGCCCATGATGATGCTGTAGCAGTTGAAGATGATCTCGTTGTGGGTGAGCGGGCGGCCGTCGATCTCCGTGGTCACCAGGAAGCTGACCACGTCGTCGTACGGTTTCGCGCGGCGCGAGGCCGCCAGCTCCGAGAAATAGAACAGCAGGCCGTTGCGGGACGCCCACGTCGACTCCTCGGTGGGGACGCCGTCCGCCGAGGACAGCGCGGACGAGGTGAGGTCGATGATGTGCTGCCGGTCGGCCGGCGGCACCCCGAGCAGGTCGCAGATCGCGGCCAGCGGGATGTGCGCCGCGACGTCGGCGGCGAAGTCGACCGTACCCCGCTCCACCGCCTCCTCCACCAGCCGCCGGGTGCCGCGCCGCATGCTCTCGATCACCACACCGAGGGACCGCGGCGAGAACGGCTTCAGCAGAGCGCTGCGCAGCGCCTGGTGCGGGCGGCCGTCCGTGACGGCCAGCATGCGCCCGGCCGCGGAGTCGCCGCCCGCCAGCAGGGTGTCGAGCACGTTGCCGCGCTCGGAGGTGAAGGTCTTGGCGTCGCCCAGGACCGAGACGATGTCGTGGTAGCCGGTCACCGCCCAGAACCCCGGGCGGTCCGCGGTCCCGGGCTGCCAGTGCACCGGTGACTCGGTGCGCAGGCGGCGCCAGAGCGGCCCGAGATCGTGACGGGCGTGCAGCAGCGGATCCGCGAGATCCACCTCGTCGAGCGTGGCCGGGGCGAGCTGCGGGCGGGTGAGCATCGTCGGTTCCTCGAAGGCCTCGGGGGTGGGCGGTGAACTCGGGCTGGGTGGTGAAGGGGACACGGTCAGGCCGGCGGCTCGGTCGGGCCGGGGAAGAACGCGGTGGTCGCACCGGCCGTCTCCGCGCCGTCCACCACGAACTGCTGGCCCGAGACGAACGACGCCCCGGGCGAGGCAAGGAAGTGGAAGACCTCCGCGATCTCCTCGGGGAGGGCGTGCCGGCGCGCCGGGATACGGGCGTTGACGTCCGCGAGCATGGCGTCGGTGTACTCGGCGCGCTGCATCGGGGTCAGCACCGCGCCCGGTGCGACACAGGCGGTCCTGATCAGCGGGCTCAGCTCGACCGCGAAGGTCTGGCACAGCGAGGCCACACCCGCCTTGCTGGCGTTGTAGTCCGCGTAGAGCGGGTAGCCGCGGGCCCCGTTGACGGACGCCGTCGCGAGCAGGACGCCCGCCCCCCGGCGCAGCATGTGGGGCGTGGCGTGCCGCCACAGGGCGAGGACCCCCATCAGGTTGACGTCCAGGGTGCGCCGGGCGTCGGCCTCGGTGAGGTCGAGGATGCCGTGCCGGATGCTGATGCCGGCGTTGGCGATGACGACGTCGATCCGGCCGCGGTCGGCCTGGACCTCGTCGACGGCGTCGCGCACGGCGGACCAGTCGGCGACGTCCACCTCGGCCCACCGGACCGGGCCGCTGCCCGCCGCCTCCGGCGCGGGCGGCCGGACGTCGAAGTTGACCACGTGGTCGCCGGCGCGGGCGAACCGCTCGGCGGTGGCGAGCCCGATGCCGCTGGACGCGCCGGACACGATGACCGTACGCATGGTCGGTGCCTCCTTTCCCGGGATGTTCGGACTTCCCGGAGTGTTCAGACGATGACGCGGTGGCTGGAGAGGCTGTAACCGCTGAGATTGCGGCGCAGGTTGCGGCTGACGGTGAGCTTCTTCAGCCACCGGTCGGTGCCGTCGAAGCGGGGGGTGAACGGCCGGCGGCCGTGCACCGCGCGGTAGTTGTCCACGATCAGCAGCGACCCGGGCCCCACGGCGATGTCCTGCTGGACGCGCTGCAGCTCCTCCATCAGCCGGTCGAGCGCGGCCTCGGCCTCGGTGTCGCCGGGCCGTACGTGCATGAAGGGCCGGTCGATCCGCAGATACGGGTTGAGGCGGTCGCCCGAGAGCACCGCGGTCGGCTCGGGATGCCGCACCATGCCGTACAGCTTCTCCAGCGCGGGGTGCGCCGGGTCGTGCTCCTCCAGCTGCCGGACGTGCTCGGTGTCCGGCAGGATGTAGAAGCGCTGCTCCGCGAGGACCGCCCGGTCGTGATCGCTCAGCCGGACGTCGCGGACGGACGCGACGACGGTCGGCACCCGGTCGGGATTGCGCAGCCCGAACAGCATCAGGTAGTCGCAGCGGTCCGGGTGGAAGCCGTCCTCGGTGTGGAACTCCAGCAGGCTCTCGCTGCCGTAACCGCTCTGCGTCTGCTCGGCGCCCCGGATCGGCAGGACGTTCTGGATGATCCGGCCCTCCTGGAGGGTCTCCCAGCCGAACGGGTCGCCCAGCACCATGCCGACGAGCGCCATCCACAGCTCCTGGTCCCTGGCCGTGGCACCGCGGATGGCCGTCTGCCAGTGCTCCGGCGTGGGGCCGAGCACCGCGTCGTCCACCGGGAAGCCGTGTATCAGGCACGCCGCGGTCCGCTCGGACCTGCGGTAGGAGAGGAGGAAACCGCGCAGCCCGGCGGGGAGCAGCTCCTCGGCCGGCAAGGCGCTGTCGTAGAAGCCGGGCAGACCGGGCGCCCCGTAGTCGTCCCCGAGCCGGGCGGCGGCCTCCCGCAGCGCACGGATCTCCCGGGTGCCGAGGCGGTATTCGAGGGGGACGTCCCTGAGGTCCGTGCCATGGTCCGTGCCGTGGTCCGAGAGGCGCGGTGAGGCCGTGTCCCGGCGGGACGCGTCATCAGTGAGGGAGATGCGGGGCATGTCGGTGTCCTTACCGGGTCGTGACCTCATGGGGTCGTCGGTCGCTCGGTCCTGTGCGGCCCGCGCCCGGGGAGGGGGCCGGGCCGCGTGGTGGTGCCCTACTGGACGGCCGGGCAGGGTCCCGGCCGGGCTGATCCAGCGGTACAGCGATTCAGCGGTTGAGTGATTCAGGGGTACGGAGGTTCAGCGATTCAGCGGTTCGGGCGGATGCTCACGACGGATCGCGCCAGCCCTCGGCGAACTCGGCGAACTCGTCCGGGTCCAGAGTGATCAGCGGCTCCTCGGCACCGGCCGCACCCGCCGCACCGCCCGCTTCGGCGACCGGTTCCGGGGCGAGGTCCTGCACCACGGCCGCGAGCGCCGCCACGGTCTTGTGGGTGAACACCTCGCGCGGCGTGACGTCCAGACCCTCGGCGCGGGCCAGGGTGACCAGCTCGATCGAGATGATCGAGTCGCCGCCGAGGTCGAAGAAGCTGTCGTCGGCGCCGATCCGCTCCAGTCCGAGTGCCTTGGAGAACAGCGCGCACCACAGCTCCTCGCGCTCGGTGCGGGGTGCCCTGCTCTCCCGGGCGCCCTCGAGGTCCGGTGCGGGAAGCGCACCCCGGTCGAGCTTTCCGCTCGGCGTCACCGGCAGCCGTTCGAGGAGGACGACGGCGGTGGGGACCATGTACTCGGGCAGGGCGCCGGCGATCCGGGCGCGCAGCTGCGCCGGGTCCGGCCGCGCACCCGCCGCCGGGACCGCGTACGCCACCAGCCGCCGGCCGGGCCCGTCCTCCCGGACGATCACGGCCGCCCGGGCCACCGACTCGTCCTCGGTCAGCACCGCCTCGATCTCACCCGGCTCGATGCGGAAGCCGCGCACCTTGACCTGCTGGTCGGTCCGGCCCAGGTACTCCAGCGTCCCGTGCGGGGTGCGGCGTGCGACGTCGCCGGAGCGGTACATCCGGGAGCCCGCCGGGCCGAACGGGTCGGCCACGAAGCGTTCCGCGGTGAGCCCGGCGCGGCGGAGGTAGCCGCGCGCGAGCCCGTCGCCCGCCAGATACAGCTCGCCGGGCGCTCCGTCCGGCACCGGACGCAGCGCTCCGTCCAGCAGGTACACGCGGGCGTTGACGACCGGTTCGCCCAGGGGCGGGCTGACCCGGCCCGACAGCGGTCCGCTCATCGTCGCCATGACGGTCGCCTCGGTCGGCCCGTAGGCGTTGACCATGCGCCGCCCGGCGGACCAGCGTTCGACGAGGTCGGGCGGGCAGGCCTCGCCGCCCACGACCAGGGTGACGCCCGGCGGCAGGCCGTCTTCGGGCATGACGGCGAGGGAGGACGGCGGGAGCAGCAGCGTCGTCACCCCCATGCGCTTCACCGTGCGTGCGAGCGCGGGCCCGGGCAGCAGTTCGTCGGCGGGCGCGGTGACCGCGCTCCCGCCGGTCAGCAACGCGGTGCACAGCTCCCACACCGAGGCGTCGAAGCTCGGCGAGGCGAACAGCAGTACGCGCTCGTCGGCGCGGAGGGCGAGTCCGGCGCGCTGCTGGGCGACCAGGGAGGCGACGCCGCGGTGGGACACCAGCACTCCCTTGGGGCGGCCGGTCGACCCCGAGGTGTAGATCAGATAGGCGGTGTTCCCCGGCCGCAGCGGTGTCACCCGGTCGTCGTCGGTCAGGTCCGCCCCGGACAGTCCCGCGGCCTCCGCCGCCATTGCCCCGAGCAGTCCGGCGGCGCCGTCGGCGGCCGGTGCGGAACCGTCGGCGGTCGGTGCGGGGCCGTCCAGGCACCGGATCGGCCCGGCGCCCGCCGCGGCCAGGGCCGTCGCCGCCCCGGCCGTGGTGAGGACGAGATCGGGACGTGCGTCGCCGATGACGTATCGCAGCCGCTCCTGCGGATACCCGAGGTCCAGCGGCAGATAGGCGGCACCCGCCTTGAGGACGGCCAGGACCGCGAGAACGGACCGGGCCGACTTCGGCATCGCGACCGCGACGACGCTCTCCGGGCCGATGCCCTGGGACACCAGGACCCGGGCCAGCCGGTTGGCCTGCGCGTTGAGGTCGCCGTAGCGGACCTCCGGCCCGCCGTCGTACACCGCGACGGCGCCGGGCCGGACGCGTGCCTGCTCCTCGAACAGCGCGGGGAGGGTCGTCTCCGGCAGGTCACGGGCCGGTCCTCCGGCGGCCTTGAGCAGCAGTCCGCGCTCCTCCGGCGTGAGCAGGCCGACGCGGCCGCACGGCACCGCCGGGTCCGTGACGAAGGCGGCGAGGACCGTGCGGACACGGCCGAGCAGGGCGCCGGCCGCCTCGGCGGTGAACAGGTCCTTGCGGTAGTTGAGCTCCAGGCTCAGCCGCTCGCCGGGCACCACGACCAGGCTGAGCGGGTAGTGGGTGGCGCCGGGGGCGGGCCGGTCGTCCACGGAGATCCGCAGGCCCGGGACCTGCTCCTGGACCGCGGCCGCGTCGACGGGGGTGTTCTCGAACCCCACGACGGTGTCGAACAGCTCGCCCAGCCCCGCGATCCGCTGCACCTCGGCGAGACCGAGGCGGTGGTACGGGCCCAGCTCGGCCTGCCGGGCCTGGAGATCGGCCAGGACGTCGCCCAGGGGCCGCCCCTGATCGATCCGTACCCGGACCGCGACGGTGTTCATCAGCAGGCCCACGATCTCGTCCGCCCCGGGCAGCTCCGGCGGCCGGCCCGCGACCGTCGCGCCGAACACGACGTCGTCCCGGCCCAGCAGCTGACCCAGCGTCATCGCCCAGGCCCCCTGGATCAGGGTGTTGAGCGTCAGACCGCTCTCCCGCGCCGCGGCGGAGAGCTCCGCCGTCGCCCCGGCGCCGAGACGTTCCGCCACCAGCCCCGGCACGGTCGCGGCGGCGGCGTCGGCGCCCGGTGCGACCAGGGCCGGCTCGTCGAGCCCCGCCAGCGCCTCCGCCCACGCCTTCACGGCCTGCGCGTCGTCCTGGCGGCCGAGCCAGTCGAGGAAGCCGGCGAACGGCACCGGCCCACGGGCCCCGTCGGTGCCGCCGCGGGCGTAGAGGGCGAACAGGTCACGGAAGACCAGCGGCAGCGACCAGCCGTCCAGCAGCAGATGGTGGTGGGTCACGAGGAGCAGGTGGTCGCCGGGCGCGAGCCGGACCAGCGTCACCCGCAGCAGCGGCGGCTCGGCGGTGTCGAAGCGGCGCGCCCGGTCCTCGTCCATGAGGCGGGCCAGCCGGGCTTCGCGTGCGTCCTCCTCCAGAGCGGACAGGTCGATCTCCTGCCACGGCACCCGCACGCCCTCGTGCACGACCTGGACCGGGCGGCCCGACGTCAGCGACGTGAAGGAGACGCGCAGCGGGGCGTGGCGGGCGAGGAGGGCGTCGAACGCCTTGCGCAGCACGGCCGGTGAGAGGGAGCCGGTGAGTCGCAGGGGCCGCTGCGTGGTGTAGACGTCGGCGCCTTCCGGGGACAGCAGCGCATGGAAGTGCATGCCCTGCTGGAGCGGCGTCAGCGGCCACACGTCCGCGACCCGGTGCCCGTGCGCGGCGGCGAGCCCGGCCCGTTCGGCGTCGCCGAGGGGGACCAGCTGCCCGGCGGCGGGCGCTGCAGGGACCTGTGTTCCGGTGTGGGGGTCGGTGGTGCGGGCGGTTTGTGCGAGGCGGGCGATGGTTTTGTGGACGAAGACGTCCTTGGCGGTGAGGGTGAGTCCGGCGCGGTGGGCGCGGGCGGCGAGTTGCATGGAGACGATGGAGTCTCCGCCGAGTTCGAAGAAGTTGTCGTCGATGCCGATGTCGGTGCGGCCGAGGACTTCGGTGAAGACGGCGTGGAGGGTGCGTTCGCGGTCGGTGCCGGGGGCGCGGTAGGCGCGGGTGGGGGAGTAGTCGGGGTCGGGGAGTGCGCGGCGGTCGACCTTGCCGTTGGGGGTGAGGGGGAAGACGTCGAGTGTGGTGATGGTGGCGGGGACCATGTAGTCCGGCAGGGCGTGGGTGAGGTGCCGGCGCAGGGTTTCGGGGTCGGGTTGCCGGTGGGGGGATACGGGAGTGACGTATGCGGCGATCTGCTGACTGGTGCCGGCGTTGACCGTGGTGACGACGGCCTGGCCGACGGTGGGGTCGGTGGCGAGGGCGGCTTCGATTTCGCCGAGTTCGATGCGGTGGCCGCGTATTTTGACCTGGAAGTCGGAGCGTCCGTGGTATTCGACGGTGCCGTCGGGACGTCGTCGGCCGAGGTCGCCGGTGCGGTACATGCGCGAGCCGGGGGCGGCGAAGGGGTCGGCGAAGGGGTCGGCGGTGAAGCGTTCGGCGGTCAGGCCGGGGCGCCCCAGGTACCCGCGGGCGACACCGGTCCCGGCGATGTAGATCTCGCCGACGACTCCGGTGGGTACGGGCCGCAGGAACCCGTCCAGCACATACACCCGTGTGTTGTCGGCGGGAGTGCCGATGGACGGCCGGGCGGACCCGTCGTTACGGCAGATCATCGCGTCGACCGTGCACTCGGCGGGCCCGTAGAGGTTGTAGACCGACAGGCCCGGGACCTCGTGCAGCGCGGTCCACAGGTCGTCGCCGACCTCCTCGCCGCCCAGCGCGAGGACGCTCACCCGGTGCCGCCCCGCCACCGCCTCGAACATGCCCGCCGCCAGCATCTGCCGGGCGACCGACGGCGTGGTGTCGATGACGTCGATCTCCGCGTCCGTCGCGTGGCCGACCAGCGCCAGGGCGTCCTTGCGGACGGTGTCGTCGACGATGTGCAGTTCGTGCCCGCCGACCATCCACAGCAGCTGACTCCAGGAGGCGTCGAAGCCCAGGGAGTTGGTCAGCGCGGCCCTCAGCGGCCGCCCGCCCGCCCGTGCCCGCTCGGGCTCGAAGAAGTTCGCCCGGTGGCTGTGGAACATGTTGACCAGGTTGCGGTGCTCCACGGCGACCCCCTTGGGGCGGCCGCTGGACCCGGACGTGTAGATCACATAGGCGAGGTCGGCGGGGAGCAGCGCGCGGGTGCGGTCCTCGTCGGTGAGGTCTTCGTCGGTGAAGTCCGCGTCGGCGAGGTCCGCGGCGTCCCCGTCCGCTACGGCCGTGCCGGTCTGCAGCGCCGGTACGTCTTCGGGGACGAGGTGCGCGGTCGCGGCGGCGGTCAGGGCGAGGACGGGCCCGGCCTCCGCGCAGATCTCCGCGATACGCGCCGCGGGGTGCCCGGCGTCGAGCGGCAGGTACGTGGCACCGGACTTGAGGACCGCCAGGATCGCCACCACGGCGTCGGCGGTACGGGGCAGGGCCACCGCGACGAGCCGGCCGGGTCCCGCACCCCGGGCGACGAGCAGCCGGGCGAGCCGGTTGGCGTCCGCGTTGAGCCGCTCGAAGGTCAGGCCGGTCGTCGTGCTGTCGACGACGGCGACCGCGTGGGGTGTCGCCCGGACCTGTGCCTCGAACAGGTCGGGCAGGGTCCGGGGCGGGTGCGCGACGGTCCGGCCGCTCGCCACCCGCAGCATCTCCTGCGTCTCGGCCGGGGAACGCGAGGGAAGCCGGCCCACGGGCAGGCCTGGCTGCGCCGCGACGTCCTCCAGCAGGCCGCACATCCGCTGCAGGACACCGGCCGCAGCTTCGCCGCGGAAGGCGTCCACGCGGTAGTTGAGTTCGAGACGGAGCCGTTCGCCGGGGTAGACGGCGAGACTCAGCGCGTAGTGCGTTCCCTCCGGTGGCTCCTCGACGGCGTCCCGCAGCACGCTGACGGAGAGCCCTGCGACCTCGGCCCCCTGGAGGGACGCTTCGACGGGGAAGTTCTCGAAGGCGACGGTCGTGTCGAAGAGTTCGGTGACCCCGGCGGCGCGGTGGATGTCCACGAGGCCGAGGTACTGGTGTCCCATCAGGTCCAGCTGCTCGCGCTGGATCCGGGCCAGCAGGTCCGCCACCGGCTCGGCGGGGTCGACCAGCACGCGGGCGGGCACGGTGTTGAGCATCAGTCCGACCACACGCTCGCTGCCGGGCAGCTCCGGCGGCCGTCCCGCGACGGTATTGCCGAAGACGACGTCCCGCCGTCCGGTCAGCTCGGTCAGCAGCAGGGCCCAGGCGGCCTGGACCAGGGTGTTGGTGGTGAGTTCGCGGTCGCGGGCCGCGGCGGTGATCCGCGCCGTGACGGCCTCGGGCAGCTCCGCGACCAGGCGCCGCTGCCCCCGGCCGGAGGCACCGGTCTCCGCTGCGTCCGCCACCGCCACCAGCGTCGCGCCGTCGACCCCGCGCAGCGCGGCCTGCCAGGCCCGTTCGGCTTCCTCCCGGTCCTGGTTCGCGAGCCAGCCGAGGTAGTCGGCGAACGGGACGGCCGGCTCCAGGTTCCGTGCCGTGCCGCCGTCCCGGTAGATCCGGAACAGGTCCCCGATGACCAGCGGCAGCGACCAGCCGTCCAGCATGATGTGGTGGTTGGTGAGCACCAGGACGTGCCGGTCGGCGGCGAGCCGTACCAGCGTGAACCGCAGCAGCGGCGGCTTCGCCATGTCGAAGTTCCGTGCCCGGTCCTCACTCAGCAGCCGGGCCAGCCGCACCCGGCGCTCGTCCGGCCCGAAGTCCGACAGGTCGATCTCCTCCCACGGCGTCTCGACCGTCGCGGCGACGGCCTGGACTGCCTCGCCCGAACGGCGCCGCAGGAACCCGGCCCGCAAGCTCGCATGACGGGCCGTCAGCGCTTCGCAGGAGGCGCGGAGCACCCCGGCGTCGAGCGCTCCGACCAGCTCCAGAGGCGTCTGTACGTGGTAGAAGTCGACCTGTTCGCCGTCGGCGCTTCCGCCGTCGTAAAGGGCGTGGAAGAGGATGCCCTGCTGCAGCGGCGAGAGGGGCAGCACCGCTTCGATGGACGTCTGTCTCACAGTGATGTCTCCCACTGGGCTTCGAGCTCGTCGAGTTCTTCCGCATCGATCCGCACCAGGGGGCCGGTGTTCGCCGTACCGGTGTGGGGGTCGGTGGTGCGGGCGGTTTGTGCGAGGCGGGCGATGGTTTTGTGGACGAAGACGTCCTTGGCGGTGAGGGTGAGTCCGGCGCGGTGGGCGCGGGCGGCGAGTTGCATGGAGACGATGGAGTCTCCGCCGAGTTCGAAGAAGTTGTCGTCGATGCCGATGTCGGTGCGGCCGAGGACTTCGGTGAAGACGGCGTGGAGGGTGCGTTCGCGGTCGGTGCCGGGGGCGCGGTAGGCGCGAGTGGCGGTGTGCTCGGGTGCAGGCAGTGCGCGGCGGTCGACCTTGCCGTTGGGAGTGAGGGGGAAGACGTCGATCGTGATGATCGCGGCGGGGACCATGTAGTCCGGCAGGACGTGCGCCAGGTTCCGGCGCAGGGTTTCGGGGTCCGGCCGGTGGGAGGCCGCGGGGGTGACGTACGCCGTGATCTGCCGGCCGGATCCCGCCCCGGCAGCGGTGGGGGTCGTGGTGACGACGGCCTGGCCGACGGTGGGGTCGGTGGCGAGGGCGGCTTCGATTTCGCCGAGTTCGATGCGGTGGCCGCGTATTTTGACCTGGAAGTCGGAGCGTCCGTGGTATTCGACGGTGCCGTCGGGGCGTCGTCGGCCGAGGTCGCCGGTGCGGTACATGCGCCCGCCGGGCGCGGTGAAGGGGTCGGCGGTGAAGCGTTCGGCGGTCAGGCCGGGGCGCCCCAGGTACCCGCGGGCGACGCCGGCTCCGGCGATGTAGATCTCGCCGACGACCCCGGTGGGTACGGGCCGCAGGAACCCGTCCAGCACATACACCCGCAGACCGGCGAGCGGAGTGCCGACGGGGACGGCCAGGGAGTCCGCACCGGGCCGTGCGCGCCCGGTCGTGGTGTAGACGGAGACCTCGGTGGGTCCGTACTGGTTGTGCAGCTCCGCGCCGACGGCGGCGTGGAAGCGGTCGGCCAGGTCCTGGGTCAGCTGCTCACCCCCGACGAACACCGTCTTCAGGGTGTCGCACCGGTCGGCGTCCGGCTCCCGCAGGAACACCTCCAGGGTCGAGGGTACGAACTGGGCCACCGTGACCCGCTCCGCACGGATCAGCCCGGGCAGATAGCCGGGGGCCTCCGCGCCGTCGGGGCGGGCCACGACCACGGTGGCGCCGTGCAGCAGCGGCCAGAAGATCTCCCACACCGACGGGTCGAAGCTGAGGGACGTGCGCTGCAGCACCCGGTCCCCGGCGGCGAGCGGATGCCGTTCCTGCATGCCTGCCAGGTAGTTGGTGATGCCCTCGTGGGTGACGACGATGCCCTTCGGCCGTCCCGTCGAGCCCGAGGTGTACACCACGTACGCGGGGTGCCCGGGCAGCAGCTCCGGTGCCGGCCCGGCGGTGTCGTCCGCCGCATCCGCCGCATCCGCCGTTTCCGCCGATGCCAGGAACTCCTCGTCGACGAGGAGCACCGGCCGGGCCTCGTCGAGCATGCGTGCGGTCCGCTCCTGCGGGTACTCCGGGTCGAGCGGCAGGTAGGCGGCGCCGGCCTGGTGCGTCGCGAGCAGGGCGACGAACAGGTCGACGGACCGGCGCAGCGAGACCGCGACGATCTGCCCGGGGCGCGCGCCCTTGGCCGCCAGCACCGAGGCCAGGCGGGCCGCGCGGGCGTCCAGCTCGGCGTATCCGATCCGCCGGCCGTCGCAGACCACGGCCTCCGCGTCCGGGCTGCGGCGCACCTGCTCCGCGAAGAGCGCGGGAAGCGTGGCCGGGGCGTGGCCGCGTGGGGCGTCCCCGCCGCCGCGGTGGACCCGGCTCCGCCGCTCGGCTTCGGTGAGCAGCGGTATCCGGCCGACGGGGCGGTCGGGGTCCGCGGCGAAGGTTTCCAGGGTGAGCCGCAGCAGGGAGACGAAGCACTCCGCTTCTTCGCCGGTGAACAGGACGCCCCGGTAGGTCAGTTCGAGCCGGAGCCGTTCGCCCGGCACGGCGGAGAGGCTGACGGGGTAGTGCGTGCCGCCGGTGGGGTCGGCCTCCTCGACGGTGATGTGCAGGTCCTTCGCCCGGCGGCCGATCTCCGCCCGGTCGATCGGCGCGTTCCCGAAGACGACGGAGGTGTCGAAGAGTTCGGCCTGCCCGGTCAGCCGGTGCAGTGCCGGAAGGCTGAGGTGATGGTGGCCGGCGAGGGCCACCTGCTCGTCCTGGATCCGGGCGAGCAGCCCGGCCAGCGGCTCGCCGGGCGCGACGCGGACCCGGACCGGGACGGTGTTCATGGCCATGCCGACGATCTCGTCGACGCCCGGCAGCCGGGGCGGCCGTCCGGAGACGGTGCTGCCGAAGACGACGTCGGTGCGGCCGGTGAGCGTGTTCAGCAGCAGTGCCCAGGCGCCCTGGACGACGGTGTTCAGGGTGATGCCCCGGGCGCGGGCGGCCCGCCCCAGCCTGCTGGTCAGCTCCTCGGGCAGCTCCGTGACCAGCAGCCGCGGCAGGGCGCCGTCCGCCTCCGGTCCGGCGGGCGCCACCAGAGTCGGCCCGTCCAGGTCGGCGAGCGCCTCGCGCCAGACCCGCTCGGCCTCCGCCCGGTCGCGGCCCGCGATCCAGGCGAGGTAGGAGCGGAAGGGGACGGGCTCCGGCAGCCCGGCGCCGCCGTGGCGGAGCGCGAGCAGGTCCCGCAGCAGCAGCGGCAGCGACCATCCGTCGAACAGGATGTGGTGCGCCGAGATCACCAGGAGGCGGCGCTCCTCCTCCAGCCGGATCAGGGAGAAGCGCAGCAGCGGCGGCGCCGTCATGTCGAACCGGGTGCGCTTGTCCTGCGCGAGCAGCTCCGCCAGGCGGGGGTCCCGCTCCCCGGGCGCCAGGTCCCGCAGGTCGTGTTCGTGTACGGGGACCTCGACGTCCCGGACGACGAGCTGGAGCGGTTCGCCGGCGTCGTTCTGCACGAAGGCGGCCCGCAGCGCGGAGTGCCGCCGGACGAGGGCCCGGCACGCCTCGCGCAGGGCGCCGGCCGAGAGGGGGCCTTCGAGACCGAAGACCTTCTGCACGGTGTAGACGTCGGCGCCGCTGCTGCTGCCGTCGCTGTCGCCGTCGCCGAGCAGGGCGTGGAAGAGCATGCCCTCCTGGAGGGGAGCCAGCGGCAGGACGTCCTCCAGTCCGCCCGCGCCCGCCCACGCGGCGTCGAGCCGCGCGCGCTCGTCCCCGGACAGGGATACGAGCTCCGTCGCGTCGTCGGCGGCCCGGCCGGCCTCCGGCGCGGGCGGCAGCTCGCCGGCGTGCGCGCACATCTCCGACACCGTCTTGTGGGTGAACACCGCCTGGGGGGTGAGCGGGATCCCGGCCTCGGTGGCCCGGGAGGCGAGCCGGAGCGCGGTGATCGAATCACCGCCCAGGTCGAAGAAGCTGTCGTGGACGCCCACGTCGCTCGCGCCGAGCAGTTCACCGAAGAGCGCGCAGAGCAGGGACTCCCGCTCGTCGCGGGGAGCGCCACCGCGCCCGGAGCCGGTGTACTCCGGTGCGGGCAGGGCCCGGTGGTCCAGCTTGCCGCTCGGCGTCAGCGGCAGGCCGGGCAGGAACACCACGGCGGCCGGGACCATGTGCTCCGGCAGCCGCCGGGCGGCGAAGCGGCGCAGCCCGGCCGCGTCCGGCAGGTCCGCCGCCGTGGCGTCCGCGGCGGGGACGACGTAGGCGACGAGCTGCCTGACCCCCGGCCGGTCCTCGCGGACCGTGACGGCGGCCGTGCCGCACCCCGGCGCCTGTGCGAGGACGCTCTCGACCTCGCCGAGTTCGATGCGGAAGCCCCGTACCTTGACCTGGCGGTCGGCGCGGCCCAGGAGCATCAGCCCGCCGTCGGCGGTCCACCGGGCCACGTCGCCCGTCCGGTACATGCGTGAGCCGGGCGCGCCGAAGGGGTCGGCGACGAACCGTTCCGCGGTGACGCCCGGGCGGCCGAGGTAGCCACGGGCGAGCCCGTCACCGCTCAGGTAGACCTCGCCCGCGACGTCCGGCGGCACCGGCCGCAGCGCGGTGTCGAGCAGCCGGACCCTGGTCCCGGGGGTCGTGGTCCCCAGAGGAGGGACGATCCGGCCGGACAGCGGCCCGGTCTGGAGGGCGATGACCGTCGACTCGGTGGGACCGTAGGCGTTGACCATGTGCCGCTCCGCCGACCAGCGTTCGACCAGGTCGGGCGAGCACGCCTCGGCGCCGACGACCAGGCTGACGCCCTCCGGCAGCCCTCCCGGCGGCATGGCCGCGAGCGCGGAGGGCGCGAGCAACAGGCAGGTGACGCCCAGCTCGGCCACCAGGCCGGCCAGCTGCGCGCCGGGCGTCAGCCGCTCGGCCGGGGCGACGACCGCGGCGGCGCCGGTGAGCAGGGCCGTGCACAGCTCCCACACCGACGCGTCGAAGCTCGGCGACGCGAACTGCAGCACGCGGGTGTCCGGCGTCAGGGGCAGGAGGTGCCTTTGGAACTCCACCAGCGCGGCGAGGCCCGTGTGCGGGACGACGACGCCCTTGGGGCGGCCGGTCGATCCGGAGGTGTAGATGACGTAGGCCGGGTGGGCCGGGAGCAGCGGCGTACGGCGCTCGCGGTCGTCGAGGTCGGTGCCGGGCAGCTCCGGGAAAGGGGAGCCGGCGGGGCTGTCCGCGTCGTCCAGGTACAGCCGTGGCACCGCCGGTGCCAGCGTCGCGTCGTCGGCCGCACGGGTCGTCAGCAGGAGCAGCGGGGCGGTGTCGTCGAGCATGGCGGTGATGCGCGCCCGGGGGTAGGCGAGGTCGACCGGGAGGTAGGCCGCGCCCGACTTCATGACCGCGATGACGGCGGTCAGCGCGGCCGGGCCGCGGGGCAGGGCGACGGCCACCAGGCGCTCGGGCGCGGCGCCCCGCTCGACCAGGGCCCTGGCCAGCCGGTTCGCGCGGGCGTTGAGCGCCGCGTAGTCGACGGAGCCGGCGGGGGACACCACGGCGGGCCGGTGCGGTGTCCGGCGGACCTGCTCCTCGAACATCTCCGGCCAGGTCCGTGCGGCGACCGGCCCGGCGAGCTCCGGGGTCCGGCCCGCGGCCAGCACCGTGCGGCGTTCGTCCGCCGTCAGGATGTCCGTCCGGGCGAGCGGGAGCCCGGCGGGGGCGGCGAGGAACCGGGTGAGGAAGCCGGTGAACCGGCGCTGGTGCGCTGCCAGTTCCGCGGCGCTGTAGCGGTCGGGGGACGCCTCGAAGTCGATCCGCAGCCCCCGGCCGCCCGGCCCGGGATGGCAGGTGATGCTCAGGTCGGATACGGGCCCTCCGGCGAGCGTGGTCATCACGGCGTCATGACCGGCGAACGCGGTCTCGACGCCCGACGGCATGATGTTGACCACCGTGCCGAACAGCTGCTCGTTCGTGCCGAGGAGCCGCAGGTCGCGCCGGAGCTCGTCGTACGGATAGCGCTGGTGGGTGAGGAGTTCGCCGAGGCGCGCCGCGACCTGCCGGAGCAGGCCCGTGCGCCCGGCCGCCGGGTCGACGTGAAGCCGCAGCGGCAGCGTGTTCGACACCATGCCGGGTACGTTGCGGGACTGCGCGCCGAGCCGCGCGGTGACCGGGACGCCGATGGTCAGGTCTTCGGCGCCGGTCATCCCGTGCAGATAGGCGGCGACCGCCGCCAGCAGCGCCACCGACCACGGGGTGCGGGCCTCCCGGCCCGCGGCGTGCAGCGCCCGCGTCTCGCTCTCCGGCAGCTCCGTCGTCGCGGTGATCGCCAGGCCCGCGGCGCTCGTCGGCGTCCCCGGCGCCAGGCTGGCGGTCTCCGCCCGGTCGGTGAACCGGCCG
The DNA here is from genome assembly GCF_014650335.1 of Streptomyces hiroshimensis. Classification (GTDB taxonomy): domain Bacteria; phylum Actinomycetota; class Actinomycetes; order Streptomycetales; family Streptomycetaceae; genus Streptomyces; species Streptomyces hiroshimensis. The sequence continues at coordinate 457,746 of NZ_BMUT01000001.1, forward strand.
TTCCAGTACGCCCGGTCCACGGTGTAGTCGTCGGAGGCGCGGTAGGCCGCCTCGTCCTCCAGCAGCGCTTCGAGCCGGCCCAGCGGCTCGCCCGCCGGTTCGGTCCCCGCGGCCAGCGCCTCGTAGACCTCGGCGATCCGGCGGGTGTGCAGGACCGAGCCGAAGCCGTCGGAGAGGATGTGGTGACTGCGCTGGTACCACAGGTAGTGGTCGGTGCCGAGGCGCAGCAGCGCCTGGGCGGACAGCACGCCCGTCAGCAGGTCGGCCGTGGTGGCGCGGTCGCGGTCCAGCCAGGCCCGGGCCGCGGCGGCCGGGTCCGGCCCGCCGCTGAAGTCGATCTCGTGCCAGGCCGAGCAGCCCGGCGCCACCGGCCGCTGGTACAGGCCGTCGGGCCGTTCCACCAGCTCGACGTCGAAGCTCCCGCTCTCGCCCTCGGCCCGGCGCACCGCCCGGCTCAGGAGTCCCCCGTCCACCGGGCCCCGGATCTCCATGACGACCACCGTGTTGTAGGCGGCGTTGCCGGGGTCGAGCCGCTGGGCGAAGAACACCCCCCGCTGGGCAGCGGTCAGCGGAAGCAGGCCGTTGTCGGCATCGCATGAAGTCATGAGGTGGTAACCGCTCTCCCGGAGCATTCCGATGAGCCGAAAGCTCAAGCTACGCGGCGATGCTGCATCGCCCGCTCGGGCCGTCGCCAGGCAAATGACCGGCAATCGCAGTTGCTGGTGGAACTGCCGCCGGGATCCTGCCGAGTTACCGGCCGTTTGCCTGGCCGCCCCCGGCGGGGCGCGGCGACGATGCGCCGTGAGAAGACGTGCCGTGGAAAGCCGGAGAGGACGAGGACGTTGCACATTCCAGACCGGGGTCTGCTCGAGTGGCTCGACGATGCGTCCACCGGGCGCGGCCTGTACTACGCGAACGGCGAGGAGGGCTGGGACTTTTGGTCCTATCGCGACCTGGCCGATCTGGTGCTGAGGACGGCCGGCGCGCTCGTCGCCGAAGGGGTCCGCCCCGGCGATGTGGTGAGCCTGGTCCAGCGGTCCAGCCCGGGGTTCGTCGCCGGGTTCTTCGGCGCCCTGGCCGCGGGCGCGACACCCTGTTCCATCGCCCCGCCGTTCGCCTTCCAGCGGGCCGACGACTACGAGAAGCACGTCGGCCGCCTCTTCGAGACCGCGGCACCGCGCCTCACCCTCTGCGACGACGAGTCCCTGGAGCGGATCCGCAAGGTCACCGCCGCGCAGGGCCTCGACGAGCCGGTGGTCTTCGACGCGTTCGTCGAGGGCGTCGAGCCGCTGCCGCGTCCGCTGCCGCTGCCGGAGATCGCGCTGCTGCAGTTCACCTCGGGGTCGAGCGGCTTCTCGCGCGGGGTGCGGATCTCCGCCCAGGCCCTGCGGGACAACCTCACCGGAATGCGGCGCTGGCTGGAGTGGAAGCCGGAGTACCCCGGCAGCAGCTGGCTGCCGGTCCACCACGACATGGGCCTCATCGGCTGTCTGCTGAACTTCGTCGTCACCGGCTGCGACGGCTGGATGATGCAGCCGGACGGGTTCATCCGCACCCCGATGCGGTACCTGCGCGCCATCAGCGAGCGGGGCGTCGGCCTGAGCGCCATGCCCAACTTCGCCCTCGCCTACATCCTGCGCCGGGTCAAGCCCGCCGACCTGGAGGGGCTGCGCTTCGACTCGATGCGCTCCCTGATCATCGGTGCGGAGCGGATCGACCCGAAGGTGCTGGAGGACTTCCACGCCCTGCTGGCGCCGCACGGCTTCGACCGCAACGCCCTGCTGCCGGCGTACGGCGGCGCCGAGGCGACCCTCGCGGTCACGGGCCTGCCCGCCCGCGAAGGCTGGGTGGTGGGGACGCCGGACGACGAGACGAACGGGGGCGACGGGGCGACGCCCATCGTCGGCTGCGGCCGCCCGCTGGAGGGACGGACGGTGAAGATCGTCTCGGAGGACGGCGAGGAGCTCCCGGACCGCCGGGTCGGCGAGATCGTGGTCACCGGCGTGTCCATCGCCGACGGCTACGTCGGCGACCCCGGATCCGCCTCCGGTACGAGCCTGGCCGAGGAGGGGCTCAAGACCGGGGACGCGGGCTTCATGGACGACGGGCAGCTGTTCGTCATCGGCCGCCTCGGCGACGGTCTCAAGGTCAACGGCCGGATGGTCTTCGCCGAGAGCCTGGAGACCATGCTGCACCAGCGGGGCATCCCCGAGCGCCGGATCGCCGTCCTGCTCGGCGTCCGCGACGGGGTGCCGACCGGGGCGGCCGTCTTCGGCGAGGTGAAGCCCGGCTGGCGGGCCGTCGCCCACGAGGTGCTGGCCGAGTGGCTCGGTGACGCGGAGCTGCTGTCGGTCGAACTGCCCCGCGGCGGCATCGCCACCACCTCCAGCGGCAAGCCCCGGCGGCGGGTCATCTGGTCCACGCTGTGCGCCGGGGGGTTCGCCGAGCTCACGAAGCCGCTCACGGCGGACTGAGTCCGCGGCCGCGCAGGGCACGCCTCGTACGGCGAGGCGTGCCTTTCGCGTACCGGTCGCACCGGATGAGTCGCACCGGATGAGTCGCACCGGATAAGGGCCGCCGGATAAGGGGCATCCGGATACGGGCCCGCCGGATCCGCGCATACGGAAAAGGCGGCCCGGACCGCCCGGCCGTCGGAGGCCGGCGGGTCCGGACCGCTTTCCCGCCGCCGGGCGGCGCAGCCGTGGGCGGCTCAGCGGGTCCGCAGCGACTCGGGGCGCGCCAGCGCCTCCGCGAGCAGCAGTTCGCGGATCCGGTCGGAGAGCAGGCCCAGCTGCCGCAGCACATGGATGACCTGCTGGAACAACAGCTGCCGGTAGGCGGTCATCATCGGGTTGGTGCGGGCGAAGTGCAGCCCCAGCGGGACGTCCAGCTCCATCCGTTCCCAGATCTCCCGCAGCAGGAAGCGGCGGGACATCAGATGGATCGCCTCCATCAGGAAGTCCTCGCGCTCCCGCAGCTCGGCGGTGGACGCCTCCTGGTACATGCCGCCCAGCGCGGTGACGCCGAACGCGATGTGCCGGGCCTCGTCGACCGCGACCATCCTGGTGATCTGCCGGATCACCGGGTCGCCGAAGCCGCTGCTCGCGAGCCGGGCCGCGGTGATCGCCAGGCCCTCCACGACCACCTGCATGCCGAGGTAGACGATGTCCCAGTCGGACGCCGACAGCAGATCGTGCAGCAGCGTCCTGAGCCCCGGGTTGATCGGGTACGAGTCCTGCAGCTTCTCGTCGACGTAGCGCGCGAACGCCTCGACGTGCCGGGCCTCGTCGGCGACCTGCGCGGCGGCGTACACCTTGGCGTCGATGTCGGGCACGGTCTCGACCAGCCGGGCGGTGGTCACCAGCGCGCCCTGCTCACCGTGCAGGAACTGGCTGACCATCCACGACTGGTACTCCCAGCGGAAGCGGTTCAGCAGCTCGCGGGGCACCGGGCTGCCCTCGCCCACGACGAAGGACGCGAGCCTCGCGCCGTTCTCCTCCGACAGCTCGGCCCCGAACCGGACGTCGTGGTCCCAGTCGATGTCGGTGGTGGCGTTCCACTGCGAGATCTTGTTCTTCTCGTACAGGCTCCACACGCGGCTGTCGCGGTGCCCGTAGTTCCAGTTCATACAGGCCCGGAACATCGCGTCGACGTCCATCAGCTCGGCCTTGACCGCGTCGAGGGTGAAGAGCGTCCGTGTGGTCTCGTCACCGGCAGCGGTCGTACCGGACGGCTCGTCAGGACCAGCGGTCATCTGCTTGAGCTCCATCTCTCGGTCCCGGAACCCGGCGGCCGGGCCCGGCACAGCACTGTCGCCCATGATTCTCGGCGCGCCGCGGAGCCGCTCTCCAGGCAGTGGCGGGGCAACTCGGCGGCAGCGCGGTTGCCGGTCCGCGTGCCTGGTCCGGGCTCCGCCGCCACCGCACGATGGGCGGCACTGGCTGCCGCCCGCGGAAGGGGCGGGCCCACAGAAGGAGCGGGATGCACGCACACCCCAGCTGTACCGAGAGCGCGCCGGTGCGCCGTGCGGAGAACCCGTGGATCGTCGGCCGGGTGGCCCCGCCCCGCCCCCGGCTGCGGCTGTTCTGCCTGCCGCAGGCGGGCGGCAGCGCGGCCTCGTTCGCGCCCTGGCGCCTCGCAGCGCCGCCCGGCGTCGAACTGGCGACCGTGGAGCTGCCCGGCCGCGGAGCGCGCGGCGGCGAACCCCTGCCGGACAGCGTCGAAGCACTGGCCGACGCCGTGCTCGACGGCATCTCGGAGGAGTTCGACCTGCCGTACGCGTTCTTCGGCCACAGCTTCGGTGCGCTCGTCTGCTACGAGCTCGTCGTCCGCATCCGCCGGCGTGGTCTGCCGCCGCCCCGGGCGCTTCTGGTGTCCGCGTCCCGGGCGCCGTTCACGCCCGTACGCACCCGGGTCTCGCACCTGGACGACCGCGGCCTGCTCGACTGGCTGGACGGGTTCGGCGGCATGCCGCCCACCATGACGCGCTACCCGCAGTACCTGCGGTACGCGCTGGACGCCGTCCGCCGCGACCTCGCCCTCGCGGAGGCGTACCCGCCCGTCGAGCCGGAGCCGGTCGGCTGCCCGCTGCACGCCTTCGGAGGCGCCGGCGACCCGCTGGTGAGCGGGGCCCACCTGGAGGCCTGGCGCGCCTGTGCCGCGGGCGAGTTCACCACCCGGCTGCTGCCCGGCGGGCACGACTACCTCTTCACCGGTGCTCCGGCCGTGCTCGGCGCCCTGACCACGACGCTCGGCTGACCGCCGGGAGCCGCACGGTTCCCCGGCCCGGCAGCGGGCCCCTTTCCCCAGGGAGTTGAGAGACATGGACGATCTGACCGGCATCACCGTGATCGAGGCGGCGGGCGCGGGCCTGCAGCCGTTCGTGCGCGAGCACGCCCGGGAGATCGGCGAGGAGACCGCCGCGAGCGGCGCCGTCCTGATCAGGGGAGCCCGGGCCGGCGGCGAGGAGGACTTCCAGGGGGCGCTGACGGCGCTGGGATTCGAGCCGCTGGAGTACACCGAGCGCTCCACCCCCCGCACCGAGGTGGGGGACGGCGTCTTCACCTCGACCGAGTACCCGGCGCGCCAGGTGATCCCGCAGCACTGCGAGTCCTCGTACGCCGACGCGTGGCCCGGACGGCTGGCGTTCTTCTGCGTCACACCGGCCGATTCCGGTGGCGCGACGCCGGTCACGGACGTCGCGCAGGTGCTGGAGGACATTCCCGCGGACGTGATCGACGCCGTGGAGACCCGGGGCCTGCGCTATGTGCGGAACTACGGCAACGGCGTCGGCCTCGACTGGCGCGACGCCTTCCAGGCCGCAAGCCGGGAGCAGGTGGACCGCTTCTGCGCGGCGGGCGGCCTGGAGCGGGAGTGGCTCGACGACGACTGCCTGCGCACGGTCCGCCGGGCCCCGGCGCTCGCGGTGCACCCGCGCACCGGCCGCCGGATCTGGTTCAACCACCTGGTGCTCTTCCACCAGTCCTCGCTCCCCGCCGGCACCCGCGAGGCCCTCGTGGACATGCTGGGCGAGGACAGGCTGCCGAACGACGTGCTGTTCGGCGACGGGACGCCGGTCCCCGACGACCTGGTCGCCGCGGTCCGCTCGGCGTTCGAGCGCCGCTCCCGGCGCTTCGACTGGCGCCGCGACGACCTGCTGGTGCTCGACAACATGCGCTGGTCGCACGGCCGGGAGGCGTTCACCGGGGAACGCCGGATCCTGGTCTCGATGACCGGCCTGATCAGCCGGAGCCCGGCCGCGCGCTGACGGCTCTCCATGACCGCCCCGCCGCCCACTCTTCGCGGCGCCGCCGGACCGCTTCCAGGGAATCCTCACGTGAATGAAATGACACAGTCGCCGATCGAGGCCGTGCTGCCCCTGACTCCGCTGCAGGAGGGCATGCTCTTCCACGCGCTGTACGACGCGGAGACCGCGGACGTCTACAACATCCAGGTCGCCTTCGAGCTGCGCGGGGACGTCTCGGCGGAGCGGCTGCGCGCGGCCTGCGCCGCCACGCTCGCCCGCCACCCCGTCCTCCGGGCCGGCTTCCGCCAGCGCGGCGACGGGCAGCCGGTGCAGCTGATCCGGCGGACGGTGACGACGCCCTGGCAGTGGCTCGACCTGTCGCCGGTCCCCGGCCCCGACGCCCGGGAGAGGCTGCTGGCCTTCCTGGAGGAGGAACGGCTCCGCCGCTTCGACATGACGGCCCCGCCGCTGATGCGGTTCGCCCTGATCCGCCTGGACGACGAGCGGTACGCCTTCGTCCTCACGTACCACCACATTCTGCTCGACGGCTGGTCGATGCCGCTGGTGCTGCGCGACCTGCTGGCGCAATACGGGAGCGAGGCCGGGAGCGAGGCCGAGGGGGAGGCCGAAGGGGAGGGCCGCGCAGGGGACGAAGGCGGCGCCCCCGGGCCCGTCGCCGCCTTCCCCGACTTCCTGCGCTGGCTCTCCCGGCAGGACCGCCCGGCCGCCGGGCAGGCATGGCGGGAGACCTTCCGCGGCCTGGCCGAGCCGACGCTCGTCGCCCCCGGCGCGCCGTCGGCGGGCGCCGGGGCCATGCCCGGGATGACCGTGGTGACGCTGCCGGAGCACGCGACCGAGGCCCTGGCGGCGACCGCCCGCCGGCAGGGCGTCACCCTCAACACGGTGGTGCAGGGCGCCTGGGCCCTGCTGCTCTCCCTGCTGACCGGGCGGGACGACGTGGTCTTCGGCCAGACCGTGCACGGGCGCCCGGCCCGGCTGCCCGGCGCGGGGTCCATCGTGGGCCTGCTCATGAACGCCGTCCCCGTCCGGGTACGCATCTCCGCCAGTGAGCCGGTGGGGGCGCTGTTCGCCCGGATCCAGGACGAGCAGTCGGCGCTGGAGCCGCACCAGCACCTCGGACTCGCCGAGGTACAGCGCCTGGTGGGCCTCGGCACGCTCTTCGACACCTCGACCGGCTTCGGCAACGCCCCCTTCGACTGGGCGTCCGTGCGCGAGGCCGTGCCCGGCATCGAGGTGAGCGCGCTCGAAGAGGACCCGGACGACGACCGGCAGCAGATCACCGGCTCCACCCACTACCCCCTGAGCGTGGTGGCCGTCCCCGGCGACCGGCTGCGGCTCGAAATCAACTACCGCACCGACCTGTTCGACGGCGAGCGCGTGGAACTCGTCGCCTCCCGGCTGCGGCTGCTGCTGGACACCTTCGCCACCGCGCCCACGACCCCCGTCGCGCGGATCCCGCTCCTGACCCGCGAGGAACGGGAGCGGATCACGCAGGGGTGGAGCCGCCACCCGCACCACCCGGCGTCCGGACGCCGGGCGGGCACACTGCCCGGGCGGTACGAGGAGCAGGCACGCCGGACGCCGGACGCACCGGCCGTCGCCGACACGCGACGGACGCTCAGCTACCGGGAACTCGACGAGGCGGCCAACCGGCTGGCCCGGCTGCTGCTGAACCGCGGCGTGCGGCCCGGCGACCTGGTCGCCCTCGCGCTGCCGCGCTGCACCGACCTGGTCGTGGCGATGCTGGGCACCCTCAAGGCGGGCGCCGGCTACCTGCCGATCGACCCCGGCCACCCGGCCGAACGCATCGCGTTCATGCTGAAGGACGCCGCCCCCGCGGTCGTGATCGCCGCCGGCGCCGCCCACCCCGCCCACCCCGCCTTCACCGGGCACCCCCAGGTGATCCCGCTCGGCGACCCCGCCGTACGGGCCGAGCTGGCCCTCCTGCCGGGGCACGCGCCGGACGACGCCGAACGCGGCGCGCCGGTGCGGCCCGCCGACATCGCCTACGTCCTGTACACCTCCGGATCGACCGGCCGCCCCAAGGGCGTCGCGGTGGAACACCGCACGGTCGACGGCTACCTCGCCTTCGCCCGCGACGCCTACCCCGGCCTCGCCGGGGAGGCGCTGGTGCACTCGCCGCCGTCGTTCGACCTCACCGTCACCGGCATCTTCGGCCCCCTGACCTCGGGCGGCCTGGCGCGCATCGTCGACCTCGACGACTTCGACGCCCCGGACCACGCCCCCTCCTTCGTCAAGGCCACGCCCAGCCACCTGCCGGTGCTGACCGCGTCCCCGGCCGGGTACTCGCCGACCGGCGAACTGGTCCTGGGCGGCGAACAGCTGACCGGCGAAGCCCTGGCCGAGTGGCGCGCCCTCCACCCGCACGCGACGATCGTGAACGAGTACGGGCCCACCGAGGCGACCGTGGGCTGCACGGAACACCGGATCGAGCCCGGCGACCCGCTGCCGCACGGCGCGGTGCCGATCGGCCGGCCCGTGCCCGGCGCCCGGATCCACGTCCTGGACGGCTTCCTCCGCCCGGTCCCCGCGGGCGTCCCCGGCGAGCTGTACATCGGCGGCGCCGTCCTCGCCCGCGGCTACGTGGGCCGGCCGGGGCTCTCCGCGACCCGCTTCGTCGCCGACCCCTTCGGCGAGCCCGGCGACCGGATGTACCGCACCGGGGACCTCGCCTGGTGGCGGCCGGACGGCGTCCTGGTCTACGGCGGCCGGTGCGACGACCAGGTCAAGGTCCGCGGCTTCAGGATCGAGCTGGGCGAAGTCGAGGCCGTGGTCGCGGCCGACCCCGCCGTCGCCCGGGCCGCCGCGGCGGTACGGGCCGACCGGCGCGGGGCACCGCAGCTCGTGGCCTACGTCGTGCCCGTGGCCGGCCGGGAGACCGATGCGGACGCAGACGCGCTGGCGGAGCGGATCGCGGCGCAGCTGCCCTCGTACATGGTCCCTTCCGCGTTCGTGACGCTGCCCGGCCTCCCGCTGAGCCCGAACGGCAAGCTCGACCGGGCCGCGCTCCCGGGGCCGGGGCCCGAGCCCGGGGAGGCTCAGGGCGAGGCGGGCGGGCCGGCGGGCCGCCCCGAGGGGGAGGAGCAGGCGCCGGAGAAGAGCATCGCCGGCAGCCTCACCGAACTCGTCGCGCAGGTACTCGGTCTCGACCACGCCGGGGCCGACGACGACTTCTTCGCCCTCGGCGGCGACTCCATCACCGCCATCCAGCTCGCCGCCCGCGCGCACAAGGCGGGGCTGAAGCTCACCCCCAAGCACCTCTTCACCCACCGCACCCCGGCCGCTCTCGCCGCCTTCCTCCTCGACCGCCCCGGCAGCGCCCCGGCCTCCGAGCCAATCCCCGCCACACCGGTCCCGCCGACACCGATTCCCGCCACGCCGATCCCGGCCACGCCGATCGCGCACTGGCTCCGGGAGCACGGCGGGACCTACGACGCGTTCCACCAGTCGACGCTCCTGCGGGTGCCGCCGGGGCTCGGCACCGACCGGCTCGCCGCCGCGGTGGGGGCCGTCGTACGGCGCCACGAGGCACTGGGCGCGAGCCTGCGGGAGGACGGCTCCCTCGCCCCGCTGCCCGCCGGCGCCACCGGGCTGCCGGACCGCGTACGCCGGATCGGCGTCCACGGCCTCACCCCTCGTGCCCTGCGCGAACGCATCGCCGCCTGTGCACGCCAGGACGCGGGCGCGCTCGCCCCGCGCGACGGCGCGATGGTCCGCGTCACCTGGTTCGACGCCGGCGAGAGCGCACAGGGACGGCTGCTGGTCACCGTCCACCACCTGGCGGTCGACGCGGTCTCCTGGCACATCCTGCTGACCGATCTGCACACCGCCTGGCAGGGCGCGACGGCGGACACCGTACCCGCGCTCGACCCCGTACCGCTTCCGCTGCGGGAATGGACCCGCAGACTGCACACGGCGGCCACGGCACCCACTGTCCTGGACGAACTGCCCTTCTGGCGCCGCACCCTGGCCGAGGGTGCCGTCGCGCTCACCGACGCCCCGCTCGTCCCCTCCCGGGACCTGTACTCGACGGCAGGCCGACTCAGCCTGGAGCTGCCCGCGGACCTGACCGCGCCGCTCCTCACCACCGTCCCGGCCGCCTTCGGCAGCGACACCCACAAGGTCCTGCTCACCGGCCTGGCGCTCGCCGTCGCGGCCTGGCGGAGGGGCCGGGGGTCCGGCGACGGCACGGCCGTCCTGGTCGACGTGGAGGGCCACGGGCGCGAGCAGCTCGACGACGACAGCGACACCGACACCGACCTGTCGGGCACCGTGGGCTGGCTGACCACGCTCTATCCCGTACGGATCGACGCACGGACCGGCGACCGGGACCCGGACGCCGGCACAGACACAGACAGAGGCACGGACACAGACGCAGGGGACCCGCGCCTCGGCGCGGCCGTCCGCCGCGTCACGGCGCAGCTCGCGGAGGTTCCCCGCAACGGAATCGGCTTCGGCCTGCTGCGTCATCTGAACAAGGACACGGCCACCGAACTCTCCGCCCGGCCGGCCCCGCAGATCGGGTTCAACTACCTGGGCAGGCACAGCGGCACCCCCGGGACAGCCGACTGGAGCGTGGCACCCGAGTCGTCGGCGCTGCCCCTGGGCGCCGACCCCCGCATGCCGATGCCGCACGCCGTCGAGGTGCAGGCGGCGATCGACGACGGCGGGGCGGGACCGCGCCTGGTCGCCCACTGGCTGTGGGCCGGTCTGCTCCTCCCCGAGGAGGACGTCCGCGAGCTGGCCGGGCTGTGGTTCGCGGCCCTGCGCGCACTGGTGGCGCACGCGACGGCCGGCGGGACTTCCGTACAGCTGCCGGTCCCCGCCCCCCGTGCGGAAGCGGAAGCAGAAGCGGAAGCAGAACGTGAGCAGGAACTGGCCTGGCTCGGGGCGCGCACGGGAACCCCCGTCACCGACGTGCTGCCGATGACACCGATGCAGGAGGGCCTGCTGTTCCACGCCCGGTACGACAGCCGGGACCTCGACGTCTACACCGCGCAGATCGCGATCGAGATCGCGGGCCCGCTCGACACCGAGCGGTTCCGGAACGCGTGCGACGCCCTGCTGCGGCGCCATCCGATGCTGCGCGCCGGATTCCTCCAGCGGGCGTCGGGGGAGCCGGTGCAGATCATCCCCGGGCCGCTCCGGATGCCCTGGCACACGCACGACCTGAGCGGCCTCGACCCCGATGCCCGGGCCGGCCGGCGGGATGCGCTGCTGGACGCCGACCGGCGCCGGCGCTTCGACCCGGCCCGGCCGCCGCTGATGCGCTGCATGTGCATCACGCTCGCCGGGGACCGCCGGGAGCTGGTGCTCACCGTGCACCACCTGCTGGTGGACGGCTGGACCACCTCGATCCTGCTGCGCGACCTGCTCGCGCTCTACGAGCGGGACGGCGACGAGAGCGGCCTGCCGACCCCGCCCCCCTACCCGGACTACCTGCGATGGCTGGACGCGCAGGACCGGGACCTGGCGCGCGCCGCCTGGCTCACCGCGCTGGACGGACTGAAGGAGCCCACGCTGCTCTGCCCGGACACGGACACCGCCCGCGTGCGCGAGCTCCCCGAGCGCGTCGTCGTGGAGCTCTCCGAGACGGAGACCTCCGCCCTGGGCGAGGCGGCGCGCCGCTGTGGCGTGACGCTCAACACGCTCGTCCAGGCGGCGTGGGCGCTCTTCCTGCACCAGCGGACGGGGGCGCGGGACATCACCTTCGGCGCCACGGTCTCGGGCCGGGCGCCCGAAGTCCCGGGCATCGAGGACATGGTGGGGCTGTTCATCAACACCGTGCCGGTCCGGGTGCGCCTCGACCCGGCCGAGCCGGCGGCGGAGCTGCTCGGGCGTCTCCAGCGGGAGCAGGCCGAACTCCTCCCGTACCACCACCTCGCCCAGGGCGAGATCCAGCGGGCGGCCGGGCTGGGGGCGCTCTTCGACACCTGCGTCGTCTTCGAGAACTTCCCGGACGCCGAGAGCATGCCGGGCTCCTCCGGCTCGGACTCGGATTCCGGCCCGGATTCCGGCTCGGACTCCGTCCCGGGACCGGACTCCGGCTCCGGCTCCGGCGACGAGCTGCGGCTGGTCGGCGTCAACGGCGTGGACGCGTACCACTATCCGCTGAAGCTCATGGTGGTGCCCGGCCGCCGGCTCCGCCTGGAACTCGGCTGCCGCTCCGACCTGCTCGGCGCCGGGTATGCGCGCGACGTGACCGACCGGCTGCGGGCGCTGCTCACCGACCTGCCCGGAGCGATGACGGTGCCGGTGGAGCGGTTCTCGCCGCCCGCCCCGCCGCCGTCCGCCACCGCTGACCAGCAGCGCCTGTGCGAGGTGATCGCGGACGTGCTGGGAGTCGAGGCCATCGGCGTGGACGACGACCTGTTCGAGCGCGGCTGCGACTCGCTCACGGCACTGCGGCTGGCGGGCCGGCTGGAGACCGAGCTGCGCCGGGCCGTCGACGTCGGCACCGTCTTCCGCCTCCGTACCGCGCGCGCCCTGGCCGGGGCACTCACCTGAGAAGGACCACAGGACCGCAGGAGCGCAGTACCGCAAGGACCGAACACCGTGTGATCCGCGGACGGCGAACGTCCGTCCCCGAAACGAGAAGGACCCATTTCCGTGACCAACCCTTTCGACAATGAGAACGGCACCTTCCACGTCCTCGTCAACGACGAGGGCCAGCACTGCCTGTGGCCCGCCTTCGCCGAGGTGCCGGCGGGCTGGAACACCGTCCTGGCCGACGCCGGGCGGCAGAGCTGCCTGGACTACATCGAGACGAACTGGACGGACATGCGCCCCGCGAGCCTCATCGGCGCGACCACCCGGGCCTGACCTCCCCCTTCCCGCTCGAAAGGTGTACGCACGTGCAGCGGATCATGCTCAAGTCGAAGATTCACCGTGCCACGGTCACCGATGCCAATCTGCACTACGTCGGCTCGGTGACGATCGACCCCGACCTCATGGAGGCGGCGGACCTGCTGGTGGGTGAGCAGGTGCACATCGTGGACGTCAACAACGGTTCACGGCTGGAGACTTACGTCATCGAGGGCCGACGCGGGTCGGGATCGATCTGCATCAACGGCGCGGCCGCCCGCCTGGTGGCCCCGGGGGACATCGTCATCATCATCGGTTACGCGATGACCGGCGACGAGGAGGCCCGTACGCTGCAGCCCCGGGTCGTCTTCGTGGACGAGGCGAACCGGATCGTGAAGCTGGGCGCGGACCCGGCGTCCTGATCAGGGGCCGTTCGTCTCCCGCCGGTCGGCGGCGGCCGGGGAGGCCGCCGCCGTTTCGCGTGCCCCGGTGCTTTCGCCCGCCGCCGGGGCAGGGCGGGGCGGCTCGTCTTACTCGGCGGCCTGTCTTACTTGGCGGCTTGGCGGATGCGGCTGACCGCACTGCTGGCGGCGACGGCGAGCAGGCCGACCGCCACGGCGGTGTAGAACGAGTCCGGTGTCGTCCAGTCCCTGTTGAAGTCGGTCAGGAACTCCTGGTCGAAGACCGTCTGGTGGTGGAAGATCCACGCCAGCGGCAGTGCGTAGAGCGCCTTGGCGACGGCGTATCCGGTGGCCAGTGGCATGGTCCAGCGCCCGGCGGCGGCCCGCGCCAGGTTGAGCACCGTGAGCGCGGCGAGCCCGGCGACGACCGGCCAGATCCAGCCCGACCACAGGGCGGGGTCGAGGATTTCGAGCTGCTTGCCGTGTGCCGTGTAGGGCTTGGCGGAGTGCTGCCAGACGATCAGCCCGAGCAGGAGCGCGTTGCCCACCGCCCCGAAGGCGGCCCCCGCCAGGCCGTGCTTCTCCTGCGGGGGAAGGTCGGGCAGGTCGTCGGGGGTCCAGCGGTTGCTCCGCGCGGTCAGCCGGGCGCGGTACCGGGACCGCTCGACCAGCGCGAACACCGCGGTGGGCCAGGCGATCATCTGGGAGCCGAGGACGACCACGGTGCCGATGCCCGATTCGATCACCTCCCCGAGATGCTTCCCGTCCAGGACGTCGAGCCCGATGACCGCGGCGGTGACCACCGGCAGGACCGTGGCCAGCAGGATCTTCAGCAGCCGCCGGTAGGCGGGGAAGAGGTCCGGCCCGATCAGTGTCAGCGGCTGGTCCGCGTAGCGGGCGGCGAGCCGGATCGGGTCCCCCATGTCGCTGAGCGCCTCGCGCTCGGCCGAGGCCGGGTCGGCCGCCCGGGCCCCTTCGATGGTGTCGGCGATGGCGGTGCGCAGCTCTTCGGCGACCTCGTCGCGGGCTCCGGCGGGGACCCGCCGGACGACCTCGTGCACATAGCGCTCGGTCAGTGTGCCCGTAGTCGTCGACGCGTTCGTGCTCAACGCTTCTCCTTGGTCAGTTGTGAGATCGAGCCGACCAGCGTCTGCCACTCTCGTGTCAGGCCGGCGCGGGCCAGAGCGCCCTGAGGGGTGACTTGGTAGAACTTGCGCGGCCGGGTGTCGTCGGTCTCCCACTCGCTGACCAGCAGCCCCTGTTTCTCGAGCCGGCGCAGCAAGGGGTAGAGGGTGTTGCCTTCGACGGGGATCCCGGCGTCGTTGAGCGTCTCCAGGAGCGCATAACCGTACTGCCGTTCTTCCAGCAGTGTGAGGCAGGCCAGCACGGTGGTGCCACGGCGCAGCTCCTGGGCCTGGCTGAGGAGTAGCTCATCCAATGTCACGAGCCACACCATAGTGTGCGGCGCACAGTACTGTCCATGGCCAAGGTGAGCGTGCTGTCCGGGAGTTGGTCCGGCCGGCGGCAACGGTGCACTCCGCCGCCTGAATTGCCGGTGCTGTGTCCTCTCGTATTGCCGGTGTGCTGCCTGGCCGAGCGATCAGGCATCGCCGAGGATCCATGGCGGGGATCACGCCAAGTGGCCCGGCCGGCACGGCAGCAGACGGATGGGGGAGCGCGTGAAAACAGCGCGGTCGCACCGAGAGGAGCCGCTGGACGCCGCCGTGCGGCCCGTGTCTCTCTGGCGCGATCGCGACTACATGGCCTGGTGGTCGGGCAACGGGCTGTCCTCCCTGGGCACGGCCGTCTCGACGCTGGCGTTCCCGCTGCTGATCCTGGACACCACAGGTTCGGCGGCCCAGGCCGGCAACATCACCGCCGCCCAGATGATCGGCACCCTCGCCACCCTGGTGATCGGCGGGGCGCTCGCGGACCGGGTGTCACGCCGCCTGGTCATGGCGGTCTCCCCGCTCGTCGAGGCGCTGGCCCTGGGCGCCGTGGCGCTGCTGGTGTACCGCAGCGACGCCCCGGTCCTCGCGCTCGCCGCCCTGGCCCTGGTCAGCGGACTGGCGGGCGGGCTGCGCACCGCGGTCGCGGCGCCGGCACTGCGCCGGCTCGTGCCCAAGGAGCAGGTCGCCACCGCGACGGCTCAGGGCATGGGCCGCGACATGGTCGCCCACATCGTCGGTACGTCCCTCGGCGGAGTGCTGTTCTCCGTCACCCGCTGGGTGCCGTTCCTGTTCGACGCCCTGTCCTACCTGTTCGTCACCCTGGGGACCCTGGTCATCCGCCGGCCCCTCGGCCCGGACCGGGACCCGGACACCCGCAGCGGCCCGCGCCCCGGCATGGCCGCGGACATCGCCGACGGCCTCCGCATGGTCAGACGCAGCGGCTACCTCATGTTCACCATCGTCTGGGGAGCGCTGCTCAACGCCGTGGCGGAGGGCTTCACCCTGCTGTTCATCGCGCTCCTGCACCACCGGGGCGGCGGGCCGACGCAAGTCGGCACCGCGACCTCGCTCGCACTCGTCGGCGGCGTCATCGGGTCCTTCATCGGACCGTGGCTGATGCGCCGGCTGGGGGCGCTGCGGGTGCTCCACCTGGCGGCCTGGGTCTTCGCGGCGTCCTTCGCGGTCATCGTGTGGGTCCCCGAGCCCTGGCAGATCGGCCTGGTCCTGCTGGTCGGCATGACCGGCATGGTGCCGCTCAACGTCGTCACCGAGTCGTACCAGGTGCGCCTCATCCCCGACGCCTACCTGGGCCGGGTCGCCGCGACCAGCCGGTTCTGCGTCCAGGTGGTGCAGTGGGCGGGCCCGCTGGGGGCCGGCTTCCTCGCCGACGCGATGGGGGTACGAGGAGCGATCCTGGTCCTCGCGGTGGCCATGATCACGCTGGCGCTCGCCCTGTTCGGCGGCAGCCGCCAACTCGACCTCCTGCGCACCCCGTTGGGCGAGGTGCGGGAACTCCCGCTGCTCACCCCCGAACGGCCGGCACACCCGTGACACCGCCGTGCCCGCGGCTCTGCCCGCAGCTGTGCCCGCAGCCGTGCCCGCAGGCGGGGTCACGGCCGGGGCCACGGCCCGGGACCCGGTCACCGCTGGAATGAAAGGACACCACATGGAAGCCCCCGTGGAGCCGGGCATCGTCGCCACCGGCACGGCGTTCGGTGAACGGCTCAGCGTGGCCGGTACGGCCGCCGAGTACGTGAGCGACCCCGAGTTCGCCCTCAGCTGGGGTTACGACACCTACCACCGCCTGACCGACGGCCGCACGCCGACGGAACTCGCGGCGGAGGCGGCCCGCGCGGCCCTGGACGGCGCCGGTCTCACGGTGGACGACGTGGACCTGATCGTCGCCGGCAACTCCGACGTGCCGGAGTACCTGGGCTGGGACACCTCGGCCGCCGTGGCCAAGGAACTGGGCGCGCACGCCACGCCCACGGTGCTCGTCACCCAGGCCTGCGCCGCGTGGTCGCTGGCCGTCGACCACGCCGCGGGAGCGATGGCGCTCTCGCCCGAGACGAACACCGCCCTGGTGGTCGTCGTCAACGTGGTCAGCGAACAGCACGCCAACCGCATGGCCTTCAACACCAGTGTCGCCAGCGACGGCGCCGTCGCGGTGGTCCTGCGGCGCGGACACGCGCGCTGCCGCCGGCTCGCCTCCGCGCACTACACCAACCCCGAGTTCGCGAACCTCTTCCGCATCGAGTACGGCGGTTCCGCCGTGCCCGTGCCGCCCGAGGGGGAGCACAACCTGAAGGTCGACCCCATGGCCGCCGTCTACCGGCACGTGGGCCGGGACCCGCAGCGCTTCCAGGGCTTCGTGGACGAGATCAACGGGCGTCTGACGGACGTGGTCGACCGGGCCTTCGCGCGTGCCGGGAAGGACCGGGGGCGGCTCGCCCGGCTGATCTTCCTCAACGACAACCAGCAGGCGATCCGCGAGGCCGCCGACGCCGTCGGCCTGCCCGTCGAGCGCACCAATGCCGAACTGGCCCGCAAGTACGGGCACATGGGCGCGGTCGACCAGCTGGTCTGCCTGGACGAGCACATCCGGGCCGGGGAGCTGGCACCGGGCGATCTCGTGGCCCTCGCCGGGATCGCGGTGCCGGGAATGCACTGGTTCTGCACGCTCATCGAAGTCTGACGCCACGAACGATGCCGTAACGGCTCCCGCCCCTCCGAGAGGAAGACCACCCATGCCCCCTGAGCGCCCCGCCGCACCGACGGAGGTGCCCGTGATCTCCGAGGAGGAGATCGCCCGGTTCGTCACCGACCACTTCCTGGACGACGAAGCGGACGGCCTCGACCCGGATCAGGACCTGCTGGCCGACGGCGCGATCGACAGCCTCGGCGTGCTGCACGTCGCGGCCTGGCTGGAGAAGCAGTACGGCGTGACGCTGCCGGACGGCGCGCTGTCCCTCAGGAACTTCCGCTCCGTGCGCGCGATCCGGGAGGCCGCCGAGCGCGCCGCGGCCGGCGGCGGCGAGCCGTGAGCGCACGCCCGGCGGAGCCGGGAAGGACCCGGCGTCCGCGGAGGCCGGCCTGTGGTGAATGAAGCGTTGAACGGCTGTTGAACGGCTCAGGAGAAGCGATGAGTTTGTCCACTGAAGTCGCGGACGGCGTCGAGGTCCCGACCCGGTCCGATATGGTCACCGCCTCCCTGGGCGTCGCACGGGAGATGGAACGACAGGGGTTCAGGCCCGGCGACCGGGTCGTCCTCAAGGCCGACAACTCGGCCGCCTACGTGTTCGCGCTGCTGGCGCTCGCGCACCTGGACGCCTCCCTGGTGCTCCTGGACCACCGCCAGACCGGTGCGGAGACCCGTACCGTGATCGAGCAGTGCCGGGTCCGCTGGGTGATCGGGGACGGCCCGGACGACGGCTCGTTCCGGGGACCCGGCGCGCCGCACTTCCTGGCCCTCGAAACCCTCGTGGCCACTCCCGCTCCCGACTCCGCTCCCGCCCCCGCTCCTTCCTCCGAAGCGCCCGCCGGCCTGGACTTCTCCCGGTGGCAGCGGCGCACCGACGCCCTGGTGGCGTGGTCGACCGGATCGACGGGGAAACCCAAGGCGATCGTCAAGCCGGGGGGAGGCTTCCTGACCAACCTGCACCGGACCCTGGCGCACATGGGCTACCGCGACAGCGACACGTTCCTCCCCTTGCTGCCGTTCTCCCACCAGTACGGGCTCTCGCTCATCTTCCTCGCCTACCTCGCCGGCGCCTCCCTGCTCGTCTCCCCGTTCCGGCGCATCGACCTGGCGATCCGGGCGGGCGCGGCCCACGGCGCCACCGTCGTCGACGCCACACCGGCGACGTACCGGAGCCTGCTCAACCTCGCGGGGCGGAACCCGGCGCTGCTCGACGGCCTGGAGGGGGTCCGCCTGTGGTGCACCGGGGGCGCTCCCCTGGACCAGGCGCTGACCTCGCGGTTCCGGTCCGTCGTGGGCGCCCCGCTGCTGGACGGCTACGGCAGTACCGAGCTGGGCAACGTCTCCTTCGCCACGCCCGCCCGTCCGCTGGGATGCGGCAGGACGCTCAAGGGGATCGAGGTCCGGGTGGCCCCTCAGCGCAGCGAGGAGGGCGCGCCCGGCCCCCGGGACGCGGCGGGAGCGGAGTTCGGCCGGATCTGGGTGCGCTCTCCGGACGCCATGGCCGGCTACCTCGAACCTGACGGAACGATTCGCCGGCAGGCCGGAGAGTGGTACGAGACCGGCGACTTCGGCTTCCTCACGGACGACGGCGACCTGTACGTGATCGGCCGCGCCCACGCCGTCCACCGGATGGGGCATCTGCTCTACCCGGAGGCCCTCGCCGCGAAGGCGAGCGGCTGCGGACGCCAGGTCGTGGTCGTCCCGGTCGACGACGAGAGGTGGGGAAGCCGCCTGATCTTCGTCGTGGCCGATCCGGAGGACGGCGACCCCCGGCTCTGGCGGGAGCTGATCTGTTCGATGCTCCCTTCGTACGAGCATCCCAACCACGTCGTGGTCGTCCCCGCCCTCCCGCTGAACCGGAACGGGAAGACCGACACCGCGCGGCTGCAACTGCTGCTGCGCGACGACCACCCGGCGATATGGAGCGGCCGCGTGCAGAACGGAGCCGTGCTGTGAGGGCCGGAGCGGTACGGGAGACGCGGCGGCGGGTCGTGGTGACCGGCTACGGCGCGGTCACCCCGGTGGGACCGGACGTCCCGTCCCTGTGGCAGGCGCTGCTGTCCGGGCGAAGCGGAATCGGCACGGTGACGGGGTTCGACCCCGACGGCCTGCCGGTGACCATCGCCGGCGAGGTCCGTGACTTCGACCCCCTGGTGTACATGCCGAAGCGGGCGGTCCGGCGCCTCGACCCCTTCGCCCAGTACGCGCTCGCCGCGGCCGTCCAGGCGGTGGACGCGGCGGGCCTGACCGTGCCGGTGTCCCGGCCCGACCGCATGGGGGTGCTCATCGGTTCGGGCTACGGAGCGGAGAAGACGATCATCAAGGCCGCGGAGGCCCTGATCACCGAGGGCCCCCGCGGCGTCAGCCCGTACTTCGCCGTCAGCGGCGGCAGCGACTCCGCGGCCGTCGAAGTCGCGATGCGCTTCGGCGCGCAGGGACCGTCCGGCTCGATGAGCACCGCCTGCGCGACGGGCGCGACCTGCATCGGCGACGCCGCGCGCATGATCGCGACGGACGTGGCCGACGTGATGGTCGCCGGCGCCTCCGACGACTGCCTCACCAAGGCGGACATGGCGGCGACCGCCAAGACCGGCGTGCTGTCCAGGCGCAACGACGACCCCGCCGGCGCGAGCCGGCCCTTCGACCTCGGGCGCGACGGGTTCGTGATGAGCGCCGGCGCCGGTGTGGTGCTGCTGGAGGAGGCCGGGCACGCGATGCGGCGGGGCGCCGAAATCCTCGCCGAGGTGGCCGGTTACGCCGCGACCACCGACGCCTACCACCTGACCTCGCCGGACCCGGAGGGGCGGGGGCTGCAACGGGCGATGCGGCTCGCGCTGTCCGACGCGGACGCGGACGTCACGGACATCGACTACATCAACGCACACGCCACGGGAACCGACGGCGGGGACCGGGTCGAGATCACGGCCCTCCGGCAGGTGTTCGGAGAACGTCTCGCCAAGATCCCCCTCACCTCGGTCAAGTCCGTCCTCGGTCACATGATGGGGGCGGCGAGCGCCGTCGACCTGATCGCGACCGTCGAGGCGATGCGCACCGGAACCGTGCCGCCGACCACGAACTGCACCGAACCCGAGGACCCCGAGCTGGACTTCGGCACCCGGGAGGCCGGGCGGCGCGAGATCCGTACCGCCATGAGCAACTCCTTCGGGTTCGGCGGCCACAACGCCGTACTCGTCGTGAGGTCGTTCGACGGCGGCTGATCCCCTACCACCGGCTGCGCACAGCACCGGAACGGAAACGACGAAAGGCACCATAGTCATGAGCAACTTGCACGGTGACCGGCTCGCGGTGGAGAAGAACTACCGGATCGCCACGGGATGCACCTCCGGAACCGGCCTGGTGGCCAGCACGGTCATCGAGGAGGGAGCCGAGGTCATGACCCTGAGCGACTGCACCCCGGAGGCCGCCTCCAAGTACACGATCCAGGTCGAACGCGACCTGCACGTCATGGGGACGGACATCCGGTACCTGAACCACTCCTGCGACCCGAGCACGTATGTGGACGCTGTCGCCGGCAACGTCATCAGCACCCGCCGGATCCTCCCCGGCGACGAACTGACCTTCTTCTACCCCTCCACCGAGTGGGACATGTCGTGCCCCTTCCGCTGCGGGTGCGGCGCCGCGGCGTGCGTGGGCGAGGTCACCGGCGCCGCGTTCCTGACCGCCGACGTCCTCAAGGGCTACCGGATCAACGCCCACATCCAGGAGCTGCTGGCGGAGAGGGACTTCGGTTCATGACGTCAGGTCATGACGCCGGGGCGGAACTCCATGCTGTCCCGGCCGCCGCTACCGGGGGCCGCC
Organism: Streptomyces hiroshimensis; assembly: GCF_014650335.1. Taxonomy (GTDB): domain Bacteria; phylum Actinomycetota; class Actinomycetes; order Streptomycetales; family Streptomycetaceae; genus Streptomyces; species Streptomyces hiroshimensis. Next base: position 478,710 of record NZ_BMUT01000001.1, read on the forward strand.
TGCTGGTCGAGACCTTGACCGGCCACGGAGTGGACACCGTGTTCGGCATCCCCGGAATCGACAACCTGGAGATCTTCCGGCATCTCGGGGAGAGCGGCATCCGGCACATCACCCCGCGCCACGAGCAGGGCGCGGGGTATGCGGCCTACGGATACGCGCGGGTCACCGGACGGCCCGGCGTCGTCCTGACCACCGCAGGACCCGGGCTGCTCAACGCCGCGGCGGCGGCCGGGCAGGCCTATTCCGACTCCGTGCCGGTGCTGTTCCTCTCCGCCGGGCCTCCCCGGGGGCAGGAGCCGGGCGACGGGCTGCTGCACGAGGTCAAGGACCAGACCGGCGCGATGAACGCCATCTGTGCGTGGAGCGAGCGCGCCGACGGCCCGGGCATGCTGAAAGAGCTGCTGGGGAAGGCGTTCAGGGAATTCCGTACCTGTCGCCCGAGGCCCGCTCACGTAGAGATCCCGGCCGACGTCCTGGCCGATGTCGTCGCTGACGTCCTCGCGACAGAGGCGGCGTGGGCCGGCCCGGGGGAGAACCCACCGGCCGGGGGAGGGGAGAGGGCCCCGGCGGAGGAGTTGTCCGGACCCGGCGGGATCGAGCACGCCGCCCGGCTGCTCGCCGGGGCCCGGCGGCCCGTGGTCATCGCCGGCGGGGGCGCCCGGGCCGCGTCCGCCGCGGTCACGTGCCTGGCGGAGGAGACCGGCGCCCCGGTCATCACGACCGCGAACGGGAAAGGAGTGATCGACGAGGACCACCGCAACGCGCTGGGCGCGGCTCTCCACCTGGAGTCCGCACGTGACTTCCTGCGCCGCGCCGATGTGGTGATCGCCGTCGGCACCGAGCTGTCCGACACCGACACCTGGTCCGGCCCCCTGGCCCTGACCGGTGACGTCATCCGCGTCGACATCGACCCCGGGCAGAGCCACCGCAATGCCGTCGCGGCCTGCGCGCTGACGGGTGACGCGGACGCCGTTCTGCGCCGTGTCCTGGCCGCCCTCGGCTCCGTGCCGGACCGCGCGGGGGCGAGCGGCGCGTACCTCCGCGAAATCGCCGGGGTCCGCGCACGCATCGAGGCCGAACACGCCGGCCTGGGAGCCCCGTGGGCCGGGCTGATCGACGCGATGCGGGCGGCCATGCCGCCCGAGGCGGTCCTCACCAGCGACAGCTCCATGGTGTGCCATTACGGTGCCATCAAGGGCTTCCGGGTGCCGGCCCCCGACTCCTTCCTCCACCCCACCGGATTCGGGACCCTCGGTTTCGCGCTTCCGGCGGCGATCGGTGCCCTGGCGGGCCGGCCGGAACGGCCCGTGGTGGCCCTCACCGGCGACGGCGGCCTCCAGTTCACCGTCAACGAGCTGGCCACCGCCGTCATGCTGGGAAAGCCCCTTCCCGTCGTCATCGTCGACAACGGCGGTTACGGATCGGTCCGCAGGGAACAGGCCCGCCTGGGCGTCGCCCCGCTGGGAACGGACCTGCCGAGCCCCGACTTCGCCGCCCTGGCCGCCGCCTACGGAGCACACGGGGTGGCAGCCGGATCACCCGGTTCCGTAGCCGCCGAGATCTCCGCGGCCCTCGAACGCCCCGGCCCCACCCTGATCACGATCCCCGAACACTCGCTGACCACCCCGGAAGGCTGCGATGAATGACCCCTATCTCCAGGTGACCTGGACAGACCGGGAAACCGAGGCGCGCGGCTACCTGGTGATCGACCGGCTGCTGGGCGGCGCCTCCAGCGGAGGCCTGCGCATGCGCAGCGGCTGCACCCTCGCGGAGGTGGCCGACCTCGCCAGGACGATGAGCCTGAAAGAGGCGCTGAACTACCGTCCGTCGGATCGCTACGTTCCCTACGGCGGGGCGAAGGGCGGAATCGACTTCGACCCCCGGCACCCCGGCGCACGCGCCGTGCTCACCAGATACCTGAGCGCGATGAAGCCCTTCATCGAGACCTGCTGGGCGACCGGGGAAGACCTCGGCGTCCAGCAGCGCACCCTCGACGAGGCCGCCGCCGAGGCGAGCATCGAGTCGACCGTCCAGGCGGCGCTGCCCCATGTGCCGGACGGCCGTGCGGCGGGGCTCGCCCGTCTCGCGGCGGGCTTCGCGGCCGAGGTCGACGGGATCTCGCTGGCCGACCTCATCGGCGGCTACGGCGTGGCGAGGGCCACGGTCGCCGCGCTGGAGCACCGCGGCGACCGCGTGCACGGAGCGACGGCGGCGCTGCAGGGCTTCGGGACGATGGGAGGCGCCATAGCCCGCTATCTCACGGAGGCCGGACTCCGCGTGGTGGCCGTAGCCGACCAGGACGGCGTGGTGGCGAACCCCGCAGGGCTCGCTGTGGAACACCTGCTCGCCCACCGCACCCGGGACGGCCGCATCGACCGCGACCGTCTGAAGCCGTACGACAAGCCGATCGCATCGAACTGGCTCGCGACCCCGTGCGACGTACTCGTGACGGCCGCCGTCCCGTACGCCGTCAACGAGAGCAACCACCACCTGATCACCGCCCGCTATGTGGTCGAAGGCGCCAACATCTCGGTCACCCCTGCTGCCGAGCGCGAACTCTTCGCCAGAGGCACGCTCGTGATCCCCGATTTCGTCGCGAACTCCGCGGGCAACGCCTGGTGGTGGTGGACACTCTTCGGAGACATCGAACCCACCGCCGCCTCGGCGTTCCGCCGCGTCTCCACCGTCATGGAGGACCTGGTCGTCTCATCACTCGACGGCGCGGCCGACACGTCCACGACACCACGCACCACGGCCGCGGCCCGCGCCGAAACGTCGATGGCCCTCCTGAACGAACGCCCGAGGGGCTGACGGCGTTCACTGCCGCTTACCCTCGGCCGGGCCGGGCCGGCTACTCAGAGCCGGTCGCGGCGTTCAAGGAGATTTTCTTGAAGTCGTCGCCTTCGCGGCGCTGACCTGCGGAGATTGCTTGGCGGACCCCTCTGACCTGCGGCGATGGGTGTTTCCGGCTCTTTCACCGGGCTGCCGGTTTGCGCGGCCGATTCTCCCCAGCCGCTCCCCAACAGGGCTCGGTTCTCCCCAGATTCTCCCCAGCGGGGCTGACAGATCACGTAGAAGGAGGGCTGGTCTTGGAGCCTTGGTCGTGGCTGGGGTGTCACTCACTGTACTGGGGAGTCACAGGGGGAGAGGGTGCTAGTCCTCGCTCCGCTCGTCCGGGTCGGGCGCCCAACGGCCCTGGTGTTCCACATGAAGATTCGCCTGCTTCGGCAGCATGCATAACTGCGAGGTGGTGCTGTACCTGGCGGTGAACCCGAGCGAGATCCAACTCGTCCCGCGATTCACGCACGACGTTAGGCATTGGTTATCACGGCATGAGGCCGCTGACGGTACGGCTGCGCTCGGAGGACGGTCTGGAGCGCTCCGAAAGCCTGTTCCCGCTCAACTGCTCGGTCGTGTAATGGGGAGAGTGGCTGCCTCAGTCGGTGGATCCGGAGGCTGGGCTGAAGGTCTGGATGAGCGGGATTGAACCCACGACCTCCTCGTCCCGCATGAAGTTCGGGTCGAGCCGGGCCAGGTAGTTCGGTATTTTACCTGCTCAGGGCGTTGGCGTCGGGTGGTCTCGGATGGTTTGGAAGGGGTTTGGGAGTGGGTTGGCTCCCAGATGGCTCCCAAGAACTGGCGTAGTAGCTGGGGCAGGCTAGGTCGGCCCGTCCCGCCAGGTGGCCCAAAGCGCTGGAGCGGCCCTTTTCCGCGTCCAGCGGCAGGATGGCGGGCTCAGTGAGGGCAGGTGCATGGGGAGCAAGAGCCGCGCCCGGATCAGGGCGCGGGCCAGAGCTCACCCCCACTGTTCGTCTGCCTCGTACAACCTCCAGGCCGGCCATCGAATGGCTTCGACTTCTCCGTCGTCGCTGCCCAGCAAGTTCCGTCGATGCAGCATGAGCCGGAGGTGGCGGGCTGCGTCGGAGCCCTCTTCGATTCCCCTGTCGAGTAGTACAGCTCTAGGTGCGGTGGCGCCGATGCCTCCCACCAGAGTGTCCGCCGGATGCCCGTTAACTGTCTCGCCCAGCGTGACGGTGGCTTCCTTCGTGCGGGAGAGGGTCTGATACAGGCGTTTGAGCAGCACATCCTCGTCTCCGCCACCCGGAGGTACGCCGTTCCGCTCTGCAGCCTCCAGCAGCGCGGCGCCCACGCCTCCTCGCTGTCGCCAGAGTTCCTTGTCCCCCACCACGATGAGGTGACTGCGTGCCCGGGTGATGGCGACGTTCCACAGGTTCAGCTGTCCACTGACCCACTCGACTGCGCCCGTATGCATGCCTTCTCCGGCGACGAGGGAGAACACCATGACATCGCGTTCGCCCCCCTGGAAGGTGTGCACCGTACCGATGCGCAGACGCTCCTCGTCGTACGGTCGTAGCCGCTTGCGCAGCGTTTCAGCCTGCGCTGTGAAGGGAGTGACAACGCCGACGGTGGCCTCAGGCGGCAACTGGTGCAACAGGTACGTGACGCTGGCGAGCACTTTGTGGGTCTCGTCATCGTTGACCCAGGAGCCACCGAACGGAGGGCGGGCAGCCCGCCCGGTCACGTCCGTCCAGATAACGGCGGGGCGGCGCGCCAGAGAGGGACGGCCACGGGTGTCGGTGAGAACGGTCAGCCCACCGTCGTAGAAGAATTCGTTGGAAATCCCGGCGATGTGCGGATGACAGCGGAAGTGCTCGTCGAGAAGCAGCGTGCCGCCTACGGACTGCTCGGCCGCGTGGAAGGCGGAGTGGCGCCGGTAGGCGAGGTGGTGCTTCTCCAGCCAGTCGGACCGCAGTCCGTTCCCGCGCCGGATGAGAGCCTCGCGGTGCGGGCTGGTCTGCGTGATGTGCGTGAGCTGCATGGGATCGCCGATGACCAGGGCCCGCCGCGCGCGGAATAGCAACGGCAGGACGTGGGGGATGGCGCACTGGCTGGCCTCGTCGATGACGACGAGATCGAACAGGGCCGGGTCCGGAGGGAAACGCCGGGCGGAGAGGCTGGTGACTGCCCATCCAGCCACTACGGGTGCGTCCGTTGATGTTCCCGAGCGGCCGAGGACCCTTCCCAACTGCGGCCAGTCACTGCGTTTGCCGTCCCGAGCCGTCAACAGGTCCAGAATGCGGCGGCGTCCGGCCCAGGCGGCGGCTTGGACCGTGGTGGCGAGGAGCGTACGTGAAGCGTCCTGGACGGTGCTCTCCGCATCGCGCAGGGTACGCGTGAGCGCTGTGTCGTCAACGGTGGCCGCATGTTCGCGCCCGTCACGCCACTCCGCCTCGGCCGCGGCGAAGCCGGCGAGCGCGAGGCACCCCGTGGCGGGATCACCGGCGTACCCCTCCAGACCGGCCTTGCACAGGAAACGGGTTCGGCGCCACGATCCTAGGAAACGCGCGTGGGCGAGGCGACGTGCCTTGTCCTCCAGCTCCTTCGGTCGGGGCGGGCCATCGAGCAGGTCCTGGAGTTCGGTGACGGTGATCCCGAGTTTTTCCGCGTGACGGGCGCGGGCTTCGCCTGCTTGGCGAAGCCGCAGCTCGGTCTCCGCGATGTGGGCCAGAAGCTGCCGTACTTCTGCCCGACGGTCGGTGGCCAGTGCGGTTGCCATGGATGCCGTGGCCGCGGTGGTGGACGGCTCCGGGCCGGTGCGCAGCGCGTGCAGCGCGGCGGCCTCGTGCTCCGCGTTGCTCTTGCCATTCTTCCGCGCTGAGCCGGTACGCACGACGCTGCCGGGCACCAGCTTGTCGCAGCGGCGCCAGACCTCGTCCACGGCATCGTTGTTGGTGGACGCGACCAGTACCGTCTGACCTGCCGCGATCGCCGTGGCCACGAGATTGGCGACCAACTGGCTCTTGCCGGTGCCGGGCGGGCCCGTGGCCACTGTGAGGCGGCGGGACATGGCGGACCGGAGAACCGCCGTCTGGGCCTCGTTGCAGGGCAGCGGCGTTACGAGGCGTACGGGTTCGGGGTCCGCGTGGGCGAGGGATCGGGCGCGCTGCGCGGTGTCGGGCGCGAGGCCCCCGAGGGCGGTCTTCCCGATCTGGTCCGTCTTTCTGGCGATGTCGGCGAAGTCGTTGAGAAGCCCCTTCGTGAAGCCTGTCTGGGGGCGTGCCGCGAACAGGACGGCGGTGTTGCGGGCCCCGTGGCCGGGCGTGCGGACATCGATGCGGTCGGCGAGCTGGTCGGGACGGAGCTCCTGCACGCACGGCAGCTCGAACTCCTGCGTGAGGAGGTTGCGCACTTCCACCGCCATACGGTCGTGCTGTCCTCGATGCCACGACGGCTGAAACGTATCGACGAGCTGGTTGGCTTCCTCCTCGCCCAGCCAGTCGTGCGCCAGCTGAGGATGCGGCTGGACGGGGCCGTACGGCTTCAGCCGCACCTCGCCCTCGTCCTGGACGATCTCGACCCGGCGTACCAGCAGGGGCGCGAACTTCGGCTGCCGCCAGGGGCGCCCGGCGCGAGGCCCGGTGAGGACCACTGCCGGGTAGCCCGCCCAGAGCTCGGCGTCCTCCTCGGCCGCTGAGTCCACGAGCGGGGCCGCTTCCTTGGGGAGCGCGACGCAGCCGTCGTCATCGACGTCGCCGGAGATGAACCTCTCCGCGCCCCCCAGGCACACGTATGACGTGTCCTGATGGCTCACCTCCATCAGAGGTGTCTCGGCGCTCTCGGCCAGGACGCACTCGCGGTAGTAGTCGAGCAGGTTGGCCCACGCGGGCTGCGCGTGAGCGAATTTCGCGGCATGCGGTTGTGCCGCTTCTCCGGCGGCAGCCCGGGGCCGAGAGCTCAGAGGATCGAGGATGGGGGCCCGGCCGAAGGGGCTGTCCGCGATGACGATGCGGTCGTCGACGCCGAGCGCGGAGTGCACCGGCACCTGACGTCCACCGTCCTGGGCACGCATGCGCCGGTTGACGTAGTGGAACAGGTCGCTGACCGATACCGCTTGGCCGCCGTCCTTGCTGACCTTCCCCGTGCGCAGCGCCTCGATGACCTCGCCGGTGAACGCCGACGGCTTCACGTCATCGCCGCCGCCCGCGTCCGCATACGAGTCCTCCCCGGCCCGCGAGGACGACAGGACGTACACGCCCCTGCTGGTCAGCGGGGGCTGCTCGCCGGACTTGGACACAGAGTTCTCGGGCCCTCGGTCCGATGTGCGCAGGCCCACGGCGTACCCGCCGCTGCGGCAGCAGTCGATCATCACGATCTTCTGGGGGGCGACGCACTCTTCCAGCGCGTCGTTGAGGAACCCTGCGCTGACACCGGTCGAGGCCACCCGGTCGTAGTCGGTGTCCTTGGCGACGAAGTGGAACTCGCCGCCGTCGCGTACGGTGCGCACACCGTGCCCGGAGACGTACACGAGCGCAAGTTCGTCCTCGTCGCGCTCCTGAAGGAACTCGCCGATGGCCGCCCGCATGTCGTCGGCGGTGAGATCGGATTCGGTCTGGACGGAGACGAAGTTGCCGATGTTGCGATGCTTCAGGACCTGGGTGAGTCCCCATACATCCGCCCGTACGGAAGCCAGCGGCGAGAAGCGGCCGTCGTCGTAGTGCTCGTTGCCGATCAGGAGAGCCCGGCGCTTGTGGAAGCGGGTCACGCCGCGCCGTCATTCGGTTCGGGACCGTCGCCGCCGGCGACCCGGTCCTGGAATTCGCGGACCATGCGCTCCTGTGCGGCGTCCGGCCGTCCGGTGATCTCGATGGAGTCATCCCTGACGGTGACCACGACCTTGCGGTGCCGCTCCTTGGCACACCACTCCTTGATCAGGGTGATCAGGACCTGGGACGCCGGACGGGCGACGGCGGCGGTGGCGGAGGCCCAGAGAGCCACCTCGCCGACGCCGGTGCCCTTACGACCCGGTTCGCTGGGCCCGTCGGCGTCATGGAAGCCGACGACGAGGCCGTCCGTCCTTCGCAGAGTGTCGTGGAGATCCCGGGTGAGGCGCTCCTGCCGGAGTGTGTCGCCGCCTGTGGGCACGGTGAGTGTCCACTGTGGTCCCCCGTTGCGCATGTGCTGCTCCTCGCGTCGGTGTTCGGCTTGTCCTGTCCGACCAGCGACTTTGGCACGAGGCCGTTCCCTGGTGACAGCCCGGGGCGACAGGAGGGGCAGCATCTGGCCACCTCCGCGATGTGCAGCAGCGTCTCAGCCGTCGACTGTCGTCTTCCCGGGCGATCGCAGGTATCAAGGAGTCTTTTCCACGCGTACGGCTGGCGGGTGAGGCGGCCATCGTGTGTTGACGGGGGGGTGACGAACGGGGCACCCCGCTGGTTTGGCAGATCACCACAACTAGCCTGACCTGCGGAGATGCCCCGTGTTCTCCTATCTTGCCGCATGCGACCTCGACGAAGAGGTCCTCGAACTGGTGACAATGGCGATCGTCGCGTGCGACGGCAACTGTGCCTGCAAGCTGCGTCCGTACGACCGGGCCCGGTGTGCCCTGGTCTATCTGCGTAAGCACGACACCTTCGAACAGCTCGCCGCAGGGTTCGGTATCGGTGTGGCCACGGCCTGGCGCTACACGAACGACACGAGCGAGTGCCTCGCTGCTTTCGCCCCGTCGTTGACCCAACGCTGACCAGCCATCACGCCGACGGATACGTGCTGCTGGACGGGACCGTCGCGGAGACCGACCGGGTCCAGGCGCCAGGTGATTTCTCCGGCAAGGTCCGCCGCGAGGGTGTGAACCTGCAGGTCATCGCCACGGAAGAGGGCAGGCTGCTGTGGCTCTCGCCCGCCCTGCCCGGCGGCGTCCACGATATGAAGGCCGCCCGCGAGCACGGCATCGTCGAGGTCTGCACCGCACTGGACCTCGACGCCTTTGCTGACAAGGGATACCAGGGAGCCGGCGGCACCGTGATCACGCCCATCAAGCGCCGCCCTGACACCGAACTCCCGGACAAACACAAGAGGTCGAACAGAGCCCACGCTGCACTGCGCGCTCCTGTCGAGCGGACGATCTCCCGGATCAAGCAGTGGAGGATCTTCCGCCACGCCCGCATCAGCCCGAACCGGCTCACGTCAGTCGCCGCAGCCATCCTCACCCTCGTGATCTACACGTGAAAAAGGCTCGTGGTGTCGGAGGCGAGGTCGAACTGTCACTACGTGGCTCGGTTCACCGGTTCGGTGCGTGAGCGAGGGCGTGAGGAGTCAGCCGCCGAAGGTCGCCTGGAATGCGCTCTGGCCAGCCTGCAGGAGCATCGCCAGGCCAGGAGTCACGGCGCCGATGGCGTTCAGCGTCGTCTGTAGCTGCTCGTACGCGGCGTGGATCCGGCCCGGCTCGGGTGCGTCGGCGGTGGCGGCATCCTCCAGCACCTCGGCGTCCGTGATGACCTGGTTCTGCTGGTCGTCGGCCGCCCCCCCAGGGTCGGCGCGAACTGCCTGACCGCCTGGGCGAACTCTGCTAGCTTGGAGGCGTCTAGGCCGATGTCATTGTTCTGGACGACGTGCTGCTGAGAGCCGGCGACGAAGCCCTGTGAGTGGGTGATGTTGTAGGTGTCGCCGCCGTTGGGCTGACGGCTCAAGTAGTCGCTCACGCTTCCTCCGGCGAGTACGCAACGAGTGCCAGCCGCGGTGATGCAGACCATGGCACCGTTGTCGGTGGCGTGGACATGCACGAGGCCGTCGTCGACCAGGTAGTCCAGGGCGCTGAGGACCTCCTCCTCAGCCAGGCGATCCCCGGCAAAATTGCACTGAGGATCCTCCGCGTACGACAGGACCGGGATGATGGAGTCCCGTCCACCGGTTCGCAGTGCCCACTGCAACAGCACGTCGCAGGTGTGCCGAAAGCGGGCCACCGTATCGGCGCGCAGGTCAAGCAGCCGCTTGGCCTCCAGCACGCCGTCGTCCGTGGGGTACACCTCCGAGCCGGTGCCACCCCAAGTCTCGACGACGCGTACGAGCCCGAGCATTTTCAGCCGAAGCGCCATCTCGGCTGCCTCGCCCGTCGAAAGTCCCTCGACCTCGAGAAATTCCGCAACGTCAACAACGCGACTAGGACTATGGGGGGAGGCGCCGTAAAGCCAGATCAGGAGCCGGGACAGGTACGGATCGAACTCGATTCCGCTCACGCTCGAAAGCGCCACTGCCCCCAAGCGCGGTGCCTCGACCTCGACTGAAATGCGTACGGGATGCTTGCGGTTCGCCCGTTCGAACTCCTTGGCGATCTCTCGCTGCAGCTTGTCGATGGCGCTCTTATTAATCTCGAATCCGGCCAACCCGTACCTCCTGGGAACACTGACCCTGCAAGGCTAGACCGCGCCACTGACAACACGGTCCCGTGCTGGCGTGACCAGCTGATCCTTGGCTCAGGACCCCATGGCCACTGCGGCCTGAAGCAACGCGAGGCCCGCACTTTGGAAGCGGCTGCGATTCGGGCGATGGCATCGTTCTTGGCCGCTTCGTATGAGTAAGCTGTGGGAGCCAGGTCCGGACTCCCGGTAGCACCGGGGGAACCAGCCGAGTGCATCCAGTCTTCACCGTCCGGAGGCGCGTCAGCAGCGTGCCCACCAGCGGAACTCCACTTGCTTCCACGCACGGCCCCCGTGCGCCCACACGTTCGGAGTCCTCCGCATGTCCCCCCAGCCGACCCTGGCCGCGCTTCGCAGCTTCCACTGCGAGCACACGCCCAGCAAGAGCCGCATCCTGGCTCTCGTCCACCACCGCGAAGGCCCCGCCTCTTTGCAGGCCGTCCTCACCTGCCGGCAGCCCGAGCTCGCACAGCAGGCAGTGGACATCCTCCAGCAGGCCATCCGCTCTACCTCCGACGCCTGGAAGCCCGAGCCGCTAGAAGCGCTGTGCGCCCAACTGCCGGATGCCCCGGCTTCCTCGCTCCGCAGCGCCGCACGGCATGCAGTCGCCGGCGTCTGGCCCATGCCGCCGGGCAGCTACCTCAAGTGGGATCAGATCGCTGACGGCGCCGATGAGGGTGCTGACGAGGACACTGACACCGAGGTGGTCACCCGTGCCCTGCGCACTCCGGACGATGCGCGGCTCGCGGACCTGGCGGGTCCGGTGGTCCGAGTAGAGGTGCTCCGCGAGTTCCACCTGCACGACCCGCAGGCCGTGCTGAAGGCCGCCAGGAGCGCGGGCTGGGAGCCCCTGTCGAATGACGATCCCGAGAATGATGACCCACAGGACGTCGTCGACGCCGTCATGTGGCTTGGGGAGACAGACAGAGAGATCGAGGGAGCGGACACGGTCACGGACGCCTGCCAGGGAATGAGGCTGCGTACCGAGAGCGGACACGAGGTCGCCGACTGGAGCGATGAGCCGGTTGTCGCCGACTTCGGCTCGGGCTGGCGGCGCAAGGCGGCTGTCCGCCGAGTTGAGTCGGCGATGCCGTCTACCAAGGAGAAGGTCCCGGACTTCGCCGCGCTGTTCGAGGTGCAGCCACCGCACTGTGAGGACCCGGAGTGCGAGGACGAGCAGTGTGAGTGGCAGCTCACCCCTCGAACGGCCGATATCTTGTACACGGAGCTGTGCGTGCTCGCTGACCAGGCGTACGACGACTCTGAGGAACTGGGCGACAGGTCCGTGGTACCCGACGAGCAAGAGGGCCTCTGGGGAGTGTTCACCTCTCTCCCGAAGCTGACTTTCGCAGCCGATCTGCAGTGGCGCCGTCGGTTCGCCCGGGCCGCCGACGACCTTGCTGGCGACCTCGAACGCGGGGAGTGGCCGGAGCCCACCTGCACGGCTGAGGAACTCGCCCTCCACCTCGCCGTCCGCTACGCCCGTGACAAGGAGGATGAGGACCACGCCGTGGGTGGGCACGGAAGCCTGCCCACTCACCGGGATGACTACGACTTCGACATGTGTGCCGAGGTCTTCTTCCAGGACTCTGATGTGCTGATGTTGTACAGCGCTCGCTTCGACGGCATCGAGGACCCGGACGACGACACGAACCGGGACATGGGCGTCGGCGATCTCCGTGCTGCGGCATGGTTCGAGCCGTTCTTGAACGTCCCTGCCCGTGACCCCCACCGCGGGTTCCGCCGCTGATTGTCCGGCAGCGCTGCATAAGAGCCTGACCGCGATCGCTCAAGTGGTCAGGCTCTTTTGGGGAGGCTCGTTCGTGCATCCTGGTGGAGCGCGATCGCCTCTCGACACCACGGGGGTACGCGGAGCCGTGGGAGCACCGAGGCCGGGAACCAGTGGAGCATGATGCCCTCGGTGAGGGGGAGGGCGTGGGCGTCGCCGTCCCAGTGGCCGGTGTAGATGGCGATCGGACCCTTGCCGAGGTGTTCGACGTTCCTCTGCTGGACGGTGGTGAACTCCTCGAGCGGGATGGTGAGTCCGGTCTCCTCCACTACCTCGCGTGCGACGGTGTCGGCCAGTGATTCGCCCGGTTCGGGGCGTCCGCCGACAGGTGTCCAGTAGCCGGGCCAGCAGATGCCTTCGATGTCGTCGCGGAGGTGGAGCAGGTATTCGCCCCGGCTGTTTGTGATCAGCGCGGATACCCCCGTACCGGACTTGATCGCTTCCGCTTCGAGCTCGGTGTCGGTCATCCCGCCATCGTCCACCCTGGGGGTGGGGGTGGAGCGTCTACGACACGGGCCGACGGTCGCGTCCCGAGGGCGCGCGACCGCCGGCGTGGGGAGGGAGGAGCGGTCAGGCGGCAGCAGCGGCTTCGCGGCCCCTGCGGGTACGGCGGTGGAAGATCTCCTCGAAGGTCGCGCGGGCGCCTTCGGGGTCGACGTAGTGCATGGCCAGCAGGGCGGCGATGACGGCGCCGACGAGGGCGTTCTGGACCTCGGACCAGCTGTGTACGTCACCGCAGGTGGTCAGGCCCTTCAGGCCGTGGAGGGCGTGCATGGCCTCGCCGGCCTCCTCGGCGACCTTGCCCACCTGTAGGGCCTTGAGTTCCTCGTTCGGGAGGTGTTCACCGGCCTCGCGGCAGACGGCGGAGAGCTTGGTGATGTCGTCCCACAGGTCGTCCATGACGGATCTCCCATCCGTGTGTCCCGGCCCCGGGGTGGGGCCTGGGGTCCTACGGCTGTGCGGGTCGGCCGAGCTGGCGCACGGTCCATCCGGCTGTGCGCCAGGTGTCGGCGTTTAGGAGGTTGCGGAGGTCCACGATGACCGGTTGCTCGACCAGGGCGGACAGGGCCTTGGGGTCGGCGTCGCAGAACTGGGGCCACTCGGTGGCCAGGGCGATCAGGTCCGCGCCCTTGACCAACTCCTCCAGGTCTTCCGTGTAGTCGAGTTCGGGGTGGCGTACGAGTGTGGTGGGCACGGCGTGGGGGTCGTGGACCGTGACGGTCGCGCCGCGTTGGTGCATGAGGGCGGCGACGGCAAGGGCCGGAGACTCGCGCACGTCGTCGGTGCCGGCCTGGGTTGGCTGCTGCCCGGTCCATGGTGTTCATCAGCTCGCCCAAGTCCATGACGGCAGCCTGCCACGAGGGTCGGATAGTGTGGCGGTGATCGCGTGATGAGGCTCTGGGGGTGGCAGCACGGTGCAGAGGCCGCCAGCTGCACTACGGGAGTCGACCACGTGGCCAGGCGTTGACGGCCTCCATAGGCGGATGCCGCTGTAGCCATTTGCGTGCGGCTTCGTCGCCGAAGCCGTGTGAGCGGAGGACTTCAAGGGCGGCTGCTCGCACTGCTCGCGCCTCGTCTACGCGGTTCAGGTGGGTCTTCATGCGCGCCACCACGTCGTCGTAGTCATACTCATAGCGACCGTTCACCTTCTGAGTGAACAGTGGCAGGAGTTTGTAGTAGCGACGTTCGCTGATTCCGACCTGGGTCCACGGGTACCGGTCCGGTGCCTCGCTCTTCCGGTACTGCATGACCGCGATGCTCGCCTTCCGGCGCACGTACCGACGAGTTGCCTCCGCGCCCCGCGCTGGATCGAATCCGGGGTGGATCAGTTGTTCGAGCAGTGTTGCGGCGGCAGAAGCCCTGTCTGGCGCACGGGTCTCACGCTGGATGCGATCGACCTGCCGCGGATACGCCAGCGCGACGGCGTTCACTAGCGCCGGCTCATCGCCCTTGATGTAGCCATGCCAGTAGCCCTTCAAGACCACCTGGCACGCGATCTCGTAGGGGGTCGAGGCGGGGTCGGGGGTGACGGTCGGTATGCCGTGACCGTGGATGGCCTTCGCCAGCCTTCCCCATGGCCGATCAATGGGGCGCTGGACCTGCTCGGGCCAGATGCGTGCGGTGAACGCCCAATCTGCGGGTTGTCGCGTCATCCGAGCCGCGATCAGGATGGCTTCGACGGCTGCAAGTGGTGGGGTCTCTCTGTCGGTCATCGCTTTGTCCAGCAGCAGCTCGACAAGCCGTCCGTCGTCCTCGGTCTCGCTCGTCACCCAGATGAGACGGCGGGCGATTTGGATCCACCACCCGTCGATAGAGACCCCCAGGATTGGGACGCAAAATCGAACGGCAGGGTCCATAATCCGGCGAAATAGGTACTTTCGCTGCTCATGGTCCACGGACGTGCCCAGCCAGTGGAGGACGTAGTCCGCCGACAGGCGCCCCGTCTGCGATGCCCCGGCGATGAGCTGGCCGGCAATCCAGAGTGCGTCAGCCGCCCGTGCGGCGTTCGGCGCAGGGCTGGCCAAGGGGGAGACTTGCAGGACGGTCGCAATCTCGCCGTTCACTGGGTCAGGGACTTCCCATGCTCCCGCCTCTGGCTCCAGCGAGCCGACCTGCGCATCTGGGATGTCCGCGAAGGGCAAGCCGTTGGGCTCGATCACTGAGGTCGTTCGGCGCAATGGCTGGAAGCTACGGCCCGACAGGACGTCAATCTCGCGGCCGACTCGGCCGAGTACGTCAATCAGCATGTGGCGGCCTGGGCTACCGCCGATCAGCTTCGCGGTCTCCTCGGCAAGGCCCTCGGACCAATGTCCCATCCGGGCAGTATACGAGGGCATGGAGAGTGAAAACCCCCGTCTTGAGCGGGCGCGATCGTACGCATCCGAGCCGCAGGAAATCCACGTGCTTGAGGGCAAGTCCGACCTGACGCCCCGCTTCAAACTGATCTTTTCTACGGTGGCTGCGCTGACGGCCCTGGCCCTGATTTTGAATGTGCTACTTGCCGCGTTTGGGGGAGGTTCTGACCAGGTGCAAGCCGCTGCCGGCGCATGCTCCACGACCTACATGATGGGCTTCGGGGCGATTGTGGGACTCATTGGCGGCAAGGTGGCGTGAGACTTCTTTCTGCGGGTTGAGAGGGGCGAGCCGCTGCTTGCGAGAAAGGTAAGCATCAGCCCATGCCACATCAGTCCATGGCGCATCGGGCTCTGCGCGGAGGAGTTTTTGCCGCCAGATCAGCGCGCCAGCACTGAGATCCTTTTGTTCCGCCAGTGATCCATCCAGCAGAGCCCCCGGGGCAGGCATCAGGACGTGCGAAGTGCCTCCGGGAGGAAGCGGCCGATCTCTGTGCTGCTAAACGTCATGTCCTCGTCGATCTGCAGGGCTCGCTGTGCAGCCCGATAGGCGCTACTCGATGTGTCCGGTGCCAGCCGGTAGACGTGGTTCAGCTTCTCGAGTAGCTCGTCTCTGCGGCGAGGTATGTCCACGGATTGCGGGTTGGTCTGTATGTCGGTGAGCAGGTGCAGATACAGCTCCCGGATGTACCAGAGCTCCTTGGCCGCAAGGCGGTGCTGCTCCGCGACCTTCTCCGGAGTGAAACTCAGCTGGAAGATAGTGAACGCGAGCGCTAGCGCGGAGGCGCCGCTGCTGATGTAGAGCAGGATTCGCTGGTCCGTGATCACCGAGGTCAGCAGCGTCCCGGAGGTCAGCGTCATCAGGACAATATTGATCCACTTCGCCCGGTCCGCGTTGGATGCTTCCAGCTCCCTGGCCTTCTCGTGTGCCTTGTGCGAGTAGACGACGCGGCCGAAGCACTCTCGGATCGACTGGACGTTGGCCGTGTGCTCAGTGTTCTCGTTAGAGCTCATACTGGCTCCCGAAGATCTTTTGCCACTCTAGAGAGGCGTCGATGTGCTTGCTCGCCAGCTCGTACTCGCACGCCTTGACCGCCCTGCGGTGCGCGCTTTGCGCCTTGCTCAGCCAGACGTCTCCGTACTGCTTCTTCTCGCTTGTCCCGGGGATCGTGTGCCAGCAGTTGGCCTTCTCGACCAGCTCGGCAAAGAAGTCCCGGACCATCCAGTCGTAGAAGGTCATTGACTCCCTGGAGCGGTTCCACGTCGATAGAAATTTCACGCTCCGCAGTTCCAGCACCAGGGACTTGATGGGGACCGAGCAGTGTTTCTGCCACACCTTCATCATCCTGATGAGGTTCCGGGTATTGCCGTTGGTCCGGGCGTCTGAATCGGCCACGTAGGCGATCTCGGCCTTGTGGTCGACATGCTGCCAACTGCCGCCGTCATGGGTGTTGGGCACGAGGAGCCCACCTCCCTGTCGGTGCCAGGCGGGCAGGACCTCCACGGTGTGGCCAGTGGAGAAGTCGACGACCACGACCTGGCCATCACCACCGATTTCCATGGTTCGTGGGTAGCGCGCCTGGAAAAGGCCCTTCAGCTCCTGCAGGAGGGCCGACTGCCCGTTGTACTTGTGCCCGTTGAAGCGGTGGTACTCGCTGACGGGCATGAAGAACAGTACGTCGACATCCCGCGGCGGATTCACCGCCGTGTCCTTCCCGTACGAGCCGATAATCAGCCGACAATCGTCCGAATACGGTCGGTTGCTGTAGTGCCCGTGCAGCTTACGGGCGATGGCGTTCGCGCTTGTCAGCGCGGATGCACACTGATCACTCGTCACCATGATGTTCTTCAGGAAGGTGTCGAACCTACTCGCCGTACTCATGGACCCTCCTCGCTCGTCCCAAGGGGAGCGTAGAGGGCGCCACTGACAGGCGACCGGCCTGACGAAACAGGGGGAATGCCATCCGTCGAGTGACGCCTGGGGCCGTAGATGAGGTAGCGGTGGAGGGCGCTGGCTGTGGTGTCCACGAAGCCCTCGCTCGCCATGGTGGCACCAGGCGCCCCAGACGCCAGCTCAAGCCGAAATTCGGCGAACACTCGCGGAACACTAACTCAGACCCCGTCAGGCGCGTCTGAGCTCTCCGCTGACGCCGGTGCGTCCGGTGAACCGGTGACGGCCGGACCACCGCCTGAGATCATCGATAGATGACGAAGGGCGGGGACAGCATGGCACTTCGCCAGCTGCTGGGTGACATCACGGCTCTGCTCGGGGACCGGAACACGCACAAGACACTGACCGAGTCCTTCACGGTCCTGGGTATGCCGCCAGCCGATGAAGGGTCGAAGCGCGAGCGCGTCGAGCACAGCTTCGCCCAAGTCCCAGACAGCGATCTCCACCGTCTCGCCGAACGCTTCCTACAGACGCAGAGCGTCGACGCCTTGACCCGCAACCAGCTCCAGGACGCGCTCTGGGTCGAGGCAACCCCACCAGAGATCCCCATGCGGGCCCGCCGCGAGCTGGCCCGGGCCATCGATCCGACGGTCCTTGTGCGGCACGCGGCCCGGTTCATAGCAATGCTGGAGCGATTCTGGGTCCTGGACGACGACCCCCTCGCCGCGTGGTCCTTCTCTCCCAGCACGAGGAGCCTGCGAGCCCGCGTAGAGCGGCACGTCATCCGCAACCCGGACTGGTCGGCCGAGGATCTCTTCGAGGCACTGGGCGCATTCGAAGCAGGCGACGCCAGGTTCGCCCGCTTCCTCGAGGCGGCCGTCGCCGCGGACGTGCTTCTCGACGAGACCGCACAGCGCCAACTCACGGACACGATGAACGAGCACCTTCGCACGGCGGCGATCGAGCTCAGGGAGACGGGAACCGACGGCGGTTATCCACGCTTCGCCCTGGTCCCCACCCAGCTCGCCCACACACGGCGCCCGAAGAACGTCATCTTCGCCTCACCCACGAAACCCGACATTCGCTTCCGCTCCGCCGTGGACAACGACATCGAGCTCGTCGGCAGCGACGCCCTGGTCTACGACCGCACCGTCACCGACGACGGCATCCGCTGGCGCGACCTGCAGTCCTGGTGGCAGGAGACCCAGCAGATAGCCAACGACACCGAGGCCAAGAACACCCTCTACGCCCGGCTCCGCAGCAGCCTGCCCAGCAACTCTCCCGGGCAGCGGAACCTCTTCGACTGCTACCACCGGATCCTCAAAACCGAGGTTTACGACATGCCCGCGCTCCTGCCTGAGGTATGGCTGCACTGGGACCCCAAGACGGTCAAGGAACGCGGTGCCCAGGCCCTCCTGCGCTTCCGCATGGACTTCCTGCTTCTGCTGCCCCACGGCCAACGGGTCGTCCTCGAAGTCGACGGATCCCAGCACTACACCCGAGACCACGGCCGGACCCCCGACACCTCCAAGTACGCAGAGATGATGGCCGGCGACCGGAACCTCAAACTCAGAGGCTATGAGGTCTACCGCTTCGGACACGACGAGCTGCGCGACGAATCCGCAGCTCACAGCGTTCTGGAGCGGTTCCTCCCGGAGCTCCTGCGGCGGTACGGCGTGATCAACTAGCCGCAGAATTCTCCGGCTGGCGAGGCACACGGGGCACGTCGGTCGGGTCGCCTCCGTCGTACTGAGGGCGACCAGCTGCGGTGGTGCGCTACTCCCGCCGGTGTTGCGTCATCGCGGGCTCTCGGGCAAAGGAGACGATGTCTGCGATGCCCGGGTGGTAGCCGTCCGAGGTGTCCACCACCAGTGTGGGTACGTCGAGGGAGACCGGCACGAACGATTCGTGTGAGTGTTCCCCGGAGGCGATCGCTTCGAGAAGGTCGTGATCAGCGTGGGCGGCGCGATGGCCGCTGTGCTTCACGCGGTGGGCGATCCGATCGTGGGCGACGGCGGCAGAGGTGGCGCAGCGGATGACGCGCAGCTGGGCGAGGTCCATGAGGGGTTCCAGGTGCGGTCGCCAGAGCTTGTCCTGGAACGCGGCCTCCACGACGATCGTGACCCCCGCGCGGAGGAGGACCCTCGTCACCTCGAAGAACGCGTCGAGGGTCGGGTAATTGAGTGGATCTTCGCCGCCGCCCTGGTATCCCGGGGTGGACAGGACCATCCCTTGCTTGATCTCGTCGCGGATGACCGCGGGACAGCCGAGTTCCTGAGCGAGCACATGGGCGAGTGTTGTCTTTCCCGTGCCTGGCGGCCCGCTCACGACAGTCAGTGTCGGTGTGGTCATACGCCTCTCGCTTTTCGACTCGGCATGTCAGGGAGGGGTGCGCTTGGCGAGCCGGAAGGCGATGAATCCGGGCTCGCGGGAGAGTCTGGCGTAGTCGGCGGGGTGTTCGTGGGCCATTGCCGGATGCGGACGGTGCTCGACCAGGCGTTCGATGGCGAACCCCGCGCTGGTGAACTCTTCGATCCAGCTTTGAAGTGGCTGACGCCAGTAGTGGTGCCGCAGACCGCACGACCAGCTCTCTTCGGCTTCTCGAGCGTCGAAGTAGCTGCCGCCGTCGGCAAGCCAGTCGGCCGTTGGGTGGCTGGTAGACAGTACGAGTTGGCCTTGGGGGCGCAGTACTCGGAAGAGTTCGCCCAGTGCGGTTGAGCGGTTGCGGACGTAGTGGATGACCAGCGCGGCGAGGGCGATGTCGATGGTGCTGTTGGGCAGCCAGTCGAGCCGGTCTTCGAGGTCGTGCCGGCGCACCAGGACGTCGGAGCTGAGGCGTGAGCGCGCTTGGTCGACCATGTCGGCGCTCTGATCGAAGCCGATGACCTCGGCCCCTCGCGCGATCAGCTCGGTCATGTAGAGCCCCGGGCCGCAGCCGGCGTCCAGGACACGCTTGCCGCGTACGTCGCCGAGGAGGGCGAGGACCGTAGGCCGGTCGTAGAAGGCGTTGTAGGCGCTGACGGCGGCTTCCTGGGCGAAGGTCTCGGCGAAGCCGTCGTAGGCCGCCGTACGGTCACTCGGCTGCACGGCCGGTTCCAAGCAGGAGGCAGTCGGCAACCGGTTCTTCATGCCGCGTACTCGTCGCGTCATCGACCGGGAGGATCCGGTCGAGCAGTGCGGTGCTGGGCGCAGTCGAGTCGACGAAGCCCGGATGGAGTCCGCGGACCGCGAGTTCGTAGACGTGTGGTGGGGCGGGCTGTTCGCGCTCTATGCGAGCGTCGAGGCGTGCGTCGAATCGCCGGAACCATTCGCGGTAGCTCCTGACGAGCGGGTGCGGGTCCGGCCACTTTTCGTACAGATGGGCGCGGGCGCGGGTGAACGGCGTGGGGCTGGTCAGGTACGCGGAGGAGACGGCGCTGGGGCGCGGGACCTGGTGGTAGACGCAGGTGATGTCGCCGAGGAAGGCGAACTCGTAGCCGGCGGTCCGGCGCAGCGACAGCCACAGGTCCCAGTCCTCGCAGTGCGTCATCTCCTCGTCGAACCGCACGCTGGTGGAGGCGAAATTCCGAGTCACGACCGAGCCGGTGTGAATGTAGTTGGCCACCATCAGGAAGGCGTCGTCGAAGGGGTAGTCCTTGCGCTGGTACGCCTCGGGTTCTCGGGGGGCGGACTCGATCCAGTGGGGGCTGACGAGCGCCCCGCCGTACACCGTCTCGGCGTGGCCGCCTTCCAGGGCGCGGTGAGCCACCTCCAGGTGGGCCGGGAGGTAGATGTCATCGTCGTCGAGGAATGCGACGTAGTCCCCGCCGGCTGCGGCCAGGCCCGCGTTGCGGGCGTGCGAGACGCCCTGCCGGGGTTCGATGTCGATCGAGGTGATCGGCAGGTCGTGCTTCCAGGCGTCGATGACCGGTCGCACGGGCGGACCGCCGTCGCGTACGACGATGACGTCGAAGTCGCGGAAGGTCTGGCGTGCCAGGCTGCGCAGAGCGCGGTGGAGGGGTCCTGGGCGGTCAGCGGTGGGAATGATGATGCTGATCACAGGGTGCCCCGGAGGGTGAGAGGGAGGTTGTCCCGTAGTTCGCACCGCAGTCGGGAGCGGACCATGTCCCGTGCGGGGCAGTCTCCGTCCAGGAGAGCGACAGTGGCGTACGGGATCGGTGCCATCCGGTAGAACTCGGCCCGGGAAGTGATGGCCGAAGCTTGGCGGGTGCTGATCCGTACGGCCCAGGTGGTGTGACCGTCGCGGGTCACTTCGATGCCGCGTCCGCCTTGGGCATCGCTGATCAGGACGGTGCCGCCAGGCAGTTCCTCGCAGCCGCCGGCCATCGCGCAGAACAGGCTCTCGGGCGGGTTCGCCATGTACTGCCACACGATCTGGCCGGTGGCAGGCTCGATCTCCAGGACGCGGGAGCGACCATGGGCCTGGCCGTTGTCGAAGACGAGCACGGTGCCGTTGGGACGGGCGGAGGGCTGGTGCTGCGCGGATAGCTCGCCCGGTCCCCAGAACCAGCGCACCGCCTGGGCATGCAGGTCGAGCACCGCGATCAGGTCGAGGTTGCGCAGGGAGACCAGGACATCGCCCTCGTCCCACAGCCCTTGGGGATGAGCTCGGAGGATCTCGACGGTGTTGGCGTGCAGAACGTCGCACGGCGAGCCGGGCAGGTCCCGCAGCCGCCTGGAGATGTCACGTCCGCGTCGGCCATCCAATCCGTACATGGCTGGGTCTGGCAGGTGCCCGCCCGTGGCGCGCTGGTCACCCTCCTTCTCGATCAGCGCCTTCAGGGTCGGGTCCGTGGTGAGGATGTCGTAGAGCGAGTGCGCGGCGTGGACTTCGCCGTCGCTGCCCAGGATGGTGATGGTGTTGTCCAGCAGGATGCGGGCGCCGCCCGGCCACGGGACGGCTCGGGGTTCCTCGGTGAGGGCGTAGATCTCGCCGTTGGGGTGGAGGTCGAGGTCGTGGTGCACAGGCAGTTCGGCCCGCCAGGCGACGCTGGAGTCCGGGCGGAGCTTGAGCAGCGCGTGAAGCGGGACCATGACGTACAGGCTGCCGTCGGTACCCAGCTCGACGTGGTTCCAGCCGCGCAGGTAGGCCGGCGGTTCGCTCTCGGGTGCGGGCTGGTCGAGGGTGCTGGACCAGGCGTAGACGACCTGGCCGTGGCGGTCGATCAGGCAGGCGAAGGGCTGGGGGTAGGAGGCCGACGGGGAGAGCAGGAAATGGGTGTCGTCCTGGCCGGGGCGTGCTGGTGCCACTGGCTTCTCCTTTGTCCGCTCACGGGCGAGGCCCACCGGGCCACGCCATGAGTGCTGCGATGAGGCGGGCGTGGCTACGTGCTGTGGGGCGGGTCGTTGAACTCCAGGCGGATGGCGGCTTCGAGCTGCCGGGCGACCTGGTCGGCAACTCGCTCACCCAGGGCGGCACTGGCCTTGTCGGCGGTGTAGACGATGCCGGACTCGGTCTCGGCCTCTGACGGCAACGGGTAGACGTGGTAGCGCATCCGGCGCGGCTCGCGGCCCGTGCCGGACTCTGCGGTGAGCTGATCGGGCCGGGTGGAGTCGGGGGCGATGTGCATGACCAGGCTGGACTCGACCATGGCCGCGTGGTGATCGTCCCGTCGGGCGATGCCGGTCTCGACGGCGAGGTCGTCGCGGAACTGATCGCCGACGACGTCCCACCAGGCGACGATCACGACTCGTGCGTCCGGTGCGCACTCGGTGAACGAACGAACGGCTTCGCACAGGAAGCCGGTGTTGTCGATGGCCGAGTTCACGATGACGAACTTGCGGACGCCGTTGTCGGCCAGCGAGGACAGCACATCCTGGATGAGGTTCATGAAGGTCGTGCCGCTGATGCTGATGACCCCGGGGAAGGTGCCGCCGAGGCGGTAGGGCTTGGTCGCGATCCCGTAGCCGATCGACGGGGTGACGAAGCCGCCCACGGCGCCGGCGAGCCGAGTCGCGAAGTAGTCGCTGATCAACGTGTCCGAGGCGAGCGGCAGGTGCGGGCCGTGCGGTTCTACGGCGCCGACCGGCACGAGGGCGTAGCCCTCCTGGGCGCGGCGGTGGAAGTCGGGCCAGGTCATGTCTCCCAGCAGCATCGAAGTCCTCCGTGGTGTCGGCAGTGAAGGTCAGGCGTTTGTCCAGCCGAGGCTGGGTACGTCCCGGGGCCGCAAGGGGGCGGCGAGTTGCAGGTTGAGGAAGTCCTCTTTGTTGCAGCAGCTGCTGGCCGCTTCGCACGGTGCCCACAGCTCGGGCCGCAGCGGCAGCTCGAAGCCGGGGTCCAGGACGCTGCCGAGCGGTGCACGGTCCAAGGCCGCGTACCGGGAGCACCGGTAGACCTGGCCGTGGATGTCGATAAACAGGTAGTCGTGCCCAGCGCGGCAGGGTCGCCCCAGGGGCGAGGACAGGCCGGCCAGGGCGGCTTGGGTGAGGGCGGGGTCGCCGCCGCAGGCGTTCACCGCGGCCACCACGTCCGCGTCACGCATCGCGGGCACCGTGCGGAACGGGTCGCCCGCGTGGTCGGAGGACTCAGAGGACTCGGAGGGCGCGGAAGGGTCGTAGCCGAGGTCTACGTTGAAGCGCAGACCAGCAGCGCGTGCCGCGTCGCGTACCCGCTGGATGCCGCCGGTGTCGCGGCTGTCGAAGAGCAGCGTGTTGACGACGATGAAGCAGCCGTATTCCTCCTGGGCGAACACAGCACCCTCCAGGAACCTCCCCAGGGGGAGTTGTCCCTCGTGCCAGGTCAGCCACAGCGACAGCTTGCCCAGGTTCGCCAGGGGCTCCAGCTTGGGCAGCCGCTGCCGGATAAGAGAGCCGTTCGACAGCAGCTCCACGTACCGCACGCCGGGCTGCTGGGTGAGCCAAGCGGCCTTCTCCAGGAAGAACGTGGAGGCGAAGGGCTCCCCGAGGCTGCCGAGACGTACCTCGACCGGGCGGGGCCGTGACGCGATCCACTGCACCACGGCGGCGAAGGTGTCCCGGTCGGCGGGGTTCTTCCAGTCGTACCGGTTGCTCTTGGCCCAGTCGCCGGTGGATACGCAGTATGGGCACTTCAGGTTGCACAGGCGCTGTCCGGCGACGTACCAGATCTTCACGGGGTGATCCGGCATGGTCCCTCCCCTACCCGAAGGTGGCGATCGGTCGGAAGTCCCGGTTGGGGAAGTCCGGCGCCTGGTTGTGGCAGCGCCGGCACAGGAAGTCGTTGGGGGCGTCGGCCACTCCGAACACGCGGCGGCGCAGACCCACTGCCGCCTCGCTGGTCATGAGCTCGTCTATGGAGCCGTCGCGGATGTTGCCGAAGACTTCGCGCTGGTAGTAGTCGTTGCAGCACAAGAAGAGGTCCCCGGTCACGCTGATGTTGGCGTGCTGGACGGGCCAGCCGCAGCCGGCCAGCCGTCCCCCGACGTACACGTCCTGGGCGTACAGGCCGCTCACGTCGCCGGCCCGGTCGCAGGTCAGGCTCGGGAAGACCTCGACCCCGAGCGGCTGGAAGCGGCGTATGACGCCGTCGAGGTTGCGGGCCAGGTCCTCGCCGACGCCGTTGACGACGATCTGGGTGCGCAGGCCCGCGTCGATAGCCGCGTGAAGGTTGCGCACCGTGTGCGGGTAGCTCCGTGAGCCAGTCAGCTGTGCGAACTCGTCCGGGTCGGCGCTGGGCATGTTGACGATCAGGTGCCGCAGGACGCCGTGTCGCTGCAGCGTGTTGATTTTGTCCTGGGTGAGCGCGGAGGCGTTGCTGTACAGGGCGAGTTGCATGCCGTGCTCGGCCAGCACGGTCACGCGGTCGTTGAAGTACTTGTCCAGCGTCGGCTCGTTGAAGAACTGGAACGTGACGTAGTCGATCGTGTCGACGGCGGCGAGCTTGGTGATGATCTCCTCGAACAGGTCCATCGGCATGGTCCGCCGCGGCTTCGGGTCGGTGGCCACAGGGCAGTAGCGGCAGCCCCAGTTGCAGTGGGCGGTGACCTCGATTTCTCCGGACACCAGCCGGTAGGCCCGGCAAAGTTCCTCGGGTGCTTGGAGCCAGTTCCGTGCCGTGGCTGCGGTTACCCGGTTGGTGCCGTACCGCGTCACCAAAGGCTCAGCGGCCTGGGGCTCGGCCGCGCAAGCCCGGAGCATCGACAGCATCTCGCGATCGCTCTCCCACACGATCCTGCGATCAAGGCCCACGATCCCGAAGGCCGTGTCTGCCGCAGGGGCATCCCCTTCCGGGAAGACGGGCCCGAAGGTGTCGGTCCAGTAGGTGATCGGCGGGTCGGCTTCCGGGTCGATGCGTGTCAGGTACGGAGACGTTTGGAGCATGTTCGGCAGCATGATCACTCCTCGCGGTGGGACCGGACTGGTTGAACTGCCTTCCACGTCAGCTTTCGGGGCGAGCGTCCGGCACCGTAACGACCGTCGCCTTCGCCGGGGCAAGGGTGTGGGCCCGATTCCCGGCCACGAGGTACCCGGTGGCCACGTGGCGGCCAAGGATCGCCCCCGGCGCGGCCAGCCCGAGCGCGAGGAGTGCGAGCACCATGCGCGCCGGGTGCGACAAGTCGATCGGCGCGTCGTCGCGAGCGTGCCGGCCCGTCACTGCGGGCCCCCTCGCAGCCGTTCCTCGTCGCCGGGCTCGACGAGGGCCAGGCCGAGGAGCGCGCGGCAGGTACGTGCGAGTTCCTGGGCGTAGACGGCGCGGGTGGCGGCGATGGTGCCGGGCGCGGGGCGGGCGGCGAGCTTCTTGCGTACCTCGTCCACGGTCAAGGTGACGAGGTTGCCCTGCCCGTGCGCGGCCCCAGTCCTTCGCCTCGACGACGGGAAGCAGGCGCTCGGTGTGCCAGCACAAGGCGGCGATGAGGTTGTCCACGGTGTCAGCGAGCGGCAAGCGGTCCAGCGCCCGGCGAATCACGGCACTGACCGTCGCCTCGTCGAAGGCGCGGTCGTGCACCGGGGCGGTCACCGCAGGCCCTCGGCGTGAACGAGGTCGAGGTAGGCATCGCAGGTCTCGCCGGACCAGGTCGCCGGGTCACCGTGCGCCGCCACGAACGCCGCCCCCGGGCAGTCCTCGGGCGGGTCCACGAGCGGCTTCACGGAAGCGTGCAGGCGCTGCTGCAACGTCAGCCTGGGGGAGGGCCCGGGCACGGCAGTACGAGGGAAAACGGGCATGGGGTCTCCACGAGGGGCGGGAGTTGTTGGCGGCGTGGCCGGCCGCCGCTACTCATCGCCTCGGGACACGGCGGCCCACCACGCGCAGGGCAGGCCGGGCCCCGGCATCGGAGTCTTCAAGGACCCGGCCAGGTCACCCACCGTAGGACCGCCTCCAGCGGGGTCGCCATGCTTGCGGTATCGACGTTTGAGGCCGTATATCAGTTGACGTGCTGATACCTCAGGGAGGCAACGATGCCTGCACCAAGGGAACTTGATCCATTACGAGACCTCGCGTCACTCGCCGGCAAGATGCTTCGCAACCGCCGCAAGGCCAAGGGGCTGACGCAGGCCGGTCTCGGAGCGCTGATCCCACTCTCGCAAGCCATGATCGCCGGAATTGAGCTGGGCAAGGAGGTCCCCAGCGCCGAGGCCGGCAAGCTTCTCGACGATGCCGTGGGCGGGGACGGAGAACTGGCCGCGATGTGGCACCACGTCCGCAAAGACCTTCACACGCAGGCTACGTATCCGGTGTGGTCCCACGCCTACCTCACCGCCGAAGCGGAAGCGACCCGCATCCAGCATTTCGCAAACATCGTCCCCGGCGTGACTCAGACCGAGGACTACGCACGCTCGATCATCACGTCCGCTGCGCCACTGTTCGGCGGCGACATCGAAGACAAGGTCGAGGCGCGGATGGAACGCAAGATCATCCTCGACCGCGATGACCCCGTGTGGTTCTGGAGCATCCTGGACGAGTCGGCGCTCTACCGGGTCGTGGGCAGCCACGATGTCATGTGCGCCCAGCTGACCCACCTGCTGGACCTCGCCGCACGCCCCCGCATCACGTTCCGCGTCCTGCCCTACGACAGAGGCATGCCCGGCGGGGTGATCTCCATCGGAGCGCTCCTGCTGCTGTCCCGACCGGGGAAAAACGAGGCAGTGTACTGGGAGAGCGGCCTCAACGGCGCTTTCTTGGAGGTGCCAAGGGAAGTGGAGGTATACAGGTCCTTCTACGACCATCTGGACCTGGACGTCCTGTCCCCGCAGGCGTCAACTGATCTGATCCGTAAGGCACGTGAGGAGCACCATGCACGCTGCGAGCACCACTGAACTTACCTGGCGCAAGTCCAGCCACAGCGGTAACGGAACCGAGTGCGTCGAAGTCTCCGACGACCTTCCTGGCGTCGTGCCGGTCCGGGATTCGAAGAGGAAGAGCGGGCCGATCATCACCTTCACCGGCGCGGCTTGGACCTCGTTCGTCGACGAGATCCAGTCCGAGCGCATCGTCTGATCGCGTAGCACGCAAGTGGCCACTCCCCAGATGAGTTGGGGAGTGGCCACAGTGTTTGCGTGGACCGCCAGTGTATGCAGCGATGAGTCGTCACGGGCAGAGGCGCTGCGCACCGCACCACGGGTTGTGTTCACCAGCTCCAGGCGGAGGAGGTCACCAACATGGCCTGGGAGGATGTGGAAGCTCTTCCCGACGAGCAGCTGGGACGATGTGTCGCCGCAGCCCTCAGGTGACCGCTTGGCCGCGCCCCTACGTCGGCCCGCTTCCGTCACCCCCGGGGCGGAGGCGGCTTTGGATGCTCCCCCCACTGGGGGGTATCCAAAGCTTCAACTTGCTCGGCCTCGGCCGGGCCGCGGGAGCAATGCTCTTGCGATAACTTGCTCGCCCTCAGGCGACCTGGCGAAGAGTGTCTTCGCCGATAACTTGCTTCGCCCGGAGCTGGGTGAGCGGGGATCTCTGGTCGGGGGTGGAGGAGGGGCGGGATTGCGCTGTTCGCGCATCGGCGGGCCATCTGTCGGTGAGCTGGGGGGAGAAGGAGTGAGTTCGCCCCAGGAGCCTCTGGGGCGAGGAGCTTGCGGACCGGGCTGGGTCTATGCGGCGTCGACCCGGTCTTGGTCGAGTTCGTCCTGGAGGAAGCCCTTGACCTCGTCCAGGCGTTCACGGCCGATGCCGAAGCCCTTGTCGCGGATGGCCTTCTCGATGTGGCGACGGGATACGTGGCCGCCACGTCCCAGCGGTGCGGTGCGGCCGATCTCGATGGCCTGTTCCAACGTGGCGCTCGGCTGCTGGCCGGGCCGTCCGGCGGGCCGCTTTTTGGGCTGAGCCACTTGATAGGTGGCGTCCGGAGCCACATCGCTGACCGGCGCCGGTTCCGGGGTAGTTGTGGCGCCACTTGCGGCGATGTGGCTGGGCTCTTCGTATGGCTCCGTCTGGGTGGGACGGCGCTGGACGAGTAGGTAGAGGTGGACGGCGCCGGCGAGGGCGAGTGGGGCGATGGCGGAGATGACGCCGACGGTGATGTCGTCGAGCGCGAGTCCGCTCCGGCGGGTCTGTTCGTTGAGACGGACGGCGTGCAGGACGTTGGCCCAGATGCTCGTGCCGGTGGCGATGCCGACCAGCGCTGAGACGTACAAGCGAGGCCGCAGGGGCGAGGTGCGCAGGACGAGCAGGGCGCCGATGCCGATGGCGATGAAGCCGTCGATCACGAGGGGGAAGGCGTAGGTGAGCACCTGGTGGATGTGGCTGGCGGCGGCCATCTGACGCAGGGCGTCGTAGGAGAGGGCGAAGGCGGCCAGGGCCAGCAGGGCCACACCGGTGCGGATCAAGGTGGCGAGGGCCGCTGGTACGGAGACGGAGGTGAGAGTGGTGGTGGGCGAGGGCAAGGGTGGGGTGCTCCAGGAGGTGGGGGTGGAGGGTGTGTCCGTGACGGGTGGGGACCCGTTGCGACTCGTCGCGTGCCTGGTCAGAGCAGGTACGGGACAGGCGTTGATGTCGGGTCGACTCGTTGCGGGCTGGTGAGTCGTCCCGGCTCTGACCTGCGTGGCGACGGGTGGGGACGGGTGGTGTCGGGTCAGGGGCCGGTCGTGGGTTCTGGCTCGGCCGTCGGCTCGGACTCGGGGCAGTAGCGAGCCCAGGCGTCGGTGAATTGCAGGCGGGTGAAGCCCTTGGCCTGGTGGCCGTCGGGGAAGCGGCGGTTGGCCGAGCCGATGCCGTAGTCCTTCAGCAGGAGCTGCAGCCCGCGTGCGGTCAGGCCCTTGTCGCTGTACCCCGGCCAGGGGGACTCGGCGTCCTCGTTCAGGGAGTCGATCAGGCGGCTGGTGCGGATGATCGCCGGGTTTCCTTCGGCGGCGAAGACGCGGCGGATGTCGGCGAGGAGGCGGATGTTCAGGGCGCTGTTGTCCTGGTCCTGCTCGGCCTCGTGCTTCGTCATCGCCAGGCAGGCGGCGCGGGCGGCCTCGGGCCAGGGGCCTCCAGCGAGGTCGGCGACGACGATGAGCGGCTCCCATGTGTCGGCGGCGCGGTCCTCGACCGGCATCGGCGGCGTGAGGTCCATCGCGGTGGCGTGGAGCGGGGCGAGCCAGGCCACGAGGCGGTCGCGCAGGGCATGCAGGGCGGGGGTGTCGCGGACGGTGCGGAACTCCGCGACCTTCTCGCCCGGCCTGCGGCGGCGCATCCGGATGACGACCGAGCGGTCCATGATCGTGTCGGGTAGTTCACCGATGCCGGCGAGGGCGGCCATGGCAAAGGTGGGGAACTTCGACACCTCGTGGTTGGGGCCGGAGACTCTCAGAGTGGGGCGGTTGCGCTGGTGACCGGCGTTGAGCAGGCCGCGCATCTCCTCGTTCTTCTCCGCGACCTTCGCCGAGCCGAAGAGGGTATCGGCCTCATCTACCAGCAGGGTGGGCGGGTTCTCGGTGATCGACCGGAAGACCGCTGCCGGGGAGGCGTTGACCGTGATCAGCGGGTCGTGGACGCTTTCGGTGACCACGTCCAGCAGGCGTGACTTGCCGCATCGCTTGGCCGGGCCGACGACCGCGAGGCGTGGGGCGTGCTGCCACGCGGTCTGCAGGTGAGTGGCCGCCACCCACAGCGTCACCGCGGTGAGTGCGTCCTCGTTTGGCAGCACCACGTAACGCCGGAACTGTGCCCGCAGGTCGGACAGCACCTGCTCGCCTTCGGAGGGCTGGGCGGGGTCGGGCTGGGATACAGCCGGTTCGCCGGGGACGGCGATCGGCGGCCAGGACGGCTGAGCGTCTTCGGGGGAGGGTATTGGGGCGGCGGCTTCCAAGGCGGCTCCTTCACTGGTGGTCGCATCGAGAGACCACCTCGGGGAATGGGTGGGGCATCCGGCGTTGTCGGGGTGCGTGGACAACACAGCCACACCCGGTGCGTGAAAGTCCAGCCTTGGCACTGGAATTCGCGACAGCTCGTTTCGCCGGTCCATTTGACTGTAAGACCGGGATCCCGGTTGGCGAAATAACCCCGGAAATTCGCCGGCGGTCGGCGCATCGCTCACAGCAGACAGAGAAACGTTCCCAGGCGGCAGGCGCGCAAGCTACAACACACCGATGCCGCCACGCCCACTCGAAATCGGACCCGCCGGACGAGCCGCCGCCCGTGCCATCGAACGCGCCCGCATCGCCCGCGGTCACTCGCAGCGCCAGCTCGCCGCCCGCGTCACCGCACTCGGTCGGCCCATGACCTTCACCGCGCTTTCCCGCATCGAACGCACAGTCCGCCGTTGCGACATCGACGACCTCGTCGCCATCGCAGCCGCCCTCGGAATCTCGCCCCAGACCCTCCTCGCCGGCCCTGAGCCGGTCGGAGCGGGCGCAATGTAGCCGACGATCTCCGGTTTCCCTAACCGGGGACTCTCCGGACCATTGATCGTCCTGGCGCTCTCCCGGCAGTCGAGGTGCGCTGCTCCTTTCTGCCCGCCGATTTAAGGAATCCCGCTTGTCTGTCGTCACCCCCATTTCCTCTCGTTCTTTCCCCGAAGCCGGAGGCGACCCCACCATCGGTCGTGCATTTCTCGGGGTGAAGGACGCGGCCGCATACCTCGGGCTTTCGCCCCGCACGTTGTACGTCTGGCGCCACCGTCGGCAGGGGCCGCCGAGCTTCCGAATGGGAGCCCACAGGCGAGTGACGTACCGGCTCGATGCTCTCGACGCGTGGATACGCGAGCAGGAGCAGGCGGACTCTCGTTCGAACCCCGCCTTGAACCCCGTGAGCGCGGCTCCGAAGCGCCGCGTCGGCTACTCGGCCACGGCCTGACGCCCCAGCGCCAACGGCACTCCCACCCCGATCCTGAGGAAGTACTTGGCCGGCTACATCGAAGACCGCTGGATCAACAAGAAGAAGGACCCCACCAGCGGCAAGCGGGAGCGCACCACCCGCTATGGGAAGGGCTCGCGGTATCGCGTCGCCGGGATCCCCGGCGTACGGAACATGTCGTTTGACACGCTGGAGGACGCCAAGGCGTGGCTTCGCAGGGCCGGAACCGACAGCGAACGCGGCGAGTTCGTCGACCCGCGTGACGGCTCCATCCCGCTGACCGACTACGTCACCCGCTTCTGGAAGGAGGGCGTACGGGGCGCGCCCGGCACGATCAAGCGTGTCGACGAGCGCGTACGCCTCCACATCCTTCCGCACCTCGGCACGGTGGGACTGAGGGACATCTCTGCGACCGTCCTGCGCGGCTACATCGCCACGCTGGAAGGAGAATGCGCGCCGCGCTACGCCCGGCAGATCCTGACCACCCTCTCGAACGTCTTCGAGACGGCCATCGACGACAAGCGCCTGGTACGCAATCCGATGCGTGCCAAGTCGGTGCGGTGGCCCAAGGTGCCGGAGGACCAGCGGGAAGCATGGCCGCTGGAGACCGCGCAGCGCGTGCGGGACGCGATCAAAGCGCGGTACCGCATTGCCGTCGTGGTCGCGCTCGGCTGCGGGCTTCGGCAGGGAGAGGTCTTCGGCCTATCGCCGGAGGACGTCGACTTCCAGCGCGGGATCATACGCGTGCGAAGGCAGGTCCAACTACTCAATGGCCGCTTGTACTTCACCCTTCCTAAGGGCGGGAAGACGCGCATCGTCGATATGCCCCGGTCCGTCGCCGCCGAACTGGCCACTCACTTCCTCCAGCACCCAGCCGTCGAGGTGGAGCTGCCCTGGGGCGGCCCGGAGCCGGAGCGGGAGAAACGATCGTTCCCGCTCGTCCTGACGACGACGTACGGCAACGCGCTGCGGGCCAACATCTTCAACGACGAGGTCTGGAAGCCCGCCCTCGCGGCGGCCGGGGTCATCCCCATGCGGGAGAAGGGGAAGCGCTGGAAGGCGTCCCGCAAGGACGGCTTCCACGTCCTCCGGCACACCTACGCCTCGATCATCCTCGAAGCCGGCGAATCCGTCGTCACCCTCGCCCGATGGCTCGGCCACTCCAGCCCGACCATCACCCTCGACCACTACGCCCACTTCATGCCGGAGGCCGGCGGCAAGGGGCGTGCTGCGCTCGATGCGCTGCTCGGCCCGATCCCCGAGCACGTCCCGGAGAACCTGGTCGCGGTCTGAGCAACGGGTGGCACAGCACACGCTGTGCCACCCGTTCTCGTTGGTGCGTCGCGGCGCGCGGGTCATGCCGCTCGACGCCACGGCAAGCGGGAGCCTCCCGTGGGCAGCTCGAGCAGTTCGTGCAGGGGCCTGCCCTTGTGGGCCCAACGGTTCAGCCGGTCGCGGTCCACCCACCGCACGCCGTGTCGGTCGCCCCAAGCCGTGGCGTCGCGGGTGAACGAGCCGTTGGTGACGACGACCGCGTGGTCCGCCTTGTGCACGGGACCCGCCGTGCCCTTCACCTGGTACGTCACCGACGAGCCGACCTTGCCGCCGACCCGTGTGTGTTTGGCCTGCACCACGACCCGCCCTAGGGAGGGCCGGACGCCGATCACGTCGGCGGCCTGGTCCCCAGCCCGGCCCACCTTCCTGGCCGCCCAGCCGTCGCGGACGAGGAGGTCGCGCAGCGCGTACTCGAACTGCCCGTCGTCCATAGCATCGAGCTCCGCCAGGGTGATGTGCAGACGAGCCAGCCGTTCACTGTCTGCGCGATCCCGGCGGTGGCCCCATACCCGGAGGCCAGCTACGGCGACGGCCAAGGCGAAGACGACCAAGAGCAGCAGCGGCCAGGCCGCAGCGGCCCTCGTCATCAGGTTCGATGCGGCCTGCGCCAGTGCGACCGTGACCGCGAGGGCCACGGCTGCCGCACCCAGGGCGTCCGTGGTGCTGCGCGGTCGCCACTGGAGCCTTCGCCACGGTCGGGCTGTCACTGCCCGCCCGCCGGCGCGGAGGCGACCGGCTGCGGGGCGGGCTGCTGCTCGGCGTCGCCGTCGCCGAACCCGAAGATCTGGCCCCAGAGCCATACCACCGCACACAAGCCGGCCACGGCCCAGACGCTCAGCCCCTTGGCGGACTTGGGCCCCGGCTTGCGGCGGAGGTGGCTTCGTACGCGCACGTATCCGTCCGGAACCTTCGGCATGCCGCATCCCCTCCCCATTGGTCCGCGCTGCGCGGACCTCTAGTTCGGTTGTAGCGGTGCCCACTGACAGAACCTGATGCCCCGTCATGATCGTGCGGGAGGTGCTGGTGTAAGTCGGCCACGCCTTCGCGAGTGTCTACCGGCCCTCGCGGTCCTCTGGTCTGCGCCGAGGCTTTCCGGCGGGCGCCGCGCTGCGGATGCGCAAGGCGCTCCGAATGGCCTGTTCCTGTGGAGTGCGGCGAGCAGCGGCTGCGCCGGGCGCCGCCCCTCGATGAGGTGGAGGCTCTGAGCCCGGTCGGCCCGCTGTCGCGCATTCTCCCCAGATTCTCCCCAGGCGGCCTCCGGAAGCACGATCCGTGATTCGCTGGCGCTAATTCGATCAAGGTTGTGGGGTGAGTGGCTACAGCCAGTCGCGCTTCTTGAAGATGATGTACAGGCTCGTGCACACCACCGCCATCAGCACAATCGCGAACGGATACCCGCCCGCCCAGTGCAGCTCCGGCATGTTGTCGAAGTTCATGCCGTAGATCGTCCCCACCAACGTCGGCGCGAACAGAATCGCCGCCCACGACGAGATCTTCTTGAAGTCGTCACCCTGACCGCGCTGACCTGCGGAAAATGATTGAGTGGGCGCTCTGACCTGCAGCGATGCCTCTCTCCGGCCCTTTCGTCGTGCTACCCGCTGATGCGGCCGAACCTCCCCAGCCGCTCCCCCAACGGGGCTTCATTCTCCCCAGATTCTCCCTAGAGAGGGCTGCTTCTGAAGGCAGATCGCCGCTGGTCGGGACCGTGATCGGCATGCCGTGACAGGCGCCGCTGTTTGCTCGGCAGTGCTCGCTCGCAGAGTGCGGCGGCTCGTTCACAGGGAGAACAAGCCCTCCTGGATGCCGCGCGCGACCACCGATCGTTGGGGGTAGAAGAGGCCGAGCAGCATGAACGTCCTGGGGTGGGCGCTGATGTTGCCGACGAAGAGGTGGACGGCGCGGTTCGGGGTGACCACGCGCTCGTACCGGCGCTCATGCAGTTTCTCGCGGACGTCGGTCTCACCGTGCCTGCGCAGGAACTTCCGGTAGCACTCGCCGGCCCCCCAGCCCCTGAGGGCCATTGCCGTGGCGGCGGCGGATCACCCACGTCTCGGCCGACCACCCGCGGCAGCCGCAGATTCAGCAGCTCCGTCACCGCCATCACCCCGAGCTGCACCAGCAGCGTCACCATCAGCGCGTCCTCGTACCCCGCTGAGCGGGACCGGCCGCGCCCGGTACGGCAGCGGAGCCCCGATACGGCGGCAGGGCCCGGACCGTGCGTCGCGGTCCGGGCCCTGCACCGTGGGGTGCCGCCCTGCGGCGGCCGTGCGTCAGCTCTGTGCGGTGTCGTCGCTCGCCTGCCCGGCGGCCTCAGCTGCGCGTGCCTTTTCGCGCATCTTGCGCACCAGCTCGGCCTTCTGGTCGGCGGCGTTCTGGCGGTCGCGGTTGCGGTGCGGACCGTTGTTCTGCCGTTCGGCGCGGGACAGCTTCTTGCGCTGGCCGCCGCCCTGGCCCACGGGGTTGTTGATGTTCTTGCTGTCGGTCACGGGTTCTCCCGGTGGTGATGTGAAGTGATCTACGGATTCATCGGTGGGGGACGGGTGCGGCGACGTCGAGGGACGTCAGCAGGGGCCCGTCACGCTCTCACTCGTAAATCGGCGTCTGGAAGAACATGACAAAGACGTTACCCGGTTCCGTTCGCCGCGCGCACCAAGCTTTTCGCCGCCCCAGCGCCGGTCGGGCCTTCGGCGAGCGCCCGGGATCAGCTTCCTTCCGGGAACCTCGGCACCGCCCTCACCCGCCGGTGATCGCCGTCCGCCCGGGGCAGGTCCAGATGGGCTCTACTGGGCCGTCGCGGGCGTTGTCAATGATCGCGAGCACACTGACGGCACGGCACAGGCCTGGTGCCGGCGAACGACGGGACCACCGAATTTAGCTGTTTCTGGCCCGTGCCGTGCGGCGCTGTTCGGCCGAGCGGGCCGCGTAGGCCGGGTCCACAGGGTCGGGGTTGCTTCCGTCACACAGACCCAGGCTTCCCATGAGTAAGGCCGCCCCTCGACGTCCACATCTCGGATGACCTCGTGGCCCCACGTCCAGGACTTGCCATCGGTGCCGCGGAACCTCTGGTGCGAGGCGAGTCGGCCTTCCTCAGCCGACGTCTCGGCCCACCAGAGCATGCCGGGTGTGCAGACGAGGAAGGACCCGCTCGCTTCGCGGAGCGCAATCACAGGGTCCGGATCGGCGTCCTCGGTGTTGGCCCGGACCATGTCGGTGAAGTGGATGGCGCCAAGGCTGCTCGCGGAACTCCGCCGACCTCGCCGGCCAGGGGAGTGCTCCTTGCCGGTGGGCGCTTGCCGCCCTCGCGGCCGAAGGCACCTCTACGATTCGCGGCATGTATCACCTCCGGCGCGGCTACGGCAGCCTGCTGCCCAAGCTCTCCGCCCTCGGTGCCCGGTTGATGATCGACGAGGAGATGTCTTGACCAGCACCCTGCCCTGGAGGGCCGCGACGCTCGCCGAACTGCGCGACTGCCTGGACCTCATGACAGCCGACGGCATTGTGCCCGGAGGCGTCATCGCCTACGGCACGCGGGAGGGGCAGCCGTCGTACCTGACCTCCGGCGTGGTCGCCCCCGAGTGCGGCGATGCCCCTCCTACCCCGGACACCCTCTACGACGTGGCGTCCCTGACCAAGGTCGTCGCCACCTGGTCCCTGACCGGCATGGTGCTGGCTGAGAGGCTTCCCCTGGACGCTCCCGTCCGGGATGTCCTGCCCCACCTGCAGCCCGGGGCGCCCGGCGGACAGATCACCGTACGGCAGATCCTCTCCCACACCTCCGGCCTCCGCGCGGATACCCGCCTCGACCAGTACCGCAACACTGGCACCGACCTCGCAGAACTCATCTGCGGCGAGGACCTCATCAGCGATCCGGGAGCCGGCCACCGGTACATCAACCGCGGCTTCATCCTCCTCGGTCTCCTCCTGGCCGCCGCCACCGGTCGGCGCCTGGACGAGCTGGCCACCGAACTCTGGCGGAGCCTCGGCATGCACGCCACCACGTACGGGCCGGTGGCCCGGGGGGCCGGGGTCGCTCCGACCGAGCAGCGATTCCCCGGCGCCCCACGCCTGTGGGGCCTGCCCCACGACGACAACGCCGCACTCCTGGGAGGAGCGGCCGGCCACGCCGGAGTGTTCTCTGCTCCGGCTGACCTCGCCACGTACGCCATCGCCTTGCTGACCAGCCTGCAGGACCGGTCGCCGCTCGGCCGCTGGCTGGCCGACAGCATGATGCCGCAGGCGGCGATCGAGCCCGGCCTCGATCGCGGACTGGCCTGGATCCTCGCCGACCAGGCCCGTGTCGCCTACCATCACGGCTTCACCGGTACCAGCCTCTACATCTCCCCAGCAACCGGCCGCTACCTGGCCATCTGCGCCAACGCCGTCTACCACCACCAGGACAACCGCGCCCGCCTTGCTCCACTCCGAGCCCTCGCGCTCAAAGCCGTGAGCGATGAAACGTAGGGCTTCGGGGCCGCCCATGGGATTGTCGACGACAAAGATGTCCCCATATCCGCGGGGATGGTTCGAACGCGGCGGCGCCTGCCACCAGGGTGATGGCGTGCTTCCCGCGTGCGCGGGGCTGTTTGTGGTGCATGTGAATGTGGCCCTGCCTCCCCTTGGTGGAGGCAGGGCCACTTCCGTCAGCGAGGGCGACGGCGATGGTCGATCTGGGGGGCGGTGCCGGCCTCGGCGTGGGTGGTGTGCGTCGTACGTGTGGCGCCTCGACCGGGCCCCGGGCACCACGACGCTCGTCGTCGAGCCCTTCGAGGTGATCCGCCGGGCGGACCGCGCCGGGCTGGAGGAGGAGGCCGCCCGGGTCCTGGCCATGGCGGCGCCCGGGGCCGCCCACGACCTGCGCGTCATGCCGGTCGCCTGACAGGCCGCCCCTCGCCGATCCTCCCTACTCGCCGACGTCCCGGCTGCGCAGGTCGTCCAAGGTCTCGCGGCGTACGAGCAGACGGGCGCGGCCCCCGGACACCGCGGCCACCGGCGGCCGGCCGACGAGGTTGTAGGCCGAGGCCATCGACAGGTGGTACGCGCCGGACGCCGGCACCGCCAGCACGTCGCCCGGCCGCAGGTCGCCGGGGAGCTCCACGTCCTCGGCGAGTACGTCGCCCGCCTCGCAGTGCCGCCCCACCACCGTCATGGTGCGGCCGGGCGCCGCCGATGTACGCCCGGCCGGCCGGACCGTGTAGCGGACCCCGTACAGCGCCGGGCGCGGGTTGTCGCTCATGCCGCCGTCGACCGCCGCGAACGTCCGGCCGCCCGTGGTCTTCACCGACAGCACGCGGTAGAGCGCGACGCCCGCGGGGCCCGCTATCCACCGGCCTGGCTCGACGGTCAGCCGCGGCCGCGGGAGCCCGAACCGGTCGCACTGCAGGGCGAGTTCGGAGCCGATCCGCTCGGCGTACGTGCGCGGGTCCACGGCCGGGTCGCCCTCGCGGTAGGCGATGGCGAAGCCGCCGCCGAGGTCCAGCTCGGGGAAGGTCACCCCGTGCCGGTCGCGGACGCGGGCCAGGAGCGGCACGATCCGGCGCACGGCGGTCACGTACGGGCCCAGGCCCGCGATCTGCGAGCCGAGGTGGCAGTGCAGGCCGGCCAGCTCCAGCCGCGGCTGGCCCAGGAGCCGTTCCACCGCCTCCTCGGCCTCGCCGCCGGCGACCGGCACGCCGAACTTCTGGCCCTCCACCCCGGTCCGCACGGCCGCGTGCGCCCCCGCGGACACGCCCGGTACGACCCGCAGCAGCACCCGCTGGCGGGCGCCCGGCGGCACGAGGGCGGCGAGGCGGGCGATCTCGCCCGTGCCGTCGATGACGATCCGGCCCACTCCCAGGCGCAGGGCGGCCCGCACGTCCTGCGGGCTCTTGGCGTTGCCGTGCAGCACGATCCGCTCGGCGGGAAAGCCGCTGTGCGCCGCCAGTTCGAGCTCACCGGCGGAGCAGACGTCCAGGCACAGCCCCTCCTCCTCGATCCAGCGGATCATCGAGCGGGAGAGGAACGCCTTGCCGGCGTAGGCGACGTCGGCACCGGGAAGCGCGGTGCGCCAGGCGCGGGCGCGGGCCCGGACCTCGTCCTCGTCCATGACGTAGACGGGCGTGCCGAAGCGGTCGGCGATCTCGGCCAGCGGCACCCCGCCGACGGCGAGCCCGCCGCCGGGCGCCTCCCGCGCGGAAGCGGGCCATACGGGTGCCGCGGGCGCGCCCGACGGGCCGGACGAGCCGGGCGGGCGGGCCGGGGACGCGGGGGCGGTCGACATGGCCATGGGGGTCTCCTTCGGAGAGATGTGATGCGGGGCGGTGCGGCCAGGCCGGCGGTGCCGGACGCACCCCGGTCGCGACGGCACCCGCCCGGCCACGACGGCACCCGCCCCGCCCCGGCGCAAGCCCGGGTCAGTCGAGTCGGCCGGGTCAGCCGGGTCGGCCGAGTCAGCCGGGAAGTGTCGTCAAGGGAGGGTCGGCCGGGTCGGTTTGTACGGGTGGGGCCGTCAGTTGGGGGTCCACCGAGACGGCGTCGACGCCGAGAGGGGTCGCCAGGGCCCGGACCGCCGGCAGGGCCAGCCGGACGGAGGGCTGATCGGGTCCCAGAACGTCCGAAAGCCGTCGCTCCGTGGTGAAGGCGACGGCCGTCCTGGTGCCGAGAGGGGAGCGGAAGACCCGCAGGGCGAAGCCGCACGCGCAGCGGCGCACGGGCACGTAGAGCGGCTGCTCGGACGTGCGGCCGGCGGGATGGGAAGGTTCGGAGGGTTCCCCCTCGCCTGCCTGCGGGCTCTCCGTGGCCGTGCCGGTGACGGCGGCGACTGCGGCGGCTTCGGCGGGGGTACGGCTCAGGTGCATGACGGTCCTCGGAAGCTCGGGAGGTGTCGGATGGGAACGTCGCTGACGGCGCCGCGGCGCCGCCGTTCACGCTATGCCCGTACCGAACCCCGCCGAGCTCCTCCTTGACAGCCTGTTGACCCTCGGTGCCACGCCTTTGACGTCTTCTTGACGGACGGTCCCACCCGGACGGTCCCACTCGGGCGGTCCACCCGAAGGGTTACGGCAGCAGCCCCGCCCGCCGCGCCGCGACCACCGCCTCCAGGCGCGTGTGCACCCCCAGCTTCCGCATGCTCGACCGGAGGTAGCTCTTGACCGTTTCCGGGCGCAGGCCCAGCCGGTCCGCCGCCGTGGCGTTCGTCGCACCCGTCGCCACGCACGCGAGGACGTCCACTTCACGCGGCGACAGGTCCACGCCGGGCCCCGCGCGCCGCACCGAAGGGTCCGCGGAGGAGGCGGCCGCGAGGCGCCCGCACGCCGCGAGCAGCTCCTGCCGCAGCCGCTGGTCGGTGACACGCTGTGCCAGGGCGCGCAGTTCGCCGTGCGCCTCGCGGACCTCCTCCCACATCGCCGGGTCGGCGGTGGTGGGCTGATGGGCCACGGACAGCAGCCGCTGCACCTCGTCCTGGACGGCGAGCGCCTGTTCCAGCTCGCGCGCCGCGTCGACGGCGGCGGTCAGAGAGCGGTCCCCGAGGGTGAGCGGGCGCCGCAGGGCGCCGTAGAGCACGCCGCGCACCCGGCCCCGTACGACCACGGGCACCGCGAGCACGGAGCGCAGGCCCTCCGCCGCCACCGCCGCGTCGTACTCGTGCGTGATGACGTGCGAGGACCGGTAGTCGGTCACGGACAGCGGGCGGGTGAGGGCGGCCGCCTTGCCGCCCAGCCCGCTGCCCGTGCGGATCGCCAGCCCGCGCAGGACCGGCGTCGTCGTCCCCGTCATATCCGATATTCGGAACTGCCGGGCTCCCGTGAGCAGTCCGCCGAAGGCGACCGGCAGCCCGGCGCCCCTGCGCATCCGCATCAGCGCGGCCCGCACCTCGGCCGTTCCGTCCGGATCTCCCATCGCTGCCTCCCCGTCCCGGATCCGGAGGTGGAATCTCCGTATCCCTGAAATGCGGCCACCCCCGTTCGGGGGTGGTGAGACTCAGATCACCGTCGCACGATGCTAACCGTGCGCGCCCGCGATGCGCCCCGCAATCTGGAGGACATGTGACGTCATCGAAGCCGAGGGACGCGGCCGGAGTGCCCGGCTCCGCCGCGGAGTTCCGCGCCGCCCGGGACTTCCTGCTCGCGCACCGCGAGGACCGGCAGGCTGCGTACGCGGGCTTCGCCTGGCCGCGCCCGGCGGAGTTCAACTGGGCGCTGGACTGGTTCGACACCATCGCGGACGGCAACGGCCGCACCGCCCTGTGGATCGCCGAGGAGGACGGCACCGAGGTCCGGCTCTCCTTCGACGCCCTGCGCCGCCGCTCGAACCAGGTTGCCAACGGGCTGCGCGAGCTCGGCGTGCGCGCGGGGGACCGGATCCTCGTCATGCTCGGCAACCAGACCGAGCTCTGGGAGACCGCACTGGCCGCGATGAAGCTGCGCGCCGTGGTCATCCCGGCCACGCCGCTGCTGGGCACCGCCGACCTCGTCGACCGCGTCGAGCGCGGGCGGGTCTCCCACGTGCTCGTACGGGCCGAGGACACGCCCAAGTTCGCCGACGTGCCCGGCGACTACACCCGGATCGCGGCCGGGGAGTGGACAGGGGAGGGCCCGGGGGCGGAGCCGGACGGCAGGAGGCCGGACGGCAGGAGGACGGATGGCCAGAGGCCGGACGGCCAGAGGCCCGACGGCTGGATCCGCTACGCCGACGCCGCGCACGCCGACGACACCTTCGTCCCCGACGGTCCCACCCGCGCCGACGACCCCCTCCTGCTCTACTTCACCTCGGGTACCACAGCCCGCCCCAAGCTCGTGGAGCACACCCACATCTCGTACCCCATCGGTCACTTGACCACCATGTACTGGATCGGCCTGCGCCCCGGCGACGTCCACCTCAACATCTCCTCGCCCGGCTGGGCCAAGCACGCCTGGTCCAGCCTCTTCGCCCCCTGGAACGCCGAAGCCACCGTCTTCGTGCACAACTACACCCGCTTCGACCCCGCCCGCCTCATGGCCGAGATGGACCGGGCGGGCGTGACGAGCTTCTGCGCCCCGCCCACCGTGTGGCGGATGCTCATCCAGGCCGACCTCGGCGGGCTGCGCACCCCGCCCCGCGAGGCCGTGGCCGCGGGCGAGCCCCTCAACCCCGAGGTCATCGAGACCGTACGGCGGGCCTGGGGCGTGACGATCCGCGACGGCTTCGGGCAGACCGAGACGACCGTGCAGATCGCGAACCCGCCCGGCCGGCCGGTGAAGGTGGGCTCCATGGGCCGCCCGAGCCCCGGCTTCACCGTCGTCCTCCTCGACCCCGTCACGGGCGAACCCGCCGACGAGGGAGAGATCGCCCTCGACCTCGCAGACCGCCCGGTGGGAGTGATGACGGGCTACGCCGGCGACGCCGAACGCACCGCGGAGGTCATGGCCGGCGGCTACTACCGCACCGGCGACATCGGCTCCCGCGACGCCGACGGGTACATCACTTATGTGGGCAGAAGTGATGACGTATTCAAATCCAGTGACTACAAGGTGAGTCCGTTCGAGCTGGAGAGCGCGCTGCTGGAGCACGAGGCCGTCGCCGAGGCCGCCGTCGTCCCCGCGCCCGACCCGCTGCGGCTCTCCGTACCCAAGGCGTACGTCGTCCTCGCCGAGGGCTGGGAGCCCGGCCCCGGGACCGCCAAGGCCCTCTTCGCCCACTCGCGGGCCGTGCTCGCCCCCTACAAGCGCATCCGGCGCCTGGAGTTCGCCGAGCTGCCCAAGACCGTATCCGGCAAGATCCGCCGTATCGAGCTGCGCGAGCGCACCGCCCGCGGCGAAGCGTCGTGCGGCGGAGACGAGTACCGAGAGGAAGACCACCGGTGACCACACCCTCGTACGCGGCCGGGAGCACTTCCATCCCGCTGATCGACGACACCATCGGTGCCGATCTCGCGTTCACCATCGAGCGCTTCGGCGACCGCGACGCCCTCGTCGACGTCCCCAGCGGACGCCGCTGGACCTACGCCGAGTTCGGGCGGGCCGTCGAGGAGGTGGCGCTGGGCCTGCTGGCCAAGGGGGTGGCCAAGGGCGACAGGGTGGGCATCTGGGCGGTCAACTGCCCCGAGTGGGTCATGACCCAGTACGCCACGGCACGCATCGGCGCGATCATGGTCAACATCAACCCGGCCTACCGCGTCCACGAGCTGGGCTACGTGCTGCGCCAGGCCGGCATCGGCGTGCTCGTCGCCTCCGTCGAGCACAAGGCCAGCGACTACCGCCGCATGGTCGAACAGGTCCGCGCCGACTGCCCCGCGCTGCGCGACGTCGTCTACATCGACGACCCCACCTGGGCGGGCCTCGTCCGGATCGGGGAGGGCGTGCCCCGCGAGCGGCTCGCCGAGCGCGAGGCGCAGCTGAGCTGCCACGACCCGGTCAACATCCAGTACACCTCCGGGACCACGGGCTTCGCCAAGGGCGCCACCCTCTCCCACCACAACATCCTCAACAACGGCTACTTCGTGGGGGAGCTCCTCGGCTACACCGAGGCCGACCGGGTCTGCCTGCCCGTGCCCTTCTACCACTGCTTCGGCATGGTCATGGGCAACCTCGCGGTCACCAGCCACGGCGCCTGCGCCGTCATCCCGGCCCCGGTCTTCGACGCCACCGCCGCCCTGCACGCCGTCGAGCGCGAGCGCTGCACCTCCCTCTACGGCGTCCCCACCATGTTCATCGCCGAGCTGGACCTGCCCGACTTCGCCACGTACGACCTCTCCTCGCTGCGCACCGGCATCATGGCCGGCTCGCCGTGCCCGACCGAGGTGATGAAGCGGGTCATGGGCGAGATGCACATGTCCGAGGTCGCCATCTGCTACGGCATGACCGAGACCTCGCCGGTCTCCACCCAGACCCGGCGCGACGACGACATCACGCGGCGCACCGGCACCGTCGGGCGCGTGCTGCCGCACATCGAGGTGAAGATCGTCGACCCCGAGACGGGGGAGACCACCGGCCGCGGCGAGCCGGGCGAGCTGTGCACGCGCGGCTATTCGGTGATGCTCGGCTACTGGGACGAGCCGCAGCGCACCGCCGAGGCCGTCGACGCCGAGCGCTGGATGCACACCGGCGATCTCGCCGTGATGGACGAGGACGGCTACGTACGGATCGTCGGCCGCATCAAGGACATGATCATCAGGGGCGGGGAGAACGTCTACCCGCGCGAGATCGAGGAGTTCCTCTACACCCACCCCAAGATCTCCGACGTGCAGGTCATCGGGGTGCCCGACGAGAAGTACGGCGAGGAGATCATGGCCTGCGTCATACTCCGCGACCCCGAGCGGCCGCTCAGCCGCGACGAGCTCGCACGCTTCTGCCGCGGGCGGCTCGCGCACTACAAGATCCCGCGCTATCTGCGGATCCTGGAGGCGTTCCCCATGACGGTCAGCGGCAAGGTGCGCAAGGTGGAGCTGCGCGAGCAGGCGACTGCGGGGCCGGCGGTGGCCGAGGCGTGACGGGCCTCCGGCTCGGTGTCCGGCGCGGTGCCCGGGAGGAGGCCCGGGGCCCGGCCTGCGCCTGAGGCGGAGGCCGGGGCGGGCGGCGGAGGGCCGGATGCGTGGGTGGCCCCCGGAAGCTGGAGGGGCCCGCGATCCCCCGTATGTTTCGCGGGCCCGGTACGAAGTCTCCGCCCGCGGGCCCCCGACTCGCCATCGTCCGGGCGTGGTTCAGAGGAAAAATTGAGCTTGGCGGTGCGGACGGCTCACACGGGCCCGCGCTCGACGAGCTCGTCGG
This sequence comes from Streptomyces hiroshimensis, assembly GCF_014650335.1. Classification (GTDB taxonomy): domain Bacteria; phylum Actinomycetota; class Actinomycetes; order Streptomycetales; family Streptomycetaceae; genus Streptomyces; species Streptomyces hiroshimensis. The sequence continues at coordinate 522,699 of NZ_BMUT01000001.1, forward strand.
CCGGGCGGTTGAGCGGCTGCGGAGTGCCGGTGAGGTCCATGACGAACAACGGAACGTGCAGGTCGTCCGCCCGGGAGCGGGCCTCGCGCGCATAGCCGGCGAGGGAGAAGAAGACGCCGGCCGCGGAGTCCACCAGTCCGTGCAGCCACAGGCACTCGACCGCCCGCAGCGAGGTGGGCACGGTGGACGGGTCGACCCGGGCGACGAGGCGGCCCGCGCGCAGGTCGACGCCGGCCGCCTCCGGATCGCCCGGCCGGGTGACCTCCGGGCAGCCGAGCCACGTCAGATAGCGCTCGGCGGCGGCCAGCGCATCGTCGGCCGTACGGATGGCGACCGGCCGGAAGGCGGGGCGCTGCACCGCGGCGGGCCGCTCCCCGTCCCCGGAGCCGTCCTCCCCCGGACCTCCCTCCCCGGGAGCGGGCGCGGGTGCGGGCGGGGGTACGGGCGGGGGTGCGGGCGAACGGACGGGCAGGCGCACCACCGTGCCGCAGGAGCAGCCGAACTCCGGCCGCGGCCACTGATCCTGGCGGTCGCAGGCGGGGCAGCGGACGGCCACCCACGCGTCGCGCCAGGTGCGGTGCGCCAATAACTCGGGGGAGGCGTCCGCCAGCACCGGCAGCGTGAGCGGCGCACCGCACGCACAGGGGAAGGTGGGCGGGGTGAAGGAATGCTCGCGACGGCACGTCGGGCAGTGAACCGGCACGCTCTTGGCCATATTCGGCTCCAGCAACGGGTCCGTGAGGTATGCGTACGGGCCCATCGTCCACGATGAGGGCGCGCCGGGGGAGCGAATGCGGAAGCGGGCGGCTGCGCCCTCCGTGCGCCGCGCGGCGCCGAGGGGCGCGAGGGCGCACGCGCCCGTCGTGCGCTAGCGCTCAGGTACGGGTTCTACGGTTCTACGAGTTCTGTGGGTTCGACGGGTTCGACGGGTTCGACGGGTTCTACGGGTTCGCTCTCGCGGACCGCGTCGATGTCCGGGCCGTGCGGGGTGTCCGCCTCGCGCTCGATCATGATCTCCACCAGGACGGGGCGGGAGGTTGCGGCGGCCTCCTTGCGCGCCCACTCGATCGCCGGCCGGATCTCCGCGGGGTCCGCCACCCGCCGCCCCGAACAGCCGTAAGCCTCCATCAGCTTGACGTGGTCCGTGCCCGTCTCGTCGTAGTGGATGTCCACCTGGTAGTTCATGCCGTAGCCGGCGGAGGCCTGGCGGATCAGGCCCAAGTAGGCGTTGTTCAGCATGATCAGCACGAACGGGACGTCGTACTGGGCCGCCACGGCGAGCTCCTCCACCGTGAACTGGAAGCCGTAGTCGCCGACCACGCCGACGACCTCCTCCGCGCCCCTGCCCATGCCCTGCAGCGCCTTCTTGACGCCGATCGCGGCCGGCACCTCCCAGCCGAGCGGGCCCGCCTGCCCGCAGACCTGGTAGTGGCGCGGCCGGTGGGCCTTCTGATGCTGACCGCCCCAGATCTGGTACAGGCCGATGGCCGTGACGAACCACGTGTCCTCGCCGAAGATCTCGTTGATCTCCTTGTAGACGCGCGGTGCCTTCACGGGGACGGCGGTGAAGTCCTCGCGGCGCGTGAGTGTGCGCTTCAGCTCCCGGCAGCGCGCGGCCCAGGCGGTGCGCTGTGCGCGGTGCCCGGCACCGACGTGTCCGGCACCGACTTGTCCGGTACCGGCCCTTCGGCGGGCCTTCGCGGCGGCGAGCAGGGCGGTGAGGAACAGCTTCGCGTCGGAGACGACGCCCAGGTCCGGCTCGAAGACCCTGCCGAGCTGGGAGGGGTCGATGTCGACGTGGACGAAGGCCCGCCGCCCCCGGTAGACGGACAGGTCCGCGCCCGTGTGCCGGTCGCCGAAGCGGGCGCCGACGGCCAGGACGAAGTCCGACTCCAGGAACGAGGCGTTGGCGTACCGCTGCGAGGTCTGGATGCCGGTGGTGCCCATGTGGAGCGGGTGGTCGTCCTCGACGGCTCCCTTGCCCATGAGCGTCACCTGGAACGGCACCCCCAGGTGCTCCACCAGCTCCCGCAGTTCGCCCGCCGCGCCGGAGAGGATCACCCCGCCGCCGGCCAGGACGAGCGGCCGCTCGGCGGCCAGGAGCAGGTCGAGCGCGGCCTCCACGCGCGGCGGGTGCGGCGCGACGACGGGCACCGGCAGACGGGTGTCCAGCGCCGGGTCGTAGCGGATCTCGCGGCGGGCGACGTCGACGGGGATGTCGATCAGTACGGGCCCGGGGCGCCCCTCGCGTGCGGTGCGGAACGCCTCCCGGAACGCCCACGGGATCTGCGCCGCCTCCTTGATCTGCACGGCCCGCTTGGTGACCGGCCGGACGATCTCCACGATGTCGACGGCCTGGAACGCCTCCTGGTGGAGCTTGGCGGAGACCGCCTGCCCGGTGATGCACACCATCGGGACGGAGTCGGCGAACGCGGTGTACAAGCCGGTGACGAAGTTGGTGCCGCCCGGGCCCGAGGTGGCGATGGCGACGCCGGGCCTGCCGTTGGTCCGCGCCCAGCCGTCGGCCATGTGCGTGGCCCCGGCCTCGTGACGGACGATCAGGTGCTCGATGCCGCCCACGGCTTCGAGCGCCTGGTACAGCGGCAGAATCGCGGCGCCAGGGCAGCCGAAGGCGACGTCCACGCCCTCGTCCTTGAGGATGTGGACGGCGGCGTGCATGGCGGGCATCGTCGTCATCGCCGCGCCCTCCCGGCCCTGGCCCCGGCTCCGGCCTTGTCCCCGGCTCCGGAGGGCCGCTCGATGCCCGAGAGCCGCTCGACGCCGCGCAGCAGCGCCGAGTGGTCGAGCCCGCCGTCGCCCTGGGCGCGCGCCGCGGCGACCAGGCTCGCCACGAGGGCGCCCACCGGGACGGCGGCGCCGACCGCGCGGGCGGCGTCCGTGACGATGCCCATGTCCTTGTGGTGCAGATCGATCCGGAAGCCCGGGGGATAGTGCCGGGAGAGGAAGTTGTGCCGTTTGCGGCTGAGCACGGCGGAGCCGGCGAGCCCGCCGCCGAGTACGTCCAGCGCGGCCTCCAGGTTCACGCCGGACTTCTCCAGGAAGACCACGGCCTCGGCGCACGCCTGGATGTTCGCGGCCACGATCAGCTGGTTGGCGGCCTTGACGGTCTGTCCCGCCCCGTGGGGGCCGCACAGCACGACCGTCGTGCCGAGGGCCCGGAAGAGCGGCAGGGCCCGCTCGAAGTCGGCCTGCTCCCCGCCGGCCATGATCGACAGCACGCCCTCGACGGCCCCGGCCTCGCCGCCGGAGACGGGCGCGTCCAGGACGCGGATGCCCTTGCGGGCGGCCGCCTCCGCGAGTCCGACGGAGGTCCGGGGAGTGACGGACGACATGTCGATGAACAGGGTGCCGGGCGCGGCGTGGGCGAGGACGCCGTCCGCGCCGTGCGCCACGGCTTCCACCTCCGGTGAGGCGGGGAGCATGGTGACGACGACGTCGGCGCCGCGGACGGCCGCCGCGACGGAAGGGGCGGGCGTGCCGCCCGCGGCCGCCAGCCGGTCGAGGCCGGCCTGTTCGAGGGTGTGACCGGTGACGGCGTACCCGGCCTTGAGCAGGTTCGAGGCCATGGGCAACCCCATGATCCCGAGACCGATCCACGCGATGCGGGGAAGGGGCGGGGCAGGGGGCGGAAGAGGGGACATCGGGGATCCTTTCACTCGAACGAGGCTGATTCCTCAGGGCGCAAGGGACCAAGACGGGATGGAAGCCCCGAACCCGTCAGGGCCCTGCCTACGCCGGTGCGTCCTGCTCGGTGCCGGGTACTTCGCCGGGGTGCTGCATCCGCCGGGGCGCCTTTTCCGGGTCCGGGCACTTCCTTCCGCCGCGACGGCGGGAAACCCCGACGGTGGATTCCGGCGGTGCCGAACGAGCTCTCCCGGTCGGGCTCGTCACGCCACGGCCTACGCCGGGGCGTCCTGCCCGGGCCCGGGCACTTCCTTCCGCCGCTACGGCGAGAAACCCCCACCGCGGATCCCGGCGGTGCCGGACCCGCCGTCAGTGCAACCCCTCCATCCAGCCGAAGGCACCCCCGCTGGGCCCGGACGGGCGGTACTCCAGTCCCACCCACCCGCCGTACCCGGCCTGTTCGAGCCGCTTGAGCAGCGCGGGGACGTCCAACGTCCCCGTGCCCGGTTCGCCCCGCCCCGGCGCGTCCGCCAGCTGGACGTGGCCCGTGTGCGTACCCCCGTAGGCGGACACGACCGCGGCCGGGTCCTCGCCTGCCATCGCCGCGTGGTAGAGGTCCATCAGGTACCTGGCGTTGCCGAGCCCGGAGGCCTCGTTGACGCGGTCCGCCAGCTCCACGGCGCGCGCCGAGCGGGTGACCGGGTACGCGGGGGATTCCACGGGGTTGAGTGCCTCGATCAGGAGCGTCGCACCCACCCGGCCCGCCGCCCGCGCGGCCAGCACGAGGTTCTCCAGGGCGAGCGCGTCCTGTTCCCCGGGCCCGGCGCCCGCGACGCGGTTGCCGTACAGGGCGTTGAGCGCCGTGCACCCCACCGAGGCCGCGAAGTCCGCCGCGACGGCGGCGTTGGCGCGGAAGCGGCCGGATTCCGCCCCCGGAAGCGAGAGCGCTCCCCGGTCGGGCCCGGGCAGCCGCCCGGCGTAGAAGTTCAGGCAGACCAGTTGCGTACCGGCGTCCTCCAGCGCCCCGCGCAGCGCGTCGAGTTCGCGGGCCTCCGGCGTGGGCGTCGCGGGCCAGGGCCACCACAGCTCGACGGCGCGGAAGCCTGCCGCGGCAGCGGCCGCCGGCCGCTCCAGGAGCGGCAGTTCGGTGAACAGCATCGAGAGATTGACGGCGAAGCGGTGCCGGGGAGGGGGCATCCCGCCCACCTCCTTCCGTATCGCGGAAATGGAATTCTGCTTTACGGAATCCTGCTGTCGTTCCCGCCCCCTGTCAAGGCGGGTAGGTTGGCCACCGTGCGATTGCGAGTGGAGTTCACGACCGAACCGTTCGACCTCGACCGGGTGCCGCCCCACGCCGAGGCCGCCCGGGAGGCCCTGCAGGGCGCCGGCCTCGACGCCGTGGACGTCGGCCCCTTCGGGAACACCGCGGAGGGCGGCGGCTCCGCCGTCCTCGCCGCCGTCCAGCAGGTGTTGAACACCTCGCTGCAGGCCGGCGCCACCCGGGTGTCGCTGCAGGTCAGCGTGGTCGACGAGGAGGGGGCGCCGTGACCGGGGAGGCGGCCGCGCACCCGCTCCGCGCGGCGGTCGCGCCGCTGGTCGACGCCATGGGCGGGGAGATGGTCGAGCCCGAACAGGCCGCGGCCGACGACGTGATGCTGTCCTGGGAGGGCCGCGAGGTCGTCGCCGTACGCCTGCCGCGCCTGTCGGCCTCGCTCGACCACATCCTGGCCGACCTGGAGCGCCGCCACGGCAGACCCCTGGCCGAACTCGACCGCAGGACCAAGCAGTCGGTGGTGCGCACGCTGGAGGAGCGCGGCGCCTTCTCCTTGCGGCACGGCGTGGAGACCGTCGCCGCGGCGCTCGGCGTCAGCCGCTTCACGGTCTACAACTACCTGAACCGCGAGGCCGGTTCCGGGGCCTCCCGCTAGGGCCGCCGACCTGGCGGGACCCCCTGCGAGCCCACCCGCGGGACCGCCCGCGGCCGCCGCCCGTACCCGCCGGTACGGTAGGAACTCCCTGAGGCCCCGAGGGAGGTCCGAGCCGTGTCCCCCGACGCCACGTGGAGCATCGGAGAGCTCGCCGAGCGCGCGGGCGTCACCGTCAAGGCCGTCCGCTTCTACTCCGACCGCGGCCTGCTGCCCGAGGCCGGCCGCAGCGGCGGCGGCCACCGCCGGTACGGCCCCGAGGCGCTCGACCGGCTCCGCCTGATCCGCTCCCTGCGCACGCTCGACGTGCCGGTCCCTGACGTCGGCCGGGTCCTGGAGCGGGACGACGCGCTGGAGGACGTCGTCGCGGGCAGGCTGCGGGAGATCGGCTCGCAGTTGACGGCCCTGCGCTGGCGGGACGCCGCCCTCCGGCTGCTCCAGGACTGCACCCCGGCGGAGCGCGCCGAGCGGCTGGGCCTGATCGGCGCCGTGTCCACCCCGCCCAGTACGGCGGCCCTCGCGAGCTTCTGGCGGCGCTGGCTGCCCCCGCGGCTCCCGGCCCGGCTGGTCTCCGCGATCGTCGAGGAGGCGGTGCCGCAGCCGCCCGACGACCCGACTCCGGCCCAGGTCCTCGCCTTCGCCCGGCTGCACGCCTTCACTTCCGGTCCCTGCACGGGCGAGGACCGCGACCGCGGTCAGCCCGAGGTCCACCGGCCCGGCAAGGACTACCGCCCCGCCGTGCTCTACGACGGTCTCCGCGAGGCCTTCGCGCTGGCGGCGCCGGACCTGCGGGCGCTGCGGCCGCCGCACCCGGGCGAGGCGCTCGACTGCTTCGTCTCCGCCCACGCCCGCGCCCGCGGCGTACGGGACACCGCCGCCTTCCGCCGCCGGCTCGGCGTCCAACTCGCCGCGGAACCCCGCATCGACCACTACTGGGAGCTCGTCGCCGAACTGACCTCGCCGCCGTCCGGCCCGCCGGAGCCGACCCCCGGCGCCGCGCACGACTGGCTGTGCGCCGCTCTGGACGCCTCGGCCCCTTCGGCTGCCCGGTCCTGACGGCGGCCGCCGGAGCCGAGTTCTTCAACAAACTGTTGACGCGGCGTTCCGTGGGGCGTTAGCTATGCGCAGCCCGACAGCCATGCGCAGCCCGTCCCCACCACGGAGGCGCCCGTGTCTTCGAGTTCGACTCCGGGACTCACCCGGTTCAACGCGGCCGACCCCGGCGCGGCCCGCTCCGCCCTCCACGCGATCTGCGCCGGCGGTTCCTGGGCGGAGGCGGTCCTCGGCCGGCGCCCCTATCCCACCGCCGAGGCGCTCTACGCCGCGAGCGACGCCGCGACGGCCGCGCTGACCGTGACCGGGCTGGCCGAGGCCATGGCGGCGCACCCGCCGATCGGACGCCCGAAGCCGGGCGATCCGGCCTCCGCCCGCGAGCAGCGCGGTATGGCGCAGGCCCCTCCCGGCCTCCGTGCCGAGATGCTGGAACTCAACCTGGCCTACCAGCGCAAGTTCGGGCACGTCTTCCTGATCTGCGCCACCGGCCTCGACGCCGCGCACCTGCTCGACGCGATCCGTCACCGCATCGGCAACACGCCGGAACGCGAGCGCGAGGCGGTGCGGGAGGAACTCGGCAAGATCAACCGCATCCGGCTGGCCCGGCTGCTGGAGGACCCGGCCGGCCCGTACGCCTCCGCGCAGGAAGGAGCCCGCCCATGAGCGGCCCCGCACCGGACGCCACGGCGCCGGACTCCACCGCCCCGGCCGACACCGCGCCGGACGCCACCGCATCGGTCGCCTCCGTGTCGACGCACGTCCTGGACACGGCCGCCGGCCGCCCCGCCGCGGGCGTCGCCGTCGAGCTGTCCACACGGAGCGGCGGCGACGCCGACGGGCCCTGGTCGGTGTGCGGCTCCTCCGTGACGGACGCGGACGGGCGCTGCCGGGGACTCCCGCCGCCTCCGGAGGGTGCGACCCACGTACGGCTCCGGTTCGACGTGGGGCCGTACGCCGCCCGGGGGCCCGCCGGGCAGGGGGCGTTCTTCCCGGAGGTGGCGGTGGTCTTCGCCGTCGCTCCGGGCGAGCACCACCACGTACCGCTGCTGCTCAGTCCGTTCGGCTATTCCGTGTACCGAGGGAGCTAGCACACGATGCCCACCGTTCTCGGCCAGAACCAGTACGGCAAAGCCGAAACCCGCGTCGTGCGGGTCACCCGCGACGGGCCCGTCCACCACATCAGGGACCTCAACGTCTCCATCGCCCTCTCCGGTGCCATGGACGACGTCCACCTCTCCGGCTCCAACGCCCGCGTCCTGCCGACGGACACCACCAAGAACACCGTGTTCGCCTTCGCCAAGGAACACGGCATAGCGTCGGCCGAGGAGTTCGCCGTACGGCTGGCGCGCCACTTCGTCACCGGCCAGGAGGCGATCGGCACCGCCCGGATCCGTATCGAGGAGTACGCCTGGGACCGGATACCGGTGCCCGGCCCGGGCGGGCACTCCTTCGTCCGCCGCGGCCGGGAGACGCGCACCGCGCAGGTCACCTTCGACTCCGGCGGCGCGGCGGGCGAGCGCTGGCAGATCCTCTCCGGCCTCAAGGGCCTCGTGGTCATGAACACCACCGACTCCGAGTTCCACGGCTACGTCAAGGACCGCTACACCACCCTCCCCGAGACCCGCGACCGGATCCTCGCCACCGAGGTCAACGCCTGCTGGCGGCACGTCCGGGACGGCGAGGGCGGCGGGGGCGAGGAGGGCAAGGCCGGGTGGGACGAGCGTTACGAGCGGACGCGCGGCCACCTGCTGGCCGCCTTCGCCGAGACGTACTCCCTCTCCCTCCAGCAGACCCTCTACGCCATGGGCTCCCGGGTGATCGAACAGACGCCGGGCATCGACGAGATACGCCTCTCGCTCCCCAACAAGCACCACTTCCTGGCCGACCTCCGGCCGTTCGGGCTCGACAACGACAACGAGGTGTACTTCGCGGCCGACCGCCCGTACGGCCTCATCGAGGCCACCGTCCTGCGCGACGGCGCGACGGCGGCCGTCCCGGTGGACCTGACGAACCTTCCGTGAACCGACAGCGAGGAATCACCGTGGCCGCACCCCCCGCATCCCCCGCAGGCACCGCCACCGCCGCCACCGCCGCCGACGGTGCCGAGCGCATCGTCATCGAGAACTGCGCGATCGCCACCGTCGACCCCGACGACACCGAACACGCCTCGGGCCACGTCGTCGTCGCCGGCAACCGCATCGAATCCGTGGGCCCCGGGCCCGCGCCCGAGGGCCTGGCCGGCGTCGTCCGCCGCGTCGACGGCACCGGCCATCTGGCCACCCCCGGCCTGGTCAACACCCACCATCACTTCTACCAGTGGCTCACCCGCGGCCTCGCCCAGGACTGCAACCTCTTCGACTGGCTCGTCGCCCTCTACCCCACCTGGGCCCGCATCGACGAGCCCATGGTGTACGCGGCCGCGCGCGGCTCCCTCGCCATGATGGTCCGCGGCGGCGTCACGACCGCGGCGGATCACCACTACGTCTTTCCCCGGGGCGCGGGCGACCTCCTCGGCGCCGAGATCCGCGCCGCGCGCGAGATGGGCGTCCGCTTCCACCCCACGCGCGGCTCGATGGACCTCGGGAAGTCCGACGGCGGGCTGCCGCCGGACTTCGCCGTCGAGACCACCGAGGCCGCGCTCGCCGCCACCGAGGAGGCCGTCGACACCCACCACGACCCGGCCTTCGACTCCATGCTGCGCATCGGCGTCGCGCCCTGCTCCCCCTTCTCCGTCACCACCGAGCTGCTGCGCGAGGCCGCCGTGCTGGCCCGCCGCAAGGGCGTGCGGCTGCACACGCACGGCTCCGAGACCGTCGAGGAGGAGCAGTACTGCAAGGAGAAGTTCGGCATGGGCCCGACGGACTACTTCGAGTCCACGGGCTGGCTCGGCGACGACGTGTGGATGGCCCACTGCATCCACATGGACGACTCCGACATCGCGGCCTTCGCCCGCACCGGTACGGGTGTCGCGCACTGCCCCTCCTCCAACGCCCGGATCGCGGCCGGCACCGCGCGCGTGCCCGACCTCCTGCGGGCCGGGGTCCCCGTCGGCCTCGGCGTCGACGGCACCGCCTCCAACGAGTCCGGCGAGCTGCACACCGAGCTGCGCAACGCCCTGCTCGTCCACCGGCTCGCCGGCGGGGAGCAGGCGCTGAAGGTCCGTCAGGCCCTGCGGCTCGGCACGTACGGCGGTGCGCAGGTCCTCGGCCGGACGGACGGCATCGGCTCGCTGGAACCCGGCAAGCTGGCCGACCTGGTGCTGTGGAAGCTCGACGGGCTCGGCCATTCGAGCATCGCCGACCCGGTCGCCGCGCTCGTCCTCGGCGCCCCCGCGCCCGTCACCCTCTCCCTGATCAACGGCCGGCCCGTGGTCGAGAACGGCCGGCTCGTCACCGCCGACGAGGACGACGTGGCCCGCGGGGCGCGCGACGAGGCGCGCCGCCTGGCCCGTATCGCCGCCGCCACCTGAACCCCCGGCCGAGGGGGACGGCCCTCGGCCGGGCCCTTCGCCGCGGGCGGCGGATCAGCGGGCTCGGGCGGGCCCGCGTCCTTTCTTCCGCCGCGACGGCGATCGGCCGTCGCGGCGGATTCAAGGTCGGTCAATGCTAAGGAGGCACGTCGTGGCCCTGGACGAAGCCGAGGGCACCCGCACCGAGGGTGCCGTTCACCCGGTCGACGAGGTGCTCCGGCCGGGGCGGCTGCTTGCCGGAGGGCTGCAGCACGTCGCCGCGAGCTATGCAGGCGTCGTCGCCCCGCCCCTGGTGCTCGGCGCGTACCTCGGGCTCCCCCCGCTCCAGACCACCTTCCTCGTCGGCGCCGCCCTCTTCACGGCGGGCATCGCGACCCTGCTGCAGACCATCGGGTTCTGGAAGGTCGGGGCGCGGATGCCCTTCGTCAACGGGGTCTCGTTCGCGGGCGTCGCGCCGATGATCGCCGTGGCGGACACCCAGGCCGACAAGAGGGACGCCCTCCCGGTCATCTTCGGCGCCGTGATGGTGGCCGGAGCCCTGGGCTTCGTCCTGGCCCCCTGGTTCTGCAAGCTCGTCCGCTTCTTCCCGCCGCTGGTGAGCGGCACCGTCATCACCCTCATAGGCCTGACCCTGCTGCCGGTGGCCTTCGGCTGGATCCAGGGCGGCGACCCGGGCCGGCCGGCCTCGGTGACCGGGCTCGGCCTGGCCGCGGCCACCCTCGTGATCGTCCTCGTGCTGCGCCGCGTGCTGAGGGGATTCCTGCGGCAGATCGCGATCCTGCTGGGACTGGCGGCGGGCACCCTGATCGCCGTACCGGCGGGGGCCGTCGACTTCGGGCCGGCCGCACACGCCCGCCTCGTCGGCTTCCCGTCCCCCTTCCACTTCGGGCCCCCGCAGTTCACGCTCTCCGCGATCGTCTCGATGTGCGTGCTCATGCTGGTCTGCATGACGGAGAGCACCGCCGACATGCTCGCGCTCGGCCAGGTCGTCGGCCGCCCGGCGGACGAGCGGACCATCGCGCGCGGCCTGCGCGCGGACACCCTCGGCACCGCCGTCAGCCCGGTCTTCAACGGCTTCGCCAACAGCGCGTTCGCGCAGAACATCGGCCTGGTGGCGATCACCCGCGTGCGCAGCCGCTTCGTCGTCGCCGCGTGCGGGGCGATGTTCGTCCTGCTCGGCCTGAGCCCCGCCTTCGCCTCGCTGATCGCGGTCGTGCCGCGGCCGGTGCTCGGCGGGGCGGGCATCGTGCTGTTCGGCACGGTCGCCGCCAGCGGCATCCAGGTCCTGCTCGGCGCCGGCCTCGACAAGGGCGACAACCTGCTGGTGGCGGCCGCCTCGCTGGGCATCGGCACGATACCGGTGGTCTCGCGGACGTTCTACGACGGCGCAGGCGTCCCCGAGACGCTGCGGACGCTCCTGGACTCGGGGGTCAGCGCGGGCTGCCTGACCGCCGTCGTGCTCAACCTCGCGTTCAACCACCTGGGCAGGCGGCGACGTGACGAGGCGTCGCCGGGAACGTCACCGGATCCGTCGCCCGTGCGTGGCGACTAGGGGCTCGCTCCGCACTTCGCGACAATAAGGTCAAAGTGACCACCCTCAGTGCGGAGAGGGGTTCCGTCGTGGACGCGGAAGCCGAGGACGCAGCACCCGGCGGGCCCGAGGTACCCGGCGGGCCCGAAGCGCCGGGCAGGCCGCGCCGCCGCTTCGTCTTCCCCAGCGCCCTGACCGTCCTCGCGGCCGTGACGATCGCCGTCTGGATCCTGACCTTCGTCATCCCCGCCGGCACCTACAAGCGCAACGCCGACGGCCGCCCCCTGCAGGGCACCTACCACCGCGAAGCGGCACCCGGCGGCTTCGTCCACCGGCTCGGCGACCTCTTCCTCGCCCCCGTCAACGGCCTCTACGGCATCCGCGACACCGCCACCGGCGAGGTGGCCCCCGACGCGGTCGGCGCGCTCTACGGCAGCGCCGGCGTCTTCCTCTTCGTCCTCGCGATCGGCGCGTTCATCACCGTCGTCTTCGCCACCGGCGCCCTCGACCGCGGCATCGAACGCCTCGCCCACCGGCTGCGCACCCGCGGCGCCCTGCTGATCGCCGGCGTCATGACCGTCTTCTCGCTGCTCGGCACCGTCGAGGGCTTCGCCGAGGAGACCCTCGGCTTCTACGGGCTGATCGTGCCCCTCATGCTCGCGCTCGGCTACGACCGGATGGTCGCCACCGGCACGATCATCCTCGGCGCGGGCGTCGGCGTCCTCGCCTCGACCGTCAACCCCTTCGCCACGGGCGTGGCCTCCTCGGCCGCCGACATCTCGCTGGGCGACGGCATCGCCCTGCGCTTCGCCATGTGGATCGTCCTCACGGCCGTCACCATCGGCTACGTCCTGCGCTACGCGCACCGGGTGCGCACCGCCCCGGACCGCTCCCTGACGGGTTTCCTGCCGGGGGACCGCGAGATGGCGGAGGAGGCCGCCGCCGAGCCACCGGAGCTGACGAGGCTTCAGAAGCTCGTGCTCGTGGCGGTGACCCTGGTCTTCGCCTTCATGATCTTCTCGGTGATCCCCTGGGCGAGCGCCCTCACCGGCAAGGCCGACGCCACCCCGTACGGCTGGGAGCTGGGCTGGTCCTTCGCCCAGCTGGCGGCGCTGTTCATCGTCGCCGCCGTGCTGATCGGGCTGCTGGCCCGGCTGGGCGAGCAGCGGCTGAGCGCCACGATCGTGCAGGGCGCGGCCGACTTCATCGCCCCCGCCCTGGTCATCGTCCTCGCCCGCGGCGTCACCGTGGTGATGACGAACGCGAAGATCATCGACACGGTGCTGCACGCCGTCGAGAGCACCGTATCCGGCACGCCCGCCGTGGTCTTCGCGGTCCTCGTCTACGTCATCAACCTCCCGCTGGCCTTCCTCATCCCCTCGACCTCCGGCCACGCCACCCTCGCCATGCCCGTCCTCGCCCCGCTCGCCGACTTCGCGGGCGTCCCGCGCTCCGTGGTGGTCACGGCCTGGCAGTCGGCGAGCGGCGTGATGAACCTGTGGGTGCCGACGACCGCCGTCGTCATGGGCGGGGTGGCGCTGGCGAAGATCGGCTACGACAAGTACTTGCGCTTCGTCTGGCCGCTGCTGGTGCTCCTGTCGGTGCTGATCTGCGGATTCGTGGCGCTGGGCGCCGTGATGTGAGGCTTCATACGAGGCTTCGTGCGAGGCCTCGTATGAGGCCTCAGTCCAGCAGCTCGTACGCGGGCAGGGTGAGGAACTCCGCGTAGTCCTCGTCCAGGGCGACCTTCAGCAGCAGATCGTGGGCCTGCTGCCACCGGCCGGCCGCGAACGCCTCCTCGCCCTCCCCCTCGCGGATCGCGGCGAGCTCCTCGGCGGCGACGGCGCGGACGAGCTCCGCGGTGACCTTCTCGCCGTTGTCGAGGACGACGCCGCCGGCGGTCCACTGCCAGATCTGCGAGCGGGAGATCTCGGCGGTGGCCGCGTCCTCCATCAGGTTGAAGATGGCGACGGCGCCCACGCCGCGCAGCCACGCCTCGATGTAGCGCGTGCCGACGGCCGCGGCGTTGCGCAGGCCCGCGAAGGTCGGGCGGGCCTCGAGCGAGTCCACGGCGATGAGCTGATCGGCCGTCACGCGTACGTCCTCGCGCAGCCGGTCCTTCTGGTGCGGGCGGTCGCCGAGGACCGCGTCGAAGGAGGCGCGGGCGACGGGCACGAGGTCGGGGTGGGCGACCCACGAGCCGTCGAAGCCGTCCCGCGCCTCGCGGTCCTTGTCGGCCCGGACCTTCCCGAACGCGGCCTCGTTGACCGCCGGGTCCTTGCGCGAGGGGATGAACGCGGCCATCCCGCCGATCGCGTGCGCGCCGCGCCGGTGGCACGTGCGCACCAGGAGGTCGGTGTAGGCGCGCATGAAGGGGGCCGTCATCGTCACGGCGTTGCGGTCGGGCAGCACGAACCGGGCGCCGCCGTCGCGGAAGTTCTTGATGAGGGAGAAGAGGTAGTCCCAGCGGCCGGCGTTGAGGCCCGAGGCGTGGTCGCGCAGTTCGTAGAGGATCTCCTCCATCTCGTACGCGGCGGTGATCGTCTCGATCAGCACGGTGGCGCGGACGGTCCCCCGCGGCAGGCCCGCGTACTCCTGGGCGAAGACGAAGACGTCGTTCCAGAGGCGGGCTTCCAGGTGCGACTCGGTCTTGGGGAGGTAGAAGTACGGGCCCTTGCCGAGGCCGATCAGGCGGTGGGCGTTGTGGAAGAAGTACAGGCCGAAGTCGACCAGGGCGCCGGGGACCGGGCGGCCGCCGACGGTGACGTGACGCTCGTCCAGATGCCAGCCGCGGGGGCGTACGACGACGGTCGCGAGCTCATCGGCGGGCCGCAGTGCGTACGCCTTGCCCCGGGCGTCGGTGAAGTCGATGCGCCGCTCGAAGGCGTCGATCAAGTTGAGCTGACCCAGGACGACGTTCTCCCACGTGGGCGCGGAGGCGTCCTCGAAGTCCGCGAGCCACACGCGGGCGCCGGAGTTGAGGGCGTTGACCGTCATCTTGCGGTCCGTCGGGCCGGTGATCTCCACCCGGCGGTCCTCCAGGGCGGGCGGGGCGGGGGCGACGCGCCAGGACGGATCCTCACGGACCGCGCGGGTGCCGGGGAGGAAGTCGAGCGTGCCGGTGCGGGCGATCTCGGCGCGGCGCGCGGCCCGGAGAGCGAGGAGCTCGTCGCGGCGGGGGGTGAAGCGGCGGTGCAGCTCGGCGACGAAGGTGAGCGCAGGCTCGGTGAGGACCTCCTCCTGCCGCTCCAGGGGCCGGGCGGTGACGGTGGCCGGCGAGGACGGAGCCGGTGCGGACATGAGTGGTCACTCCCTCGGCGAGGACGGCACGGGGTGCCGCGTGGACGGTGTGATTCCGGAGGCTAGTTTCCTCATGGTGGAAGTTCAATGGGGCGGTGGCATCGGATGCCGG
Source organism: Streptomyces hiroshimensis (assembly GCF_014650335.1). Lineage (GTDB taxonomy): Bacteria > Actinomycetota > Actinomycetes > Streptomycetales > Streptomycetaceae > Streptomyces > Streptomyces hiroshimensis. The sequence continues at coordinate 537,734 of NZ_BMUT01000001.1, forward strand.
GCGCGGCCGGGGAGTCCGCGGGACCCGGGGAGCCCGGCCTCCAGCAGCGCCAGATCATCCGGGGTGTCGATGTCCTCCGGCCCCGCGACGTCCGAGCACTCCACGAGCCTCACCGCCGCGGCGTGCTCGCGCAGGTACGCGCGGGCGCCGCGGTCGCCGGTGGCCGCACGTGCCACGCCCTGCCAGTGCGGGCGGGCGAACAGCACGGGGTGACCGCGTTCGCCGTCGTACGAGGCCGCGGCGAGCTGTGCGCCGTCGCGGTACGCGGTGAGCACGCGGGACACGGCCGCGGGGCCGACGCGCGGCTGATCGACGAGGGTGACGAGCACGGCCCCGGCGTCCGTGGCGGCGACCGCCGCGAGACCCGCCCGCAGCGAGGAGCCCATGCCGTCCGGCCAGCCGGGGTTGTCCACCAAGGTGCAGTGGGTGAGGCCGGCGTGTACGCGCACCTCCGCGGCCGCCGCGCCCAGCACCACGTACACCGGTGCGCAGCCGCCGTCGTGCAGGGTTTGTGCCGCGTGCTCCACGAGGGGGCGGCCGCGCAGGCCGAGCAGGGCCTTGGGGCGGCCGCCCAGGCGGCGTCCGCCGCCCGCGGCGAGCAGCAGCCCGGCGACCGGGGGTGGGGTGGGTGTCATGGCCCCTGCATATCGCATCGCTGACGGCGATGCGACGGGCGACCGCCCATCACCCGTGCGTGCGACCTCCGGACTCCATTTCGCTGTGCGTATGGCGCGGTGTACGGAAAGTGGCGTTAACTGATCCGCGCGAGCGCGTGGGAGGGGGCTGTCGTGGCGGAAGGCGCCGTAGTGGCCGGGGATCCGAGGGTGAGCGAGCTGCGGGACGCGGTCTCCCGGCTCCGCCGTGCGCTCGCGGGCCACCCCGCGCCGTTACCCGACCGCGATGTCGCGGAGGACGAACTGGCGGCGCTCGACGCGATGGCCCGCGCCGGGGACCCCGAAATCTCGCGCCTGCGACGCTCGCTGCTGCTGGTCGCGGGGGCGGTGGGCTCGGTGAGCGCGCTCTCGCCGGCACTGACGGAAGTCCGCCACGCGGTGGACGCCTTCGCACCACCCCCCGCTCCACGCGAGGGCACGTAGCACCAAGCGGCACGCCCGGCCAATCCGGCCGTTTCGGCGGCGCCGTGCCACGGTCGGCGTGGCACCGCCGGGCTCGTGCGTGGCGGTTGCTCGCCGCTGCGGCGGGGGTGGATGGCCGGTGCGGTGCTTTGGCTGCAGCCTGCCGCTTCAGATGCCGAGGTGCGGCAAGTCTCCTCCGCCGCGACGGCGATCGGCCACCGTCGGCCGTTTCGGCGGTGCCGTGCCGCCGTTGGCCTGGCACCCGCCGGGCTCGCGTGTGGTGGTTGCTCGCCGTGGCGGCGGGATGGGGTGGCTGGTGCGGTGCTTGGCTGCAGCCTGGTGTTTGAGGTGCCGAGACGCGGCAAGTCTTTCCCGCCGCGACGGCGATCGGCCACCGCCGGCCGTTTCGGCGGTGCCGTGCAGCCGTTGGCCTGGCACCCGCCGGACTCGTGCGTGGTGGTTGCTCGCCGCTGCGGCGGGGGTGGATGGCCGGTGCGGTGCTTTGGCTGCAGCCTGCCGCTTCAGATGCCGAGGTGCGGCAAGTCTCCTCCGCCGCGACGGTGATCGGCCACCGTCGGCCGTTTCGGCGGTGCCGTGCTGCCGTCGGTGTGGCACCGCCGGGCTCGTGTGTGGTGGTTGCTCGCCGTGGCGGCGGGATGGGGTGGCCGGTGCGAGCCGCTCGGCCGTGGTCGGCCGTTTCAGGTGCCGGGCGCGGCACCGCTGCGCTGTGCCATGGCGGTTGCGAGGTGTGGCGGCGGGGTGGGGTGGCCGGTGTGGTGCTTGGCGCTGCAGCCTGGTGTTTGGGGTGCCGAGGTGCGGCAAGTCTTTTCCGCCGCGACGGCGATCGGCTACAGGCGGCCGTTTCGGCGGTGCCGTGCTGCAGCAGCCCGTCGTCGGTAGCCCGTCGGTTCAGGTGCCGGCGCGCAGCGCCCCCGCCGCGGTGGCGCTCAGCCACCGTCAACCGGGCCGGCCCAGCCGCACCGCACCGCACCGGCGCCCGCCGGGCACGCGTATCAAGCGAGCCCGGCACTCGCTCCGGCGAGGTCCGTCGACAGCGCCGCCGCGACCTCCTTCAGGAGGGGGACGATGCGCTCCGTCGCCGCGTCCGTGACGCGGCCCGCCGGGCCGGAGATGGAGATGGCCGCCGCCGTGGGGGAGTCCGGCACGGGCACCGCCAGGCACCGCACGCCGATCTCCTGCTCGTTGTCGTCCACGGCGAAGCCGTTCTCGCGGACGCGCTCGAGCGCCTCCAGGAAGCCCTCGGGCGTGGTGATGGTCTTCTCGGTGGCGGCCGGCATCCCCGTGCGGGCGAGGATCGAGCGCACCTCGTCGTCGGGGCTCTGCGCCAGCAGCGCCTTGCCCACGCCGGTGGTGTGCGGCAGCACGCGCCGCCCGACCTCGGTGAACATCCGCACCGAGTGCCGCGAGGGCACCTGCGCGACGTAGACGACCTCGTCGCCGTCGAGCAGCGCCATGTTCGCCGTCTCGCCGGTCTCCTCGACCAGCCGCGCCAGGTGGGGGCGCGCCCAGGTGCCGAGCAGCCGGGAGGCGCTCTCGCCGAGCCGGATGAGCCGCGGCCCGAGCGCGTACCGCCGGTTCGGCTGCTGGCGGACGTATCCGCAGGCCACGAGCGTGCGCATAAGCCGGTGGATGGTCGGCAGCGGCAGCCCGCTGCTCGTGGCCAGCTCGCTCAGCCCGACCTCGCCGCCCGCGTCGGCCATCCGCTCCAGCAGGTCGAAGGCGCGCTCCAGGGACTGGACGCCTCCGCTGGGGGCGGGGGTTCGGGGCTCGGCGGACGGGGGCACGGCAGGTCCTTTCGGGTACGGGGTGGGAGCAGCCTACCGGGCTCGCACGCCCCCACCCCGCCCCCGGAGGTCTTGACGGCCGCGGGGAGCGACAGAAGACTGCCCCCACCGTCGTTCAACAGAACGTTGAATTTCCGGGAGGGGACGTGGCCGGCGTGTCCACGGAGGACCTGGTGCTGCGCTCGACGCGCGTCGTCACGCCGGAGGGCACCCGCCCGGCCTCGGTCGCCGTCACGGGCGGCACGATCACCGCGGTCCGCCCGTACGAGGCGCAGCCGCCCCCGGGGGCCGCCGTGGCGGACCTGGGCGACGACGCCCTGCTCCCCGGCCTCGTGGACACCCACGTGCACGTGAACGACCCGGGCCGCACGGCCTGGGAGGGCTTCCGGACGGCCACGCGCGCCGCCGCGGCCGGCGGCGTCACCACGCTCATCGACATGCCGCTCAACAGCATCCCGCCCACCACCACCGTCGCCCACCTGCGGGTCAAGCAGGACGTGGCGCGCCCCAGGGCCCACGTGGACGTCGGCTTCTGGGGCGGCGCCCTCCCCGGGAACACGGCCGACCTGCGCCCCCTGCACGACGCGGGCGTCTTCGGCTTCAAGGCGTTCCTGTCGCCGTCGGGCGTCGAGGAGTTCCCGGCCCTCGGCCCCGGCGACCTGGAGGCGGTCGCGGCGCGCGTCGCCGAGCTGGACGGCCTGCTGATCGTGCACGCCGAGGACCCCGCCCAACTGGAGCGCGCCCCGCAGCGCGGCGGCCCGCGCTACGCCGACTTCCTCGCCTCCCGCCCCCGCGCCGCCGAGAACGAGGCCATAGCCCGTCTCGTCTCCGTCTCCCGCCGCCTGGGCACCCGCGTGCACATCCTGCACCTGTCGTCCTCCGACGCCCTCCCGGCGATCGCCGCGGCGAAGGCGGAGGGCATTGCGGTCACCGCCGAGACCTGCCCGCACTTCCTGACGCTGACGGCCGAGGAAGTCCCGGACGGCGCCACCGAGTTCAAGTGCTGCCCGCCCATCCGCGAGGCCGCCAACCAGGACGCCCTGTGGGCGGCCCTGGCCGACGGGACGATCGACTGCGTCGTCTCCGACCACTCGCCGTGCACCACCGACCTCAAGGTCCCCGACTTCGGCACCGCCTGGGGCGGCATCGCGTCCCTGCAGCTCGGCCTCCCCGCCGTCTGGACCGCGGCCCGCCGCCGCGGGCACACCCTCGGCGACGTCGCCCGCTGGATGTCCGCCGGCCCCGCCGCCCTGGCGGGCCTGCACCGCAAGGGAGCCGTCGAGCCGGGCCGCGACGCCGACTTCACGGTCCTCGCCCCCGAGGCCGCCTTCACCGTCGACCCGGGCACGCTCCACCACCGCAACCACGTCACCGCCTACGCCGGGAAGACCCTCCACGGCGTCGTGCGGTCCACCTGGCTGCGCGGCCGCAGGATCGCCCACGACGGCGCCCTCGCCGAGCCCGCCGGCCTCCTCCTCGAAAGGCAGCGCAGCGCATGACGAGCACACCGGACGGCAGCCCCGGCATACCCTCTTTCGTGGGCGGCGCCGCACCGTACGCGGGCGGGAACCCGTACGCCGACTACCGCGCCGCGGACCTCCCCTTCACCTCCCTGCCCGACCTCGCCGACCGCCGCCTCGGCGGGAGCGTCGTGGCCGCCAACGACGAGTTCTTCGCCGACCGCGAGAACCTCCTCACCCCCGCCCCCGCGCACTTCGACCCCGCCCTCTTCGGCCACAAGGGCAAGGTCATGGACGGCTGGGAGACCCGCCGCCGGCGCGGGCCGGACGCCGCTCACCCGCATCCCGCCGACGGCGACCACGACTGGGCGCTGATCCGCCTGGGCGCACCCGGCGTGATCCGCGGCGTCGTCGTCGACACCGCCCACTTCCGCGGCAACCACCCGCAGGCGGTGTCCGTCGAGGCCGCCCGCCTCCCGGGCACGCCCTCGCCGGGCGAACTCCTCGCCGACGACGTCAAGTGGACGGTCCTCGTGCCCCGTACGCCCGTCGGCGGCCACGCGGCCAACGGCTTCGCCGTCCGCTCAGAGGAGCGCTTCACCCACCTGAGACTGTGCCAGTACCCCGACGGCGGCATCGCCCGGCTGCGGGTGCACGGCGAGGTGCGGCCCGACCCGGCCTGGCTCGCCGCCCTCGGTACCTTCGACCTCGCCGCGCTGGAGAACGGCGGCCGCCCCGAGGACGCCTCGGACCGCTTCTACTCGCCCCCGCTCAACACCGTCCTGCCGGGCCGCTCGCGGAAGATGGACGACGGCTGGGAGACGCGCCGCCGCCGCGACCGGGGACATGACTGGGTCCGCTACCGCCTCACCGGGCAGGCCGTGCTGCGCGCCGTCGAGATCGACACCGGCTGCTACAAGGGCAATGCCGCGGGCTGGGCGGAGGTGTCCGTCCTCGACGCCGCCGGAGGCGCCGATCCGGCCGACCGCACCACCGGCTGGACGGTGGTCGTGCCCCGCACGCGCCTCCAGCCCGACGCCGTGCACCGGTTCCCCCTGACGGGTGCCCCGGTGGCGACCCACGTGCGCGTGGACATCCACCCGGACGGGGGCGTGGCACGGCTGCGCGTCCACGGCTCGCTGACGGAGACGGGGGCGAGGGGCCTGCACGGGGAGGGCCTCACCGAGGCCGGCTCATGACAGGCCGGCCCACGACAGCGGACGCCTCATGACAGCGGGCGGCTCATGAACAGGGCGGTCTCGCCCTCCGAGGCCGTGCCCCGGTAGAGGGACGTGTCCAGTCCGCACAGCGCGAAGCCCATGCGGCGGTAGGCCCGTACGGCCGGAGCGTTGACGTTCGTGACCTCCAGCCAGGCGGTACGGGCGCCCCGTTCCCGGCCGTGGTCCAGAGCCCGCTCCATGAGGCCGGGGCCGACGCCGCGGCCGCGGTGCCCGGGCGCCACCCTGATGTCGGCGATCACCAGCCGGTCGTTCCACGCCGAGTGGGTGAGGGTGACGGCACCGCACAGGACCTCCCCGTCGAGGGCGACGATGACATGGGCCTCCTCGCCCTCGTCCTCGTCGTCCTCGGGCGGGTAGACCTTGCGCAGGGGCGGGTCGACGGGCGTCTCGCGCAGCCGGAACCCTTCGCCGGACGCGCTGACTTCCAGGACGGTCGGCGTCGTGAAGGAGTTGTCGATCGCTGCGGCCGCGGCGTGCTCACCGGGGCGTGCGGGGCGGTAGACGACGGTTGCGGGCTGTGCGGCTGCAGGCATGATCGCACCGTACAGCGCATGCATTCACCGTACAGCGAGTCCGTCCCAGAACATCAACTCGTAGGCCTGGAGCAGCCGTCCGTAGCGGTGTGCGAGCGGCTCGGACAGCCGTCCGCTCGCCAGGCCGGCCGCCACGGCTTCGGCGGACCGCTCCTCCTCCTCGGGCCCGGGACCGGCGAAGTAGTCGAAGAAGCCGCACGCGGGGTTGTCGAAGCCGTAGTGCTCGCGCAGGGCCGATCCGACGGCGGCGCAGTAGCCGCCCCACGCCGCGAAATTGGCGGTCAGGGCGACCACGGCGTCCACGGGCTCGGCGTTGAGCGCGAGCCAGGCCACGTACGACGGGTAGGCCTGGCAGGCGGGGCGCGGCTCGTGGGCGCGCACGGCCTCCTCGTCCAGCCCGCACGCGGTCGCCAGCGGCCCGAGCAGGCTCCGGGCCAGGTCCTCCCCGAGGGTGAGGGACTCGAAGAACCGCGCCACGGCGGGCTCCTCGGCCGCACGCCCGGCGAGGTGCGCGAAGCTGTGCCGGTCGCCGGCGATGACGTGGTGCTGCTCCAGGGTGAACGCGGTGATCACCTCGCGCGGGGCCTCCCCGGCGGCGATCAGCGGGACGAGCCGGTTGGCGCCCTCTCCGGGAGCAAGCCCCTGCACCGCATCCGCCAGTACCTCCTGGGCCGTACGGGTCATCGCTCCGCCTTCCTGTCCCGGGACGGTCCGCGTGCTGCCTCCCGCGATCGTAGTCCGGGGGCATGCCGTCCGCAGGCGGCGCGCGGTACGCCTCACCCGGGCGGGAGAGCCGGCCTCACCCCCCGGCGAGATAGAAGAGGAGGAAGAGGAAGGCGGCGAAGAAGTGGACGGCGACGAGGTAGATGACCACCCGCACGGTCATCCCCATGGGCGCGCGGTCCTCCTCGTCCATGCGCTTGCCTGTGTCTGCGTTCGCGTTTGCGTCTGTGCCTGCGTTGGCGACTGCTTCTGTGTCGGTGTCGGTCACGGCATTCCCCTCCGGGTGGGCGCGGCGCCTCCGAGGCACAGCTCGGTCGCGCCGCTCTGCAGCAGCGTGTGCATGAACAGCAGGTCGGCCCCGCCGCGCGACGCCGCGGCGATGCGGTGCGGGGTGAGCGAGTCGAAGTGGGCGGCGTCGCCGGGGTCCAGCAGGTGGGTGCTCCCGCCGAGCGTGAGGCGCAGCCGGCCGCTCGTGACGTACAGCCACTCCTCGCCCGGATGGACGCGTACCAGCTCGGCCTGGCCGCCCGCCTCCGGCGGTACGTGCAGGCGCAGGGCCTGCATGGCGCGGCCCGAGCCGCCGGCCCGCCAGTACGTCCAGCCCCCGGCCTGCTGCGGCTCCATGTGGCTCGCGCGCACGATGGGGTCGCGCTCCGGAGCCGCCTCGCCCAGCAGGTCGGATACCGTGGTGCCGTAGGTGCGGGCGAGGGCCAGCAGCATCGGCAGCGACGGCGTCCGCCGGCCGGTCTCCAGCCGGGACAGGTGGGCGGGGGAGAGGCCGACGCGGGCGGCGGCGGCCTCCAGGGTCAGCCCACTGCGGGTGCGCAGGTCACGCAGGCGCGGGGCTACGGTGGGCAGGTCGGCCGCGGGCTCGTCGGGCAGCGGTGTCATGCTTCCGGTATAGGACCGCCCCTGCCCTAAAGGCAAAAGTTTTGCCTGTGAGGCAAAAGCCGCGGCATGGAGGCAAAGGTTCCGTCTGGCTGGATCGCGCCCCCGGTTAACTCCTGGGAAACAGTCGGCGTTGTCATTGACATGACATCAGCTACGCGCGTCATGCTGGCCTCATGAAGGCAACCCCCCATCGCAATCTGCGCTCTTCGCGCTTCGCCCGCACGGCCGTTCTCGCCGCGCTGGCCTCGGCCCTGTTCGCCGGCGGCACCGCCGTCGCCGCGCCGCTCACCGCTCCGGCGGCCCCCGTGGCCGTCACCGCCCAGGCCCCGGCCGCCGTGAAGGCCGTCGGCGACATCTGCAAGTCGGCCCTGCCCTCCCAGGCCGACGACACGCTGCGTCTGATCGACGCGGGCGGCCCGTTCCCGTACCCCAAGGACGGCACCGTCTTCTCCAACCGCGAGGGCGTGCTGCCCAAGCAGACCTCGGGCTACTACCACGAGTACACGGTCAAGACCCCCGGCTCGCCCGACCGCGGCGCCCGCCGCATCGTCGCCGGCCAGGGGGACCACGAGGACTACTACACCGGCGACCACTACGCGACGTTCAACCGCGTCGACTTCACCTGCTGACCGATCGTCACGTAGGCGCCATCCAAACGTAAGCGCCATCCGAGCGGATTCCGCTCACCAACCGTCTCCTCACGCTCAAAAACGAGTTGTTCCGGTCACCGGGCAGCCGACCGACGTGTGAGGAGACACCGGCCCTTGTCCAGAACCCGGCCCGCGGGGTGCCGAGCCCGCCTCGGCACCCTCGCCCTCGCCGCCGTGGCCACCGCCTGCCTCGCCCTCACCCCGCAGCGGCCGCCCGCGGCACCCGCCGCACCCGGCGCCCCCGGGGCCCCCGATCTCGGCCCGGGCGTCCACGTCTTCGACCCGTCGATGCCCCGGCAGCGGATCCAGCGCACGCTGGACGAGGTCTTCCGGCGCCAGGAGAGCGCCCAGTTCGGGCCCGGCCGCGAGGCGCTGCTGTTCAAGCCGGGCACCTACGACGTGGACGTCAACGTCGGCTTCTACACGCAGGTGGCGGGCCTGGGCCTGCGGCCCGACGACGTCACCGTCAGGGGCGCGGTGCACGCCGAGGCCGACTGGTTCAAGGGCAACGCGACGCAGAACTTCTGGCGCGCCGCCGAGAACCTCTCCGTCACCCCCGCCTCCGGCGCCGACCGCTGGGCCGTCTCCCAGGCCGCCCCGTACCGCCGCATGCACCTGCGCGGCGACCTCCGCCTGGACGACGGCGGCTGGTCGAGCGGCGGATTCACCGCCGACTCGCTGATCGACGGGAAGGTCCTCTCCGGAACCCAGCAGCAGTGGCTCACGCGCAACAGCGAGCTCCGCGGCGGCTGGACCGGCGCCACCTGGAACATGGTGTTCGCCGGGGTGCGGGGCGCCCCGCCGACGACCTTCCCCGACCCGCCCCGCACCAGCGTCGGGCGCACCCCCGTCGTCCGCGAGAAGCCCTTCCTGTACGTCGGCCGGACGGGCGACTACCGCGTCTTCGTCCCCGCCCTGCGCCGGGCCGCCCGGGGCACCACCTGGTCCGGCAGGGCGGCCGGGCCGGGCGCCTCCCGCCCGCTCGGCCGCTTCTTCGTCGTCCGGCCGGGCACCGGCGCCGCCCGCATCAACGAGGCGCTCGCGCAGGGCAGGGACCTGCTGATCACGCCCGGCGTCCACCACCTCGACCGGCCCCTGCACGTCACCCGCCCCGGCACCGTCGTCCTCGGCCTGGGGCTCGCCACGCTCGTGCCGGACCGGGGCACCGCCGCCCTGACGGTCGCCGACGTCGACGGCGTCCGCATCGCGGGCCTGCTCGTCGACGCGGGGCGCGCGGCCTCGCCGGCGCTGATGGAGATCGGCCCGCCCGGCGCCCGGGGCCGCCACGCCGCCGACCCCGTCTCGCTGCACGACGTCTTCTTCCGCATCGGCGGCGCCGGTCCCGGACGGGCCGTCAGGAGCCTGGTGGTGCACAGCTCGGACGTGATCGGCGACAACCTGTGGCTGTGGCGCGCCGACCACGGCAGCGGCGTCGGATGGACCGTCAACACCGCGGCCGAAGGGCTGGTCGTCGACGGCACGGACGTCACGATGTACGGCCTGTTCGTGGAGCACTACCAGCGGACCCAGACGCTGTGGAACGGCGACGGCGGCCGCACGTACTTCTTCCAGAACGAGCTGCCCTACGACCCGCCCGGCCGCGCCGCCTGGAGCGACGGCCCGGCCACGGGCTACCCCGCCTACCGGGTCGCCCCCTCCGTGACCCGTCACGAGGCCTGGGGCCTGGGCAGCTACTGTCACTTCACGGCCGCGCCCGGGCTCGCGGCCGACCGCGCCTTCGCGGCGCCCCGGCGGCCCGGCGTGCGCTTCCACAGCCTCGTCGCCGTCTCGCTCGGCGGCGACTGCACGCTGCGTCACGTCATCGGTGACGCCGGGGGGCCGGCCGGCGCCGGGGCCAGGGTCGCCACCCTCCGCTCCTGGCCGGGTGGCGAACGGCTGTCCGAAAAACGCCCTTGAGTCGATCACTCTCCGCAATCCATGATGATCTTCCGGAGCGAGGGGGGACGCCATGGGAGCGACCGAAGCAGCCGAAGCAGGCGAATCAGGAGCGATCGTCGATCTGGCGGCCCTGGGGGAGGAGTTCGCCCGGCATCCGCACCGGGTCTACGCCGGCCTGCGCGCGCAGGGCCCCGTGCACCGCGTGCGCATGCCCGAGGGTGCCGAAGCCTGGCTCGTCGTCGGCTACGACGAGGTGCGCGCCACGCTCAACGACCCCCGGCTGACGAAGGACTGGAACAGGGCCGCGGCCGACATCAGCCTGGTCCGGGCCTCCGCCGGGCCGAACATGCTCGTCCAGGACGCGCCGGACCACACCCGGCTGCGCAAGCTCGTCGCCAAGGAGTTCACGCCGCGCCGCGTCGAGGAGATGGCGCCCCGGGTGCAGCAGATGACGGACGAGCTGCTCGACGCCATGCTGGCGGCGCCCGGCCGCCGCGCCGATCTGGTGGAGGCCCTGTCCTTCCCGCTGCCCATGGGCGTCATCTGCGACCTCCTCGGCGTGCCCGACCTCGACCGCGAGGCCTTCCGCCACTGGTCGAACATCGGCGTCGGCGCGGGCCCGATCGAGGAGAAGGTGACCGCCTCCCGCGAGGTCACCGCCTACCTGAGCGCGCTCATCGCCGCCAAGCGCCAGGAGCCCGGCGATGACCTGATGAGCGCCCTGATCAGCGCCGCGGACGAGGGCGGCGACCGGCTCTCGCACGAGGAGCTCCTCGGCACTGCTTGGCTGCTGCTCGTGGCCGGCCACGAAACCACGGTCAACCTGGTGTCCAACGGGGTGCTCGCCCTCCTGCAGCACCCCGACCAGCTGGCCGACCTGCGCGCCGACCCCGGCCTGCTGGACAACGCCGTCGAGGAGATGCTGCGTTACGACGGGCCGCTGGAGACCCCCACGTACCGCTTCACCACCGAGCCCATGGAGATCGGCGGCACGCTCATACCCGGCGGGGGCGAGCTCGTGCTCCCCGTGCTGGCCGACGCCCACCGCGATCCGGCCCGCTTCCCCGACGCCGAGCGGTTCGACATCCGCCGTGACGCCCGCGGTCACGTGGCCTTCGGTCACGGCATCCACTACTGCCTCGGCGCCCCGCTGGCCCGCCTGGAGGCCCGGATCGCGATCCGCTCCCTGCTGGAGCGCTGCCCGGACCTCGCCCTCGACGCCCACCCGGCGGCCCTCACCTGGCGCGAGGGCCTCCTCATCAGGGGCCCGCACCGGCTGCCCGTCCGCTTCTGACCCTGCCTGTTCTGATCCTGCCTGTTCTGATCCTGTCGGTTCTGGCCCTGCCCGTTCTGATCCTGCCTGTTCTGGCCTCGCCCGGTCGTCTGCCTCCCGGCCTCAGTCGGGCGGCGGGTGCCCCAGTTCGCCGCGGGCACGCTCCAGTTCGGTGCGGGCCCGCTCCCGGGCGTAGGGGCTCGCCCCCGGCTGGTGCCTCAGGAAGGACTCGACGAATCCGGCGCGCCGCGCGGGCGGGTAGCGCCGCTCGGTGAGGAACGGCAGGTCGTTGCCGACCATGCTGCGGGCGACGAGCAGCGGGGTGTCGCTGTGCAGCGGGCGGAATCCGGGGTTGTGCAGCCCCGGCCCCGGGTGCCCGGGGAAGAACTCGCCGAGCATCATCCCCTCCGCCACGAACTCCGGTTTGAGCCGGTCGTGGACGCGGACCACGGTCGCGGCCGCCACCCCGGGCAGGACCAGGACGACGGTCTTGTCGATGGTGTGCGGGCCACTGCGCGGCTCCATGGCCAGCCAGTGCGCCTTGAGCGCGGCGACGGCGGCCGCGAGAGCGGTCTCGTCGCGCACGGGCGGCTCGGCGAGCGCGTAGCGGATCAGCCCGAGCCGCTGCGAGAGCGGTACGAACGGGCAGACCGCCCCGCGGCGGCCGAGGTCGGGGTGCGGCCGGGCGACGTGCCGGGTGATCCAGTCGCCGACGGGCCGCAGCAGGTCGTGCGCGGCGGCCTCCCGCTGGTCGTAGAGCCGGATGCGCGCGAGGCCGGGATCCGTCCCGCCGCTGTCCGGGAGCGTGCGGTGTGCGTTGTCATGACTCATGCGTCGTTCCCCCGTCACGGTCTCTGTTCAGTGAGAAGAACCCACGAGGCCGGGATGGAGGTTGAGCGAGCCGGGGCAAGTCGAACTATTGCGTCCCTGTCGGGCAGCTGTCGGGATGAGAAGGACTACGCCGTCAGCGCGGAGCCGAACTCCACCAGCAGTAAGGCCGAGGCCGCCAGCAGCAGTACGCCGGAGCCGCCGAGCAGCATCCGGTAGCCACGGGTGCCGATCCGGTGCCGGGCCCGGGCGACCACGACGGCGAGCGCGGCCTTGCTGCCGACCAGCAGCCCGTAGAAGCCGAAGAGGAAGCCGCCGGCGCCGGGCGCGCCGTTGCGCCAGGCGGCCACGAGCAGGGGCGCCCCCGTCGTCAGCCAGAACATCCACGGGTGCGGGCTGAGGAGGTTGACGAGCGCGCCCTGCCAGAGGGTCCGCCGGCCCTGGAGCCGGGCCTCCGCGCCGTCGCCGGCCTCGGGCACCTCGGCCGTACGGGCCTCGCGCAGCGTCGAGACGGCCAGCCAGGCGAGGAAGAGGCCGCCGAGCACGCCGCCGGCCGCGATGGCCCGCTCGGGCAGCACGGCCAGCACGGTCACGGCCAGCACGATCACCGGCAGGTCGGTGAGCAGGGGGACGGCCGCCACCCGCAGCCCGACGCCGAGCCCGCCGCGCAGGGTGCCCGACAGCACCAGCGCGAGCAGCGGGCCCGGGCTGATCCCCGCGCTGAAGCCGAGCGCCACCCCCAGAGCCAGCTCTTCCACGGCGTTGCCCATCTCCCTCACCGGCCCGCATAACTCACATAGCAGGGCATAGGTGAAATCAGTTGATATTCAGTGACATCTGTCCTGACATCTGTATTGCACAAGACGCCTGCAGGGGGCACGAGGTTGACGCCGCGGTCACTCGTATCGGTAACGCCGGATACGCGCCGTTGCATGTCCGGACAATCTGACCTACGAACTTCCCGTCATCCGGTCCCGCGGCTAGGCTCCCTTCGTGGCGAACCAACCACCCCTCCAGTTCAGCCTGGACCGCAGCAGCCCCGTCCCTCTCTACTACCAGCTGTCCCAGCAGCTCGAAGCGGCGATCGAACAGGGCAGGCTCGCTCCCGGCAGCCTGCTCGGCAACGAGATCGACCTCGCCGCGCGGCTCGGCCTGTCCCGGCCCACCGTCCGGCAGGCCATCCAGTCGCTGGTGGACAAGGGCCTGCTCATCCGCCGCCGCGGCGTCGGTACCCAGGTGCTGCACAGCCAGGTCAAGCGCCCCCTGGAGCTCAGCAGCCTCTACGACGACCTCGAAGCGGCCGGCCAGCAGCCCGCCACCCGGGTGCTGCGCCACGAGACCGAGGCCGCCACGGCGGGCGTCGCCGCCGCCCTCGGCGTGCCCGAGGGCACCGAGGTCCTGCGGATCGAGCGGCTGCGCCTCGCCCACGGCGAGCCCATGGCCCACCTGTGCAACCACCTCCCCGTGGGCCTCATCGACGCCGACCCCGCCCGGCTGGAGGAGACGGGCCTCTACCGGCTCATCCGCGCCGCCGGCATCACGCTGCACAGCGCCCGGCAGACGGTCGGGGCCCGTGCCGCGACCGCCGAGGAGGGTGAACGGCTCGCCGAGCCGGAGGGTGCGCCGCTGTTGACGATGGAGCGGACGACGTACGACGACACGGGGCGCGCCGTCGAGTTCGGCTCGCACGTCTACCGGGCGTCGCGCTACTCCTTCGAGTTCCAGCTGCTGGTCCGGTCGTAGCGGTCCGGCCCCGGCCCCCCGGTCCCGGTCCCGATCCCGGCTCCGTCGGCCCGGACGGCACCCGGACGGCCCCGCCCCCTTACGTCATGCCGTCAGAATGTTCGGACAAAGTCTTGACGCCGTAGGGCGCCCGCCACTAGAACTCCACCCACATGCAGCAGCCCCCGGCGGTACCCGCTGAAGCCCCCGCGGTCAGCGGTGACGGATGGTGACGGATACTTGGGCGGCCGGTCCCCGCGGAATCGGGGCCCGGCCGCACCGTGACAGACAGTGAGAAGGGCAACTCCTCGTGGCAAGGGTTCGGACAGGCGTACGTGCAGTGAGCGCCGTGCTGGCAGCGGTGCTCGGCGCCACCCTGGCGGGGTGCAGCGCTACGGGCGGCAAGCGTGCGGAAGAGCGGGCCGCCAAGGCCGCCCAGGGCCGCGCCGCGGTCGACACGCCCCGCTGGACCTTCGCGATGGTCACCCACTCGGGCGATGGCGACAACTTCTGGGACATCGTCCAGAAGGGCGCCAAGCAGGCGGCGGTCAAGGACAACATCAACTTCCTCTACGCGCACGACGCCGAGGGCAACAAGCAGGCGCAGAGCGTCCAGGCCATGATCGACCAGAAGGTCGACGGCCTGATCGTCACGCTCGCCAAGCCCGACGCCATGAAGGACGTCGTGGCCAAGGCCAGGAAGGCCGGCATCCCGGTGATCACCGTGAACTCGGGCTCCGACAAGTCCAAGGAGTTCGGCGCGCTCACCCACATCGGCCAGGACGAGGTCATCGCCGGCGAGGCCGTTGGCGAGCAGCTCAACGAGCGCGGCCGGAAGAAGGCCGTCTGCGTCCTGCACGAGCAGGGCAACGTCGGCCACGAGCAGCGCTGCGAAGGCGTGAAGAAGTCCTTCAAGGGCGAGGTGCAGAACCTCTACGTCGAGGGCACGAACATGCCCGGCGTGCAGTCGTCCATCGAGGCGAAGCTGCAGTCCGACAAGGACATCGACACCGTCGTCACGCTCGGCGCCCCCTTCGCCCCCACCGCCGTCAAGGCCGCAGGGCAGGCAGGCAGCAAGGCCGAGGTCGACACCTTCGACCTCAACGCCCAGGTCGCCGCAGACCTGCAGTCCGGCAAGCTCGGCTTCGCCGTCGACCAGGACCCGTACCTGCAGGGCTACGAGGCCGTCGACCTGCTGTGGCTCTACCGCTACAACCGCGACATGCTCGGCGGCGGCCGCCCGGTCCTGACCGGCCCGCAGATCGTCACCAAGGACGACGCCAAGACCCTCGCCGAGTACGCCAAGCGGGGCACGCGATGAGCGCCCCCGCAACCGCCCCCGTCCAGGACGCCCCCGACGAACGGCTGACGCACCGCTCCCGCCTGCGCCGGCTGCTCGGCCGCCCCGAGCTCGGCGCCGTCGTCGGCGCGGTGGCCGTCTTCGTCTTCTTCTCGGTCGTCGCCGACAGCTTCCTGCAGGCGTCGAGCCTGTCGACGGTCCTCTACGCCTCCTCGACCATCGGCATCATGGCCGTGCCCGTGGCGCTGCTGATGATCGGCGGCGAGTTCGACCTGTCGGCCGGTGTGATGGTGACCAGCGCCGCGCTGGTCTCCTCGATGTTCAGCTACCAGATGACGGCCAACGTCTGGGTCGGCGCCGGCGTCTCGCTGCTCGCCATGCTCGCCGTCGGCTTCTTCAACGGCTTCGTGCTCACCCGCACCAAGCTGCCCAGCTTCATCATCACGCTGGCCACCTTCCTGATGCTGACCGGTCTGAACCTGGGCTTCACCAAGCTGATCGACGGCACCGTCTCCACCAAGACCATCGGGGACATGGAGGGCTTCGAGTCCGCCCGGAAGGTCTTCGCCTCGCACCTGACGATCGGCGGCGTCGACCTCCAGGTGACCATCCTGTGGTGGCTCGGCCTGGTGGCCCTGGCCACCTGGGTCCTGCTGCGCACCCGCGCCGGCAACTGGATCTTCGCGGTCGGCGGCAACTCCGACGCGGCCCGCGCGGTCGGCGTCCCCGTCAAGGGCACCAAGATCGCCCTGTACATGGCCGTCGCCTTCTGCGCCTGGATCTCCGGCCAGCACCTGCTCATGTCGTACGACGTGGTGCAGTCCGGCGAGGGCGTCGGCAACGAACTCCTCTACATCATCGCGGCCGTGATCGGCGGCTGCCTGATGACCGGCGGCTACGGCTCCGCCATCGGCGCCGCGGTCGGCGCGTTCATCTTCGGCATGGCCAGCAAGGGCATCGTCTACGCCCAGTGGAACCCGGACTGGTTCAAGTTCTTCCTGGGCGCGATGCTGCTCCTGGCGACGCTGCTGAACGCCTGGGTGCGCAAGAGGGCGGAGGCCCGCAAATGAGTGCTGCCCTGGTCAAGCTGACGGACGTCAGCAAGTTCTACGGGAACATCCGCGCCCTCGAAGGGGTCTCCCTGGAGGTCCACGCGGGCGAGATCACCTGTGTGCTCGGCGACAACGGCGCCGGCAAGTCCACCCTCATCAAGATCGTCGCGGGTCTGCACCGGCACGACGCGGGCACCTTCGAGATCGAGGGCGAGGAGACGAGCCTCGCCTCCCCCCGCGAGGCCCTCGACCGCGGCATCGCCACGGTCTACCAGGACCTCGCGGTCGTCCCGCTCATGCCGGTCTGGCGGAACTTCTTCCTCGGCTCCGAGCCGACGAAGGGCGCAGGCCCCTTCAAGCGGCTCGACGTGCAGCACATGCGCGAGACCACGCGCAATGAGCTGCTGCGCATGGGCATCGACCTGCGCGACGTCGACCAGCCCATCGGCACCCTCTCCGGCGGCGAGCGGCAGTGCGTGGCCATCGCGCGGGCGGTCTACTTCGGCGCGAAGGTGCTCGTCCTCGACGAGCCGACCGCGGCGCTCGGCGTCAAGCAGTCCGGCGTCGTCCTGAAGTACGTGGCCGCGGCTCGCGACGCCGGCCTGGGCGTGGTGTTGATCACCCACAACCCTCACCACGCGTATCTGGTCGGTGACCGCTTCGTGCTGCTCAAGCGCGGCGCGATGGCCGGCAGCCACGCCAAGTCGGAGATCGCCCTGGACGAGCTCACCCGCCAGATGGCGGGCGGCAGCGAGCTGGAGCAGCTCAGCCACGAGCTGCAGCGGGCCCCCGGGCCGGACGTGATCGGCGGCAAGCCGGTCGCCTCCGCCGAGGGGTGACGGAGCTCTCACCGGGCGGGCCCGCAGCCGGCGGGCCCGCCTCCCGCGATGCGGTACGCAACGCCTCCTTGAGGCACAATCGGCCACGACCGTATCCACGAGGCCGACGCCTCCCGAGACCACCGCAGGGACGACGACTCTTGCGAGCACGCAACCGGAGCGACCGTAGAACCGCACAGCTCCACGCCGTGGCGGTGGCCTCATGAGCATGTACCGCGAGCTCCACCGGGGCGCGGCGCGGGCCACCGTGCTCCGCACCGTCGGCACGCGCGAGCGCCGCTCGCACCTGACCGCCCCGCGCGTCCCCACGGTCGGCATCGACATCGGCGGCACCAAGGTGATGGCGGGCGTCGTCGACGCCGACGGCACCATCCTGGAGAAGGTCCGCACCGAGACGCCGGACAAGTCCAAGAGCCCCAAGGTCGTCGAGGACACCATCGTCGAGCTCGTCCTCGACCTCTCCGACCGGCACGACGTGCACGCCGTGGGCATCGGCGCGGCCGGCTGGGTCGACGCCGACCGCAACCGCGTTCTGTTCGCCCCGCACCTGTCCTGGCGCAACGAGCCGCTGCGCGACCGCCTCGCCGGCCGCCTCGCCGTCCCCGTCATGGTCGACAACGACGCCAACACCGCCGCCTGGGCGGAGTGGCGCTTCGGCGCCGGCCGCGGCGAGGACCACCTCGTCATGATCACCCTCGGTACGGGCATCGGCGGCGCGATCCTCGAGGACGGCCAGGTCAAGCGCGGCAAGTTCGGCGTCGCCGGCGAGTTCGGCCATATGCAGGTCGTGCCCGGCGGCCACCGCTGCCCGTGCGGCAACCGCGGCTGCTGGGAGCAGTACAGCTCCGGCAACGCCCTGGTGCGCGAGGCCCGCGAGCTGGCCGCCGCCGAGTCCCCCGTCGCGTACGGGATCATCGACCGCGTCGGCGGCAACATCAACGAGATCACCGGCCCCCTCATCACCGAGCTGGCCCGCTCCGGCGACGCCATGTGCGTCGAGCTGCTGCAGGACATCGGCCAGTGGCTCGGCGTCGGCATCGCCAACCTCGCCGCCGCCCTCGACCCCTCCTGCTTCGTCATCGGCGGCGGCGTCAGCGCCGCCGACGACCTGCTGATCGCGCCCGCCCGGGACGCCTTCCGCCGCCACCTCACCGGCCGCGGCTACCGCCCCGAGGCCCGCATCGTCAAGGCCCAGCTCGGCCCCGAGGCCGGCATGGTCGGCGCCGCGGACCTGGCCCGGCTCGTCGCCCGCCGGTTCCGCCGCGCCAACCGCCGCCGCGTCGAGCGCTACGAGCGGTACGCGAGGGCGGGCCGCGCTTGATGACCACCACCGAGCACTCCGCCGAGCGCACCGCGCTGCCGCCCGGCCCCCCGCGGGCCGACGGCGGCTTCGGCCGCCGCTGCCTCAAGGCCGTCATCGTCTTCCTGCTCATCGCCATCCCCGCCGGCTACCTCTACATCTCCGCGATGCAGAGCCGCGGCGGCAGCGAGTCCAAGAAGGAGCAGGCGGCCGCGTCCGGCCTGGAGGAGGGCTGGCCCACCCGGCTCCAGCGCCGCCTGTACGAGGTGACCGTCCCGCCCTACGCGGAGGACGTCGCCAGCTACGAGACCAACGCGTGGAAGGCGAGCTCGCTCTTCCTGCAGTTCACGACCACGCGCGAGAAGTTCGACAAGTGGCTCTCCGACGTCGGCACCAGCGCCTCCGAGCTGGAGGACGGCGAGGTCACCATCGACGAGGACGAGGCCGCCGAGGTCGGCTGGGACCTGGGCACCGGGCACCACTGGGCGGGCCTGACCCTCGAACAGGACAAGCCCAAGCCGTCCCTGGAGATCACCGCCAACCTCGACGACCCGAAGTACCCGCGGGTCTTTGTGGTGTCCACGACCACGCCCTGATCGCTCTTCCGGGCCGTCGGATAGCGTGGCGCGGGTGAGCGAGAAGCAGACCCCGCAGCCCCTCCAGTACCGGACCGACGGCCCCGAGGACGGGCCTGTCCTGGTCGTCGGCCCCGCACTCGGCACCACCTGGCACATGTGGGACCGCCAGATACCCGAGCTGACCCGGCACTGGCGGGTGCTCCGCTTCGACCTGCCCGGCCACGGCGGCGCCCCCGCCGCGCCCGCCCCCGCCGTCGACGAGCTCGGCGACCGGCTCATCGCCACCCTCGACTCCCTCGGCGTCGAACGCTTCGGCTACGCCGGCTGCTCCCTCAGCGCCGCCGTCGGCCTCGACCTGGCGCTGCGCCACCCGCGTCGGCTCGCCTCCCTCGCCCTCGTCGCCGCCTCCGCCCGCTACGGCACGGCCGACTCCTGGCGCCAGCGCGGCGCCTCGGTCCGCCGGGACGGGCTCGACCCCGTCGCCCGCTCCGCGCCCGAGCGCTGGTTCACCGCGAACTTCTCCGGTGCCCAGCCCGCCATCGTGGACTGGGCCGTGCAGATGGTCGGCACCACCGACACGTACTCCTACATCGCCGCGTGCGACGCGCTGGCCGCCTTCGACGTACGGGCCGAGCTGACCCGGATCAGCGTGCCGGCGCTCGTCATCGTCGGCGCCGAGGACACCACGACGCCGCCCGCGGACGCGCGGGTCCTCGTCGCGGGCATCCACGACGCGAAGCTGGCCGTGGTGCCGGGAGCGTCGCACCTGGCCCCGGTCGAACAGCCGGCGGCGGTGACGGACCTGCTGGTCCGGCACTTCACGACGGCGTGGCAGCTGTCGACGCAGCAGGGGCTGCCGACGGTGTCGGCGGGCTCTGCGGCTTCCGCGGCTTCCGCTCCGGCGCCGGGGGCGGCCGGGGGCGCGCCCGGCACGGGCTTCGGAACGCCGGGCTCCGGCGGGTCCGGCGCCTTCGGCACGGGCTCGCCTTCCGGCGGTACGGGCGCGGGCGGGGGCGGGGCCGGGGGCACGGGCTCCGCGATGCCGGGAGCGGGCCAGGACGGTGCGCACACGGGCTTCGGGGCGCCCGGTGCGGGGGGCCCTGCCGGCGCGGGCTTCGGCACGCCGGGAGTGGGCTCCGCCGACGGCGGCCAGGGAACGGCGGATACGGCTTCGGCCGGTGGCGCGGGCGCCGGCTTCGGTGGACCGGGGATGCCGGGCACGGCTTCGTCCGGCGGCGGCGCGGGCTTCGGGGCGCCGGGGGAGGCCTTCGCGGGTCAGGGCGCACGGGGATCGGCCGACGGCGGCCCGGGAACGGCGGGTACGACTCCGGTCGGCAACGGCGGCTTCGGCGTGCCGGGGGCGGGTTCTGCCGCCTCCGGTCCGGGCGCGCCCGGCATGCCCGGTCCTGAGGGACCTGGCGTCCCCGGCTCCGGAGGGGTCGGCCCGGGGGTTTCCGGTACGGGATTCGGGCCCGCGGGTTCGGGTGCGTCCGGTTCCGGTACGGGCTCCCCGGGTTCTTCCGGTACGGGGTTCGGGGCGGTGGGACAGGATCCCGCGGGTTCCGGTGCTCCCGGTGCCCCGGGTACTTCCGGTGCCCGATTCGGGGCTGCGGGCCACGGGCCCGGCGCGCAGGATCCCGCGGGGCCCGCTGTCCCCGGCGTGGGCGCTCCCCGCTCCGCCGTGCCCGGAGGCATACCCGGCCCGGCGCCGGCCGGCGGCGGCACCGGCGCCGGTTTCGGGGCTCCGGGCCTCGCCGCCTCCGGGCCGGGACTGCCCGGCATGACCGGCGCTCAAGGCGCAGGTGTGCCCGGTTTCGGGGCTCCCGGGTCGGGTGCCGCCGTCCCGGGCGGCGGGGCCCCGGACGGCCCCGGCAACGGCTCCGCCGCCGTGGGCTCCGCCGCTCCCCGCGGATTCGGCCCGCCCCCGGCGGACATGCACGCCCCCGCCGGCGACCACGAGCGCGGCGAGCGCATCCGGCGCGAAGTCCTCGGCGACGAGCCCGTGGACCGGGACGCCTTCACCGCCGACTTCCACGACCTCGTCACCCGTTCCGCCTGGGGCGGGGCCTGGTCCCGGCCCGGTCTCGACCGCCGCACCAGGGCCCTGATCACCCTGACCGCCCTCACGGCCCGCGGCCACGTCGACGAGATCGCCCCGTACACCCGCGGAGCGCTCCGCAGCGGTGTCACCCCCGACGAGATCAAGGAGACGCTGCTGCACACGGCCGTCTACTGCGGCCTGCCCGCCGCAGGCGCCGCGTTCGCCGCTGCGCAGCGTGTCATCGCCGAGGAGACGGGCTCCGGGGCGTAACAGCAGGGGCGTAACAGCAGGGGCGTAGCGGCAGGGGCGTAGCAGTATGGGCTCATGGAGCTGAAGCTGACGAAGAAGAGCCACGCGTGCGTCCGCCTGGAGAAGGACGGCCGCACGCTCGCCATCGACCCCGGGGCCTTCAGCGAGGCGGACGCGGCCGTCGGCGCCGACGCGATCCTCGTGACCCACGAGCACCCCGACCACTTCAACGAGGACCGGCTGCGGGCCGCGCTGGAGGCGAACCCCGCGGCCGAGCTGTGGACGCTGCGCAGCGTCGCCGAGCAGATCTCCCCGGCCTACCCGGGCCGGGTGCACACGGTGGGGGAGGGGGACACCTTCACGGCGGCGGGTTTCGACGTGCAGGTGCACGGGCAGCTGCACGCCGTGATCCACCCGGACATCCCGCGGATCACCAACGTGGGCTATCTCGTGGACGGTTCGGTCTTCCACCCGGGCGACGCGCTGACGCTGCCGGACGTGCCGGTGGACACGCTGATGCTGCCGGTCATGGCGCCCTGGAACAAGATCTCGGAGGTCATCGACTACGTGCGGGAGCTGGCGCCGCGCCTCGCGATCGACGTTCACGACGCGCTGCTCACCGATCTCGCGCGGCCGGTGTACGACCGGATGCTGACGCCCGCCCGGGTCGGCGCCGAGCACGCCCGGCTGGCGCCCGGGGAGAGCGTGACCCTCTGACGCACGAGGAATGTCAGACCCGGCCGTTAGGGTTGCTCCATGCGCATCGCCACCTGGAACGTGAACTCGATCACCGCCCGTCTCCCGAGGCTGCTGGCCTGGCTGGAGAGCAGCGGCACGGACGTGCTGTGCATACAGGAGACGAAGTGCGCGGAGGAGGCCTTCCCGTTCGACGAGCTCCGTGAGCTGGGCTACGAGGCCGCGGTGAACGCCACCGGCCGGTGGAACGGCGTGGCCATAGTCTCCCGGGTGGGCTTGGAGGACGTGGTGAGCGGTCTGCCGGGCGGCCCTGACTACGACGGCGGGCAGGAGCCCCGCGCGATCTCCGCGACGTGCGGCGGCGTCCGGGTCTGGTCGGTCTACGTGCCCAACGGCCGGGAGGTCGGCCACGACCACTACGCGTACAAGCTCCGCTGGCTGGAGGCCCTGCGCGATGCCGTCGCCACCGATGCGGAGGGCGAGCGCCCGTTCGCCGTCCTCGGTGACTACAACATCGCCCCGACCGACGAGGACGTCTACGACCCGGCCGTCTTCGAGGGCGCCACGCACGTCACCCCGGCCGAGCGGGCGGCGCTCGGCGCCCTGCGCGACCTGGGCCTGTCCGATGTCGTGCCGCGCCCGCTGAAGTACGACCGCCCGTACACGTACTGGGACTACCGCCAGCTGTGCTTCCCCAAGAACCGGGGCATGCGCATCGACCTCGTCTACGGCAACACCCCCTTCGTGAAGGCGAGGCAGGACGCATTCGTCGACCGTGAGGAGCGCAAGGGCAAGGGCGCCTCGGACCACGCCCCGGTCGTCGTCGACCTGGACGTCTGAGCCGGGGCGCCCCGCCCGCCGCGCTCTCCCGCCCGTGCCGCCGTGTTCTCCCGGCGGCCGGCGCGGTCAGAGCAGCTTGCGCAGGTCGATCGTGTCGCTGAACGCCTTCATGCCGGCGTCATTGGGGTGCAGGTGGTCGCCGCCGTCGTAGGCCGGCAGCATCCGGTCCGGCTGCTGCGGGTCCCTGATGGCCGCGTCGAAGTCGAACACGGCGTCGTACGTACCGCCGTCCTCCAGGATGTGCCGGTTGATGGCGGTGCGCTGGGCCTCGGCGTCCGGCGTGCAGTCGTAGAAGCCGCCGCAGGGCGCGATGGTCGCGGCGATCACCCGCATGCCGCGCTCGTGGGCCCGCGCCGCGATCGCCTTGAGCCCCGCGATGACCTGCCCGGCCTTCGTGCCGGACCGGATGTCGTTGACGCCCTCGAAGACGATGACCGTACGGGCCGAGGTCTGCGCCAGCACGTCACGCTCCAGCCGGTGCTGGGCGCTGACGCCGCTCATGATGGTGCTCGTCCCGTCGCCCGGATAGCGGTCGGTCACCACGCGGTTGCCGGAGATGCCGTGGTTGAGGATCCCGAAGCGGGGCAGGGCGTGCTGGGCCTGCAGCCGCCGCGCCAGCAGGTCGGGCCAGCGGCCGTTGGCGCCCGGCGTCGACCGCTCGCCGTCGGTGATCGAGTCGCCCAGCGTCACCACGGACCCGGGCCCGTCCGCGACGTCCACGCCCGTCAGCAGCGGCCAGGTCTCCAGCGTGCCGGTGTACGCCCCCGCGCCGCGCTCGCCCGTCCGGTCGCCGCTTCCGTCACCGGTCAGGTAGGAGACCTGGCTGGTGTAGCTGTGCACGGGCACGGCGGTCACCTTGCCCGGCAGGTGGATGCTCACCAGCAGGTTGGTGCCCTCGGGTACCCGGAAGCCCAGCGGATCGCTGAACGCCTGCGCACCGGCGGGGATCACCGTGCCCGCCTGGCCGCCGAAGGCCAGGGCCCGCGGCGCGCCGGCCGTGGCCGCGCCCTTGCCCTGCAGGGCGACGGTGGCACGGCCGATCCGCACCGGGCGCGGCGCGAAGGTGTTCTCCAGCCGGATCCGCGTCGCGGGCCCGCCGGCGCTGCTGTGCACGACCAGCCGCAGCGTGCGGTCCGTCCACGGCCCGACGGCCGCGTAGCCGGAGGTGGAGGCGGCCCAGGTGCCGGTCCAGCCGCGGCTGCCGCCGCGCAGCGCGAGGGAGAAGACGTGCAGGTCGCGCTCCGGCCCGGGGTCCTGCGGCAGGACGACGGATTCGATGTCGCGGCCGGGCGCGACCGGCACGGACACCGTGTACAGCCGGGTGGTCGCCGCCTTGCGCCCGCTGCCCGTGTTGAGGTGGGGCAGGCCGACGGCCTTCGTCGTCAGGAGGCCGCTGCGCCAGTCCGGTGCGGCCAGCCGGTAGGTGCTGCGCGAGCCGTCGCGGTAGCGCACCGTGCCCGTGCCGGTGGCGTCGCCGCCCGGCGCGCCCTTCGTCGTGCCGGCGACGAGGAACGTCAGGGCCTCCCCGCGGCCGCCGAGGCGGACGGCCTGCCCTGCGGCGCGGACGTTGTCGGGCTTCCCGGCGGCGGAGCGTGGCCAGTGCAGCCGGGCGCCGTCGAAGGCGAGTTCGCGGCCGGGCGTCCAGCCGGCGGCCGTGAGGTCCTGGGCGGAGAGGGAGTTGCCCGCTCCGTCGAAGTCGGCACCGCCGGGGCGGGCGTCGTCGCTGACCGCCCGGTTGTCGAAGAGCCGCTCCAGCGGGAGCGGCTCTCTGTCGGGTTGCGCACCGGGTTGTGATCCGGCGGCGAGCGCCGGAGTGTTTGCGGCAGCGACGGCGCAGGCGGCGCCCACGATCCCCACCGCGGCGGCCCGGGCCGCAGCCCGCACCGCCGTCCACCGTCTGTGCCGTCTCCCGCCCGGTGTCTGCGTTCGGAGCATGTGTCTCATGCCTCCCTTGGTTCCCCGCTCGGTCAGTGGCTGCATGAAGCTAAGGAGACGTATGGGCAACGTCAAGGAGGCCATCCGGTCACGTCGGGCGCCGCGCGCCTGTGGTGGGGCCATCCGTGCGAGTGCGATCCTGTCCGGTATGAACATTCCCTTCTTGGACAGTTGGCGAAAGCGACACGGACCGGGGCGCGGTGCGGCGCTGGCGAACGCGGTCGACCGCGACCCGGAAGGTCTTGCGGAGCTGCTGTCCGAGTGCGAACTGCTGCGCACACACGCGCAGTCCGCAGGGGTGGTGCTCGATGACTCCCCCGCTTCCCTGGAGGCGCTGGACCAGCTGCAGCCGCGCTGGCGGGACGACCCGGAGCTGCTGCCCTGGCTGGGCAACGACGCAGGCCTCTACCTGGGCACGGTCGTCATCCGTACGGTGCCGGGCGCGGGGTGGTGGATCTGGCCGGACGGCCAGCCGGTGGTGCGGCTCGCCAACGGCCGGGAGGTCGACGTGGTCGAGGCGGGCCGGGAGTGGGCGGCCGACGGCGTGCCGGAGCTGTCGCAGCTGTACGCGGAGCTCGCGGAGAACTGACCAGGAGCGGGGGCGTGCGGCCGGGGGAGCGGGCTCAGCTGGTGAAGGCGATGTCGTACTCGACCCGCCAGCGGTCGGCGCGCACGACGATGTCGGAGGTCTCCACGGCCCGGCCGTCGCCGTCGAAGTGGGTGCGCTCGATGACCGTGACGCAGCTCCCCGCGGCGCAGCCGAGCGCCTCGGCTTCCGGCGTGCTCGCAGGCCGGGAGCCCACGAGCTCCCGGGCCCGCACGACCCGGATGCCGATGGCCGCGAGCCGCCCGCGGACCCCGCGCCGGGCGTAGGGCCCGCGCTCGGGCAGGGCGACGTCCGTGCCCTCGGTGATGGCGAGCGGCTCCCAGCTGGTGGCGAGCTGCACGGGGTGCCGATTGGCCAGATATTCGTACTGGGTGCAGAGCACACGGGTGCCCGCGCCGATCTGCAGCCGCTCGGCGATCCGCTCCGGGGCGGCGGTTTCGGTGGACGATGCTTCCCACGTAAGGGTGGTGTTGCGGGCCGTGCCGCCGTCGGGCGGGGGCTGCCCGCCGGACGGCTCGCCCCGGCGCGGGACGGGCGGCCCGTACCCCCTGATCTGGGCGGCGAAGGGGGAATCAACGGCTCCGGTGGAGCGGAGCAGGCTGCCGAGCGGCGCCCGGTCGGTGACGAACACGCCGCGCCCGAACTGGCCTTCCGCATACCCGGCGGCCTTCAGTACGCGCACCGCCCGGTCCACGGTCTGGTCGCTGGCGGCATAGGCGCGCTTGAGCTCGGAGCGGGAGGGGATGCGCTCGCCCACGGCGAGCCCGCCCTCGTCGATACGCCGGCGCAGATCGTCCGCGATGCGCTGGTAGACGGGCCTGCTGTCGCCCACCCCCGGCTCCTTTCCCCCGAGTTCCCCCAGTCCGTCCCCCTCAGGCTAGGTACCCAGGCCCGGTCTGTGTACCTAGGGCAAATGGCGGGCAATGTGCAACGAATGCCCATATGAATGCGTGTCATGGCTGAAGTCCCCTATGGAGGGGAATAGTTTGCCCGGATGGTGAGCGTCGACCCGAAGAGCGCGGAGAGTGGGCGGGACTGGGCATGGCCGTCGATCCCCTGATCGAACTACGTGGTGTAAACAAGCACTACGGCAAGCTGCATGTCCTGAAGGACATCGACCTCACCGTCGGCCGGGGCGAGGTGGTCGTCGTCATCGGTCCCTCCGGCTCCGGAAAGTCCACCCTGTGCCGGGCGATCAACCGGCTGGAGCCCGTCGAGTCCGGCACCATCCTCCTCGACGGCCGGCCGCTGCCCGAGGAGGGGCGCGAGCTCGCCAAGCTGCGCGCCGAGGTCGGGATGGTCTTCCAGTCCTTCAACCTCTTCGCCCACAAGACCGTGCTCGCCAACGTCTCCCTGGCGCCGCTGAAGGTCCGCAAGCGGTCCAGGGAGGACGCCGACCGGCGCTCGCGCGAGCTGCTGGAGCGCGTCGGCCTGCTCGCCCACGCGGACAAGTACCCGGCGCAGCTCTCGGGTGGTCAGCAGCAGCGTGTGGCCATCGCCCGCGCCCTGGCCATGGATCCGAAGGTGATGCTGTTCGACGAGCCGACGTCGGCCCTGGACCCGGAGATGATCAACGAGGTGCTGGAGGTCATGCAGCAGCTCGCCCGGGACGGCATGACGATGGTCGTCGTCACCCACGAGATGGGCTTCGCCCGCTCCGCCGCCAACCGCGTGGTCTTCATGGCCGACGGCCGCATCGTCGAGGACCGCTCCCCCGAGCAGTTCTTCACCGCACCCGAGAGCGAGCGCGCCAAGGACTTCCTCTCCAAGATCCTCAAGCACTGAGCGGGGAGTGCTGCGCACATGAACAGGCATGGGAAGCGGAACGGGCAAGAGAACCGGAACAGGCAAGAGAACCGGAACAGGCAAGGAAACCGGCACCTTCCAGAAGCCCGCACGCGGGGCCGCCGAGCGGCCGGCCTGGTCCTCGCCGGGCTCGCCCTGCTCGCCGCCGCCTGCGGCAAGCCCGGCAGCCCGCCCGTCAAGGGGCCCAAACCCGAGGCGCTGCCCGTCTACACCGTCGACCAGGGCTTCCGGCTCCCCGACTCGCCCACCTGGCGGGCCGCGAAGGCCCGCGGCCACCTGGTCGTCGGCGCCAAGGAGGACCAGCCCTACATGGGCGAGAAGGACCCCGCCACCGGGGTCTACTCGGGCTACGACATCGAGATCGCCCGCATGATGTCCGCCTCCCTGGGCTTCGACCCCAAGACCATCCACTTCCGCACCATCGCCTCCGCCAACCGTGAAACCGGCCTCCAGAACGGCCAGATCGACTACTACGTCGGCACCTACACCATCAACGCCCTGCGCAAGAAGCAGGTCGGCTTCGCCGGGCCGTACTTCATCGCCGGGCAGTCGCTGCTGGTCCGCACCGACGAGAAGGACATCAACGGGCCCCAGGACCTGGCGGGCAAGCGCGTCTGCTCGGCCGCCGGCTCCACCCCGCTGCAGCGCATCGAGCGCGAGTACCCCAAGGCCATTGCGGTCGCCTACGACACCTACTCGGTCTGCGTGGACAACCTCCTCAGCCTCCAGGTCGACGCCGTCACCACCGACGACACCATCCTCATGGGCTTTGCGGCCAAGGCCCCCGACGAGCTGAAGATCGCGGGGAAGCCCTTCTCCAAGGAGCCCTACGGCATCGGCGTGCCCCGGGGCGACAACGCCCTGCGCTTCGCCCTGGACGACGCCATCGAGGCCCACGAGAAGAACGGCGACTGGAAGAAGGCGTACGACGCCACGCTCGGCCTCTCCGGGGTGCCCGCCCCGAAACCGCCCGCCGTCGACCGCTACCCGGCGAGCTGAGGAGTCCCGTGCTGCACTCTCCCGGGGGACGTCCCCCGCACCCCCGGCCGGAACGGCCCGCCCGTCACCTCACCGGGAGGCGCCCGCTGTGAACGTCCTCACCGACAACCTCTCCCTTTACGGCAAAGGGCTGCTCGGCACGGTCGAACTCACCGTCTACGCCTCGCTGCTCGCCCTCGTCCTCGGGTTCGTGATGGCCTCCTTCCGCGTCGCTCCCGTCGGCTCCCTGCGGGTCTTCGGCACGGCGTGGGTGACGGTGCTGCGCAACACCCCGCTGACGCTGCTGTTCTTCGCGGTGCTGCTCGGCCTGCCGCGGTTCGGGGTCGTCCTGCCCTTCGAGCTGTTCGCCGTCCTCGCCCTCGGCTGCTACACGTCGGCCTTCATCTGCGAGGCCCTGCGCTCGGGCATCAACACTGTCCCGACGGGGCAGGGGGAGGCGGCCCGCAGCCTGGGCATGACCTTCGGGCAGACCCTGAGCCTCGTCGTCCTGCCGCAGGCCTTCCGCTCCGTCATCCCGCCGATCGGCTCCACCCTGATCGCACTCGCCAAGAACTCCGCGATCGCCGGATCCTTCAGCGTGACCGAGCTCCTCGGCACGTACAAGCCGCTCAACGAGCTCGGCTACAGCATCGTCTGGACCTTCGTCTGGATCGCCGTCGGCTATCTGATCGTGACCCTGTCCATCAGCGCGATCTTCAACGTGCTGGAGAAGCGCTGGGGAGTGCCCCGATGACCGACACCGCGCTCTACGACATCCCCGGGCCGCGGGCGCGGCGGCGCCACCTCGTCTACGGCCTGGCCGCCACCGCCGTGATCCTGGGGATCATCGCCTGGGCGCTCTACCTGCTCTTCGACACCAACCAGTTCACGGCCGAGAAGTGGCGGCCGTTCGCGTACGAGGGCATCCAGGAGCTGCTGCTGCGGGGCCTCGGCAACACGCTGAAGGCCTTCGCCTACGCCGCCGTGCTCTCCCTCGCCCTCGGCGGGCTGCTGGCCTGCGGACGGCTCTCCGAGCACCGCCTCGTGCGCTGGATCGCCACGCTCTTCGTGGAGTTCTTCCGGGCCATGCCGGTGCTGGTCATGATCTTCTTCGTCTTCGTCGCCCTCAAGGTCCAGCCGCTGCCGGCCCTCGTCACCGGGCTCACCCTCTACAACGGCTCGGTGCTCGCGGAGGTCTTCCGCAGCGGGGTGAACTCCGTCGACCGCGGCCAGCGGGAGGCGGCGTACGCCCTCGGGATGCGCAAGACGCAGGTGATGACGCACGTCCTCGTGCCGCAGGCGGTCCGCGCCATGCTGCCGGCGATCATCAGCCAGCTGGTCGTGGCGCTCAAGGACACCTCGCTCGGCTTCCTCATCACCTACGAGGAGTTCCTGCACGCGGGCAAGCTCATCGCCAGCAACCTCGACTACGGGCTGCCGTTCATCCCCGTCGTCCTGATCATCTCCCCGATCTACATCGGCATGTGCATGCTCCTGTCGTGGTTCGCCACATGGGTCGCCAAGCGGCAGCGGCGCAGCCTGAAGACGGAGGCGGTGGAGGTCGCCCCGGCGGAGCCCGGCACCCTGCTGCCGGGTGCCGGGCAGATCCATCCGTGACGGCCGCGGCGGCTATTGGACGGTGATGGTGCCCGTCATGCCGAGTCCCGCGTGAGGGGTGCAGTGGTAGGGGAAGGTCCCCGGGGTGTTGAAGGAGACGGGCGGGGACGACTGGCCGGGGCCGACGGTGAAGTCCCAGCGCGGTGTGTCGGACGTGGTGGTGTGCGTGCTGCCGCTGTCGTTGACCCAGGTGACCGTGTCACCGACGTTGACCGTCAGCGTCTGCGGGACGAACCGGAAGTTCACCATCGACACCGTGCGTGCGACGAGGGACTTGCTGTCGGCGGCCGTGGGGCCGGCCATGAGCGCGCCCAGCGAGAGCGCCGCGAGCAGGGCGACGAAGAGGCGGAGGAGCGAACGGGCGGGTGAGTACGGCATGGGAGCCCTCCTCGGACGTGAGTGCGATGACTCTTCCCTCGGGTGGGCCGGAGAACCGCCCGTCACTCGAATGCGCTAACGAAAAGGGGCGCCTGTGTGCGGGTGGGGCGCCGGTGGGTGACGGCGCCGCCGTGTCATGCGTCCGCGCCCAGCCACAGGTCCGGGCCGAAGACCTCGTAGTGGATGTCCGCGGCGGCGACCCCCGCCTCCAGGAGCTGCGTCCGGGCCGAGCGGAGGAAGGGCAGCGGACCGCAGAGGTAGGCCGTGGTGCCTGCGGGGATGTCGAGGCGGGAGAGGTCGGCGTAGCCTGTGCGGTCGGCGGGCCAGTCGCCCTCGGGCTGCTCGTACCAGATGTGCGCGACCGCGTCCGGGAGCTTCTCCGTGAGCTGCAGCAGGTCGGCGCGGAAGGCGTGGGTGGCCTCGCTGCGGTCGGCGTGGACGGTGATCACGGGGCGGCGCGAGCCGGTCGCGGCGAGGTGGGAGAGCATTCCGGTCATCGGGGTGCAGCCGATGCCGGCCGAGGCCAGCAGGACGGGCGAGGTGCCGTCGTCGAGGGCCACGTCCCCGCAGGGCGCCCCGATCATCAAGGTCGCGCCGACGGGCACGCGGTCGTGGAGGTGCTGGGAGACCTCGCCGGCCGGGTCGCCGGTCACGCGCTTGACGGAGAACTGCAGCGCGTCGTCGGGGTGGCCGGAAAGGCTGTACTGACGGATCTGCCGGGCACCGTCCGCGAGCTCCGTGCGGACCGAGACGTACTGCCCCGGGCGGGCGGCGGGCAGCGGGCGGCCGTCGACCGGCTGCACCAGGAAGGTCGTGACCTCCGCGGTCTCCTCGATGCGGCCGGTGACGCGGTAGGGGCGGAAGACCTCCCCGGCGGCGGTGCCGGCCTGCTTGTACAGCCGCGCCTCCAGGGCGATGAGGGCGTTGGCCATCAGCCAGTAGACCTCGTCCCAGGCCGCCGCCACCTCCTCGGTGACCGCGTCGCCCAGGACCTCCGCGATGGCGGCGAAGAGGTGCAGGTGGACCACGCGGTACTGCTCGGCGCCGATGCCGAGCGAGACGTGCTTGTGGGCGATGCGCGAGAGCATCGCGTCGGGGCGGGCCTCCGGGTGCTCGACCAGGGCGGTCGCGAAGGCGGCTATCGAGCCGGCGAGGGCCTGCTGCTGGGCGCCGTTCGCCTGGTTGCCGCGGTTGAACAGGTCGCGCAGGAGCTCGGGGTGGGCCGCGAAGAGCTTGTCGTAGAAGAGCGGGGTGATCTCCCCGATGGCGCCGCCGACGGCGGGGAGGGTGGCGCGGACGATCTCGGTCGACTTGGGGGACAGCATCGGCGCTCCTTGAATCGGTATCTTGGATGCGTATTTTCGGTCGTGCGAAAGACCCGGTGGAGGGGCAGGGCGGTTCAGTCCTGCGGGTGCGTGCCCAGGCTCAGCAGGACCGGTCCGGTCGGCGGTCCGGTCAGCTCCTCGACGGTGATGGGGTCCAGGGCGGCGTAGAACGCCTCCTGGGCGTTCCGCAGCGCCCCGCGCAGCCGGCAGGCCGCGCGCAGGGGGCACGGTGGATCGTCCTCGCAGCCGACGACGTCGCCGGTGCCTTCGAGCTCGCGCACCAGCCGGCCGACGGAGCCCGTCCGCCCGGCGGTGGTGAGGGTGAGTCCGCCGCCGCGGCCCCGGCGGGCCTCGACGACACCCAGGTGCTGCATCCTGCTGACGACCTTGGCGGCGTGGGTGTACGGCACGCCGACGGCCTCGGCCACCTCGCGGGTGGTCGGGCTGTCGTCGCCGGTCACGGCCAGGCGCATGGCGATGCGCAGCGCTATGTCGGTGCTCTTGGTCAGTCGCACATCTGCACTCTACCTAATCCGATTCTTGTACTCCAATTTAACCTCGGGTCGTTAGTTGACAGACGGTCACCACCCGGCGAGTCTGACGTCCGCGATCATCGCAAGACATACATCGGACAATTTCATGGAGGCACTGGTGGTACACGCGCACAGACGTGGTGGGCGGTACGGGAAGGGACTTGCGGCGCTCGGCGCGGCGGCGGCCCTGGCGGCGTCCGTCGCCGGCACTGCGACGGCGGCGGACGCCGAGGCGACCGCGACCCCCACCGGCGGTCAGCGCTACGTCGCCCTCGGCGACTCCTACACCTCCGCCCCCGGCGTTCCCGAGCAGACGGGCGGCGACTGCGCCCGCTCCAGCGTCAACTACCCCGCGCTCACCGCGAAGGCCCTGCACCAGACGTCCTTCAAGGACGTCAGCTGCAGCGGCGCCAAGACCGACGACATGTGGCGCGCCCAGGGCGACAACCCGCCGCAGCTCAACGCGCTCGGCCGGGACACCCGCCTCGTCACGCTCGGTATCGGCGGCAACGACATCGGCTTCGGCGACATCATCGGCACCTGCGCCCAGCTGTCCGTGAGCGACCCGGCCGGCGCTCCCTGCCGTACGAAGTACACCGAGGGCGGCGCGGACCAGCTCACCGCCCGCATCGCCGACGCCGCGCCCAAGGTCGCCAAGGTGCTCAAGGACGTGCACGCGCGCGCCCCGCACGCGCGCGTGGTGCTCGTCGGCTACCCGGCGATCATGCCGGAGGAGGGCACCGGCTGCTTCCCGGCGGTGCCGATCGCCGCGGGCGACGTGGCCTACCTGCGCGACACCGAGAAGAAGCTCAACACGATGCTGCAGGGCGAGGCCCGCAAGGCCGGCGTCCGCTTCGCCGACACCTACAAGCCGACCCTCGGCCACGACGTGTGCAAGCCCGCCGCGGACCGCTGGATCGAGGGCGCACAGCCGGAGAACCCGGCTGCGCCGTTCCACCCCAACGCCAAGGGTGAGGCCGCCATGGCCGGCGCAGTGACGACGGCGGCCCGCGGCCGCTGACGCGCACGCGCACCGCTCCCGCGGGGGCGCGCCGGTTCTTGCCCGGCACCCTGCCGTCACCTGACGGCCCGGGTGCTGGGCGTTTCCTTCCGCCGCGACGGCGGCGCGCTGCGACGCTGGTGTGCGGCGGTGCCGTACGGGCGGAGGCTGGTGCGGCACCGCCGGTCGCGTTCGGTGGTGGGCGCGCGCCGCGGCGGCGGGAGTGGTTTGTTGCGCAGGCTTCTGCGAGTGTGTGGGCCGATTCCTCCCGCCGCGACGGTGGTGTGCGGTGGTGCCGTACAGGCGGCGGTCTGTCCGGCACTGCCGGTCGCGTGTGCGGGGGTTGCACCCCGTGACGGCGGGGGTGGTTGGCACCGCGCCGGAGGCGCGTCGCGGCACCGCCGATTGTGTCCGGTGGGGTTGCGCGCCGTGGCGGCGCGGGTAGGCTCCGGGGCCCGCTCGCCCGCTTGGAGGCAGAATGGCCCGCCCGAGAACGAAGAAGCCCCCGCACCGACGTCTGCCCGTGCTCGCCGCGGCAGCCTCCCTGGTCGTCGGACTCGGCGCCCTCCCGGCCGCCGCCCAGCCCGGCGGCCCGCTCGCCGAGGCGGACCGCACCCCCGCCAAGACCCCTGTCGCCGCCGGCTACGGCGGCGCCGTGGCCAGCGTCGACGCCGATGCCTCGGCCGCCGGCATCGAAGTGCTCCGCAAGGGCGGCAACGCCGTCGACGCGGCCGTGGCCACCGCGGCCGCGCTCGGCGTCACCGAGCCGTACTCCGCGGGCATCGGCGGAGGCGGCTACTTCGTCCACTACGACGCGAAGCGGCACCAGGTCTCCACCATCGACGGCCGCGAACGCGCCCCGCTGAGCGCGGACAAGAACCTCTTCCTGGAGAAGGGGAAGCCCGTTCCCTTCGCCGACGCCGTCACCAGCGGCCTGAGCGTCGGCACCCCCGGCACCCCCGCCACCTGGGACACCGCCCTGCGCACCTGGGGCACCCGCTCGCTCGCCCAGGTGCTGCGGCCCGCCGAGCGCATCGCCCGCTCGGGCTTCACCGTCGACGCCACCTTCCGCCGGCAGACGGCCGACAACGAGGCCCGCTTCAAGGACTTCCCGGCGACGGCGAAGCTCTTCCTGCCCGGCGGCCGCCCGCCCGCCGTGGGCAGCACCCTCAAGAACCCCGACCTCGCCCGCACTTACGCGCTCCTGGGTGAGCGCGGCGTCGGCGCCCTCTACCGCGGCGAGGTGGGCCGCGACATCGTCCGTACCGTGCGCAAGCCGCCCGTCGACCCGGCCTCCGGGCGCGTGGCCCGCCCCGGCGACCTGACGGAGCGGGACCTCCGGGAGTACGCGGCGAAGCGCCAGGCGCCGACCCGCACGTCCTACCGGGGCCTGGACGTCTACGGAATCGGCCCCTCGTCCTCCGGCGGCACGACGGTCGCCGAGGCCCTCAACATCCTGGAGAAGGGCGACCTTTCGAAGCTCGACGCGAAGACCTACCTGCACCGCTACATCGAGGCCAGCAGGATCGCCTTCGCCGACCGCAACCGCTGGGTGGGCGACCCGGCCTTCGAATCCGTGCCCACCAAGGCCCTCACCTCCCAGCGCTACGCGGACAGCCGCGCCTGCCTG
The DNA here is from genome assembly GCF_014650335.1 of Streptomyces hiroshimensis. Lineage (GTDB taxonomy): Bacteria > Actinomycetota > Actinomycetes > Streptomycetales > Streptomycetaceae > Streptomyces > Streptomyces hiroshimensis. Next base: position 572,539 of record NZ_BMUT01000001.1, read on the forward strand.
ATCAAGGACGGCGCGGTGCTCACCAGCCCGCTGGCGCCCGGCGACCCGCGCCGCCCGGTGCCCTGCGGCGCACACGGCAAGGCCGCGCCCACGCCCTACGAGGGCGAGCACACCACCCATCTGACGGTCGCCGACAAGTGGGGCAACGTCGTCGCGTACACGCTCACCATCGAGCAGACCGGCGGCAGCGGCATCACCGTCCCCGGCCGCGGCTTCCTGCTCAACAACGAGCTGACGGACTTCTCCTTCGTCCCCGTCACCCCGGGCGTCCACGACCCGAACCTGCCCGGCCCGGGCAAGCGCCCGCGCTCGTCGGTGTCGCCCACGATCGTCCTCGACCACGGGCGGCCCGCCTTCGCCCTCGGCTCGCCCGGCGGTGCCACGATCATCACGACGGCACTGCAGACCCTCCTCAACCACGTCGACCGCGGGATGCCGCTCGTCGACGCGATCGCCGCGCCGCGCGCGAGCCAGCGCAACGCCGCGGCCACCGAGCTGGAACCGGACCTGTGGAACAGCCCGCTGCGCGGCCGGCTGGAGGCCATCGGGCACACCTTCAAGCTCAACCCGGAGATCGGCGCGGCGACCGGCGTCCAGCTGCTGCCGGACGGCCGGTGGGTGGCCGCCGCCGAGCGGACACGGCGCGGCGGGGGCTCGGCGATGGTGGTGCGCCCGAGCGGCAAGCCGCCGGTGCGCTGAAATGCGCCCGGGCGGGTGAGGGAGGAGAGTGAATCTCCGGCCTCCGATCCGGTCAGGATCACCGGCATATGGCTGTGCACTGTGAGGAATCCGCAGGCCGGCGCCGGGCTCTCACCGGCGTCCCGGGCATGCTGGCAGCGCTGTTCGGCGCGCTCGCGGCGTGGCTGCTGGGCAGTCCCGCCGCGAGCGCGGCGGCGGAGCCGGGCACCTGCCGGACCGGCGCCTATCTCAGCGACCTCTACGGCCTCGATCCCGTCGGGCACACCTTCGGGGCGCGGGTGACGGTGTGGAGCGTCTGCCCGCGGCGCGACCTGGACCCGCTGCCCGGGGCGGCGTTCAGCAACTACAACGACGACCTGGAGAAGAGCGAGCCCGCCCTGACCAGCGAGAAGGGCATGTTCAGGGATGTGGTCCGGGTCCAGGGGACCTTCCGGCAGGACTGGGGCGTCCGGGCCTTCCCCTTCGACCGCCACCGCATCGAAATCAAGATCACCTCCCGTAAGGAGGCCGAGGAGACCCGGTTCGTTCCCGACAACGAGGACTCCGGGGTGAACGAGGGGATCGCGCCGCCCGGCTGGCGGATCACCGGCTTCCGCCTCGTTGCGGTCGACCGGCACTTCCCCACCAACTTCGGCGACGCCACCCTCCCCAGGGGCAAGGGCAGCACGCGCAGCAGGCTGCTCGTCCAGATCTCCCTCTCGCGCAGCGACCCCGTCATCTTCTGGAAGCTGACGGGCCCGCTGTACCTGATGCTGCTCATCGGCACCGCCACCTTCCTGCTGCCCTCGCACAGCGAGGAGCTGGGCATGGGGGAGAAGCTCGACTCGATGCAGAGCAGGCTGTCCCTGCTGGGCGGCGGCCTGTTCGTCGTCATGCTCAACATGCAGCAGGTGAACACCGTCATCACCAGCAGCGTCGGGCTGACGCTCATCGACGCGCTGCATCTGCTCACTCTCGTCTACGTGCTGCTGGCCGTGGTCGCCACCGTGCTGTCCTGGCGCTGGACGGTCCGCGGCGGCGACCCGGAGCGCGTCGAGCGGCTGCACCACCGCGGTGCGGTCATCGCCCTCGCGGCGTACGCGGCCGCCGCCGGGGCGATGGTCGCGTACGCCGCCTACGTGGGCTAGCCGGGGCCGTCAGCCCAGCAGCTTGATCACCTCGTCCGTCGTGCCGGTCTCCGCCAGGCGCGGCAGGACCTTCTCCACGGCGATGCGGTGCACCTCCGGATCGGGGTCGGTGACGGCGTCGGTCACGACCGTCACGTGGTAGCCGTGCTCGTGGGCGGCGCGCGCGGTGGACTCCACGCCCGCGCCCGTCGCGATGCCCGCGAGGACGATCTGGGTGACGCCGCGGCGCCGCAGCTGGAGGTCCAGGTCGGTGGCGTGGAACGCGCCCCAGGTGTGCTTGGTGACCACGATGTCGCTCTCCTCCCGGCCGAGTTCGGGCACCAGGTCGGCGAAGCCGGCCGGCGGGCGCCCGCTGCGCAGGGGCGCCTCGGAGCGGCCCGGTGCGGAGCCGACGACCCGGACGAGGACGACGGGCAGGCCGCGCTCTCGGAAGGCGGCGGCCAGGCGCGCGCCGCGCTCGACGATCTCCTGGGAGGGATGGGCGGTGGGGAGCGCCACGATGCCCTTCTGGAGGTCGATGAGGACGAGGGCGGTGGTCGTGTCGAGGGTGGTGACGGGCATGGCTGTGGACTCCTTTTCGGGGTCGGGGTCGGGGTCGGGTGCGGGGGTCGGGTACGGGAGTCAGGTGCGGGCACGCGCGCGGAGGGCGCGGTCGGTGGCGGTGAGGGCGAGCAGCAGCAGGCTCAGCGCGCCGGTGACGGCCGCGAGCCGGTGGAGCCCGGCGTCGCTCGCCTGCCGCCCGAAGCAGAGGGCGAGGAGGCCGGTGGCGGCTATCGCGCTCGTGTACTGGGCGGTGCGCTGCAGTCCGGCCGCGGAGCCGACGCGGTCGGGCGGCGCCTGGGCGTAGACGGCGGCCTGGTTGCCGGTGGAGGCCAGGCCCTGCGGCACGCCGAAGAGCGCGGAGGCGATCAGCAGCGCGGCGAGCGGGGTGCCGCCGGTGGCGGCCACGAGGATGCCGCTGCCCGCGGCGAGCAGTGCGGCGGCCGTGGTGAGCGGGGCGCGCAGGCCCTTCGTCCGGGCGCCGAGCAGCGAGCAGACGGCCGCCGCGAGGGACATCGGCAGCATGACCAGACCGGCCTGGAAGGAGGTGCAGCCCCGGGCCTCCTCCAGCCATTGGGCGTATCCGTACAGGGCGCAGTAGATCGTCAGGTAGGCGAGCCCGTGGCGGAGGTAGGTGCGCAGGAGGGCGTGGCGCGTCGGGGAGTCGCCGGACGGGCAGCCGGCGGGCTGCTGCGGCTGTACGGGCCCCTGCTGCACGGAGCCCCGCACAGGTTCTGCAGGGCCGGTGCGGTCGTGCGGCAGCCACGGCAGGGCCACGGCCAGCGCCAGCAGGGCGAGCGGCACGTTGACCGCGAAGATGCCCCGCCAGCCTGTGGTCGCGGTGAGGAGCCCGCCGAGGGTGGGGCCGAGGGCCGCGCTGCCCAGGGCGGCGAGCGAGAGGCGGCCCATCACGGGGCGGGGTGCGGGGCGGCCGGTGCGCAGGGACTCGGCGCGCAGCATCGCCATCGCGGCGGGGTAGGCGGCCGAGGTGCCGAGGCCGAGCAGCACACGGGCGGCGATCAGCCAGCCGAAGGCGGGCGCCAGCGTGCCGAGCAGGCCGCCCGCGCAGACGATGGCGAGGCCCGCGAGGAAGACGCGGCGGGGGCCGAGGGAGTCGGCGAGGCGGCCCATGACGGGCTGGCCGACGGCGCTGGTGAGGTAGAGGGAGGACAGGAGCCAGCCCGTGCCGGAGGGGCCGGTGCCGAAGTCGCGGCCTACGGCCACCAGACCGGTGGCGATCATGGTGCTGTTGAGGGGGTTGAGGACGGCACCGAGGAGCAGCGGCGTCATCAGGCGCGCGCCGAAGCCCTCGTCCGGGGCGGCGCCGGGGCCGCGGGCGCGCAGGGGCGCCCTTAAGGCCTTCACTCCTCCACCAGGCGCTTGAGCAGGAGGGTGGCGTCGGCGAGGGCCCGCTGTTCCTCCGGGGTGAGCCGGTGGGCCATGGCGTCGGCGAGCCAGGCGTGCTTGGAGTGCCGTACGGAGGCGATGGCCTCGTCACCGTGCTCCGTGAGGGAGAACAGGACCTGCCGCCCGTCCGTGGGATGCGGGGAGCGGGTCACCAGGCCCAGCTCCTCCAGCCTGGCGACGATGACGCGCATGGACTGCGGTCGGACGAGCTCCGCGCGGGCCAGCTCGGCGGTGGTGGCGGGCCCTGCGGTGTCCAGACGGCCGAGGACGGCGCGCTGCGAGGGGGTGAGCGCGCCCTGCGGGGACGCCACGCGCAGGCGGCGCATGAGCTGGGAGACCGTCGCGGCCAGATCGGCGGCGGCGCGTTCCTGATCCTTGCCGGACGGCTGGCCGGTATCCGCGTCGGCCGTGCCGGATTCCTGGTCGGATTCCTGGCCGGGTTTCTGGTCGGGTTCCTTGTCGGGCATGCGTCCACCGTAAATATCGACAGGCAAACTTGCAAGTTTTTCTGTGTTCTTATGCGCAAGCCGAGTTATCCACAGGACGATCGACGGTCTTGCCGCGCGGCGTGCCGCGTCCTACGGTCGCAACCACACGTGGATCTACACGTGTCAGCCTGGCCGGTCGGCCCGGCTGACGCCCCCGTGAAGGAGCAGCTCATGGCCAATGTCGTCCGCGCCGCTCTGGTCCAGGCCACCTGGACCGGCGACACCGAATCCATGCTCGCCAAGCACGAGGAGCACGCCCGCGCGGCCGCCGCCCAGGGCGCGCAGGTGATCGGCTTCCAAGAGGTCTTCAACGCCCCCTACTTCTGCCAGGTGCAGGAGAGCGAGCACTACCGCTGGGCCGAGCCCGTCCCCGACGGGCCCACGGTCCGCCGGATGCAGGAGCTGGCCCGCGAGACGGGCATGGTGATCGTCGTGCCCGTCTTCGAGACCGAAGGCCCCGGTTTCTACTACAACACCGCCGCCGTCATCGACGCCGACGGCCGTTACCTCGGCAAGTACCGCAAGCACCACATCCCCCAGGTCAAGGGCTTCTGGGAGAAGTACTACTTCGCCCCGGGCAACCTCGGCTGGCCCGTCTTCGACACGGCCGTCGGCAAGGTCGGCGTCTACATCTGCTACGACCGCCACTTCCCCGAGGGCTGGCGCCAGCTCGGCCTCAACGGCGCCCAGCTCGTCTACAACCCCTCGGCCACCTCCCGCGGCCTCTCCGGCTACCTCTGGAAGCTGGAGCAGCCCGCCGCGGCCGTCGCCAACGAGTACTTCATCGCCGCCATCAACCGCGTCGGCCGCGAGGAGTACGGCGACAACGACTTCTACGGCACCTCCTACTTCGTCGACCCCCGGGGGCAGTTCGTCGGAGACGTGGCGAGCGACACCAAGGAGGAACTCCTCGTCCGCGACCTGGACTTCGGCCTCATCGAGGACGTCCGGCAGCAGTGGGCCTTCTACCGCGACCGCAGGCCCGACGCCTACGACGGGCTGGTCCGGCCATGACCTCCGCGCCCGGGCCGGGCGGCTCCCCGGCCACCCACCTGCACGCCCGGCACCGCGCGGTGATGCCCGAGTGGCTCTCCCTCTACTACCGCGAGCCCCTGGAGCTCACCCACGGCGAGGGCCGCCACGTCTGGGACGCCCGCGGCCGCCGCTATCTCGACTTCTTCGGCGGCATCCTCACCACGATGACCGCCCACGCCCTGCCCGAGGTCACCAAGGCCGTGTCCGAGCAGGCCGGGCGCATCCTGCACACCTCCACCCTCTACCTCGACCGGCACATGGTCGAGCTCGCCGAGCGCATCGCCGCCCTCTCCGGCATCCCCGACGCCCGCGTCTTCTTCACCACCTCCGGCACCGAGGCCAACGACGCCGCCCTCCTGCTGGCCACCTCCTACCGCCGCTCCAACCAGATCCTGGCGATGCGCAACAGCTACCACGGGCGCTCCTTCTCCGCCGTGGGCATCACCGGCAACTCCTCCTGGTCGCCCACCAGCCTCTCGCCGCTCCAGACGCTCTACGTCCACGGCGGAGTGCGCACCTCCGGCCCCTACGCCCACCTGTCCGACGCCGACTTCACCGCCGCCTGCGTCGCCGACCTCACGGACATGCTCGGCCAGACCCACGGCCGGGTGGCCGCCCTGATCGCCGAACCGGTCCAGGGCGTCGGGGGATTCACCTCCCCGCCCGACGGCCTCTACGCCGCCTTCCGCGAGGTCCTCGCCGAGCGCGGCATCCTCTGGATCACCGACGAGGTGCAGACAGGCTGGGGCCGCACCGGCGACCACTTCTGGGGCTGGCAGGCCCACGCCGAGCACGGCCCGCCCGACCTCCTCACCTTCGCCAAGGGCATCGGCAACGGCATGTCCGTCGGCGGCGTCGTCGCCCGCGCCGAGGTCATGAACTGCCTCGACGCCAACTCCATCTCCACCTTCGGCGGCAGCCCCGTCACCATGGCCGCCGGCCTCGCCAACCTCACCCACCTCCTGGAACACGACCTCCAGGGCAACGCCCGCCGGGTCGGCGGCCTGCTCATCGAGCGGCTCCGCGCCGTCACCGCAGGCTTCCCCGCCGTCCGTGAGGTGCGCGGCCGCGGCCTGATGATCGGCATCGAGCTGGTCGAGCACGACGGATCGCCCTCGCCGGAAGCGGCATCCCTCGTCCTCGAACTGGCCAGGGAGGAAGGCCTCCTGATCGGCAAGGGCGGCCGCGAGGCCAACGTCCTGCGCATCGCGCCGCCGCTGTCCCTCACCATCACCGAGGCGGAGGAGGGCGCAGCCGCCCTTGAAACGGTGCTGCGCCAAGTGCAGTTCACCATCGCCGGAAAGGAACGGCCATGACCACGACGGCCATCCGTGGCGGCCTCGTCATCACCGCCGCCGAAGAGACCAGCGCCGACGTGCTCGTCGAGGACGGCAAGGTCGCGGCCCTCGCCGCGTCCGGCAGCGCCTTCGCCCAAGGCTGGCACGCCGACCGCACCCTGGACGCCACGGGGAAGTACGTCATCCCCGGCGGCGTCGACGCCCACACGCACCTCGACCTGCCCTTCGGCGGCACCGCCTCCTCCGACGACTTCGAGACCGGCACCCGGGCCGCCGCCTGGGGCGGCACCACCACCATCGTCGACTTCGCCGTCCAGAGCCGCGGCCAGGCCCTGCGCGAGGGCCTCGACCGCTGGCACGCCAAGGCCGCCGGCCGCTGCGCCGTCGACTACGCCTTCCACATGATCCTCTCCGACGTGAACGAGAGCTCCCTGAAGGAGATGGACCTCCTCATCGCCGAAGGGGTCACCTCCTTCAAGCTCTTCATGGCCTACCCCGGCGTCTTCTACAGCGACGACGGGCAGATCCTGCGCGCCATGCAGCGCGCCGCCGGCAACGGCGGGCTGATCATGATGCACGCCGAGAACGGCATCGCCATCGACGTCCTCGTCGAACAGGCCCTCGCCGCCGGGCGCACCGACCCCCGCTACCACGGCGAGGTCCGCAAGGCGCTGCTGGAGGCCGAGGCCACCCACAGGGCCATTCAGCTCGCCCGCGTCGCCGGCAGCCCCCTGTACGTCGTGCACGTGTCGGCCGAGGAGGCCGTCGCCGAGCTCGCCCAGGCGCGCGACAAGGGACTGCCCGTCTTCGGCGAGACCTGCCCGCAGTACCTCTTCCTGTCCACTGACAACCTCGCCGAGCCCGGCTTCGAAGGCGCGAAGTACGTCTGCTCCACCCCGCTGCGCCCCCGCGAGCACCAGGCCGTCCTCTGGCGCGGCCTGCGCACCGACGACCTCCAGGTCGTCTCGACCGACCACTGCCCGTTCTGCTTCTCCGGCCAGAAGGAGCTCGGCCGCGGCGACTTCTCGAAGATCCCCAACGGCCTGCCCGGCATCGAGAACCGCATGGACCTCCTCCACCAGGCCGTGGTCGACGGCCACATCACCCGCCGCCGCTGGATCGAGATCGCCTGCGCCGCCCCCGCTCGGATGTTCGGCCTCGCCCCCCACAAGGGCACCATCACCCCCGGCGGCGACGCCGACATCGTCATCTACGACCCGCACGCCGAGCAGACCCTCTCGGCCGCCACCCACCACATGAACGTCGACTACTCCGCCTACGAGGGCAAGCGCGTCACCGGACAGGTCGAGACCGTCCTCTCCCGCGGCGAAACCGTCATCGAGCAGCGGAAGTTCACCGGACGCGCCGGCCACGGCCGCTACGTCCCCCGCGCCACCTGCCAGTACCTGACGTAAGACGCCACGACGCACCACGTATGACGTTAAGGAGCACCTCCGTGGACTTCGGCCTCGTCCTGCAGACCGACCCGCCCGCCACCGCCGTCGTCGACCTGATGCGCCGCGCCGAGCGCTCAGGCTTCCGCTACGGCTGGACGTTCGACTCCTCCGTGCTGTGGCAGGAGCCGTTCGTCATCTACAGCCGCATCCTGGAGCACACCGAGCGGCTCGTCGTGGGGCCGATGGTCACCAACCCCTCCACCCGCACCCCCGAGGTCACCGCCTCCACCTTCGCCACCCTCAACGACATGTACGGCAACCGCACGGTGTGCGGCATCGGCCGCGGGGACTCCGCGATGCGGGTGGCCGGCCGCAAGCCCAACACCCTCGCCTCCCTGCGGGAGTCCATCCGCGTCATCCGCGACCTCGCCGAGGGCCGCGAGGCCGACGTCGGCGGCACGGCGCTGAAGATCCCCTGGATCCGGGACGGCAGGCTGCCCGTGTGGATGGCCGCCTACGGCCCGAAGGCCCTCGCCCTCGCCGGCCAGGAGGCCGACGGCTTCATCCTGCAGCTCGCCGACCCCTTCCTCACCGAATGGATGATCAAGCACGTGCGGGAGGCCGCCGCCGAGGCCGGCCGGGACCCGGCCGCCGTCAGCATCTGCGTCGCCGCCCCCGCCTACGTCGGCGACGACCTCGCCCACGCCCGCGAGCAGTGCCGCTGGTTCGGCGGCATGGTCGGCAACCACGTGGCCGACCTGGTCGAGCGCTACGGCGAGCACTCCGGCCTGGTGCCCGAGGCCCTCACCGCCTACATCAAGCAGCGCCACGGCTACGACTACAGCCACCACGGCCGGGCGGGAAACCCCTCCACGGACTTCGTGCCCGACGAGATCGTGGACCGCTTCTGCCTCCTGGGCCCCGTGGAGGCCCACCGCGAACGGCTGGAGCACCTGCGCGAGCTCGGAGTGGACCAGTTCGCGGTCTACGCCATGCACGACGCGAAGGAGGCGACGATCGACGCGTACGGCGAGCACCTGATCCCCGCGCTGAGCTGAGCGGAGCGGAGCCGGGGCGGGCCCGGCCGCCGGACCCCGGCGCACGTGCCCGCCCGCCGCCCACCGCTCGTCGGCCACCGCCCGCCCTACGGCACGCGCGCCGTCCACTCCGCGGAGGAGAACTTCGTCGCGGCCAGTTCCTCCGCCCGCGCCATCTCCTCGGGGGTGACCGAGCCCGCCGTGAGCCCGTAGCGGCCCCGGAAGGACTCGATCATCTTCTCGATGACGCCGGCGCGCGGCAGCCCGGTCTGGCGGCGCAGGGGGTCGACGCGCTTCTTCGCGCTCTTCGTGCCCTTGTCCGACAGCTTCTCCTTGCCGATGCGCAGCACGTCCAGCATCTTGTCCGCGTCGATGTCGTACGCCATCGTCACGTGGTGCAGCACCGCGCCCGCGCTGCCCACCAGCCGCTTCTGCGCCGCGCCCGCGATCTTCCCCGACTCGGTGGCGATGTCGTTGAGCGGCTGGTACCAGGCCTTGACCCCCATGCCCTCCAGCGCGCCCAGCACCCAGTCGTCCAGGTAGGCGTAGCTGTCGGCGAAGGACAGGCCCTGCACCAGGGCGTCCGGCACGCACAGCGAGTAAGTGATGGTGTTGCCCGGCTCGATGAAGGTCGTAGCGACAGTACACTACGACGATCATCGAGCCCGGTTCAGCGGAGGCTCGGCGCGGGCCTAGACACCCACTCACCTGCGGAAACGTCGCCGATCCGCTCTTCGTCCTCGTTGCTGAGGGCCTGGAGGAGGGCCATCGAGGCAGGGGTCCCGTCGTCCGCGAGGAGCCGCACCACGTGCTCGAACTCCTGCGGAGTGAACCTCGCCGCCAGTTCCGAGGCGGCTCCCTCGCATGGCGTCTGTGCGGCCTCGGCGGCTCGCCAAGCCGCTACGTTCGCGAGCGTATTCGCTAAGAAGCGAGTCGCGTTGTCCGGACGCTCGATCGGCGTGGGGGGAGGGCGATCCCCCACGCGTCGGTACTCACCCAATTCCATGATCGAGACCCTAATGGCCAAGATCGGGATTGGCTGTGATCTATGGAACGCGGGCGGTCCACTCCTGGGAGCTGAACTTGGACTGCGCCAGTTCTTGCGCACGGCTCAGCTCCTGCTCGGTCACCTCGCCAACCGAGCAGCCGTAGCGGTCGCGGAAGGAGGCGACCATGCGGTCAATGACCTCGGTCCGAGGAAGACCTGTCTGCCGGCGGAGCGGGTCGACGCGCTTCTTGGCGCTCTTGGTTCCCTTGTCGGACAGCTTTTCCCGGCCGATGCGCAGAACCTCAAGCATTGTGTCCGCGTCGATGTCGTAGGCCATGGTCACGTGGTGCAGGACCGCGCCGTTCTCGCCGACCATTCGCTTTTGCGCGGCCCCGGCGATCTTCCCGGACTCGGTGGCGATGTCGTTGAGGGGCTGGTACCAGGCTTTGATGCCCATGTCCCCAAGGGCGGCGAGCACCCAGTCATCGAGGTAGGCATAGCTGTCCGCGAAGGACAGCCCTTGCACGAGGGAGTCCGGTACATAGAGCGAGTAGGTGATCGTACTTTGGGGTTCTACGAACATAGCCCCGCCGCCGCTGATGCGCCGGACGACCGTCATGCCATGACGCGCGGCGGATTCCATATCCACTTCGTTGCGCAACGACTGGAAACTACCGATGATCACGGCCGGCGATTCCCATTCCCACACGCGCAGCGTCGGCGGCCGCCGCCCGGCCGCGACCTCGGCGGTCAGCACCTCGTCCAGCGCCATGTGCAGCGCGGGGGACTGGGGGCCCTCGTGGATGAGCTGCCAGTCGTAGTCGTGCCAGTCGGTGGCATTGGCCAGGGCGCGGCGGACGGCGACGCCGACAGCCTCGGAGGTCAGACCGAACATGACGGTGCCCTCGGGCAGCGCCGCGTCGATACGGGCGGCGAGCTCTTGCGCCGGCAGGTCGGCGTTGGCCCCCTCCAGCGCGCGATTGATGTCGAACAGCGCCTCGTCGGGCTCCAGGAAGAAGTCACCCGCGACCCGGACGTCACGGAGGGCCCCGTCGCGCACCTCGACGTCCACGACGACCAGCTTGCCGCCCGGAACCTTGTACTCGCCGTGCACCGTGCACCTTCCAGAAACGTGCCTCTGAGCCGTTCTCAGCGGCGGATACAGCCACCGTACGTGTTGGGCCGAGGTGCCCTTGGCCGGAGCGTCCCGGACGTGGCCACGATCCGCGGCAATGGCCGACCTACCGCCTGAAGCGCCAGAGGAGCCGGTCAGAGCGTGCCGGTGCCCGCTGGCCACCGGCCCAGCCAGAAGGCAGCAGTGGAGGGCTGTTTTCCGCCCAGGGTGGAGCCGTCGTGGGGCAGCAGCTCGGTGGGGGCTAGGTAGCCGTCCCCGGGATCCAGGCGGATGCGCAGGCATTGCAGCGGCCGCCCCTGGGTGACATAGCGCCTCACGTCGTCCGTGTGCGGGTAGTGGTGTTCCGGGTCGGGATGAACGAGTCGGTAGATCTCTTCGATGTCCCGGTCACCGAGGAGGAAGTAGCGGACGCCGGGTCCTAGGTTCAGGCAGAGCCTGCGTCGGCCGTCGCCCCGGGCCCCGTAGGGGAGACGGTCCCAGTTGTCGACGTGGAGGCCGAGGCGTCGCCCGGTGGCGGGGTCTTCAGTCGTGGTGCGCGCGTCTCCAGGATTCGTGACGCAGCCCAGGAAATCGGCCGGACAGCGGTCCGCGAACGGATAGAGGTCGGCGGCGGTCGCGTGGATGTCCGATACCTCTTCCGCCCGAATGACCGGCAGGGGCTCGCGCACCAATTCGATCAGCGTGCCGTCGGGGGTGCCGGGCTCGGCCTCGAACCATTGGGCTTCCCTCATGTTCAGCGGCCGCCAGTCACCGGCCGGCACGACTGCCCCATCGTCGTATTCCGCTTCATCGTGGCTCAACCGGACGGAACCGATCTCACACCGCTCACGGAGGCTTCCGCACTGGCCGAACGCCAAGCTCACTGCCATCGTCGTCCCTCTCGTCCTAGGCAGGGGTCATTCGTCGTCGAGGTCTTCGCCGTAGGTGACCTCCAGCTCGGCGGCCAGCGCATCGGCCAGTTGGGCGACCTGGGCCCGGTCAATAAGGACCTTCTTGAGCGCGGCCGTTCCGCGTAGCGTGCTCAGGTCATTGCCTCGAAGGTCGCAGTCGCGGTACTTGCCGCCCTCGAACTCGGCGAGCCGCAAGTCACACGCTTCGATGGCCACTGAGCCGAGGTCACAGGCCCGGACGGTTGTCTCCCGGAGGGTGCACTTCGAGAAGATCACCGGGCCGGTGGCGCGGACTCGGTCGAGGGTGGCGTAGTCGAACTTGCAGTTTTCGAAGAGGACGTTGTCCAGGGCCACGTCCTCCAGGAGTGCCCCCATCAGCTTGCAGTTGCTGAACGTAACGCGGGACAGCTTGCCGTCCGACCATTTCAGAGAGGAGAGGTCGCAGTCCGAGAACTGCACCGAGTCGGCCCGCACCTCGTGGAACCGGGCACGCTGGGTCCTCACCCGCTGGATGCGGCCGTCCAGCAGGTGTGTGCCGACGAGGTCGAGTTCACGGAGGTCCATGTCGGCGTACTGGAACTCTGCGACTCGGCCCCGGCCGCTTTCGAGTGACTGGACGTTCGACAGGTACAGGCCCGGCTCATCCAGGGCGGGCAGGGTCACGCTCACACGGCGTACCTTGCGCGATTCCATGCGCTCTTCCTTCACGGTGTCAGCCGGTGGCACGCCCGCGTCCGCGCAGGCGTGCCAGGGGGGAGCCGTCTACTTCTTCTTGTTCCAGTTGTCCCAGGTCGGCTGGTTGTTGAAGGTCACCGGAGGCTCCTTCGCCCAGTTGTCCCAGGTGGGTCGGTTGTCGAACTTGGCGTGGATCGGTCCACCCTGCGGGCGGCCGAACGCGGCGATCAGCTCACGCACCACGGGCGCGTCGGTGGCAGTGAGCTGCTCCAGTAAGGTCATGCGATCTGCTCCTTCTTCGCGGTGGTGGACAGGGCCATTACCAGGGCCTGCCGGGAAACACGGCAGTAGTTCGTCTCTGTGGTGGCCAGGCTCCCGTTCTCGAAGTAGCGGTTGCCGGCCTGGGCACCCCGGCAGAAGTCGAAGAACTCGCATTCGGCCTGGCAGCGCTCCAGGCCGGTCAGGAACTCGCGGACGTAGCGCAGGTGGGGGGCTTCCCTCAGCATGTGCGCGATGGTTTTCTCCCGTACGTTCCCGGCAAGGAAGTCGGCGTAAGCGGAGTCGCTGGTGTCGGCCAGTTCCGGCGATAACAACACGACGTCGCCGTTCCAGGTCACGGTGGGGATGGGGTCAAGGAGACGGTTGTCCCAGTCATCCTTCTGCCCGCTCCGGGCAAGGCTGAGGTACTCGGAGATCCGCTCCAGCTCGCGTATCACCGGGCCGCGGTGACTGCGTGACCACGCCAGGACCCGCCGCCAGAACTCCTCGGCCTGATCGCGGGTGGGCGGCCGGCGCTCGGTATTGACGCCCTCGGTCTCCTCGATGTTGAAGCCCACTGAGTGGCAGCCCAGCGTGGCAACGAAGTCCAGCAGCTCTTCCGGGTGGCCGATGCCCTCCCGCCCCACCACCGCGATCACCGAGAACGGGATACCGCGCTCCCGCAGAAGACCAACGCCCCGCATGATCCGTTCGAAGGCAGGCCGGCCCCGGAGGTCTACGCGCTGGGTATTCAGGGCAGCCGGGCCGTCGATGCTCACGCCAACCCGGAACTCGAACTCTTCCAGCAGGTCGCACCAAGCGGGTGTGACCAGGGTGGCGTTGGTCTGGACGTAGTGGTGCATCCGGCCGTCCTGGCGCAGGGTCTCGAAGGGGGCGAGCAGAGCGGAGAACTTCTCCGTCCCCAGGGTCAGAGGCTCCCCGCCGTGCCAGACCAGACCCAACGGGTGACCGATGCTGGCGAGGCCGGCAAGGGACTCAGCCACGGCTGCGGCCGTAGCGGGCAACATGTCGTTCTTCAAGCCCTTGTCTCGCAGGTAGCAGTAGAAGCACCCCATGTTGCAGAAACTCGTGGGCTGGACCACGACGGTCTGTGGCTTCCGCGCGAACCACCGGCCGTACCGGCGGTGCGGCCGACTACCGCAGCGTTGTGTCATAGAACCCCTCCTCTTCCGCGGCCTCATCGTCGCCCTGGACTGCCGGCCGTCTCCGTCAGGAACCCGAGTCCGTTCTTCTTCAGGAAGCCGTGGCAGCGTTGACGGCCCGCACGACCGGGGTGGGGGGCCACGGTGGCTTGCGGACGACCGTCACGCCGTGCTCGTCGCACCGGTACACACCCGCGCGAAGCGGTTCGATGCTGTGCCCGCCACGCGGGCACAGCATGGCGTCAGGACCGCCCCGGGGTCGGTACCGGGTCACCACTGGACCGTCCGGTGCATGCTCGACCAGTGGGCCACCCGGTGCCGAGCGGACCGTGTCTCAGCCGCCACGTCACCGCTCCTGATGGCCTTGGCCAGGTCGGCATCCAGCAAGCGGCAGGTGCGGCAGGACGGCCCCGGCGCGTCGGCCGGGGCAACGTAGTCGTGGCCCGGCCCGGAGGCGTGGGGAGTGGTGACCAGATATCGGTAGGCCACAGAGAGGTCCGGGCGCTCTGCCTTCATGCTCACCGCCGCTCCCCCTGGGTGGCGGGCTGCACGTAAGCCATGGCCCGGCAGTAGGTCCAGAACGCGGTGTGGTCGGGTTGGCGGCCGGTGTGGCGCATGCATGCCTGGTGCATGGCCGCGTCGTCACTCCGCTGGACGGTCCATTCGCAGGCGAGACACTGGGCGCCGTAGGTGATGGTGTCGGAGTGCACGACGATGCGGTGCAGGACGTATCGCCAGATGGCCCGCAAGCCACGGGCGTCCTTGACGATCTCGCGGGTTTTCACATGGGCGGTGGTGCTCACGGTGCACCCGCTTCCCGCCGAGCAGGGCGGACGGGCTGGCATGGCTGCCGGGGCGTGGGCACTTTGACGACCCCGCCCTTCCCGACCACGAACGCCCGGTGCGAGTTCGGGCCGCCGTCGGCCGCGCTGTAATGCGCGGGATGCGGTCTCACCGTCGGTCGGTTGGGATCACTCACCGTATGCTCTTCGCGCTCCGCTTCGGGAGGGGGTAAGTGATCTGCCGGGCCACTTCGAGTGGGGCGTTCATGGTCTTGGGCGGATGGTCCTTGAAGATCAGAACCCGGCCGTGCTCCGGCTGGCGCATGTCCATCACGCGTCGCCACGCCCCACTGAGGAGAACCCAATCCCCCTCTTTGACTCCGTCCGGTGGAACACGGACCTTCTTCATTCCCTAGGGAACCGGAATCTCCTCCGTCACCGGTCGCCTCCTCCTCGCATCTCTCGATCTCGTCCAGGGCAGCGCGCCACTCGAACCCGCCCCCGGGCGGGAGGAGCCAGACACAACCGGACGGCGAATCGCTGGAGAAACGGACGGGGTCACCGATCCCGTGAACGATCCCAACCCGACCCCGCCCCGTATCGAGAACACACACGCCCAAGGCGACCCAGTCGGGCAGTACAGGGGGGCTGTTCGGCAGCGTCGTCATGCGCTTGAACGTAGGAGGACGAGGCGCTCAACCTCAACGATCTTCTACAGAATTGCACGCGGGTTACTAGAGGGCGTCAATCGCACTGGTGATCAGGGCACGAGCCTGCCGACCGTACACGGCTAGCTCGCCCAGGTCCGTGAACGCCTGTGCGTACTGCTCGACCTCACCGGGCGCCCGGATGTTGACGGCGGCCGTCAACAGCTCTACCTGCACCTGCTCCTGGTCGAAGATCATGAACGTCTCAAGCGTCCACATACTGCGCGATGCCGCGAAAGGGATCACGCCAAGGGACACGGATGGGAGCGACATGACCGTAAGAAGGTAGCCGAGTTGGCCCGCCATCGTCTCCGCGTCCCCGATCCGGTAGCGGAGAACGGACTCCTCCACGAGGAGCGCGAAACGGTGCTCACCCTTGTGGATCACCTTGGACCGTGCGACTCGGGCGGCGGCAGCTTCGGCCGAGTCGTCGGGGGTGCCCTGCGCCCTGCTGATGAGCGCGAACAGGGCCGTGGCGTAGGCTTCGGTCTGGAGTAGCCCGGGGATGACGTTGGAGCAGTAGACGCGAAACTGTTGGGTGCTCTCATACAGCGGAACGCGCGACTCTTGCAGTCGCCGACTACCGGTTCGCTGAAGCCTCTTCCACTGCACATACATGGAGTCGGCGGAGCGGTTCGCCGCGATGAGATCGTCTGCTTGATCGTCCGCACCGCAAACCCGGCACCATGTCCTGACGTCCTCGTCCGATGGCGGCGTTCTGGCGTTCTCAATGCGTGACGACTTGGAGGCGTGCCAGCCAGCACGCGTAGCCAGCTCATGCCCCGTAAGCCCCGCGTCCTTCCTGATATCGCGTAGGCGGCCGGCGATGGCTTCGCGTGCCGCCTGGGCACTGGAAGAAGGCGAGATGGGCATGGGCTGGCTATCGGACGGGCGGGTCAGATCTGGTACTGCTCGTGCGGGATCCCGCGGTCCCAGACGGCTTCGAACGCGGTAGCGCACAGCTTGATGACGTCCGGGTCTTCGGAGACCTGCGGTTCAGTGTCTACGCCGTCGCCGCTGAAGTGGTTGAACCTCACGATCCGTTCGTCGATCAACCAGAAGTCGACTCCGGGGAGGGCGAGGTCGAACGTCTGACGTCGAGGCAGCCACCGCACCAACTCACCAGCCGCGACGTTGGTGAACGTAGAGCTGTGCTCGAAGCGGATGTAGTCGGTCACCGGTTCGGAAACAATCCGGGCCCGACGCATGACTACGCCTCGCTGGACGGTCTCTTGGACCAGGTCCAGCCAGGGGCGCCACCATGAGTCACGGTCCTCGACGTCCAGACGGTGTCCGGCCTTCCAAGCCTCGAACTCTCCGTTCTCCTGTTCGACCGCGTACACGTCGCGCATCTCAAGGTGAATCGCCGAGTGCCTCGCGCTGGTCAGCAGCTCCGAGAAGCTGGGCACGTCGTTCTGCCTCATCACACGCCTTCCTGATGATCGGCACCATGCGAACCGGTACCCGGACTACGGCCTCATGGTCAGGGCGGGGGCTGTTCGCCCGGCACTCCTCTTCGGTCTCTTCGTCCGGCTTCCACCCCTGGAACAGGAGGTCGGCGTTCGCCTTGTCCACCCATGCAGCGGGACAGTTACCGTCGTTGGTGCTGGGATCGATGCCAATGAACTCTAGTGCCACTGTGACCTCCATACCGAGGGCGTTGCACTGTCGTGCACGACAATCGTCAATCTATGCAAGGCGTGTCAAGGCGGCTGCACCTTCACGCCAGTTGCCTTCGCGGGTTGCACAGTTGAGCGGCCATGAACGCCGAAACGCCCCCACGCCGGCGGGGTGGCCGGGGCGGGGGCGTGGTCTCAGTGGGCCGGTGTGGCTTGCCAGATCGTAAGAGCCAGCGTGACCAGGCTGATAACCGCTGCCAGACTGGCGAGGGGCCAGCGATTGCGTTCAAGGGCGTCGAGTCGCTTGTCGTGATCGGCTAGCTGTCGGTCGCTCTGGTCGCTGCGCTGGACGAGGAGGGCCAAGGCGCCGTCGACGCGGGCGAATCCCGCCTCCATGGTTCCTCGGAGGCGCTCGAGTTCCAACGCGACGGCCGCCGCGTCGGCCGGGGCGGGACCGGTCACGCACTGCCCTCGCGGTCGTCGGTGGGCAGAGTGGCGCGCGGGTGGGTGCGAAGCCAGGCCGGCATCAGGGACTGCACGCCGGGAATGGCCATGATCCGGGTCAGGCCGGCGGCGACAGCGAGCGCGCCGGCCGCCCACGGGAGAGTGGAGAGGATGCCGGACGCGTCGATGATCACAGGCAGGAGGGCGGCGAGGGTGATCGTGGTCTGAACGGTTGTACGGATGGTGCGCCGGGTGGCGTCGGTCAAGTGGGCGCCTTTCATCGGGCTCCGGTCCTGGGCGCTCGAGTGCGCCTTGGCACGGAGGGACAGGATCAGGTTTGGGAGGGGGTGGCGGTGCCGGCGGTTACTTGCTGACTCGCGGAACCTTCAGTGCGTCCCACTGCCGGGGCCCGGGCCAGCCGTCGCAGAATTCGGGCGAGTTGCCGAGCTTGCGCTGCCAACGGCGGAACGACTCGCGGTCGGCGTCGCTCCAGTCGGGGCCGGGGCCCTGCTGGTAGGCGCCGCAGCCTTCGGCCACCAGACGGCGGCCCATGGCGGTGATGATCGGCGAGGTGGGGCCGCTCTTGAACCATGCCTCGCCCGGGAACGGCTCGAAGCCGCCCCCGGTGACGGCGGCCCCGCCGCTGCCAGCCGTGGTCCGGCCGGCGGGGATGTCGTGTTCGTCGGCCTGGTGGGCGAAGAAGACCACGCCCTTCTGCCCCTGGCGGAGGGGGTCGGCCAGGACGGTGCCTTCGGGGTAGGTGGGGATGCCGTACCCGTATATTCGGTCGCTCTTACGGGGGCGGGTTCGCAGATAGACCCCGTCGCCCTCGGAGGCACCCGTGTCGTTGGTGTTGCCTTCAACGGTCGTGATCTCGTCGTCCGTGTAGGCGATGCAGATGCCGACATGTTCGCCACCGCCGTCGCCGTAGTAGACGACGCCGCCGATCACGGGGTAGTCGCTCCACTGGTCCCGCTGCTTGAACCATTCGACGCCGGCGGAGCAGGAGGCGGTGACGGGAGCGAGGCTCTTCGCCCCTGCCTGCTGGAAGCACCAGCTCACGAAGGTGTGGCACCACGCCTGGCCCTGCGCCCATTCGAGGCCGGGGACCGCGGGTGCGTACTTTTCCTGGTTGTTCCAGTGGCCGTCTGAGTTGCGGCCTTCGTGGTAGCCGACTTCCCGGCGGGCGATGTTGATCAGGTGGCGTGCGACGGGCATGGAGTCCTTGTCTTCGTCGTTCTGGTCGGGCGGGGGTTTGCCGCTGTTGGCGGCCTCCTCGGCCGCCTTGCGTGCGGCTTCCTGGGCGTACCGCGATGCCTCCTGCACGGCCTTGGCGGCTGCTTCGTAGGCGGCCTTGGAGATCTCGTCCCAGCCGCCGTTGCGCGGGGGCGGCGGGGTGGTGTCGACGGCGAAACGAATGCTGTCGAGGTAGATCCACCTCACGGGTGACAGCACCATCGCTTGGAGCTGGCCCGGGTACGGGTCGCTGTTCGACGTGACGTCCACACGGATGGAGTTGTGGGTGTTGTCGTTGCGGGAGGTGGCACAGATGAACGAGCGCATGTAGTGCGGTTGGGCGGCCGGCGGCAAGGTGGCCAGCAGCCAGCTGTCGGCGACGTTGAAGTCCCGGCCGTCCTTGCGCTCCACCGAGCCGCACAGCTCCACCGTGCCGTTCACGATGCGCCAGCTCGGATTGCCGCCGTGGGCCTTCACGTCGTGGGGCAGCGGCAACGGGTTCCACGGGCCCGGGGACAGCGGAACCCACGCCGACTCGGTGCGCAGTTCGAGGCGCTGTTCGTCCTGGAGGTAGGCGAGCTTGCCGGGTACCGGCGTCTCGAGTGCCGCTAGGCGGGCCCCCGCGTTCGCGTACACCGCCTGCGTCAGGGTGAACACGCGCTCGTCGATGACGTCGGCCGGCCGGATGGCGCCGGTCTGCGGGGCGACGGTGATGCGCACGAGGGGGACGTCCACGATGCCGTCTTGTCCCTGGGCGAGGGTGGGCGGCAGGGGCTTGGTGGCCGGTGTGCCGGTCAGGTAGGCGATGGCGATGCGTTGGGCGGTGCGGTCCAGGCGCACGGTGATGCGGTCGGTCCGTGGGGTGGTGCCCGTGTTCGGGCTGACCACGATGTTCTGTGGGGCGTCGGCGTGGTAGTGGTGGCCTTGGACGGTGGCGTGGCCGGGGGCGAGGGTGATGGTCATGTCCTGCCCGGTGGTGGTGGCGCCGAGCGGGTCGGGCTCGCCGGTGCGGGGGGCGCGGACGCCGTCGGTCTGCCACATCGAGGTCATGTGGGACCACTGGGTGGAGGTGACCGTGGTGCCGGCCCCGGAGTCGAAGGGATAGAAGTACTCGGCCAAGCCGGGGCCTCCGGGGTCAGTGTCGGGTGTTGAGTTGATGAACGGCCTGCCACAGGCGCCGGACCTGCCCGTACAGGGCGGGGGTCTTGGTGGCGTTCGCGGTGCCCACGGTGGCCTGCACCGTTGTTGTCTCGGCGCTGTCGCTCACGTGTACTTCGCGCACCGGGTAGGCCAGATCCACGCCGCCGGCGGTGGTGACGGTGACGGTGTCGCCGACCTGGTAGTGACGGCCGTAGGTCATCTGTGGGGTGTCGATCGGCGACAGCGACAGCTCGGCCTGTTGCCCGCTTTGCTCCAGCGCGCGGGCGGCGGCCTCGGCGAGTGCCGTGTACTGCGGGTCGCTCGCGTCGAGGCGGGCGGGGACGGGGGTATCGCGCTGGTCCACGAAGGTCTCGGCCGTGCGGTGCCAGTCCCGTTCGGCGTCGGGGGTGGTCCACTGCCAGAAGAAGCGGTCCGCCCCTTGGCCTTGCGCGGCCACGACGGCTCGGGTGGCCTTCGGCGCGGTCAGCTCGTAGGAGTAGGCGGAGAGGTTGCCGAACTGCGGGGAGAGCCGGACCTCTCGGGAGAGGTCGCGGACAGGTGCGATGGCCAGCGCGAGGCGCGCGGTGGTGGGGTCGGGCTGGACGATGCGGACCGACAGGCCGGCGCCCGTGGCGAGCGTCTGGACGGCGGACAGGACGGTGTCGAAGCGCAGCCGCGCCGTGGCGGCCGGACCGGTTGCCGCGGGCGTGCCGGGCGGTGGCGTGGTGTCGAGTCCGGCGACGCGCCGGCCCGGCAAGGCCCGGCCGCCGAGATTGGCGGCGACCAGCTCGCGGACGATGTCGGCGGCCGGGCCCTGCCGGACCCAGTAGTCCACGCTGTAGCGGCCGTTACCGTTGTCGGGCGCGCGGGAGGGGTCGGGGAAGGCGAGGCGGTCACCGAGTGGGGCGTTGTCGCAGGTGCCGCTGAAGGTGAGGGTGCCACCGGTGCCGGTGCTGGACGACCAGTCATGCCGGATCTTGGTAACGGGCCCGCTCAGCAGCGGCTCCGCCGCAGCCTCCCCGGTGCCCCCGCCGGCCGTTGTCTCCGGCCAGATGATCACGCCTTGCCCGGTGGTCAGCAGCCGCGCCTGGGGGTGGGTGGCCGGCAGGGTCAGGCTCCAGGTGCCGACGTCGAGGTGACGGACGATGACGTCCAAGCTGGTGTAGGCATCGACCTGCCCGACGCGCCGGAGGGCGGCGTCGCGGACATCGACGCGGTAGCGCCGCAGGGGAATCAGGCTCCGTAGTGTCGGGACTGGTAGGTCAAGGTCACCGCGGACCGGTCATCAGCGCCGGCGGCCGTCACCGCGACGGTGTTCGTCCCGGGGACCAGCGGCCACAGGGCCGCGCCGCCGGTGACGTGGGGCCACAGGTTCTCGCCCTGCCCCCCGCCGGGCGCCTCGCGGTAGACGGCCTTGATGCCGGGGCGGGTGTCGATGACGACGACTTCACCGGCGGCCACCGCGTAGTTCAGGGCCAGGGACTTGCCCGTGGTGGTGTTGGACAACCGCAGCGGCACGGCGGGTTGCCCGGCGTCCTGGTGCCCCAGGGGGCCGGTGATCCGCCAGACCGGCCACGCCTCGGTGTCGGACGTGACGCTGATGGGCACCCCGTCCTCCCCGATCACGCTCGCTCCGATCCGCAAGGGGAAGAACGCCGCCTCGGTCGTGTCGTCGCCTGCGGGGCCGGAGGCGGTGGCGGGGAGACGTGAGAGGAAGTGCGGGGTGCCGCCGTGCACCCGGAAGGCGGCCGTGCGCAGGGGCCCGGCCCAGTAGGGATCGGGGGCGACGAGCTGAAGGCCGTACCGGGTGTAGGTCAGCCCGGCGTTGTCGCTGCTCTCGTCGCCTTCCAGGCCGCCGAGGTACTGCACGCCGATGGTGCGGGCGGACCCGTCGGCCTCGGCCACGCGCAGCGTCCCCGGCCCGGCCATGACGGCGGTGATCAGCCGTCGTCGCAGGGCCAGCAGTTCGGGCCGTGTCGGCGCCCACAGCAGAAGCGGCAGGTTGATCCGGCGCGTGGCGGCCCTGGTCTTGACGACCTGGCCGCCGTCCAGGCCGGCGTACTCGGAGACGCTGGCCTGCCAGGGCGGGGCGTCCATCCCGGTGGGGCCGGGAAGGATGGCGATGCACGCGCCCACCTGCGCGAGGCTGGCCGTCAGCAGGAACTCTGTCCCGTCCGCGGTGGTCAGGGTGACCGCTGGCGGTTGATCCGGTGCGGACGTGCCGTCGGTCGCGTCCCTGTCGGTCCAGGCGCCGGAATCGGCGACGACGGCCGACGGGGAATTCAGCTCCGCAAGCGCACGCACAGCCCCACCCCCTCTTTGTTCCGGATGGCTCCGCGCCACGAAGGGGGCGGTGGGTTAGGCGTACAAGGCGTCAGCGAAGCGAAGGGCGCTGACGATCTGCTGTTCCGTGGGAATGCCGGGAACGGCATGCAGGTGGACTACCGGGCCGCTTCCGCCGCTACCACCCTTCGGGGGCGCCGCGTTGAGGCCCTGGGAGTTGGCAATCATGTCCCACTGCGTCGGCGTGAATACCGGCTCCGGCGTGCCCAGACCGTTGTAGACGAGGGACAAGCCCGGGGGCAGATATCCACCCGAGTCGTAACCGCCCGGTCTGTTGAGAGCGGCCAGTGAACCGTACCTGTGCACGGCATAGTTGAGGCCGGAGTAGATGTTGGCCAGCGGGTTTGTTGAGGTTCCGTAGAGGAACGGCCCCACGTTCCGGAGCGGACCGGCATAGGCGTCAAAGGTCGGGCCAATGACCTGCATGAGGCCGACACTTGGTGTGCCGTCCTGCCAATTAACGTCCCAGGTATTGACGATGTTCGGGTTGCCGCCGGACTCGTCATTCATTCGCCGAAGAACGGTGTCCAGCCACGAGGCGGGTTGCCCGAGCATGGAAAGGGCCTGGAGAACCTGCGGCGTCCACCGAGTGACGCCACTGCCGCCGACGTCACCACTGCTGCCACCGGCCGAGAAGTAGCCGCCGACAAAGTCAACGACGGTGTCCTTCAGACCCTTTACCGGTGCAGTGAAAACGTGCCGGATCATCTGCGACCACTTGGCGGGGTTCATGTCGTCGAGGTCGCCGAGGACCGACGCCAAGAGCTTGTCCATGGCCTTGCCGGGGTGGGCCATGATGTCGGCCGCACCCTGGACCCCGCGCCACGCGGACTTGGCCGTGTCGCTGGTCCAGTCCCAGACCTTGTCGGCCGCGCCCTTGCCCCACTCGGCCGCGGTGCCGATGATCCCGCCCTTGGCGAGCATCTGCGCGCCGGCAGCCTGGAGCAGACCCAGGGCCCGAGGCCGGTATTTCGGATCGGTCGGGATGACGTACTCAGGCCACCGGGGATTGCCCTCACCCACGATCGCCGTGGGCTGGTTGAATACGCCCGGCCGGACAGGCAGCGCGCCGCCGGAAGCGAGTAGCGGAAGCTTGTCCATCTTCAGCTTGTCGCCGATGTCCGGAATCCAGCCGGTGAGCTTGTTCCAGATGTCGAGTACGCCCTTGTTCCACACGGTGCCGATCACGAAGTTGACCGGCCCCTTCGTGGCCTCGCGGATTCCGGACCACGCGGTGGCGATTCCGTCCTTCGCATGGGAAAAGGCCGTGGCGATCAGCCCGATGCCGACCTTCAGGGCGTCAAAGGCGGGCCGGATCGCGTGATCCCAGCCCCAGACAATGACGTCGCCCATAGCCTGCCACGTCGGCTTGATGACGCTGTAGTAGAGCCAGGAGACGGCCGGTCCGAGCGCGTGCTTGAGGAACCAGACGAAGGCATCGACGGCCGGCCGGATCACCTCGTTCCAGGCCAACGCGATGGCGGCGCCGATGAGTTCGAACGTCGGCTTGACGATGACCTGGAAAAGCCAGACGATCGCCGGGCCGAGGACGTCCTTGAGGAAAATCCAGAAGAGCCGCAGGGCGGGCTGGACGACGTCGCCCCACACGGTCGCGATGACGCGGCCGATGAACTGGAACATCGGCCAGATGATCGCCTGGGCGAAGTCAACGACAACCGGCCCAAGTGTTTGAACAATAAACGACCAGAAGGCCAAAAAAAGGGGTTTCAGGGCGCCGTTCCAGACGGCGCCGGCCACAAGGGCTATCCCCTGAAATGCGGGCTGGAAGGCGTTCAGCCACAGCCACATCACGGCCGGGACGACCCGGCCCATGATGAAGTCCGCGAGCCAGGAGAACGCGGGCTTGATGTAGCCGTTCCAGATCAGCGGGACCTGGACGGACAGCCATGCAAGCCACGGCTCGAACGCCGCGTGCCACAGCCACAGGACGGCCGGCACGACCGCGCCCGTGATGAGCGCGCACAGCCAGTCGAGGACCGGCTTGAGGCCGTAGGTCCAGGCGGCCAGGACGGCCACCTTGATGGCGGTCCAGCAGGCGTTGACGCCGTCGCGGAACCACCCGAAGCGGTTGTAGGCGTAGACCAGGGCGACGCCGAGGGCGACGACGGCGGCGATCACCAGGGCGATGACATCCGCTGTCCAGCCGATCGGGGTGGCCTGGATCAGCAGCGCCATGGCCTCCGTGGCGGTGTTGACCAGCCACTGCGCCACGGCGACGGCCTTCAGGCCCAGGCTGATGGCGATCAGCGCCACCGCGATGGCCTCCAGGGCCCCCGGTGGGACGGTGGCGATCAGCCGGGAGAGGCCGTTGACGATCGCCAGGCTGACCCCGGACAAGGGGGCGGTGGCCTGGAGGACGTGGCCGACGGTCGTGCCGACGTTGCGCAGGATCTCCGCGACAACGGGTCCGTTCTGCCGGACGCGGGCGAGGAATTCGGCGAAGCCGTCGGAGTCCCGCAGGCCCGTGCCCCAGTCGGCGAATCGTTTCGCCCCGTCGACCAGCTCGCCCGTGAACGCCCTCGTGTGCGGCAAGGCCGCATCGATGACGCCGGCGATGCCCTTGAAGACGTAGCCGACGGTCGTGCCGAGGTTGAGAACGGCGGGCTGGAGGCTGTCGGCGAGGTCGTCGCGGAAGCGGTGCCAGAACGGCGTCTTGAAGTCCGCTTCGGTGGCGGCCAGCAGGTCACGGACGCCGGCCGCCGCACCGTGCACGAGCGGTGTGAAGGCGGGCAGCGACGCCCGCGCGTCGTTGATCCCCCGTGTGAACAGGGGCATGACCTCCGGCTGGAGCGACCGCGACCAGTCGGAAAACCCCTGCTTCAGCGCGAAGACGGCCGTCAGCGTCTGGCGGGCCTCCGGGGTGAGCTTGGCCAGGGCGCGCTGGTACTTCTGCGCGGCGGTGTCCGCGCCGGTGGTGGCCTCGGCCACCTGCGTCTGCGACGCGGCGAGCTGCCGCTGTGCGTTCGCGATGGCGTCGGCGGCCTGCCGCTGGGCCTTGGCGACGCCCCGGACGGCGTCGGCCACGCGGGCCTGCGCGTCGGCGACCGCGCGGGCCTGGTCGGCCACGCGGCTGTGGGCCTGGGCGGCGGCGTCCTGCGCGCGGCGGACACCATCGGCGCCCTCGATGCCGGCGGCGTTCGCCTTGGCAGCATCGTCCTTCAGCCGACGGTAGGAGAGCTGCTGTTCCCGAAGGTGCTGGGCGGCCTGGTCGTAGGTGAGCTGGGCCTGTTCCCGCTCCAGCTCACTGGCCTTGGGGTCTGCCAGCGTCTTGGCGAGATCCGCCTTGGCCTGTGCCAGGCGCAGGGTCGCGGCGCGCTGGTTCAGGGAGGCGTCGGCGATCTGGTTGTTCAGGTCCTCCAACTGTCGGACCGCCTCGGCCCGCGCGGCGGTCAGAGCCTGCTGCGCGCGCCGCTCGTCGTCCTGCGCGCGGGCAAGCTGCTCCTCGGCCCGGCGGACGCCGTCTTCGGCCTGCGCCACCTGGCGGTGCGCGGCCTCGATCTGGTCGGCGGCGCCTGCCTGGGCGCTCGCCAGGGCGCGGACGGCTGCTTCCTGTTGCGCGGTGCGCTGGGTCGCGGCGACGGCGGCGCGGGCGCCGTTGTCCGTGGATTGGGTGGCGGCGTCCTCGGCCGCCTTCTTGGCCTGGAGGGCCTGCGCGATACCGACGATGGCCGGGGCTGCGGCGGCGGCCAGGATGCCGAAGCTGGTCGCTGCCGTCAGGGTGGCGGTGGCCAAGCCGCCGACCTGGGCCGTGAGCACCCCGACGGTGGGGATCGCGGCGAGGCCGACCAGGGCCATGGACAGGCCGGCGGCCCCCATGAGGGAGGGGGTGAAGTCCAGGCCGACCCGCTTGCCGTCGAGGGCGTCGGCCTGCGCGCGGACGACGGCCAGCGCGGCGGACGCCTGCGCGGCATCCGCGCGGACGTCGATGTCCGCGGAGGAGGCGGCGAGCGTCGCCAGGCGGGTCTGGACGGCGTCGATGCGGGCCAGGGCGGTGGCGGCATCGACGTCGATGCCGATCCGGGCCTCGGACAGGGTGGCGAGCTGGGCGCGCAGGCTCGCCAGCTCCGCCCGCGCCGGGGACGTGTCCGCCCCGATGTTGATCTCCGGCAGCGCGGCCTGCGCGGCCTGCACCTGCGCTCGCAGGCGCGCGCCGAACCCGCCGTCGGTCTCCAGGCGGACGACGCCCGGAGTCGTGCTGATGCGGTCGATCTCCTCGCGGACGGCCGCAAGGTGGGCGCGGGCGGCGGCAGTGTCCGCGCGGACCGTGACGTCCGGGTGCGCGGCACCCAGCCGGGTCAGCTCGGCCTCAAGGGCCTCGACTTCCGAGCGGGCGGCGCCGGCGTCGATATCGACACTGACCGTGCGCCCGGCCAGCGCCTCCAGCCGGACACGCAGGGCCTGAAGGTCGGCATCGGCCTCCGTGGTGTCCGCCCCGACCTGGAGGCGAGGCAGCGTGCGGAACGCGGCTTCGAGCCGGGTACGAAGGGTGCGGGCGAACGCACCGCCGGTCTCCTCGCCCCCGCGCGCGGCGGCCGGCCGGGCCCGGGTGGCACCGGCGCGGACGGCGTCGGGCAGAGCCCGGCGAACCGCCGGCGTGAGGGCGGCGGCGATGTCGCGGCCCAGCGCGGCACCGACGCGGGTGCCGCCCCCGGCCGCGTCGGTCAGGGCCTGGGTGAACGCGCGTCCGGCCAGCCGTCCGGCCTCGTCACCGGCCTGCGTGGCGGGCTCCGCCAGGGCCGCCGTCAGACGCTGCCGGATGCCCTGGACGGTCGGGAGGACCTGGACTTCTACGGAGCCGATGACGATCGCCACGCGCGCCCCTCCTTACGTGCTGAAGGAGCGACCGCGCGGGCGGCCTACGGGCCGCTGGGGGCGGCTCCGTTGATGATCTGGAACAGCGTCTCGGCCGCCGCATCGCTGATGCGGGGACGCGACGGGGTGGCGGGGATTCCCGGGCGGGGAACGGGCGGTGGCGCCTTGGGCTTCTTGCCGCCGCTGGTGTTCACCAGCGCGTAGTAGTGGGTCAGCCGGTGTAGAGCGTCGATGGCCTGGGCGAGGAGTAGGTCCGTCTGGGACCACCGGCCCTTGGACGGGTCGGCGCCCTCGGCCTGCTCGTTAAGGTCCGCGGCCGGCGCGGCGTTGCGCAGGGCGGTCATCGTCGCCGACTCCGGCGGCAAATGCTCGATCAGCACCCGCAGTTGGCGCCAGGACAGGCGGCCCCGGTACAGGTCCAGCAGATCTGTACCGGGGTAGTAACGGTGTAGGTCGGCCTCTACCGCTTCCGCGTGATCTTCGAGGACGCGGGCCGTCCACTGGACTTTCCCAGTGCCTCCCCGCTCGCCTCGGCAACCGCGCGCACCCAATCGCCGATCTCGTCCTGAGTCGGGTCGGCGGCGTACCAGGCATCCACGTCGTCCGGGTGAAGAACACCCTCGGCGAAGCGGTCGAGGTCACCGGCGTTCAGGGCGCGCAGGTGAGAGGCGCGCCACCGCTGGGAGACCAGGGCGCGGACGGGGTAACCGGCCAGCTCGACCGGGACGTACCCGGTGTCGGCGGCGTCGGTCTCCTGCCCTGTGGTGGCGTCCGGGCTGGCGGTGGTCGTGGGCTGCGACAAGTGCACTTCCTTGATCGGTTAGAGGGTTGGGAGAAAGCGGGGAGCTTCGGTCACCGCACGGTCAGGGACCGGTGGGTCAGCTCTTCGTCTCCGACGGCGCGGGGTTCGGAGCGGGGGGCGGCGTGGGGGACGCGTCGGGGATCTTCACCGAGAACGTGTGGTAGACCGTGTTGTTGCGGGAGTCGGGATACGCGGTGATCTTCACGTCGTAACCGGCCATGTCCTCCGACTTGTACGTGACGTCGGATCGGTCGGTGATCTCGCCGGAGGGCACGTAGAAGCCCTCCATCGTGTCGCCGTCGGCCACCAGGAAGTACCAGGCCCTGCGGTCGGGGGCCGGGCTAGCCGTCTCCGCGAACCGGGTGATCCCGTCCGCGCCCGGAGCGAGGTCGTTCACCGGGATACGGAACATGAGCGACTTCACGATGGGGCTGTTCGTCTCCCACATCGTGATCCCGAAAGTGCGGACCGACTTCGTGATCTGCGTGCGGAAAGCGGACGTCACGCCCCAGGGCGTGAACTCCTTGTGGTCCTCGTCGAACCCGTACTTCAGGCCACCGTCGGAAATGGCGCCGAGGCCGGTCCAAGGGGCGGACGGGGTGCCCAGAACGGTGGGGCCGGGGGTGCCCTGCGGGGCGACCCAGGCGCCGCCGTTGGCGCCGACCATGGCGAGATCGGCGGCGCGGCTGATCTGAATCAAGAGGGAAAGGTTCCTTCAGTGGTGCGCCCCCGGCGGGGCCGGGAGGGTGGAGCGGAGCGGGGGTTACGGGGCGGCGTGCAGGTGGATGGCGTAGACGGCGCCGAAGCGGGAGGCGGCCGGGTTGTCCCATGGCCGCCAGCAGGGGGCGGTGACCGTGGCCGCTGCGGTGAACACCGCGCCCCGGGTAGAGGCGCTGGGGAGGTTGGTGAGGACGACGTCACGCACCCGGCCGGCGAGGGCGGCGGCCCCGGCCCGGTCGGTGGCGAACGCGTCGACGTCGATCAGGGCGCGGTCGAGGCGAAAGCCGTCATCCGTGCCGCCGATCCGGCGCAGCCGAACCAGCGGCAACGCCGTTTCCAGGGCGACCGGGGTGTCGGTGCACACTCGCAGGCCGAGGCGGGGTGTCAGCCACGCGACAAGGGCGGCCTCGGCATCCGGCCACGTCATAGGCGCGTACTCGTCGCCGCGCGCAGCAGCGTGTGACGGGCCGGGGTGTGCTGGCCGCCGTATTCCACGAACCGCGCGTGCGGGCTGGAGTTGACCACGGCGGCGCCCGTGCGGTCCTTGTCCGTGCCGATCCGGCGCCGGGACTCGACGGAGAACGACGCCTTGTACCGGCCGACGTCGGTGGGCGACGTGGCCTCGGCGGCGGCCCGAATCTGTTCGGCGGCCTGGACCAGGGCGGCGGTAAGCGCCGGGTCGTTGAGGAGCTGGCGCACACCCGCCCGGCGGATGCGCACCTTCGGTGCGGGCACGGCACCTCGCTTTCGTCGGGGCGGCCGGGCGGGGTCAGCCGGTGACGCGTCGGGCGGTGACCTGCACGCCGGCGCGCGTGCCGGTCAGCGGGGAACGGAAGTCCTGCACCGGGCCGTGGACGCTGAACACGTCCCCGCGGACGCGAAGCCGGTCGGTGGGCCGGACGTCCGACTCGGCGGGGGCGTAGATCACGAGGTGGTCGGTGACGATGTCCTGTCCGCCGACCGTCTCGGCGCCGGGTTCGGGGGCGACCACGCACCCGTGAAGCGGGTGTTCCTGGTCCGGGCCGGGGGCGTCGTTGCCGTAGATGTCGAGCACGGCGGGGCCGGGCCGCAGCACGGTGACGGCCTCGCCGAACGCCGGGGCCGGTAGGACGATCACTCGTACCACCACGGGGTGGTCCACGAGCCAGGGTAGCCGGGCGGGGGTCCGGCGCCGGCCGGGGTGGGGTCCACGGTGAACGCGCCGCCCCGGCCGGCCATGAGCCGCAGTGAGCGGCGCTCGTCGCGGGTCAGGAAGAGCCCGGCCTGAGTGACGGGCCGCTGTACCTGGTACGGGCCGATCGTCTCCGCACTGAGCCCTTGTGGGTTGGCGTAGGTGCGGGCGGCGATGGACAGCACGACAGCGCCGGCGCCCTGCGGCAGGGGGGTGACGACCGCGCGGCACAGGGCCTCGGCCTGGGCGATGATCAGCCGGGCGCGGTCGTCCTGCACGTCCTGGCCGAGGAGGTCGGCCAGGTCCTGCGGCGTGACAACGGGCACCAGAGATCACCGCCCATCGCGTGCGCGTACCGGTTAGGCGGCCAGCGCGAAATCGCTCTGCTTCGGCGGCGCCTTGGGTGCGATGACCGGCGCGGTGTAGGTCACGAACGCGCTCTTGTCGCCGACCGCGAAGCCGTAATGCGCCTCGCACAGCATCAAGATCAGGTTCTCCTGGAACGCCGAGTGAACGTGGCCGTCGGCATCGATGTAGGTGCCGACGTCGGTGGTCTTGATCGTGATGTCCATGCCGACGCCGTAGACGGCCTGGTCCCAGTCGCCGGCGACCGCGCGAAGACCGGTGTCGGCCGTGATGCTCTGGCGGTTGAGCTTGCCGCCAACGCCCCGGTTGTAGGCGATCGGGTAGCCGATGAGGGAGCCCCGGGAGACGGTGCCCTGTCCGGCCGGGTCCGGCACGAAGACGGGGCGCCCGGTGGTGTCGGTGGCGAGCAGCATTTCCGGCTTCAGCAGCGGATCAGCCACGAAGCCGGTGGTGTCGTAACCGGACTGGGCGACCGCCTTCAGGCCGGTGACCAGGTCGGCGTAGACCCCGCCCTTGGACTGGGCGGTGGTGCCGAGGGCGACAGTGTTCGGGGTCGCGGACAGGCAGTCTTCAAAAGGTCCCTTGCCGCCGGTGAGGGTCTTGCCGTGAATGGCGGCGTAGTCGAAGGCGCGGCCCAGGGCGGTGGGCAGGTCCCGCTGGAGCTGGGCGAAAAGACCGGCCGGGTTGGTCATCGCCACCTCGGCCGAGACCGGCACGAGCACGGCGACCTTCTTGCCGCGCATCGTGCGCACCGAGATGCCACTGGTACCGAGCGGCTTGGTACCCGCCTCGTCCACCCAGTCCGCCAGCGGTATGTCACCGCTGACGGGGATGGCGGTCTCGGCGGTCAGCGACAGCGGCACCTTGCGGGCGAGCTGCATCACGGCCGAGGACTCAACCGCTTGATCAAAAATGGGGCCGGTGATCTCCCGGGGCAGGAGCTGAGAGGGAACACCGCGGGTCTGGATGGGCGTAACGGGGGAAATGAGCGAACGTCCTTAGTGGTGCAGGGTATTGTGGAGGATTCCGGCGAACATCTGCGCCGGGTCGGCGGCGCGCTGGCCGGATGAGCCCTGGGTGGGGTCCGGCTGCATCAGAGGCCGGCCGGGCCCCGGATCGGCGGCGGGGGTGAGGTCGGACAGGAAGGCGTCGGCGTCCGCCTCCAGTTCCTCCCGGGTCGTGCCGATCAGCCGGGCGGCCTGCCGTTCAGTAAGGCCCTTGGCGTTCGCCACCTGCGTGCGGATCAGCTCCCCCCGGGCCTGTTCGGCCAGGCGCTCAGCTGCCTCGGCGCGCTCCGTGAGCCGTTGCGCTTCGGTCTTGCCGGCTTCCTGGAGCTGGTGCAGTTCGGCAGCGGCGGGCTCCAGCTCGGCGACGCGCGCGGCGTTCGCGGCCAGCTCGGTGGTAAGGCGCTCGATCTCCGCGCGGGCCGCGGTGGGGTCGTCCCACGAGCTCGGCACGCCGTCTTTGAGAGTGGTGCCGTCAGCTGTGTGGACAGAATCAAAGTGGGGCATCAATGGTGCCCTAACGGCATAGGGAAGGCCCCGTCACACAGGTGACAGGGCCGAGTGTTAGGAATAAGAAGCGGAATCCGCTGAGGTCTTCTAGAGCGGCATACCAGAGTCTTTATAGCATAAAGCATGACGTCGTGAATGCAATCAATTTACCGCCGACCGATCTTCTCGACTTCTTCAGGTTCCTCCGGCGCACACTTCCTGGAGGGGAAGGGGAACGATCTTCACTTCTCGCAGCGCCTCATGGGCGTCACGCATCACCGCACCAAAGATCACATCGAATCGCCGATGCGCTTCTTCAGCCGTTTCGCCCTCGATGTCCATCGCCAGCTTGAAGGTCCTGTCCCTAAGCGACGCAGCCATATGAAGATCCGCGCCACCCAGCCGCTCCAGGGAGTCAGCGATCAGCCACAGAAACGATTCAAACGCTTGATCGGAGAGATCCTGGCCCGAGGTGACCTGGACGGACCTCTCAATTGACGACCCTGACATGTCGAGCTCCTAGCAGTTCCGCCAGCACTCATAGTTTCGACGGAGAAAGCGAGCATGCTTCTCGGCCCGCTCCCTACTCCAGTCAGCATACGCGAACGTCCAGTGCGCTTCAGGGCATGGACACCGCAGGCCGATCCGTGGAGGGTTACGTTCGTTTTGGGGTCGGCCGTTTTCGTATCGACGCCACCTGCACCTACTGGCCCTTGCCAGAATTTCACGAAGCGCCGGGGGCTCTTCGGGATCTTCGCCCATCGCAATCCCCACCTTTGACCAGTCGCCTGTGGCACCGTCCCCAGTCGGAGGCGCCGACTGGTGTCCCATCGCAGAGGGTGATCCCATGGTGGCATGGCTCGACACGGTCCGCTACCCAGCGCCGCTCGAAGGATGCGTAGAGTAAAGGGTTGCTTTATTGTTTTGGGCTTGGCTCTCGCCTTGGCGGGTTTGGCTTACTGGGCCTGGTCACTACTCCATGCGACGCCGATGACGTCGGGATTGTGGAAGGGGATGGAGCAAAAGGATCAGGCTGCCGCGATCGGGCAATGGCGACTGATGCTCGTGCAGGCGGCAGCCGCCCTTGGTGCGCTGGCAGCACTTACATACACGGCGCGTACCTATGCAATGTCCCGGCACGGGCAACTCACCGAACGCTTCACTCAGGCAATCGAACGACTGGGGGCAGAAACAGAACCGTACTTGTGGATCGGCGGAATCCGAGCCTTGGAGCTTGTTTCTTACGAGTCGCCTCGACATCATGACAGTGTCGTCGAAATGCTCTCCGACTTCGTCCGGGATCAGCAGGGGGGGCAGCATCAGCCGATCCCACAGCCTCTATTGCTCACTACGCCGCCCCCGGGGCGATCAAGGATCCCGCCCAAGGTTCAAGCCGCCCTCAACACGATTGGCAGGCGGCGCCGGCCAAGGCGAAATCGCTTGAACCTGAGCGGACTTGATTTGTGCGATGCCATCCTAAAAGGAGTTGAACTCAGGAGAGCCAACCTATCAAACTGCCTTTTGCGCCGCTCTTACTTGTCCTACGCAAGGCTTCAGCATGCCATTTTTCCGCAAGCCCAACTGCACTACGCAGACTTGACGAAAGCAAGGCTCTGCTGGGCAGATATGAACGGAGCTCGACTTCCTCATGCGGCGCTCTTCAAAGCGCGGATTCAACATGCCGTGTTGAATCGAGCTCGCCTTCAACGGGCCGACATGAGGAGGTGCCATGCATGGTTTGCCGATCTCTCGGAGGCTAGGCTCAGCCGCGCTAACTTGACCCAAGCGAAGCTATGGGGTGCTGATCTATCCAGTTCTCACCTGGATGAGGCTGATCTGACGAAGGCGAAACTATGGTTCGCCGATCTCAGAAGCGTAGATCTAACCAACACAAAGGGGGTCACCCCCTTTCAGCTCTTCCTTGCACGAACGGACCGCACAACTTCCCTTCCTCCTGGGCTTGTTCGTCGCGGTCTATTCATTAGAACTGTTCGGAGTGTGCGCTGATAGAGCATCAACCCAGAAGATCACACTAGAGTAATCAGGGCTTTTGACGAGTCGACCTCGCGGTTCACTGGGCCTTGCCGTATTTGGCGTCGTAGGCACGGCGGAAGGCGCGCTGCTTCTCCGCCCCGTACACGCCGTGCGAAGCCTCGTAGTACAGCTCTTCCCACTCGGCGATCTCGGGTTCCGGAGTAGCGGCGCGGCCCCGGAAGACCGGTTCGGCCGTGCAGGCGCACCGATCGTGGTACGGGTCACCAGTGGCGGTGCGCCGCGCTCGAGTGCGGTCGGCGAAGACCAGGCCCCGCATGGCCAGCAGGGCGCAGAACGCGCAGGCGTTGCCGCCGGTCACCCGCACCCACCCGACCGCTTCGGGGTCGGCGCGGGCGGCCTTCTCGATCGTGCGGCGGCCCGCCTGGGCGGCGAGGCGCTGTGCAGCGGCCACCTCGCGGTCCCGCTGGGTCACACGCCACCCCTCCACCGCCTCCGGACCGTCCTCCCCGCCGTCGGGACGCGGGGCAGCCGAAGCACGCAGCGCTTTGCGGGCGGCGTTGATCTGGGTGGGGTGGGGCGGCTCGGCCACGGGGACGGTGAAGGACCTGGTAACGCCTGCGGCCTGCCGGGCTTCCTCGTAGTAGCCGGCGGCCAGCTCGGCCGACGCGAGACCGTACTTGTGGATCAGGCGGGTGACCGTGGCCGACCAGGCGCGCTCTGCTTCCGGCCCCGGGGGCGCGGCCCGGTAGCGGGACCAGGCCGTCAGGCACTCGGTGCGCAGGACCCGCGAGAGCGCTTCTTGCCGGCGGCGGTGGCCGTCAGCCAGGGCACGCAGGATCTTCACGCCGCCATCCCTTTGTCCAGGGGCGTGCGGCCGTGCCCGCTGAAGCGGTCGGCGAGGCTGTCGAGGGCGGCGCGGCCGGCGGAGCGACGGCGGTCCTGGACGATCCGAAGGCGCTGGGCCCGGTCGATACCGGCGCGTTCAAGGGTGACCTCGGACTCCGCCGGCAGGATGCCCGCGGACACGAGCTTCGTCGTGGCGTCAGCCTGCGCGGCCACCGTCGGCGTGGCGGCGTCGCGCCACTGCACCTCGACCACCGGCACGTGCTCCGCGCCGGTCAGGCGCAGGGCCAGGCTCATGGCCTGGGACCACGGGGCGGAGAACGTCCGCTGGCGCCGCTCAGCCTTCTTGATCAGCCGGGCTTCCGAGGAGCGGATGGCCTCCGCTGAGGCGGGGTTGTCGGTGGTGTACCCAAGCATGTGTGCGGGCAGCGCAGTCACACCGGCCATGAGCCGGGCGTAGGTATCGACAATGCGGCCGTAGACGGCCGGATCGTAGGCAGGGAACTGCCCGACCTCGGGGGTTTGGCCGTCCTCGTCGCGCTCCAGCGCGAGGTACCGGCCGATGTAGGTCTCCCACGCGCTGCGCTGCGCGCCGTCCGGCCCCTGGAACGAGGACTCGGCGGCGCCGAGGATGTACCGCTGAGGGGCGGCGAAGAACTCCCTCGCGACTTCCTGTCCGAGGAGCGTGCGGCACGCGGCGTCGGTGAGCGCGCGTACCTCTTCGGTGATCTCGGAGGAGCCGCCTCGGTCGGCGGTGCGCTGCCGGTTGGCGAGGCGGACGACGGGGACGACGCCGAGGTGATGCGGCCGGCGGTCCGCCACACTCCAGCCGTCCCCGGAGCCTTCCAGGTAGACGGTCTGGTCGGGCAGGTACAAGGTGGCGGAGCGCTGGGAGCCGGCGGACACCAGGCGCAGGGCGGCGCGCAGGGTGCGGGTGCGGACGTCGTAGTCCACGCTCATGTGCTGCGGCGACTCCACCGACAGCAGCGGCGACCCGTCGTCGCCAACACCCACCGTCAGGTACGAGCGGCCGTAGACCAGGGCGTCAAGGTGGGCCAACTGGCTCTCGTTACGTAGGTCGTTGGCGGCCCAGATGGCCGACAACGCCTCCTCCGCCTCGGGGGCGTCCGGGCAGCGCAGGGCATCGACGTCAAGGCGTTCGTCCAGGGCGTCCACGACCAGGCGCGGCCAGCCGGTGACCGTGCGGACGGCCTGGAGTGCCGGCGGTACGGCGATGCCCAGGTTCGCCATGCGCGACATGCCCTCGTAGTACGAATCCAGGGTGCGCAGGCGCCACGCGTCCTCGGCCGCCGTCGCGGACAGCCGGGCGACGGCGTCCCGCTCGGCGTCCGACAGGGACACGGAGGGCAGGGCAGGGGTGGACAAGGGGATTCCTCCCCTCGTACCTAGCCGAGGACGATCACACGTCCTTTACCGCGCGCCCGGGGGCGCTTGCCGTACTTGCTGCTGCTGATCACCAGGCGGCGCAGCATGCGCGCCCCGACCATGCACACCGCAAGGTCGATCTTGCGGGGCGAGGCCCGGTGTTCCTTGCCGATGGTCACGCCCCAACGGTTCACGCGGCGGCGGGCGTTGCCCACGTGGGTGCGCATCACGCGGTGGCCGTCATGAGTCAACTGCCGTTCGAGAATGTCCGTGCGGACGCGGGCCACGGCGCGGGTGAAATCTTCCTGTCGGCGCGGGTCGCCCATGTCCCACTCGACCGCATGCCGGCGGGTGCCGGTGGTGGTGGCGTGGACCAGGAGCCGCTGGCCGTACCGTTCGGCCCAGGCGTCGATGTAGTGGGCCCAGTACCGGCCGCCGTCCTCGTCATCACCCGTGCCGGGGTCGGCGAAGAAGGCCAGCACCCTGTAGGTGGCGAAGACGCGGTCCACGACGCCGTCCACGTCCTCCCGGGGGACATTCCACACGTCCACCTGCGGTGGGCGCTGCCACACGCCGGCCACGGACACGTGCCCGTCGCTGACGCGGCAAAGCACCAGGCCGGTGGAGTCGTCGGATTTCGACCCGTCGAAGAACATCACGACCTCGTCCCCGTCGCTCAGGGCGACGTCGGGGCGGGCGCAGGCGTCCCACTCGTAGGGCGCCATCCACGCATCCTCGGCGGCCGTGATCTGGTTGTACCAGAACCGACGGCTTCGGCTGGGCGGGTTGCGGACGTCAAGGATGGAGGCCACGATCCGGTCCGTGTCCAGCCACGTGGCATCCCCGCGAACGGCCTCGATGACCTTCGGCGCCCAGGCCGCGTTCAACTTCGCGCCCGGCGGGGCCTCCAAGGAGTCATAGAGGAGACCGGTATCGACGGCACGGCCGGCCTGCGCGTCCTCCCACGCCTCCCGGGTCCGCTCCGCGACGCTGTCCTCACCCGGTTCATACGCGTTGGTGATCGCCAGGGTGCGTGAGGAGCCGTCGGCCGACTTGGTGGCGTTGCGCTCGATGACGGCCGCCATCTCGTGGCCGCCGTTGGTCGACAGCCAGTGATGCGGCTCGTTGATCAGGCTCCACGATGCCCTGGAGCCCTCCAAGGCGCGCGGCGACGAGGTGACGGCTTCGATCCGGGCGCGGCCCTTGTATGCGTAGATGATCTCCTTGCCCAGGTCGATCGAGTACTCCTCAACGGCCCTCTGGGTGAACAGCCCGGGGAAGATCATCATGGTGTTGCGGGTCTGCGACTGCGTGACCGCAGCGAGCATCACCCATGGGTCCGGGTGCGGCTGTCCGAGCGGCTGCCCCTCCGGAACCCCCGAGGGGTGACCAGGCCCGGCGAGCTGCCCGGACGGCCGGCATGGCCCGACGAACTCAACTGCCGCATAGGTGGCGCCGAGTGGGTCTTTGCCGTGGCCCTTGAGGCGCTGGAAGACGGCGTCCCGGTACAGGAAGCGTCCCGTCGCCGGATCGATCGCGTAGTACCAGAGCGTGAACCGGGCCTGTTCCGGGGTATATCGCCACGGCTCGCCGGATGCGTGCTGGAGGTACTGGGCGGTCCACGACAGCACGTGCCAGCCCAACGACAGCTCGGGCAGGACGAACCGGCCGTCGGGGCCACGGCGCCAGGTCGGGCCGATGGCCACCGGTCCGATGACGTCCGGCGGAAGGTCCTCGTCGGCGGTGGGGGCGGGCGCGGCGGCCACCCCCTTCCGGGAGCCGGGCGTCAGGTACCGAGGGCGGCCCGGTAATCCGCGATGGCGGTCACGCCGGCCGGGGTCTCCTGCGCGGCCGGGGCCCGCTCCAGCTCGATCCGCACCCGGCGACGCGCGCCTTCGGTGGTGAGGAGTTCGGTCATGGCGGAGGAGACGGCGGCGAAGAGCTGGGCAGAGAACCGCTGTCCGGCGGCAAGGTTCCGGCTCATGGCCTCGGCGACGTACCGGGCAGTGGCCACGTCGGACGGCTCGTAGAACTGGGCCTGTCCCGAGTCGGGCAGGGACAGGTACCAGTCCCGGGCGATGGTGTGCCATTCCGGGTCGGGCTCAGGCCACTCGACCAGGCCGGGACCGGCCGTCGCGCGCACCAGCTCGGCGCCGTCCTTGTTACGCCGCCGGCGCTCTGTAGAACGCTTCGGTACCGGTCCGCGGGCACCCACGTGACCACCTCCGATCGCTGCTGTGCGCGGGAAGTAGGAGCGGAAGACCACCGGCCGGACGTCCCATATGGCCGCCGGGGGTGGCGGGGCACTCGTCCAGGCGGGCGGTCTTCCGCGCGTTGCCTCACGACCTCGGCAGGCCACCCTGAGTGACGGCAGGGTGCGTGATGCAGGGGCAACGCAGTCCAAGAGGGGGCTTCACGGCCTCTGATACCCGTACACGGGGGCGAGTGCATTGCCCATCGCCCTGGGGCGATGCCAGGGAGGGGGGCACCCCCCCAGAGGGGTAGTTACGGAGCGTTACTACAGTCGCCCGGGGTGGTCGTCGTCGGGGCGTCGTCGGTCAGGTCGGCGGGCTCGTCCGGCGGCGCCTTCCTGGGCACTCTTCTGCGCGTGGCAGGGGTAGCAGATGCCTTGGAGGGCGTGGTCGCGGTGGTCGTCGGTCATCGCCTTGATGTGGTCCACCTGGGTTGATCGGCGGACGTCGCAGATCCGGCACACCGGATCGCGGGCAAGGATGCGAGCTCGGATGGTGGACCAGGAGGACGGTAGCCGCGCCTTGCGGTTGCTGGTCTTCCAGGTCATCACTGATCCTCCTAGCTGCTGACTCGGCTCAAGTCCTGCCCCATTTCGCAGTTTTGGCCAACCTGGCGATAAAGCAACGGCTACCCTTGGACGGGGGGTGGTCTACGTGTCTGAGCCTTCACCAGTCCCGCCAGATGATCCCAGTGGTGATCCACCCGGCGGTGATCCGTCTCCGCCGCCCCCAGCGCCTCCGAGTCCATTTATTAGAAGGCTTTGGAAATCCAAGACCTTCTGGGGCCTCGTCGGCACGGCCGTGATCTCCGCTCTTACCGTCGGCCTGACGCTTCTTCTAGGCCAGAATCAGGGGGCTGAGGAACAAAAGGGCGCGGATGAAGCAAAGAAGAAGGAACTCGCGGCAAAGCCACCAGTACTCTCCGCCGTCTCCGAAGATTGGGAGGGCGCGAGGGATCCGGATTGGATCCTCGATCGCGCACTGAGTCCCAGTGCGGAGAGGAAGCTGGCGAGTCTGCCGCCGGGGAGGCAACACCTACGCGAGTTCACTAAAAGCGTTGGGGCGATTGAGGTTATTGAAACGTGTGAGGCTGCTGATCGTTGCGGGTCACGCAAGCTCGTGCGCCTCACGTTGACGGGTCACCGGATGGACGCTGTCGAAGTCACAGACATCAAGGCGAAAATCCTGTCCCAAAAGCCCTCGACGCAGGAGGGGTTCATCCTAGGGCCGCATGGTGGCGCCGCAGACGTTGAAGGTGGCGTCATCGACCTGGACTCGGAGGACCGCAGGCTCAGGAACGTAGACCAGGATGGAAAGGCAGGGACACCCTACTTCGCCAAGCGTCTCGTAACCCTCAAGACTGACGAGAGGCTGGCGTTCCACATCGAGGTGACCAGCCTTACATGGGACTACGATTGGGAACTCGTAGTGAGCCTAGTCAGTGAGGGAGAGGCGTCCAAGCTGACTGTCCGATCCGACGGAACGTCTACCGGAAAGCCGTTCCGGAACCCCGGGCGAATCTATAAGCAAAGGAACTATAGGCACTTCTATGCATGCGAAGTAGGCACTCTATGTCGCATCGGCCCCGGTAAGAACGGCTATCCGGACGAAATTTGGGACCGCTGAAAGGGAGGAACCGTCCTTTACAGGCGGGGTGGTGACGGTGGGGTTTGTGGTGCCCGCCCCCGGGTTCGAACCGGGATCTCTGCGGCATAACTGCGGCCGGACGCCGCACATTGGCCGCGCACCTCTCCCTTGGGTCAGGCGGGCGTGGGGAGTCCGCACGGGCTTGCAGCCCCGTTCGGCTCGCCCTCGGCAGCGGGGCCGAGGACCGGTTACTAGTGGGCGGTGCGGACTCCCTTGTGGTCCCGGCCGGAGTCGAACCGGCTTCCCCGGGCGCAGTGCGGGGGGCTCTATGGCGGCGGGACCTGGCCATCCCCGCAGACGGGCGGCGGTGTGGGCGCGGTGGGTCATGCGGTCGAATGCTTCCGGTCGGTGAGGTAGGTGCGCACTTCGCGGAGGTCAACGAGGGCGCGGCCGGCGTGGTCGTACCCTCTGCGCTCGACGTGGCCGCGTCGGATCCACTGGCGGACGGCGGACGGGGTGACGCTGACGTACTGGGCGGCGGCGACGGTGTCGCAGATGATCGGTGGGGGCGTCGGGGACACGTGCGCCTGCTTCCTCCCGGGTACGCCGAAAGCCCCGCCGGCGGAGGGGCCAACGAGGCCTTCTGGTGATCACTTACCCCCGAACGGGCATACGGGGGGCGCTGTTGACGAGTGTGACACGAGGCCAGAGAAACCCCAAACAGCCTCGTTTGGGCGATCACTCGCAGCTCTGCGACGGTCCTAGGGTTCTGGTTACGGGGCGCCGGTGGAGTGGCGCTCCGTCCCCACGGCGCGGGCCCTTGTCCATCCCCGGGCAAGGGTCCGCGATTGTTTCGACTAGGCAGCGGCGCCCGGCCTGTTGAGTGCCGCCGAGTGGGCGATCTGCGGCCGCCGATATGTCCGTGCTACTGGCCAACTTCCCCTGATCCCGAACCGCTCAGACTTCATTCCTCTTGCCGCCCACCCATTCGAATGACCGGACCTTCTTTTGGATCTCAGCAGTCTCGAAAGGGTGCCCGTGATCGTTGATCACGTAGGTTCCCGACGTTTTTCCGTCCGTCCATTCGAGCTTTGCGTCCCATTTGCAGTACCCGCTCGGTATCACCGTAACGAGCAGGACGGAAGGGTCGGTTGATGTGACCTTGTACGGGAACTTGAGCTCGTCTGAGCGCTCCTTGCTTGGCAGCGCAGGCCGCGTGACCCAATACGGCGCATCCTTATCGAAATTGATGACACCGTAGTGGTAGGTCGCCCCGTTGCCGCAAGCGCGCCCGAGGTTGACGTGCGTACCCTCAACCGGCGTCTTCTTTTCTACGAGGTGGAAGGTGAGGCTCTTCAGGATGACGGCCGACCTCACCGCTTTGGTGGTCACTGCCATGTGCAGCTTGACCGGGCCGGCAGGGACGGCACCGAAAGCATCCGGATCCTGATCCCAGGTCATACCTTGGATGCGCTTGCCGGCTCCAGGAGGGGTGTTCATGCGCTCACTGTCGGGGCTGTTCGGGTAGATCCAGCCGGAAGAATTACAGTCGCTACCTTGCTCGACGTCGACGTCAATCCCGGTTGGCTCGCCAAAGACTTTGTCCTTGACGTCGGTCCCTACTTGCGTCACAACGAAGCCGATAACAGCTACAACGGCTGCACCGATTCCAGCGAGTACCTTCTTTTTCGCGCCTTTCCAAAAAGGTCCGTCTCCGTCCGGCTGGCCCCCACCTTGAGCGTCATCTGACATTGTCACCCCCGAGCGAACCGTGAAATGTCGGGAAGAAGCCCGTCGCAACTGAGGGGCTCCATCCCGTCCATTCAGGGTGTCAGCTTGTATGAGGAGTGGCGATAGTCAGCAGCGAAACCCCTCGAAGGGGTGACCTTATGCAAATAGGGTTGACAGTCAACTTTAAAGAAGGTGTTTGACCCTCGCTTGGAGTCCAATGTCATATATGGGTGTAGACAGTGTGCCGTGTCTGGGAATGACCGGAGTCTCCCTCTCGAATGGACTCTCGCTCAGGCAACGCGATCAGGGCGGCGAGGTCTATGGCGTCCCAAGCGCTTCGACACCACGGGCAGGTAATGGTGGTTGCGCCGGGGGTGTAGCGCAG
The DNA here is from genome assembly GCF_014650335.1 of Streptomyces hiroshimensis. GTDB lineage: Bacteria > Actinomycetota > Actinomycetes > Streptomycetales > Streptomycetaceae > Streptomyces > Streptomyces hiroshimensis. Next base: position 614,511 of record NZ_BMUT01000001.1, read on the forward strand.
GACGGCGCCGCAGGACTGCTGCCCGTCGGGGCCGGGCGCCGGGCAGTGGCCGATACGGCGGGCGCGTTTGGCCGGGTCGAGGAGCCCGGTCACCGTGCGGTGCAGCTCGGCGACTTCGGTCGCGAACTCCGCCACCGCCGGGTGCCGTTCGACGGCCCAGGGCGTGTTGGTGCGAAGCGCGGCGGCGGCTTCGGTGAGTGGGTCTTTGCGGTAGGCGGGCGCGTGCCAGGAAAGGTGTTCGTGCCAGTCGCGGAGCCAGCTGTCGAGGGTGGCGGTCGCGGTGGTGATGACGTCGAGGACGTCGAGCCGGAGCGGTGCGGCCGGGGTCGTGCTGACGCGGTTGCGGTGGGTGGGCTCACCGGTGTGCCTGCCGGGCAGCAGGAGGCTGTGGAGGTCCTGCACGAGGCCGGGGAGCTGTGCAAGGTGATTGGTGATGCGCTGTTCGCACGGTCGGCAGGCGTACCGGTGCTGTTCGTCGGCCCACAGTAGGCGGGGGCAGATGCAGCAGGCGGGGCGCTCTTCCTCGATCGCCCCCGGACGGCGGCCGGCGGTCATGTCGTGTGGGGCGTCGTGGCGGTCGTAGGCGTCGAGGCGGGCGTACAGGGCGTCGAGTGCGTTGTCGGTGATGGTGCTTGCGGTGTGGCGGGTCACGCTGCTGCCTTGGTGTGGTCCGTGCTGCGGGTCTTGAGGCGTGCGGTGGTGGGTCGGTAGCCGTGCTCTTCCTCGGTGTGGCCTCCCCAGATGCCCCACTCCTGGTGGTCGCGGGCCCAGTCGCCGCAGGCGGTGCGGACGGGGCAGCGGAAGCACAGGGCCTTGGCGGCAGCCACGCGTTCGAGCTGTTCCTTCTGGCGCTCTGGCCGGTCGGGCGGGAAGAACAGGTCCGGCGCATCGGTGCAGGGCAACCGCGCCTCGTCGGTGCTGGGCACGTAGGGCGGCGGGGTGATCTTGATGGGGAAGGGCACGAGGGTCTTTCCGGGTGGGGCGGGATGGGTGGTTCAGAACGGCGTGGGGCCGAGCCGCTGTACGGCCGTCTGCGGGCCGTTTGCGGCTTCGTGGGCGCCCGAGGGCCAGCGGGGGGCGGCTGGGCCCGGCGTGGAGGCGCTAGCGGCGCTGGTGGGGCGTATGGGGCGGGAGATGCCGGATAGCTGTACCTGGAAACCGGTGTACTTGATGCCGTCGCGCTCGTAGTCGTCGGGGCGAAGGTGGCCGGTGATGGTCACGGGGGTGCCCTTGGTGAGCTGGTCGGCGGCGGTTTCGGCGAGGCGGTCCCAGGCGGTGCAGCGCACCCACAGGGTGCCGGCGTCTTCCCACTGGCCGGTGGTGGGGTTCTTGCGGCGGTCGTTGCAGGCGACGGTGAAAGAGGCGACCGCGGTGCCGGTGCCGGTGAACCGGAGTACCGGGTCGGCGGTGAGGTTGCCGGTGGCGGTCAGGTGGGTGTCGGTGGCCATCAGCGGGCGATTCCCTTCGGGACGGGGCGGCCGGTTGCGGCGAGGAGTTCGCGCACGGACCGGCGGCGGGCGGTGGGGTCGGCGGCGCGGGTGCGCTGGGCGCGCAGGGCGGCGAGGTAGGCCGTGACGTCGTCAGGGTCGGCGTCGGGGATCTCCGGCGACTGGCCGGGGCCGTGGACGTGGCGGATGCGGGCGGCGCGGGACCGGCCTATCTCGGTGATGATCTCGGCCGGGCTGACGAACGGTTGCCGGGCGGCAATCGCGGCGGCGGCCTGCCGGGCGTCGCCGAGGGCGTAGGGGCCAAGGACGTCGTGCCAGGCATCGGGGGTGAACTCGTCGAACCGCTGTTGGGGGCACAGGGCCCGCAGGTAGCGGGTGAGGATCACGGTTTCGTCGGGGGTCATGCGGTGAGGGCTTTCGGTGTGTCGGGCGCCGCTTCGGCAGCCGCCATGCGGGCGCGGGCGCGGGCCATGGCGCGGTCGAAGAGGTCGTTGCTCGCCTGCTGCTGCCGGTCGAGGACCGGCAGCCGGACCGGTGCGTTCGGGGAGCCGGCGGGGGCATCGGGGGTGCCGTCCCACACCTTGATCAGGTAGCGGATGGACCTCGGCGGGTTGGCCGGGTTCCACGCCCGGCGGGCGGCATCCACCAGGCGCGGGACGGGGACGCGGTCGAGGTGACGCCGCAGGGCCTGGCGGTCGTCGCTGTCCGTCCGCCATTGCAGATGGCACCCGGCGGCGGCGAGCTGGTCGGCGAGAGCCTGCGCGAAGGGCGGGACGCCGGGGGCGTCCGCACGTGGCCGCTCGGGGGGAGGGAGGGGGGACGGTTCTATCCCGCCAGGGATAGAACCGGGAACGGGTACGGGACGGGTACGGGACGGGGCGCTGTTAGTCACGGGGTGACTCACGCCGTTAGTAACGCCGTTACGGACCCCGTTACGCGGGGGGTCTTCCGACTCCTCCGAGGAGTCCGAGGGGGCGTTCTTGCGGTCCCTGAACCGCTTCTGACGTGCGGCGTTGCGTTCGCGCTCCGCGCGGACGTGGTCGGCGGTGGGCTGGTAGTCGTGGAAGTCGTGCAGCATCCAGCCGTCCTCAACGCGCACCCACAACCCGGCGTCTTCGAGCTGCCGTGCTGTCGCCGTCATGCCGCGCACGTGCGCCACAAGACGCAGTTCCTTGTCGCTGATGTGTCCGTCCGTGAGGTTCGCCGCGCACCAGCACAGGGCGGAGACGTGCAGGCGGAAGGCGCGGTCCGTGAGTGTCGCCACCTTCCGGTGCGCGGGGAATCGGTCGTCCAGGCGGACCCAGGGCACGGGGGTTTCCTCTCTGGTCTCGTGGGTGGTCAGCAGGGTGCGGCAGGCCGGCGGTCATGCGGCTTCCGCCTGTATGTGCGGGGCGGTCAGCCGGTAGACGGCGATGCGGTGGCCGTGGGTGTCCGGCGACGTGGAGGGCACGGTGCGGCCCGTGTTCGTGATGGCCCGGGATGCGGCCAGTCCGCGGACGGCGGCACCAAGGAGCCCGTGAGGCAGGTCAGCCGGAAGACGGCCGCGGAAGTCGTTGGCGGAGAATTCGGGGACGGTCAGCGCGTGGTCGAGGATGAGGGCCTGGACCAGGGCGAGTTGTTCCCGGTCGGCGGCGGCCCGGATGCGCTCCAACAGGCCGTTGGCGCGCCGTTCCGCGCGGAACTCATGCAGCGTGCCCATCACGCGGCCTCCGCTTCCTGCTCGATGACCTCGCCGTCGATGACCTCCGGCAGATCCGGGGAGGCGTCGATGGCATCGGGGCTGCGGTCGGTGCGCACCGTGCCGTCATGGGCCAGTGCTCGGGACAGCGCCGTTCCCGTCGGCAGGAGCTTGAACAGCTCCCGGACCGCCGTCTTCTTGGCCATGGCTTCGTAGTGGTCGCGCCACGGGCCGGAATCGGCGGATCGCGAGTGCTTGCGGTGCCGCTCGATCTCCTCCGGCGGCAGCACCACGAACGCGGACCCGCCCCGGGTGGTCGTCGCCACGGCGTAGTACGCCACCGGGCGCCCCCGGCCAGTGAGGGCGGGCCGGTGCACCAGCGACGGCGCAAGGCCGTACTCGTGGCGGAAAACGTCGCCCTCGTACACCACGCGGGCGTCCAGCGTCTTGGCGATGGGCGACGCCCACCACAGCTTGACCATGCCCCTGTATCCGAGGACGAACGTGCACTCGCGGCCGTAGGGAACCAAGTACGCCTCGCCCAAGGGCCCTGGTTCCACGCCGAGCTGCGCGCAGGTCATCAGGGAGCCGAGGAAGGACTCCGGGATGGTCTGCTGCAACTTCGGCGTGCGCCGGAGAACGGTGAGGGCGACGCGCGCCATGCGGTCGGCGTCCGTCTGGGCCCACGCCGGCAAGACGCGGGCGATCTCCGGACGCATGGCCTCCACCTGGTCGGCCAAGGTCACCTGCGCGTGCTGCTGCCGCTGGCGGGCGGCCACGGCGTTCTGAATGGGGCTGGTCATGCGGCGAGTTCTTCCGTGAGGAGTCGGGCGTGGGGGATGAGGGCGCGGGTGCTGCCGTCGTCCCGGACGGCGCGGGTGGCGATCTTCCGGCCGGCGCACTCCGCGCGCCGGGCGGTGCCCATGGCGGACAGGACGGCCGACGCTGCGGCCCGCTTGCCCTCCTCCGCGTGGCGGGAGTCGGCCAGGGCCCGCCGGTACGTCTCCGCGACGTCCGGCGCGATGTCGGCGACGGTGTCCTCGACGGCGCCCGGGAGGAGCTGGATGGTGCGGTACGTGGCCGCGTGCCCGTCGACGGGCGGCGGGGTGCCAGCGCGGACGCTGTCGAGGAACGCGGCGGCGCGTTCCCGGAGGAAGACCGCCTCGTCCTCGTCCCGCCGGATCGTGTACTCGCGGTAGTCCTGGCCGGCGACCAGCACGGCGACGTGGGCGACGTCGAGACCAAGGGTGTCGAGCTGCCAGACCACCTGACACCGGTAGGTGACCGGTACCTGATCCGTGCCGCTCTTGCCCCAACCGTCGCCGTATCGGCTGGTCTTGATCTCCAGCAGCGCCGGCGGGCGGTCGTCGGGCGCCGTGATGATGCGGTCCGGGGTGGCGCGCTGCCAGTCCCGGGCGAGGTTCGCCCACGTGCCGGTCTCGTGGACGAGCACGTCAGGGTGGGTCTCGGCGAAAACGTCGGCGATGGCGGGTTCGAGACGGGTTCCCCACTGCATCGCGGCCGTGGGCGGCACCTCGTCGACCGGCAGCGTGCCGGCCTTGTCGTGCCACAGGGAGAACGGGGACCGCCAGGGCGACAGACCGACAATCGCAGCGGCCTCCGTCGCCGTGACGACCAGTCCCGAGCGGGCCTCCGTCCACTCCGGCGTGCCGGGGGCGAAGGCGCCAAGCAGTCGAGCGGCCTGGATAGCAGGAGCGGTCACCGGGCATCACCGCGTCTGCGCCGGCGGTGTCGGCTGCCGGGCACGTCTGTCGTGTGCTCCAGCCATGCCGCTGCAAGGGCGCCCAGGATGGCGAGGCCCACGATCGTCCAGGCGGTCATATACGACCACCGCCGACTGCGTGATTGGGCATTGGATATGCGGAGATGCGGATAGGGATTCGTGTCATTTGGGCATGCCTAATAGCGCGCGGAACGCGCGAAGGTGAAAGGAGCTAGGAGGTGGCTTGCTGCTATCGCTTGCGGAGCATTGACGTTGAGTCGTCGGCGCATTCACGCAATGGGGCGATGGTGCACAGTAGAGCCGGGGGAGGACCAACGACTTCGGAATGACGTGTCGAAGGTCGGTTAAGGGAAGGACTTTATTCCCTAACGTGCAGCGAGCCGCACTGTTAGCGGGCCACGAAGACCAGGGCCCGACCGAAGGGGCCCGTCCTTGCCCGGCGAGAGCCCATGACAGAATCACCTCTCATGGGTTCGGGGCTCTTGCTCTGGATCTAGTCGGTGACCGGGGTCTTCGGATTCGCGGGTCATGTGACGGCGGTGCCGGGCCGTAGGTTCCTACGCCATTGAGCGGCCTGGCACCGAAAAAGATCTCTGCGGGGTCCTAGTGGCCCATTGCTGCACCGCCATCGACGGGCAGTACGGCGCCCGTGATGTACGCGGCGTCATCGGATGCCAGGAAGCGCACGGCGGCGGCGATCTCATCGGGCTGACCGATGCGCCCCAGGGGAATCTGGTTCAGCATCTCAGCTCGCCGCTCTTCCGCGACGGCACCGCTCATGGCCGTGTCAGTGAGGCCGGGTGCAACGACATTGACGGTGATGCCCCGAGAGCCCAGTTCCCGGGCGAGGGACCGGGAGAAGCCGACGAGACCGGCCTTCGAGGCCGCGTAGTTCGCCTGTCCGGTTTCACCGCGCAGTGCGACCGCGGACGAAATGACAACGACGCGTCCCTTCCGGGCCCGAAGCATGCCCTTGCACGCCCGCTTGACCACCCGAAACGTGCCGGTGAGGTTGGCGTCGATGACGGTGGAGAAGTCCTCCTCCGACATGCGCAACAGGAGCTGGTCCCGCGTCACGCCGGCATTGGCCACCAGGACCTCCACCGGTCCCTGCTTCTCCTCGATCTCCTTGTACGCCTGCTCGACCTGCTCCGGGTCGGTGATGTCGCACTTCACGGCAAGAAAGCCGACGGGCGGCTCCCCGGACCTGTAAGTGATGGCGACACTGTCGCCAGCGGCGGCGAAGGCACGCGCAATGGCGAGGCCGATACCCCGGTTCCCCCCGGTGATGAAGACAGAACGGCTCACGCCGATGACTCCTTGCAGTAGTCCCGCTGTTGACTCCTACTTTGCCTGATTTTTTGACGCCTAGGTTGGAACTAAGTAGTTCCGGAACTGTTCGGTTCCGGTTAAGCCTGCACAGAGAGTGCTGGTGATCTTATCCGCCGCGCTTCGTAGTACTCATGAGTTAACATCGGATACTTGCCTCAGGCACCGACTGGAAATAAGTCGTTGAATGCCGAAGCATCTTGGGGGCTGAGCGATCATCGGAGATCGTCATGGCAGCCACCTCATTGATCTTTATGTACATGAGGGTGCGAAGTGAGAAACGAAGACCTGATAGCCGTCGGGCGGATGGTGAGACATTGGCGTGAGCGTGTGGATCCGGAAGACCTTCCAGGCTTCACCGCGCGGTACGGCCGGCGACGGGGCCGCGGGCTGACGCAGGAAGATGTCGGCCAGCTGACCGGCTTCTCCGCGCGCTGGTACAGCAACCTGGAACGGGGTGTACCCACGCCCTTCAGTGATGAGTTCCTGGACTGCGTGTCCCGGGTGCTGCGCCTCACCGAGGACGAGCGGCTGACGCTCTACACCTACACGGTGGGGAGGACCCCGCCGCCGGGCCCGCAGATGGACACCACCATCATCGGCCCGGCATTGGCCCAGTTCGTCCTCATGCAGCCCTACCCCTGCTACATCTCCGGGCCCGAATGGGACGTCCACATCCACAACAAAGCCGCTGCTCAGCAGTGGCGCTGGATGCCGCACGGCGACAACGTCATGCTGTGGGCTCTCACCCGGCAGGAGGCACGCCTTCAGCTCGTGGACTGGGAAACGACCTGGGCCCGCCCCATGGCGGCGCAACTGCACCTCGCCATGCGCGACGACCCGAACAACACCCGCCTTCGGGAGGTCGTGGATGAAGTGCGCAAGGACGACGTCGCACGGCGCATCTACGACGAGAGTCTCGCCAAGGTCCACCCGGATGGATCCCGGCGCAGGGTCTACCTGCCCCATCACCACGACAAGGAGTTCGAGGTCATCTTCCTCTGCTTCTCTCCTATGCGTGACCCGCGCTACCGCATGATGGCCGTCGTCCCTGCCGACGAATGCGACAACGAGCGGTTCGCGGTGCCTGTTCCGGGTCTCGTGCCCACGGCCAACTGAAGCTAGGAACGCCGGACACCCGCTTAGGGTGTCCGGCGTATCGGTGTGCCACTTCAGCGCCATCTCGGCTGCCGATTGTGACGTCGGTAACCGTCCTTGGTCCCCAGGGGCTACGCAAGTAGGTTGTGGCTACGTGAGGTTCATAGTATGTCCGCGGTTTTCCTCTCTGCGTTGACGCCGGACCTCGCGACTCTTCGTCATCTCGAAAAGGACTGGAATGGACCGCGACATCATCGTTCGAACCCGAGAGGACTGCATGGACGAGTTCTGGAACCTGGTGGCAGTACTCGCTGTGCAGTACGAAGACGAGCTGACTGCTCGCCAGGCCGTACCTACGCAGCCAGTGCCGGCTTGATCCGTGGCGGCGGGGAGGTCCACAGCGAGTAGACCTCGATCTTCCCTTCGGTGTCCTTCCCTGGGTAGACCCGGATCTCCCTGACCAACTTGCCTACAAGCTCTCGCCGATCTGCCTGCCCGGCCACGGAGTAGACCTCAAGGGCCGATGCAATCCGCTGCTGGTCCGGTCGCTCGATCACCTTCGGCACGTTCTTGACCTTGTCTTGCAGATCGGCGCTCTCCTTGAGGAGGGCGCCCTTCTGCGTTTCAAGCTCGGCCCGCTTGCGCCGTGCTGCATCCTTGGAGATCAGCTCCTCAAGGACCGCATCGGTCAGCTTGTCCTCCTCGCGGCGGATGTCCGTGAGCTGGGCCTCGATCTGACTCAACCGCTTCAGGAAGTCGCTGTTCTCGTCGCCCTGGGCGCGAATCTTTGCCATCCGTGCCGTGAGCTTCCTCGACGTCTCAGCATCCATGGTGGCTTCCTGTGCCAGCCACTTCTGGAACCATTTCTCAGCCACGGCGAGAGAAATGTAAACGCCGTTCACCGGACAGGACTTGTTGTCGATGTGGTTGGCGCAGCGGAAGGTGACGTCCAGCGGGTTCGGCAGGCCATCGATGAGCGGACGACGGTACTTCTTGTTCCGCAGGGCGGTCTGCATCCGTCCTCCGCATCCAAAGCACCGTAGAAGGCTCGACAGGGAGTAGCGGGCCTGGTTGGAGCTGAAGTGCTTGCTGCTCTGCATCATGCGGCGCTTCGTGTATGCGTCCCACAGCTTCTCGCACTCCACCGGGTCGTCGATGACGGCCTTGTGCGCGCCACCGTAGTAGAGGTATGCGGTGATGTCGCGCTGGCGGTTGACACGCTTCTTCTTCGTGCTGCCGTCCTCGCGGGTGATGACCTTGTGGCCGAGTTCGGGAATGAGGTAGCGCACGTAGCCGAGGCCGAAGCCGGTGTCGAGCGTGGCGTGGAGGTCGCCGGATGTCCAGGGCTTGCCGACGAACGTCGTGAAGCCGCGCCTGTTCAGGTTGGTGACGATCTTCCGGACCGATATGCCTGCTGCGTAGTCGCGGTACATCTGGGCCAGTACGGGGCCGGTTACCGGATCGACGTTCAGGATGCCAGGACGGCACCTTGGGCACGTTTCGAGCTTCTTGCCGAACTCCCACTTCGGGCAGGTGAGACAGCGGTAGTATCCGAACTTCCCGCGATTTGAGTGGGGAAGGCCCTTGTTCCTGCGGCGCTCGAACGTGTCGCGCCACATGTCGGCCTTCTGGTTCGACTCAAGCTCGGCAATGTTCAGCATCTGCGCGATGGCAAATCTGCCGATTGTGGTCTTGCCGTCGAAGTCTTCCTTCGCTGCGCGTACTTCGACGCCGTAGTCCATCAATGCGTCAAGGTGCTGAAGCGATTCGCGAAGGTTTCGGCCGAAGCGCGACCAGATCCAGAGGATCAGGACGTCGAACTCCTTGTCCCGAGCCATCTGCTTGATCTCTTCGATCTTGCGCTCTTCGAACTCTCGACCCGATTCACCGAGATCCATGATCGGCTCATGGATGACTTCGATGTCATTGGCGTCGGCCAGCGCCTGGGCGTGGCCCACTTGGAGTTCCGGGCTGATCATGTCAGCTCGTGCCTGCGATACGCGGACGTAGATGATTCCGCGCTTCCTGCGCTTGAAGGTCGCTGGAATGCCGTCAGTATCGGCGGGGCGCAGGCGTATTGGTGCAGGCGCAGGTACCACGGTGGTGCTCACGTCCTTGACGTTACGAGGGGAACTGATTTCTCCCTCGTCGCAGGACGCAAATCCCTAAGTACCGAGACTTAAATGATATCCGTAATGATCAATTCGCGGTCGTGGCGAAAGATCACTAGGCCGCGGTGCTGTAGTGCCTTTGCGATGCGACGAACATGGCCCCGCCGCCGCTGATCCGGCGCACCACCGTCATCCCGTGGCGCTCCGCGCCCTCCGGGTCCACCTCGTTGCGCAGCGACTGGAAGCTGCCGATGACCACCGCGGGGGAGCCCCACTCCCACACGCGCAGCGTCGGCGGCCGCCGCCCGGCCGCCACCTCGGCGGTGAGCACCTCGTCCAGCGCCATGTGCAGCGCGGGGGACTGGGGGCCGTCGTGGATCAGCTGCCACTCGTAGTCGGTCCAGTCCGTGGCCTGGGCCAGCGCGCGGCGCACCGCCACGCCCACCGCCTCGGAGGTGAAGCCGAACATCACCGTGCCCTCGGGCAGGGCCGCGTCGATGCGCGCCGCGAGCTGCGGGGCGGTCAGGTCGGCGGGCGCACCCTCCAGGGCCCGGTCGATGTCGAGGAGCGCCTCGTCGGGTTCGAGGAAGAAATCCCCGGCCACCCGTACGTCGCGCAGCAGCCCGTCCGCCACGTCCAGGTCGACGACGACGAGCTTGCCGCCCGGCACCTTGTATTCACCGTGCACGGCGCATCCTCCAGCTTGTTTTCCCCGGCCGGCCCGGCTGCCGGCGGCGGAATCAACCGTAACGCCGGGCCCTGCGCGGACGGCCCTCGGACGGACGGCCTGCGGATCCCCCGCAGGCGGTATTGCGCACCGGCGGGAGGATCTGCCTTCCTGGACGCCATGTTCACCACCCGGCCCACCCTGCAGGGCACCTTCGGCATGGTGTCGACCACCCACTGGCTGGCCTCGCAGTCCGCGATGGCCGTACTGGAGAGCGGCGGCAACGCCTTCGACGCCGCCGTCGCGGCCGGATTTGTCCTGCACGTCGTCGAGCCGCACATGAACGGCCCGGCCGGCGAGGTGCCCGCCGTGTTCGCGCCGGCGGGCGGCCCGGTGCAGGTGCTCTGCGGCCAGGGCCCGGCGCCCCGGGGCGCGACCATCGCGCACTACACGTCTCTCGGTCTCGACCTGGTCCCCGGCACCGGTCCGCTCGCGGCCGCCGTGCCGGGCGCGTTCGACGCCTGGATGCTGCTCCTGCGCGACCACGGCACCAAGCCGCTCGCCGACGTCCTCTCGTACGCCATCGGCTACGCCGAGCACGGCCACGCCCCCGTCGAGGCCATCGGCCGGACCGTGGCCACCGTCCGGAAGATCTTCGAGACGGAGTGGACGTCCTCCGCCGAGGTCTATCTGCCCGGCGGCCGCCCGCCGGCCCCCGGCACGCTCCTGCGCAACCCCGCGCTCGCGGCCACCTGGCGCCGCCTCCTCACCGAGGCCGAGGCCGGGACCAGGGGCGGCAGCCGGGAGCAGTGCATCGACGCGGCCCGCCGCGTCTGGCGCGAGGGCTTCGTCGCCGAGGAGCTGGTGGCGGCCGCGGCGCGCCCGACCCTCGACACCTCGGGCGAGCGCCACACCGCGCCCCTGACCGGCGACGACCTCGCGGACTTCCGCGCGGGCTACGAGGAGCCGGTGCGCCACGACTGGAACGGCTGGACCGTCTGCAAGCCCGGCCCCTGGTCCCAGGGCCCGGTCCTGCTCCAGCAGCTCGCCCTGCTCGACGGGCCGCCGGACTACGGCACCCCGGAGTACGTCCACACCCTCATCGAGGGCAGCAAGCTCGCCATGGCCGACCGCGAGGCCTGGTACGGGGACGCCGCCGACGTCCCGCTGAAGGCCCTGCTCTCCGAGGGTTACAACGCCGCCCGCCGCGCGCTGATCGGCGACCTCGCCTCGTACACCCTGCGCCCCGGCAGCCCCGAGGGCCGCAGCCCGCACCTGGCCCGGCACGTCGTCGCCGCGGCGGAGCGGACCGCCCCGGCCGCGGCGGGCGCGGGCGAGCCGACCGTCACCGTCAGCGGCGCGACCCGCGGCGACACCTGCCACCTCGACGTCGTCGACCGCTGGGGCAACATGATCTCCGCGACGCCCAGCGGCGGCTGGCTGCAGTCCAACCCCGTCGTCCCCGGGCTCGGCTTCCCGCTCGGCACCCGGCTGCAGATGGCCTGGCTCGAACCCGGGCTGCCGGGCTCCCTCGCTCCCGGGCGCCGCCCGCGCACCACCCTGACCCCGTCGCTGGCCCTGCGGGACGGCGAGCCCGTGCTCGCCTTCGGCACGCCCGGCGGCGACCAGCAGGACCAGTGGCAGCTGCACTTCTTCCTCGCCGTCGCCCTGCGCCCGCCCGTGCGCGGCGGCCTGGACCTGCAGGGTGCGATCGACGCGCCCAACTGGCACCAGGAGTCCTTCCCGGGCTCCTTCTACCCGCGCACCATGAGCCCCGGCGCGGTCGTCGTCGAGCGGCGGATGGGCGAGACGGCGATCGGGGAACTGCGCCGGAGGGGGCACCGGGTGACGGTGGGCGAGCCGTGGTCGGAGGGACGGCTGTGCGCGGTGGCGCGCGACCCGCGGACGGGCGTGCTGTCGGCGGCGGCCAATCCGCGCGGCATGCAGGGGTACGCGGTGGGCCGCTGACGGGGGCGGGCCGTGGGCCCGGAGGGGACGGCAGGGGCCTGCGTTCACCCGGCGGTCGTCCGGGGGACGCCGGCCCGCCACCGATTGTCGGTGGGGCATGGTTCGATGGACACATGCTCGAAGACTTTCTCGCAGGTGATCTGACCGACGTCGAGGAGGCGGTCCGCAAGGCGGCCGCCGCCGAGATCATGCCCCGCTTCCGGCAGCTCGCCGCGGACGAGATCGTCCAGAAGAACGGCCCGCACGACCTCGTCACCGTCGCCGACCGGCGCGCCGAGGAGCACCTCACCGCCGCCCTCACGGCCCTGCTGCCCGGCTCGGTCGTGGTCGGCGAGGAGGCGGTGCACGCGGATCCGGGCATCCTCGGCGCCGTCGGCGGCGATGTGCCCGTGTGGATCGTCGACCCGGTCGACGGCACCCGCCAGTTCGTGGGCGGCGACCCCGGCTTCGCGACCCTCGTCTGCCTCGCCCACCGCGGCGAGCTCCTCGCCTCCTGGACGTACGCGCCCGCGCTCGACCTGATGGCCGTCGCCCGCCGCGGCGCCGGGGCCCGGCTGGGCGGCGAGCCGCTGAGCGCCGGCTCGCCCGCCCCGGGCAAGGTCCTGGAAGTGGCGATCTCCCACTACGACTTCACCGACGACGAGCAGAAGCGCGTCCTGTCGGCGCTCTCCACGGAGGGCGTCGCGCCGCGCCCCTGCGGCTCGGCCGGCCTGGAGTACCTCAACGTGGCGCGGGGCGTCATCGACGGCCTCGCCTTCTCCTGGGAGAACCCCTGGGACCACGCCGCCGGGCTGCTGCTGGTCGCCGAGGCGGGCGGGGCGAGCGGGACCCTCGCCGGGGAGCCCTTCCGCATAGCCGGCGGCAACGCCCTCCCCTTCGCGGCGGCGCGGGACGAGGCGACGCTCCGTCATATCCTGGACCTGCTGGCGTCCGCCGGCTGATCCCGAGGACGAGGGGAGTGGCGTCCGGTGCCGACCATGCTCGACGCTGTCGTCGTAGGTGCCGGGCCCAACGGGCTCACCGCCGCCGTGGAGCTGGCCCGGCGCGGGCTGTCGGTGGAGGTCTTCGAGGCCGCCGACGCCATCGGCGGCGGCGCGCGGACCGAGGAGCTCACGCTCCCCGGCTTCCGGCACGACCCGTGCTCCGCCGTGCACCCGCTCGGCGCGGGCTCGCCCGCCTTCGCCGCGATGCCGCTCGACCGCCACGGCCTGGAGTGGGTGCACCCCGGGCTGCCCATGGCGCACCCCTTCCCCGACGGCACGGCCGCGGTCCTCGCCCGCAGCGTGGGGGAGACTGCGCACTCCCTCGGGCCGCGCGACGCCGGGGCGTACCGGCGCCTCGTCGAGCCCTTCCACGGCAGGTGGGAGACGCTCGCGGCCGACTTCCTGCGCACCCAGTGGGACGGCCTTCCGAGCGATCCGCTCCTCTACGCCCGCTTCGGCCTGGCCGGGGGGCAACCCGCGTCCCTGCTGACCCGCCGCTTCCGGGGCGAGAAGGCGCCCGCCCTGTTCGCCGGCCTCGCCGCGCACGGCATCGGCCCCCTCACCGGCATCGGCACCGGCGGCATGGCGCTGGTCTTCGCGCTGGCCGCGCACGCAGGCGGCTGGCCGGTGCCGCGCGGCGGCTCGCAGGCCATCGCCGACGCCCTGGCCTCGTACCTGCGCGCGTGCGGCGGCACCGTGCACACCGGCTTCGAGGTCAAGCGCCTGGACGATCTGCCGCCCGCCCGCGCCTACGTCTTCGACACCTCGCCCACCGCCCTCGCCCGGATCGCGGACCTCGGCAACGCCTACCGCGGCTACCGCTACGGCCCCAGCGTCTTCAAGATCGACTACGCGCTGTCGGGCCCCGTGCCGTGGACGGCGCAGGAGGCCCGCCGCGCCGGCACGGTCCACATCGGCCCGACGTACGGCGAGATCGACGCCGCACTGGACGCGGCGCTCCAGGGCCGCGACCCCTCGGTGCCGTTCCTCATCACCGCCCAGCCCAGCCTCGCCGACCCCACCCGCGCGCCCGAAGGCAAGCACACCTTCTGGGTGTACGGGCACGTGCCGAGCGGCTGGGAGGGCGATGCCACCGAGGTGATTGAGCGTCAGATCGAGCGCTTCGCCCCCGGCTTCCGCGACCTCGTCCTGGCCCGCGCCACGGCCGGCCCCCCGCAGCTGGCCGCCCGCAACGCCAACTACGTGGGCGGCGACTTCGCCATCGGCTCCGTGGCGGGCCTGCGCCTGATCATCCGGCCCAAGCTCGCCCGCGTGCCCTACGCCACGTCCCACCCGGCCGTCTTCCTGTGCTCCTCCGCCACCCCGCCGGGCCCCGGCGTCCACGGCATGTGCGGGCACCACGCGGCGAAGGCGGTGTGGCGGAGCCTGCGCACACGATAGGCGCGCACCGTACGGGCCGGGGACGCCGGACCGGCCGGGAACCGCTCAGGCGGCGCCCGGCAGGTCCGCCAGGATCCCGTTCCGTACGGCGACGGCGTCGGTCCCCAGCTTCCGCAGGACGCCGCCCGTCACCTTGTCGTCCGGGTCGAGGATGCCCAGGAGGACGTGTTCCGCGCCGATGTGGCGTTCCTCGCGAGCCAGGGCCTCACGCAGGGAACGTTCCAGGGCCTTCTTCGCGCGGGGCGTGAAGGGGATGTGGCCCTGCCGGCCGGCTTCGCTCCGGCGGCGGCCGAACGGCGGGATCCGCCGCCGCTCCTCCGGCGGACCGGGCCGGTCCAGGGCCCCCGGCCCGAACGTGCCCTCGGCCTGCGCCCGTACGGCTTCCAGATCGATGCCGAAGGCCCGCAGCGCCTCCGCGTCGTCCGTACCGAGGGCTCCGGCGGGCGCGACCGCGCTCCGGCACGTCTCGGGCGTGATGCCGAAGCGGGCCAGCGTGGCGACTCCCGGTGCTCCGTCCTGCATGAGGACGCCGAGCAGCAGGTGTTCGCTGCCGATCCACGGATGGCCCAGCGTGCGGGCCTCCTCCTGCGCCTGTACTACGGCGACACGTGCATCCCGGGTGAACCGTTCGAACATGCCTACCTCCTGGCGTGTTTCTTGTGCACTGCCTGCCTGCTGACTCCGAGCGCGGCCCCGATCTCCTCCCAGGACCAGCCCTGCCGGCGCGCGCTGTCGACCTGCAGCGCCTCCAGGCGCTCGACGAGCCGTCGCAGCGCGGCGACGGCGCGCAGCCCCACATGGGGATCGCTGTCCATGGCGGCCTCGGTGGTGCCGACCGCGTCCTTCGCATCCGTTCCGGCCATGCTGTCAACTTTGGATGACAAGCAGGGAGGGTGTCAACCGTTGTTGACGGATGGGTCGTGGGCTTCCGGCGGAGTGTCAGACGTCAGGCATCAGGCAGGTGTCAGGCAGGTGCCAGGCATCAGGCAGGCGCCGGGCGTCAGCCGTCCTTCAGCGGGCGCTTGTAGTAGCTCCACGGGAAGTAGCCGCCGACCTCGATCCAGCCGTCCGCCTCCATGCGCCGCCGGCGCCCGGCGACCGCGAGCGGGACGCGGCGGTACTCCCACTGCCGGTCGGACGCCACCACCGCGTGGTACAGCGGGCCGAAGTCGACCAGCTCCCAGCGGTCCAGGCCCGCTTCGGCGAGGGCGGCCATCTCGTTGAACGCGGTCAGCGGGGTGAGGACCCGGCGCTCGGGCGAGGCTTCGGGGACGGCGCTGCCCTTGGCGGCGAAGCGCTGCTGCGCGGCCTGCCGGCTCACGCCCAGCAGGCGGCCGATGGTGTCCCAGCTGTGCCCCGCGGCCCGGGCGCCCTGCACGGCCTCGCGCAGCAGCCGGCTCGTCTCCTCGGCGCCGGTCCGGGTGGCGGCCACCAGGCGGAGATAGCCCAGCGGGTCGTGCTCCAGGGACTCGGTGAGCCCTTCGGGAGCGCCGAGTACGGCGCTCGCGATGCCCTCGCGGATGCGGGTTTCCTCTTCCGGGGTGAGCGGTGTCGCCTCGTTCATCGCCGCTCACCGCCGTGGAGCGGCTCAAGGGCGTCCAGGGCCGCCGCGTCGCGCTGCCGCTGCTCGTCGTCGGCGGTGCTCTGCGTGCGTGACGCCCCGAAGAGGGCGCCCATGGCGGCGGTGAGGACGAGCTCGGCGCCGATCAGCGCGATGAACGCCGGGGTGCCGAGGTCCTTGGCGAGCCCCAGGGCGAGCGTGATCAGGGCGATGGTGCAAATCACCAGCGCGAGGGCGGTGTTGGCAGGGGTGGACGGAGGGGCGGCCGGCCGCCGCGGCGAATCGATCATGGTGTCAACCTTTCCTTGACGCCGCCCCTTTGTCAACTTTTCCTTGACGCCGCTCCGCCCGGCCGGAGCGGGCTATCCCGCGGCGATCCGCTCCAGCAGCGCCAGGAGCGCCGTCCCGATCGGCTCGCGCACCAGCTCGTCGGCCCGGTCGTCGTACGGCGTCGGCTCCGCGTTGACGATGATCAGCCGCGCGCCGTGGTCGGCCGCCAGCCCCGCCAGCGACGCGGCGGGATGCACCTGCAGGCTCGTGCCGACGGCGATGAAGACCTCGCACGCCTTGGTCACGGCCACCGCCTCGCCCAGCACCGCCGGGTCCAGGCCCTCGCCGAACATGACCGTCGCCGACTTGAGAATGCCTCCGCACGCCTCGCACGCCGGATCCGGATCGCCGGCCGCCACCCGCTCCAGGGCCGCCCCCATGCCGGAGCGGACCTTGCAGCGGGTGCACTGCACGGCCCGTGCCGAGCCGTGCAGTTCGAGGACCTTGCGCTCCGGCATCCCCGCCATCTGGTGCAGCCCGTCGACGTTCTGCGTGATGACGCGCACGGGGACGCCCGACTGCTCCAGGCGCACCACCGCCTCGTGCGCGGCGTTCGGCCGGGCGCGGAGCGCGGGCCCGTCGCGCCGCATCCGCCACGACCGGCGCCGGATCTCCGGGTCGGACATGTAGTACGTGTACGTGACGAGCTTCTCGGCCTCCGGGTCGCGGCGCCATAGCCCGTCGGGGCCGCGGTAGTCCGGGATGCCGGAGTCCGTGGAGATCCCGGCGCCGCTGAGGATCGCCACCAAAGGGCGTTTCTTGGCCGTGTTCATGGCGCGAGCGTAGGCAGGTCGGCGCGGGCCCGGCGACGGGTTTTCCTGTGGATCTGTCGATATTTCGAGCCCTTTGTTGGATGCCGGAGAGCCAATCACCGATCTGGTGATTTGTCGACTTTTTCATGCGTCATTCCAATGGCGTC
Source organism: Streptomyces hiroshimensis (assembly GCF_014650335.1). Lineage (GTDB taxonomy): Bacteria > Actinomycetota > Actinomycetes > Streptomycetales > Streptomycetaceae > Streptomyces > Streptomyces hiroshimensis. The sequence goes on from NZ_BMUT01000001.1 coordinate 631,748, forward strand.
GTTTTGTATGTCCGCGGCTCCTTCGCGCGGGTGAATGCGGAGGCGGCATCCGGGCCAAGGGCCGGACTCGCCTCGCCGGTGTGCGTCCGTGGCTGTGTTCCTGTGCCATTCCGGGTCCTTGGGAGTGAAGGGAGCGATATGTCGCTAATGCAGAGGCGGGCCGGGGTCTTCGTGGCCGGGCGCGGTGTCGTCGTGCTGGGGGTGCTGTTCGCGTTCTGCGCGTCGGCGGGCGCGGGGGCGTCCGCCGACGGCGGAGGCGCGGGCGGCGGAGTTCCGGGTGAAGTGATCTCGCGGGTCGGTCAGAAGGTGCGCAAGAGTCCTGCGATCTCTGCGCCCGCCGTCGGCAGTTACAAGCCCGGGGCGCATGTGCTCATCGCATGTCAGGCCGCCGGGGGACGGGTGGACGGGGACGGTCTCTGGTACCGGCTGGCCGACGGGCGGGGGTGGCTGAGCGCCCGCTACGTTCACGTGTCCGGATTCGTCCCCGTCTGCAAGAGCGGCGGCGGGAGCCCCGGCGGGCCGGCGGGTCCGAAGGGGGAACCGGCCGGTCAGAAGGGACAGAAGGGCGGCCCCGGGCAGAAGGGTGATCCCGGGCAGAAGGGCGGCCCCGGCCCGTCGGCTCCCACGGCTCCCACGGGTCCCGCAGGGTCGCAGGATCCGAAGGAGGTGCCGGGTGCCGCCACGGGGCCTGCCGGAATCGTGGGGCCGACGACCCTGCCCGCTCCCGTGGGGGGTGGCAAGGGCGGCCCCGGCTCTCCCGGATCCGCCAAACCCGGCAGGCCGGCCAGGCCCGCCGTGGCGGCCAAGCCCACCGGCGCCGCCAAGCCTTCCGTGCCCGTCAAGCCCGCCGGCGCAGCCAGGCCCACCCCTCCTGCCAAGCCCGCCGGCGCTGCAGGCCAGGCCGCCCCCGCGATCCTGCCGGACGTCCCCGGCGCCGCCGGCCGGATGCAGGCCGTCGCCCGCGACTACACCGTCCCGCCGAGGTCCCTGCGCCAGCTGCTGAGGAGCCCCACGTGCCCCGACGGCACGCGGATCGCCGGAGGCGGCTACTTCCAGCCCGGCGGCCGGATCGGCGGAGTGGAGACGGTCGACGCGTACCCCAGCGTCACCGGGAACGTCTATCTGGTGGGCGTGAACAACACGAGCCCCACCGCCGTCGGCCTGAGGGTCTTCGCGGTCTGCCAGCCGGTGGCCTGACCTGCCGGGCAGGGGAGCGGTGGCGGCCCGCCCGGTATGGTGGGCCGCCTCGCGACGGGGGCCGCGCGCCCACCCCGCGTCCCCGGCCTCGCGAAAATAATTGACCCTCAGGTCAAAAAATCATACGGTCTCCCCATGGGAAGACCCAAGCAGTTCGACCCGGACGTGGCCGTCGGCAAGGCCATGGACGTCTTCTGGCGCAAGGGCTACGCGGCCACCACGCCACAGGACCTCGTCGACGAGCTCGGCATCGGCAAGGGCAGCCTCTACAACGCCTTCGGCAGCAAGCACGCCCTGTTCGAGCGCGCGCTGGAGCGCTACCGCGACACCCAGTCGCTGGCGCTGGTGGAACTGCTCGACCAGCCGGGCCCCGTCCGGCCGCTGCTGCGCTCCGCGATGGAGCTGCTGATCGAGACCGATCTGGGCCCGTCCGGCCGCCGCGGGTGCTTCGCCGTCAACACCGCCACCGAACTCGGCGGCAGGGACGAAGTCTCCACCGGCCTCGTACAGCGCATGTTCGAGCGCACCGAGGGCGCCTTCAGGGAGGCCGTCGAGCGCGGGCAGCGCACGGGGGAGTTCGCTCCGGACCGGGATGCGGACGCGGCGGCGAGCCTGCTGCTCGCGACGCTCGTCGGCATGCGGGTCATCGCCCGGGCCCAGGGCGGCCGGGAGCGGCTGGGCCGGATCGTGGACGCGGCGCTCGCCGCGCTCTGACCGGCCGTGGCGCGATGGCCGCGCCGTGCCCGGCATGCACCCCCGCTCAGTCGTACCCATATTTTGTACCTATAGGTAAAGAAAGAAGCGTGCGTCATGGATCTCCACCTCACCGGCAAGACCGCCCTCGTCACCGGGGCGAGCCGCGGCATCGGCCTCGCCACCGTCCGTTCCCTCGCCGCCGAGGGCGTACGGGTCGTCGGCGCCGCCCGTACGATCACCCCCGAGCTGAAGGAGGCCGCCACCGCGGCCGTCTCCGTGGACCTCAGCACGCCCGACGGCGCGCGCACGCTCGTCGAGCAGGCGCGCGCCGCGCTCGGCGACGGGATCGACCTGCTGGTCAACAACGTCGGCGGCGGCGACGAGGTCGTCCTCGGCGGGTTCCTCGACGCCGACGACGCCCAGTTCCAGGCGAACCTCGACCTCAACTTCCTCAGCGCCGTCCGCGTCAGCCGCGCCGCCCTGCCGTCCCTGGTGGAGCGGCGCGGGTCCGTCGTCAACGTCTCCTCGGTCAACGCGCGGCTCCCCGCCGCCGGCCCCGTCGCGTACAGCGTGGCCAAGGCGGCGCTCACCGCCTTCGGCAAGTCCCTGTCCGAGGAGTTCGGGCCGAAGGGCGTACGCGTCAACACCGTCTCGCCGGGCGTGGTCCGCACCGCGATCTGGGAGGACCCGGACGGGTTCGGCGGCAAGGTGGCCGCCGCGGCCGGCGTCGACCACGCCGAGTTCCTTAAGCAGCTCCCCGAGCGGTTCGGCATGGCCAGCCCCCGGATCACCGAGCCCGGCGAGGTCGCGGCGCTCATCACCTTCCTGCTCTCCGACGTGGCGGCCAACATCACCGGCGCCGACCACGTCATCGACGGCGGCACGGTGAAGACCGTCTAGCCCCGCGACGTCTCCAGCCCCGCGACGTCCGGCCCCGCCCCGTCTAGCCCCGCGCCCCGCCGCCGCCCTGTGCATCGTCGTCGCGGTCGCGGTCGCGGACGCCCTCCGCGACCCGGCGCAGCCGCGGGTGGCGCACCGGGCCCGGGGCCCGCTCCTCCATCGCATCGCCGACCATCGTCCGCAGCGCGTCCCGCAGCCCGTGCATCGCGTGGTGACGGGCCGGGCCCGCGCCCGGGTCCTCGCGCAGCTCCGTCATCAGCGACCAGCACAGCGCCAGCATCACCAGCACGAACGGCAGCGCGACCAGGATCGTCGCCGACTGCAGCGACTGCAGCCCGCCGGCCACCAGCAGGACCGCCGCGACCGCCGCCATCAGCACCCCCCACGTCACCACCAGCCAGGTGCGCGGGTGCAGCGCGCCGCGGCTGGAGAGCGAGCCCATCACCAGGGACGCGGAGTCGGCGCTGGTGATGAAGTACGTCATCACCAGCGCCATCGCGATCCACGAGGTGAGCGTTTCCACGGGCAGGGTGTCCAGGAGGGCGAACAAGGACGCCTCCGCGCCGTCCTTGACGGTCCCGGCCATGTCGGCCGCGCCCGTCATGTCCAGCCGCAGCGCGCTCCCGCCCATCACGCAGAACCACACCACCGTCGCCCCGCTGGGCACGAGCAGCACGCCGACGAGGAACTCGCGGATCGTCCGCCCGCGCGAGATCCGGGCGATGAACGTGCCCACGAACGGCGCCCACGACAGCCACCACGCCCAGTAGAAGATCGTCCACGCGCCGAGCCACTTCGAGTCGGTGAAGGCGCCCGTACGGGTCGCGAGCGTCAGCAGGTCGTGCAGATAGCCGCCGGTGGCCGCGGGGATGGTGTTGAGGACGAAGACGGTGGGGCCGAGGAGGAAGACGAAGAGCATCAGGCAGGCGGCCAGCGCGATGTTGAGCGTGCTGAGCCACTTCACGCCCTTGTGCAGCCCGGAGAAGGCCGACAGCACGAACGCGGCCGACAGCCCGCCGATGATCACCAGCTCCAGGGTCGTGCTGTCCTTCACGCCCGTCGTGATGTTGAGCCCTTTGGACACCTGCAGGGCGCCCAGGCCGAGGCTGGTCGCCGTGCCGAACACGGTCGCGAAGACCGCGAGCAGGTCGATGACCCGGCCCGGCCAGCCCGCCGCCCGCTCCTCGCCGAGCAGCGGCACGAAGGCCGAGCTCAGCCGGTTGCCGCGGCCCTTGCGGAAGCCGGCGTAGGCGAGCGCGAGGCCGGCCATGCCGTAGATCGCCCACGGGTGCAGGGTCCAGTGGAAGAACGAGTACTCCAGCGCGGTGCGGGCCGCCGCGGGCGTGTTCGCCGTGATGCCGCTGCCCGGCGGCGGGGAGACGAAGTGCAGGAGCGGCTCGCCGACGCCGTAGAACATCAGGCCGATGCCCATGCCCGCGCTGAACATCATCGCGATCCACGCGAGATTGCCGAACTCGGGCCGGTCGTCGTCCCGGCCGAGCCGGATCCGGCCGAAGCGGCTGACGGCGATGACCACGCACAGGGCGAGGAAGACGTCGGCGGCGATGACGAACAGCCAGGCGAAGTTGGACAGCACCCAGTTCAGCGCGGACTTCGTCACGTGGTCGAAGGAGTGCTTGCCGAGCGCCGCCCACGCGACGACCGCGAGCACCGCGGCGCCGCCGATCGCGACCAGCGCCGCGTCCGGGGGCTCCTCCCCGCCGCCCGCGGCGGCAGGGGAGTGCGGGTCGGCCGGATCGCGTGCATCGGTGCTCATGACGCCCCACTATGGCCGGAAGAGTACGGAATCGGGCGGACTGGCACGCCGCGCGCGGCCATGGGCAACGGCGGATCCGCCCCGGTAGGGTCCAGGCGGCACGGCCGGGCTCGACGCGAGGGGTGGCGCGCAATGACGGACGCCGTACGGGTGCTGATCGCCGCGGACAAGTTCAAGGGGTCTCTGACGGCCGCCGAGGTCGCCCGGCACCTCGCCGCCGGGCTGCGGCGGGGCGCGGACGCCGCCGGTAGGCCGCTCGCCGTCACGGCGCTGCCCGTCGCGGACGGCGGGGACGGCACGGTCGACGCGGCGGTCGCCGCCGGCTTCGAACGCCGCGAGGTGCGGGTGACGGGGCCGGTGGGGGCGCCGGTCACCGCCGCGTTCGCGCTGCGCGGCGGCACCGCGGTCGTGGAGATGGCCGAGGCGTCCGGCCTGCGGCGGCTGCCCGGCGGGGTCCCCGCGCCGCTGACGGCCACGACGTACGGGACCGGCGAGCTCGTGCGGGCGGCGCTCGACGCGGGGGCCCGCACGGTGATCCTCGGCATCGGCGGCAGTGCCGGCACGGACGGCGGGGCCGGGATGCTCAGCGCGCTCGGTGCGCGCCTCCTCGACGCCTCCGGTACGCCGGTCGGCCCCGGCGGCGCGGCCCTGGCCGCTCTCGCCACGGCCGACCTCTCCGGCCTCGACCCGCGGCTGCGCACGGCCGGGCTGGTCCTCGCGAGCGACGTCCGCAACCCCCTGACCGGCCCGGCGGGCGCCGCGGCCGTCTACGGCCCGCAGAAGGGCGCCGGCGCGGACGACGTGGCCGTGCTGGACGCCGCGCTCGCGCACTACGCCGCCGTGCTCGACGGCGGCGCGCTCGCGGGCGCGCCCGGCGCGGGTGCGGCGGGCGGGCTCGGGTACGGGGCGCTGGCCGGGCTCGGTGCGGTCTTCCGGCTCGGCATCGAGGTCATGCTCGACGTCCTCGGCTTCGCCGGGGCCCTGGCCGACGCGGACCTCGTGATCACGGGCGAGGGCTCCCTGGACGCCCAGACCCTGCACGGCAAGGCGCCCGCGGGGGTGGCCGCGGCGGCCCGTGAGCGGGGGGTCCCGGTCGTGGCGGTCTGCGGCCGCCTGGCCCTGGAGAGCTCCGCGCTCCAGGGCGCGGGCATCGGGCGTGCCTACGCCCTGACGGACCTGGAGCCGGACACGGAGCGCTGCATGGCCCTTGCCGGGCCTTTGCTGGAACGCCTCGCGGAACGGATCGCAGGGGACTGCCTCCCGTAGGCACGGCCGGTACGGCCCGTGGGTACGGCACCGCCGGGCACCTCCGGTGGGGGTTGAGCACCGCGGCGGCGGATTCTCTGCCTGCGGCAGAGGCATGGAGCCGGCCGAGGGGCCCGGGTCTCGCCTCACCGCGCATGACCGGCCCGCGCGGCGAGGGACGGCGGGGTCGAGAGGCCTCGCCTCTCACTCCCGCCGCAACGGCGCGCAACCCCCACCAAAGGTGCCCGGCGGTGCCAGTCCGCCTCAGGTCCCGGACGGGCACCACGTATGGCTGCCCCCGCCCCCGCGAGGCGAGGGCACCGGAAAACGCCGAGTGGGTGGTCCCGCACTTCGAGGTTCGGGACCACCCACTCGTGGTCACCCCGCGACGCAGTCGCTACGGCAGTCGCTACGGCAGCTGCGTCGCCCTCGCCTCGCGGCGGTTGTCGCGGAACGTGTTCACCCGGCGCGCCGTGGCGAACAGGGGGATCACCGCGCCCAGGACCACCTGGAGCGCACAGCCCGTCTGGAGCAGGAGCTCACCGCCGGGCGCGTCGAAGGCCCAGGCCGCCAGCAGGCCCATGCTGAGCACGATCCAGCTGAGCATCGCCACCGCGAGGCGCCCCCGCGGCTTCGGGTACTCGACACGGCTCACCATCAGCCACGCCACGCCCACGATCGCCAGCAGCGTCGGGACGAAGGGCAGCTCCAGCAGCACGATCGAGACGACCGTGAGCGCCCCGAAGGGGCTCGGCATGCCCTGGAAGATGCCGTCCCGCAGCTGGACGCACGAGAAGCGCGCCAGTCTCAGGACGACCGCCAGCAGGACCACCACGGCCGCCACGGCCGACACCCGCTGGTGGGCGTCGTCGGCGACCATGCCCCACACGACCACGAAGTACGCCGGGGCGAGCCCGAAGCTGATCAGGTCCGAGAGGTTGTCCAGCTCCGCGCCCATCGCCGAGCTGCGCAGCTTGCGCGCCACGAGCCCGTCGAAGAGGTCGAAGACCGACGCCAGCAGCATCAGTATCACCGCGGTGGCCGCGCTGTGGCGGGCCATGCCGCCGTCCTCGTTCCCCGTGAGGTGGGGGATGAGGACGCCGGTGGTGGTGAAGTACACCGCCATGAACCCGCAGATCGCGTTACCCAGCGTGAGCGTGTCCGCTATTGAGAGCCGGGTGGACAGCGGCATGACCTCCGCGTCCTCGGCCTCGTCCGCCTCGGGCACCCAGGATGCCTCTTGATCAATCACGGTCAAGGCGTGTCACCCCCGCCGTGGTCTTCTGCCCGACCTCCACCGCGACCTCGACGCCCTCCGGGAGGTAGATGTCGACGCGCGAGCCGAAGCGGATCAGACCGATGCGCTCGCCCTGCTCCACCTTGGTGTCCGCGGTGAGGTAGGGCACGATGCGCCGGGCGACGGCGCCGGCGATCTGCACCATCTCGATGTCGCCGAGCTCGGTGTCGAAGTGCCAGACGACGCGCTCGTTGTTCTCGCTCTCCTTGTTGAACGCGGGAACGAAGCCGCCGGGGATGTGCTCCACCGACGTCACGGTGCCGGCCAGCGGGGCCCGGTTGACGTGGACGTTCAGCGGGCTCATGAAGATGGCGACGCGGGTGCGGCCGTCCTTCCACGGCATGATGCTCTGCACCACGCCGTCGGCCGGGGAGATGACCCGGCCCTGGGCGATCTCGCGCTCGGGGTCGCGGAAGAACCACAGCATGCCCGCCGCGAGCGCGGTGGTGGGCACGGCCAGCGCGGCCCAGCGCCCGGAGCGGCGGGCACGGGTGAGGCTGACCGCCGCCGTGGCGACGGTCGGAAGAAGCCACGGCGATGCTCCGCGCGCGAGGCGTACGCCGGCGAGGCTGTCGCGATGTGCAGAGGAAGAGCTGTGGGGCATGGGTGACCTTCGTAGCGGAGGGGGCCGCGAAACGATTGGGGGACGGCGGCTTTCCGGGGATGCTATCGGTTGCGACCGGCAACTGGCTAAGCGCCAGGGCCAGTAGATGGCCGAACTCCGATGACTGGGTGTGATCTTCTTCTCGGTCAAATCACCCCTAATCGGAATATTTATCCCTGGATCCGGTACTCCTCGAGTAGCCGGCGGCCGATGATCATTTTCTGGATCTCTGCCGTCCCTTCACCGATGAGCAGCATGGGAGCCTCTCGGTAGAGGCGCTCGATCTCGTACTCCTTGGAGAACCCGTATCCGCCGTGGATACGGAAAGCGTCCTCCACCACCTCCTTGCAGTACTCGGAGGCCAGGTACTTGGCCATTCCGGCCTCGAGATCGTTGCGCCGGCCCGAGTCCTTCTTCCGGGCCGCATTCACCATCATCGCATGCGCGGCTTCGACCTTTGTCCCCATTTCGGCAAGTTTGAACTGGATGGCCTGGTGTTGCGCGATGGGTTTTCCGAAGGTGTGCCGCTGCTGCGCATAGGCCACACCGAGCTCAAAGGCGCGCTGGGCGACACCGCAGCCACGCGCTGCGACATTGACCCGGCCCACCTCGACGCCGTCCATCATCTGGTAGAAGCCCCGGCCGGTGACCCCGCCGAGCACCCGGTCGGCCGGAACCCGCAGGCCGTCCATGATCAGCTCGGTGGTGTCGACGCCCTTGTAGCCCATTTTGTCGATCTTTCCGGGGATGGTCAGCCCCGGCTTGACCTCGCCGAACCCCGGCTCCTTCTCGATCAGGAAGGTGGTCATCGACTTGTGCGGAGGGGTCCCCTCGGGGTGGCCCTCGTCCGTCCGGCACAACACCGCCACCAGCGTGGACGTGCCGCCGTTGGTCAGCCACATCTTCTGGCCGTTGAGGACGTACACGTCGCCGTCGCGCACGCCCTTCGATGTGATTGCCGACACATCCGAGCCCAGGCCCGGCTCCGACATCGAGAAGGCGCCCCGGATATCGCCCGCCGCCATCTTTGGCAGGAAATAGTCCTTCTGTTCCCGGGTGCCGTGCTGCTTGATCATGTAGGCGACGATGAAGTGGGTGTTGATGATCCCCGACACGCTCATCCAGCCCCGGGCGATCTCCTCGACGCACAGCGCGTATGTGAGAAGGGACTCACCCAGGCCGCCGTACTCCTCGGGGATCATCAGGCCGAAGACCCCGAGTTCCTTCAGCCCCTCGACGATCCGGGTGGGGTACTCGTCACGGTGCTCCAGCTCCGTGGCCACCGGGATGATTTCCTTGTCGACGAAGTCACGGACCGTCGACAGGATTTCCTGCTGGACGTCCGTCAGCCCGTCGGTCTGCGCCAGGCGGCCCATCTCACTTCTCCCGGATGATCGGCTCGGGGCGGCCGGGCTGCTCCCCGCCGCGCTCCTCGATGTACGTGGCGGTGGGCACCATCACCTTGCGCCGGAAGGTGCAGACCACGGTGCCGTCCTGCTTGTAGCCGATGGTCTCGACGTGGACGATCCCGCGGTCGCTCTTCGACTTCGACGGCGTCTTGCCGAGCACCTTCGTCTCGCCGTAGATGGTGTCGCCGTGGAAGGTCGGCGCGATGTGCTTGAGCGACTCCACCTCCAGGTTGGCGATGGCCTTGCCCGAGACGTCCGGGACGGACATGCCCAGCAGCAGGGAGTAGACATAGTTGCCGACCACGACATTCTTGCCGAAATCGGTCGTCTTCTCGGCGTAGTTGCCGTCCATGTGCAGCGGGTGGTGGTTCATGGTCAGCAGACAGAACAAATGGTCGTCGTACTCGGTGACGGTCTTTCCGGGCCAATGCTTGTAGACGTCACCGACGGTGAACTCTTCGTAAGTCCGGCCGAACTGCATCGTGCTCAGGCCTCCGGGATCTCGAACTTCGACGTGCGCGTCATCCCCGCCGCACGGCCCTTGCCCGCGATCACCAGCGCCATCTTGCGGCTGGCCTCGTCGATCATCTCGTCGCCGAGCATCGCCGAGCCCTTCTTGCCGCCGGCCTCGGAGGTGCACCAGTCGTAGGCATCCAGGATCAGCTCGGCGTGGTCGTAGTCCTCCTGCGTGGGCGAGAAGACCTCGTTGGCCGCCTCCACCTGGCCGGGGTGCAGCACCCACTTGCCGTCGAAGCCCAGCGCGGCCGCGCGCCCGGCGACCTCCTTGTAGCCGTCGACGTTCTTGATCTGCAGGTAGGGGCCGTCGATGGCCTGCAGGTCGTGGGCGCGGGCCGCCATCAGGATCCGCATCAGGATGTAGTGGTAGGCGTCCGCCGGGTAGCCGGGCGGCTGCTCGCCGACGACCAGGGACTTCATGTTGATCGAGGCCATGAAGTCGGCCGGGCCGAAGACGATCGTCTCCATGCGCGGCGACGCGGCGGCGATCTCGTCGACGTTGACCAGGCCCTTGGCGTTCTCGATCTGCGCCTCGATGCCGATGCGGCCAACCTCGAAGCCCATGGTCTTCTCGATCTGGGTCAGCAGCAGGTCCAGGGCGACGACCTGCTGGGCGTCCTGGACCTTCGGCAGCATGATGCAGTCGAGGTTGGGGCCCGCGCCCTCGACGACCGTGACGACGTCCCGGTACGTCCAGTGCGTCGTCCAGTCGTTGACGCGGACGACCCGGGTCTTGCCCGTCCAGTCGCCGTTGTTGAGCGCGTCGACGATCGAGTGGCGGGCGCCCTCCTTGGCCAGCGGGGCGCAGGCGTCCTCCAGGTCGAGGAAGACCTGGTCGGCGGGGAGGCCCTGGGCCTTCTCCAGGAAGCGCGGGTTGCTGCCGGGGACCGCGAGGCACGAGCGGCGCGGGCGCAGCCGGTTCACCGGGGCGGGCGTATTCATGCGGGGACCTCCAACGGGTCGAGGTGGTTCGCTTTCCGGATCTCGTCGACGATACGGCCGATGATCTCCGTGATGCCGAAGTCCTTGGGGGTGAAGACCGCGGCGACGCCGGCCGCCCGCAGGGCGGTGGCGTCCGCGGACGGGATGATGCCACCGACGATGACGGGGACGTCGTCGGCCCCCGTGGCGCGCAGCCGCGCCAGCACGTCGGGCACGAGCTCGGCGTGCGATCCGGAGAGGATCGACAGGCCGACGCAGTGCACGTCCTCGGCGACGGCCGCCGAGACGATCTGCTCCGGGGTCAGCCGGATGCCCTGGTAGACCACTTCGAAGCCGGCGTCGCGCGCGCGGACGGCGATCTGCTCGGCGCCGTTGGAGTGGCCGTCCAGGCCGGGTTTGCCGACGAGCAGGCGCAGCTTGCCGCTGCCCAGCTCGTCGGCGGTACGGGCCACCTTGGTGCGGACGGCGGCCAGCGGGGTGCCGGCCTCCGCGGCGACCGCCACGGGGGCGCTGCTGACGCCCGTGGGGGCCCGGAACTCGCCGAAGACGTCGCGCAGGGCCCAGGACCACTCGCCGGTCGTCACGCCCGCGCGGACGCACTCCAGGGTGGCCGCCATCAGGTTCTCCGAGCCCGCGGCCGTCTTCTTCAGGACGGACAGGGCCTCCTGGGCGCGGGCCTCGTCGCGGTCCTCGCGCCAGCGGTGCAGGGCGGCCACCACGCGCGCCTCGTTCGCCGGGTCCACCGTCATGATCGCGGTGTCGAGATCGGCGGTGAGCGGGTTGGGCTCGGTCGACTCGTAGCAGTTGACGCCGACGATCTTCTCCTCGCCGGCCTCGATCCGGGCCCGGCGCTCGGCGTGCGAGGAGACCAGCTGCGACTTCAGGTAGCCGGACTCGACGGCCGCCATCGCGCCGCCCATGCCCTGGATCCGCTCGATCTCCGCCAGGCACTCGGTGACCAGGCCCGACACCTTGGCCTCGATCACGTGCGAGCCCGCGAAGATGTCCTCGTACTCCAGCAGGTCGCTCTCGTGCGCGAGGACCTGCTGGATGCGCAGCGACCACTGCTGGTCCCAGGGCCGGGGCAGGCCCAGCGCCTCGTTCCAGGCCGGCAGCTGCACGGCGCGGGCGCGGGCGTCCTTGGAGAGGGTCACGGCCAGCATCTCCAGGACGATGCGCTGGACGTTGTTCTCCGGCTGGGCCTCGGTCAGACCGAGGGAGTTGACCTGGACGCCGTAGCGGAAGCGGCGCTGCTTGGGGTTCTCGATGCCGTAGCGCTCGCGGGTGACCTGGTCCCAGATGCGGCCGAACGCCCGCATCTTGCACATCTCCTCGACGAACCGGACGCCCGCGTTGACGAAGAAGGAGATCCGGGCCACGACGTCGCCGAACTTCTCCTGCGGCACCTGGCCCGAGTCGCGCACGGCGTCCAGCACCGCGATGGCGGTGGACATCGCGTACGAGATCTCCTGGACCGGAGTGGCCCCCGCCTCCTGCAGGTGGTAGCTGCAGATGTTGATCGGGTTCCACTTCGGGATGTTGTTGACCGTGTACGTGATCATGTCGGTGGTCAGCCGCAGCGACGGCCCCGGCGGGAAGACGTGCGTCCCGCGCGAGAGGTACTCCTTGACGATGTCGTTCTGCGTCGTCCCCTGCAGCCGGGTGATGTCGGCGCCCTGCTCCTCCGCGACCACCTGGTACATGGCCAGCAGCCACATGGCGGTGGCGTTGATGGTCATGGAGGTGTTCATCTGCTCCAGCGGGATGTCCTGGAACAGCCGGCGCATGTCGCCGAGGTGCGCGACCGGCACGCCGACCCGGCCGACCTCGCCGCGGGCGAGGATGTGGTCGGAGTCGTAGCCGGTCTGCGTCGGCAGGTCGAAGGCGACCGAGAGACCGGTCTGGCCCTTGGCGAGGTTGCGCCGGTAGAGCTCGTTGGACGCCTCGGCGGTGGAGTGCCCGGCGTAGGTCCGCATGAGCCAGGGCCGGTCTTTTTGACGCTCAGTCATACGTCTGACTCACACGTTCCGGAAGCGGTTGATGGCGTCGATGTGCTTCGCCCGCATCTCCTCGTCGCGGACCCCCATGCCCTCCTCGGGGGCCAGCGCGAGCACGCCGACCTTGCCCTGGTGGAGGTTGCGGTGCACGTCGTACGCGGCCTGCCCGGTGTCCTCCAGGCGGTACGTCTTCGACAGCGTGGGGTGGATCTTCCCCTTGGCGATCAGGCGGTTGGCCTCCCACGCCTCGCGGTAGTTGGCGAAGTGCGAGCCGACGATCCGCTTCAGCGACATCCACAGGTAGCGGTTGTCGTACTCGTGGTTGTAGCCGGAGGTCGAGGCGCAGGTGACGATCGTGCCGCCCTTGCGGGTGACGTAGACCGAGGCGCCGAAGGTCTCGCGGCCCGGGTGCTCGAAGACGATGTCGACGTCCTCGCCGCCGGTCAGCTCGCGGATGCGCTTGCCGAAGCGCTTCCACTCGCGCGGGTCCTGCTCGTGCTCGCTCTTCCAGAACCGGTAGTCCTCGGCGGAGCGGTCGATGATCGCCTCGGCGCCCATCCGCCGGCAGATCTCCGCCTTCTTGTCGCTGGAGACCACGCAGATGGGGTTGGCGCCGCCGGCGAGCGCGAACTGGGTGGCGTACGAGCCGAGTCCGCCGCTCGCGCCCCAGATCAGGACGTTGTCGCCCTGCTTCATGCCGGCGCCGTTGCGGGAGACGAGCTGGCGGTAGGCGGTGGAGTTGACCAGGCCCGGGGCCGCCGCCTCCTCCCAGCTGAGGTGGCGCGGCTTCGGCATCAGCTGGTTGGACTTCACCAGCGCGATCTCGGCGAGACCGCCGAAGTTGGTCTCGAAGCCCCAGATGCGCTGCTCGGGGTCGAGCATCGTGTCGTCGTGGCCGTCGGCCGACTCCAGCTCCACGGACAGGCAGTGGGCGACGACCTCGTCGCCGGGCTTCCAGGCGTTGACGCCGGGGCCGGTGCGCAGCACGACGCCCGCGAGGTCGGAGCCGATGACGTGGTACGGCAGGTCGTGCCGCTTGGCCAGCGGGGAGAGCTTGCCGTAGCGCTCCAGGAAGGCGAAGGTGGACAGCGGCTCGAAGATCGAGGTCCAGACGGAGTTGTAGTTCACCGAGCTGGCCATGACGGCCACGAGCGCCTCGCCGGGCCCGAGTTCGGGCACCGGCACCTCCTCGACGTGCAGCGACTTGCGCGGGTCCTTCTCGCGGGTGGTCAGGCCCTCGAACATGGCGGCCTCGTCCTTGTGCACGGTCACCGCGCGGTAGGACTCGGGGACGGCCAGGGCTGCGAAGTCCTCGGGCGTGGTGTCCGGCGCGAGGATCGCGTCGAGTATCTGGTTCACGGTATTGCCTCCGGCGAAGCACGTCGGGGAACGGCTTGAGGGAACGTCGGGGGTGGTGCAAGAGGTGGTGCAAGAGTGGTGCAACAGGTGGTGCGAGGCGGTGCCGTCGGTTCGGCGGTGGTGCGGGGCGGTGCCTGGTGCGGTGATGCGGCGCCGGTGGGCGCGCTGGGAGTGCCTGTGACGCAGGCGTCCGGGCGCACAACGTTCTTGTGGGGACAGCCGGCGCACGACTGTTGTCGTCTGCGCGCCGGCCGCCCGGACACCGACAACGTATGGCACCGCGTGCCACACGACAAGACACTCGGTGCCAACAATTTCTCTCAGATGTCATCCGGAAGGCACGTATGAGCAATGAAGGCCGCCCCAAGGGGGCGGCCTTCGTTGGTAAAAGGTAGCTTTTGTCTACTTCTTCTTGAGCGCTTTCTCGATCGCCCGCATGACCTCGTCCAGCGGCGCGTCCGTCCGGGCCACGGTCACCAGCACCTCGCCCTCGGCCCGCGCCGACGCCGCCGGGCCGTCCTCGGCCCGGGCGCGCCCGGCCCCGATGCCCGTGCCGAAGGTCTCCCGCACGATGGCGAACGCGTGGTCGAGCTGGGTCTCCACGTCGCCCTGCCCGCCGCCGCGCAGCCAGCGCCGCAGCACGTGGTTGTGCGCGGTGACGACGGCCGAGGCGGCGACCTCGGCGAGCAGCGGGTCGTCGTCGCCGACGTGGTGGGCGCTCTCGTCGAAGTGGCCCAGCAGGTAGCGGGTGAACAGCCGCTCGTAGCGGGCCACGGAGGCGATCTCGCGCTCGCGCAGCGCCGGCACCTCGCGGGTCAGGCGGTAGCGCTCCACGGAGACGGCGGGGGAGGCCGCGTACATCCGCATGACCTCCTTGATGCCCCGGCAGACGGTGTCGAGGGGGTTCTCGTGCGGCGGGGCCGCGTCCAGCACCCCCGCGGCGCGCACCAGGGTGTCGTCGTGGTCGGGGAAGATGGCCTCTTCCTTGGAGCGGAAGTGGCGGAAGAAGGTCCGGCGGGCGACACCGGCCGCGGCGGCGATCTCGTCGACGGTCGTCGCCTCGTAGCCCTTGGTCGCGAACAACTCCATCGCGGCCGCGGCGAGTTTGCGGCGCATGGTGAGCCGCTGGGCGGCGGCGCGGCGGCTGCCGGCGCTCTCGGTCTCGGGGTGCGGGTCTCTGGTCTCGCGGGGCACTTCTTCGGCCGTGCGCGGGGTGCGGACGGCCTTGGCGGGCTGGGGCATGTGGGGAACGTAACACGCGTCCGTACGGGCGTGCCGGGGCGGACCGGTCCCGGGTTCGAGCAGTCCGCCCCAGCCCACGTCGCGCTCGCGCGCGGTCCGGTCAGGCCTTCGCATACTCGCGGAAGCCGCGGCCCGTCTTGCGCCCCAGGCAGCCCGCCGCCACCAGGTGCTCCAGCAGGGGCGCCGGAGCGAGGCCCGGGTCGCGGAACTCGCGGTGCAGGACCTTCTCGATGGCCAGGGACACATCCAGCCCCACGACGTCGAGCAGCTCGAAGGGGCCCATCGGATAGCCGCCGCCGAGCTTCATGGCCGCGTCGATGTCGTCCGGGCTCGCGTAGTGCTCCTGGACCATCTTCACCGCGTTGTTCAGGTACGGGAACAGCAGGGCGTTGACGATGAACCCGGCCCGGTCGCCGCAGTCCACGGCGTGCTTGCGCACCTTCGCGCAGGCCGCGCGGACCGTGGCGTGCACGTCGTCCGCGGTGAGGACCGTGCGGACGACCTCCACCAGCTTCATCGCCGGCGCCGGGTTGAAGAAGTGCATCCCGATGACGTCCTGCGGGCGCGAGGTGGCGCGGGCCAGGGCGACGACCGGCAGCGAGGAGGTGGTCGTGGCCAGCACCGCGCCCGGCTTGCAGACCTTGTCCAGGGTGGCGAACAGCTCCTGCTTGACCGCGAGGTCCTCCGCCACCGCCTCGATCGCCAGGTCGACGCCGGCGAAGGCGTCCAGCGACCCCGCGGGCGTAACGGCCGCCAGCGCGGCCTCCCGCTCCGCCGCCGTGAGGCGGCCCTTCTCCACCGAGCGCGCGAGCGACTTCGCCACCCGGGCCCGGGCGGCCTCGGCCTTCTCCTGCGAGCGCGCCGCGAGCACGACGCGGTAGCCGGCCTTGGCGAAGACCTCGGCGATGCCGCTCGCCATCGTGCCCGACCCGGCCACGCCGACCGCACGCACCTCGCGCACCGCCGCCGCGGCCCCGTCCCCGCCGGCGCCCGGGGTCTCGGCGTCCGGCACCACCACGGCCGAGTCCGGCCCGTCGTAGGTGTGGAAGCCGCGGCCCGCCTTGCGGCCGGTCAGGCCCGCCTCCGCGAGCTGGCCGAGGACCGGCGCGGGGGCGTGCAGCCGGTCGCGGGAGGCCGCGTACATGGCCTCCAGGACCGTGCGCGCGGTGTCGATGCCGATCAGGTCGAGCAGGGCGAGCGGGCCCATCGGCAGGCCGCAGCCCAGCCGCATCGCGGCGTCGATGTCCTCGCGGGTGGCGTAGCGCGACTCGTACATCGCGGCGGCCTGGTTGAGGTAGCCGAACAGCAGCCCGTCGGCGACGAAGCCGGGCCGGTCGCCGACCGCGACGGGCTCCTTGCCCAGCTCCCGGGCGAGCGCGGTGACGGCCGCGACGGCGGCGGGCGCCGTGAGCACCGACGAGACGACCTCCACCAGCTTCATCGCCGGCGCCGGGTTGAAGAAGTGCATCCCGAGGACGCGCTCGGGGCGGGCCGAGTCCGCGGCCAGCCGCGTCACGGACAGGGCGTTGGTGCCCGTCGCGAGGATCGCCTCCGGGCGCACGATCGCGTCCAGGGCGGTGAACACCTCGTGCTTGACGGCGTAGTCCTCCGGCACGACCTCGATCACCAGGTCGGCGGCGGCCGCGGCCTTGAGGTCCGTGGCCGTGCGGAAGCGGGCGAGCGCCTCCCGCCGCTCGTCCTCCGTGATGCGCTCGCGGCGCACCGCGCGGGCGGTGGCGTTCTCCAGCGCGCGCACGGCGTGCGCCGCCGCGGCCTCGGAGACGTCGATGCCGGTGACCTCGCGGCCGGCCCGGACGAGGGCTTCGGCGATGCCGGTGCCCATGGTGCCGAGGCCGACGACGGCGACGGTCTGCAAGGGGGACGGGGAGGGGAGGGACGGCTCAGGGGTGGACGTACGGTCCATCGCGAGACTCCAGAAGGTGTTCCCCGGGCGCGGGGATGCATCGGTCGGTTGCCGGTGCAGGCGGGCGGCCCCTGCGGGCCGCTGCGGCTGCGGGATTTTCCGGGTGCGGTATTTCCGGGTACGGGTAAGGGGCGACCACGGAAAGGGAGTTGTGCGACCGGCAGGCCCTGTCCCGGGGCCGTGCCGTACTCGACGGGCCGAACCGACGAACCGACGTCGAAAGCAGCGGGCGGCTGCGTCACCAGGCCGCCCGAGCGGGGGTGCCGCTCTTGCCGGGAGATTAACTCACGGGTAACCAAGAGCGCCAGGGGCGGGGGCGGCGACTTACGATGTGGCGCAGGCCACTCGGGAGGAGAAGTTGGCAGTGACAGGAGCCGAGAGGGCAGAAGAGGAATTCCGTGCGCTGGTGAAACGGGTGCGGGCCGAACTGGGCACGTCGGCCGAGTTCTCGGAGTTCGAGCGGCTCCTCGCGCTCGTCCGCTCGCGCGAGGGCGGGCCGCCCGCCCGGCGCGCCCGGCGGGACGAGCTCGCCGAGATCCTGGTCGCCCCCGAACGGCCGCTGTGGGCCCGCGAGATCGCCGCCTTCGTCCTGGGGGCGGAGGGCGACCGGCGGGCCTTCGAGACCCTGATCCTGCTCCTCAACTACCGCGAGCCGGTGCGCTGTGCCACCGCCGCCTTCGTCCTCGCCCGCCTCGGCGACCCCCGCACGGCCCGCGCGGCCGCGGCCCTCGCCACCAACCCGCTGCGCACCGCCTACGCCCTGCACCCCGTCCGCCTGCTGACCGAGCTGCGCGCCCCCGAGTCCGTCCCCGCCCTGCTGGCCACGCTCGAACGGCTGCTGGCGGCCCGCGACCACTGCTGGCCGATCGCCCGCGCCTGCGTGGAGGGCCTGGGCACCCTGGGGGACCGGCGTGCGGAGGACGCGCTGGTGGCGGCCCGCGGGCACGAGCGGCTGCGGGCGGCGGCGCACGAGGCGCTGGAGCGGCTCACGTGACGGGAGGGGCGTGGCGTATCACGTGACGGGGAGGGGCATGGCGTAGCGCACCTCGGGTACGGAGACGCCGGCCACTTCGTACGGCTGCTCGGATCCGTCCGGTACGAAACCGGCGTGCGTGTAGAAGGCGCGTGCACGGTGGTTGCCCTCCAGCACCCACAGCAGCATCCGGCGGAAGCCGCGCGCGGCCGCGCCCTCGGTCACGGCCGTGCACAGGGCGCGGCCGGCTCCGGTGCCGATGAGGTCCGGCCGTACGTAGAGGGCGTACAGCTCCCCGTCCCCGTCGGTGGCGTCGGCGTCCCGGCAGGGCCCGTAGCAGGCCCATCCGGCGACGCCGTCCGCCGACTCGGCGACCAGGTTCACCCGCTGCAGCCCGCCGTTCAGCCGGAAGAGCCTCCGGTGCCGCGCGGCGTCCTCGGCGGCGTCCATGGCATCGAGGTGGCCCTGCGGTACGAGCCCCGCGTAGGCGGTCCGCCAGCCGCCCACCCGGATCTCGGCCACGGCGTCGATGTCGTCCTCGGTCATCGTCCGTATGCGCACCATGGCCGTACGCTAGCGGACTTCACAGCAGGGTCAGCTGGGTCGCCTGCGGAGGTGCCTGCGGGGGCGCCTGCGGGGGCGCCGCTTCCGCCTCCGGCGCTTCGGAGCCCCGCGTTCCGGAGACGCGGCGGTGCTCTCCGGGGCCCGCGGGGCCTATGCCGAACTCCGCGGCGTATTCGTGGACTTGGCGGATGATGCGCCGCTGGTACCACTTCGGGGCGTAGGAGCCGCCCGCGTACATCGTCTCGTAGCGCCGCACCAGGTGCGGGTGGTGGCGGGCCAGCCACGCCGTGAACCACTCGCGGGCGCCGGGGCGCAGGTGGAGGGCGAGCGGGGTGACCGAGGTCGCGCCGGAGGCGGCGACGGCGCGCACCGTGGCCCGCAGCTGCTCGGGGGAGTCGCCCAGGAACGGGATGACCGGGGCCATCAGGACGCCGCAGGCGATGCCGTGGCCGGTGAGCGTCCGGACGGCGTCGAGCCGCCGCCCGGGCGAGGGGGTGCCCGGTTCGACCGTGTGCCACAGCTCGCGGTCGAGGAAGCCGACGGAGACCGACACCCCGACGTCGGTGACGGCGGCGGCCTCGCGCAGCAGCTCCAGGTCGCGCAGGATCAGCGTCCCCTTGGTGAGGATCGAGAACGGGTTCGCGCGGTCGCGCAGCGCGGTGATGATGCCGGGCATCAGGCGGTAGCGGCCTTCGGCGCGCTGGTAGCAGTCGACGTTGGTGCCCATGGCGATGTGCTCGCCGCGCCAGCGCGGGGCGGCCAGCTCGCGGCGCAGCGCCTCGGGGGCGTTGACCTTCACGACGATCTGGGAGTCGAAGCCGAGGCCGGTGTCGAGGTCGAGATAGCTGTGGGTCTTGCGGGCGAAGCAGTACACGCACGCGTGCGTGCAGCCACGGTAGGGGTTCACCGTCCACTCGAAGGGCATCCGGGAGGCGCCCGGCACCCGGTTGACGATCGATTTCGCCCGGACCTCGTGGAAGGTGACCCCGCGGAACTCGGGGGTGTCGAGGGTGCGCGTGACCACGTCCGTGCCGAAGAGCGCGCCCGGGCCGTCGTCGGCGCCTTCGCCGCCGAGGCTGGACCAGCGCATGGCACCTCCTTCGCATTGTTCGTTCGAATGTTCGATCCCTCTCGTCGAGATTAGAACACATGTTCGCGCCGGGCGAGAGGGCCCGGATTTGGGCGGGTGTGGCGTTGGTGGTTGGCTGTGCCGCGTAGCAGGTACGTCAAGCACAGCGTTTTCACGAAGTCCCGGAGGGCAAGCCATGGGCCAGGTCGAGGCCACGACGGAGCGGATCATCGCGGCGGACCCGGAGGAGGTGTTCGACGCTCTGGCGGACTACACCGGCACCCGGGCCAAGCTGCTGCCCGAGCACTTCAGCGAGTACGAGGTGCGCGAGGGCGGGGACGGCGAGGGCACCCTGGTGCACTGGAAGCTCCAGGCCACCAGCAAGCGCGTCCGCGACTGTCTGCTGGAGGTCGCCGAGCCCACCACCGGGCAGCTGGTCGAGAAGGACCGCAACTCCTCCATGGTCACCACCTGGACCGTCACCCCCGCCGGTGAGGGCAAGGCCCGGGTCGTCGTCTCCACCGTGTGGAACGGCGCGGGCGGCATCGGCGGCTTCTTCGAGCGCACCTTCGCCCCCAAGGGCCTCGGCCGCATCTACGACGCCGTCCTCGCCAAGCTGGCCGCGGAGACGGAGAAGTGACGGAGGAGTAGCGCGCGCACGGCCGAGAGGCAGTCGGTGGAAGCCCGGACCGGTCGCGGTCCGGGCTTCACCGTTTCGGGTGGTTTCCCCGGCGCCGCGGTGGGCCTTCGTATGCCTCCGACCGGCGCAAAAGCCCCACAGATGGCCTCTCGGGTCAATCCCCTCGGTTGCCCGCCGTTGTCGCGAAATGCGAGAAAAGGGCGGCGATAGCAGGTGCTACGAGGGGAGCGGTACGTGGGCGGGACCACCTTGGTACAGAGCGACGGGCCGGCGGCGCCTGCGCCCGCCCTGCTCGCGCCCGAGACCGCCCCCGTATCCGCGGCGCCGCCCGAACCCGCCGCCGACCGGGGGCGGTTGGGCGTCGCCCTCGCCGGTCTGCTGCTCGCGCTGTTCCTCGCCGCGCTCGACCAGACCGTCGTCGCCACCGCCCTCCCGACGATCGCCGGAGACCTCCACGGAGCCGGCCGGGCCACCTGGATCATCACGGTCTACCTGCTCGGCTCGGCCGTGGCCGTCCCCGTGCACGGCCGGCTCGGCGAGACCGCCGGCCGCAAGGGCGTCTTCGCCTTCGCCGTCGTCCTCCTCGTCGCCGGCTCCGCCCTCGCGGCCCGGGCCCAGACCATGGACCAGCTCCTCGTCTTCCGCGCCCTCCAGGGCATCGGCGGCGGCGGCGTGCTCACCGGCGTCCACGCGATCATCGCCGACCTGGCACCCGCCCGCGGGCGCGGCCGCCGCCTCGGCGCGGCCGCCGCCGTCTTCGGACTCGCCTCCCTCGCCGGACCGCCCCTCGGCGGCCTCCTCACCGACCACGCCTCCTGGCGCTGGTGCTTCCACCTCAACGTCCCCCTCGGCCTGCTCGCCCTCCTCGCGGTCACCTTCGGGCTGCGGCTCCCCCGGCCCGTGCGGCGGGCGCGCTTCGACACCCTCGGCGCGCTGCTCCTCGCCGCCTTCTCGGTCTGCGCCGTGCTGCTGGCCGACCGGGCCGGGGCCGCGGCCGGCTGGCACTCGCGCGTCGTCCTCGGATTCGCCGCGGCCGCCCTCGGCACCGCGCTGCTCTTCGTCGTCGTCGAACACCTCGCCGCCGACCCCCTCGTCCCGCCCCGCCTCTTCCGCGACCGCGCCTTCCTCGTCTCCGCCGCCCTCGGCGCGGGCACCGGCGCGGCCCTCTTCGGCGCCGTCGGCTGTCTGCCCACCTTCCTGCAGACGGCCGACGGCGCAGGCGCCGTCCGTGCGGGGCTGCTCGTGCTGCCCCTGACGGCCGGTGCCGTCCTCGGCTCCCTCCTCAGCGGGCAGTTCGCCCGGCGCACCGGCCGCTGCCGCCTCTTCGCCGCCGCCGGCTGCGCCGCGGCCGCCTGCGGTGCGTACGCGCTCTCCCACCTCGGCACCGGCACCACCTGGCCCGCCTACGCCCTCTGGACGGCGGCCCTCGGCGCCGGCACCGGGCTCGCCCTGCCGGCCCTCGCCCGCGCCGTGCAGAACTCCGTGCCCGCGGCGGACCTCGCCGCCGCGGGCAACGCCACCACGTGCGCACGGCAGCTGGGCGGCGCGCTCGCCACGGCCGTCCTCGGCGCCCTCCTCGCCCACCGGCTCGGCGGCGGGCCGGGCGGGAGCGGCGGTGTGCCGGGCGGGAGCGGCGTGGCGCCGGTCCCGCACTCGCTCACCCCGCGGCTGCTCCGCGCCCTGCCCGCCGAGCTGCGCAGCGGCTACGTGCGCGCCTACGCGGACGCCATGCCGCGGATCTTTCTCTACCTCGTACCCGTCCTCGTCCTGGGCCTTTTACTCGCCTTCCTGCTGAAGGAGAAACCGCCGGTGTCCCAAAACCTCGCAGAAGCCCCCGTCATCCCCTCCGCGCGGACCGCACCGCCCGAGGAGGAACCCCCCTTCGTCGCAGGCATCCCCGTCACCGGAGTCGTCCAGCACCACGACGGCACCACCGTCCCCCGGGCCGCCCTCACCCTGATCGACAGCGGGGGCCGGCAGGTCGGGCGCGGTGCGACCGGCGAGGACGGGCGGTACGCGCTCAGCACCCCCGGAACCGGCTCCTACGTCCTCATCGCGGCCGCGGGCGGGCACCAGCCGCAGGCCGTCACCGTCACCGTCGGCGAACGACCCGTCGAGCTCGACGTCGTGCTCGGCGGTGCGGGGCGCCTCGCCGGCACCGTGCTGACCGCCGACGGCTCGCCCGTGCGGGACGCGCTCGTCACCCTCACCAACGTGCACGGCGAGGTCGTCGCCTCCACCCGCACCGGGCGCGACGGCGGCTACGACATCGGCGAGCTCATCGCCGGCGAGTACACCCTCGCGGGCAGCGCGCCGGTCTTCCGGCCCGCCGCGCTGCCGGTGACCGTCCAGTCCTGCCGCGAGACCCGCCAGGACATCGAGCTCGCCGGCGGGGCCGTCCTGCGCGGCGTCGTCCGGGCGGGCGGCGGCCGACTGGTCGAGGACGCCCGCGTCACCCTCCTGGACGCCGCGGGCAACGTCGTCGACACGGCGACGACCGGGCCCGACGGGGCGTTCCGCTTCGTCGACCTGTCGGCGGGCGAGTACACCGTCATCGCCGCGGGGTACCCGCCGGTGGCCACGGTCCTCCAGGTGGCCGGCGGAGGCCGCACGGAACGCGACCTCCAACTCGGCCACGCGGACTAGCCGTCCGGCTGGGTTCGGGGCATCCCCGGCGCGGGGTGCGGCGGCGCCGCGGCGGGACGCTCGTCCGGCTCCGCCGGACGGCCCGGCTCGACCCGTGCGCTGCGGCGGACTCCCTCGGCGGCCACGAGGGCGCTCCTGCCTCGGCAGGAACAACCTCCCGCCGCCGCGGCGCCCGGCCACGACGGCGAGGGCCCGGCGGAACCGGGGCGTGCCGGGCCCCTGCGGGTGCCGGTGGTCGCGGATTCCGCCGGGCTCTCGCCGTGGTGGTGTCTCGCCGTTGCGGCGGGGGGATTTTCCCGGCTTTGCCGGGCCGTCGCCGGGGTTGGGAGGGTTTCCGGCGGCGCCGGGCGGCCGGGCCCGGGCCTGGCGGGCCGTCGCGGCGGGCCCGCCCCGGGCTTGCCTGTGGGCCGGCCCGTTACGGTGTCGGCCACGTTGCGTACCGGCGTAGTCCGTACAGGAGTGGGGGCTGGGTCTCTGTGGTGCGTGGCGTGTGGGTGCGGACTATTTCGCCGATGACCACCGTGTGGTCGCCGGCGGGGTTCAGGCGGTGGACGCGGCACTCGGCCACCGTGTGGGCGTCCTCCGGCAGCAGGGGCAGGCCCGTGGCCGGGGAGCGCTCCCAGGGGACGGCCGAGAAGCGGCCCGCGTCGCGGTGGGCGAAGGCCTCCGCGGCGCGGCGGCCCGCCCCGTGCAGGAGGTTGACGGCGAACCAGCCCCGCTCGGCGAGCACCGGCAGGGTGCTGCCGCCGTTGGAGGCGCACACCAGCAGCAGCGGCGGGTCGAGGGAGACACCGCACCACGCCGTGCAGGCGAAGCCGTACGGGCTGCCGAGGCCGTCGTGCGTGGTGACCACGGCCACCCCGCCGGGATGGGCGGCCATCAGGGCGCGGTAGCTGTCGGGGTCGACGGGGGAGAGCGCGGTGGTCATGGCGGGGTCCTTCGGGTGGGTGTGCGGTTGCCGAGGGCCGCGGTGACGCCGATGCTGCCCAGGCACAGCACCGTCACCACCCCGGCGAAGACGCCGGCCGCCGTCATGAGCGTGCCGCCGGCCAGCAGCGCGGCCACGCCGACGACCGGCACGGTCAGGCCCAGGTACGCGGCGACGAAATAGCCGGAGACCAGCTCCGAGACGCGGTCGGGCGAAGCCTGGGACGTCACCAGCGCCAGGCCGGACTTGAAGGACGTGCCCGCGCCCGCGCCGCCCAGCACCGAGCCGCACAGGAAGACGGGCAGGGAGGCGGCGGACAGGCCCGTGAGGATGAGGCCGAGCCCGACCGGGACGGCGGTCATGCCGGCGACCAGGCCGGCGCGCGGCGCCATCCGCACCGCGAGGAGCTGGGCCGCCCCCGCGGAGCCGAAGGCGCTGAAGGCCACGAGGCCGACGGCGAGATGGCTGTGGTTGTGCAGCCCCTGCACGAGGAAGTTGCCCGCCAGCGCGGCCAGCAGGCCCAGCAGGGAGAACGAGGCGAAGACCGCGACCGCCGCGGCGGTGAACGGCCGCCGCACGGCGGGCGGCACCCCGATCCGCTGCGGGCGGATCCGGCCCCCGCGCGCCACGACCCGCTCGGGCAGCAGCACGAGGGCCGCGCCCGGCAGCAGCAGGACGATCAGGACGGTGTAGGGCAGCACCTCGGGCGAGGGCGCGTACTCCACGAGCACGCCCGACAGCAGCGCCCCGCTGCCGAGCCCGGCCATGTTGGTGACCGAGGCGATCAGGGCGGCCCGGGGCGGGGAGGGGTGCAGGTCTCTCAGATACGCGGTGGCGGCGCCGGTCGTCAGGCCCACCGAGACGCCGGAGAGCAGCCGCCCGGCGAACAGCCCCGGCAGGGTGGGCAGGGCGATGAAGACGACGCTGCTCGCCGCGGCCACGACCAGCGCCGGGACGAGCGTGGCCCGCCGCCCGATCTTGTCCGACAGCCCTCCGAACAGCAGCAGGGCGGCCAGGATGCCCGCCGCGTAGGCCGCGAAGACCAGGGCGACGACCGGCGGGGACAGGTGCAGCCGCTGCGCGTACAGGGCGTAGACGGGGGTCGGTACGGTGCCGCCCGCCATCACCACGAACAGCATGTACGTGACGATGGGGACGGCGGTACGTGGGACGGCGGGCAGGGCGGGGGCCGGGGCCCCCGCCGCGGCGAGCCGCCGCTGTCCGTTGGCCCTCACCAGTCGAAGGCCGTCGCGTCGTACAGGTTGACGCCGAGCGCGGCCTTGCCCAGGTACTCCAGGCACTCCTCCGGCTTGGCGGGCATCACGGAGGCGAAGGACGCCTCGCGCAGCAGCCGTTCCAGCGGCTGCGACCGGTTCACGGCCGCCGAGCCGCAGATCCGGACGGCGTCCTGCGCGAGGGCGGGCCCGGCCTCGCCGACGACGTACTTCGCGGCGTGCACGGCGGCGTTGGCCCCGACGCTGCCGCGCGCGGCGTCGACCCGCGCACCGGCCTCGGCGACCAGGGCCCGCGCCGCGCTCAGCCGCGCCGACATCCGGCCGAGCTCGCGCTGCAGCACCGGCGATGCGGCGCGCCGGGGCGAGGCGCCCACATGGTCCGTGGTGAAGCGCAGGATCGCCTCGGCGATGCCCAGGTAGGCGCCGGTGTACCCGGCGATCATCCAGTGCGGCTCGCGCACCAGCTTGTACAGGGACATCCCCTCGACGCCGAGGAAGAGCCGGGAGCGCGGCACGGTCACCGCGTCCAGGGTCATGCCCGCGGTGCTGGTGCCGTACATGGCGGACAGGCTGTGCACCTCCCCGAAGCCCACGCCGGGGTCGTCCGCGGCGACCACGAAGTGCGAGACCTCGCCGCTGCCGTCGGTGCCCTCGGCGCGGGCGGCGACCACGTAGTAGTCGGCGACGCCCGCCAGCGAGACGAAGGACTTCTCGCCGGTGATGACGTAACCGCCGTCCCCGGTACGGCGGTAGGAGGTGCGCACGCCGCGCAGCTTGGCGCCGCTGCCGGCCTCGGAGGTGGCGGAGGCGAACAGCTTCCGCCCGTGGACCACCTCGTCGAAGAGCCAGGACCGGAAGGCCTCCGCCGCGGGCGGCAGGGGCGTCCCGGCGGACTCGCACAGCGAGCCGATCGCGACGTTGTGCATGTTGAAGCCGAGGGCGGCGGCGCCGTTGTGGGCGCCCAGCACGGCCAGCACGCGGGAGTACCCGGCGAAGCCGAGCCCGGCGCCGCCGGCCTCGCGCGGCACGAGCAGGCCGAGCAGCCCGGCCTCGCGCAGGATGCGGTAGGTCTCGTGGCCGGTGGAGCGGCCCGCGTCCACCTCGGCGGCGAACGGGGCGAGGGCCGCCCCGGTCTCCTCGGCGAGGTCGAGCAGTTCGTCGAATTCCGCGGGCAGCGGCAGCTCGGTGGGCAAGGACATGGCCATGAGGGGCCTTTCGGAAATCGGATTCCCGGCTGGGGAATCGGTTCGCGAATCAGTTTTCGACGGGGAGCCCGAATTCACGGGCGACGCCGATGCGCAGCAGGTCGTTGGGCCCTGCATACGTGAGTGCCGCCATGGGGCTGTGCAGATCGGCGGGGAGTTCGGAATCGGCGATGAAGGCCCGTACGCCCGACAGCGCGGTGGCGTGCTCGGTCAGCCGTACGTAGTCCTCGGAAACGGAGATCTTGGTCAGGGCGGCCTCGGCCGCCAGCCGGCGGGTGGGCGTTCCCGCGTCCAGCCGCGCCGCCATGGCGTACAGCAGGGTGCGGGAGCGGTGCAGGACGAGCGCCATGTCGCTGATGCGGGCGGCCACTTGGTGGCTGGAGCCCATGCGGCGGCCGAAGTGGCCGCGCCCGGACGCCCAGTCCGTCAGGCGCTGCAGGGTGCGGCGCATCGGGCCGAGGGCGTAGCCGAGCAGCAGGGCCCGCTCCCACGTGGTGGTGGAGGAGAGGATCGCCAGGCCCGAGCCCTCGCCGCCGACGAGGCTGCCGGCCTCCAGCCGCACCCCGTCGAAGACGAGCTCGCCCATCGGCACGCCGGGCAGCGCGGTCTTGGCGAAGGCGTCGGCGCGGGTCACGCCCGGGGTGGCGACGGGGAAGAGGAAGGCGGACAGGGCGAAGGGCGAGCGGCCCTGCTCGGTGCGGGCGAAGACCAGGGCCAGGTCGGCCACGGGGGCGGCGGTGATGAAGGTCTTGGCGCCCTCCAGCACATAGCCGCCGCCGTCGCTGCCGTCACGGTCGCCGTCGCCGTTGCCTTCGCGCCGGGCGCGGGTGTCCATCGACAGCGGGTCGCTGCCGCCCTTGCGCTCGGTGAGGGCGTGGCACAGCAGCTCCCGCCCGTCCTGGATGCGGGCGACGGACCGCCATGCGTCGGCGGGGAGCACGGCGCGCAGCGGGTACTCCATGCCGAACACCTGGGAGGCCATGGCGTAGACGACACCGGGGTCGGCGCCGGCCAGGCCGATGCCCTCGATCATGGCGAGCGAGCGGGTGACGGGCCCCGGGGCGGCGTCGTCCGCGGACTCCCCGGGACCGGGCTCCGGGGGGTCCAGACGCAGCACGCCGAGTCCGGCCAGGGCCTCCCACTGGTCGCGGAAGGCCTTCCCGGCCAGCTGCTCCACCAGGGGCAGGGCCCGGTCGCGGTACTCGTCGACCACGGCCTCGGTCCCCGGCGGACCGGAGCGCAGCAGACGGTCGGCGGCGCTCATCGCGCGGCCCCCGCCCGGATGTCCTCCAGCACGCTCCACAGCGCCTGAGGGCTGCGGAAGTTGGCCGCGACGATCTCGGCGTCCGGCAGGACGATGCCGGCCCGGGCGTCGAGCGCCGCGACGATCTGCATGATCGACAGGGAGTCCAGCAGGCCCTGTTCGAGCAGCGGGGTGTCGGGACGGAGCTGCTGCGGCTCCTCGCCGCGCCCCCAGGTGATCTTGCTGCTGATCAGGGTGCAGAGGTCCTCTACGGTGTTCACGACGTTTCCTCCGTTGGGGTTACGCAGTGGGTGGTCAGTACGTAGTGGGCGATCAGTCGGTGCGGGCGGCGAGCGCGCGGCGGTCGACCTTGCCGCGGGCGTTGACGGGCAGGGCGGCGGCCAGGACGACGCGGTCGGGGAGCATGCGCAGCGGCAGGAGCCCGCGCAGACCGGCGAGGATGTCCTCGGTGATCTCTTCAGTGATGTCCTCGGAGCTCTGCTCGGCGGCCGCACCGCCCTCGCCGCCCCCCTGGACGTACGCCCAGATCTCGCCGTGGTGCGCGCCGTCCTTGGCGACGACCGCGGCGGCGGTGACGCGGGGCAGCGCGAGCACGGCGCTCTCGACGTCGAGCAGGTCGATGCGGTGGCCGCGCCGCTTGACCTGGGTGTCGCCGCGGCCGCGCAGGAAGACGCGGCCGTCGGCGGTGATGCGGCCGATGTCGCCGGTGGCGTAGGCGCGGCGGGCGACGCCGTCGCGGAAGCGCACCGTTCGGGTGGGGTCGGTGAGGGTCCCGTCCTGCAGGTATCCCTGGAAGACGGTGGCACCGGCGACGTGGATCTCGCCGGTGCCGTCGGTGGGCAGGCCGTCCTCGCCGAGGACGTCGACGACGACGACGCCGTCGACGGCCCGGCCGATGGTGATCTCCTGGTCGGCCGTCCAGCCGGCGGGCACCCGGCTGTACGTGCAGACGTTGGTCTCCGTAGGCCCGTAGAGGTTGTAGAAGGGCACGTCGCCCAGGAGGTGCAGATAGCGCTCCAGGGGGCGCGGTGCGAAGGGCTCGCCCGCGAACGCCGCCACGCGCAGGGAGGCCGGGAAGTCCTGCGCGATGCCGCCCCGTTCGAGCATGCCCTGGTAGAGGGAGGGCACCGCGTAGAAGGCGGTGATCCTCTGGTCGTGGAGCCAGCCGACGACGTCGCGCGGGAAGGCCCGCAGGACGTCGGGCATGAGGACGGCGCAGGCGCCCGCCGCGGCCGTGCTGAACAGGTCGAAGGTCGTGAGGTCGAAGGTCAGGGCGGCCTGGGAGCCCACGCGGTCGGTCTCCGTCAGCCCGAGCTCGGCGGCGGCCCAGAGCGCGAAGTGGGCGACGTTGGCGTGGGAGAGGAGCACCCCTTTGGGGCGGCCGGTGCTGCCGGAGGTGAAGAGGACGTAGCCGCCGCGGTCGGTGGGCGCGGGCAGCGGGGCGGGGCGGTCCGCCGGGGCGAGGGTGCGGATCCGGTGCAGGCCGTGGTCCAGGGCGCCCTCGTCCGGCTCGGGCCCCGCGCCCGCCTCGGCGGCGGCGCGGCGGCAGCCCTCCAGGGAGCGGTCCGAGGCGAGCAGCAGGGAGATCCCGGCGCCGCGCACCATGTGGGCCGTGCGGACGGGCGGGTCGGCGACGTCGAGCGGGGCCACGACCGCCCCGGCCCGCAGCGCCGCGTAGATGCCGAGGACCGCCTCGGGGCCCTTGGGCGCGAGGACGCCCACGCGGTCCCCGGTCTCCAGGCCGGCCGAGCGCAGCTGCCGGGCCAGCCCGTCGACGGCGCGGTCGAGTTCGGCGTAGGTCCAGGTGCGGCCCCGGGCGGTGAGGGCGGGGCGGGAGGGGTGCCGGCGGGCGGACGTGGCGAGCAGGCCGTCCAGGCGGATGTCGTCGAGGTCGCTCATGGTCGGGTCTCCTGGCGCGAGGGCTGCCCGGCGGGGCCGGTGGGGCGGGCGGTGCGAGAGGGGCCGGAGGTGGTGGTGAGGAGGGAGGTGCCGAGGAAGGAGGTGCTGAGGAAGGAGTGGACGGCGTCCACGACGTCGTCGGGCCGTTCGAGGTGCGGGGCGTGGCCGCAGCCCGCCAGCTCCAGGCGCTGCACGGGCCCGCCGAGGCCGCGCTCGGCGGCGTCGAGGTGCGCGAAGGTGCCGTAGGGGTCGCCGTCGCCCTGGACGAGGAGGACGGGGGCGGTGGCGCCGGCCAGATCGCCCTCGATGTCCCAGCCGCGGAAGGCGTCGGAGAGCCACAGCCCGCTCCAGCGCCGGAACACCGTGAGCGGGTCCTGGTGGTAGAAGGCCAGCTCCTTGGCGAGCGGCCCGGATGCGTGGGACGCGCGGGCCGCGGCGACGCCGCGCAGCGTCTGCGGCTCGGCGAACAGGTGCGGGGCGATGGCGACGACGGCCTCGACGGGGTGCGCGGCCGCGTGCAGGAGCGCGATCGAGGCGCCTTCGCTGTGGCCGACGAGCACGGGGCGGTGGATGCCGAGCCGGGCGAGCAGCTCGGGGAGGACGTCGCGGGCCTCCTCGTGCAGGGAGTGCGGGGTGCGCTCCTGCGGCGCGGGGCCCGAACTTCCGTGCCCGTGCCGGGAGAAGACCAGGGTGCGGCGGCCGGTGGCCGCCGCCAGGCGGGCCGGGAAGCGCCGCCACATGGCGATGCAGCCCAGGCCTTCGTGGAGGAGGACGAGCGGGGCGGCTTCGGGGTCGCCTTCGAGGGCGGTGTATTCGACGGGCCCTCGGGAAATCTCGATGGTGGGCATGAAGAGTCCTTGGTGTGAGGGCCGGTTGCCCGAAAGGAAGCGCCGGCCGTCGCCGGGAACCGATAATTGCGAAGGTCAATGACGACGTCAACTGCTTTATGTATTCATGGAGTTGACTCAACCGTCCCGGCGCGCGTGGTAAAATGCGGCAATCCTTGGAATGTGTAATTCCCCCGTTTGTCCATGGAGGTTTTCCTCCATGGCGGTCCGGCGTCTTCCTCCACCGCCCTGCGGAGTTCGCAGAGAATCCCGTGGCGTTTTCCGCGGTGCGCCGAACGTCTGATCGAGCGCGGTGGTCGCCGCGGCCCCGGTCAGGGCACCCGTCCCGGCTCGGTCCGCCGGACGGCCGAGCCCTCCGCGAGCCCGTTGCGGCGAGTGCTGCCAGGACCCGTGCGGCCGCCTGCCACCTGCGGTAGGACTGATGCATGGTGAAGATCCTGATCTCCGCGGACATGGAAGGCGCGACCGGCGTCACCTGGCCGGCCGACGTGCTGCCCGGCGCCTCGCAGTGGGAACGGTGCCGCCATCTGTTCACCTCGGACGTGAACGCGGCCGTCGCGGGCTTCTACGACGGCGGCGCCGACGAGGTCGTCATCAACGAAGCGCACTGGAGCATGCGCAATCTGCTGCTGGAGAAACTGGACGACCGGGCCCAGATGCTCACCGGCAAGCACAAGACCCTGAGCATGGTCGAGGGCGTGCAGCACGGCGATGTCGACGGCATCGCCTTCGTGGGCTATCACACGGGGGCCGGCACCCCGGGCGTCCTGGCCCACACCTACCTCGCCAACACGATCACCGGCGTCTGGGTGGACGGCGCGCGGGCGAGCGAGGGGTTGCTCAACTCCCTCGTCGTCGCGGAATACGGTGTTCCCGTGGTGTTGGTGACGGGCGACGACCTGACCTGTGCGGACGCCAAGGGATATGCCCCGCTGGCCCGTTCGGTGGCCGTGAAGGACTGCGTCTCCCGCTATGCGGCCGTCTGCCGCACCCCCGCGCGCACGGCCGCGGACATCCGGGCCGCGGCCCGGGAGGCGACGGCCCTGGCCGTGCGGTACGAGCCCAGGGCCGGCGGCGGCCCGTTCACCGTCGACATCGAGTTCGACGCCGACCACCTGGCCGGGGCGGCGACGGTGATCCCGGGCGTCGTGCCCAGCGGCGAGCGCCGGGTCTCGTACACCTCGGCGACCATGTACGACGGCATCCGCTGCTTCAAGGCGGTCACGACCGTCGTGTCGGCCGCGGTGGAGGAGCAGTATGGCTGAGATCACGACGGAAGAGACCCGAGAGACCCGAGAGACGGAAGGGCCGGAAGGGCCGGTACGGGCGGAGGCGGTGGAGGGAGCGCAGGGAGCGGCCGTCCGGGTGGACGAGCGCGCCCTCGACGAGGCGGTGCGCTTCACCTCCGACCTGATCCGTATCGACACGACCAACCGCGGCGCGGGCGACTGCCGGGAACGGGAGGCCGCCGAGTACGTGGCGGCGGCGCTGGGCGAGGCCGGCATCGAGCCGGTGCTGCTGGAGAAGGAGCCGGGCCGGACGAACGTGGTCGCCCGCGTCCCGGGCACCGATCCGGGCGCCCCCGCACTGCTCGTCCACGGCCACCTCGACGTGGTCCCCGCCGACCCCGCCGAGTGGAGCGTCCACCCCTTCTCGGGCGAGGTCCGCGACGGCGTGGTGTGGGGCCGCGGCGCCGTCGACATGAAGAACACGGACGCCATGGTCCTGTCCGTCGTACGGGCCTGGGCGCGCGCCGGCGCCCGGCCCCCGTGCGACATCGTGCTCGCCTTCACCGCCGACGAGGAGGACCGCGCCTGGACGGGCGCCGCCTTCCTGGCCGAGGAGCACCCGGGCCTGTTCGAGGGCTGCCGGTACGCGATCGGCGAGTCGGGCGCCTACACCTTCCACGCGGACGGCGGGCTGCGGCTGTACCCCGTGGCGGCGGGGGAGCGGGGCACGGCCTGGCTCAAGCTCACGGCGCGCGGCAGGGCGGGCCACGGCTCGAAGCCCAATCAGGCCAACGCCGTCACCCGGCTGGCCGAGGCGCTGGCGCGGATCGGCCGGCACCGCTGGCCGGTGAGGCTGTCCCCGGTCGTGCACGCCGCCCTCGTGGAGATCGCCGCCCTGCACGGCGTCGAAGCCGACCCCGGCGCGCCCGGCTTCGACGTCGACGCGCTGCTGGAGGAGCTGGGCTCCGCGTCCCGGCTCCTGGCCTCGACGGTCCGCAACAGCTCCAACCCGACGATGCTGGACGCGGGCTACAAGGTCAACGTGATCCCGGGGGCCGCCGTCGGGCACGTGGACGGGCGCGTCGTTCCGGGCGGCGAGGAGGAGTTCCGCACCACGCTGGACGAGCTCACCGGGCCGCACGTGGAGTGGGAGTACTACCAGCGGGGGCGGGCGCTGCAGGCCCCGCTGGGCACCCCGCTGTTCGCCCGGATGCAGGAGGCGCTGGAGCGCTTCGACCCCGGGGGGCACGTGGTGCCGTTCTGCATGTCCGGCGGCACCGACGCCAACCAGTTCTCGCGGCTGGGCATCGACTGCTACGGATTCGCCCCGCTGAAGCTGCCCGCGGACTTCGACTACCAGGCGCTGTTCCACGGCGTCGACGAGCGGGTGCCCTGCGACGCACTGCACTTCGGCGTCCGGGTGCTGGACCACTTTCTGATGGAACGCGGCCCCGCGGGCCGTTTCGAGGAGGCGTAACAGATCATGGTGACCACGGCGCCCTACGGAGCCTGGCAGTCCCCGGTCGGTGCGGAGCTCGCCGCGTCGGCCGGCGGCGGACCGGACTTCGTGGGCACGGTCGGCGACGAGCTGTGGTGGGCCGCACCACGCCCGGCGGAGGAGGGCCGCTTCACCCTCGTGCGGCGGCGGGCGAGCGGGGCCGAGGAGACGGTGCTGCCCGCCCCCTGGAACGTGCGCAACAGGGTTCTGGAGTACGGCGGCCTGCCGTGGGCGGCGGTGGCCCGCGCCTCCGGCGGCCCGCTGGTGGTCTTCACCCACTTCGCCGACCAGCGGCTCTACGCCTTCGAGCCCGACGCCCCGGGCGGCGGCGCCCCGCGGCCCCTGACCCCCGTCTCCTCGGTGGGCGGCGGGCTGCGCTGGGCCGATCCGGTGCTGCTGCCCGGCCGCGGCGAGGTGTGGTGCGTGCTGGAGGAGTTCACCGGCGAGGGGCCGTGCGACGTGCGCCGGCTGCTCGCGGCCGTCCCGCTGGACGGCTCGGCGGCACAGGACCGCGGGGCCGTACGGGAGCTGACCGACGGCCGCAACCGCTTCGTCACCGGGCCGCGGATCTCCCCGGACGGGCGGCAGGCCGCCTGGATCGCCTGGGACCACCCCCGGATGCCCTGGGAGGGCAGCGAGCTGAAGACCGCTCAGGTCTCGGCGGACGGCCGGCTCCCGGACGCCCGTACGGTCATGGGCGGGCCCGCGGAGTCCGTCGCCCAGGTGGAGTGGGCCGAGGACGGCTCGCTGGTCGCGGCGAGCGACCGCACCGGCTGGTGGAACCTCTACCGCGTCGACCCGGCGACGGGGGAGAGCGCGGCGCTGTGCCGCCGCGAGGAGGAGTTCGCGGGGCCGCTGTGGCGCGTGGGGCAGCGCTGGTTCGCGCCGCTGCCGGGAGGGCTGGTCGCCGCCCTCCACGGCCGCGGCGCCGCCGTCCTCGGCGTCCTCGACCCCCGCAGCGGCGAGATCGCGGACGTGGCCGGGCCGTGGACCGAGTGGGCGCCGACCCTGGCGGTGACCGGCACCCGCGCCGTGGGGGTCGCCGCGAGCCCGTACAGCGCGTACGAGGTCGTCGAGCTCGACGTCTGCACGGGCCGGGCCCGGGCGGTCGGCGCCCGGCACACCGACCGCGTGGACCCCGCCTACTACCCGCGGCCGCTGACGCGCACCTTCGGCGGGCCGGACGGGCGCGAGGTGCACGCCCACCTCCACCCGCCGCACAGCCCCGACCACAGCGCCCCGGACGGAGAGCTGCCGCCGTACGTGGTGTGGGCGCACGGCGGCCCCACCGCCCGCACGCCCCTCGTGCTCGACCTGGCCGTCGCCTTCTTCACCTCCCGCGGCATCGGCGTCGCCGAGGTGAACTACGGCGGCTCGACGGGCTACGGGCGCGCGTACCGCGAGCGGCTGCGGGGGCAGTGGGGCGTGGTGGACGTCGAGGACTGCGCGGCGGTGGCCGCGGCGCTGGCCCGCGAGGGCATCGCCGACCCGGCCCGGATCGCGATTCGCGGCGGCAGCGCGGGCGGCTGGACGGCGGCGGCCTCGCTCGCCGCCGGCTCGCTCTACGCCTGCGGCACCATCCTCTACCCGGTGCTGGATCCGGAGACCTGGACGGCGGAGGGCGGCACGCACGACTTCGAGTCGCGCTACCTGGACTCGCTGATCGGCCCCCGGGAGGAGGTGCCCGAGCGCTACCGGGAGCGCTCGCCGCTGCACCGGGCGGACCGGATCTGCGCACCCTTCCTGCTGCTGCAGGGGCTGGCCGACCCCGTCTGCCCGCCCGCCCAGAGCGAGCGGCTGCTGGCGGCGATGGCCGGCCGCGGGGTGCCGCACACCTATATCGCCTTCGAGGGCGAGGGGCACGGCTTCCGCCGGGCCGCCACGGTCGTGCGCGCGCTGGAGGCGGAACTGTCCCTGTATGCGCAGACCTTCGGGGTCACCGCGCCGGGCGTGGCGGTGCTGGAGCTCGTGACCTGACGGGCCGGAACCTGCGCCCTCTAGGGGGGTGGCCGCCCGGGCAGTCGGGGGCCACCCCCCTATAGGCAAGAGCGTGAGGTTAGCCTAACCTAAGCCTTGCTCGTGCGCCCCCGCGCACGGATGAGGCAAGGCGCCCCCTCCGTGCGGCCGTTCGATCCGGCCGTGCGGGTCATGTAAGGTAAGGCTTACCTTAGTTCGAATTGGGAATCGGGGGAACCGCAAGTGCAGCAGTCAGAACTCTCCGGCCGCATCGCGCTGGTCACCGGCGCCGGCCAGGGCATAGGCGAGGCCGTGACCCGCGCCCTCGTCGCCCGGGGAGCGCGCGTCGCGGCCCTTGACTGGACCCCGGACGGCATCAAGGACCTGGAGGCCGAATTCGGCCGTGACAAGGTCACCGCCCACACCGCGGACGTCGCCGACAGCGCCGCCGTCGAGGCCGTCGTCGCGGAGGTCGAGGACACCCTCGGCCCCCTGGCCATCCTCGTCAACGTCGCCGGGGTGCTGCGCACCTCGCCCGTCGTCGACATCACCGACGACACCTGGCACCGCACCTTCGCCGTGAACTCCACCGGCGTCTTCAATGCCTCCCGCGCCGCCGCCCGCCGCATGACGGAGCGCCGCTCCGGCTGCATCGTCACCGTCGGCTCCAACGCCGCCGGCGTGCCGCGCACCAGCATGGCCGCCTACGCCGCCTCCAAGGCCGCCGCCACCATGTTCACCAAGTGCCTCGGGCTGGAACTGGCCCGCAGCGGCATCCGCTGCAACGTCGTCTCGCCCGGCTCCACCGACACCGCCATGCAGCGCGGGCTGTGGGCCGACGAGGAGGCGCCCCTGCGCGTCATCGAGGGCGACCCCGAGTCGTACCGCGTCGGCATCCCCCTCGGCCGGATCGCCGAGCCGTCCGACATCGCGGACGCCGTCGCCTTCCTCGTCTCGGACCGTGCGCGGCACATCACGATGCACGACCTGTACGTCGACGGGGGCGCGACGCTGCGCGCCTGAGCGCACCGTCTCCGGGGCTCCGCCCCGGACCCCGGTCCTCGGTCTCCCCCGGCTGACGCTGGGAGGTGCCCCCGGACGGGCTCAAGAAATCTGAGCCCGTCCGGCGGCTGAGGAATCCGCGCGCAGCGCGGTGCGGGGGGCCGGGGGCTCGCCCCCGGGAAACGGCGAAAGGGCGGGTCAGGGGCACCGACGGCCCACAAGGCCGGCCCCCACCCGGACACTTCACGAAACACCCACCCGGTGCGACCCACCGGAGGAACGGAGCAGCAAAGGTGACCACCGCTCACCACGTCGCGGATCGGCCGGGCGGCAGCGAGCCCGGCGCCCCCGTCGGGGGTGACATCGTCGGCGCCGCCACCTCGCTCCTCGACGCCTACGAGCCCGGGCGCGCCCGCTTCTTCGCCTCCCCGACCCGCACCCTCCTCGCCCACGGCACCCGGGCCGAAGTGCCGCACGGCGCCGCCCCCGTGGCGCAGCGCGTGGCCGAGACTCTCGACGCCCGCCTGCTGGCCGGCGACGAGGCGCCGGTCGTCGTCGGCGCGGTCCCCTTCGACCAGGGCGCGCCCGCCGCGCTGGCCGTGCCCGAGGCCGTCCGCTGGGCGCCGCCGCTCGGCGAGGACCCGCTGATCGCCCTGCCCGCCGCGGCCCCCGGCGCCGCCCGCTGGGACGTCCGGCCCGTGCCCGCGCCCGCGGGCTACGGCGCCGCGGTCGCCGAGGCCGTCCGCCGCATGCAGCGCGGCGACTTCGCCAAGGTCGTCCTCGCCCGCACCCTGGAGCTCTCCTCCGACCGCGACATCGACCTGCCCGCCCTGCTGCAGCGCCTCGCCCGCCGCGACCCGGCCGGCTACACCTTCGCCCTGCCCACCGGCCCCGGCCGCACCCTGCTCGGCGCGAGCCCCGAGCTGCTGGTCTCCCGGCGCGGCGGCACCCTGGTCGCCAACCCGCTGGCCGGATCCACGCCGCGCAGCGCCGACCTCGCCGAGGACGTCCGCCGCGCCGCCGCCCTCCTGCAGTCGGAGAAGGACCTGCACGAGCACGCGGTCGTCGTGGACGCCGTCCGCGAGGCCCTCGCCCCGTACTGCCGCAGCCTGCACGTGCCCGAGCGGCCCACGCTGGTGCGCACGGC
Source organism: Streptomyces hiroshimensis (assembly GCF_014650335.1). Taxonomy (GTDB): domain Bacteria; phylum Actinomycetota; class Actinomycetes; order Streptomycetales; family Streptomycetaceae; genus Streptomyces; species Streptomyces hiroshimensis. Next base: position 668,956 of record NZ_BMUT01000001.1, read on the forward strand.
CGCCATGTGGCACCTGTCGACGACCGTGACCGGCGAGCCGGCCGACCCGGCGGTGTCCGCGCTGGAGCTGGCCTCCGCGCTGCACCCCACGCCCGCCGTCTGCGGCACCCCGACCACCACCGCGCGCGACGTCATCGGCGAGCTGGAGCCCTTCGACCGCGGCTTCTTCACGGGCATGGTCGGCTGGGGCGACGCGAACGGCGACGGCGAATGGGTCGTCACCATCCGCTGTGCCGAGGCGGAGGAGCGCACCCTGCGGCTGTACGCCGGGGCGGGTGTGGTCGCGCAGTCCTCGCCGGAGGCCGAGACGGCCGAGACCGGCGCCAAGTTCCAGACGTTCCTGCAGGCTGTGGGGGTTGACCAGTGACCATGCACGACACCGGTGCGGAGACGCCCGACGCTCCGGGCTATCCGGCCGAGTTCGCCGAGCGCTACCGCGCGGCGGGCTACTGGCGCGGAGAAACGTTCGGGCAGATGCTGCGCGAGCGCGCGCAGGCGCACCCGGACCGCGTCGCCATCGTGGACCCCGCAGGGGAGGGAAGGCGCTGGACGTACGGCGAGCTCGACCTGCGCGCCGACCGGCTGGCCGCAGGCCTCCTCGCCCGCGGCATCGGCAAGGGCGACCGCGTCGTCGTCCAGCTGCCGAACGTCGCCGAGTTCTTCGAGGTCGTCTTCGCGCTCTTCCGTATCGGCGCCCTTCCCGTCTTCGCGCTGCCCGCCCACCGCGAGACCGAGATCCGCCACTTCTGCGCCTTCACCGAGGCCGCCGCCTACGTCATACCCGACGTCAGCGAGGGCTACGACTACCGCGAGCTGGCCACGAAGATCCGCGCGGAGGTCCCGACTCTCAAGCACGTCCTGGTCGCCGGCGAGCCCGGCGAGCACACCGCCCTGGCCGAGGCCACCGCCGAGCCCGTGGCCGTCCCGGACGCCCCGGCCCCGCACGAGCTGGCCTTCCTCCAGCTCTCCGGCGGCTCCACGGGCGTGCCCAAGCTCATCCCGCGCACCCACGACGACTACATCTACTCGCTGTGGGGCTCCAACGAGATCTGCGGCGTGGACGAGGACAGCGTCTACCTCTGCGCGCTGCCCGCCGCCCACAACTTCCCCCTGAGCTCCCCGGGCACCCTCGGCGCGCTCTACGCCGGCGCCCGCGTCGTCCTCGCCCCCCGCCCCAGCCCCGACGTGGCCTTCCCGCTCATCGAGGCCGAGGGCGTCACGATCACCGGCCTGGTCCCCCCGCTCGCCCTCGTGTGGACCGAGGCCGCGGCGCAGACCCCGCACGACCTGAGCAGCCTTCAGGTCCTGCTGGTGGGCGGCGCGAAGTTCAGCGAGGAGGCGGCGCGCCGGGTGCGCCCGGCCCTCGGCTGCACCCTCCAGCAGGTCTTCGGCATGGCGGAGGGCCTGGTGAACTACACCCGCCTGGACGACCCCGAGGAGACGATCGTCACCACCCAGGGCCGCCCGATCTCGCCCGACGACGAGATCCGTATCGTCGACGACGAGGACGACGACCTGCCCGCGGGGGAGACCGGCCACCTGCTCACCCGGGGCCCGTACACCATCCGCGGCTACTGGCGGGCTCCCGGGCACAACGCCACCGCCTTCACCGCCGACGGCTTCTACCGCACCGGCGACGTCGTCCGGCTGACCGAGACGGGCCACATCGTCGTCGAGGGACGGGCCAAGGACCAGATCAACCGCGGCGGCGAGAAGGTCGCCGCCGAGGAGATCGAGAACCACATCCTCGCCCACCCGGCCGTACACGACGTCGCCGTCGTCTCCATGCCCGACGCCTACCTCGGCGAGCGCACCTGCGCCTACGTGGTCCTGCGCGAAGGGGCCGCACCCGTGAAGTCCCTCGCCGTCAAGAAGTTCGTCCGCGAGCGCGGACTCGCCGCCTTCAAGGTCCCCGACCGGGTGGAGTTCGTGACGGAGTTCCCGCAGACGGGCATCGGCAAGGTGTCGAAGAAGGACCTCCGCGCGGCCATCGCCGCACAGGTCGCCGCCGCAGCAGCGGCACAGCACTGAGCACGCCGACAAGTACAGAGAAGTACACAGAAGCACCGAGAAGCACCGAGAAGCACCGAGAAAGGCTCACCGACCACCATGGCACTGCCTGCCATCGCCCCCTATCCCATGCCGCGGGCCGCCGACCTGCCCGCGAACAAGGTCGGCTGGACCGTCGACCCGGGCCGCGCCGTGCTGCTCGTGCACGACCTGCAGAACTACTTCCTCGACGCGTTCGAGGCCGGGGCCTCGCCCGTCACCGAGCTGCTGGCCAACGTCGCCGCGGTGAAGAAGGACTGCGAGCGCCTCGGCGTCCCCGTCGTCTACTCGGCCCAGCCCGGCGGCCAGAGCCCCGCCGAGCGCGGTCTGCAGCAGGACTTCTGGGGCCCGGGCCTGCCGGACGACGAGCGCGCCAAGGCCATCGCCGACGCCGTCGCGCCGACGGGCGCCGACACGGTCCTGACCAAGTGGAAGTACAGCGCCTTCGTGCGCACCGACCTCGCCGAGCGGATGGCCGCCCAGGGCCGCGACCAGCTGATCATCGTCGGCGTGTACGCGCACATCGGCGTCATGATGAGCGCCTGCGACGCCTGGATGCGCGACATCCAGTCCTTCCTCGTGGCCGATGCCGTCGCCGACTTCTCGGCCGAGGACCACGCCATGGCGCTGCGCTGGGCAGCCGCCAAGTGCGCCGTAGTGACCACCACCGACCGGCTCTTCGAAGGGGCGTAACACCCATGGCACTCACCCTCGAACAGATCCGGGCCGACGTCGCCGACGTGCTCGGCGAGGACCCCGCCGACATCCCCGACGACGAGAACCTCGTCGACTACGGGCTCGACTCCGTCCGCATCATGACCCTCGTCGAGCGCTGGCGCCGCGACCACGGCACCGAGGTCACCTTCGTGGCCCTCGCCGAGCAGCCGGCCATAGAGCAGTGGGCACCGCTGCTGGGGGCGGGGACGTGAACGCCCGCACCCTCGACCGGGCGGGGGCTCGCCTCCTGCCCGGCACCTCCGGCGCGGGACGGTCCCCCGCGCCGGAGGGGCTCCCCCTGACCGCCGCCCAGTCGGGCATGTGGTTCGCCCAGGCACTCGACCCCGGCAGCCCCGCCCTCGGCACCGCCGAATACCTCGAGATCCACGGCGACATCGACCCCGCGCGCTTCGCCGAGGCCCTGCACCGCACCGTCGGCGAAGCCGACGCCCTGCGCGTGCGCATCGCCGACACCCCGGACGGCCCCCGCCAGTTCCCCATCGCCGTCGAAGCCCCCGGCCACGGCTTCCCGCTGCACACCGCGGACCTGCGCGCCGAGCGCGACCCGGACGCCGCCGCCCTCGCCTGGATGCACGCCGACCTCGCCGAGCCCTTCGACCTCGCCCGCGGCCCGCTCTTCTCCCACGCCCTCCTCCGCGTCGGCGACGAGCGCTGGCTGTGGTACCAGCGCGTCCACCACGCCGTCCTCGACGGCTACGGCTACTCCCTCGTCGCCCGCCGCGTCGCCGAGCTCTACACCGCCCTGGCCACCGGTGAGGACCCCGCCCCGAGCCCCTTCGGCCGGCTCGCCGACCTCGTCGCCGAGGACGCCGCCTACCGCGAGTCCGCCACCCGCACCCGCGACCGCGCCCACTGGCTGACCACCTTCGCCGACCGCCCCGAGGCACCGAGCCTCGCCTCCGCGGGCCCCTCCGCCCGCCCCGCCCTGCCCTCCCGCGGCCACCTGCGCGCCACCGCCCACCTCGCGCCCGAGGCGACCGACAGGCTGCGCCGGCTGGCCGCGTCCGTCCGGGCCACCTGGACCGACGTCCTCTTCGCCGCCCAGGCCCTCTACGTCGCCCGCGCCACCCGCAGCGAGGACGTCGTCCTCGGCCTGCCGATGATGGGCCGCATGGGCTCCGTCGCCCTGCGCGTCCCCGGCATGGTCATGAACGTGCTGCCGCTGCGCCTGACCGTGACCCCCGCCGCGACCTTCGCCGAACTCGTCCACCAGGCCGTCCTCGGCATCCGCGCCGCCCGCCGCCACCAGCGCTACCGCTACGAGGACATCCGCCGCGACCTCGGCCTCCTCGGCGAGGGCCGGCCGCTGACCGGCCCGCTCGTCAACGTCATGCCGTTCGACTACGGGCTCACCTTCGCCGGCGCCCGCGCAGGCGCGCACAACCTCGCCCCCGGGCCCGTCGACGACCTCACGGTCGGCATCTACGACCGCGCCGACGGCAGCGGCCTGCGCATCGACTACGACGCCAACCCCGCCCGCTACGCCCAGGAGGAACTGGCCGCGCACCAGGCCCGCTTCCTCGACCTGCTGACCCGCCTCGCCGAGCGCGACCCGCACCTGCCGCTCGGCGGCCTGCCGCTGGCCACCGGAGCCGAGCGCGAGCGCGTCCTCACGGAGTTCAACGACACCGCGACCCAGGTGCCGCCCACGACCCTCGTCGGCCCCGTCGAGGCCCGCGCCGCCCGCACCCCGCACGCCACCGCGCTCGTCGACGGCGACCGGACCCTCACCTACGCCGCGCTCAACGCCCGCGCCAACCGCCTCGCCCGCCACTTGCGCACGCTCGGCGTCGCTCCGGGCACCCTCGCCGCCGTCGCCCTGCCGCGCTCCACCGAGCTCGTCGTCGCCCTGCTCGCCGTCCTCAAGGCGGGCGGCGCGTACATGCCGCTCGACACCGCGGACCCGGCCGTGCGCGTGCGCGAGATGCTGGAGACGGCCGCACCGGTGTGCGTCGTGACCGACCGCGCCGGAGCCGCCGCCCTGCCCGCCGCCGCCCTGCCCGCCGCCGCCCTGCCCGCCGCCGCCCTGCCCGCCGGGCCCGTGCCCGTCGTCGCGCTCGACGACCCCGCGCTCGGCGAGGCGCTGGCCGCGCACCTGCCCACCGACCCCGGCCGGGCCCTGACCCCGCAGCACCCCGCGTACGTCCTGCACACCTCCGGCACCACCGGAGCCCCCAAGGGCGTCGTCGTCCCGCACTCGGCGATCGACAACCGGCTGCGCTGGATGCAGGCGCAGTACCCGCTCGCCCCCGGCGACCGCGTCCTGCACAAGACCCCCGCCGGCTTCGATGTCTCCGTGTGGGAGCTGTTCTGGCCGCTGCGCGAGGGCGCCACCCTCGTCCTGGCCGGGCCCGGAGCCCACCGCGACCCCGCGGAGCTCGCCCGCACCATTCGCGAACAGGGCGTCACCGTCACCCACTTCGTGCCCTCGGTGCTGCAGCTCTTCCTCGCCGCGCCCGGCGCGGCCGCCTGCACCGGCCTGCGGCACGTCTTCAGCAGCGGCGAGGTCCTGCCGCGCGCCACGGCCGAGGACTTCCACCGGCTGCTCCCCGGCACCGCCCTGCACAACCTCTACGGCCCGACCGAGGCGGCCGTCGACGTCACCCACCACACCTGCCGGCCGGGCGAGACCGGGCCCGTCCCCATCGGGCGGCCCGTCTGGAACACCCGCCTCTACATCCTCGACGCGGCCCTGCAGCCCTGCCCGCCCGGCATCCCCGGCGAGCTCTACGTGGCGGGCGCCCAGCTGGCCGCCGGATACCTCGGACGGCCGGACCTGACGGCCGAACGGTTCGTGGACGACCCCTTCGCGGGGCCCGGCGCGCGCATGTACCGCACGGGCGACCTCGCCCGCTGGCGGGAGGACGGCGAGGCCGAGTACCTCGGCCGCACCGACCGCCAGGTCAAGCTGCACGGGCGCCGCATCGAACCCGACGGCGTCGAGGCCGTCCTGCTGGCCGACCCCCGCGTGCAGGCGGCCTGCGCCGTCGTCCGCGAGGACCGGCCCGGCGACCGCCGCCTGGTCGCCTACGTGACTCCGGTCTCGGCGGATGCCGCCGCCGAGGCCGGCACCCTCCCGCGGCCCGCCCCGGACGCCCTGCGCGAGATGCTGGCCGCGCAGCTGCCCGAGGCCATGGTGCCGAGCGCCGTCGTGGTCCTGGACGCCTTCCCCACGGGCCCCAACGGCAAGCTGCACCGCGCCGCGCTCCCCGCGCCCGGCCCGCAGGCCGATGCCGGGGGGCGGGCCCCCGCCGGGCCCCGCGAGGAGACCCTGACGCGCCTGTTCGCGGAGGTCCTCGGGCTGCCCCATGTCGGCGTCGACGACGGCTTCTTCGCCCTCGGCGGCACGTCCTTGCTCGCGGCGCGCCTCGTCGCCCGCGTCCGGGACGTCTTCGGCGACGCAGCGGGGGACGGGGGAGAGGAGGGACAGGAGGGACAGGAGAGCCCGTTCGCCATGGGCACCCTCTTCCGGGCCCCGACCCCGGCCGCCTTCGCCCGCAGGCTGGGCGAGCCCGCCGGAGCCGCGTCCGCCGGAGCCGCGCCCGAGCTCGTCCTGCCGCTGCGCGCCACCGGCAGCCGTACGCCCCTGTTCGCCCTGCCCCCGGCCGCCGGCCTCGGCTGGTGCTACACCGGGCTGCTCGCAGGCCTCGGCCCCGACCAGCCCCTCCACGCGCTCCGGGCGCGCGGGTTCGCGCCCGGCGAGGCGCTGCCCGCGACGCTGGAGGAGATGGCCGCGGACCACGCCGACCGCATCCGGGAGGCCCGGCCGCACGGCCCCTACCGGCTGCTGGGCTGGTCGGCGGGCGGCGTCCTCGCGCACGCCGTGGCCGTACGGCTGCAGGAGGCCGGGGAGAAGGTCGAGCTGCTCGCGATGCTCGACGCCTACCCCGTGGCCGCCGCGTTCGAGGAACAGGCCGTCCTCGGCGCCCTGCTGGACATGGCCGGCTGCGCCCGCGGCGGCGGAGCCCTCACGCGGGACGGTGTGCTCGCCGCCCTCCGCGCGGACGGCGGTCCCTTCGCCGCGCTGACCGGCCGGACGCTGCAGTCCGCGGTCGACGTCGCGCTCACCACGACGGCCCTGGCCGGACGGCACCCGCACCGCGTCTTCGACGGCGACGTCCTCTTCTTCACCGCGGCGGACACGGCCCCGGCCGGCTCCGTGACGCGGGAGGCATGGCGCCCCTACGTCACGGGTAGGGTGATCAACCGCGATGTCGCCTGCCCGCACGCGCACATGACGCGGCCGGGGCCGGCCGCGGAGGTCGCCGAGGCGGTGACCCGCCACCTGGGGGAGAGCTGATGCGCGTGAGCGACGGGCCGGGCAGCACCACCGTGCCCCGGGTCCTCGGCGAGGACCCGCTGCCCGGGCTGTGGACGCCCGGCCCGCCGCACGTGTGGCTCCTGCGGACCGACGGCTCCCTGCCCGGGCCCGTGCAGAACCCCGAGCGGGTCCTCGACGCCGGGGAGCGGGCGCGCGCCGCCGCGTTCGTACGGGAGCTGCACCGCGAGCGCTACGTCGCCTCGCACATCGGGCTGCGGCTGCTCCTCGGCGCCTATCTGGGCACCGACCCGGCCGCGGTCGCGCTGGTGCGTGAGCCCTGTCCCGGCTGCGGCGGGCCGCACGGCCGGCCGGCCGCCGCCGGTGCACCCCTGCACTTCAACCTCTCGCACGCGGGCGACCTCGCGCTCTTCGCCTTCGCGGACACGCCCGTCGGCGCGGACGTGGAGGAGGTGCAGCCCGCCGAGACGGCCCGGGAGCTGGCGGGCGTCCTGCACCCGGCCGAGACCGCCGAGCTGGCCGCGCTGCCCGCGGCGCGGCTCCCGGAGGCCTTCGCGCGCTGCTGGACGCGCAAGGAGGCCTATCTGAAGGGCACCGGCACGGGCCTGTCGGAGAACCCGTCGGTGACGTACGTCGGCACGGGGCCCGCTCCGGCCTCGCCCGCGGGGTGGGCACTGGAGGACGTGCCCGCCGTGCCCGGGTATGCGGCGGCGATTGCGGTCGCGGTCATGAACGCCCCGCGCTGAACGGGGCGCGGAGCGCATTCCAGGGGCGTGCAGTGGTGAACGGCTGAATAAGCGGCGCACGACCCGAGGGCAGGCATCTGAATTACCTATAACCTGACTGTTCCGCGGAGGGTCATGTCGCGCGTCGGGGGGAACCATGCCGACCTCTGCTTCGATCATCTTATTCGTCTTCGGGGGCCTCATGGTCCTCATCTCCCTGCTCGGCAGCGGATTTTCGGTCAGGGAAATCTCCTTTCCCCGGATCAGTCCCGTGATCCGCTCCACGGCGGCCCTGCTCGGGGCCGTGCTCGTGGTGACGAGCATTGTCCTGCTGACCAACGGCAATTCCGGCGAGGGGCCGCCCGGGCCCGTGGTGGTGACGACGCAGCCGTCGTCCTCGGCACCGTCCTCGCAGCCGTCCTCGCAGCCCTCCGCGCCACCCTCCGCGCCGCCCTCTTCGGCGCCGGTCGTACCGCCTACCTCGGCGCCGGTCGTGCCGCCCACGACGCCGGCTCCCGGTCCCGCCCGCACTCCGGCGACGGCCGCCCTGCTCGACCGCGTACCCGACGCCATCCGCCCCAGCTGCTCCGACGGCGACATGTCCAGGTTCCCGCCGTCCGTCACCGCCGTCGTCGCCTGCACACCGCCCGGCGGATTTCCCGTGATCTACGCCCAGTTCGTGGACAACATCAGCATGAGCGGCGGATTCGACAGGCTGCTGAGCGGTGGCGAGATCACGCACAACGCGTGCGATCCCTCGGTCCCGCTCGGCGGACGGCAGAAGTACAAAGTCGGCGGAAAGACCGTCGGTGATCTCGCCTGTTACGAGACTTCCGACGGCGACGTCTATCTCACCTGGTCCAGTGAGGACTTGAACATCGTCGCGGAGGCGCATGCCCCCTTCGCTTCCTACGGGCGGCTGTGTGCCTGGTGGGTGACGGCCGGCCCGCTGCACGGCAGGGACACGGGCACGGCCGCCTGAGAAAGCGACGACCGCCCGGGAAAGCGAGAAAGCAGAATGGTGAATTCTTCCCGTGCATTCCGGGAGCCGTGATGCACGGAGCCGCCGATTTCGTGCTGGAGGTCAGCGGCGGGCCCGGCGGGCAGTACACGGTGGCCGTCTCCTCACCGGCCGGCGAAGGCAGTCTCTCCGTCGCCCTGGACACCGACGCCATCGGCGCCCGCCTCGCCGACCTCCAGCGGGCCGTCCTCGCCTCCTCCGTGACACCGCGCGCGGCGGCGCTCGGCCTGGAGCGGCCCGTGCGGGAGGTCGGGGAACGGCTCTTCCGCACCGTGTTCGGCGGACACCTGCGCGGTCTCTACCTCGCCAGCCGCCAGCGCGCCGGCGAGCGCGACGAGGCACTGCGCGTGGTCCTGCGCATCCGCGCCCCCGAACTCGCCTCCCTGCCCTGGGAGCTGCTCTACGACGAGGACCTCGGCGAGTACCTGTGCCTGCACCGGCCCCTCGTCCGCTACGTCGACCTCCCCGAGCCCCTCGCCCCGCTGCGCTCCGACCCGCCCCTGAGAGTGCTCGGCATGACCTCGCTGCCCCGCTCCCGCGCTCCCCTGGACGCCGAGAGCGAGCGGGCCGCGCTCGCCGTCGCGCTGGGCCCGCTGACCGAGCGCGGGCTGGTCGACCTCGACTGGGTGCCCGGCAGGACCGCGGACGACCTCTCCCGCAGGCTGCTGCGGGGCTGCCACGTCCTGCACTTCATCGGGCACGGCGCGTACGACCCCGAGCGCCACGAGGGCATGATCACCCTGGCCGACGCCGACGGGCGCGAGCACCACCTGCACGCCTCCGCCCTCGCCTCGCTCCTCAGCGTGGCCCGGCCCAGGCCCCAGCTGGTGATCCTCAACAGCTGCCAGAGCGGCATGGGCAACGCCGAGGACCTCTTCTCCAGCACCGCCGCCGTGCTCGTGCGGACCGTACCGGCCGTCGTCGCCATGCAGTTCGCCGTCACCGACAAGGCGGCCACCCGCTTCGCCGCCTCCTTCTACCAGGCGCTGGCCCAGGGCCGCACCGTCGACGAGGCCGTGCGGGTCGGCCGGATCGCCCTCGTCGTCGACAAGGACGACAGCCTGGAGTGGGCGACCCCGGTGCTCTACCTGCGCGGCGGGGACGCCCGCCTCTTCGAGATGCCCGCGGCCTGGGCGGACGCGGGCCCGGCGGTGCCGCTGCCCGGCCCGTACGGCGCGGACGGTCCGGACGGTCCGGACAGCCCGGACGGCCCGTCCGCCGCCCTCCCGCCGAAGCCGCGCGCGGCCCCCACGGCGCCCGCGGCGCCCGGCGCGGTGATCACCTCGCGCGTCCTCGACACCCGTCAATGGGTGCACGCGCTCGCCTTCCACCCCGACGGCAGGCGCCTGGCCACCGGGTCCCGCAACCGGGTCCGGGTCTGGGACGCCCTGACCGGCAACCGGATCTGGGAGCAGCCGGTGGGCGGCTGGCTCTCGTCCGTCTTCGCCGCCGGCTTCAGCCCCGGCGGCCGCCGCCTCGTCACCGGGGGGCGCCGACAACACCGTCCGCGTCTGGGCCTCCTCCAACGGCGAGGAGCTGCTGCGCCTGCGCCACGACCACGTCGTCTTCGGCGTGGCCTTCAGCCCCGACGGCTTCCGCGTCGCCTCCGCCTCCGCCGACCGCACCGTCCGGCTGTGGGACTCCACCAGCGGCGACCCCATGCTGCGCATCACCCACGACCAGGTCGTGACGGACGTGGCCTTCAGCCCGGACGGCGCGCGCCTCGTCTCGGCCTCGGCGGACCGCTCGGTACGGGTGTGGTCGCTCGGCGGCGATGCGCTGCTGCGCCTGCGCCACGACCACGCGGTCAAGGCCGTCGCGTTCAGCCCCGACGGCGCCCGGCTGGCGACCGCCGGTGACGACGGCTGCGTCCGCGTGTGGGACGCGGACAGCGGCCATCAGCTCCTGCTCGTGCGGCACGGGGACGCCGTGAAGGACGTGGCGTTCAGCCCCGGCGGCCACTGGCTCGCGACCGCCTCCGCGGACCGCACGGCGGGCGTGTGGGCCGTCGCGGACGGCACCCGCGCCTTGCGCGTGCAGCACCATCACACCGTCTTCTGCGTGGCGTTCGGCCCGGACGGCGGCTGGCTGGCCAGCGGCAGCGAGGACAAGACGGTGAAGCTGACGGCGGTGCCGGGGGCGTGCGAATGAGCCCGGCGGGGGCGCGCCGGGCTCATCGCAAGGGGACCCCTGCAGGGGGATCAGCGCGGGGCGGTGCAGACGACGACCGCTCTGATCGTTTCGGTGGCTCCGCCCACGGGATTGGTGTTCGTGCCGCGGATCACCCAGCCGTTGCCCTCGGGGAAGGAGTCGGTGAAGAAGATGCGGATGCCGCTGGTCTTCCCGCCGCCTCCGCTGGGCACCCGGCCGGCCGGGCAGGCCACGAAGGCGCGGCCGTTGGTCTGCGGTGCCACGTTCAGGGCCGCGCCCTCCACCGGGTCGAAGCCGCCGATCTCCGGTCCGTCCTCGGCGAACTCCCGTGCCTTGTCGGTGGCGGCGACGGGCTTGTCGTCGGCGGCGTTCTCCGCCGAGGCGGTGGTGACCACGCCGCCGGTGAGGGCCGCGACCGCCGCCATGGCGAGGATGATGGTGCGCTTCATGCCGACCTCCTGTGTCGTGAAGCTGTGGGCGGCTTCCCGGGGGATGCGGAAGCTCCGGATCCACAAGCTACGGAGGAAGGAGTGATCGAGTGCAGGGAGCGATGGTGGGTACCGCGGGGGCGTGCGGAAGTGAAGCCGCTTCCGTGGAGTGGCTGACGCCCGGGAGCGGTGGGGCTCCCGGTACGCATGGGTGAACTGCTTGCTGCCGTAGGCCTGTTTCCGGGGCGCGGCTCTTGCATCGATGCGCCCGGCACGTCACCCCCGCGCCCCTCGTACGGTGGATGCCCTGCTTGTCCGGTTCGCGGGCACTGTGGACCGAGCAGTGTGCCCATCGGGTGACATCAGGCAGAGGGGGCTTCCGTGCCCGACCCGATCACGATCACCATCGAACCGTACCAAGAGGGCACGGCGACGGCCGCGTCCCTCGCCGGGGACCTCATCGCCCTCCCCGCCGTCCGCGAGCGCATCTGCGGACCCCGGCTGTGCGTCGCCGACTTCCGGCTCCTGGAGAAGGATCCGGGGGCCGACGCGCCGTTCCGCGCCGTCGTCCACGACCCGGACGCCTACCGCTCGGTCGAGGTCACCGGCCGGCTCGGCGACCTGGCGGGGGCGACCGCGCGCTCGGTGCGGTTTAGTCCCCTGCCCGGCCGGGAGGAGTTCGACCGGGCGGTCGAAGCCGTCCGCGGACACGACGAGTTCGGGCCGCAGCTGGCGACCGACGGCGCCCTCGCGTACCGCCCCATGCCGCCGCTCGCGGACATCACCCACGCCGACGGCACCGTGGACCGCGTCGTCACCGTGGGCCTGCGCACCCCCGGAGGCGAGATCAAGCACCGCATCGTCGGCGTCCGTACGAAGGACGGCACGGTGATCCCCGCCCCGGAAGGGGTGTCCGCCCCCTCCGTCCTGGACTGCCTGACCACCCCGCCCGACGACAACTGCCCCGACCCGTCCGGCGGTCCGCGGGCCGTCCGGGTCAGGGTGCGCCGCGGGAGCACCGAGCTGTGGAACCTGGTGGTCAACCGGCCCAGGACCTCCTCCGGCGTCAACGGCTCCGGCGCCGAGCTGCGTTTCGTCGACTACAAGGGCGAACGCGTCCTCTACCAGGCCCATGCGCCGATCCTGAACGTGCGCTACAGGGGCGACCTGTGCGGCCCCTTCCGCGACTGGGCGAACCAGGAGGTGTGCTTCAACGCGACCGGAGCGGACCCCGTCGGCCCCGGCTACCGCCTGTGCACCTCCGCGCCGCGCACGATCCTCGACACCGGCAGCGACCGGGGCAACTTTCGCGGCGTCGCCTTCTTCCACGACGGCACCGGGCTGCGCATCGTCAGCGAACTCGCCGCCGGCTGGTACCGCTACGTCACCGAGTGGCGGCTCGCCGACGACGGGGTGATCCGGCCGCGCTTCGGCTTCGCCGCCGTCACCAACCCCTGCACCTGCCTGGCCCACACGCACCACGTGTACTGGCGGCTGGACCTGGACGTGGGAGGCTCGACCGCCAACCGGGTGGACGAGTTCGACGACGCCACCGGCTGGACGCCCGTCCGCCTGGAGACCCGGCGCACCCGCAACCCCGCCGGCCACCGGCAGTGGCGCGTCGTCGCCCCGGCGACGGGGCGGGGCTACGCCCTGGTGCCGGGTGCCCACGACGGCACGGCGGACGCCTACGGCGTGGCCGACTTGTGGGTGCTGCGCTACCGCGGCACGGAGATCGACGACGGGCGGCCCTCGGACACCCGCGCCCACCTCGGCGACTTCGTGGGCGGCGAGTCCGTGGACGGCCAGGACCTCGTCGTCTGGTACGGGGCCCACTTCTTCCACGACGAGGCCGGCCCGCCGCCCCCGTCGCACGTCGTCGGCCCGGACCTCCGCCCGGTGGTGGTGTGATCACGGCTCCTCCCCGCGGCGCCGCCCGGACCGTACGATGAAGCGGTGCCCGACCACGAGACGACCGACGCCGACGCCCGCCCTCTCGCCGAGGGGCCGCGGGTCGCCATCCGGGCCGTCACGCCGCAGGACGGCCCGGAGTTCACCCGTCTGGTGCGGGCCAGCGCCGGCCTGCACCACCCGTGGCTGTCCATGCCCGCCACCGAGGAGCGCTTCGCGCAGTACGCCGCCCGGCTCGACGGCGAGCAGCGGGCGGGCTTCCTCGTGTGCCTGCGGGACTCCGGCCGCCCGGCGGGCTTCGTCAACATCAACAACATCGTGCGCGGCGCCTTCCAGTGCGGCGCGCTCGGCTACGGCGCGTTCGCGCCGTCCGCCGGCCGCGGCCTGATGAGCGAGGGCCTCGGGCTCGTCCTGCGCCACGCCTTCGGCCCGCTGGGCCTGCACCGCCTGGAGGCGAACATCCAGCCGGGCAACACGGCGTCGCTCGCGCTGGTGAAGCGGCACGGCTTCCGGCTGGAGGGCTTCTCCCCGGAGTTCCTCTTCATCGGCGGGGCGTGGCGCGACCACGAACGCTGGGCGATCACCGCGGACATGCTGCCGGACCACCGGGAAGCGGACATGCTGCCGGACCACCGGGAAGCGGACATGCTGCCGGACCACCGGGAAGCGGACATGCTGCCGGACCACCGGGAATGAGACCGGACCACCAGGGTTGAGAGAGGTTGCCGTGCCCACGACCATCCGACGCGCCGTGCTGTCCCTGCCCGCCGCCCCGCTCGGCGCGGAGGATCCGCTGCCGTCCCTGCGCACGGCCGCCGACGTCCACCGCATCGGCGCGGAGCAGCGCCGGGCCCTGCCCGCGGACATGGCCCGCCAGGCCGGCCACGCGCCCCTGCGGTCCCTGCTGCCCGTGCGCCGCCGCGACGGCTACACCCGCAGGCGCGCGCTCACCGACCTCGACGCGATCGTCATCGAGAACGACCGGCTGCGCGCCACCGTCCTGCCCGGCCTCGGCGGCCGCGTCCACTCCCTGGAGCACAAGCCGACGGGCCGCCGACTGCTCTACTCCAACCCCGTCCTGCAGCCCGCCCACTTCGCGCTCAACGGCGCCTGGTTCTCCGGCGGCATCGAGTGGAACATCGGCGCGACCGGCCACACGACGCTGTCCGTGGCCCCGCTGCACGCGGCCCGCGTGCCCGCCCCCGACGGCGGGCAGATGCTGCGCCTGTGGGAGTGGGAGCGGCTGCGCGACCTGCCGTTCCAGGTCGACCTGTGGCTGCCCGACGGCTCGGACTTCCTCTACGTGGGCGTGCGCATCCGCAACCCCCACGACCGGCCCGCCCCCGTGTACTGGTGGTCCAACATCGCCGTCCCCGAGGAGGCGGGCACGCGCGTGCTCGCGCCCGCGGAGGCGGCCTGGCGGTTCGGCTACGAGCGCAGCCTGAGCCGGATCCCGGTGCCCGAGTGGGACGGCGCCGACCGCACGTATCCCCCGAACAGCACGCACGCCTCCGACTTCTTCTACGACGTGCCCGGCGCGGAGCGCCGCTGGATCGCCTCCCTCGACGCCGGCGGCCACGGCCTCGTGCAGACCTCGACCGACCTGCTGCGCGGCCGCAAGCTCTTCGTCTGGGGCTCGGGCCGCGGTGGCCGGCGCTGGCAGGAGTGGCTCACGCAGCCCGGCACCGGCGGCTACGCCGAGATCCAGGCCGGGCTCGCCCGTACCCAGCTGGAGCACGTGCCGCTGGAGGCGGGCGGCGCGTTCGCCTGGCTGGAGGCCTACGGCCCGCTGGCCGCGGACCCCGCCGCCGTGCACGGCGCCGACTGGGCGGCGGCCCGCGGCGAGGTGGCCGCCCGGCTCGAAGCGGCCCTGCCCCGCGCCGACGTGGACGCGGCGTACGCGGCGTGGCG
The DNA here is from genome assembly GCF_014650335.1 of Streptomyces hiroshimensis. GTDB lineage: Bacteria > Actinomycetota > Actinomycetes > Streptomycetales > Streptomycetaceae > Streptomyces > Streptomyces hiroshimensis. The sequence continues at coordinate 684,169 of NZ_BMUT01000001.1, forward strand.
CCCGTACGCCGACGCCGAGCCGAAGGAGAGCCTGCACACCGGCTCCGGCTGGGGCGCCCTGGAGGCCGAGCGCGGGCACTACGACCTGCCGGGCACGCCCTTCGGCCCGCAGACGCCGGGGGAGGAGCAGGAGCCCTGGCTGGAGTTCCTGCGCCGGGGGGAGTTCCCGCGGCCCGTCCGGGGCCTGCCGCCCGGCCCCTCGCTCGTGTCGGCCCGCTGGCGCGAGCTGCTGGAGACGATCGGCGACGACGACCCCTGCGGCGCCTACCACCTCGGGGTCGCCCGCTGGCACACCGGCGACCGCTCGCAGGCCGTCCGCGCCTGGGAGGCGGCGGGCCGCCTGTGGTGGGCGAAGCGCTGCCTGGCCTTCGCCGACGCCGAGGACGGCCATCCCGAGCGCGCCGCCGACCGCTATCTGGAGGCGTTCGAGGCGGCCCGCGAGGAGCAGCGCGAGAGCGCCTCGTGGACGGCGGCCATGGCCTCGCTCGGCCGCGAGGCGGTGGAGGCCCTGCTGGCCGCCGGCCGGGCGGACGACGCCGGGGCCGTGCTGGACGGCCTGCGCCCGGGCATCCGCGAGCGGGGCCGCTTCCGGCTGCTGCGGGCCCGGGTGCTGCTCGCGCAGGGCGATGCCACGGCCGCGCGGGAGATCTTCGACCGCGGCTTCGAGGTGGAGGACCTGCGCGAGGGCGACGAGTCCCTCGGCGAGACCTGGTACGCGATCGAGGCGCGGCTGCTGGCGGGCGAGGGTCCCGTCACGGAGGAGATCCGTGCACGCGCGCGTGCACAGCGGCTGCCCCGGCAGTACGACTTCAGGATGCGGCCGGCTCCGTAGGCCTCCTGCCTCCTCCCGGACATTTCGGTCGCCCCTCCCGGTCGTCCTTCCCGGCCGCGCTTTCTGGACCGTTCATTCTTGACCGACCGTTCTCGAATCGGCTACGGTCAACACATGGCCAGGACCAAGGAATTCGATCCGGATGCCGCGCTCCAGTCGGCCGTCGAGCTGTTCTGGCGGCGCGGCTACGAAGCGACGTCGATGGCCGACCTCGTCGGCCACCTGGGCATCGCACGGGCCAGCCTGTACGCGACGTTCGGCAGCAAGCACGAGCTCTACCTCAAGGCGCTGCAGCGCTACAGCGAGCAGCACAGCCCGCGCGTCGCCGAGGAGCTCTCGCGCCCCGGCCCGGCCCTGCCGGCCGTGCGGGCGCTGGTGACCCGCTTCGCCGACGAGTCGGCCGACGACGAGCTGCGGCGCGGCTGCTTCGTCACCAACACCGCCGTCGAGCTGGCCCCGCACGACCCCGCCGCGGCACGTGGGGTCGAGGAGAGCTGGCTCGCCCTGGAAGCGGCGCTCACCGCCGCGCTGACGCGGGCCCGGGAGCAGGGCGAACTGCCCGCCGGGCGCGACCCCGTGGCCCTCGCACGGATGCTGCTCGTCCTGATGCAGGGCATGCGGGTGGTCGGCAAGGCCGTCCCCGGCCGGGCCCGGCTGCAGGGCGCGGCGGCACAGGCCCTCGCGCTGCTGGACTGAACTCGCCCTGCCGGACCGGAGATGACGGACTCCTGCTCCATTTCCGGACCGCTGCCGCCGTCACGGCATCTCATGCAACGAACCCGCCTTCACTCGCCCTCTTGCTTAGGAGTGTCGACATGACCGCACGTTTCACCGGCCGGACCGTCCTCGTCACCGGCGGCGGTACGGGCATCGGCCAGGCCATCGCCCTCGCCTTCGCCCGGGAGGGCGCGCGGGTCGTGGTCGCGGGCCGCAGGGAGGAGCCGCTGAAGGAGACCGTGGCCTTCGTGGAGGCGGAGGGCGGCGAGGCCGTCGCCGTCACCGCGGACGTGACCCGGGCCGCGGACGTCCAGGCCCTCGTGGAGCAGACCGTCGCGCGCTTCGGCAGCCTCGACGTCGCCGTCAACAACGTGGGTCTGGCCGTGCCCCCGGCCAAGGTGGCGGACGTCCCCGAGGAGGACTGGGACCGGATCATCCGGACCAACCTCAAGGGCGTCTGGCTGTCCATGAAGTACGAGATCGGGCACATGCGTGCCCACGGCGGCGGCGCCATCGTGAACATCGCGTCCAACGTCGGCGCCCACCGCAGGAAGCCCGGCTTCGGTGCGTACACGGCCACGAAGGCGGCCGTCTCGGCCCTGACGCGCAACGCCGCGCTGGACCACATCGGCGAGGGGGTGCGGATCAACGCCGTGAGCCCCGGGCCGGTCGAGACGCCGATGTCCTCGCGCCCCGGCGAGACCTCGCTCGACAAGGCCGAGCGCATGCGCCGTGAGGTGCCGGTCGGCCGCGCGGGCACCCCCGACGAGATCGCGGCGGCCGTGCTCCACCTCGCCTCGGACGAGGCCGGCTACACCGTCGGCGCCGACCTCGTCCTCGACGGCGGCGTCACGGCCTGACGGCCGCCTTCTCCGGCGCTTCCTGCGCCTCCTCCGTGGCGGCGGCCGGCGCACCGGCCTCCGCCACGGGGCGGCGGGCCGTCAGCCACACGTAGACGAGGATGCCCGCGAAGAGGAACAGCACGCCCTGGTAGACGGCCGCGTACCCGGCGCCCGCCACCAGCCAGAAGGAGAAGGCGAAGGCGCCCAGCGCGAGCGCCATGTCACGGACGAACCGGCCGGTGCGGACCTTGTCGCGCTGCCCCGTCAGCAGGAAGTACACCTGCGCGGCGGCGGCCAGCAGGTAGGGGACCGTCGCGGAGAACGTCGTGATGAGGACGAGGATCTCGAAGACCCCGCCCACGCCCGACGTGTAGTTGACGACGGTCAGGCCCGTGGCGAGGACCGCGGCGGCGAGCACGCCGAAGGTGGGCACCCCGCGCTTCTTCTTCCCGAACGCGGCCGGGAACAGCCCGTCCTTCGCGGCGGCGTACGGGGCCTGGGCGCTCATCAGCGTCCAGCCGTTGAGCGCGCCCACGATGGAGATCACGGCGCACGCGGCGATCAGCATGCCGCCCCAGTGGCCGCCGAACATCACGTCGACGGCGTCGGAGAACGGGGCCGTCGACTCGACCAGCTTGTCGTGCCGGACGGTCCCGAAGACCGAGACGGTGCCCAGCAGGTAGACCAGCGCCGCGCCGATGGTGCCCAGGACGCTCGCGCGCCCCACGTTGCGCTCCGGGTCGCGCACCTCGCCCGCGCTCATCGCGGCGGACTCCACGCCCACGTAGGAGTAGAGCAGGATCGCGGCCGACGCCGTCAGGCCGCCGGTCCAGTCGCCGTCGGCCGTCGTGAACGAGCCGAGGTTGTCCGGGTCGAAGAAGAACAGGCCGATCACCGCGACGAACAGCAGCGGCACGAACTTCATCACCGTGGAGATCATCTGGACGGCGCCCACCCAGCGGGTACCGGCCAGGTTCGCGAGCGCCGGCAGCCACAGCATGGCCAGCGCCATGGCCAGGTCCCCCGCCATGGAGCCCTTGCCGGTCATGACGTGCATGTAGCCGACGCCGGCCACGGCGAGGGCGGCGTTGCTCACCCACGTCATGGTCCAGAACGACCAGGCGGACAGGAAGCCGGCGAAGTCGCCGAAGGCCTCGCGCGCGTAGACGTACGGGCCGCCGGTGCGCGGATGGCGCTTCGCCAGGCGCCCGAAGACGAGCGCCAGGGCGATGGCGCCGATGGTCAGGACGCCGAACGCCAGCAGGCTGACCGTGCCGAAGGGGGCGACGGAAGCCGGCAGCAGGAAGATGCCGCCGCCGATGATGTTGCCCATGACCAGGGCAGTGGCGGTCGGGAGGCCGAAACGGCGGGTGTGCGTGCCGTCGGTGTCGTGCATGAGGGGGTGTGCCTCTCGGTCCAGCGGGCAGGTTCGCCAGGATGTGCGACACGACATGGTGACCGGAGCTGGGCAGTCCGCAAAATCCTTTGTTTTTGTCCCGCCGCCCCCGCCCGGCGGCGCAAATGGTGCTGCGATACGGCCCCCGGGCCGTGATTCGTCCAGCCGCCGCCGGACCGCCGGGCCCGGACCGGCCGCCGCCCCGGCCCCGCGGGCCCGGCACCCGCTCTCCGGCAGCCGAACGCCGTCACCCGGTACGCCCGTGTCGTCCCGCTCCGCACCCCCTGATCTGCCAAGGTGGACCGGGGGCGGCGGCAGGCGGCCCCGGTGCCGTACAGGTGCTGCCGCCCGGTGCGGACGGCGCGGCGGTCGGAGGTAGGCACGGATGCAGGTCAGCTTTCCCGCGCTCCCGGCCGGCACCGCGCCCGAGCGCGGCCTGCCCGTGCTGCCGGAGCTCGCCGCGCGCCTCGCGCAGGCCGCCCGGGACAGCGCGCCCGAACCGGTCGGCGGCGGGGACGCCCTGAGGGCCGCCGCCTGCGGCTACTGGGCACGGCGCGGCCTGCCGACGGCCCCCGAGCACGTGATCGCCGCGCCCGGGGCCCAGCCCCTGCTGCTCGCGGTCCTCGCGGGGGCCGGCGGCGACGTCCTGCTCACGCGCCCGTGCGCCGCCTGGTACCCGCCGCTCGCCCGGCTCGCCGGGCGCCCCACCTACCACGTGCCGGTGCCCGCCGAGTGCGGCGGCGTGCCCGACCCCTTCGCCCTGCTGGAGACCGTGCGCCGGATCCGCGCCGAGGGCGGCAGGCCGCGCGTCCTCGTCCTGTCGGTCGCCGACGACCCCACGGGCTCGGTCACCCCGCCCGAGCTCCTGCACGAGGTGTGCGAGGCGGCCGCCGGCGAGGAGCTGACGATCGTCAGCGACGAGACGTGGCGCGACATGCGCCACGACCCCGGCGGGACGGTCTTCTTCGGCCCCGCCGAAATGTGGCCCGACCACGTCGTCGTCCTCACCGACCTGGCCGGCGGCCTCTTCCCCACGGCCTGGCCCGCAGCGGTCGCCCGCTTCCCGGCCGGCGGGCGCGGCCCGGTCCTGCGCGCCCGCGTCACCTCCGCGCTCGCCGCCGTACGGGCCGAGCTGCCCCCGCCCGTCGCCGCGGCCGCCGCCTACGCCCTCGACGAGCCCGGGCCCGTACGCGCCCGGGCCGCCGCCGCGGTCCGGCTCTATGGCGCGCTCGCCCGCGCCGCGCACGAGCGCCTCACCGCCGCCGGCGTGCTCAGCCGCCCCCCGCAGGCCGGGCCCTACCTCTACGCCGACCTCGGCGAGCTGCGCGCCGCGCTCGCCGGCCGCGCCATCACCGACTCCGTCGAGCTGGAGGCGCACCTCAGCGCCGCGCTCGGCCGCCCCGTGCCCGGCGGCCACCGCTTCGGCGACGCCCCCGACGCCCTGCGGGTGCGCATCTCCACCCCGCCCCTCCTCGGCACCACCGACGACGAGCGGCAGCGCGCCCTGGACGCCCCGGACCCGCTGGCCGCGCCGGGCGTCGACGCGGCACTGACCAGTTTCGGATCGGCCTTCGGCCGGCTCGCCGGCGGCTGACCTACCGTCGATGCCGATCGCGTCCGACCCGGCGCTCCTCGCGCCGGACGCGCGCCGCACCGCCCCGGTTCCCCAGCGATTGGAGCCCCCTCGATGACCGAACAGACCGAGCGCCCTCTCGCCGAGCCGCGCCCGCTCGGCGAGATCCGCATCTGGCCCAAGTCGTTCGCCGACCGCCTCACCGCGCCCCTGCCCGGCGTGCGCGCGCTCGCGCGGCTGGCCCGCGAGGGGCGGCTGCGCCCCGGCGCCGAGGCCCTGCGGGAGATCGCCGCGCTGCCGGTCGAGCCCGGTCCGCTGCCGGTCGCCGACCCCGCCACGACCGCGGTCACCTGGGCCGGGCACGCCAGCTGGGTCGTGCGCATCGGCGGTCTCACGGTGCTCACCGACCCCGTCTGGTCGCGCAGGATCCTCGGCACGCCGCCCCGGCTCACCCCGGTCGGGGTCCGCTGGGAGGACCTGCCGCCCGTCGACGCGGTCGTCATCAGCCACAACCACTACGACCACCTCGACGCGCCCACCCTCAAACGGCTGCCCCGCCACACCCCGCTGCTCCTGCCGGCCGGACTGGCCCGCTGGGCCCGCCGGCGCCGCTTCACCCACGTCACCGAGCTCGACTGGTGGGAGGCCGTCGAACTGCCCGGCCCGGGCGGCCCCGTCCGCTTCGACTTCGTCCCGGCCCACCACTGGAGCAAGCGCACCCTGACCGACACCTGCCGCTCGCTGTGGGGCGGCTGGGTGATGACCGCGCCGGGCGGGCAGCGCGTCTACTTCGCGGGCGACACCGGCTACGGCCACTGGTTCGAGCGCATCGGCCGCCGCTTCGGCGGCATCGACCTCGCCCTGCTGCCGATCGGCGCGTACGACCCGCGCTGGCTCCTGGGCACGGTCCACACCGACCCGGAGGAGGCCGTCGTCGCCTGCCGGGACCTGGGCGCCCGGGCGATGGCCCCCATGCACTGGTCGACCTTCGTCCTCTCGGCCGAGCCCCCGCTGGAGCCCCTGCGCCGCGTCCGCGCCGCCTGGGAGGCGGCGGGACGCCCGCGCGAGGACCTCTGGGACCTGCCGATCGGCGGCTCCCGGATCCTCCCCGGGTGGTCGGGTCCGGCCCTCGCCGCGCGGGGCGACCAGCTTCCCCTGACCCTGCCCGGCAGCGACCCGGCGGGGGGCGCGCCAGGGGGGCCTACGGCCGCGCCTCGATGACGTGGACGCAGACCGGAACGCCATACTCCGGGTGGGTCGTCTCCCGGTCGTGCCGCATCCCCAGCTTGCGCATGACCGCCGCGGGGGCGTCGTGGCCGGTGCGGTGCACGCCGACGACCCTGGCGAGCCCGCGGTCGCGGAGCGCGAAGTCCAGGACGGCGCGGGCGGCTTCGGTGGCCAGGCCGTGGTCCCAGAAGGGGCGGCCGAGCCGCCAGCCGATCTCCACGGCCGGGCGCAGCTCCGGCAGCTCGGCAGGCACGGACAGTCCCGCGAAACCGGCCAGCCGGCGGGACTGGCGGACCTCGACGGCGAACAGGCCCACCCCGCGCTCGTCCCACTCCCGCTCCCACGCGGCCATCGCCGCCGAGGTGCCCTCCCGGTCCTGCACCGAGCCGTCGCCGATCCAGCGCATCACCTCCGGGTCGGCATTGATGGCGGCCAGCGGCTCAAGGTCGTCGGCGCGCCAGCGGCGCAGGGTCAGACGGGGAGTCAGAAGCGTGAGTGGGGAGGCCATGCCGGCATCCTGCCCAGCGCGGTGCCGATTACCCGGCGCCTGCCTGCCGGCCGTCTGTCATCCGCCCCTCGCCGGACCCGGCTCGCCGGACCCGGATGGTCAGACCCGGATGGTCAGACCCGGCTCGTCGAGCCCGGCTTGTCAGACCCGGCGCCCGAGCTGCGCGAGCAGCACCGTCTGGGCGTCGGCGCCGGGCGGCGGCTCCACCGGCTCGGCGAACAGGCCCGTGCTCGCCAGGCTGTCGGCGTACGGCTCGACCTCGCGCCGCGTGAGGTCCACCAGCGGCTTGGGCAGCCGCTCGTCCGCGCCGATCGCGCGGGCGAGGTCCCACGCGTGCACGACCGCGTCCGCCGTCATCTGCGAGCAGTACCCGCGGGCGTCCGACGGCCCGGAGGACAGCTCCACCGTCCGCTCCAGGGCGCCGGGCGCGGCGAACGCCTCGCGCGCGGCGGCCTCGGCCGCGTCCCAGACGGCCACCGGGTCGTCCCCCAGCCGGTCGCCGTCGAATGCGTCACCGACGTCGTCGATGGACTGCCCGTCCAGCAGCGGCGGCACCCACAGCTGCTCGACGGCCAGATGGTTGACGAGGTCGCGCACGGACCACTCGGTGCAGGGCGTCGGATCGTCCCACTGGCCGGGGCGGACGGCGTGCACGCGCTCGGTGAACAGCGCGAGCGCCTCCCGGTGCCGGCTCAGCAGCGTCGCATCGGTCATGGGGCCATTGTCCGCGCGCAGCGCCCCGGGCGCCCGCCCGGGGCGTCCGGGCGGTGCCTCCGGGTGGCGGGTCCGGGTGGCGGTCCGGGCGGCGTCGGACCGCTTCGGCGGGGTACACGTGGGCCATGCGGAAGATCGTGAGTTCCTGGGACCGGGCGGCCTTCCTCGCCGTGGCGGCCCGGCACTGGCCCGGCGGCGACCGCGTCCTGCCGCGCCTGTCGCGCAGCGCGGACCACGGGCTGCTGTGGTTCGGCGTGGCGGCGGGCGCGGCCCTGGCCGGCGGGCGGCCCGCGCGCCGCGCCGCCCTGCGCGGGGTGGCGTCGCTGGCCGTCGCCTCGGTGACCGTGAACACCGTGGGCAAGCGGTCGGTGCGGCGGATGCGCCCGCTGCTGGACGCGGTCCCGCTCGTCCGGCAGCTGTCCCGGCAGCCCTTCACCACCTCGTTCCCCTCGGGGCACTCGGCGTCGGCGGTCGCCTTCACGGCGGGCGTCGCGCTGGAGAACCCCGCGTGGGGGCTGGCCCTCGCCCCGCTGGCGGCCTCGGTGTGCTTCTCGCGCGTCTACACCGGCGTCCACTATCCGGGTGACGTGCTGGCGGGCGCGGCGCTGGGCGCGGGTGCCGCGTTCGCCGTGCGCGGGATCGCGCCCACCCGCGCCCAGCTGGCGCCCCCGGCCCGGCCCCGGGCGGACGCCCCGGCCCTGCCGCGCGGCGAGGGGCTGGTGGCGGTCGTGAACGCCGGGTCCGGGCAGCGGGCGGCGGGGGTGCGCACCGATCCGGTGCAGGAGGTGCGCTCGGCGCTGCCCCTCGCGGAGGTCGTCGCGTTCGGGCAGGAGGGAGAGGGAGGGGAAGGGGGAGACCTCGGGAAGGCCCTGGAGTCGGCGGCGCTGCGGGCCCGGGAACTGGACGGCGCCCTCGGCGTGTTCGGCGGCGACGGCACCGTCAACGCGGCCGCCGCCGTGGCCCGTCGCCACCGGCTGCCGCTCGCCGTCCTGCCGGGCGGGACGTACAACCACTTCGCCTACGACCTGGGCATCGAATCCCTCGGCGACGCCTGCCGGGCCGTGGAGGCCGGGGAGGCCGTGGCGGTCGACATGGTGCGCATGCGCGGAGGCGGCGGCGAGGGGACGGGCTGGTTCCTCAACACCTTCAGCATCGGCGCGTACCCGGAGCTGGTGCGGGTGCGCGAGCGCTGGGCCCCGCGCATCGGCGCCTGGCCCGCGGGCGTGCTGGCGGCGGTGCACGTGCTGCGCACGGCGCGGCCGGTCCGCCTGGAGGTGGACGGCAGGCGGCGCCGGCTGTGGATGCTGTTCGCGGGCAACTGCACCTACCGCGGGCTGGGCCTCGCACCGGTGCGGCGGCACGACCTGGCGGACGGCGTGCTCGACGTCCGTACGGTCTCGGGCGGCCCGCTGGCCCGCACACGGCTGCTCGCCGCGGCGCTGGGCGGCGGCCTGAAGCACTCACCGGTGCTCAGGACGGCCCGGGTGCGGGGGCTGCGGATCAGCGGCATCCGCGGGGGGACGCACCTGGCGTACGACGGCGAAGTCGCGCCCGTGCAGGGCGAGCTGACGCTGCGGAAGGAGAACGAGGCGCTGGTGGTGTACCGCCTGCCCACGGAGTGAGACGGCAAAGGTGGACGTCTGGAATATGAGACGGCACTCTCGGAATTCGAGACGAGCGCCTACGGTGCTGTCATGGCTGACGAAACCACCGGAACCACTGGAACCGTCGTGTACACCCATGGCCACCACGAGTCGGTCCTGCGCTCGCACACCTGGCGCACGGCCGCCAACTCCGCCGCGTACCTGCTGCCGGAGCTGGAGCCGCACCTGGAGATCCTCGACGTCGGCTGCGGGCCGGGCACCATCACCGCCGACCTGGCCGCGCTGGTCCCGCAGGGCCGGGTCACCGGCCTGGACGCCGCCGAAGAGGTGCTCGACGCGGCCCGCGCGGCCGCCGCCGCCCGCGGGCTGACCAACGCCGGCTTCACCGTGGGCGACGTCTTGGCCCTGGACTTCCCCGACGGATCCTTCGACGTCGTCCACGCCCACCAGGTCCTCCAGCACGTCGGCGACCCCGTGGGCGCGCTGCGCGAGATGCGCCGCGTCTGCCGGCCCGGCGGTCTCATAGCCGTCCGCGACGCGGACTACGCCGCCATGACCTGGTACCCGGCCGTCCCGGGCCTGGACGACTGGCAGGACCTCTACCGGCGTGTCGCCCGCGCCGCCGGCGGCGAGCCCGACGCCGGGCGCCGCCTGCTGTCCTGGGCGCGGCAGGCCGGGCTCACCCGGGTCACGGCCACGGCGAGCGCCTGGTGCTACGCGACCGAGGAGGAACGCTCCTGGTGGAGCGGGCTGTGGGCGGACCGCACGACCGCCTCGGCCTACGCCCGCCTCGCCGTGGACGGCGGGCACGCGGACCGGGCCGCCCTCGACCGGATCGCCGCCGCCTGGCGGGAGTGGGGCCGGCGCGAGGACGCCTGGTTCGCCGTGCTGAACGGCGAACTCCTGTGCCGCGTCTGAACCGCCCCGCACCGCACCGCGCGGCCAACTAGCCTTGCTTCCATGAACATTCTGGGGACCTCGCTACGGGTGTGCGTCGATGATCTGGAGCACGCGATCGGTGTCTACGAACGTCTGACCGGCGCGGAAGCGCTGCGCTTCCACCGCGGTGGCGTCGCGGTGGCCGCGGTCGGCTGCTTCTTCCTCATGAGCGGTCCGGAGAGGGAGCTGTCCATCCTGCGCAGGATCACCGCCACGATCGCGGTGACGGACGTCGAGGAGGCGCTCGGCGACCTGGAGGCGGTGGGCGCCGAGATCATCGCCGGCCCGGTACCCACCCCGATCGGCCGCAACCTGGTGGCCCGGCACCCGGACGGCTCGGTCTTCGAATACGTGGACCGCAAGCAAGGCTGACCAGGGCTCCATTACTTGTGCGGTAATCGACCCTCCTTGCCGCACCCGGCATCGTAAGGGCCAACGCACTCCCGGGCCGGCGCACTCCGGCCCGGGAGGGCGTGACACCCCTCGTGATGCCTACTCAGGGAGTTCGCCATGTCGTCGTACGAGACCGCCGTCGCCCGTTACTTCACCGCCTGGAACGCCGCCGGTGCGGAGGCCGTGACCGCGGCCGTCGCCGCCGCCTGGGTCGAGGGCGGGTCGTACACCGACCCGCTGGCCGACGTCCGCGGGCACGAGGGCATCGCGGCCGTCATAGCCGGGGCGCAGCAGCAGTTCCCCGGGTTCGAGTTCCGGCAGACGGGGGCGGTCGAGGGGCACCACGACGTCGCGCGCTTCCGGTGGGAACTGGTGTCCCTCGCCGACGGGTCCGCGCCCGTGGCGGGCTCCGACGTGATCACCCTGGACGGGGAGGGCCGGATCCGGACCGTGACCGGCTTCCTCGACCGCATGCCTACGGCGTGAGGGCGGTCAGCAGGCGCGCGGTCTCCGGATCGGCCGGCAGGAACGTTTCGACCGCCAGCTCCGAGACCGTCACGTCCATCGGCGTGTTGAACGTCGCGATGGTCGAGACGAAGGAGAGGGTGTGCCCGGCGTGATCGATCACCAAGGGGAGGGCGAAGGGGACTTCGCCCTCCCGGCGGGCCCGCTCCCGGCCGGAGTCGGGGAGGGGATAGGCGCTGACCTCGTCGTAGAGGGCGCGCAGGGCGGGGGAGCGCATCAGGGCCAGCTGGCGTTCCATCTGGTGCAGCAGGTGGGCGCGCCACTCGTGGTAGTTGCGGATGCGGGGGGCCAGGCCCGCGGGGTGCATGGTCAGGCGCATGGCGTTCAGCGGGGGCACGAGGAGGGACGGGGCGACGCCGTCCAGGAGCATCGCGATGCCCCGGTTGGCGGCCAGCACCTCGTACGTGCCGTTCACCACGAGCGCCGGGAACGGCTCGTAGCTCGTCAGCAGCCGCTCCAGGCCCTCGCGCAGCCCCTCCATGGCCGGGTCGTCCAGCGGCCGCTCCGGATAGGCCGGGGCGTAACCCGCCGCGACCAGCAGGGCGTTGCGCTCCCGGACGGGCACGTCGAGGTGGTCCGCCAGGCGCTGGACCATCTCCTGGCTGGGCCGGGAGCGGCCGGTCTCGATGAAGCTGATGTGCCGGGCGGAGGAGTCGGCGCGCAGGGCGAGCTCCAGCTGGCTGATCCGGCGCCGCTCCCGCCACTCCCGCAGCAGCGGACCCACCCCGGGGGCGTCCACGACAGTCGTCATGACCCGACCGTAACGCGTCGCCCCCGGGGCGCCTCAGCCCGGTCGGGTCAGCCCGGTCGGGAACCCTGGCCGGGTCACCCCGGTCGGGTCACCCCAGGTCGAGGGCGTTGGGCAGCCCCATCCGGTAGCGGATCGCGTCCTCGGCCTTGAACAGTTCGAGTTCCGGGGCCCGGTACAGCGGGGTGATCGTGCAGCGCTCCGCCCGCGAACCCGTCTCGTCCAGCAGGGCGTTGACCGCGGCGCGTGCCGCGGCGTTCGCGCCCTCCATGGTCGCGAGGTCGATGTCGGTGGCCACGTAGTCCCCGCACAGGAAGAGGTTGGGGATCGCCGTGCGCGCCGCGGGGCGGTTGTACCAGGTGCCGGCGGGGTGGATGAGGAGCTGCTCGTCGTTGACGGGGCGGGGGCCGCCGATCTCCACGGCCGGGTCCAGGAACCAGGAGTGGAGCTTCGCGTCGCTCAGGACCGTCCGCCCGGTGTCGTTGAGCCCGGCCTTCATCTGCGCCCACACCTCGCGCGCGACCTCCTCGCGCGTGCACTGCTTGGCGGTCTTGCCGTAGAGGATGCCGGGCTTGTCCCACTCCGAGACGTCCACCGACAGGCAGTCCGCGGCCGCACCGTCCCCGTAGTCGCGCCGGAAGTCCCGGTCCGGCCAGTACTGCGCCTGCCCGACGGAGGTGATCGACCAGGGGGAGTCGATGTGGTTGACGTGCCCGTGCAGGACGGGCGTGGGCTCCGTCAGATAGAACTGGATGCCCGTCATCCAGTCCGTCTGCAGCTTGTCGCAGCGCGCCAGCTGCGGGTCGGCCGCCCGCACCTGGGCGTTCCAGGTGGTACGGGCGTGCTCGACGGGCATCGCCGAGACGAAGTGGTCGGCCGTCACCGACTGTTTGGCGCCGGAGGCGTCCTGCACGACCGCCTCGGTGATCCGGCCGCGCGCGATCCGCAGGTCCCGCACGGCCCAGCCGATGCGGAACGTGACGCCCAGGGAGCGGAGATGGGCCACCCAAGGGTCGATCCACGCCTCGTTGGTGGGGGCGTTGAGCACCCGGTCGGGCTCGCCGTCCGCGCCCCGCCCCAGGGCGTTGAAGAGGAACGCCTCGATGCACGTGGACACCGTCTTGGTGCTGGCCACCTCGGCCTTGGTGGCCACGATGTTGCGGGTGATGCCGATGGCCAGCAGCCGCTGGTAGTTCGGCGACATCTTCGCGGCGCGGATGAACTCCCACCACGGCACCCGCTCCCAGGCGCCGGTCCGCCGCTCGTCGCAGCTGGTGAGCCAGACGAGCAGCCTGCTCGCGAAGTAGACCGTCTCGTGGACGGGGATGTTGCCGAAGGCGTCGAGGAAGCCGGTCAGCGCGCGGCGCAGGGCGTCCGGGGTGAGCAGCGGCGGCGGCTTGCCGACCGTGCGGAACGGCAGCCGGATGTCCTCGTGGCCGGTGCGGGCCAGCATCACCTCGGTCGAGGCCACGATGTTGTCGTGGCAGCCGCCCGGGTTGCCGGGGAAGGGGATGCGGCGCATGGTGTCCGGCAGGTTCCGGTAGAAGCCGGGGAAGAAGCGGAAGCCGTGCTCGCCGGGCAGGGCCTTGCGGCCGCCCCGCGCGCTGCCGGGCACGTCCATGCTGCGGGCCTTGCCGCCGGGCGCCTTCTTCTCGTACACCGTCACCTGGAAGCCCCGCTCGGCGAGCTCGTGCGCGGCCGTCAGGCCCGCGACGCCGCCGCCGAGGACGGCGACGGTCTGTGCGCCGGACCCGCGGGCGCGGCCCGTCCCGGCGGGTCTGGCGCGGGGGGCCGCTGCCGCGGCCGGTCCGCCGAGCGCCGCCGTGCCCGCCGTCGCGGCGACGGCCGCGGCCCCGCCGATGAATCCCCTGCGCGTGCTGCCCGTACCGTCCATGCCCGGCCCCCTGGCGTCGGTGACGTGTACACGTTCGGCGCAGGAGCATAGGAGCGGCACCTACGACCCGGTAGCACTTGTCCGGCGCGCGGAGCCCCGTACCGCACATTGGCGCGAAAGCACCCCTGCCCCGTGGGACGCTTGAGTCACCGGCACCCGGCGCGGGCACACCCCGGGCAACCATCACGGCATCCACCACGGCACCCACACGGCACCCACCCACGAAGGGGACAGTCATGGCCGTCGAACCGCTCTCGCAGAAGGACGTCGAGGAGCGCCTCCAGGAGCTGCCCGGCTGGACCACGGACGGCGAGCGCATCAGCCGTACCTACCGCTTCGACGGGCACTTCCAGGCCGCCGCCATGGTGATCCACCTCGCCCAGATCCAGGAGGAGCTCGGTCACCACTCGGATGCGACGCTGGGCTACAACACCGTGTCGCTCAGCGTGAACACGCACAGTGCGGGCGGCAAGGTCACCGGCCTGGACGTCGAGCTGGCGCGCCGCATCGAGGCCGTGGCACCGGGCCACGGGGCGCGCTGACGGCCGCTCAGGCGGCGTCTCGGGCGTCTCGGGCGGCCGTTCCGGCGACGGCTCGGGCGGCCGTTCAGGTGAGCCCGCGCGCCTGCCGGAACCGGGTCAGGCCCTCCTCCAGCGAGACGACCGGTTCCGGGTAGTCCAGGCGCGCCCGCTCCCGCGCCGGCAGCCGCCACGGCCGGTGGACGGCCCGGCCCGGCACGCCGGCCAGCTCGGGCACCCAGCGGCGCACGTAGGCGCCGTCGGGATCGAAGCGGTCGGCCTGGGCCAGGGGGTTGAGGACCCGGTGGGGGCGGGTGTCGCTGCCGGTGCCCGCCACCCACTGCCAGTTGAGCTGGTTGTCGGCCACGTCCCCGTCCACGAGCAGGTCCAGGAAGTGCCGGGCGCCGTCCCGCCAGTCCAGGTAGAGCGTCTTCGTCAGGAAGCTCGCGGCGATCAGCCGGGCGCGGTTGTGCATCCAGCCCTCGTGGGCGAGCCGGCGCATCGCCGCGTCGACGAGCGGGTAGCCGGTCAGGCCCGATCGCCAGGCGGCGAGCTCCGCGGGCGCCTCGCGCCAGCGGTCGTGCCGTGGCCGGTAGTCGCGGTGGGCCGCGTCCGGCCGGGCGGCCAGCATCTGATGGTGGAAATCGCGCCAGGCCAGCTGCCGTACGAACGCCGCGGCGCCCGCGCAGCCCGCCGCGGCCCGCTCCCGCGCCGATGCCACGAGCTCCACCGGCGAGAGGCTGCCGAAGTGGAGGTGGGGGGAGAGGCGTGAGGTCGCGTCGCCCGCCAGGTCGTCGTGGCGGTCGGCGTAGCGTGCGAGTCCGCCGCGCTGCCAGGCGGCGAGCCGGCGGCGCCCCTCGCTCTCGCCGCCGCGTGGCAGCGCGGGCGACGCCGTGCCCCGGGCCAGGGCCGCCGCCGCGGGCAGCGGCTCGGAGTCCACCCCGGGCAGCCGGACCGCGCGCGGGGCCGGCAGCACGGGCCGCAGCGGCTCGGCCGACCAGCGGCGGAAGTACGGGGTGAACACCGCGAAGTGGTCCTTGCCGGCGGGCAGGACGGCCCCGGGAGGCACGGCCGTGACCACCGCGTCGTGCACCCGCAGCCGCCGTCCGTCCGCCGCCAGCGCGCTCCGCAGCCGCTCCTCGCGGCGCAGCGCGTACCCGCTCACACCCGCGGCGACGTGCACCTCGCCCGCGCCGGTCGCGGCGGCCACCCGGCAGGTCTCCGCCACGACCTCGCCGCTGCGGACGACGAGCCGCCCGCCGCGGGCCCGCAGCCCCTCGTCGAGCGAGGCGAGGCAGTCGGCCAGGAACGCCGCACGGTTGGGCACGGCGAAGCCTGCGGCGGCGATGCCCGAGTCCACGACGAACAGCGGTACGACGCGCGGCGCGCTCCGCAGGGCCGCGGTGAGCACGGGGTTGTCGTGCAGCCGGAGGTCGGAGGTGAAGAGGACGACGGACACGCCGTCAGGTTCCGACGGTGGCCCGGGGTCGGTTGGTACGCCCATCCCGCGATTGTGCGGCCCCGCCCCGCCGGGGCCCGGGCGGCGGGGCCGTCACGACCAGGGGATGTTGGCCCAGGGGCTCGCGGGGTCGGCGGTGAGGACGCGGTGGGCGAGCAGCACGGGGTCGCCGGAGCCGCCGGCACGCGGGTCGGCGGCGCCGCCCGGCCCCAGGGCCCGGCCCAGCAGGAAGCCGGCGGCGAATGCGGACCACGACCCGTACGTCCTGCGGGCGGCCTCTCCGGCGGACAGCACGACCCGTTCCGCGTCGGCGGGACCGCACAGCCGCGCGGCGAGGCCGAGCCGGGCGACGGCCACGGCGCTCGCGAGGTCGTGGGCGGCGGCCGAGGCGATGCGCTGTCCGGGCTGCAGTACCGCCTCGCCCCGCAGCCGCTCCTCGGCCTCGGCGATACGGGTGACGACGGCGTCCATGGCCCGGACCTCGGCCTCGGGCGCGGCACGGTGCACGAGGACGTGGTGGACGGCCTGACGCCACTCCTCGGTCGCCGGGGGCGCGCCGGCGGAGCCTGCGTGCTCGGCGAGGCCCTCGCGGGCCCGCAGTGCGAACTCCGCGTCGCGCCCGGCCCCGGCCCCCGCCAGCAGCCGCTGCGTCAGGTGCCACCAGCCGGCGGGGTCGGCGACGCCCCACGTGTCCCGCAGGACGGCGCGGTCCTCGTCGTAGTCGCGGTAGACGCCGCCGAGCTCGTTCCAGGGCACGCCGTCGCGCACGGCGAGGGGGGCGCCGCAGGCGAGACCGTGGGCGAGCGGGCCGTGCAGGGGGCCCGTGTACAGGGACAGCAGCCGGCCGGACGCGGGCGGCGGCGCCTCGGCGTAGACCTCCAGCCAGGCCTCGCGGTTGAGCGGGGTGGCGGGGAGGACGGCCGCGGAGGGCTGCCCGGGGTTCACCGCCAGGTGCCACTTGTCGTGCGGCCATTCCAGGGCCAGTTCGTCCAGCGTCGTGCGCTGGAAGACCCGGTCGGGGCGCCAGGGCGGCAGCGCGCCGCGGGTGAGGACGGGCAGACAGCGCTTCCCCGAGGCGGGGTCGCGGTACGGCACGAGCGGCGCGGGCGGCACCAGCCCGTCGGCCTCGGCCCTGTCCGCATCCACGTACAGCTCGGCCACCGCGAGGGCGCCGATCTGGCCGTCCCAGTCCCCGTGCGCCGTCGCGGCCTGCAACTGCGCCTCGATGTCGGTCGGCGGGGTCCAGGGCGTGAAGAACATGTGCGTGACTCTATAGCCGCCGTAGGACCGCATTCCCAGGGGCTTCCGGGCCCCCTTCCGGCCCCCTCCGGGCCTCCTTCCGGCGGGCGCCGACGCCCTGGGGAGTCCGGAGGGTCCTAGGAAGGTCCTAGAGGTCGAACTCCTCCGGGTCCGGGCCCAGGCGGGTGCCGCTGTCGAGGGCCGCGATCGCCGCGAGGTCCTCGGCGTCGAGGGCGAAGCCGAAGACGTCGATGTTCTCGCGGATGCGGGACGGCGTCACGGACTTGGGGATCGCCACGTTGCCCAGCTGCAGGTGCCAACGCAGCACGACCTGCGCCGGGGTGCGGCCGTGCTTCTCCGCGATCCCCGCGATGACGGGGGCGTTCAGCAGGCCCTTGCCCTGGCCGAGCGGCGACCACGCCTCGGTGGTGATGCCGTGGCGCTCGTGGAAGGCGCGCAGCTCGGACTGGGCCAGGAGCGGGTGCAGCTCGATCTGGTTGACGGCCGGGACGACGGAGGTCTCGGCCAGCAGCCGCTCCAGGTGGGCGGGGTGGAAGTTGGAGACGCCGATCGCCCGGGCGCGGCCGCTCGCGGCGATCTCCTCGAACGTGCGGTAGATGGTGAGGTAGTCGTCGCGGAAGGCGCGCGGCCAGTGGATGAGGTAGAGGTCCACGTAGTCGAGGCCGAGCCGCTCCAGCGAGGCGTCGAACTCGCGCAGGACGCCGTCGCGCGTCCAGGTCTCGGCGGCGTGGTTCCACAGCTTCGTCGTCACGAACAGCTCGTCGCGCGCGATGCCCGAGCCGGTGAGGGCCTTGCCCGTGCCGGCTTCGTTCTCGTACACCGCCGCCGTGTCGATGCTGCGGTATCCGGCGGCCAGGGCCGTCTCGACGGCGGCCGCCGCCTCCGCGTCGGGAATCTGCCACACGCCGAAGCCGAGCCGCGGCATCTCGACGCCGTTGTTCAGCGTGACGGTGGCGGGGAAGGCGGAGGAAGAGGAGGAACCAGAGGGACCAGAGGAAGGGGCCTTGCTCACGGGTGCTCGTTCCTTACGTCTCGGAGAAAGCGGTACGTATTACTCCAATTGTCAACGGGTGCAACCGCCACACCATTCCCGGAAGTCACGGCAGTTTTACCCGTTTACCCGCGGGGGCATTCCGTGGTGTTACCCGCGGTACAGCGCATCGACCTCGCGCGCGTACGCCACCTCGATGGCCTTCCGCCGGAGCTTCAGCGACGGGGTCAGCAGGCCGTCCTCCTCGGTGAACCGGGCGCTGAGGATCCGGAACGTCCGGATGGACTCGGCCTGCGAGACGAGCGTGTTCGCGGCCACCACGGCCCGCCGGATCTCGGCCTCCAGATCCGCGTCGCGCAGCAGCCCCACGGGGCCCGCCGGCTCCTTGCCGTGCGTGTGCAGCCAGTGCGCGACCGCCTCCTCGTCCAGCGTCACCAGGGCGGCCACGTACGGGCGGTCGTTGCCCACCACGACACAGTGGGCGACGAGCGGGTGCGCCCGTACGCGCTCCTCCAGCACCACCGGCGACAGGCTCTTGCCGCCCGAGGTCACCAGGATCTCCTTCTTCCGCCCGGTGATCGTCAGATAGCCGTCCCCGTCCAGCCGTCCCAGGTCGCCGGTCGCGAACCAGCCCTGCTGCAGCACCGCGCCCGTCGCCTTCGCATCGCCCAGGTAGCCGGCGAAGACCTGGCCGCCGCGCAGCCAGACCTCGCCGTCCCCGGCGATGCGCACGGTCGTGCCGGGGACCGGCTGCCCGACCGTGCCGCAGCGGGGCCGCTCGGGCGGGTTGGCGGTCGCGGCGCCGGTGGTCTCCGTCAGCCCGTACCCCTCCAGGACCGTCACGCCCGCGCCCGCGAAGAACAGCCCCAGCCGCCGGTCCATCGCCGAGCCGCCCGACATCGCGTGCCGCACCCGGCCGCCCAGCGCCTCCCGCACCTTGGCGTAGACGAGCCGGTCGAAGACCTGGTGCTGGATCCGCAGCGCGGCCCCGGGCCCCGCGCCCGTGCCGAACGCCCGGTGCTCCAGCGCCTCCGCGTACCGCACCGCGACGTCGACGGCCCGCTCGAACGGTGCGGCCCGGCCCTCGGTCTCCGCCGCGCGCCGGGCCAGCGCGAAGATCTTCTCCAGGACGTAGGGGACGGCGAGGACGAACGTCGGCCGGAACGCCCGCAGGTCCGGCAGGAGCGCGGCGGCGGCCAGCTGCGGCTGGTGGCCGAGCTTGACCCTCCCGCGCACCGCCGCGACCTGCACCATCCGCCCGAACACATGGGCCAGCGGCAGGAACAGCAGCGTCGCCGCCTCGTCGCCCGGGCGGGAGCGGAAGACCTGCTCGTAGCGTCTGACGACGTTGTCGGCCTCGGCCATGAAGTTGGCGTGGGTCAGCACGCAGCCCTTGGGGCGGCCCGTGGTGCCGGAGGTGTAGACGACGGTGGCCGGCGTCGCCGGGGTGAGCGCCATCCGGTGCCGCTGCACCACCTCGTCGCCGATCCGGGCCCCGGCGGCGCTCAGCGCCTCGACGGCCCCCGCGTCCAGCTGCCACAGCCGGTTCAGCCCCGGCAGCCGGTCGACGACGGAGCCGACCGTCATCGCGTGGTCCCCGTGCTCGACGACGCAGGCCGTCACGCCCGCGTCGCGCAGGATCCAGCCGACCTGCTCGGGGGAGGCCGTGGGGTACAGCGGTACGGGCTGGGCGCCGATCGACCACAGCGCGAAGTCGAAGAGCGTCCACTCGTAGCGCGTACGGGACATGACGGCGACCCGGTCGCCGAACCGCACCCCTTCGGCGAGCAGGCCTTTGGCCAAGGCCAGTACCTCGTCCCGGAACGCGGCGGCCGTCACGTCCCGCCAGCAGCCGTCCGGCCCCTTGCGGCCGAAGGCCGCCTGCCCGGGGTCCTCCGCGGCCCGGTCGAAGACGACATCCGCCAGACCTCCGGCGGGGGGCGCCGTCACCAGCGGCGGAACGGTGATCTCGCGCAACGGGCAGCTCCTTGTCATGCTCCGCACAGCGCGATGCCTCTACCCGGCCCTCGGGGTCCTCAACCTCCTCGAAAGGGTGGCCTGTTGCAGCGGCTACCCGAGCGCGCCCGGATTCCGGACCCGCCCGAACTCCGGACGCCCGCAAAGCGCGGAGGGGCACGGGCGGTCGGGCATGCGGGGGCGCTCCGTACGGCCCCGCCGGCCACCTCCACGGCGGCAGCCGGAGCGCCGCTCCGGCTATCCCCTTCCGCCGCGACGGCGAGCAACCCCCTGCGACGTATCCGGCGGTGCCGAACGGCCTATCCGGCGGCGCCGAGACCACCTGCCGCGCGCCCTCGCGGCGGCGGCGCGGAGGGGCCTCGCGTCGCCGAGGCGCCTCGCGGGCGGCGTGCGGAGGCCCGTACGGCACCGCTGGTCGCCTCCGCGGGAGTAGCGGGAGTGCCGCTCCGGCCAAGTCCCTTCCGCCGCGACGGCGAGCAACCCCCTGCGACGTATCCGGCGGTGCCGAACGACCTATCCGGCGGTGCGGAGGCCACCCGCCGCGCGCCTTCGCGGCCGCCGTGCGCGACGGTCTCGCGTCGCCGAGGCGCCTTGTGGCGGCGTGCGGAGGCCCGTACGGCACCGCTGGTCGCCTCCGCGGGAGTAGCGGGAGTGCCGCTCCGGCCAAGTCCCTTCCGCCGCGACGGCGAGCAACCCCCTGCGACGTATCCGGCGGTGCCGAACGACCTGTCCGGCGGTGCGGAGGCCACCCTCCGCGCGCCCCCGCGGACCGCCGCCCGGAGCGGCCCCGCCCCTCCCGACCCCCGCGCGGAGCGCTACCGCAGGCGGTCGCCCGCCGCAAGGACGGCCTGGGCCAGTGCCTCCGCAGGCCCCGCCGCGCTGTCCGGCGCGGCGCCGTGCAGCAGCACCACGTCGACCCCTCCCAGCTCGGGCAGGCCCGGGCCGGAAGGGAGGTGAACCAGGCCCGGAGGGATCATGCCCAGGGTGTGCGCCATGACGCCGAGGCCCGCGCGGGCGGCGGCCACCAGGCCGCTGAGGCTGCCGCTCGTGCAGACCACCCGCCAGGACCGTCCGCTGCGCTCCAGCACCTCCAGGGCGCGCGCCCGGGTGAGCGCGGGCGACGGGAAGGAGATCAGGGGCAGCGGCCGGTGGGGGTCCGGGCGCACCCGCTCGCTCCCGATCCACACGAGCCGGTCCCGCCACACGAGCCGGCCGTGCGGCTCGCCGGGGCGGCGCTTGGCGAGCACCAGGTCCAGCCGCCCTGCCGCCAGCCGCCGGTGCAGCGTCTCCGACAGGTCGACGGTCAGCTCCAGGTCCACTTCCGGGTGCTCGCGCCGGAACCCCTCCAGGACCTCGGGGAGCCGGGTCAGCACGAAGTCCTCCGACGCCCCGAACCGCAGCCGCCCGCGCAGCCGCGTGCCCGCGAACCAGTGCGCGGCGCGCTCGTTCGCCTCCAGGATCGTCCGGGCGAAGCCCAGCATCGCCTCGCCGTCCTCGGTGAGCCGCACGCTGTGCGTGTCGCGGGTGAACAGCTGCCGCCCGGCCGCCGCCTCCAGCCTGCGGACCTGCTGGCTCACGGTGGACTGCCGGACGCCCAGGCGCCCGGCGGCCTGGGTGAAGCTGAGCGTCTGCGCGACGGCCAGGAACGTACGGAGCTGCGCGGGATCGAACATGGCACCAGCGTAGGCCGCCTATCGCGATCCGTGATGACAGTCAGAGCGGCAAACGGGGTTCCGGATAGCCGTGCCGGGCGGCAGGCTGGGCCCATGCCCCCCGTGCCCCTGCCGCGCCTTCGCGTACGCGTACGTGTTCCCGTCGACCCCTACATAGCGGCCCTCCTGGCCACCGTGGCCCTCGCCGCCCTCCTGCCCGCCCGGGGCCAGGCGGCGACCGTCGCGGGCGGCGCTTCCACCGGCGCCGTGGCGCTCCTGTTCTTCCTCTACGGCGCCCGGCTCTCCACCCGCGAGGCGATGGACGGCCTGCGCCACTGGCGGCTGCACCTGACCGTCCTCGCCTGCACGTTCGTGCTCTTCCCTCTCCTCGGCCTCGCCGCCCGAGGCCTGGTCCCCCTGGTCCTGACCCCGCAGCTGTACTCCGGGCTGCTGTTCCTGTGCCTGGTGCCCTCGACCATCCAGTCCTCGATCGCCTTCACGTCCATCGCGCGCGGCAACGTGGCGGCGGCGG
Organism: Streptomyces hiroshimensis; assembly: GCF_014650335.1. Classification (GTDB taxonomy): domain Bacteria; phylum Actinomycetota; class Actinomycetes; order Streptomycetales; family Streptomycetaceae; genus Streptomyces; species Streptomyces hiroshimensis. The sequence continues at coordinate 706,470 of NZ_BMUT01000001.1, forward strand.
TGTGCGCCGGATCGTTCTCCAGCATCGTGGGCATCGCCCTCACCCCGCTGCTCGCCGCCCTCCTCCTGGGCAACAGCGGCGGCGGCTTCTCCTCCCGCTCGCTGCTGTCGATCGTGCTGCAGCTCCTCGTGCCCTTCCTTGCGGGCCAGCTCCTGCGCCGCCGCGTGGGCGGCTTCCTCACCCGGCACAAGAAGGTGCTCGGCTACGTGGACCGCGGCTCGATCCTCCTGGTCGTCTACACGGCCTTCAGCGCGGGCATGGTCCGCGGCATCTGGCACCAGGTCACCCCGCTGCGGCTGCTGGCCCTCGTGGGCGTGGAGGCCGTCCTCCTGGGGCTGATGCTCACGGTCACCACCTACGGATCGCGCCGGCTCGGCTTCAGCCGCGAGGACCGGCTGGCCATCGTCTTCTGCGGCTCGAAGAAGAGCCTGGCGGCGGGCCTTCCGATGGCGGGCGTGCTGTTCGGGGCCCAGGCGAGCCTGGCCGTACTGCCCCTGATGCTGTTCCACCAGATGCAGCTGATGGTGGGGGCGGTCCTCGCGAAGAGGTACGGGCGCCGGGCGGCACCGGAGCCTGCCGCCGCAGTGCCCGCACCCGTCCGCACCTGACGCCCTGGCCGCGACCGGCGGGCCCTGGGCCGTAACCGGCGCTCCCCGGCGCTCAACCGGTGCCCCCGGGGGCTCAACCGGCGCGGTCCAGCGGCAGCCACAGCACGAGGTCACGGAGGTCACGGAGGTCACGAGGGGAGCCCGGCCGGCCGGCCCCGCGCAGCCGCGCCACCTCACCGTCCGTCAGCGCCCGCCCGTACACCCGTACGTCGTCCAGCTCCCCGGCCAGGTACTCCCGGCCGTCCGGGCGCTGCCCCAGGTGCACCCCGAACGTCGAGTTGCGGCTCACCGCCCCCGCCACGCCGGCCGCCGACACCGCTGCGCCGTCCACGGTGAGGACGATCCGCCCCCGGCCGCGCCGCAGCACCGCCTGGTGCCACAGCCCGTCCCCGTACGTGGCCGAGGACCGCACGACCACCGTGCGGGCGGGCCCCGCCCCGGCGACCGCCGTCACCTGCCCGGTGACCCGCCCGCCGGGCGCGAGCCGGAGCGTCGCCTGGGGCGCCCCGCCCATCCCGCCCATCCACAGCAACGGCTGCTCGCCCCGCGCGGCCGCGGGCCGGGAGCGGAACCACAGCACCGCCGTGAAGTCCCGTTCCCCCAGCGGCAGGGAGGGCCGGTAGGGAAGCCGCACGGCGTCGTCCACGCCGTCGAAGGCGAGGGCGCCGCCGGAACGGCCGCCGAAGCCGCCGGCGAAGCGGTCGGCGACCCGGCGCGGGCCTCCCAGGACGAGCGCGCCCGGCGCTCCCGGAGCCCGGTCCGGCGTCACGGGCGAGGGCGCGGGGCGGGGGCCCAGCCACTCCTCCGTGAAGCGGGCGAAGCGGATCTCGTCGCGCGCGTCGCGCTTGCCCGCCTCATAGAGCAGGCCGGTCGTGGCGCCGCTGCCGCCGTGGTCGTCGTCCGCAGAGCCCCCGGCTCCGGACCCCTCGACGACCGCCATGTCGGAGTAGCCCGCCCAGTCGGCCGTGACGAGCCGACCGTGCTCCACGCCCTCCCAGGTGCGCCCCTCGTCGTAGGAGGAGCGGATCGCCATCGAGCGCCGCCGGTCGGGGTCGGCGGGCGAGGCGAAGAGCCAGCGCCCGGGGCGCGGCACGGCCACCGAGCCCTGCACCATGGGCGTGTAGAGGTCCGGAACCGCCCGGAAGGGCCCGGCGAACCGCGTGCCCCCGTCGGTGCTGACGGCGAAGTCGCGGTTGCCGAGCTCGGTGCCGTCCTGCTCGCGCCCGCCCGCGTACACCGAGCCGTCGGCCCGCTCGGCGAGCGTCAGCTCGGACGGCTTCTGCGCGTACGTGCCCTCCGGAGTGATCTCGTGGGTGTCCACCGCCCCCAGCCGCCAGTGCGCGCCCCCGTCGTCGCTCAGCGCGAGCGCCGCGTGGTTGGCGCGGACGCGGGTGCCGTCGTGGCTCTCGGCGTTGAGCCCGACGACCAGACGGCCGCGGTGCGGCCCGTGGGCGAGCCGGAGCCCGTGGCCGGGGCCGGTGGCGTACCAGGAGTTCCAGCCGGGCGGCCGCAGATCCCGGCTGACGTCCTCCGGCGCGGACCAGTGCGCGCCGTCGTCGTCGCTGAACTGCAGGTGCGGGGTGCGGTCGCAGGGCACGTCGCAGTTCCCGCCGCCGGGACGGCCCTTGTTGTACGTGGTGAGGAGCGCGATCCGGCCGCTGCGCCCGTCGACGACGGGGGCGGGGTTGCCGTGCGTGTCGCCGAGGCCCGCGTCCACCACCTGCAGCGGGCTCCATGTGCGGCCGGCGTCGGCCGAGCGCTTGACCACGACGTCGATGTCGGTGGCGTCGCTGCAGTCGCCTTTCCTGCCCTCGGCGAAGGCGAGGACGGTGCCGTGGGCGGTCGTCACCAGCGCCGGGATCCGGAAGCAGGCGTAGGCGCCGTCGTCGGCCTCCTGCCCGGCCTTGAACAGGACCTGCTCCTCGAACCCGGCGGACGGGGTGCCTGTGAACGCGGCGGACGGGGTGCCCGTGGCGCGGGCCTGCTGCGCCGCCACGACGGGCGGCAGGAGGAGGAGCGAGCCCGCCAGCGCGGCGGCGGCGATCGTGTTCCTGATGGGACGTCGGGAACGTCGGGAACACCGGGAACATCGGGAATGTCGGGGGCGTCGGGGAACGGCGGGACCAGAGCGGACGTGCGGCGGCGCCATGAGGCCGAACGTAGGTGCCGTACGACTGTCACACAAGGCGGACTCGGCCGAAGAGCCCATACGGGTTCACGCAGGGCGCAGCACCACCTTGCCCAGGTTGACGCGCGACTCGATGATCTCGTGCGCCTGCGCGGCGGCCTCCAGGGGCAGCTCGGCGTGCACGCGCGGACGCAGCCGCCCGGCGGCGAACAGCTCCCACAGCTCCTGCCGCCACTGTTCCATCAGCTCCGGCTGGTGGCGGGCGATCAGCGCCATCTGGAAACCGATCGCGGACTTCGCGCCGACGAGCAGGTCGTACGCCTCGATCGTGCCGCCGCCCGAGCTGTACGCGACGAGCCGGCCGCCGGGCGCCAGGGCGGCGACGGCGGGGGAGAGGAGGTCGCCGCCGACGGCGTCCAGGACGATGTCGACCGGCCCGCCCCAGCGGCCGGCCTCCTCACCTGCGAGGTTGTCGTACGTCACGACGTGGTCCGCACCCAGCTCCCGCAGGAAGCCGGCCTTGGCCTCCGCCGCCGCGGAGCTGACCGCGGCCACGACCCGCCCGGCGCCGAGCGCCCTGGCGAGCTGTACGGCGAGGTGGCCGGCACCGCTCGCGGCGGCCGTCACCAGCACCGACTCGCCTGCGGCCGGCCGGGCCGCCGCGTAGGCGCCGCGGGCCACCAGGCCGCAGCGGACCAGCGCCACGGCGTCCGTGGCGCTCACGCCGTCGGGTACGGGCGAGGCCATCGCGGTGTTCAGCAGGGAGTGGTCGGCGTAACCGTCGGCGAAGCACAGGCCGGTGACGCGGTCGCCGACCGCGAAGCCGGTGACACCGGGGCCGGTCGCCACGACCTCCCCGGCGACCTCGCCGCCCAGGCTCGCGGGCAGCGGAAGGCCGCCGCCGCGCACCTTCCGCACGACCGGCAGGGTGACGCCGACGGCCTCGGTGCGCAGCAGCAGTTCGCCGGGGCCGGGGCGGGGGACGTCGGTCTCCTCCAGCCGCAGGACCTCGGGGCCGCCGTTCTGGTGATAGCGGACACGGCGCATGGGGCGCACCTCCGGGGTGTCATTGGGACTCCCAACGGGTTTCGTTGGGAGTCCCAACGATAAGCCCATCTTCATTGGGGTGTCCAACGTTTTTTATTGGGAACCCCAACGGATGTGTCGGTAGGGTCGCACCATGACAGAGCCTCAAGGACCCGAAGAGCCCGCGCTCGACCACATCCGCGCCCTCCCCAGCTGGCTCCTGAACCGTGCCTCCGCGCGCGGCCGCCGCCTGCTCGGCGAGGCACTCGCCCGCGAGGACCTGCGCATGCCGCACCACGCCGTCCTCGCAGCCGTCGCCGACTCCGGCCCCGTCGCCCAGGCGGCTCTGGGGCGGATGACCGGCTTCGACCCCAAGGACATGGTCGGCATCCTCAACCACCTCCAGCGGTCCGGGCTCGTCACCCGTACCCCCGACCCCGGCGACCGCCGCAAGAACGCCATCGCCCTCACCGCCGAGGGCCGCAGTTGCCTGCAGCGGCTCGCGCGCCTGGGCGACGAGGCCAACGAGGCGCTGCTGGCCGCGCTGACGCCCGCGGAGCGGGAACAGTTCGTCGCGCTGCTCGCGCGCGTGGCGGAGGAGCGGGAGGAAGGCCCGGTGGTCTGACCGCCGCTGGTCCGACCGCTGCTGGCCTGGCCGCCGCCGGTCCGGCCACCGCTGATCTGACCACCGACGGCCTGACGCGACGTCAGTCGTTCGCCGCCCGCTCCCGGAGGACGATCCGCTGCTCTCCCGCGTACACGTTCATCGACGCCCCGCGCAGGAAGCCCACCAGCGTCAGCCCCGTCTCCGCCGCGAGGTCCACGGCCAGCGACGAGGGCGCCGAGACCGCCGCGAGCACCGGGATCCCGGCCATCACCGCCTTCTGCGCCAGCTCGAACGAGGCCCGCCCGGAGACCATCAGCACCGTCCCGGACAGCGGCAGGAGGCCCTGCTGGAGCGCACGGCCGACGATCTTGTCGACGGCGTTGTGCCGGCCCACGTCCTCGCGCGCGTCCAGCAGCTCGCCGTCCGCGGAGAACAGCGCTGCGGCGTGCAGCCCGCCCGTGCGGTCGAAGACCCGCTGGGCCTCCCGCAGCCGGTCGGGGAGCGAGGCCAGCAGCGCCGGTTCGAGCCGCATCGGCCCCGCCGGCCCGTCGGACAGGGGGTGCCGCGCCGTGGTCCGTACGGCATCCAGGCTCGCCTTCCCGCACAGCCCGCACGAGGACGTCGTATAGACGTTGCGCTCCAGGGTGACGTCGGGGACGGGCACGCCGGGCGCGAGGCGCACGTCGACGACGTTGTACGTGTTCCTTCCGTCCTCCGTGGCCCCCGCGCAGTAGACGATGTTGGCCAGCTCGTCCGCGCTGCCCAGCACGCCCTCGCTCACCAGGAATCCGGCCGCGAGCGCGAAGTCGTCGCCCGGTGTGCGCATGGTGACGGCGAGCGGCTTGCCGTTCAGCCGGATCTCCATGGGCTCCTCGGCCACGAGCGTGTCGGGGCGGGCGCTGACCGCCCCGTCCCGGATGCGGATGACGCGGCGGCGTTCGGTGACCCGTCCCATGAGCGATCAGTCCCGGCGGTGGTGGGGTTGCTGGACGCTCCATTGTGCCCGGGCGTGGGTTGGGCTCCATCGGCGGCCGGGGCGCCTCCCGGCCCCGCGGCCGTGGCCACCGGTCCGTACGACTACCGTCCGGTACGGCCACCGACCGCCGGCTCCCGGGGAACCTCCCGGACTACCACTCGATGCCCTCGACGGCCGGTCGCCGCTGCCGCCGCAGTGAGGCCGAGACGTCGTTAACCGATCCCCTGCCGGTCGGGCAGCAGCGCGAACTCGCGGTCCGCCGCGTCCGGCGCCGCGCGCGCCACGGCGTGCTCCAGCAGCGCGCGGTGCCGCTCCAGCGGCGGGCGCCGGTCCTCGGGGACCAGCCACCACAGGTCCCCCAGGGCCGCCATCAGCCGCCGGGTCACCTGCGGGCTGCCGGTGGCGCAGCCGCGGATCTCCGCGAACCCCAGGTCGACCAGGTCCGCCCAGCCGGGCACGTCCTGCACCAGGCGCACCGCGCCCCTGCGGTCGCAGTGGTGCAGCGCCCCCAGCGGCCGGCGGGCCAGGGCCGCGAGAAACTGGGTGATCCGGTCCAGGCACTGCACGGCCGTCGTCGGATCGTTCACGGCGGGGGACAGGGCCCGCTGCGCGATGTCCGACAGCTGCCGCAGCCCGAAGCCCGGATCCTGGTGGAACGTCCGCTCCACGCCCACAGACACGGTGTACCGCAGGGCCCGCGGCGGCGGCGCGGCCCCGCCGTGCACCGCCAGCACCGGCGTCCCGGGCACCACGAAGTCCCCGATCCGCGGGATCAGCCGCAGGACGACGCCGTGCCGCCGCGCCACCCGCACCAGCCGGGCGATGTGCACGTCCCGCAGCACGCCGGCCCGGCCCGTGTGCACGACTTCCGCGCCCGGCTCCGCGAGCACGGGCCGCACGTCGTCCGCGACCCCGTACCTGCCCAGCACCCGGAACGACTCCCGCGTGATCCGGTCGATCACATGGCTCACCCGCATCAGCCGCAGCGTGGAGTTCACGTAGGCGACGAACAGCCCCAGGCTCACCAGCACCAGCAGGACGCACACGATGCTGGAGAAGACCGGGACGGTGGAGACGGTGCGCGGGTTCTCGTCGCCCTCGTACGAGGCCTGCACCAGCAGGGCGAACAGGAACGTCGCCAGGAAGACGGCGAACGTGCACTTGGTGATCCGGCTGCGGACGTACAGCCGCACCACCCGCGGGGAGAACTGCCCGCTGGCCATCTGCAGCGCGACCAGGGAGATCGAGAAGACCACGCCGATGAAGGTCAGCATCGCCGAGCCGACGGTGGTGATGATCGTCTTGGTGTCGTCGGCGATCCCGATCAGGGACTCGACGGTCGCGTACTCCCCGTCCTCCTGCAGCGCCCCGACGACGAGCCGGTCCACCTCCAGCACCCCGGCGGCCAGCGCCGCGGCACCGGCGAGCCCCACGGTGGGCGCGAACCAGAAGGTGTCCCGCAGGTGCTCCCGCAGCGGGGACAGCGGCCGCGGCCGCCGCCGCGCGCCCCCACCCGTCGCCCAGGTTTGCCCCGTATTGCCCATAAGGGGAGCTTATGTCCCGTGCGGATACCCAGGTGAAAGGCACTCCGAAACCTTGGTATTGTTATCCATGTCGCCGCGGGGAACACCCCGCTGGAGATGACACCTGGTCCGGGTGGCGGAATGGCAGACGCGCTAGCTTGAGGTGCTAGTGCCCTTTATCGGGCGTGGGGGTTCAAGTCCCCCCTCGGACACCAGTAGGAACCCCAGTTGACCTGGGGTTTTTCTGTTTTTCCGGGCTGGTTCGGGCGCCGGTCGGCCCGGCGCGGCGTACGGCCTCTCGTCGTACGGTTTCTCATCCTGCTCCACTTCACCGACACCGCGCAGGCGGCAGGCCGTTCCCTTCGGGCGGGTGTTTGTGCAGGACAGAGGCCTAAAGGCACTCCGAAACCTTGGTATTGTTGTCCCTGTCGCCGCGGGGAACGCCCCGCTGGAGATGACACCTGGTCCGGGTGGCGGAATGGCAGACGCGCTAGCTTGAGGTGCTAGTGCCCTTTATCGGGCGTGGGGGTTCAAGTCCCCCCTCGGACACCAGTAGGAACCCCAGTTGACCTGGGGTTTTTCTGTTTTCCCGGGCTGAGGCGGACCTCGGTGCAAGTATCGCGTGACCAGTAGGGCCCGCCCGGCGCACTGTCTCCCCGGCCCGGCGTACATACCGGCGTACATATGCGCTTCAGCCACTCGCATTCCACAATGCAACGAGGGGGATCGTCGTCCGGAGGAGACCCTCATGGCCGCTGACCGTGTGCTGGAGGGCAGGACCGCCCTCGTGACCGGTGGTTCCGCGAACCTCGGCAAGGCGTTCGCCACCGCCCTCGCGGAGGACGGCGCCAACGTGATGGTGCACTACAACAGCGACTCCAAACGCGACCAGGCCGAGCAGGTCGCCCAGGAGCTGGCCGGCAAGGGTGTGAAGACGGCGACGCACCAGGGGGACCTGACCCGGGTCCGGGAGGTCACCGGGCTCGTCGACGAGACGATCGCGCATTTCGGGCAGTGGGACATCCTGGTCAACACGGCCGGGATGATCGTCCGCAAGCCCATCGAGGAGTTCACCGAGGGCGAGTGGGACCGGATGTTCGCCATCAACGCGAAGATCCCGTTCTTCCTCATGCGCGAGGCCGCGACGAAGATGGCCGACCACGGCCGCGTCCTCAACCTCATCACGACCATCGTCGCCGTCACCGCCCCCACCTACGGCGGCTACGCCGGTAGCAAGAGCCCGGTGGAGCACTACACCAAGGCGTTCGCCAAGGAGGTCGGAGGCCGGGGGATCACGGTCAACTGTGTGGCTCCCGGGCCCCTCAAGACCAGCTTCTTCTACCCCGCGGAAACCGACGAGAACATCGCCTGGCTCAAGAGCATGAGCATCAACGGCGACATCGGCGACCCGGTGGACGTCGTCCCCGTCGTCCGCTTCCTGGCCTCGCCGGCGGCGAAGTGGGTGACGGCCCAGACGGTGTACGTCAACGGTGGCCTGGTCGGCCCCGCCAGCTGACCGTCAGCCGGGCTGGTCGCAGGCCGCGCGGGGGCCGGGTGCGGGGCGGGTTCAGCGGAGGGCGGGGAGGCGGATGGCGGCGATGCGGCCGGATGCGTCGAAGTCGATTTCTGCTGTGGTGCCGCCGGGGAGCTGAGCGCGGACCTGGTGGTCGTCCCCTCGCCACGGGACACCGTGGTGCTCGAAGTACCCGGTCACCACCTGGCGGGCCGAGTGCCCGAGGAGGGACACACCCGTCATCAGCGTCCTCGGCAGCGCGACGGGGTCCAGGCCGACGCGGGGAACCTGCGGGTCGTCGTCGGGCAGGAAGTACACCTGGGTGGTGGGGCCGGCGGGCATGCCGATGTAGCCGAGGGCGCCGGTGACACCCATCCCCGCGAAGGCCAGGGTTTCGGCCGCGCGCCGCGGATCGGCGAAGCCGGACAGATCGAGCGTCCCGGCGGTGAACTCGGCTATGCCATGGCACCGTCCGAAGCCCTCGATCTCCTCGGTGAGCGCGACGACCGGGGTGCCGCGCAGCCCGGCGTTGGCCCAGCCCCACATCCACGAGTGGTCTTCCGCGTCGTAGGTGCCGAGTACGGCGATGCGCAGCTCCACCTCGCCCTGCCGGTACAGGCACGCGGGCAGGTCCGCGGTCCACGGGCCCTGGGGCAGGAAGCCGGTCAGGGCCTGCAATTGCGCGGCGCCCCACGCCGCGTGCCGCTCCGCCTCGGACAAGAACGCATCGCTGAATTCGCTCATGGGTCCGGACCTTAGCGTTCTCCGTGCGCCACACGACGGGCGGCCTGCGCGGCGCGCGCCCGTGCCGGACCACAACACGGCCGCCGGAGGCCGGGCGTCCCGCCCGAAAGGGCTCGGGGCGTCACTTCTTCCAGGTGGCGAGGGTCTTGCTGCGGCGCGTCCACGCCACGCTCGAAGGTTCCCCGGTCTTGTCGTCTGCGAGGAAGATCGCACAGCCCTCGGCGCTCTGTCCCTCGGCAGCCTCTTTGTACGTGGTGTGACTGACACCTTCGCACCGGTCGAAGCGGCGGGTGACCAGAGGATTCGACGGATCGCCCGTGGCGTCGAAGGAGGAGAAGACGATCAGTTCCGACAGCGGTTGTCCGTCTTTCGACACCTCGAAGTGCGAGGTCTCGTCATCGTCGTTGCCCTCGGCGGTCTTGGTGAGCTTGAAGTGCACGTAATAGGGCGTCTTACCCTTGTACTTGGAGGCGTCCTTCAGCCCGGAGAGATCGGCGCTGCTGCCCTCCTCCACGCGCACGACGGTCACGCCGACGGAGCCGGTCCTGTCACCGGAAACGTTTGCCGTCTCGCCGAATTTCAGGGACTGACCGGTGTCGGAGCACCCGGTCAGGACAAGCGCCCCGACAGCAGTAGTGCACAGTGCCCGGCGTTTCATAGCGTCCCCCAGCGAAGTCTTCATTGCCGGGGGAGCCTACCGCCCGGCTGATCGGGACCCGGACCATGGGCGGGGAGTGCGATGACCCGAGCCGGGCCGGTCAGCTCGGGTCGCGGTCGGCCGCGGCGAGCAGGACTTCGGCCGCCTCGGTGCGCCGGTACAGCACCTGGCGGCCGGCCCGGGCGGACGCGACCAGTCCCGCGGCGCGCAGCGCGCCGAGGTGCTGGGAGACGCCGCCCGCCGTGATCCCGGTCCGGCGGGCCAGCTCCGCGGTGGCCGCCGGGGCGTCCAGCTCGGTCAGCAGCCGGGCCCGGGAGCGCCCCAGCACCGCCGCCAGCGCCTGCGCGGGCTCGCGTTCGCGCCGCTCCCAGAGGGCGGCCACTCCGCGCGGCGGGTAGCGCAGGGTCGGCTGGCGGCCGGGGACGGTCACCGAGAACAGCCGCGGCCAGACGAACGCCGAGGGGATCAGCAGCAGTCCCCGCCCGTCCAGCCGGCGCCCACCGCCCCCGTAGCGGTGCTCGACCGAGAGCCGCTCGCCGGTCCAGCTCACCCGTGGATCCAGGTCGGTGAAGAGGTGCTGGATGCCGCCCTGGGCGAGCAGCCGGGCCCGGTGCAGCACGTCCCCCTCCAGCAGGGCGCGCAGCCGCGGCCAGTACGGTGCCAGCGCGAGCTCCCAGTACGCCGCCACGGTGTCGGCCAGCCGCGCCAGTCCGGCCTCCGGGTCCTGGCGCAGCGCCTCGGTCCGCTCGGTGCGCGGCGCCCGCGGCCCGTCCAGCTCGGCCCGGACCTGCTCGGGCGGGGTGGCGCGCAGCGCCGCCAGCTCCACCCCGAGATCCGGCACCGAGGAGGTCGGCGGCGGCGCCACGAAGACCGGGATGGCCAGCGGCCCCTCCGGAACCAGGTCGGCGAGCAGCCGCCAGTCCAGCCGGGCTGCGGCCAGCCGGGGGCGGACCGCCGTCAGCCATGCCCGGTGCAGCGGATGCTCGTCCGGCCGTCGCAGCACCCGGACGCTGGCCACCACCTCCCACAGCGGGGAGACGGCGAACCGGGTGTGGGCCAGGTCGCGGGCGGTGAACTCCAGCTCCAGCAAGGGACAGGTCCTCCTCGGTGGACGGCGGGCGGCGGCCGCGCGGCGATCGCCCCGTCGATTGAGCTCAGACTAAATTCATGGCCGGGGTCCCTGACCGCGGCCAGGCTTGCGCTCCATGACCACCGACTTGCGGGCCGGCCTGCCCGCCCCCTCCACCTCATCCACCTCACCCGATGCGGAATTCCGGCTGCTCCTCGCCGCCTCCGCCGTCAGTAAGCTCGGCACCGCCGTCAGTTCGCTCGCCCTGCCCCTGGTCGCGGTGCTCGCGCTGCACTGCTCGGCCGGACAGGTGGGTCTGCTGGCGACGCTCAGCACGGTCGCCTTCCTGCTGATCGGGCTGCCGGCCGGCGCCTGGGTGGACCGGCTGCCGAAGCGCCCGGTGATGATCGCCGCCGACCTGGTCCGGGCCGTGCTCTTCGGCTCGGTCCCGGTGGCCTGGCTGCTCGGCTGCCTGACCTTCACCCAACTCGCCCTGGTGGTGCTGCTCACGGGTGCGGCGACCGTCTTCTTCGACGTGGCCGCGCTGAGCAACCTGCCGGCGGTAGTGGGCCGGCCCGGCCTCACCCGGGCCAACGCGCACCTGGTCACGGTGGACGCGGTCACCCAGGTGGGCGGGCGCGGGGCAGGCGGCTTCCTGGTGGCGCTGGTATCGGCGCCCGTGGCAGTGCTGGTGGACGCGTTCAGCTACCTGGGCTCGGCCGTGCTGCTGCTACGGATCCGCCGTCCGGAGCCGGCGGCATCCCCCAGGCCGGCCGGCGGTACCGGGCGGGGGCTGGCGGGTGAGGTGCGGGACGGGCTGCGCTTCGTGCTGGGAGACCCGTTGCTGCGCCCGATCGCGCTGGCCGGCGCCTGCACCAACCTGTCCCTCCAGCTCTGCCAGACCGTGCTCCCGGTGCTCTTCACCCGATCCCTGAACCTGCCGGACTACGTGCTCGGCCTCTTCTTCGCGCTCGGCGGGGTCGGCGTCTTCCTCGGCTCGCTGCTCGCCCGCCCGCTGGCCCGCCGGCTCGGCGCGGGGCGGGTGCTCTGGCTGATGGGCCTGGCGGTCGCGCCACTCGGTGCCCTGGTCGCACTGGCCGACCGCGGCCCGCTGCTGTGGTGCGCCGCCGGGGCCTGGCTGCTGACCACGCTCAAGATCGGCGTCGACAACGTCATCAAGGTGAGCTTCCGCCAGCACGCCACCCCCGACCACCTGCTCGGCCGCATGAACGCCACCATGCGCTTCCTGCTCACCGGCGCACTCACCGTCGGCGCCGCCCTCGCCGGCCTGCTGGCCACCGTCGCCTCCCTCCGCACCGCCCTCTGGGCCGGTGCGCTGGGGCTGGCCCTGGTGTGGGTCCCGATCTACCGCTCACCGCTGCGCGGCATGCGGGACCTGCCGGGGACGGCGGACGGACGCTAGCCGATTCCGATGGCGGCACACGGCGCAGGACCGGCTGGTTCGTTCATGGGTTTATGCTGCTCGCCGGTCGGAGATGCGGCACTCCTCGCCCTCGGACCACAAGTGTTCCGTAAGAGGGCCGTTCGGAGTTTCGGCAGTGCTTTTCGACGTCACCCGCGGCGAACTCGCCGGCATCTTCGGCGAGGGCCGGATCGCGACGCTGCCCGCCACCGCTTTCCCGCCGGCCGCGGCGGACACCGAGGGCGTCCGCCTCCTGCAGACCGTCGGCGTCCCCACCGGGACGCTCCTGCTGCGTCAGCCCGACGAGCACGACGGCCTGCTGCCCCTCGTCCAGGACGTCGTCTGCATCGAGGACTTCGAGGGCGCCGCGGAGGGCGCGGGTGACTGGCCCGTCATCGGCTGGCTGCTCAACGCGCACCTCGCCCTCGACCCCATATCCGGCAAGGTGCACGCATTCGACCCCGACGAGGAGACCGTGCAGGAAATCCACACGGACGTCTCCTCCCTCGTCCAGGTCACCCTCCGGTTCCAGCGCCTGCTCGACGAGTTCACCTTCAGCGGCGACGAGGGCGACGAAGGCGACGAGGAGGCCGACTTCGAGCGCCTGGACGGCGCGGTCGATCGCATCCGTGAGGAGACGAGCAGCATCGACCCGCTCCCCTTCCAGGACGACGAGACCGTCTGGTCGGTGGTGGGCGATGAAATCGCCATGGGCCAGCGCTTCAAGGGCAACAGCGCGGGAGCCCGCTCGGTCTACGGGTGATCGCCGTGCCCGGCCCTGTCTACGTCACAACCATTAGCCGGAAACCCTCTGGCCATCGAAAATGCCACCGACGCAGACTTTCAGGGAGGGGGAGATCACGACAACCCGTCCGCCCCCCAGCATGCATTGGTTGGCCGTGACGGTTGTGGGTGCGGCCACAGCTGTTCCCGCAGATCCCGCTAGGGAGATACCGAGAAGAGCCGCGCAGACAGCGACAGCAATGCGACGCATATCGACCCCTTTTGGCCGGGGAGTGAAGTGAACTCAGCTCCGGTAATGCCTGTGAAGTCTTTGTCTCACTCCTGCTCTTTTCGGTCCATACTCATTGACGGGCCACCCTCGTGTGAGTGACTGCCTTCACTCGATCGGAGCATCAGCGAGGCGGCGTGACGAGTCCCGTCTCGTAGGCGGTGATGACGAGTTGGACACGGTCCCGGGCGTTCAATTTGGTGAGCAGGCGTGACACGTGCGACTTGGCGGTGGCCACCGTGATGAAGAGGTCCTCGGCGATCTCGGTGTTCGACCGGCCGCGTCCGACCAGGGTCAGCACTTCACGTTCCCGCTCGGTGATGCCCTCGACCGGTCGTGGGGAGCGATCCGGGGCAGCCGTGGGGCGTCCGATGAAGTCCGCCAGCAGGCGGCGCGTCACGCCTGGCGCGATCAGTGCGTCGCCGGCGGCGACCACGCGGATCGCCGCGAGGATGTCGTCCAGCGCCATGTCCTTGACCACGAAGCCGCTCGCGCCGGCCCGGAGCGCGCCGTAGACGTGGTCGTCCTCGTCGAAGGTGGTCAGGACGAGGACGCGGGTGGTCGCCGGACCGGCCGTGATCAGGCGGGTGGCCTCGATCCCGTCCATGCCGGGCATCCGGATGTCCATCACCACGACGTCGGGACCGAGGTCGCCGACGAGCCGGACCGCTTCGGCGCCGGTGGCGGCTTCACCGACGACCTCCAGGTCGGGGTGGTCGGCCATGAGCACACGGAGGCCGGACCGGACCAGCGGCTGGTCGTCGGCGAGCAGGACTCGTACGGGTCGTACGGGGCTGCCGGTCACCGGGCCCCCACCGGAACCCCGGCGGGCGCGGGCGCGGGCAGCGGCAGCCCGGCCGCCACCCGGAAGCCGCCCTCGGGGCGCGGCCCGGCGCTGAACCGGCCGTGCAGCAGGCCGGCCCGCTCGCGCATCCCGATGATGCCGAAGCCGTGGGCCGAGCCGTTCCCGGTACCGCCGGTGCCACGCCCCTCGTCGACGACCTCCACGGACAGCTCCTCGTCCCCGTAGCCGATGGTCACCCGGCAGCGCCCGGTGCCCGCGTGGCGGACCACGTTGGTCAGCGCCTCCTGCACGATGCGGTAGGCGGACAGGTCGATGTCGGCCGGCACAGGACGCTGTTCCCCGCTGCGGCGCAGCTCGACACGTACGCCCGCGTCCGCGGTCGCTGCCGCCAGCTGTTCGAGGTCCGCCAGCCCCGGCGAGGGCGCGAGCGGTGACGGCTCAGAGGGGGTCGCGCCCCGGTCTGCCTGACGGAGCGAGACCAGCGTGCGCCGAAGGCCCGACAGGGTCTCCCGGCTGGTGGCCTCGATGGCGCGCAGGGCCTCGCGCGCTTCCTCCGGCTGGGTCCGGATGACCCGGCCGCCCACACCGGCCTGGATGGCGATGATGCCGATGCTGTGCGCGACCATGTCGTGCAGTTCCCGTGCGATCCGCAGCCGTTCGGCGGTCACGGCCTCGCCCACCTCCTGTGCACGCAGCGCCACCGCGTGCTCGCGGCGCTCGCGGATCAGCAGGCCGGCCATGCCGGATGCAGCCGTCGCCAAGAGGGCGATCACCGCGTTGACGGTCATGGCGTCCCCGTGCGCGAAGCCGCCGATCACCAGGAGCTGCACGGCGAAAGACACGGCCACGGCGATGACCGAAGCACGCCGTGCGCAGGTGGCGACGAGGAAGCCCAGGACGAGGTCCACCGCCAGATACGCCAGGAACTGGCCCTGGTACGACGCCGCCAGGCTCTCCTGGGCGGGGCTCGGACGGCCCACCACCACAGCGGTGGATCCGAAGAGCGCCATGGCCAGAGCCGCCGGCGGCATCCGTCGCACCATGCCCGCGAGCAGGCTCACGGCCAGCAGCGCCCCGACACCGTGCACCGTGCCCGACGCCCGCGGCGCGGCGCCTACCAGCACACTCACCATGAGGAGGTAGCAGGCACCCCCCACCCAGGCCGCGGCCTTCGTTCTCGTCATCGGCGGCGTGCCCTCCCGGGAACAAGGCCGCGGTGCGCGACGTGCGCAGGCGACGAGGTGATCATTACGGGGTCCATGGCGCGAGATTAACCGGCTGCCGCCCGCGCGGCATCAGCCCGGGGGCGTACGCCCACGGGCGAACCCCGCCGCACGATTGCCGCCCACGGCCCCATGCCAGGACAGGGGGCCTCCCGGCAGTGTGGGCGCCGTGATCGAAGTCAACGAACTCACCAAGCGATACGGCGGCAAGACCGCCGTCGACCATCTGTCCTTCACCGTGCGGCCGGGCCAGGTCACCGGATTTCTCGGCCCCAACGGAGCCGGCAAGTCCACCACCCTGCGGATGATCCTCGGTCTGGACGCGCCCACCACCGGTGCCGCCACCGTCGGCGGCGTCCCCTTCCACCGCCACCCGCGCGGACTGCGGCACGTCGGCGCCCTCCTCGACGCCGGACAGGTCCACGGCGGCCGCAGCGCCGCGGCCCATCTGTCCGCTCTGGCCCGCAGCAACGGCATCCCGCGGCGCCGGGTGGGCGAGGTGTTGCAGGAGGTGGGGCTGGCCGAGGCGGCGAACCGCCGCATCGGCGGATTCTCCCTCGGCATGAAGCAGCGGCTGGGCATCGCCTCCGCCCTGCTCGGCGACCCGCCCGTGCTCATGTTCGACGAGCCGATCAACGGCATGGACCCGGAGGGCGTGCTCTGGGTACGCCGGCTCTTCCGGCGCCTGGCCGCCGAGGGGCGCACGGTCTTCCTCTCCAGCCACCTGATGTCGGAGATGGAGAACACCGCCGACCAGCTGGTCGTCATCGGCCGGGGCCGGCTCATCGCCGCCGAGCCACTACGGGACTTCGCGGCCCGCGGCACCCGTCGCAGCGTCGTGGTCGGGACACCTCAGGCCGCCGAGCTGGCGGCCGTCCTGACCGCGGCGGGCGCCTCGGTCGAGCCGGAGGGCTCGGCGGGCGCCGAGAGGCTCGCCGTGACCGGGCTCCCCGCGGGCCGGATCGGAGCGCTCGCCCACGAGAACGGCATCCGGCTGGACGAGCTGACCACCCGTACCGCCTCGCTGGAGGCGGCCTTCATGGAACTCACCGCTGACAGCACCGAATACGTGGCAGGACAGCCCCGATGACCTCTACGGCTCCCATGACCTCTACGACTCCTAAGACCCCTATGACCACGCTCGCCTCCGCCACCCCGGCCGCCCGTGTCGCCGCGCCGCCCGCCCGCTTCCGTGACCTGCTCGCCTCCGAGTGGATCAAGATGCGGTCCCTGCGCTCCACCCCGTGGGCGATCGCCCTCACCGTCCTGTTCGTCATCGGATCCGCCGCCGTGGCCACGCTGACGGACAAGGCCGCGGGCTCCGGCCCCGGCCCCGGCCCCGCCGAATTCCTGCCCTACGACGCCTGCCCGGCGGCCGGCTACTGGACGCTGATGCTCGTCGCGAGCAGCATGGGCGCCCTCACCGTCGTGAGCGAGTACAGCAGCGGGCTGATCCGCACCACCACCGCGGCCGTCCCGGCCCGCGGCTCGGTCGTGCTGGCCAAGGCGGCCGTCACCGCCGCGCTGTGGACCGCGGTCGGCACGGTCGCCTCCACCGGTTCCTTCCTGGTCTCCCAGGCCGTCCTGAACGGGCACCACGCCGGCGTTCCGATCACCCACCCCGGGGTCCTCCGGGTACTGGTGGCGTCCGCGTTGCTGGCTCCGGTCTGTGCGCTGGTCGGCCTGGGCCTCGGCGTTCTGCTCCGGCATGCCGCCGCGACCATGGTCACCGGCGTCTTCACCCTGCTGATGCTGCCCACCATGTTCTCGGAGAGCAACCGCTGGTCGGCGGACGTCAAACACGCGCTGGTGTCGGCCGCCTGGAACCGCCTGGTCCAGACCTGGGAGCCGGATCCCGGATCCCTGGGCTACACCGCCACGATCACCGGTTCCTGGATCGTGTACGCGCTCTGGCCGCTGATCACGGTCGCACTCGCCGTGCTCGTCGTGAGACGCCGTGACGTGTGAGGTCACCGCATGAGGTGCGCGGCCCGTTCCGGTAGGCGTAGGGCCGGGCGTAAGCGGGGGTGCAGGGCGGCTGTCGCCAGGAGCCGGCCTGCTCGGGCGTGGGCGTCTTCGGGGTTGCGGCGCAGGGCTTCCGCGTAGCGGGGGAGCGCGGCGGCGGGGTTTCCCGCGCACAGGTGTTCGTCGGCGGTCTGCGGGTCGGTGAGCAGGGCGGGCGGGAGGCCGTAGAGCCGGACGCGGTCGTCGTGCCAGATGCCCTGCCGGAGGCTGCCGGTGATCTGCGTGGTGCCGGTGGCGGGGTCCCAGCGCAGGTTGCGCAGCCGCCATTCGACGAGGTGGCTGCGGGCCGCGGCGCGTGCCCGGCGGACGACGGAGGCGTCCAGGGGGTGCCTGAGCCACGTGTCGAGTGTCGCCGCCAGGCCGTGCACCAGGCGGCGGCCGACGGGGGTCAGCCGGGCGTGGTGCAGCAAGGTGGACACGGCGTGGCGGCAGTGGAGGCGGCGCAGGGCGAACTGGAAGGCGGCCGTGGCGTGGTGGGGCCCGCCGAGCCGGTCGTGCCAGAAGCCGGCGACGCCGGTGAAGGCGTAGGCGCCGTGCAGCAGGCCGGTGAGGTGACGGGGATCCGGGCGCCACGGGCTGTAGTACAGCTCGGCCCGGTCGTCGTCGAGGAGGGGGAAGAGGTGCATGATCGCCCCGAGCTTGCTGTGCTGGAGTTCGTGCACGAGCGTCTCGGCGAGGGCCAGGCCGTCCGGGGGACGGGACAGCACCATGGAGCCGTAGGCATCCGCGGTGGAGGCGCTGCGGACGGGGATCCGCTCGCCCCCGGCCGAGGCGAGAGCCGCTCCCCAGGGGACGAGGCAGCGTATGTCGGTGAGGACCGGTCGGCCCGGACCCGGGGTGGTGTGGCCGGCCAGGATCTCCACCGCCTCGTCGAAGACCGCTCGCCAGGCTTCGAACGCGGTGCTGTCGAGGGGCTCCGGCGGCACCGGGTCGTCGAGGTTGCGGTACGGGTCGAGGTCGTCGAGCGGCACCCGGCCGTGGCGGTCCACGGTCCGCAGGGGGAGCCAGCCGGCCGATCGGCCGGCTCGCAGCGGTTCGACGGTGAGGGACTGCGCGCCGCCGGTGAGGTGGAGCGTGCCGTTACGGACTTCCGCCCGTGCTGTGGTGTACGGCGATGCGGACGCACAGCCGGGCAGCCGGGCCAGGCCGAGCGTCGGCAGTGCGATCTCCCCGTTCCGGACCGGGACTTCGGTGGACCCGTCCACGCCGGCCCGCAGACAGGCCACCACGGACAGGGCGTGCAGGTGCCCGGTGTCCACCCACAGCGGCGGCCCGCCGGCCGTGCCGTGCAGGCGGCGCAGGGCATGGGCGATCCAGTTGCCCACCTGGGGCGCGCTCAGCAGCTCTTCCACCACCGGTGGCCGGTGGCGGGCGGCACTGCTGATGGCCTCCCAGGCGGTCGCCGCCGGGGGGAGCGGCTCCAGCGTCCCCGGCTGTTCCTCCAGCAGGTCCAGGAGTTCACCGAGGAGCAGCAACCGGCGGGAGCGCTCGCCCCTGGCCAGGAACGCGGACTCCCGCGCGGATCCGCCTCCGGAGGCCAGGGCGTCGAAGCTCGCGCCGGGCAGGGTGAGCGACGGCTGCGGCTGCTGTCCGGTGCCGGGCGGCGTCACCCGGCCTTTCCCGGGCGGCGTCACCGGGCCCACCCCGGAAGGCGGTGTCACTCGGCCCTTCCCGGAGGGGTGTCCACGGAGGCCCGCCCGCGCGCCCGCCGCACCTCCTCGAGCAGGCGGCCGGCCCGTAAGGACCGCGGTACGGACCGCAGGGCGGTGATGTCCACGCGGTCCAGGTCGGCCAGGTCCGACGTCAAGCGGTCGGCGCGCGCGGGCTCGTCCACTGAGCGTCCCCCATTTCGTGCACGGATCGCGGGTCGTAGCCCATCCCGAGCGTTCCGTTCATCCCTGAATTCGTCCCTGAACGTGGTACCCATGATGGCGACGTCGAACCGGTGTTGGAAGCCCGTACGATCATCGCAGACCGCTTTCCTGCAGGGCGATGCAGGCGAGGACGGCCGATTCCAGCCGGGCGGCGAGCTCCTCGTCCGGGTCCAGCAGGGTCACGGCGTCGTAGAGCAGCCACAGGCCGCCGGGGACCCGCCGGAGGCCCAGGTAGACCGCCGTGGCGTCGGAGCGGGGGTCGCTGCCCCGGTTCATGGTCTGGACGGCGGGCGTGTCCAGGAGGCGGACCATGATCTGCCGCTGTGCCGGATCCGCCATGAACGGGTAGGCGAGCAGGGAGTCGATCAGGTGTGCCCTGACCCGCCCGGGCCGCACGGCGGCCGGCTCGGGCCGCACGGTCTCCGTGCGGTCCGCTCCGTGCAGCACGATCCGCGGCAACTGCCCTGTGTGTCCGGCCAGTCGGAGCTCCGCGATCCGTTCGCGCACCCGGCGGAACAGGTTCTCGACCTTGGCCGGACCGGCGGCCTCCCCGGCGTCCGTCTCCTCCTGGAGGATGTCGAGCACCGCGGCCGAGAACAGGCCGGTGGCGCGCGCAGGGTCGTTCGCGGCGCGCTGGCCCCGGTCGGCGGCGAGCATGAGCACCTGCTGGTGGACGTTCTCCCGCTTGCCGAGGGGGAATTGCTCCCCGGGCAGCGCCTGCAGGTGGCCGTGCTCCTCGGCGAAGGTCTGGCAGGCGTCCACGACCCAGATCTGGCGGGTCAGCCCGGGGACGGCGTCGCTGGCCAGATGCCTGCGAGCGGTCTCCAGGTCGAGATTGCGCTTGTCGGAGACGGTGGCGTCGGCCGTGAACAGCCGGATGTGCTCGTCCTCGGCGAGCATGCCGTGGCCGCCCCACCAGACCCACAGCACATCGCCGTCCAGGCGGGGCAGCCGGGTGACCAACCGGTGGCGGAGGGAGGCGTGATCGGCGCGCTCGTACGCCACCTGCGGGGTGAACCCGGCGGCCGGCGCGAGATGCAGCATGATGTTCTGCTCGGGGACGCCGCGCGTGCGCAGCCAGTCCCGGAAGCGCAAGGCGTCCCGGGCGGGGCCGGGCAGGTCCCACGAGGGGCCGGCGGCGTACTGCTCGATACCGACGACAAGGGCGAAGACCCGTTCGGGCGGCGGAGTGGTCATGTGAGTTCCCCGGCGATGGCCGCGTACACGGCCGGGTTGGTCCAGTAGGCGCTGTGCGAGGCGGGAAAGGGCTGGCGGTTGTCGACGGCGACGTCCCGGACCCTGCCGGGGAAGAGCGGGCCGCCGACGTGGGAGAGGAGATCGCGGCGGTCGTAGAGGTTGAGCCAGGGCGGGAAGTGCCCCGGAAGCCCGGCGGGGTGGCGGAGACTCGGCAGCGCGCCGATCTCGTAGAGGAACGGCGCCTGGGATCCCACGGTGACCAGCAGCCGTACGGCCGGGTGGGCACGCCCGGCCAGGGTGTCGAAGGCGATGATGCCGCCCAGGCTGTGCCCCATGACGGTGACCGGGCCTTCGAGGCCGTCCAGCACCGCACGCAGCCCCTGCCGTACGGCTTCGCCGTGGGCGAGATAGCGCAGGACGTCCCCGGCGGCGGGGTGCGCGGCCTCGGTGAGGGCACGGCGACGGCGCACCGCGTACCGGAACCCGGCCCGCGCGAAGGGGCGCAGCAGGAACGCACCGGGACCGCGATCGGTGCCGGCCGGCGGTGCCCCCATGGCCGCGGCGAGCGCTTCGACGGCCCTGTCACGCTGTTCCCCGTCGGGTATGACCGGGGCGTCCGCGTCGAGGAGCGAGCGCAGACAGGTCGCGGCCACGGCGCGGGCCAGGAGGTGCTCCAGTGCGCCGCTCCCGGGGCCGGTCCCGGTCCCGGTGCCGCCGGACGCGAGGGCCCGGGCCGCCGGGCCCAGCAGCGGGCTGCGCGAGACGTCCCCGGCGGCGCGGCGGAGACCGGGCAGCAGCGCCTCGTTCACCTCGGGCGAGGACGCCAGGCGGGCGAGGAGGAGCCGGGGGGCCTCGGCGGGATGCGGGGCGCCGGGCGGGAGTTCGGCGCGGGGTACGGCGCCCGAGGGGGCCGAGGCAGCCGCCTCCCTGAGCTCCGCCAGCGGGTCCTCGTACAGCAGCTCCCACCGGTCGGTCTCGCCGTCGGAGGCCGCGCTGTCCCTACCCCCGTCCCGGCCACCGCCCCCGTCCCTGCCCCAGCCTCCGTCCCCTTCTGCCGCCCCGGCGCCGGGCACGCCGCGCGCGGTGCCCTCGGGGGGCAGGCTGGCGCCGCCCGCGGCGAGGCGCGCCCCGTGCTCCGTACCCCAGTAGTACGGGATGACCGTCACCCCGGGCGTTCTCTGCGCCAGTCCGTCGCCGACCCGTTGGAAGAGCTCCTCGAACCGAGGCTCCCGGACCCCCGTTCCGTGGACGAAGACCACTGCGACCATGCGTACCTTCTTCCCCGTGCGATAACGCGCCGTATGTCTTCCCCATGCGATAACTCGCCGTCAGTTTCCTCGTATTCTGGACAAGCTACTTCGCTCGGACTTCGTCCGTACCCGACTCCGGAGGGGTCCCATGAGCCCGGATGCGATGCTCACGCATTTCGTCGGCGCAGCGGCCGTCGTGATCGTGGTCGCCCATGGTGCCGGCCGGCTGGCGCGGTGGCTGCGCCAACCCGTGATCGTGGGGCAGCTGGTCGCCGGAATCGCCCTGGGGCCGACGCTGCTCGGCGCCGTGGCCCCCGCCGCGGCACGGCAGCTCTTCCCGTCCGAGATCGAACCGATGCTCAACGCGCTCTCCCAGCTCGCGCTGATCGTCTTCCTCTTCGCGGTGGGGTACGAGCTCGACCTCTCGATCCTCAAGCAGCGCGCGCGGACGGTGGTGACGGTGTCGCTCGCGGCCTTCCTCGTGCCCATGGCCACGGGCACCGGAGCAGCGCTGCTCTTCCGCGACGAACTGACGCGGCTCGGTGCGCCCGCCGGCATGCCGGTCTCCGCCGTGCTGTTCCTGGGCGTGGCGCTCTCGATCACCGCGGTGCCGGTCCTGACCGCCATAGTCCGGGAGAACGGGCTGGCCGGAACGCTGCCCGGCGTGATCGCCGTGTCCGCTGCCGGACTCATCGACGTGATGGGCTGGACGGTGCTCGTCGGCGCCCTGCTCGACGCCGGCGGGCACGGCGGTGAGCCCCGTGGCGCACTGCAATTGGTGCTCGGGCTGCTCTACGCCGCGGTGATGCTGCTCGGAGCGCGACCGCTGCTGCGCCGGTTGCTGTGGGGCCGTCATCTGGATGCCTCGTACCGTCTGGCGGTGCTGGTGGGTTTCGCCTGTGCCTCGGCCTGGGCGACCAGTGCCCTGGGCCTGCACGTGATCTTCGGTGCCCTGCTGGCCGGCGTGGTGGTCCCACGGGAGGCCGACGGGACCCTCGACGCCGAGCTGGTGCGGCCGCTCAACGACGTCTCAGGTCTGCTGCTGCCGTTCTTCTTCGTCATCTCGGGCAGCCGGGTATCGGTCGGCTCGCTGAACGAAGCGGGTCTCGTCGCCCTGGTGGTGGCCACCTCGCTCGCGGTGCTGGCCAAGGTGGGCAGCGGACTGGGTGCTGCGAGGCTCTGCGGAGTGGGGCGCGACGACGCCCGCACCATCGGCGTGCTGCTGAGCGCCCGGGGCCTCACCGAGCTGATCGCGCTCAACGCCGGCCTGCAAGCCGGGCTGATCACCGGGCGGCTGTACGCGGTGTTCGTCCTCATGGCCCTGGTCACCACGGTCGCGACGCAGCCGCTGCTCGCCCTGGTGCGGTGGCTGGCCGGCCGCACCCGGCCGCCCGCGAGGGACGGGGGGTACGGGGACAGCCCCGACCGGGCCGGGCCGGTCACGGCCCCCAGTCCGGGTTCCGGCTGACCGGGGGCCTCCCGGCGGTCCCGGGGCCGGGCCCGATCCTGGTCCCGGTCCCGGGACCGCCCGGCCCTGCGGACGCGGGAGCCACACCAGTCATACCAGTCACACCAGCTACAGCGGCTACGCCAGCTACACCGTCTACAGCGGCATCGGCGCGATATCGCATTCGATGCGCCGGTGTGCCTTGACGGCCTCCAGCCAGTAGTGCCCGGCCCGGACGCATCGCGACAGCGTGTCCACCGCCTTCGTGTGCAGTGCGTCGGCCTCCTGGGTCCGCCCCAGAGCCCGCAGGTCCAGCGCGAGATTGGCCCGGCAGCACTGGGTGACCGGATGGTCCGGCCCGCAGACCTCCTCCAACTCCCCGAGTGCGGCGGAATCCACGGCATGCGCGGCGGCGAAGTCGAGGCGTGCGTAGTGGTTGTTGGCCACACCGAGGTCACCGATCAGCGTGGTGACGTGCCGGTCGCCCAGGGTGGCACGCAACCGCCTGCCCGCCTCGCCGTCCAGTTCCTCGGCCTTCGCGTGACGCCCCAGGGCCCGCTCCGTCCCCGCCAGGTTGAGCATGGCGGCGAGGGCGAAGGGGTGGTTCTCGCCGAGCGTGGCGCGGTACCGGCGGACGGTGTCCTCGCCGAGCTCCTGCGCGGACTCCAGATCTCCCTGGAGCCGCCGGTCGACGGATACGTTCATCGCCGTGGCGAGGGTGTCCCGGAAGTCCAGGCCGTACCGGTCGGTGAACCGCTTGAGAGTCTCCTCGCTCAGCTCGGCGGCCTCCGCCAGCGATCCGTCACGACGACGGCACACGGCCAGATTGCGTGCCGCACGCACGGTGGCGGCGTTGTCGACGCCGTTGACCGAGGCCATCACCCGGTAGGTCTCCTCCTGGAGCTTGCGGGCGGCGGGATAGTCGCCGCTCTCACGGATGTCGATGGCCAGTCCGTTGAGCGTGTTGAGGGTGAGGCCGCTGTTGGGCCCGTACAGCAGCTCCCACTGCCGCACGGTCTCCTCGTCCAGCTCCCTGGCCTTGGCGAACTCGCCGCAGAGCCGCAGCGACACCCCGTAGCTGTGAGCGGCCTGGAGCGCCCCGGGGTCCTCCGGGCCGAACAGGTCCAGGGCCCGGCCGGTGGCCTCGACGTCGAGGTCACGTGCGGCGTGGAAGTCCCCGCGGTAGCGCAGCGCACCCGCCATCTGCCACATGGAGTCGATGAGCTCCTCCTCGGGCACCCCGGGGCGCCGGGAGATCTCCAGCGCCTGCTCGTTGAGCGTGTGCGCCTCCTCGCCGATGCCCAGCAACCGCAGGAAATAGGCCAGGAGTTTGCCCATCTGCAGGACCTGGGTGTCCTCCTCGCCCGACTGGCCGAGCCAGGCGGTCCACGCCTCGCGGGCGAGCGACGCACCGGTCTCGTGCGCACCCCAGTAGTAGAGGTAGAAGACGATGTCGTTGATGAGCTCGCGGACCCACGGATCCTCGCTGTGGACGGCCCCGGAGACGATGACGTGCGGCAGCAGGCTCTGGTACGCGCCCCACTGGTCGGAAGCGTGCGGAGCACCCGGTTTGGCCGCCGCGAGCAGGACGTGCGCGGCGTGGCGCGTTTGGGCGGCCTTCTCCGGGGTCATGGCCTCCAGCAGGACGGCCTGCATCAGCCGGTGCATCTGCAGGGTGCCCGTACCGTGGTCGAGTTTGATGAGCGAGAGCCGGTTGAGGTCGCGGGTGGCGCGGCCGATGAGCACGGGGTTGCGCAGCACCGGGTCGAGTTCCGGCGAGATCTCGATGGCGCGGGAGGCGCGCAACGCCGAGATCGGGATCGGCTCCGGCGACATGCAGGCGCAGATGTCCAGCAACTGGCGGGAGGCGGGGTTCGACCCGGCGAGGCTCTCCAGCGAGATGTTCCAGGCCGCGGCCACCGAGACCGGATAGTCGGGTGCGGGATCGAGGTGGAGGATGCCCGGGGTGCGTTGCTCCAGCAGCTCGACGTACTCGGCCACCGGCATGCCCGTGGCGGCGATCCAGGCGCCGGCCTGCTCCACGGCCAGCGGCAGGTCCCCGAGCGCCTCGGCCAGCCGGTCGGCGTCCTGCGCGTTCATGGAGCGGGCCCGCCGCTGGAGCAGCGCCACGCTCTCCGCCCGGGTGAACACGTCCACGCTGAGCGGGGGGACGATCCGCTCCCACTCGCGGTTGCGCGAGGTGATCAGGATCTTGCCGGGGCCGTCGGTGGGGAAATAGCGGCGTACGACGTCGATGTCCTCGGCGTTGTCGAACACCAGGAGCCAGTTGTCGTACGGCTTTCCGCTGCGCAGCGCCTCACGGACCGCCGGGACGGTGGTGTTGGCCTGCGGGCCGACCTCGAGACCGAGACGCCGGGCGAGCTGCGAGAGGGCCCCGAGGATCAGGCTCTCCTGCTCCGCGGGAATCCACCAGACGACGTTGTACTCGTGGCTGTGGCGGTAGATGTACTCGATGGCCAGCTGGGACTTGCCCACCCCGCCCATGCCGTGCAGCGCCTGCGGCAGCACGGCGGTGGTTCCGTCGCCGCGCAGCTGCTCCTCGATCTCCCGGAGCAGGCTCTCGCGGCCGGTGAAGTTGGGGTTCTTCTGCGGGACGTTTCCCATGACCGCGGGCCGGCCGGTCCGGGTGATCCAGGTCTCCGAAGTGTCGCGCTCCATCTGTGGCTCAGCCTTCCGGTCCTCGGTGATCTGGGATGTCGGGTGCACAACGTCTCCTGGAATTTCAGGCGTGCCGGAGGGGTCCGGGTCTTTCGCCTCATGCATGCCCAGCGAAGAATCTTCGTTACCCCCTGAGCGTTCTTCGTTACTCCCCGGGCGCGCGCCCGGTGTGTCCCCGAGGGAGCCCAGCTCCGCCGCCGCGCGCCGGGCGAGCTCCGCGACGCGCCGGGTGTACGGACCGGACAGCGCGCGCAGCACGGCCATCTCCACCCGGAGCCAGGCCTGTCCGGCCTCGGAGACCTCGGGCAGGGCGACCGAGTCCGGTGCGCGCAGGACGGCCTTGAGCCGCCCGCCCCGTTCGCGGCCGTCCCGCAGTTCCGCGAAGTTCGCGACGACCCGGGCGAGCTGGCTCCTGGTGTCGAGGGCGAGCAGGGCCTCGCGGATGCCGTTCGCGAAGTCGGGACCGCCCTGATCAGGGGTGCGCCAGTCGATCAGCCCGCCCATGAGGATCTCCGAGAGGTGATCGGGCGACGCCTGCGGCAGCATGCGGTGCCGCAGTTGTTCGATCAGGTTGAACTCGAAGGGCAGGGCGGCGATATGGGTGGCGAGCTGCCGCGCCGTCGGGGTGGCCAGGGAGGCGAACCGGCGCACGGCGCGGGCCGCCGCGGCGGGTGAGTCGGTCCGGGGGGTGCGCAGGCCGGGGGCCGCGGCGGCGGTCGGCAGTTCATCGGGGAAGATCACCGGCAGTTGCCGGACCAGCCCCGACTCCCCGGTCACCAGCTCGGCCCAGAGTTCGAAGGCGGCCGGATTCAGGCTCAGGACGGGGACGGGGAGCATCCGGCCGGGGCCGGCCGCGGACGGCATGGGGCGGGTCGGATCGCCGCCGACGGACGGATCCCCGTAGCCCATGGCCCGGTTGGACGCGCCGAAGCCGCCCGACTCCAGCCGGCCCGGGCGGGGGCGGACGGAGGAGCGGTGCCAGAGGTAGGTGGGCAGCAGATGCACCAGTGCGGTGGGACCCGCCTCGGATAACCGGTGCAGGAGCCGCTGCGCTCCGGCTGCCGTCCACTCCGCTCCGAGGCCGTCGGTCACCAGCAGGAACACCCGGGTGCCCCGGCCGTCGATCAACTCGGCGGGATCCGCCGTGCGATGCCCGGGCAGCCGCAGGGCGGCCCGGTCGGGCGCGAGGGTCAGGCGGACGGTGCGCACGTCACGGAAGGCACCGCTGCGCTGCGCCTCGGTCGCGATCCGCTCCACTTCCCGGGCCCAGACCGGCATCGTCGGCCCGTCGTCCGCGAGCACCACCAGATCGAACGCCCGCTCCGGCTCGGGCCGCAGGTACGGCATCCACAGTCCGTCGATGATGCCGTGCCGGGCGGTGCGTTCCTCGTCCAGCTCCGTCCGGTGCCGGGAGGGGACCCGGTGGCCGAGCCGGTGAAGTGCCTTGGCGAGGAGCGACTGGTTCCGCTGGTTGCGCTGGTTCCGTACGACGGGGACGGCAGCAGCCGGATCCTCCGGTGGAGCAGAGGAGTCGGCACCCACCGCGACCGGCACCTCGGCCACGTACGGTGCCGGCTCCGGATCCGCCGGGGGCGCACTGCCGGTCGCAGTCGCCGCCGGAGCCGGTGTCGGTTCCTCGGCCGCGGCAGGGGGCATCACGCTCGCCGGAGCAGGCGCTTGCGCCGTGCGTGCGCTGCCGCCGGCCGGCGGGTGAGGAGGGTCGTGGGCCGAAGGGCCGACGGGGGAGTGCTCCAGCCAGGCCGCGGTCAGCCAGACGGCATCGGCGTATTCCCGCCACTCCGCTTCCTGCCACCCCGGTTCCTGCCACTCCGGCTGCCCGGTGCCGGCGCCCGGGCCGTCCGGACGGGCCGGGCGATCCTCCTGTGCATCACCGGGGAGGGAGTCTCGCTCTCTGGGCGTCCCGGTCATCAGCGGCCTTTCGCGAGGTCGCGCAGGAGTATCTCGATGAGCTTACGCCCGGCCTCGTCGTCGTGAAAACCGCCCGATGCGATCAACTGCACGGCGTTCAGGAGCTGGTCGACGGTCTGCGTACCACCGGCGGCCACGCTCTTCTCGAAGTGGTCCAGGAGTCCCTCGATGCCCTCCGGCCTGCGCCGCAGATGACTGACCACAATGGACACCAGCTGCTCACGGCTGGGCGGGCGCAGCTCCAGGGGCAGGCACCGGCGCCGGAAGGCGGCGGGGAACTCCCGCTCGCCGTTGCTGGTGATGATCACGACGGGGAACTCCCGGCACTCGACCCGGCCGCCGTGGACCACGGCCCGGCCGCCCGGGTCGTCGGTGACGACCACGGTCTCCCGCTGCGGGCTGCGGACGAGCTCGGGAATGTCGTAGCAGCCGTTCTCCATCACGTGGAGCAGGTCGTTGGGCAGGTCGATGTCGCTCTTGTCCAGCTCGTCCACCAGCAGCACGCGGGGACGCTCGTAGGCGAGCAGGGCGGTGCCGAGGGGGCCGAGGGTGACGTAGTCGCCGATTTCGGGGGCCTCCTCCCGCTCCTCGCCCGCCCGCCAGGCCGCGATCGCCTGGGCCCGGCCGATGGAGTCGTAGGCGTAGAGGCCGTCCTTGAGCGTGGTGCGGCTGACGACGGACCAGGGCAGGACCCGGCCCAGGCCCAGCTCCCGCGCCACCAGATAGGCGAGGGTGGACTTGCCCACGCCCGGAGGCCCGCTGACCAGGATCGGCCGGCGCAGCAGCAGCGCGGCATTGACCAGGTCGACCTCCTCCTCCCGTAACTGCGGCCTGGCCCCGGCGGTGCCCAGGCGCCGCTCGGTGGCCCGGGGGTCGTCGCCGGGCGGCGGCTGGAGCGGCTCGCCGCCGAACTCGCGCCAGGGCGGCGGCGCGGGCAGAGGGGCAGGCGTCCCGGAGGGGGCGTCCCCCGTAGCGTGGAAGATCCGCCAGCCGGGCGGTGCGGACGCCGCGGGCGAGGCGCCGCGGCTCCCGGGCATCCGCAGGGGATCCGGCATCCGCAGGGGATCCTGCTCGTGCGGGCCCTCCGCCCTGCGGGGATTCCCCGCTGCCCCCGTCTCCGTCATGCCGGAACCTCCTCGTCCTCGTGGTCATGCACGGCGTCCCGGTCGACGAGCCGGTACGGGTCGTCCCACAGGACCGCTATATGCCTGCCCAGCTGGCCGGCTCCGTCCGCATCGGCCGCCGCGGCGATCCGCTCCCGGTACACCTGATACGGCAGCCGGCGGACCGCATGCGACAGCAGCTGCCGGACCGTGGCACCGGTCTCCGCGGGCCAGCTCTCCCTGCGGTCCCAGATGGCGACACCGATCCCCTCGTACACCGCCTCCCGCAGCGCGGGCAGCGCCTGCCCCTCCACCGCCGCCCCCCGCAGCTCGACCACGGCGATCCTGCCGTCGGCGCGCAGCCCGGCCAGCCAGTCGGCCCGGCCGGAATCCTGCTGCCGCCAGATCAGACGCTGCGCGATGTCCCCGCTGTGCGCGACCTTCCAGCGCTCGCGCCACAGCCGCATCTGGCGCGAGCTCGCGTTGCGCATCCGCTCCAGGCTGCGCAGGTGCACGCCGTACGCCAGCCCCAGCGGAAGCGGGGAAGCGCCGCCCTCCGCCACGTCCAGGGCCGCCATGTCGAGGTTCAGCAGGTGGAACGGAAGGATGAACTCCACGTACGCGGGGATCTCGTGATCCGATTCCGGGGTCTGCGCCCACAGCGCGTCCCCCCGGGCGAGGGCCTGGCCGACCGCCCGGTGCAGCTGGTGCGGCGCGACGGTCACGCAGTCGCCCTGCCGGGGCGCCCAGACCCCGGCGACGTCGTTGATCCAGTGCCGCACATGGATCTCGCCGGTGCCGTCGCCGGCGGGCTCGACCATGACCACCAGGCATTTGGGGACCGAGGGGTCGCTCCGGCCCTCCGCCATCTCGGCGCGGCGCGCGGCGAGGGCGGCGGCCCCGCCCTGCGATCCCGCCCAGTCCTCGCAGGCGGGCCTCAGCCGCTGCGCCAGCTGTCCGTTCACCTGGGCGGCGCATTCCAGAAGGACCACCGCGGGGGGCACCCCGTCGGGCTGTGCCGCGTGATCCAGGAGCTCGTCGAAGAGCGCGGGGGCCGCCAGGTCGGCAGGCAGGTCCAGCCCGGTCCACCGGGCCGTGAGGTCCCGGAGCCTCCGGGACTCGGCCTCCGTGAGCTTCCGCAGCACCTCCCGTACCTGGGCCTCGGTGTGCTCCTCGAAGAGACCGGCCGGCAGCACGGGCGGGGAGAGCGCGCGCAAGAGGTCGTCGGCCGCGGCGTCGCCGCACAGCAGGCGCACGGCACTGGTGAGCGCGTCGACCCCCCGGGGCTGCGACAGCGCGCCACGGGCGATGCCGAGGAGGTCGGACCGGATGGTCTTGCGAAGGCACTCGACCGGCTTGGCCAGGCCGTCGCTGACGAGCTCCGCGAACCAGACCCGCTGATCGGGATCGCTCGCGAACTCCAGCTCGGACAGCAGCGTGACCGCACTGCTCAGGACTGCGACATGGACCGGTGGTGTTCTGTCGTGCACCTTCGACCTTCCCTCCCCCTGGCCTCACCCCGCTCGGTCCGGGGGAGCTGTCCCGTCAATTCCCTTCGGCTCACGGGCGCATGATGCACCAGTGAAACAGAGTCCGGCGGTCAGCGCTCCCGTTCGAGTCTGCTCCCCGGCCCCCTCGGGGACCGAAGGCCACGGCCCTCGTCTGCTGCGTGGCCCATACCCCCGCGACCGCCCCCTCGCACTCGCGCCCTTCCGCCGGTCCCGCACCCTCCTGCCCCGGATCCGCGGCATTCGCCGCCGCCGGCCTCCGGGTAAGCCGTGATCAAGGCGCCGTGACCAAGAAATCCGCTTTTACGGAACCCCGGGTACCATTGGGGAGCAGCTAAACCCCGTAAGACTGGTGTTTCCGCAGGTCAGAGACCGACTGAAAAGCCCCAGCCGAGCTGGGGTTTTTCTGTGTGCCCGCAGCGTTTCCGCTGCATTGTCGGAGATCCACTTTCACCACTGCGTCGAGGCATGAACGTTTCTCTTATCGACCGCCGCCCTGCCCGCGTGGGCGTGCTGGTCACCGCACTCCTGACCGCCTGCATCGCCTTCCAGCTCAATGCGAGCATGCTCAGCCCCGCGCTGAAGAGCATCGAGGACAGCCTCGGCGCCAGCTCCGCCGAGATCGGGCTCACCCAGACCGCGTTCTTCACGTCGGCCGCCCTGTTCTCGCTCTTCCTGCCGCGCCTCGGCGACGTCATCGGCCGCCGCAAGGTCCTGACCGGCATGCTCGTCCTGATGGCCGCCGGCTGTGTGATCGCGGCGCTGGCGACGAGCGTGCCCGTGCTGTTCGCCGGGCGGATCGTGCAGGGCTTCTCCGGCCCGGTCGTCCCGCTGTGCCTGATCATGCTGCGGCAGGAGGTGACCGAGCCCAAGCGGTACGGCACCCTGCTCGGCGTGATCACGGCGGTCAACGGCGGCATCGCCGGCGTCGACTCGCTCGCGGGCGGGTTCCTCGCCGACGAGCACGGCTTCCAGTCCGTGTTCTGGGTCATGGCCGTCGTCGCCGTCCTCGCGGCCGCCCTCGCCGCGTTCCTGACCCCCGAGTCCAAGGTCCCCGGCGCGGACCGGATGGACTGGCCGGGCGTCGGCCTCCTCGTGGTGTCCGTGGGTTCGCTGCTGGTCGCCCTCAACGAGGCCGGCAAGCTCGCCGCCGCGAACTGGGGGCTCATCGCCGTCCTGGTCGTCGTCTCCGCCGCCGCGTTCGCCCTGTTCTGGCGGACCGAGGACCGCTCGGCGCACCCGCTGGTCGCCACCCGGCACCTGCGCCGGCGCGGCACCTGGGCGACCCTGCTCACCACCACCCTCACCATGACCGGTGTCTTCGCCGTCATGAACGGCCTCATCCCGGCCTTCGCCCAGGACGCCGACGCCGGCCTCGGCATGGGCGCCGAGGGGTCCGCCTGGTGGACCCTGACCCCGTACGCCCTGGCCGGCCTGGCCATGGGCCCGCTGGCCGGGCGCCTCGCGGCCACCCACGGCTACGGCCGCGTCCTGCGCATCGGCCTGGTCGGCTCCGCGGCCTCCGTGGTGCTGATGATCCTCACGATCCCCGCCCACTCGAAGGCCCTGCTGCTGGTGGCGTCGCTCCTCGTGGGCATCACCTACGCGGGCGTGGCGAACATCGTCCTCAACGGCCTCGGCATCGTCCTCTCCCCGCGGGAGAACCCGGGCTTCCTCCCCGGCCTCAACGCGGGCGCCTTCAACCTGGGCGCCGGCCTGAGCTTCGCCGTCCTGTACGCGGTGAAGACCGCGGTCCAGCCCGCGGACGCCTCCTCGGCCACGGGCTACACCTCCGGCATGATCGCCGGCGTCGTCATCCTGGCCGCGGCCCTGGCGACGTCCTTCCTCATCCCGAAGCCGGCCGAGGCCGAGGCCGGGACCGAGGCTGCGGCCGCGGATGAGGCTGCGGCCGACGCGACGGGCGCCGAGGCGCCGGTCCGGGCCCGCGGCTGACCGCCGCCCACGGCGCAGGAGAAAAACCCCGGCTCCCGAGCCGGGGTTTTTCGTATTCCGCGGGCGGTGCCCGGCCGGGAGGCCGGTCTCACCACCCGGTCCTTCAGCGCGCCCTGCTCGCCCGTGCCGCCGCGAGGCCCTCGCCGTTCGCGGCCGCCTTCGTCGTCCTCCGGCCGTTCGCCGGTGCCGGGCGCTTCCCCGCGGGCTCCGGCGCCTCGGCGGCCGGCAGCGGATCCGCCGCCGTCTCCTTCGCCGTCTTCGACTCCGCCGCCTCCTGGATCAGGCGCGAGCGGATCGCCAGGTACTTGGCGTTGAGCTCGTCGACCGGGATGAACTTGCTGACGCCGCCCTCGCTGATCTTGGGCTCCTGGCGTTCCATGATGCGGACGTCCTGGACGTCCTGGATCCACTTCTCCATGTAGAGGGAGGCCCACGGCAGGATGCGCCGCAGCCTCTCCGAGCGGAGGAGCGGCTTGAACGCCGGGTACTCGTACCAGCGCAGGATGTGCTCGGTGTGCCCGTCGTCGACGGGGACCAGCCACGACGTCGCCTCGAACTGCTCGGTCTGGACGTGCACCTGGCAGGGGAAGGTGAACGTGATGATGTAGTGCGTGGTGTTCTGCGGGTCCGCCTCCTCCTGGTGGTCGAAGGAGTAGCGCAGGGTCTGGCCCTCGGTCTCCAGCTTGTGGTTGACGATCTTCGTCGCCGCGAGGTAGCGCTCCTTGCCGTCCAGGCCCAGCTTGCGCGCCGTCCCGTAGAGGAACAGGTAGTCGATGTAGTTGAACCAGTGATCACGGTGGACGTACGTGACGTGGTAGAACTCGAGCAGGCTTTCGATGTAGCGGGTGTAGTGGACCGGACGGGTCCAGTGCGTCGTCGAGTGGGCCTTGGGGTTCCCGGCGACGACCGGCGCCACCTGGATGCCGGGCAGATCGGCCTCGGCGCGCTCCTCGCCCCACCACAGCCACACCAGCCCGTGCGCTTCCCGCACCGGGTACACGGGCACCCGCAGCGAGCCGGGTATTCGCGCCTCCGAGCCCATCGCGGGTACGGCCTTGCACGCGCCGTCGGGCCCGTAGCGGAAGCCGTGGTAGGGGCACTCGACGGTGTTGCCCTTCATCCGCCCGTCGGCGAGGTTCGCGCCCTTGTGCGGGCAGCGCGCGCCCTGGCAGACCAGGTTTCCGTCGAGGTCGCGCCACAGCACCAGCTCCTGGCCCATGCGGCGGACGCCGGTGGGTTTCCCGTTCCCGACTTCGCTGGTTTCGAGTATCGGATACCACTGATTGGGGATCATGTCGTCTCTCCTCGCTTCTCCTCGGACGGTTGCTCAGCCCTCGACGACCTCCACCGTTCCCGTGTCGCCGTCGACCATGACCATGTCGCCGGTGTTGATGCGCTGCGTCGCGTACTTGGTGTTCACGACCGACGGCACGTGGAACTCGCGGGAGACGATCGAGCTGTGCGACAGCATCGAGCCGACGTCGGTGACGACGCCGCCCGCGATCGCGAACAGCGGTGTCCACGACGCGTCGGTGTAGCGGGTCACGAGGATCTCGCCGGCCTCGAACTCGTCGGCCTGCCAGGCGAGGTCCTCCACGATGCGGGCGCGGCCGACGACCCGCCCGGGGCTCGCCCCCAGCCCGCTCAGCCGGGCCCCGTCGGGGGCGGGCCGCACGGCCTGGGTGATGTCGTGCTCGCCGATGAAGGTGAGCGGCGGCTCCGGCAGCCGCTTGCGGTACTCGTGGACGCGCCGGGCCTCGTCGATCCGCTCGCGGGAGAAGGCCTCCACCTCGTCGGTGTCCCCGGCCAGATAGGCCCGCACGTCCTCGAAGTCGAGGTGGGCGACCTCGTCGAGGGAGTGCAGGACGCCCTTGCCGGCCAGGCGCCGGCCCACCTCGTAGACCACGTTGCGCACCAGCCAGATCGAGGTGATCATCGACATCCGGGTGGTCTCGCGCAGCTCGCTGCACAGCGCGTACAGCGAGATGACCGTCTCGATCACCTTGCGCTGCGGCAGCGAGAGCTTCTTGAGGATCTCCCGCGAGTCGTCGTGGTAGCCGCCGCTGCGCCGCAGGATGTCGTCGGCGGAGAAGCCGTCGGAGGCGTAGCGCCGGATCATCTGGAAGATGTACGAGGGGTCGTCGATCCACCGCGGATGGGTGATCTCCATCTCCTGGTGGCCGCGGGTGCCGTTGGCGCGCAGGAACGGCTCCATGTGCCGCTCCCAGAAGACGGCGCCCTCGTCGTCGGCGCGCAGCGTCTCCCCGACGGACTCCAGCGGCTGCTCGTTGATGATCCGCAGCACCCGGGGACGGTCCTTGGCGGCCTGGGCGACGGCCCAGATCTCCTTCGCGGACTCCACCGTCCGCAGGCTGGACATGTCCGTCTTGATGCGGTTCTGCAGGTTCTCGCCCTCCTCGCCGAGCCACATCCGGCACAGCTCGGTGAGGATCCCGTAGAACCCGAAGGCGTTGATGTAGTACGGCATGTAGCCGATGTGCATGTCGTGGAAGTAGCCGAGGTTGCGGGTGAGTTCGGCGTGCAGCTCGCGGCGGCTCATGCGCGAGAGGTCCAGCCGCCGGGCGCGGTCGAACTCGTAGAGCCGCGAGGTGACCATCTCGTCCGACCGGGACTTCATCTGCAGCGCCTCGGCGGCGGTGTGCCGCAGCCAGTGCGCCGTCGACAGCACGTCCGTCACACCGCCCGGGAACGTCCCGAACGGGTTCTCGTAGTCGGCGAGTGCTCCGCCCTCGACGTCCTCGCCGACGAACCGCTTGGTGAAGTGGCGCTGGTCGCGGGTGGGCAGCGCCTGGCCGAGCAGGTAGGCGCTGTAGGAGATGTTGAGGTAGATGTGCCCCTGGTAGTAGCCCATGTGCAGGTCGGCGTCGCCGGTGTCGCGCACGCCGAGGGCCGCTGCGCAGTCCAGGTGGACGTTCTTCTGGTAGTACCGGGCGAAGCTCAGGCCCAGCGGCGTCATCAGGCCGACGAAGATCTCGCCGATGTCCATGCGGGACCACAGGGTGCCCTGCTGGACGGCCTCCGGCTGCTCCGTCACGTACGGGCTGAGCGTCCCCGCGCGCGACGCGGCGTCGCCGGGGGCCGGCCTGGTGGTGATCGGGCGCGTCTGGAAGAGGTGGAACGCGCCGTCGCGCAGGCCCCATTCGACGTCCTGCTCGCTGCCGTAGTGGTCGCGCACGCGCAGCCCCAGCCTCGCGAGCTCGGCGAGCTGCGCGTGGTCCAGGCAGGGGACATTGCGGTCGGCGGCGTCGACCTTCGTCATCCCGATCTTCCCCGGTGCCAGCGGCGCCCACTTGGCCACCTTGTAGCGCACCCGCTCCTCGACGACCTCCAGGCTGCCGTCGTCGACGACGAAGAGGTCGCTGGAGACCCGCCCGGACACCAGCCCCTCGCCCAGCCCCTGGCACGCCTCGACCACCACGCGGTGCGGCCGGGCGCTGACCGGGTCGACGGTGAACAGCACGCCGCTGACGTCGCAGTGGATCATCTCCTGCACCACGACGGCCATCGCCCCGGCCGTCGCGCCGTCGCGGTAGACCGTGGCCCGGGCGGACCACAGCGACGCCCAGCACTGCCGCACGGCGTCCAGCAGCGCGGCGTCCCCCGCGACGTCCAGCACGGTGTCGTGCTGGCCGGCGAAGGAGCGCGCCGCGGAGTCCTCCTTGAGCGCCGAGGAGCGCACGGCCACCCGCGGCCGGCCGAGCCTCTCGTAGGCGGCGAGGATCTCGTCGGCGATCGGGGCCGGGATGCGGGTCGCGAGGATCAGCTCGCGGACCGCGCCGCCCTCGGTGCCCTCGATCTTGCCGTCCAGGCCGGTGTCGGCGAGGTAGCGGGTGAAGAGAGCGGTGGTCAGGCAGAAGGCGGGCGGCACCGGCAGCCCCGCCGCGATCATGTCGGCGAGCCGGGCCGCCTTGCCGCCGAGGACGGCGGGGTCGGCCTGCGCGGGACCGCCGAGGACGACGACGTCGCCGGACTGCTCCGTGAGGGTGGCGGTGTCTTGGGGACGGGTTGCCATGTGGGGCTCTCCTGGACGCTCGGGCCTGCGCGGGGGACTACTTGCCGGTCGCCGTGAAGGCGCGGAACTGCTCGCCCGGGATGAGCCGGGCCGCCTCGACGTCGGTGAACCCGGCGCGCTCCAGCTGCGCGACGAGCTCCTCCTCACGGGGCAGGGGGCCGCCGAAGTCGGCGTACGTGAACCAGAGGCTGAGCACGTCCAGGCCGATGTTGCCGCCCTGGCAGGAGGTGGTGAGCAGGATCCTGCCGCCCGGCGCCAGCAGCGAGCGCGCCTTCTCCAGCGCCGCCACGCGCTCGTCCTCGGCGAAGTAGTAGATGTTGTTGTGCATCGTCACGAGGTCGAACTGGGGCTGCAGGTCGAGGGTGCGCAGGTCGCCCCGGCGGGTCTCGACGCGGTCGGCGAGCCCCCACTCGGCCATGTTCTTGGTGGCCGTCTCCGCGACCTCCTCCTGCATGTCGACGGCCAGGGCCGACAGCCGCGGGTTGAGCTGCGCCGCGTGCCGCACGTGGATGCCGCTGCCGCAGCCGATCTCCAGCAGCCGCAGCGGGTTCTCCCGGTCGAGGGTGCGCGCGATGGCCGCCTCGACGAACGGCTCGATCACCCGCGTCGAGCGGGCGATGACGAGCCCGTCCTGGTCGCCCAGCGAGAAGCGCTCCCCGGTCGCCGCCATCCGGGGGCCGCCGAGCAGCACCGGCACGTGGAAGCGCAGCACCTCCTCCAGGGCGGCGGCCAGGGCGTCGTTGCCGGCCCGCGCGAGCGTGCGGGCGGCGATGCTCTTCAGCCGGTAGCAGCCCTCGCGCTTGTCGAGCTCGCCGAGGCGCACGCCCAGCTCCAGCCAGGCCCGCAGCCGCTGCTTGTCCTGCGTCGCGCCCAGCTTGTCGGCCAGCGACTCCAGGTCGCAGGGGCGCACGGCCAGCCAGCCGAGCACGCCCGAGCCCGCGGCGGAGGCGAGGAAGGCCGCCCGGTAGACCGGCGTGATGAACCCCTTGGACACCGCGAGCAGCAGGGGCATCCGCCAGTTACCGACGATCCGCACCGCCGCCAGGGCGTCGCCCAGCGGCTCCTCGACGCGCTTCCTCACGCTGTTGACCAGGCTCAGTACGTCCATGAGGGTTCCCTTGTCTCAGTGGTGGTCGTGGGGCCCGCGGCGCGGGGCAGGCGGGCGAGCTCACCGCGCAGCTCCCGCAGCAGCCGCTCCCGCGACGGGCCGTCGGCGGTGAGGAAGAAGTGGTCGCCGGGCAGGTGGTGACGCAGGAAGGAGCCCGCCGTGTACGCGCGCCACGCCTCCACCTCGCCCGCCTCGGCGATGGGGTCGTCGCTCGCGGAGAACGCCGTCATCGGGCAGTCCAGCGGACGGCGCGGCCGCCAGCGGTAGTCGTTGCACACCTGCAGGTCCGCCCGGAGGACCGGCAACCGCCGTGCGAGATAGGCGTCGTTGAGCAGGGCCCGGTCGCCGTCGCCGAGCGCGCCGATGCCGGCCGCGAACCGGTGCAGCCCGGCGTCGGGCAGCAGGTGCTCGGTGCGGTCCCCGTACAAGTGCGGTGCCCTGCTGCCGGAGACGAACAGGTGCCGCGGGCCGGGCTCGCCGCGCTCCCGCAGCGCGCAGCCGGTCTCGTAGGCCAGCAGCGCGCCCATGCTGTGCCCGAAGAACGCGTAGTCGCCGGTCAGGCCCTGGCGCACCAGCTCGTCGGCGATGCCGGCGACGAGCGGCTCCGCCGAGGTGTACGGCGCTTCGCGCATCCGCAGGCCGCGGCCCGGCAGCTGCAGGGCGATCACGTCGGCGACGCCGCTGCCGAGGTGCTCGCGCCAGTCGCGGTAGACGGAGGCCGTGCCGCCCGCGTACGGGAAGCAGATCAGCACCGTCCCCGCGCCGACGGCGGGGGGCGGCGCGCCGAAGCGTGGGAACCACAGGGCGTCCCGGGGCAGGGCGCCTCCGGGCAGGGCGGCGACGAGCGGCTCAGCGGGCGACATGCCTGCGCCCCTCCGCCGAGTCCAGCCAGGCGATCGTCCGCCGCATGCCCTCCTCGAAGCCCACCGGGCTCTTGAAGCCGAACTCCTCCTGCGCGCGCTCGATCCCGTACGACTGGTCGCGGTCGAAGAGGTGCACGGCGTGGCGGGTGAGGACCGGCCGCGCCTTGATGCCGAAGGCGCCGTAGAGCTTCTCCGAGACCGTCGCCACGAGGGTCGCCACCGGCGTGGGCAGGCTGAGCTTCGGCGACGGCGCGCCCAGGCCGCGGGCGAGGGCCTCGATGTACTCGCGCCACGTCGTGAGCCCGGGGTCGCGCAGGTTGTACGTGCGCCCCGCCGTCGCCTCGGACGTGCACGCCTCGACCATGGCGTCGACGGCGTTGCCCACGTACAGCAGCCCGGCCGGGACGCGGCCCTGGCGGATGTAGACCATCTGCTTGCGCAGCAGCAGGTCGGCGATCTCGATGACGAAGTCCTTGCTGCCGGGCCCGTAGACGGACACCGGGCGGACGATCGTCACCGGCACCCCGGTGCGCTCCGCGGCCTCGCGCACCGCCCGCTCGCCGAGCAGCTTGCTGCGGTTGTAGGGCAGGCCGGTGTCGCGGGGCTCGGTGCGCTCGTCGCACGGCCGTACGGGATAGCCGTAGACGTCGGTGGTGCTGACGTGCAGCACCCGCCGCACCGTGCCCGCGTGGGCCGCGGCCTCGACGACGTTCGCCGCGCCGGTGACGTTGATGCGCCGGAAGTCCTCCCAGGCGCCCCAGTCCGCCGACATCCCGGCGCAGTGGTAGACCTGCCGCACCCCGGCCGCGGCCCGGTGCAGGCTCGGCAGGTCGTCCAGGTCGCCGGTGACGGTGTCGGCCTCGGAGCCGGCGAAACCCGACCGGTCGCTGCCCTCCCGGACGAGCACGCGCACCCGGTGGCCGCGCTCGGCGAGGCGGCGGACGAGGTGCCCGCCGATGAATCCGCTCGCCCCGGTGACCAGGACGTCCGGCTGCTCGCCGGAGCCGGAGCCGGGGACGGAGCCGGGGGCGGGGTCGGGGACAGGGGAGCCGGACGTGTCCTTGTTCAGCGTCGACATGGGATCACACCAGAAGGTCGAGGGAGTTTTCGAGGTCGACCTCGGTGTGGTCGACGTTGATGAAGAAGCGGAGCCGGCACTTATCGCGCTCGACGGCCGGATAGCCGATGGGCATCACGTTCACGCCCTGCTCCAGCAGGGAGTTCGACAGGGCCATCGTCTTCTCCCAGTCGCCGGTGATGACCGGGATGACGGCGGACGCCCGGGAGACCCCGATGTCCAGGCCGCGCTCACGGGCCCCGGCGCGGAAGAAGTCCGACAGCTCGCGCAGCCGGGCCACGCGCTGCGGCTCCTTGCGGACGACCCGGATCGCCTCCAGGGCCGCCGCCGCGTTCGCCGGCGAGATGCCGGTGCTGAAGATGTGCAGGGGAGCGGTGAAGCGGAGGTACTCGACGATCGGCTCGCGGGCCGCGATGTAGCCGCCGAGGCTGCCGATCGCCTTGCTGAGGGTGCCCATCCACAGGTCCACGTCGGCCCGGTCGACGGGGAAGTGCTCGCCGATGCCGCGCCCGGTCTCCCCGAGCACGCCCACCGAGTGCGCCTCGTCGATCATCAGCATGGCGCCGTGGCGCTTCTTGACCTCGATGAACCGGGGCAGGTCCGGGATGTCGCCGTCCTGGCTGTAGGCGCCCTCGATCACCACGAGCGCCCGCCGGTGCCGGCCGCGCAGCGCGGTCAGGATCCGGTCCAGGGCCTCCCAGTCGTTGTGCGGGAACGGCCGCCGCCGCGCGCCCGACAGGACGCAGCCGCGCACGGTGGAGTCGTGGCTCCACTCGTCGTGGACGATCAGGTCCTCGGGCCCGAAGAGGTGCCCGACCGTTGCCACGTTGGTGGCGTGGCCGCCCGCGAAGACGATCGCCGCCTCGGTGCCGAGGAACGAGGCGATCTCGGCGTCGAGCTCGTGGTGCAGCGGCGTCTCGCCGAACAGCAGCGGGGTCGCCGACGCCGACGTGCCGTACTGGTCGATGGCCTCCTTCGCGGCCTGGCGCACCTGCGGATGCCCCGACAGCGCCAGGTAGTTGAAGGCGGCGAAGTTGACGACCTTGCGGCCGCCGATCGTGGCCTCCGCGGAGTTGAAGCCCTCGTGCGAGCGTCCGTACGGGTTCGAGCCGCCGGACCGGGCCTGCCGCAGCCGCCCCTGCAGCTCGGCGTACTCGGCCCACTCCTCGAACGCGTACTCCTGCTTCACCGCCGGCCGCGCGGGCTGCGGGACCGGGGCCGGGGCCGGGACCGCGAGCGGCGCGGGCGGCGCGGCCTGTGCCGGGGCGGGGACGGCAGGTGCCACGGGGCCGGGGCCGCCGGCCAGGCGGTCCATCAGGTCCCGCACCGTGGGGTCCTCGGGGAGTTCGTGCTGCAAGGCGTCCATCCGATCGGGGAATTGGGCGGCGATGCTGCGCTGCAGATCGGTCCGCATCAGCGAGTCGAACCCCAGGTCCACGCCGAGGCGGGCGTACGGCGGGATCTGCTCGGCGGGGAAGCCGCAGATCCGCGCGATGTGGCCGAGGACGCTGCCCTCGACGCCCGGTCCGCCGGCGGGAACGGCGTGGGGCTCGTGGGGCTCGTAGGGCTCGTAGGGCTCCCGGGCGAGGGAGGACGGCGCGGCGGGCAGGGCGGGCCCCGTCACGGCGGACCGCCGGGCCCGCTCCTCGGGGGCCGTGAACCAGTACGACTCCCGTTCCAGGACGGCGTGCGGCACCGGGACGTGCCGCGGCGGGTCCTGTCCCTCCAGCGCGGCCCAGTCCACGGCCCCGCCCGCGCAGTGCAGGCGCCCCAGCGACTGCAGGAGCGACTCCCACGCGTCACCGCCGCGCCGCAGCGTCGGCAGCCACAGCGGCGCCGGGACGTCCCCCGCGCCCGGCTCGGCCGCGGTCATGGACCGGCCCAGGTTGAGGAGCGTCGGATGGGGGCCGATCTCCACGAAGGCGTCGCAGCCGAGCCGGCGCAGCGTCGCGAAACCGTCGGCGAAGCGCACCGTGCCGAGCATGTGCGCGCGCCAGTAGCCGGCGTCGGGGCGCCCGGTGAGCTCGCCCGTGGCGTCGGAGACCCACGGGATGGCGGGCTCCGCGAAGGCGATCCGCCCGGCCGCTTCCTGCAGCGGGTCCGCCGCGCCCGCCATCAGCGGGGAGTGGAAGGCGTGCGAGACGACCAGCGGCCGTACGGTCAGGCCGCGCCCGCGCAGGGCCTCGCCCGCCGCGGCGATCTCCGCGGCCTCGCCCGACAGCACCAGGTGGTCACCGGTGTTGACCGCGGAGACCGCGACCGAGGCGAAGCCCGCGGCGACTTCGCGGACCGCGCCGGGGTCGCCGATGCACGCGATCATCGCGCCCTCGCCGGGCTGCGCGTCCATCAGCCGCCCGCGCTCCGCCGCCAGGGCCAGCGCGTCCTCCAGGGACACCGCCCCGGCGACGGCCGCCGCGGCGATCGCGCCCGCGCTGTGCCCGAGCACGGCCGCCGGGCGCACGCCCAGCTGTGTCCACACCCCGGCCAGCGCGGCCTCCAGGGCGACCAGGGCCGCCTGGCAGTAGCGCGTGCTGCGCAGCTGCGCGGCGCCGTCCTCGTCGAAGAGCAGGCGCGTCAGCGGAATGCCGAGCAGCGGCCGCAGCACGGCGTCGGCGCGGTCGAGCGTGCGCGTGAACGCCTCGTGCGTGCCGTAGAGCTCCTTGGCCATGCCCGTGTACTGGGTGCCCTGTCCGCTGAAGAGGAACGCCACCTTCGGCTCCGGGCGGCCCAGCACGTGGCCGCGGACCGCCGCCGTCGAGGGCCGGTCGCGCACCAGATCCTCCAGCGCGGCGTCCAGATCGGCGGCCGTCGCGCCGGTGAGCACGGCGCGGTGGGCCAGGTGCGCGCGCCCGGTGTTCGCCGAGTGGCACACCTCCCGCAGGTCAGCGTCCGGGTGCGCCGCCAGGTGCGTACGGTAGTGGCGCGCCAGCGTGGCCAGTGCGGTGGGCGTGTGCCCGGACAGGCACAGCGCGTGCCGCGGGCGCCGGGGCCCCTCGGCCGGGGCGGCGGGCGGGACCTCGGGCGCCGCTTCGAGGACGACGTGCGCGTTGGCGCCGCCGAACCCGAACGAGCTCACCCCGGCCCGCGCCGCGTCCCGCACCGGCAGCGCGCGCCGCTCCGTGGCCACCTCCAGGCCCGCGCCCTCCTGCGCGAGGCCGCGGTTGGGCGTGGTCAGGTGCAGTGACGCGGGCACCTGGCGGTATTTGGTGACCAGGGCCGCCTTGATGAGCCCGGCGATCCCCGCGGCCGCCTCCAGGTGGCCGATGTTCGTCTTCACCGAGCCGACCAGGCACGGCTCCTCCGCGGCCCGCCCCCGCCCGTACACGCCCGCCAGCGCCTCCCACTCGATGGGGTCGCCGAGCGCCGTGCCCGTGCCGTGCGCCTCGACGTAGCCGACCGCCGGGGCCTCCAGCCCGGCCTGGGCCAGGGCCCGCGCCATCACCGTGCGCTGCGCCGAACCCTTCGGTGCCGTCAGGCCGTTGCTGCGCCCGCCGTGGCCCAGGGCCGAGCCCCGGATCACCGCGTGGACGCGGTCGCCGTCGGCCAGGGCCGCGGACAGCGGTTTGAGGAGGACGAGACCGACGCCCTCGCCGCGTACGTAGCCGTCCGCCGCGTCGTCGAAGGTCCGGCAGCGCCCGTCCGCGGAGAGCATCCCTCCTTGCGCGAACGCCACCGACAGCCCCGGCGTGATCAGGAGGTTCACCCCGCCCGCGAGCGCGGTGCGGCACTCGCCGGCCCGCAGGCTCTGGCACGCCATGTGGACCGCGGCGAGCGACGACGAGCACGCGGTGTCCACGGCGAGGCTCGGGCCCGCCAGGTCGAAGTGGTACGAGAGCCGGTTCGCCGCCACCGACTGGGCGTTGCCGGTCGCGGAGTAGACGTCGACCGCCTCCAGGTGCGGCATCTGCAGCTCGGCGTAGTCGTGGCTGCTGATGCCGACGAAGACGCCGGTCTCGCTGCCCGCCAGGCGCGCCGGGGTGACGTGCGCGTCCTCGAAGGCCTGCCAGGCGACCTCCAGCAGCAGCCGCTGCTGCGGGTCCATGCGCTCGGCCTCGCGCGCCGAGATCCCGAAGAAGCGGGCGTCGAAGGCGTCGACGCGGTCCAGGAACCCGCCGTGGCGGGGGGCGTCGACGAGCTCGGGGTCCCAGCGGTCGCGCGGCACCTCGCCGACGGCGTCGCGGCCGTCCAGCAGGAGCCGCCAGTAGCTGTC
Source organism: Streptomyces hiroshimensis (assembly GCF_014650335.1). GTDB lineage: Bacteria > Actinomycetota > Actinomycetes > Streptomycetales > Streptomycetaceae > Streptomyces > Streptomyces hiroshimensis. The sequence goes on from NZ_BMUT01000001.1 coordinate 750,042, forward strand.
CACGTCCGGGGCGCCCGGGAAGCGGCAGCCCATGCCGACGATCGCGACGGGCTCGCCGGTGGCCGGTGCAGCCGGTGCAGCCGGTGCGGCCGTGGGCTGCGGCCGCTGCTGCGCGCCGAGGCGGGCCGCCACGGCCCGGACGGACGGGTGCTCGAAGACCAGGCCCGCGGGCAGGCTGCGGCCCAGCCAGGCGCCCAGTTCGTCGGCGACGGCCACCGCCTGCCGGGAGTCGAGCCCGAGGGAGATGAAGGGCAGGTCGCGGTCGATCGCGGAGGCCTGCAGACCGAGCCGTTCCGCGATCCGGGCGGCCAGCCACGCCTCGACGGCGGCGGGCGCGCTTCCGGGCGCGCCGGGCACGCCCGCGCGGGGCCCTTCGCCGGTCGCGCCCGCGCCGGGTACGTCCGCGAAGGCGCCCTCGCCGGGCCGGCCGGAGGGCATGCCCTCACCGGTCGGGCTCGCGAACGTGCCCGTGCCGGGCCGGTCCGCGAACGCGCCCTCGTCGGCTGCCCGGTTGCTCTCGCCGGCCTCGTCCACGGTCGGGGTCACGCCGTTGGGGTCCGCGCTCTCGCCGGGCCCGGTCGCGAGCAGCAGTTCAACGAGCGTTGCCGCGTGCGGGCGCACCAGCAGCTCTCCCACCGGGACCGCTACGCCGAACTCCCTCTCCAGCGCGCCCACGGCGTCCAGGAGGCCCGCGTAGTCCAGGCCGAGTTCGGCGAAGCCGCGGTCGGCGACGTCGTCCGGGCCGGCCGCCCTGCCCAGCACGCGCGCGACCGCCTCCACGGCCTCGTCGCGGCCCGGGCGGGCCGCGAGGGACGGCCCCGCGTCGTCGCGGACCACGCTCGCCGCCACCACGGACAGCTCCAGGCCCGTCAGGGCCGCCCGGCACGCCTGCCGCTGGATCTTGCCGCTGGTCGTCTTGGGGACCGTCGACCTCTTGAGCAGGACGACGGTGTGCGGGGCGACCTGGTGCTCCTCGGCGATGGCGGAGCGCAGCGCGGCGAGGGTCGCCGCCGGGTCGCCGCCACCGAACTCGTAGGCCAGAGCCAGCTGTTCGCCCTGCGCGGTGGGGATCCCGAAGGCGGCGCCGCAGCCGGGGCGGACGGCGTCCGTGGCCTTCTCGGCGGTCAGTTCGACGTCGTGCGGGTAGTGGTTGCGGCCCTGCACGATGACGACGTCCTTGGTGCGGCCCACCACGTACAGCTGGCCGTCGCGCAGGAAGCCCAGGTCGCCGGTGCGCAGGTAGGCGGCCGCCGTCTCCTCCTCGCCCGCGATGCGGGCGCGGAAGGCCTCGTCCGTGGCTTCCGGGCGCCCCCAGTAGCCGTCGGCGACGTTCGGCCCGGCGACCCAGATCTCGCCGACGCGGCCGTCCGCGACCCGGCGGCGGGTGTCCGCGTCGACCACGGCGACCTCGACGTCCGGGACGGGGGTGCCGCAGCCGACGACCCGGGTCGCCCGCTCCGCGCCGTCCGCGGCCGGCTCCGCCTCGCCGCGCGCCAGGGCCCCGGCGTCGAACGCGCCGAGGACCGGCGGCTGCGCGGCGTCGATGCCGGTCACCATCAAGGTGCCCTCGGCCAGCCCGTAGCAGGGCAGCAGGGCCCGGCGGTCGAAGCCGCAGGGGGCGAAGCGGTCGGCGAAGCGCTCCAGCGTCTCGGCCCGCACCGGCTCGGCGCCGTTCAGGGCGAGCCGCCAGGCGCTCAGGTCCAGGGCGTCGCGCTGCTCGTCGGTGACCCGGCGCAGGCACTGCTCGAAGCCGAAGTTGGGCGCGACGCTGGTCGACGCCCCCGTCCGGGAGAGGGTGTCCAGCCACAGCAGCGGCCGCCGGACGAAGGTGGCCGGCGCCATCAGGTGGGCGGGGAAGCCTCCGTAGAGCGGGGTCAGGATGCCGCCGATGAGCCCCATGTCGTGGTACGGCGGCAGCCAGGAGACCATCCCGGAGTCCTCGTCGTGCTCCAGGCGCAGATGGATCGAGCGCAGGTTGCGGACGAGGTTGGCGTGGGTGACCATCACGCCCTTGGGATCGGAGGTCGACCCCGAGGTGTACTGCAGGAAGGCGAGGGAGCCGCCGGCCGTGCCCGGCTCGTGCCAGGCCTCGGCGTCCGCGGGCGCGAGGTCGCCGGCCGTCAGCCACGTCAGCCCGGCCAGGCCGAGGGCGGAGATCTCCTCCGGCTTGGCGCGCGCGGCCTCGCGGACGTCGGCGGTGGTGTAGGCGTGCGTGGCCCCGGAGTCCCGGGCGATGGCCGCGAGCCGGGGCATGGTCTGGCCGAAGCGCGCGCTGTCCGGCGGATAGGCGGGGACGGCGATCGCCCCGGCGTAGAGGCAGCCGAAGAAGGCCGCGATGTAGTCCAGCCCCGGCGGGTGGAGCAGCAGGACGGGCTTGCCGCTCAGGTTCTCGCGCAGCAGCCGCCCCGCCACGGTGCGGGCGCGCAGGTCCAGTTCCCCGTAGCTTAACGACTCGCTCGCGTCGTCGGCACCGGGGAGAAAGCGGTAGGCGAGCGCGTCCGGCGTCCGGTCCGCGCGGTGCCGGAGCAGCGCGGCCACGGTCTCCGGTTCGCCCCCCGGCCAGAGCTTCCCGATCGGTCCTCGACTCAAGATGGTCTCCGTCATTTGCTGGCAGTGCCGGCAGGCTCTGCGGTGGGCTGGGCCGCCTCGTGGTCAAGGCGCCGGTAGTCGGTCTTGCCGTTGGCGTTGTGCGGGAGCCGGTCGAGGCAGGTCGCCGTCTGCGGCAGCATGTAGCGGGGCAGGATGCGGGCGCAGTGCTGCTTGAGCTGCACCAGGCCGGGCCGCGCCGCGCCGGGGCGCAGCGTGTAGTAGAGGGCGATACGGGCCTGGGCCGCCTGGTTCTGCTCCCCCTGCCCGGTCTTCACCACGACCGCGGCCTCGGCGACGGCCGGGTGGGCGAGCACCGCCGCCTCGATCTCGCCGAGTTCGACGCGGTAGCCGTTGAGCTTGACCATGCGGTCCTTGCGGCCGCGGTAGACCAGCAGCCCGTCCTCGTAGCTGACGAGGTCGCCGGTGGGGTGGCGGCCCTGGCAGTGGAAGGCGGCGGCGGGCTCGTCGGGGCGCCGCCAGTAGCCGGGGGTCACGCAGTCGCCCTCGACGACGAGTTCGCCGATCGCGCCGGGCACGTCCACGGGCCGTCCGTCGGCGACGACGCTCACGCGGGCGCCGGTGATCGGGGCCCCGATGGGCACCGGGGTGTCGCGCAGGAGGTCCTCGGGGCGCACCCGGTGGTAGGTGCAGACGTTGGTCTCGGTGGGCCCGTAGAGGTTGTACAGGGCGGTGTCCGCGGGCAGCCGCTCCGCGAGGGCGCGCAGCTGCGGGATCGGGAAGACCTCGCCCGCGAAGAGCACGTAGCGCAGGCTCCGGGTGACGTCGGGCGTGAGCACGCCCGAGGCCGTGAGGAGGTGGAGGACGGAGGGCACCGAGTACCAGACGGTGACGCCGTGCTCGCGGATGCCGGCGGCCAGCGCCGGGACGTCCCGGGCGGCCGCGTCGGCCACGATCCACACCGCGGCGCCGACGGACAGCGCGACGAACAGGTCGAAGGTGCTGAGGTCGAAGTTGAACGACGCGTGGTTGGCGAACACGTCGTCCGGGCCCACGTCGAGTTCGGCGCGGGCCCAGCCGGTGAAGTTGGCCAGGTTCCGGTGGGAGATCCGCACGCCCTTGGGCACCCCGGTCGACCCCGAGGTGTAGAGGATCGCCGCCAGGTCGCAGGGCTGGAGCGAGGGCAGGATCGTCACCCGCCCGGCCCTGACGCGCGCGAAGTCGTCCCAGGAGTGGACGGGTACGCCCGAGACGTGCCCGGCCGGCGGCTTGCCGGTGGTGACGACGGCCTCCAGGGAGGACGGCAGTTCGCTGTCCGCGAGCAGGTCCAGGTGGCGGCGGTCGGTGAAGAGCACGACCGGCTCCGCGTCCATGAGGATGGTCCCGGCCCGGCCGGCCGGCTGCCCGCCGTCCAGGGGGACGTACGCGCAGCCCGCCTGCACCGTGGCCACGATCGCCTCGGCGTAGTGCGTGCGCTTGTCCATCCAGACGGCGACCCGGTCGCCGGTACGGACCCCGAGGTCGAGCAGCCGGCAGGTGAGGGCGTCGACGGCGGCGGTGAACTCGCCGTAGGTCAGGGGGTGTTCGCCGACGAAGGCCGGACGGTCGGCCTGCCCGGCGGGGAGGTCCCGGCGCAGCTGGATCACGCTGGTGTTGAAGGCGCCCATGGTCGTGTGCACTTCCTCGCTCACTCGGATCGCGGCAGGACGCCGGTCTCCGTCGCGGACTCGATGAAGATCTCCGTCGCGAGGTCCAGGTCCTGCTGCGTGTGCTCGCAGGTGACGCTGACCCGCAGGCGGGCGTCGCCGAGCGGTACGCCCGGGTAGACCACGGTCTGGCAGAACAGGCCGCGCGCCCGCACGGCGCGTCCCATCTCCATGGCCTTGCGCTCGTCCCCGATGACGATGGGGAGGATGGCGCTCTCGGTCCGCTCCAGGTCGAAGCCGACCTTGCGGAGGCGGTCACGGAGCACGGTGATGTTCGCCCAGAGCCGCTTGACGCGCTCGGGCTCGGACTCGATGACGTCCAGCGAGGCGATCAGCCCGGCCGCGACGCCCGCGGGGATGTTGGCGGCGAACACGTAGGAGTTGGAGTAGTAGCGCAGGTACTCGACGACCTCCTCCTCGCCGACGACGAAGCCGCCCATGCCGGCGAGGGTCTTGCTCATGGTGCCGAGTTCGAGGTCGACCTCGCCCTTGAGCCCGAAGTGCTCGGCCGTTCCCGAGCCGCGCGCGCCCAGCACGCCGGTCGCGTGGGCGTCGTCGATCATCACGCGGGCGCCGTAGGTCTTCGCCAGCCGGACGATCTCCGGCAGGTCGCAGACGTCGCCGTGCATGCTGAAGACGCCGTCGGCGACGATCAGCGTGCCGCCGCCGGTGCCCTGCTCCGCCCCGCGGCGCAGCACCTGCTCCAGGTCCTGCATGTCGTTGTGCCGGTAGATCCGGCGGATGCCGCCCGACAGCCTGCTGCCGTCGACGATGCTCATGTGGTTGAGCTTGTCGACGACGAGCGTGTCGTAGCTCTTGACCAGGCCCGAGATGGCGCCGAGGTTCGCCGCGTAGCCGCCGGGGTAGACGATCGCGGCCGGGCGCTGCTTGAAGGCGGCCAGGCGCCGCTCCAGCTCCTTGTGCAGCATGTTGGTGCCGCCGATGAAGCGGGAGCCGGTGTGGGTGGCGCCGTAGGTGCGGGTGGCCTCGCACACCGCCTCGACGACCTTGGGGTGGTTGGCGAGCCCCAGGTAGTTGTTCGAGGCGAACATCAGGAACTCGCGCTCGCGGCCCTCGAGTTCGTCGTAGATGACGGCCCGGTTCTCGCAGCGGGAGAGCAGCGGCATGCCGTACCAGTACAGCCGCTCCTCCTCGCGCCTGCGCCGGTAGGTGCCGAAGCTGCGGGCCTTGGCGAAGAGGTCGGGGTCGCGCTGCTCGGTGAAGTCCTTCATCGAGCGGCTGTCCCAGGCGTCGGCGCCGGCGCCGTTCCCGGCCCCCGCGGCCCGCCCGTCCTGCGGCGCTCGCAGCGCGGCGAGCTCGGCGGCCAGGCCGCGCAGGGTCTGCGCGGTGACGGCGCCCACCGCGGTCTCCGGCAGGCCCAGCTCCTGGGCGGCCTCGGCGACCAGCGAGGTGAGGATGACGGAGTCGATGCCGAGCTCGCTCTCGAAGTCGGCGTCGAGGGCCAGCTGGCTGCGCTGGTACTGCGTCTGCCGCACGGCGGCGGCCAGCACCGCCTCCAGGACGGCGTCCGTGCCCTCCGGCTCCGCCGGGGCCCCGCCGTCCGCCGCCCCGGAGGGCGCGCCGAGCGCCCCCTCCACCCGGGCGACGAGCTCGCGGATCGTCGTGATGTCGCCGGGAAGGCGCTCCGCGATGCCGAACTGCTCGCCGACCGAGACCAGGATCGACTCCAGGATCACCGAGTCGATGCCGAGGTCGCCCTCGAAGTGGCTGTCGGGAAGCAGCTGGGCCTCGTCGTAGAGCGTCCGCTCGGCGACGATCCCCACGACCTTCCGGTGGATGCGCACGGTCTCCTGCGGGCCGTCCATGAGGTACGTCATGAGGTGCTCGCTCCTTCCCCTGCCTGCAGCCGGCCGACCAGGGCCGAGATCGCGTTGACGGAACGGAAGTTCGCCGGCGATATCTGCCGCAGCGGAACGGTGATGCGGAACTCCTGCTGCAGGTAATGGACCAGGTCGAAGACGCCCGCCGAGTCGATGATGTTCAGCTCGTCGATGGGCGTGTCCGGCTCCAGCCCGCCGGCGTCGCCGTCCATCCAGACCTCGACGATGTAATCGGTGATCAGTTTCTGAGGGGTCATCGCTTTCCTTGCCGTCAGTCGCGGTCGAGGGCGGGCCAGGTGAGCACCGTCGCCCCCCAGGTGAGGCCGCCGCCGAAGGCGGTGAGCAGCAGCCGGGCCCCGGGCCGGAGCGTCCCCTCGGCGTGGGCGTGGTCGAGGGCCAGGGGGATGGAGGCCGCGGCCGTGTTGCCGACCTCGGCGATGTTGCCGGCGCAGCGCTCCTGCGGGATGCCCAGCTCGTCGGCCAGGCGGGCGGTGATTCTGTGGTTGGCCTGGTGGCTGACGAGGTGGTCGACGTCGCTCACCCGCCACCCGGCGCGGTCGAGCACGGCGCGCGCCGAGCCGCTCATGCGCTGCACGGCCAGCCGGAAGACCTGCTTGCCCTGCATCGTGAAGTAGTGGTCCTCCTCGCGCGGCGCGTGCGGGCGCCGCTCGGAGCCGCCCGCCGGCACCGTGATCAGTTCCAGGCCCTCGCCGTCGCTGCCGAGGTCGAAGGGGCCGAGCGCGCCGGCCTCGCCCTCCGTGCCGGGGCGCAGCACCAGGGCCCCGGCCCCGTCCCCGAAGATCACCGCGGTGGAGCGGTCGGCCGGGTTGAGGATCCGGGAGAACGTCTCCGCGCCGATGACCAGGACCCCGTCGGAGGCGCCGCAGGCGATGAGCCCCGCCGCGGTCGCCAGGGCGTAGACGAAGCCGGAGCACACCGCGGCGACGTCGTACGCCGCGACGTGGCCGAGGCCCAGCTTGCCCGCCACGGTGGGCGCGGTCGCCGGGCACGTCCGGTCCGGCGTGGTGGTCGCCACGACCACGGTGTCGACCGGCCGGCCGCCCTCGGACTTCAGCGCCTTGGCGCCGGCCCCCGCGGCCAGGTCGGAGGTCGCCATGGAGTCCGGGGCGAAGTAGCGCTGCCGGATGCCGGTCCGGGAGCGGATCCACTCGTCTGAGGTGTCGAGCGCGGCCACCAGCTCGTCGTTGGTGACGGGCACCGGCGGCAGCGCGCTGCCCACCCCGGCCACGACGGCCGCCCGCGTCACCGGGCACCGCCGCGGCACCGGTGCCCGTGCTCGGCATTCCGAAAAGATGTGCGGCTGGGACGGTGGCTGGGACGGAAGCAAACCACGCGAGTGCTCCTCCGATGCGGACAGCCGGACGGCTCTGGCGTGCCGAGTCTGCTCACCCGGGCTGACCGGACGCTGACGGATGGCTGACCCGCCCAGGGGTCAGCCATCCGTCAGCACACCGTCAGCGCGGCCGTCCAGACTTGCCGCACACCGTGCCGGACGGCGTGCCGGAAAAGCCCGGGAAAGCCCGGGAAGTGACCGGGAAAAGCGCGGCGACGCGCACCGGAGCGCACGCCGGAACGTGCGCCGCAGCGCGCACGGCACCTGACCCCACGGGAAAGGCGGACCGCACCATGAGCCCTGTCTACGACAAGCTGGTGGACCTGCTTGTCGACCGCTTCGCGGTGGACCGCGCGGCCATCGGCCCGGACGTGACCTTCGAGGAACTGGAGATGGACTCGCTGTTCCTCGTCGAGCTGCTGCTCGTCATCGAGTCCGAGTTCCAGGTGAAGATCGGCGAGGAGGCCGCCGCGCCGACCGACACCATCGCCACGGTGGTGAAGGTGATCGCGAACGAGATCGCGGCCACGGCGCCGTGAGCGCCGCGACGGCAGCGGGCGCCGCGACCGCCGTGCGCCCGGTGACACCGGTCGCCGTCACCGGCCTCGGCCTGGTCACCGCGGCCGGCATCGGCACGGAGGCGACCTGGGACGGCGTGTGCGCGGGCGTCTCCGCGGCCGCCCGCAACCCCGCCCTGGAAGGGCTGCCGGTGGACATCTCGTGCACCGTCCCCGGCTTCGACCCCGCCCGGCACGTCGGCCGCCGCAGCGCCCTGATGCACGACCGCTTCACGCAGCTGGCGATCGTCGCCGCCCGCGAGGCCGTCGCCGACGCCGGGCTCGACCCCGCGCAGTGGGACGGCGCACGCGTCGGCGTCGTCGTCGGCTGCGGCCTCGGGGGCGTGAGCACCTGGGAGCAGCAGCACCGCCGGATGCTGGAGCACGGCCCGGCGAAGGTCTCCGCGCTCCTCGTCCCGATGCTGGTGCCCAACATGGCCGCCGGGAACCTGGCCATCGACCTCGGCGCCACCGGCCCCAACCTCGTGACCGCCACGGCCTGTTCCTCCGGGGCCACCGCCATCGGCACCGCCGCCCAGCTGCTGCGCGAGGGCGCCTGCGACATCGTCGTCACCGGCGGCGCGGAGGCCGGCGTCAGCCCGCTGATGGTCACCGGCTTCGCCCAGATGGGCGCGCTCTCGCGGAGGCTGGACGAACCTGCCGCCGCCTCCCGGCCCTTCGACGCCGGCCGCGACGGCTTCGTCATCGGCGAGGGCAGCGGCATCCTCGTGCTGGAGCGCGAGGCCGACGCGCGCGCCCGCGGCGCCCGGGTCCGCTCGCTCCTCGCGGGCTACGGGGCCTCCGCCGACGCCCACCACCTCACCGCGCCCGAACCGGAGGGCAGGGCCGTCCTCGCGGCCGTCCGCACGGCCCTGGACCAGGCGGGCGCGGCCCCCGGCGACATCGGCCACGTCAACGCCCACGGCACCTCGACCCGCCTCAACGACGCCGTCGAGGCCGCCACCTTGCGCACGGCGCTCGGCGACGGCGCCGCGGTCACCTCCACCAAGGGCGTGCTCGGGCACACCCTCGGCGCCGCGGGCGCCATCGAGGCCGCGCTCACCGTCCTCGCCGTCGAGCGCTCGCTCGTCCCGCCGACGGCCAACCTCGAACAGCTGGACCCGTCCGTCGAACTGGACGTCGTCGCGGGCGGCCCCCGCAAGACGACGCTTGACGCTGCGCTCAGCACATCGTTCGGGTTCGGCGGCCAGAACGCGGCGCTCGTCTTCCGCGCGGCGTGATGCCGTTCCGGCGGATCGTGGGTACGCGGTGGTGCCGGGCGGTACGGATTCCGCCGGACCCTCGCCGTCGTGGCGGGTCGCCGTCGCGGCGGGAGAGAGGTTCGCCGGCTTCGGCGGTGGAGAGGTGCCCGTCGGCACGGGCGGGACTCCCGCGGCGGGAGAAGAGCTTGCCGGCTCCGGCAGAGGAGAAGTGCCCCGTCGGCATGGCGGGACCCCCGGGGTGGGAGGGGGCGCCGGCTCGGGCGGACGAGAAGTGCCGCCGCCGCGGCGGGAGCCCCGCGGCGGGACGAGGATTCGCCGGCTTCGGCAAGAGAGAAGTGACCGCCGCCGCGGCGGAAGCCCCCGCGGAAGCCGCGGGCACCGCGACCTACACGATCCGAAACGGAAGGCAGGTGCGTCCATGACGCTCACCGTCCCGGAGGACGATCTCCGGGAACTCGAACAACGAGTCCAGCGCGCGCTCGCCGCAGGCGACGACCGCGGGCTGACCGTCCTCGGCTACGGCGAGGTCACCCTCGTCCTCGCCCTGGAGACCGAACGCGGCGCCTTCGCCTGCAAGCGGCTCCCCGTCTTCGACGGCCGCGAGCGCTTCGAGGCCTACGGGCGCAGCCTCGACCAGTACATCGACCGCCTCCGCGCGGCCGGCATCCACGTCGCCGAGACCCGCCTGTGGCACACCGAGCTGCCCTCGGGCAGGATCGTCGGCTACTGCGTCCAGCAGACCCTGCCCGTCAAACGCCTCGTCCCCAACCTGCTGCACAGCGAGGGCGAGGCCTGGGCCGAGGACTTCTTCGCCCGCTTCCTCGACCGCGTGCATGACTGCGTCACCCCGGTCCTCGGCCTGGACGCCCAGGCGTCCAACTGGATCGACCTCGACGGCGATCTCGTCTACCTCGACGTCACCTCGCCCCTCATGCGCGACGCCCGAGGCCGCGAACGCCTCGACGTCCGGCTCTTCTTCACCTCTCTGCCCTGGATCCTGCGCGACGCCGTCCGCATCGCGATGGCCAAGTCCATCTTCGACAAGTTCTACACACCGCGCGGCGTCGTCCTCGACTTCCTCGGCAACCTCCACAAGGAGAAGCTGGACGCCCTCGTCCCCGGCTTCCTCAAGCAGGCCAACGCCCGCATCACCCCCGCCCTCACCGCCGAGGAGGTCGCCAAGTACTACAAAGGCGACGCCTCGATGTGGGAGCTCATCCAGCGGCTGCGCAAGGCCGACCGCGCCTGGCACCTCAAGGTGCGCCACCGCCCCTACCCCTTCCTGCTGCCGCCCGATGTCGACCGCTGACACCCTCGCCGCGCCCGCGCGGCCCCGTCCGGGCGGCCTCGCCGGCGAGACCCTGGCCCTCGACCCCGCGCGCCCGCTGCACCTGGCCCGGCCCACCGAGCAGCTCACCGCCGCCGTCGTGTCCATCGCCTGGCTGCGCGCCCAGGGCGACGCCGTGCGCGACGCGCTGGAGGCCCGGCACCTGACCGACGACGAGGCCGCCCACGCCGCGGGCCTGCGCCTGCCCAAGCGGCGCTACGAGTGGCTCGCCGGCCGCCTCGCCGTCAAGCACGGCGTGCTCGCCCACGGCAGGCGGCACTGGGGCCGGACCGGGCGCACCCGCGACGTCCGGGTCGGCGCCGTCGCCCACGGGCTGCGGGCCGGCAAACCCGTCGTCAACGCACCCGTCGACGTCGGCCTGTCGCACTCCGGCGACTTCGCCATCGCCGTGTGCGGGCCGCGCCCTGTCGGCGTCGACCTGGAGCACGAGCGCCGCATGCCGCCGATGCTCACCTCGCTCCTGACCGCCGACGACCACCGGGCCGGCACCTCCGCCGACCCCGACCGCCGCCGCCTGGCCGGCATGCCCCTGCCGCTGCGCTGGGCCTGCAAGGAGGCCGTGCTCAAGCACTTCGGCTTCGGCCTGCGCATCGACCCTGCCGAGGTCGCCCTGCACGCCTGGCGCGACGACCACACCTACACCTGGCACCCCGGGCCCGGCCTCCTGCACCACGCGCCCTCGGCGGGCGACGGCCGCCTGCACAGCTGGGCCCGGCGGATCGACGGCTACTTCCTCGCCCTGGTATGGACGTGATGAACGGACCCATGACACCGACCCCTTCTCGTTCCCCCGGCCTCGGCGCACCCTTCCCCGAGGCCCTGCGGCACGCCACCGGAATCGCCGCCCTCAGCCCCTCCTCGCACAACTGCCAGCCCTGGGCGCTCGCCCGGCTGGAGAGCCGCCCGGCGCGCCGGGCCGCGGCCGACCTGCTCGGCTGCCCGGACGACGGCACCCACGTCTACCTCGCCCTCGCCGTCGACCGCCGGCGCAGCCTCACGGCCCTGCCCGCCCACCTGCTGGAGATGCGGCTGAGCTGTGCCGCCTACTGGCGGATGCTCTCCCGGGCCCTGGCCGCCCAGGGCTGGGAGCTCGTGCGCGAACGGGCCCACGAGAGCGGGGGCGACGGGGGCGCCGCGCCGTCCGCCGACTCCCGGCTGCCCGGCGGCCCGTGGCCGCGCGACTGGTCGCTGCTGTGGACGGCGGCGCTGCGCCGCACCGGGGAGGCCGCCGAGAGCCTCACCGCCCTGACGGACGCGGCCCGCACCCGGCACACCAACCGCGGCCCGTACGACGAGGAGGCCCTCGCCCCGGGACTGCTCGGCGACCTCGCCCGCCACCCGCCGACCGGGGGCCCCGCGATAGGGATCCGCCACCTGACGGACGGTCATGAACGCGAACTCTTCGCCGACTTCCTCGCCCGGCACGGAGGCGTCGATTTCAGCCACCGGGCCGCTTGGCGGGAAACCCACTCCTACATCCGCTGGAGCCCGGCGGCGGTGCGCGCACACGGGGACGGCTTCCCCGTAACCCAGCTTTTCGGGCCATTGTCGGCCCGGCAGCGGCTCGCGAAGCGGATCGCCCTGTCCCCGCCGGTCATGAAATTCCTGTGTCGCTTCGGTTATGACCGCTCGCTCGCCGGAGGGCTGGCCGCCGAGATCCGCCGTACCCCCGCGCTCGTGCTGATGAACTTCGCGGACGAAGCCCCCGGGGTGGCCGACGCCTTCCGGGGCGGCGCGCGCATCGCCGACTACTGGCTGCACGCGGCCACCGCTGGGCTGGCCTTGCATCCTGTGAGCGTCGTCATGCAGCACGACCCCCTGCGCGCGATGCTCCAGAAACAACTGGGCCTTTCCGGCAGGCTCTTCTTCGTCAGCCGCGTCGGCCGGCCCCGTACGGCCTTCCCGCCGGCTCCCCGCAGTGCGGGGGCCGCGGACCACCGCACGGTCTGAACGCCGTCGCGTACACGGCGGACCACGCAGCGTAGTAGCGGACAATCCGGGCCGGAACGCCCGTGCCGCGGTCCGCCGGAAAAGCAGCGGAACATTCCGGCCAGGCCCGGAACCCGAACGCCGCAGGGTCGGGGATACTGCTCCTTGCCGCCGCCTTTACCGTGACATATTTCCCGCCAAAACCTGGCGGGACGCCCGGCCGTCAGTTGCCGCTGGCGTACAGTCGGGTGAGACGTTCAGGGGGATGCCGTGGCCACGGAGATGACGTCAATGAGCCATCGATCCGCCGGCGGGGGGACTTGGGCGGTCTTCACCCCCACAACCCCGTCGGCCACAATAGCGCCTGCTCCCCGAAGCGACTCCGTTCGGAACCGTTCCGTTAACTGGAAGCAGGCTCGATGAGTATGCGCATACTGCTGTGCTGCGACAAGCTCATCCTAGGCGCAGGTATGCAGGCACTGCTGGGCCAGCACGGCCTGGATGCACAGACGAAAACATCCGTGCGCAGCACGGTGGCAGCCGCCAAGGAGATGACTCCGGATGCCATTGTCGTCGTGGCCCCGGCCCTCAGCATCGACGACACCCATGAACTCGCCGAACTCTCCCGGATGGCCAAGGTCATCCTTCTCGCCCGGCCCGACACCACCCCCAGGGCCTTCGAGGCCCTGCGCATCGGCGTCCGGGCCGTGCTGTCCCTGGAGGACCCTCCCGAGGAACTGATCCGCATGATCAAGACGGTTATCGAGGTCGACGCCATGGTCGCCCCGCTGACCGCCCGCAAGGCCCTCGACCAGCTCCGCACCGAGCAGCCCCCGGCCCCCGCACCGCCGCCGGCCGGCGCCCTGACCCCGCGCGAGGCCGAGGTGATGCTGCTGCTCGCGCAGGGCCGGTCCAATGCGGAGATCGCCGAGAAGCTCTCCATCTCCAATACGACGGTCCGCTCCCACGTCCACCACGTGCTGCGCAAGCTCGACGCCGGAACCCGCGCCCGCGCGGTGGCCATCGCCTACGAGACGGGGCTGATCGGCGCCATGGAACGGCAGGCGCAGGGCCGCCTCTGAAGGCCCGTCGCGCGGAGCCCGTCAGCCCACCGCGACCCGGTATCCGGGCTCCACGCGTACGCCGCTGATTTCGTCCACCACCTCGGCCATTCCCTCGAAATCGGCGACCAGCCGGGCGAACGCCTCGCTTGTCGTGTCCCGTTCGAAATCGGCACGGCTGCTCACCCCGATGACTTCGAAGAAGTGAACGGACGCCGCCGGGTCCGCGGATACCCGCTGCACGCTGAATGACAGCACGCTCGGAAGTTCCGGACAGGTGGCGTAGTCGGTCTCCCGTACCCATGTTTCAAAACGGGCCGGAGTGACGTTCGGGCGCAGCCGAATTCGGTGCACAATCATGTCCACGACGCCGGAAATCCCTTCTGAATTCTTTTTGAGTTCAACATCGGCGGCCGGTTCGTCTGGGTGGCCGGTTCGCTGTCAGCGGCGCTTTCGGGAACGGCGCCCGGCCAGGCCCAGCGCCCGGGCCGCATTGTTCTTCTGGATCTCGTTCGTGCCGGAGAAGATGCGGGAGGGCAGCGCGTCCCGCAGAAACGTCTCGGCCTCGCCGCCGAGGATCCCGAGCGCGCCGCGCAGCTGCACGGCGTCCAGCCCGAGCTGCACCGCGGCCTCACTCACCGCGATCTTGGCCAGGGCGGGCGCCACTTCGTCGTCACTGCCCGCGGCCAGCCCGCACGCGGCCTTGTACAGCAACAGCCTGGCCGATTCCAGACGGATCGTCATATCGACGATGCGGTGGCTGACGGCCTGGAAGCCGCCGATGGCCGAGCCGAACTGCTCCCGCTCCCGGGCGTATTCCGAGGTGGATTCCAGCACGCGCTGCATCGCCCCGACGTAGGTGGCGAACAGGCAGGTGCGTTCCCACTTCATCGAGGACGAGAAGATGCTCGCTCCGGCGCCCTCCTCGCCGAGCACGTTCGCCGCCGGCACCACGCAGTCCGTGAGGTACACGTCGGCCGTCGGCGAGCCCTGCAGGCCGACCTTGTCGTAGCGCGGCCCCACGGTCAGCCCGGGCGTGTCCGCCTCCACGATGAAGGTGGTGAGGCCGAAGAAGCCGCCGCCGGGCGACGTCGCCGCCTGCAGGACGAACACGTCGGCGACGGGGGAGTTGGTGGTGAAGCACTTGCTGCCGTTCACCACGTACGCATCGCCCTTCCGCACGGCGCGCGTCTGCAGGTTCAGGGCGTCGGACCCGGCGTGCGGCTCGGTGATGGCGTGCGCCGCGATCGCCTCGCCCGAGGCGAGCGGCGGCAGCCAGCGCTGCTTCTGCTCCTCGGTGCCGAACTCGGTGACGGGCATGACGGCGGCGAACAGGTGCGCGGCGACGGAGAAGGCGAAGCCCTGGTCGGCGCAGCCGTAGCCGAGGGCCTCCATCAGGGCCGCGGTGGTGACGGCGTCCAGGCCGCTGCCCCCGTACGCGGCGGGCACGCTCGCGCCCGTGATGCCCTGCTTCCCCGCGAGCTGCCAGCGGCGCCGGAACTCCTCCGGGTCGTGCGCCGCCGTGCCGTCGCCGAGGTCGCGCCGGGCGAAGCGCACGACCATGTCGCGCATCTCCGCGGTCTCGGTGTCGAAGTCGAAGTTCATCGTGATCCGTCCAGGTGTTCCTCGATCAGCACGTGATAGTTGATGCCGCCGGTACCGAAGGAGCTCACGGCCGCCCGCCGCGGCCGGCCGGGGGCGGACTCCCAGGGCGCGCTCCCGGAGGAGACGCGCGCGGGAATGCGGTCCAGGTCCAGCTCGGGGTTGACGGTCGCAAGGCCCGCGTTGGCGGGGAGCACCCCGGTCCGCAGGGCGTAGAGCGCCCGCAGCAGCCCGGCGCCGCCCGCGGCCGCGAAGGTGTGGCCGAAGAACGATTTGGCGGAGCCGATCTCCAGCGGGCGCCGCCGGTGGGGGCTCGCGTACACCCGCGCGGCCGCGGCGATCTCGACCCGGTCGCCGACGCGGGTGCCGGTGCCGTGGGCCTCCAGGTAGCCGACGTCCGCCGGGTCGAAGCCCGCCTGCCCGAAGGCCTGGCGCATGGCCCGCACCTGGCCGTCCACGTCCGGCGCGATCAGGGACTTCGCGTCGTTCGACGCCCCGATCCCGCACAGCAGCCCGTGGACGGTGTCCCCGTCGCGCCGCGCGTCCGCGTAGCGCTTGAGCAGGAAGAGCGCGCAGCCGTCCCCCGGGGTGAAGCCGTCGGCCGCGGTGTCGAAGGGGGTGATGCGGTCGCGGGAGAGCAGACCCAGGGCCGAGCACAGCACCATGTCGCGGGCGTTGCAGGGGAGTTCGACGCCGCCCGCCAGCGCGTAGTCCACGCTGCCGGAGCGCAGCCGGCCCACGGCCACGTCCAGCGCGGCGAGCGACGACGCGCACGCCGCCTCGACCCCCAGCGGCACGGCGTCCAGCCCGTACTCGTTGGCGATCACCGCCGCGACGCCCCCGGCGAGGGAGCCGTCGAGGTCCTCCGGCCCGCCCGGGGCCGGGTCCGCGGCGTACCGCTCGCGGACCAGGTCGAGCAGGGTGGCCACCCCGGTCGCGTCCAGGTGCCCGAGCGCGGCGAGCTCGCCGACGGCCGCCTCGACCTCGCCCAGCGCGAGACCGGCCGCGGTGCGCCGCTCCCGGGACAGGCTCAGGTTCGTGCCCATCGCGACCAGGCCCGGCCCGTTCGGCCGCGCGACCCCCCGGCCGCCGCGGGCCAGGAGCTCGTCGGCCACGCACAGGGCCACCCGCTGCGCGGCGTCCATGACCGCGTAGCGGTGCGGCGGGATGCGCAGCCCTTCCGGGGGTGCCGAGGGTACCTCCACCGGGGAACCCAGGTCGGTGTAGCTGTGGGTCAGGCTCAGCTTGCCCGGCCGGTGGTAGAGCTCCCGGTCGAGCAGGGACTGCGGCAGCGGCCCGATCCGGTCCTGCCCGGCGAGCATGGCGGCCCAGAAGGCGTCGGCGTCGGGGGCGTTCCCGAACCGGCCCCCGAACCCCACGATCGCGACGGGCTCCGGTGCGACGGAGGCGCGCGCGGTGCGCGGCCGGGCCGGGGCGGGCACGGCCGCGGCCGTCTCGTGCTCCTCCAGGACGAGATGACAGAGCGTGCCCGTCAGCGAGGCGCCGCCGACGGCGGCGCGGCGCGGCTCTCCGTCCGGCGCCGGGGCCCACCTCTGCGGCTCCGTCAGCGTGCGGAAGGGCGTCTCGGCAAGGTCCTGCGCCGCCCCGGGCTCCTGCGGCAGCTGAGCCGGGAGGCGCTGGTGGTACAGCGCCAGCGCCGCCTTGGTGACGCCGGCCAGCCCGGCGTTGGCGAAGGTGTGCCCGAGCCGGTCGCGCACACTGCCCACCACCACGGAGCCGGGTTCCGCGTCCGCGAACACTGCGGCCAGCGCGGCGAGTTCGGCGGCCGTCTCACGCGGCACGCCGGAGGTGCCGCACTCCACGTAACCGATCGTGCCCGGCGACGCGCCGCACTCCCGCAGGGCGGCCCGGGCCGTCTCCGCGCGCCGTTCCACGGACGTGGAGTAGCGGAAGACGCCCGGACGTCCCTGGTGGCGCACCGCGCACCCGCGGACCGTCGCGTAGACGCGGTCCCCGTCGCGGACCGCCGACGACAGCCGCTTGAGCAGCAGCGCGCCCACGCCCTCGCCGAGCGCGAAGCCGTCGCCGTCCGCGGCGAAGGGGCGGGTCCGCTGAGCGACGAGTCCTTTCGCCGCGAGCGCCGCGCGCAGATACGGGCCCTCCTCGCGCTGGCCCGTCACCACCAGCACGGCCTCCGACTGCCCGCTGCGCAGGCTGTCGAGGGCGTGCGCGATCGCCAGGAACGACGTCGCATCCGCCGACTCCAGCGCCAGGGTGCGGCCCCGGAGCTTGAACGCGCTCGCGATCCGGGCGGGGATGGTGCTCGCCATCTCCCCGACCCGGTCGTGCGGCGAGGCGCCCAGGCGCCGCACCAGGGCCGTGCGCAGCTCGTCCGCGGCCTGCGCGGCCGTACGGGCCGAGCCGCCGAACTCCGGTGCGGACACCGCCCGTTCCAGCTCTCTGGCGTAACGGCTGCCCTCGACGCGCAGCGCGTTCGCGTACTGCCGGTCGAGGCCGGAGCACACCCCGGCCACCACGTCCGTGCGCTCGGTCTGCAGCATCCGGTCGGCGGCCTTGGCATCCTCCAGGCACTCGCGGGCCGCCTCCAGCATCAGCAGCTGCATCCGCGTCAGCGCCCCGGCCTGCGCGGGCGGGATGCCGAACCGGGCGACGTCGACCTCGATGCCGGCCAGCGACGGCGCCGGGCCGTCCCCGGGCGCCGGAGGCGGCTCGGTCAGGGCCCTCCAGTAGCCGTCGGCTCCGCGGATGCCGGGGTAGAGCGCCGCGATGCCGACGATTGCGACGGGTTCGTCCTGCGGTGTTCCGTCCTGCGGTGCGCGCGCGGTGCCGGCGGCACCGCGCGCGTCGAACTCGGAGTGCATGCGGGATGGCTCCAGTTGTCTCGGTGCTGCCGGGTCCGGCAACCTCTCTCCGCCGCCGCGGCGCGAAACCGCGGCGGTGGCTTCCGGCGGTGCCGAACCGTGCGGCAGCGCCCGGTGCAGTGCAGTGCAGTGCTTGCATTGCAGTGCGGTGCGGTGCGGTGAAGCCCCGCCCGCAGGGCGCCGGGCCGTACGGTCAAGCCCCGCCCGCCGGGCGTTACGCGCTCGTCGCGACCGGCTCGCGCCGCCCGTTCCACAGCGCGCCCGGCTGGGCCAGCGCCGGATCCTGGGCGAGGATCTCGGCGTGCCGGCGCTGCAGCCCGGCACCCGGCTGGATGCCCAGCTGCTCGTCCAGCCGCTTGCGGGTCAGGCGGAAGCGCTCCAGCGCCTCGCTCTGCCGCCCGGACCGGTACAGCGCCAGCATCAGCAGCTCGCAGAACCGCTCGTGCAGCGGGTGCTGCGCGACGAGCTGCTGCAACTCGGCGATCACCTGGGTGTTGTGGCCGAGCACCAGGCGGGCGCTCACCAGGTCCTCCCACGCGCTCAGCCGGCGCTCCTCGAAGAGGGTCGCCGCGCTCGCACATCGCAGCCCCTCGCCGGCGTCGAACAAGGCCGGGCCGCGCCACAGCCGCAGGCCGGTCTCCAGCAGCCTCGCCGCCTGCTCGGGGTCGGTGGTCAGCGCGGCTCCGCCGCGGGAGGCGAGATCGAGGAATCTGTTGGCGTCGACGCACTCCGCGGGCACGTCCAGCAGGTAGCCGTTCGGCACGGCGCGCAGGACGGTCGTGCGGTGCATCGGAGTGTGTGCCTCGAGTACTTTGCGCACCCTGGTGGCCTGGGCCTGCAGGGCGTTGCGGGGATTACCGAGGGCTGAGCCGCACCACAGCTCGTCGACGAGCTCCATGTGCGACACCGCCCGGCCCGCCCGGAGGGCGAGGGTGGCGAGCATGGAACGGACCTTGCTGGCCCGAATGTCGCTGCTCCTCTCCGCAACGCTGACGCGCACCGGACCGAGTATTTCAATTTGCACGAATTTCCCCCCACAGCGGTTTCCGCCGGAGATCAGAACAGGAGCTTGGACAGGTTTTTCCCCCTTTCGGCGCCCAATCCTTGCAACGTGGAACAACCGGCGTCATCCATCCCCCGGCCCCTTTCCGCCCTCAACGGATGGCGGAGCCGGGCGGGCGCCTCGGCCGTTCATTGAGGCGCGTGCCCGCCCGGCTCAACGCGGCGTCAACACACGGATGACGCGGGCCGCCCGCGCCCGTCCGCCCCGTGACGTAGGGGCGGCGTCCGTTTTCTTCAGGCGGTCTTCAGGAAGAGTACGTTCCACCCCCGCCGCCCCGGGAGGGCGGGACGCCCGGGACGGCGCCCGGCGTCACCAGCCCCGCCTCGTACGCGGCGATGACCAGCTGGACGCGGTCGCGGGCGCACAACTTGCCCATGATCCGGCTGACATGGGTCTTGGCGGTGAGCGGGCTGAGCCCGAGCACATCGCCCACCTCGGCGTTGTTGAGCCCCCTGGCCACCAGGGTCAGCACCTGCCGCTCGCGGACCGAGAGCACCGCCAGGCCGTTCGTCACGAAGCCGGCCGGGATGTCCGCCCTCGGAGCCCGCAGCACCCGGGCGATCAGGCGCGAGGTCGGGCCGGGGGAGAGCAGCGCCTCCCCGGCGGCGATGGTCCGGATCGCCTCCAGCAGCGCCGCCGGGCGCGTGTCCTTCACCAGGAAGCCGGAAGCCCCGGCGCGCAGCGCGTCGATGACGTACTCGTCGGTGTCGTACGTCGTCAGGACGAGCACCTTCACGCCGGCCATGTCCTCGTCGGCCGCGATCCGCTGGGTCGCCTCGATGCCGTCCAGGTCCGGCATCCGGATGTCCATCACCACCAGGTCGGCGCGGGCGCTGCGGGCCAGCTCGACGGCCTGCCGGCCCGTGCCCGCCTCGCCCACGACCTCCATGTCGGGGGCGGTGTCCACCAGCATCGCGAACGCGGAGCGGACGAGCCGCTGGTCGTCGGCGAGCAGGACCCGGATCGGCTGCTGCGCGGTCATCGGCCGTCCCTCCCCCCGGGGGCGGGCGGTGCGGCCGGGCTGGGTGCTGCTGTCATCGGAGTCATCCTTCGGGGTGGGGACCGCGCCGCGCCCCGCGGCGGGGGTCGTTCACTGATGCACGGACTGGTGCACGAACCGGTGCACCCACTCGCTGACGTCTCACGAGGCGATCACCGCAGCGCGGCCCCGTCCGCAGGGGCCGACGGCAGGACGGCGGTGACCGCGAACCCGGCGCCGCCGGGGCGCGGCCCGGCCTGCAGCCCGCCGCCGACGCTGCGGGCCCGCTCGCGCATCCCGACGATGCCGTAACCGCCGGTGCCGTTCGGCTCGTTCCCGGGCACGGGCGCGCGGGCCGGAGCCCCCGAACCTCCGTCGTCGAGCACGGTGACCCGCAGGGCGCCGTCGCCCTCGCCGCGCGCCACCGTCACCCAGACGCGGACCGCGGGCCCGCCGTGGCGGACCGCGTTGGTGAGAGCTTCCTGCACGATACGGTACGCAGCTGCCCCGACTGCCGGGGCCAGGAAGGCCGTTGCCGCCGGGTCGGCAGGGTCGGTCGGGTACCCTGCGCCGCCGGGGCCCGAGCCGTTGCTCCTCGCCGTCCCGCCAGTCCTGCCCGTCCCGCCAGTCCCGCCAGTCCTGCCCGTCCCGCCAGTCCCGCCAGTCCTGCCCGTCCCGCCCGTCGCGTCCGGCCCCATGTGCACCTGCAGACTCACCCGTGCCCCGGCCGCCTCCGCGGCGCGCGCCAGATCGGGCAGTCCGTCGAGGCCCGGCAGGGGCCCGTAGCCTGCGGAATCGTTCCCGCGGAGCACCTCCAGCGTGGCGCGCAGCTCCACCCGGGCGTCCCGGCACGTATCGGCGATCCCGTCCAGCGCCTTGGCGAGGGCGGCGCGGTCGAGCCGCTCGGGGTCGGCGACCAGGACGTGGGCCGCGACCGCCGTCTGCACCCCGATCAGGGTGATGCTGTGGGCCAGCAGGTCGTGGAGGTCGCGCGCGATGTGCACCCGCTCCTCCGCGACCCTGCGGGCCGCCTCGCGCTCGCGCGTCCGCTCGGCGCGCTCCGCGCGCTCCACGATGGCCCCGACGTAGTTGCGGTGCAGGCGCACCGCCTCGCCGATCAGGACGACGTCGGCGATCCAGCCGGCGCTCACCAGCGTCGGCACGATCTCGTGGTTCTTGCCGAGCGCCAGCATGACGACCGTGGCCACGCCGAAGATGCCGCCGAGGGTGAGGAAGCTGCGCTTGGGCGGGCCGACGACGGCGAGCGTGCACAGGGCCACCAGGCCCGCCGGAAGCACTGCGGTGCGGGGGTAACCCAGCACGTAGAACGGGCCGTTCATGCAGGCCACGGCCAGCACCGTGAGCCACGGTGCCTGGCGCCGCGCCGTCAGGACGAGCGCGGCGCCGGTGAGGAGCGCCCATCCCGGGAGGTCCGGTGACCGCCGCGCGGTGACCACGAAGAGCACGCTCTGCACGGCGAGGACCGCCAGCGCGATTCCGAAGTCCTGCAGCAGGACGCTGCGTCGTACGGCCGCGTGCTGCGGCAGCAGCAGACGCGCGATCATGGGGGTAACCGGGTCCCGGGACGGCATCACGTTTCCATGGAACCCCGGGAGAGCTTCCCGGGCCACCACATCCACCTCTTCAGCAACAGGCTTGCAGAGGTGACCAGGTAGGTACGGACCAGGAAGGTGTCCAGCAGCACGCCGACCGCGATGATGAAGCCCATCTCGACCAGCGCCACCAGCGGCAGCGTCGCCAGCACGGCGAAGGTGGCCGCCAGCACGATGCCCGCGGAGGTGATGACCCCGCCCGTGGTGCGCAGCGCGGTGAGCGCCGCCTCCGAGGAATCCGCGCCCTTGAGCCGTTCCTCACGGGCCCGGTGCATCAGGAAGATGCCGTAGTCGACACCGAGCGCGATGAGGAAGACGAACGTCAGCAGCGGCAGGCTCGGGTCGAGGCCCTTGTAGCCGAGGGCCGGGCCGAAGACCAGGCCGCTGAGCCCCATCGCCGCGCCCCACGAGGCGATCACGGCGAGGACGAGCACCAGGGGCGCCACGAGGCTGCGCAGCAGGGCGATCAGCACGATCAGCACCGCGGCCAGCACCAGCGGGATCACCTTGACGCGGTCGTCGGCGTTGGTCGTCGCGAGGTCCATCTGCTGTGCGGTGGGCCCGCCGACGATCGCCTGCGCGTCCGGCACGTCGTGCACCGCGGTGCGCAGCGCGGCGATGGTCTTCTTCTCGCCGTCCGACTCGGGCTTGGCCACCGAGAACACCTGCAGCTCGGTGCGGTCCCCGCCGCTGCGGCCCGGCTGCACCGCGGCCACGCCCTTCGTGTCCTTGACGCGCTTCTCCACCTCGCCCGCCTGCCCGGTGCGCGTCACCACGGTGACCGGCAGGCTGCTGGAGTCGGGGAAGGCGTCGGCGAGCGTACGCATCGCGGTGACCGAGTCGGGCTTCTTGAGGAAGGCGTCCTCCTGCTTCAGCGTGCCCGGCAGCTTCACGGCGCCGATCGACAGGGCCGCGAGCGCCGCCACGCCGCACAGCAGCACCAGGCCCGGGCGGCGGCTCGCGGAGTTGCCCATCGCCGCGAACAGCGAACGCCGGTGCACGGCCTCCGTCCCGTAGGCCGGGACGATCGGCCAGAAGACGCGGCGCCCCAGCAGGACCAGCACCGCGGGCAGCAGCGTCAGCATGGCCGCCAGCGCGCAGAAGACGCCCACCGCGCCGACCGGCCCGAGGCCGCTGCTGCTGTTGAGGTCCGCCGCCATCAGGCACATCAGGCCCGCGACGACCGTCCCGGACGAGGCGAGGACGGCCGGCCCGCAGCCGCGGATCGCGGACATCATCGCGTCGTACGGCTGCTCGATGTGGCGCAGCTCCTCGCGGTAGCGGGCCACCAGCAGCAGGGCGTAGTCCGTGCCCGCGCCGAAGATGAGCACCGTCATCACCGACGTGCTCATCGTCGTCACCGTCAGGTCGAAGGCCTTGATCAGCCCGTAGACGCCCGCCATGGCCGCCGAGGCCGCCACACCGACCACGCCCAGCGGCACCAGCCACAGGAAGGGGCTGCGGTAGATGAGGATGAGCAGGACCGCGACGACGCCGGCGGTGCCGAGCAGCAGGGTGCTGTCGATGGACTGGAAGACCTCGTTCTGGTCGGAGGCGAGGGCCACCTGCCCGCCGAGCTCGGCCTTCAGGCCCTCCGGCCTGTCCTTCTTGACGATGTCCCGGATGCCGTCGACCGCCTTGCCCTGCGCGGCGGCGTCCGCCAGCCCGGACACCGACAGCGCCGTCATCGACGTGGCGCCGTCCTTGGAGACGACCGTGGGCGGCTCGCTGCCGCCGCGCAGCTCGTAGCGCCCCGCGATCCGCTTGATCTGCTCCTGCGCGACCTTGCGGTCCCCCTGGGAGAGGCCGCCGTCGCGGTGGTAGACGAGGATCGCATCCGAGGTGTTGCCGCCCGGCAGCTTCTGCAGCAGGTGCTCGACCCGGGTGGACTCCGCGCTGGCCGGCAGGTAGTCCACCGGCCGGTCCCGCGCGGCGCCGCTGAGCTTTTCGGCGAAGGGCGCCGTGACCGCGAGGACCACGATCCACAGGGCGATCACCGCCCACGGAAGGGCGCGACGCCTCGACCTCCCTTCGTGTGCCGGTCGCAGCCGGCCTTCCTTCCGCTGCGTTTCCGCCGCCGGAGCCATGTGCCCGCCGCCTCCTCAGAGCCGAAATCCACTGACCCTTCCAGGATTCCGGCGCGAAGCGCCCGGCACGTCGGCCCGGAGAGCGAAGCGGAAGCTAATCCGCCGGGTGCAACGGGGGTGTTGGTACTCCCGCGGGAGTAACGCGGCGGAGGGCGCGGCGGTATCACGCACCGTGTCGAATGTGCACTGTCGGCAACTGTTCCCTACGTCCGGGGTCATCCCGTACTCCGCTGGTAGGAGGGCCGGATCCGTCCCCTGGGACGACGACGGATCCGGCGGCGCGCGGCATGGTGGAGGGATGAAAGGCGTGACGGGCATGAAGGACCGCGGGACCGGGCGGCGGTGGAGAGCGGCGTGAGCTCAGTACTGCTGTCGGTGCTGCTCTGCCTGGTGTCGGCGGTCGCCTACGCGAGCGCGGCCATCGTGCAGGAGCGCGTCGCCGCCACGACGCCGGGCGGGCCCTGCGGGCCGCTGCGCCGGCCGGGCTGGTGGGGCGCGGTCGCCCTGACCGGGCTCGGCGCCGGGCTCCACGTGGTGGCGCTCGCCTACGGGCCGCTGAGCCTGGTGCAGCCCCTGGGGGCGCTCACGATCGTCTTCGCGCTGCCCATGGCGGCGGTGGCCGCGCGCAGACCCGTCGGCGCGGCGGGGTGGCGCGGAGCCCTGCTGGCCACCGCCGGGCTCGCCGGGCTCCTCACCCTGACCGGGCCGCCGCACGCCGAGACCCTCGACGCCGCCCAGCGGCCCGCCCTCGCCGCCGTGGCGCTCGCCGGGGCGGCGGTCCTCGCGCTCGGTGCGCACTGGGCGCGGCGGGCCGTCGTCCGCGGGGTCGCGCTGGCCGCGGCCGCCGGCGCCGCCTTCGGCATGGCCTCCGTCTTCACCAAGGCCGCCGCGCAGGACTGGACCTCGCACGAGACGGACTTCCCCGCCTTCACGGTGCTGATCACCGCCGTCCTCGCCGCGACGGGCATGCTCCTGTCCCAGGCCTCCTACCGCGGCGCGGGCCTGGCGGCGCCGCTGGCGACGGTGACGACCGTGAATCCCGTGGTGGCGGCTGCGGTGGGGACGGCGGTGCTGGGAGAAACGTTCCGGTACGGGGTGACGGGCGGACTGCTCGCCGCCCTGGCCGGCACGGTCGCCACGGCGGGGGTGATAACCCTCAGCCGCCTCACCCCGGCCGGGCCGGACCGCGGGCACCCCGGCCCGGCCGCGGACGGCACGGCGACGATCCCGGGGGCGCGCCGCGGACTGACGCACGCGGGGGCGAAGCCGGAATAGTCCGCCGCTCTTGACGGCGCCGGGCTGCGCAGGCGGGGCGTGGCCCTCGGCCGGCCCGCGCTGTCCGGGCCGCCGGGCCGAGTGGCTCAGCCGGGCTCGGCACCGCCGGGTCACGCCGTGGGGGTTGCTCGCCGTGGCGGCGGGTGTGAAGAGGCGGGGCCTCTTCAGGCTCCTGGGACCGAAGGCTCGCGGCTCCCTTGACGGCGCCGGGCTGCGCAGGCGGGGCGTGGCCCTCGGCCGGCCCGCGCTGTCCGGGCCGCCGGGCCGAGTGGTTCAACGGGGCTCGGCACCGCCGGGTCACGCCGCGGGGGTTGCCCGCCGCGGCGGCGGGTGTGAAGAGGCGGCTGCGCTGCCCTCTTCACACGCCGCGCCCGCGCCCCGCCCACCGCCCGCAAGCCCGGCCCCGGCCGCGGCCGCAAACTTCTTCCGCCGCAGCGTTGATCAGTCGGTACGGTGCGGCTCGGCGGTGCCGTGCCGAGGGTCCGGGCTCGGGGTTTGGGGGGCAGGTGTTCTGGGAGGCGCGCCCCTAAAGCTTCTTCCGCCGCAGTGGTGATCAGCCGGTATGGCGTGGTTCGGCGGTGCCGTGCCGAGGGTTCGGGTCCGGGGCTTGTGGGGGCTGCAGGTGTTTTGGGAGGCGCGCCCCTAAGCTTCTTCCGCCGCAGCGGTGATCAGCCGGTACGGCGCGGTGCGGCGGTGCCGTGCCCCGGAGAGTCCTTCCGGTGGTGCCGTTTCGGAGTTCAGGCCGTGGAGGCGGGCCGGGCGCACCCGGGAGGTTGCCTTGCCGTAGCGGCGATCCGCCCGGCGGCGCCGGACCGGCCGATGTCCGTGAGCGCCCTCCGCGAGGAGGTATGGCCCTGGCGCGGGAACCGCGACACGATGGGCCCGTCCGTCCGGCCTACCCCCTCCGGAGGAGCCCCGTGGACTTCGACGTCGTCGTGGAGATCCCGCAAGGCAGCCGCAACAAATACGAGATGGACCACGAGCGCGGCCGCATCCGGCTGGACCGGCTGCTGTTCACCTCGACCCGCTACCCCGCCGACTACGGCTACATCGAGCAGACCCTCGGCGCCGACGGCGAACCCCTCGACGCCCTCGTCCTCGCGGGCGAGCCGACCTTCCCGGGGATCGTCATCCGGTGCCGCGCCATCGGGATGTTCCGCATGCGCGACGAGAAGGGCGAGGACGACAAGGTCCTGTGCGTGCCCTCGGGCGACCCCCGTCACGAGCACATGAGGGACCTGCGCCACCTGCCCGAGTTCGACCGGCTGGAGATCCAGCACTTCTTCGAGGTGTACAAGGAGCTCGAACCCGGCAAGTCCGTCGGCGACGGCACCCGCTGGGCGGACCGCGCCGCCGCCGAGGCGGAGATCTCCGCCTCCTACGAACGGGCCGCCCGGCGCACTGACCCGATGCGGTAGAAGAAGGCAGAAGAAGGAGGCCATGGAGGGCACGGACACGGGCACCACGGACACGGGCACCACCAAGGCGGCGCGCCGCGGCCCCCCGCTCCTCGCGGCCGTCGCCGTCGCCTACGCCGTGGTGCAACTGTGCTGCGCCGTCGCGCACATGGACCTGGGCTGGGACGAGAGCGTCTACCTCTCGCAGGTCGACCCCCGCAACCCGGCGGCGTACTTCAGCGCCCCGCGCTCACGGGGCATCAGCTTCCTCGTCGCGCCGGTGGTCGCCCTCACCCCGTCCGTCACCACCCTGCGCGTGACCCTGGCGCTGCTGTCCTCGGCGGCGCTCTACGGAGCGTTCAGGATCTGGGAGCCGCTGGCCGGCCGAGCCCGTACGGCTCTCGCGGCGGCGCTGTTCGCCGGGCTGTGGATCACCGTCCTCAGCGGCCCCGAGGTCATGCCGAACCTCTGGATCGCCTTCGCGGCGACCGCCGCCACAGGCTGCTTCCTGCGTACCAGGGCGCCCGCCGACACCCGGGCCCCGGCCGACCCCCGAACGCCCGCCGACACCCGTACGCCCACGGGCAGTCGTAACCTCGCGGGCCTCGCCGCATCCCTCGCCGCGGCCGCCCTCCTGCGCGCCCCGGACGCCGTCTGGCTGGCCCTCCCGATGCTCGCCGCCTGCGCGGCCGTACGCGACCGGCGCGCCCTGCACACCGCCGCGGTCGTCCTCGGCGGGCTCGCCGCGGGCGGTGCGCAGTGGGCCGCCGAGGCCTGGGTGCGCTTCGGCGGCGTCACGCAGCGGCTCGCCGACTCCAGCGCGACCGAGGGCGGCATGGGCGCGCACCCCGGCGCGGGCCTGAGCGCGGCCCGCCGCAGCCTCAACGGCCCGCAGCTGTGCCGCCCGTGCCACATCGCGAACCCTTCCCTCACGCATTCGCTCTGGTGGCTGCTGCTCCCCGTGCTGGCCGCGGCCGCCTGCGCCCTCGCGCTGCGGACCGGCGGGCGGGCGAGGGCCGTCACCCTGCTGCCCGTCGCCTGCGCGCTCTCCCTCGCCGCCCCGTACCTGCTCCTGCTCGACTACTCCGCGCCCCGCTTCCTGCTCCCCTCGTACGCGCTGCTCGCCCTGCCCGTGGCCGGGCTGGCGGCCGGGGCCGTCACCCGCCTGCACACCGGACCGCCCCGGTGGGCGGCGGCCGCGGCGCTGTGCGCGCTCCTCGCCGCCCACCTGTGGGTGCAGCAGGGAGAGCTGCGCGCCAATGCCGCCGACGCCCGGGACACCACCGTCCGCTACCGGCGCGCCGCCGAGGGCCTGCAGCGCCTCGGCCTGTCCGCCCCCTGCCTCGTCACGGGTCCGCGCGCCCAGCCCGTGGCCTACGCCGCGGGCTGCGCCTCCGCGCAGACCCGGGGCAACAACCGTTCGACGACGGAGGCCGCGCTGGCCCGCGCCGCCCACCGCGTCCCCACGGCCGTCCTTCAGGACCCCGCCGACGGACGTCTCCCGCCGTTCGCCCGCACCTGGCACCCCCATCCGCTCCCCGGAACCGGTGGCTGGACCGCGTACCTCCCCTGAACCGAGCCCTCTCGGCTCAGGCCTCCCGCAGCAGCGCCGCGAGGTCCCCGTCCACGTCGAGGTGGCCGCCCTCGCTGCCGGCCGGCACCAGCGCGTAGGAGCGCGCGAGGAAGCGCCGCAGCTCGGAGGTGTCGATCTGCACCATGGCCACGCCCTCGACGGCGTGGAACTCCAGCACCGTGCGGTCCGGTCCGCACGGCCACACATGGACGTCGCCGCCCCCGGTCGGTGCGATCAGGCCGCAGGCCAGCGTCTCGCGGGCGAAGACCCATTCCACGTCCGCCCCGTCGAGGGAGGCCACGGGCGGAAAGGCGATGTGCACGGCGAAGGGATCGGAGGGTTCGTAGCGCAGCTGCGCGGGGACGGCGCGGTCCTGCGGGGCCGACGCAATGAGCCGTGCCTGGACAGCCTGGTCGATGACAGTGGACAACGCGTGCTCCCTCGCGATCGCTGTGATGTGGTGCGGGTCCTTGCGGTGGTACGGGGTCCTCGTGCGGTGGTGGTCGTGCCGGTCGTGCAGCTCCTGCCGGCGTTCCGCCGCCGACCGGATCCGGGAGGGATCCGCCGACTGGAGAGACGCTGTCTGGTGAGACGGCGGTTCGATCGCTGCAGTGCACATGATTCAAGCGTGACCTGCATCACGATCCTTTGATTGGGAAAGACAAAAGCCGTCTCAGCCGTGAAATCGCTGCTCGTACGCCACTCTGTTCACCACCCGCACCACCCATCACCCCACGGCCGCACCACCCCACCACCGCCCCTCACCGACCGCACCGCCCCTCACCGCCGTACCGGCAGCACCGCGAGCACCTCCCAGCCGCCGCCCGGGACCGGCCCGGCCGTCAGGGCCCCGCCGATCGCGTCCGCCCGCTCGGTGAGCCCGACCAGCCCCAGGCCCCCGGTGTCCTCCGCCGGACGGGACACCGTCTGCCCCGCCGGGCCGTCGTCGCGCACGGACACGAAAAGGCGCCGTTCCGCTTCGCGCAGCGTCACGCGCACGGCCGACGCGCCGGGGCTGTGCTTGGCCACGTTCGCCAGCCCCTCCGCGACGATCCGGTGGACGGAGGCGGCCAGCTCCGGGGCCAGCCCGGAACCGAAGCAGGGATCGACGTGCAGATCGACCCGCACGGCGCCCGGGCCCGTCCGCCGGAAGTCGTCGACCAGCGCGCTCACCCCGTCCAGCCCGGGCAGCGGCGCGCGGTGGGCTGCCTCCTGGCCGTCCTGGCGCAGGACGCGCAGCAGCCGCCGGGACGAGGTCAGCGCCTCGTCGCCGGCCTCCTGGATGTCCCGCAGAGAGGCGGCGACCCGCTCGTCCTCGGCGACGGTGCCGGTGGCCTTGGCCAGCAGGGTCATCGCGGCGACGTGGTGGGAGACGAAGTCGTGCAGCTCGCCCGCCAGTTCCAGGCGCTCGGCCTTGCGCGCGGCGGCCACCGCCCGGGCGCGCTCGCCGTCCCGGTAGCGCAGGCACAGGCCCGCCGAGGTGACAGCGGCCACGACGAGGGCGTAGACGACGACGGCCTCCCCGGGCGCGTTCGTGTCGCGCACGGGCGCCACCAGGATCCCGGCCGCCAGCGCGACGCCCGTCGGCACCGCGGCCCGCACCGGCGCCCGCCACGCGACCAGGGCGAGCAGTACGAGCAGGGCCGCGCTCTCGGTCAGCCCCCAGATCGGCAGGTGCTCGCCCGCGGCCATCAGATACCCGGTCACCGACCAGGACACCGCGATCGCCGCCACCGCCCGTGCGGCGAGCGGCGCCCAGGGCAGCACGCACAGGACCACGAGCAGCCCGGCGACCCACACCACGAGGTGGGCGTGGTGGCCGCTGGTCTGCCCGGGGTAGACGGCGCCCCGGGACAGCAGCCGGCCCTCCAGCAGCCACAGGCCGCACAGGCCGGCCACCAGCCAGCCGAGGCGGCGCCGGGCGGCCCCGGGGGCGGCCCCGGGAGCGGTCCGGGAAGGGGCGAGCGGCAGGGATGTCGGCGTCATGCGCTTCACGCTAGGCACGGGCCCGGGAGCGACGGATCGCCCGTACAGCCACTCCGCCCCGGCCGAAAGGATGAAAGTTGGACGGTTGAACCGGCACGGACTCCGTCGGCACGTTCGAACCGGCCGCAGCCCGGTGAACCTTCACCGGACACCTGCTAGCTTGCCCCGTCATGAGACGGACGCTGACGACGTTACGCACCATCGCCGCGGCACTGTGCGGCACCGCACTCGCGCTCGCGGGCACCGCGGCCACCCCCGCCCGAGCCGCCGGCAGGCCCCCGGCCTGGGAGAGCAGGGACGGCGGTGCCGACGCCCGCTTCCGGGGCCTCGCGGCCGTCAGCCGCTCCACGGCGTGGGCCGCCGGAACGAAGGGGACGGTCCTGCTCACCCGCGACGGCGGACGCAGCTGGCGAAACGTCTCGCCGCCCGGCGCGGGCGCCCTCGAATTCCGCGACGTGGAGGCGTTCGACGCCCGCCGCGCCGTCGTGCTGGCCATCGGCGAGGGCGAGGCGTCCAGGGTCTTCCGCACGGACGACGGCGGCAGCACCTGGACGGAGACCTTCCGTAACACCGACCCGAAGGCGTTCTACGACTGCCTGACCTTCTTCGACCCGCGCCACGGCATCGCGCTCGGCGACCCCGTGGACGGCCGGTTCCGCATCCTCGCCACCGGCGACGGCGGCCGCAGCTGGCGCGCCCTCCCCGCCCGCGGCATGCCGGCCGCGCTCCCCGGCGAGGCCGCGTTCGCGGCGAGCGGCCAGTGCGTGGTGAGCTCCGGCGGGCACGACGCCTGGATCGCCACCGGCGGCGCCGCGTCCTCCCGCGTCCTGCACTCCTCCGACCGCGGCCGCACCTGGACCGTCACCGGCACGCCCGTACCGGCCGGCGACCCCGCGCGCGGCGTCTTCGGCCTCGCCTTCCGCGACCGCACCCACGGGCTGGCCGTCGGCGGCGACTACCGCGCCGGGCAGCCCTCGGAGCGGGCCGCAGCCGTCAGCGGCGACGGCGGCAGGACGTGGACGGAGGCCTCCCGCCCGCCCGGCTCCTACCGCTCCGGCGTCGCCTGGCTGCCGCACAGCCGCACCACGGCGCTCGCGGTCGGCCCGGCGGGCAGCGACTTCACCACGGACGGCGGCCGCACGTGGCGCGCCTTCGACACCGGTTCGTACGACACGGTGGACTGCGCGCCGGACGGCGGATGCTGGGCGGCGGGGGAGAAGGGACACCTCGCCCGGCTCGCGGGCCGGTAGGCCGGAGGTCCGGTCAGGAAGGCAGTTCCTGCCGGTAGGCCTCCAGGCCGGGGGCCGTCTTCGTCGGGATGAACTCGGTGACGGAGTACTCGCACACCCCCGCCACGGTGAACGGGTCGCTCCGCGTGATCTCCTCGATCTTCGCCCGGTCCTCCCCGACGGCGAGGATGACGCCGCCGTCGCGGGGCACCTTCCGGCCGGAGGCGATGAAGACGCCGGAGGCGTAGTGCGCGTCCAGCCAGGCCACGTGCTCGGCGAGGGCGGCGTCGATGCGCTCGATCGGCGCGATGTAGGTCAGCTCCAGTACGAACATGATCGCCAGACTACGTGCGGGGTAGCGTGACCCGCACTATGAGCATGGCAGAGGTAACCGACGTACCCCCCGGCTGGCCCACGACCGAGGCGGAAGCGACCGCCCTCCAGGACGAGTTGCGGGGCCGCACCGTCCTGGACGAACCCGGCTCGCCGCCCGGCGAGCCGCTCGTGGCCGTCGGCGTCGACGTCGCCTACGACGACGAGCGGGACGTCGTCGTGGCCGCCGCCGTCGCCCTGGACACCGCCACCCTGAGCGTCGTGGAGGAGGCGACGGCGGTCGGCCGGGTCGCCTTCCCGTACGTGCCCGGGCTGCTCGCCTTCCGTGAGATCCCCACCGTGCTCGCCGTTCTGGAACGCCTCGGCGTCACCCCCGGCCTGGTCGTCTGCGACGGCTACGGCCTCGCCCACCCCCGCCGCTTCGGCCTCGCCAGCCACCTCGGCGTCGTCACGGGCCTCCCCACGATCGGCGTCGCCAAGAACCCCTTCACCTTCCGCTACGACGCCCCCGGGCCGCACCGCGGCGACACGTCGCCCCTCCTGGACGGCGAGGAGGAGGTGGGCCGCGCCCTGCGCACCCAGCCCGGCGTCAAACCGGTCTTCGTATCGGTCGGCCACCGCACGAGCCTGGACAACGCCGTCGCCCACACCCTCGCCCTGGCCCCCGCCTTCCGCCTCCCGGAGACGACCCGCGCGGCGGACGGCCTGTGCCGGCGCGCGCTCAAGGGGCTGGTGGCGGGGTAAGGGGGCGCCGGCGTCCGGCGGACAGCCCGCCCGCCACGGCCACGGCTACGAGTGACGTGCGGTGGCCGGGCGGGCCGTCTCCCCGGCCCGCCCGGCCTTCGAACACTTGCTACGTAACGGGCACCTGCTACGTAACGGGCACCTGCGACGTAACGAGCGCCTGCTACGGCACGTGCACCAGCGAAGGCACGTCCAGCCCCCGCGGCGTCGCGGGCTTCGCGCGGGTGCCGCCCGCCGTTGCGCGGGCGAAGGCCGCGTAGCCGCCGACCAGCGGCAGGGTGGCGGAGCTGCGGCGCAGGTCCACCGTCACGTGCGGGGTGGTGGAGGCCGGCTCGATGAGGCCGGCGTCGGTGCCGGCGATGATCAGGGCCAGGCGGTGGCCCGCCGGGACGACGTGGTCGGCGGCGGCGAGGTCGAGGGTCATGGTGTAGGGCTTGCCGGGGGTCAGGGGGCCGCCCTTGCCGGAGCCGTCCCAGTGGCCGAGGTCGGCCCAGCCGCGGCTGAAGACCGTGTGGCCGACCTGGGCCTTCGTCGGCTCGGTGCGCTTGTAGCAGGCGCTGTCACCGGCGTTGCCGCTGCCCCAGCAGGTGCGGTCGTCCAGGGTGCGGATGCCTTCGCCCCGGGCCGCGTAGTCGCGGATCTCGGCGGGACCGAGGTCGACGAGGACGGCGGACAGATGGGCCGAGGCCGTGGACGGGGTGACCGTCAGGCGCACCGCCGAGGAGCCGGAGAGCCGCAGGTCGCGGCTGAGGGGCGGGGTGATGAAGCCGGCCTTGCCGGGGGTGGAGCGGTCGATGTTCGCGGACCAGTCGCTCTCGTTCAGCCTGGGGTCGTCGGTGAACTCGGCGCCGGCGCCCTGCGGCGCGGGCGTCAGCCCGAGGGTGCCGACGCCCGCGACGGGGCCGGCGGCCGGGCGCAGGGTGGTCGCGCGGGTGTCGCGCGGCGGCCAGACGCGGTCGGTGGACCACCGGTCGGGGGCGCGCTCGATGTCGGCCATGGGCTCGCGCTCGACGCCGTTGTCGTAGCCGAGGAGGTAGTGGTCGAACCAGCGGTGCAGGGTGGGCACCCACGCCTCGCGGCGGAAGTCGAAGGGGTCGACGTGGCCGGCCTGGGAGAGCCAGACCTTGCGCTCGACGCCGTTCTCCGCGAGGGCGTCCCACCACTGGCCGAAGTGCTTGGTTCGTACATTGAGGTCCTGCAGGCCGTGGACGGCGAAGACGCTGGCGCGCACGTTCCCGGCGTCCTTGACGTAGTCGCGGTCCTCCCACAGGGCCGTCCAGTCGCCGTTGCGCGGGGCTCCTTCGGCGAGCTCGCGCTGTACGGCCTGGCAGCGGCCGCGGGCCTCGGGGCTCTCGATGCCGTCGGAGAGGTGGTCGGGGCCGCCGTCGTAGAGGGCCGCGCCCTGGGCGAAGTAGTAGTCGTACCAGGAGCTGATGGCGCCGATGGGGACGATGGTCTTCAGGCCTTCGACGCCGGTCGCGGCGACGGCGTTGGCGATGGTCCCGTCGTAGCTCTTGCCGATCATGCCGACGGACCCGGTGGTCCAGCCGGCCGTGACGGAATCGCTTCCTCCGCGGCTGGCGTAGCCGCGGGCCCGGCCGTTCAGCCAGTCGACGACGGCCTTGGCCGACTGCACGTCGGAACGGCCGCCGATGTCGACGCACCCGTCGGACCGGTTGGTCCCGGCGAGGTCGACGAGCACGACGGCATAGCCGCGCGGTACGAAGTAGTTGTCGTAGTACAGCGGGAAGCCGACCGGCTTGCCCTGTGCGTCATAGGTCTTCTTCTGGCTCTCGTTGCCGCGGCCGCAGCACGAGTAGTACGGGCTCGCGTCCATGATGACGGGGACGCGCCTGCCCTGTTCGGCGGCCTCCCGGGGCCGGATGACGTCGACGGCCACCCGGTCGGATCTGCCGTCCCCGTCGGCGTCCACCCGGGTGTCCACCCAGACGGATTCGCGTATCGCGCGGTCGTACGAATAGACGGGTGTGCTCTCCTTGCCGCGCGGCGCGGCGGCCTGCGCGGCGCCGGGCGGTGACACGAGCACCGCCAGCAGGGCGGCAACTGCCGCCAGTACGAATGAAGTCCAGGGTGTGCGGGCATCCCGCGGGCGTCTGATCACGGGCGGACGGTAACGCCGCCGGGGCCCGGAACAGAAGGGGTTATCGCCGCTTCAGGAGTTGACGGCCGCCCCGCCGCATGACGCGCGCATGTCGATCACATGTCGGAAGGCCCCATGGACATACCCCCCTCCGCGGTGAGTACATAGGCTTCCGAGTGATCGTTCTCCTCTACGAGTTGGAGTGACTCGTGCGTCGTCACAGACTCATCGTTCCGAGCACGGCCGCTGCCGCCTTCCTGCTGCTCGCGGTCCCGGCGTCGGCGGCGGACGCCACGCCCGGCGCCCCGGGCGCCGGAGACTCGTACTACCCGGAAGACGGCAACGGCGGGTACGACGTCTCCCACTACGACCTGCGGCTGAAGTACCAGCCGAAGACGGACCGGCTGGAGGGCACGGCGACACTGCTGGCCACCACCACCCAGGCGCTGTCCCGCTTCAACCTCGACTTCACGCTCGACGTGAGCGAGGTCCTGGTCAACGGCAGGAAGGCCGCGCACAAGCCGTCCGGCGCCCACGAGCTGGAGATCACCCCGGCCGCGCCGCTGGAGAAGGGCAAGCCCATCAGCGTCGTCGTGCGCTACAGCGGCACCCCCTCCACCGTGAAGATCGACGGCTACACGGCCTGGAAGCGCACCCCGGACGGCGCGGTCCTGGCCCAGGAGCCGCAGTCGGCGGCCTGGTGGTTCCCGAGCAACGACCACCCCACCGACAAGGCCACCTACGACGTGTCCGTCTCCGTGCCGGACGACGTCCAGGCCATCAGCAACGGCGTGCTCGCCTCCCAGTCCTCCAAGCTCGGCTGGACGCGCTACAACTGGCGCTCCACCAAGCCCCAGGCGAGCTACCTGACGACCCTGGCCGTCGGCAAGTTCGACATCACCACCGGCACGACGGAGAGCGGCCTGCCCGTCGTCAACGCCTACAGCAAGGACCTGGGCGAGAACCTCCCCTCGGCCAAGGCGAGCATCGAGCGCACCGCCGAGATCACCGACTGGGCGAGCACGCTCTTCGGGCCGTACCCGTTCAACGCCGTCGGCGGGTACGTGCCGAACGTCAAGTCGTCCTACGCGCTGGAGACCCAGACCCGGCCGTTCTACAGCCCCGCGTCCTTCACGAGCGGCGCCAACCAGTCGATCGTCGTGCACGAGCTCGCGCACCAGTGGTTCGGTGACAGCGTCTCCGTCAAGGACTGGCGCGACATCTGGGTGAACGAGGGCTTCGCCACCTACGCCCAGTGGCTGTGGTCGGAGAAGGAGGGCGAGGGCACCGCCCAGGAGCTCGCCGAGTACGTCTACAACAGCGTTCCGGCCGACAACGACTTCTGGAAGGTCAAGCCCGGTGACCCGGGCGCGGACCGGCAGTTCGACCGCGCCGTCTACAACCGCGGCGCCGTCACCCTGCAGGCGCTGCGCAACACCGTCGGCGACAAGGCGTTCTTCGCCCTCCTCAAGCAGTGGCCCACGGAGAACCGCTACGGCAACGCCTCGGTGCAGGACTTCGTGAAGTTCGCCGAGAAGGCCTCCGGCAAGAAGCTCGCCCCGCTCTTCGACACCTGGCTGTTCCAGCCGTCGAAGCCGGCCGCGCTGCCGGCTCCGGCCGGCACCGCCCCCGCCAAGGCGAAGAAGTCGCTGAAGGCCGGCGTCACCCCGCCCAAGTCCTGGAAGAAGATCCAGGAGGCGGAGCGCGCCCACCGGCACTGACCGTTCGCACGTACGGGCCCGCCGTACTGCCCTCGCCCCGCGCGAAGGCGGTACGGCGGGCCGCGCGATGGAGTACGGCGGGGCGCCGCCGGTTTCCCGGCACCGGTTTCGCAGTACTGGTGGCACAGCAATACTGTTCGACACCGACGGGTGCGGAACAGAGAGCGAGGTGCCGCCCATGGCCGCGGAGACGGAGAGCGGAGAAGCGACCCTGACGGTGGACGAACTGGCCGCCCGGGCCGGGGTGACCGTCCGCACCGTGCGCTTCTACAGCACCCGGGGGCTGCTGCCCCCGCCCGAGATCGGCCCGCGCCGCGTCGGGCGCTACGGGCCCGGCCATCTCTCCCGCCTCGCCCTGATCGAAGAACTGCAGCACCAGGGCCTCACGCTCGCCGCCATCGAGCGCTACCTGAACCGGCTCCCCGACGGCCTCAGCCCCCAGGACCTGGCCATCCACCGCGCCCTCGTGGCCTCCTGGACGCCCGACGGGGCCGAGGAGACCACCCGGGAGGAGCTGGAGCGGCGGGCGGGCCGGGCCCTGACCGAGGAGGACATCGACCGGCTCGCCGCGATGAACGCCCTGCAGCGGGGCGGGACCGCCGGCTCGTACCTCGTCGACCCGGGCCTGCTCCACCTCGGCGTGCGGCTGCTGGACGTGCCGGTCTCGCCGGAGGCGATCCTGGCCGCCCGCACGGTGCTGGTCGAGCACGCCCGCGCCACCGCGCGTGAACTGTCGCGGCTGTTCCGCGACGAGGTGGAGACGCGGGCGCCGGACGTCGCGGCGATGAAGTCCCTGTCGGCCCACGTGCAGCCGCTCGTGATCCAGGCGCTGGTCACGGCATTTCAGCGCTCACTGAACGAGGAGCTGCACGCGGCGTACGAGGACGCCTCGCGCAGCGCCTGAACGGTGCCGGTCAGCCTGTTGCCCGCCGCTGCGGCCGAAACAACTGTCCGGGCCGCTAGAAGCGGCCCCCCGTCTCCGCCTTCTCCACCAGCAGGGCCGAAGGCTCGAACCGCTCGCCGTACGCCGCCGCGAGCT
This sequence comes from Streptomyces hiroshimensis, assembly GCF_014650335.1. Taxonomy (GTDB): domain Bacteria; phylum Actinomycetota; class Actinomycetes; order Streptomycetales; family Streptomycetaceae; genus Streptomyces; species Streptomyces hiroshimensis. The sequence continues at coordinate 787,193 of NZ_BMUT01000001.1, forward strand.
CGCGCGCCCGGGCCACGAAGCCCGGCAGGCCGCCCTCGTAGCCGTTGATGTACTGCAGCGCGCCGCCCGTCCAGCCGGGGAAGCCGATGCCGAGGATCGAGCCGATGTTGGCGTCGGCGACGGAGGTCAGGACGCCTTCCTCCAGGCAGCGGACGGTGTCCAGCGCCTCGGAGAACAGCATCCGCTCCTTCATGTCCGCGAAGGGGACCTCCCCGTCCTTCTTCGCGAAGTGCTCGCGCAGCCCCGGCCACAGCCCGGCGCGCTTGCCGTCGACGTACTCGTAGAAGCCGGCGCCGCCGCTGCGGCCGGGGCGCCCGAACTCCTCGACCATGCGGTCGATGACCGCGTCCGCGGGGTGCGGCGTCCACGTCTCGCCGGCCGCCTCGGCCGCCCGCCGGGTCTCCTCGCGGATCTTCCGGGGCAGGGTGAGGGTCAGCTCGTCCATCAGGGAGAGCACCTTGGCGGGGTAGCCGGCCTGCGCGGCGGCCTGCTCGACCGAGGCCGGGTCGACGCCCTCGCCGATCATCGCCACGCCCTCGTTGATGAAGCGGCCGATGACGCGCGAGGTGAAGAAGCCGCGCGAGTCGTTGACCACGATGGGCGTCTTGCGGATCTGCCGGACCAGGTCGAAGGCGCGGGCCAGCGCCTCGTCGCCGGTGCGCTCCCCCTTGATGATCTCCACCAGGGGCATCTTGTCGACGGGCGAGAAGAAGTGCAGGCCGACGAAGTCCACGGGCCGCTCGACGCCCTCGGCGAGGAGGGTGATGGGCAGCGTGGAGGTGTTGGAGCACAGCAGTGCGTCCGGCGCGACGACGTGCTGGATCTCCTGGAAGACCTTGTGCTTGAGGGCCGGGTCCTCGAACACGGCCTCGATGACGGCGTCGCAGCCCGCGAGGTCGGCCACGTCGGCGGTCGGGGTGATCCGGGCCAGCAGCTCGTCCCGCTTGGCCTCGGTGGTGCGGCCCCGCGAGAGGGCCTTGGCCAGCAGGCCCTCGGAGTAGGCCTTGCCCTTGCGGGCGGCCTCCACCGACACGTCCTTGAGGACGACCTCGATGCCCGCCTTGGCGCAGGCGTAGGCGATGCCCGCGCCCATCATGCCGGCGCCGAGGACGGCGACCTTGCTCACCCGGCGGGGGGACACGTCGCTCGGGCGGCTGGCGCCGGAGTTGACGGCCTGGAGGTCGAAGAAGAACGCCTGGATCATGTTCTTCGCGGTCTGGCCGGTGACCAGCTCGGTGAAGTAGCGGGCCTCGATGAGCTGCGCGGTCTCGAAGTCCACCTGGGAGCCTTCGACGGCGGCCGCCAGGATGTTGCGCGGCGCCGGGTAGGGCGCGCCGCCGAGCTGCTTCCTGAGGCTGGCGGGGAAGGCCGGCAGGTTCGCGGCGAAGCGCGGGCTGGCCGGGGTGCCGCCGGGGATCTTGTAGCCCTTGACGTCCCAGGGCTGCTGCGACTCGGGGTGCGCGTCGATGAATGCGCGTGCCTTGGCGAGGAGTTCTTCGCGGTCGGCGGCCAGCTCGTGGACGAGCCCGGCCTCCAGGGCGCGGCGCGGGTCGTACTGCGTGCCCTGCAGCAGCACCTTCAGCAGCGCGTCGGTGATGCCGAGGAGCCGTACGGTGCGGGTGACGCCGCCGCCTCCGGGCAGCAGGCCGAGGGTGACCTCGGGGAGGCCGATCTTCGAGCCGGGGGCGTCGAGGGCGATGCGGTGGTGGCAGGCGAGCGCGAGCTCGTAGCCGCCGCCGAGGGCCGCGCCGTTGACGGCGGCGACGACGGGCACGCCGAGGGTCTCGATCCGGCGCAGGTCGCGCTTGATCGTCATGCTGCCCTCGAGGACGTGCCCGGCGTCGGCGGGGGTCGCGGCGATCAGCTCGCGCAGGTCGCCGCCGGCGAAGAAGGTCTTCTTCGCGGAGGTGAAGACGACGCCGCGCACCGACTCCTTCTCGGCTTCCAGCCGGTCGGCGACCGCCGTCAGGGACGCCTTGAAGGCGTTGTTCATGGTGTTGGCGGACTGCTCGGGGTCGTCGAGGACGAGGGTGACGATGCCGTCGTCGCTCCGCTCCCAGCGGATGGTGTTGCGCTCGCTCATGTCGGTGCTCTCCATTGGGGGTCTGTCCTCGGTCGCCGGACGGGGGAAGGGGGCGGGGCGGGCCCGGGCTACGGGGTGAGGGCCGCCGGAGGCTACACGCGCTCGACGACGGTGGCGATGCCCATGCCGCCGCCCACGCAGAGGGTGACCAGGCCGTACTGCTTGTCCTGGCGCTCGAGTTCGTCGATGACGGTGCCCAGCAGCATGGCGCCGGTGGCGCCGAGCGGGTGGCCGAGCGCGATGGCGCCGCCGTTGACGTTGATCTTGTCGAGGCCGATGCCCATCTCGCGGGCGAAGTGCAGCACCACGGCGGAGAAGGCCTCGTTGACCTCGATCAGGTCGATGTCGCCGATGGCGAGGCCGGCCTTGGCGAGCGCCTTGCGGGAGGCGGGGGCGGGGCCGGTGAGCATGATGGTGGGGTCGGAGCCCGAGACGGCGGCGGAGACGATCCGGGCGCGCGGCGCGAGCCCGTAGCGCTCGCCGGTCTCGCGGTTGCCGATGGCGACGAGGGAGGCGCCGTCGACGATGCCGGAGGAGTTGCCCGCGTGGTGGACGTGGTCGATCTTCTCGACCCAGTGGTACTGCTGCAGGGCCACGGCGTCGAAGCCGCCCGCCTCGCCGATCGTGGCGAAGGAGGGCTTGAGCCCCGCCAGGGTCTCGACGGTGGTGCCGGGGCGGGGGTGCTCGTCCCGGTCGAGGACGACGAGGCCGTTGCGGTCGCGGACGGGGACCACGGAGCGGTCGAAGCGGCCGTCCTTCCACGCGGCGGCGGCGTTCTCCTGCGAGCGGGCGGCGAAGGCGTCCACATCGGTGCGCGTGAAGCCGCCGAGGGTCGCGATGAGGTCGGCGCCGATGCCCTGGGGCACGAAGTTGACGTCGAGGCTGGTCATGGGGTCGTTGAACCAGGCGCCGCCGTCGGAGCCCATCGGCACCCGCGACATCGACTCCACGCCGCCGGCGAGGACGAGGTCCTCCCAGCCGGAGCGGACCTTGGCCGCGGCGAGGTTGACGGCCTCCAGGCCCGAGGCACAGAAGCGGTTCTCCTGCACGCCCGCGACGCTGTCGGGCAGGCCGGCGGCGATGGCCGCGATCCGGGCGATGTCGGAGCCCTGGTCGCCCAGGGGGCTCACGACGCCGAGCACAATGTCGTCGATCGCGGCCGGGTCCAGACCGGGCAGGCGGCGGCGCAGCTCGTGGATGAGGCCGACGACGAGGTCGACGGGCTTGGTGCCGTGCAGGGCGCCGTTTGCCTTGCCGCGGCCGCGCGGGGTGCGGATCGCGTCGTATACGTACGCTTCGGTGCTGCTCAAGGTCGTGGGCCTTTCAGGGCGGGGGGACGCTGGTCGGGGGGATCGGGAGGGCGATCGGGAGAGCAGGGGAGATCAGGAGAGCAGGGAACGGCCGATGATCTCCTTCATGATCTCGGTGGTGCCGCCGTAGATCGTCTGGATGCGGCCGTCGGTGAACGCCTTGGCGACCGGGTACTCCGTCATATATCCGTACCCGCCGTGCAGTTGCAGACAGCGGTCGGCGACGCGCTTCTGCAGCTCCGTCGCCCACCACTTGGCCATCGAGGCGTGCACGGCGTCGAGCGTGCCCGCGGAGTGCTCGGCGATGCAGCGGTCCAGGAAGGTGCGGGTGACGGCGCACTCGGTGGCCATCTCGGCGATCTCGAAGCGGACGTGCTGCAGCTTGGCGAGCGGGCGGCCGAAGGCCTCGCGCTCCTTGACGTAGCCCGTGGTGAGCTCCAGCAGGTGCTCGGCGGCGGCGATCCCGGCGACGGCGATGTTCATCCGCTCCTGGGCGAGGTTGGTCATCAGGTGGACGAACCCGCCGTTGAGCGTGCCCAGCAGGTTCTCCTTGGGCACGCGCACGTCCTGGAAGAACAGCTCGGCGGTGTCCTGCGCCTTCTGCCCGATCTTGTCGAGGTTGCGGCCGCGCTCGAAGCCGGCCATGCCGCGCTCGACGACGAGCAGGCTCAGGCCCTTGGCTCCGCCCTCGGGCGTCGTGCGCGCCACGACGACCACGAGGTCGGCGAGGATGCCGTTGGAGATGAAGGTCTTGGAGCCGTTGAGCAGCCAGTGGTCGCCGCGGTCCTCGGCGGCGGTGCGGATGCCCTGCAGGTCGGAGCCGGCGCCGGGCTCCGTCATCGCGACGGCGGTGATGATCTCGCCCGTGCAGAAGCCGGGCAGCCAGCGCCGCTTCTGCTCCTCGGTGGCGAGGCCCGTCAGATACGGCCCGACGATGTCGTTGTGCAGCCCGATCGCGAGGCCGGAGGCCCCGGCGCGGGTGAACTCCTCGGTGAGCACGGCGCTGTAGCGGAAGTCGCCGGTGCCTCCGCCGCCGTACTCCTCGGGCACGGCGAGCCCGAGCAGGCCCTGGCGCCCGGCCGCCCGCCAGGCCTCGCGCGAGACGATGCCGTCGCGCTCCCACTGCTCGTAGTGCGGGGCGACCTCCTTGGTGAGGAACGTCCGCACGGTCTCGCGGAAGGCTTCGTGCTCGGCGGTGAAGATCTGGCGCTTCATGGCTGCGGGCCCTTCCGGAGCGACTCGATGCTGGGGACGTCCCAGTCCCGCGCCACCTCGGCGGTGTCCGCGCCGGGCCGCGCGGGCGGGCGGCGCACGGAGCCGGGGGTGGCGGAGAAGCGCGGGGCGGGGGCGGGCTGGGTGAGGCCGGCGTGCTCCACGAAGGTGCCGCGGGCGGCGAGGTGCGGGTGCCCGGGGGCCTCGCGCAGCGAGAGGACGGGGGCGACGCAGGCGTCCGTGCCGTCGAAGACGGCCGCCCACTCGGCGCGGGTGCGCGTACGGAAGCGGGCGGCGACGGCGGCGCGCAGCTCGCCCCAGCGGGACGGGTCGTCGCGGGCGGGTGCGAGCTCGGCGAGGCCGAGGCGCTCCATGAACTCGTCGTAGAAGCGCTGTTCCAGGGCGCCGACCGCCATGTGGCCGCCGTCGGCCGCCTCGTAGGTGCCGTAGAAGGGCGATCCGCCGTCGAAGAAGTTGGCCTCGCGCCGGTCCTGCCAGGCGCCGGCGGCCATCATGCCGTGCAGGAGCGCGGTGAGGTGGGCGGTGCCGTCGACGATGGCGGCGTCGACGACCTGCCCGGTGCCGCCGGCGCGGGCGTGGTGGAGGGCGGCGAGGACGCCGACGACCAGGTAGAGCGCGCCGCCGCCGAAGTCGCCGAGGAGGTTGGCGGGGAAGGCGGGCGGCCCGTCGGCCGGGCCCGACAGGCCGAGGGCGCCGGTGACGGCGATGTAGGCGATGTCGTGGCCGGCGGTGTCGGCGAGGGGGCCGTCCTGGCCCCAGCCGGTCATCCGCCCGTAGACGAGGCGGGGGTTGCGGGCGAGGCAGGCGTCGGGGCCGACGCCGAGCCGCTCGGCGACACCGGGCCGGTAGCCCTCGATCAGCACGTCGGCGCGGGCGGCGAGGTCGAGGACCGCGCGGCGGCCTTCGGCGGTCTTGAGGTCGGCCGTCACCGAACGCTTGTTGCGGTTGGTGACGTCGCGGGAGGGGGCGATGTGCAGGCCGGGGCCGCCGGGACGGTCGACGCGGACGACGTCGGCCCCGAGGTCGGCCAGGAGCATGGCGGCGAACGGGCCGGGCCCGATTCCCGCGAGCTCGACGACGCGCACGCCGTCGAGCGGACCTCCGGCTGCCCTTCCGGTCCCGGTCATCCGACCCCCTGTGCGGTTTTCCCCTGTGCGGCTTTGTGACACAACTGCTGTAACACTCGCGATGTTAAGAACGGGTTCCAGTTTTCACAAGACCTCGGCCCGCGCGGCCGGGACACCGTATGCCTCCTCCGGTACGGCACTTGAGGGGGCGTGATGCGCCGGACACGGACTCAGCGGGCGTCGAGCTCCGCGACGAGGCGCTTCGGGGCGATGGTCCGGTAGCTCTCCTCCACCCAGTCGCACAGCACCTCCGCCGGGGCGCTCTCCCCGGTGAGCGGGACCGACACCCAGCCGTGTCTGCCGAGGCCGTAGGACGTGGGCGCCGCGCCGGGGACGGCCATGGCGTGGCCGTGCACCTCCTCGTCCTTGAGCTTGACCGAGATGCCGGGCGACTCGGTGTTCCCCTCGGAGCCCAGGAAGACGAAGATCTTCTTGTTGACCTTGACGACGGCGTCCTCCTCCCAGGGGAACTCCTCGGCCGTGCCCGGCAGCGAGAGCGCGAATTCCCGCACCTTCGCGCGGGCCTTGAGAGGGGCGGACAAGGTCATGGGATGCCTCCGGAGTGTGCGCATGCGCCTCTGTGCCTCTTGCCCGTACACGCTAGCCCGCGGGTCTGACATCGCCCGGGATCATCGCGCGGGCCACCGCCCGGGGTCACAGCAGCCCGGCCTCCGCCAGGTGGTGCCGGACGGCGTCCACGTCCGCGCCGGACAGGGGGCGCTGCGGCGCGGCCGTCGCCGGGCAGTCGATGACCCCGAGCAGGTGCAGGGCCGCCTTGAAACCGCCCAGCGCGGACGCGCCCGAGCTCATGCCGGTGAGGTCGCCCGCCCCGGCGAGCGCGAACAGGGCCGCGAGCCGGTCCTGTTCGGCGGCCGCCTCGGCCCAGCGGCCCGCCCGGGCGTGCCCGTACAGCCGTACGTACCCGGCCGGATCCACGTTGCCCAGCCCCGGGACGACGCCGTGCACCCCCGCCAGCAGGGCCCCGTCGACCGCCAGTTCGGACCCGGTCAGCACGGTGAAGGAGTCCCCGAGACCGCGCCGGCGCAGCCCGACGAGGAGCCGGCGCAGCCCGCCGAGGTCGCCGCTGCTGTCCTTGAGCCCGGCCAGCGTCCCGTCCTCGGCGAGGGGCAGCAGGATCCCGGCGTCCAGCCTGGTGGGAACGGACGAGGGGATGTCGTACGCGACGAGGGGCAGCCCGGCGCCCGCCCGGATGCGTCGGAAGTGGTCACGGACCTCCGCCGGGTGGGTGGCGGCGTAGAAGGGCGCGGTGGCGACGAGCGCGTCCGCGCCGAGCGCGGCGGCGGCCCGGGCGTGGTCCAGGACGCGGGCCGTGCTCGTGTCGATCACCCCGGCGAGCACCGGCACCCGCCCGGCCACGGCGTCGACGGCGGCCCGCAGCGCGGTGCGGCGCCGGGCGTCGTCCAGATGGGCCGTCTCCCCGCTGGACCCGAGCACGAAGACCGCGTGGGCCCCGGCGGCGAGCACGTGCTCCACGAGCGAGCCGAGCGAGCGGGTGTCGACCTCGCCCGACGGGGTCAGCGGCGTACAGAGCGGCGGGACGACCCCGCACAGGGGAACGGGCAGACCCATGGCGACCGCCTTTCCGGCGCGATACGGGCGCGCCGAGCCTTCGGAGGGGGCGGGGTCAGTATGTCGCCGCGGTGCAGTTCGCGGGGCGTGAGCGGGGATGTCAGAGGGACGTGAGCACACCCAGGGAGCCAAGTGGTCCGAGGCCGAGGTGAGGCGTCCTGCGCTGGGCCTGGTCTTCGGCAGGAGCGCGCCTCCGCCGGCTGCGCGCGTCCGCCCCGGCGGGCGGGGCTGCAGGGAAATCCGGTACGACCCCCTCCACCCCTGCGGCTAAAGTCGACCCGTTATGAGTGCCACTCTTGTCGCCAAAAGCCTTGCCGCCGGACACGGCGACCGCACCCTCTTCTCCGGGCTCGACCTCGTCGTCGCGCCCGGTGACGTCATCGGTCTGGTCGGTGCCAACGGCGCCGGCAAATCCACCCTGCTGCGGCTGCTCGCCGGTCTGGACGCGCCGGAGGAGGGCGGGCTCTCGCTCAGCCCGCCGACCGCCACCGTCGGGCACCTGCCGCAGGAGCCCGAGCGGCGTCCGGGGGAGACCGTGCGGGCTTTTCTCGCCCGCCGGACGGGCGTGGCCCGGGCCCAGGCCGAGCTCGACGCCGCCACCCAGGCGCTCGTGGACGGCGCGCCGGGAGCCGACGACGCCTACGCCACGGGGCTCGACCGCTGGCTCGGCCTCGGCGGTGCCGACCTCGACGAGCGCGCCGAGGAGGTCGCCGCTTCGCTCGGCCTCTCCGTCGGGCTCGACCGGCCCATGACCAGCCTCTCCGGCGGCCAGGCCGCCCGCGCGGGCCTCGCCTCCCTGCTGCTGAGCCGCTACGACGTCTTCCTGCTGGACGAGCCCACCAACGACCTCGACCTCGACGGGCTGGCCCGCCTGGAGTCCTTCGTCACGGGGCTGCGCGCCGGCACGGTCGTGGTCAGCCACGACCGCGAGTTCCTCACCCGCACCGTGACCAAGGTCCTCGAGCTCGACCTCGCCCAGCAGCAGATCCGCCTCTACGGCGGCGGATACTCCGCCTACCTGGAGGAGCGCGAGACCGCCCGCCGGCACGCCCGCGAGGCCTACGAGGAGTACGCCGACACGCGTGCCGGCCTGGAGGACCGCGCCCGCACCCAGCGCAACTGGATGGAGAAGGGCGTCAAGAACGCCCGCCGCAAGGCCAGCGACAACGACAAGATCGGCCGTAAGTTCCGCACCGAGTCCACCGAGAAGCAGGCCGCCAAGGCCCGGCAGACCGAGCGGCTCATCGAGCGGCTGGACGTCGTCGAGGAGCCCCGCAAGGAGTGGGAGCTGCGCATGGAGATCGCCGCGGCCCCGCGCTCGGGCGCGGTCGTGGCGACCCTGCGCGGCGCCGAGGTGCGCCGGGGGTCCTTCGCCTTCGGCCCCGCCGACCTGCAGATCGACTGGGCCGACCGGATCGCGGTCACCGGCGCCAACGGCTCCGGCAAGTCCACGCTGCTGGCGGCCCTGCTCGGCCGGCTGCCGCTGGACGCCGGGCACGCGGCGCTGGGCCCGGGCGTCGTCGTCGGCGAGGTGGACCAGGCGCGGGCGCTGTTCTTCGGCACGGAGACGCTGCTGGACGCCTTCGGCGCGGCCGTCCCCGATCTCGCGCCCGCCGACGTCCGGACGCTGCTCGCCAAGTTCGGGCTGAAGGCCGATCACGTGCTGCGCCCGGCGGTCACCCTCTCGCCGGGCGAGCGGACGCGCTCGGCGCTGGCCCTGCTGCAGGCGCGCGGGGTCAACCTGCTGGTCCTGGACGAGCCGACCAACCACCTCGACCTCCCGGCGATCGAGCAGCTGGAGTCCGCGCTGGACTCGTACACGGGCACGCTCCTGCTGGTCACGCACGACCGCCGGATGCTGGACGCGGTCCGCACGACCCGCCGCATCGAGGTCTCCGGGGGCCGTCTCACGGAGCGCTGACACCACGGCCCGCACCACGGCCCGCCCGTGCGGGAGGGCGGGCCGGCAGGCCGTGTGTCCGAAAACAACCCCAGGCGCAGGCCAAACCTTCCCCAAGGGACGGGGCCGCCCCGGCTGACCTGCCGGCCGCAAAACCCCTGCGGCGGGCGGGACATCGCGGTCTCTTGGGTCTGTACGGACTCTGTTCGATTTACGGAATGTTGGCACCGGGATCCGAACCGGCCGTGCAGGAGACGCCGTCTGGTGGTGAGGACGTCCGAAGGGCGCCCGCACCACCACCGCACCACGGCATCAAGTGAGGCCGCCCCGATGTCACCGGCATCCCGCACCACCGTCTCCCCACCCGCCACACCGCACAGACCCCGGGCCGTCTACGAAGGCGCCCCGCCGCCCCCGCCGCGCACCCTCCTCGACGTGCTCGACGCCACCGCGGCCCGCCACCCCGGCGCCCCCGCCCTCGACGTCGCCGGCCCTTCGGGCACCTCCCGCGACGTGCTCACCTACCGGGCCCTGTGCGACGAGGTCGCCCGCCGGGCGGACTTCCTGCACCGCGCCGGCATCGGCCCCGGCGACCGCGTGGGCGTCCGTATCCCCTCCGGCACCGCGGACCTCTACCTCGCGATCCTCGCGGTGCTGCGCTGCGGCGCGGCCTACGTCCCCGTCGACGCCGACGACCCCGACGAGCGCGCCGCCACCGTCTTCCGTGAAGCGGGCGTCTGCGCCGTCCTCGGCCCCGGCGGCCGCCTCTCGCCCACGGCCGCCCGGCCCGCAGGCGCCCCGCCCCGCCCCGTCCTGCCCGGCGACGACGCCTGGATCATCTTCACCTCCGGCTCCACCGGCGCCCCCAAGGGCGTCGCCGTCACCCACCGCAGCGCCGCCGCCTTCGCCGACGCCGAGGCCGCGCTGTTCCTCCGGGACGCGCCCCTCGGCCCCGGCGACCGCGTGCTGGCCGGCCTGTCCGTGGCCTTCGACGCCTCCTGCGAGGAGATGTGGCTGGCCTGGCGGCACGGCGCCTGCCTGGTCCCCGCCCCGCGCGCCCTCGTGCGGGCCGGGCACGAGCTCGGGCCGTGGCTCGCCGAGCGCGGCATCACCGTCGTCTCCACCGTGCCCACCCTCGCCGCGCTCTGGCCGCCCGAGACCCTCGCCCGGGTGCGGCTGCTGATCGTCGGCGGCGAGGCGTGCCCACCGGGGCTCGTCACCCGCTTCGCGGTGCCCGGCCGCGAGATGTGGAACACCTACGGCCCGACCGAGACCACCGTCGTCGCCTGCGCCGCCCGCCTGCTGCCCGGCGAGCCCGTACGCATCGGGCTGCCCCTGGACGGCTGGCGCCTCGCCGTCGTCGACGAGGCCGGGGAGGCGGTGCCCCACGGCGCCGAGGGCGAGCTCGTCATCGCCGGCGCCGGCACCGCCCGCTACCTCGACCCCGCCAAGGACGCCGACCGCTTCCGCCCCTCGCCCGCCCTCGGCGACCCCCGCACCTACCGCACCGGAGACCTCGTCCGGGCCGACCCCGAGGGCCTGGTCTTCGCCGGGCGCGCCGACGACCAGATCAAGCTCGGCGGGCGGCGCGTCGAACTCGGCGAGATCGACGCCGCGCTCGGCGCCCTGCCGGGCGTGCGCGGGGCGGCCGCCGCCGTCCGCAGCACGCCCGCCGGCGGGCACATCCTCGTCGGCTACGTCGTGCCGGACGCCGGATACCGCAGACAGGAGGCCAGAGCACTGCTGGCCGAACGCCTGCCCGCCGCGCTCGTCCCCGTCCTCACCGAAGTCGCCGACCTGCCCACCCGTACCTCCGGCAAGGTCGACCGCGACGCCCTGCCCTGGCCCCTGCCGGAGCCCGCGGAGACGGGCGCGGAGACAGGTGCGCAGACGGGCGGCGACCTGCACGGCACGGCCGCCCGCCTGGCCGACCTGTGGGAGCTCCACCTCGGCACCCGGCCCGCCGCCGGGTCCGACTTCACCGCCCTCGGCGGCACCAGCCTCACCGCCGCCCGCATGGCCTCGGCCCTGCGTGAGCACCACCCCGGGGTCTCCGTCGCCGGCCTCTACCGGCACCCCGTCCTGCGCGACATGGCCGCCCACCTCGACTCCCTCGCCGCCCCCGCCCCGCCCCAGGGCGCCGCCGGCCGCGCGGTCCGCCCCGTGCGGCGGCGCGCCGGGGCGGCCCAGATCCTCGTACAGACCGCCCTCTTCGGCGTCGCCGGGCTGCGCGGGGTCGTCGCCCTCGCCGCCGCCGACAACGTCCTCGGCCTGCTGGCCCCCCGGCAGTGGGCACCCCACACCTCCTGGTGGCTGGTGCTGGCCGGCTGGCTCCTGCTGTTCAGCGCCCCCGCCCGCCTCGCCGTCGGCGCCGCGGCCGCCCGCCTGCTCACCCGCGGCATCGCCCCCGGCGCCTACCCGCGCGGCGGCCGCGTCCACATCCGGCTGTGGGCCGCCGAACGCGCCGTCGCCTCCTTCGGCGTCCCGGCCCTCCTGGGCACCCCGTGGGCCGCCCGGTACGCGCGGGCCCTCGGCTGCACGACCGGCCGGGGCGTGGCCCTGCACGCGATGCCCCCGGTGACCGGCCTCGCCACCCTCGCCGACGGCTGCGCCGTCGAACCCGAGTCCGACATCGCCGGCTGGTGGCTGGACGGCGACGACCTGCACATCGGCCGCGTCACCGTCGGCGCGGGAGCCCGGGCGGGCCACCGCAGCATGATGATGCCCGGCGCGACGCTCCACCCGGGCGCCGAACTGGCCCCGGGAGCCTGCCTGGACGGCGACGCCCCGGCGGGGGAGCGGTGGGAGGGCTCACCCGCGCGACCGGCGGGCCGGGCGGAACCCGTCCCGCCGCAGGGCCCTGCGACCCCCTCGCTCCGGGCGAAGGCCGCCTACGCCCTCACCCTGGCCGCGATGCCCCTGCTGCCCTTCACCGCTGCCCTGCCCGCGCTGGCCGGCACGTACTACCTGGTCAAGGACTGCACCACGCTCATGTCCGTGGCACTGCTGCTGCTCGCCGCAGTGCCGGTGCTCACCGTCGTCGGCAGCCTGTGCTGGGCCCTCCTCGTCGCCGGTGCCGTGCGCCTGCTCGGGCGGGGGATCCGGCCCGGCGACCACCCCCTGTGGGGCGCCGTCGCCTGGCGGGCCTGGCTCGTCACCCGTCTGCTCGACGGGACCCGTTCGAGCCTCTTCCCGCTCTACGCGAGCCTCGCCACCCCCGTGTGGCTGCGCCTCCTGGGCGCCCGCGTCGGCCGGCGCGCCGAGATCTCGACCGTCCTGCCGCTGCCCTCCCTGCTCACCGTCGGCGACGGGGCCTTCCTCGCCGACGACACGCTCGTCGCCCCCTACGAACTGCGCGGCGGCCGCCTCCGCCTGGGCACCGCGCACATCGGCCGGCGCGCCTTCGTCGGCAACTCCGGCACCGTCGGCCCCGGCCGCAGCGTGCCCGACCACGCCCTGATCGGCGTCCTCTCCGACGCGCCCGAGCACAGCGAGCCCGGCACGTCCTGGCTCGGCCGCCCTGCGATGCCCCTGCCGCGCGTGGCCACCGCCGCGGACGCGCACCGCACCTTCGAGCCCCCGCGCCGCCTGGTCGCCGCCCGCGCCGCCGTCGAACTGTGCCGCGTGCTGCCCCTGATGGCCGGCTTCGCCCTCGCCGAACTCGTCCTCCTCGGCGAGCAGGACGCCCTCACCTCCGGCGGCCCCCTCCTCGCCGCCGCCGTGGGCGCCCCGCTGCTGCTCGCCGCGGGCCTGGCCGCCGGCCTGACCACCACCGCGGCCAAGTGGCTCCTCGTGGGCCGCTTCACCGCGGGCGAGCACCCCCTGTGGTCCTCGTTCGTCTGGCGCAACGAGCTCTACGACACCTTCGTCGAGACCCTCGCCGTGCCCTGGCTGGCCGGCCCGTTCACCGGCACGCCCGTCCTCAACTGGTGGCTGCGCAGCCTCGGCGCCCGCCTGGGGCGCGGCGTCTGGTGCGACACGCACTGGCTGCCCGAGACCGACCTCGTCAGCCTCGGCGACGGCGCCACCGTGGGCCGCGGCTGCGTCCTGCAGACCCACCTCTTCCACGACCGGATCATGCGCATGGACACCGTCCGCCTCGCCGCCGGGGCCTCCCTCGGCCCGCACGGCATCGTCCTGCCCGGCAGCACCGTCGGCGCAGGCGCCTCCATCGCCCCCGCATCCCTGGTGATGCGCGGCGAGACCGTACCCGCCGGGACCCGCTGGGCCGGCAACCCCATCGCGGGCGCGGAGCCCCTCCCGGGGGGCGGGGACAGCGCCGGACGGCACCGGGGAAGCCCCGCGCACTCCGCCGCGGCCGCCCTGTGCACCGCCGGAGCCGTCACGGGTTCCGCCGGGGGCGCCGTTGTTCCGCCCGGGAGCATCGCATGACCCTGTGGAAGCGTCTCCGCTGCAGCCGCCGCGGCCTGTTCACGGCCGCGGCGGCTCTCCCGCTGACCGCGACCGCCGCCGACACCGCCGCCCTGAAGGGCGGCGGCCCGCGCTACTTCCCCCGCAACGGCTCCGACGGCCACCGGACCCTCTCCTACGACCTGACGCTCGGCTACGACCCCGGCCGGGGTCGGCTCGACGGCCACGCCCGCATCCGGGCCGTCGCCAACGAGCGCACCGGCCGCATCGCCCTCGACCTCGCCCGGCTGAAGGTGCGCGCCGCCTACCTGGACGGACAGCCCGTCACCGTGCACCAGCGCGGCGGCAAGGCGGTGCTCGCCGCCGCGCGGCCCCTCGCCGCCGGCCGGACCTTCGTCGCCGACGTCCACTACGGCGGCCGGCCCGGGCCCGTCCGCACGCCGTTCGGGCCCATCGGCTGGGACCGCACGGGGGACGCCCACGGCGGAACCCTCGTCGCCTCCCAGCCGGTCGGCGCCCCGTCCTGGTTCCCCTGCAACGACCGCCCCGACGACAAGGCCGCCTACACCTTCACCGTCACCGTGCCCCGCGGCCACCACGTCCTGGCCAACGGCACCCTCCGGGAACGCCGGGAGACCGAGGACTCCACCGCCTGGACCTACCACCACCCCGGGCCCATGGCCTCCTACCTCGCGGCCGTCTGCACCGGCCGCTTCACCCACGACACCCGCGGCACCTTCCGCAACGCCTACCCCACCGACCTCGCCGAACAAGCCCGCCACGACCTGGCCCGGCAGCCGCGCATGCTGCGCGCCTTCAACGGCTGGTTCGGCCCCTACCCGTTCGAGACCTACGGCGCCGTCGTCGTCGACGCGGAGCTCGCGGCGCCCGTCGAGAACCAGACCCTGTCCGTCTTCGGCCGCAACCACATCGACGGCCGGCGCGGCTCCGAGACCCTCGTCGCCCACGAACTCGCCCACCAGTGGTTCGGCAACAGCGCCGGCATCGCCGACTGGCGGCACATCTGGCTCAACGAGGGCTTCGCCACCTACGCGGAGTGGCTGTGGTCCGAACACCTCGGCGAGGACGACGCGGACACGCTCGCCCGGGCGGCCCGGAACGACCTCGCCTGCCGCGGGCAGGACCTGTGCATCGCCGCCCCCGGCCCGCGGCAGCTCTTCGACGACCGGATCTACGTACGCGGCGCGTGCACCCTGCACGCCCTGCGGCTCGCCGTCGGCGACGACTGCTTCTTCCGGATCCTCCGGACGTGGCACGCGGCGCACCGGGGGTCGACGGCGGACACGGAACGCTTCGTGTCCCACGCGGAGACGACGGCGAACAGCCCGCTGCGTTCCCTGCTGGCGGCGTGGCTGTACGAGACCCCGGTCCCGCGGTTCCCCTCCGGAGAGGGGGCGGACTGACGGCCCTGCAGCTCGGCTGGGCACCGCCGGGCTGCCACGTGGTGGCTTATCGCCGTCGCGGCGGGAACATCTGCAAGATCTTCCCGCCGCAACGGCGAATGCCACGACGGCGTGGGTCCGGCGGAATGCGCGAGCGGCGATGCCGGTGGCCTGGTCGTCGTCGGGCCGTGGCCCGGTGAAAAGTGCCCGCCGCAGCGGCGTCGAACAGCGCTGCGGCGCAGAAGCCGGGTGCCCGACGCACAGGCGCCGAACCGCGCTGCCGCACAGGCAAAAAATGCCCGCCGCAACGGCGAGTTACCACGACGGCGCGGGTCCGGCGGAATCGCAGACCGGACCCGGCACGTATCGCTCAGCGCTAGCGCCGGCGCTAGCGGAGCCCCGCCCGGCGCAGGGCCTCCGCCATCGCGTCGTTCACCGGCGGAGCCGCATCCCGCTCGCGGGAGCCACCGCGCCGCTGCTGCGGCGCCCCCGCGCCCCGGCGGCCCGAGCCGGAGCCCCGCTCGGCCCGCGGACGGCCACCGGCACCGCCACCCGTGCCCGCATCCCCGCCGGACGGCGACGCGTCGTCCAGCCGCAGCGTCAGCGAGATCCGCTTGCGCGGGATGTCGACGTCCATGACCTTGACCCGCACGATGTCGCCGGGCTTGACCACGTCCCGCGGGTCCTTCACGAACGTCCGCGACATGGCCGACACGTGCACCAGGCCGTCCTGGTGCACGCCCACGTCCACGAACGCCCCGAACGCGGCCACGTTGGTGACGACGCCCTCCAGGATCATCCCCGGCTCCAGGTCGCCGATCTTCTCGACGCCGTCCTTGAAGCTCGCCGTCTTGAAGGCGGGCCGCGGGTCGCGGCCGGGCTTCTCCAGCTCGCGGAGGATGTCGGTGACCGTCGGCAGGCCGAAGGTGTCGTCGACGAACGCCTCCGGGCGCAGGGAGCGCAGCACGGAGGTGTTGCCGACGAGGGCGGCGACCTCGCCGCCCGTGGTCTTGACCATCTTCCGTACCACCGGATACGCCTCCGGGTGGACGCTGGAGGCGTCCAGCGGGTCGTCCCCGCCGCGGATGCGCAGGAAGCCCGCGCACTGCTCGTAGGCCTTCGGGCCGAGCCGGGCAACGTCCTTGAGCGCCCGGCGGGACCGGAAGGGGCCGTTGGAGTCGCGGTGGGCGACGATGTTCTCGGCGAGGCCGGAGCTGATGCCGGAGACGCGCGCGAGCAGCGGCGCGGACGCGGTGTTCACGTCCACGCCGACGCCGTTGACGCAGTCCTCCACGACGGCGTCGAGCGAGCGGGAGAGCTTCACCTCGGACAGGTCGTGCTGGTACTGGCCGACGCCGATCGACTTGGGGTCGATCTTGACGAGCTCGGCGAGCGGGTCCTGCAGGCGCCGGGCGATCGAGACCGCGCCGCGCAGCGAGACGTCCAGCCCGGGCAGCTCCTGGGAGGCGAACGCGGAGGCGGAGTAGACCGAGGCGCCGGCCTCGGAGACCATCACCTTCGTGAGCTTCAGCTCCGGGTGACGGGAGATCAGGTCCGCAGCCAGCCGGTCCGTCTCGCGCGAGGCCGTGCCGTTGCCGATGGCGACGAGCTCCACGCCGTGCTCCCGGGCGAGCCGGGCCAGCGTGGCGAGCGAGGCGTCCCACTTGTTCTGCGGGACGTGCGGGTAGATGGTCTCGGTGGCCGCGACCTTGCCCGTGGCGTCGACGACGGCGACCTTCACGCCCGTGCGGAAGCCGGGGTCGAGACCCATCGTGGCGCGGGTGCCGGCGGGCGCTGCGAGCAGCAGGTCGCGCAGGTTCGCCGCGAAGACGCGGACCGCCTCGTCCTCGGCGGCCTGGCGCAGCCGCAGCCGCAGGTCGATCCCGAGGTGGACGAGGACGCGCGTGCGCCAGGCCCAGCGCACGGTGTCGCCCAGCCACTTGTCCGCCGGCCGGCCGCGGTCGGCGACGCCGAAGCGCTGCGCGATCATCTGCTCGTACGCGCTCGGGCCGGCGGCGGCCCGGTCCGGCTCATCCGCCGGCTCCGGGTCCAGCGTGAGGTCGAGGACCTCCTCCTTCTCGCCGCGCAGCATCGCCAGCACGCGGTGCGAGGGCAGCTCGGTGAAGGGCTCGGCGAAGTCGAAGTAGTCGGCGAACTTCGCGCCCGCCTCCTCCTTGCCCTCGCGCACCTTCGCGGCCACGCGCCCGCGCGTCCACATGCGCTCGCGCAGCTCGCCGATGAGGTCGGCGTCCTCGCCGAAGCGCTCGGTGAGGATCGCCCGCGCGCCCTCCAGGGCCGCCGCGGGGTCCGCGACGCCCTTGTCCGCGTCGACGAAGGCGGCGGCCGCGGCGAGCGGCTCGGTGCCCGGGTCCCCGAGCAGCCCCTCGGCCAGCGGCTCCAGCCCGGCCTCCCGGGCGATCTGCGCCTTCGTGCGGCGCTTGGGCTTGAAGGGCAGGTAGATGTCCTCCAGCCGGGCCTTGGAGTCGGCGGCGCGGATGCGCGCCTCCAGGGCCTCGTCCAGCTTGCCCTGGGAGCGCACGGACTCCAGGACCGCCGTGCGGCGCTCCTCCAGCTCGCGCAGATACCGCAGCCGCTCCTCGACGGTGCGCAGCTGCGCATCGTCGAGCATCTCCGTGGCCTCCTTGCGGTAGCGGGCGATGAACGGCACGGTCGAGCCGCCGTCGAGCAAGTCGACCGCGGCCTTCACCTGCCGCTCCCGCACGCCGAGCTCCTCGGCGATCCTGCCTTCGATCGACGCCCCGGGCGACGCACCAATTGCCGTCACGATCACGCTCCGCTTTCTCTTCGGGCTGCGGATTGCATTGTGGCAGGTGCCGCCGACAGCGCCGCGCCCGAGCCGCGCGGCGCCCCGCGTTCCGGCGCCGGTGCCGCCTCAGCCGTTGCCGAGGAGGTCGGCCGGGAACGCCCCCGCCGCCACCGCGGCCGTGGCGAAGGCCTTGCCCAGCTCGGTGAGGCGCTCGACGCCCGCCGCGCCCAGGTGCTCGTACGGCGCGGCGTCGAGGCGGTCCGTCTCCGCCTCCAGCTCGTCGCGCAGGGCGGCGCCCGCCGCCGTCAGCTCGCCGGCCCCGTCCAGCAGCCCGCGCGCCCGCAGCCGCTCCCGGCCGGCGTCCAGCTCCTCCACGGTCCAGGCGCGCGTCCTGACGAGCCACTTGTCGCTCATGCCGCCGCCGGTGGCGCTGTGGCTGAGGAGCGCCTCGACCGGGTCGAGGCCCGCCCGTACGAGCGCCATGACGTGACCGTCGCCGCGGTGCTCGCGCAGCAGCGTGGCGGCGTGCCAGAGCGCGAGGTGGGGGGCCTCGGGCACGGGCAGGTCGGCGTGGGCGGAGTACAGGGGCCGGCCGCCGCGGCCGCAGCCCTCGGTGGCGCGCAGGGCGAGCTCCGCCGCCTCGGCCATCTCCGGGGAGGCGACCGCGTCCTCGCCGAGCAGGCGGCGCAGCGTGCCGTCGACCGCGCGCAGCCGCGCGGCGAGGACGTCCTGCGGAGCGGCGACGTCCCAGACGCCCGGGAGGTGACGGGCAATCAGCTCGTGGTTGTAGTTGTAGAACGCGGCCGTGACCGGGCCCGCGCCGACGCGCCCGAACGCGGCCGTCCGTCCGGCGATGTTGACCGCGGTGAAGTCCTCGATCCCCAGGGCGCCCATCTCCTGCACGATCTCGGGCGAGAAGTACACGGTGGCGTGCAGGGTGTTGAGGGGCTGCTGGCAGCGGCGTGCGGCGTGCTCCGGCAGAGCCCCGTTGAGAGAAGTCATGCATGCACGCTACCGACTGGTCGGTACGGCGTGAAGGGTGGTGTCCCGCACCTCGCGGCGATGGCAGTAAAGGTGGGGTATTCGTCATTGCGGACAAAACCCCAGGCGACCAGCATGGAGGACATGACGCACCGCCGCACGCCCAGCCGCACCGTGCTGATCGTCCTCTTCGACGACGTCCAGAGCCTGGATGTCACCGGCCCCACCGAGGTGTTCGCGGGCGCGGCGTGCTGGACCGGCAGCCCCGCCACGTACCGCGTGCGCACCGCGACCCTCGACGGCGGTCCCGTGCGCACCAGCAGCGGTCTGCGCATCGTGCCCGACCACGCGCTCGACGACGCTCCCGCCCCGCACACCCTCCTGGTGCCCGGCGGCGAGGGCACCCGCGCCCCCGACCCCCGCCTGATCGCATGGCTGCGCGAGCACGCGCCGCGCGCCGAGCGCGTGGTGTCGGTGTGCACCGGGGCGTTCCTGCTTGCCGCGGCCGGCCTGCTGGAGGGGCGGCGCGCCACGACCCACTGGGCGTTCTGCGCGGCCCTCGCCGCGCGGTTCCCGTCCGTGCAGGTGGAGCCCGACCCCATCTACGTACGCGACGGCAACGTCGTCACCTCGGCGGGCGTCACCGCCGGCATCGACCTCGCACTCGCCCTCGTCGAGGACGACCTCGGGCGCGAACCGGCGCTCACCATCGCCCGCAACCTCGTCGTCTTCCTGCGCCGCCCCGGCAACCAGACCCAGTTCAGCGCCCCGCTCGCCGTCCAGACCGCGAGCCGCCCGCGGCTGCGCGACGTTCAGCACTGGATCGTCGAGAACCCCGCGGCCGACCTGTCCGTCGAGACGCTGGCGGCCCGCGCGGGCCTCTCCCCACGGCACTTCGCCCGTGCCTTCCAGAGCGAGACCGGCATGACGCCGGGCCGCTACGTGGACCGCGTCCGTCTGGAGGCCGCGCGCCGGCAGCTGGAGGACGCCGCCGACGGTGTCGAGGAGGTCTCGCGCGCCTGCGGCTACGGCACCCCCGAGGCGATGCGCCGCGCCTTCGTCCGCGCCCTCGGCACCTCGCCCGCCGAATACCGGCGCCGCTTCCGCCCCCTGACGCCCGCCTGACCCGCCACCCCTCCCGTCTACCGATCCCGTCCACCGAAACGAGGACCACCGTGCAGATCGCCGTCCTGCTCTACCCGGGCTTCACCGCCCTCGACGCCATCGGCCCGTTCGACACCCTCGGCCGCCTCCCCGGCGCCGAGACCGTGCTCGTCGCCGAGCGCCCGGGGCCCGTGCGCAACGAGAGCGGCAACCTCTCCCTGGTCGCCGACGCCGCCCTCGCCGACGTCACGGCGCCCGACATCGTCGTCGTGCCCGGCGGGCCCGACCCGAGCGGCCCGATGGCGCAGGGCCCCGTGCGGGAGTGGCTGCAGCAGGTGGACCGCACCACGACGTGGACGACGTCGGTGTGCACCGGCTCCCTGGTCCTGGCCGCCGCCGGGCTGCTGACGGGCCGTCGGGCAACCTCGCACTGGCTCTACCTGGACGAGCTCGTGTCCTTCGGGACGGAGCCGACCGGCGAGCGCGTCGTCACCGACGGCAAGTACGTCACGGCCGCCGGCGTCTCCTCCGGCATCGACATGGCGCTCACGCTCGTGGGCAGGATCGCGGGCGACCGTGCCGCGCAGTCCGTCCAACTGCTCATCGAGTACGACCCGCAGCCGCCCTACGACGCGGGCTCGCCGGAGAAGGCCCCGGCCGACCTCGTCGCCGAGTGGCGGAACGTGGACCTCGCACAGATGCTGACGACCCGGGGCGAGTGAGAGAGCCGCGCCCCCTCAGGGGCGCTGGGCGGCCCAAGCGAACCGCGGCCGCCTGCGCTCCAGAAACGCGGCGACCCCCTCGGCGGTGTCGCCGCTGCCGCGCTCCTGCTCCGCCCAGTGCGCGATCCGGTCCGGGGCCGCGGGGCCCGCGGCGAACTCCTTGGCCGCGGCCTGCGTCAGCAAGGAGCGCGAGGCGAGCACCCGGGCGAACTCCGCCACCCGCTTCTCCAGCGCCTCCGGCGGCCACACCTCGTCCACCAGGCCCGTCCGCAGCGCCCGCGCGGCATCGATCAACTCGCCCGAGAAGAGCAGGTATTTGGCCGCCGACGGGCCGGTCAGCTCCACCAGCCGCCGGGTGGAGGAGGCCCCGTAGACGATGCCCAGCTTCGCCGGGGTCACGCCGAAGGAGGCGTCCTCGGCGGCGAACCGCAGGTCGCACGCGGCCGCCAGCTGGCAGCCGCCGCCCACGCAGTGGCCGCGTACGGCCGCGAGCGTGGGCTTGGGGAAGGCCGCCAGCGCCTCCTCGGCCGCGATCGCGAGGTCCCGTGAGCGCTCGGCCCCCTCGGTCAGCGTGGAGATGTCGGCGCCCGCGCAGAACGTGCCGCCCTCACCGGTGAGCACCAGCACCCGGACGGCCGGGTCGGCGGCGCACCGCGCCAGCAGCTCCGGCAGGGCCCGCCACATGTCCGTGGTCATGGCATTGCGCTTGGCGGGGTGGGCGATGCGGATCGTCGCGACGCCGTCGGCGACGTCCAGGTGAAGTGCGGGCTCCATGCGCCGGATGCTATCCGGGCCGCCGGATGCGCCGGTGGCATCCCCCCGGCGCCGGGGCGGAACAGTGAGCTCCGGATCGTTCATGGAACGCAGAACAGGGCGGCCAGGATCAGTCGCGTGCGTGACCGTGGCATACGCGCACGATCAAACTCCGTCGATAGCCGCTGATTTGTGGTCAGCGCGCCGGTACGGACCCTTGTCTTCCCAACACTCGTGATTGCGGTCGACCATGGTGAGGGGTTGGTATCGGACATGGAAATCCTCGGGAGCGTCCCGCCCGACCCGGGGCAGGCCCCACCCCGGCGCCCGGTCGAATTCGACGGCGCCTGGCGGTTCACCGCTCCCGCGCTGCACTCGTCCGTCCCCCGGGCGAGGCACGCCGTGCGCGATCTCCTGCGGCACCAGCGCGTGCCGCTGTGCGAGGACCTCCTGCAGGGGCTGCTGCTGATCGTCTCGGAGCTGGTCACCAACGCCGTCCAGCACGCGGCGCTGCTCTCGCCCGAGGTGGCCGTGGAGATCTCCATCGGACGGCACTGGATCAGGGTGGCCGTCGAGGACGACCACCCCTACCGGCCCAAGCCCCTCGAAGCGGACGACGAGCGCATCGGCGGCCGCGGACTGCTGCTGGTCAAGACCATCTCCGACGAGGCCGGCGGCATGTGCGACGTCGAGCACACCGCGAGCGGCGGCAAAGTGGTCTGGGCCGCCCTGCCGCTCCCCGCGCCTACCAGCCCGCCGCGTCCCCGGTGACCTCGCGCACCACGGGCCGGGCCGCATCCAGCACCGTCATGAACCACGCCGAGAAGGGGAAGCGCGCCCGCAGCGCGTCCAACTCGGCCGGGGTCACGAACGCGGTCTCCGCGATCTCCTCCGGGGCCGGGCGCGGCTCGGCCCGCACGATTCCCACGAAGAGGTGGTTGTACTCCTGCTCCACCAGGCCCGAGTCCGGGTCGGGGTGGTTGTAGCGCACGGTTCCGGCCTCGCGCAGCAGCGCCGGCGCGATCCCCAGCTCCTCGCCCGTGCGGCGGGCCGCCGCCACGAACGGCGGCTCGCCCGGATACGGATGACCGCAGCACGTGTTCGACCACACGCCGGGGGAGTGGTACTTCTCCAGCGCCCGCCGCTGCAGCAGCAGCCGGCCCTCGTCGTCGAAGAGGAAGACCGAGAACGCACGGTGCAGCTTGCCGGGGGCGATGTGGGCGGAGAGCTTCTCCGCCGTGCCGATGGTTCTGCCGTCCTCGTCGACCAGCTCCAGCATGATCGGTTCGGCTGAGTCCTCCGGGGAGGGGACCGCTGCGGTGTCGGCGGAGAGGCCATTGGCTGGTGTGATCGGCATTGACCATCCTCGTTGTCGGTCTTCGACCCTCAAGTCTGCCGTACCCGGCAGGGGCGTCAATGACAGAGCTTCGCCTCGTGCTCCGCATGGCCGCTGGGCTCCAGCTGGAAGGTGCAGTGCTCCACGTCGAAGTGCTCGCCGAGGCAGCCCTGCAGGTCGTGCAGCATTTTCTCGTGCCCGGTGGAGTCCAGGGCCAGGTGGTCGACCACGACGTGCGCGGAGAGCACCGGCATTCCGGATGTGATCGTCCACACATGGAGGTCGTGCAGGTCCTGCACCCCGGGCAGCGCCATGATGTGCGACCGGATCTCGTCCATGTCGACGTTCCGGGGAGCCGCCTCCAGCAGCACGTCCAGCGCCTCCCGCAGCAGCTTGACCGTGCGCGGCACGATCATCACCGCGATCAGCAGCGAGGCGATCGGGTCCGCCTGCGTCCAGCCCGTGGCCATGATCACCAGCGCCGAGAGCACCACGGCGAGCGAGCCCAGCGCGTCCGAGAGCACCTCCAGGAACGCCCCGCGCACATTGAGGCTCTCCTTCTGCCCCCGCATCAGCAGCGCCAGCGAGATCCCGTTGGCGACCACGCCCACGAGACCGAAGACGACCGTCTGCCCGCCCGGCACCTCCGTCGGGTTCGCCAGCCGCTCGATCGCCTCGAAGAGGATGAAGCCGCCCACGCCGAGCAGCAGCAGGCAGTTCAGCAGCGCCGCGAGGATCTCGGCCCGGGCGTAGCCGTACGTGCGCCGGCTCGACGCCGGGCGGTTGGCGAAGTGGATCGCCAGCAGCGCCATCGAGACGCCCACCGCATCCGTCGCCATGTGGCCCGCCTCGGCGAACAGCGCCAGCGAACCGGTCAGCGCGCTGCCGGCGACGTAGGCCAGCAGCACGGTGAGCGTGATGCCCAGGGCCATCCTCAGGCGCCCCTTGTAGGCCGCGGCCGCCGTGCCGCTCGTGCCCGGCGGGGGTCCTCCGTGCGAGTGACCGTGATCGTGCCCTGCGCCCATGAATGCCGCCTTAGGAAAACGGGTGCCCGCCCGGCCGGCTCATGCCGTCCGGGCACCCAGTGAACTACGGGCGGGGGGTATCGGGCAACGCGGCACTGAACACCGTTGTCATGTGCTCTGACCTGCGACGATGTCCGTCCTCCCGACCTGCGGCGATCACCCGCGGGCGGCCCGCGTCAGCCCCGCGAAGGAGCCTGCCGGGCCTCCGGGTGGTGCAGGCACCAGCCCTGCCAGGCGGAAGCGACCATGCTGCGCACATCGTGAGCGGGGGCCCACCCCAGCTCCTTCGCGATCAGTTCGTTCGACGCCACGACACGCGCCGGATCACCCGGACGGCGCGGCTCCACCAGGGGCGCGGGCTCCGTGCGGCCGGTCACCTCGGCGATCAGGTCGGCCATCTCCCGCACCGAGACGCCCTGCCCCGTGCCCACGTTCAGCGTCAGGTCGCCCGGCTCCGTCCGCTCGGCCAGCCGGCGGGCCGCCGCCAGGTGCGCGGTGGCCAGGTCCTCGATGTGGATGTAGTCGCGTACGCAGGTGCCGTCCGGTGTGGCGTAGTCGTCACCGAAGATGCGCGGGGCCTCGCCCCGGGTGAGCCGGTCGAACATCATCGGGATGATGTTGAAGATCCCGGTGTCCGCGAGCTCGGGCACCGCGGCGCCCGCCACGTTGAAGTAGCGCAGGCACGCCGTGGACAGGCCGTGCGCCTTGCCGGTGGCCCGCACCAGCCACTCACCGGCCAGCTTGGTCTCGCCGTACGGGTTGATCGGCGCGCACGGGGTGTCCTCCGTGACGAGGTCCACATCCGGCATGCCGTAGACGGCCGCGGAGGAGGAGTACACGAAGCTGCGCACCCCGGCGGCGACCGCCGCCTCCAGCAGCACGGTCAGCCCGTGCAGGTTCTCCCGGTAGTAGAGGAGCGGCTTCTCCACCGACTCCCCGACCTGCTTCTTCGCCGCCAGGTGCACCACGCCCGTCACGCCCAGCTCCGCGAACGTACGGTCGAGCAGCTCGCGGTCCAGCACCGAGCCCCGCACCAGCACACAGTCCGCGGGCAGCCGCTCGGCCACACCCGCGGACAGGTCGTCCAGCACGGCGACCCGCTCGCCGGCCTGTGTCATCGCCCGGACGACGTGCGATCCGATGTATCCGGCACCGCCTGTGATCAGCCATGTCATGACCGGCACCCTAGCGCCTGGACGGCGGGTCACGATCTGTGTTCGATTCTGGTGATCGGGCATTCCGCCGGACCCTCGCCGCGGTCGTGGGGCGCCGTTGCGGCGGGACACCACGATGGCGCAGTCCGGTGGTGCCGGACCGCCCCGCCCTGGAACCGGACGCTTCGCCCGGGCGTCCTCTCGATGGCGGGCCTGCCGGAGGCATACCGGCGGTGAACGGCGCCTTCCGGTGATCCGATAGCCTCTGCCGACGTGCCGCCCCCTCCGGGGTCGCCGGCACGACTGCCGCCCGCCGCGTCCCGCGGCCCCGAGGCGGCCATGTCAGCCGCAAGGAGTGAGTTCGTCTGTCGACCGCCATCCTCACCGGTATGCCGCCCGCCGGCTCCTCCCTTGAGGAGGACCTGCGGTCCCTCGGCTTCGACGTCCGCGTGACGGCGGACGCCGCCGGGGCGCTGGCCGCCGTCCCGGCCACCGAGCGCGTCGCTCTGGTGGACCCCGGCTTCGTGGGTCACGTGCACGCCCTGCGGCTGGCACTGACCGACCCCCGCTTCCCGGCCGCCGCCGTCGAGGGCGCCCTCACCGCCCAGCCGGACGCGCGCCCGTCTCTGACGCGCGCGCTCAGCGCGGTGACGGACGCCGGCGCGAGCCTGCCCGACGCCGTCGCCGCCCGGCTGGAAGCCGACGGCGTGCCCGTGCACCGGCCCGAGCTCGGCGTGCTCGTCGCGGCCGTGCCGGACGGCGACGAGGCGCGGGCCAAGACCCTCGCCGAGGTCGGCTCCGTCGACGACGAGGCCGTGCGCCTGCGGGGCGCCGTGAAGTCCCGCGACGGGTTCTTCACCACCTTCTGCATCAGCCCGTACTCGCGCTACCTCGCGCGCTGGTGCGCCCGCCGGGGCCTCACCCCCAACCAGGTCACCACCGCGTCCCTGCTGACCGCACTGATCGCGGCCGGCTGCGCGGCGACCGGCACCCGCGGCGGCTTCGTCGCCGCAGGCGCCCTGCTGCTGTTCTCCTTCGTCCTCGACTGCACCGACGGCCAGCTCGCCCGCTACTCCCTGCAGTACTCCACGCTCGGCGCCTGGCTCGACGCGACCTTCGACCGCGCCAAGGAGTACGCCTTCTACGCGGGCCTGGCCCTCGGTGCCTCTCGCGGCGGCGGCCACGATGACGTATGGGCGCTCGCGCTCGGCGCGATGGTCCTCATGACCTGCCGGCACGTCGTCGACTTCGCCTTCAACGAGGCCAACCACGACGCCACGGCCAACACGAGCCCCACGGCCGCGCTCTCCGGCCGGCTCGACAGCGTCGGCTGGACGGTCTGGGTCCGCCGCATGATCGTGCTGCCCATCGGCGAGCGCTGGGCGCTGATCGCGGTCCTCACCGCGCTCACCACGCCGCGCACCGTCTTCTCCGTGCTGCTGATCGGCTGCGCCTTCGCCGCCTGCTACACCACCGCGGGCCGCGTCCTGCGCTCCCTGACCCGTAAGGCCAAGCGCACGGACCGCGCCGCGCAGGCGCTGGCCGACCTCGCCGACTCCGGCCCGATCGCCGAGATCGCCGCAGGCAGCCTGGGCCGCACGGTGCCCGGCCGCGCCTACAGCGCCCCCTTCTGGGCCGTCCTCGCCGCCGCCAGCCTGCTCCTCGGCCCGCTGGTGGCCGGCAGCGGCGGCACCTGGCGGGCCGTCCTGCAGGCCGCGGTCTACGCGATCCTCGCCGGCGTCGCCGTCGCCCAGCCCCTCAAGGGCCCCCTCGACTGGCTGGTACCGCCGGTCTTCAGGGGAGCCGAGTACGGCATCATCCTGGGGCTGGCCGCCCAGTCCGGCGCCCCGGGGGCCCTCCCTGCGGCTTTCGGCCTGGTGGCCGCGGTCGCCTACCATCACTACGACACGGTGTACCGCATCCGCGGTGGCACCGGCGCGCCCCCGCACCGGCTGGTGCGGGCGATCGGCGGACACGAGGGTCGCGTCCTGGCGGTCACGATCGCTGCCGCCCTGTGGCACGGCCAAGGCTTCACCATCGCGCTGACGGTCCTCGCGGCCGTCATCGCCCTCGTGGTGCTCAGCGAGAGCATCCGCTTCTGGGTGTCCTCCGGGGCACCCGCAGTACACGACGAAACAGGAGAACCCGCATGATCGGCCTCGTGCTGGCCGCCGGCGCCGGACGGCGTCTGCGTCCCTACACCGACACTCTGCCCAAGGCCCTGGTGCCGGTGGACGGTGACACCACCAT
The DNA here is from genome assembly GCF_014650335.1 of Streptomyces hiroshimensis. Lineage (GTDB taxonomy): Bacteria > Actinomycetota > Actinomycetes > Streptomycetales > Streptomycetaceae > Streptomyces > Streptomyces hiroshimensis. Next base: position 814,302 of record NZ_BMUT01000001.1, read on the forward strand.
CCTCGACCTCACCCTGGCCAACTTCGCCGAGATCGGTCTGACCGAGGTCGCGATCATCGTGGGCTACCGCAAGGAGGCCGTGTACGCCCGCAAGGAGGCCCTGGAGGCCAAGTACGGCCTGAGCCTCACCCTGATCGACAACGACAAGGCCGAGGAGTGGAACAACGCCTACTCCCTGTGGTGCGGCCGGGACGCCCTCAAGGACGGCGTGATCCTCGCCAACGGCGACACCGTGCACCCGGTCTCCGTCGAGAAGACCCTGCTCGCCGCCCGCGGCAACGGCCAGAAGATCATCCTCGCCCTCGACACGGTGAAGCAGCTCGCCGACGAGGAGATGAAGGTCGTCGTGGACCCCGACAAGGGCGTCCAGAAGATCACCAAGCTGATGGACCCGGCCGAGGCCACCGGTGAGTACATCGGTGTCACCCTGATCGAGGGCGAGGCCGCCGCCGACCTGGCGGACGCCCTCAAGGTCACCTTCGAGCGCGACCCCGACCTCTACTACGAGGACGGCTACCAGGAGCTCGTCAACCGCGGCTTCAAGGTCGACGTGGCGCCCATCGGCGACGTCAAGTGGGTCGAGATCGACAACCACGACGACCTCGCCAAGGGCCGGGGGATCGCGTGCCAGTACTGACGAGGCTCATCCCCTCGCCGGTCGTCGTCGACATCCGGGCCGGAGCGCTGGACGATCTGGCGAAGATCCTCGCCGATCAGCGGATCTCCAGCTCCGGCAAGCTGGCCGTCGCCATCAGCGGCGGCTCCGGGGCGGTGCTGCGCGAGCGGCTCGCCCCGGCGCTGCCCGGCGCCTCGTGGTACGAGGTGGGCGGCGGCACGCTGGACGACGCCATCAAGCTGGCCGACGCCATGAAGAAGGGGCACTACGACGCGGTCGTGGGCCTCGGCGGCGGCAAGATCATCGACTGCGCGAAGTTCGCCGCCGCGCGCATCGGCCTGCCCCTGGTCGCCGTCGCGACGAACCTCTCGCACGACGGGCTCTGCTCGCCGGTCGCGACCCTCGACAACGACGCGGGCCGCGGCTCCTATGGCGTGCCCAACCCGATCGCCGTCGTGATCGACCTCGACGTGATCCGCGAGGCCCCGGTCCGCTTCGTGCGCTCCGGCATCGGCGACGCGATCTCCAACATCTCCTCCGTCGCGGACTGGGAGCTCTCCCACCGCGAGACGGGCGAGGCCATCGACGGCCTGGCCGCCGCCATGGCCCGGCAGGCCGGCGAGGCCGTGCTGCGCCACCCCGGCGGCGTCGGCGACGACGGCTTCCTGCAGGTGCTGGCCGAGGGCCTCGTCCTCACCGGCATCGCCATGTCGGTGGCCGGCGACAGCCGCCCCGCCTCCGGCGCCTGCCACGAGATCAACCACGCCTTCGACCTGCTCTTCCCCAAGCGGGCCGCCAGCCACGGCGAGCAGTGCGGCCTCGGCGCGGCCTTCGCGATGTACCTGCGCGGCGCCCGCGAGGAGTCCGCGCTGATGGTCGAGGTGCTGCGCCGGCACGGCCTGCCCGTGCTGCCGCAGGAGATCGGCTTCAGCGCCGAGGAGTTCGTCACGGCCGTGGAGTACGCGCCGCAGACCCGCCCCGGCCGCTACACGATCCTGGAGCACCTCGCCCTCTCCACCGACCAGATCAGGGACGCTTACGCCGACTATGCCAAAACCGTCACTAGCTGAACTCCGCCCGGTCGTCCACCCCGGCGGGCTCAAGGACCGGCGCAGCGGCGAGCACTGGGCCGGGCGCCTGTACATGCGCGAGATCTCCCTGCGCTGTACGCGGGTCCTGCTGAACACCCGGCTCACGCCGAACCAGTACACCGGCCTGATGATCCTCGCCGGCATCGCCGCGGGCGCGGCCCTGGTGATCCCGGGCCTCACCGGCGCGATCCTGGGTGCGCTGCTCATCCAGCTGTACCTGCTGCTGGACTGCGTGGACGGCGAGCTCGCGCGCTGGCGCAAGGTCACCTCCACGACCGGCGTCTACCTCGACCGGGTGGGCCACTACCTCTCCGAGGCCGCCCTGCTGGTCGGTTTCGGTATCCGGGCGGCGGACGTCCTGCACAAGGACGGCGCGGCCACGCAGTGGCAGTGGGCCTTCCTGGGCACGCTGGCCGCGCTCGGCGCGATCCTGATCAAGGCGGAGACGGACCTGGTCGACGTCGCCCGCGCCCGCAGCGGCATGGCGGCCGCCGAGGACGCAGCGGCCACGCCGCGCTCCTCGGGCATGGCCCTGGCCCGCAAGGCCGCGGCCGCGCTGAAGTTCCACCGGCTGGTCGGCGGCGTCGAGGCGTCGCTGGTGATCCTGGCGGCCGGCATCGCGGACTTCGTCCACGGCGACCTGCTGTTCACCCGTGTCGCGGTGGTCCTGCTCGCCGCCGTCGCGGTGCTGCAGACTGTGCTGCACCTCGTGTCCATCCTCGCGTCGAGCAGGCTCCGATGAACGCTCCCTCCGCTCCCGTGGCCAAGGTCGGCGCGGTTGTCCTCACCATGGGCAACCGCCCGGCGGAGCTGCGCGCCCTGCTGGAGTCCGTGGCCAAGCAGGACGGCGACCCCATCGAGGTCGTCGTCGTCGGCAACGGCTCCCCGCTGCCGCCGATCGCCGTCCCCGGCCTGGCCGTGCGCACCGTCGAGCTGTCGGAGAACGTCGGCATCCCGGCCGGGCGCAACGTGGGCATCGAGGCGTTCGGGCCCGCGGGGCGCGAGGTCGACATCCTGCTGTTCCTGGACGACGACGGCCTGCTGCCCGGCCAGGACACCGCCGAGCTGTGCCGGCAGGCGTTCGCCGCCGACCCGAAGCTCGGCATCGTCAGCTTCCGGATCGCCGACCCCGACACGGGCGTCACCCAGCGCCGCCACGTGCCGCGGCTGCGCGCCTCCGACCCGATGCGCTCCTCGCGGGTGACCACCTTCCTCGGCGGCGCCAACGCGGTCCGCACCCGGGTCTTCGCCGAGGCCGGCCTGCTGCCGGACGAGTTCTTCTACGCGCACGAGGAGACCGACCTCGCCTGGCGGGCCCTCGACGCGGGCTGGATGATCGACTACCGCGCGGACATGGTGCTGCACCACCCGACGACGGCACCGAGCCGTCACGCGGTCTACCACCGCATGGTCGCCCGCAACCGCGTCTGGCTCGCCCGGCGCAACCTCCCCGCCCCGCTGGTCCCGGTCTACCTCGGGGTGTGGCTGCTGCTCACCCTGGCCCGGCGGCCGTCCCTGCCCGCGCTGCGGGCGTGGTTCGGGGGCTTCAAGGAGGGCTGGACGACGCCCTGTGGTCCACGGCGCCCCATGAAGTGGCGTACCGTGTGGCGCCTGACCCGGCTGGGTCGGCCTCCCGTGATCTGACAAGCTCTTGTCTATGAGCATCGGGCGCGGACCGGGGCGAGCCCCCGGCAGCGCACCTTGAGGACGAAAGTGTCAACTGTGAGCGAGACAACGCACGACAGTGCGGTCGCCATGAGTGCCCCGCCATCGCCCGACGACGGAATGTCCGCCGCCGAGCTGGCCAAGAAGTACGGTCTCGCGGTGAGCGGGGCCCGCCCGAGCCTGCCGGAGTACGCCCGGCAGCTGTGGGCGCGGCGGCATTTCATCGTCGCGTTCTCCCGGGCCAAGATGACGGCCCAGTACAGCCAGGCCAAGCTGGGCCAGGTCTGGCAGGTGGCGACGCCGCTGCTGAACGCCGGCGTCTACCTGCTGATCTTCGGTCTGCTGATGCAGCAGTCCAAGGGCATGGGGATCGCCACGTACATCCCCTTCCTGGTGACCGGTGTCTTCGTCTTCACCTTCACCCAGAGCTCGGCCATGGCGGGCGTGCGCTCCATCTCGGGCAACCTGGGTCTGGTGCGCGCCCTGCACTTCCCGCGGGCGGCCCTGCCGATCTCCTTCGCGATGCAGCAGCTCCAGCAGCTGCTGCTGTCGATGTGCGTGCTGTTCGCCTTCCTGCTCGGCTTCGGGCACATGCCCCGGCCGTCGTGGGTGCTGATCGTCCCCGTCCTGGTGCTGCAGTTCCTCTTCAACACCGGCCTGGCGATGATCCTGGCCCGGGCGGGCAGCAAGACGCCCGACCTGGCGCAGCTGCTGCCGTTCATCACGCGGACGTGGATGTACGCGTCCGGCGTGATGTACAACATGGTCGAGGCGCTGGAGAAGACCCACGCGCCGAAGTGGGTCATCGACGTGCTCAGCGCCAACCCGGCCGCCGTCTACATCGACCTGATGCGCTGGTCCCTGATCGAGAACCACAGCCACATCCACCTGCCGCCGCACGTGTGGCTGCTGGCGCTGGGCTGGGCGGTCGTGGTCGGCGCCGGCGGTTTCGTGTACTTCTGGAAGGCTGAGGAGCAGTACGGCCGTGGCTGAACAGAACCCCACCGGGAACCCCGTGAACGCAGCCGCGAACTCCGTGAACGCAGCCGGGAACGACGCCCGCGTGCCCACCGTGATCGCGGACGACGTCCACATCGTCTACCGCGTCTACGGCGGCAACACCGGCCGCGGCAGTGCGACCGCCGCCCTGAACCGGATCGTCAAGCGCAAGCCGGGGGCCGGTGTGCGCGAGGTGCACGCCGTCAAGGGTGTGAGCTTCACCGCCTACCGCGGTGAGGCGATCGGCCTGATCGGCTCCAACGGCTCCGGCAAGTCCACCCTCCTCAAGGCCATCGCCGGGCTGCTGCCCACCGAGCGCGGCAAGGTCTACACCGACGGCCAGCCCTCGCTGCTGGGCGTGAACGCCGCCATGATGAACGACCTCACGGGCGAGAAGAACGTGATGCTCGGCGGCCTGGCCATGGGGATGTCGCGCGAGCAGATCCGCGAGCGCTACCAGGGCATCGTCGACTTCTCCGGGATCAACGAGAAGGGCGACTTCATCACGCTGCCCATGCGGACCTACTCGTCCGGCATGGCGGCCCGGCTGCGCTTCTCCATCGCCGCGGCCAAGGACCACGACGTGCTGATGATCGACGAGGCGCTGGCCACCGGTGACCGCTCGTTCCAGAAGCGCTCCGAGGCCCGTATCCGCGAGCTGCGCAAGCAGGCGGGCACGGTCTTCCTCGTCAGCCACAACAACAGGTCGATCCGGGACACCTGCGACCGTGTGCTGTGGCTCGAGCACGGACAGCTCCTGATGGACGGCCCGACCGAGGAAGTGGTCAGGGCGTACGAGAAGGAGACGGCCCGCTAGCGCCGTGCGGGCCGGCGCGGACCGGTTTCGGCGGGCCCTCACCGGTACGCTCCGGCGGGGGCCTTGACCGTTCCGTAACGATCAACTGGCTTATTGGCAGGGTTGATTCGCGGCTCGCGTGGCATTGTATGGATCAAGCACGTACCCGGCCGCGCGTCGGACAAGTGTGCGGCGTACGCTGTACCGTGCTGATTTGCGGCGAAGCGTGCGATACCGGTGTATCCGCGGCTCCGGAGACGGCGTCGGATACGGCGGGACAGTGGGTGCCGAAGGGGGAGCAGGGGGCGCCGAAGGGGGTGTCTACCCTGCGGCGTGTCCGAAATAGGATGTTCTGGGTCGGCAGTGTAGAACGGGAGATGTGACGGCAATGGCTACGGAAACTCTCCAGCCCCGAGGCGTGCACGCCGTCCCCGGTCCGGGCAGCCCGCGGTGACGGCGGGGACGGCCGCGCACGAGCGCGCCGTGCTCGACAAGGCCGCGCACGAGAACTTCCCCGTGGCACCCTTCTTCCTGCCGCGCGCCTGGCGGGACGACCTCATGGCCGTCTACGGGTACGCCCGCCTCGTCGACGACATCGGCGACGGCGACCTCGCCCCCGGCGGGCGCGACGCGCAGCTGCTGGGGCTCGCAGGGACGCGGGGCGAAACGAGCGAGGACCGGCTCACCATGCTGGACGCCTTCGAGGCGGACCTGCGGCGTGTCTTCGACCGCTCCGGCACCGGCCCGCACCATCCGCTGCTGCGCCGCCTGCGGCCCACCGTGCGCCGGTGCGGCCTGTCCCCGGAGCCCTTCCTGGGGCTGATCGAGGCCAACCGCCAGGACCAGCGCGTCCGCCGCTACGGTACGTACGACGATCTGCTCGCCTACTGCGAGCTGTCCGCGAACCCCGTCGGCCGCCTCGTCCTGGGCATCACCGGCACCGCCAGCCCCGAGCGGATCCGCCGCTCGGACGCGGTCTGCACCGGGCTGCAGATCGTGGAACACCTGCAGGACGTCACCGAGGACCTCGGACGCGACCGCGTCTACCTCCCGGCCGAGGACATGAAGCGCTTCCGCGTCACCGAGGCCGACCTCGCGCGCCCGACCGGCGGCGCGTCGTTGCGCGCCCTAGTCGCGTACGAAGGGGAACGCGCCGGGGAACTGCTGAATGAAGGCACCCCCCTGGTGGGTAGCGTCCACGGCAGGTTGAAGCTGTTGCTCGCGGGGTTCGTGGGCGGGGGGAGGGCCGCGCTCCGCGCGGTCGCCGCCGCAGGACACGACGTACTGCCCGGACCGCCCAAGCCCACCAAGCTCAGCCTGCTGCGCGAGGTGGGAGCGACACTGCGAAGAGAGGGGTGAGCGGGACAGTGAACGGATCGCCGGACGCGTCCGCACCGGTGCTCGCCGCGTACAGCTACTGCGAGGCAGTCACCGGACAGCAGGCCGGTAACTTCAGCTACGGCATCCGGCTCCTGCCGACCGCCAAGCGGCGCGCCATGTCGGCGCTGTACGCCTTCTCGCGGCGTGTCGACGACATCGGGGACGGACCGCTGGACGCAGGGGCCAAGCACCGCCGGCTGGAGGAGACCCGCGAGCTGCTCGCGCGGATCAGCGAAGGCCGGATCGACGAGGACGACACCGACCCGGTGGCCGTCGCGCTCAGCCATGCCGCGCGCCGCTTCCCCATCCCGCTCGGCGGGCTGGACGAACTCATCGACGGCGTTCAGATGGACGTGCGTGGCGAGTCGTACGAGACCTGGGACGACCTCGCGGTGTACTGCCGGTGTGTCGCGGGTGCCATCGGCCGGCTCTCCCTCGGCGTGTTCGGCACCGTGCCCGGCGCGCGCGATGCCGCGCGCGCCGCGGAGTACGCCGATACCCTCGGCCTGGCGCTGCAGCTCACCAACATCCTGCGTGACGTCCGTGAGGACGCCGCCAACGGCCGCACCTACCTGCCCTCCGACGACCTCGCGAAGTTCGGCTGCGCCGAGGGCTTCCACTCGGCCAGGCCCCCGGCCGGCGCCGACTTCACCGGCCTCGTCCACTTCGAGGTCCGGCGCGCCCGCGCCCTCTTCGCCGAGGGCACCCGCCTGCTGCCCATGCTCGACCGGCGCAGCGGCGCCTGCGTCGCCGCCATGGCCGGGATCTACCGCAGGCTGCTCGACCGGATCGCCGAGGACCCCGAGGCGGTCCTGCGCGGCCGGGTCTCGCTGCCCGGCCGGGAGAAGGTCTACGTCGCCGTGCGCGGCCTGTCCGGATTCGACGCCCGCAGCGTCCACCGGCGGACCGCCGGGGGGCGCGCTTGATGCCCCCGTCCCGGGCCGGCAAACGGCGCGCAACCCTCCGCCCTGCGGAAACGTCCCTGACAGCAGCCGAAGGGGTGGGCACATGACAGCCACGACAACCGGGCCCGGCCGCGGCCCCGACGACGGGGACGGCGCCGCGGCCGCCCGCGCGGTGGTCGTCGGCGGCGGGCTCGCCGGCATCACGGCCGCGCTGGAGCTCGCCGACGCCGGCGTGCGTGTCACCCTCCTGGAGGGCCGGCCCCGCCTCGGCGGCCTCGCCTTCTCCTTCCGCCGCGGCGACCTCACCATCGACAACGGCCAGCACGTCTACCTGCGCTGCTGCACCGCCTACACCTCCTTCCTCGACCGGCTCGGCGCCCTGCACCTCGCGCCCCTGCAGGACCGGCTCGACGTGCCCGTGCTCGACGTCGGCCACCCCTCCGGCAGGCCGCGCCTGGGCCGGCTGCGCCGCAACGGCCTGCCCGTGCCCCTGCACCTGGGCGCGAGCCTCGCCACGTACCCGCACCTCTCGCTCGCCGAGCGCGCCCAGGTGGGCCGGGCCGCCCTGGCCCTGCGCGGCCTCGACCCGCAGGACCCCGCGCTCGACGGCACGGACTTCGGCGGCTGGCTGCGCCGCAAGGGCCAGTCCGCCCGCACCGTCGAGGCCCTGTGGGACCTGATCGGCGTGGCCACGCTCAACGCCACCGCCGACGAGTCCTCGCTCGGCCTCGCCGCCATGGTCTTCAAGACCGCGCTGCTCACCGAGCCCGGCGCCGCCGACATCGGCTGGGCGCACGTCCCCCTCGGCGAGCTGCACGACACCCGCGCCCGCGCCGCCCTCGACAAAGCCGGCGTGCGCACCCTGCTGCGCACCCGTGCCACCGGCGTCGCCCGCGCCGAGGACGGCCTCTGGCAGGTCGACGCCGAGACGGGCCCCGGTGCGGCCGAGCAGCTCACGGCCGAGACGGTCGTGCTCGCCCTGCCGCAGCGCGAGACCCACGCCCTGCTGCCCGACGGCGCCCTCGACGAGCCGGGCCGGCTGCTGGAGATCGGCACCGCCCCGATCCTCAACCTCCACGTCGTCTACGACCGCAAGGTCCTGCGGCAGCCGTTCTTCACCGCGCTGGGCTCGCCCGTGCAGTGGGTCTTCGACCGCACGGAGTCGTCCGGGCTCGCGGCGAAGGGAGAGGGCGGGCAGTACCTGGCCGTCTCCCAGTCGGCCGCGCAGGACGACATCGACCGGCCCGTGGCCGAGCTGCGGGCCCGCTATCTTCCCGAGCTGGAGCGGCTGTTGCCCGCCGCACGCGGCGCCGGCGTCCGGGACTTCTTCGTGACCCGGGAGCGTACAGCGACGTTCGCCCCCACCCCGGGCGTCGGCCGGCTGCGGCCGACCGCCCGCACGAACACGCCCGGCCTGTACCTGGCCGGCGCGTGGACCGCCACCGGCTGGCCCGCGACCATGGAGGGCGCCGTGCGCAGCGGTGTCCACGCCGCGGGTGCGGCACTCTCCGAGCTCGGCCGACCGCACGTGAGCCCCTTGCGGGAGGCGGTATGACCGAGGCGAGCCATGAAGCGTCGCGTGCCCGGACCGGGCCGCGCACGAGCACGACCACCAGAGGAGAGACCGTGACTTCGGCGATCCCAGCTGTCGACACTGCAGGCGTCAACGCCATGCTGGAGCGGGGACGGACGCTTGCCACGCCGGTGCTGCGTGCCGCCGTGGACCGGCTCGCGCCGCCCATGGACACCGTCGCCGCCTACCACTTCGGCTGGATCGACGCCGAGGGACGGCCGGCGCACGGCGACAGCGGCAAGGCCGTCCGGCCCGCGCTCGCCCTGCTCTCGGCCGAGGCCGCCGGGCGCGCCCCGGAGGTGGGCATCCCCGGCGCGGTCGCCGTCGAGCTCGTGCACAACTTCTCCCTGCTGCACGACGACCTCATGGACGGCGACGAGCAGCGCCGCCACCGCGACACCGTCTGGAAGGTCTACGGGCCCGAGCAGGCCATCCTCGTCGGCGACGCCCTCTTCGCGCTCGCCAACGAGATCCTGCTGGAGCTCGGCACCGTCGAGGCCGGCCGCGCCACCCGGCGGCTGACCACCGCCACCCGCAAGCTGATCGACGGCCAGGCGCAGGACATCTCCTACGAGCACCGCGAGCGGGTCACCGTCGAGGAGTGCCTGGAGATGGAGGGCAACAAGACCGGCGCCCTCCTCGCCTGCGCCGTCTCCATCGGCGCCGTCCTGGGCGGCGCCGACGACCACACGGCCGACACCCTGGAGGCCTACGGCTACCACCTCGGCCTGGCCTTCCAGGCGGTGGACGACCTGCTCGGCATCTGGGGCGACCCGGAGGCCACCGGCAAGCAGACCTGGAGTGACCTGCGCCAGCGCAAGAAGTCGCTGCCGGTGGTCGCGGCCCTCGCCGCGGGCGGGGAGGCCTCCGAGCGGCTCGCGGAGATCCTCGCGGCCGACGCGAAGCTCAGCGACGCCCAACTCGCCGACTTCGACGAGGAAGAATTCGCCAGCCGCGCGATGTTGATCGAAGAGGCGGGCGGCCGGGAGTGGACCTCCCAGGAGGCCCGCCGCCAGCACGCGACCGCGATCGAGGCCCTCGACCGAGTTGACATGCCCGCAGAAGTCCGAGCCCAACTGGTGGCGCTCGCCGACTTCGTCGTCGTACGAAAGAGATGATTCCTATTCACCCGATCTAGCAGATCGCGGTCGCCGGCCGGCGTCAGTGTTGCGGCGCCGGCCGACGGAGCCCCCAGGAAGGCAGAGAAGGAAGCTCACTGCAAAAAAGGGGAAACCATGACAGCGACGACCGACGGAAGCACCGGGGCCCTGCCGCCCCGCGCTGCCGCGGCCACCGACAGCACCACAGCGCAACAGCACACGGCACACGGCACGGCACAGCCCCCGCTCCAAGGCGGTGAGGCGCCCGGAGCGCTCGCCGCAGCCGAGCGGGCCACGGCCCGCGCGGTCGATCACCTCCTCTCCCGCCAGGACGAGCAGGGGTGGTGGAAGGGCGACCTGGAGACCAACGTCACCATGGACGCCGAAGACCTGCTGCTCCGTCAGTTCCTGGGCGTCCAGGACGAGAAGACCACCCGCGCCGCCGCCCTCTACATCCGCTCCGAGCAACGCCCGGACGGCACCTGGGCCACCTTCCTCGGCGGGCCCGGCGAGCTCTCCACGACCATCGAGGCCTACGTCGCCCTGCGGCTCGCCGGTGACGCCCCCGACGCCCCGCACATGGCCGCCGCCTCGGCGTGGATCCGCGAGCAGGGCGGCATCGCCGCCTCCCGGGTCTTCACCCGCATCTGGCTCGCCCTCTTCGGCTGGTGGAAGTGGGAGGACCTCCCCGAACTGCCGCCCGAGATCATGTTCCTGCCGAAGTGGTTCCCCCTCAACCTCTACGACTTCGGCCAGTGGGCCCGGCAGACCATCGTGCCGCTGACCGTCGTCTCCGCGAAGCGCCCCGTGCGCCCCGCGCCCTTCCCGCTCGACGAGCTGCACACCGACCCCGCCCGGCCGAACCCGCCGCGCCCGCTCGCCCCGGCCGCCAGCTGGGACGGCGCCTTCCAGCGGCTCGACAAGGCCCTGCACCACTACCGGCGCCTCCCGCTGCGCCGCCTGCGCCGCCTCGCGCTCGACTCGGCCGCCCGCTGGATCATCGAGCGCCAGGACAACGACGGCTGCTGGGGCGGCATCCAGCCCCCCGCCGTCTACTCGATCATCGCCCTGCACCTCCTCGGCTACGACCTGGACCACCCCGTGCTGCGCGAGGGGCTCAAGTCGCTGGACCGTTTCGCCGTGTGGCGCGAGGACGGCAGCCGGATGATCGAGGCCTGCCAGTCCCCGGTGTGGGACACCTGTCTGGCCACCATCGCCCTCGCGGACGCCGGAGTGGCGCCCGACCACCCGGCGCTGGTCAAGGCCGCCGACTGGATGCTGGGCGAGCAGATCCACCGCACCGGCGACTGGGCGGTGCGCCGCCCCGGGCTGACCCCGGGCGGCTGGGCCTTCGAGTTCCACAACGACACCTACCCCGACATCGACGACACCGCCGAGGTCGTCCTGGCCCTCAAGCGGGTCCGGCACCCCGACCCCGCGCGCGTCGAGACGGCCGTCCGGCGGGCCGCCCGCTGGAACCTGGGCATGCAGTCGAAGAACGGCGCCTGGGGGGCCTTCGACGCGGACAACACCAGCACGCTGCCCAACCGGCTGCCCTTCTGCGACTTCGGCGAGGTCGTCGACCCGCCGTCCGCCGACGTCACCGCGCACGTCGTCGAGATGCTCGCCTTCCTCGGCGAGCGGCACGACCCGCGCACGCGGCGCGGCGTCGAGTGGCTGCTGGGCGAACAGGAGGAGAGCGGCGCCTGGTTCGGCCGCTGGGGCGTCAACTACGTCTACGGCACCGGCTCGGTGGTGCCCGCCCTCGTCGCGGCCGGCATCCCCGCCTCGCACCCGGCGCTGCGCAAGGCCGTGCGCTGGCTGGAGAGCGTGCAGAACGACGACGGCGGCTGGGGCGAGGACCTGCGCTCCTACCGCGACCCCGAGTGGATCGGGCGCGGTGCTTCCACCGCCTCCCAGACGGCCTGGGCCCTGATGGCCCTGCTCGCCGCCGGGGAGCGGGAGGGCAAGGCCGCCGAGCGGGGCGTGGCCTGGCTGGTGGAGACCCAGCGCGAGGACGGGTCCTGGGACGAGCCGCACTTCACCGGCACCGGATTCCCCTGGGACTTCTCCATCAACTACCACCTCTACCGGCAGGTCTTCCCCGTCACGGCCCTCGGCCGCTACGTGCACGGGGAGCTGTTCACCCCCGACCGCCTGGAGGCGTGATGACGAACGGCACGGGCAGTTCCGGCCCCGCACCGCTGCTGGTCGCCTGCGCGCTCGGCATCGAGCGCCTCGCCCTGCGCGGGGGCGGCCCGGGCGGGGCGGCCGGGCCCGTGACCGTTCTGCGGACCGGCATGGGGCCGCAGGCCGCGGACCATGCCGTCACCCGTGCCCTGCGCGATCCGGCGATGCGCGAGGCCGCGGTCGTCGCCACGGGCTTCTGCGCCGGCCTGGCCCCGGGGATGCACCCCGGCGACCTCGTCGTCGCCGACGAGACCCGGGACCGCGCGGGCAGCACCGAGTGCTCGGGCGTCGAGCTGCTCGCCAAGGAGCTCGCCCGTGCCGTGCCCCGGCGCGTCATCCACACCGGGCCCCTCGTCGGCTCGGACCACGTCGTACGCGGCGCGGAGCGGGCCGCCCTGCACGCCGCGGGGGCGCTCGCGGTGGACATGGAGTCCGCGGCCACACTCCGAAGCGCCGTGCGCGCGGGGCCGCGCCCGGTTGCGGCCGTCCGGGTGGTCGTGGACGCTCCAGAGCATGAACTCGTCCGAATCGGGACGTTGCGCGGTGGAATATCGGCTTTCCGGGTTCTGCGCACCGTCCTCCCGGCTTTTATCGAATGGCACCGTTCTTTACTGCTCCCCAGGAGGTGAGCCAGATGGCCATGCCACTCCGCCAGTCCATCCGGGTGGGAACGTACCTTTTTGAACAGAAGCTCAGGAAGCGCGAGAAGTTCCCGCTGATCGTCGAGCTGGAACCGCTCTTCGCCTGCAACCTCAAGTGCGAGGGGTGCGGGAAGATCCAGCACCCCGCAGGGGTCCTCAAGCAGCGCATGCCGGTGGCCCAGGCCGTCGGAGCCGTGCTGGAGTCCGGCGCGCCGATGGTCTCCATCGCCGGCGGCGAACCCCTGATGCACCCGCAGATCCACGAGATCGTGCGGCAGCTGGTGGCGAAGCGCAAGTACGTCTTCCTGTGCACCAACGCGATGCTCCTGCGCAAGAAGATGGACAAGTTCACCCCGTCCCCCTACTTCGCGTTCGCGGTGCACATCGACGGGCTGCGCGAGCGGCACGACGAGTCCGTTGCGAAGGAGGGCGTCTTCGACGAGGCGGTGGAGGCCATCAAGGAGGCCAAGCGGCGCGGCTTCCGGGTCACCACCAACTCGACCTTCTTCAATACCGACACCCCGCAGACCATCGTCGAGGTGCTCGACTTCCTCAATGACGACCTGAAGGTCGACGAGATGATGATCTCGCCCGCCTACGCCTATGAGAAGGCTCCCGACCAGGACCACTTCCTGGGGGTCGAGCAGACCCGGGAGTTGTTCAAGAAGGCCTTCTCCGGTGGGAACCGGGCGCGCTGGCGGCTCAACCACAGCCCCCTCTTCCTGGACTTCCTGGAGGGCAAGGTCGACTTCCCCTGCACCGCCTGGGCGATCCCCAACTACTCCCTCTTCGGCTGGCAGCGCCCCTGCTATCTGATGAGCGACGGCTACGTCCCGACGTACCGCGAGCTGATCGAGGAGACCGACTGGGACAAGTACGGCCGCGGCAAGGACCCGCGCTGCGACAACTGCATGGCCCACTGCGGATACGAGCCGACCGCCGTCCTCGCCACCATGGGATCGCTGAAGGAGTCGATCCGCGCGGCCCGCGAGAGCGTGGCCGGGAACCGGAGCTGACGGCCATGGCCTCCGCGGGACCGGTGTCCCTCGGGCTCCCCGGCGTGCCGGCACGGCCGCTCGCGGTGCGCCGCCCCTCGCGGCGCATCCAGGTCGGGCCGGTCGCCGTGGGCGGCGACGCGCCCGTTTCGGTGCAGTCGATGACGACGACCAGGACGTCGGACATCGGTGCCACGCTTCAGCAGATCGCGGAGCTGACGGCGTCGGGCTGCCAGATCGTGCGGGTGGCCTGCCCCACGCAGGACGATGCGGATGCGCTTCCGGTGATCGCGAAGAAGTCGCAGATTCCGGTGATCGCGGACATCCACTTCCAGCCGAAGTACGTCTTCGCCGCCATCGACGCCGGCTGCGCCGCGGTTCGGGTGAACCCGGGCAACATCAAGCAGTTCGACGACAAGGTCAAGGAGATCGCGAAGGCGGCCTCGGATGCGGGCACGCCGATCCGTATCGGTGTGAACGCGGGGTCGCTGGACCGGCGGCTGCTGCAGAAGTACGGCAAGGCGACGCCTGAGGCGCTGGTGGAGTCGGCGCTGTGGGAGGCGTCGCTCTTCGAGGAGCACGGTTTCCGCGACATCAAGATCTCGGTGAAGCACAACGACCCGGTCGTCATGGTCAACGCGTACCGTCAGCTGGCGGCGCAGTGTGATTACCCGCTGCACCTGGGTGTGACGGAGGCGGGGCCGGCGTTTCAGGGCACGATCAAGTCGGCGGTGGCGTTCGGTGCGCTGTTGTCGGAGGGTATCGGTGACACGATCCGTGTCTCGCTGTCGGCGCCGCCGGCGGAGGAGATCAAGGTCGGCATGCAGATCCTGGAGTCCCTGGGGCTGCGCCAGCGCCGTTTGGAGATCGTCTCGTGTCCGTCGTGCGGTCGTGCGCAGGTGGATGTGTACAAGCTCGCGGATCAGGTGAGTGCCGGTCTGGAGGGCATGGAGGTGCCGCTGCGCGTCGCGGTGATGGGCTGCGTCGTGAACGGTCCGGGTGAGGCCCGTGAGGCCGACCTGGGTGTCGCTTCGGGTAACGGCAAGGGGCAGATCTTCGTCAAGGGCGAGGTCATCAAGACCGTGCCGGAGTCGAAGATCGTGGAGACCCTCATCGAGGAAGCAATGAAGATCGCCGAAGTCATGGCGGCGGACGGCGCCCCCGGCGGGGCACCGCACGTCACCGTCGCCTGAGACCGGCGACCCGCCACCGTAGGAACAGCGACCGAGCGGCCACCCCGGCCCAGGCCGCAAGACGAGGAGGGGGCCCGCGTGTCGTTGCTGGAGAACATCCGCAGTCCGCGCGACCTGAAGAACCTGGACGCCGAGGAGCTGACCGAACTGGCGGAGGAGATCCGCCACTTCCTCATCCACGCCGTCGCCAGGACCGGCGGCCACCTCGGCCCCAACCTCGGCGTGGTGGAGCTCACCATCGCCCTGCACCGCTCCTTCGACTCTCCGGCCGACCGCATCCTGTGGGACACCGGCCACCAGTCGTACGTCCACAAACTGCTCACCGGCCGCCAGGACTTCTCCAAGCTGCGCGGCAAGGGCGGCCTGTCCGGCTACCCCTCGCGCGAGGAGTCCGAGCACGACGTCATCGAGAACAGCCACGCCTCGACCGTCCTCGGCTGGGCCGACGGCCTCGCCAAGGCCAACCAGGTCCTCGGCCGCTGGAACCGCCATGTCGTCGCCGTCATCGGCGACGGGGCCCTGACCGGCGGCATGGCCTGGGAGGCGCTCAACAACATAGCCGCCGCCAAGGACCGGCAGCTGATCATCGTCGTCAACGACAACGAGCGCAGCTACGCCCCCACCATCGGCGGCCTCGCGGACCACCTCGCCACGCTCCGCACGACCGACGGCTATGAGCGCGCCCTGTCCTGGGGCAAGGACGCCGTCCAGGGCCTGCCCGTCATCGGCAAGCCGCTGTACGAGTCCCTGCACGGAGCGAAGAAGGGCTTCAAGGACGCCTTCGCCCCGCAGGGCATGTTCGAGGACCTGGGCCTGAAGTACCTCGGCCCGATAGACGGGCACGATGTCGCCGCGGTCGAGTCCGCGCTGCGCCGGGCCAAGCGCTTCCACGGCCCCGTCCTCGTCCACTGCCGCACGGAGAAGGGCCGTGGCTACCAGCCGGCCCTGGAGGACGACGCGGACCGCTTCCACACCGTCGGCGTGATCGACCCGCTCACCTCCCGGCCGCTGGCTCCTTCGGCCGGCCGCTCCTGGACCTCGGTCTTCGGCGACGAGATGCTCGCCATCGGGACCGAGCGGCCCGACGTGGTCGCCCTCACGGCCGCCATGCTCCACCCCGTGGGCCTGACGAAGTTCGCCGAGGCCTTCCCCGACCGCGTCTGGGACGTCGGCATCGCCGAGCAGCACGGCGCCGTCTCCGCGGCCGGCCTGGCCACCGGCGGTCTGCACCCGGTCTTCGCCGTCTACGCCACGTTCCTCAACCGCGCCTTCGACCAGGTGCTGATGGACGTCGCCCTGCACAAGTGCGGCGTGACGTTCGTCCTCGACCGGGCGGGCGTCACCGGCACCGACGGGCCCAGCCACAACGGCATGTGGGACATGTCGGTCCTGCAGGTCGTCCCCGGTCTGCGGATCGCCGCCCCGCGCGATGCGGACCAGCTGCGCGCCCAGCTGCGCGAGGCCGTCGAGGTCGACGACGCCCCCACCGTGGTCCGCTTCCCGAAGGAGAACGTCGGCGAGCCGGTCCCGGCCCTGGCCCGCGAAGGCGGCATGGACGTGATCGCCCGCCCGGAGCCCGGCGGGGAGCGGCCGCAGGTCCTGATCGTCGCCGTCGGCGCCATGGCCGGCGTCTGCCTGGAGGCCGCCGACCTCCTGGCCGCCCGCGGAACGCCCTGCACCGTCGTCGACCCGCGCTGGGTCAAGCCCGTCGACCCCGCGCTGCCCCCGCTCGCCGCGCGCCACCGGGTCGTCGCGGTCGTCGAGGACAACAGCCGCACCGGCGGCGTCGGCTGGGCCGTCGCACAGGCCCTGCGCGACGCCGACGTCGACGTGCCGCTGCGCGCCTTCGGCATCCCCGAGCAGTTCCTGCCGCACGCCAAGCGCGGCGAGGTCCTGGCCGACCTCGGGCTCACCCCCGCCGAGATCGCCGGCCGGATCAGCGCCGCCCTGGCCCGTACGGAAGAAGCCGCGAAGAACCCCGCGGCCGTGAAGGAGAACGACGCATGACAGCCGACACAGCCGGTGCCGCCGCCGACGGCAAGGGCTTCGACCTCACCCGGCTCCTCGCCGAGCGCGGCGGCGAGCGGTACGACCTGCACGCCCGGCACCTCAACCACCAGCTGCCGCGCATGCTGCACACCATCGGCTTCGACAAGGTCTACGAGCGGGCCGAAGGCGCCTACTTCTGGGACGCCGACGGGCAGGACTACCTCGACATGCTCGCCGGCTTCGGGGTGATGGGCGTCGGCCGCCACCACCCCGTCGTCCGCAAGGCCCTGCACGACGTCCTCGACGCCTCGCTCGCCGACCTCACCCGCTTCGACTGCCAGCCGCTGCCCGGCCTCCTCGCCGAGAAGCTCCTGTCGTACGCGCCGCACCTGGACCGGGTGTTCTTCGGCAACAGCGGCACCGAGGCGGTGGAGACGGCCCTGAAGTTCGCCCGGTACGCGACCGGCAGACCGCGGGTCCTCTACTGCTCCCACGCCTTCCACGGCCTGACCACCGGCTCGCTCTCCGTCAACGGCGAGGCCGGCTTCCGGGACGGCTTCGCGCCCCTGCTGCCCGACACCGCCGTCCCGCTCGGCGACCTCGCGGCCCTGGAGCGGGAGCTCGCCCGCGGCGACGTGGCGGCATTCGTCGTCGAACCGATCCAGGGCAAGGGCGTCCACGAGGCGCCCCCCGGCTACCTGCGCGCCGCGCAGGAGCTGCTGCACCGCCACAAGGCGCTGCTCATCGCCGACGAGGTGCAGACCGGCATCGGCCGCACCGGCGACTTCTTCGCCTACCAGCACGAGGCGGGCGTCGAGCCGGACCTGGTCTGCGTGGCCAAGGCGCTCTCCGGCGGCTACGTGCCCGTGGGCGCCACCCTCGGCAAGGACTGGATCTTCAAGAAGGTCTACTCCTCCATGGACCGCGTCCTCGTGCACTCCGCGAGCTTCGGCTCCAACGCGCAGGCGATGGCCGCCGGGCTCGCGGTGCTCTCGGTGATGGAGGACGAACAGGTCGTCGCCAACGCCCGGCGCACGGGCGACCTGCTGCGCGGCCGGCTCGCCGCGCTGGTGGGCAAGTACGAGCTGCTGCACGACGTCCGCGGCCGGGGCCTGATGATCGGCATCGAGTTCGGCAAGCCGTCCTCGCTGGGGCTGCGCAGCCGCTGGGCCATGCTCCAGGCGGCCCGCAAGGGCCTCTTCGCGCAGATGGTCGTGGTGCCGCTGCTGCAGAAGCACCGCATCCTCACCCAGGTCTCCGGCGACCACCTGGAGGTGATCAAGCTCATCCCGCCGCTGATCATCGGCGAGCGGGAGGCGGACCGCTTCGTGGACGCCTTCACCGCCGTCATGGACGACGCCCACGGCGGGGGAGGCCTGCTGTGGGACTTCGGGCGCACGCTGGTCAAGCAGGCGGTGGCCAATCGCTGAGGCGGTCAGTCCGTGAGGAGCCTGTCCTGCAGGCGCTCACGGGCCGACGGGGCGAGCCCCAGCCCGTCGGCCAGGTAACGGTCGACCGTGCCCCACGTCGCGTCCATCTCGTCGAACGCCGCGTGGAGGTACGCGGCGCGCGCCTCGAACATCGGCGACAGCAGCTCCGCGATCTCCCGGTCCTCCGGCCCCGTCGTCTCCGGCGCGCGCCGCATCCGGTAGCGCCGGTGCGGAGCGTTCGACTCCAGGTAGTCCGTCTCGATCGCGTCGCGCCCGACGCCGAGGGCGAGCAGCGTGACCGCGACGGACAGCCCGGCGCGGTCCTTCCCGGCCGCGCAGTGCATCAGCGCCGGCACGCTGTCCTCGGCGAGGGCGCGCAGGACGTGGCCGAGCTCGGCCGTACGGCCCGTGACGACCTCCCGGTACGTCTCGGCCATCCGCTCCGCCGCTCTGCCGTCGGCCAGCACGCTGCGCAGGTGCCCGAGGTCGCGGGCGCGCACCATGTTCCAGAACTCGGCGCCGTGGGCCGGGTCGTTGAGGGGGAGGTTCACGTTCCGCACGCCGGTGAGGCCGACGTCCGGCCCGTCGAGCGCGATGTCGGCGTCGTTGCGGAAGTCGAAGACCGTGTGCAGGCCGAGCGAGCCGAGGAAGCGCGCGTCGTCCTCGGTGGCGTGGGCGAGGTGCCCGCTGCGGAAGAGGACGCCGTGCCGTACCCGCCGTCCGCCGGCGGCCGGCAGACCGCCGAGGTCACGGAAGTTGCGCACTCCCGCCAGCTCGGGCTCGGTGGACGGCACATGCGGCGTCTGCGTCACGGGCGCTCCCAGGGCTAGGACGCCGACGCTGCTCGTCGGCGAAGCGGCTCAACGACCTTACGACACCGGTTGTACGGGCTACGGCCCCCGTGCGGTAGCCGCGCCGACGTATTCCGCTTGCGGGGACTTCGCCGGGGTGGGATACATCACGGCTCGTCAACCCCTGGTTACGGTGGCGTAGGTCACTCCTCGCGAGGAAAGATGTACCGACGTGGCAGACGATTCGAATTCATTCAGCAAGAGCGCGATCGGGTCGTACGCAGCCGTCGGGGACAGCTTCACCGAAGGCGTCGGCGACCCGGGTCCGGACGACACCTTCATCGGCTGGGCCGACCGACTTGCCGTACTCCTCTCCGACCAGCGCGCCGAGCACGACTTCCGCTACGCCAACCTCGCCGTGCGCGGCCGTCTCCTGGACCAGATCGTCGCGGAGCAGGTGCCCCGGGCGAAGGAGCTCGGCCCGGACCTCGTGACGTTCTGCGCGGGCGGCAATGACATCCTGCGCCCGGGCAGCGACCCCGACGCCGTCGCCGGGCGCTACGAGAAGGCCGTCGCCGAGCTGGCCTCCTCCGTCGGCACCGTCCTGCTGTGCACCGGCTTCGACACCCGCGGGATGCCCGTGCTGCGGCACCTGCGCGGCAAGATCGCGACGTACACCGCCCACGTCCGGGCCATAGCGGACCGGCACGGATGCCCGGTGCTGGACCTGTGGTCGCTGCGCTCGGTGCAGGACCGCAGGGCCTGGAGCGACGACCGGCTCCACCTCTCGCCCGACGGGCACACGCGGGTCGCCCTGCGGGCCGCCCAGGTGCTCGGCCTGGAGGTGCCGGCCGACCCGGACCAGGCCTGGCCGGACGAGGACCACCGCTCGCCCGCCGAGGTGCGGCGCGACAACATCCACTGGGCGCGCGAACACCTGGTGCCGTGGATCGGCCGCCGGCTGCGCGGCGAGTCCTCGGGGGATCATGTGGAGCCCAAGCGGCCGGATCTGCTGCCGCTGTAGTGCCTTTGCGGCACCGCTGTAGTGTCTCTGCAGCGCCTTCGCCGTGCCTTTGCCGTGCCTTTCGAGCCGCCGGGATGCCTTTCAGGGGGAGAGCCGCCCGGCGGCCAGGTCGGCCCAGACGACGCGGCCCCGGCCGCTGTCGCCGGCCCGGACCCCCCATGCCTGTGACAGCGCGCCCACGAGCAGCAGGCCCCGGCCGCTCTCCTCGTCCGCCCCGCTGCACCGGGCCCGCGGCTCCGTCGGGGTGCGGCCCTGGTCGCCCACCTCTATGCGCAGATGCGCGCCGAGCACCCTCAGCTGACAGCTGACGTTCGCGCTGTCCGTGTGCCGGACCGCGTTGGTGAAGAGCTCGGACACCACCAACTGGGCTTCGTCGCACGCCACTTCGTCGATTCCCCAGGCCCGCAGCTGTGCGAGAACCCGTTTTCGCGCGGCTGCCACCGAGGTGTTGAGAGCCGGGAAGTGGAAGGCGTCCTGCAGACGTCCGGCCATGGAACAGCCGAAGCGCCCGAGCGAAGGTGCGTCATGGGAGGGGACCACGCCGTAACTATGTGCGATACCGCTCGCGTGTGGCAAGGTTCAATCTGTAAATTGCAGAATCGTCAGATCAGTCTGTCGGCTCCGGGGGGTGCGTGACAGACTGCGGCATATGACAACCGGCGGGCATGGAGGGGGAGAACAGTGGCGGAAGCGCGTCCGGCGGGCGCCCCGACCGTCCTGCGGGTGGTGCTCGGCAAGCGGCTGCACGACCTGAGGGAGAAGGCCGGTCTCTCCTACGAGGAGGCGGGCCGCGCGCTCGACGTCACCCACGCCACCGTCCGCAGGATGGAGAAGGCCGAAGTCGGCCTGAAGCTCCCCTACGTGGAGAAGCTCCTGCGGGTCTACGGCGTGAGCGACGCCGAGGAGGTCGAGGGCTTTCTCGCCCTCGCCCGCGAGGCCAACCGCCCCGGCTGGTGGCACCGCTTCCGGGACGTCCTGCCCGAGTGGTTCAGCGCGTTCGTCAGCCTGGAGGGCGAGGCCAACCTCATCCGGGCCTACGAGCCGCACTACGTCCCGGGCCTGCTGCAGACCGAGCGCTACGCACGCGCCGTGCTCCGCGCCGGCATGCCGCACGCCCCGGAGGCGGACGTCGAGCGCGCGGTCGCCGTCCGCCGGGAGCGGCAGTCGCTGCTGACCCGCGAGGGCGCGCCGCTGCTGTGGGTGGTGATCGACGAGACGGTGCTCCGCCGGCCCATCGGCGGGCCGGACATCATGCGCGAGCAGGTCGCCCGCCTCGCGGAGGCCACCGCCATGCCCAACGTACGGCTGCAGATCATGCCGTTCGCCGCCGGGCCGCACCCGGCGATGTACGGGCCGTTCCACATCTTCCGGTTCCCGCTCCCGGAGCTGCCCGACATCGCGTACGCCGAAAACCTCGTCGGCGCCTCGTACTTCGACCAGCGCGACGACGTCTCGGCCTTCCTGGAGGCGCTGGACCGCATGTGCGCGCAGGCCGCGCCGGCACACACCACCGAGGCAATCCTGGGTGGGATTCGTAAGGAGATCTGAACCATGGATCGCATCTACAACGGCATGCCCGCCACCGACCTCGGCACCGAGGGGTGGAGCAAGCCGTGGAGCGGCGGCAACGGGGGCTCGTGCGTCGAGGCCCTGCGGCTGGGCGACGGCCGGGTCGCCCTGCGCCAGTCCACCGACCCCGGGGGCCCCGCGCTGATCTACACGCGTCACGAGATGGAGAGCTTCATCAACGGCGCCAAGGCGGGAGCGGCGGACTTCCTGCTCGCCGGCTCCGGCGCCGCCTGCGACTGACCCTCACCGCCGACCCCCACCGCTGACCCCCACCGCGCAACGAACCGAACGGAGCACCGCATGAGCCAGCAGGGCTTCGCGGCCGAGGACATCGACACCAGCCGGCCGCACCCGGCGCGGATGTACGACTACTACCTCGGCGGCTGGGACAACTACGAGGTCGACCGGCAGGCCGCCGAGCACGTCATCCAGGCGCACCCGCAGGTCCGGCTCTCCGCCCGGGCCAACCGGGCGTTCCTGCGGCGCGCCGTGCGGGAGGTCGTCCGCGGCGGCGTCCGCCAGATCATCGACATCGGCACCGGCATCCCGACCTCGCCCAACACCCACGAGGTGGCCCGGGAGGTCGCGCCGGACGTCCGGGTGGCCTACGTCGACAACGACCCGATCGTCGCCACCCACGCGGGCGCGAAGCTCACCGGCACCGGACAGGCGGGCTTCGTCCTCGGCGACGTGCGCGACCCGGAGGCGATCCTGGCCCGCCCCGAGGTGCGCGAGCTGATCGACTTCGGCGAGCCGGTGGCCCTGCTGCTCGTGGCCGTCCTGCACTTTGTCACCGACGAGGAGGACCCCGCCGGCATCGTCGCCGCCTTCGCCGACGCGCTCCCCGCCGGCAGCCACCTCGTGCTCTCCCACGCCACGGCCGAGCCGTACGAGGGGTACGCGGACGGCTACACCGACGTCAAGGCCCGCGACCGCGTCGTCGGCACGTACAAGAACGCCACCGCCGGTCTCAACCTGCGCGACCGCGCCGCCGTCGAGCCGCTCTTCGGGGCGTTCGAGCTCTTGGACCCGGGCCTGGTCCGGGTGCCGCTGTGGCGGCCGGACGGGCCGGTCCCGGGCCCGCAGGAGCTCAACGACACGGTCTTCTACGGGGGAGTGGGCCGCAAGGGCTAGCGGTCCGCCGGTGCCCGGCCCGCCTCCGGGCGGGCGGGGACGTCGCAGCTGTCCTTGAAACCCTGGCTGTGCAGGCCGAGCGCCGCGTTCGTGCGCGAGCGGAGGTTCTCCACCGCCACCATCGAGGTGAGCTCGACGAACGCGGCGTCGCCCAGGCGCTGCCGCAGCCGCTCCGCCAGCTCGTCCTCGACGGCCGGCGGGGTGGCCGTCATCGCCTCGGCGTACTCCAGTACGTCCCGCTCCAGCGGGGTGTACGCGTCGCTGTCCCGCCACACCGGGATGTCCTGCAGCTTCTCGTGCGGCATGCCGTGCCCGCGGCTGAGCCAGTAGCCGAAGTCCATGCACCACGAGCAGCCGATCGCCGCGGCCGACGCCATCTCGGCCAGCGCCTTCAGCTGAGGGTCGAGCTTGTTCCAGCGGGCCAGCGACATCTCGAAGCGGGACGTCGTGAACAGCACGCGCCGGTTGTGGGCGACGGCCATGAGCGGCTCCAGCACCTTGCCGTAGGTGCGCCTGCTGTACCACTGCACGAGCCGGATCAGCGGGGTGCGGTCCGGGGTGAGCGAGATCCTGGCCATGGCCGGTTCCTCCATCGGGACGGGGTGTGCTTGCTTGCCTCTGCCCGTACGACGGACCGGGCCCGCGGATCCGTGACATCGCGGGCCGCCGGTCCGGTGAGACGGTCGTCACACCGCCCGGCGGGTCCCCGGGGGAGCCGCCCTAGGCTGGGCGGCATGGACGCGAGCACGGACGAGCTCTTCCCCCGGCCCCGGGCCGAGGTCGCACCCGGAGCGGTCCACGTCCCCGGCTGGCTGGACCTCGCGGCCCAGCATCGCCTGCTCGCCGCCTGCCGCACCTGGGCGCGGCCCCCGGCCGGCCTGCGGACCGTCCGCATGCCGACCGGCGCGCAGATGTCCGTGCGCACCGTCTGCCTGGGGTGGCACTGGTACCCCTACGGTTACGCCCGCACCGTCGTGGACGGGGACGGTGCGCCGGTCAAGCCGTTCCCCGAATGGCTGGGGCGGATGGCCGCGCAGGCCGTCGCCGACGCGTACGGCACGGAGCCGCCGCCCGCCGTATACGGCACGGAGCCGGAGCCCGCCGCGTACGACATCGCCCTGGTCAACTTCTACGACGGCCACGCGAAGATGGGCATGCACCAGGACGCGGACGAGAAGTCCGCGGCCCCGGTCGTCTCCCTCAGCCTCGGTGACAGCTGCGTCTTCCGCTTCGGCAACACCGGTGGCCGCAACCGCCCCTGGACCGACGTCGAGCTGCGCAGCGGCGACCTCTTCGTCTTCGGCGGCCCCTCGCGCCTCGCCTTCCACGGCGTGCCGCGCACCCGCCCCGGCACCGGACCGGCCGCGCTCGGCCTCACCGGAAGGCTGAACCTCACCCTCCGTGTGAGTGGGCTTTGAGGAGGCCACGAGAGGATTCTGTGCTGTCTCCGGAAAAGCCCTGCACAGAAGGCCGGCAGGACTGCTGCACGGGAAAATTCACGTGCATCTGCGCGCGCGACCCTGCACAGTGGATCCCCGGCACTGCGCCGGCCGTGCGTCCGGGCTCATATCACGGGGGTGAGCCCGGACGGCGGCAGCCGGAAGTTCACCGGCGCGCGACCCCGCCGTCGGGCAGGGGCCGCCGCGAGCCCGCCGGGCAGGGGCAGATTGCGGAGGCAGATAATGGCATGACCTGGCCGCATTCGCCCCTGGAGGTGCCGTGACCGGCTCCCGCCCCACAAGCTCACCGCTCGACGCCCTGCGCCCGGCCGCATTCGGCGCGGACCCGTCCGGGGAGCGGATGGCGCGCATCCGGCGGTCACCGAACTTCGCCGACGGCGTGTTCACCAACCCCGTCGGCGCCGAGCGCACGCCTTCCGCCGCCATGCTGAAGTTCCTGCCCACCTACTTCCGTACGGAGCAGCGGGCCCGCCGGGCGCCCGGCGGCACCGTGCCGGTCCACCCGACCACCGTGGCCGACCTGGCCGTCCCCGCCGCCTCCGGGCTGCGGCTGACCTGGATGGGCCACTCCAGCGTGCTGGCCGAGATCGACGGCGCCCGCGTGCTCTTCGACCCCGTCTGGTCGGAGCGCTGCTCGCCCTTCGCCTTCGCGGGCCCGAAGCGCCTGCACCCGGTGCCCGTGCCGCTGAGGGAGACCGGGCCCGTCGACGCCGTGGTCATCTCCCACGACCACTACGACCACCTGGACATGGCGACCGTACGGGCCCTGTCCCGCGGCACCGGCGCACACTTCGTCGTACCGCTGGGCGTGGGCGCCCACCTCGAACACTGGGGTGTGCCCGCCGACCGGATCACCGAGCTCGACTGGCACGAGTCGGCCCGCATCGCCGGCCTCTCCTTCACCGCCACCCCCGCCCGGCACTTCTGCGGCAGAGCCCTGCGCAACACCCAGCACACCCTCTGGGCCTCCTGGGTCGTGGTCGGCTCCGAGCACCGGATCTTCCACAGCGGCGACACCGGCTACTTCCCCGGCTTCGCGGACATCGGCGCGCAGTACGGCCCGTTCGACGCCACCATGATCCAGATCGGCGCCTACTCCGAGTTCTGGCCGGACATCCACATGACGCCGGCCGAGGGCATGCAGGCCCACGCCGACCTGCAGGGCGACGCCGCCCGCGGAGCGATGCTGCCCATCCACTGGGGCACCTTCAACCTCGCCCCGCACCCG
This sequence comes from Streptomyces hiroshimensis, assembly GCF_014650335.1. GTDB lineage: Bacteria > Actinomycetota > Actinomycetes > Streptomycetales > Streptomycetaceae > Streptomyces > Streptomyces hiroshimensis. The sequence continues at coordinate 840,071 of NZ_BMUT01000001.1, forward strand.
TGGGAGGAGCCCGCCGAGGACTCCGTCGCCGCGGCCGCGCGCCACGGCGCCCGGATCGCGACCCCGCGCCCCGGGCAGCCCTTCGAACCGGCGGGCAGCCTGCCGGCGGACCCGTGGTGGCGGTCGGTGGCCGTACGCCCGGCGCAGGGAGCGCCCGAGCGGCCGGCGGCGCCGGCCGCGGCGCCCGCCGCGGTGCAGGAAGTGTCCCTGCGGGCGTGAGCCCGGGGGGCGCTGCCGGGCTGGAGCATGGGCCGGGGAGCGCCGCGTTCTTCTTTCGCCGCGACGGTGCGCAACCCCCGGGACGTATCCGGCGGTGCCCCGCCGGCCCTTGGCCCTTGGTCCTTGGCCCCCCGGCCCGGGACACCCGTGCTCAGAGGTGGAGCTCCATGTCGCAGCAGGAGTCCCGGCGGAGCTGCCGCCCGACGGCGAGCCAGGCGTCGGCGGCGGCTCGCACTCCGGGCGGTGCGGAGGGGACCGCGGACGGGCCGGCGTCGCCGCCGTACGCACCGACCAGCCGCGCCTGTTCGAACGGCACCCCGCCGCGCAGCACCGAAGCCGTCCGTACCAGCGCGTCGAAGTCCGTGAACGGATCGCCGTCCACCACCGTCACGTCCGCGAGTTTGCCGGGCTCCAGCGTGCCCAGGTCCCGGTCCGCGCCGAAGACCCGGGCGGGCAGCACGGTCGCGGTCCGCAGCGCCCGCGCCGCGGACAGCCCGTAGCGGTGCAGCGCGCGCAGCCCCAGGTGCAGCGAGAGACCCACGGGCACCAGCGGCGCATCCGTCCCCAGGGCCACGGTGCCGCCGCCCGCCAGCACCCGGCGGTAGACCTCGATCTCGCGCGCTAGGGTGGCCAGCTGGTCGGCGGTCGGCCGCTCGGCCGCGGTCCGGCGGACGACCTCCACGTCCCACGGCGGCATCAGCTTCGTCACCCGCGGGTCCTGCGCGAGGGCAGGCGCCTCGCCCAGCAGCGGCACCGAGGTGAAGATCGTGGCCACGAGGTGGAAGCCGCCGCGCGTGTAGATCTCCTCCACGTCCTGGCAGGCGCGCCCCGACGCCGTCGTCGCGTGCCCGAACTCCAGGCGCTGTGTGGCCTGCAGATGCGTCGTCAGGTCCTGGCCGAGCTGGACGCCCGGCGAGAGGAGGTGGCTGCCGGCGCGGACCCCGAGCCGCTCGTGCGCGAAGCGGGCCGCTTCCTCCATCACCCAGCCGGGCGCGCGGACGTAGGTCTTGACGAAGTCCCAGTCGAGGGCCGTGGCGCGGGACAGCGACCGGCGCAGCCCCTCCCGGGTGCGGTGCGCCCGGCCCATGCTGTACGCGACGCGTGAGCCGTCGAGCAGCTCCCCGGTCGTCAGCAGCCGCGGTCCGGCCAGTTCGCCCGCCGCCACGGCTTCGCGGATGCGGGCCTGCTCGTAGGCGCCGCCGCCGAACGAGACCGCGGTGGTGATCCCGTAGGCCAGCTGCAGAGCCGTCTGCCGGCCGCCGTAGGTGTTCTGGTACGGGTGGGTGTGGGCGTCCCAGAGGCCCGGGATCACCGTGCCGGAGGAGGCGTCGACGGTGTGCGCGGCCGCGCGCCGCGCCCGGTGGGGCTCGACGGCGTCGATCCGGCCGCCGCGGACCACCAAATCGACGTCCTCGCGGACGGTGTCACCGGTGCCGTCCCAGAACCTGCCGGCGTGCACGACCGTGTCGGCGGGGACCGGGCGCCGGTAGTCGAGGGGGATGCGGACCGTACGGGTGGAGGCGTCGCCGATGTCGATCAGCCGCAGCCGCCCGTCGGCGGCCAGGCAGAGGATCTTCCGGGAGTCCCCCGACCAGGAGGGGTGATCGGCCGCCGCGTCCGTGAGCCGGCGCGGTTCGCCGTCCGGGGTGCCGTCGGGCCGCACCGGCAGCAGCCACAGGGCGGACTCGGAGATCACCGCCATGTGGCGGCCGTCGGGCGACCAGACGGGCCCGCAGTCGTAGCGGTCGGCGATCGAGGCGTGCGGCGCGAGCGCGTGCAGCCGGGCGCGGCCGTCGGCCGTGTCGACCACCCGGATGAGGTTGTACCCCTCACGGAACCGCTGATTGAGCCGGTTGCGGTCGCACAGGGCGACGTACCGCCCGTCCGGGGACCAGGTCGGTCTGCCCGGCAGCCCGCCGCCGCCCAGCGGGGAGGCGAGCACCCGGTCCGTGCCGGCGGCGAGGTCGCGCACCACGAGCGCGCCGGTCAGGTCCAGGGCGGCCAGCCGCCGGCCGTCGGGCGACAGGACGGGGTAGGCGCGGCCGCCCCCGGCCAGCTCCGTCTCCTCGCCGGACGCGAGGTCGTGACGGCGCGCGGCGGGCAGGCCGCCGCGGTCGTCCGCATAGACCAGGGACCGGCCGTCGGGGCTCCAGACGGGCCCGTAGACGTAGCGCGTGGGATCGGACTTCACGACCCGGCGCGGTGGCCGCCCGCCCGCGATATCGGCGACCCAGAGCGCATTGAGCGCGGCGAAGGCGACCTGGCGGGCGTCGGGCGAGAGGGCCGGCAGGTGCAGGGAGCGGACGCCGTGCACGCCGCCGCCGTCGAGGTCGTACCGCTTGGTCCGGTAGCGCGGCCGGGAGACGGGCAGACGGCCGAGGAAGGGGATGACCCGGGCGTTCTGCGGCGCCTGCGGGCGGACGACCCGGAACGTGCCGCCGACGGTCAGGAGCAGCTCGCCGCCCGGGATCCAGCGGGGCGGGACGGGCTCGACGTCCCCGTCGACCGGGACGGGCGCGCCGTCCACGACGAGGGTGCAGCCGGCCTTGGGCGCGGCGGTCGTCCGCAGGTAGGCCAGGCACCCGTCCGGCGCGACGGCGGGGGTCATGATCTGGGCGGCCTCGGTCTCGGTGTGCTCGGCCCGCACCGGCCCGCGCCCGTCGGCGGGGACGGATGCGATCGTGCGGGCCTCCAGCGCGGCCCCGGCGACGCGGGCGCGGACGAACAGCAGCCGGGAGCCGTCCGGCGACCACACGGGGTCGAAGTCCTCCCACGCGCCGTCCTGCAGCGGCCCGCCCTGCCCGCTCACCCCGGTGACCTGCGTGAGCGCCCCGGTCCGTACGTCCACCACCCACACCCGGTACGGGCTGCCCGCCACCGGGTCGCCGCCCCGCTCGGAGGCGAAGGCGATCCGCGTGCCGTCGGGCGACCAGGCGGGCCCGCGGTCGTCCCACGGCCCGTCCGTGACCTGCCGCAGCCCGCTGCCGTCGGGCCGCAGCGTCCAGATGTGGAAGCCGCCGCCCCGGTAGGCGCACACGGCGAGCAGCCGGCCGTCGGGCGAGTGCACGGGCCGGGTCGGCTCCAGGTCGGCCGGGGTGATCGCGACGGCGTCCCCGCCCTTGCGGGGGAGGGACCACAGCACGTTCTGCACCTCGGCGACCAGCCGGTCGCCTGCCGGGGAGAGGCTCGCCGCCCCGTTGGTGGCGGCCGTGAAGGACAGCACCCCACCCCCGGCGGGCGCCGCCCCGGCCACCGCGGCGGGCAGCGCCCCCGCGACCCCGGCCACCGTCGCGGTACCGGCCGCGGCCTGCAGGAACCTGCGCCGGGAGAGGGCGGAGGGGTCGGAGGGGGAGGAGAGGGGCGAACGGGGGTCCGGAACGTCCGAGGTGGCCAACTGTCCTCCTGGGAAGGGGGAGTTGCAGCGCGGCACGAGCGCGGTCGGGAGCCCGATGGTCCCACGGGGGACGGGCGGGCGGTCAACACCGCATGGGGGAGGAGGAGACGACTTTTCCCGCTAAACCGCACAAAAGGGTCATTGCAGCCCTATCGCCTCATGAAAGCCGTGCGCGATCACCCGCTGAAGTGCGGTATTGTTCTCGTGCGCGGTCGGCAAGGGCAAAAGCCCGGGCCGGACAAGCACCGGGACGTGGCGCAGTTTGGTAGCGCACTTGACTGGGGGTCAAGGGGTCGTGGGTTCAAATCCCGCCGTCCCGACACGGTGCAAAAGCCCGCTGAGCAGGAAGAGATTCCAGCTCAGCGGGCTTTTTCGTTGATCGAATGGACGAGTCGCAGGTGACGCCCAGACGTAGAGGCGGGGACCGGATGGGGGCCAGCGGCGCTGGATGCCCTGGACGGCATGGGGCCGCGCGTCCGGAGTCACGACGGCCGGAGACTTGTCCAACGTTGCGCGGAACCTGACCAGCGCCGCCGTCAGGCTTCCACCCAGGCGTCTCGGTGGCGGGCAATCGCGTACAAGCTCTCAACCTCTTCCGGGGTCAGCTGCCCAGCCACTGGTCCCAGGCTGGCGACTTCCCGTTGCCGCCAGACGCGAACATCACTGAGCGTAGAAGCGGCCTTGAGCTCTGACACGCCGACGAAGACCAACGCCGGCTGGACGTGAACGTGCTTCCCGCTGTAACGAGTCAGAACGCGTTGGACACGGCGCCCTTCGGCTCGAACCTTGCGTGTATATGGATGGGGCGGCCCATGGTTGACCTTCACGGAGTCGTTGCCCACCCATACGTTCTTTTGAGGGCAGTGCTTCGTGTTGATGTTGAAGACCCCGCCAGGCCCTATCAGTAAATGATCTATGTCCACCGAGTTCGACAGCAAGATCGAGTGCAGTGCGTGCCAGCCTTGGTCGGATAAGCGATCCAGCTCAGCGCCTACCCGACGTTCTCCGACCAGGCCCCGACGCCAAGACGCCCACTCCGACTCGCGGCGGAACAGCCAGGTAGCCAGCCGCTCGACAGCCCCCGGACCCTCAGTGTCCAGCTTTTTCTTGAGGGCAGACCCCGGGGCATTGCGGGCGAGGTCGTTCTCTGGGGTGAGTGGTGCCAATGTCGGCAGCTCTGGTCCCGGTTGCCTCGTGGGATGTTCGTTCGGTTGCGGCTGGTACAGAGCCAGGACTTCGTGCACAGCAGCCCGATATTCCTCGCGCAGGATCGTGAGTTGACCGGTCGCACGATCAAGCCATGCCACGACCATGCCATCGATCGTCTCCACGTACAGTCGGCCTCGTCCGGAACCGCCCCGTTCCCTGACTTTGAGATCGCTCAAGCCAGCCCCCCCGGCATCTACGCCATCCCCACCCATATGGCAGCAGCCGAGACGCATGACCACAAGGTGGCACGTGCGGTCGGGGGAGAGCCTCTCAAGGGGCTGATGTCCAAGGCCATCCCTGGAGACCCCTTCGTGACCATGGAGCGAAGAACCCCGGGGCCCCGAGCGCTCCGGCAGCAGGCCCGCTTGCCGATGCTCCTCGGGCATTGGTCGGTCGCCCGCGTTCGGCCCGGCGTTCCTATCTCGTGCAGCTCTCTGCCCCGGTGACCGGCGACTCTTGTCCTGTCGTGCATCAGGCGCGGCATGCCAATGTCTTCTTCAAAGCCACCGCTACGGAGCACACCCGCCTGGCCGGCACTGCTGGCTGCCCGGGGCTAGATCGCGGAGGCTGACCCCAGCGAGGGGTTCGGTATCACCGAAGCGTCGCCGTCTGCCGATGCCGCTGAAGATGACAGTCCTGACCAGAGTCAGTGATTGCCTCGTCCTGTCCCCCACCTAGCGGGGTGCCTGGGGCGACCTACCGTCCGTGTCGGAGCCGTGTCGTCGGGACCCCCGATCGGGACCTGTTCGTCGAGGGCCAAGATCACGATCGAATCCGGGCTTTGTGTACTTGTCGCAAGTCCTGAAGGCCGGCGAGAGGATGAGCGTAGTCCTTCGCCCCGCGTTTCGGGCCCCTGGATTTCGCGAGGCGTGGATGTCAGTGCCCGGTTCTAGGGTGGCCCGCATGGCGACATTCCGATCCGGTTTCACGCTCTGGTGCATGGTCGAGGCGGCCCGGGAGCTTACCGAGCACGCGAGCGTGCACGAGCGCATCGACGCGGTGCTGCGCATCATGGGGGATTCGGGCAGGACGTACGGCAAGGGCAGACCGCTGGTGGACGCCTTGGAGGACGTTGCCCAAGAAGCCATTCTTCATGAGGACATGGGGCTCGCCCAGCGCTTTCAGCGTTTCGCGGCCTACGCAGGAGGCGAGCTGTTCCTCGAAATCCTGGAGATGTACTACGACGAGGAGGCGCGACGGCGTAGCGAGGAAAGCATGCGGAGAATGGCCGCCATGGGCGCTGGCCGAGCGGTCGCCGCCCTGGACGTCCTGTGCCGCGACAAGCCCGATGCGACCGCCGCCGAAGCCCGGGAGCTCTTCCGCGGCATCGCTCAGTCCGCCGAGCACCTGGGTCTCGGGACCGGCGAGGGCGGGATCCGGCTGTCCACCCGGGAGATGAGGCGGCTCCAGCAGTACGGGCACATGGAGATACTCCTCCGGAACCTGCCCCGGCCGGCCTCAGCCGAGGCTGCGCGGATGGTGAGTGACGTCCTGGCGGACGCCGACGCGGGACTGCTGGCCCAACTGCTCGAACTGAAGGCCAGGCGGGCCGGCCTGGAGGCCCTGCGCGCCGTGGTGGACGACCCGGACAGTTCCGAGAGGGCCCTCCACGCCTGTCTGAAGAACCAGGAGTGGATCTTCGGCGGAGCCTATGTGGCCGAGCTGGCCCGCCGTCAGTACACCCCGGACGCCATCCTCGACATCCCGCTGTTGCGTGGTGACGGGTCCCTGCACGTGGTGGAACTGAAGCGTGCCAACATCAAGGACCTGGTCATCCGGCGCAGCGGCCACCTCATGCTGGGCGCCCCGCCGCATCACGCGGTCTCTCAGGCGCAGAACTACCTCCGGGCCATGGACGAGAATCGCCGGACCATCCTCACGGATCACGGCGTCGACACCCGCAGGGCCTCGGCGACGGTCGTGATCGGGCACCCGCGCTACGCCAGCGGGAGCATCACGCAGAAGGAGATCGCGGAGACTCTGCGGACGTACAACACGCACGCGCCACGCATAGAAGTGATCACGTACGAGACCCTGCTGGAGTCGGCGGCCCGGATGCTGGCCCTCTCGTCGGCACGACAGGACCCCGACCCTGACGAGGAGCCCACGGCATGAGCGACACCCCTCCGGCGATCGAGCCGCTCCTGGCCCGCCTGTGCGGTGGCGCGATCACCGGCAAGGACTACGTCGGCTACTTTTTGAACGAGTACGGGGAGGAGCTCGTCTTCGCCCAACGCCGCGGCGAGAAGACAGCCCGGTTCTGGCACAGCGACATGGACTGGCAGATGCTCCGCGTCGGCGACCACTCCATACGGGTCGGCGGCGTAATGGACGGGATGATCACCGTCGAGGACATGGTCATCGATCGCGCGGAGGCCACATGGCTGTCCTCCTGTCTGGCGGCGTCCCGCCACCTGCGCCCGGGAGGTGTCTGACGACCTCCTGCAGGCCGGACAACGACGCTTCAGCGGTCACTTGGACGGCACCCGTGCCAGGGCCGCCCGTACGGTGTCCGCCAAGTCGCCGACATGGGCACCGAGGTTACGGAGGTGCCGGGCGGTGTCCGCCACCGGTAGATCGACGCGCCGGGCGATCCGGACGAGCTGGGCGAGCGGCATCGGCGGATTCATCGGCTTCGGTATCGGACGCTCATCGGCGGTCAGCAGGCGCAGCGCGTCGCGGTGGGTGAGATCCTGCGGGAGGTCGTCGTGGGATACCCGCAGACCGTAGGAGCGAAGTCGGGATGCCAGTTCCCTCGGGCGCCGGCCCAGGTCACGGGCAGCCAGGACCAGGACGAAGAACGGGATCTCGTCGTTCGGACTGAGCCAAAACCACCAGGGGACGTCCCGTTCATCCGATTCATCCGGGCCGACCCGCAACAGGTCGTCGTAGCGGAACAGCTCGCGATCGAGCTCGGTCGCGCGCTGCGGCAGGACCATGCCCGTCTTCACACGATAGGCGGCCAGTCGGCTGGTCAGCGCGCGCAGGCTGAGTCTCAGGTCCTCGGCCACTACCATGAGTTGGTGGAAGCTCGGCGCACGGTCCGTCCGGAAGGGCGACCATTCGACCTCCCAGTCGCCGGCGAGCAGATCAAAGTCGTCGGGCGACTCCCGGCAGGCTGCCTGCGGCGGCAACGTGAATCCGAGGCGCTCGTATTCGGCCCGCACTGCGTCGGCGGGCAGGCCCAACCACCCTTGGGTGGCCACCAGTTGCCAGGGCGGAAGTGGCCCACCGGCACTCACCCAGGGCCACTCCCCGTCGTGGTCCCGGCTGAGCCAGCTGACGTAGTCCTGGTCCGGCCGCTCCGGGAAGTCGAACGGTTCCACTTTCAGACCGTAGCGTTCGAGTCGACACCGCACCTCATCCGGGGTCAGTCCCGTCTGCAGGGCGGCCTGGGCCACGTGGCCGGGCGGCACGGGCTCGTGGTCCTGGATTTCGTTGTATTTAGCGATCCTGCCGTCCCGATAGAGAAGCCGGAGATCCACTTCGTCGGGTGCGCCGTCCGGCAGCTCATCCGGCACGACCGTGATTCCATAGGATCGCAGCCGGGCCGCCGCCTGCGCCGCGTTCACTCCGAGTTCCTCGCCGATCTCCAGCAGATCGTGGATCGTCGCGTACGAGCGATGATGTCCGTACGGTTCGTTGAGCCAGGTCATGTCCGAGACGTCCCACTCACCGGAGCTTGAAGGGCCGGGGAGAACCAGGTCGGCGACCCCGAAGAGCCGTCGCCGCTCCGCCGGACCGGCCGGATCGCAGCCGAGCCGCCGGGCAACGCCGAAGACATCTGCCGGCCTGGTGAGCCCGAACGCGCCGTGCTTCCCTGTGAGCAATTCCAGATCCGACGGCCGGGCCCTGACCACCTGGCGCGGTTCGGCCAGCTCCGGTACAAGCTCCGCCAGCTCACGCGCCAGATCGGTGCCCTCGTGGGCGAGCACGCGCCAGAGCAGGATGTGGTCCGGGACCGAGAGGTACGTCGAGTCCGTCGTTTGTTCCGAGCGGCGGTTCGACGTCAGTAGATTCTTGAGAAGCATCCGGTCGAGCGGGAAGCAGCCGGCCTCGGCAGGTACCGTCAGCCGTCCGTGGCGGACACCGAACCCACTTCCCGCTTCGAACGCCGCCTCCGCCACCAGGTCCGCGGTTCGCGGGCTGCTGTCGGCGACCTCTTTCATCCACTCCAAGGTGAGGAACTTCGCTCCACTCGTCACCAGGACGGGCGCTGCTGCCGTCAGTAGTTCCTCGACTTGGGGCGATACGTCGGTCAGCACAGTGAGGCGGTCGGTACTGAGCTGTCGCGGGGCGTGCTCCCCGCTCAGGTTCACCACGACGCCCCGGGACCCTGACAGCACCCCGATCTGCCGCCGTGATTCGATCTGGAGACCGTCCACCAGCAGCATGCCTCCGTACTCGCACCAGATCACCTGCGTGCCCGGCGGGCTGTCGCTCCATTCCACCAGGTCACCGCTGGTTCGGCCGTCAGACGGCTGGAAAACCCCCGCGGCCCACTCTTTTCGCCGCCCGCCATGCTCCACGGTCGTGCGGAACTCGGCGATGCTCAGCACCCCGGACAGCGCGTCCAGGACCGACCAGGCGCGGCGCCTGTCCCGCAGGTAGAGCCGCACCCGAGTGCCGGGCACGCTGCCCCGCTCTGTCTTCTCCGTCTTCTCGACGATCCGGAACAGATGGTTCGGCCCGAGGATGTGTGCCTCCACCAGAGGACCGGGTGCGCCGTCCAGCCCCATCCGGCAGGACGTCACCCGCATCTCGTCCGCGAGCATGAAGTAGGACAGGACCCCGATCCCGAACCGGCTGTTGGGATGGAGCCGCACCGGGGGCTCCACCCGCTCCCACTCCGCCTGCTCCAGCAGGAAGTCGGGCTGCTCGGCGAAGCGGGCACCGGCGTGCGAGAACACGCCGCGCAGCTCCGCCTCGCCCATGCCGATCCCGTCGTCCACGCACTCCAGGTACTCGCGACCGTCCTCGTCCACCCCCTGGATGAAGTCGATCCGGCCCTCGTACGGATGGAAGGGGCGGCCGGATCGCTCCAGGAACTGTGTCCTGGCACGCCGGTAGCGGCACGCGTCGAGAGCGTTCTGATACAGCTCGCGCACAGCCAGGCCGCGGTCCTTGTAGAGCTGGGTGCCGGTCAGCAGGCCGCGGACGCGGCGGTCGTCCAGCCGGAACCGCGCGCCGCTGGTGAACGTTCCCTCCGCCGGGACGACGCCGTCCGCGGTGAAACGTGTGGGCAGCGGCGGCATCGGCTGGGCGATCCGGTCGGGCACGGTGCGCCCGACCGCGACGAGCAGCCCGTCCAGCCGTTCGGCGTGTTCGCGCAGGGCCTCCACCACGGCCTCGTGTTCGCAGACCGCCTTCAGGACCGGTAGCTCCGGCGACCCGCCCCACGCCATCCCGGCCAGGGTTCGCCGTACCCCGTCCAGCTCGACGGCGTTCGGGACACCGGTGTGCTCGACCACCGTGTCCGGCAGGACTGCGAGTTCGAATGCGGCTCCGTACGCGACGGCCAGCAGCAGACTCACCCGTCGCTCCCGGATCCGCTGTCGGCCGGGACCGGGCAGGAGCTCGTCCGCCTCCAACTGGCCGAGGTGCTCGGAGTTGCAGACGTCGGAGCCGAGCCGCAGACCGGCGAGGATCCTGGCCAGCCGGTGCGGGCACAACACCTCGGTCAGCGGGCCGCTCTCCGCGGCCAGCTCGGCCGCCAGCTCGGTGAGCCCGTCCGCCCCCTTCTCCTCCTGGGCAATCCAACGGCGGTACAGCCACCATCCGATCACCGGCGCGGCGTCCGGCCGCAGCGCGGCTCGGTTCACCAGCAGGTCGTGGCCGGCCAGGAAGGACTGGTACCCGGCGCGCCACGCAGTCGCTGCCGGCCGTGGTTGCAGATCGGTCGGGCCGACCTCCAGACGGGAGGCCACCAGCAGGAGTTGGTGGGCTTGGTACAGGTAGGGCAGCAGGACGAGCATCCCGGCCTCGGCCGGGTAGAGGTCGAGCGCGCCGTCGGCCTCCCCGAGCAGCCACTCCACCCGGTCCGCGAATCGCGCCGCGAACCCGGGATCGGCCCACGGGTCCCCGGTGATCCGCTGCTCGGCGGTGTCTCGGACGGCGGCCAGCCGCCCCGCCAGCCGTGCCGCGTGCTGCAGATGAGCCTCGACGCCGCGCCGGGCCGCGTGCGCCCAGATACCGGACTCCAGCACGGCCCGGACCCACGGCTCTTTCGAAGGGGTGGGCTCAGCCAGGGCCTGCACCGTCACCGAGGCCGCCTGGATCACCGGCCCCTCATAGGTCCCCCCGCTGATGGTGTTCGTGAGCCCGTGCTGATCCACCCGCTGCCCTCCCCGGTCACCGTGCGGCCAACAGCTTAGGAGGCCGTAGTGCGACTCTCCAGGCGCCCGCGAAGCGGCATTGTCAGTGCCCCGGCCTAGGCTCGTAAGCCGAGCCTGACAAGGGGAGGATCCGTGCTCGACTGCTCGCTGACTGCTGACGTTCCGCTCGGCCCGTTCGAGGGGGTGCCGGTCACGGTCCATTCGGCCAAAAATAAAAAGGCCAAGCTGCACGTCACGTCAAGTTGCACCCAGCTGCGGACGGACAACGTGGCGACGGCAAAAGTTCCGCTGAACGCGATAACGATCGGTCGGATGTGCTCGCGGTGTGCGCAGTGGGGTTCGTGGGCGCGGCCTGCGAGCGGACTGGGTATCTTCCTTGAGGCACTTGGCGGTACAGGCCTGCTGTACCAGCTGCACTCCTACACTGCGCCGGACCCGGACGACGGTTGGGAAGAGGAAGAGCTGAAGGCTGCGGCCGACCTCCTCCAGGTAGAGCCCACGGCCGAGTACGGCGGCGGCGATGACGACGACGCTGACGGACAGGAAGCGCGCGACGAGGCGGAGTGGCTTCGGGACCGGGTGTTCGCTCACTGGCGTGATGCCGCGAAGAGTCTGCATCAGGCCCGGGCCATCGCCGCGATGTTCCCTTGGCTCGAGGACTGGGTGAAGCCGAAGCTGGCGATGAAGGAGCAGTACCTGGAGTCTCTGCAGGCGCAGGCGGCCTTGTTCGTCGACCCGGCAGGGCTCCTTCTTTCCGCAGCGGTGGCGGGTATGAGCGAGCCGGAACTCTCCCTCGACGACGCGGCGTTCGGCGTGCTGGGGAAGAGGGAGGACATCGCGAAGCATGTGAAGGCGTTGTGGGGTGAGTGGCAGCGCCGGGCTTCGGACGGCTGGGGCCGTCCCGGCGACCGCTCTTACGTCGCCTACAGCCTGGTGCATCACATCCGTAGTAACCGCAAGGGATATCACCAGGCCGTGGCCGGCGCCGAAAGCCTCGTCGCCTCCTGGGAGGACACCGCACGCACGGCTGCGTCTTCGGCGACCTCTGCGCCCACGAGATGGGTGATCGCGCGCCTGCCGGAAGTCAGCGACGGCGACGCGTCTCACTCCGGTGAAGCGGGCTTCCTGGCAGACCTGGACGGGTGGACGACCGGTGTTCTGCTCACCTATCTCGTCGACGCCGACTGGGGCCGTCGCACGCTCACACTGCACGTCCCCAGCCTCATCGCCGACCGGCTCATCGCCGACTCCTTCCTGGACGACTGCCGAATCCACGACGTGGGAGTCCCTCCGATGGCGGCAGGGGAGGCGAGCGATCGCACGAGCTACATCCAGCCAGGGATCTTCGACGACACCCCTGTAATCGACCGGCGCCCGGTCACCGCGGATCACCTCCGCGCACTGCGTACCGTCTCGCCCGACGTGGATCAGCTCTACATCGTCTTCTCGGCGAGCAGCGGGGCCGAGGTCCTGCCGCCGGCAGTCATCGAGAAGCGGTTGGCACGCGGATGGAACGGTGTCATCGTGGCCGGTGCCTCGGACCTTCCCACGAGTGTGATCGAGTCATGGGCCGGCGAGATCGGCCCGAGGCCGGAAGAGCATGAGCGCATCTGGCCCGAGCGAGTCCATGATGTGCATGACCCACGCTTCGGGGACTGGTTGAGTGTCACCGATGGAGCGCGGAGGACTGCGTGGCTGACCTTCCGGTATCAGGACGGCGAACGTAATCTCCGCTGCCTCGCGATGGCCCGCGGCGTTCATGACCTTCGGACCCTCGACAGCGGTAGTCGTCGGCGCGGCGTGCCCTTTGACGTGTGGCAAGGCCTGCTCACCGGCAGCCCCCTGGATCTCGAACCGTTCGAACCGCCTACCACCGACCGGTGGCGAGGAGGCAGCGGAATCCCGCTGGGCGTGCTCGCCGAAGTGCAGGTTTACACCACCAGTGCCGACCCGCGAGACGAGGGCAAGGGACACTCGCCGCTGTGCGGGCACGCCCGCGAGCGCGGCGTCACCCACTATGACGACCTGCTGACCGTCGGGGATCTGCTGGCCCGCGACGACTACGACTGGTGCAGTAAGTGCGGCGGCTACGCGGCGCGTCGGCTCACCGACACTCAACTGTCCTACTACCGCGCGGCACATCGGCTCCACGACATCGCCCGGCAGCTCGATCCGAAGCGAGCAGGATACGACCGGATCGACGTGGAGACGCTCCTGTCCCGGCTGGGCGAACTCGCTGATTGGCGCCCGATCGGCGAAGACCACAGGTATGCCTGGAAAGCGAGGAGGCGATGGCGGCAGATCGTCCGCGGTCTGGTGGACAAGGCCGAGGCGGGCCGCCGCGACACCCCGTGACGTACCGGCGGCCGGGACGACGAGGGTTCACCCGCGGCATGTGCAGACTCTGACGTCGCTAGTTCGTGCGCAGGCATACGGCGAGGGCGGCGATGTCGTCGTCGAGGCCTGCGGTGCTGAAGTGGAGGAGGTCGCGGTGGAGCCCGTCCAGCAGCTCGCGGGGCCGGACCGGGGTCTGCCGGCGCATCCAGTCCGTCAGCGGGAAGAACCTGCCGTTGCGGTCGCGGGCCTCGGTGACGCCGTCGGTGTAGAGGAGGAGCTCGTCGTCGGGGCCGAAGTCGAAGGTGTCGATGCTGTAGCAATCGCCGATCAGGTCCGCGAGGTTGAGCAGCGGTGAGGGCGCGGAGGGGCTCAGGACGCGGAGTCCGTCGTGGCTCAGGAGCAGGGGCGGGGGATGCCCGCAGTTGAGGATCCTGATGCGGCCGTCCCCGGGCGGGATCTCGACGAGGACGGCGGTGGTGAAGCGCTCCATCAGGTCGTCAGGGGGGAACGAGGCGTTGTACCGGGTGCTGCTGGCCTCCAGGCGGCGCGCGATGCCGCCCAGGTCCGGCTCGTCGTGGGCGGCCTCCCGGAAGGAGTTGACCACCGCCGCGGCCGTCCCCACCGCCGCCAGGCCCTTGCCCCGTACGTCGCCGATGAGCAGCCGGACCCCGTACTGCGTGGTGACCGCCTCGTAGAAGTCCCCGCCGATGCGGGCCTCCGCCGCGGCCGCGAGGTAGAGCGCCTCGATCTCGATGCCGCCGAAGCGGCGCGGCATCGGGCTCAGGACCACCTTCTGGGCCGCGTCGGCGACGAGCCGGACCTGGAAGAGGGCCTGCTCCCGCTGGAGCCGGACGTGGCTGCCGTACGCGGCCGCCACGGTGACCGCCACGATGCCCGCCACCGTGTACCACGCCCCCAGGCCGGGGAAGACGAGGCTGAGGCCGATCATCAGCAGAAAGCACACCGTCCCCAGCAGCACCGTGGGCAGCACGGGCCACATGGCGGCCGCGAGGGCCGGGGCCGCGGGCAGGATGCGGCTGAAGGCCATGTCCGGGGGCGTGGAGTACGCCAGACCGGCGATGACCACGGTCAGGATCACCGGGGACAGCAGAACGAGGGACCCCTGGCCGTGGGGAAGGCGGAGTCGCAGCTGTCCAGGCTTGACCATGATGCATAGCATATCCAGGCAATACGGATATATGGGGCCTTCTGGCCGGGATCTACCCCCACCTGGGGTACCGCTCCGCTCACCTCATGCCGGCGCGGACAGGGCCGTGCGGTAGGCCGACAGTGCTGCTGCGGTCCCGGTGAGGGGGAAGCGGGCGCCGAGGTACCCGTCCGGGCGGACGATGAAGCCGGTGGCAGCGGGTAGGCGGCGACCTGGAGGGGCAGGCCGGTGCAGTCCGGGGCGCGGCCGCCCTCCAGCCCGTGCGCCACGCCGCCGCCACCGCGCGCGTGCCCCGTGCCCGTCGGCTGCGCAGCCCCTTGCGGACGGTGCTGTGCGCGCCGTCGCAGCCGATCAGGGAGCGGGCACGGCATTCCTCGCCGTCGCCGTCGTCGCCCTCGCCGGAGGCGGTGCGCAGCCGGGCGGTGACGCCGTCCGCGTCCTGGGCGAACGACAGCGGCTCGGTGCCGCGCTCGACGGCGCCGTGCCCAGGCCCGTGATCAGCACGTCGGTCGGGCTGGTCGTGCTGGTCCTGTCGGTCGTGTCGGGGTGCGCCACGGGCGCCTCCCCGGGACCGGGTCCCGGCTCCGGGCCCCGGGCCCGTCCCGCACTTCCCATGGTCGCCCGACGGCGTACGGGCGGCGAGCCGGGCGCAGCCGCGGACGCAGGCACGGCAACCGCAGCAACCGCAGCTAGCGGGACTGGTGGGGCTGGTGGGAGCCCGGGGTGTGGCCGAAGGCGCGGCGGAAGACGTCGATGAAGGCGCTGGCGGACGACCAGCCGCACATGTGGGCCACGGTGGTCACCGGTGTGTTCTCCGCCAGCAGGATCAGGGCGTGGTAGAGGCGCAGCTGGGTGCGCCACTGCGGGAACGTCATGCCGAGGTCGGACTTGAACAGCCGGGACAGGGTGCGGTCGCTCGCGCCGACCTCCTTGCCGAGGGCGGCGAGGGTGCGGTCGTCGGTCGGGTCGGCCTGCAGGATCTCGCACAGGGCCTTCAGCCGTGGCGCGGTGGGGGCGGGCAGGTGTACGGGTTCCTGCTGCGAGGCGCGCAACTGGTCGAGCAGGACGGCCCGCAGACGCCCGCGTTCGGGGCTTTCGTCGTCCGGAGAGCGGGTGTAGGCGAGGATCAGCTCGCGCAGCAGGGGGCCGACGGTCAGCACGGTCGGCTCGTCCAGGCCGAGCGGGTTGTCGGTCGCGGGCATGCCGACCAGGTGCAGGTCGAGCCCCCCGTGCGCCTGGTGGGCGTGCACGGTTCCGGCCGGTACCCAGATGGCACGGGTGGCCGGGGCGATCCAGGAGCCGGCGTCGGTGGTGATGGCCAGCACTCCGCGGGCGGCGTAGACGATCTGGTGGTCGTCGTGACGGTGGGCGTCGATGGCCGTTCCGGGCGCCAGCCACTGCATACGGGTCGGCGCGACCGGCTCATGGCGGATGTTCTTCATCGATTGGCAGATTATCGGAAGTGCGACACGGTGCCGAGCGGTGACCATGATGAGGTGCCAAGGAACAAAGCGATCCTCCTCCTCTCGGTCGGGCATGCCTGTGTGGACGTCTACCAGGGTGCGGTGGCCGCGCTCGTCCCGTTCTTCGTCGCCGAACGGGCCTACACCTACGCCGCGGCGTCGGGCATCGTCCTCGCCGCGTCGCTGCTGTCCTCCGTGGCACAGCCGCTGTTCGGCGTGCTCACCGACCGGTGGGCCATGCCCTGGTTGCTGCCGTTGAGCACGCTCCTCGGCGGGCTGGGGATCGCCCTGAGCGGCCTCGGCGGGTCCTACGCGCTGACGCTGGTGTTCGTGGCCGTCTCCGGCGTCGGGGTCGCCGCGTACCACCCGGAGTCCGCCCGCGTCGCGCGCGTCGCCAGCAAGGGCAGTCACACCGCGATGGGTTGGTTCTCCCTCGGCGGCAACCTCGGCTTCGCCGTCGCCCCCCTGATGGTCGCGGGGGTCATGGCTGCCGGAGGCCTGCGGCTCACGCCGCTGTTCGCGGTGCCCGCCCTCGTCGGCAGCGTGCTGTGCCTTCTCGTCGTGCGTCTGCTGGACGGCACGTCAGGGACCGGCTCGCGCAAGTCCGTTGCGGTGGTCGGCGCCGACGACAAGGCCTCGTTCGTGAAGCTGTCGCTGGCTGTGGTCTGCCGGTCCATCGTGTTCATCGGCCTGAGCACGTTCATCTCGTTCTACACCCGGCAGCGCACGGGCGGCGGTACGGCGGCGGGCACCGCGGCGCTGTGCGTGCTCTACCTGGGCGGTGCGGTCGGCACCGTGCTGGGCGGCAACCTCGCCAACCGCTGGGACCGGGTCACCGTCGTGCGCGGGGCGTATCTGATGACGGTCGCCGCCGTCGCGGGCATCGTGTTCGCCCCCGGCCCGCTGATCTACCTGTTCGTGGCCCTCACCTCCGCGGGGCTCTACATCCCCTTCTCCCTGCAGGTCACCCTCGGCCAGGACTACCTCCCCTCGCGCGTCGGCACCGCCAGCGGGATCACCCTCGGCCTGACCGTCAGCATCGGCGGCCTCGTCAGCCCGGTCATCGGCAGCGTCGCCGACGCCACCTCCCTGCAGACGGCCCTGGCCCCGCTGATCGCGATGCCCGCCCTGGCCTGGCTGCTGTTCCGTACGCTGCCCGAGCCGGTCGCGCCGAAGCCGGCAGCGCCGGAGGCGGAGCCGGGACCGGAGCCGGAACCTGCGCCGGCATTCGCACCGGCGCCGGAGGCGGGACTGCTGCAGCAGACCGCGGACGCCTCCGGGGCCGAGCCCTCTCCCGCCCGGCGGAACCCCCGTTGACGGCCCCCGCCTCCGAAGGATCCGTCTCCCCCGAAGGGTTTGTCTTACGGCGACCTGCGGCCGGTCTCCGTCCGCGAGCCGCGGCCGGTCTCCGTCGCGGACGCCGCCATCCGGTCCCGGTAGGCGCCCGGGGTGACGTGGACGAACTCCTTGAAGCGTGCGATGAAGGCGCTCGGCGAGGTGAACCCGCACAGGTGGGCCGTGTCGGTGACCGACTCGCCGTTGGCGAGGTGGGTCAGTGAGGCGACCAGGCGGACGAGGGTCCGCCACTGCGGGAAGGACATGCCCAGCTCGGACTTGATCAGCCGGCGCAGCGTGCGCTGACTGGTCCCCAGATCCCGGGCGTGGTCGTCGAGACTGCGGCCGTCGCCCGGGGCGTGGATCAGCGAACTGCTCAGCGCCAGCAGCCGCGGGTCACGGGGGGTGGGCAGCGACAGCGCGCTGGACTGGTGTTTCTCATTGCGGAGTTCGTAGCGCAGCACGTTCTCCAGCGCGGACCGCGTCCGGGCCGGGCGGTCCGGCTCGGCCAGGGCGGTCAGCACGTGCCGGGCCAGCGGGGTCAGGTTCACCACCGTGGGGTCGTCACCGCCCCGGGCCCGCATCGGCGGGTAGGCCAGCATGATCGTCGACACCAGGCTCCGGGTGTGGGCGCGGTGGGAGTGCTCGAGTCCCGGCGGGATGACGACGGCACGGTCCGGGGCGGCGATCACCCAGGTTCCCAGTGCCGTGATCACGGCCAGAACGCCGGTGTGCGGGACGACGACCTGGGTCTGCTCGTGCCGGTGCGGGGGGACGGTCTCGTCCGGGCGCAGGACGAAGCGCCGGACGACATCTCGGTCATGGCCGTTATGAAGTATCACCTGGCCGATTATTCACTACCGACCGAACAGACGGTTTTGAGAAGCTCCAGGGCAGGGGGTACAGAAAGGCATTCGAACCATGGAGGACAATGACCCCTCCTATCCGGGCCCCGAGAACCCGGCAGGGGGATTTACCGGCCGCATGCCGGTCCAGTCACGGATTCCACGACTTTCCTCAGGGCGCGATCTCCGCGTCAGTGCCGTTGTCCGGCCCCGGCCAGCCGGATAAACGCATACGGGGGCCGGTGGTGCCGCACCGGACGAGCCCGTAGATTTCCATTCAGAAAGCTTTAGCGCGTCCATTTATCGCCCTTACCGCACATGCGACACATGATGTGGTCCGGGGTGGATCCAGCATGCCCTGCGGACCACGACTCGCTTTGCCGCGGATTGTTTTCCGATCTGCGCAGACGAATGGAAGTGAACGCAACGCATGACCTTCATCACCGCTGCCCACGAGCTGCTCGAGAGTGATGTCTACATCGATTTGCAGCCTACTCTCGGCATTCCTCTCCACCTCAAATGCGAAGGTTTCAACTTCGCCGGGTCCATAAAAATCGTACCGGCCGCATGGATGGTCGCCGTCGCGGAGCGCGAGGGCCTCATCGGCCCCGACTCCGTCCTGATCGAGTCCTCTTCCGGCAATCTCGGCGTGGCCCTGGCCGTGACCGCCGCGTCGAAAGGACTCCGCTTCGTCTGTGTCACCGACCCCAACTGCAACCCCGCCACCGTGAGCCTCATGCGGGCCCTGGGGGCCGAGGTCGTCATCGTCGGCGAACCCGATGCGACCGGCGGATACCTGGCCGCCCGCAAGGCCTACGTACGAAAGCGCTGCCGGGAGGACCCCGCCTGCGTCTGGCTCAATCAGTACGAGAACCCGGCCAACTGGGCGGCGCACTACGAGAACACCGCCCCCTTCATCGCCAAGCAGTTCCCCGACCTCGGCACCCTGTTCATCGGCACGGGCACCGGAGGCACCCTCATGGGGTGCGCGCGCTACTTCCGTGAACACCGGCCCCAGGTCCGCATCATCGCCGTCGACAGCGTCGGCTCGGTCAGCTTCGCCGGAACCCCGGGGCCACGGCACATCCCCGGACTCGGCGCAGGCACCCCCATGCCGCTGATCGACCCCGCACTCACCGGCGACCTCGTGGACGACGTCATCCGCGTCCACGAGATCGACACCATCCGCACCTGCCGCCGGCTCGCCGCGCACGGGATGCTCCTGGGCGGCTCCTCGGGAACGGTCGTCAGCGCCGCCTCCCGGTGGCTCGCCCGACACCACACCCCCGCCCACACCGCCGTCGCGATCGCCCCCGACCTGGGGGAGCGCTATGTCGACACCATCTACGACGACGCGTGGGTCGCCCGTCACTACGGTCACGACGACGTCACCTCACTCCTGGAGAACTTTTGAGCGACCAGGCAGAAATCCAGGCAGAAATCCAGGCAGAAATCCAGGCAGGAATCCCCGACTTCTCCGTTGTCCCGGGCCGTACGGTGCACCGCATGCTCGACGGCCGGCAACGGGAGATCACCGAACTCGTCGAAAAGGCCTATCTCCTGCACGGCGAGGCCCGTACCGTCAATCCGCCCTCGTACTTCCTCCGTTTCCCGGACCGGCCCACCGCCCGCATCATCGCCCTGCCCGCCTCGGTCGGCGGCGACCGCCCGGTCGACGGAATCAAGTGGATCTCCAGCTTTCCCGTCAACCTGGAGCGCGGCATTCCAAGGGCTTCCGCCGTTCTCGTCCTCAACGACCCGGTCACGGGATATCCGTACGCCTGTCTGGAGAGCTCCATCATCAGCGCGGTACGGACCGCCGCCTCCGCCGCGGTCGCGGCCCGGGCTCTCGCCGGCGGACGCTCCGTACGCCGTGTGGGATTTCTCGGCACCGGGCTCATCGCCCGCTATCTGCACACGTACCTCTCCTCCGTATTCGACCGCGACCGGGCGCCGGAGGAATTCGGTGTCCACGACCTGTCGGCGGATTACGCCCGCGGTTTCGCGCAGTATCTCGGCGGCGCCGCGGGTGATGCGGCCGTGCGCGTCCACGATTCCGCCGAGGAACTGATCCGTTCCTCCGACGTGGTCGTCTGCGCCACCACGGCGGCCGCTCCGCACCTCCTCGACCCGTCCTGGTTCGCCCACCACCCGCTGGTGCTGCACGTATCCCTGCGGGACCTCGGCACCGACGTCATCCTCGACAGCGTCAACATCGTCGACGACGTCGAGCACGTCCTCAAGGCGAACACCTCGGTCCACCTCGCCGAACAGCTCACCGGCGGGCGGGAATTCCTGGACGGCACGCTGCACGACGTCCTCACCGGCCGGGTGGCTGTTCCCGGCGACCGCACGGTGGTCTTCTCCCCCTTCGGCCTGGGTGTGCTCGACCTCGCGGTCGGCGAGCACGTCTTCACCCGGGCCCGGGAGGAAGGCGAACTCGCGGTGGTCGACGGGTTCTTCCACGACCTGGAACGCCACAGCGGCCCGGGGGCGCAGGAGGTGGCCCGATGACGACGACACCACAGGACACCGGGGAGACGGTGCGCGTCCGTGCCGGACTCCCGCTGGCTCCCGGCGCGGTGGACCGGGCGAATGCCCTGGCCCTGCGCAAGGCCCAGGAGGCGGACACGCGGACCGGGGTGCTGGAGTACGTCATCCGGCACGCCGAGCAGGACCCGGACCGTCCCGCAGTCACCGAGGGCCGACGGACCATGAGCTACGGCGCGTTACTGGAACGCATCGCCGCGATGCGGGACGCCCTGCTCTCCCAGGGGGTGCGCGCGGGTGACGTGGTCGCCGCCACCGGCCCCCGCAGCACCGGCACGCCCGTCGTCTTCCTCGCGCTGGAGAGCCTGGGCGCCTCCTACCTGCCCGTCGACCCGGGCTGGCCGGAGGTACGGGTCCGGGACGTACTCAACCGCAGCCGGGCGGCACTGCTGCTGGACTACTCCGGTGACGGCGACGGCGACGGCGACAGCGACGGCGACGGTAAGGGCAAGGGCACCGCCCACGCGGCAAGGGCGGCCGCCGAGGCCGAGGGGATCCCCACTCTGCGACCGCCGACGCAGGACAGCGGCACGTCCGCCGCGCCCCTGCCCCGTAACACCGCCGACCGTTCCCATGAGACCCGCTACACCATCTTCACCTCGGGAACCACCGGCCGCCCCAAGGGCGCCACGGTCGAGCACCAGGGCATGCTCAACCACCTCTGGGCCAAGGTCGCCGACCTGTCCCTGGGCCCCGGCGACGTCGTGGCCTTCACGGCCCCGCTGGTGTTCGACATCTCGATCTGGCAGATGCTCTGCCCGCTGCTGGCCGGCGGCCGGCTCGTCGTGGTCGACGACAGCGCCATGCGCTTCCCGCGACGGCTCGTCGGCACCCTCGACACCGCAGGGGTGACGGTCGTCGAACTCGTCCCCACCGTCGTCGGCTGGCTCGTCGACGAGACGCAGCGCCTGGGCGGAGGGCTGCTGGGGCGCCTTCGGTGGCTGCTGTCCACCGGCGAGGAGCTCCACCCCGCCGTGGCGGCACGGGTCCTCGACGCCCTCCCGCACGTGCACGTGGTCAACGCCTACGGCCCCACCGAGTGCTCCGACGACGTCACCCATCACCTGCTGACAGCCGCCGACCTCGTACGCCCCCGGCTCCCGGTCGGCTCACCCGTCATCAACACCGCGCTCTACCTGCTGGTGCACGGCGCGGACGGCACGTGGCGGGCGGCCGAACCGGGGGAGAGCGGCGAGCTGTTCGTCGGCGGGACCGGCGTGGGCCTCGGCTACCTCAACGACCCCGGCACCACCGACCGCGCGTTCTTCCGGGACCCCTTCGACCCGGCCTCGCCCACCGGCAGGCTCTACCGCACCGGCGACCTCGCACGCTTCGCCGAAGGGCTCGTGCACTACCTCGGCCGCAGCGACCGGCAGGTGAAGGTCGCCGGCGTGCGCATGGAGCTCGACGAGATCGAAGCCGTCCTGAGCCGGCACCCCGCCGTCGGCAAGTGCGCCGTCACGGTGTCCGGCGAGGGCGATCTCGGCGAGCTCGTCGCCCACTACTGCCCGCGCAGCCCGGTGTCGCCGGAGGCGCTGGAGGAAGCCCTGAGCGCGGCCCTGCCCCTGCCGATGGTGCCGCGGCGCTGGCGGGAGTGGGACGCGCTGCCCCTCACGCACAACGGAAAGATCGACCACCGGTCGCTGCAGGCGGCTGCCGCCACTCCCCGGAAAGAGGCGCGATGACCACAGCAGCGACTACTTCAGCAACTACTTCAGCGACAACGGCAGCGACAACGGCAGCGACAACAACGGCCGCCGCAGCAGCGGCGAAGGAGTCCGGGGTCTCCGCGGACCGCGGCGAACCCGCGGGCGCACCGAGCCTCGCCGAACGGGCCGCCTCCGTGGCCCGTGTCGCCGAAGAGGACCTCGCCCGGACCGAACGCGACGCGGTCTTCCCCGAGCGGGCGCTGGCGGAGATGCGCCGGACCGGGCTGCTCGGCCTCCTCGTGCCCGCCGAGGACGGGGGTCTCGGCGGTACGGTCGCGGACCTCGTCGACGTCAGCATGATCCTGGGGCGCACCGATATGTCGGTGGCGATGATCTTCGCGATGCACTGCCAGCAGTCGGAGGCGATCGTGCGCCACGCGGCGTCGCCCCTGCGCGAGGAGCTCCTGCCCCTGCTGGCGTCCGGAGACCTGTATCTGGCCTCGGTCACCACCGAACCCGGCAAGGGCGGGCACCTGTTCAAGTCGTACGCCCCGCTGCGCGAGGCCGGAGCGACCCTGGAGATCGACCGGACCGCGCCGATCGTGACCGGCGGCACCGTGGCGGACGGCTTCCTCATCACGATGCGCAGCCCGGACGCCACCGCGGACCACCACGTCTCCCTGGTGTACGCCCACCGCCGGCAGCTGCGCGTGGAGGCCACCGGGCAGTGGTGCCCGATGGGCATGCGCGCGAGCCACAGCCTCCCGCTGACCCTCAGCGGCACGATCCCCGCGCACCAAGTGCTCGGCGAGCACGGTGCGTTCCACCGGATCGCGCAGGACGTGTTCGGCCCGCTGGCCCACCTCGGGTGGTCGGCGGCGTGGCTGGGAACGGCGTCCGGGGCCCTGTCCCGGGTCCTGCGCCTGCTGCGCGACCCGAAGGCCCGCAAACGCTTCGACCTCGGTTCTGAACTGTTCCTGACCCGCCTGTCCCGCTCCCGGCAGCGGCTCGACGGCGTCCACGCCCTGCTGCGCCGCACGCAGGAGCTGGTCGCGGGGGAGACGGACCTGTCCGCCCCGGGCAGCCAGCTTCTGCTGAACAACCTCAAGATCACCGCCGCCGAGGAGTGCCACGCGGCCGTGAACGACCTCGTCGACGCCGTCGGCCTGCGGCACGGCTACCTCCAGGACTCGCCGACCCGGCTGGAGAAGTCCCTGCGCGACCTGCGCTCGGCGGCGCTGAACTACAGCAACGACCGCCTGCACCTGGCGGACGGGCAGCTGTGCCTGCTCGACCCGGATGTGAACTTCGCCTGATCCGGCGGTTCCGCCTCGTCCGGCGCACCTCTGCGCCGTTCCCTGCGCGCATACGTGCATACGTGTATACGCGCACATGTGCATACGCGCGCTTTCGCGCCCCTGCCTGCGCCGAAAAACACCAAGTGGCAAGCGATGCGGCACAGCCATGCCTCCATTCTGCGCGGATAAATGAACCACCGATTTGACGAACGGCCCGGATGAAATCCTTGTGCCGACCGGGGAAAACCCGTTAACGTCGAATCACGAAACACGAAACACGAACCCCGCATCCCACCCGAATCGAATTATTCGAGGGACCCCATCATGCCCGGAAACAGCACGGAAAACCCGACCGAGAATTGGACGACCGCTCTGCGCTATATTGCGGGGCGAAAGGCCGCCGAGGAATCCCTGGGATTCCTCGCCCACATCGGCGCCACCGTACGGAACACCGCCGGCGCGGCGGACGTCGTACCGGCGGCGGCCAGGGCGTGCGTCCCCTTCATGGCCTCGGCGGTCTCCCTCGACGCACCGGCGACGCACTCCGGACCCGTCGTCCAGTCCCCGGCCGAGTTCTCGGCGGCGCTGGACGGTGTGCGCGCCCTGGCCCTGAAGAGCTCCGGGCCCCAGCTCGTGATCAGCGGGCACGAGGGGCTGGCCAAGCAGACGGACCCTGCACACCTGGACCTGCTGCGCGCGTGGCAGGCCGACTCGGCGGTGGCCCTCTCGCTGGACTACCGCGGCGTCCCCGGGGGACACCTCGTCCTCGTGCGCGGTGCGGCGCACCGCCGGGGGCCGCTCAGCCCGGGCGACCTCGCCCTCGTCTCCGAAGTGGCCGACCGGGTCGCGGCGTTCAACGCGTACGCCACGCACGCACCCGCCGGTGCCGGCCGGTAATCCATCCCGTACCCGCGCGTCAGACAGTCGAAAAGAATGAAAAGAGTGAGGAGCGGTTATGCCGGCGAGCTGGACAGATGTGCGCTCCTGGATCCTCGAACGCAATCCCGACCTGACCGAACTGGACCAGGAAACCGACATCATCGAGACGCGGATCATCAATTCCCTGCAGTTCGTGGAGCTCGTCCTCTACGTGGAGGAACTGCGCGGCACGATGCTGCAGTCCGACGAGGTCGATCTCGATGCTTTCCGCACCCTCAAGGGCATCGAGAAGAACTTCCTCCATGCCTGAGCGATCCTTCGTCGTGCAGGGGCGCCTCGAAGGGGCCGCCGACGTCGTGGTCTTCCTGCCCCCGGCCGGCAGCGTCACGTCGCCGTACCTCCCGATAGGGTCCCGGCTGCCGGCCACGCTTCCGGCAGTGCACTGTGAAATACCCGGCCGCGGCCGCCTGGTGCACGACGAGGCACCCGCCTCGGTGCACGGCGCCGTGGAACGCTGGGCCGGCGAACTCGCCGGACTGCTCCCCGGGCGGCGGCTGCACCTCTTCGGGCACAGCCTGGGGGCGCTGTTCGCCTACGAGCTCACAGTCCTGTTCGAGGCCCGGCCCGACGGTGAGGCCAGGCCCGGCGGCAGGTCCCGGCCCGGCGGCGGGACCGAGGTCGCGAGCCTGCTCGTCTCCGGCTCCCGCGAGCCGGGCAGCGCTCCCCGTTCCCTGGTGGCCCATGCGTTCGCGGCCCTGCGCCGGGAACAGCGCGCCACGGACCGGGAGGGCGACGCCGAGGGTGCCCGCCTGCTGGCGGACCTCCGGATGCGCCGGGAACACCGGACCGCCGGGCGACCGGTCCGCGCGCCGCTCGCACTGTTCTGCGGACGCGCCGACGGATTCGCCCGGCCCGAGGAAATGCTCGAATGGAAACGCTTTACCGGCGGCCCTTTTCTGGGAATGTTTACATTCGGCGGCGGACATGATTACCATCTGTCCGGCCGGAAAGAAATCGCGGCGGCCATCGGAAAAATCGTGAATCGTCATCCGCATTCAAATTCAGCAGACCAGGAGTAAGAAATGACGGCTGAAAACGTCACCATCCCCTCCACCGAGCAGCTGATCGACGTCATCGGGAACAGCTCGGTGGGCATCGCGATAACCGACGGGTCCGGCGCCGTCGTCCTGCACAACAAGGCGCTCTCCGTTCTCATGGGCGGGGAGACCGCCCACCTCGGCGAGCGGATCCTGTCCGGTGGTGCGGGCGAGGACCTGGCGCAGCTGCTGGAGCGGCTGAAGAAGGACGGCCGGCTCGAGCACGCCGCGGTCACCTACCGCAGCGCCGACGGGAAGGACCGCGCGGCCCGCGTCAATGCGGTGCTGACGGGCGAGGGCGCCGGCACCCGCATCCACTGGGTGAGCCGTCCGGAGCTCGGCGAGCGGCTGCCGGTCTCCAGCACCAGCACCGAGGACGCGGCCCTGTCCGACGCCACGGCCTGGATCCGCGCGGTCGACGAGTGCGCCCACCCGTCCCTGGCCCCGGCCAAGGACAACGAAGCGGTGATGCGCGAGTTCTACCAGGTGGCGCCGGTGGCGATCCACCTCATCGGGGTCAACGGCAACGTCATGCACGCCAACCCCGCGGACGTCGCCCTGGTCGACTACACCGCCACGCCGACCGAGTACGTCGGCGGTCACATCCGCAAGATCTACGAGGACCAGGGCCTGCTCGACGACTTCCTCTCCCGCTGGGACGAGGACTCGCCGATCATCAACTTCCGCGCGAACTTCGTCACCAAGGACGGGGAGCCGAGGCCGGTGCTGATCTTCTCGACGGCGCAGGCGGAGGGCGGCAGCGTCAGCAACACCCGCTGCTTCGTCTTCAACGACCCCGAGCCGGGCCGCGCCCGCGACACCATCAGCGCGTTCGGCTGGCCGGCCTGATCGCCGGGCGGGCGGGGCACGGACGGAATCCCACCGTGCCCCGCCCGCCCGTCCCTCCACCGCATATTCCGTTACTGCGCATGCCGTTACCACTATTCCATTACCGCATATTCCGAGTGACTTACTGCGTGTCCCGATCGGCGGGGGAAGGAATGCCCGATGACCCAGATACAGGACCGGTCGCCATCGTTACTTGCGCACTGGGACCCGGAGGACGAGCGCTTCTGGCGCGAGACGGGCAGCCGGGTGGCCCGCCGTAATCTCGTGGTGTCCATCGTCAACGAGCACATCGGCTTCTCGGTCTTCACCATGTGGTCGGTGCTCGTCCTGTTCCTCGGGCCGGACGCCGGATTCTCCTTCAGCGCGTCGGACAAGTTCCTGCTCATCAGCACGCCGACGGCGGTAGGCGCCCTGATGCGACTGCCCTACGGATATCTGGTGACCCGGTTCGGCGGGCGCAACTGGACGGTGTTCGCAGGGCTGATCCTGCTCGTGCCGACCGTTCTGGCCGCGGTGTTCGTACGCCTGCCCGGCACGCCGCTGTGGGTGTTCGTGCTGGTGGCGGCCACCGCCGGGCTCGGCGGCGGGAACTTCGCCTCGTCGATGTGCAACATCCACGCCTTCTACCCGCGCCACCGGCAGGGCTGGGCGCTGGGCCTGAACGCCGGCGGCGGGAACCTCGGCGTGGCGACCGCCCAGCTTGCCGGACTCGCCGTGCTCGCGACGGCCGGCGCGGCGCACCCCGTCTACCTGATCTCGCTCTACATGCCGCTGCTCGTGCTCGCCGCGATCGCCGCCGCACTGTGGATGGACAACCTGCCGACGCTGCGGCACCAGGGTTCGGCCCAGCGGGCGGCACTGCGCGACAAGCACACGTGGATGCTGTCCCTGCTGTACGTGACGACGTTCGGCTCGTTCATCGGCTACGGATTCGCGTTCGGGCTCGTGCTGCAGGCGCAGTTCGGCTTCACCGCGCTGCAGGCCGCGTCGCTGACCTTCCTCGGCCCGCTGCTGGGGTCCCTCGCGCGCCCCTTCGGGGGGCGCTGGGCCGACCGGTGGGGCGGTGCCCGGGTCACGCTGTGGATGCTGCTGGCGATGACGGTCGGGACCGCGTTCTTGTACGTGGCCACCGAGGTCTCCTCGTCCCTGGCGTTCATCATCGCGTCCACCGTGCTCATCGTGTTCGCCGGCATCGGCAACGGCTCCACGTACCGGATGATCCCCGAGGTGTTCGCCCGGCGGGCGGACGACGGGGCGGGCTCTCCCGCACAGGCCTCCAGCGCCGTCATCGCGATCGCCGGGGCGGTGGGCGCGCTGGGCGGAGTGCTCATCAACCTGGCGTTCAAGTTCTCCTTCGGCGCCGCCGGTTCGGCCGGGCCGGCCGTCGCCGGGTTCGTCGTCTTCTACGCGGTGTGCGTGCTGGTGGTGCGCGCGGTGTACCTGCGCAAGGACCGGCCGGCCGCAGCCGACCGGACGCACCCGGAACCCGCGTGAGGAGCCGAGGATGACGCGAACGCACTGCCCGTACTGCGCGCTGCAGTGCGGGACCAGGCTGGAGGTCTCGCCCCAGGGGCTGACGGTCTCCCCGGACGAGGACTTCCCGGTCAACGCCGGCCGTCTGTGCCTGAAGGGGTGGACGGCCGCGCGGGTGCTCGCAGCGCCCGACCGGCTGACCTCGCCGCTGATGCGGCCCCGGCCGGGGACGGCGCAGCGGCCGGTGTCGTGGGAGACGGCGCTGGACCACGTCGGCGCCGAGCTCCGCAGGATCGTCCGCGCACACGGCCCGGACGCCGTGGCGGTGTTCGGCGGCGGCGGGCTGACCAACGAGAAGGCCTACACGCTCGGCAAGTTCGCGAGGGTGGCGCTGGGCACCTCGCAGATCGACTACAACGGCCGGTTCTGCATGTCCTCGGCCGCGGCGGCCGGATCCGCGGCGTTCGGACTGGACCGGGGCCTGCCGTTCCCGGTGACCGACCTGGCCTCGGCCGACGTGGTCCTGCTGGCCGGGGCGAACGTCGCGGAGACGATGCCGCCGCTGATGCAGCACCTGGCCGGCGCCGACCTGATCGTGGTGGACCCCCGGCGGTCGGCGACGGCGGAGCGCGCGGCCCTGCACCTGAGCCCCGCCCCGGGAACGGACCTGGCGCTGGCGCTGGGCCTGCTGCACGCCGCGGTCGTGGAGGGCCACCTGGACCACGACTACGTCGCGCAGCGCACGAGCGGGTTCGACGAGGCGTGGCGCCGGGCGGCCGAGTGGTGGCCGGAGCGCACCGAGCGGGTGACCGGCGTGCCGGTGGCCGACCAGTTCGCCGCCGTGCGCATGCTCGCCGCGGCGAAGCGCTCGTACGTGCTCACCGGCCGGGGCGCGGAGCAGCACTCCAAGGGCACCGACACCGTCTCGGCCTACATCAACCTGGCGCTGGCGCTGGGCATGCCGGGCCGCGAGGGCTCGGGTTACGGATGCCTGACCGGCCAAGGAAACGGGCAGGGCGGCCGCGAGCACGGGCAGAAGGCCGACCAGCTGCCCGGCTACCGCAGGATCACCGATCCTGCGGCGCGTGCCCACGTGGCCGGGGTGTGGGGCGTCGACCCCGGCGACCTGCCGGGAGCGGGCCCCAGCGGCTACGAGCTCCTGGACTCCCTGGGCCGGCCGGGCGGACCGCGGGCGCTGCTGGTGTTCGGCTCGAACCCGGTGGTCTCGGCGCCCGCGGCCCGGGGGATCGCCGAGCGGCTCGCTGCGCTGGACCTGCTGGTGGTGGCCGACTTCGTGCCGTCGGAGACCGTACGGACGGCCGACGTGGTGCTGCCGGTGACGCAGTGGGCCGAGGAGGACGGGACCATGACCAACCTGGAGGGGCGGGTGCTGCGGCGCCGCCGTGCGATCGACCCGCCGCCGGGCGTACGCAGCGACCTGTGGGTGCTGCGCGAGCTCGCCGTCCGGCTCGGTCAGCCCGGGGAACGCTTCCCCGACGACCCCGGCGACGTCTTCGCCGAGCTGCGGCGCGCGTCGGCGGGCGGGCTCGCGGACTACTCGGGCATCGAACCGGAGTACCTGGGAAGCACGATGGACGCCGTGGACGCGGCGGGCCCCGCCGGGCCGGCGTACTGGCCCTATCCCGCAGGCGGCACGCCGACACCGCGGCTGTTCCTGGAGCGGTTCGCCCACGACGACGGCCGCGCCCGGTTCCGGGCGGTCGGCCACCGCGACGCCGCGGAGCTGCCCGACGGCACCTACCCGCTGCACGCCACCACGGGCCGGGTCCTGGCGCAGTACCAGAGCGGGGCCCAGACCCGGCGCGTCCCCGAGTCCATGGAGGCCGACGGGGAGGCGTTCGTCGAGGTCCACCCCGACACCGCCCGCCGCAACGGGCTGACCGAGGGCCGGCTCGCCCGGGTGGTCTCCCGCCGCGGTGCGACCGTCGCGCGGGTGCGCACCGTGGCCTCGCTGCGCACCGACACGGTGTTCCTGCCGTTCCACTTCCCCGGCGCCGGAAGGGCCAACCTGATCACCAACCCCGCGCTGGACCCGGTGTCGCGGATGCCGGAGTTCAAGGTCTGCGCCGTACGCCTGGAGCCGCTGGGCACCGGAGCCACGACCGGCAGCGGTGAGCTGTGAACCGCATCGTCATCGTCGGCA
The DNA here is from genome assembly GCF_014650335.1 of Streptomyces hiroshimensis. GTDB lineage: Bacteria > Actinomycetota > Actinomycetes > Streptomycetales > Streptomycetaceae > Streptomyces > Streptomyces hiroshimensis. The sequence continues at coordinate 870,335 of NZ_BMUT01000001.1, forward strand.
ACGGCCCGGCCGGGCACCGGCTGGCCGAACTGCTGCGCACGCGCGACCCCTCGTGCGCCGTCACCGTCCTGGGCGCGGAAGCCGAACCCGCCTACAACCGGGTGCTGCTGCCCTCCGTGATCGCCGGAAAGCTCTCCCCCGAGCAGACGTACCTCACCGGCCACGACAGCGGCACCGTGACCGTCCGCAGGGGCGTCAGCGTGACCGGCATCGACCGGGAGCGGCGCACGGTGCGGACCGGCGACGGGCGGCTGCACCTCTACGATCAGCTCGTGCTGGCCACCGGCGCGCGCTGTTTCCTGCCGCCCCTGCCCGGCCTGACGGGTGCCGGCGGCGACCCCGCCGAGGGCGTGGTCGCCCTGCGCACCCTGGCCGACTGCCGGCGCCTGGAGGAGCGCCTGGACCGGGCCGGCGGCATCGTCGTCCTGGGCGGCGGCGTGCTCGGCCTGGAGGTCGCCCGCGCCCTGAACGACCGGGGCCACGGCGTCGACGTCGTGCACATGGGACCGCATGTGATGGAACGTCAGCTCGATGCGCCCGCGGGGAAGACCCTGGCAGGCGTCCTCGAACGCCTCGGCATCCGCATCCACACCGGCCGCGCGGCCGCCTCCTGGACCGGAAGCCGGCTCGTCCTCGACGACGGGACCGGGCTGCCCGCCGACCTGGTCGTCGTCTCCGCGGGAGTGGTGCCCAATACCGAGCTGGCCCGGGCCGCCGGGCTCCGGGTCGGCCGCGGCATCGTCGTGGACGACCACATGCGCACCAGCGACCCCCGCATCCACGCCCTCGGCGACTGCGCGGAGCACGCCGGGCAGGTATCCGGTCTCATCGCCCCCGCCTGGGAGCAGGCCGAGACCCTCGCCGAAGCCCTCACCGGGGGAGACCGGCCCTACACCACCACCCGCACCGTCACGCGCCTCAAGGCCCGCGGCGTCGACCTCGCCGTCATCGGCGACGGCAACCACGACCTCCCCGACGCCGAGGTCGTCACCCTGGCCGACCCGGCCCGTGGCCAGTACGCCCGCCTCGCCCTGCAGGACGAGCGCATCGTCGGCGCCATCCTGCTCGGCTTCCCCGCCTCCGTGGCCGCCGTCAGCCGGCTCTACGACGCCGGCGCGCCCACCCCCGTCGACCGCCTCGCCCTGCTGGCCGGACGAGCCGTCGCCGGACGGACGGACGCTCCGGCGGACCTCCCCGGCGAGACCGTCGTCTGCCGCTGCAACAACGTCACCAAGACGGCCCTCGTGACCGGCTGGCGCAGCGGGGCCCGCACGGCGGAGGCTCTGGCCCGCGCCACGCGCGCCTCCACCGGCTGCGGCAGCTGCGCCGGGGCGGTGGACGGCATCTGCCGGTGGCTGAACGCCACGCGCGAGGAGCGGGACGAGGCCGGTGACGCCCGCTCGGGCGATGCCGGTGGCGCATTCGCCCCGGCTGTGAATCCACAGCAGCCGGATCCACAGCCGGAACCGCAGCAGCTCAAGGAGCTCCTCGTCCGTTGACCTGCGACCCCCGGAATACCTGAGAAAACCTTCATCGCGACACTTCCTAGGAGCGGCCGTGTCCAAAGTCCTGGTAATTTCCGGCAGTCCGTCTCCGACCTCCAAGACCGAAATGGTCGGCGATCTGGTGGCGGAGCGGCTCGCCGAATACGAATGGAACGCCGCCCATCTGCGGATCCGTACGCTGCCCGCAGCGCCGCTGCTCCAGGCGGACCGCTCGGACCCGGCGATCGCCGAGGCGGCCGAACAGGTCGCCCGTGCCGATGGGATCGTCCTGGCGACCCCGACCTACAAGGCGAGCTACTCCGGGCTGCTCAAGGTCTTCCTGGACCTGCTCCCGCAGTTCGGCTTCACCCGCAAGGTCGTGCTGCCGCTGGCCACCGGCGGCAGCACGGCACACGTCCTCGTCCTGGACTACGCGTTGCGGCCGGTCGTGCAGTCGCTCGGCGCGCGCCACGTCGTACAGAGCCTCTTCCTGCTGGACAAGCACCTGGACTGCAGCAGCGGCAGGCCCGGCATTCCGCCCGAGAGCACGGAAATGCTCGACGGCGTCATCGAGCAGTTCCGCAAAGCACTGATCGCGGCACCCTGACCGGACGGCGTGAGGGAGTTGAGAAGGAGCAAGATGAACATGGCTTCATCCGAATCTGCGACCAGGTCCATTGCCGTGATCGGGGCCGGCCCGCGCGGCCTCTCGGTCATCGAGAGGATATGCGCCAATGCGCCGGTCGTGAGCCCCGGCGTTCCCGTCACCCTTGAGGTCGTCGAGCCCTTCGCCGCCGGATCCGGCAGAGTCTGGCGGACGGATCAGCCGCACGACCTGCTGATGAACACGGTGGCCTCCCAGATCACGATCTTCACGGACGAGAGCGTCGAGCTGGAGGGTCCGGTGGCCGCGGGGCCGAGCCTCCACGCATGGGCCCGGGCGCTCTCCTCCACCGACCGGGCGGACACCTGCGCGCAGGCCGTGCGGGAGGAAGCCCGGCGGCTGGGTCCCGACTCCTATCCGTCGAGAGCCTTCTACGGCGCCTACTTGGAATGGGCCTACGAGCACATCGTCGCTGCCGCACCGGAACAGGTCACCGTGCACCGGCACAGAGCCAGGGCGGTCCGGCTCACCGACCGCGCCGACGGCCGGCAGGAAGTCGAACTGGACGGCGGAGTCGTCCTGTCCGGGCTCGATGCCGTCGTTCTCGCGCAAGGACACACGGACACCGCTCCGTCGGGCTCCGAGCGCGTGCTCGCGGACCATGCGGAACGCCGTGGCAGCATGTACATCCCGCCGTCCAATCCGGCCGACGCCGACCTGACCGGCCTGTCTCCCGGATCCGTCGTCGCCCTGCGCGGCCTCGGGCTCAACTTCTTCGACTACATGGCCCTCCTGTCCACCGGCCGGGGCGGGACGTTCCGCCCGGGCGACCGGGGGCTCGTCTACGAGCCGTCAGGGGAGGAGCCGCGGCTCGTCGCCGGATCGCGGCGCGGGATTCCCCACCACGCGCGAGGCGAGAACGAGAAGGGCGTGTCCGAGCGCCACTCCCCGCTCTTCCTGACCCCCGGCGTCATCGACCGGTTCAGGGAGCGGGCCGCGGCGGGCCGCCCGGCCGACTTCCGCCGGGACGTATGGCCGCTGGCGAGCAAGGAAGTGGAAGGGACCTACTACGCCGCTCTGATCGCACGGCGGGAGGACCGCGACGTCGCCGCGGAATTCCTCACGCGGTACGTCAAGGTGGTCGGCGCCGCCGAGCCGGAGGAGCCGCTGCTGCTGGAGTTCTCGGTCGGCCGCGAGGACCACTGGGACTGGAACCGTCTCCAGCAACCGTACGAGGGAAGGGATTTCGAGGGAATCGCCGGCTTCAACGCCTGGCTGGTCGATCACCTGCGCGCCGACGCCGCCATGGCGTCGCAGGGCAATGTCACCAACCCGCTCAAGGCGGCCCTGGACGTCCTGCGCGACCTCCGCAACGAGATACGCCTCGTCGTCGACCACGGGGGAATCACGGGCAGTTCCTACCGTGCCGACCTGGACCACTGGTACACGCCCTTGAACGCCTTCCTCTCCATCGGCCCTCCGGTGCGGCGCATCCGGGAGATGACCGCGCTCGTCGAAGCCGGCGTCCTCACCCTCGTGGGCCCCGGAATGACCGTGAGGGCCGACGCGGAGACGGGCGGGTTCGCCGTCACGTCCCGTCTCATCCGGGCATCGGCCCCCGTGCGGGTGGCGGCCCTCATCGAGGCCAGGCTTCCCGGGACGGACCTCCGCACGACCCGGGACCCCCTGATGAGCGACCTCCTGGCGGCCGGCCGGTGCCGCCCGTACGACATCGGCGATCCGTCCGGTCCCGGCTACCGGACGGGTGGCCTGAGCGTCACCGGCCGCCCGTACCGCGTGATCGACGCGGGCGGGCGCCCGCACCCCGCCCGGTTCGCCTACGGGGTCCCCACGGAACACGTCCACTGGGTCACGGCCGCAGGCGTGCGGCCGGGGGTGAACTCCGTGACGCTCGGCGACTCCGACGCCATCGCCCGCGCGGCGCTGACCGCATGCGCCGCCATCGCCGGCGCCGGTACTGCGGTCCCCGGCACCGTACGCGACATCGGCACGGCACAGAGCGATACGGTCGCCACCGGCCCTGCTGCAGTCCTCCGGCACGAAGGGAACCGCCCCGTATGAACACGCCTGCACCCCAGTCGCCGGACCCCACTCCGGACCCGGACGCCGGCCTGCTGTCCACCGTCCGCGCGGGAACGCCCGCCGAGGCGCTGCTCGGTGACGGTGCCTGGCTCCGGGCGATGCTCGACGTGGAGGCGGCCCTGGCCCGGTCCCAGGCCCGCCTCGGCGTGATCCCGCGGAAGTCGGCCGACGCCATCGCCTCGGTCGCGGACAAGGGACGCTTCGACCTCGTCTCCCTGGCGGTCAGGGCACGTGAGGCCGCCAATCCGGTGGTCGCCCTCGTCGGAGACCTCACGCGGGCGGTGGCGGCCGAGGACCCGGCCGCGGCCGAACACGTCCACTTCGGCAGTACGAGCCAGGACGTCCTGGACTCCGCGGCCATGCTGGTCACGGCGCGCGCACTCGACCTGGTCCTGGGGGACCTGACCCGGGTGGGCCGGGCCCTGGCCGCCCTTGCCGCGGCCCACCGCGACACCCCGATGGCCGCCCGCACGCTCACCCAGCACGCCGTGCCGACCACCTTCGGGCTCAAGGCGGCGGGCTGGCTGCACGCCGTCGGGGAGGCCGAGGACCGGCTGCGCTCGTCCCGGGCCCGGCTGCCCGTCCAACTGGGCGGCGCCGCCGGGACCATGGCCGCCTACCAGGAGGTCGCCGCGCTGAACGCTGCCTCCGGGGCCGCTTTTTCGCCGCTGTCGCTCTCGGCGGAGTTCGCCCGGGAGCTGGGCCTGGCCGACCCCGTCCTGCCCTGGCACACGGCACGCATCCCCGTCGCGGGCCTGGGCGGTGACCTGGCCCTGCTGGCGGGTTCCCTGGGCAAGTTCGGCCTCGACGTGCAGAACATGGTGCGCACCGAGGTGGGGGAGGCCGCGGAGCCCTTCGCGGACGGCCGCGGGAGCTCCTCGGCGATGCCGCAGAAGCGTAACCCCGTCCTGTCCGCGCTGCTGGTCTCCGCCGCTCTGCAGATGCCGGGCCACGTGTCCGTCCTGCACCAGTCCATGCTGGCCGAGGACGAGCGTCCGGCCGGCGCCTGGCACGCGGAGTGGCAGCCGCTCCGCGAGGCGCTCCGGCTGGCCGGCGGTGCCGCGCACACCGCGGCCGAGCTCGCGGAGGGCCTGACCGCCGTACCCGGCAGGATGGCGGAGAACCTGACCCTGACCCGGGGGCAGGTGGTCGCCGAGCGCCTGGCCGTCCACCTGGCGGCGGGCATGGGCAAGACGGAGGCGAAGAAGCACATCACCCGGGTCGCGGCCGAGGCGATGGCGGTCGGCGGCTCCTTCGCGGAGGCCGTGGCCGCCGACGCCGTCATCGGCCGGCACCTCCCGCCGGAGGCCCTGGCCGGGCTCCTCGATCCGACGCGGTACGCGGGCGGCGCGGGGGAACTGGTCGACAGGGCGCTCGACCACCACCGGGCGCGCACGGCGGAGTGTGCCTGAGCCGGTCGCTGCGCGCGGCCCGGCCGCCGGCGGCGGGCACGACTGCGCCCGGCGGACGGGGGTGCCGCCGGGCGCAGTCGCGTGGGGGAGGATCAGCGCTGGGCGACGAACGCCTTGCCGGCCTTCTGGCCCGAGGAGCAGGACGCCTTCTCCGCCGACGTCATCTTGCGGGACTTGACGACCACCGCGTTGCTCTGCCCGTCCGTGCCGTTCTTGGCCGGGCCCGTGATGGTGTCGGGGATGTACCAGTAGTAGTGGCCCCACTTGGGGCTGTCGTAGTGGGTCTGCCAGGTGCCCGAGACGGTCTGCATCACCTGCGCGCGGGAGATCCAGCCGACCTCGCCGGGCTTCACCGTCATGTTCAGGGAGCTGTTCTCCTCGTGGGAACTCGACCAGGTGTGGCCGTAGTTCGCCGTGACGCTGACGTCGACGATGCCCGCGATCTTGCCGCCGGCCGTGACGGAGACGCCCACGGAGTCGGTCGAGCCGACCGAGTCGGACCAGCCCATCGACTGCGTGGCGTCCGAGGTGCTGCAGTTGTAGAGCGAGTTGGACACCTGGCGGAATTCGCCGAGGAAGGCCTTGCCGAGCACCGGGTCGTTGAAGCTGCACTTCCCTTCGCCCGACGCACAGTCGGCTATGAGCTCCTTACGGGTGGGCTCGTCGGCGGCGGCCGCCGGCAGGGCCATGGCCGCCATCATTCCCAGCGAGGCCGCCGAAAGGGCCGCCAGTCTGCCGCCGTTGCGCATGACGCGTGAGTTCAACGTGATCCCGTGCCTCTCAACTTGCTTGGTGGAACCGGTGGTTCCGGTGTTGATCTAGAGGCTGGTGCATAGATTGGGTCAACTACACCAAGAGTTGGTAAAGTTGTAGTTGATCTTGAAATGTTCCACTTGATGCACATTTCCATGAGATTTTCATGCAGGCTGTTATGCAACTTGTTGCAAAAGGGGGTCGGGTGTTCTAGAACTGGAGGGGACGACACCGCGAGGAAGGTCCCCGATGAGCCCGTCCAGCCAGGCCACCCCGTATCCGCACCTCCTGCGCCCCCTCGACCTCGGCTTCCTCACGCTGCCCAATCGCGTGATCATGGGGTCCATGCACGTCGGGCTGGAGGAGGCCGAGCGGGGCTTCGAACGGATGGCGGCCTTCTACGCCGCCCGGGCCCGGGGCGGAGCCGGGCTGATCGTCACCGGCGGCATCGCCCCCAACGACCGGGGGCGGCCGTGGGCGGGCGGGGCCAGGCTGGCCACGGCCGCCGAGGCCGAGGAGCACCGGGCCGTGACCGAGGCCGTGCACCGCGAGGGCGGCCGGATCGCCCTGCAGATCCTCCACTTCGGCCGGTACGCCCACCACCCCGACCTGGTGGCGCCCAGCGCCGTGCAGGCGCCCATCAGCCCGTACGTCCCGCACGCCCTCACCGAAGACGAGGTCGAGGCGACCGTCGAGGACTTCGTGCGGACCGCGGAGCTCGCCCGGGACGCCGGCTACGACGGCGTCGAGATCATGGGCTCCGAGGGCTATCTGATCAACGAGTTCATCGCGGCCGGGACCAACCGGCGCACCGACCGCTGGGGCGGCTCGTACGAGAACCGGATCCGCTTCCCCCTGGAGATCGTCCGGCGCACCCGTGAGCGCCTCGGCCCCGCCTTCATCCTGATCTACCGGCTCTCGATGCTCGACCTCGTGCCCGGCGGCTCCTCGCTGGAGGAGGTGATCACCCTCGCCAAGGAGATCGAGGCGGCCGGCGCCACGATCATCAACACCGGCATCGGCTGGCACGAGGCCCGCATCCCGACCATCGCCACGTCCGTGCCGCGCGGCGCGTACGCCTGGGTGACGAAGAAGGTCATGGGGTCCGTCTCCATCCCCCTGGTCACCACCAACCGCATCAACACCCCCGAGATCGCCGAGCAGCTGCTCGCCGACGGTCACGCCGACCTCGTGTCGCTGGCCCGCCCCTTCCTCGCCGACCCGGACTTCGTCGCCAAGGCCCGCGCGAACAGGGCGGACGCGATCAACACCTGCATCGGCTGCAACCAGGCCTGCCTCGACCACACCTTCAGCGGCAAGATCACCTCCTGCCTGGTCAACCCGCGCGCCTGCCACGAGACCGAGCTCGTCCTTGCGCCCACCCGGCGCCGCAAGCGCATCGGCGTCGTCGGCGCGGGACCGGCCGGGCTCGCCTTCGCGGTCTCGGCGGCCGAGCGCGGCCACGCCGTGACGCTCTACGACGCCGCCGCGGAGATCGGCGGCCAGCTCAACGTCGCCAAGCGGGTCCCGGGCAAGGAGGAGTTCGGCGAGACCCTGCGCTACTTCCGCACCCAGCTCGCCCTGCACGGCGTGGACGTCCGCCTGAACACCCCCGTCACCGCCGCCGACCTCACGGCCGGCGCCTACGACGACATCGTCCTGGCCACCGGCGTCACCCCCCGCACCCCGGAGATCCCCGGCACGGACCACCCCAGCGTCGTCGGCTACCTCGACGTCCTGCGCGACGGCGCCGAGGTCGGCGAGCACGTGGCCGTCATCGGCGCGGGCGGCATCGGCTTCGACATCGCCGGGTACCTCACCGACAGCGGCGACGACGCGAGCCTCGACGCCGCGACGTACTTCCGCCACTGGGGCGTCGACACCGGCTACCGCGCACCCGGCGGGCTCGGCGAGGCCCGCCGCCCGAAGCCGCCGCGCACCGTGCACCTGCTCCAGCGCAAGGCCACCAAGGTCGGCGCGGGGCTGGGCAAGACCACCGGCTGGATCCACCGCACCGAACTCAAGCACCGCGGCGTGACCATGGTCGCCGGCGTCACGTACGACCGCATCGACGACGACGGGCTGCACATCACCGTCGACGGCGCGTCCACCGTCCTGCCGGTCGACACGGTGGTGCTCTGCACCGGACAGGAGCCGCGACGCGAGCTGTACGAGGAGCTGCGCGCGGCCGGGCAGTCCGTCCACGTCATCGGCGGCGCGGACGTGGCCGCCGAACTCGACGCCAAGCGGGCCGTCCGCCAGGGCACCGAGCTCGCGGCCGCACTCTGACGGGGAGACCGCAGCAGGGGCCCGCTCCATAGGATGCGGGCATGTCCCTCCCGCACGCGATCCTCACCGCGCTCCTCGAAAAGCCCTCCTCGGGGCTGGAGCTCGCCCGCCGCTTCGACAAGTCGATCGGCTACTTCTGGTCCGCCACGCACCAGCAGATCTACCGGGAGCTGGGAAAGCTCGAACAGGACGGCCTGATCCGCGCGCTGCCCGCCGGCGCCCCCGCCCGCGGGCAGAAGAAGGAGTACGAGGTGCTGCCCGCGGGCCGCGACGCGCTCACCGCCTGGGTCTCCGGGAGCGACGCCCCCCGGCCCGTTCGCGACCCGCTTCTGCTGCGCCTGCGCGCGGCGGCCGTCGTGGGCACGGGCGGCCTGGAGGAGGAGCTCCGGCGCCACCTGGACCTGCACCGGAGCCAGCTCGCGGAGTACCGGGCGATCGAGGAGCGCGACTTCCCGCCGGAGCGCGACGGCGAGGAGGACCGGCTGCGCCATGCGGTGCTGCGCGGCGGCATCGGCCTGGAGACCTTCTGGACCGAGTGGCTCGCCGAGACGCTCACGGCGCTCGGGGAGCGGAATGAGGAGAAGGAGCGGAAACGCAGACAGTGAACTACCCGCTGGTTTCACTTATTTGAGACGGAGCTGGGAGCTTCAAGCCGGAGGGGTGGAGCACCGCCTTCCGCCCGTCGTTGTAGGGTGCGGTGACCGCCCTTGACCTGCATAAAGCAGGCAGGGAGCAGACATTTCAGGAGTTCTCCATGATGCGTACCATGCTCAAGTCCAAGATCCACCGCGCGACGGTCACCGGCGCCGACCTGAACTACATAGGCTCGCTGACGCTCGACCCCGTACTGATGGAGCAGGCCGACCTGCTGCCCGGCGAGCAGGTGCACATCGTCGACGTGAACAACGGCTCGCGGCTCGAGACGTACGTGATCGAGGGCGAGCGGGGCTCGGGCGTCGTCTGCATCAACGGTGCCGCCGCCCGGCTGGTCGCCCCCGGCGACATCGTGATCATCATCGCCTACGCGTCGGTCGGGGACGCCGAGGCCCGCGAGCTCAAGCCGCGCGTGGTCTTCGTCGACGGCGAGAACAAGGCGATCAGCGTCGGCGACGACCCGTCGGTCTGACGCCGGCACCGGAATCCGGCGTTCCATCGACGCCCGGCAGCCGCTCGGGAGATGCCGCCCGTGAGCGGACGCCGGGCGTCCGGCTTTCGATGCGCAAAAGTTCCTTTCTCCCTGCAACCGTACAAGCGTGTGGATCATCTGTACGAGCGAAGGAAAAAACGCGCAGAAAGCCAGAAAGGTCGTCTCACCGTGCACGTCGGACCGGGTCGTCGCTCCGCCCTGTGGGCATCCGCCGCTCTCATGGGTTCCCTGGTGCTCACCGCCTGCTCGGGCGGCTCGGGCGGGGCCGATATGGATGCCGGGCCCGAGCCGAAGATCACCGTCACCCCCGGCGACGGCAAGGACGTCAAGCTGGGCTCGCAGATATCGGTCAAGGCCGACGGCGGGAAGCTGACCGAGGTCGAGGTCAAGGACGCCAAGGGCGAGAAGGTCACCGGGAAGCTCGCCGACGACGGCGCCACCTGGACCGCCGACGGCAAGGTCGGGCCGCAGAACACCTACACCGTGCGCTCCAAGGCGAAGGGCGGCAAGGAGGGCAAGGGCAAGGAGGCCTCCTCGACGGCCACCTTCACCACCGCGGCCGCGCCGAGCGTCAACAAGCTCACCAACACCCCCGGCAACGGCCAGACCGTGGGCACCGGCATGCCCGTGTCGATCCTCTTCGACCACCCGGTGGACAAGAGCAAGCGCGCCGACATCGAGAAGTCCCTCACCGTCACCACGACGCCCAAGGTCGAGGGCGCCTGGGGCTGGGTCAAGGACTGGTCCGGCCAGGACCGCATCGACTGGCGCCCCAAGACCTTCTGGCCCTCCGGGACCAAGGTGAACGTCAAGGGCCTGCTGGCGGGCGTGGACTCCGGCGAGGGCGGCTGGTTCGCGAAGAACTACGCCTGGGACTTCTCCATAGGCGCCGACCACAAGGCCGTCATCGACGTCCCCTCGCACACCCTCACGATGTTCGAGGACGGCAAGGCCGTCGGCACCATCAAGGGCTCCGCCGGCTCCCCCGTGGACCCGACCCGCGGCGGCATCCACACCGTCCGCAGCAAGAACGCCGACGAGACCATGGACTCCGCGACCATCGGCCACGGCAACGAGTGGATGCTCGACTCCAAGTGGGTCACCCACCTGACCGCCTCCGGCACCTTCCTGCACTCGGCTCCCTGGAACCAGTCCATCGGCGTGGAGAACAACAGCCACGGCTGCTTCGGCATGACCACCTCCGACGCGAAGAGGGCCTACGACTTCCTCTCCATCGGCTCCACCGTCGAGGTCAAGAACACCACCAGCACCAAGGTCACCGACCCCGGCAACGGCCTGGAGGTCTGGCAGGAGAGCTGGGAGCAGTGGCAGAAGCGCAGCGCCTTGAAGTGATGCCGGGGGTCCGGTGGGCGGGGGCGCTTTCCGGCCGTCCGTGAGCATGCGGGGCGCGCTCGTGACGAGTGCGCCCCGCACTGCTCTGACCTGGGCGGCGGGGCGCGTGGCGCGTGGACTGAGGCCGCTGTCCTATGCAAGGGGCGGCCAGTGCGCCCGACGGCCCCAATGCACCCATGGAACATATGGTTGTCGTTTTAATGGCTGTGCCAAGAGGGCAGCACTCTGCCAGGCCCGCCCGGGAATGCAGAGGGCGGAGCGGATGCTCCGTGCAGGCCGGGCCCGAACCGCGGAAGGATCGAGATCGGCTCAGCACGGCCCTGAAGGAGGCTGGCCTCGATGCCACAGGACATCGCCCTGGACATTCCTTTCCCCAAGCGGCTGAACCCCTACGTGGAGGTGGCGCGGGCACGGAACGAACACTGGCTGGTCTCCGCCGGTCTGCTCAGCAGCCCGCAGAACGTCGAGCGGTACCGCACCTGGCGCATCGAGCGGCTGGCCGCCGGCTTCCTGCCCGGCGTCGGCGTCAACGACCTGACGTTCGGCCTCGCCGTACAGAGCTTCTTCTTCTTTTTCGACGATCTCTTCGACAGCGGCTTGGGCGAGGACCCCGCCGCCACCTACGAGATCTGCCACGAGATGGCGGCCCTCGCCCGCCAGGAACCCGGCTCGGCCGGCACCACCCCCTCCTTCCCGCTCGCGCGCGTCTGGACGGAGCTGTGGTTCCAGGCCCAGCTGGGCATGTCGGCCGCCTGGCGGGCCCGCGCCGTACGGCACTGGGAGGAGTACTTCCTCACCTACGTCTCCGAGGCCGTCAACCGCAGGAGCGGCACCGTCCTCGGCATGGACCCGTACATGAAGCTGCGCCGCCTCGGCATCGGCAGCGAGGTCGTCGTGGACGTCTCCGAGCGCTGCGGGCACTTCGAGGCGCCCCCCGAGATCCATCAGAGCATGTGCGTCCTGGAGGCCCGGGCCATCACCGCCGAGGTCGTCACCCTCACCAACGACCTCCACTCCCTGGAGAAGGACCTGGCCAACGGCGAGGTCAACAACGCCGTCCTGCTGCTCGGCCTGGAGCACGGGTGCAGCCGCGCGGAGGCGATCGTCCACGTCCAGCGCATGATCCGCCGCCGCACCACCCGCTTCCTGCAGCTGGAGGCCGAGGCCGACCGGCTCTGCGAGGTCTTCGGCCTCACCCCCGGACAGCGCGAGAACACCCGGCTCTTCCTCGACGCCAACCGCGCCTGCATGCGCGGGAACCTCGACTGGAGCAACGACACCGGCCGCTACAGCGAGATCGGCGTCCTGCACGTCAACCGCTCCCCGCGGATAGAGGACGTGGTCGCCCGGACCGCCGAGTGAGGGCGGCGCGCCACGGCCGGGGGCACTCGTCCCTTCGGCCGAGGCGGCTCCGGCCGATCGGCCGAGGCGGCGGGGGAGCCGCGGCTGCTTGCCTGGAAGGATGCTGCACCTGCTCTACCTCGCCGGGATCGCCGCCTTCGCGGCCAGCGGCGTGCTCGCCGCCCACCGCGCCCGCCTCGACCCCTTCGGCGGGCTCGTCCTCGCCTTCGCCGCCGCTGTCTCCGGCGGCACCCTGCGCGACCTGATCCTCGACCGGCACCCGCTGTACTGGACCCACGACCGGGTCCTGCTCACCGTCATCGCCGTCACGGCCGTGGCGACCATGTTCTTCCTGCACCACCGCGAACTGCCGCGCCGCTCCCTGATGACCGTCGACGCCGTCGGCCTCGCCGTCGTCACCGTGATCGGCGCACGGGCCGCGCTCGACGCCGGAGTCACTCCGTTCGCAGCCGTCCTCCTCGCCGTCGTCACCGGCGTGACCGGAGAGGTCGTCCGCGACGTGCTGTGCGGGGAGTTCCCGCCGCTGCTGCTCCGCGAAGAGGTCTACGCCACCGCGGCGCTGCTCGGCGCGGTCTGCTACCTGCTCCTGGACCGCCTCGGCACCGGGCCCACGACCGCGGCCGTCGTGGCCGCCTCGACGGTGTTCGCGGCGCGCATCGGGGCGCTGCACTTCGGCCTGCACCTGCCCCGGCTCGCGGGGCGTCCGCGGGCGGACGACTCGTAGGACCCGGAGGACTCGTAGGCCTCGCAGCGCTCAGCGGGCGCCGGCCGGACCCGGCCCCTCCAGGAGCTCCAACTCCAGCAGCCACTCCACGACCTCGGTGCGGTGCCGCGCCTCGCGCGGATCCGCACCCCACACGTACAGACCGTGCCCGGCCACGACCACCGCGGGCATCCCCGGCTCGCGCGCGGCCTCCAGGCGGTCGCCCAGCACGCGCATGTCCTGGCTGTTGCCGATCACCGGCAGGACGGCCTCCCGGCCGTGGGCCGGCAGCCCGATCCCCTTCAGCATCTCCAGGTCCTTCAGCACGATGCCCCCCGGACGGCGGCGGCTCATCGCCACCGACGCCACCGTGTGGACGTGCACGACCGCGCCCGCGCCCGTCAGCCGGACCACCCGCGCGTGCAGTGCCGCCTCCGCCGACGGCCTGCCGCCCCGCACGGCCGCGCCCTCGCCGTCGACCAGCACCACGTCGGCGGCCGTCAGCTCGCCCTTGTCGAGACCGCTCGCCGTGACCGCCAGGCGCAGCGGCCCGCGGCCGGTGACCACCGACAGGTTCCCCGAAGTGCCGCGCATCCAGCCGAACGACGCGAAGCGGGCGGCTTCCGCGGCCAGCACCGCGCCCGCCTCCTCCAGGTCGAGGACGTCCTCGCCGGCGCCGGTCACGGTCCGTTCCCCGCCCGGCCGTTCCCCGCCCGCGCGACCTCGATGCCGGCGAACGACCCCGCCTCCGGATGCCCGCCCGTGCCCTGCGTGTAATACGGCTCGCCCGGGCGCCGCACGCCGGCCGTGAGCCAGCCCGCCGTCCGCGCCGCATCCAGCTCCGCGGGCCGGTCGGAGAGGAACAGGGTCCTCTCCGGCGGCGCGCCGATGGCCTCGGAGATGGCCCGGTACGAGCCCGGCGACTGCTTCGGCCCGGCGTTCTCCGTGTCGTACAACCCGTCCACCAGCGGCAGCAGATCGCCCTGCGCGCTGTGCCCGAACCACGCGCGCTGCGCCGCCACCGACCCGGACGAGTACACGTGCAGCCGCACCCCGCCCGCACGCCACCGCCGCAGCGCGGGCACCACGTCCTCGTAGAAGTGCGAGACCAGCTCGCCGCGGGCGAACCCCTCCGACCACACGATGCCCTGCAGGGTCTTCAGCGGCGTGGCCTTGCGGTCCTCGTCCAGCCAGGCGTTGAGGGCCTGCACGATGCGCGGGGCGCCCGCATCCGGCTCCCCCAGGAGCGTGCGGACCTGCTCGGCGGCGCGCCGGACCGCGGGCTCGGCGGCCCGCTCGGTGAGCAGGGAGCCGAACCGGCTGCGCGAGTACGGGTAGAGCACGTCCACGACGAAGCCGGTCGCGCTCGTCGTGCCCTCGATGTCCAGGACCACGCAGTCCGCCGCGAACCGCAGGCTCATGCCGCCCGCCCGGCGCGCAGTTCGTCGAAGGAGGGGAAGCGGGAGGCGATGCCGCTGCCGGTGAAGGAGGCGGCCCAGCCGTCCGGCCCGTGGAAGAAACGGATCGCCGTGAAGGACGGGACCGTCCCCATGTCGAACCAGTGCCGGGTGCCGCGCGGCACGCCCAGCAGGTCGCCCCGCTCGCAGCGCACCGCGTGCACCAGGCCGTCCACATGCAGGTAGAACACCCCGGCCCCGGCCACGAAGAAGCGGACCTCGTCGTCCTCGTGCGTGTGCTCGGCCAGGAACCTCTCCCGCGCGGCCGCGGCCTTCGCCGCCCAGCCGGGGGAGCCGTCGGGGTGCAGCGCGGCCACGTCCACGGTGGCGAAGCCCTCCTCGGCCGTGAGCCGGCCGACCTCGGGGGCGTACGCGGCGAGCACGGATCCGGCGGGCGCACCGGCCGGCACGCCGCTGCGCACGGGCCACCGCTCGAAGCGCACGCCCGCCGGGGCCAGCACCGCTGCGATCCCGGCGGCGTCGTCCGTGCGCCGGAGGAGGGTGTCCGGGCCGGCATCCGGCCAGGTGGTCAGCAGCGTCATCGGAACTCCAGGGTCCAATCGGCCGGGAGGAAGCGCCCGTTCGGATCGTAGCCCGGCGCGGCGGGGCGCCCAAGGTGGCACGCCCCGCCCGCCCGCCTCACCTGCGCAGCACCTTGCGCGCCAGCAGGTTGCCCAGCAGCTGGGCCAGCTGCACCAGGACGACGAGGACCGCGACCGCCACCACCATCACCGAGGTGTCGAAGCGCAGATAGCCGTACGTCATGGCGAGGTTGCCCACTCCGCCGCCGCCCACCGTCCCCGCCACGGCGGAGAAGTCGATGAGGGCGACGAGCATGAAGGTGAAGCCCAGGATCAGCGGCCCCAGCGCCTCCGGCACGAGCACCGTGAGCACGATCCGCAAGGGGCTCGCGCCCATGGCCCGCGCAGCCTCGACGACCCCGGGCTCGACGGAGAGCAGATTGCTCTCGACGATCCGGGCGACCCCGAACGTGGCCACCACCACCATGGGGAAGACCGCCGCGTCCGTGCCGATCATCGTGCCCACGACGCTGCGTGTGACGGGGGAGAGGGCCACGATGGCGATGATGAACGGCACCGGCCGCACCACGTTGATCAGGGCGTTGAGGACGGCGAAGACGACGCGGTTCTGCAGGACGCCGCCCTTGCGCGTCGCGTACAGGGCCAGCCCGACGACCATGCCGAGCACCGCCGACAGCGCCAGGGTGACGAGCACCATGTAGACCGTCTCGCCGGTGGCGTCGACGACCTTGACCCAGAAGGTGTTCCAGTCGGCTTTCACCGGGCACCCGCCTTCTCCAGGCCGCCGAGGCGTGCCACGACGGCGTCGATGTCGGCCTCCGCGCCGCGCAGTTCGAGGGTCACGCTGCCGAGCGGCCGGTTCTGCACCTCGCCGACCCCGGCGTGTGCGACGGTGAAGTCGACCGCGTGCTCGCGCAGCAGCCGGGACAGCTCGTGGCCGCCGGCCGCGTCCCCGGTGACGGGGACGGTGACCAGCCGCCCGCCGTGACGGGCGCGCAGCCGTTCCAGCGCGGGCCCGTCGGGGCGGTCGTGCAGGGCGGAGCGGACGAACGCCTCGGTGGTGGGGTGCTGCGGCCGGGAGAAGACCTCGTAGACGCCGCCGCTCTCGACGACCTTGCCGTCGGCCATGACGGCCACCCGGTCGCACAAGGAGCGGACCACGTCCATCTCGTGGGTGATCAGCACGATGGTGATGCCCAGCTCGCGGTTGACCCGCTCCAGGAGGGCCAGCACCTCGTGGGTGGTCTGCGGGTCCAGCGCGGAGGTGGCCTCGTCGCACAGCAGTACGCCGGGCGAGGTGGCCAGGGCCCGGGCGATGCCGACGCGCTGGCGCTGGCCCCCGGACAGCTGCTCGGGGTAGCGGCGGGCGTGCCCGTCGAGCCCGACGAAGCGCAGGACCTCCGCGGCCCGTTCGCGCGCTTCGGCGCGCGAGGCCCCGGCGACCTTGAGCGGATAGGCCACGTTGCCCAGGACGGTGCGCGAGCGGAAGAGATTGAACTGCTGGAAGACCATGCCGATGGACTGGCGCACCTGCCGCCGCCCCCGCTCGCCGAGGGCCCCGAGGTCCGCTCCGCCGACCAGGACGCTGCCGGAGGTGGGCTCCTCCAGGTGGTTGATCAGCCGGAGCAGCGTGCTCTTGCCCGCGCCGCTGTGGCCGACGATGCCGTAGACGCTGCCGCGCGGCACGTGCAGGGACACGTGGTCCACGGCGCGCAACCCGCCGCCTTCGCCCTTGCCCTGCGGGAACGTCTTGGTGACGTCGCGTAGCTCGATCACCGCGGTCAGCCCCGCCCCTGCCCGGTGAGCCGGCCGAGCTCCCCGACCAGCTCGGCCTCCGGGATGTCCAGGGTGTAGCGGGCGCCGTTCGCCGACTTCTTCACGGCCTCCTGCACCTTGGGGGAGCGGTAGATCTTGACGACCTTCCGCAGCTTCTCCTCGTCCTTGTCCTTCGCGCGGGCCGCGATGACGTTGACGTACGGGCGGGCCGCCGCGCTCCCGGGTTCGTCGTGGAAGATCGCCTGGCTGACCTTGTACCCGGCCTGCTCGGCCACGCCGGCGTTGATGACGGAGGCCGCGGTGTCCTTGAGGCTGCGCGGGGTCTGCTGGGCGTCGACCGGGGTGATCTTCAGATGGCGCGGGTTGGCGGTGATGTCCTCGGGCGTGCCGTAGATTCCGGCCTTGTCCTTGACCTCGATCAGCTTCGCCTGCTCCAGGACCAGCAGGGCCCGGCCCTGGTTGGACGGGTCGTTGGGGATGGCGATGCGCGCGCCGTCGGGTATCTCCTCCGTCTTCTTGTGCTTGAGCGAGTACAGGCCCATGGGCGCCACGGAGGTGGAGGTGACCGGCACGATGTCCGTGTGGTTCTGCGCGTTGAACTGACTGAGGAACGCCAGGTGCTGGAAGGCGTTGAGCTCGATGTCGCCGTCGGCGAGCGCCTTGTTGGGCAGCTGGTAGTCGTCGAAGGGGACGATCTTGACGTCGATTCCCTCCTTCTTCGCCTCCTCGGCGAGGACGTCCCACTCCGGATCGGCCCCGCTGACCCCGATCCGCACCTGGTCGGCGCCGGCTGCGTCGGACAGATCGCAGGCGGCCAGGGCGAGGGAGAGCGCGGCGGCCAGGGCGGCCGCCGCGGCACGGCGGAGGGTAGGGGTGTTCTTCATCGGAGGCTCGTTCCAGGAGTTACGGGGACGATCCCTGCCATGGGGCGGGACTTTCCCGGTGATCGTAAGATCGGAACCGAGCGTTTCCTTCGAAATAAAGGCAGGATTCACGTCCCTGCAATGGAACGAAAAGAAGCCGAGACGGAGGGACTCACCCCGGCAATGTGCCGCCCTCGCCGTCGGTGAATCCGTCCCCGTCCCCGGCCGGGCCGTCCCCGCCGCCGGGGAAGAAGTCCACCAGCAGCATGTCCCGCACCCCGGACGACGCGCCCGGCGCGGGCCGGACGGGGGAGACGCCGTGCAGCAGGCGGCGGTCGTCGAGGACGATCGTCTCCAGGGGGGCCGTGAGCAGGGCCCGGTGCACCGGGCGGCTGCGCAGGTCGTACAGAGCGGACTCCGCGCCGCTGACGCCCTCGCGCCGGATCAGCACCTGGGCCACGTAGCAGTGCCCGTCCTGGTGGACGCCTTCCGGGGCCGGGTGACCCTCGGTGCGGGTCGTGGCCGTGACGCGTATCTGATGGACCCCGCAGGTGTCCATGCCGGCGCGCGGGCCGGGCAGATGGCGCCGGAGGGTGTGGACGACGGTCCGCAGCACCTCGCCGCCGGCGACGGCACCGGTGAGCGGGGCGAACAGGCGAGGCACTCCGCCGTGGACCTTGTTGACGGACTTGTCCTGGAAGAACGCGGTGTGCGGCAGCCGCTCCAGCCGGTCGGGGCGGATCCGGAAGAGCCCGTAGCGGCGGAAGCGGTACGGGGTGCCGGTGCCGAGGTGGGTGTCGGCCGGCAGGTCGTCCCACGATCCGGTGAACTCCTCGACGGCGCCTGCCGGAACCCCGCCGAGGGCGGCCCCGAGCAGCTCCGGGCCGAAGTGCACGAAGGGCGGGCCGGCCTGGGCCCCCGGAGTGCCGGGCGGCGTGCGGGTCAGGTGGGGGGCCGGTGCGCCCGGCGGGCTGGAGGTCATGGTGGTTCCTGCCTTCGTACGGGGATGCGCTTCGCTTCGACAGTAGGCCGATTGCCGGTTGCGCTGGCCGGAACGCATCGTTCGGTCGCGCGGCCGCGAGTGTGTTCCCCTAGGCAGATGTCGGTGGCAGGTGTCAATGGGAGGGATCCGGTGGAAGGGGCCGGGCGGCCGGGACCGCTCAGGGCAGCCGGACGACCTGGGCGCCCCACGTGAGCCCCGCGCCGAACCCGAGGAGCAGTGCGAGGCCGCCGCTGCCGACGGAACCCAGCTCCTTCAGGCGCGCCAGGGCGAGCGGGATCGAGGCGGCGGAGGTGTTGCCGCTGTGCGCCACGTCGCGGGCCACGGCGACGCTGCCGGGCAGGTCCAGCCGCTGGGTGATGGTCTCGATCATGCGCAGGTTGGCCTGGTGCGGGACGAAGGCGTCGAGCTCGCCGGGCGTGACCCCGGCCGCTTCGAGGGCCGCCCGGGCGACCGGCGGCATCTCCTCGATGGCCCAGCGGAAGACTTCGGGGCCTGCCATCCGCATGACGGGCCACGGCTTTTCCGGATCGCCTCGGAACTCGTCCCAGGTGGCGTCGTGCGCGATCAGGCCCGCGCGGCTGCCGTCGGAACCCCAGACGACCGGGCCGATCCCCTCGTCGTCCTGCGGGCCGACCACCACCGCCCCCGCCCCGTCCGCGAAGAGGATCGCCGCCGACGGGTCCTCCGGTGCGACGATGTCCGTCATCCGGTCGGAGCCGATGACCGCCACGTACTGCGCCGATCCGTCGCGCACCATGGCCGCGGCGAGCGCCAGTGCGTAACAGAACCCTGCGCAGGCGGCGTTGAGATCAAAAGCGGCGGCGCGTATTCCGAGCCGGTCGGCGATCTCCCCGGCACCCCCCGGGCTCTGCCGCAGATACGACATGGAGGCCAGGATGACGGCCCCCAGCTTTCCGGGCGCGATTCCCGCGTCGGCCGCGGCCTTCCGCGCCGCTTCCACCGCCATATCGGTCACCGATTCGCCCGCTCCGGCATATCGGCGCTCGACGATGCCGGTGCGGCGCTCTATCCACTCGGCGGTCCGGCCGGTGCGGGCCGCCACTTCCTCATTGCCCACCACCCGGTGCGGGCGGTACGCACCGATACCCAGAATTCCGACGCCGTTCACCGCAGTTCGCTGCGTCAATGCGCGCATACAGGCCCCCCCAAGCCACCTCTGACGTGTCGGCGGCGAGACTATCCCCGGGTGGGTTGGACGACGCAACCCACTGCAGCGCAGAGTATGCGTGTCGAACGTCACTCCGGGCCGGGGATTCACTTGTGTCGTGACGCGGGTCACAAAATTTTTTCCTTGCTTGGTGACGCACCGCCCTTCTACGGTCACTCGTGTGATCCAACTCGGAACAATGAATGGCTTGTTGCCAAGGACCGAGCACCACCACGGAATTCCGTCCCTCTTCCGTACTGCCGCCGCCCGGCCGGCGAACGGGTCGGAGGGGCCATGACCAGTACCGCTTCACCGCTTTCCCCGGTGGCGCTCCTCGACCGGCCTTCCGGCGAAGGGATCGCCGCCGGAACTCATCTGCACGGCTTCGGCGGCTTTCACGGCGGCCTGACGCTGGCGCTTCTGGCTTCGGCGATGCAGGATGCCGCAGGAGAGGTGGCACCCGGCCTCCGGCTGCAGAGCGCAACGGCGCGTTTTCTGCGGCCGATCGGCGACGATTTCCGGCTGGAGACCTCGGTGCTGCGCGCCGGGCGCACGCTCACTACGCTCGGTGGCCGCGCGGTCACCGATAAGGGTATTCACGTAGAGGGATCGGCCGTCTTCGGGAATCCGCAGCCGGCCGACTGGCAGCCGTTCGCGCCGGCGGCTCCCGAAGCGCCGGCTCCGGAGGAGTGCGACGTCTTCGTCATTCCGCCCGAATTCGTCGCCATTTCCACCTACCTGGAGATCCGGCCGGTCGGGCCCAACCGTCCCTACGCGGGCGGCACCGAGCCCGAACTCATCGCGTGGATCAGGATCCTGGAGGACGAGCGTCCACCGGACGCACTGCGTTTTGTGTTCCTGATGGACGCGCTGGCTCCGTCGTACGCGGCGGTGCTCTCGACGCTGGCGCTGGTGCCCACGGTCGAACTCACGGTCCGGCCCGGCGCGCAGCTCGCGCAGGCGTCGTCTCCGTGGATCCTGCTGCGCGCACGGACCCGCTCCGCGACCGCCGAGGGCTGGGTCGAGGAGGAAATCGATGCCTGGGGCAGGGACGGGGCCCACCTCGGCTCCGCACAACAGCTCCGCATCGTCCGTACCGGCTGACAAGGGCGACAGCCGACGGTACGGCGCACACCACTTTTTTGCGGGCCGCGCACCGGTGACACGGGTGCGGCCCGCTCACTGAACTGAACTTTCACGGGGGCGTTGTGGACCACATAGCGGGGCGGACCCGTACCTCATTGCCGGGGCTGCCCGGCATCCTCCGGGAACGGGCCGCCGGACCCCGGCGCACGGCCTTCCGCTTTCTCGCCGACGGCACCGGAGACGAGGCCGTCGACTGGACTTACCACGAGGTGTACGAACACGCCGGCCGTATCGCCGCGGATCTGCTGGACCGCGAACTCACCGGGCGCCGCGTGGTGCTGGCGCTCGATCCCGGTCTGCACTACATCGCCGCGCTGTTCGGGATATTCCGTGCCGGCGCCACCGCGGTGCCGTCCTTCCCGCCCACCGGGAAGCGCGCAGTGGCCCGCTTCGCCTCGATCGTCGTGGACAGCACGCCCGATGTGATCATCGCCGACCGGCGGCTGGAGGGGCGCGCCGCGCAATTCACCGCGGAACTCCCCGATACGGTGCGCCCGCCGCAATGGCTGTTCGTCGACGACGCGTACTTCGGCGGCCCGGCGCCCGCCGGCACCATTCCCGACGCCGTTTCCGAACCGGCCCTGCTGCAGTACACCTCCGGCTCCACCGGCGACCCCAAGGGAATCGTGCTCACCCACGAGAACCTGGTGAGCAACTGCCGCGCCCTGGAAGCCAACATGGGGTACGAGGCCGACCGCGTGGGCTGCACCTGGCTGCCGCCCTACCACGACATGGGCCTGATGGGCACGATCATGCTCGCGGTGCACGGCGGCTGGCCCTTGGTGCTGATGTCGCCGGCGCACTTCGTCCAGCAGCCGTACCGCTGGCTCAAGGCGATCACCGACCACAAGGTCACCATTTCCGTCGGGCCCAACTTCGCTTTCGACATGTGCACTTCGAGTATCACCGATGACGAGCTGGAAACCCTCGACCTCAGCACGCTGCGCCAGGTGTTCTGCGGATCCGAGCCCGTATCCAGGGTAACCCTCGACAGGTTCCGCGAGCGATTCGGCCCCCGCGGCTACGACGAGACGTCCCTCATTCCCTGCTACGGCCTGGCCGAGGCGACGCTCTACGTGTCGGGAAAGCCCACCGGCACCCCCTTGCGGACCGAACTGCTCGACAAGGAAGCCCTGGAGAACGGCATCGTGCGCCGGTTCGAGCCGGGGGACGCTCAGGCGGCAGCCGGTCAGGACGCGGCGCCCGGCCGGGTCGCGCACATCGTCAGCTGCGGAACCGTCGCCGACGGGCATCAGGTGACCGTCGTCGACCCCGAAACCCTGCTGCCGGTCCCCGCAGGCCGGGTCGGGGAGATCTGGGTGAACGGCCCCAACGTGGCCCACGGTTACCTCGGCCGTACGGAGCTCACCGCCGCGACCTTCACGGCGCGCACGGCCGGCGGCGGAGCGGAGACCCACCTGCGCACGGGCGACCTCGGATTCCTGCTCGACGGCGAGCTGTTCATCACCGGGCGCCTCAAGGACCTCGTCGTCATCGCCGGCCGCAACCTCTACCCGCAGGACATCGAGCTCAGCGTCCGCCAGGCGCACGAGAAGGTGCGCGGCTGCGCCGCCTTCTCCGTCCCCGGCGAGCAGGGCGAGGAGCTCGTGGTCGCCGCCGAGTACCGCGGCACCGCACGCCAGCTGGCCGCGGAGGGGGCGGCCGTGCTGGAGGCGGTGATCGCGGCGGTGACGGCCGAGCACGGAGTCCGGCCCGCCGACGTCCACTTCGGCCCGGTCGGCGCGATCCCCATGACCACCAGCGGCAAGGTCCGCCGGGACGCGACACGCAAGGCCTATGTCCAGGGGACGCTCAAGAAGCTCGCCCCGGCCGCCGACGACATGCCGCAGGCCGTGCGGTGACGGGAGCCCACCATGACGATTTCGCCTGAGTCACCCGGGGCCGCCGCATCCGGTGCCCCGCGCACCTCCCGCCCGGCCGCCGCCCCGCAGGCCGCGGGCGGCGACACCGACGCCTCGGCCCGCCGGCTGGCCTACCTCACGGTCGGCGTGCCCACCGCGGGCTTCGCCGGCGCGGTCGTCTTCGCGTACCACTACGGATTCACCGGGGTCGACCTCGGCCTGCTCATCGGGATGTACCTGCTGACGTCCCTGGGCGTCGAAGGCGGCTTCCACCGCTTCTTCTCGCACCTGTCCTTCGCGGCCAAGCCGGGGGTGACCGCCTTCTGGGGCATCGCCGGCAGCATGGCCGCGCAGGGCCCGGTCGTCTTCTGGGTGGCGACCCACCGCCAGCACCACGCGTTCACCGACCGCGACGGCGACCCGCACTCGCCCCGGCCGATGCAGGACGGGCGCAAGTACCCGCGGCTGCGCGGACTGTGGCACGGACACGTCGGCTGGCTCTTCACCGTCCGCCGGCAGAACTGGAGCCGTTACGTCCCGGACCTGATGAAGAACCGGCTCGTGATGAAGATCAACGAGTACTACTTCGTCTGGGTCCTGGCCGGACTCGCCCTGCCCGCGCTGCTGGGCTGGGCGCTCACCGGCGGCAGCCTCCGCGGAGCGGCCGGCGGGCTGCTCTGGGGCGGTCTCGCCCGCATCTTTCTCCTCGACCACGTGACCTGGAGCGTCAACTCGATCGGGCACACGCTGGGCAGCCGCCCCCACCGCACCAGGGACAACAGCCGCAACGTCGCGACGCTGGCGCCCTTCTCGGTGGGCGGCTCCTGGCACAACAACCACCACGCCCAGCCCGCCCTGGCCCACAACCGGCACACCTTCTGGCAGATCGACATCGCCGGCGGGTTCATCCGGCTGCTGGACGTCCTGGGCCTGGTCACCAACGTCCGCTATCCCAAGCGCGCACGGTCCGAGCAGCACTCCAAGTAGCACTCCGAGCAGAAAGGGAGCGGCCCCGTGTCTTCCGCAACCGCCGACCCGCTCGCGGCGGCGATCGTCAAGCTCGACCCCGCCAGCCGCCGCATCAAGCGCTTCTCCGCACTCACCACGATGACGCTGCCCCTGATCGGCACCGCCGTCGCGGCATGGTTCCTGTGGACCGGCAACTACACCACCACCGACCTGGTCATGTTCGTCGTCATGTACTTCGTGCACATGGGCGGCATCACCATCGGCTTCCACCGCTACCTCTCGCACAAGGCGTTCAAGACCTCGCCCGCGTTCGAGGCCGTCATGATGGTCACCGGGTCCATGGGGGCCCAGGGCCCGCTGATGTTCTGGGTCACCACGCACCGCCGCCACCACCGCTTCAGCGACCGCGAGGGCGACCCCCACTCGCCCAACCTGCACGGCTGGAGCCTCAAGGCCCGGATGCGCGGGCTGTGGTACGCGCACATGCCGTGGATGCTCAGCGACGAGACCTCGAAGTGGAGCGTCTTCGCCCCCGACGTCCTGCGCGACCGCCGGCTGATGTGGTACCACCGCACCTACCCGGCCTGGGTCCTCACCGGCCTGCTGATCCCGGCCGTCGTCGGCTTCGCCGTCGAGCAGACCCCGATGTCGCTGCTGACCGGCCTGGTCTTCGGCGGATTCGCCCGCATCTTCGTGGCCAACCAGGCCGCCTGGTGCGTCGGCTCCATCTGCCATGCGATCGGCAGCCGCCCCTTCGACAACAAGGACCGCAGCGCCAACAACTGGCCCGTCGCCGCCTTCACCTTCGGCGAGGGCCTGCAGAACAACCACCACGCCTTCCCGGGCTCGTACCGCCACGGCGTGACCTGGTGGGAGCCGGATCTGAGCGGCTGGCTCCTCTTCGGCCTGGGCAAGGCCGGCGTCGTCTGGGACCTGCGGGAACCGGACAAGGCCACCATCGAGCGCAAGCGCGCCATGAAGCAGGCCGCGTGACCGCAGCTGCCCCCGCAGCAGTGTTCCACCCGCAAGAGCGCAAGAGCTTTCACCCTCGCACACCAGCAGGAGCGTAACCATCATGTTCGGACGCAAGAAGGACGCCCAGCAGATCCAGGGCCCGCTCACGGAGGAGTCCCTGCGCCAGTGGCTCGTCGAGCACCTGGCCAAGCGCATCGAGGCCGCGCCCTCCGACATCGACACCCAGAAGTCCTTCGAGGCCTACGGACTCGACTCGCGGGTCGCCGTCCAGGTCTCCGGCGCCCTGGAGAAGGTCGTCGAGCGCCGGCTCTCGCCCGGCCTGCTCTACGAGCACCAGACCATCGACGACCTGAGCAGCTATCTGGCCCAGGAACTCCGGCTGACCCGCCGGACCGGCTGAGCCCGGCCGAGAGAGGACACCACGACGATGGGGGCATACAACTTTCCGTCCGCTCCGGACAAGGCGTTCGAGGACTTCAAGCGCAAGTCGGAGCAGATCGAGGGCGAACGGCTCGCGGGGGCCATCCCGAGGGAGTACTTCGAACCACAGGTGGGCCGCGGCCTGCTCGGCTTCGCCGTCAGCTGGGTGCTGTATATAGGTGCCCTCGTCGGCATCGCGTTCTCACCCCACTGGCTGCTCTGGATCCCGTTGTGGATCGTCGCCGGCCTGGGCGGCTGGGGCCTGCACTGCATCGCGCACGACTGCGGGCACGGCTCCTTCTCCCGCTCGCGCAAGTTCAACTTCGCGATCGGGCACGTCTCGCTGCTGCCGCTGATCTACCCGTTCCACGCCTGGCGGCACGTGCACAACCTGCACCACAGCCACACCAACAACCTGGAGCTGGACACCGACTGGCGTCCGGTCCCGGCGGCGCTCTACGACCGGATGCCGCTGCACGAGAAGATCATCTACCACGGGACGCGCACCTGGGCGTTCTGGGGCGGCACCATCAACTACTGGCGCGAGTCCGGCTTCCGGCCCAGCTACTTCCCCAAGCGGGAGGCGCGCCGCGACGTCCGCCGGTCGATGCTCTTCGTCCTGGCCGTCATGGTCGCCTACTTCGTGCCGCTGATCTGGTTCACCGGCTTCACGGGCTTCCTGATCTACTTCGTCGCCCCGTGGCTCGCGACCCACGCCTGGTTCAGCGCGACGACGCTGATGCACCACAGCTCCAGCGACATCCCGTACCTCACCAACGAGCACTGGACGCGCAACGCCAGCCGCCTGCTGGTCACCACCGACTTCGTGTACCCGAAGTGGCTGCTGTTCCTCACGCACAACATCTCCATCCACACGGCCCACCACGTCGCCCCGGTCGTCCCCTTCTACAACCTGCAGAAGGCGCAGCGGGCCCTGAAGGACGCCTACCCGGGCATGGTCCGCGAGGAGCGCGTGAAGCTCCGCCAGCTGAGCACCATCATCCGGCGGCTGCACTTCTACGACACCGAGTCGGGCTTCTACACCGACTTCAACCGGACCACGATCGCCCCGGCGGACGCCAAGCCGGTGACGGTGAAGTCGCCGTCATGACGCCCCTCGTCCTGAGAAGGCTCGCCCACGCGGCCGCCGGTGCCCTCGCGCCCGGACCCGGCGGCCGCTGGGCCACCGACGTCTTCAGCCGGACCCGGGCCATCGGCACCCGGCCCGACAACGTCCTGCCGCTCGGCGCCCGGGGCTTCGACATCCTGGGCAACCCCGACGTCAGCGGCGGATACCTGTGGGGCGACGACGACCGGCCCACCGCACTCCTCGTGCACGGCTGGGGAGCCGACAGCAGCAGCATGTACTCGCTGATCGCCCCGCTGCGTGAACTCGGCTACCGCGTGGCCGCGTTCGACGCTCCGGCCCACGGCGTGAACCGCGGCACGCAGGCCACCATGACGCAGTACACGGCGGCCGTACGCGCCGCCCTGGACTCGCTCGGCGGGGCCAAGGTGATCGTCGCGCACTCCCTGGGCTCCATCGCCGCCGTCGGCGCGGTGGCCCTGGAGGAGCGGCCGGACGTCGACTGCATCGCCCTGGTCGCCCCGACCTGCACGCTGACCGCGGTGCTGGAGCGGTGGTCCCGGAGCGAGCTGATGCTCTCGCGCGCCGTCGTCGACCGCATCTACCGCGAACTGCACCGCCGCAACGGGGTGCCCGTCAGCCACTGGGACGTCGTCGGCCTCGGCCGTGAGCTCGACGTCCCCGTACTGGCCCTGCACGACCCCGAGGACCCCGTCGTGCCGTACTGCGAGGCCGAGGCCATCGCCGCCGGCCTGCGCGACGTACGGCTCCAGCAGGCCCCGGGCCGGGGCCACATGGGGATCCTCATGTCCCCCGAAGTGAAAAGCGCCATCTCCGTGTTCGTCGCCGAACACGGAACGAGAACTGGAGAGACCATCCCGTGAGCGAAGACGCCGGGAAAAGGGCATGGATGTGCCTCGTCTGCGGCTGGGTCTACTACGAATCCCTGGGACTGCCGGAGGAGGGGATCGCGCCCGGCACGCCCTGGGAGGAGATCCCGGACGACTGGGAGTGCCCGGACTGCGGGACGACCAAGGCCGATTTCGTCATGGCACCGCTGTAGACCGCCGTAGACCGCTAGGAGAAGTGACATGACCACACCGGTGATGGACCCCGGTCAGGCGATGATGACGCTGCTGAGCCCGGCCGGGAAGCGGGACCCCTACCCGCTCTACGAGGCGCTGCGCTCCTACGGGCCGCTGCTGCCGCTCGGCCCCGGCCAGCTGGTGGTCACCGGGCACGCCGAGTGCGCCCGGGCGCTGCGGGAGCCGGCCCTCCTGTCGACCGACGGGTCCGTGCAGGACACGATGATGCCGGGCTGGCGCGACCACTCCTCCTGGGTGTGGCTCACCAAGAACATGCTCTTCAGCAACAACCCCGACCACGACCGCTACCGGCGCTTCTTCAGCGTCGGCTTCACGCCGCGGCGGATCGCGGCGCTGCAGCCGGCGGTGGAGCGCCTCATCGGCGGGCTGGTGGACCGGCTCGCCACGCTCGGCGAGGACGGGAACCCCGTCGACTTCATGGCCGAGTTCGCCTTCCGCGTGCCGATGGCGATCATGGGCGAGCTGCTGGGCATACCCGAGGAGGAGCAGGCGGGGTTCCGGGGCCACATCGGCGCCATCACCACTGCCCTGGAGCCCATCCAGGACCTCGCCCAGCTCCGGCCCGGCGACGCCGCCATGGAGGAACTGGCCGTCTACTTCGCAGACCTCGTCGCCAAGCGGCGGGCCGAACCGGGTGACGACCTCGTCAGCGAGATGGTCCGGCAGCTCGACACTACCGGCGGCATCAGCGAGGAAGAACTCGTTGCCAACTTCATGCTGCTGCTGGTCGCCGGCACCGAGGCGCCGATGGACCTCATCGGCAACGCGCTGCGGCTCGCGATCGAGCACCCGCAGTACGCGGACGCGCTCCGCGAGGACGACTCCCTCGCGGAGGGCTACGTGGAAGAGGTGCTGCGCTTCGACCCCGCGGCGCAGGCCCTCAACCGCATGGCCGTCAAGGACATCGACTTCTTCGGCGTCCCGCTGACCGCCGGTACGAAGGTCACGCTCCTGATCGCCGCGGGCAACCGCGATCCGCGGCAGTACGCCGACCCCGGCACGTTCAACCCGTACCGCAAGGGCAACCACGCGCTGACGCTCAGCGGCGGCGCGCACTACTGCCTCGGCGCGGGCCTCGCCCGCATGCAGGCGGAGACCGCCCTGCCGGCGGTGCTGCGCCGCTTCCCGGGGATCGCCCTAGCGGGAGAACCGACGTTCCGCGACCAACTGGTCCAGCGGGGCTTCGCCACGCTCCCGGTGAAACTGGCCTGAACCGGGGGGCCTCCGGCCCGGCCCGTGGATACCCGCACGAACAACTCCGCCGCGGCGGTGCTCAGCCGCCTACGGCGGTGTCCGGCGGTGCCGTGCTCACTTCAGGTGGGCTGGGCACCGCCGGTCGCGTGTCGGGTGGCTGAGCGCCGTCGCGGCGGGTCCGAGGTGCGGGGCACCAGGGTTACGGTGGGGCAGCCGGCAGCCGGCAGCCGGCAGCCGTCAAGGCCGGAGCGCTGCCGGGCTCTGCAGCAGTTCCGGTGCACCGCACACCCCCCTCCGCCGCAGCGGTGCTCAGCCCCTACGGCGGATTTCGGCGGTGCCGTGCTCACCTCGGGTGGGTCCGGCACCGCCGGTCGCGTGTCGGGTGGCTTGGCGCGGTCGCGGCGGGTCCGGGGTGCGGGGCGCCGGCGTTCCGGTGGGGTTGCGGCAGTGGGATCCGGGGCGGGCCCCCTGGCGCGAGCGCGCCGCAGGCGGCGGCGCATGATGGCCCGGTGAAGCAAGAAACCGCACGTTACAGCCTGTGGTCGCCGCCGACCTTCGTCACGGCGACCGGGGCCCTCGTGGCCGAGGCGACCTTCGCTGCCGCTCTGTTCGTCCTGTGGACGCTGGTGTATCCGGACGCCGGCCCGGGCTCCGGCTCCGGCTCCGACTCCCTCGATCCGTCCGAGGAGGACAGCGGCGCCTTCGGCATCCTCTTCCTCCCGTTCTTCGCGGCCGCCTGGACCCTCGTGGCGGCTTTCCTGGCCGCAGCGCTGGTCGTCCCCACCGCCGCACTCGCCCGCTGGGCGGGAAGCCGCCCGGGCCTCGGCGGCGCCCGGCGGTGGGCGCCCACCGCCGCCGCACCCGTCGCCGCTGCCGCCGTCGCCGCAGCCGCGGTCCTGGCCGCGGTGCTGATACCGGGTCACGCCGACGCCCTCACCCGGCATCCGGTCACCTGCCTGTGGTGGTGGCTGGGCGTGACGGCCGCCGTCGCCCCCGCCGCCCTCCTGACCCTGGTCACCGACCGTCGCGCCGCATCGGGGCGCCGGCCCTGGCGGCTCCCGCTGTGGCTGCTGGGCGGCGGCTGCGGCGGCCCGCTCATCGCCTTCGTCCTCGTGATCGTGGTGGGGATGGTCGTCAACCTCGTCAACGACTGACGCCCCGGCCCCGCCCCGCCCCGCATCCGGCATCCGGCGTTCGACGCACCGTCAGGACGGCCGCACCAGGCCCTTTTCGGCCGGTGCGGCCGTCCTGCCGTATGCGCCCCGTGACGCCTACATCACACCGGCACACCCCGGGGAACGCTGTATGCTCACGTCAGTTGGAAAAGCCAACTCACTAGCGAGGAGAGCGATGACTCAGACTGCCGCCGGACAGGCGGGCATCGCGACGAAGCCCGCCTTCGGACCGGTGTTCGCCGTCGTAGTAGCCGGGGTTGCGATGTCCAACCTCGACATGTTCATCGTCAACGTCGCCTTGCCCGACATCGGCGCACAGTTCTCCGGATCCTCGCTGGCATCGCTGTCGTGGATCCTCAACGCCTACGCGGTGATCTTCGCCGCGCTGCTCGTCCCGGCGGGCAGCCTCGCCGACCGCACCAGCCCCCGGAACGCCTACCTGCTGGGCATCGCCGTCTTCACCGTCGCCTCCGCGCTGTGCGCCGTCGCGCCGGGCGTCTGGCTCCTGGTCGCGGCCCGCGTGGTGCAGGCCGTCGGCGCGGCCATGCTCATCCCCTCCTCGCTGGGCCTGCTGCTCGCCGCCGCCCCGCCGGAGAAGCGGATCCCCGCCGTCCGAGGCTGGACCGCCATCAGCGGCCTGGCCGCCGCCCTCGGCCCCGTCATCGGCGGCCTGCTCACGCAGCTCGACTGGCGCTGGGTCTTCCTCGTCAACCTGCCGATCGGCGTCTTCGCCCTCCTCCTCGGAGCCAAGGTGCTGCCGCGCATCGCGGCACGCCCCGCCGCCGCGCGGCTGGACCTGACCGGCGCGGCCCTGCTCACCCTGGGCATCGCGGTCCTGGCGCTCGGCCTGGTCAAGAGCGAGGACTGGGGCTGGACCTCGGGCAAGGTGCTCGGCTCGCTCCTGGTCGCCATCGCGCTGCTCGCCGCCTTCGTCTACAGCTCCGCCCGCCACGCCTCGCCGATCCTGCCGCTGGGCCTGCTGAGGATCCCCGCCGTCGGGCCCTCGACGTTCGCGAACCTCCTGTTCGCCGTCTCCTTCGGCGCCATGCTCCTGTCCGCGGTGCTGTGGTGCCAGCAGGTGTGGCACTGGTCGCCGCTGAAGACCGGTCTCGCCATCGCGCCCGGACCGGTCCTCGTCCCCGCCTTCGCGATGGGCGTGGGCCCCGTCATCAAGAAGTTCGGCTCCGCGGCGGTCTCCGCGGTCGGCTGCGTGCTCTTCGGCGCCGGCATCGGCTGGTGGATCTACCGCCTCGACACCGCGCACGAGTACGCCGCGGGCCTGCTGCCCGGCATGCTGCTCACGGGCATCGGCGTCGGCATGGTCGTCCCGACCCTCGTCGGCGCCGCCGTCTCCGCACTGCCGCCGCAGAGCTTCTCCACGGGCTCGGCCGTCGTCACGATGGCCCGTCAGGTCGGCTCCGTGCTGGGCGTGGCCCTGCTGGTGGCCTTCATCGGGGCCCCCTCCGGCGCGGACGAGGCCGTCACGGCCTTCGACCACGGCTGGGCCTTCATCCTCGTCGCGACGGCCGCCGCGGCCCTCGCCTGCCTGTTCATCCCCCGCCCCAAGCCAGCCGCGTAATGCCCTGACGCTCACAGGACAGCGCGGCACACGAGCCGGGCGGTCCGCGCGGAAACCCCCGACCGCGCGTGACCGCCCGGCGTTTTTCATGCCCGGATCCCCGACTCTGCGTCAGGAGTGATTCACATCACAGTGGGGCGGAGCCGGGAATTCCGGCCTATGACCGCCGGTTGGACGCCGAGCGCCCGTTGGATCATGGCCGGAATCGTGCGGCGGCGGGATTCCGCTTTGCCTCCGGGGTCGGAACTCCCCTCCGGGGGGACAGGGGGCCGGGTGCGTGCGGGTGTGTTGAGACGAGGGGTGAAGCGGGCATACGGTCTGTTTCGCAGTGGTGCGGGCACCGTTGACGCCGGACGCCGTGGATTTATCTACCGCGAGACGCCCATAGAGCCGGGCAAGTCGCACCAGTCAGGCAAAACGGGTGGATCCGCTTCTCAAACCGGCATATGTTCCGGCCATTGCCCCCCGGCATATTGCGCGGGGTTCGCCGGGTGCTGTTTTCTTGCGTCCAGATAATCAGCCACCTGGGGGTATCGCCGATTATGGCAATCAAGATCAACCCGGCTCGATTCAGTCAGTTCGGTCCCGCCGAGGGAAGCATCTTCTGCCTGATCACCAATCAGGAGATGGTCCAGGAATTTGAAATCGTCAGGGATGCCCCCTACGCGGAGTACCGGACGATCATCCTGAAGCCCGGCGACGACTTCGAGAAGATGCTCGCCGATGAAACGGTTCCGCAGAATTCCCACTCGCTGGTCATCTCGCCCTACCGATTCTTTGAGTCCCCGTCCGAGGAGGCGCTCGGCCCGCGCCGCAAGCTGATGGGCATGGCCTGCAACTCGACGCCCACGGACCTGGGGATCATCCGCCACTTCATCGGGGTCATCGAGCGCACCTCGGCCCAGGAGCAGGCGGAGTTCAGCGACCGCTTCTTCGAACTCGCCGAATCCACCGATCACCTGGTGTACGTGGACGAGCGGCACGGCACGCGCGCCGTCCTGGACCACCTCGCCGACGGACTGGTCTGGAATCAGCAGGCCGGCCCCCTTGAATGGGGCGAGCAGCAGATCGTACCCTCGGGCGAGATCAGCGTCCTGCCGATGCAGATCGTCGAGTTCGACGAGTCGCTGCACCTCCCGCTCGAAGGCAGCATCGCCTTTCGCGGATTCCCCATCCTGCACAACGGAACGCCCTCGTTCCTCCGCAAGGACCAGGCCCGCCTGCAGGGCAAGCTGGCCGGGCTGGAGCACGAGGCGGTGGTGGCCGACGTGCACAAGGGAGCGATCTCCTCGCTCCGGCCGTTCCGGCCCGCCGGCGCTCCGGTCGCCGAGGTCTTCGAGGCGATGTTCGAGATCGACTCCCGCTACACCCTGGTCTGGGAGATCGGTCACGCCCTCAACACCAGCCTGGACATCGTCCGGGGCAACCACGCGATGAACGAGGTCTACGGCGGCGATCAGGGCTGCCTGCACTGGGGACTGGGGCTCACCCCCTTCACCCAGTACCACCTCGACATCATCTCGCCTGACACCACCGTCTACACCGAGAGCGGTGAAGTGGTGCTCGGCAACAAAGGCGGCGCCCCGGGCGTCCGCATCGCACCGGCCGCCTGAGCGGCCGGCCGCGGACGCGGCGGGAGCGCGAAATCCATTATAGACGGGAGGTGATTCCCCATGAAGAAGACCATCAAGGTGCGCAAGAACAGCAACTACCTCGGGACCCTGCTGGGCTAATTGCCCGGTACCCGGCCGGATCCGAGCCAATGGAGGGTGGTGAGTTCCCGTGAAGAAGACCATCAAGGTCCGTAAGAACAGCAACTACCTGGGGACCCTGCTGGGCTAATCGCCCCGCAGTCCATCCGAGAACAATGGCCATTGGCGGGAGGTGAGTTCCCATGAAGAAGACCATCAAGGTGCGCAAGAACAGCAACTACCTCGGGACCCTGCTGGGCTGAACCCGGGTGACGGGCTGAATTGAACAGCCCTGGCGCGAGGCGGGTCGAGGTGCTGACTCGACCCGCCTCGCCGACACGCAACACGCATATCTGGGAGTGGTGTCGCGATGATTATTGTCCGCCCCGAGGCCTACCGCCAGTATCCGGTCGGCCGTACACACTTCGTACTGGTCATGGAAAAGGCGCTCGCCGACTTCTTCCGTCTTGAGAGCGGCAGTCGTTACGAGCAGCGCGCCACCGTGACCGCCGGCCCCGGCCGTACCCTGGGCGACATCCTGCGCACCGAGGTCCCGGACAACTGCGACGTCCTTGTGATCGCCACCGCAGACGCCCTGCTGACCGCTCCGTCCGCCGACATCGGCCCCGGCCGCACGGTCGCCGTAGTCCGCGCGGGCCAGGGCCCGCTCGCCCTCGACCAGGTCGGCACGGTGCTGACGGGCCTGGAGAAGGCCGACCCCGGTGAGGTGCAGGCCCGCGCCGACAAGCTCACCGCGGCCCTCGCCTCCTCCGGCGGCCTGCAGATCGAGGAAGCGCTGACCGGCTCCGTCGCCGAGCTGACCTACGACCGGCCGACCTGGTCGCGGACCGACGGCGGCCTCTTCCAGCCCGGCGCGGTCCGCACCGCCCCCACCGGCCGGCTGCGCCTCGCCGCCGACCTCACCGGCACCGGGCTCTCCGGCCAGGTCACCGTCAAGGGCTGGCCCGTCGTCCGGGCCCGCAGCGCGAGCGCCGAACGCCGCCACGAGATCTACGAGCAGCTGACCGGCCTCTCGCACTACCCGCTGGTGCTCACCGTGGAGAACGGCGCTGTCACCGACCTCAAGGCAGCAGCCCCGGGCTCCGGCACGGCCGCGGCCGAGCTGGAGCGCCTCTTCGCCGAGCACCCCGACCACGCGCTGGTCTCCGGGGTCGAGTTCGGCCTGAGCAGCGGGACGCAGCCGCTGCCCTTCAACACCGAGGGCAACTCCGCTGCCGCCGGCAAGGCCGCCGTCTGCGCGCACATCGTCCTGGGCGCCCTGCCGCAGACCCCGTACCAGCTGACGCTGGCCTGCTCCACCAGCACGGTCACCGCCCTCGGCGGCACCGAACCGCTCGCCGGAGCCGGGACGGAGACCGGCGAGGCGCGGCCGAGGCGCCGGATGAACCGGGTCACCTCGGCGAGCTGCGGCTGCCACTGACGCACCCGTTCCACCGGGCGCCCGCCCGCTCGCGCCGTCCGCCCGCCGCCCCGGCCCCTCGCCGGCGGCGGCGGACCGCTGAGCGAGGGGCGGGGGCGCACACCTCAGGCAGCCACGGGAGGAACCCCCTCGATGACCACGACCGCCCCCCGCCCGCACCTCGCCGACGGGCCCGTGTGGGAACGGCGCTTCCGCGCCCCCCGCCACACCCTGCCGGCCTGGGCCAAGAGCGCGCCCGACCGCTGCGTGTTCGTCAGCGACCTCTCCGGCATCGCCCAGGTGTACGCCTGGGACCGCGCGGCCGGAACGCTCCGGCAGGTCACCGACCGCCCCGCCGGCACCCAGCAGTGCGCCGTCGAGGCCTCCGGGGAAGCCGTGTGGTGGTTCGACGACGGCGACGGCGACGAATACGGCCGCTGGATGCGCCAGCCCTTCGCCGGCGGCCCCGACACCCCGGCCGTCCCGTCCGCCGGGCAGTACTGGCCCTCGGGCCTGGCCGTCGGCCTCGACGGGCACGCCCTGCTCGGCTGCTCCACCGAGGACGGCGCGGAGGTCCACCTCGTCCTGCCCGGCGGCACCGCCCGTCGGCTCTACCGGCACGACGAACCGGCCTACGCCGTCGACCTCTCCCGCTCCCTGGACCTGGCCGTCATCGCGCACAGCGAGCGCGGCGACCTGTGGGACCTGGGCGTGCGCGTCCTCGCCACGGACGACGGCGCGACGGTGGCCGACCTCGCCGACGACGAGGGCGGCGGCCTGGAGGCCGTCGGCTTCTCGCCCGTGCGGGGCGACGCGCGCCTGCTGCTCACGCACCAGCGCGACGACCGCTGGGAACCCGTCCTGTTCGACCCGCGCACCGGCGAGCGCACCGAGCTGCGCCTCGGCCTGCCCGGCGACGTGTCGGTGCAGTGGTGCCAGGACGCGCGCTCGCTGCTGGTCGTCCACGACCACGAGGCCCGCTCCACGCTCCACCGCTACGACCTGGGCAGTGGTCGCCTGGAGCGCATCGGCACCCCGCCCGGCGTCATCGCCCACGCGCGGACCCGCCCCGGCGGCGACGCCTGGCTGCTGTGGTCGAGCTCCGCACGGCCCCCGGAGTTCCGCGGCCTGCTGGAGGACCCGCGGCTGCCCCTCCCGGACGCGCCTCCGCCCCCGGCGGCCGAGGCCCGGGACCTGTGGGTGGACGGCCCCGGCGGCCGCATCCACGCCCTGCTGAACACGCCCGCGGGGCCCGGCCCCCACCCCACGGTCTTCCTGCTGCACGGCGGCCCCGACGAACAGGACGAGGACGCCTTCGACCCGGCCGTCGCGGCCTGGACCGACCACGGGTTCGCCGTCGTGCGCGTCAACTACCGCGGCTCCACCGGCTACGGGCGCGAATGGACCGAGGCGCTGCGGCGCCGCGTGGGCCTCACCGAGCTGGAGGACGTGGCCGCGGTCCGGCAGTGGACCGTCGACCACGGCGTGGCCGACCCCGCCCGGCTCGTCGTGGCGGGCTGGTCGTGGGGCGGCTACCTCACGCTGCTCGCGCTCGGCACCCGGCCGGGGGAGTGGGCGCTGGGCCTCGCCGGCGCGCCGGTCGCCGACTGCGCCGCGGCCCACCACGGCGCGATGGAGGAGATCAAGGCGCTCGACCGAAGCCTCTTCGGCGGCTCGCCCGACGAGGTGCCCGAGCGCTACCGGGAGTCCTCGCCGCTGACGTACGTCGACGCCGTCCGCGCGCCCGTGCTCATCCTCGCCGGCGCCAACGACGCCCGCTGCCCCGTACAGCAGGTCCGCGACTACGCCGAGCGGCTCGCGCGGCGCGGCATCGCCCACGGCCTGCACGTCCACGACGGGGGCCACAGCGTGACGGACGTGGAGGAGCGCGTGGCGATGTTCCGCCGGCAGCTGGAGTTCGCGCGCGCCCACCTTCCGCAGGCCCTCTCCTGAACGGTCCTGCGGGCCGCCCCCGGCCGGGCCGGGGGCCCGGCGCAGTGGGCCCTGGTCCGGTCCCCGGCGGCGGGGGTCCACCGGGAACCGGGCCGGAGCCCACTGTGCCTGCACCGGTCTCGACGTCATGAGGAAAGGGGACCTCCTGTGAACCGACCTGCGGACGGACTCGCCGTGCTCACGTTCTCGCCCTGCTTCCGGGACGGGATTCCGGAGCCCCACCCCTGGTCCCGCCGACAGCTGCTGCTGCGGCGCGGCCTTCCCTCGTACGTCCCGTGCGCCTCCTACTCCAGTGCTCCGTCGACCTGGGCCAGATGGGAGCGGAACGCATAGCCGGGGTCGGTGCGCCGGCGCTCCAGGAAGCGGTCCCAGCCCAGCTGCTCGCGCAGGCTGACGCCCTTCAGGGCCTGTTCGGCCTGCGCGCGCTCGGCCCGGACGATCCGCTCCGCGACGGCGGCCACCTCGGCGCGGGCCGCCGCCGGGACGATCAGCACGCCGTCGGAGTCGGCCGTCACGCCGTCGCCGTCCCGCCCCGTGAACGGAGGGAGGGCGGGCGCCGGGGTGCGGCCGGGGCCGAGCCGGGGCGAGGCGGGGCAGGGGCCGAGGCTGAACACCGGCAGGCCGATGGCGGCGAGTTCGTCGCTGTCGCGGTGGCAGCCCCACACCACGATGCCCGCGATGCCGGCCTGCAGGGCCTCGATCGCGACGAGGTCGCCCACGCAGGCCTCGTCCGTGCGGCCGGAGTTGTCGATGAGCAGGACGTCGCCCGGGGCGGCCGCGTCGATCCCGGTGAAGATCGAGACCACGCCCTCGGTGTGCTGCACGCGGCGCAGGGGGCCGCTGCAGCGCATGCCCGCCGCCACCGGTGCCAGCGGCAGGGGCGGCAGCGTGACGGCGGCACCCAGGCGGACGCCCGCGTCCCACAGGGCCGTGGTGGGCGGCGTATCGATCGGCTGTTCCGCGGCGGGCGCGGCCGGCATGACGGGCGGCGCTTCCGTGTTCTCCATGGGTGCCTCCTTCCGGTCGGGGAGCGGGGCTGGGGGTCGGTGCGGGCGGCCGGGGGAGCGGCCGCCGTGGCTGCGGGCGCCGCCCGCGGGCCCGGTCAGCCGGTCACCAGCCGGGTCAGGGCCGTGGCCGCGGCCCCGAGCACGACGACGAGCAGGGTGGGCCACTTGCGCCAGACGCCGAAGGCCCCGACGACGAGCCCGACGGCCCGGGCGTCGATCACCAGCGACTTGCCCTGGCCGAACATCTGGGTGGCGATCAGCGCCGCGAGCAGGGTGGGCGCCATGAGCGTGACCACGCGCTGCATGGCCGCGGGCAGCTCCTCGCCGCCGAGCAGCACGGGGCCGGTCGCCTTGAGCGCCATCGAGACGGCGCCGACCAGGAGCACGGCGAGCCACAGTCCGGTCATTTCCTCAGTCCCAGCAGGCAGGCGGCGGTGGCGGCGATGAGCGGGACACCCGGCGAGGCGAAGGGCACCAGCGACAGGGCGATGGCGACCCCGAGGGCGGAGGCCGCGAGTGCTTTGCGGCTGGTGATCTGGCCCTTGAGGAGGGCGATGAACAGCACGGGCGAGACGACGTCGAGCCCGAAGCGCTCGGGATCGCCCAGGTAGTGGGCGCCCAGCAGGCCGACCGCGGTGCCGCCGACCCAGGCGGCGTAGACCAGCACGCCCGCACCGAGCAGCCGGCCGCGCGAATAGCGGCCGTTGCCCACGTGGCCCACGGCCCACGACTCGTCGACCACCAGCTGGGCGGACAGGAAGCGCTTGAGGACCCCGCCGGTCATGGCCGGGGCCACGCTGATCCCGATGGGCAGGTAGCGGGAGTTCAGCAGGACGGCCGCGACGATCGCGGCGGCGACCCCGCCGCCGGTGCCGAGCACCGAGGCCGCGGCGAACTGCGCGGACCCCGCGAAAGTGGTCAGCGACATCACCACCGGGGCCAGGACCCCCATGCCCGCCGCGCGGGCCACGATGCCGAAGGAGACCGCGAATCCGAAGACGGCCACGGCCAGGGGCACGGCGGCCCGCAGGCCGTACAGTGCCTCCTCGCGGAATCCGGCGGCGGGGGCGGGCGTTTCCCGTGGTGGTGCCAACCCGTCGGCGGGTAATGCCTCTTGCGAGTCCATCGACGTCCTCCGCGGACATGCGAGCAACAACCGGGCAACAGGAAACAGCGCCGCCGTAGGTGATGCGGTGGCGACTACGAGCAGCAATAGTACGGAGTCATGGTGAGGTTTACTAGTTACTCGGACGGTTCGGTGACCCTGGCTGAGGACCTGGTCAATACCTACAGCATCGTGCGCAATGTGGAGAAAATGCCCGATGTTGCGGCGTTGTCCGCCCTGTTCGACGCCCATGACATCCGGCCGCCCGCCCCCCTGACCGAAGCGGATCTCGCCGCCGCGCGCGAGCTCCGGCCCGTGCTGCGCGAGGTCTTCGGCGCCCCCGACGAGGCGACGGCCGTCTCCCTGCTCAACGCCGTCCTCTCCGACCGCCGCGCGCAGCCGCACTACACCGACCACGACGGGTCGTGGCACCTGCACGTCGCCGCGCCCGACGCCCCGGCCGTCGACCAGTACGCGGTGAACGCGGCGATGGGGCTGCTCACCGTGGTGACCACCGGCGGCATGGAGCGGCTTCACGTATGTGTGGGCAATCGCTGCGCCGAGGTCTTCGTGGACACGTCCCGTAACCAGTCGCGGCGCTTCTGCTCGCCTCAGATCTGCGGCAACCGTGCGACCGCGGCCGCCCACCGGGCCCGGCGAAAGGCCGCAGGCGCGGCAACCTAAGGCTGAATTGCACCTTTCGCCTCACTCTGTACCGGATATTGACAGCGCAGGGGCGGCCTATATGCTCATTCCACTAGCTGACTAGTTAATTAGCAGGCGGGGTAGGTGGGGTGGGATGACGTCAGCCGACGGCGCGAGCCGCTGGGCCGTCGAGGCGCGGGGGCTGGGCAAGCGCTACGGGCGCCGCTGGGCCGTGCGGGACCTCTCCGTGCGGATCCCGGCCGGCGCGGTCTGCGGACTCGTGGGCCCCAACGGCGCCGGCAAGAGCACGCTGCTGGGCATGGCCGGGCGGCTCGTCCGCCCGACGACCGGAAGCCTGCACGTCTTCGGGGCGCCGGTATCCGCCGCCCCCGGCCTCACCGACATCTCCTTCCTCACCCAGGACAAGCCCCTGTTCCCCCGGTTTACGGTCGAGGAGACCCTGCGCCTGGGCCGGGAGCTCAACCCGCGCTGGGACCGTGCCGTGGCCGAGCGGATCGTACGGTCCGGGAAGCTGTCCATGGCCGCGCGCATCGGCAGCCTCTCCGGCGGCCAGCGCTCCCGCGTGGCCCTCGCGCTGGCCTTCGGCAAGCGCCCGCGCCTGCTGCTCCTCGACGAGCCCATGGCCGACCTCGACCCGCTCGCCGCCCACGAGATCGGCGGCCTGCTGCTGGCCGAGGCGGCCGAGCAGGGCACGACGGTCGTGATGTCCTCGCACCGCATGGCCGACGTGGCGACCATGTGCGATCACCTGGTCGCCCTCGACGGCGGCCGGGTGCGCCTCGCCGGCGAGGTGGACACGCTGCTCGCCGCCCACGTGCTGGTGACCGGCGTGCACCTCACCGAGGGCGTTCCGGCGGAGATCGCGCGGCACACCGTCGTCGAATCGCGTGCCGTGGGCCGCCAGTTCACCGCCCTCGTCCGGCCCCGCGGCCGCATCGAGGGCGACTGGAAGATCGCCGAACCCGGCCTGGAGGAGGTGCTGCTGGGCTACATGCGCTCGCCCGCCGCGCCTCCCCTGCTCACGGCCGCAGCCCGTACCGAGAGCGCAGAGAACGAGGAAGACGAGGGGGCGGCGGCATGAGCACGGTCGCACAGACGTCCGTCGCCGCGAAGGGCGGCGACGGCGAAGAGGGTAAGAAGCCGCCGCGCATCCTGCGGGGTCTGCCGTGGCTGGTCTGGCGCCAGCACCGCGTGGCCTACGTGGCCTGCCTGCTGCTGACCGCGGCCGGCTGCGTGCAGATGCTCTGGCAGCGCGGCTCGACGAACGACTTCCTCGACCGCGCCCGCACGACCGCGGGGGTGGAGCTGTACGACGTCTTCCAGCAGACGTACGCCGAGCCCTTCCAGAACGCCACGTGGATGATGTCGATGGTGCCCGTGGTCGCGGGCGTCTTCCTCGGCGCCCCGCTGATCGCCGGAGACCGCGAGCACGGCACCGTGCAGCTGGTGACCACCCAGTCGGTCACCCGCGGCCGCTGGCTCGCCGTCAAGCTCGGCATGGCGGTGCTGATCACCATCGTGTGCTCCGCGGCGCTCTCGGCCGCCTTCACCTCCTGGTGGGAACCCGCGCACGAGCTCGTCAACGCGGGCGACTGGAACGCGGACAACATCTTCGGCAACACCGGCCCCGTGCCCGTGGCCCTGGCCCTGCTCCACCTCGCCGTGGGCGCCGCGCTCGGCCTGTTCGTCCGCCGCACCCTGACCGTCATGGGGCTCGCCCTCGGCTTCTCCTTCGTCTGGGACATCGTCCTGTCCGGCTGGTTCAGGGCGGGCTTCCCGGAGCCGCGCGTGCTCGTCAACCCGGTCGAGCAGGGACAGCCCAAGCTGCCCGAGGGCGCGGTGCGTCACGACAACTGGACCGTGGACGCGCACGGCGGGCTCCACGGCTTCGGCACGTGCTTCAACGAGCGCACCCCCGCGGACTGCAGGGCCAAGGGCATCGTCGCCGAGCGCCTGGAATACTTCGGGTACGACCAGATGCCCGGCATGCAGTGGACTTACGCGGCGCTCGTGCTGGCAGCGGCCGTCGCCCTTCTCGCCCTCACCCTCTGGTGGGGCCGGCGGCGCCCGCTGTGAGCCGCGCCGGGTCGCAGCACGCCGGGACGGGATGAGGGGGGTCGCACCATGGTCGAGTTCAGGATCGACCGGCACAGCGGGATGGCCGCCTACCTGCAGATCGTCCAGCAGGTCCAGGAGGCGCTGCGCCTCGGCATCCTCGCCGCGGGGGACCAGCTGCCCACCGCCGCCCGCGTCGCCGCCGACACCAAGCTCAACCCCAACACGACGCTGAAGGCCTACCGCGAGCTCGAACACCTCGGGCTCGTGGAGCCCCGGCCCGG
Organism: Streptomyces hiroshimensis; assembly: GCF_014650335.1. GTDB lineage: Bacteria > Actinomycetota > Actinomycetes > Streptomycetales > Streptomycetaceae > Streptomyces > Streptomyces hiroshimensis. Next base: position 912,048 of record NZ_BMUT01000001.1, read on the forward strand.
GGTGGGCACGTTCGTGAGCGCCTCCCCGGCGCGGCCCCGCTCCCTCGCCGACTCCCCGCTGCGCGGCGAGCTCTCGGACTGGATGCGCCGGGCCCACGGGGAGGGCCTCGAATGGGCGGACGTCTCCGCGCTGATCACGGCCGCCCGCGTGGAGCACTACCCCGCCGTGTGACGGCCCGGCCCCCGCACCGCCCCCACCGCGTACCTCCGTACGCCCCCGACGAAATGGCATGACCGCCCATGACGGCTCTCGCACCCGACTCCTCCACCGCCGGCTCCGGCGCGATACCGACCCCGCCGGAGCCGTCGGACCCGTCCGTGCAGCAGCGAGGGAAACGTATCTTCCGTTTGGCGCTGCCCGCGTTCGCCGTTTACGCGGGCACCACCGCGCTCCACCTGCTGATCCTGTCCGCCATGAGCGACGCCGGCGGCCCCGCCCTGAGCAAGCGCCTGCTGGCCTGGGACGGCAACCTCTACGTGAGCATCGCCCAGGGCGGCTACGCCCCCGGCTACTCCTACGCCGACGACGGCAGCCTCACCGGCAACAACCTCGCGTTCTTCCCGCTGTTCCCGATGCTGATCCGCGCCGTCCACGCCGTCACCGGCCTCGGCTGGGGCACCTCCGGCATCGTCACGGCCCACCTCGCGCTGCTCGCCGCGCTGATCGTCGTGCACCGCCTGCTGACCCGCCTCCACGGAGCGCGCACCGCCCTCGTCGCGATCGTGCTGCTCGCCGGGGCACAGCCGATGGCGCTGTCCTTCCTCATGTCCTACAGCGAGTCGCTCTTCCTCGCCCTGGCCGCCGGCACGCTCCTCGCCGCGCACCGCAAGGCCTGGCTCACCGCCGGGATCCTTGCACTGCTCACCGGCCTGACCCGGCCCGCCGCCGCGGCCGTCGTCGCAGCCCTCGCCGTCGCCGCCGGGCTGCACCTGCTGCGCGAACGCCGCCTCAGCCCGCGGCCCCTGGCCGCCGTCGCCCTCGGCTGCCTCGGCACGCCGCTGTACCTGTGGTGGGTGGGGCGGCGCGTCGGCGAACTCGGCGCCTGGTTCCGCATCCAGGAGGCCGGCTGGGGCACCCACTGGGACAACGGGGCGTCCTTCCTCGACTTCCTCGGCGAGACCCTGCGCCGGGGCGAGGGCTGGGTCCCGGTGAGCACCGCCGTGCTCCTCCTCGCCCTCGGCTGTGCCACCGTGCTCACCTGGCACCGCGGCACCTGGCCGCCGCTGCTCGTCTACGGCACGGGCATCGTGGTCCTCACCCTGGCCCAGAGCAACTACTCGCACTCCAAGCTGCGGCTGCTCATACCCGCGGTCCTCTTCCTCGTCCCCGTGGCCCGCGCGCTGGCGGCGGCCCGCACCCGTACGGCGGTGACCGTCCTGTGCGCGGCCACGCTCTTCGGCTGCTGGTACGGCGCCTTCATGCTCACGGTGTGGAAGTACGCGATATGAGTGGAGGTACGCGATATGTGGGGTGCGCAGGTCACGGTTTGCGGGCGATCGCGGCGTAGCAGGCGGCCTCGGCGGCCGTGGGCAGTCCCGGGTCCCCGGGCCTGCCGGGGCGCCAGCGGTGGGCGAGCGTGACGCCCGGCTCCAGCAGCTCCCAGCCGTCGAAGAAGCGGTGGAACTCGGCCGCGCTGCGCAGCTGGAGCGGGGTCCCGGCCCGCGCGTAGATGTCCGTGACCCGGCCCATCGCCAGCGGGGAGAAGTCGGAGGTGCCGTGCGTGATGACGAGAGCGCTGCCGCCGGGCAGCGCGGCCTTGAGGCCCTCGACGACCGCGTGGGCGCGGTCGCGGCCGTCGTCGGGGATGAAGTGCAGCAGGGCGTTGAGGGTGAGGGCCACCGGGTGGCGGAGGTCGAGGGTCGCGTGCAGCTCCGGCGCCGCCAGGACGCTGCCGGGGACGGCGATGTCGGCCTGGACGTACGCCGTGCGGCCCTCGGGGCGGCCGCGCAGCAGCGCGGCGGCGTGCGCGAGGACGATGGGGTCGTTGTCCGTGTAGACGATGCGGGCGGCGGGGCGGATCCCCTGGACGATCTCGTGCAGGTTGGGCGAGGTCGGGATGCCCGTGCCGATGTCGAGGAACTGGGTCAGCCCCTCGCGGGCGAGATGGCCCACGGCCCGGTGCATGAACGCCCGGTTCATCCGGCAGGCGACCCCGGCCGCCGGGAAGACCGAGAGGATCCGCCGTGCGGCCTCGCGGTCGGCGGCGAAGTTGGTCCGCCCGCCGAGGAAGTAGTCGTAGATACGGGCCGAATGGGCCCGGTCCAGCCGGAGGTCGACCACGGGCTCCTCGCCGGCCTCGCCCATCTGCTCTGCCTCCCCGTGGCGTTACGACAGCCCCATACCTGTCCCGGGTCACTGGAGAGTAACCGCGCCGATCCGGAGAGCCAGATTTTTTGCGGGGTTGTGGCACGGCGGGGTCTGCTTTTCCGGTTCATTGGAAGAGCGCAGACGAAGCAGCGGACGAAGCAGCAGAAGCAGCAGCAGAAGAAGCAGAAGAAGACGCGACGAGAGGCGCCCATGAGAGACAGCGGTCGGACACCCGCGCCCGCCGGGACCACCCTCCCGTCCGAGCGCCGGATGGAGATCGCCTTCACGGCCTTCCGCGAACTGCACGAGCAGAGGTGGGGCGCATACGCCTACGTGCACACCGGGGACGCCGAAGCGGCCGTACGCATCACGGAGGCCGTCTTCGACCGGCTGTGCGCGCAGTGGCCGCACGCACTGCGCCAGCCCTCCGCCGACTCCTACGCCTGGTCGCTGCTCAAGGAGCACGTGGCGGGCTGGCCGGCCCGGCACCGGCGCGGCGCTGCGCTGCCGGCGGGCGCCCTCCACTGCGCGGCGCACGCCCGGGCGCCGGAGCGCGGCCGGCGGTTCCGGCTCCTGGAGGGCCGGATGGCGCTGTACGCGGCGATGGCCAGGCTGCCCGAGCGGCAGTGCGACGCCCTCGTCCTGAACCTGCTGATCGGCTACACCGTGGCCCAGGTCGCGGACCTGCTCGGCGTCGAGCGGGCGGCCGCGCGCTCCTTCATCGGGCACGCCAAGCGCAAGGTCGCCGCGGCGCTGTCCTCGGCATCTGTATCACCCGCACTATCCGTATCGACCGCACCATCCATATCGACTGCATCATCCGCATCAATCGGATCGACCGTATCTGTCGCGTTATCCGCGTTAGAAGTCCCGTCAGAGGCCCAGCATTCCGGCAGGGGGAAGTAATGCCGCGCAGCCACGACACCGAGGGTGACGCCATCGAAGCCATGCTGGCCTCGGACGCCCGCGCCATCGCGGTGGCGTTCGAGAGCCGGCGCCGCCCGCGGCGGCGCCGGCCGGCCGTGGAGCCCGCCCCGGCCGGTCCCGCCGCCCGTGACGAGGCCGCACACGAGCTCGACCTCGCCTGCGTCCTGGTGATCAACGCCGTCGAGGCGGCCGGCAGCCTGGAACGGTTCGCGGACGACCGGGGCATCGACCCCGAAGGCGCCCTCGTCTTCGCGTGCCTGCTGCACGTGGTCGGCCACACCCGCGCGGCCGACTTCTGGTGGCAGTTCGCCGCCGGCGGCGGCAGCCGTACCGCCGCGTACTGCCTCCACCTCTCGCACCGCCGCAACGGCGAGCTCCGCGACGCAGCCTTCTGGCGCGCCCAGGCCGCCCACGACCCGCAGGAGCCCCCGCGCCCCGCGTCCGGGGTGCACGGCCGCCGCAAGCTCCTGTCCGACGCGGCCCGCCACGAACTGCTCATCCAGTGGCACAGCGGCCTGACCCCCCATCTGCCCGCCGCTCTGGAGAGCGTCGTCAACCGCCTCACGGTCGACGGCGACGACGAGGAGTTCGGTGAGATCCCGCAGCCCGACCCCGGGCTCGTGGAGCGGCTGTCCCGCGAGGTGTGACCCGTACGGGTGAGGGCAGGGGTGCCGCGTGGTCCGAACGGGAAATCTACGGAATATCGGACGCCGTGGTTCCGCCACGCCGTGGAGCGCCGCCGGGAAGGACCGCCGCGATGACCCTGATCTCAGCCCAGGACGGTCTCGTCGTGCCACCCGGCGGGGGCCGCACCCTCGTCAGCCCCGCCCAGCAGGTCACCTTCAAGGTCACGGGGGAGCACTCGCGCGCGGCCTCCAGCTTCGAGGTCGTCGTCCCGCCCGGCTTCGACGTCGGCGCGCACCTGCACACCCGCAGCGAGGAGCTCTTCTACGTCCTGGAGGGCGAGCTGGACGTGCTCGCCTTCGAGCCGCTCGTGCGGACGCCGGATCACTGGCGGGAGTGGCGCTCGGCGGCCGGCCAGCGGTACGCACGGGCCACCACGGGCACGGTGATCCTCGTCCCGCCGGGCTGCCCGCACGCCTTCGCCAACCCGACGTCCGAGCCGGTGCGGATGTTCTTCCAGGCCTCGCCGCCGCCCGACCACGAGCGCTATTTCGAGGAGCTCTTCGAGATCCTGGAGGCGGGCCCGCCGGTCGACCTGGAGGCCATCGCGAAGCTGCGCGTCCGCTACGACATCGAGCAGATCACTCCGCTCCGGACGGCCGGGCCCGCGGCGGGATCGTGACGGGCCTGCGCGAGGTCCTCCGGCCGTACGTCAGCGGCGGTGCGGTGCCCGGCGCCGTGGCGCTGGTCGCGCGCGGCGACCGCACCGAAGCGGAGGCCACCGGCTCGGCCGGAGGCCCGGGCAGCGCGCCCGTCGCGCAGGACTCGCTGTTCCGCATCGCATCGCTCACCAAGCCCCTGATCGCCGCGGCCGCCATGATGCTGATCGAGGACGGCCGGATGGCGCTCGGCGACCCGGTGAAACAGTGGCTGCCGGAGCTCGCGTCGCCGGTCGTGGTCCGTACGCCGGACGCGGCCGTCGACGACGTGGTCCCGGCCGCCCGCCCCATCACCGTGGAAGATCTGCTCACCTTCCGCGCGGGCTACGGCTTCCCGGCCGACTTCTCGCTGCCGGCGGTCGTGCTCCTGCACCAGGAGGCGCACCGGCACCTCCTGGCCCCGCAGCAGGCCCCGCTGCCGGACGCGTGGCTGGCGGACCTGGCCCGCATCCCGATGCTGCGTCAGCCGGGGGAGGCCTGGCTCTACCAGACCTGCTCCGACATCCTGGGCGTGCTCATCGCCAGGGCCGCGGGCCGCTCCCTGCCCGCCTTCCTCGCCGAGCGGCTCTTCGAACCGCTGGGCATGGCCGACACGGGATTCTCGGTCCCGGCCGCGGACCTCGGCCGGTTCACCACGCTCTACCGGCCCGCTCCGGAGGGCGGCGAGGGCGGCCCGGAGCCGGTGGACCCTCCTGACGGGGAGTGGAGCCGCCCGCCCGCGTTCCCGGCCGCGGGCGGCGGGCTCGTCTCCACCGCCGGTAACCTGTACGCCTTCGCCCGGATGCTCCTCGCCGGGGGCACCGGGCCCGGTGGGCAGCGGTTGCTGTCGCCCGCGTCCGTACGGCGGATGACCACCGACCACCTGACGCCGGCCCAGCGCGAGGGCGGCGCGCTGTTCCTGGAGGGCCAGGGCTGGGGGTACGGCGGCTCGGTCGACATCACGGCGGCCGAGCCGTGGAACGTGCCGGGCCGTTACGGCTGGGTCGGCGGCACCGGGACGGCCGCACACATCGTGCCGTCGACCGGGCTGGTCGCGATCCTGCTTACGCAGGTCCTGATGACCGGACCGACGCCGTCCGCCCTGATGCGGGACTTCTGGCGGTACGCGGCCGGTTTCTGACGGACGGCGCGCCCGGCCTACGAGACGGCCGCGGCCACCGGTGCGCGCCGGGCCGGGACCACCACGGGGGAGCCGTCGGCGGGCGCCTCCAGGATGTCGGCCTCGATCCCGTACAGCTCGCGCACCAGGGCGGTGTCGACGACGTCGCGCGGGGCGCCGTGGGCGACGACGCGCCCGTCCTTCATGGCGACGACGGTGTCGGCGTAGCGGGCGGCGCTCGCGAGGTCGTGCAGGACCATCACGACCGTGCGGCCGGCGAGGGCCACTTCGCGGACGAGGTCGAGCACCTCGACGGCGTGGCCGATGTCCAGGGCGCTGGTCGGCTCGTCGAGGAGGACGATCGGCGTCTCCTGGGCGAGGACCATCGCGAGCCAGCAGCGCTGGCGCTGGCCGCCGGAGAGCTGGTCGAGCCGGCGGCCGGCGAGTGCGGCGACGCCGGTGGCCTGCAGTGCCTCCTCGACGGCCCGCTCGTCGTCGCGCGACCACTGGCGGAACAGGCCCTGGTGCGGGTGGCGCCCGTAGCGCACGAGCCCGGCCACGGTGACGGCCTCGGGGGCCAGGGGCGACTGGGGGAGCAGGGCGATGCGGTGCGCGGCCTGGCGCTGCTTCAGCTGCCAGATGTCGGCGTCGCCCGCGTAGACCCGGCCGGACTCGGGCTGGTGGAGCCGGGCGACGGAGCGCAGCAGCGTGGACTTGCCGCAGCCGTTGGGGCCGACGATCGCGACGACCCGGCCGGAGGGGATGGTCAGGTCGACTCCCGCCACGGCGCGGTGGCCGGGGTAACCGGCGATGAGCTGTTCGACGCGGAGCTCCACAGGCGGGCCTTTCCAGAAGATCGCCGGCTGATATGGACCCTCCCATGAGGAGAGCTTTAAGGTAAGGCTAACCTAATGTCCATTGCGGGCCGGTGCGAGGGGTTCCTCATGCTGCCCGCTGTCCTTTTGCCATTCCTTTCCGTCCCCTTCTTCACCCACGCCCGGAGCTTTCTGATGACCACTCCCAACCGCCTCCTCCCCTTCGCCCCGCGCCGCGCGGTGCAGGTGCTCGCCGCTGTGGGGGCGGCCGCGCTGCTGGTCACCGGCTGTGGCTCCGACTCCGACAAGGGCTCGGACGGCAAGTCCGACAACGCCTCCGAGGCGAGCGGCGGCACCCGTACGGTCAAGGACGCGACCGGCACCGCGGTGAAGGTCCCGGCCAACCCCAAGCGCATCGTGACGCTCACCCAGGAGGACCTGGACGCGGTGCTGGCGCTGGGCGTCAAGCCGGTCGGCATCACCAACGGCCAGGGCCTGAGCAAGCCGCCGGCCTACCTCGCCGACAAGGTCAAGGACATCAACGTCGTCGGCAATCTGCTGCAGCCGGTGATGGACAAGGTCGTCGCCGCGAAGCCCGACCTCATCCTGGCCGGTGACATGCAGGACGAGCAGATGCTCAAGCAGCTGCGCGAGATCACCCCGGCCACGCTCGTCACCATGGCCCCGACCGACGACTGGAAGCTCTCCTTCCGGGGTATCGGCAACGCCCTGAACAAGATCAACGACGCCAACAAGGTCATCGGCGACTACGAGGCCAAGGCGAAGAAGGCCGGCGAGGGCCTGGGCGACAACAAGGGCGCCGAGGTCAGCATCGTCCGCTGGAACCCGGACGGCCCCAGCTGGATGGAGAAGAAGCAGTTCGCCAGCGGCGTCGCCCTGGACATGGGCCTCAAGCGCCCCAAGACGCAGGACAAGGACGGCAACGCCCACACCCCGGCGCTCAGCCTGGAGAAGATCAACGAGATCGACGGCGACTGGCTGTTCCTGTCGACCCTCACCTCCGACGGTGAGAAGGCGCTGAAGGACGTCCAGGAGAAGCCGGCGTACAAGGACCTGGGCGCGGTCAAGAAGAACCACGCCGTGACGGTGAACGGTTCGGTCTGGTCCACGCGCGGCGGCCCGATCGCCAGCACGGTCGTCGTGGACGACATCGTGAAGGCGCTGTCGGCGAAGTCCTGACGCGCTCCGGCGTCAATCGCCGGCCCGCCGCATCCTCAATCGCCGGCCCGGCACAGAAGAGAGCCGTCCGGCGATTGAGGACCGGGGTCCGGGGCGGAGCCCCGAAGCGGTCAGGCGCGGCGCGCCGCCGCGAAGTCGGCCGCCGTCCAGGCCATGCCGACCGCCCCGTCGAGGACCGCCTGCTCGCCGCGAGGCGAAACCGCCGCGTCGGCGAACTCCGCCTCGTGCGGCCCGCAAGCACCCCCGGTGATGTCCAGCACCGGGTGAATCGACGGCACGACATGCGAGACGTTGCCCATGTCCGTGCAGGCGAAAGCGTCCCGCTGCAGCGGCTCCGGCCGGCCCAGCGCACGCGCGTTGTCCTGCCAGAGCGCGATGAGCTCCGCGTCGGTGCGGAAGTCGAGGTAGTCGGGCTCGGGGCGGGTCAGTTCGACCTCGCAGCCCGTGGCCAGGGCGCCCGCGCGGAAGCACGCCTCGACGCGTTCGCGCAGCTCCCGGAGGTCCTCCGCGGCCGAGGCGCGGATCTCGTACTCGGCCGTGGCGCGGTCGGGGATCAGGTTGGGCGCCGTGCCCGCGCCCGTGGTCACCCCGTGCACCTTCCACTGCGGGGGCAGTTGCTGGCGCAGCAGCCCGAGGGCGACCTGGGCGACGGTGAGCGCGTCGGCGGCGTTGCGGCCCTCGTGCGGGTTGAGGCTCGGGTGGGCGGCCTTGCCGGTGTACGCGACGGAGAGCGTGCCGAGCGCGAACGAGCGGAACTCGGCCACCTCGAACGGGCACGGGTGCACCATCATCGCGGCGTCGACGCCGTCGAAGGCGCCCGCCTCCAGCATCAGCGCCTTGCCCGCGCCGCGCTCCTCGGCGGGCGTGCCCAGGACCCGTACGGTCAGGCCCAGTTCGTCCGCGTGCGGGGCGAGGGCCAGGGCGGCGCCGAGACCGGCCGCGGCGATCAGGTTGTGGCCGCAGGCGTGCCCGAGGCCGGGCAGAGCGTCGTACTCGCAGACGACGGCCACCGTGACCGGCCCTGAGCCCGTCGTCGCGGCGAAGGCGGTGTCCAGGCCGTAGGCGGGCGCGGTGACGTCGAAGCCGTGCCCGCGCAGGAAGTCGGCGCACCAGGCGGCGGCCTGATGCTCGGCGAAGGCCGTCTCGGGGTGCGCGTGGATGCGCCGGCTGAGCGACAGGAGGTCGTCGCGGTGGGCGAGTACGCGCTCGCGCAGGGCGGATTTGAGGCCGTCGGCCGCGGTCATGATCGGTGCTCCTGTTCGTTCCGCACCCTGTGGTGGGAGACTCTCACGGATAGGCAAAAAATAGCTTAGGCTTACCTAAGCTGACATACCGGGGGGTACCGGTGTGGCCAGATCGCTGTCATCCAACGGGAGTCCCCACACCATGCGTCACCACGAGGCCGAGACTTCTCCTGTCGAGCTGCCGCTGCTCGCGGCCCAGGCCGGAATCCTGTACGCACAGGAACTCGCCCCTGACAACCCCGTGTACAACACGGGCGACTGCGTGGAGATCCGGGGCCCCCTGGACGAGGAGCTCTTCGAGCGCGCACTGCTCCGCACCGCCCGCGAGGCGCAGACCCTCTCCCTCCGCGCCGTCCCGGCCGACCCCGCCGACGAGGACGCCGCCCCCGCCCAGCGCCTCGCCGCCGGGCGGGAACCGACGCTCCACCGGGCCGACCTGCGCACCGCCGGCGACCCCCGGGCCGAGGCCGAGGCGTGGATGCGCGCCGACCTCGACCGGCCCGTCGACCTCACCCGCGGCCCCCTGGTCACCCAGGCCCTCTTCCGCATCGACGACGAGACGCACTGGTGGTACCAGCGCGTCCACCACTTCGCCGTCGACGCCTACGCCCTGACCCTCATCGGCCAGCGCGTCGCCGCGGTCTACACCGCCCTGGCCGCCGGCGAGGAGCCCCCCGTCGCACGCTTCGCCCCCCTCCGCGAACTCACCGACGAGGAGGCCGCCTACCGCGCGGGCAAGCACTACGCCGCCGACCGCGACTTTTGGCGCGAGCACCTCGCCGACCGCCCCGGGCCCGCCTCGCTCTCCGCCCGCCCCGCCGCGCCCGCGACGACGGTCCTGCGCCGCCTGACCGCCCTCCCCGCGGGCACCCTCACCCGCCTGAAGCAGGCGGCCGACGCCGTCGGCGGAAGCACCTGGGCCAACCTCGTCATGGCCGCCACCGCCGGCTACGTGCACCGCATATCCGGCGCCCAGGACATCCTCCTGGGCCTGCCGTTGAAGAACCGGCGCAGCTCGGCCGCCCTGCACACCCCTGCCATGACCGTCAACGTGATGCCGCTGCGCGTCGCCGTCCGGCCCCACGACACCGGTACCACGCTCCTGCGCCGCGTCGTCCTCGCGGCCCGCGCCGTCGGTCGCCATGAGCGCTACCGCCTGGAGGAGCTGCGCCACGACCTCGGGCTCACCGGCAGCGACCAGCCGATGTTCGGCCCGATGCTCAACATCAAGCCGTTCGAGGGCGCCGACTTGGACTTCGCGGGCCTGCCCGGCACCCTCCGCAACCTCGCCGCCGGACCCGTCGACGACCTCGCCGTCACCGCCACCCCCGGCCCCGGAGACTCCCTCGTCCTGGGCCTCGACGCCAACCCCGGCCGCTACACCGCCGAGGAGCTCGCCGCCCACGAACAGGCCTTCCTGCGCTACCTCGACGCGCTGGCCGACCTCCTCCTGGACGACCCGGACCGGCCGGTCGGCACCCTCGACCTCCTCGACGCCGACGGGATCCGGCGGGCCACCGCCGGCCGCGCCGAGCCGCCCGCCGAGCACACCCTGCCCGAGCTCTTCACCGCGCAGGCCGCCCGCACCCCCGGCGCCACGGCCGTCCGCAGCGGCGGCGAGACCCTCACCTTCGCCGAACTAGAGGCCGCCGCCAATCGCCTGGCCCACGAGCTGACCGCCGCGGGCGTCACGGCCGAGACCCCCGTCGCCCTGGCCCTGCCCCGCAGCGCCTCGACCGTCGTCGCCCTGCTGGCCGTCCTCAAGGCGGGCGGCGTCTGCCAGCCCCTCGACCTCGGGCACCCCGCCCAGCGCATCACCGCCGTCCTCGAAGACGCCCGCCCAGGCTGCCTCGTCGGCACCGCCGACGCCGTGCGCGGCCTGCCCCCGCACGACATCCCCACGCTGCTCCTGGACGCCCCGGAGACCCGCGCCCGCATCGACGCCCGCCCGGCGACCGCACCGGCCGCGCCCACGCTCCGTCAGGCCGCGTACATCATCCACACCTCCGGCTCCACCGGCCGCCCCAAGGGCGTCGTCGTCACCCACGCCTCGCTGGCCAACCTGCACGCCGGGCACGGCAGCGACCACATCGCCCCCGCCGTGGCCCGCACCGGCCGCGACCGCCTGCGCATCGGCCACAGCGCCTCCTTCGCCTTCGACGCCTCCTGGGACCCGCTGATCTGGCTGGTCCACGGCCACGAGCTGCACCTGCTGGACGACGCCGGCTACCGCGACCCCGCCGCCCTCGCCGGCTACGTCCACGACGAGCGCCTCGACTACCTCGACGTCACCCCCTCCTACGCCGAAGCCCTCCTCGCCGAAGGGCTGCTGGACGAGGGCCGGCACCACCCGGCCGTCGTCGTCGTGGGCGGCGAGACCACCCCCGAGCCGCTCTGGCGGCGCCTGGCCGCCACCGAGGGCCTGGGCCCCGTCAACCTCTACGGCCCCACCGAGACCACCGTCGACGCCTACTACTGGCTGCCCGGCGAGGACGGCACCCCCCAGGGCAGACCCGTCCGCGGCTCCCGCGCCTACGTCCTCGACAACTCCCTGCGCCCCGCGCCCGACGGCGTCACCGGCGAGCTGTACATCGCCGGAGCCTGCCTGGCCCGCGGCTACCTCGGCCGCCCCGACCTGACCGCCGAGCGCTTCACCGCCGACCCCTTCGGCGCCCTCCACGGCGAGCCCGGCGCCGCCATGTACCGCACCGGCGACCTGGTGCGCCGCCGCCCCGACGGCACCCTGGAGTTCCTCGGCCGCGCCGACGACCAGATCAAGATCCGCGGCTTCCGCATCGAACTCGGCGAGATCCAGGCCGCGCTGGCCGCCCACCCCACGGTCTCCCAGGCCGCGGTCATCGCCCGCGACACCGCCCACGGCAAGCGACTCCTCGGCTACGCCGTCCCCGCCGAGGGCACGGCCGCCGCGGAGCTCGACACGGAGGCCCTGCGCGCCCACCTCGCCGGGCAGCTGCCCGCGCATATGGTGCCCGCCGCGATCCTCGCCCTGGACGCCCTGCCCCGCACCGCCAACGACAAGCTCGACCACCGCGCCCTGCCCGACCCCGAGCCCACCGCCGGCCCGGCCGCCCGCGAGCCCCGCACCCCGCAGGAAGCCGCGCTCTGCGCCCTCTTCCAGGACGTCCTCGGTCTGGACGCCCCGCCGTCCCCCGACGCCGACTTCTTCGCTCTGGGCGGCCACTCCCTCCTCGCAGGCCGTATCGCCGCCCGCATCCGCGAGGCCGCAGGCGAGGGCTTCGGCCTCGCCGACGTCTTCCGCAACCCCACCCCCGCAGCCCTCGCCGCCCTCCTCGGCAGCGCCCCCGGCGCCCCGGCCGACGAGCGCCCCGCCCTCGTGCCCGTACCGCGCACGGAGCGGATGCCGCTCTCCCCGGCCCAGAAGCGGCTGTGGTTCATGCACCGGCTCGAAGGCCCCAGCCCCACGTACAACATCCCCCTGCTCCTCACCCTCACCGGCCCGCTCGACCAGGACGCACTGCGCCTGGCCCTGCGCGACCTCACCGAGCGTCACGAAACACTCCGGACCGTATACCCGGCCACTGACAACGAGCCCTACCAGCGGATTCTCGCGACGGACGAGGCGTACCCCGAGCTCCACACCGCTCCGCCGACGACCGACGTCACCGCCGCCGTCCGGCACTGCTTCGACCTGGCCGCCGAACCCCCGCTGCGCGTCACCCTGTTCACGGAGGGCGGGACGGAGCACACCCTGCTCCTCCTCCTGCACCACATCGCCGGCGACGGCGCCTCCACCACGCCGCTGGCCCGCGACCTCGCCACCGCCTACGCCGCCCGCGCCGCGGGCCGCGCCCCCGAACTCGCGCCCCTGCCCGTCCAGTACGCCGACCACACCGCCTGGCAGCAGCGGCTCCTCGGCACCGCCGGCGCCCCCACCGCGCTCGCCGACCGCCAGATGGAGCACTGGAAGCAGGCCCTCGCCGGGCTGCCCGACCAGCTCGAACTCCCCACCGACCGGCCGCGCCCCGCCGTCGCCTCCTCCGCCGGCGACACCGTGCCCTTCCACCTCGGCGCGGACGCGCACGCCGCCGTCGAGGCGCTCGCCCGCACCACCGGCACCAGCGTCTTCATGGTCGTCCAGGCCGCCCTCGCGGCCCTGCTGACCCGCTACGGCTGCGGCACCGACATCCCCCTCGGCACCCCCGTGGCCGGCCGCGACGACGACGCGACCGCCGACCTCGTCGGCTTCTTCGTCAACACCCTCGTGCTGCGCGCCGACACCTCCGGCGACCCGGACTTCCGCACCCTCCTCGGCCGCGTCCGCACCGCCACGCTCGGCGCGTACGAACACGGCGACCTGCCCTTCGACCGGCTCGTCGAGGAGCTCAACCCGCCGCGCTCGCTGGCCCGGCATCCCCTGTTCCAGGTGATGCTCGCCTGGCAGTCCCTGCCCGACGGGACGTTCGCCATGGGCCCGGGGCTGACCGCCGCGATGACGGCCACGCCGTCCGGCACGGCCAAGTTCGACCTCACCCTGAACGCGGGGGAGCAGCCCGGCGGCGGCATCTCCGGCTTCCTGGAGTTCCGCACCGACCTCTTCGACCGCGCCACCGCCGAGCGACTCTCGGCCCACCTGACCCGCCTGCTGGCCGCTGCCGCCGCCGACCCCGGCACCCCCATCGGCCTGCTGCCGGTGCTCGGCGACGACGAGCGCCATCAGCTGCTCGTCGAGTGGAACACCGGCACCCCGGCCCCCGAGCCCTCGAAGCAGACCCTCGTAGAGCTCTACGAGGACGCCGCACGCCGCCACCCGGCCCGTACGGCCGTCACCTGCGAGGGCGCCTCCCTCGGCTACGCGGAGCTGTCCGCCCGCGCCAACCGCCTCGCCCGGCTGCTCGCCGCCCGCGGCATCGGCCCCGGCTCCATCGTCGCGCTCGCCCTGCCCCGCTCCCCGGAACTGGTCACCGGCCTGCTGGCCGTCGCCAAGGCCGGCGCCGCCTACCTCCCGATGGACCCCGACTACCCGGCCGACCGCCTGGCGTACATGCTCCAGGACGCCGCCCCCGCCGCCGTCGTCACCGACAGCGCGACCGCGGCCCGCATCCCGGCACACGACCTGCCCGTCGTCCTCGTAGACGGCGCCGAGGCCGAGGCGTACGGCGCCGCCGACCTCACCCCGGAGGAGCGCGTCCGGCCCGTGCGCCCGGACGACGTCGCCTACGTCATCTACACCTCCGGCTCCACCGGCCGCCCCAAGGGCGTCCCCGTCACCCACCACAACGTCGTCCGGCTGTTCACCGCCACCGACCAGTGGTTCGGCTTCGACCACACCGACGTCTGGACGCTCTTCCACTCCTACGCCTTCGACTTCTCCGTCTGGGAGATGTGGGGCGCCCTGCTGCACGGCGGCCGCCTCGTCGTCGTGCCCCACCTCGTCAGCCGCGACCCGGCCGCCTTCCTGCGCCTGCTCTCCGCCGAGTCCGTCACCGTCCTCAACCAGACTCCGTCGGCCTTCTACCAGCTGATGGCCGCCGACAAGGAGAACCCGGGCAGCGACCTGGCCCTGCGCTACGTCGTCTTCGGCGGCGAGGCCCTCGAACTGGCCCGGCTCGCCGACTGGTACGAGCGCCATGACGAGAACGCGCCCACGCTCGTCAACATGTACGGCATCACCGAGACGACCGTGCACGTCTCGTACATGGCCCTGGACCGGGAGAAGGCCGCCGCCGGCGCCTCCAGCACCATCGGCGTCAACATCCCCGACCTGCGCGTCTACGTCCTCGACCCGTACCTGCAGCCCGTGCCGCCCGGTGTCACCGGCGAGATGTACGTCGCCGGCGAAGGACTGGCCCGCGGCTACCTCGGCCGGCACGCCCTCACGGCGGAACGTTTCGTCGCCGACCCGTACGCCGCCCTCTTCGGCGAGAGCGGCACCCGCATGTACCGCTCCGGCGACCTCGCCCGCCGCCGTCCCGACGGCAACCTCGACTACTTCGGCCGCGCCGACCACCAGGTCAAGATCCGCGGCTTCCGCATCGAGCTCGGCGAGATCGAGGGCGTCCTCGCCGATCACCCCGACGTCGCCGACGCGGCCGTCGTCGTCCGCGAGGACACCCCCGGCGACAAGCGCCTCGTCGCCTACGCCGTCCCGGCACGCGACGTCACCCCGGCCGTCCTGCGCGAGCACGCCGCCGGCGAACTGCCCGTCCACATGGTGCCCTCGGCCGTCGTCCTCCTCGACCGGCTGCCGCTGACCGCCAACGGCAAGCTCGACCGCAAGGCCCTCCCGGCCCCCGACCTCGCCTCGGCCGTCACCGAAGGCCGCGCACCCCGCGGCCCCCGCGAGGAACAGCTCTGCGCGATCTTCGCCGACGTCCTGGGCCTGCCCCGGGTCGGCGTGGACGACAACTTCTTCGACCTCGGCGGCCACTCCCTCCTCGCCGTGCGCCTCGCCGGACGCGTCAAGGACGCCCTCGGCGCCGACGTCGGCATCGGCACCGTCTTCCAGGCGCCGACCGTCGCGGCCCTGGACGCCGCACTCGACGCCGCGGAGCAGACCGACGCGCTGGACGTCCTGCTGCCGCTGCGCCCGGCCGCGCCCGGCGACAAGGCCCCGCTGTACTGCGTCCACCCCGCGGGCGGCCTCAGCTGGTGCTACGCGGGCCTGATCCGCCACCTGCCCGCCGACGTGCCGATCTACGGCATGCAGGCCCAGGGCGTCGGCCCGGCCACCGCCGAGCAGCCGCTGCCGCAGACCCTGGAGGAGCTCGCCGCGCACTACGTCGACCGGCTCCGCGAGGTCCAGCCGGAGGGACCGTACCGCCTCCTCGGCTGGTCCACCGGCGGCATCATCGCCCAGGCCATGGCCACCCGCCTGCAGGACCTGGGCCAGGAGGTCGAGCTGCTGGCCATCCTCGACGCCTACCCCGCCGAGGGCTTCCGCGAGCTGCCCGTGCCCGACCAGGCCGAGGCGCTCGAAGCGCTCCTCGCCATGGGCGGCTACGGCCCGGACAGCCTGGAGGGCAAGCCCTTCGAACTCGCCCACGTCACCGACGTGCTGCGCCGCGAGGGCTCGCCGCTGGCCAGCCTCGACGACGCCACCATCGAGGCCCTCAACCGCACCTACCTCAACACCAACTTCCTGGTGCGCGCCTTCGACCACCGCGTGTACGAGGGCGACGTGCTCTTCTTCCGCGCCACCGTCGACACCATCGACGACGAGCTCACCCCCGACACCTGGACCCCGTACGTGACCGGGCGCATCGACAACACGGACGTCGCCTGCTCGCACAAGGACATGACCCTGCCCAAGCCGATCGCGCACATCGCGAGCGTGATCGCCGACCGTCTGCAGAACCTGGAGAACTGACCCCATGAGCGACGCACCCGCCAACCCCTTCGACGGCGACGGCCCCTTCCTCGTCCTCGTCAACGCCGAGGGCCGGCACAGCCTCTGGCCGGGTTTCGCCGCCGTGCCGGACGGCTGGAGCCTCGTCCACGGCCCCTGCGAGCGGCAGCAGGCCGTGGACTGGATCACCGAGAACTGGACCGACCTGGCCCCGGCGGCCCAGGGGTGAAGGGCATCAACCCGCGCGTCGCCGTCGTGATCGTGTACACGGCGGCGATGTGCATGAACGGCCTCGACTCCACCATCGTGGGCCCGGCGCTGCTGACCATCGCCCGGGACTTCGGCGAACCGGTCTCCGCCGCCAACACCGTGGAGGTCGCCTTCCTGGTGGCGCTCGCCGTCGCCCTGCCGGTCGCCGGCTGGCTCGGCGACCGCTTCGGCACCAAGAAGGTCTTCCTCGGCTCGCTGGCCGTCTTCACGGCGGCCTCGGCGGTCTGCGGCCTGGCCCAGGACCTGCCGGTCCTGGTCCTCGCGCGCGTCGTGCAGGGCATCGCGGGCGGCCTGCTCACCCCGGTCGGCATGACGCTGCTCTTCCGCGCCTTCCCGCCGCACGAGCGGATGAAGCTCTCGAAGGTCCTCATCGTGCCGACCGCCCTGATGCCGGCCCTCGGGCCGCCGCTGGGCGGCTTCCTCACCGAGCACTTCTCCTGGCACTGGCTGTTCTTCGTCAACGTGCCGATCGGCGCGGCGGCGGTGCTGCTGGGCGTGGCGGGGCTGCGCGAGGAGAAGGAGGAGGCGGAGGACGGCGCCGCCCCGTTCGACGTCCCCGGCTTCCTGCTGGCCACCCCGGCGCTCGGCCTGCTCACGTACGCGCTGGGCTTCGGCCCCTCGCACGGCTGGACCTCGCCGTCCGTCGCCGTGGCCGGCCCGCTCGGGCTGATCCTGCTCGTCGCCGGCTGCGTCCACCTGCTCCGGGCGAAGAACCCGCTGCTGGAGCTGCGGCTGCTCGCCGACAAGGTGTTCGCCTCGGCCACGGTGCTCGCCCTGGTCACCTCGGCCGGGCTGATGGGCGTCCTCTTCGCGTTCCCGCTGCTCTACCAGGCGGCGCTCGGGGCCTCGGCCCTGGACGCGGGCCTGAGCGTCTTCCCCGAGGCGCTCGGCCTGATGCTGGCCTCGCAGGTCGCCGACCGGCTGATGCCGAAGCTGGGCCCGCGGCTGCTCGCCGTGCCCGCCCTGGTCCTGGCCACGGGGGTCTTCGCCGCGCTGGCCGTGCCGGGGGTGGCGGAGAGCGCCTGGGCGGTGCGGGCGCTGATGTTCTGCGTCGGCCTGGTGCTCGGCACGGCCGTGCTGACCGTCCAGATCGCCGGGTTCGCGGACGTCCCGCCCCCGGCGATGGGCCAGGCGATGGGCCTGTTCACCATCGTGCGCACGCTGGGCGGTGCGCTGGGCATCGCCGCGACGGCCGCGGTGATCGCCGCCGGGGGCGGCTCGCATGCCCAGGACACGGCCCCGGGCCCGTACCGGGCGGCGATCCTGGTCACGGCGGGCCTGGTCGCCCTCGGCGCGCTCGTCGCGCTGCGGATGCCCAAGGACGCCCCCGCCCCGCCGTCGTTCGACGACGAGCCGCGGGACGCGGAGATACAGGCCGCGGCCTGACGCACGGGCCGGCCCGGCGGGGCCGTCGTCGGACCGCGCTGCGGCCCGGGACGGCACCGCCGGACAGACCTACCTCGGTGCCAGCAAGGCCGCCAGCCCCGCGGCGAGCCCCCCGCGCCAGCAGGCGTAGTCGTGGCCCCCGTTGAACTCGCCGTAGGCGACGTCGTAGCCCCGGGCCTCCAGCACATTGCGCAGGTGGCGGTTCTGCGGGAGGAGCATCCACTCCTGCAGGCCCACCTCCAGCCGGATGCGTACGGGCCGCTTCCCACTCACCGCGAACTGCCGGGTGAGCCACTCGCTGCCGCCGTCGAACTCCGTCCCGTCCGGCCACCAGAAGGAGCCCGACTGGGACAGGGCGTTGCCGAACCGCTCGGGCCGGCGGAACGCCGCGAACGCGGCCGTCAGCCCGCCCGCGCTCTGCCCGGCCACGACCGTGCGCGCCGCCTCGTCCGTGGCCCCGTAGGCCTGCGCGGCCCACGGCAGCAGGACGTCCGCCATCCAGTCGACGAACTCCTCGCTGCAGCTGAGGTCCTCCATGCGGCGGGCCCGGCCCATGGTGTCCACCATCAGCGTGACCGCCGGCGCGAGGCGCCCGTCGGCGTACAGGTTGTCCAGGGCGGTGCCGAAGTCCAGGACCGGCCCCCACATCTCGCCGTCCAGCAGCACGATCACGGGGTACGGGCCGCCGTCCGCCCGGTGCCCGGCGGGCAGGTGCACGTGGACGCGCCGCCCGTCGACCACGGCGTCGGCCCGTACGCCGCGCGCCGTCCCCGGGCGGGGGCCGGCCCACTCCTGCACCGGCGCGTCCGGGAGCGCCATCACCGACGACGGGTTCCGCCCGTCACGCGAGGGCAGCTGCGGGAGCGTGCTGAACGGGTCGGGCACGGCGGAGTCCAGGACGCGCAGCCAGGACTTGCGGTCCGCGCGCAGCGTCTCCTCGCGCGGGCCGTGGGCCGCGAAGAACTGGTACGAGGCCCGGTGGTCGGCCCGCAGCCGGTGGCCGATCGCCCAGACGTCCGTGCCGTCCACCTTGCCCATGAGGTGCGGCGCGAGGTCGCCCGCGTGCCGGTCCTTGTCGGTGACGGTGTGCAGGAGGGCGAGCACGTCGGAGGCGGGGCGGGCGGGGTCGTCGCGCCAGAGGAAGGTGACGAGCCGCCAGGCGGGGTCGCCTTCGGGGTCGGGCTCGACCAGCGGCGTGCCTTTGGTGGCGGCGTGCCGCCAGAAGGTGCCGACGGCGTCGGGTATGCCGTGGCGCACGGCGGCGGCGAGCTCGCGGAGGAGGGGACTCTGCGGTTCCATGGCTTCCTTTGTCAAGGCTGGGTCCGGGCAAGAACTGAGCCCGTCCGGCGATTGAGGACCGGGGTCGGGGGCGGAGCCCCGGAACGACTACACCCGCGCCGCCGCCGACCGCCCCAGCAGCACCCACAGCAGGAACGGTCCGCCAAGGACCGTCGTGACGATCCCGACCGGGATCTCCACCCCGTCGAGCGCAACGCGCCCCACGGTGTCCGCCAGGACGACGAGCGTCGCCCCGACCAGCATGGAGCCCACGACAGGCACCCGCAGCGGCCCCGCCAGCCGCCCCGCGATCACCGGCGAGGCGAGGGCGACGAAGCCGACCGGCCCGCAGATGCCGACCGCGAGGCCCGCGAGGCCGACCGCCAGCAGCATGCACACCAGCCGCACCCGCCCCGGCGCGACGCCGAGCGAGGCCGCGGTGGAGTCGTCGAAGCGCAGCACGTTGAGGTGGCGGGCGACGACGAGGGCGAGCGGTACCAGGACGGCCAGGCCGATGAGGACCGGCACGGCCACGGAGTAGCTGCGGCCGTTGAGGCTGCCGGACGTCCACACGTACAGCGAACTGGCCGAGTTCAGGGAGCGGCGGGAGAGGACGACCTGGGTGACCGCCGAGGCCAGCGCCGACATGGCGAGGCCCACGACCAGGACGCGGTAGCCGCGCTGGCCCAGGCCGCCGGAGACGGCGGTGACGACGAGTACGGCGGCGAGCGCGCCGAGCGGGCCCGCCCACCACGCGCCGAACGTTCCGCTGAGGGTCGCCGACAGCAGGACGGCGGCAGTGGCGCCGTCGTTGACGCCGAGCAGCTCGGGCGTGGCGAGCCGGTTGCGGGCGAGGGTCTGGGTGAGGCAGCCGGCGAGGCCGAGGGCGGCGCCCGCGGCCAGCCCGGCCACGATCCGGCCGAGCCGGAACTTCTGCACGAGCAGGACGTCGAACCGGTCGCCCGACCCGAAGACGGCGTTGAACGTACGGCTCAGGCTCATCTCGCTCTGCCCGGCGTACGCGGAGAGCACGACCGCGCCGACGAGCAGCGCGGCGAGGGCGAAGGCCGCGACGGCGGCCCGGCGCGGCACGAGCAGCGACAGGGAGCCGCTGCGGACGACGAGCGTGCCGGCGCCGTCGTCCTCTCCCTTACGGGGACGGGGCAGCCTGGCCGCGACACCCCGCCCGCCCTTCGGGCTCTCCTCCGCGGCCGGGTCGGTCATGCCCATCGAGGCCATCCGCCGGGAGCGGACGATGGCGATGAGGACGGGGGCGCCGAAGAGGGCGATGATGACGGAGACGGGCGCCTCGAACGGCCGGGAGACCACGCGGGCGAGGACGTCGGAGCCGGTCAGCACGCCCGCGCCGATGAGGCCGGCGAGCACGATCTGTGCCGTGAGGCGCGGGCCGGTGACGGCCCGTGCGAGGAATCCGGCGAGCAGGCCGAGGAAGGATATGGGGCCGACGAGCGCGACGGACGCCGCGGTGAGGAGGGTGACGGCCACGGCCACGACGACGCGGATGACGCCGGGACGGTGCCCCAGCCCCTTGGCGAGGTCGTCGCCGAGCGCGAGCGCGGACAGCGGGCGGGCGATCAGCAGCGCGACGACGAATCCGGCGGCGAGGACGGGCAGCAGACCGGTGAGCTTCGTGAAGCCCTCGACGCCCGCGAGCGAGCCCAGGACCCAGAAGCGGAAGCGGTCGTAGGTCTCGGCGGAGTTCACGATGAGCACGCTGGTGATGCCGCCGAAGGTGGCTCCGAGCGCGGAGCCGGCGAGCACCAGCCGCATCGGGGAACCGCCGCCGCGGCGGCTCGCGATGAGCAGCACCAGGGCACTGGCCAGGACCGCGCCGCCGAACGCCCACAGCAGATAGCCGTAGCCGCTGCTCACGCCGAGGAAGGCGATGCCGACGACGACGCCGAGCGATGCTCCGGCGTTCACGCCGAGCAGGCCCGTCTCGGCGAGGGGGTTGCGGGTGACGGCCTGCAGCAGGCAGCCGGCGGTGCCGAGCGCGGCTCCGACGGCCAGTGCGGTGAGCGTCCGGGGCAGTCGCAGGTCGCCGACGACGAGCGAGAGCCGGGAGCTGTCGCGGGCCCCGTTCCGCCCGAGGACGTAGTCCAGTACGTCCCCGGCCCCGACCTCGCCCGCCCCGACGGACAGGGAGAGGGCGGACAGCACGAGGACCCCCACCACCAGGAGGGCCGAGGCGGTCAGGACGGCCCGGTTGCCGTGCACACGCCCCGCCGGGGCCTGTTGGCCGGCGGGCTGCACCTCCGGGGGGCCCACTTGCGACACAGTCATAAGGTAAGGCTAGCCTAAGGAATTTATGTTTCCGCAGGCGAGGCGGTATCCGCCGACCCCCGCGGCAGCGGAACCCCGCAGCGCAGGTTCCACCGGCCCCCGCGCCCCGACAGTTCTGTCACCGACAGGGGCAGCACGTCGAGCCGCCAGAACGTCTGCGGCGGCAGGTCCAGGGCGTGGACCAGCGCCGCGCGGATCACCGCCGCGGTGGTGACGGCCAGCACCCTGCCGTCCTCCAGGCCGTCGAGCCACGCCCCGGTCCGGGCGACCACGTCCTGCACCGACTCGCCGCCGTGCGGCGCCGCCCCCGGGTCCGTCAGCCAGGCGGCCAGGGCCTGTGGTTCGGCCGCGCCGACCTCGGCGAGCGGAAGGCCCCGCCAGCGGCCCGGGTCGAGGTCGCGCAGCGCGGGCTCGGGCCGGGCGGCGGCCAGGCCGAGAGCCGCCGCGCTCGCGGCGCAGCGGGCCGACGGCGCGGTCAGCACCTGCCCGGCGGCCGGCAGCGAACCGGCCGCCGCTCGCGTACGGCGCATCCCCGCCGCGCCGAGCGGCCCGTCGTCGCCGAACCGGGCCTCGTGCGCGGGGGCGTCGGCGGCGGGTGAGATCAGCATCACACGGACGGTCACGGTGTTCTCGTCCCCTCTGGCAACGGGTCTGTCAGTTCTGTCAACGGGGCTGTCGGCCAACGGGATGTCAGCGGGCGGCGTCCGCCGCGAATCAGCAGATCACGGGCACCGCCGGGCCCGTGCGCCGGGGTGAGCATCCGCACGCCGTAGCGCAGGTCACCCGCGCGCGGTACGGTCGCGTGGCAATGACGACGGTGTGACGGAAGCCCGGTGAGATCCCGGCACGGTCGCGCCACTGTGTACCCGGCGGAGCCCCGCAGGGAAGTCAGACCCCGCACTGTCGTCCTAGGCCCCAATGATCGGGACGCGTGTTCCCCAGGAGGTTCTGTCATGGCTCAGTCCGCCGCCCCCGCCGCCGCCTCGTCCGCCATACCCGCGGTCGCCCCCATCTCGCTCAAGGAGATCGCCCCCTGGGCGCTCTTCGTCGGCATCCTCATGCTGGTCCTGCTGTACTTCGTCGGCGCCGAGCAGGGCGCCACCTCCCTCATCTCCGGCGAGAACGTGCACGAGTGGGTCCACGACGGGCGCCACCTGCTCGGCTTCCCCTGCCACTGACGACCTGCCGGGGGAACCACCGTGAACTCGATCTCCGTCAGAGCCCTGCTCGTCCGCGGCATGCTCGCGGGCCTCGCCGCAGGCGTCCTGGCCCTCGTCGTCGCCTATCTGCTCGGCGAGCCCCATGTGGACTCCGCCATCGCCTTCGAGGAGGCGCACAGCCCCCACGACCACGGCGACGGCGGTGAGGATCCGGTCAGCCGCACCATGCAGTCCACCGCAGGGCTGGCCACCGGCATCCTCGTCTACGGCGTCGCGCTGGGCGGTATCGCCTCGCTCGTCTTCTGCGTCGCCCTGGGCCGCATCGGCCGCTTCGGCCCCCGGGCCACGGCAGCGCTGGTCTCGCTCGGCGCGCTCCTCGCCGTCTATGTGGTGCCGTTCCTGAAGTACCCGGCCAACCCGCCCTCCGTCGGCGACCCGGACTCCATCGGCAAGCGCACCGCGCTCTACTTCCTGATGATCGCGCTCAGCGTCCTGCTGGCGGTCGGCGCGGTCATCCTCGGCAAGCGCCTCGCGCCCCGGCTGGGCAACTGGAACGCGACGGTCGCGGCGGGGGCGGCCTTCGTGGTCGCCGTCGGCCTCGCCTACGCCTTCCTGCCCTCGGTCAACGAACTGCCCGACGACTTCCCGGCGGCCCTGCTGTGGAAGTTCCGCCTGTCGGCCCTGGCGATCCAGCTCCTGCTCTGGACCGGCTTCGGCCTCGTCTTCGGTCACTTCGCCGAACGGCTCCTGGCCCCGCGGGCCGGGGTGCAGGACGGTAAGGCGCGGACGGCGGCACCGGCGGGCTGAGGCCACGCCGGCGCCCCCGGCGCACCCTCGCCGAGAAGAGCCCGCCCGGGCAAACCGGGCGGGCTCTTCCCATGCCCCCACTTGCCCTTATTGCGTCTCCTCATGCGCCTCCCCCTCAGGCCTCCCGGCGCCGCCCCGCACACCCCGTCAGCCTCATAAGTCCCGCTCACCCATTAGTGGTTCGGATTTCTTTCCGTGCGAGGGACGGTGCGACGATGCCGCTCGCCCTGACCCGACAGCGTAGGAATGGAGCCTTGATGCAGCGACGTGGGGGAGAGCAGGACCGCCGCCGGGGAGCGTGGGGAGCGCCACTGGCGGCCACGGCGGCGGCGACGGCCGTGGCCTTCGCCGCCGGGCTCCCGGCACCGGCCGCACACGCCGCGCCCGGCCCGTCGGTCGACGCGAAGGGCGCCTATCTGATGGACGCCCGCTCCGCGCGCCCGCTGTGGGCCAAGGACGCGACCGTCAAGCGGCCCATGGCCAGCACCACGA
Source organism: Streptomyces hiroshimensis (assembly GCF_014650335.1). Lineage (GTDB taxonomy): Bacteria > Actinomycetota > Actinomycetes > Streptomycetales > Streptomycetaceae > Streptomyces > Streptomyces hiroshimensis. Next base: position 936,008 of record NZ_BMUT01000001.1, read on the forward strand.
AGATCATGACCGCGGTGGTGGTCCTGGACACCCCGGGGGTGGACCTGGAGCGGCAGATCGAGATCAAGCAGTCCTACCGCGATTACGTCCAGCGGACGGGCGCGAGCACGGCGGACCTCCGCACCGGCGACAAGCTCACGGCGCGTCAGCTCCTCTACGCGCTGATGCTCCCGTCCGGCTGCGACGCCGCCTACGCCCTCGCCGACGCCTTCGGCACGGGGCCCGACGAGGCGGCCCGCACGAAGTCGTTCATCGCCAAGATGAACGCCGAGGCCCGGCAGTTGAAGCTGCGCGGCACCAACTACGACTCCTTCGACGGCATCTCCTCGGCCGGCAGGAACTACTCCACCCCCCGGGATCTGGCCGAGCTCTCCCGGCATGCCCTGCGCAGCGCCACCTTCCGCACGGTCGTCTCCGCGCTGAACACCCAGCAGAAGGCGAAGAACGTCAACCGGCTCTACACCTGGTACAACACCAACAAGCTGCTCGGCTCGTACGGCGGCGTGACGGGGATCAAGACCGGCACCACCACGGCGTCGGGGCCCTGCCTGGTGTTCGCCGCGCGGCAGGGCGGGCGGAACGTCGTCGGCGTCATCCTCAACGACCCCGTGAACCGCTACCCGGACGCCGCCGAGATGCTCGACTACGCCTTCAAGAAGCACACGTCCCTGAAGCTGCGTCGGCTGCCCTCCGCGGCGCACGAGGACTGAACCGACCGGCCGACCGGCCGAACGATCGCCCGCCGCCCCGCCCCGCACGTCCGCCGGAGCGCCGGCCCGCCGAGCCCGGACCCCGCCCAGGGTCCGGGCTCGCGTTGTACCAACTTCCAGGAACCGGCGGTGATTTATACCTGAACGAGTGAACAGTCTGCGGGGAACTGCGGGTTGGCGAACTTTCCCGCGAGCCGGGACGGATAGAGTCCTCCTGTCCGGAAACGGGCACCGGAAGGCCGCGGAAACCCCGACGGCATCGGACAGGCCACCGTCCGCCGGGGTCCCGTCCACCACCCCAGCCCGACTCCACGGCACGTCGCCGCGTACCGCAGCCACGGCGTGCTCCTCGGCCATGCCCTTGGCACGGATCGGTTCACCGACGCCTCTCGCCGCCAGGCATCAGCGCCCTCCTGCCCGCACCCGCCGGCCCGCCCCACCGTCCTCAGGAGGCTTCATGTCCCGCCCCGCGTCCCCCGCGGCGCCTCCCCCCACGTCCGTGACCGGCCCGCGAGCCTACCGCGTACCGGAGGGACGATGACGCCCTTCGCGCGGCGCCCGCCGCGCCCGATCCCCGTGTCGGAGAGCGAACTCCTGCTGTTCGGCGGGGCCTTGCGGCACGACAAGGCCTTCGTCAATCACGAACGGCCGCTGCTGCGCCTGTCGTTCTGGTCGATGGCCCGTCAGCTTCCCGCCATGGTCGCCACCGTCGCCCGGGCCGCCTGGTGCGAGGACCGCCCGGCGCTGCTCGCGCTCGTCGGCGCCGAGCTGGGCCAGGGGCTGACGCGCGCCTTCGGGCTCGTTGCCGCCAACCGTGCGCTGACCGCCCTCTTCACCGCCGGGCCCACCACCGAGCGGCTGCGCGAGGCACTGCCGTCGCTGCTGGCGGTCACCACGGTCGCCGCCGCCACCGTGCTGCTCTCGGCGGTCTCCGTGGCGGCCGCCGGCCAGCTGGAGCCGAAGGTGGAGCGGGTGTGCACCGCGCGCTTCTACCGGGGCGCGGTCCGCGTGGAGCTCGCGGTGCTGGAGGACAAGGACTTCCACCGCCTGCTCGACGCCGGCCGGTTCGGTACCGACTCGGTCCGGCTGATGATCGGCTCGTCGGTCACGGTCGTCAACGCCGTCGTGGGGCTGGCCGCCTCCGCCGGGGTGCTCGCCCTGCTGCACCCGTCGCTGGTGCCCATGCTGCTGCTCGTGGCCGCCCCCAAGGGCTGGGGCGCGGTCGTCACCGCCCGGCGGCAGTACGCCTCCCGGCACGCCTGGATCGAGCACCGGCGCGCCATCTCCGTCATCACCTCCACGCTCACCGGCCTCGACACCGCCGCCGAGATCCGGGTGCACGGCGCCGGCCGCATGCTCGTCGGCGCCTACGACGACATGGCCGCCACCGTGGAGAAGGAGCAGCAGCGCCTGGCCCGCGCCGAAGCGGTCACGCGCACCGCGGCGTCCGCGCTCTCGGGGACGGCAGCGCTCGTCGTGTACGGGGCGCTGTGGATGCTGCTCGCCTCGGGCGGCATGCCGCTGGCCGTCGCCGGCACCGCGGTGATCGCCGTACGGGCCGCAGGCGCGAGCCTCACCGCGCTGGTCACCCAGGTCAACCGGCTCTACGAGGAGGCCATGTACCTCAGCGACCTGGAGCGCGCCTGCGCGGAGGCCGAGCGGCACGCCATCCCCGCCGGTGGCACGCCGATGGCGCGCGGCGTGAAGGAGATCCGGCTGGAGAAGGTCACCTTCGTCTACCCCGGCGAACAGGCGCCCGCGCTCAGCGAAGTGAGCCTGACCGTCCCGCCGGGCAAGGTCGTCGCGCTGGTCGGTGCGAACGGCTCCGGCAAGACCACCCTGTCCAAGCTGGTCGCCGGGCTGTACCTGCCCACCTCCGGGCACCTGTACTGGAACGGGGTCGAGATCCGCGACGCCGACCGCGATCTGCTCTTCGACCAGGTCGCCGTGTTGTCCCAGGACTTCCCCCGCTGGCCCATGACGGCCCGTGCCAACGTCCACATCGGCCGCCCGGGGACGCCGCCGGACCAGGCCCGGATCGAGCGCGCGGCCGCCGAGTCCGGTGCCACCGCCGTCATCGACTCGCTGCCGCACCAGTGGGACAGCCTCGTGGTCAAGGGATTCGAGCGCGGCACCCAGATCTCGGGCGGCCAGTGGCAGCGCCTGGGCAGCGCTCGCGCGCGCTACCGCCGCGCGCCCCTGCTGATCGTCGACGAGCCGACCTCGGCGCTCGATCCCAAGGCGGAGGCGGAGGCGTTCCAGTCGCTGCGGTCGCTGACCGACGGCGGCACGACCGTCCTGCTGATCACCCACCGGCTCGCCGCGACCGCGACCGCGGACCTCATCTACGTCCTCGACCACGGCCGGGTGGTGGGGGAGGGGACGCATGAGGAGCTGATGGCCGTCGACGGCGGCCTGTACCGGTCGATGTACGAGCTCCAGGCGGCCCAGTACGGTTTCGGCGCGCCCGCCTCCACCCATGCCGCCACCTCCTCCAATTCCTCGGCTCTGCACCAGAGTTCGCCGCATGCACAGCCCGCCCAGACCTGAGGACAGGGCGGCGCCCGCTCCGCCCGCGCCGACTGCTCCGCCCGTGCCGCCGCCGGATCCCCTGGGTCCGCTGGCGAGCACCTTGCGCGATGTGCTGGGGTGTCTGGGTGTGATCACGGCCGCGGTTCTCATCTCCCTGCTGTGTGTCCATCTCGGCCAGGCCTTTCCGGGACTGGCCGCCAAGTGAGTAGAGGAACGCCGTAACCGCCGCCGGGGTTACGGGCCGGAGCCGTATCGAATTCCAGGACGGCTTACGGGGCTGCCGATTTCGGTGTGGATCACGCCGCCTCCCGTGTTTAGCGGGAGGCGGCTGCCGGGAAAAACGGGGTGAATTCGCGGTTCCGGGTGAGGCTCGGACACCGCCCATTTCACTGTATTGAGCAAGTGTCTACAGGCGCCGGGCGGTTGTGGCTTCGCACCCACCCCGGTCACCTGGGCCTCCGTTCGGCCGGAAAAACCGGGGAACGGTTGTCCGACGCGGAGTCTGGCGGACTCGGGTGCCGCCTCCTACCATTCGAACGCTCCCCGTCCCCAGGGGTTGTTGGGACGCAGGGCGTGGCATGTCCATGCCCTAGCGATCCACGCTCTCACTCATTCCGGTCCGGCGTCCTCCGGGTCCCCGGCCCGAAATGCAGCCGCTCATTCCGAGGACAACCGATTGGAGAGCCATGCCCGGCGCCCTTATCGCAGGAGCCGCGCTCGCGGCACTGTTCGCCACACCGTTATCCACGTACGACGCCTCGATCATCGTCAACCCGCCACCGGACAAGATCGTGATCGAGATCGCCACGGTCAACGGCTCCGGTTGTCCTGCGGGGACGGCCGCGGTGGCCGTCGCGCCCGACAACACGGCCTTCACGGTCACCTACAGCGACTACCTCGCCCAGGTCGGCGTGGGGTCCAAGCCGACCGACTTCCGCAAGAACTGCCAGCTCAACCTGATCGTGCACGTACCGCAGGGCTTCACCTACGCCATCGCGAGCGCGGACTACCGCGGCTACGCGAAGCTGGAGCCCGGGGCGACCGGCACCCAGAAGGCCTCGTACTACTTCCAGGGGTCCTCCACGACCACGCCGAGCTCCCACGTCTTCCGCGGTTCCTACGCGGACAACTGGCAGGCCACCGACCGCGTCGACGTGGCCGCGCTGGTCTGGGCCCCCTGCGGCGAGAAGCGCAACTTCAACATCAACACCGAGCTGCGGGTCAACGCGGGCAGCTCCGACCCGTCCAAGACCACCAGCTTCATGACCATGGACTCCACCGATGGTGACATCAACACCATCTACCACCTGGCCTGGAAGGAGTGCCCGAGAAAGTAGCGGGCCCGTCCGCCCGAGGGCGCAGGGGCCGGCGGGACCGCGGAACGGCGCGGGCCCGCCGGCCGCTTCCGTGCCTCTCACCGCGCCACCGGGCCGCAGCGGGAATTTATGCCGTCCTCATGGCCCTCCACCTGCGGTGATCGCGCTCCGCAGGGGAGCGGTGACGAAGAGGGTATAGACCTCTGGTGAAAAGCAGGCGACTGTGGGGGGAACCACACAGCGAAGACCCACGGCCCGCAGCTTCCCAGGACCGTTACGGCGTGGGGGACGAGCTCTCGTCCGGCGCCCTTCGCGCTAACCGATTGCACTTGAGCCACATGTTTGCAACCAGCCGCGACACCGCGAGTCCCTTGCATTCGGCTGACGCCATCATCAGCGCCACCGACCCGGTCGCCCTCTGGGCCTCCTCCCCGCGGAAGCTCCCCGGTCCCTGGGGCCATCAGATCCCCCTGTGCATGCACGGCAGGCTCTCCCGACGCCTGCCCCACTGGCTGCCGTCCGCCCACGCCACGCACGCCGTCTCCCTCCCGGCGACGGAGCGCTCCGCCGCGGCCGCCCGCCGCTTCTGCCGGCGCCTGCTGGCCGAATGGGGCCTGGACGAGCTGGCCGGCGACACCGCGCTCCTCCTCTCGGAGCTGGTCACCAACGCCGTGCTGCACGTCCCCGGGACGCCCGAGGGCATCCGGCTCGTGCTGAGCCGGGGCCAGGGTCACCTCGTCGCCCAGGTCACCGACGCGGGCGGGCACCTGCCGCGCTGCGGCGAGGCCGGACCCGACAGCGAGAACGGGCGCGGGATGTGGCTCGTCGAGCAGATCGCCGCCCAGTGGGGCCACCACGCCTCCGGCAACGGCAAGACCGTCTGGTTCGCCCTCCGCCTCCCCTAGCGCCCCCGGCCCGGGAGCCGGCTCCTGCCCCGCACCGCACCGCCACTGGTCCGGACCTGTGAACCCGCAGCCGGGCGCGCCCGGCCCCGCGGGCTGCGCACCCACCGGTTTCGGAGAGACCATGGAAGTCGCCGCGGCGACACGGCGGCGCGAGGACGGGTGAGCCGGTCCGGCCGGCACGAGGCCGCCGCACCACCCCCGGCGGGCGGAAGGAGGTCCTCGATGGGCGCGACCGATGCGTTCCGGGCCCGGCCCGTCCACCCTCCCGGCCGTGCCTCCCTCGTCCCCGGCGGCCTGCTGGACGTGCTGGGCGTGGCCGCCGGCGTCCTCGACCGCGAGGGCCGGATCGTGCTGTGGAGCCCGCAGGCGCAGCAGCTCTTCGGCTGGAGCGCGGCCGAGGCCCTCGGCCAGTACGCCGCCCGCCTCCTGGTCGCCGAGGAGGACGTCGAAGCGGTGCTGGAGCTGTTCGCGCAGGTCATGACCGAGGGGGAGACCTTTGCCGTGGTCTTCCCCGCGCGGCACAAGGACGGCGGCACCCGGCTGGTCGAGTTCCGCAACGTACGCCTTGAGGACCGGCACGGCGAGTTCTTCGCCCTCGGCATCGCCACGGACCGGGAGGTCCTGCGCGGCGTGGAGCGGGACCTCGCCCTGTCGCTGCGGCTGGTCGAGCAGTCCCCGATCGGCCTCGCCGTCTTCGACACCGAGCTGCGGTTCGTGCTGGTCAATCCCGCCCTGGAGCGCATGCTCGGCCTGCCCGCCGCGGCGTGCGTGGGCCGCACCGTCCGGGAGGCCCTGCCCCATGCGGACGCCGACGCCATCGAGGGCGCCATGCGCCGGGTCCTGGCGACCGGCACCCCGCTGCTGGACGAGCTGAGGGTCGGCCGGGCCGGAGGGGCCGCCACCGACGAAGAGGCCCAGCTCGTCTCCTACTACCGGCTGGAGGACCCGGGCGGAAGCATCGTCGGCGTCGCCACCTCGGCCGTGGACGTCACCGACCGCCACCGGGCGAACAAGGCGGACCGCCGCCGCACCGCCCTGATCGCCGACGCCTCCGTGCTGATCGGCACCACGCTCGAACTGGAGCAGACCGCGCGCGAGCTCGCCGAGGTCGTGGTGCCCGGGCTGGCCGACGTGGCGGCCGTCGACATCCTCGACACCGTCGTCGACGCCGACCGCGCCGCCGCCCCCGGCGGGCAGGCCGCCGTCTTCCGGGCGCTGGCCGTCGCCGCGGCGGGCGGCACGGATTCCCCGGCCGCCGCGGACGCCGTGCGGGCGGCCGACCCGCCCGGGCAGATCGCCAAGTACGACCCCGGCCGGCTGGTCGCCCGCTGTGTGGCCACCGGCCGCCCGGTCATGGTGCCGCACGTGCGCGCCGAGGACCTGCCGGACATCGCCCGCGACGACGAGGCGGCCCGGCTGCTCGCCCGCGCCGGCCTGCACTCCTACATGGCGGTGCCGCTCATCGCCCGCGGCGAGGTGCTCGGCGCCCTGGACCTCAAGCGCCTCACCGACCCGCGCCCCTTCGACGAGACCGACGCCGCCCTCGCCGCCGAGCTCGCCGCCCGTGCCGCGGTCTCCATCGACAACGCCCGCTGGTACCAGCGCGAGCGCGCCACCGCCCTCACACTCCAGCGCTCCCTGCTGCCCCAGCAGCCCCAGGACCCCGCGGGCCTGGAGATCGCCTACCGCTACCAGCCCGCCGGCACCGCCAGCAGGGTCGGCGGCGACTGGTTCGACGTCATCCCGCAGGACGGGGACAAGAGCGCCCTGGTCGTCGGCGACGTCATGGGCAGCGGCATCAACGCCGCCGCCGCCATGGGGCAGCTGCGCACCGCCGCCCGCACCCTCGCCCAGCTCGGCCTCGACCCCGCGCGGGTGCTGTACCACCTCGACCAGACCGCCAGTGGCCTGGACCAGATGATCGCCACGTGTCTGTACGCCGTGTACGACCCGCAGGGCGGCACCTGCTGCGTGGCCAACGGCGGCCACCTCCCGCCCGTCGTCCTGCGCCCCGGCCACCCGCCGGCGCTCGTCGACCTCCCCGCCGGCGCCCCGCTGGGCGTCGGCGGCATCCCCTTCGAGAACACGGCGGTGGACCTCAAGCCCGGCGACCGCCTCGTGCTCTACACCGACGGCCTGGTGGAGACCCGCGACGAGTCCATCGACACCCGCCTCGAAGCGCTCCTCGCCGTCCTGGCCGACGCCCCCGACGGCATCGAGGAGACCTGCGACCTCCTCCTGACCTCCCTGCGCTCCGGCAACGACCAGGACGACGTCGCCCTGCTCATCGCCCGGGCCGTCCCGACGAGCCCTGCCGCAGCGGCGGGCCCGCCGGGGCAGTAGTGCATGTCAGGGCTTTTCCGAGGTCACTTCAGACGTACGCGGTAGGCCGTGCGCTGGCTCTCGATCGTGAGCTGCACCTCGCCCTTGGCCCCCGCGTAGGCCCCCGTACCCCCGACGACGGCCGCGTCGGCGCGGTACGGCCCCCGCCCGAAGCGGTTCTCCATGGACTCCAGGACCAGAGTGCCGTCGTTGCCCCGCAGCACGTACCGGCACTGGGCGACCACGCCCTCGTACCGGGTGAGCACCACCGTGCAGACGGCGCTGCCGTCCCCGGCGGGCTCGCCGCCCGGGCCCTGCAAGTCGGCGTAGACGGCCCAGGTGTCGCCCTCCTTGGGGTGCTCGGGCGGGCTGCCGGTGCGGTGCACGGCGGTCCAGGCCAGGGTCTTCTCCCCGTCGGCCGCGGCGGGTTGAGGGGACGGCAGGGCCACGGCGACGGCAGTGGCTGCCACGGCGGCAGCAGCGGCCACGACGGCGGCTTGGCGGCGCATCAGGCGCATGGGGCACCTCCGGCTCGTACGGACGGGTCGGGCACCCACGTACCCGATCCTGGTGAGTTCACCCCACCCAGCCTATGGCGCCCGCACAATTCCCGTCACGAAGACTTCACCCGCCGGGGAAGGGTGTTCCTCCCGGCGGGTGAAGGTCACACATCCGGAATCAGGTGAACTGTCCCGGCTCCGGCGGCAGTTCCGCGAGCGTCGGGTACGAGGGCTGGGCGCCCGGCCGGGTCACGGCCACGGCGCCGACGCGCACCGCGAAGCGGGCCGCCTCCGGCAGCGAGGCGCCGGCCGCGAGGCGCGCCGCGAGCGCGCCGGTGAAGGCGTCGCCGGCGCCCGTGGTGTCCACGGCCTCGGCCTTGACGCCCGGCACCGCCACCGCCTCCCCGGCCCCCGCCTCCAGGGCCAGGGCCCCCTCGGCGCCGAGGGTGACCACGACCGAGCGGGCGCCCTGGTCGCGCAGCGAGCGGGCCCACGCCTCGGGCGTGCCGTCCACGAGCTGCGTCAGGTGCCGGGCCTCGTGCTCGTTGACGACCAGCGGGTCGGCCGCCGCGAGGAGTTCGGGATCCAGGCGGTCCGGGGCCGGCGAGGGGTTGACCACGACCCGCGTGCCGGCGTCGCGCGCGGTCTCGGCGGCCGCCCGTACGGTCGCCGGCGGGATCTCCAGCTGGAGCGAGACCACCGCCGACGCGGCGATCGCCTCCCGGGCGGCCTCGACGTCCTCGGGGAGGAGATGGGCGTTGGCACCCGGCGAGACCACGATGCTGTTGTCGCCGTCCGGTCCGACGACGATCATCGCCGTGCCCGTCCGGGCGCCCGTCTCGACCAGCACGTGCCGCAGCTCCGTGCCGGCCTCGCGCTGCCCTTCCAGCAGCAGCTCGCCGAAGGCGTCGTCACCGACCTTGGCCAGCAGGGCCGTCCGGGCGCCGAGGCGGGCCGCCGCCGCGGCCTGATTGGCGCCCTTGCCGCCCGCCGACTCGACCAGATCCGTGCCCAGGACCGTCTCGCCCGCCCCCGGCCTGCGGTCCACCCGCACCGTCAGGTCCGCGTTGGCCGACCCCACGACCAGTACGTCGTACATCCGCTCGATCCGTTCGTTCTGTGTGTCACCCATCGAACTCCGCCGCGTTCTTCCTGTCCACCAGCACCACCGGCACCTTCACCTCTGCCGGCAGCTTCTCACCCTTCGAGGCCTTCACCGCCCAGTCCACGGCCTGCCGGCCCAGCAGCTTCGGCTGCTGGGCGACGGTCGCCGTCAGCGTGCCGGCCCGCACGGCGGCGATCCCGTCCGGCGTGCCGTCGAACGCGACGACGTGGACGCCTTTACCCGCCGCGGAGCCCAGCGCCTTGGCGGCGCCGAGCGCCATCTCGTCGTTCGCGGCGAAGACCCCGGCGATGTCCCGGTGCGCCTGGAGCATGTTCGCCATGACGTCCATGCCCTTGGTGCGGTCGAAGTCGGCCGGCTGCCGGGCCACGACCTCGATGCCCGGGTAGGCCCTGATGCCCTCCTCGAACCCCTTGCCGCGCTCGCGCGCCGCCGACGTCCCCGGCTGCCCCTCCAAGAACGCCACCTTCCCCTTGCCGCCGAGGGATTCGGCCAGCGTCCGCGCCGCAAGCCGCCCTCCCGCGACGTTGTCGGAGGCGATCGTCGAGCCGACCCGGCCGCCGTTCACGCCGCGGTCGATGGAGATCACCGGCACGTCCGCGCGATTGGCCACGCCGACCGCCGGGACGGCCGCGTCGGAGTCCACGGGGTTGATGACGGCCGCCTTGACGTTCTGGCTGGTGAAGGTCTCCATCTGGCTGATCTGCTGGATCGGGTCGTTCTGCGCGTCCGTGATGTTGATCTTCAGGCCGCGGGCCTTCGCCTCCGCCCGGGCGCCCTCCTTGATGCCGACGAAGAACGGGTTGTTCATCGTGGACAGGGCAAGCCCGAGGTCGGTGCCGCCGCCGCGGTCGCAGCCGGACAGCGCCAGGGCCGCCGTGAGCGCCGCAGCCGCCGTGATGGCGATCCCCCGCCCCTTCACCGCGCGCTCCGGCGGCGCAGCGTGTCCAGCAGTACGGCCAGGGCGATGACCAGGCCCGTGGCGACCTGCTGCCAGAACGCCGACACGCTCAGCAGGTTGAGGCCGTTGCGCAGCACCGCGAGGATCAGCGCGCCGATGAGGGTGCCGGACGCCTTGCCCGAGCCGCCGGACAGGCTCGCCCCGCCGATCACGACGGCGGCGATGGCGTCCAGTTCGTAGCCGACGGCCGCCTGCGGCTGCGCGGAGGTGAGCCGGGCGGCCAGGACGATGCCGGCCACAGCGGCGAACAGCCCGGAGAGCGCGTAGATGACGAGCTTGCGGCGCTTGACGTCGATGCCCGAGAGCCGGGCCGCCTCCTCGTTCCCGCCGATCGCGAACATCGCGCGGCCGGTGTACGTACGGGCCAGGACCAGCGCCGCGACCGCTCCCATGGCGACCGTCACGAGGACCGGCACGGGCAGCCAGCCGCCGAGGGTGTCGCCGAGCCGGCCGACGGACGAGGGGAAGGCGATGGGGGAGCCCCCGGAGATCACGAGGGCCAGGCCACGGCCGACCGAGAGCATCGCCAGGGTGGCGATGAAGGCGGGCAGCCTGCCGTACGCGACGAGGGCGCCGGAGAGCAGGCCGGCGCCCGCGCCCACCGCGAGTCCGAGCAGCACGGCGACCCAGACGGGCAGGCCCTCCTTCGTCGCCGCCCAGGCGAGGACCGTCGCGGAGAGCGCCGCCACCGAGCCGACGGACAGGTCGATGCCCGCCGACACGATCACGAACGTCACGCCGAGCGCCAGGATCGCCGTCACCGACGCCTGCACGCCCACGTTGAGGAGGTTCTGGCCGTTCAGGAAGTCCCGGGACAGCACCGCCATCACCACGACCAGGGCGACCAGCCCGCCCAGCGGCCCGTTCCGGAGTACCGCTCTCGTGAACCACTGCCCCGGATCGCTCCCGGGCGCCCGCAGCACCTCAGCCGACATCGGAGCCCTCCATCGCGCTCGCTTCGTACGTGTTGCCCTCGTTCACCGGCCGGACGGCCAGCTCCATCACCGCGTCCTGCGTGGCCCGCTCGCCGGACAGCTCGCCGGCGATCCGGCCCTGGGTCATGACCAGCACCCGGTCGCTCATGCCGAGCACCTCGGGGAGGTCGCTGGAGATCATCAGCACCGCGCAGCCCGCCGCCGTCAGCTCGTTGACGAGCCGGTAGATCTCGACCTTCGCGCCGACGTCGACGCCGCGCGTCGGCTCGTCGAGGATCAGCAGCCGGGCGCCCGCCAGCAGCCACTTGCCGATGACGATCTTCTGCTGGTTGCCGCCGGAGAGGGTGCGCGCGGTCTGCTCCAGCCCGCTCATGCGCACCTTCAGCCGCTCGGCGACCTCGGCCGCCCGCCGGCGCTGGCCGCGCCGGTCGACGAACCCGCCCCGGGTGTCCTGCTCCAGCCGGGCCAGGGTGAGGTTGTCGCCCAGCGAGGCGTCCAGCAGCAGGCCCTGGGCCTTGCGGTCCTCGGGGACGAGCCCGAGCCCGGCCCGCATCGCCGCCCGAACGTCGCCGCGGGCCAGCGCCCGGCCGTTCACCTCGACGGTCCCGGCGTCGTAGCGGTCGACGCCGAACAGCGCCCGCGCCACCTCCGTACGGCCCGCGCCGACCAGCCCCGCGAGCCCCACGACCTCGCCTGCGCGGACGTCGAAGCCGACGTCGCGGAAGGCGGGTGCGCGGGTCAGCCCGCGCACGCGCAGGAGCGGCGCGCCGGGCTCTGCAGACTCTGCGGGTTCTGCAGGCTCTGCGGGCCGCTCGCGCGGGTACTGCTCGGCGATGTCGCGGCCGACCATCAGCCGGATCAGCTCGTTCTCGTCCGTCGTGGCGGGCACCTCGGTCACCGAACGGCCGTCGCGCAGCACCGTCACCCGGTCTCCGAGCGCGGCGATCTCGTCGAGGTGATGGGTGATGAAGATGACGCCCACGCCGCTGTCGCGCAGCTCGCGCACGATGGCGAAGAGCGTGCCCACCTCCTCCGAGGTGAGCACCGCCGTCGGCTCGTCCATGATCAGGACGCGGGCGTCCAGGCTCAGGGCCTTGGCGATCTCGACCATCTGGAGCCGGGCGATGCCGAGCCCGGCGACCGGCGCGGCGGGGGAGACGTCCAGCCGGACCCGGCGCAGCAGCTCCGCCGCCCGGGCCCGCATGGTGCGTTTGTCGATCAGCCCGAGTGCGGTGCGCGGCTGACGGCCCAGGAAGATGTTCTCGGCGACGGTCAGGCCGGGGACGAGGTTGAACTCCTGGTGGATGGTGGCGATGCCGAGCCGTTCCGCGTCCTGCGCGGAGCGGATGCCCACCTCACGGCCGTCCACGAGGATGCGTCCCTCGTCGGGCCGGTGGACGCCGGAGAGCATCTTGATGAGCGTGCTCTTGCCGGCGCCGTTCTCGCCGAGGAGGACGTGCACCTCTCCCGCGCGCAGGCGCAAGGAGACGCCGTCCAGGGCGCGGACGCCCGGGAAGGACTTGGTGACGCCTTCTACCCGCAGCAGTTCGCGGCCGCCCGGTTCGTCATCGTCGACGCCGGTCATGCGCTGCCCCTCTCCTTGAGTCTCCTTGAGTCAGTGGGTCGCCGGTTCGCCGCACGAGCGGCGCCGCACGAGCCGGGCGGGGAGCAGCACCGACGGCGCCTCGCGCCCCTCGATCCGCTCCAGCAGCGTGTGCACGGCGGCCCGGCCGAGCTCGCGCGTCGGCTGGGCGACGGCGGTGAGCGGCGGGTCGAGGTGGGCGAACCACGCCACGTCGTCGAAGGCGACGAGCGCTACGTCCGAGGGGACGCGCAGCCCCCGCGCCCGCACTTCGTCCAGGGCGCCGAGCGCCATGAGGTTGTCGGTGGCCAGCACGGCGTCCGGCGGTTCCGCGAGGTCCAGCAGCCGCCGCATCACCTGCCGGCCGCCCTCCGGGCGAAGGTCGGGCGAGGCGCCGATCCGCTCCGGCGGCAGGGCGATGCCGTGCGGGGCGAGGGCGGTCCGGAACTGCTCCAGGCGCTCGTCCCCGATGGGCGTGCCGGCGGGCGCGACGATGACGGCCGGCCTGCGCCGCCCCAGCGCCGCCAGGTGCGCGGCGAGTTCCGTCAGCGCGGCCCGCCCCTCCGCCCGTACGCACGGGGCGGCGATGCCCGGCACCGTACGGTCGAGGAGCACGAGCGGGGTGCCGGCGGCGACGGCCTCGCCGAGCATGGCCGAGCCGGTGCCGGCCGAGCTGACCAGCAGGCCGTCGATGCGCCGGTCGAGGAGGGTGCGGATGTGGTCGTCCTGCTGCTGCGGGCTCTCGCCGGCGTTGCCGATGATCAGGCTGTACCCGAGCCGCCGTGCCTCCTGTTCGACGGCGTCGGCCAGTTCGGTGAAGAAGGGGTTGCGCAGGTCGCTGATGACCAGCCCGAGCGTACGGGTCCGGGCGGTGCGCAGGGCGCGGGCGACGACGTTGGGCCGGTAGCCCAGCTCGGCCACGGCGGCCAGCACGCGCTCGCGGGTCTCGGCGACGGGGGAGCGGCCGTTGAGGACGCGGGAGACGGTGGCGACGGAGACTCCGGCCCGTTCGGCGACGTCCTTGATGTTCGCCATGGCTCCCCGTTCCCCTGGTCGTCGGACCGCGTGTAGTCGAACTGCGTGCAGCCGAAGTGCGTGTAATCGATTCCGCGCTGCCGTGCGGGCTCAGGTAATCGATTACACGGGGAGATCGTCAAGACCTCGCCGAGGTGACGCACGCCACAGAGGGGTGAAGGGGAGGCCCCCGGGGGCAGGTGTGCGGAACCGCTCCTGAGCGCCCAAGTGCACTGCCATCATGAGGGCTTCACGCAAGGAGCGAGTGCGATGGACGATGCCCCCGCCCGCAGGGCGCTGCTGATCGGCGTGCCGGCCGCACCGGACGCGCTCGGGGAGTTCGAGCCGCTGGACGAGCCGGTCGCCGCGGATCTGCGGGCCATGCAGACGTCACTGGAGGAGTCCGGCTACGAGGTCGCCGTCCTGGCCGGCCCCGGGCGCGGCGCGATGGCCACCGGCGTCTTCGAGGCGGCCCGGAGCGTCCCCGAAGGCGGCACCCTGCTGCTGTACTTCACCGGCCACGGCGTGCGCATCGGCGGGAAGGACTACCTGGTCCCCGCGGACGCCAGGGCCCCGCAGGACGGCCGGTGGCAGCCGCCGTACCTGGACACGCTGCTGTCCGCCGACATCGGGCAGTACCTGCAGGAGTCCCGGGCCGGGACGGTGCTGTGGCTGGTGGACGCGTGCCGCAACCCCTCCGGGGGCCTGGAGGACGCCTTCGGCAGCGGCATCCTCACCGGCCCGGCCGGCAGCCGGTTCGCGGTGATGGTGGGCTGCTCGCCCGGCCAGCGCTGCGGGTACGCGGCCGAGGGCAGCTTCTTCACGCGCGGCCTCGCCGGCGCGCTGGGCTCGCTCTCCGCACCGCAGACCGTCCAGAAGGTGTACGAGGCCGCCCGGGCCCGTACGGAACGGGCCGCCCGGCGCCACGGCCTCGATCAGCGGGTGTGGATCCGCTACGGCACGGACCGCGAGGAGGAGACCCGCGCCGCGGTCGTCTGCAACGGCCGCCGCCTGCTGGAGGAGTGGCGCGACGCCGTCCGGGACGAGCGGCTGTGGAAGCTCGCCGGCGCGGAGGAGTGCATTCCCCGTCTGCAGGAAGCGCTGCTGGTCCTGGTGGAGAGCTGCGCCGTGGTGGCACACCGGGCGCAGCAGCGGCTGCCGGACCCGTGGGCCGACGAGGACTTCCCCGTGCGGCTGTTGCGGCGCGGGCTGCTGCCGCTGCTGTCGCACGCGCCCGGCCTGTCCGCGGTGGAGGTGACGGCGCTGATCGCGGCGCCGTTCCTGCGCGAGGCCGCGTGGGCGTGGCGGCTGGCCCAGGCGGCGGAGGCCGGGCCGCTGACGCCCGGGCGGACCGAGGGCGCGGGCGAACAGCGCAGGCACCTGGAGCAGTTGCGGGACCACTACGCGCACGTCGCCCGCAAGCAGGCCGCCTGCCGCGGCCGGGGCCGCACCGAGGACGAGCACGCGCTGGCCCTGTGGCTGGTGCACCGCTGGATCGCGGAGCGCTTCGAGACGGACGAGGAGCCGGTGCCGGGGAGCCTCTGCGAGGAATTCGCGGCGTCGGTGCTGGACGCGGGGGACGGCGACCCGGCGCGCGTGGAGGAGCTCTCCGCCACACTGGCCGCGCTCGCGGCCGGGATCGGCGTCGACGTCCCGCTGGACGAGGGGCAGGACTGCCCGGCCGGTGCGGTACGGCTGGGCGAGTGCCGGCAGCCCCTGCGCGTACGGCCGCTGACGGCACTGCTGCGGCTCGCGGCGGCCCTGGCCGCGGACGTGCGCACCTTCCCGGACATCATCGCCGACCACCTGGCCGTGACGGACCCCGTACTGCCGGAGGACGTCGTCAAGGTCGCCCGCCACGGCCTGGACTGGACGCAGGACACCGACGGCCTGCACCTCGACGTCCTCTGCCCGCACCAGGCCGTGCACGCCGCCCTCGCGGAGATCGCCGAACGGGCCGACCGGCTGGCGGCCCTCACGCGCGGACTGGCCGCCGGGCTCCCGTCCGACGAGGCCGCCCTGCTGGCCGTCGTGCCCGCCCGGGTGACGGCCCGTGGCCTGCGCCCGCGCGGAGCGAACGGGCGGAAGGCGTACGAGGTGCCGCTGCTGCGGTTCCACCTCGCCCAGACGGAGGTCCGCGAGCTGCTGATGGGGCGTCAGCTCTACGGCGACCCCGGCCTGGCCCTCCGCGAGCTGTACCAGAACGCGATGGACGCCTGCCGCTACCGCGCGATGCGCTGGGACTACCTGCGCTGCCGGGGCCGGGAGCCGGCGCGGTGGTCCGGGCGCATCACCCTGGTGGAGGGGAGCGACGAGCGGGGCCGCTACGTGGAGTGCCGCGACAACGGCGTCGGCATGGGCCTGGAACAGCTGAAGAACACGTTCACGCGGGCGGGCAGCCGCTTCGAGCAGTCCCGGGCGTTCCGGCGGGAACAGGCCAGCTGGCTGCGCCGGGACCCCTCGCTGCGGCTGTACCCGAACAGCCGCTTCGGCATCGGCGTGCTCAGCTACTTCATGCTGGCCGACGAGATGACGATCGTGACGCGCCAAGTGGGTCCCACGGGCGCGGTGGCGGCGGAGGCCCTGCGCGTCGACATCCCCAGCAGCGGCAGCCTCTTTCGCGTACAGCGGCACGACGACGACGCGGGGGACGGGGTTCCGGAGGGGGGTACGCGCGTACGGCTGTATCTGCGGGACGAGGAGGAGCTGGAGGGGCTGTCGTGCGTGGCGAAGGCTCGTGAACTGATCGGGGTGTGCGACTTCCGGTTCGAGGCGCGGGACGAGTGCGGCGCGCGGGAAGTGTGGGAGCAGGGGGTGCTGCGCGGGCGGCGCGCTTCGTGTGAGGCCGTGCCGGGAGTGCTGTGGTGGGTGGACGGGGAGGGCGCGATCCTGTGCGACGGCGTCGCGACGGACCGGAAGCCGTACGGATACGTCCTCAACCTCACCGGTGTGCACGCGGGCACGCTGAGCGTGGACCGCAACCGGCTGCTGGACTTCGACGAGACCTGGGCAGGGGAGAAGTTGCGGGAGGGCGCGGGCGCGCTGGCGGACTGGCCCGGTCTGACGATGGAGTGGCTCTGGGGGCTGGAGAGCAAGAGCCTGCCGGTGGCCGCTGTGGTGTGGGGGGAACTGCGGGGCAAGGGACTGCGGATTCCCCGGGAGGCGGGGAGCCGGGGGGCGGCCGTTGCGCTGGATACGGTGGGTTGGTTCCGCGGCGACGCGGGCCTGCTCCAGCGCAGACGGCATCAGAGCGAGCTGCTCGATGCGTGGCGGCTCACGGCGTGGGGTGCGCAGTCGCGGTCCGTCAAGAAGGAGGCCTTTCCGGCGGAGCTCACCGGCTACTCGGTGCCGGAGCCCGGCTTCGCGGCCGTCGTGCAGGGGAACGACAGGGGAACGGGGTGGGAAAGGGCCGTCGGCCTGGCGGCCAAGGCGCCCCTCCCGGTCCGCGAGGTGGTGCGGGCTTTACGGCGCATGCGTATCGCCCATCGGAAGCTCACGCCGCCACCGCACGGCAGCGAGGGAGACCGTGGCCGGGTCCCCGACAATCTGGACCTGGAAATCATCCGTACCCTCCAGAATTCGGCCAGGAGACGTCTGAGCGGGGAAGTCCGTGGATTCGAGTACCAGGACCTTGAGGGGCTGGTGCTGATCTCGGATCAGTTCGGCGTGACGCTCGGTCATATCGCCGCGAAATGCCGTGACTTGGCTTATGCCTGGCGTGGTCCGGAAATCCGGGTTCCCGAGCAGTACGTGCACTACGTGTGCACGTACGAGGACGTGGACCTGTTGTTCGACTTCCCCGGGGGCGGGAAGCTCGCCCCCCGGCCCGTTCGGGGTCCATGGCAGGCCCGGCAGGTGGCCGACCTCCGGAATCTTTCGCTCGAAAGCGTGCTGGAACGCATGGCGGCGTTTTCCTGGCTCGGCTGGCCGGAGCTCTCCGCTGCCGAAGCGGAGCGGTGGAGGGACGTGGATGCGCAGGTGGTCGCGCTGCTGGGCAGGTACGGGAGGACGCCGCAAGGGGGCCGTCCGGAGGTGGGATGGAAGGCGGCGCTTGCCCTTGCCGCCGATCGCCGGATCTCGCTCGGCGCCGCCGAGGCCGAGGTGAAGCGGTGGGCCGACCACCTCGGCGTCACGTATCAGCGGCTGGTCCCGGGAGGAACGCTCAACGCAGAGGCGATTCCGTCGTCAGAAGTCGCCGGCAGATACGGAGAGATCCTCACGGCGGAGGGAGAAGTCCGCCTGAGTGCCGTGATGTCCTTGAAAGCGACCGCGCGTGCGCTCGACGGGATGTCCGCAGACTTGCGGCAATTAGGCGTGAGGCTTCCGGACAACCTCGCCCTCCTGCCGGCCTGGGAACAGCTTCCGGTGCGTACACGGGTGGCATTCTGCGGCGAGGATCCTCTGCATCTGGATATCTGGGGCGGCATCGCCTTGCGGTGCCCCGCTCCTGTGCTGACCCTCGCCGTGCTGCTCTCCGCCTGCGCTCACCTTCACGAGCCTCTGGGAGACGTGTGGAAGCTGGCCTGTGAGGAGGCACGGCGATTCGGCATCGGCACGCCGGACATGCCGGCGGATTTCCTGGAGTACCGCGTCTCCAAGGACGAGCTCGTCCTGCTGAACACCTGGCGCAACAAGAAGGCGGGCACGCCGCAATGGACGCCTCTGACGCCGCACCGCCTGGCGTCGTACGCCCACGGACTGGCGACCGACGCCGCATCCGCCTATGACCGCCTCGTCCCTCTGCGCGCCCTGGGCGCTCTCGTCCCCGAGCTGGGAGCGGATGAGCTGGACGTCCTCCGGGCCTGCTCCCCCGACGAACGCGATCTGCTCGCCCTCGGAGACGAATTCAAGGTCTCCGGCCCCGACGCCCCGTACGGCCCCCTCGACCTCGTCAGCATCGCCGGCCGCCTCGGCGAGAGCATCTCCCGCACTTGGCAGCGCATCGAGCCCTATCTGCCCCTCACCCTCCCGCCCGAAGTCCCCGACATCCCCGATGTCCTTCCCCTCTGGCAGGACCTGGCCGTCCTCTCCCTCCACCTCGACGGCGAACTCCCCGCCGTCGGCGGCCGGATCGATCCCGATCGCGTGCGCCTCGTCGCCCACGAGATCGAGGAGAGCGAGGAGTGGGTCGTGGGGCGGCTTCGCCTCTACGCCCGGATGTTCACCCTCGACCTCACCGGCCTCTCCGATGCGGAGCAACATGACTGACCCCGCCCACGACTTCACCGTCCCCTACGCCGAGCGTGACCTCGGCGAGGTCACCGCCGCCTTCACCGAGCGCACCGCACCCGGCGGCCGTGCCGTCATCGTCGAAGGACGCTGCCCCGGCTGTCACGGGAAGACCCTCACCGAGTTCCCCCGCGGTGTGCCCGGCAGCGGGACGAAGGGCGTCCTCGACCGCCTCAGGCGGCGGCCCGCGACGGCGTCCGCCGCCGACGGCGTCCTCGCCGCCGAGGTGCTCTACTGCGAGTGCGGCTACCCCCATCCCGGGCTGCCCGACGACGCCGTCTTCACCGGCTGCGGTGCCGGCTGGCGGGTCACCCCGTGAGCGCGGGGACCGACCGGCGGTGGGCCGAGCTGGCCCGGGAGCTGGAGTTCGGGCAGCTTCCCGAGCTGCGCCGGCAGGCCGAGGGCTGGCGCACCGGGCTGACGGGGCTCACCGCGCTGTTCGCGGTGCTCGTCGTCCTCAAGGGCCGGGACAACCTCGCCGACCTGCCCGTCGCCGCCCGTGACGCCGCGACGGGCATGCTCGCCGCCGCATTCGTCCTCCTGGCCGCCGGTGCGCTGCTCGCCGTGCGGGCCGCGTCCGGGCGGCCGGGGGACACGATCGTCCTCGGCGGGCAGGCGCTGCGCGACTGGACGCGGCGGGAAGCGGTCCGTGTGGCCAGGAGCCTGGTGGCCGCCTCCGTGTGCTGTGTGACCGGGGTCCTTCTGGTCGCCGGCGCCGTCGGCGTGGCCTGGTCGGCGACGGATGCGCCGCCGGAGCACCTGGTGCGGGTGAGCACGGGCGCCGCGACCGCGTGCGGGGAGCTCGCCGAGAGCGGGGCCCGCGGCACGAGGATCTGGACCGGGGCGGGCGACGAGCGCACACTGCGGTTCGTACCGGCGGGCCCCGGCACCACGGTCAAGCCCGTCGCGGCGTGCCCCTGAGGCCCTGAGGCTTTGAGGCCCTGCGCCGTCACCGTCACCCCGGCCAGTTCCAGTCCGTCACCTCCGGCATGTCCACACCGTGTTCGCGGATCCACGTGTGGTGCCGCGTACGGGCGTCCACCATGGCCTGCCGTACGGACGCCGCGCGGACGCCGAGGCCGGGGACGCGGTCGATGACGTCCATGACGAGGCGGTAGCGGTCGAGGTCGTTGCGGACGACCATGTCGAAGGGGGTGGTCGTGGTGCCCGCCTCCTTGTAGCCGCGGACGTGCAGATTGGCGTGGCCGGTGCGGCGGTAGGCGAGGCGGTGGATCAGCCACGGGTAGCCGTGGTAGGCGAAGATGACGGGTCGGTCCGTGGTGAAGAGCGCGTCGTACTCCGCGTCGGTCATCCCGTGCGGATGCTCCTCCCGCGGCAGCAGGCGCGTCATGTCGACCACGTTGACGACCCGTACGGCGAGCTGGGGCAGCTCGTGGCGGAGCAGGTCGGCCGCCGCGAGGACCTCCTGGGTGGGGACGTCGCCGGCGCAGGCCAGGACGACGTCCGGCGGCCGGTCGCCGTTCTCCGTGCCCGCCCACTCCCAGATCCCCGCGCCGCGGGCGCAGTGCGCGCGGGCCTCGGCGAGGCCGAGCCAGTCGAAGCAGGGCTGCTTGCCCGCCACGACGACGTTGACGTAGTCGCGGCTGCGCAGCACGTGGTCGGCCACCGACAGCAGGGTGTTGGCGTCCGGCGGGAGGTAGACGCGCACGACCTCGGGGCTCTTGTTGAGGACGTGGTCGACGAAGCCGGGGTCCTGGTGGGAGAAGCCGTTGTGGTCCTGGCGCCAGACGTGCGAGGTCAGCAGGTAGTTGAGGGAGGGGACGGGGCGGCGCCAGGGCAGGGTGCGCGCGGTCCGGAGCCACTTGATGTGCTGGTTGACCATCGAGTCGACGATGTGGACGAAGGCCTCGTAGCAGGAGAACAGGCCGTGCCGGCCGGTGAGGGTGTAGCCCTCCAGCCAGCCCTGGCAGAGGTGTTCGGAGAGCACTTCCATGACGCGGCCGTCGCGGGCGAGGTGCTCGTCCGTGGGCAGCTCTTCGGCCTGCCACGCCTTGCCGGTGGCCGCGTAGAGGGCGTCGAGCCGGTTGGAGGTGGTCTCGTCCGGCCCGACGACGCGGAAGTTACGGCTGCCGGCCGTGTCGGCCATGATCTGGGCCAGCAGGCCGCCGAGGACCCGGGTCGGCTCGTGCATCGCCGCGCCGGGCTTGTCGACGGGCACCGCGTAGTGCTCCAGCGGGGGCAGCGGCAGGGAGCGGGTGAGCAGCCCGCCGTTGGCGTGCGGGTTGGCGCCGAGCCGCCGTGCGCCGTCCGGCACGTGGGCGAGGACCTCGGGGCGCGGCCGCCCGTCCTCGTCGAAGAGCTCCTCCGGCCGGTACGAGCGCAGCCAGCGCTCCAGCTGCCGCAGGTGGTCGGGGTCGTCGCGCACTCCGGCCAGCGGCACCTGGTGGGAGCGCCAGGTGCCCTCGACGGGCAGGCCGTCGACCTCGTGCGGGCCGGTCCATCCCTTGGGCGTGCGCAGCACGATCACCGGCCAGTGCGGCCGGTCGGTCACGCCCTCCTCGCGGGCGACGTGCTGGGCGAGGGAGATGTGGTCCAGGGCCCGGTCCATGGCGTGGGCGAGGGCGCGGTGCACCTCCCGCGGGTCGTCCCCGGCGACGTGGATCGGCTCGTGGCCGTAGCCGCGCAGCAGCCGGTCCAGCTCGCCCTCGGGCAGCCGGGACAGCACCGCCGGGTTGTCGATCTTGTAGCCGTTGAGGTGGAGGACGGGCAGGACCGCGCCGTCGTGCACGGGGTCGAGGAACTTGTTCGCGTGCCAGGACGCGGCCAGCGGGCCCGTCTCCGCCTCGCCGTCGCCGATGACGCACGCCACGAGCAGGCCGGGGTTGTCGAAGGCGGCGCCGTAGGCGTGGGCGAGGGAGTAGCCCAGCTCGCCGCCCTCGTGGAGGGAGCCGGGGGTCTCCGGGGCGACGTGGCTGGGCACCCCGCCGGGGAAGGAGAACTGGCGGAACAGCCGCTCCATGCCGTCGGCGTCGCGGCTCACGTCCGGGTAGACCTCGCTGTAGCTGCCGTCCAGCCAGGAGTTCGCCAGCACGGCCGGCCCGCCGTGCCCGGGCCCCCAGATGCAGACGGCGTCCAGCCCCCGCGCCTTGACGACGCGGTTGAGGTGGGTGTGGATCAGGTTGAGGCCGGGGGAGGTCCCCCAGTGACCGAGCAGGCGGGGCTTGATGTGCTCGGGCTCCAGGGGCACGGTCAGCAGGGGGTTGCTCAGCAGGTAGATCTGGCCGGCGGCCAGGTAGTTCGCGGCGCGCCAGTGGGCGTCGAGCGCCGCCAGTTCCTCGTCGGCGGGGCCGTCCGGTCGCGGCCCTGCGGTGCGGTCGGCGTGCTCGGACATGTACGGCCTCCTCGGGATGCGGTGCCGGGTACCCGCCACCGGGCACGGGAAACGCT
Source organism: Streptomyces hiroshimensis (assembly GCF_014650335.1). Lineage (GTDB taxonomy): Bacteria > Actinomycetota > Actinomycetes > Streptomycetales > Streptomycetaceae > Streptomyces > Streptomyces hiroshimensis. Next base: position 958,545 of record NZ_BMUT01000001.1, read on the forward strand.
CCCAGCACCCCGGCGTCCCCGCGTAGGGCCTGTCCGGCCAGCTTTGCGGTCCGCCCGGGCCGGCTTCGCGGGCCGTCCGGCGGGACGTGCGGCCCGTCCGGCCCCTGCCGCCCCGCCGCCACCCGGCGCACCATCACCCTGTGTGGCGCCCCCGGCGCTCCGAGTCGCGGGAACGGGCGCGCCGAGTGATCCTTGAAGGGCGTGGCCGGACCGGACCACCGCCCCCGGCGGCACTGCCGGGGCGTTCCGCCGACCTGTTTGCAGGTGCCCCGCGGGGGCAGCCGCAACTACCGGAAGGTGCTTCAGGCCGGCAGGCACTCCTTTTGCTCAGGAGCGAGGAGGACCGTGACCATGGCCCAGACGATGCGCCGGCGCAACCGGGACGCTCCCGACACCGCCGATTCCTTCGCCCGCCTGACGCAGTTGCCGGCCGGGGCGGAGCGCGACCGGCTGCGGCAGGACGTCATCGCCGCCTGGCTGCCCATGGCGGAGCGCATCAGCCTGCGCTTCCGCAGCAGCGGCGAGAGCCCGGCGGACCTGCGGCAGGTCGCGGCGCTGGGCCTGGTCAACGCCGTGGACCGGTACGACCCGCGGCTCGGCCACGCCTTCGAGACCTTCGCCGTGCCCACGATCGTCGGCGAGCTCAAGCGGCACATCCGCGACCACGCGTGGTCGCTGCACATCCCGCGCCGGGACCAGGAGCTGCGCACGGCCGTGCGCTCCGCCCAGGCGGCCCTCGGCCAGCGCGGCGCCCGCAGCCGGCCGAGCCCGGCCGAGCTGGCCGCGGAGTGCGGCCTGTCGGAGGAGGAGGTGCGCCGGGGCCTTGCCGCCGAGGGCGTGCACAACACGCTGTCGCTGGACCACCCGGTCCTGGGCGCCGACGACCTCCCGCTCTCCGACACCCTCGGCGGCGTGGACCTGGCACTGGACCTCGTCGTCGACCGCCAGTCCCTGACCCCCCTGCTCAGGGCGCTTCCCGAGCGGGAGAAGTACGTCCTCTACTGGCGCTTCTTCGGCAATCTCACCCAGAAGCAGATCGGCGCGCGCCTCGGCGTGTCCCAGATGCAGATATCCCGCATCCTCAGCCGGACCTGCGCGCGGCTGCGCGAAGAGCTGGCCGGGCCCGCCGGGACCCCGCAGCGCACCCCGGCCCCCGGCTGACCCTCTTCCCCCTCTTCCCGCCCTCCTCTTTCCCCTCTTTCCCGTTGTTCCCAGGACCTCCGACAAGGCAGGCACCAGCGATGACCTCAGGGCATACGCACTTGACCCCCGACCTCCCGCCGGTCGTGGAGATACCCGATCTCCCCGGAGCCCAGCGGCCCCGCCCCGCGCCGGCGGAGGGCGGGGAGGCCGGGAAGGGCGGTGAGGACGCCGGACATGACCATGGCGCCCATCACACGGAGCGTGATGGGCGCCACGAAAGCGCAGGTCAGGATTCCGGCGGCTGACTGTGACCCTTCCCGCGCCTACCGCGCAGGTGGGTCCGGTGGTCCCACCTGGGCGCGGGGTCTGCTAGTGCCCTCCGAAGTGGCCCTCGTGGTGGTATCCGTGCCCCGACGAGTCGGCGTTGATGCAGGTGTTGCCGAAGGTGGGGTTCAGGAGACCGACGATGTCGATCGAGTTGCCGCACAGGTTGATCGGGATCTGGATCGGGACCTGAATGACGTTCCCGGAGATGACGCCGGGCGAGCCGACGGCCGCGCCGTTCGCTCCGGAACCTGCGGTGGCGACTCCGGCAGCGCCCGTGACGGCGACCCCGGCCGCAGCGGTCAGCATGGCGGCCTTGGCGATACGCGACATGGCTCTAAACCTTTCTCATGGGTGGTGAGCGGCAATTGTGTCCGGTGTAACTGGGGAGAAAGGCCCGATATCGACGCTGAAGGTCGTAATTAACCCGGAAGACCCAATAAGTGGTATGTGATGCATGCGACGCGGGTGACGGGTGCGTATCCTGTGCCGCAACGCTCGAGCCTGCGGGTTTGGTGCCATCACCGCTGTCTACGTACAGTTCCCTGGAAGCTTCATTCGAACAGACGAACTGGGACACAACAGCGGCGATGACGGTCACCGAGGTCACTGAAGACAGCCGCGCGGGCGCGGAGAACGGCGCAGCGTACGGCCACCCCGGCGACGGCGCGGAGTACGGCCCCGGCATCGATCCCGAGCGCATGGCGATCTGCCTGAGCGTGCTCGAGGAGCTCGACGAGCTGCCCGTCGACCACCCCGATGCCATCGCCGTCCGCCGGGCCACGGCCGGCATCTACCGCACGGTCAAGCAGCGCCGCCGCCAGGAGCGCCGGGCCGCCAAGACCGCCCACGACAAGTCGGTCACCGAGGCCACGGCCACCGGCGCCGCCGACCGGATCGACGACGAGACCCGCGGCATCCCGCTGGCCGCGACCGCCACCACCCAGATCGTCGGCATCCTCGAGCGCCCCCGGTCCTGCTACATCTGCAAGGGCCGCTACACCGAGGTCGACGCGTTCTACCACCAGCTCTGCCAGCCCTGCGCCGTGGAGAACCGTGCCCGCCGTGACGCCCGCACGGATCTGACCGGCCGGCGCGCCCTGCTCACCGGCGGCCGCGCCAAGATCGGCATGTACATCGCGCTGCGGCTGCTCCGCGACGGCGCGCACACCACGATCACCACGCGCTTCCCCAACGACGCCATCCGCCGCTTCAAGGCGATGGAGGACAGCGCGGAGTGGCTGCACCGGCTCAAGGTCGTCGGCATCGACCTGCGCGACCCTGCGCAGGTCGTCGCCCTCGCCGACTCTGTCAGCGCCGAGGGCCCGCTCGACATCCTGATCAACAACGCGGCCCAGACCGTCCGCCGGTCCCCGGCCGCCTACCGTGAGCTGATCAGCGCCGAGGCCGCCCCGCTGCCCGCCGGCGAGCTGCCCGCCTCGGAGGTCTTCGGCGCCTTCGGCAGCGGCGCCCAGCCCGAGCTGCCCGCCCCCGCTGGCAGCAAGCACGACGCGCTCACCCCGCAGGCCCTCACCGAGCTCGCGCTCACCAGCGGCTCCGCGTCCCTCGCCCGCGTCGAGGCCGGCACGGCCATCGACGCCGGCGGTCTCGTCCCCGACCTGGACGCCACCAACACCTGGATCCAGGCCGTCGGCGACGTCGACCCCGTCGAGCTGCTCGAAGTGCAGCTGTGCAATGTCACGGCGCCGTTCGTGCTGGTCAACCGGCTGCGGCCGACGATGGCCGCGTCGCCTGCGCGCCGCAAGTACGTGGTGAACGTCTCCGCCATGGAGGGCGTCTTCAGCCGCGGCTACAAGGGCGCCGGGCACCCGCACACCAACATGGCCAAGGCCGCGCTGAACATGCTCACGCGCACCAGCGCCGAGGAGATGTTCCAGGCCGACAACATCCTCATGACCAGCGTCGACACGGGCTGGATCACGGACGAGCGGCCCCACCCGGACAAGGTCCGGCTCGCCGAGGCCGGCTTCCACGCGCCCCTCGACCTGGTCGACGGCGCGGCGCGGGTCTACGACCCGATCGTCCGGGGTGAGCAGGGCGAGGACCTGTACGGCTGCTTCCTCAAGGACTACAGCGCGGCGGGCTGGTAGGCGGGCGTGGACGTCCGCGTCCTGCGGGTCTTCACGGGCCCGGACGGCTCCGGCGGCAACCCGCTGGGAGTCGTCCGCGACGGCCGGGCGGTTCCGGACGCCTCGGCACGGCAGTGCCTGGCCGCGGAACTGGGCTTCAGCGAAACGGTGTTCGTCGACGATCCCGAGCGCGGTGAGGTCGACATCCACACCCCGAGCGGGCGCCTGGCCTTCGCCGGGCACCCGCTGGTGGGCGTGGCGTGGTTCCTGCGGCAGTGCGGGTACGCGGCGGACGTGCTGCGGCCGCCGGCGGGTGACGTGCCGTCGTGGACGACGGCGGACGGTGTGACGTGGATCCGTGCCCGGTCGTCCTGGGCCACGGGCCGCCGTCTCCGGCAGTACGCGAGCCCGGCCGAGGTCGACGCCCTGCCGTCGCCGCCGCCCGGCGAGGGCTGGCTCTACGCCTGGGCCTGGCAGGACGAGACCGCGGGCCGCGTCCGCGCCCGCGGCTTCCCGCGCCGGGGCGACGGCATCACGGAGGACGAGGCGACGGGCGCGGCCGCGCTGGCCCTGACCGCCGCGCTCGAAGGAAACTTGACGATCAGTCAGGGCCGGGCGTCCCTGATCCGCACCCGCCACGAGGGGGAGGACATGGTCGCCCTGGGCGGCCGGGTCGACTCCGTCGGGGTCCGCGTCGCCGGCGGCTGACGCATCGAGGGACACCGCCGGTCCGCTCGCCGCGGCGGCGGGGATGTGCGTACGCCGATCCTTGGGCAGGAGGCCCGCTCCTTCCGCCGCAGCGGTGATCAGCCCCTACGCGCTGGTCCGGCGGTGCCGAGCCGGCGGGCAGGCCGGCTCGGCACCGCCGGATGCCGCCGTCTCGGTTGCTCGCCGTGGCGGCGAGGATTTTCGGGGCGGGTTCCGTGCAGAGAGACGGCCCGTTACGCCGCCGACCGCCGGCCGGCCGGGTGCAGCGTCGCGTATTCCAGTGGTGCCGACGGGTCGATCGAGATGTCCAAGGGCGCCGGCTGTGCGCCCGCCCGTACCAGGAGGTCGCCCACCGCGGCGATCATCGCGCCGTTGTCCGTGCACAACCGCAGCGGCGGCACCCGCAGTTCGACGCCCGCCGCCGCGCACCGCTCCTGTGCCAGCGCCCGTACCCGGGAGTTCGCGGCGACGCCGCCGACCACCACGAGGGTGCCCACCCCGTGCTCCACGCACGCGGCCACGGCCTTGCGCGTGAGGACGTCGGCCACGGCCTCCTGCAGGGACGCCGCCCCGTCCGCGACCGGCAGCGGCCGGCCCGCCGTGCGGTGCTGTTCCGCCCAGCGGGCGGCGGCCGTCTTCAGCCCGGAGAAGGAGAACGCGTACCGGTCGTCACGGGGCCCCGTGAGCGGACGCGGGAACGGCACCGCCCGCGGGTCGCCCTCCCGCGCCGCGCGGTCGACCGCGGGCCCACCGGGGTAGGGCAGCCCGAAGACCCGGGCGACCTTGTCGAAGCACTCGCCGGCGGCGTCGTCGAGCGTGTCGCCGAGGTGCACGATCGGATCGCGCGCGAGATCCCGTACGAGCAGCAGCGACGTGTGGCCGCCGGAGACGATGAGGACCATGCAGGGGTCGGGCAGCGGCCCGTGCTCCAGGGTGTCGGCGGCGACGTGCCCCGCGAGGTGGTGCACCCCGTACAGCGGGACGTCCAGCGCATAGGCGAGGCCCTTGGCCGCGGCCAGTCCGACCTGGAGGGCGCCGGAGAGCCCGGGGCCGGTGGTGACGGCGACGGCGCCGATGTCGCCCATGGCCAGCCCCGCGTCGGCCAGCGCGGCCCGCACCACGGGCGCCGCGGCGTGCACGTGCGCGCGGGCCGCGATCTCGGGGACGACGCCACCGAAGCGCGCGTGCTCGTCCATGCTGGAGGCCACCGCGTGCCCCAGCAGCTTCCCGTCCCGCACCAGACCGGCACCGGTCTCGTCGCAGGACGACTCGATACCCAGCACCACCGGTGAACGCACCACGCCGCGCCTCCTGCCTTCCATGAGTAATTGCACATTCTATGCAGCAAGCCGCCCCGGGGCCCGGCTGTCCGCCCGTCACCGCTGGTCAGTAGAGTTCCCGTGCCCCTGCCCGCAGCGAATGCCGAGGTATCAGCCCGTGAGCCCCGCCCCCGCCGCCGTCACCGTCGTAGGCATCGGCGCCGACGGCTGGCCCGGCCTCGCCCCGGCCTCGCAGGAGGCCCTGCGCGGCGCCGAGGTGGTCGTCGGCGGCCCGCGCCAGCTGGACCTGCTGCCCGGCGACTGCTCCGCCGAGCGCATCGCCTGGCCCTCCCCGCTGCGCCCCGCCGTCCCGGGCCTGCTGGCCGCGCACGCCGGGCGCCGCGTCTGCGTGCTCGCCAGCGGCGACCCCATGTTCTTCGGTATCGGCCGCACCCTCGCCGACGTCGCCGGCCCGGACGCCCTCCGCGTGCTCCCGCACCCCTCCTCCGTCTCGTACGCCTGCGCCCGGCTCGGCCTGCCGCTGGAGGAGGCGGAGGTCGTCAGCCTCGTCGGCCGCCCGCTCGCCGCGCTCACCGCGGCCCTGCACGACGGCCGTCACCTGCTCGTCCTCAGCGCGGGCGCGGACACCCCCGCCGAGGTCGCCGCGCACCTGCGCTCGCGCGGCTTCGGCCCGAGCCGGATGACCGTCCTGGAGCAGCTCGGCGCCCCGGCCGAGCGCCGCATCGAGGGCACCGCCGACGACTGGCCGCACTCGCCGGGCGACGCCCTGAACGTCATCGCCGTCGCCTGCCGCCGCGCCCCCGGCGCCCTCCGCCTCCCGCTCACCCCCGGCCTGCCCGACGACGCCTTCGAGCACGACGGCCAGCTGACGAAGCGTCACGTACGGGCGGCCACGCTCGCCGCACTGGCTCCTGCCCCCGGCGAACTCCTGTGGGACGTGGGCGGCGGCTCGGGCTCGATCGCGATCGAATGGATGCGGGCCCACCGCACCTGCAGAGCCGTCAGCGTGGAACGCGACCCCGTAAGGGCATCCCGCATCACCCGCAACGCCGACGCGCTCGGCGTCCCGGCCCTCCGCGTCGTCACCGGCGCCGCACCCGCCGCCCTCGCGGAACTGCCCGCCCCGGACGCGGTCTTCATCGGCGGGGGCCTGACGGCGCCGGGCCTGCTGGCCGGCTGCTGGGAGGCCCTGCGCCCGGGCGGCCGCCTGGTGGCCAACACGGTCACCCTCGAATCCGAGGCGCTGCTCACGCAGTGGTACCGGCGTCACGGAGGCGAGCTGACCCGCCTGGCGGTGGCGCACGCCGTCCCCGTGGGTGGCTTCACGGGCTGGCGCCAGGCGATGCCGGTGACGCAGTGGTCGGCGGTCAAGCCCACCGGCCCCGATCCCGACCCGGACCCGAACTCCGACCCCGGCCCGGACCCGCACACCGCTCCCGAGGGGGACTTCCCGTCATGACCGTGTACTTCATCGGCGCCGGCCCCGGCGCCGCCGACCTCATCACGGTGCGCGGCGCCCGTACGCTCGCCCGCTGCGGCGTCTGCCTCTACGCGGGCAGCCTCGTCCCGCGCGAACTCCTCGCCGAGTGCCCGCCGGACGCCCGCCTCGTCGACACGGCCGGGCTGAACCTGGACCAGATCACCGAGGAGTTCGTCCGCGCCCACGAGGCGGGCCACGACGTGGCGCGCCTGCACTCGGGCGACCCCTCCGTCTTCAGCGCCGTCGCCGAGCAGATGCGCCGTCTCGACGCGGCGGGCATCCCGTACGAGATCGTGCCGGGCGTCCCCGCCTTCGCCGCGGCCGCCGCCGCGCTGGGCCGCGAGCTGACCGTGCCGACGGTGGGTCAGACCGTGATCCTCACGCGCATCTCCCGGCAGGCCACCCCCATGCCCCCGGGCGAGGACCTCGCGACCCTCGGCCGCAGCGGCGCCCTGCTGGTGCTGCACCTGGCCGCGCGCTACCCCGAGCGGATCGTCGCCGAGCTCCTCCCGCACTACGGGCCCGACTGCCCCGTCGCCGTAGTCGCCATGGCCAGCCGCCCCGACGAACTGGTCCTGCGCGGCACGCTCGCCGACATCGCCGGGAAGGTGAAGGAGGCCGGCGTGGTCCGTACCGCGGTCATCGTCGTGGGCCGCACGCTGGCCGCGGAGCAGTTCCCGGACAGCTACCTCTACTCGGCGGACCGGGACCGGGACCACCAGGGCCGCTGCGCCAACTGAGGTTAGCCTATGCTTACCCCCAAATGATCATGTGGCTGCTCATCCGGCCGCACCATTTCCCAGGGGGGAAGCGCATGTCGCAGCATGTATCCAAGGCCGTGAGGGCCACGCTCGTCGCCCTCACGGCGACCGCGGTCGTCGGCACGGCAGTCGTCCCGGCCGCCGCCGCGACGGCGCCGGGCGCGGACAAGGCGCACGCCGCCACGCAGGAGGCTCTGAACGGCCTGGTCGCCGCCGACATGCCGGGCGTGGCCGCCGAGGCCCGTACGCCCAAGGGCACCTGGTCCGGCTCCGCCGGTTACGCGGACACCGCCGCCAAGCGCAAGCGCACCGCCGCCGACCACTTCCGCGCGGGCAGCATCACCAAGTCCTTCGTCGCCACGGTCCTGCTGCAGCTGGAGGCCGAGGGCAAGCTCAGCCTCGACGACTCCCTGGAGAGCCGGCTCCCCGGCGTCGTCAAGGGCAACGGCTACGACGCCAGCAAGATCACGATCCGTCAGCTCCTCAACCACACCAGCGGCGTGCACGACATGGTGTACACGCCCGAGTGGAACGAGCAGATGAACGGCCAGGGCTTCTTCGAGCACCGGTACGACGTCAAGACGCCCGAGCAGATCGTCGCCATGGGCATCAAGTACGGGCCGGACTTCGAGCCCGGCAAGGGCTGGCGCTACTCCAACACCAACTTCGTCCTCGGCGGCATGATCATCGAGAAGGTGACCGGGCAGCCGTACGCCCGCGAGGTCGAGCGGCGCATCGTCAAGCCGCTGGGCCTGAAGGAGACCACCTTCCCCGGCACCGACCCGAAGCTGCCCGCCCCGCACCCCGTCGGCTACTCCAAGCTCTACGTGCCGAACCCGGGCCCGGAGATCTACGACGCCACCGAGTACCGGCCGTCCTGGTCCGGCGCCACGGGCGAGGTCGTGAGCACCAGCGGCGACCTCAACCGCTTCTACAGCGCGCTGCTGCAGGGCAAGCTGCTGCCCAAGAAGCAGCTCGACGAGATGCTCACGACCGTCGAGACCGGCGAGCACTACACCTACGGGCTCGGCATCATCTCCCGCAAGCTGTCCTGCGGCGTGCAGGTGTACGGGCACGACGGCGTCGTCTGGGGCTCCCTCAGCGGGTCCGCGGGCACGCGCGACGGCAAGCACATGCTCACCTTCAACATCAACGGCGACTGGCTCAACGAGAGCCCGCCGTTCGAGAACATGTTCGAGGGTGAGTTCTGCGGTGCGCTCCCCAAGCCGGTGAAGGACAAGCCGGCGGCTGCCGCGACGGCGGTCAACACGCTGCGCTAACCCCGGTCGTGAGCGCCGCCCGGGCCCGCGGGCCCGGCGCGGCCCACGATCGTGCCCGCGCGGTCGATGCAGATGACGTCGACCGCGACGGGCGCCCCGCGCAGCACCGCGAGGGCCTCCTCGCGGGCCGCGACCGCGACCAGGTCGCCGAGCGGGACGCCCGCGGCCTCGCACAGCCGCAGGGTCTCCAGGCCCGTGTTGGCGGAGGCGACCGCGGCCGCCAGCTCCTCGCCGGCGCCGCCCCGCCGGGCCAGCTCCGCGAGGAACTCCTTGTTCACCTGGGACCGCCCGGAGTGCAGGTCGAGGTGACCGGCGGCCAGCTTCGAGAGCTTGGCGAAACCGCCCGCGACGGTGAGCCGGTCCACCGGGTGCCGGCGGATGTACTTGAGCACCGCGCCCGCGAAGTCGCCCATGTCCAGCAGGGCGTCCTCCGGCAGGCCGTGCACGGCCACGGCGACCTTCTCCGACGTCGAACCCGTACACCCCGCGACGTGGCGGCGGCCCGCCGCCCGGGCCACGTCCACTCCGCGCCGGATGCTGTCGATCCAGGCGGAGCACGAGTACGGCACGACGATGCCCGTGGTGCCCAGGATCGAGATGCCGCCCAGGATGCCCAGGCGCGGGTTCCAGGTGGAGCGCGCGATCTCCGCGCCGTGGTCGACCGACACCTCCACCTCGACGTCCCCCGTACCGCCGTGCCGGGCCGCGACCGCGGCGACGTGGTCGCGGATCATCTGCCGCGGCACGGGGTTGATCGCGGGCTCGCCGACGTCCAGGGGAAGCCCCGGGCGCGTGACCGTCCCCACGCCCGGGCCCGCCCGGAAGACGACCCCGGAACCCGGCGGGAGGATCCGTACCGTCGCACGGATCAGCGCACCGTGAGTGACGTCCGGATCGTCACCCGCGTCCTTGACGATGCCGGCCATGGCGGAACGTCCGTCGCCGCCTTCGCGGAGCTCCTCCGCGGCCAGCGCGAACGCGGGCGTCTGCCCCTTGGGCAGGGTGATCGTCACGGGGTCGGGGAACTCGCCCGCGAGTAGGGCGGTGTACGCGGCGGTGGTCGCGGCGGTCGCGCAGGCGCCGGTGGTCCAGCCGTGGCGCAGGCCGGTGTGCTGCAGCTGCGCGGCGCGCCCGCCGGTGGCCTTGCCGGTCGTGGTGTCGGCCGTGGCGCCGGTCGTGGTGCCGGCCGCTTCGGTGACGTCGGTCATGGAGCGCTCCGGAGGAATTTCCCGCCGCGACGGCGAACAACCACAATGTGGGGGACCGGCGGGGTGGAACCCGCCGCGACCCGAAGGCGAACAGAAAGGCACGACGTGGGGGCCGAGCGCCACATCCTGATCCTGGGCGGCACGACCGAGGCGCGCCGGCTGGCCGGCGAGCTCGATGCGCTTCCCGGGCTGCGGGTGACCACGTCCCTCGCCGGGCGCGTGGCGCAGCCGCGGCTGCCGGCGGGGCAGGTCCGCATCGGGGGGTTCGGGGGCCCGAGCGGCCTCGCCCGGTGGCTGCGCGAGCAGCAGGTGGACGCACTCATCGACGCCACCCATCCTTTCGCCGGCACGATCAGTTTCAACGCGGCGCAGGCCGCCGCAGAAGTCCATGTTCCCCTGCTCGCCGTCCGCCGCCCCGGCTGGGTCGCGGGTCCGGGCGACGACTGGCACGACGCCGGCTCGCTGGAGGAGGCCGCGGCGGCGCTGCCCGCGCTGGGCGAGCGGGTCTTCCTGACCACCGGCCGCATGGGCCTCGCCACCTTCGCCCACCTCGACGGGCTGTGGTTCCTCGTCCGCTCGGTGGACGCCCCCGAGCCGCCGGCGCCGCCGCGCATGGAGGTCCTCCTGGACCGCGGCCCCTTCACCGTCGAGGCCGAACGCGAACTGATCCGGCGGCACCGCATCGACGTCCTGGTGACGAAGGACAGCGGGGCGGCGGCAACGGCGGCCAAACTGACGGCGGCCCGCGAAGCGGGCATTCCGGTCGTGGTGGTGCGGCGTCCACCGGCGCCGCCGGGTGTGACGACGGCCTGCGGCCCGGCCGATGCGGTCCGGTGGCTCCGCCGCCACCTCGCCCTGCCGGGCGCCTGACCACCACCCCGGCTCCGGCACCGCCGGGCCGGTACGTCGTGGCCGGTCGCCGTCGCGGCGGAAGGGAGAGTGCGGGCCCGCCCACCCTTCACCCGCCGGGGCGAGGGCCCGCCCAGGCTCTGGGATCCGCCGCCACGGCGCGCAGCCGCAAGGGTGGAGCCCGGAGGTACCGTACGGGCCTCAGGTGAGCTCGGCACCGCCGGGAACCGCTGCGATGGCCGGTCGCCGTCGCGGCGGAAGGAAGTGCAGGCCCGCCCACCCTTTACCCGCCGGGGCGAGGGGGCGGCCCGGGCCCTCGGATCCGCCGCCGCGGCGCGTAACCACGACGGCGGGCCCGGCGGTGCCGGGCCCGCCGTCACTTCTCCGTCATCCCTCCGGATACCGCCGCGGCGTCCAGACGATCTCCTCCGGGGAGCCCTCCGCCGTGCGGCGGACCACCTGGGTCTGTGTCGAGCCCACCAGCAGGATCGTGCGCATGTCGACCTGGGCCGGGTCGAGTTCGCCGAGGCGGACGATGCGTACGCTCTCCTCCGGGCCGCCCACGTCGCGGCCCAGGACCACCGGGGTGTCCGGGGAGCGGAACTCCAGGAGGAGTTCGCGGGCCTTGCCGACCTGCCAGACGCGGCTGCGGGAGCCGGGGTTGTACAGGGCGAGGACCAGGTCCGCGGAGGCCGCGGACCGCAGCCGCTCCGCGATGACCTCCCACGGCTTGAGCCGGTCGGAGAGGGAGATGACGGCGTAGTCGTGGCCCAGCGGGGCACCCGCGCGGGAGGCGGCCGCATGGGCGGCCGTCATACCGGGGACCACCCGCACCGGGATGTCGCGGTACGGGCCTTCCGAGGCCACCTCCAGGACCGCCGTGGCCATCGCGAAGACACCCGGGTCGCCCGAGGAGACCACGGCGACCCGCCGCCCCTGCCGCGCCAGGTCCAGCGCGAACTCGGCGCGCTCGGACTCCACCTTGTTGTCCGACGCGTGCCGCCGCTGCCCCGGCCGCACGGGCACGCGGTCCACGTACGTGCTGTAGCCGACGAGGTCCTGCGCGGCCGCCAGCTCGCCGCGCGCCTCGGGCGTGAGCCACAGCGGGCCCGCCGGGCCGAGCCCGACGACCACGACCTCGCCCCGTTCCGCAGCCGGCTCGGCGTCCACGCGGCTCGGCAGCACGGCCACCGAGAAGTACGGGACCGACTCCGGGTCCACGTCCGCGAGCCGCCCCGTGCGCTCGCCGCTCATCGTCGCGCGCTCGACGTAGCGCGCCTCGGCGAGCCGCCCCGACCGCTCCAGCGCTCCGCGCACGGCGGGGAAGGTACGGCCGAGCTTCATCACGACGGCCGAGTCGGTGGAGGCGAGCCGCGCCGCGAGCTCCTCCTCGGGCAGGGTGCCGGGCAGGATCGTCAGCACCTCCTCGCCCTCGACCAGCGGCTCGCCGAGCCGGGCGGCCGCCGCGCTCACGGACGTGACGCCGGGGACCACCTCGGTGGGGTAGCGGTCCGCGAGGCGCTTGTGCATGTGCATGTAGGAGCTGTAGAAGAGCGGATCGCCCTCCGCGAGCACCGCCACCGTGCGCCCGGCGTCCAGGTGCACGGCCAGCCGCGCCGCGGCCTCCTCGTAGAACTCCTCCATGGCGCCCCGGTAGCCGCCCGGGTGGTCCGTGGTCTCCGTCGTGACGGGGTAGACCAGGCGCTCCTCGATGTGGTCGGGGCGCAGGTGGCGTTCGGCGATGGAACGCGCGATGGAGCGGCCGTGCCGGGCGCTGTGGTACGCGACGACGTCGGCCGCCGCGATGACCTCGACGGCCCGTACGGTCATCAGCGACGGGTCGCCGGGGCCGAGCCCCACCCCGTACAGCCGGCCCGTCGTCTGCGGTTGCTGCTCGCTCACTCTTCCTCGCTCGCTATCGCGTTGATCGCGGCCGCGGCCATGGCGCTGCCGCCGCGCCGCCCCCGCACCACCAGGTATTCCAGGCCCAGCGGGCTGCCGGCCAGGGCGTCCTTGGACTCGGCGGCGCCGATGAAGCCGACCGGTATGCCGAGGACGGCGGCCGGGCGCGGCGCGCCCTCGGCCACCATCTCCAGGAGCCGGAACAGGGCGGTGGGCGCGTTGCCGACGGCCACGACGGCGCCGTCCAGTTTGTCGCGCCACAGCTCCAGGGCCGCGGCGCTGCGGGTCGTGCCCATGCGCTGCGCCAGCTCGGGCACGGCCGGGTCGGCGAGCGTGCACAGCACCTCGTTGTCCGCGGGCAGGCGCTTGCGGGTGACGCCGCTGGCGACCATGTTCGCGTCGCACAGGACCGGCGCCCCGGCGAGCAGGGCCTCGCGGGCCCGCGCCACGACCTGCGGGGAGTACGCGAGGTCCCGGACGAGGTCGGTCATCCCACAGGCGTGGATCATGCGCACCGCGACCCGGCTGACGTCCGGCGGCAGCCCGCCGAGGTCCGCCTCGGCCCGGATGGTGGCGAAGGACTGGCGGTAGATGGACGCGCCGTCCTTGTCGTAGTCGAACACTCTGCCTCGCTCGCTGATGGTGCTTCGTCTGTCCGTGTGGTCATGTGCCGCTGCGTACTGCCGGCCGGTACTGCTGTGTCCTGCTGCGTACCGCTGTGCGCTGCTACGTCGTTGTCGCCCTCGTCGTCACCAGCCGAGCCTCCGTCACCGCGCCGGGCAGCCCCGCGGCCGCCACCCTGCGCACCGGGCCGTCCGTCTCGCCGTCTCCCCGCAGGGAGACCTCGTAGCCGTCGCCCGTGGCCAGGACGTCGACCCACGGGCCGCCCCCGGGGTGCCCGCAGCGCCGCTCGCACCCGGACCAGTACACCGGCAGCATCCGCGCACCGGCAGGCTGCCCGCCCGCGAGGCAGCCGGCCGCGTCCGCCCGCACGTCCGCGAGGGACTTGGCGCATCCGGGGCGCCCGGCGCACGCGCCCGCGCGGTGCCAGGCGGACTCCGCGGCGGTGACGAAGCCGGCGTGCGCGAGCTCCGCCAGCAGTCCGGGGGCCTCTTCCGCGGGGAAGCCGGGGAGCACGAGGCCGCGCCAGGGGGTCACCCGGATCGTCCGGTCCCCCTTCTCAGCGGCCATGCGGGTGGCGAGCCGCCACTGGGCGGCGGTCAGCCGCCCCAGCGGTGCCGTCACCGACAGGGCGCAGAGCCCGTCCGGGCCCGTCACCAGGCCGGGAACGACCGGCTCGCCCAAGGGGATCCGGGGAGAGGGGAGCAGCGCGGAGGTGATGCCCGCCGCCGTGAGCCGGTCCGCCAGCCGCGCGGCCGTCGGCCGCTGACCGGCGGGCAGTTCCCGTACGCGCCAGGCCCCGCTGCCGGATGCCTCCCGCGCCGCCAGGAACTCCGCCGCCGCCAGTACGGCGGCGCGCGGGGCGTCGGCGGCGGGGATGCGCAGGCCGGGCCCGGCGGTGCCGAAGCACAGGACGGCCTGCCCGGCGCCGCTTGCGATCAATGTCACATCGGGCCGGAGGGCCACGATGTCGCCCCGCCCGTCGTCCAGTCCGAAGAGGAACCTCCCGGAGAGACCGGAGAGATCCGTCAGATCTCTGGGGGAGTCGTCGGCGCAGAGCAGTCCGTCCAGCTCACGGGCCCACGCCTGGACGTCGCTCGTGTCTTCCGAAGCCTCGCCCGAGGCGGAACCGGAATCCGGGCGCCGGCCGTCGAGGCCGCACAGCGGCGAGGCCGCGACGTTACGGATCCGGTCGTGCCGGTCCGACGGCAGCAGACCGAGCTCCCGCAGCCGTCCGGCGATCGTGCCCCCGCAGCCGTCGGGAAGGCCCCGCAGCTGGACGTTGCCGCGCGAGGTGAGGTCGAGGTGCCCGTCGCCCGGCTCCTCCGCGAGGTCGCCCAGCAGCGACGCCTGACGCACCGTCAACAACCCGCCCGGCAGCCGGATCCGGGCCAGCGCACCGTCGTCCGCGGCATGCAGGCGCAGCGCGCCGGGGCAGGCGTCGCCCCGCTCGCGGACGGGCCCCGCGGAGGGTGCACCGGCACCGGCGGCGGCACCGGGGGCGGCACCGGAGCCGTCCCGGTCCGGGAGAGGTGCGGGGGTGGTGGACATGGCGGCGAGCATACCGACGCCGGTATCCGGCGCACGGCCCCGTACCGCACGCCCCGCACTCTCCCGTACCGCACGCCCTCCACTCTCTCGCACCGCCTCCTGCCAGGGCTTTACTATGCTCAGCGGTGGAACAGTGCCCGCTCCGGCGAGCGCCGCTCCGCCAAACGCCAGCGACGGCGACAGGGGAGGAAGCCGGTGAGACTCCGGCACGGTCCCGCCACTGTGAGCCCGGCACCCACGCCGGGCGAGTCAGGAACTCCCGCCGTCCTCCAACCGCCCGGGGCGCGGACCCCGAGGAAGGCTTGCCGCCGCATGCGCACATTCCGGTGCCGGGCACCCCGGGCGACCCTCGAAGCCCTGGGGAGCGCCGCGTGATCCTTCTCCTGTCGACGTCCGACACCGACCTGCTCAGCGCCCGCGCGGCTGCTGTTCACGGCGGCCCGGTCCCGTACCGGCTCGCCAACCCCGCCCGGCTCGCCCTCGACGACCTCCCGGCCCTGCTGGAGGGCACCGACCTCGTCGTCGTCCGCCTCCTGGGCGGCGTCCGCGCCTGGCAGGAGGGCCTGGACCTGCTGCTCGCCCAGGACCGCCCCGTCGTCGTCCTGACCGGCGAACAGGCCCCCGACGCCCAGCTGATGGAGGCCTCCACGGTCCCCATCGGCATCGCCGCCGAGGCCCACGCCTACCTCGCCCACGGCGGACCGGCCAACCTCGAACAGCTCGCCCGCTTCCTCTCCGACACCGTGCTCCTCACGGGCCACGGCTTCGAGCCCCCCGCCCCCGCCCCCACCTGGGGCGAGCTGGAGCGCACCCCGCGCGCGGACAACCCCGGCGGCCCGCTCGTCGCCGTGCTCTACTACCGCGCCCACCACATGAGCGGCAACACCGCCTTCGTCGACGCCCTCTGCGGCGCCGTCGAGGACGCCGGCGCCCGCGCGCTGCCGCTGTACGTCGCCTCGCTGCGCGCCCCCGAGCCCGAGCTGATCGAGGCCCTGAGCGGCGCCGACGCCGTCGTCACCACCGTTCTCGCCGCCGGCGGCACCAAGCCCGCCGAGGCCTCGGCCGGCGGCGACGACGAGTCGTGGGACGCGGGCGCCCTCGCCGGCCTCGACGTGCCGATCCTGCAGGCCCTGTGCCTGACCGGCCCGCGCAGCGCCTGGGAGGAGAACGACGAGGGCCTCTCGCCGCTCGACGCCGCGACGCAGGTCGCCGTGCCCGAGTTCGACGGCCGCATCATCACCGTCCCGTTCTCCTTCAAGGAGGTCGACGAGGACGGCCTCCCGGCGTACGTCGCCGACCCCGAGCGCGCCGCCCGCGTCGCCGGCATCGCCGTGCGCCACGCCCGGCTGCGCCACATCCCGGCCGCCGAGAAGCGGATCGCGCTCGTCCTCTCCGCGTACCCCACCAAGCACTCCCGCATCGGCAACGCCGTCGGCCTCGACACCCCCGCCAGCGCCGTCGCGCTCCTGCGCCGCCTGCGCGAAGAGGGCTACGACTTCGGTGACGAGGCCGTGCCCGGCCTGGAGTCCGGCGACGGCGACGAGCTCATCTACGCCCTCATCGAGGCCGGCGGCCACGACCAGGACTGGCTCACCGAGGAGCAGCTCGCCCGCAACCCCGTCCGCATCCCCGCCGCCGACTACAAGCGCTGGTACGGGAAGCTGCCGCAGGAGCTGCGCGAGTCCGTCGAGGAGCACTGGGGCCCGCCGCCCGGCGAGATGTTCCTCGACCGCAGCCGCAACCCCGAAGGCGACATCGTCCTCGCCGCCCTGCGCCGCGGCAACCTGCTGATCCTCATCCAGCCGCCGCGCGGCTTCGGCGAGAACCCCATCGCCATCTACCACGACCCCGACCTGCCGCCTTCGCACCACTACCTCGCCGCCTACCGCTGGATCGCCGCCTCCGCCGAGGACGGCGGCTTCGGCGCCGACGCGATGGTCCACCTCGGCAAGCACGGCAACCTGGAGTGGCTGCCCGGCAAGAACGCCGGCCTGTCCGCCGCCTGCGGCCCCGACGCCGCCCTCGGCGACCTGCCGCTGGTCTACCCCTTCCTCGTCAACGACCCCGGCGAGGGCACCCAGGCCAAGCGCCGCGCCCACGCCACGCTCGTCGACCACCTCGTGCCGCCGATGGCCCGCGCCGAGTCCTACGGCGACATCACGCGCCTGGAGCAGCACCTCGACGAGTACGCCCAGATCTCCGCGATGGACCCCTCCAAGCTCCCCGCGATCCGCGCCCAGATCTGGACCCTCATCCAGGCCGCCAAGCTCGACCACGACCTGGGCCTGGAGGAGCGCCCGGACGACGACGGCTTCGACGACTTCCTGCTGCACGTCGACGGCTGGCTGTGCGAGGTCAAGGACGCCCAGATCCGCGACGGCCTGCACGTCCTGGGCGGCGCACCCACCGGCGAGGCGCGGGTGAACCTCGTCCTGTCCATCCTCCGCGCCCGCCAGATCTGGGGCGGCAAGTCCGCCCTGCCGGGCCTGCGCGAGGCCCTCGGCCTGGACGAGTCGGCGGCGACACGCACGACGGCGGACGAGGCGGAGGAGAAGGCCCGCGCCCTGGTGGAGGCCATGGAGGCAGCGGGCTGGGACCCGGCGGCCGTTGCGTCCGTGGCCGCCGGCCACGGTGAAGGTGTCGCCGCGATCCTGACCTTCGCCGCCACGGAGGTGGTCCCACGGCTGGCCGCGACCACCGACGAACTCGACCACGCCGTCCACGCCCTGGCGGGCGGCTTCGTCCCGGCAGGCCCCTCCGGCTCACCCCTCCGCGGCCTGGTCAACGTCCTGCCGACCGGCCGCAACTTCTACTCCGTCGACCCCAAGGCCGTCCCCAGCCGCCTCGCGTGGGAGACGGGCCAGGCCCTCGCGGACTCCCTCTTGGAGCGCTACCGCACCGACAACGGCGACTGGCCGCAGTCGGTGGGCCTGTCCCTGTGGGGCACGAGTGCCATGCGTACGGCGGGTGACGACGTCGCGGAGGCCCTGGCCCTGCTGGGCGTCCGCCCGGTGTGGGACGAGGCGTCGCGTCGCGTGACGGGCCTCGAACCCGTCACCCCCGAAGAGCTCGGCCGCCCCCGCATCGACGTCACCCTCCGCATCAGCGGCTTCTTCCGCGACGCGTTCCCGCACGTCATCGGCCTCCTGGACGACGCGGTACGGCTGGTTGCGTCCCTCGACGAGCCCGCCGAGCAGAACTACATCCGCGCCCACGCCCAGGCGGACCTCGCCGCCCACGGCGACGAGCGCCGCGCCACCACCCGTATCTTCGGCTCCCGCCCGGGCACCTACGGCGCCGGCCTGCTCCAGCTCATCGACAGCCGTGACTGGCGCACCGACGCCGACCTGGCCGAGGTCTACACCGTCTGGGGCGGCTACGCCTACGGCCGCGGCCTCGAAGGCCGCCCGGCCCGCGAGGAGATGGAGACGGCCTACAAGCGCATCGCGGTCGCGGCCAAGAACACGGACACCCGCGAACACGACATCGCCGACTCCGACGACTACTTCCAGTACCACGGCGGCATGGTCGCCACGGTCAAGGCCCTGCGCGGCAAGGCCCCCGAGGCGTACATCGGCGACTCCACCCGCCCCGAGACGATCCGCACCCGCACCCTGGTCGAGGAGACCTCCCGCGTCTTCCGCGCCCGCGTGGTCAACCCCCGCTGGATCGAGGCCATGCGCCGCCACGGCTACAAGGGCGCCTTCGAACTCGCGGCGACCGTGGACTACCTGTTCGGCTACGACGCCACCACCGGCGTCGTCCCCGACTGGATGTACGACAAGCTCGCCCAGACCTACGTCCTGGACCCGGAGAACCGCGCCTTCCTGCAGGAGGCCAACCCCTGGGCCCTGCACGGCATCTCCGAACGCCTCCTGGAGGCGGAGAGCCGCGGCATGTGGGCCAAGCCGGACGCCGACACCCTGGCAGCCCTCCGCGAGGCCTTCCTGGAGACGGAGGGCAATCTGGAGGGCGGGACGGACGGCGACGAGTAGCGAGTAGTCCGACAATCCTACGGCGCGTGCCGGTCGCTTCACTTAGTGTGCTGCCCCATGGGTGGGCAATCGCACGAGGAACGGAAGCGGCCGGCACGCGTCCTGGGAGTGACCTTCGCCGAGCTGATCGGGCAGGCGACCTGGGCCGAGCTGCTCGAAGAAGGGCACGTGCGACCGCACCGTGCCGGAGAAGTGCTGTTACGGCAAGGGGATCCCGGCACGCACGCCCTCGCGCTGATCCGCGGGGCCGTCAAGGTGACCCGTGTGGAGCGCGACGGCCGGGTGCGCGTGCTGGCCTTCCGCGGCACGGGTGACGTGGTGGGCGAGGCGGCGGCCGCCCACAGCGGGGCCGCCCGGCTGGCCACGGTCGAGTCGGTCTCCGCCTGCACGGTCGCCGTCGTGGAGAAGGACAGGTTCACGAAGTTCGTCGACGGGCACGGCCTGTGGCCCGCCCTGCACGAGCACGCCCAGATCCGGCTGGCGGAGTCCGACACCGCCCGGTCCGGCTACGGCGGCTCCTGCCGGCGCCTGGCCGGGGCGCTGCTCGCCCTCGTCGCCGCCGTCGGCGAGACGCCGTCCCCCACCGGCCTGGAACTGGCCGTCACCCGGGCCGAACTCGCCCAGTACCTCGGCGTCTCCCGCAACACCGTCAGCAGCAGGCTGGCCGAGATCGGCGAGGGCGTCGTCGCCGGAAAGCGCAAGAGCATCGTCATCCATGACATCGACGGCCTGCGGGCGGTGGCAGCCGATGCGGGTGAGTGACGGGTGAGTGGCGAGTGAGTGACCCAGGACACAAGTGTTGTGCACTCGCGGTGCACAACGCGGTCGGCGGCTCCACGAGCATCTGAGGCACCCGCCCGGCGCATCCGGCGCGCCGGGCAAGCCCTCGGACACAGGAGTCGCCCATGCCCAGCACCGGACTTCCCCCCGGCGGCGCGGCCCCGTGGAGCATCAGCCGGGACCTGCCGCCCTACCGCGGGATTCTGGCCGTGGACGCCAAGGACTTCACCGGCAGGCCCGCGGTCGAGCACGTCAGGATCACGACCCTCATCCCGCAACTCCTGCAACAGGCCCTGGAACGTGCCGGTCTGGGGCAGCTGTGGCAGGACCAGCGGTTCGCCAACAACACCGGCGACGGATTCGTCTTCGGCTTCGACCCCACGGCCCTGCCGCGAGTGATCCACCCGTTCCTGATCGAACTGCAGGAGCTGCTCACCGACTACAACATCCACGCCACGGCCACCGGCCGCCTCCGTCTGCGCGTCAGCCTCCACGTCGGGCCGCTGCCCGACGCCGGAGCGCCGGGCGACGGCAACGGCACGCCCCGCAACGACACGCACCGGCTCCTCGACTCCACGCCCGTCAGGGCCATCCTGGCCGCGTCGAGCGAAAGCATCACCCAGGTCGCCGCGATCCTCTCCCAGCGGGTCTTCGAAGACGCCGTACTCTCCGGCTACACGCGCCGCCACCCCGACCACTTCATCGAGGTACCCGCCACGGTCGAGGGCAAGAACTTCCAGCAACGGGCCTGGCTGTACGTACCCGCCCCCTCGGGCAACCTCTACGACCGGCGGATCCTGGGCGACGAGGCGCCTGCCGCGGGCTCCGCCGAACCGGAGCGGCCTGCCGCACCCGAGTCCGAGCCGGCACCGGCACCGGCACCGGCCGTGACCAACAACTACGGCTTCCTCTCCCACGCGAAGACCGTGCGCGGCGGCCAGCACATGCACGGGCCCGGCGGCGCCGGGGGACAGGACGGCACCGGCCGATGAACGCGGACCCGAGCGACCCGGCCCAGCCCCCGCCGCCTCCGGACCTGGCCCAGGTCTTCGGGGAGATGGGCGGGCCCCCCGCCATCTGGAACTTCGGCCTCCTCACCGTCGCGGGCACCGTCGAGGGCGGTCAGCACATGGGTGCCCCTGCCGCCGCTCCCGGTGAGCCGGTCGAGAGCCGCGAAGGCGACATCGCCGCCGAGCAGACCCTCGCGGCCATGAGCGGCTTCGCCGAACCGGACTGGTTCGCCGAAGCCCTGGAAAGGGCCCGCAGCCGTGTGGTCTTCCTCGTCGGCGAGCAGGGCAGCGGACGCCGGACCGCCGCGCTGAACCTGCTGCAACGGCACACCGGAAGCTTCGCCCTGCGCGCCGTCGATTCGGACGTCGAACTGGCCACCTGGACCCTCGGAGGCTCCGGAGCCCGTGGCTACCTGATCGACGGCCTCCTGGAGACACGGACGCTCGCCCTCACGAGCATCGGGTTGGACAATCTGAGGAGGCAACTCGACCGGGCAGAGGCCTGCCTGGTCATCGTCCTCCAGCAGACGACGCAAGTGCTCGCCCACCTGAAAGGCGTCCTGCACGTCGATCCCATCCGGGCGGCATCACCGTCCGCGCGTGCGGTCCTGGACGCCAAGCTGGCCACCGCTTTGCCCGACCCGGCACGACGGAGGCCCGTCCTCGCCGGGCTTCCCGCGGGGTTCCTCGACGAGACCTTGCGGCGTGACCCGCGACCGTCGCAGGTCGTGGAGCTCGTCTCCGAGATCGTCCGGGTCGCGGACGGAGCGACCGACGCGGCGGCCATCAGCCAGTACCTGAGCCTCTACGCCACCGATCACGCACCCGAGTTGCTGGACTCCGTCCGTGACAGCCCCGATGACCTTGCCCTGCTCCTCGCCACCTGCGTCTTCGAACACTTCGACCACACTGTCATCGAGGAAGAGGCCCGGCGGCTGCTGGAAGTCGCTGCCGGACGCCTCGACGCCGCCCCTCCCGAGGCGGACACCACGACACCGGCGGAGAACCCCGGATTCGTCTTCCTGCGCTCCAGGAGGGAGCGCTTGGCCGCCATCGGGGCGGACCGCGGTCCCCGGGAGGTACGGGCCAACTCCGCCTACAGCTATGCCGTCGAGCCGGTGGCCTTCACCCGGCACCTCCAAGGCCGGGCCGTACTCGACCACGTCTGGCGCGAGCACCGCGAGGCCGGTGAACTGCTCGTGGAATGGCTGCGGCAGACGCCCGACACCCAGCGTCGCGCCGACCGTGCCGGTTTCATCCTCGGCCAGTTCGCGCAGTGGAGCTCCGGGTACCGGGCGCTGGCGCCCCTCGAACAGCTGGCAGCCTCCGAACGGCCCGGCGACTGGCGCATGGCCGCCCGCGCCTTCGGCGCCGCATCGGCCGACCCCGTGCTGGCCACCGCCGTCAAGAACCGGCTGCGCGGCTGGTCCCGAGCCGCTTCCGAGTCGCTGCGCTGCACGGCGGCGCTGACGTGCGCCACGGAGTTCGGCCTGGCCCGGCCTGAGGTGGCGCTGGCGCTGCTGCACACCACGGTGACGGCGCGGGACGACGGATCCGACGCCGTCGAGTCGGCGGTCCGGCGGGCGCTGCTCTCGCTGTTCGCCGAACCCGCCCTCCGGCCACGGGTGGTCGAGGCACTCCTGCAGTGGTCGCGCCCGCCCGGACCGGCCAGGCGTACGGCGTGCGCAGCCGTCGCCCAGCTGCTGAAGACGGCGGCCACCACGAGGGAGCCGGGGGAGTGGTGGAGCACTCACCTGCTGTCCGGGGACGCGCCTCCGGGGGCGGAACTCATCCGCTCCGCGCTCATGGAACCGACGAGCTTCGACACCGCCCGCGCCGCCTTCCTGGAGTGGCAGCGGCGCGCGGCCGCCGATCCCCGCCGGGCACCGGTCGTGGAGCGGTTGACGGAGGCACTGGCCCCGCACCTGCGCGGCGGGGTCCTCCGGCTGTTCACCGACCTGGAACGCGCCGCGCCCGCCCCCGGCGCCGAACGCGCCGGCCTGGCCCTCGCGCAGTGGCGCGGGGCAGGCACACCACAGAGAGGCCACTGATGACCACGACCACCTACCACCCCGTCGCCGCCGCCCCGTCCGCGCCGCTGTGGACCCGGGCCCGGCGCAGCCCCCTCCGGGAACTCGTCCGCTTCCGTCTCTCGCACCTCGACCACATCGCGCTGGTGCTGGTCGAGACCGGCGGGAGGGCCGGGTCCGAGCCCTCGGGGCGGTTGTCCCTGCTGAAGGCCGTGACAGGCGGGTACGCCGAGGCGTACCTCGTCGACACCGGTCCGCGCACCGGGGTCTGGCAGCTGCCCGTCGGCGCCGAGCCGGCCATGCTGGAGATCACCTGGTGGGTCACCGACCCGGCACAGACGGTCCTGAACGGCCCGGGCCCGGACGATCCCTGGGCCACCGTCAGCGGGCATCTCGACCGCCTG
Source organism: Streptomyces hiroshimensis (assembly GCF_014650335.1). Taxonomy (GTDB): domain Bacteria; phylum Actinomycetota; class Actinomycetes; order Streptomycetales; family Streptomycetaceae; genus Streptomyces; species Streptomyces hiroshimensis. Next base: position 981,961 of record NZ_BMUT01000001.1, read on the forward strand.
CTGCACACGATGGCCGCGCGCGCCCGGGCCACGGGGCAGGAGCTCACTCCGCACCACGTCGCCCAGTACCTGTCGCGGCCGCAGCCGCTGGAGGGCACGGGCCTGGTCTGCTGCGCGGAGACCACGGCGCCGGCGTTCGAGCTGCCGGGGGCGGGCGGGGGCGACAGCTCCCCGCCTCAGCTGTGGTCACCGCAGCGGCGCGAGGAGTACGAGTTCTACCTCCAGGCGGTCCGTACGGGCCCCGACGCGCTCGCCGCTCTGTGGCTGCTGCACCATCCGAACGAGGTGCGGCACGTCCTGGAGTGGGTCACCGATCATCCGAGGGCGACCGAAGCACCGCCCCCCGAGCGCGACGTCGTCTACGAGATCCTCAACCGGCTCTCCGCGGAGGAACAGGAGCAACTGGCCAAGGCCGCGGCGGAGCGCATCTACGCCATGACGGCACCGGAAGGTCCGGCAGGGACGGAGGGAGAGCTCTGATGCCCGGTGACAGGTACTACCGGCGCGGACACTGGGTGCGCAAGCCCAGGCCCAAGCGGGGCACGAGCGGTGCATGGATCGGCCTCGCACTCGCCGCGTTCCTCGGCTGGGGCCTGCTGAACGGATGCACCGCGGAGCAGACGGACACCCCTCACGGCCCCCGGCCCCTGCCTTCGGCGAGCCCGGCGGAGTCCCCGTGATACCGCGGCGGGTCCTGAGGGGAAGGCGGGTCCGGCTGCCCCGCACCCGGACCGAGACGGCGGCGGCGCTCCTCGCACTCCTCTTCCTCGCGATGATCGCGCACCGCCTGCTCGCGCTCCTCGCCGGGCTCGGCACGTACGCCTGGCTGCTCCCCGCCCTGCTCGTCCCGCCGGCCGTGGCCTGCTGGTGGCTCATCGGTGCCCCGCGCCGGGCACAGCGCCGGGCACGGCGCCGGGCCGGACGGGTCACCGGACTGCTCCGGCTGTCCCTGCAGCACGTGGACGCCCTCTCGCCCGGGCAGTTCGAGCTGGCGGTACGGGACCTCATGGAGCGTGACGGCATCGCCGCGCGGCATGTCGGCAGCCGGGGCGACCAGGCGGCCGACGTCATCGGCAGGGACCGGAACGGGCGGGTGTTCGTCGCTCAGTGCAAGCACACCGCGATCGGCGGGCGGGTGGGTTCCCGCGTGATGTACGAGGTGAAGGGCACGGCCGGGCCCGTGCACGGAGCCGACGTGGCCGTGGTGGTGACGAACGGCGGCTTCACCCGCGACGCACGGGCCTGGGGCGAGCGTCACGGCATCCACTGTGTGGACAGGGACCGGTTGCGCGAATGGGCCGAAGGCCGCCGCACCCTGACGGCGCTGCTGGGGGTGCGCGACGCCGGGTCAGGGCACCGGTGACGGGGGTCAGGGCACCGGTGACAGTTCCACGGTCACGTGGGGCGGTGTGGCCGGGTGGCTCTTCTTCGTGATCCAGTCGCCCGGGGTGATCGTGCCGGAGCCGTCGTGGTCGGCGTGGGCGCGGACCGTGTACCGGGAGCCCGGGGGCGGTACGGGGAAGGTCAGGCGTACGCGGGGGTACGGGGGGTGGTCCAGGCGGGTGCGGGGGAGGCAGGCGTGGGCCACTGTGCGGGACGGGGCGTCGGCCGTGCCCGTGTCCTCCACGCTCACGTGAAGGATCAGGGGGGTCCGGGGCGCGGTGGTGCCCGGTGCCAAGGTCACTTCGACTTCGATTTCCACGGGGTCCGCGACGGACATACGCCTCACCTCTTGTCAGACAGCATATCTCTCAGTATTTTCCGGAATTGAGACCTATAAGGTCGACTGAGGTTGACGGAAGTCGGGGTGGAACCATGTCCCCTGCCGAGACCGATGATGCCGGTGCGGGCCGCGGGGAATTCCCTTCCCCGCCCGCGGCGAAGACGGTGAAGACCGCGCTGATCGCCGGTGCGACGTTCGACATCCGGGCCGTCCGGTACGTGGAGATCGACGGACTGGCCGTATTCGAGGGCGATATCGTCCTCGGTACCGCGGCCGAGGTCGAGCGGCGCACGCAGGCCGCGCAATACCATCCCGAAACGGGGCTTCCGCAGTCGGCGGTGGCCGTCGTGGGGCCGGGCGTCCGCTGGCCGGGCCACGTGGTGCCCTTCGAGATCGACCCCGCGCTGCCGAACCGGCAGCGGGTCACCGACGCCGTCGCGCACTGGGAATCCCGCACGCAGATGCGCTTCCCGCGGCGGTCCGGGCAGCCGGACTACGTGCGGTTCGTGCCGGGCGACGGCTGTTCGTCGTTCGTGGGCCGCCGGGGCGGCCGCCAGGACATCACCCTCGGCGGCAACTGCAGCACCGGCAACGCCATTCACGAGATCGGGCACGCCGTGGGACTGTGGCACGAGCAGAGCCGCGAGGACCGGGACCGCTTCGTGACCGTCCACTTCGAGAACGTCATCCCGGGCTTCGAGCACAACTTCGACCAGCACATCGCGGACGGCGACGACGTCGGTCCGTACGACTACGGCTCGATCATGCATTACCCGCGGGACGCGTTCTCCCGGAACGGGCTGGACACCATCACTCCCACCGATCCCGGTGCCGTCATCGGTCAGCGGATCGGGCTCAGCCCGCGGGACATCGACGCGGTCCGCGCGATTTTCGATCCGGCACCCGCATAAGGGCCCGCATAAGGGCCCGGTGAAGGAAGGCCCGGTAAGGGCCCCGTAACCCCGGGTACTTCGAGTTGGGCCCCCGGCCGGTGGTCACTAGGATCATTCCAATGATCATCAGAAAACGGCTGGCAGCGGGCGCCTGCGCCCTCCTCGCCGCCCTGGCCGGGGGCATCGCGCCGGCGAACGCCGCCGACGGCCCACCGAAGGACTCCCCGAAGGTCGAGCTGGTGCTGGACGTCAGCGGCTCGATGCGCGCCCAGGACGTGGACGGCGGCTCCCGCACCCGCATGGCGGCCGCGAAGCAGGCGTTCAACGAGGTCATCGACGCAGTGCCGGCGGACGTCCGGCTCGGCATCCGGACCCTCGGCGCCAACTACGCCGGTGACGACAAGGAGCTCGGCTGCCGCGACAGCAAGCAGCTCTACCGCGTCGGTCCCGTCGACCGCACCGAGGCCAAGACCGCCGTCGCGACGCTGCAGCCCACCGGCTGGACGCCCATCGGCTACGCCCTGCGCGGCGCCGACCAGGACCTCGGCACCGACGGCGGCACCCGCCGCATCGTCCTCATCACCGACGGCGAGGACTCCTGCGGCCAGCCCGACCCGTGCGACGTGGCCCGCGAACTCGCGGCCAAGGGCACGCACCTGACGATCGACACCCTCGGTCTGGCCCAGGACGACAAGACCCGCGAGCAGCTCAGCTGCATCGCCGAGGCCACCGGCGGCACGTACAGCACCGTGCGCCACACCAAGGAGCTGTCCGGCCGGATCAAGCAGCTCGTGCGCCGGGCGGAGACACCCGTCGAGACCCCGAAGCCCGTCCAGGGCGCCGACGCGTGCTCCAAGGCCCCCGAGATCGGCGCCGGCCTGTGGACCGACCGCGAGACGTTCTCCGAGCACCGCTGGTACCGCGTCAACGTGAAGCCGGGTCAGGAGCTGCGGACGTCGGTGAGCATCGGCGCGGACCGCGCCGTCGACCGCGACTACGGCGTGCTGGTGCGTGCCGTGAGCGAAGGCGGCCAGGAACTCGTCCGCGGCGCGGAGTCCGGGAGCGGGCGTACGGACGTGATCTCGTCCGGCCTGCGCTTCCCCAACGGCCAGTCAGGCGACAAGGACGAGAAGGGCAAGGAGTCGCGGACCGTCTGCCTGGAGGTCTCCAGCTCCTTCTCGGCCCCCGCCAACGTCAAGCGTGACCCGGGTCTGCCCGTCGAGCTGGCCGTCGACCTCGTGGACGCCCCCGACAACCCCTCCGACGTGGCGGCCTTCGGCCTCGGCCGCGGCTGGGTGCTGCTGGGCGTCCTGGCCCTGACCGGGCTGATCGCAGGGCTGGTGTGGGGCTGGGTCTCCCGCTGGCGCGTCACGGTGTGGAGGGCGAACTGATGAGACTCCCCTTTAAGGCCCCCACGACCCGCGCGGCCTCGGCCGCCCTGCTCGCCGCCGCCGCACTGTTCACCTCGGCCGGCGCCGCCGCTGCCGCCTCCCCGAGCCCGAGCGCCTCGGCCGGGGAGGACGGCGCGCCCACGGAGGCCGGCACGGGCTTCCGTACCGCCACCGTCCTCAAGCAGGGGCAGAAGGCGACCGCCGACGCCTCCACCGGTGACTACCTCTACTGGCAGTTCCCGGCCGGAGCCGGCCAGCAGCCGCAGGTGAAGGCCACCGTGAACCTGCCGGAGGCGGCCACGCGGCACGGCTCCGCCGTCTGGCAGCTCGACGTCTACGACGGGCTGCGCCGCCGCCAGGCCTGTACCTCGGGCGAGCCGACGAAGCGCGCCTCCGAGCAGGACACCTCGGTGACCATGACCTGCACGCTGCGGACCGTCCGCCCGTGGGCCGAGCGGTGGGCGAACGATCCGCTGCCCGGCGCGTACTACATCCGCCTCACCCTCACCGACGCCCCCGACCGGGACCACGGCCTGCCGGTGAAGGCGGAGGTCGAGGCGACGGCGAAGGACGCGGGCGGCGCCCGCGCCGAGGGCGGCGAGGTGGCCCCGCTGCACGCCGCCGCCGTCAAGGAGCCGGAGGACGGCTGGAACGGCAGCTGGTGGTCGGACCGCTGGGCGTGGACCGTCGGCGGCGCCGTGCTCGGCGCCCTCGCGGCCATCGGCGGCTACGTGCTGACCCGCCACCCGCGGCGCTCCGCACAGCAGTAGCGCCTCGCGCGGCCGGTGGGCGGGGCTACGGCGCCCCGCTCACCGGCCGGCCGGCCGGTCGCCGTCCACGGCGTCCAGATAGAGCTCCAGCAGGTCGTGCGTGAAGTACGAGCTGTACGAGATGTCCGGGGTGTCGCCCCCGGTGTGGTAGCCGCCGATCACGCCGATGACCTCGTACCCGTCCTCCCCCCGGACGAGGAACGGCCCGCCCGACGTGCCGCCGACGTAGCCCGCGCAGGCGATCTCCAGGAAGTCGCCCGGGGCGTTCGGGTCGGTGCTGGTGTAGCGGTGCGTGGAGGAGGAGCAGTCCAGCGGCTTGGGGTACTTGGCGTCGCTGCTGCCCGGATAGCCGATGAGCCGCACGTCGCGGTGGGTGTACCCCGGGCGGATGCCGAGCCCGAAGCCGCCGACGACGTCCTGCACGTTCTCGCCGTCGTCGCGCTCGCCGAGCCGCAGGACCGTGTAGTCCCAGCGCGCGCCGCGGTCCGTCCCCAGGTCGTAGTAGCGCTGGTCGATGTAGATGTCCTCCACGGGGAAGACGCCGTGGGGCTTCAGGCCGTCGTGGTACTGCGGCACGAACGTCAGCTGCTTCTTGGGATCCGGCGACCGCAGGCAGTGCGCCGCGCTCACGGCCAGGTCCCGGTGCGGGCTGCGCACGACCGTACCGCCGCAGAACCGGCCGGTGTTGCTCCCGTCGGTCCAGAAGAACGTCCCCACCTGCGGCAGCCCGTCGAACGGGTGGCTGGGCGGTACGGGACCGGCCTGCGCCCGGCTTCCCGTGCCTCCGGCGCGCTGCCCGGCCGGCACGGCCGCCGCCATGCGCTCCGGTGTCCAGTAGGCGTCGGCGTCGGCCGCGGCGCGCCGCGGAGGCCCACCGGCGGCCGCGGCGCCGGTGCCGGACGCGGCGGCGACCAGCAGCCCCGACAGCAGGGCGGCGGCCAGGCCGTGCAGGGCACGGGGTCTGTGAGGTCTGAGCATGGTCGGATACCTCCTCGTGGCGAGCGTGCCATCGTCCTACGGACGGGACCGGGGTGAACAGGCCAGGACGCGACAGGATTCACGAGGACGTGGGACACGCCGCGGGCGCCACCGGTAGCCTCCGAGCCGGACGGAGAATCGAACGGCCATCGGGCAGGAGTGGGCCAGTGGTTGATCCGGTGTCACTGACAGCCGTCACGACCGCGGTCACCGCCGCGGCGGGATCCGCGGGGACCGAGGCGGGACGGCAAGTGTGGCTGTCCCTCGCGGACTTGGCGCGGCGCGCACTGGGCCGCAGGGGGAGGGAGGAGGACGACGCGGGCCGTCCGCTGCCTCTCGATCCGGCCGATGAGGAGCAGGTCCGCTCGCTGGCCGCGCTGCTCTTCGCCCGCTTGCACCAGGATCCTGCTGCTGCGGCCGAGTTCGCGCGCTGGGCGCAGGGGGTGCGGCCGGGGCCGGCCGTGGCCGTGGACAACGGTCAGGTCGTCAACACGATCGGCGGGAACGCCCGCACCGGCACGGTGATCCAGGGCCGGGACATCACGTGGAACGGGTCCGCCGGGGCGCCCGGTGGGAGCGCCCCGGCGGAGTGAAGCGGCGGGTGGATCAAGAGGCTATGCACACCCCGGAAAGGGCGTAGGCCGGTACGGCGGCGGCAATCGGTACGGTGACGGCGAGAACGGCCGCAAAGGCGAACCGGCGGACTTTCTTCAACACGGGTCTTGTTTCCTCTGGGTCTCTGAGGTTCCGAGGCATGCACAGGCATGCGGCCGTCGTAAGGAATATGCGGCGGCTGACGCAGAAGCTACAACTCCGGTCAGCTCTTATTAGGCCCCTTGGTCCAACTGATCAAAAGTGATCGGAGTTGGCCGTGAAGGATCAGGAAGCGGCTCACTCAATTTCTCCCGGATATCCGCCGCTTCCCGCCGTGCCTTCCGCGCCCCCGGCGCGTCCCCGCTCTGCGCACACAGCTCCGCCAGCGCATCCAGCGTCGTCGCCTCCTCCAGATGCGCACCCGCGGCCCGGTGAATGGCCAGCGCGGCCGCCAGGTGCTCGGCGGCATGGCGCAGCCGCCCCGTCCAGAGCTCGGTGAGGGCGAGTTCGCGCAGCGCGTTCGCCTCCTCGTGGGTGGCGCCGATCCTGCGGGCCAGGGTCAGGGCGGCGGACTGGTGCGCCAGGGCCTCGTCCTCGCGGCCCGCCCGGCGCAGCGCCCGGCCCAGGATGTTGAGGGCGATGGACTCGTGGCGCCGTTCGCCCATGCTGCGGAAGGTGTCCAGGGCCTGCCGGCACAGGGCCAGCGGGTGTTCCACGTCCTTGGAGTCCAGGAGCTCCCGCGCCAGGTTCATCCCGATCGTCGCCTGGTACCCGCGGTTCCCCGTCGCCTTGGCCAGGGCGAGCGCCTGCGTGTAGGAGCGGACGGCCCGCTCCCGGTGGCCGAGGATGACGTGGATTTCGCCGAGGTTGTTGAGGATCTTGCACTGCCCCCGCCGGTCGTCGACCTCCCGGAAGCGCGAGAGCGCGTCCAGGAAGCACTCGGCGGCGTCGTTGTAGCGGCCCAGGTCGAGCAGCATGATGCCCAGGTTGTTCAGGCAGCGCCCTTGCTGCAGCCGGTTGCCGGTGCGCATGAGGAGGGTCAGCGCCTCCTGCTGGCAGGCGAGCGCCTCGTGGGTGCGCGCGGTGTAGGCGTACGGCAGGGCCATCCGCTGCAGGGCCTCCGGTTCGCTCTCCGCGTCGCCGCAGGCACGGGCGAGGGCGAGTGCTTCGTCCGCGTGGCGTACGGCCTCGTCGTAGTCGGCGACGTGCGTGCTGACCACGCTGAGGTCGTTGAGGGCACGGGCCTGTGCCCGGCGGTCTCCCGTCTGACGCCAGTGCGCGACGGCGTCCCGGTGCGCCGCCTGGGCGACGGCCCAGATGCCTTCCTCTTCGAGGAAGCCGCCGAGTGCGTTGACCAGCAGCGCCGCCTCGCGAGGCCGCTCTTTCCCGCGGGCGTGGCCGAGGACCGCGAGCAGGTTGTTCCGCTCCGTCGCGAACCATTCCTGCGGGCCCGCGGGGTCGATCCACGTCGGGGACTCGGCGGGCGCGCGGACCGGCGTCACGTCGATCCGGATGCGGTGCGTGTACAGCACGCGGTCCGCCCGGTCCGCGCAGTGGAGGTAGAAGGCGAGCAGCCGTTGCACCGCCTGCTCGTCCTCCGCCCGGCCGGCGGGCTCGGCGGCCCCGAGACCGCGCGCGTACTCGCGCAGGAGGTCGTGGATCCGGTAGCGGTGCGGCGTGGGCTCCTGCAGCAGGTGGACGTTGAGGAGGTCTTCGAGCGCCCGCTCGGTGTCGTCGAGCGGCAGGCCGGTGAGCGCCGCGGCCGCGTACGCCCCGAACTCGGCGCCGATGTGCAGGCTGAGCCTGCGGAAGACCGTCTGCTGAAGGACGGTCAGGGACCGGTAGGAGAAGTCGAAGGTGCGGGCCAGGTCGCGGTGGCCGTCGCGGATCTCCGGGAGCCGGTCGCTGCGGGCGAGCCGGGTCACCAGGTCGTGTGCGGTCCAGGAGCCGTGCGAGAGGAAGCGGCTGGCGACGATCTCGATGGCGAGCGGCAGGTGACCGCACAGGCGCACGATCTCGGCGGTGTCCGCCTCGTCCGTCCCCTCCGCGCCGTCCGCCTCGCTCCCCGCTTCCCGCAGCCCGACCCGGTCGCGGAAGAGGGCGACCGCCTCCGAACGGCGCAGGACGTCGAGCGAGATGGGGCGGACGCCGGGCAGGCCGGCCAGCCGGCGCCGGCTGGTGATGATGATCTGGGAGGGCGTGGCGCCCGGCAGAAGCGGCCGTACCTGCTCCGGCCCGGCGGCGTCGTCCAGGATGACGACGGCGCGCCGGTCGGCGAGCATCGTGCGCCACTGTGCGGTCAGTTCGTCGAGCGTGCGAGGCAGCCCTTCGGCGGGCACGCCGAAGAGTCGCAGGAGCTGGCCGAGTGCGTCCTCCGGTCCCATGGGCTCCTGGAAGGTCGCGTGGGCCCGCAGGTTGAGGTAGATGCGGCCGTCGGGGAAGCGTTCGCGCAGCTCGTGGGCGACGTGCACGGCGAGGGCCGTCTTGCCGACGCCGCCCATGCCGTCGATGGCCTCCAGGAGGACGACGGCCCGCGGTCCGTCCGGGCCGGGCGCGAGGGCGGTGGAGAGCCGGTGCAGCTCCTCCGTGCGGCCGACCCAGGGCACGTCGTGGGGCAGGTTGTCGGGTACGGCCGCCCGCTCCTGGCCGGGTCCGGGGCCGCCGGTGCGGGGCAGCAGCTGGACGGCGGGGACGCCGCTGAGAACCCCCTGCTGCACGCGCTGGAGCTCCTCGCCCGGATCCGTGCCGTGCTCGGTGACCAGCGTGTGGGTCACCCGGCGCAGGAGACGACCGGCCTCGGCGGTGCGCCCGCAGCCGTGCAGGGCCACGGCGAGGAGGCCTGCCAGCGACTCGTCGGTCGGGCAGCGGCGCGCCAGCCCGGAGAGCCCGGCGACGGCGTCCGCGAAGTACCCCAGCCGCATGGTGAGGACGGCGTGCGTGCGCGTGGCCGAGACGCTCGCCGCCTCGGCGGTGGCGCGTACGTGCTCGGCCCACGAGCCGGACAGCCCGGCCAGCGGCTCCCCGCGCCAGAGCCGGGCCGCCTCGTCCAGGAGCCGGATCGCCCGCTCGGGGTCGCCGCTCTCGGCGAGGGCGCGGGCCCGGGCGGTCAGTCCGAGGTAGCGGCGCAGGTCGACGGTGTCCGGGTCGGCCTCCAGGATGTAGGTGTGCGCGTAGGAGGTGAGCGCCGGGGCGCCGTCCCCGCCCACCTTCTGCAGGGCGGAGCGGATGCGGGACACGTAGGTGTAGAGATTGTCCCGGGCCCGCCGCGGAGGATCGTCGTCCCAGAGGCGGTGGACGAGCGTGTCCAGGCTCACCGGGCGGCCCACGTCGTAGGCGAGGGCCGCGAGGGTGCAGCGGGCCTTCGCGGAGCCGAGCCCGTTGCGCCGTTCGCCGGCCCGCAATTCGACGGCGCCCAATAGCCGGAATTCCACCTGCGCCCCTTCCGCCGGGACGTCCAACTCGGAGGATGAGCATGACACAGCGTCAAACTATGGTGCCAGATTGCGCACGAGTGGCCGTGAATCGATTGTGGTTCCCAAGGGGGCGGTCGAAAACACACGGGATGGGTAGTTCTCCGGTCAGGCATTGCCAGATGGATACGCCATGTGCATGCGTCATATCCCGCCCGGCGCAGAGGGGAGCGACGGACCCGGTGAGAGAACGAGACCTCGTCGACGTGTTCACGGACGCCGGACCGGCGGCGGGCCGCCCGCCCGGCGGTCCTGCCTGGCGGGCCCTGGAGCGGCTGACCGCCGCCGCCCGGGAGCGCGACACCGACCTTGCCGCGGCCTGGAGCGCGGCGGCGCTCACCGGCTCGCCCGAGAGCCTGCAGGGGCTCGCCGCCGCACTGGTGCGGCACACCGGGGACGCCCGCCTGGGCGAAGCCCTCCGGCAGTGGCTCCACGAGCACGCCGGGAAGGGCGCCGCAGCCGCCGCCCGGCACACCAACGTCCTCCAGGGCGACACCCGGGTCGAGGGATCGAGCCTCCAGGCCCGCGACATCCACGGCGGGGTCCACCTGCACCACGCCCCGCCGCCCCGGCGTCCCCCGACTCCACGCCAACTCCTGCCCGTGCCCGCCCACTTCACCGACCGGGCGGACGACCTGCGCACCCTCGACGCGCTCCGCACGGCCCAGCGCGACGGCTGCGCGCCCCAGCTGGTCGTCGTGAGCGGCCCCGCGGGCGTCGGCAAGACCGCCCTCGTCTCCCGCTGGCTGCGGGCCGCCGCGCCCCAGTTTCCGGACGGGCAGCTCTACGCGGACCTCCGCGGCCACGCCTCCTCCGGACCGGCCTACCCCACCGAGGCGCTCGCGGGCTTCCTGCGCGCCCTCGGCGCGGTCTCCGTGCCGGCCGCGGCGCAGGAGCAGACGGCACTGTGGCGTACGCTCACGGCCGACCTGCGGCTGACCGTGATGCTCGACAACGCCTTCTCCGCCGCCCAGGTACGTGCCCTGCTGCCCGCCGCCCCGGGCAGCCTCGTGGTCGTCACCAGCAGATACCGGCTCACCGGGCTCGTCGTCGACGGCGCGGGCTTCCACCGCGTCGGCATGCTCGAACCGGCGGCGGCGCTGGAGCTGCTCACCCGTGCCGTCGGCGGCGACCGCGTCGAGCGGGACCGCGAGGCCGCACGCCAAGTGGTCTCCCTGTGCGGCCGCTTGCCGCTCGCCCTGTGCCTGGCCGCCGCCCAGCTGGCCTCCCGGCCGCGGCGCCCGGTCGCGGCCCTGGCCTCCGCGCTGACCCGCGGGCGCGGACCCCTCGACGGACTCAGCGTGGAAGGAGAGGCCGCGGTGCGAACCGCCCTGGACGAGTCCTACGACGCCCTGCCCGCACAGGCCGCCCGGGTCTACCGGGCCATGGCCCTGCTGCCGGTCCGGCACTACGAAGCGCACCTGGTCGCCGCCGCCTGCGCGGTGGCGCCCGAGGAGGCCGAGTACCTGCTGGACCTGCTCGCCGACGTGAGCCTGCTGGAGGAGACCGAGGAGGACGAGCACTATCGCTTCCACGACCTCGTCCGCCTCCACGCCGCACACCGGGCAGAGAGCGAAGAGACCGCAATGCAAAGGGAGCTGACGCTCCGTCGCTTCGTGGACCGGTGCCTCGCCACCGCCACGTCCGCCGAGGAGCTCCTCACCCCCAGCCACCGCACCCTGCCGCGCTCCTACGCCCACCCGCCCGCCGGACCCGCGCCCTTCGGCACCGCGGACGCGGGCCTGGCCTGGCTGGACGGACACCGCTACGACCTCATGGCCGCGGTACGGCTCGCGGCCGACCGGGGCTGGGACGCGAGTGCCTGGCAGCTCGTGGACGCCATGTGGCCCCTGTTCCTGCGCTTGCGCCCCTACGACCTGTGGGTGGAGGCCCACGAGACAGGGCTCGCCGCCGCGCTCCGGGACGGGGACCGCGCGGGCACGGGCCGGATGCTGACGTCCGGCGGCAACGGGCTGTGCAACGCCGGCCGCTTCGGCGACGCCGTCCAGTGGTTCACCGACGCCCTCTCCCGGGCCGCGGAGGACGGCGACACACGGCAGCAGGCCCAGGCCCTCCACGGCCTCGGCAAGGCGCACCACCTGAACGGCGAACCGGACCGCGCCGAGGGGTTCTTCGCCCGTGCCCTCACTCTCCGCGAGACCATCGGCTACCGGCGCGGAGCCGCACTCTCGCGGGTGGGCCTGGGGGAGGCGGCCACGGCCCGGGGCCGCCCCCGGCAGGCGGTGGACCACCTGTCCCGGGCCTACGGCGACCTCGTGGCCGAGGGCGAGCACTACGAGGCCTCCCGCGCCCTCGCCCACCTGGGGCGCGCCACCGCCCTCGCCGGTGACCCGGACGTCGGCCTCCGCCAACTCCGAAGCGCACTCCAGAACTTCGAGGCGTCCGGCTCCGTCCACTGGCAGGCGCGCACCATGGAGATGCTCGGCCTGGTGGCCCGGGAGCGGGACGAGGAGGCGGACGCCCGTGCCTGGTTCACCCGCTCCCTCGCCCTCTACGCCCCCGTCAGCCCCTCCGACGCGGCCCGCCTGAGAGCCCGGCTCGCAGAACTCCCCGGCGCGGGGCCCTCCTAGCCGGTGCGGGCCGGGCGAAGGGGCTCAGGCCCCGGGGTGCACCTCCCGCAGGTGCAGGACCCGGCCCGCGCTCTCGGCGACCAGCCCGGAGAGCGGGTCCAGCGGCAGGCCCGCCACGAGCCGGCCGTGCACGTACGAGGCGAGAACGGCGACTTCGGCCTCCCCGGCACCCGCGTACGGACCGTGCGGAAGCGGTCCGTACTCCACCGTGAGCAGCCGTCCGCCCCGCACCCCGATCACCAGGCCGCCGCCGTCGGCAGGCACGGCCGTGAGCAGGCAGCCCGTATGGCGGGCGAGCAGCTTCATCGCCCGGAGCGACGCCGCGCCGGTGCCGGGCGAGGGCTGCCCGCACCGCAGTACGTCGGCGCTCCCGGCCCAGCGGGCGCCCGCCCGCCCGTCAGGGTCCACGCTCCAGTGGACGTCCGTGGCCGGCGGGCCGCCGCAACCGGGGCGCACCGTCCAGCGGACGCCGTCCAGCAGCACCGTCGCGCCGCGCCGACGCCCGCCCGGCCGGACGACGGCGCGCACATGACCCGGCATCATGCGCGCGGCCCCGCAGGCCGCCGGGCCGCCCCGCCGTCGAGCCGGGGCGGGACCGCGGCGGGCTCGGTGACCGGTGCGTACGCGGGCTGGCCCAGGCCGAGCAGGCGGTACATCAGCGTGCGCATGCGCCGGTTGAAGCGGCCCGGCTCGGAGGAGATCAGCGCGGCCACCCGCTCGTACTCCCGCTGCCGGTACTCCGCCGCCGCGTACTCCAGCTGGCTCTCCAGCGGGTGCAGCGGCGAGAGCGCGGGCGCGGTCCGGGCGAGCGCGGCCGCCGGGGACGACGGATGGACCTCGTCCTCCGGGAAGCGGGCCACGAGCACCGGGACGCGGGGGGCCACCGTGGCGTAGGAGGTGAGCGAGCCGTGGTCGCCGATGACCGTGTCCGCCGCGACCAGCAGCGCCCGCCAGTCCGTCTCCGGCGGAACGAGGGTGAGCCCCTGCGCCCGGACGCCCGCCAGCCACGTGCGGATCTGCCGGCCCCCGTGCCCGGCCCACACGTTGGGGTGCACGAGCGCCGCCACGCGGTAGCGGTCGGGCGCCAGCTCGCCGATCAGCCGCGGCAGCAGCGCGTCGAACCGGCCGAAGGAGGCGGACGGGCCCCACGTGGTGGTGACGACCACCAGATGCTGCCGCGGGCCCACCCCCAGCGCCCGGCGGTAGGTGTCCCGCAGCGGCAGGCTGGAGAGGATCCGGTCGTAACACGGGTCCCCGACCACGGCGGCCGCCGGCACGGCCTCGGGGCACCAGCGCGCGAGTTCGTCCAGGTCGCGCTCGTGGGCGAGGGCGATGGCGGCGGGCACGACCCGGCCGCCGCGGGTCAGGTACTGCCGGCTGAGCATCCCCGCGGGCCGCCCGTCCGCCGCCGCGGGCCGCCCGCCGCGCAGCAGTTTGATGTGCCCGGCCCCGTGCGAGAGCCGCACCAGCGGGCCGCGCACCTTCTCGATGCCGCGCGAACCCGCCGCCAGGGCCAGGTCGAAGCGCGTGCGCACCGCCTCCTGCCAGGGCAGCGCGGCCGCCCCCAGCTCGTCGAGGAAGCCGCCGGTCCCCTCCCCGAGCGCGTGCGGCGCGGCCGTGAAGACCAGCTGGATCCGCAGGTCCCCCTCCAGGAGCGAGAACGCGTCGCGCAGCCGCTGCCCGTAGGTGACCGTGTGCACCACGACCAGGACGCGCTTGCGGCCCGGGAGCGTCAGCCACCGGTCCTCGGGGGCCGGCAGCGGACCCGGCCGCCCGTGAGTGTCAGACATGAGAACTTCCCCCATGAATCCCGGCGCGTCCTCCGCCCTCCCCGGCGGGCCCCGCGCCTGTCGTCTTCCGGTGTTCCTTCGGTGTTTCGTTCGGACCGGGTCTGCCCGGGGGGTCTGGCGGAATGCTTGCAGCCACCTCGACGCTTCCTTGCCGGGGGAGCGAACCGGCCCGCTCCGGCGCCGCCGGGGCGCGGACGGGGTCCCCACCGGTCGTGGAGCCGCGGTGAAGTCGTCGTGAAGCCGTCATGGAGCCGTGGTGGATCCGTGGCGGAGCCGTGCATCAACTCGTGGTTAAGTCCGATACCCAGCCGAAACACCCGGCGGACTAGTGCTGGAGGTTGGAGCCGTGACAGGATGCTTCTCGCAGTCACCTCCGGCTTAACTGGCCGTGAGGTGCCGTGGGGGAAGTACATCGGCCGGTGAGGACGGAGCGGATGGCAGTCGGGGGCGACAGGTCGGCAGGTGACGCGGGCAGCCCGCTCGCGGCGCGGCTCAACTACCTGTTCGCGAACATGCACCCGCCCGGCGCGCCGTACACCAACGGCCACGTCGCCGACGAGATCACCCACGGCGAGGAGTACGGCGAGGTCGGCCTCACGGAGCAGTATCTGTCGATGCTGCGCAACGGCCGCCGCGCCAACCCCAGCCCGGACGTGCTGCGCGCCCTGGCGAAGTTCTTCGCCGTGCCCGTCGGCTATCTGATGGGCGACCTCTCGGCCTCGCAGGCCGAGCGCGTGGAGGAGGAGGTCCGCTTCCTCGTCGCCATGCGGGACCAGCGGGTGCGGGCCATCGCCCTGCGCTCGGTGGGGTTGCCCCCGGAGGTGCAGGACAGCCTTACGACGATCATCAGCCAGTTCCGGCAGCAGATGAATCTTCCGTCCGACCCGCCCGACGCGGGTGGTGAGGAGCGCCCGTGACCGTCACGGCGGATGACCGGCTCTTCACTTACTGGCGGCGTACCGAGGACGAGGACGGTGCAGGCATGCGAGTGGGGCGCATACGGCGCCGGTGCAAGCAGCTCATCCATGAGCTCGCGCTGCCCGCGTCCACCGACCTGCAGGGCCTGTGCGACATCGTCGCGCGCCGCGTCGGCCGGCCCATCCGCCTGGTCCCCATGAGCCTCGACGGCGTCGTCTCCGGCATGACCGCGACCACCGACGACGCCTACTGGGTCATCTACGAGCAGAAGACCTCCCCCTGGCACCAGGTCCACATCGTCCTCCACGAGATCGGCCACCTCCTCCTCGGCCACGACCAGGACCCGGCCGTCACCGAGGACGCCCTCAAGGTCTGGACCCCCTCGGTCGACGTGGCCACCGCCATGCGCCGCATGGGCCTGACCATGGGCCTGGCCCGCCACCACTGCTACGACAACCTCACCGAGCGCGAGACGGAGATCCTCGGCACGCTCCTGATGGCGAAGGTCGTGCCCCCGCCGCCCGGCCAGGACGACCATCTGGAGGGCGAGGCCGCCGAGCTGGCCGCCTCTCTCGGGCCCGCTCTGCAGCACGTCCGCCGCCGGATCCAGGAGAACGGCGGGGACGGCGGCAACGGCGGGGACAGCGGAAGCAGTGGAGACGGCGGAAGCGGTGGAGGCGGCCGTGTTTGACGCCCTCTACCTGACCTTCAGCGCCATCGCCTGGGCCATCGTCGGCTACAAGGCGCGCGCCTGGTTCCGCGACCGCGGCAACGTCGACCTGGGCCTGACCGCCCTGATGACCTCCGGCGTGCCCATCGTCTTCCTGTTCTCCGCGCCCAGCGTCTACCGCGCCTTCGACCGGCTGACCGGCGTGGCCAACCTGGCCATGGTCTTCCTGTACTCGGCCGTGGTCCTGTTCGCCTCGGGCGCCACGGTGCTCCTGCTGCGCTGGACCAGCCACGGCGACGCCCGGGCCCGTGCCCGCGCGTCCGTGCGCTCCCGGATCGCCGTCGCCGTCGTGGCCGTCGCCTGGGCCACCGCCGTCGCGTGCTTCGCCGTCGGCCGGCCCGACGCCGTCGAGCACCCCCGCGACTTCAGCACCGCCTACGCCGGCGCACCGGGCGTCGTCGCCTTCCTGGTGCTGTATCTGGCCATCTTCGGCACGGCGCTGGCCGGGCTCGGCGCGCTCTGCCCGCGCTACGCCGCCCAGCTCGGCCCCTGCTGGCTCGCCAAGGGGCTGCGCACGCTCGCCGCGGGCTGCTGGCTCGGCCTGCTCTACTGCCTGTGCAAGCTCGTCGGCTTCGTCCTGACCTGGGCCGGCCACGACGTCTACTGGCTGTCGAACGGCGTCGCCCCGATGAGCGCCTCGGTGGCCGCACTGCTGGTCCTCCTCGGCTTCTCGCTGCCCGCCGCGGGCCCCCGGGTCTCCGCCTGGCGCCGGCTGCACCGGCTGCAGCCGCTGTGGCAGGACGTCACCGCCCACGCCCCCGAGGTCACCCTCACCGGGCACCGCCTGACGGGCCGCTGGCCCTTCGCGGACCTGGAGTGGCGGGCGAACCGGCAGATGGCGGAGATCCGCGACATCCAGCGCGGCATCCGCCGTCACGTCGAGCCCGCCGCCCTGGACATCGCCCGGCGCAAGGCGGCCGGCGCCGCGCTCGACGAGCGCCGCCTCGCCGCGGTCGTGGAGGCCGCGGCCCTGCGCCGGGGCCTGCAGAACCAGATCACCGGGCACGTCCCCGCCCCGCACGCCGACAGCGTCGTCATGACCGTCAGCGCCGATCCGGCGGAGGAACACGAACACCTGGCCCTCGTCGCCGACGTCTACCACGACCCGATGGTCGACGCCGTCCTCGAGGAACTACGGGAGATGAGCGCGGCACGCCGTCCCTGACGGCGCGCGGCCCACAGACGAGGCGGCCCTGGACGGGGGTCAAGGCCGCCTGCGCCACAGGCCGGCGCCGGGTCCGTCGAACAGACGGATCCGGCGCGGCCCGTGCGCGTCCCCTCCGGCACGGTGCGATCTTCTAGAGTCGGGTTCCATGCCGAACCCCGCTCCTTCCGCGCCCTTCGACATCGGCGCGCTCACCACCGACCCGTACGGCACCTACGCCCGGCTGCGCGAGGCCGGCCCGGTCCACCGCTTCACCGGCCCCGACGGGCGGCCCGCCTGGCTGGTGACCCGCTACGAGGACGTCCGCCGGGCGCTCGCAGACCCGCGGCTCTCGCTGGACAAGCGCAACGCCACGCCGGGCAACTACTCCGGATTCGCACTGCCTCCGGCACTCGACGTCAATCTGCTCAACATGGACCCCCCGGACCACACCCGCATACGCCGCCTCGTGGTCAAGGCCTTCACCCCCGGCCGCGTGGAGAAGCTGCGCGAGCCGGTGCGCCGGATCGCAGGCGAACTCCTCGACGCCGTCGAGGCCGAGGGCCGCACCGATCTGCTGGCCTCCTACGCGGGCCCGCTGCCCATCACCGTCATCTGCGACCTGCTGGGCGTACCGCAGGAGCAGCGGCTGGACTTCCGGGCCTGGACGGACGCGCTGATCACTCCGGACCCCGCGCGGCCGCACCAGATGAAGGAAGCCATCGGCAACATGATGCGCTTCTACACCGGCCTCATCGCGAGCAAGCGCGCCGCCCCCGGCGACGACCTGCTCTCCGACCTCGTCGCCGTCCACGACGGCGACGCGGGGGACGGGGCCGACCGGCTCTCCGAGGACGAGCTGAGCTCGCTCGCCTTCCTGATCCTCTTCGCGGGCTACGAGAACACCGTCCACCTGATCGCCAACTCCGTCCTGGCGCTGCTGGACCACCCCGCCTTGATGGACTCTTTGCGAGCGAATCCGGCCGGACTCGGAGCGGCCGTGGAGGAGTTCATGCGGTGGGACGGGCCCGCGCCCCTGGCGATCCGCAGGTTTCCGCTGGAGAACGTGGAGATCGGTGGAGTGACGGTGCCGGCCGGGGAGACCGTCCTGCTGTCCCTGGCGTCGGCCAATCGTGACCCTCATCACTTTTCCGAGCCGGATCGGCTGGATCTGAACCGTGATCGTTCCGGTCATCTCGCGCTGGGTCACGGGATCCACCACTGCCTCGGTGCCCCGCTGGCCAGGATGGAGACGGAAATCGCGCTGGCAGCGCTGCTGGAGCGGTTCCCCGGGCTCACGCTCGACGGGGCGCGGGAGGACATCGCCCGGCGGCCCTCGGTACGTGCGCGTGGCCTGATTTCGCTGCCTGTTCGCTGGTAATCAGCAAAGCCGAACAGGTTTTTGATGCATAACCCATCCTTGATGAGGTAGAACTGTCCTCGAGCCCGCCCGGTGTGCATCCCCCGTCGCACCGGGCGGGCCTTCGAACCTCAGGCCACTCACGCGTGGATCAGCCCGTGGTGGCGGGGAACTTCAGCAGGGCGACCGCAGCGAGCATCTGTATGCTCACCGCCGCCACGGCCTTGTGCGTGGGCAGGTGGTGCTGACCGCGGATCAGCAGCGTGGCGAAGGCGTAGCCGAAGGCCGAAGTGATCCAGGCTGCCGCCCGTACGGGGAAGGAGTCCCCGGCCAGGCACGCGTCCAGGGCCAGCCGCGGCAGATCCGTCGCCCAGAACACGACCACGAACAGCGTGACCGTCGGGCCGAACTTGCCGTTGCCGCCGAGCCGGCGCGCGATGGCCTGCGTGACGATGCCCAGCAGCAGGCTGGCGAGGACGAGTACGACGTCGGCTATCGCCATGGCCTCCAGGGCCAGGGCGGGGCCCACCCGCCACCCCTCCCAGAAGGAGTCCTTGCCCATCGTCCCCAGCACTCCGCAGAGCATGCACAGGAACGCCGCAGCTCCCCACACGCTCCGGTCCCGGGCCTCGTCGAGGATCTCGACCGGGCGGTACCACAGCCCGAAGAAGAGGCGGTGCCAGTACAGCCTGCGGCGGGGGGCGGCGGAGGCGTGCGGGGCGGGAGGTGAGTGAGGGGAGGCAGAAACAGGCATGGGTGCAAGTATCACCGCTCGGCGGGCACCCCGGTGTCCGGGTCGGCATCCGGGCCGGCGTCCGCAGCCGTGCCCGCAGCCGTGCCTGACCTGGCGTCCGGGACCGCGCCCGCGGTGAGGTCAGGGGCGGTTCCGGGAACGGTCGCGTGGGCGGCGTCGGGGTCGGCCCCGTGCCGGTACTCCTCGCTGATCTCCCGCGGCCCGAACGGCCACACCTTCTCGTAGCGCGACCAGAGCACGAAGGCCACGCAGCCGGCCCCGACCCAGGCCAGCGACCATTCGATGGGGTGCCGGCCGGGGGAATTGCGGTCCGCGTAGCCGTAGATGACGAGCCAGCCGACCAGCGCCACCAGGCTCGGCAGCGGGTAGAGCCACATCCGGTACGGGCGCGGCAGGTCCGGCTGGCGGCGGCGCAGCACGCTCACGGCCACGACCTGGGCGAGGGCCTGCACGATCACCATGACGGAGGTCAGCAGCTGGATCAGCGTGGCCAGGTCCGTATGACGGCCGATCAGGAAGCCTGCACCCGTGATGACTCCCATGGCGGCCAGGCCCAGCGCGGGGAAGCGGTGTCTGGGGTGCAGCCGCCCGAAGGGGCGGAAGAAGACCTTCTCCCGGGCGGCGTCATAGGGCACCCGGGAGCCGCCGAGCAGCCCGGTGAGGACCGAGGCGACGGCCGTGACGAGGATGAGCACGGTGACGGTGCGCGCGGGTCCCTTGCCCCAGGCCTCCTCCAGGACCGCCGAGGCGACGGACGAGGACGCCGTCGAGCCGGGGTCGAGCATCTGCTTCCAGTCGATGACGCCGAGCGTGCCGATCTGCAGGAGCAGGTAGATGGCCATGATGCCGAGGATGGAGAAGACGATGGCGCGCGGCAGGGTGCGCCCGGGGTTCTTGATCTCGGCGCCCATGTAGGCGGCGGTGTTGTAGCCGAGGTAGTCGTAGATGCCGATGGTCAGGCCCGCCGCGAAGCCGATCCAGAAGTGATCGGAGGTCAGCTCGAAGGCGCCCGAGGGGTAGGTGAAGGCCCGGTCGGGGCTGAAGTGGGTGAAGGCGGCGAGGATCACCAGCACGACGGAGGCGATCATCACGCACCACAGCACGACCGTGATCCGCGCGATGTTCTCGACGCGCCGCCACAGCACCACCACGATCAGCGCGATGACGGCCAGTCCGGTGAGGTCCCCTTGCGTCTGCCCCATCTCCGGCCACAGATAGCCCAGGTACTGCACGAAGCCGATGACCCCGGTGGACATGCCCAGCGGGATGAAGAGCATCGCCGTCCACACGAACAGGAACGGCATCAGCTTCCCCGTGCGGTACTGGAAGGCCTGGCGCAGATAGACGTAGCTGCCGCCCGCGCCGGGCAGCGAGGCGCCGAGCTCGGCCCAGATCAGGCCGTCGGCCAGGGCCAGCACCGCGCCCGCGACGAAGCCGATGACGGCCTGCGGGCCGCCGAAGGCCGCGACCATGAGGGGGATGGTGACGAAGGGGCCGATGCCGCACATCTGGCTCATGTTGATGGCGGTGGCCTGGAACAGCCCGATGCGGCGTACGAAGCCGACCCGCTCATCCGGCGATGGATCCGTGTCTGCCATGGCGGTCAGCCCTTTCTCGCGCCGGATGGGGTCCGGCTGACCTGATTATCCGTCCAATGCACTGGTAGCACCGGCGTGTCGGAGCCGTCCACCGTTCCGACACGCCGGTGATGGACGAATGCCGCAGGCGATTGCGAGATCGTTGCAACTGCAGAACTACTGCACAACCGCTAAGGTGGCCCGGCCGTGGTGTTCGGGAAGACCGGTGACGGACCTTCGTGGTCCCAGTCCGGAGCGGCCCTCGCCACTGTGATCGGGGAGTGACCGTCCCGTCCGCGCGCTCCCCACGGGCGCGCGGAGCCACTGGCCGCAGCCGGCTGCCGGGAAGGCGGGGACGGGCGCGAACGGACCCGTAAGCCAGGAGACCGGCCACGGCATCTCGCAAATGGTCCACGAGGTGCTGGAGCGTTCAACCCAAGATGTCCCGTCCCGCTGATTCACCCGCTTCCCCCGGTTCACCCGGTTCCCCTGGTTCCCCCGGTCCCGCGCCCGCCTTCCGGTGGCGCCGTGAGGACACCGTGCGGACCGCCGCACTGCTGGCCGTCATAGCCGCCCTGCACGTCGTCGCGTTCGGCGTGCTCTACCTGCTCGTGGTCCCGAACCACTACACCGTCGGCTCCAAGGTCTACGGGGTCGGGCTCGGCATCACCGCCTACACCCTCGGCATGCGGCACGCCTTCGACGCCGACCACATCGCCGCCATCGACAACACCACCCGCAAGCTCATGGCCGACGGCAAGCGGCCGGTCTCCGTCGGCTTCTGGTTCGCGCTCGGCCACTCCAGCGTCGTCGTGCTGCTGACCCTGCTGGTGGCCGGCGGCACGCAGCTCGCCGGCACGCTGATGGACGAGGAGTCCACCACCCACCAGACGCTCGGCATCGTCGGCACGACCGCCTCCGGCGGCTTCCTCTACCTCATCGCCGCGCTCAACCT
This sequence comes from Streptomyces hiroshimensis, assembly GCF_014650335.1. Taxonomy (GTDB): domain Bacteria; phylum Actinomycetota; class Actinomycetes; order Streptomycetales; family Streptomycetaceae; genus Streptomyces; species Streptomyces hiroshimensis. The sequence goes on from NZ_BMUT01000001.1 coordinate 1,003,599, forward strand.
CGTCGCCCTCGCCGGCATCCTGCGCATCTTCCGCGCCATGCGCGAGGGCCACTACGACGAGAAGGAGCTGGAGCAGCACCTGGACTCGCGCGGCTTCATGAACCGCATCCTCGGCCGCTTCACGCGCTCCATCACCCGCCCCGGGCAGATGTACCCCCTGGGCTTCCTCTTCGGCCTCGGCTTCGACACCGCCACCGAGGTCACGCTGATGGTGATGGCGGGCAGCGGCGCCGCCGCGGGCCTGCCGTGGTACGCGATCGTGTGCCTGCCGCTGCTGTTCGCCGCGGGCATGAGCCTGTTCGACACTCTCGACGGCACGTTCATGAACTTCGCCTACCAGTGGGCGTTCTCCAACCCGGTCCGCAAGGTCTACTACAACCTCACCATCACCGGCCTGTCCATCGCCGTCGCCTTCCTCATCGGCACCATCGAACTGGTCGGCGTCCTGCACGAGAAGCTGGAGCTGGACGACGCGGTGACCGGTTGGATCGCCGGCCTGAACCTCGACAACGTCGGCTTCGTCATCGTCGGCCTGTTCGTGGTGGTGTGGGCGGCGGCCCTCGGCTACTGGCGCTTCGGGAAGGTCGAACAGCGCTGGGCGGCCCGCACGGAGGCCGCGGCGGCCGAGAGCTGACGCCGGGTCGGCCCGGTCCCGGCAGGGCCGGGGCCGGGCTTGATCGCGGACCGGGCTCGGTCGCCGGAGCAGGCCCTGTTCAGACGGCGCGCGCAGGCGCCTCCTCGGTCTCCTCCCGCGCCGCCGGGACGAGGTGCGCCTGCCCGGCGAGGATCACCAGGGCGCCCACGGCGAGCCCCGCGACCCCGGACGACGCGGCCCACGTGGGCCCGGCCGTCTCCAGCACCGTGCCGGCGACGGCCGACCCCAGCGCCACGCCCGCCGTCATCAGGGTCACCAGCCACGCGAACGCCTCGGTGACGGTGCCCGCCGGGGCGAGCTCGCCCACCAGCACGAAGACGACGGTGAGCACGGGCGCGAGGAACAGCCCGGTGAAGATCATCAGGCAGGCCATGAGCGGCGGCGCGGGCAGCAGGCACAGCAGCCCGTATCCGGCCGTGAGCCCGAGCATGAGCAGCAGCGTCCGGCGCGGCGGCGCCACCCGCCAGTGCCGCACGGCCCCGTAGGCCAGTCCGCCGGTCAGCGCGCCGAGGGCGTTGAGCGCGAGGAGGGCCGGGGCCCCGCCGGGCAGCCGGTGCTCCTCCGCGTAGGAGACGACGAGGACGTTGAGCGTGCCGATGGCGATGCCTGCGCCGGTGAGGCCCGTGAGCAGCACGACCAGGCCGCGGCTGCGCAGCGGACCGAGCCAGTCGGCCGCCCGGGCGGGTGCCTTCCAGGCCCGGACGGGCGGGGCGCCGGCGACGACGAGTACCCCGGCGATGCCCAGGAGCGCTCCCGCCCACAGTGCCGCCGAGGGTGAGGCGACGGCCACGCCGCCGGCCACCACCAGCGGCCCGCCGACGAAGACCAGCTCCTGGGAGGCCGAGTCCAGGGCGTAGGCCGCCTCCAGCTTTCCGGGCGCGACGATGTCCGGCCACAGGGCCCGCAGGCACGGCTCCAGCGGCGGCGTCGCCGCTCCGGCGAGCGCGGCCCCGGCCAGGACGGCCGTGCGGCTGCCGGGCGCCGTCGCCACGACGGCGAAGCCCACGGCCGCCACGAGGGAGGTGGGCAGCAGGACGAGCGGCTGGCCCGCCCGGTCCACGAGGCGGCCCAGCAGCGGGCCGCCGATCGCGGAGGCGATGGCGAACACCCCGACGGCCACGCCCACGAAACCGTACGACGCCCCCGCCTGACGGAGGGCCAGCGGCACGGCGACGGACGCCATCGCGCTCGGCAGCCGCCCGACGAGGGTGCCCAGGAGCAGCCTGGTCACATGGGGGCCGCGCAGCAGATCCGCGTAGCTCATGGGGAGACCTCGCCGCTCGTCGACTCCCTCGGCCATGGGGCCATGTCCGGCGCTGACGCTTGCGTGGGTGAGATCACGAGGGAATGGTTATACGTAACACGTAGGGCCGTCAAGGGATTTCCGGCAGGCCCGGACCCTGGCAGCGCAGCTCCCCGCGGGGCAGCGTGCCGTCCACCAGATACGCGGCCACGGCGTCGTCCACGCACGCGTTGCCCCGGCTGGCGAAGACGCCGTGCGAGTAGTCGTTCTCCAGCGTGACCAGCCGGGATCCGGGCAGCACGCGCTGCATGGCCCGGGCGCCCTCGGCCGGGGTGACGGGGTCGTGCTGCGAGGCGACGAGCAGGGCCGGGGGAGCGGCGGGGCTGCCGGTGGGGCTGCCGAGCCGCGTGCGGCTCTCCGGGCGGTGGTGCCAGTACGCGCAGGCCGACGCCTCGATGCCGGTGAGGACGGGCAGCGGGTCGAGGCCGCGCAGTCGGCGGAGATCGGCGGCGACCCGCCCCGGCGTGGGGCCAGGGCCGTCGGCGCACTTCACGGCGCGGTTGGCGGCCTCGTACGTACGGGAGTCCCGGCCGTCGAAGGGGGCCGCGGGGCGCAGGCCTTCGACCGTGCCGTCGCGCAGGTAGGTGCGCAGCCCCTCGCCGAGGGGCGCCCAGCGCTCGGTGCGGCCGAGCGCCCGGTAGACCGCGCGGTCGAACTCGGCGGGTCCGAAGCCGTCCACGGCCCGGGCCGCGAGCCCGGCCCGCACCCGCCCGTACGCCGCACGGACCGCGCTCGCCGTGCTGCCGAGCGCGAAGTGCTCCCGGTGGGCGGCCAGCCAGGTGAAGAGCGTCTCCCGCTGCCGCAGCAGGGCCCGGGCCTGGCGGAGGTCGAAGGCGTACCAGTCCTCCGGGCCGACGACGCTGTCCAGCACCATCGGGCCCACGCGCTGCGGGAACAGGGCCGCATAGGCCGCGCCGAGGTAGCTGCCGTAGGAGACGCCGAGGAAGCCGGTGCTCCGCTCGCCCAGGGCCGCCCGGACGGCGTCCATGTCGCGGGCGGTCTCCTCCGTCGACAGGTGCGGCAGGGCGGGGCCCAGGCCCGCCGCGCAGTCGTCGGCGAGGCGGCGCAGGGAGCCGAGGTGTTCCCGCTCGGCCGAGCGGTCGCGGGGGAGGGGGTCGGGCGCGGGCGCCGCGAAGAGGCCGCCCATCGCGCCGCAGTCCGCGGGTGCGCTGCGGCCCGTGCCGCGCGGGTCGAAACCGATGACGTCGTACGCGCGGCGGACCCGTTCGGGCAGCTTGGCGCGCTTGGTGACGGCGTACGGCAGCCCGGAGCCGCCCGGCCCGCCGGGGTTGACCAGCAGGATCCCGCGGCGCTCGGCGGGGGTGCCGGTGGCGCGGACGCGCGAGACGGCTATGGACAGGTGCGGGCCGCGGGGCCGGGCGTGGTCGAGGGGCACGCTCAGCGTGCCGCACTCGACGCGGGCGGGCGGGGGCGGTGCCGGCACGGAGGCGGGGCACGGCCCGAAGGCGATCGCCGCGGCGGGCTGCGCGGCGGCCGCGGCGGCGGTGGGGACGGTGGGGGGCAGGGCCGTCGCGGTGGCGGCGACGGCGCACAGGACGGCGGCCGGGCGGGTGGGGCGGCGCATGGATCTCGCAATCGGTGGGGCGGGGTGGGGCGGAGGGCACACAGGGGAACCGGCTGACGGTTCAGCAGATGACAATGACAACCATTATCGATAGCGTGTGCGGGGTCAAGACGGGCCGGGCCGCCCCGAGGGCCTCCTCCGGCATGCCCGGGCACGCCCCGGGCCTCCGCCGGGACGGCTGACTGCACTACGAAGAGGGAGAGTTGTGGGACATCTGCTGATGGTCGAGAGCTGGGTCGGATCGATGAGCAGGCTGCTGCCACGGGCGATCCGCGAAGCCGGCCACGAATTCACCTTCCTCACCCGCGACCTCCACCACTACCTGCGCTCCGCGCCCGAGGGCACCGCCCACCCCCTGCTCTCCGCCCGCAACGTCGTCCAGGCCGACACCAACGACCCCGCCACGCTGCTCCCGCACATCGAGCAGTTGCACGCCGCACTGCGCTTCGACGGCGTCCTGACCTCCTGCGACTACTACCTCCCCACCGCGGCCCGCATCGCCGGCCGCCTCGGCCTGCCCGGCCCGCCCGTGCGGGCCGTCACCGACGCCTGCCGCAAGGACGCGACCCGCCGCGCCCTCGACCGCGCCGGCCTCCCCGGACCGCGCTTCGCCGTCTGCCCCGACTGGACCGCCACCGCCGAGGCGGCCCGCGACCTCGGCTACCCCCTCGTCCTCAAGCCCGTCGACCTGTGCGCCGGGATGTACGTGCGCAGGGTCGACGACGAGGCCGGGCTCGCCGCCGCCCACCAGGCCCTCGCCGGCTTCCCCGTGAACGCGCGCGGGCAGCTCCGCGCCCCCGTCGTCCTCCTCGAAGAGCTCCTCGACGGGCCCGAAGTCAGCGTCGAAACCGTCTCCTCCGGGGGGACGGCGCACGTCGTCGGCATCACCGACAAGAGCGTCGGCGGCGCCCCGGCGTTCGTCGAGACGGGCCACATGTTCCCCGCCGCCCTCGACCCGGCGCAGGCCGGGGAGGCCGCCGCGACCGCCCTGCGCGCCCTGGACGCCCTCGGCCTCGACGACGTCGTCGCCCACACCGAGATCAAGCTCACCGCGGACGGACCCCGCGTCATCGAGGTCAACCCCCGCCCCGCGGGCAACCGCATCACCGAACTCGTCCGCCACGTCACCGGCGTCGACCTCGCCGCCGCCTGCGTGGACGTAGCCCTCGGGCGCACGCCCGACCTGACCACCCGGGCGACGGGACTACACAGCGCGGCCATCGCCTTCCTCGTCCCCGGCCGCTCCGGGACGCTGGAGGGCATCGACGGGGCGGACGGCGTCGGCGACGCCCCCGGCGTGCTCGAAGCCTCCTTCGCCGGGCCGGGCACCGCCGTCAAGGCGAGCGGCAGCAACAACGACTACCTCGGGCACGTCATGGCCGCCGACCCCGACGGCCACGGCGCGCGCCGCCGCGCCGAGGACCTCCTCGCCGGCCTCACCCCGAAGGTCGTGGCGCTGTGAGCGTTCTCGCCCCCGTCCCCGCCCTCTCCTGCCCCGACCTCGAACAGCGCGTCCTGGCCGGCGCGTACGGGCCCGACCCCCGCACCCTGCGCGTCGGCGTCGCCTTCACCACCGCCCAGGCCGTACGCCACGAGGGCCGCCGCGGCGGCTACCGCAACGAGGTGCTCAGCCTGCGCGTCGGCGCGGCCGTCGGCTCCTGCGCCGTCGAACCCGGCGCCCTGCCCGCCGGCGCCGTCGAGGAGTGCGTCGGCACCGACGTCGCCACGCTGCTCGACCACCCCCTGCGCGCCGTACGGGTGGCCGCCCTGGACGCCTACCTCATGCACACCACCCCGCACACCCCCGCCAACGGGGCCAGGCCCTGGGCCCTGCCCGCGGGCGATTCGCTGCGCAAGTCCCGTGCCCGGGCACGCGCCGTCGTCAGCCTGCTGGACGCCGCCCCCGGGCAGCGCGTCCTGGTCGTCGGCGTCGTCAACTCCCTGCTGGAGGCGCTGCGCGAGCGCGGCCTGGCCTATGTGCCGTGCGACCTCAAGGGCGGTGTCACCGAGTGGGGCGAGCCGGTGTGCACCGACGCGCACGCGGAGCTCGCATCCTGCGACGCCCTGCTCGTCTCCGGGATGACCCTCGGCAACGGCACCTTCGAGCCCCTGCGCGAGCACGCCCGGCGGCACGGCAAGCCGCTCGTGGCCTTCGCGCAGACCGGCAGCGCGATCCTGCCGCGGCTGATCGGCGCCGGGGTGAGCGCGGTGTGCGCCGAGCCGTACCCGTTCTTCTGGCTCGACGGCGGCCCCGGGGTGGTCCACCGCTACGGGGGCCTGGGGACCGTCCACGGCGACACCGGAGCAACCGGAGCAACCGGAGCAACCGGAGACGGCGGAGACCTTGGAGCAACCGGAGGCCTTGGAGTCACCGGAGTCACCGGAGCCTCCGGAGACTGCGGAGGCCTGCGATGAGTCCCGTCCTGCAGGCCGTCGCGCCCCGCGCCAACCGCGGGCTCCTCGCCCTCCTCGGCCGCACCCCGCTCGCCCGTATCGACGCCGGACTGCCCGGCCCGCACCCCGGGTTCTGGGCCAAGCTCGAAGGGCTCGGGGCCGGCGGCATGAAGGCCCGCGCCGCCGTCTCCATGCTCATGGGCGCGGAGGAGCGCGGCGAGCTCCTGCCCGGCGCGCCCGTCGTCGAGTCCACCTCCGGCACCCTCGGCATCGGCCTCGCCTTCGCGGGCCAGGCCCTCGGCCACCCGGTCGTCCTCGTCGGCGACGCCGAACTGGAACCGTCCATGCGGCGGCTCCTGCGCGCGTACGGTGCCCGGCTCGACATCGTCGACCGCCCCGCCGCCGAAGGCGGCTGGCAGGCCGCCCGCCTGGCCCGGCTGCGGCAGCTCCTCGCCGCGCACCCCGGCGCGTACTGGCCCGACCAGTACAACAACCCCGACAACGTGGCCGGCTACGCCTCGCTCGCCGCCGAACTGGCCGCCGGCCTCGACCACCTGGACATCCTCGTGTGCAGCGTCGGCACCGGCGGGCACAGCGCCGGTATCGCCGGGCCCCTGCGCCGTCACTTCCCCGGCCTGCGGGTGATCGGCGTCGACGCGACCGGATCGACCATCTTCGGCCAGCCGGCCCGGCCCCGCCTGATGCGCGGCCTCGGCAGCAGCATCCACCCGCGCAACGTCGCCTACGACGCCTTCGACGAGGTCCACTGGGTCGGCCCCGCCGAGGCCGCGGACGCCTGCAGGCGCCTGGCGCGCGAAGCGTTCGTCAGCGGCGGCTGGTCCACGGGCGCGGCCGCCCTCGTCGCGGCCTGGGCCGCCCGCGTCCACCCCGGCGCCGTCGTCGCCACCGTCTTCCCGGACGGCCCCCACCGCTACCTCGGCACGCTCTACGACGACGACTTCACCACGGCCCACGGCCTCGGCCCCGGCGCGGCCGCGCGCCGCCCGGTGGAAATCCCGCACCCGCGGGCCGCGGAGGCGACGGGGTGGGCGCGCTGCACGACGGTGGTGGACCCACTGGCGGGCGGAGCCGGTGCCCCGGCCTCCGCCGGCACTGCCGCCCCGGCCCACGTCGGAATCCGGCACGCCGCCCCCGGCGCCCGGTCGCGGAGCCGGGTGCCGGACGGCCGTCCCCACTGCCGTACCACCGGAGGTACCCCGTGAAGACCACCCTGCGTACCGCCCGGCTCCGGCTCGCCGAGCCCCTGCGGATCTCCCGGGGCGTCATGGACGCCCGCGACGCCGTCTGGCTGTCCGTCGAGCACGGCGGGGCCCGAGGCTTCGGTGAGGCCGTGGCCAGTGCCTACTACGGGCTGGACGCCGGCGCCATCCGGCGGCTGATGTGCCACGCCGCGGTCGAACTCGGCAGGTTCACGACGCCGGAGAGCGCGCTGGAGGCCGTACAAGAAGAAGCGCTGCTGCCCCGCGACACCCCTCCCGCCGTGACCGCCGCCGTCGAAGCCGCGCTGCTCGACCTCGCGGGCAAGCGCGCCGGACTGCCCGTCCACCGCCTCCTGGGGAGCGGCAGCACGGCCGCGCCCGCCGCCCACACCGCCCGCACCATCGGAATCACCTCCCCCGTACGGGCCGCCCTGACGGCTCGCTGCCTCACCGACGCCGGGTTCACCGTCCTCAAGATCAAGGGCGGATCGCCGGACCCCGCCGACGACATCGAGCGCGTACGGGCCGTACGGCAGGCCGCCCCGCACGCCCGGCTGCTCCTCGACCCCAACGGTGCCTGGACCGTCGCCCGGGCCCGGAAGCTGCTGCCGCGCTTCGCCGCGCTCGGCGTCGCAGCCGTCGAACAGCCCACCCTCCCGGGCGATCCCGAGGGCCTCGCCCGGCTCGCCGAGGCGTCTGCGCTGCCCGTCATCGCCGACGAGGACGCGGCGAGCCTTGAGGACGCCCGCCGCCTCGCGGGGCGCGTACAGGGCGTCAACGTCAAGCTCGCCAAGTGCGGCGGCGTCCACGCCGCCCTGCGGATCGCCGACGCCCTGGCCGGCAGCGGTACGGACCTCATGCTGGGCTGCCTGACCGCCAGTTCGCTCGGCCTCGCCCCCGCCGTCCACCTCGCCGACCGGGCCCGCTGGACCGACCTCGACGGCCACCTGCTGCTCGCCCACGACCCGTGGACCGGCATCGGCGGCGAGGACGGGACCGTACGGGCCCCCGCCGCCCCCGGCCTGGGCGTCCGGCCCGCCGCGCAAGGAACGCGAGCAGCGCAAGGAACACGAGCAGCGCAAGGAGACCCCGCACCGTGAAGACCTGGCACGAAATACGCGGCTTCCCGCTCGCGATCCGCCTCCTGCTCGTCAACCAGCTCGGCGTCAACACCGGCTTCTACCTGCTCGTCCCCTACCTCGCCACCCACCTCGGCCGGGACCTCGGCATGTCCGCCGCCGTCATCGGCATCGTCCTCGGCGTCCGCAACCTCAGCCAGCAGGGCCTCTTCCTCATCGGCGGCTCGGCCGCCGACCGGCTCGGGGCGCGCGGCGTGATCATCGCCGGGTGTGCGCTGCGGACCGCCGGCTTCGCCCTCTTCGCCCTCGGCGACGGCCTGGCCGTACTGCTCGCCGCCTCCGTGCTCAGCGGCCTCGCGGGCGCACTGTTCAACCCCGCCGTGCGGGCGTACCTCGCGCAGGAGGCCGGGGAGCGCAAGGCCGAGGCGTTCGCGCTGTTCAACGTCTTCGCGACGACCGGCGCGCTCATCGGCCCGCTGCTCGGCAGCGCGCTCCTCCTCGTCGGCTTCCGGGCGTCCGCGCTCACCGCCGCCGGGATCTTCGCCCTCCTGACCGTCGCCCAGGCGCTCGTCCTGCCCGCGCGGCCGGCCGCGCCCAGCGGCGGCGGGGTGCTCGCCGACTGGCGCGAAGTCCTCGCCAACCGGGCCTTCCTGGCCTTCTCGCTCGCCATGGTCGGCATGTTCACCATGGAGAACCAGCTCTACCTCCTGCTGCCCGACGCAGCCCGCCGCGCCACCGGCTGGGACGGCGCCGCTGGGCTCGTCTTCCTCGCCGGGACCCTCGCCAACCTGGGCCTGCAACTGCGCATCACCCGGGCCCTGAAGGGCCGAGGTCGCCGCGGGGCCTGGGTCGCGGCCGGGCTCGCCCTGATGGGCCTCGCGTTCCTGCCCCCGATGGCGGTGGCGGGCACCGAGGGGAACGTGCTCGGGCTGCTGCCCGTCCTCGGCGGGGCGCTGCTGCTGTACCTCGGCGTCATGGTCGCCCAGCCGTTCGTCATGGAGATGATCCCCGGCTTCGGGCGGCCCGGGCTGACCGGCACGTACTTCGGCATCTTCTACGCCGTCTCCGGCATCACCGCCGCCCTCGGCAACGCACTCGTCGGCTGGGCCATGGACACCGGCGGGCGCGACGGAACCCAGTGGCTGCCCTGGGCGTGCTGCCTGGCGCTCGGGCTCGTCTCCGCGGGCGGCGTGGCCCGGCTGCACCGGCTCCGCGCGCTCCCGGCGCCGCCGGCGGCCGTACCGGCGACCGCGGCGACGGCCTGAAGGAGGACCGAGGACCCATGAACACCGGAAACCTGCTGACCGACCACCCCGAGCTCTACGAAGCCCGGTTCCCCGACCCCGAACGCCTCGCCGCCCGCTGGGCGCAGGCCACCCTCACCGCCCACGGCGCCGGGCCGCGCGTCCTCGACCTCGGTTGCGGAACGGGGCGGGACGCGGCGTGGCTGCACGGGGCGGGGCGCGAGGTCACCGGCGCGGACCTCTCCGAGGCGATGCTCGCCCACGCGCGGGCCCGGCACCCCGGCCCCGGGTACGTCCGCGCCGACCTGCGCGGGTTCGACCTCGGCGAAGGCGTCTTCGACGCGGTCGTCTGCCTGGACAGCGCGCTGCTGTACTGCCACACCAACGAGGAGCTGGACGGCCTGCTCGGCTCCTGCCGGCGGGCGCTGCGGCCGGGAGGCCTGCTCGTCGCCGAGATGCGCAACGGGGCGTTCTTTCTGGGCCGTACGGAGTTGCTGGACGCGCCGACGTCCGGGGAGTTCACCTGGCGGGGGCGGACGTACGGGCACGTGACGACGCTGCGCGTCGACCGGGCGGCGCAGCTGCTGCGGCGGCGCCGCGTCTGGACGGCGGACGGTTCCCCGCCGCTGGAACAGCGCTCGGCGTGGCGGCTGCTGTTCCCCCAGGAACTGCGTTACGCGCTGGCGGCGCACGGCTTCGACCTCGTCTCCCTCCACGACGGCCCGGGCCCCCGCACGGAGCCTCCCTGGCGGGAGGGGGACCCGCCGTCGATCACGGCTGACGGCGACCGCCTGCACGTGATAGCGCGCCGCATGTAACTCCCGGCCGCCCACGGCCCGGTCCGGCCCCGCCGGGCCGCGCCGCGGTGGTTACGCGCCACGGCGGCGGTCACAAGGCTGCGGCGCGTGCCGCGAGGCATGGAGGTGCCGGGCGCCTCACGTCCGCCGCGGCGGCGGGCAACCACCCGACGTCGTGGTCGGGCGGTGCCGAACGGGCTTGGCCTGCCGGGTATTTCGGGGCGCCGTGTACTTTCCGTTCCGCCGCGGCGACGGGGGCCCGTGTGCGGTGCTGCCGCACCGGCTCGGCCCTCGGGTCTGTGGCGCGTGCCGCGAGGCATGGACGTGCCGGGCACCTCATGTCCGCCGCAGCGGCGAGCAACCACGGCGTCGTGGTCCGGCGGTGCCGAACGGGCTTGGTGCGCTGGGTGTTTCGGCGCGCTGTGTGCCTGTCGTTCCGCCGCAGTGGCGGGGGCCTTGTGTCGTGGTGCAGTGCTGCCGCACCGGCTTGGCCGTCGGGTCTGTGGCGCGTGCCGCGAGGCATGGACGTGCCGGGCATCTCACGTCCGCCGCGGCGGCGGGCAACCACGACCGCGTGGTCCGGCGGTGCCGAACAGGCTTGGCCCGCAGGGCGCTTCAAGGCGCCGCGCGCCTCATGTCCGCCGCAGCGGCGAGCAACCACGGCGTCGTGGTCCGGCGGTGCCGTGCAGGCCCTGGTGCCGCCTTCGGCCGCACATCTCCACTTCAACCCCCACCCCCAGGAGGAACCTCCATGCATCACCCCCACCCCGGCCTCCGCCGGCGCGGGTTTCTCACCGCCGCCGCTGCCACTGCCGCCGCCGGCATCGGCATCGGCATCGGCATCGCCGGGTGCTCCGCCGGCACCGGTGCCGGCGCCCGTTCCGGCGGCGGCACCGCCCGCAAGGGCGGCCGTCTGCGCGCCGCCTTCGCCGGAGGCGGAGCCGCCGAGACGCTCGATCCGCATCTCGGGAACCTCTTCGCCGACGCCGCCCGCGCCAAGGCCCTCTTCGACAAGCTCGCCGACTACGGGCCCGATCTGACCGCCAGGCCCCGTCTCGCCGAGCGGTGGGAGGCGAACGCCGGGCTCGACCGGTGGGCGGTCACCCTCCGGGAAGCGGTGTTCCATGACGGCAGGCCCGTGACCGCCGAGGACGTCCTCTTCAGCTACCGCCGGATCGCCGATCCGAAGAAGGCCTTCCGGGCCAGGGCGTCCCTGGAACCGATCGACCTGGCAGCCAGCCGGGCCACGGGACCCCGTACCGTCGAGTTCCGGCTGAAGCGGCCGACGGCCGAATTCCCGAACGTGCTCGCCGCGTTCGGCGCGTACATCGTCCCCAAAGGAACCGAGCGCTTCGACGAGCCGGTGGGATCGGGCCCCTTCCGCCACGTATCGTTCGCGCCGGGGCGATCCGCCCGGTTCCGCCGCAACGACGCCTACTGGGACGGCCCCCCGCACCTGGACGAGCTGGAGTTCGTCGTCGCGAACGAGGAGTCGGCGCGTATCAACGCCCTGCTCGGCGGCCAGGTCGACTACGCGCACGAGCTCGCCCCCACCACCGCCCGCGCCCACGAGGGCAAGGGCGGCCGCATCGAGATCGTGCGGCTGCGCAACAGCGCGATGCAGGGCTTCGTGATGAAGACGGACCGGCCCCCGTTCGACGACCCGCGCGTACGGGAGGCGTTCTTCCTCATCGCCGACCGCGACGAGCTCGTCAAGGGCGCCCTGTCCGGCGCGGGCGAGACCGGCAACGACCTCTTCGGCAAGGGCTACGCCCACTACGCCGCCGGCCTGCCGCAGCGCCGCCAGGACCTCGACCGGGCCAGGCACCTGCTGAAGGAGGCGGGGGCCGGGGATCTCAAGGTCACCCTGGACACCTCCCCGGTCGCCGCCGGCTTCACGGAGGCCGCCGGCATCTTCCGTGACCAGGCCGCGAAGGCGGGCGTCACCGTCGAGGTGCGCGTCGGCAACAAGGACAGCTACTGGAAGGACATCCTCGACCACGGCACCTTCGCCAGTTACCGCTCCGGCGCCATGCCCATCGAGTCGCACATCTCCCAGCGGCTGCTGAGCGACTCCACCACCAACGCCACGCACTGGCGCCGCAAGGACTTCGACGAGCTCTACCGGCGCCTGCAGTCGACCAAGGACGCCGCGGAGCGCGCGGGGCTCTACGAGCGGATGCAGCGCCGCCTGTACAGCGAGGGCGGCTTCCTGGTGTGGGGCTTCGCCGACTGGATCGTCGGCACGTCCCGCCGCGTGCGCGGCGTGGCCCGCGACGCCCCGGCCAACACCCTCGACTGGGCCCGCTTCGACAAGGTGTGGCTGGCGTGAGGCGCTGGACCGTCCGCCGGATCCTGCTCGGCGCCGCCCAGACCGCCGCGGTCGTCCTGCTCGTCTTCGCGCTCACCGAGGCGCTGCCGGGCGACGCGGCCGTGGCCCTTGCGGGCGACGACCCCGACCCCGCCCGTATCGCCGCAATCCGCGCGGCCCTGCACCTGGACCGGCCCGCGCACGAGCGGCTGGGGGAGTGGGCCGCCGGCCTGCTCCACGGCGACCTGGGGGTGTCGCTCGCCTCGGGCCGCCCGGTGGCGGCGGTCCTGACCGAGGGGTTCGGGCCCACGCTGCTGCTGGCCGGGCTCACCCTCGCCCTCCTGATTCCGGCAGGCGTCGGCCTCGGCGTGCTGGCGGCCCGCCGTGAGGGCGGCCCGGTCGACCGGGTGGTCTCGTCGGTGACGCTCGCGGTGTACGCGGTGCCCGAGTTCGCCTTCGGGGTGCTGCTGGTGACCGTCCTGGCCCTGCGCCTGGGCTGGCTGCCCCCGACCGCGGTCGGCTACGGCACCGACCTGCTCGCCCACCCGGACGTGCTCGTCCTGCCCGTCCTGGTGCTGCTGTCCCGCCCGGTGTGCTCGATCAGCAGGCTGGTGCGGGCCGGGATGGTCGAGGCGCTGGCCTCCCCGTACGTCGCGCAGGCCCGCCGCTACGGTCTCTCCGGCGCCCGCGTCCGCTATGCGCACGCCCTGCCCAACGCGGTCGCCCCCGCCGCCCAGCAGCTCGCCCGCACCGTCGACTGGCTGCTGTGCGGGGTGATCGTCGTCGAGGCGCTGTTCGTGATCCCCGGTCTCGGCACTGTCCTGATGGACGCGGTGACCGCCCGCGACGTCCCGGTGGTGCAGGGCCTGGCCGTGGTCTTCGGCCTGGTCGCCGTGGTCCTCAACCTGGCCGCGGACCTGGTCGCCCACCGCTTCGCGCCGCGCGCGGGAGCGGCGGCGTGAGCGGCGGTCGTGCGAGGGGTGAGCGTACGAGAGCCGGCCGTTTCGTTCTCGGCGCGGCCGTCGCCGGGCTGCCGCTGCTCCTCGCCCTGCTCGGCCCGTGGTGGGCAGGGGAGGCGGGCCCGCGCGGTACCTCGTTCACCCTCGGCGAAGGGCACTGGCTCGGCACGGACTTCACCGGCCGGGACGTCTGGCGCCAGGTCCTCCTCGGCGGCCGCTCGGCGGTCCTGGTGACCCTCGCCGCCACCGCCCTCGCCTACGCCGTGGCCGTGCCCCTCGGCCTGGCCGCCGCGCTCACCCGCCGGGCGTGGCTGGAGGACGTGCTGCTGCGTCCCCTGGACGTCCTGCTGGCCGTGCCCTCCCTCCTCCTGATCCTCCTCGTGGCCTCGGTCCGCCCGCCGGGACCGGCCGGGCTCGCCCTGCTGGCGGCGCTCGTCAACATCCCCGATGCGGCGCGGATCGTCCGGGCGCGGGCAGCCGAGGCGGCGTCCCGGCCCGCGGTGGAGGCCCTGCGCATGCAGGGCGAGTCGTGGGGGCGGATCGCCGTCGGATACGTGGGCCGTTCGACGGCCGGGACGCTCGCCGCCGACGCGGGCGTCCGGCTGACCGGCGTGCTCTACCTCGTGGCCACGGCCGCCTTCCTCGGGGTGGGCGCCGAGCCGGACGCCGCCGACTGGGCCGTGATGGTGGACCGCAACCGCACCGGGCTGTTCGTCCAGCCGTGGGCCGTCGTCGTACCCGCCCTGCTGGTCGTGGCCCTGTCCGTCGGCACGAACCTGCTGTTCGACGCGGTGTGCAGGACGCCCGCGCGACCCGCGCGACCCGCGCGCAAGGAAGGAAGGCAATGGTGAACGGTCCGGAGGACGCCGTGGCCGAGGTCCGCGGGCTGCGCGTGGTGGTGCCCGGCGGGCGGGCGATCGTCGACGGCGTGAGCCTGACGGCCCGGCCCGGGCGCGTCACCGCCCTCGTCGGCGCGTCCGGCAGCGGGAAGACGACGACGGGCCTCGCCCTGCTGGGCGCGTACCCGCCGGGCGCGCAGGTCACCGGAGAGGTGCGCGTGGCGGAGGGGCTCACCGGGTACGTACCGCAGCACCCCGCGTCCGTCCTCAACCCGGCCCGCCGGGTGAGCGCCCTCCTGTACGACATCGCCCGCCGCCAGGTCCGCGAACTGCCCCGCGGGGAACGGCGCGAGGCGGCACGCGCACGGGTCCGGGGCGCCCTGCGGGACGCGCAGCTGCCCGGCCCGGACGAGGTGCTCGCCCGCTACCCGCACCAGCTGTCAGGCGGGCAGCAGCAGCGCGTCGTCCTTGCCCAGGCGCTGCTGCTCGGCGCGCGGGTGGTGGTGGCCGACGAGCCGACGACCGGCCAGGACCCCCGTACGAAGGAACGCGTGGCCGCGCAGCTGGCGGCCGTGGCCCGCCGGGGCATCGCCGTGGTCCTCCTCAGCCACGACCTGGACGTGGTCCGCGCCCTGGCGGACGAGGTCCTGGTGATGCGCGAGGGGAAAGTGGTGGACCAGGGCACGCCGGAGGAGATCTGGGCGGGGTCGCGGCGGCAGGTGTGGACGCGGGAGCTGCTGGAAGAAGGTGAGACAGGGGCGGAAGGCTTTGCGGCCGGCGAAGACGACGGCGCCGGGGCACCGGACCGGCCCCCCGTCCTCGAAGCCCGCTCCCTGACCGCCCGCCACCCCGGTGCCCCCGGCGTCCTCCGCGACGTCTCCTTCGCGGTACACCCCGGCGAGTGCGTCGCGGTCGTCGGGCCGTCCGGCAGCGGCAAGACCACGCTCGGGCGCTGCCTCGCCGGACTGCACCCCGCCTACGACGGCGTCGTGACCCTGGAGGGGGCCGCTCTGCCGCGCAGCCTGAGGCGGCGCAGCACGGCCGAGCTGGCAGCCGTGCAGTACGTCTTCCAGGACGCACGGGCCGCCTTCGACGAGCACCGGGCGGTGCTCGGCCAGGTCGCCCGTACGGCGGTGCGGCTGCGCGGCCTCGGCCGGGGCGCGGCCGAGGAGGAGGCCCGGGCGCTGCTCGCCCGCATGGGGCTCGGCGCGGACCACGCGGAGCGACGCCCCGGCGAGCTCTCCGGCGGCGAGCTCCAGCGGGCGGCCCTGGCCCGGGCGCTGCTGGCCCGGCCCCGGGTCCTGATCTGCGACGAGGTCACGTCCGGGCTGGACGTGGTCACCCGGCGGGGCATCCTCGACCTGCTGACCGCGCTGGTGCGCGAGCCGGGCGGGCCGGGGCTGGTGCTCATCACCCACGACACCGCGACGGCCGCCGTCGCGGGGCGGACCGTCGTGGTGGAGGCGGGGCGTGTGCGCGAGCGGGCCGCCCGGTCCCCGGGTTCTTGAGGGCCGGTACGGGTCAGGGGGCGAGGCAGTGCGTGACCGGGACCTCGGCCGGGACCCCGGGGGCGGCCGGGTCGAGGAGGCCCGTGACGTCGCCGGCGACGCAGCCGACCACAGCCAGGGGGTCGGGCACGGCTGCGGCGGTGGTCGTGCTCACCCCGAGGAGGCAGGCGGTTCCGAGGACGACGGCGGCGATGCGGCGCATGAAAGGCCTTTCGACGGAAGGGGGTTGACGGTGGCGACACCCTGCCCCGTGGTGCGCCGGGGCATGTGCGGTGTCACCCGTCCGTGAGCGGCCGAAACGATCCCCCGGCACCCTGTTCGGGGGCCCGGCGGCGAGGCGGCGGCGGGGCGCCGGGCCCGGACGGACCGGGCAAATAGAATCGCGCACATGCACGACCCCTACGTCCGCGTCCGCGGTGCCCGTGAGCACAACCTCAAAGCCGTCGACGTCGACATCCCCCGCGACGCACTCGTGGTCTTCGCCGGCGTCTCCGGCTCCGGGAAGTCCTCCCTCGCCTTCGGCACCGTCTACGCCGAGGCCCAGCGCCGCTACTTCGAATCCGTCGCCCCGTACGCGCGCAGGCTGATCCACCAGGTCGGCGCGCCCAGGGTCGAGGAGATCACCGGGCTGCCGCCGGCCGTCGCGCTGGAGCAGCGCCGGTCCGCCCCCACCTCGCGCTCGTCCGTCGGCACGGTCACCACGCTGTCGAACTCCCTGCGCATGCTGTTCTCCCGCGCCGGCGACTACCCCGCAGGCGCCGAGCGGCTCGACTCCGACGCCTTCTCGCCCAACACCGCCGCGGGCGCCTGCCCGGAGTGCCACGGCCTCGGCCGGGTGCACCGGGTGACCGAGGAGTCGCTCGTCCCCGACCCCGCCCTGTCGATCCGCGAGGGCGCGATCGCCGCCTGGCCGGGCGCCTGGCAGGGCAAAAACCTGCGGGACATCCTCGACGCCCTCGGGTACGACGTCGACCGGCCCTGGCGCGAACTCCCGCAGGAGGACCGGGACTGGATCCTGTTCACCGACGAGCAGCCGGTCGTCACCGTCCACCCCGTCCGGGACGCCGAGCGCATCCAGCGCCCCTACCAGGGCACCTACATGAGCGCCCGCCGCTACGTCCTGCACACCGCCGCCGACTCCAAGAGCGCCGCGCTGCGCGCCCGCGCCGAGCGGCACCTGGTCAGCGCCGCCTGCCCCGTCTGCGAGGGCAGGCGGCTGCGCCCGGAGGCGCTGGCCGTCACCTTCGCGGGGCAGGACATCGCCGCGCTCGCCGGCCTGCCGCTGTCCGCCCTCGCGGAGACGCTCCGGCCGGCCCTCGCGGGCGACGGCGCGGCCGCGACCCTCACGCAGGATCTCGTCGCCCGCATCGAGGTCCTCACCGAACTCGGCCTCGGCTATCTCGCCATGGACCGGCCCACCCCCACCCTGTCCGCCGGAGAGCTGCAGCGGCTGCGGCTCGCGACCCAGCTGCGCTCGGGGCTCTTCGGCGTGGTGTACGTGCTGGACGAGCCCTCCGCGGGCCTGCACCCCGCCGACAGCGCCGCCCTGCTGACCGTCCTGGACCGGCTCAAGGCCGCGGGCAACTCGCTGTTCGTGGTGGAGCACCACATGGACGTGGTGCGCCGCGCCGACTGGATCGTCGAGGTCGGCCCGGGGGCCGGGGAACACGGCGGGGAGATCCTCTACAGCGGCCCGGTCCCCGGCCTCGCGGACGTCGCGGCCTCGGCGACCCGCCGCTTCGTCTTCGCGGAGGAGGCCCCCGCGCCCCGCACGCCCCGCGAGCCCTCCGGCGCGCTGCGCCTGAGCGGCGTCACCCTGCACAACCTGCGCGGGCTCGACGCCGAGTTCCCGCTCGGCGTGTTCACCGCCGTCACGGGCGTCTCCGGCTCCGGCAAGTCCACGCTGGTGGGGCAGGTGCTCGCCGGCACCGTCGCAGCGCATCTGGAGGGCCGCCCCCTCGAAGGCCACGGCACCGGGTTCGCGGCCGAGGGCCTGGCCGCCGTCGACCGGCTCGTGCGCGTCGACCAGAAGCCCATCGGCCGCACCCCGCGCTCCAACCTCGCCACGTACACGGGCCTCTTCGACGCCGTGCGCAAGGTCTTCGCCGCGACGGACGGCGCCCGTGAACGCGGCTACAGCGCGGGCCGGTTCTCCTTCAACGTCCCCGCCGGGCGCTGCGAGACCTGCCAGGGCGAGGGCTTCGTCGCCGTCGAACTGCTCTTCCTGCCCGGCTCGTACGCCCCGTGCACCGCGTGCGGGGGAGCGCGCTACAACCCGGAGACGCTGGAGATCACCTACCGGGGCGCGAACATCGCCGAGGTGCTCGGCATGACCGTCGACGCCGCCGCGGACTTCCTCGCCGACGTGCCCGCCGCCCGGCGGGGCCTGCGCACGCTCCAGGACGTCGGCCTGGGCTACCTGCGCCTGGGGCAGCCCGCCACCGAGCTCTCCGGCGGCGAGGCCCAGCGCATCAAGCTCGCCACCGAGCTCCAGCGCACCCACCGCGGCCACACCCTCTACGTCCTGGACGAGCCGACCACCGGCCTGCACCCGGCCGACACCGAACTGCTCATGCGCCAGCTGCACGGCCTGGTCGACGCCGGCAACACGGTCGTCGTCGTGGAGCACGACATGACGGTGGCCGCAGGCGCGGACCACGTCGTCGACCTCGGGCCCGGCGGCGGCGCGGAGGGCGGGCGCGTGGTGGCGGCCGGGGTGCCGCGGGAGGTGGCGGGCGCCACGGGGAGCGTGACGGCGCGCTACCTTGCGGAGGCGCTGGCCGGGGGCGTCGCGGGCGGGTGACGGGCGTCGCCTCCGCGCCTTGCGGAGGGGCCGGCCTCCTGCCGGCCGCCGTGCTCTCCTACGCCGGCCGGCAGGCCCCGACGCGCTCTGGACGCACCGCCCCCCTCCCCGGTTACGCTCGGAGCATGACCCACGCCCTGGTCATCGGCGGCGGCATCGCCGGACCCGTCACCGCGATGGCGCTGCGGCGCGCCGGCATCGAAGCCACCGTCCACGAAGCCCATCCGACCGGCGCGGACCACCTCGGGGCGTTCCTCGTCCTCTTCGCCAACGGCCTGGCGGCACTGCGCGCCGTCGGAGCCGACGGGCCCGTGCTCGACTGCTCCTTCCCCGCGGACACGGTGGAGTTCCTCGGCCCCACGGGGGACCGGCTCGGCGCCCGGCCCCTCACCGGCGCCGGGGACGACGGCCTGAGCCCCCGCACCCTGCAGCGCGCCGCCCTCTACCGTGCGCTGCGTGACGAAGCCGTCCGCCGGGGCGTGCGCGTCGTGTACGGCAAGCGCCTCGTGGACGCCACCACCGGACCCGACGGCGTCGTCGCGTACTTCGCGGACGGCACACGCGCCGAAGGCGACGTCCTCGTCGGCGCCGACGGCATCCACTCCCGCACCCGCACCCTCCTCGACCCCGCGGCGCCCCCGCCCCGCCACACCGGCCAGCTCACGATCTGCGGCCGCACGCAGGACGCCGGCCACGCCGTCCCGGAGCGCACGTACCGGATGGTCTACGGGCAGCGCGCCTTCTTCGGCTGCACCACCGCGCCGGACGGCACCACGTACTGGTTCGCGAACATCCCCGCGCCGGAGCAGCCCCGGCCGGCGCTGGCCGCGGTCAGCCCCGCCGGCTGGCGCCAGCGCGTCCTGGACGCGTTCGCCGGGGACCGCACCCCCGTGACCGGCCTCGTCGCCGCCACCGGCGACGCCGTCGTCGGCGTGAACGCCTACGACATCCCCACCCTCCCCGTCTGGCACGGCGACCGCGCCGTCCTCGTCGGCGACGCCGTCCACGCCACCGCGCCCAACGCCGCCCAGGGGGCCTCGATGGCCATCGAGGACAGCGTCACCCTCGCCCGCTGCCTGCGCGACCTGCCCGGCCCGCGGCAGGCCTTCGCCGCGTACGAGCGGTTGCGGCGCGAGCGCGTGGAGCGCGTGGTGGCGCTCAGCGCCGCCATGGCGGGCCGCATCGCCGCCCCGCCCGAGCAGCCGCGGACGCCCGCGAACCCCGACGGCGCCGACGACTGGCTGACGTCCTACCGCGTCGACTGGGACGCGCCCGTCAGCTGACGCAGCCGTCCGCCGGACCCCGACCCGACGGAGGCGGATCCGGCACCGCCGGAGCGCGCCGCCTTGGCTGATCGCCGTCGCGGCGGGAGGAGTCTGCTGTGACTGCTGTCTGCCGCTGTTCGCCGGGCGGCGGTTGGGGAGGCTTTGCGTGACCGCGTCGTCCGCCCTGCCACGTCACGGCCGATGCCGGTCCGGCACCGCCGGAGTCCGCCGTCGTGGTCGATCGCCGTTGCGGCGGGAGAAGGGCGCTGCGGCCGGTCCGCCGGGCTGCACTGCCGGGGCGCGTCGGCTGCGCCGCCTTGCCGACCACGGCCACGGCCACGGCCACGGTCGCGGCCGCAGACCCCGCCCGCCGGTGCGATGCCGGCCGGTCCCGGCACGCCGGAAGGCCGGGTGCCGCGCCCACCGCACCTGTCGGCGAGCTGCCGACCCGCGGGGCGGCGCACATCCGTGGTGCGCCCCGCTTGCCCCGTCCGCCCGCTGCGGCAGACTGGAGCCATGCCGGAGCTGCCGGAGGTCGAGGCTCTCGCCGGGTTTCTCGCCGGGCACCTCGTCGGCCGTACGGTCGAGCGCGTGCTGCCCGTGGCCGTGAGTGTCCTCAAGACCTACGACCCGCCGCTCACCGCCCTGGAGGGGCGGGAGGTGACCGCCGTGCGCCGGTACGGCAAGTTCCTCGACCTCGCCACCGGCGGCGACGGACCGCACCTCGTCCTCCACCTGGCCCGCGCCGGCTGGCTGCGCTGGCAGGACACCCTGCCGGAGGCACCCCCGCGCCCCGGCAAGGGCCCGCTCGCGCTGCGCGTACGGCTCGCCGGGGGCGGCGGCTTCGACGTCACCGAGGCGGGCACCCAGAAGCGGCTCGCCGCCTACTGTGTGCACGACGTCTCCGAGGTGCCCGGCATCGCCCGGCTGGGCCCCGATCCCCTCGCCCCCGGCTTCGGCCTCGACGCCTTCGCCGCCCTGCTGCGCGACGAGCGGCGGCAGCTCAAGGGCGTCCTGCGCGACCAGAGCGTCATCGCAGGCATCGGCAACGCCTACTCGGACGAGATCCTGCACGCGGCCCGCATGTCCCCGTTCAAGCTCGCCGCGAGCCTGACGGAGGACGAGACCGCCGCCCTGTACGGGGCCTTGCGCACCGTGCTGCACGAGGCCGTCGAGCGGGCGCGCGGACACGCCGCGGCCGAGCTGAAGGCGGAGAAGAAGAGCGGCCTGCGGGTGCACGGCCGCACCGGGCAGCCCTGCCCCGTGTGCGGCGACACCGTGCGCGAGGTGTCCTTCAGCGACTCCTCGCTGCAGTACTGCCCCACCTGCCAGACGGGCGGCAAGCCGCTCGCCGACCGCAGGCTGTCCCGCCTGCTCAAATAGGCCGACCCTGAGGAATCCGGGCTAGTCCTGCGGAATCCCCCTGGCGTCCGCGTGGCGGAGCTCCGAGTGCTTGTACGAGTAGGCGAAGTACACCACCAGCCCCACCACGAACCACACCGCGAACCGCAGCCACGTCTGCCACGCCAGATAGGTGATCAGCCAGATCGACGCGGCGACCCCGATCCCGGGCACCACCGGCACCCAGGGGCAGCGGAACGAGCGCGGCAGGTCCGGCCGCCTGTAGCGGAGCACGATCACGGCCGTGCACACCACCGCGAAGGCCAGCAGGATGCCGATGTTCGTCAGCTCCGCCGCCTCGCCGATGGGCACCAGGCCCGCGATGGCCGCCGACGCCACGCCCACGATCCAGGTCACGCGCGTCGGTACGTGCCGGGTGGGGTGCGTCTTGGCGAACCACTTCGGCAGCAGCCCGTCGCGGCTCATCGCGAACCACACGCGGGTCACGCCGAGCATGAAGGTGAACATGACGGTGAGGATGCCGATGATCGCGCCCACCGCGATGACGTCCGCGATGCCTTCGAGCCCGACCGACTTGAAGGCGGTGGAGAAGCCGCTGGCCTTGTCGATGTCCTTGTAGTTCTGCATGCCGGTCAGCACCAGGCAGGCCAGCACGTACAGCACCATCGAGATCGCCAGCGAGTAAAGGATCGCCTTCGGCATGTGGCGCTGTGCGTCCTTGGACTCCTCGGCCGCCGTGGACATCGCGTCGTAGCCGAAGACGGCGAAGAACACCGTGGCCGCGCCGGTGAAGGCCCCGCTGACCCCGAACGGGAAGAAGGGGGTGTAGTTGCTGCTCTTGACGTGGAAGAAGCCCACGACGACCACCAGCAGCACCACCAGGATCTTCAGGCCGACGACCACCGTCTCGAACCGGGCCGCGCTCTTCATGCCCATGTTCAGCAGCCAGGCGATCAGCAGGCACAGCAGCGCCGCGAAGAGGTCCACCCGGTGCCCCGTGCCCGTCCCCGGCGCGCCCAGCATCCAGGCGGGCAGCTCGGCGTTCATCTCCCCGAGCAGGAAGTTGATGTACCCGGAGATGCCGATGGCGACCACCGCCACGATCGCCGTGTACTCCAGTAGCAGGTCCCAGCCGATGAACCAGCCGCCGATCTCGCCGAGCACCGCGTAGCCGTAGGTGTAGGCGGAACCGGCCCGCGGGATCAGGCCTGCGAACTCCGCGTACGAGAAGGCCGCGGCCGCGCTCGCCACGCCCGCGATGAGGAAGGAGACGAGCACGGCCGGCCCGGCGACACCGTTGGCGATGGTGCCCGCGAGGCTGAAGATGCCCGCCCCGATGATGCCGCCGACGCCGATCGCCGTGAGCTGCCACAGGCCCAGGGTCCGGGTCAGGTGCTCGCCGTGCGCCTCGGTCTCCTCCGCCTCCTCGATCGTCTCGATCGGTTTGCGGCGCAGGATGCCCTGTCCCGTCCGGAGCCCGGCCATGTCATGTCCTCTCGTCGGCGCTGACGGCGGATCATCGCCGACATCATGGCCCGGCGGGGGCGGCGACGGAAGGCGCCGCCCCGCGCCGGCGGGCCGGGTTCAGCCGATGGCGGGCGCCACCGCCCGGGCTTCGGTGCCCCAGCCCGAGGGGGACGCGCCGACCGTGAAGTCCAGCTTCCCGCCCCCGGTGATCTGCCGCGACGTCAGGTACGTGAGCCCGTAGCGGTCGCCGTCGAGGCGCACCGACTGCACGTAGCGCTCCCGGTCGGAGGTCCCCGGGGCGGTCACGGTGAACCGCTCCCCGTCGAGGTTCAGGTCCACCCGCTCGAAGACCGGGGTGCTGAGCCCCCACACGTCCGCGCCCGGCTGGACGGGGAAGACGCCGATGGCGGAGAGGACCATCCACGCCGACATCGTGCCCAGGTCGTCGTTGCCGGTCATCCCCGTCGGCGCATCGGTGAAGAGGGTGAGCGCGGCGTGCACCACGTCCGTCGTCTTCCAGGGCTGGCCGGTCGACAGGTACGTGTACGGGGCGATGAGGTCGGGCTCGTTCTGCGGGTTGTACTTGTCGGCGTTGTAGTAGTCGTACGGGCCGTGGACCCACACCTCGCGGGCGGTGCGCGCGGGGTCCTTCAGCAGCCGGTCGTAGGCGAAGAAGGAGTCGAGCCGGCTGTTCGCCGTCGCCTTGCCGCCGATCAGGCCGATCATCCCCGGCAGGTCCTGCGGCACCAGCCACTGGTACTGCCACGCGGTGCCCTCGTGGAAGCAGACGCTCTTCGCCGGGTCGGCGGGACCCATGAACGCGCCGTCGGCGCCGCGGGCCCGGAAGAAGCCCGTCGCCGGGTCGTAGACGTTGCGGTAGTTCCGGGAGCGGGCGGCGTAGCGGTCGGCGTCGGCGTGGTGGCCCAGGGAGCGGGCCATCTTCGCGAGCATCCCGTCGGCCAGCGCGTACTCCAGCGTCGCCGAGGCGCCCTGGTGGAGGTCGGTGTCGCCCGGCTTCTCCTTGGGCCTGCCGGGTACGCATGGCACGTAACCGTCCCGGATGTAGCGGTCGTTGCCGTCGCGGCCGACGTACGGGGAGTCCTTGGGCGGCATCCCGTCGGCGTTCCTCTTCAGCGCCCGGTAGGCCTCCTCCTCGTGGCCCCTGAGCAGCCCGTGCTGATAGGCGTTGGTGAGGAAGGGGGTGACCGGGTCACCGGTCATGATGTTCGTCTCGACCGTCCCGTAGCCCCACTTGGGCAGCCAGCCGCCGTCCGCCTCGACCTGCAGCACCGACAGCGCCATGTCCCGCGACTCCTCCGGCGCCAGCAGCGCGAGCAGCTGCGCCTGGGTGCGGTAGGTGTCCCACAGCGACCAGTTCTGGTAGTAGGTGAAGCCGCGGGCGCGGTGGATCCTGCCGTCCCAGCCGGTGTAGCGGCCGTCGGCGTCGCCGCCGACGGTGGGGGCGAGGAAGGCGCGGTACAGCGAGGAGTAGAAGGTGCGGCGCAGCGCCGCCGGGCCGCCCTGCACGCGGACGCCGTCCAGGCGCCGCTCCCACGCCTCGCGCGCGGCCCGTTCCGTGCGGTCGAAGCCGTCGTCCTCCGCGCGCAGGTTGACGGCGGCGCCGTCGGCGTCGACGTAGCTGATGGCGGTGGTGGCCTCCACCGTACGGTCGCGGGTGGTGTCGAAGCGCACCCAGGCGCCGTTGCGGCCGGCGGAGGTCGAGCTGCGGGTGCCTTCGGAGACCTTGTCGCCGTTCCACGTGCCGAAGGTGGTGAAGGGCCGGTCGAAGCGGGTGATCGTGTACACCGTGTACGGGCGGGTGTCCTGGCAGAATCCGCGGCCGGTGATGGCGGAGCGGACGGTGCGGGAGTCGAGGACCTCGACGGTCGTGGAGACGGTGCGGTGCAGCGACTGCCCGGTGTTGAGCAGGACGTTGGCCTTGCCGGTGGCCGGGAAGGTGTAGCGCTGGTGGCCGGTGCGGCGGCCCGCGGTCAGCTCCGCGGTGATGCCGCCGTAGGAGGACAGGCCGACCCGGTAGTAGCCGGGGTGTGCGCTCTCGTCACGGTGGCCGAACCGGGCGGCGTAGCGGGCGTTGTCGGTGAGCGTGACGTCGCCCGTCGTGGGCAGCACGGGCAGGTCGCCGCCGAGGCGGCAGCCCACCCCGGACAGGTGCACGGTGCTGAAGCCGCGGATGTGGTCGTGCTTGTAGTCGTAGCCCGTGCTGTGGCCGGTGTCGGGGGAGAGCTGCACCATGCCGAACGGCACGGCGGCCCCGGGGAAGGTGTTGCCCTCGTTCTGGGTGCCGATGAAGGGGTTGACCAGGCCGGTCAGGCCGTCGGCCGCGGCGGCCGGCCGCGGGGCCGTGAGCGAGGCACCGCCCAGTACCGCCGCGAGAGCGAGTGCGGCCGCGCAGGTGCGCGAGCGCAGGTGTCCGGTCCATCTCATCGTCCACGCCCCTCGGGTGACGCCACGTAGGATGCCGACATCGTTGTCAGCGCCGAGGGTATCGAGCGCATGACGTGCTGTCATGATGCCCCGCGCACCATGTGTGGCGACCCCCACCCCCGGAGGCACCCCGGAATCATGGCCCCGCCGTCACGCCCCGTGTACGGTGGGCGGCGCTTCAGCCGACCGAACGGAACCGCCTCGCCCATGCGCCTGACCGCACTCGCATCCGTAGGGCCGTTCTTCGCCCTGCGGACCGAAGAGGGCCCCGAGGCGCTCGGGGAAGCCTCCGGGGAGTACCTGCCGCTGGGCGAGGAGGTCGTGCACGCGCGCGTGGAGACCGTCGCCGGGCGCCTGGGGACGGAGGACCGTCGCGTGGCCGCGTCCGTCGCCTACCAGGGCATCGCCGGGCGGCTGCTGTCCGTCGCCCTGGGCTCGGCCGTCCTCTCCGGCGAGGTCCCCGACCTCGGCCGCGGCAGGCTGCGCTGGCACCCGGCCCGCACCGCGCCGGACGACCTGTGGCTGCCCGGCCCCACGGCCCTGCCGCACACCGCCGGCGACTTGGCCGAAGTCATCCGCGAGCACGTCCTGCGCGGCCCCCTGGCGGACCTGCACGCCCTCACCCGCACGGTCGTCCCGGTCTCGGGGCGCCTGCTGTGGGGCAACGCGGCGTCATCGCTCGCGGGCTCGCTGCGCGTGCTGCACGGCTGGTGCCACGACCAGGGCCGCCCGCAGGACGCCGCCCGCGCCCTCGACCTGGCCCGCGCCGTGCTCGGCGACCCGCTCCTGCGCGGCACCGGCACCCTCACCCCCGGCGCCACGCCGCGCTCCGCGCCGGCCTTCGTACGCAGCACCTGCTGTCTCTACTACCGGGTGCCGCCCGGCGGGATGTGCGGTGACTGCGTGCTGCGGCACGCGCCGCCGCGGGTGCGCTGAGGGGAGGGCGCGGGCGGCCACTCCCGCGTCGAGAGCACGCCGAGGACGTACGCCTTGGCCACCAGCGCCGTGCGGTTGGGCACGCGCCAGCGGCGGGTCAGCCGCGTCAGGTGGTAGTTGACGCCGTCCACGGTCAGCCCGACCGCCTTGCCGATGGCGGCGGTGGTCGCCCCGGCGGCGGCCAGCGCCAGGATGTGCCCCTCCACCACGCTCACCTCGGCGGCCGGTTCCGCCGGCCGGGGGACCGTTTCGGCCACCCGCACCCGGAGCACCGCCAGCAGCATCGGGCTCGGCGGGAAGCCGTCCCCGACCGGGTCCACGAGCAGTTCCCCCTCCCGTTCGACGCCGCCCGCGCCCGCCAGCCACCGCACCTCGATCGGGTGCCGGGGCCGGCGGCCGAGCCGCAGCGCCTCGATGTGCCGGTCGAGTCGCCCGGGCAGGCGTGGCCGGAACATCTCGTGCAGGTTCCGACCGCGCAACCGCACCGGCGAGGTGCCCCACTCGGCGGCCATGGCCGGGTTCGCGACCGTGACCTCGCCGTCCGGCCGGCAGACCGCGATGGGCGTCGGGATACGGTCGAGAAGCAGCAGGAAATGATTGCGCCAACTGATGTATTCGTCGCTCACCACGGTATGCCCGGCCCCTCGCTCGTCCCGTGCCCGTCCAAGGGCCTGTCCAGTGCTTGCCCGGCGGGCCGCGCCCGGGAGCGTCACGCCACGAACCACTGCACAATCGTGCAGTTCTGTATACGACCGGAATAGGCGACTTGCCGACGGGCCCGAATCCCGTCCCCGGCCCTCCGTTTGGGCCGCCGCCGGGCCGGATACCCGGAGGGGTGCCGCTTCCCGCACCCGTATCCCGCACCCGTATCCCTGCCCCCTCTTCTCCCGCTTCCCGCTCTTCCCGGCAACCCGGACCCCAGGAGCCGTCAGTGAGCAGCCGAGCCCGGATCGTCGTCGTCGGAGCCGGATTCGCCGGCTACCAGGCCGCCCGCGAGCTGTCCCGCACGGCGCGCGGCGCCGCCGAGATCGTGCTCGTCAACCCCCACGACTACTTCCTCTACCTGCCCCTCCTCCCCGAGGTCGCGGCCGGCGTACTCGAACCGCGCAGGGTCACGGTGTCCCTGACCGGGACCCTGCCGCGGGTCCGGCTCGTCCTCGGCCAGGTCGACACGGTCGACCTCGACGACCGGCGCATCGGCTACGCCGACCCCGAGGGCGACCGCGGCAGCCTGGAGTACGACCGGCTGCTGCTGACGGTGGGCAGCGTCAACAAGCTGCTGCCCGTGCCCGGCGTCGCCGAGCGCGCCCACGGCTTCCGCGGCCTGCCCGAGGCCCTCTACCTGCGCGATCACGTCGTGCGCCAGACCGAGCTGGCGGGCGCCGCGGCCGACGCGGACGAGCGCACCGCCCGGCTGACCTTCGTGGTCGTCGGAGCGGGGTACACCGGCACCGAAGTGGCCGCCCACGGCGTGCTGTTCACCGACGCGCTGGTGCGCCGCAACAGCGCCCTGCGCGAGGCGGGCGCCCGCCCCCGCTGGGTGCTCCTGGACCTCGCCCCGCGCGTCCTGCCCGAGCTGGACGAGCGCCTCTCGCGCACCGCGGACCACGTGCTGCGCCGCCGCGGCGTCGAGGTCCGTACAGGCACGTCCGTCAAGGAGGCCACCCGGGACGGAGTGCACCTGGACGACGGGGAGTTCGTCCCGACGCGCTCCCTCGTCTGGTGCGTGGGGGTGCGCCCGGACCCGCTGGTCGCCGGCCTCGGCCTGCCCACCGAGCGGGGGCGGCTGTGCGTGGACGAGTACCTGGCCGTCCCCGGGCACCCGGAGGTCTTCGCCTGCGGCGACGCCGCGGCCGTGCCCGACCTCACCCGGCCCGGCGAGTACACCCCGATGACCGCCCAGCACGCCCAGCGCCAGGGGCGTACCGCCGGCCGCAACATCGCCGCCTCCTACGGGCGCGGCGAGCGCCGCCCCTACCGCCACCGCGACCTGGGCTTCACCGTCGACCTCGGCGGCGTCCAGGCCGCGGCCGACCCGCTGCACATCCCGCTCTCCGGACCCCTGGCCAGTGCCGTCACCCGCGGCTACCACCTGGCGGCGATGCCCGGCAACCGCATCCGCGTCGCCGCCGACTGGCTCCTCGACGCGCTCCTGCCCCGCCAGGGCGTCCAGCTCGGCCTCGTCCGCTCCGGGTCCGTCCCGCTGGACACGGAGACGCCGGAGGTGGCGCGCACGCCGTACGACGGGCCGTGACGCGCGGCGGTCCGTGCCCCGCCGCAGCCCGTGACCCGCCGTAACCCGGGATCCGCCCGCCGGTGACGTACCCTTCTGCCCGTTCATATCAGCACACTTGAGCGAGAGCAGCGGGGGACATGAGAAGAGCGATACGCACGGGGCTGACGACGGCCGTGACCGCGGCACTGACGGCGGTCACGGCCGTCGCGTCCGCGCCGGCCGGGGCGGCGAGCGGCCCGTCCTACTCGGCGACGACCTCCGTAGGCGTCCACAACGCCTACGAGAGCGCCAAGTACCCCTACTTCGCGGACGCCCTCGACTCCGGCGCCTCCCTGCTCGAACTCGACGTCTGGACCAACGGCTTCGGCGGCCGCTCCTTCCGCGTCTCGCACGCCAACCCCCTGCGCAACGCCAACAACTGCGAGGGCGCCACGTCGCCCGCGAAGCTGCGCACCGGGACCCGTAACCAGCCCCTGGCCGGCTGCCTCGCCGACATCCGCGCCTGGCACGACGCCCACCCCGGCCACCGGCCCGTCCTGCTCAAGGTCGAGATGAAGGACGGCTTCAACGCCGACAGCGGCCGCGGCCCCGCCGAACTCGACGCCCTGCTCACCGAGAAGCTCGGCGACGCCCTCTACCGCCCCGCCGACCTCGCCGGCGGCCACGCCACGCTCGACGAGGCCGTCCGGGCCGGGGGCCGGCCCGCCCGGTCCGCGATGGCCGGCAAGTTCCTCGTCGAGCTCATCCCCGGCACCGTGGAGGAGGGCAACCCCGTCGACCGGCTGTGGACCGACCGGGAGTACGCCCAGCACCTGCGCGACCTCGCGGCCGCCGGGCGGCTCCGTCAGGCCGCCGCCTTCCCCGCCGTCCACGGCGCCGTCCCCGGCGACCCCCGCACCCGCTACGCCGATCCCGCCCTGCGCCCCTGGTTCGTCGTCTTCGACGGGGACGCCGCCACGTACACCGCGGGCCGCATCGACACGGCCTGGTACGACGACCGGCACTACCTCCTCGTCATGACGGACGCCCACAAGGTGCCCCCGGCCATCGACGTCACCCGCCCCACCGAGGCCCAGGCCCGCGACCGCCTCGCCCTCCTGGCCCGGGCCCACGCCAGTTTCGTCACGGCGGACTGGTACCCGCTGCCGCAGGTGCTCTCCACGGTGGTGCCGCGGGGCTGACCGGCGGTCACGGGCCGGGCCAGGCCGGGCAGTACGTCTCGGATGCCGATGTCTCAGATGCCGATGTGGCGCCGCAGCAAGGCCCGGAAGTCGTGGTCGAACGCCTCGTAGCGGCGCCGCAGTTCCTCCCCGGGCCAGCCCTCCGGCAGCAGCTCCTGCGGCAGGACCGGGTCCGACAGCAGGTGCCGCAGGACCGCGGCCGAGACCGTGAAGCGCTCGGCGAGCGCCGCCGTGCGGTCCTCGCGCAGGGCGGACTCCAGGAAGCGGGCGCGGGAGGCCCAGCCGTCCAGGTCCCACAGGGCCGCCGCGAGCCGCGCCGGGTCGCCCTCCGGCGCACCCGTCAGCAGCGTGCACTGGGCGGTGACGACCGGCGGCCTCTCCCGCAGGAGGTTGGCCGGGCGCATCCAGCAGCCTTCGCGGAGTTCGCCGAGGCGGAGCGCCGCCATGGCCTGGCGCAGGGCGGCGCGGTCGGCCGCGCTGCGGCGCTCCGGGGTGACGACCGCGATCTCCCAGCCGCCGTCCCACGGC
Source organism: Streptomyces hiroshimensis (assembly GCF_014650335.1). Taxonomy (GTDB): domain Bacteria; phylum Actinomycetota; class Actinomycetes; order Streptomycetales; family Streptomycetaceae; genus Streptomyces; species Streptomyces hiroshimensis. The sequence goes on from NZ_BMUT01000001.1 coordinate 1,033,716, forward strand.
CGGGTGCGGGGCGCGCGGCTGTCGTCCTGCCGGGCCTGGCGGGCGAGGAGCCGGTCGGTCAGCCGGTAGGTGCCGTCGTGCTGCTCCAGGTCGCCCGCCGCGACCATCCGGGTCAGGGCCGTCCGCACCGTCCCCTCCGCCGTCCCGAAGAGCTCCCCTACGCGGACGAGGGCACGCGCGGGGAGCGCGGGCGGGTGGTGCCCGAGGAGGGTGGAGAGCACGACCGAGCGTGCGGTCAGGGGCCGCAGGGCGGGAAGGGAGGGGGAAACGGCAACGGTCTCGTCCATGGCTGGGCCAACCCTATCCATTACAGTCCTTCATCACGCATCATGAAACTGTAATACCGCGCACCACCGCCCGTCGTCCCGCCGAACCCGAACGGCCCGCCCGGAGGTCGCCATGAGCGCCACGCACGACGTGTTCAACCAGGCTCCGCCCCTGACCGGCTTCACCACCGCCGACGACCCCGCGCTGCTGGAGGCGCTGCGCCGCGACGGCGGTGGGTGGGGCGAGGCCGAGGTCCGCGCGCTCGGCGCCCGGGCCGGCACGGAGGAGGTGCAGGACTGGGCCCGCACGGCCGAGGCGCACCCCCCGGTGCTGCGCACGCACGACCGCTACGGCCACCGCATCGACGAGGTCGAGTTCCACCCCTCCTGGCACCGGCTGATGGCCGCCGCCGTGGAGAGCGGCCAGCACGCCGCGCCCTGGGCCGAGGCCCGCCCCGGCGCCCATCTGGTGCGCGCGGCGAAGTTCTACGTCTGGGCCCAGGCCGAGCCCGGCCACGGCTGCCCGGTCTCGATGACGTACGCCGCCGTCCCGGCGCTGCGCGCCCAGCCGGAACTGGCCGCCGCCTACGAGCCGCTGCTGGCCTCCCGCACGTACGACTACGGGCTGCGCCCCCCGCTCGGCAAGCAGGGCCTGATCGCGGGCATGTCGATGACGGAGAAGCAGGGCGGCTCGGACGTCCGCGCCAACACCACCACGGCCGTGCCCGCGGGCGACGGCTCGTACGTGATCACCGGCCACAAGTGGTTCACCTCCGCGCCCATGAGCGACGTCTTCCTGGTCCTCGCCCAGGCGCCGGAGGGCCTGACCTGCTTCCTCATGCCGCGCGTGCTGCCCGACGGCACCCGCAACGCCATGCACCTGCAACGGCTCAAGGACAAGCTCGGCAACCGCTCCAACGCCTCGGCCGAGATCGAGTACGAGCAGGCCGTGGCCTGGCCGGTCGGCGAGCCCGGGCGCGGCGTGCGCACGATCGTCGAGATGGTGAACATGACCCGGCTCGACTGCGTCATCGGCTCCGCGGCCGGCATGCGGGCCGGACTGCGCCAGGCCCTGCACCACACCGCCCACCGCAAGGCGTTCGGCGCCGAGCTGATCGACCAGCCCCTGATGCGCAACGTCCTGGCCGACCTCGCCGTGGAGTCGGAGGCCGCGACGGTGCTGGCGATGCGGCTCGCGGCGGCCCTGGACCGCTCCGAAGCCGGGGACGCCGCCGAGTCGGCCCTGCGCCGCCTGGGCCTGGCGGCCGGCAAGTACTGGGTCTGCAAGCGCGGCGCCACCCACGCGGCCGAGGCCCTCGAATGCCTGGGCGGCAACGGCTACGTCGAGGAGTCCGGCATGCCGCGGCTCTACCGGGAGGCCCCGCTGCTGTCGATCTGGGAGGGCTCGGGCAACGTCGCCGCCCTGGACGTCCTGCGGGCCCTGGCGAAGGAACCGGCCGCCCTGGACGCCTACTTCGCGGAGGTCGGCGAGGCGGCGGGCGCGGACCCCCGGCTCGACGCGGCCACCGCGCGCCTGCGGGATCTCCTCGGGGAGCTCTCCGACCCCGGCCGCGCCCAGCTCCTGGCCCGGCGCCTGGCCGAGCAGCTGACGCTCGTCCTGCAGGGCAGCCTGCTCGTGCGGCACAGCACGCCCGCCGTCGCGGACGCCTTCTGCGCCTCCCGGCTGGGCGCGGACTGGGGCCACGCCTTCGGCACCCTGCCGCCGGGCACGGACCTCGGGCCGGTCCTGGAGCGCGCCCTGCTGAAGGAGGCGTCGCTGTGACCCCGGCCGTGCCCCCGCCCGTGACCCCGGCCGCGACCGTACGCACGGAGCGCCGCGGACCGGTCACCACCGTCGTCCTGTCCCGCCCGGAGGCCCGCAACGCCGTGGACGGGCGGACCGCCGCCGCACTGGCCGACGCCTTCCGGGCGTTCGAGGCGGACGAGAGCGCCCTCGTCGCGGTGCTGTGGGGCGAGGGCGGCACCTTCTGCGCCGGGTTCGACCTGAAGGCGGTGGGCAGTGAGCTCGCCAACCGGGTGGAGCCCGGCGGCGACGGCCCCATGGGCCCCACGCGGTTGCGGCTGTCGAAGCCCGTGGTCGCGGCGGTCAGCGGGTACGCCGTCGCGGGCGGTCTGGAACTCGCGCTCTGGTGCGACCTGCGGGTGGCCGAGGAGGACGCCGTCTTCGGGGTCTTCTGCCGCCGCTGGGGCGTACCGCTGATCGACGGCGGCACGGTCCGCCTGCCCCGGCTGATCGGGACGAGCCGCGCGATGGACATGGTGCTGACGGGCCGCCCGGTCCCGGCCTCCGAGGCGTACGCCATGGGGCTCGCCAACCGTGTCGTCCCCACGGGCACGTCCCGCGCCGCCGCGGAGCAACTGGCCGCGGAGATCGCCCGGTTCCCCCAGGGCTGCCTGCGCGGCGACCGCGCCTCCGTGCTCGACCAGGAGGGCCTCACCGAGGAGCGGGCGATGGAGACCGAGTTCGCGCACGGCCTGGGCTCGCTGGCCGAAGCCGCCGAGGGCGCCGCGCGGTTCGCCGCGGGCGCGGGCCGGCACGGGGACTTCTCGGACCTGTGAGGCCGCCCGGCACCGGCGGTGCAGGGTGGACGGAGGGCGTACGGCAGGTTCGCCGCGCGCCCTCTTCGTCCTTCTTGCGGGGTGAACCCCGCACACAAAACACACAGTTCTTCACCCCTTCGATGGGATTGACCCCCTCGCACGGCAGTTGAGGGCCGGAAGGCCGCGAGGATCTCCCCGTGAGCGGATGGGTGCGCGCCGGGCGCGCGGGGATCGTGGCCTTCGCGGCCGTGCTGGCGACGACGGGGGCCGGGCCCGCCCCGGGGGGTGACCCCGGTGCCGGCGGGCCCGGCCGGGCCGGCGGCGATCGCCCGGCGCCCGGGCCGGCGGCCGAGGCCCTGCGCGGCGTGCTCCGCGTCCGCCCGGGCTCCGCCGCCATCGAGTACGACCCCGGTCCCGGCGGCGTTCCCCGGCACGACGGCGTTCCCCGGCACGACGGCGTTCCCGGGCGGCACGGCCATCCCGCCCAGCACGGCTTTCCCGTTCCGGGCGGCATCCCCGGTCACGGCCGCATCCGTGCGGGGACCGGCGGCCCCGGCGGCGACGCGGCCGCCGCGGAGATCGACCACCGGCCCGGCTGCCTCAGGGTCACCGCCCACGCGGGTACCGCTTCCGCGGCGATCGTCATCGGGTGCGGCCGGGCTCCCCGCCCGGTCGTCGCCCCGGCCGCCTCGACGCCGCCCGCACCCGTGCCCACGCCGCCCCCGTACGTACCGCCGCCCCCGCCCCTCCCGGCACCGGTGCAGTACCGCGCCCCGGCACCCCGGCCCGTGCCCCCGCCGCCTCCGGCGCCGCGGCCGCTCGCCGCCCCGCGCAGCGAGCCGCCGCCCGCGCCCGAAGTCCCGCCCACGCCCCCGCACATCGTCCCGCGCGCCTACCACGCGTCCGCCGCGCCCCCGCCCCCGGGCGGGGCGTCCCTGGTCACCCTCACCCTGCTGCTGACCGCACCGGCCGTGCTCGCCGCGGCGATGCTGCGGCCGCGGGGCGGCGGTGGCAGCGGACGTCGCACCTGAGGACGCCGCACCTGACGTCCGTACGCCCCGGCGGCCCGGTCGTCCGCACGGCCCGCCCACCCTCCCGTTCCCGGCTCCACCCCCGCTCTCGTCTTCCGGAGGTTTCCCTTGTCCGAGTGGCTGGTCCTGGTCCTCGCCATGGCCGCGGCATGCGCGGTCGTGCTGACCATCACCGTGCTCCGGGAGCGCAGGCGCGGCGAGGACGACGACCCGAGCGAGACACCCGACGTCATCGAGTACATGACGATGATGATGGGCGTCGTCTACGCCATCGTGCTGGGCCTGGCCATCGCCGGCGTCTGGGAGGCCCGCAACAGCGCCCAGGACCAGGTCCGCGCCGAGGCCCAGGCGCTGCACGAGGTCACCGAGCGGGTGCAGGCGTACGCACCTGCGGCCCGGGACCGCGCCCGTGAGGACGTCAACACTTATGTGAGTTACGTGGTGCACAAGGAGTGGCCGGTGATGCTCAAGCGCGGCGAGCTGACCGAGCGCGGCAGCCTGCTGCTGGACAAGGTGCGCGAGGACCTGACCTCGTACGAGCCGGCCAACGACCACGAAGGCCAGTCCTACCAGCCGCTGCTGGACCAGATCGGTGCCGCGGACGCCGCGCGCAACGCCCGGGCGCAGAACGCGGGCGACACCATGCCGGGCGTGGTGTGGTTCGGCCTGGTCGCGGGCGCGGTGATCGCGGTGGGGCTGATCTTCACGCTGCAGATCCGGCGCTCGCCGCGCGAGCTGCTGCTGGCCGGCCTCTACAGCGCCCTGATCGCCTTCCTGCTCTTCCTCATCTGGGACTTCAACACGCCCTTCGGCCACACCGTCGCCGACGCCACCGGCCCGTTCACCGATCTGTTCGCCATCTGACGGGCAGGTGCTTCAGGCCGTTCTGGAAGTTCGACGTCAGGCGCACCGCCTCGCCCGCCCGCTCCAGTCCGGGCAGCCGGCCCAGGACGGCCCGCAGCACGGCGCGCATCTGGGCGCGGGCGAGGTGGGCTCCCGGGCAGAAGTGCGGGCCGTACCCGAAGCTGACGTGGTCGTTGGGCGCACGGGTGACGTCGAAGCGGTCCGGGCCGGGGAAGACGCGCTCGTCGCGGTTGGCGGAGGGGTGGTAGACGACGACCTTCTCGCCGCGCCGGATGCGCTGCCCGCCGAGCTCGGTGTCGCAGGCGGCGGTGCGCCGGATGTGCACGACCGGTGGCCAGTAGCGCAGCATCTCCTCCACGGCCGAGGGGATCAGCTCCGGCCGGCTGCGTAAGAGCGCGAACTGGTCCGGGTGGTCGAGGAGCGCCAGCAGGCCCCCGGGTGCGGCGTTCCGCACGGTTTCGCTCCCCGCGACCGCGAAGAGGAAGAACATCATCTCGAACTCGTCGCGGGTGAGGCCGCCTTCGCGCATCATCGCCAGCACACTGCCGGGCGCGGGCCGCTCGGCCAGGGCGTGGGCGTAGTGGAACATGTCGGCCAGCGCCTCGCGCGAGCGGGGGTTGACCGGGCGGCCGTCGGGACGGGTCCGCGGGGCCGGGCGGCGGGCGAGGGCCGCGCGCCCCATGGGGGTGAGCCCGTCCCGGACCGCGGTGTCCGACAGCGCGTAGTCCGCGTCCTGGTAGCCGATGATCCGGTTCGCCCAGTCGTGGATCAGCGCCCCGTCCTCCTGCGGCACGCCCAGGACGTGGGCCAGGGTGCGTACGGGAAGCTCCGCGGAGAGCTCCACGAAGTCCGCCTCGCCGCGCTCCGCGACGGCCTCGACCAGCGCCCGGGCCCGGGCCTCGATCACCGCCTCCAGCTCGCGGACGGCGCGCGGGGTGAGAGCCGAGGCGACGATCCGGCGCAGCCGGCTGTGGTCCGGCGGGTCCTGGTTGAGCATCGTGGACCGGACGAACCGCAGGTCCGCCTCGGTGTCCGGGTCGCGTATCTGCGTGGCGCCCAGGTGCGAGGAGAACGTCTGCGGGCTGCGCAGGACGTGCTTGACGTCGGCATGCCGGAAGACCGCCCAGAAGCCGGGGCCCGGGGGCCAGGGGCCGACGGCCGGCTCGCCGATCCGGCACACGGGGCTCTTCTCCCGCAGCTCCCGGAAGCGCGCGTACGGCACGCCGCGGGCGTAGGTGCCGGGAAGGAAGACGTCGGCGGTCACCTGTTCTACGGTCACGCGGGGACCGTAGCCCCTCCTCTGGCGGGCGGGTCAAGGGCTCGCCACAATGTGGGGGTGACCATCGGCCGGCACGACGGACGGAGGTACGGACAGTGACGGAAACCAGGCCCGGTGGGGCGGCCCCGCCCCGCGTCGTCGACGAGGCGGAGGCGGACGCCCTGGTCCGCGGGATCTGTTTCAAGACGGGCCCGCCGCGGTTCCTCGGCGTCGAGCTGGAATGGCTCGTCCACGACCTGCAGGATCCCTCCCGGCCCGTCTCCCCTCGCCTCCTGGCAGCCGCCGCCGACCGGCTGCGGACACTGCCCCTGAAGTCCCTGATCACCATCGAGCCCGGCGGCCAGCTGGAGTTCAGCTCCCGGCCCGCGGAGTCCCTCACCGCCTGTGCGGAGGAAGTCTCCGCCGATCTGGCCACGGCCCGCCCCGCGCTCCGCTCCCTCGGCCTCACCCTCGCCGGCTACGGCAAGGACCCCTGGCACCCTCCGCGCCGCGTCCTCACCACACCCCGCTACCGGGCCATGGAGGACTTCCACGACCACTGGGGCGGCTCCGGGCGCACCGTGATGACGAAGACCGCCTCCGTGCAGGTCTGCGTGGACGCCGGCCACGAGGAGCCCGGGCCGCTCGGCTTCGGCCGGCGCTGGCGGCTGGCGCACCTGCTGGGCGCCGTCCTCGTCGCCGCGTTCGCCAACTCCCCGCTGGACGGGGGCCGCCCCACCGGCTGGCGCTCCACCCGGCAGGCCTGCTACGAGCGCATGGACCCCGGCCGCACCCTGGCCCCGCCCGAGGACCTCGACCCGCGGGCGGCGTGGGCCGCGTACGCCCTGGACGCCCGGATCATGTGCGTGCGCGCCGACGAGGGCCCGTGGGAGCCGCCCTGGGGGCTGGACCTGCGCGGCTGGACCCGTACGGGACACCCCCGGCCCGCCACCGACGACGACGTCGCCTACCACCTGACCACGCTGTTCCCCCCGGTGCGGCCCCGGGGCCACCTGGAGCTGCGCATGATCGACGCGCAGCCCGGCGAGGACGGCTGGCTGGTGCCGCTGGCCGTCACGGCCGCCCTCTTCGACGATCCCGTGGCCGCCGAGACCTCCTACCGGGCCGTGAAGGCCCTCGCGGACACGGCGGGCCAGGAGCCCGCACCCCGCAATCCGCTGTGGCGCAACGCCGCCCGCCACGGCCTGGCCGACCCCGAGCTGCACGCCGCAGCCGTCACCTGCTTCGCCGCCGCCCGCGAGGCCCTGCCCCGGCTCGGCGCGGGCCCCCGCATCCTGGACGCCGTCGACGCCTTCACCGGGCGCTACGTCGCCCGCGGCCGCTGCCCCGCCGACGACCTCCTCGACCGGGTCGACGGCAAGACCCGGGTGGCCGACAAGTCCCGGGTGTCCGGAAGGGCCGGGGCCGACGGCAAGAGCCGGGTCGCAGGCACGACCCGTGCCGACGACAAGGGCCGGGGCACCGGCGAGGATCACGCCACCGGCAAGGAGACCCCCGCATGACCGCACCCGGCCCGGACCCCGACGTCCTCCGCCGGCGCGCCACGGACGCCCTGCTGCGCGCCCGTGCCCGCACCGGCCTGCTCACCGGCTGTGTCGAGGACCGCGACCTGACCGCCCAGCACTCGCCCCTGATGTCCCCGCTGGTGTGGGACCTCGCGCACATCGGCAACCAGGAGGAGCAGTGGCTGCTGCGCGCCGTGGGCGGGCACGAGGCGCTGCGCCCGGAACTGGACCCGCTCTACGACGCGTTCGAGCACCCGAGAGCCGCGCGGCCCGCGCTGCCGCTGCTGCCGCCCGCCGAGGCGCGCAGCTACGTCGCGGACGTCCGCGGCCGGGTCCTGGACGTCCTGGAGTCAGCCCCCTTCGACGGCGCGCCGCTGACCGCCTCGGGCTTCGCGTTCGGCATGATCGCCCAGCACGAGCAGCAGCACGACGAGACCATGCTGATCACCCATCAGCTGCGCCGGGGCCCGGCCGCGCTCACGGCCCCCGAGCCGCCGCCCGCCGAGCCTGACGCCGCGCTCCTGCCGCCGGAGGTGCTGGTCGAGGGAGGCCCGTTCACGATGGGGACCTCGGCCGAGCCGTGGGCGCTGGACAACGAACGGCCCGCCCACCACCGCTTCGTACCGTCCTTCTTCATCGACACGCTGCCCGTGAGCAACGCCGCCTACCTGCGCTTCATCGAGGACGGCGGCTACCGGGACGCACGCTGGTGGCACCCCGAGGGATGGCGGCACGTCCGCGCCCACAAGCTGACGGCCCCGCTGTTCTGGCGGCGCTCGGGCTCCGGCTGGCTGCGGCGGCGCTTCGGCGCCGTCGAGCCCGTCCCGCCCGCGGAGCCGGTCCTGCACGTGAGCTGGTACGAGGCCGCGGCCTACGCCGCGTGGGCGGGGCGAAGACTGCCCACCGAGGCCGAGTGGGAGAAGGCCGCCCGCCACGACCCCGGCTCCGGCCGCTCCCGGCGCTACCCCTGGGGCGACGCGGACCCCACGCCCGACCACGCCAACCTCGGCCAGCGCCACCTGCGCCCTGCGCCCGTCGGCGCGTATCCGGCGGGCGCCTCGCCGCTGGGCGTCCGGCAGCTGATCGGCGACGCGTGGGAGTGGACGTCCAGCGACTTCCTGCCCTACCCGGGCTTCAGGGCCTTCCCCTACCGGGAGTACTCGGAAGTGTTCTTCGGCAGCGCCCACAAGGTGCTGCGCGGCGGGTCCTTCGCCGTCGACCCGGTCGCCTGCCGGGGCACCTTCCGCAACTGGGACCTGCCGGTCCGCCGGCAGATCTTCGCCGGCTTCCGCACCGCGCGCGACGCCGAGGCCGTCTGATGTGCCGTCACCTCGCCGTACTGGGCCCGCAGGAGCCCATCGGCGCGAGCGTCGCCGATCCGCCGCACTCCCTGGTGCGCCAGTCCTGGGCGCCGCGCAGGCAGCGCCACGGCACGGTCAACGCGGACGGCTTCGGCGTCGGCTGGTACGCCGAAGGCGACCCGGTGCCCGCCCGCTACCGGCGCGCCGGCCCCGTCTGGGCCGACCTGTCCTTCGCCGACATCGCCCGGGTCGTCCGCACCGGCGCCCTGCTCGCCGCCGTGCGCGACGCCACCGCGGCGGACGCGGACGGGGAGGCCGCCGCCGCGCCCTTCACCGCGGGCCCCTGGCTCTTCAGCCACAACGGCGCGGTGACCGGCTGGCCGGAAACGGCCGCTCCGCTCGCCGCCCTGCTGCCGCCCGAGGCCCTCCTGCGGCTCGCGGCCCGCTGCGACGCAGCCCTCGTGTGGGCCCTGGTCGAGCACCGGCTGCGCGGCGGGGACGCCCCCGGCGGCGCCCTGGCCGACACCGTCGCGGAGCTCGCCGAGGCCGCCCCCGGGTCCCGGCTCAACCTGCTGCTCACCGACGGCACGACCATCGCCGCCACCGCCTGGGGAGACACCCTCTGGTACCTGGCGGACCCCGCCGGCCGCACGGCCGTCGCCTCCGAGCCCTACGACGACGACCCGCGCTGGACCGAGGTCCCCGACCGCACCCTGCTCACCGCGAACCGCACCGCCGTCACCCTGTCACCGCTCAAGGAGCCCTGCCCGTGAGCCCGTTCGCCCTGACCCGCACCCTCCCCCTCGACGCGACCGCCGCCGCCCTGCGCGCCGACGTCGCCACGGGCCTGACCCGCACGCCCAAGGAGCTCCCGCCGAAGTGGTTCTACGACGCGCGCGGCAGCGAGCTGTTCGACGAGATCACCCGCCTGCCCGAGTACTACCCCACGCGCGCCGAACGCGAGATCATCATCGCCCGCGCGGACGAGATCGCCGCGGCCACGCGCGCGCGTACGCTCGTGGAGCTCGGCTCCGGCTCCTCCGACAAGACCCGCCACCTCATCCGCGCGCTGACCTCCCTCGACCACTACGTGCCCGTCGACGTCAGCGAGAGCGCCCTGACCGGCGCGGCCGAGGGCCTGCTCGCCGACCACCCCGGGCTGACGGTGCACGCCCTCGTCGCCGACTTCCAGTACGGCCTGCACCTGCCCGCCACCCCCGCACCCCGCCTGCTCGCCTTCCTCGGTGGCACCATCGGCAACCTGCGCCCGCAGGAACGATCCGCCTTCTTCGCCGCCGTCCGCGCCGAACTCGCCCCCGGCGACGCCCTGCTGCTCGGCACGGACCTCGTCAAGGACGAGCGGACGCTGGTGCGGGCCTACGACGACGCGGCGGGCGTGACCGCCGCCTTCAACAAGAACGTCCTCACCGTCATCAACCGCGAGCTGGAAGCCGACTTCGACCCGGACGCCTTCGACCACGTGGCCCTGTGGGACCCCCGGCAGGAGTGGATCGAGATGCGGCTGCGGGCCCGCGGCGCCCTCGTCGCCAAGATCCCCGCGCTCGACCTCGCCGTCCACTTCGCGGCCGGAGAGGAGCTGCGCACGGAGATCTCGGCCAAGTTCCGCGAGGAAGGGGTGCGCGCCGAGCTGGCGGCGGCGGGCCTGGAGACCACCCACTGGTGGACGGACGAGGAAGGGCGGTTCGCGCTGTCGCTGTCGGTGCCCGCCGCCGGTTAGCCCGCACGGCGGGCCCGCCCGCCCCGCCCTCGCCGGACGTCCTGGCCGAGCGCACGGTGGTCGGCCCGGCGTGAGCCGGGTGCGGGCGCTCGCCTCGCGCGCGGGCGCGGGGTGGGCCACGGTGGTGGTGACCGCACCGGCCTTCACCCCCTGGAGCAGCGCCCATGACGCACCACACCTACCGCGTGACCGAGATCGTCGGCTCGTCCCCGAAGGGCGTGGACGACGCCGTCCGCAACGGCCTCACCCGCGCCTCGCAGACCCTGCGTAACCTCGACTGGTTCGAGGTCACCCAGATCAGGGGCCACCTCGTCGACGGCGCGATCGGCCATTACCAGGTCGGCCTGAAGGTCGGCTTCCGCTTGGAGGAGGGCGACTGAGCGGGTGAAGGGGACGGCGGCTGAGCGGGTGAATATGAGCAATCCGTGACAGTTCTGCCGTTCGGAGGCCCGTGCGGCGCACGAGTGTGCAGAGGGGAACGATACTGTCCGCATGTCACGGGTACTGCTGATCGAGGACGACCGCGCGGTACGGGACGGCGTCACGCTCACCCTGCGCCGCCGCGGCCACGAGGTGGAGGGCGCGGCGACCGGCGAGGCCGGGCTCGCCGCCATGGAGACGTTCCGCCCCGACCTCGTCCTGCTGGACCTCATGCTGCCGGACAAGAGCGGCTTCGAGGTGTGCCGCCGCATCCGCGCCACCCAGCAGATCCCGATCATCATGCTCACCGCGCGCGGCGACGACATAGACGTCGTCCTCGGCCTTGAGGCAGGCGCCGACGACTACATCGTCAAGCCCGCCCGCGGCGAGGTCCTGGAGGCCCGCATCCGCGCCGTGCTGCGCCGCGCCGCGCCCGGCGACGGCGGCCCGGACCCGGCCGCCCTCCAGCCCGTGGAGATCCACGGCGACCTGACCGTCGACCGCAAGGGCCTCCTCGTCGCCAAGCACGGTCAGGACCTGCCGCTCGCCCCCTCCGAGATGAAGCTGCTGCTGTACCTGTCCGCCACCCCGGGCCGCGTCTTCAGCCGCCAGCAGCTCCTGGAGCACGTGTGGGAGCACAGCTACCACGGGGACGCCCGCCTGGTGGACGCCTGCGTGATGCGCCTGCGCACCAAGGTCGAGGACTCCACCCGCTCGCCCAAGTACATCCAGACCGTCCGCGGCTTCGGCTACCGCTTCGGGCCCCTGTGAGACGGCCCGCCCTGCGCATGCCCGCCTTGCGTATGCCGGCCCTGCGTATGTCGTCCCCGCGCATGCCGGCGCTCCGCCGGCCGTCCCTGCGTGCCGTCGCCGCCGGTTTGCGCGCCCGCCTGGTCCTGGCGTTCCTGCTGGTCGCCGCGCTCAGCGCGCTCACGACGGCGGCGCTGACCTTCCGCGAGGCCCGTACGGCCATCCTCAAGCGCACCCAGGACACGGCCATCGAGGCCCTGCGCTCCCAGGTGAACTCGCAGGTGCCGGACTACGCCTTCCCGCTGTCCCAGCAGGCCCTGCAGGATCTCCAGCACCGGCTCAACGCCGCCGGCAGCGCCCAGCGCTGGACCGTCCACGTGCGCTACCGGAACAGCGGGCTCGTGCCCGGCGGCGACCACGGACCGATCATCCCGCGCGGGGTCCAGGAGAAGGTCCGCGCGGGCATCCCCGCCTTCCAGCGCCTGGACAGCGGGGGCGACCCCTGGCTCGCCATCGGGCTGCCGGTCACCTACCGCGGCAGCAGCGAGGCCTCCGGCCTGGAGGTGTACGCGCAGATGCCGCTGCGTGAGGACGAGGCGAACGTCCAGGCTCTGGTCAAGGCCGCGCAGAGAGGCGCCCTGCCCGCGGTCGCCCTGGCCGCCGTGCCCGCCCTGATCGCCGCGCGCGGCGTGCTGCGGCCCGTGCGCGAACTGCGCCGCGCCTCCCGCAAGCTCGCCGCCGGCGAGCTGGACACCCGGCTCAAGGTCACCGGCCGCGACGAGCTCGCCGACCTCTCGCGCACCTTCAACGACATGGCCGAGGCCCTGGAGGAGAACGTCGCCGAGCTGCGCCGTATGGAGGCCAACTCGCGGCGCTTCGCCGCCGACGTCTCGCACGAGCTGCGCACGCCGCTGGCCGCCATGACCGCGGTCGTCGACGTCCTCGACGAGGACGCGGACTCCCTCGACCCCGACACCGCCTACGCCGTCCGCCTCATCAGCGAGGAGACCGGCAAGCTCGCGCGGATGGTCGAGGACCTGATGGAGATCTCCCGCTTCGACGCGGGCGCCGCGGCCCTCCACCTGGACGAGGTCGACGTCTCCGAGACCGTCCGCAAGACCCTCCAGGCCCGCGGCTGGCAGGACAAGGTGGCCGCCGACCTGCCCGAGGGCGTGCGCGCCCGGCTGGACCCGCGCCGCATCGACGTCGTGGTCGCCAACCTCGTCGGCAACGCCCTCAAGCACGGCGGCGAACCGGTGGACGTCGCGGTCCGGGTGACCGGGCAGGACGCCGGGCGGAGGCTGCTGATCGAGATCGCGGACCGCGGCCGGGGCATCGACCCCGAGGTGCTGCCGCACGTCTTCGAGCGCTTCTTCAAGGCGGACTCCGCCCGCGCCCGCTCCGAGGGCAGCGGCCTCGGACTCGCGATCACCCTGGAGAACGTACGCCTGCACGAGGGCACCGTGCGGGCCGCCAACCGACCCGGAGGAGGCGCGGTGTTCACCGTGGATCTGCCCCTGCGGCAGGGCGGGAGCGAGACGGCGTGAGGGTGGACCTGCGCCGGCCGGCGGCCCGGCGAGTACGACGCGTGGCCCCGACCGCCCTGCTGGCCGTCGCGCTCGCGGGCTGCGGCGTCACCACCACCGACGTCATCGACGTGGGGCAGCCCGCCACGGGGGCCAAGCGGCAGGGGGAGGTCAACTCGGCCGAGGCCAAGCTCTACTTCATGTCGCCCACCGGGGTGACGCAGGTGACCCGCCAGGCCAAGGCCAAGCTCGGTGCGGAGGACGCCATCGCGCTGCTGCTGGACGGGCCGGACGAGGACCAGAGGGTCCGGGGCCTGTACACCGACGTGCCCAAGATGAAGGGCGAGGTGCACGTCACGACCGGCACGCTGCGGGTGAGCATCCAGATGCCGTTCAACGTCCTGCGCCTGACGCCCGTCTCCAAGGCCCAGTTCGTCTGCACGGCGGCCGCCAACGAGGTGCCGCGGGGCAGGCAGATCCACGACGTCAAGGTCGAGCTCAGCGGTGGCGGGTTCGTCATCTCCGACCTGGTCTGCGACAGCAACAACGCCTTCCCCGCCGGGAAGCTGCCGACCCCGGCTCCGTCCCGCTGATCCGGGTCGGGCCGGCGGCCCGCGTCAGGTCCGCGGGAAGCTGAAGGCGTACCCCTCCTGCTGGAGCTTGGGCAGCAGCCGCCCGAGGGCCTCCACGGTCTGGGTGCGCGGGCCGCCGGCGTCGTGCATCAGGATCGTCGGGCCCTTGCCCAGCTCGCGCTCGACGGTGTCGAGGATCTTCTGGACGCCCGGGCGCTCGAAGTCCTTGGTGTCCACGTTCCAGCCGAGCGGGCGCATGCCGTTCCCGGCGGCGATGCGCCGGCTGTCCGGGGTGAACGCTCCGCCGGGCGCCCGGTAGTAGCGCACCGGCTCGCCGCCCGAGGCGTCCTCGATGAGCTTCTTGGCGTCCAGGATCTCCTTCTCCTGGTACTCCACCGGCTTCTTGTCCATGGTGGTGTCGTGCGACATGGAGTGGTCGCACAGCCGGTGGCCCGCCGCGGCGACCTTCTTGACGAGGTCCGGGTGCTTCTGCGCGTTGGGCCCGGTCATGCAGAACGTGGCCTTGGCGCCGTACTGCTTCAGCACGTCCAGGACCTTGGGCGTCCAGGTGGGGTCGGGGCCGTCGTCGATCGTGAGGTTGACGGTCTTCCCGGAGTCCTCCGAGAGGTGCTCGATCTCCTGACTGACCGTCGTGCCGGGCGCGGGCCGCTCGGCCACCCGGGAAGTGCCGCTGCTCTCACGCTCGTTGACGGCCACGGCGAGCGTCCCGGCCGCTATCGCGAAGACCGCCGCCGTGGCCGCGATCCGGTTCCTGTGCTTCTTCGGCAGCGCCATGACGTCGCCCCGCCCTCCCTATCGGTGTCCGTTACACCGGAAGAGAGGGCGGGGGCGGGGACGAGCGTTGCGCTTGTTACGAATTGCTCACGTACCCGGCATAGGGGGCTCACGTACGAGAGGTCCGGCCGGGGCGGCGGCGCCCCGGCCCCGTGGCGTCAGCCGGTGGGGCGGAAGCCGCGCAGCCGCAGGCTGTTGCCGACGACGAAGACCGACGAGAAGGCCATCGCGGCTCCGGCGATCATCGGGTTGAGCAGGCCCGCGGCCGCCAGCGGCAGGGCCGCCACGTTGTAGGCGAAGGCCCAGAAGAGGTTGGCCTTGATGGTGCCGAGCGTCCGCCGGGCGAGGCGGATGGCGTCGGCGGCGGTCCGCAGGTCGCCGCGGACGAGGGTCAGGTCGCCGGCTTCGATGGCGGCGTCGGTGCCGGTGCCCATGGCCAGGCCCAGGTCGGCCTGGGCGAGGGCTGCGGCGTCGTTGACGCCGTCGCCGACCATGGCGACCGAACGGCCCTCGGCCTGCAGCCGCTTGACGACGTCCACCTTGTCCTGGGGCAGGACCTCGGCGATCACCTCGTCGATGCCGGTCTCGGCGGCGACCGCCTCGGCGACGGCCTTGTTGTCGCCGGTGAGCAGGACCGGCGTGAGGCCGAGCGCGCGCAGCCGGCGGACGGCCTCGGCGCTGGTGTCCTTGACCGCGTCGGCCACCTCCAGCACCGCGCGGGCCTCGCCGTCCCAGGCGACGACGACGGCCGTGCGGCCCGCCGCCTCGGCGGCGTCCTTCGCCTCCCGCAGCCCGGCCGGCAGGTGCATCGCCCACTCGGCGAGCAGCTTCTCCCGGCCGACGAGGACGGCGTGGCCCTCGACGACGCCCTGGACGCCGAGGCCCGGGAGGTCGGCGAAGTCCTCCGGCACGGGCAGCGTGCCGACGCGGTCGGCGGCGCCTGCGGCGACGGCCCGGGCGATGGGGTGCTCCGAGGCGTGCTCCAGGGCGCCCGCCAGCCGCAGGGTGTCGGTCTCGCTCACGCCGTCGGCGGTGCGGACGGCGAGCAGGGTCATGCGGCCGGTGGTCACGGTGCCGGTCTTGTCGAGGAGGACGGTGTCGGCCTTGCGGGTGGTCTCCAGGACCTCGGGGCCCTTGATGAGGATGCCGAGCTGGGCGCCGCGCCCGGTGCCGACCATCAGGGCGGTGGGCGTGGCGAGCCCCAGGGCGCACGGGCAGGCGATGATCAGCACGGACACGGCCGCGGTGAACGCGGCGGTCGCACCCGCCCCGCTGGCCAGCCAGAAGCCGAGGGTCGCGAGCGCGAGGACGATCACGACGGGCACGAACACGGCGGAGATCCTGTCGGCGAGGCGCTGGGCCGCGGCCTTGCCGTTCTGCGCGTCCTCCACGAGCTTGGCCATCCGGGCCAGCTGGGTGTCCGCGCCGACGCGCGCGGCCTCGACGACGAGGCGGCCGCCCGCGTTGAGCGTGGCGCCGGTGACCGCGTCGCCCACGCCGACCTCGACGGGGACGGACTCGCCGGTCAGCATCGAGGCGTCCACGGCGGAGCTGCCCTCGACGACGGTGCCGTCGGTGGCGATCTTCTCGCCGGGCCGGACGAGGAAGCGGTCGCCCACGGCCAGGCCGGAGACGGGGATGCGCTCCTCCCGGCCGCCCCGCAGGACCGTGACCTCCTTGGCGCCAAGCTCCATCAGGGCCCGCAGCGCCGCCCCGGCCTTGCGCTTGGAGCGGGCCTCGAAGTAGCGGCCCGCCAGGATGAAGGCGGTGACGCCCGCGGCCGCCTCCAGGTAGATGTTCCCGGCGCCGCCGCCGCGGGTGACGGTCAGCTCGAAGGAGTGCGTCATCCCCGGCATGCCCGCGTCGCCGAGGAACAGCGCCCACACCGACCACAGGAAGGCCGCCGAGGTGCCGACCGAGATCAGGGTGTCCATGGTGGCCGCGCCGTGCCGGGCGTTGGTGAACGCGGCGCGGTGGAAGGGCCAGGCGGCGTACGTGACGACGGGCGCCGTCAGGGTCAGCGACAGCCACTGCCAGTACTCGAACTGCAGGGCGGGCACCATGGCCAGCAGGACGACGGGGACGGCCAGCGTCACGGCCGTGATCAGCCGCTGCCGCAGCGTGAGCAGCTCGTCACCCTCCCCGGCGGGCCGCTCCTCCTGCGCACCGGCGGGCTCCGCCCGGACGGGCGCGGGCGGCTCGGCGGTGTAGCCCGTGGCCACCACCGTCGCGATCAGGTCGTCCACCGAGACGTCCTCGGCGTGGACGACCTTGGCCTTCTCGGTGGCGTAGTTGACGGTGGCCTCGACGCCCTCCATGCGGTTGAGCTTCTTCTCGATCCGGGCGGCGCAGGAGGCGCAGGTCATGCCGCCGATGGCGAGTTCGACCTCGGCTGTGCCGGTGGTACTGCTCGTCGTGGTGCTCATCCGCGCTCCTCGTGCCGTTCCCCTCATACCCCTAGGGGGTATCTCCTACCTCCATGTATACCCCTGGGGTGTATCGAACGCAAGGGGGAGGAACGACTCCGGGCCGTACCCCTGGGGGGTACGGCCCGGAACAGGTGGGGCGGGAGGGGGAGGAGGTCAGGGCTGCAGGCCGCCGAGCCGCCCCTCCAGCAGGACGAGCAGCTCGGCGAGCGTCTCCGCGAGCTCGGTCCGGCGGCCCTCGCCGAGCCCTTCGAGGAGCACGCTCTCGTAGCCCAGCTGGTGCGGGATCAGGCGGTCGATGAGCTCCCGGCCCTCCTCCGTCAGGGACAGGTGGGCCACCCGCCGGTCGCGCTCGTCGGCCCGGCGGGCGACCAGGCCGCGCGCTTCGAGCACCCGCAGCCGCTTGGTGACGGCGGCGCCGGAGGCGAAGGTCTCCCGTGCGATCTGGCCCGGCGTCAGCTCCCGGCCCGTGCGCCGCAGGGTGCCGAGGATGTCGAACTCGGCCCGCGTCAGACCCTCGCGTACCAGCGGGGCGTCCGTGGCCTGCTGGAGCAGTGCCGCGCAGCGGTTGAGCCGGCCGATCACGGCCATCGGCGCGGTGTCGAGTCCGGGGTGGACCTGCTGCCACTGCCGCAGCACGCGCGCGACGATGTCCTCGGTCACGTTGGTGATCCTTTCCAGTCGGTGCTCCGGGTAGATTCTGCCGTCCCGCCGGTGACCGTCCGGAGGGAGCCCTCACATCACCGCCGCGCCGCTGCCGGGTGTATGCCCCCGGACGAGTGAAGCCAGCGCCCGGTGGCCGTCGTGTTCGGCGCGGGTCACCCGATCCCCGGGCACGGTCCGCCGATGCCACTCGCCGGCCGCGGCGTCGGCCGCCTCCCGCAGCTCCACGAGGGCGGCCGCGAGCCGGTCGCGGGCGCGGTCCGCCTCGTGGGCGCAAGGAGCACCGGCCGGTACGGCCAGGGCCGCGGCGTGTGCCTCGGACACCCGGAGCACGGCGGCGTCGACCCGGTCCGCCGCCCGCCGGTTGGTGACCAGCGCACAGGCGAGCAGGCCCGCCGCCGCGCCGACGAGCGTATCGGTCCAGCGGTCGCCGACGAGCTCCCCGGCGGGGCGGCTGCCGCCGAATTCGGTCAGCAGCAGGGCCATCGGGGTGACGCAGACCGTACCCAGCCAGTAGTTGCGGGAGATGAGCGCCTCGGCACCGGCCAGCAGGGCGAGCACGGCCAGGACCATGGCCGCTTCACCGGTGCGGACGACGGGCACCAGCGCGGCGAAGAACGCGACGCCGAGGAGGTTGCCGAGCACCCGCTGCAGCGCGCGCTGCCAGGACGGCGCGCCGCCGGCCTGCACGACCGAGGCGGCGCTGACCACCGCCCAGTACGGGTGGCCGACCCCGCAGGCGAGCGACGCCCAGCCGGCCAGGGCGGAGCCGGTGAGCACGCGCAGGCCCGCGGGGAGGAACAGGGGCAGGGGAGCGGGCCCTGGCGGCACGGCTCCCGGGCCGGGTGCGGCAGGCGCGTCCCCGGGCAGGGTGCGGCCCTTGCGCAGGGCCTGCGCCCAGGCCTGCCAGTGCCCGGCGTGCGGCGTGCTGTGCGTGACGGAGGCCTCGCCGGCATCCGGTGCCACGGCCGCCTCCATGCGGACGAGCGCGTCGTGCACGTGGGCGCGCACCGCCGCAGGCGCACGCAGCAGCGCCTGCCAGGCGGCGTGCCGCGCACGGGCCGTGTCCGCCGGGTTCGCCTTGCCCGCCGTGCTCGCGCCGGCCAGCCGCGCCGCGGCCTCCAGGGCGCGGGCGGCGGCGATGCGCTCGGGGCCGTGCGGGCGGACGAGGGTGGGCACCATGCAGACCAGCCACGCCCAGAGGCCGCAGGCCAGCGTCAGCCCCAGGTGGAGCGGCAGGTCCCCGGCCCGCTGGGGTACGAAGCACGCCGACGCCGTGACGAACGTGAGGATGATGTTGCCCGGCGGGCCGATGCGGGAGGCGTCGCAGGCCGTCTTGTGTGCGGCGGCGAGCACGGCGGCGACCGCCACCAGGGCGGCGGGGGAGGGCGCGAGGACCGCGGCGGCCAGGGCCGCGCCGACGCCCGCGGTCATGCCGAGCACCACCAGGGCGAGGGCGCGGGCGCGCGCGGCGTACGGGCGGTCGTGGCCGAACAGCGCGCACAGGGCTCCGGCGGTGGTGTAGAGCGCGAGATCCAGCCTGTCGGCGGCGAGCAGGGCGGCGTACGGGACCGCCATCGCCACGACACCGCTGAGGGCCGACTTGTACCAGATGTCCGCAGGCCGGCCGATGCGGAGGGCGGCGTACAGGGTCCCGGGCAGGGATCCGGGCAGGGTCCCGGGCAGGGTGGAGCGTTTCGGCAGGCGAGGGCGAGGCATACGGGAAGATTAGCAAGTGTTTTACTAAGAAAATAAATCGAGGGTGCGGGCACGGCAGTCCGCCGGCGTCCCCCAGGCGGACCGCAGCGCCCGCGCCTTGCCCAGCCACAGCGACAGGTCGTACTCCGCGGTGTAGCCGATCGCGCCGTGCAGCTGCAGGGCGGCCCGGGCTGCGGCGTAGGCGGCGTCGGACGCCGCGGCCTTCGCGGCGGCGACCTCCGCCCGGGCGCCCGGCGCCCCCGCCGCCAGGGCCACGGCCGCGCCGTACACGAGCGGCCCGGCGAACTCCAGGCCCACGCGCACGTCCGCCAGCCGGTGCTTGACCGCCTGGAAGGCGCCGACCGGAACACCGAACTGCTTGCGCTGCCGCACGTACCCCACCGTCCGCTCCAGCAGCGCCAGCCCCACGCCCAGCACCTGCGCGGCCGCCGCGAACGCCGCCCAGTCGGCGGCGTGCCGCGCCGCCTCGCGCACCGCGCGCCCCGCGGCCACCGGCTCCGCGCCGCACCGCGGCAGGGCCAGGCGCCGCGCAGGGTCCAGCGAGGGCTGGACGGGGCCGTGGCCGGTGGCCAGGAACAGATCGTCCGGCCCGCCCGCCGCGACGAACACCCCGTCGCACACGTCCGCGTCCAGCGCGTACGGGCTTCCGCCCGGCGCCCCCGGCAGGGCCGCCGTCACCCGGGCCCCGCCGTCGCACACGCGCGGCAGCCAGGCCTCCGCGAGGACCGGCCGGCCCGCCTCGGCCAGCCGCGCCAGCAGCACCGACACGGCGACGGTCTCCACGGCCGGGCCCGGCACCGCGTACCGGCCCAGCTCGGTGAACGCGACCGCCACCTCCACCGGCAGCGGCCCCGCCCCGCCGAACGCCTCCGGCACGGCCAGGCCGAAGACCCCGGCCCGCGCCAGCCGCTCCCACACCGCGAGCCCCGGCCCGTGGTCACCTCGCGCCCAGGCCCGTACGGATGACGGAGTGTCCGCCGCGCCCAGCATCCGGCCGAGGGTCCGGCCGAACTCCAGCTGCTCGTCGTCGAGTGCGAACTTCACAGCGGCTGCTCCTGTAGGGCGAGTACGGGCCTGTGCCCGTGGTCCGGGGCGGCCGGCGGGGCACCGTGCACGCCCCTCATGCCCGCCGCCCCTTCGGAAGTCCCAGCAGACGCTCCGCGACGATGTCCCGCTGGATCTCGTTCGTGCCCGCGTACACCGGCCCCGCCAGCGCGAAGACGTACCCCTCCGCCCAGCCGCCGTGCGCCGGGGCGTCGCCCGCCGGCCCGGCCAGCTCGCCGTACGGGCCGAGCAGGTCGAGCGCCGTCTCGTGCAGCGCCAGGTCGAGCTCCGACCAGAACAGCTTGGTGAGGCTCGGCTCCGCCCCGCGCGGGCCGCCCGCCGCGCACGCGTACCCGTACAGCTGATAGGCGCGCGCCCGCACCACCGCATCGGCGACCCGGTCGCGCAGCGCCGTGTCCCCGGGGTCGGCGGCCGCCCGCCACAGGGCGACCAGCCGGCGCGCGGCGGCGACGTAGCGGCCGGGGCTGCGCAGGGCGAGGCCGCGTTCGCTGCCCGCGGTGCTCATGGCGACGCGCCAGCCGTCGCCGGGCGTGCCGACGACGTCCCGGTCGGGCACGAACACCTCGTCCAGGAAGATCTCCGCGAACGCGGGCCTGCCGTCAAGGCGCCCGATCGGGCGCACCTGCACCCCCTCGGCGTCCAGCGCGAACAACGCGCAGGTCAGGCCCTCGTGGGGGCGGCGGCCGGCGCCCGCGTGGCTGCGGAACAGCCCGAAGGCGCGGTCGGCGAACGCGGCCCGTGACGACCACGTCTTCTGTCCGCTGAGCAGCCAGCCGCCGGCCGTCCGCACCGCGACCGACCGCAGGGACGCGAGGTCCGAACCGGCCTCCGGCTCGGACCACGCCTGAGCCCACACGGTCTCCCCGCTCGCCATCGCCGGCAGGATCCGGGCCCGCTGCTCCTCCGTGCCGTGTCCGAGGAGCGTCGGGGCGAGCAGGCCGATGCCGTTCTGGGAGACCCGGGCGGGCGCGCCCGCCGCCCAGTACTCCTCCTCGAAGACCAGCCACTCCAGGAACGAGCACCCCCGTCCCCCGTACGCGGCCGGCCAGTCGACGGCCGACCACCGCCCCGCGTGCAGCGTCCGTTCCCACGCGCGGTGCTCGGCGAAGCCCTCCTCGGTCTCCAGCGAGGGGAGCGGCGCCCGGGGGACGTGACCGGCGAGCCAGGCGCGGGCCTCCGAGCGGAAGGCCTCCTGCTCAGGGGTGAGGTCGAGGTCCATCAGGCCCCGCCCGCCCCGTCCCTCGCCTTCATCGCGCGCACGTCCATGCCGCCGAGGGGGTCGGCGGAGGTCTCGGCGTTGTGCGCGTGCGCGAGGTGGTGCAGGGCGAACGCCGCGTCGAGACCGCCGTGCAGACCCTGGAGGTCCTCGGCCTGGTTGACCGCGCGCTTGGCCAGGGCGAGGCCCATGCGGGGCATCGCCGCCACGCGCCCGGCGAGTTCGCGGGTGCGGGCGGCGAGCTGCTCGCGCGGCACCACGCGGTTGACCATGCCGAGTTCGCGGGCGCGCCGGGCGCTCATCCGGTCGCCCGTGTAGAGGAGTTCCTTCGCGACGCGCGGCGGCAGGACCCAGGGGTGGGCGAAGTACTCCACGCCCGGGATGCCCATCCGGACCACCGGATCGGCGAAGAAGGCGTCCTCGCTCGCGACGATCAGGTCGCAGACCCACGCCAGCATCAGGCCGCCCGCCACGCATGCGCCCTGCACCGAGGCGATCAGCGGCTTGGGGATCTCGCGCCAGCGGCGGCACATGCCCAGGTACACCTCGGACTCGCGGGCGAACCGGCTCTCGGCACCCGCCTTGTCCGAGTGGTCCCACCACAGGCCCGCCCGGCGCTCGAACGGCAGATGGGCGTCGCGGTCGGGCGTGCCGATGTCGTGGCCGGACGAGAAGTGCTCGCCCGCGCCCGCCAGGACGATCACCTTGACCCCGTCGTCGGCCGACGCCTCGTAGAAGGCCCCGTCCAGTGCGTAGGTCATCGCGGAGTTCTGGGCGTTGCGGTACGCGGGCCGGTTCATGGTGACCGTCGCGACGGGTCCGGTGCGTTCGAGGAGCACCGCAGGGCCAGTGGTCATCGGCGTCGACCATCCTTCCCTAACAAGTGTTTGGTAGGTTAACGTACGGCCATGAGCAGCGTCGAGGAGTCGTCCACCGCTGTCCGGCCCGGCCCGCCGCCCTATCTCCCCGCTCACGACCTGCTGTCCGGCCGCACCGCCGTCATCACCGCCGCGGCCGGCGCCGGGATCGGCGCCGCCACCGCCCGCCGGTTCCTGGAGGAGGGCGCCCGCGTCGTGCTCGGCGACCGGCACGCACGCCGCCTGCGGGTCGCCGTCGCCGACCTGAGCGAGGAGTTCGGCGCCCGCCACATCGCCGGACGGATCTGCGACGTCACCGACGAAGCGCAGGTCGCGGCGCTGTTCGAGCTGGCCGAGGAGCGGCACGGCGGCCTCGACGTCGTCGTCAACAACGCAGGCCTCGGCGGCACCGCCGATCTCGCCGACATGACCGACGAGCAGTGGGACGCCGTCGTCGGCACCACCCTCGGCGGCACCTTCCGCTGCACGCGCGCCGCCCTGCGCCGCATGCGCGCCCGGGGCGCCGGAGGCGTCGTCGTCAACAACGCCTCCGTCGCCGGCTGGCGCGCCCAGCGCGGCCAGGCCCACTACGCGGCGGCCAAGGCCGGCGTCATGGCGCTCACGCGCTGCGCGGCGGTGGAGGCCGCCGCCTACGGCGTGCGCGTCAACGCCGTCGCGCCGAGCCTCGCCCTGCACCCCCACCTGGCGAAGGTCACCACGCCGGAGCTGCTGGAGGAGCTGGCCCGGCGCGAGGCGTTCGGGCGGGCCGCCGAGCCCTGGGAGGTCGCCAACGTCATCGTCTTCCTCGCCAGCGGCTACTCCTCGTACATGACCGGCGAGACGGTCTCCGTCAGCAGCCAGCGCGCGTGACCGAGAATGGCAGCGTGCCGAACAGCAAGAAGACCACCACCGAGCGGCCCGCGCCCGAGCGGCGCGGAGAGCTCCTCGCGACCGCCGCCGAGGTGTTCGCCGCGCAGGGCTACAACGCCACCACCGTGCGGCGGATCGCCGAGGAGGCGGGGCTGCTGGCGGGCAGCCTCTACTACCACTTCGACTCCAAGGAGTCGATGCTGGACGAGATCCTCTCCGCCTTCCTCGACGAGCTGTGGGCCGGCTACGATGCCGTGCTCGCCGCCGGGCTCGGGCCCCGCGAGACCCTGGAGGCCCTGGTCACCGAGTCCTTCCGGGAGATCGACCGGCACCGCCCCGCCGTCGCCATCTACCAGAAGGAGTCGCCGCACCTCGCCGGCCGGCCCCGCTTCGGCTACCTCGCCGAGTCGCAGCGCAGGTTCGAGGAGGCGTGGCTCGGCACGATCGAGCGGGGCGCGGCCGAGGGCGCCTTCCGCGCCGACCTGGACGCCCGCCTCACCTACCGGTTCCTGCGCGACACCGTGTGGGTCGCCGCGTCCTGGTACCGGCCGGGCGGACAGCACGCGCCGGAGGAGATCGCCCGCCAGTATCTGTCGATGGTCCTGGACGGCATCGCCGTGCGGGAGTGACCGGTTGGAGGAGCAGCAGCCATGGCCGAGGCCTATATCGCCGGAGCGGTCCGCACCCCCGTCGGCCGGCGCGGAGGCGGGCTCTCCGCCGTCCATCCCGCCGACCTCGGCGCGCAGGTGCTGCGCGCCCTGATGACACGCACGGGCGTCGACCCGGCCGCCGTCGAGGACGTCGTCCTCGGCTGCCTCGACGCCGTCGGCCCGCAGGCCGGGGACATCGCCCGGACGAGCTGGCTGGCCGCCGGGCTGCCCGAGGAGGTCCCCGGCGTCACCGTCGACCGGCAGTGCGGCTCCGGCCAGCAGGCCGTCCACTTCGCCGCCCAGGCCGTCCTCTCCGGCACCCAGGACCTCGTCGTCGCGGGCGGCGTGCAGAACATGTCGCAGATCCCGATCGCCTACGCCGTCCACCGCGCGGCCGTCCCCCTCGGCCTCACCGAGGGCCCGTTCGCCGGTTCCGAGGGCTGGCGGACGCGCTACGGAGACCGGCCCGTCAGCCAGTTCCACGGGGCCGAGCTCATCGCCCGGCAGTGGGGCATCACGCGCGCCGCCATGGAGGAGTACGCGCTGCTCTCGCACCGAAGGGCCGTACGCGCCGCCGACGAGGGCCGCTTCGACCGCGAACTCGTCCCCTGCGGCGGGCTGACGGCCGACGAAGGACCCCGCCGGGACACCTCCCCGGAGAAGATGGCCGCGCTGAAGCCGGTGGTGGACGGCGGCCGGCTGACGGCGGCCCTCTCCTCCCAGATATCCGACGGGGCGGCGGCCCTGCTGATCGCGAGCGAGCGTGCCGTACGCGACCACGGGCTGACGCCGCGCGCCCGCATCCACCACCTGTCCGTACGCGGCGAGGATCCCATCCGCATGCTGACGGCGCCCATCCCGGCGACCGCCCACGCGCTGAAGAAGGCCGGACTGACGATGGCGGACATCGACCTCGTCGAGATCAACGAGGCCTTCGCCTCCGTCGTCCTGGCCTGGCTGCAGGAGACCGGCGCCGACCCGGAGAAGGTCAACGTCAACGGCGGCGCCATCGCCCTGGGCCATCCCCTGGGCGCGACCGGCGCGAAGCTGATGACCACGCTGCTGCACGAACTCGAGCGCACGGGCGGCCGCTACGGCCTGCAGACGATGTGCGAGGGCGGCGGGCAGGCCAACGTGACGGTCATCGAGCGGTTGTGAGGGCTACGGGACGCATCGAGCGGTCGTGAGGCCTGCGGGGTGGTCGGCTGTGAGTCTTACGGGGCGGCTCCGGGAGCCCCGAGCGCCGCCAGCACCTCCTCCGCCTCCGCCATCACGCGCCCGACCAGATCGGCGCACGTCGGCAGGTCGTCGATGACACCGGCGACCTGCCCCGAGGCCATCACCCCCAGGTCCGTGCGGCCGTCCACCATCGCGGCCCGCAGCAGCACCGGCGTGTTCGCCGCCATCAATACCTGACCCCACGTCAGTTCACGGCCGTGGCGCATCGCCAGGCCGTCGCGCACCATCGCCGCCCAGCCGCTCCCCGACAGCGCCCGGAACGCGGCCGCGTGCCGCAGCGACCGGACCAGCCCGCCGAGGCGCCCCGAGCGCTCCAGCCCCGCGACGAAGGGCGTGCGCAGCATCCGGTGGGGGAGGCCGTCGACCTTCGTCGTGACCGTGACGTCCCGCACCGTCGCCGCGAGGTACACGGCCTTCACCGCGTCCGGCACCGTGCTGTCCGCGGTCAGCAGGAAGCGCGTGCCCATGGCGACCCCCGCCGCACCGAACGCCAGAGCCGCCACCAGCCCGCGCCCGTCGCGGAATCCGCCCGCCGCGACGACCGGGATGCCCACCGCGTCCACCACCTGCGGCAGCAGGACCGACGTCGCGACCTCGCCCGTATGGCCACCGCCCTCCGCGCCCTGCACCACGACCGCGTCCGCACCCCAGGCCGCCACCTTCTCGGCGTGCCGCCGCGCCCCCACGGACGGGACGACGACCACCCCGGCGTCCTTGAGCCGGGCGATCAGCTCGCGGGACGGGGCGAGCGCGAACGACGCGACGCGCACCCCCTCCTCGATCAGGATGTCCACGCGCTCCCGGGCGTCGCCCGCGTCCGCCCGCAGGTTGACCCCGAACGGCTGCCGGGTGCGCGAGCGCACCTTTCTGATCGCGGCCCTCAGCCCGTCGGGCGTCATCGTGGCCGAGCCCAGGATGCCGAGCGCTCCGGCCTCCGCCACGGCCGACACCAGGCGCGGGCCCGCCACCCAGCCCATGCCCGTCTGGACGAGCGGATGCCGGACGCCCACCAGGTCGGTCAGGGCCGTCCTCACCCCCGTACCTCCCGCGCGCGCAGCCCGTCCGGGTCGATGACCTCGCGGATCATCCGCAGCTCCTCGGCGGAGGGCAGCCGGGTGCGCGGCACGTCGCGGGGTACTTCCAGCGGGAATCCGGTGGCCGCCTGCAGCTCGGCCGCCGTCACGCCCGGGTGTAGGGAGCGGACCCGCATCGTACGGTCCGGCGTCTCGAAGTCGAGGACGGCCAGGTCGGTGACCACGCGCGGGATGCGGTGGAAGCGCGTCGCCGACGGCCCCGCGGCCGCCGCCCGGTCGTAGCCGACGCCGCTGACCATGTCGACCTTCTCGACCAGGACGCGCGGCGAGTGCCGGGGGATCCAGTAACTCGTCGGGTTGTTGAGGGTGTTGGCCGGTGCCCCGCGCACGCCGAGCAGCTGCCGGTCGGGCCGGTGCCAGTCGCCGACGCAGGAGATGTTCTGGTTGCCGTGCCGGTCGAGCTGGGCCGCCCCCATCATCACGTGCCGCCGCCCGCCCGTGACCACGGCCAGGTGCCGCCGGAAGGGCAGCCACCCCTCGACCGCCCGGGCCTGCGCGCCCAGCGCCGGCACCTCGGCCATCAGCAGCGCCTCCCCGTCCGTGAGCAGCAGGTCCGGGGAGAAGGTGAGCCGCGCGAGCCGCGCCCCGATCGCCGGGACCACGCCCATCGGGCTGGCCAGGATCTCCCCGTCGCCGCGCCACGCCTCCGCGCACGCCACGACGCACACCTCGGCGCGCCCGGCGCTCATGCCGCGTCCGGTGCTCACGCCGCGCCCTCGGCGAAGCCGTCGACCGCGGCGCGGTAGGCGTCCTCGTCCCCCGACAGGAAGCGGTCGGCGAACTCCCGCCAGGTCCCCGGGTCGGCCGCCGCCGCGGCGTAGGCGGCCTGGAACGCCTCGTCCCGGCCGTAGTCCGGCACGCAGGAGGTGAAGTGCGCCCCGCCCGGCGCCTCGATGACGCCGTTGACGCAGCTCCGCTGCACGAGCAGCGTCTGCGGGCCGCCGCCCTCGGCGAACCCGGCGCTGTCGACCACCCGTTCGCACGAGACGTACGCCTCGCGCGCCGCCTCGCAGAACAGGTCGTCGAAGTACGGGTCCGGGCCCAGGTACTGGGCGTTGCCGCGCGCGTCCGCCCGGTTGAGGTGCACGAGCGCCGCGTCCAGGGTGAGCGCCGGGACGGCGACGAGCTCCTCCCCGTCCTCGTACGGGGACGTCACCGTACGCAGGGAGGGGTTGACGGTCATGACGTCCGAGCCGAGGCCTGCCCGGACGGGCAGGAACGGCAGCCGGTGTGCCGCGGCCGTCAGCCCCCACATGAACATCGCCTCGTCCAGCTCGACGAGTTCGACGTCGCCGCGCTGCCGGGCGGCACGGAAGTGCGGTTCGAGGGGGATCGAGTCGAGCGTCGCGAAGGCCGCGACGAGCTTGCGGACCCGGCCCGCGGCCACCAGCAGGCCGACGTCCGGGCCGCCGTAGGAGACCACGGTCAGGTCGCGGACGTCCGAGCGCAGCAGGGCCCGGACGAGGGCCATCGGCTTGCGCCGGGAGCCCCAGCCGCCGATGCCGACGGTCATCCCGCTCGCCAGGTGCGCCACCGCCTCGTCGGCGGTCATCCTCTTGTCGCCGTTCACGGTTCCTCCCGCCCCTTCCGTCCCTCCCGGTCGCCGCCGGAGCCGAACGCCTCGCGGAGGCGGTCACCGACGCCGCACAGGCCCGCCTCGAAGGTGAAGCCCTGCTCGTAGCGGTAGCTGCGCCGCACGTCCACCGGGTCGATGCCGTTGAGCGCCGCCTTCGCCAGGCGCAGCAGCGAGCCGTCCTTGGCGGCGATCTCCCGGGCCAGCTCCAGGGCCGCCGCGTAGAGCCCCTCGCGCGGCACGACGCGCCAGACGGATCCGTGCCGGTACAGCTCCTGCGCGGTGACCGTGCGCGAGGTGAAGTAGAGCGTGCGCATCAGGTGCTGCGGGACGAGCCGGGCCAGGTGCGTGGCGGCGCCGAGCGCGCCCCGGTCCAGCTCGGGCAGGCCGAACGCGGCGTCCTCGGAGGCGACGACGGCGTCGGCGTTGCCGGCGAGGCCGACGCCCCCGCCCAGGCAGAAGCCGTGCACGGCGGCGACCACCGGCACCTGGCAGTCGTAGACCGCGGAGAAGGCCGCCGCGCAGGCGTGGTTGGCGCCGATCAGGGCATCGTGGCCGGGGGAGTCCCGGATCTCCTTGAGGTCCACGCCGGCGTTGAAGCCGCGCCCGGCGGCGGCCAGCACGACACAGCGGACCGCGGGGTCGGCACCGGCCGCGCCGACCGCTCCCGCCAGGTCGTACCAGCCCTGCACGGGCAGGGCGTTGACGGGCGGGAAGTCCACGGTGACGACGGCGACGGCCGGTTCGGGGCGTGAGGTGGAGACACTCATCGGAGGATCCGCTACCTTTCCACCAAACGTTTGTTAGGTGCGCTGGCTCATGAAGGTAGCAGCGGACGACCCGCCGCGGGAGGTGGCGCGATGCCGGGCGGTGGTGCGGAGGCGGGGCGCGGCGGCACGCAGCGGGCGCCGGGCGGAACGGGGGCGATGCCGGGCGGTACGGGGCCGCGCACCGTCGTCGTCACCGGCGGCACGCGCGGCGTGGGGGCGGGGATCGCCCGGGCCTTCCTGCGCACCGGCGCCCGCGTCGTCGTCTGCGCCCGCCGCCCGCCCGACAGGCCCGTCACGGCGGACGGGCGCACCGCCCGCCACCTGCCCGTGGACCTGCGCGACCCGGCCGCCGTCACCGCCCTCTTCGACCGGGTGGCGCAGGAGTACGGGCGCCTGGACGTCCTCGTGAACAACGCGGGCGGCACGCCCTTCCGGCTGCTGGAGACGGCCGGCGCGGAACGCCACGCGCACGTCATCGGCCTCAACCTCGTCGCACCGCTGACCGCGTCGCTCGCCGCGTACCCCCTGCTGCGCGAACGGCCGGACGGCGGCTGCATCCTGATGGTCGGCAGCGTGAGCGGCACCCGCCCCTCGCCGGGCACCGCCGCCTACGGCGCCGCCAAGGCCGGCCTGCACAGCCTCGCGCGCACCATGGCCGTCGAATGGGCCCCCGCCGTACGCGTCAACACCCTCGTCCTCGGCATGGTGCGCACCGAGTCCGCGCACCTGCACTACGGGGACGCCGACGGCCTCGCCGCCGTCGCCCGCACCGTGCCCGCGGGACGGCTCGCCGAGCCCGACGAGGTCGGCGCCGCCGCCGTCTTCCTCGCCTCCGCCGACGCCGCCCACATCACCGGCGCCGAGCTGCTCGTCCACGGCGGCGGCGAGCGGCCCGCCTTCCTCGCCGCCGCCACCGTCAACCACGAGGAGCCCCCGACATGAGCGGAATCTGCGCCGGACGCGTCGCCGCCGTCACCGGCGCCGGCCGCGGCCTCGGCCGGGCACACGCCCTCGGGCTCGCGGCCGAAGGCGCGCGGGTCGTCGTGAACGAGCTGGAGGGCGATTCGGCAGGTGAGGCACGGCGGGTGGTCGAGGAGATCCGCGAACGGGGCGCCGAAGCCGTCGTGCACCACGGCGACGTCTCCACGGACGAGGGCGCGGCCTCCCTCGTCGCCACCGCCCTCGACGCCTACGGCCGGCTCGACACGCTCGTCAACAACGCCGGCATCCTGCGCGACCGGATGCTCGTCAACCTCGGCGAGGACGACTGGGACGCCGTCGTCGCCGTCCACCTCAAGGGCCACTTCCTGCCGCTGCGGCACGCCGCCGCGCACTGGCGGGCCGAGCACAAGGCCGGACGCACGCCGCAGGCGCGCATCGTCAACACCACGTCGGGGGCCGGGCTGCTCGGCAGCGTCGGGCAGGCCAACTACGCCGCCGCGAAAGCCGGCATCGTCGCCCTGACCCTCGTCGCCGCCGCCGAACTGGCACGCTACGGCGTCCAGGCCAACGCCGTCGCCCCCGCCGCCCGCACCCGGATGACGGAGCGGACCTTCGCCGAGGCGATGGCCGCGCCGGAGCACGGCTTCGACGCCATGGCCCCCGCCAACGTCTCCCCGCTCGTGGTCTGGCTCGCCTCGGCGCACTCGGCCGGGGTCACGGGCCAGGTCTTCGCCGCGGAGGGAGGCCGCATCACGGTCATGGAGGGCTGGCACCCGGGCCCCGTCACGGACAAGGGCGACCGCTGGACCCCGAAGGAGGCGGGGGAGGCGGTCCGGGGGCTGCTGGCGGGGGCGCGGGTGCCGGGGGCGGTGTACGGGGCGGGGGGTTCGGGGGCCTGATCCGTGCGTTCCTTCCCCGAGGTGCGGGGCGGGGCGTTACCCGGCCTCTGCCGGTGAGCCCGGCGGGGGTGGAGCGGTCGGCTACGACACCACGTCCTTGCCCCGGAAGTGGCGGAACGCCAGGGCGAACAGCACCAGCGCGTACGCCACCGACACCGCCGTCCCCTTGATCATCCCGCCCCACTCCAGCCGCGGCTGCAACGCGTCCGCCCACGCGAACTGCCAGTGCGCCGGCAGGAAGTCCCGCCAGTGGCCCAGCGCCGTCACGGCGTCCAGGACGTTCCCGACGATCGTCAGGCCCACCGCACCGCCCACCGCGCCCAGCGGCGCATCCGTGACCGTCGACAGCCAGAACGCCAGCCCCGCCGTCACCAGCTGTCCCACGAAGACGAACGCCACGACGATCGCGAGCCGCCCCACGGCGGTCGTGCCCGGCAGCGACCCGCCCGTCGGGATCTGCAGCGGCCCCCAGCCGTACGCGGCCGTGCCCGCCGCCAGCGCCACCACCGGCAGCAGCACCATCGCCGCCGCGCTGAACGCCAGCGCCACCGTCAGCTTGCTGACCAGCAGCCGGGTCCGCGGCACGGGTGCCGCGAGCAGGTAGCGCAGCGACGACCAGCCGGCCTCGGACGCCACCGTGTCACCGCAGAACAGCGCGACCGGCACCACCAGAAGGAAGCCCGCCGAGACGAACAGGCACGTCGCCGTGAAGTTCACCCCGGACGCCGTGGCGGTGTCGATGAGCGTGACCCGCCCGTTCCGCCCGCTCGGCTGCCCCCCGATCGCGAACGCCGCGATCAGCACGAACGGCAGGACCGCGAGCACCGCCCCGACCACCAGTGTCCGGCGCCGCCGCAGCTGCCGCATCGCCTCGACGCGCAGCGGCAGCGTGTGCCGCGCCCGGTAGCCGGGAGCGGACTCGGCCGCCTTTTCCACGTGCCCCACTGCGCTCACGACGGGCCTCCGATCAGGGTCAGGAACGCGTCCTCCAGGCGGCGGTGCGGACCCACGCGCGCCACCGGGACCTCCAGCCGGACCAGCTCGGCCAGCAGCTGCGGCGCGCTCGCGCCGTCGAGCCGGACCAGCAGGCCTTCCTCGGCCCGTACCGCCGAGGCGACCCCCGGCAGCGCGGCCACCTTGTCCGCCGTCACCTCCGACACCTCGCCCTCGACGCCGACCAGCAGCGTGTCGCCCGAGCCGACGATGTCGCCGACCGGGCCGGCGGTCACCAGCCGGCCCCGGTCCATGACCACCAGGTGGGTGCAGCTCTGCTCGACCTCGGAGAGGAGGTGGCTGGAGACGATGACGGTACGGCCGGCCGCCGCGTAACGGATCATCACCTCCCGCATCTCCCGGATCTGCGGCGGGTCCAGCCCGTTCGTCGGCTCGTCCAGGATCAGCAGGTCCGGCAGCCCCAGCATGGCCTGGGCGATGGCGAGCCGCTGCCGCATGCCCTGTGAGTACGTCCGTACGGCGCGCTCCAGCGCCGAGCCCAGCCCCGCGATCTCCAGGGCCTCCTCGATGTGCGCGTCCTCGGCCGGCCGGCCCGTCGCCTGCCAGTACAGGTCGAGGTTGGCCCGGCCGGACAGGTGCGGCAGGAAGCCCGCACCCTCCACGAACGCCCCGACCCGCGACAGCACCGGCGCACCGGGCCGCACCGCGTGCCCGAAGACCCGCACCTCGCCCTCGTCGGGACGGATGAGGCCCATGAGCATCCGCAGCGTCGTGGTCTTGCCCGCGCCGTTCGGCCCCAGGAGCCCCAGCACCTGCCCGCGTTCGACCCGGAATGACAGCTCCCGCACGGCGTACCGGTCCGCGGACTTGGCGTACCGCTTGCTCAGGCCGGTGATCTGCAGGGGCACGTCCGCCAGCGCCGGATCCGGGACCGGCGCGGCCGTGCGCCGCCGCCCGGTCAGCAGCACGGCGGCCGCGACGACCGCACCGCCCAGCGGCAGGCCCCACGTCCACCAGGGCAGCGCGGCCGAGGCCGTGCGCACGTCCGGCGCGGTCGGCACGCTCAGCCCGCCCTCCAGGGAGACGGTGTACGTGGCGGGCGCGGCCGGCGAGGCGTAGCCGAGGTCGGTCGAGGCGAGCACGAGCCGCATCCGGTGGCCCGACTCGAAGGTGTGGTCGATGGCAGGGAGCCTCAGCTCCACCGTCCGCCCGGCCTTGGCGTCCTCGATGCGCACCGGCGCGACGAGCTGCGCGGGCAGCAGCTGCTGCCCGTTGGGGCCGACGTCGTACACCTTGGCGAACAGCACGGCCTCGCCCGTGTCGGAGGCGACCTTCACCTTCACCGACGGGGAACCCGTCACCCGCACGCCCTCGCCGAGGCGCGCCGACTCGAACCGGGCGTGCTGCCCGGGGAAGTCGAGCGAGACCCCCAGCCCGACGCCGGACAGCTGCGACACCGCGCCCCCGACCCCGGGCACGGCGGAGATCGCCGGGGGAGCCGCCCCCGGCGGGTTGGCGAAGGACTGCCTCCGCCCGGACAGCTCGACCGTCCGCGGGTCGTGGCGCAGACCCGGGTAGCCGTCCGCGCTCGCACCGCGCAGCTGCGCCTTGCCGTCGGTGGTGTCGATGCCGCCCGTCCTGCTGACCCGGAAGGCGGGTCCTGTGGACGTGCTGTCGTCGCCCTTGAGGTAGCGGTCGAACCACGCGCGCGTGCGCGTCGCCGTCCGGTCGGCCTCACCGAAGCCGGAGTCGTGGCCCCCGGCGATCCAGTCGACCGCCACGGGTGCGCCGTTGCGGCCGATCGCCGCGGCCGCCGCGTCGGACTGGTCCAGCGGGAAGAGCGAGTCGGTCTGGCCCTGGACGAGCAGCGCGGGCACCTTGATACGGCCCGCGACCGCGGCGGGGCTGCGGCGCTCCAGCAGCTCCCGCGCCTGCGCATCGGGCTTGCCGGCCACGGCCACCCGCTCGTACATCTCGCACAGCGCCTTCTCGAACCGCCCGCAGCCGAGCGCCGCGGAGGGGGCGGCCGGTGCGCTGCGCGGGGCGGCGCCCGCTTTGCCCGCGGCAGGACCCGGCGCCGCGGTGGAGCCGGAGGTGAAGAAGATCCCCGCCCAGAGTTTCTTGAACACCCCGTCCGGGAAGAGGGCGTCGGCGAGGTTCCAGTAAGTGACCTGCGGGGCGATGGCGTCGACGCGCTTGTCGTGACCGGCCGCCAGCAGCGCGACCGCGCCGCCGTACGAGCCGCCGGCGATCCCCACCCGCGGGTCCTTGTCCCCGTCGAGTTCGACCTCGGGGCGCGTGGCGAGCCAGTCGATCAGGCGGCTGACGTCGGCGACCTCACGGTCCGGGTCGTTCAGCCCGATCCGCCCCGTGGAGTTCCCGAAGCCGCGGGCGGACCACGTGAGCACCGCGTAGCCGGAGCGCGCCAGGTCCTCGGCCTGGCCGCGCAGGTCGTCCTTGCTGCCGCCGAAGCCGTGCGCGAGCAGGACGGCCGGCCTGCGGCCCTCCCCGCCCGCGGTGAAGAACGAGGTGTCGATCCGTACCGAACCGCCCGCGCCCGGCGCCTCCGGCACCGTCATGAAGCGGTCCTCGCGGTGCACGGGCGGATCGCCACCGGTCGCGGAGGCCACGGCCCAGGTGCCGCCGCCGGCGAGCACGACGGCCGCGGCGGCGGTGGCGACGAGCCGTCGCCCGCGCAGGCGGGGAAAACGCAGCTTCATGTCCGCATGCTAAGCGGAGACCTCATCCGGCTGGGCTGCGGGCCGGATTCACCGCTCGGCCCCGGGCCCGCGGCCGCGCCGGAGTCACTCCCCGGACGCCTCCGCCGCCTCAGCCTCCGCCGTCTCCTCCGCCATGGTGGCCAGCTTGGTGATCGTGTTCCAGTTGCGCCCGGTGCCCGCCGTGCCCAGGCGCCGCTCCGTCAGCACCTTCGCCAGCTTCGCGTCCCGGATCCCCTCCGCGTAGTACACGTACAGCTCGCGCCCGGCCAGGACGAACTCCTCCGGTGCGTACGCCTCCGGGTCCAGGTCCGCGACGGCCGCCGGGTCGGCGGGCGCGGTCAGGAAGGTCACCACGAACCGCGCGGGGTCGACGTCCCGCCCGGCGAACGGATTGCCGTCGACGACGCGGCGCAGTTCACCCGCGTCCCGCACCATGCAGGTCACGGGGAAGCCCAGCTCCCGCTCGATCGCCTGCTCCAGCCCGCGGGCCAGTTCCTCCGCGCCCGCGCTCGGGTGGGTGAACACGGCGTTGCCGCTGTTGAGGTGCGTACGGACCGAGCCGCAGCCCAGCCCCGCGAGGAGCTCCCGCAAGGTCTGCATGGGAACACGCTTCTTGCCGCCCACATTGATACCGCGCAGCAGCGCCACATACGTTGTCACACCCTCACCGTAGTGTGGACGCACATCACCGAGGGTGAGGGGGTGCCATATGGTGCACAAGGCCCGCACGCGAGGGGCGTTGACGGTGCTCGTGCTGATCCTGACGCTGCTGGGGATGCAGATTCCCGGCGCCGGTGCCGGTGGCGCGAGTACGGCCCGTGCCGCGGACAATCCGGCTGAAGTCGTGCAGGAAGTACGGATCAACGACCGGATGCTGGACGTCGCCGTCCGGTCGCCCGAGATCGACGGACTGACGCACACCAGATGGGTTCGGCTGCTGCTCCCCACCGGCTGGGACCGGCACGCGCAGCGCACGTGGCCCACACTGTGGCTGCTCCACGGCGGCGGCGGGAACCACAAGGACTGGACCGCCAACACGCACGTGGAGGAGCTCGCCGCCGGCCGGGACGTCATGGTCGTCATGCCGGAGACCAGCGGCTGCAGCGGCTACAGCGACTGGTGGAACCACGGCAAGGGCGGCGCTCCCGCCTGGGAGACCTATCTGCTCGGCGAGCTCAGGCCGCTCCTGGAGCGCACCTACCGCGCCGGTACGGACCGGGCAGCCGTCGCGGGCCTGTCCATGGGCGGCCAGGGCGCGCTGAAGTTCGCCGCCGCGCACCCGGGCATGTTCAAGGCGGCCGCCTCCTACAGCGGCGCCGTCAACCCGCTCTACAAGTCGCCCGACGGCGGGTTCAACGGCCCCGACGCCGTCAAGCTGGGCGGCCTCGGCTGCCTGACGGACTGGAAACGCCTGTGGGGCGAGCCCGGCTATCCCTTCGACACCACCGACCCCTCCGACGTGCGCCGGCGCAGCATCTGGGAGCACAACAGCCCCCTTCACCAGGCCGCCTCCCTCGCCGGCACGCCTCTCTACGTTTCCTACGGAAACGGCACCGACAGCGGCACCGGCTGGCAGTGGGGCGGCCCGCCGCCCTCCCCGGCCCGCTGCACCGACCCGGCGGCGCACGGCAGCGAAGCCGTCGAGCGCGCGATCTACGGCATGAACGGGCAGCTCCGCGCCCGCCTCGCCGAACTCCGCATCCCGGCCACGGTGTGCGCCTCCGAAGGCACCCACACGTGGCCCTACTGGGAGCGGGAGCTGGTCGCGTCCTTCCCGATGCTGATGCGCGCCGTCAGTGCCTAGCCGCGCCGCCCGAGCCGCAGCGTGACGACCTGGAACGGCCGCAGCGACAGCGGGACGGCGTCGCCGTCCGTCGCCGCCGTGGACAGCGGCCGCTCCAGCAGGTCGCACACGGAGGCCGAGGCCAGGGGGAAGCCCGCCTCCAGGCGCGCCCGCGCCCGGCCGCCCAGCGACTCGTACAGCCGCACGATCACATCACCGCTGCCGTCGTCCGCGAGCTTGACGGCCGTGATGACGACCGCCTCGTCGTCGACGTGCACCAGAGGCTGCACGCCCGAGCTTCCCGGCACCCGCCGCTCCGGCAGGTTGATCCGGTAGCCCTCGCGGACGGCGTCGCCGATCGAGGCGCCCGGCACCAGCGCGTACCGGAAGCGGTGCACCCCCTGGTCGGTGCGCGGGTCCGGGAAGCGCGGCGCGCGCAGCAGGGAGAGCCGGACCGTCGTGGTCGTGCCCGTGTCGTCCGGGCGGACGGTGCGCGTCACGTCGTAGCCGTACGTCGAGTCGTTGACCAGCGCCACGCCCCAGCCCGGCTCCTCCACGTGGACGAACCGGTGCGCGCACGCCTCGAACTTGGCGGCGTCCCAGCTGGTGTTGGTGTGTGTGGACCGGTAGAGGTGCCCGAACTGGGTCTCCGCCGCCGTACGGTCGGCGTGCACGTCGAGCGGGAAGGCGGCCTTGAGGAACTTCTCCGTCTCGTGCCAGTCGACCTCCGTGTCGATGTCCAGCCGCCGTTCGCCCGCCGGGAGGGCGATCCGCTGCTCGACGCGCGAGGAGCCGAAGGTGCGCACCACGCGCACCGTCGTCCCGTCGTCCGCGAGCCCCACCGACTCGGCGTCCGTCAGGTCGGTCACCGTGTTCCGGTAGAAGTGGTCCACGTCCCAGGCGTCCCACATGTTCGGGAAGTCCTGGTGCAGCTGCAGCAGATTGGCCGCCGCTCCCGGCGCGATCGTCTCCCGCTCCGCCTCGCGGTCGTAGACCGACACCACGAGCCCGCGCCGGTCGATCTCGGCCCGCAGCCAGGTGTTCTCCAGGACGAAGCCGCCGCCCTCGCGCTGCCGGACCGCCGGCGGTGCGGGTGCGAAGGAACCGGCGGGTACGGCGGCCTGCGCGGGAACACCGCCCCGCCCGTGCGGCGCCGCATTGAACACCACCGTCCCGCCGCCCGAGCCGTCGCCCGCGAACGCCGACAGCGCACCCGCGACGATCTCCTCCAGCTCCGCCGCCACCGCCGCGTACGTCTGCGCCGCCTCCCGGTGCACCCACGCGATCGACGTGCCCGGCAGGATGTCGTGGAACTGGTGCAGCAGCACCGTCTTCCAGATCCGGTCCAGCGCCTCGTACGGATATACGAAGCCTGTCCGTACGGCCGCTGTCGCCGCCCACAGCTCCGCCTCGTACAGCAACTGCTCGCTGCGCCGGTTGCCCTGCTTGGTCCGGGCCTGGCTGGTCAGCGTCGCCCGGTGCAGCTCCAGGTACAGCTCGCCCACCCACACCGGCGCCTGGCCGTACTCCGCGTGCGCCTTCTCGAAGAACGCCGACGGCTTCTCGAAGGCCACCCGCGCCGAGCCCTCCAGGTCCGCGAGCCGCTTGGCCCGTGCCAGCATCTCGCGCGTCGTGCCGCCGCCCCCGTCGCCCCACCCCGTCGGCGCGAGGGAGCGGGTCGCCCCGCCCTTCTCCTGGAAGTTGCGGACCGCGTGCGCGACCTCCCGGCCCGAGAGCTGGGCGTTGTAGGTGTCGATCGGCGGGAAGTGAGTGAAGACCCGGGTGCCGTCCAGGCCCTCCCACCAGAACGTGTGGTGCGGGAACTTGTTCGTCCGGCTCCACGAGATCTTCTGCGTCAGGAACCACTTGGCTCCCGCCAGCCTCACCAGCTGCGGCAGCGCGGCGGAGTAGCCGAAAGAGTCCGGCAGCCACACCTCCTCCGTCTCGACCCCGAACTCCTCCAGGAAGAAGCGCTTGCCGTGCACGAACTGCCGGGCCAGCGCCTCCGACCCCGGCATGTTCGTGTCCGACTCCACCCACATGCCGCCCACCGGCACGAACCGGCCGTCCGCGACGGCCTTCTTCACGCGCGCGTACACCTCCGGCCGGTGCTCCTTGATCCACGCGAACTGCTGCGCCTGCGACATGGCGTAGACGAACTCCGGCTCGTCCTCCAGCAGCGCCGTCATGTTCGAGGTCGTGCGGGCGACCTTGCGCACCGTCTCCCGCAGCGGCCACAGCCACGCCGAGTCGATGTGCGCGTGGCCCACCGCGCTGATCCGGTGCGCGGAGGCGTGCGCGGGCGCCGACAGCACCGCCGTGAGCTGCTCGCGCGCCCCGGCCGCCGTACCGCCCACGTCCTGCAGGTCGACCGCGTCCAGCGCCCGCTCGACCGCCCGCAGGAGCTCCCAGCGGCGCGGCGACTCCACCGGCAGCTCGGTCATCAGCCCTTCCAGCACCTCCAGGTCCTGGACCAGCTCCCACACCGTCCGGTCGAAGACCGCGAGGTCCATGCGCGCGAGCCGGTAGCGCGGCTCGCCGTCCGCGGTCTCCCGGTCGCCCAGCTCGGTCGGCACGAACGGCTGGTAGTCGAGGATCACGGGGTTGGACGACGCCTCGACGTGCAGCAGCACCTCCTCGCCGCCGGCGGCCCTGTCGGCGATCCGGACCCACTGATTACGCGGGTTCAGGCCCTTCACGGGCGAGCCGTCGGGCCGGTAGACGAGCCCCTCGCACTGGAAGCCCGGCATGTTCTCGTCGAACCCCAGGTCGAGCAGCGCCTCGACCGTCCGGCCCGCCCACTGCTGCGGCACGCTCCCCGCGACGGTGAACCAGCTCGTGCCCCAGGGCGGCCCCCATGCCGCGCCCGCCTCGATCGGCACGCCCCCGGCGGCGATCCCCTCGGCCACCGGGACGGGCTCGCCGGGCGCGTTCCAGACGGTGACGGACAGCGGCACCGACTCGGGGTACACGGCAGGCCGGATGCGCTCGTCCAGCACGCGCTTCAGCCGGGCTTCGGTGATGGTGCGGTCGTTGTGCATCAGGTCGGTTCCTTAGGTCGGTTTCCTTACCAGCGAAAGGTGACGGGAGCGGGGGCGGAGACGGCGTACAGCTCGTCCACGGCGCGCACCTCGATGCGGGTGGCCGCCTCGCCGTCCGTACGACGCAGCGCCGGGACGTAGTAGGCATGCCCGCAGGTGCCACCGAGGAAGCGGAAGCGCCCGCCGGGCAGGGCCTGGCGCACCTCGTACTGGCGTACGGGGCCGGTGCGGTGACCGCTCCGGGCGGGGGCTCCCCACGCCAGGCGCAGCTCGGCCGTGCCGCCGGCCCCCACCCGTGCCGCGGTGATCGCCGGGTTCGCAGGCCGGGCGGGGGCCGCCGGGGCGGCGTCGCGCACGGCCAGCCGGCCCAGGCGCCAGCGCACCGCACCGCCGTCCGCGGCGGTGAGCCGGATCCCGAGTGAGCGGATCGTCCGCCCCGTGCGGCCGCGCAGCCTCGCCCCGGCCCGCACGGTGACCGTGGTCCAGCCCCGGCCGCCCGCGCGGAGCGTGCCGGCCGGCAGGAAGGCGTACGGCTCCTCGTCCACGGCGACCGCCAGTTCGACGCGGACCGCCGCCGAACCGGGGTCCGTGCGCTGGGCCAGCTCGACGACCGTGGAGTCCGCGAACGGCAGCCGTGCCGCGTACAGCTCGACCGTCGCCGGGCCGGTGAGCCCGCCGTCGACGAGCAGGCTGCTGCCGCCCCGCCAGGCGTCGGCGAAGTCGAAGCCGACGGCGGGCCGCGGGCCCGCCGTGCGGACCGTCCAGCGCCGGCCGGGCAGCCGGTCCTGCAGCCCCAGATGGTTCCACGCGGCGTCGCCCGTCCGCCGGCCCTTCTCGTACCAGCCCAGGCCGTGGCCGGTGTTGAAGGTCGTCGCGAACGGGAGCGCGGTGAGCGTGGACCGGTCCGCGACGGACGCCGCCGGCGGCCGCCACGGGCCCGCCTCCGGCGCGGTGGGGTCGAGGGCCTGCCCGGACCAGAAGCGGTCGTCGCGCGCGTGGAAGGCGCCCGGGCCGCGCCCTGCGGCGGGCAGGCTCTTCCACGTCCACTCGGGGCGGTAGAAGCCGTACGAGGTGACGTGCGGGCCCGCCGCCGGGACGACCGCGTCCCAGTCCACCGGCGTGTCCCAGCCCCGGGCCTCCACGTCGATCCCGGCCCACAGGTCGTACGGGCTGCGCCCCAGCCGGCGCGCGAGGCCGGCGGACGAGACGAGCCCGGAACGGTCCCAGTTGAAGTTCAGGAACATCGTCCCGGCCGCCTGGAAGAAGGGGGCGTTGTGCTCGTTGAGCCGGTTCTGCCAGTCGATGCCGCCGGAGACGGCCATCGCGTCGTACCAGGTCACCCGCAGGCCCTCGCCGTGCGTCTGCAGGTACGCGATGAAGTCGCGCATGTCCGCGCCGAGCCGCGCGTCGCCCCCGCCGGTCTCGGCGTTGACGAACCAGCCGTCGAACCCGTACGTCCGGGCCACCCGGATCAGCCGGTCGGCCAGCGGGAAGCCGCCGTCCGGTCCGCGCCGCACCAGGTCCCGCGTCCAGCGGAGTTGTCCGCCGTAGGCCGCCGGCGGCAGGAACACCGTGCCGAGGACGGGCACGCCGTTGCGGTGGGCGGCGTCCACGACCGGCGCGTTGGGCGCCAGGATCAGGCCCTCGCCCGAGGAGCCGCCCCAGAAGACCAGCTCGTCGAGGTAAGCCCAGTTGGTCGGCGCGTAGCAGTCGGAGGTCGGCGCGCCCTGCGAGGGGTTCCCGGAGGTGGTGGCGAAGGCCGCGAGCGCACAGACGCGGGCCTGGCCGGTGCGGGCGGTGCCGTTGGGCGGCGGGGGAGCGAAACGGGCGGCGAGGGGTACGGTCGCCCGGTTGAACGGCAGGTCGGGATCCTTCCCCGGCTCCCAGGAGGCGAGACTCCGCCAGACCACCCCGGGCTCCGGCGTACCGGACGGCAGGCTGTCGGGGAACCAGTAGGAGGCGTAGGGCTGGAGGGCAGGGGCGGGGGCAGGGGCGGCCATCGCTCGCCCGCCGGACAGGGCGACGGCTGCGAGGCCGCCGGCGCCGGCGGCGAGGGCTCTTCGGCGTGTTACGCCGGTGGGGCGTACGGGGCGGTCGTTCACGGTGGCTCCTTCGCTCTTCAAGCCGTCCGGCGTCTGAGGACCGGGGTCCGGGGCGGAGCCCCGGTTGCGGGGCGGGAACGGCGGCACCGCCTAGGCCGCCTCGTCGACGGCGACGACCTCGGTGATGCCCCGCGCCGCCAGATGCGCAGCATCACCCGCCCGCTGGGCCAGCACCACGGCCGGCCGCCCCCCGCCGGAGGCCCCCCGCATCCAGGCCTCGAAGAACGCCCCGCCCGGCGCGCACACCGCCCGCCCCGGCGCGTCCTCGACGTCGCCCGCGTCCAGGACCAGGGCGGTCCGCCGGGGCGCGGGCGGCTCGGGCAGCGCGGCGGACCCGGGCAGCGCGGTGGACCCGGACGGTCCGGACGCCCCGGCGCTGCGGTGCTCCCGGGCGAGGCGTGCGAACACCTCCCCGGC
This sequence comes from Streptomyces hiroshimensis, assembly GCF_014650335.1. Taxonomy (GTDB): domain Bacteria; phylum Actinomycetota; class Actinomycetes; order Streptomycetales; family Streptomycetaceae; genus Streptomyces; species Streptomyces hiroshimensis. The sequence goes on from NZ_BMUT01000001.1 coordinate 1,075,325, forward strand.
GGGCTTGACCTCGCGGTCGTTGGTGAGCAGCCCCAGCCCGTACTCCAGCTCGGGGAAGTCCGCGAGCGCCCGGTCGACGTCGTGGGAGCACCACCACGTCACCCCCCACACGCCGGGGCAGTCCAGGACGTGGCGGACGGTCGCCTCGGTGAAGGCCGCGGCGCGGCCGGGCGGAACGTGCGGGGCGGGCGCCCCCACCTCCTGCAGCCAGACGGGGCGCGCCGCGTCCTCCGCCCACGCCTTCGAGAGCTCGACGAGGTAGGCCGCGTGGCGCTCGGCGATGTCACCGGCCCCGTACCGCTGCGCGGTGCCGTTGAACACCCAGGAGTGCACGGCGGTCATGGCCCCGAGCCGTGCCGAGTGCGCCGGGGTGAAGGGGTGCGTGCCGTCGTGGAAGGCGGCGTCGTACGAGGCGTGCAGGTGCGCCTTGCCGGGGGCTCCCTCCTCGCACGCGGCGAGCATGCGGCGCAGCCAGCTGCCGGCTTCGCCGGGCCGGATCCGGTCGGGGTCGGGGTGGGGCGGTCCGGAGAACTGGTTGACCTCGTTGCCGACGGTCATGCCGAGGAAGTGGGGCCGGTCGGCGAGCGCGGTGGCCAGTTCGGTGAGGAGGCGGGCCTGGGCGTCGACGACGCCGGGGTCGGTGAAGAGGTTGCGGCGGTGCCAGGTCGTGGTCCAGGACGGGACGAAGTCGAAGCTGGACAGGTGCCCCTGGAGGCCGTCGACGTTGACGTCGAGCCCGCGTTCCCCGGCCGCGTCCACCAGCTGGACGAGCTGCTCGACGGCGCGCGGCCGGATGAGGGTGCGATTGGGCTGGAAGAGGGGCCAGAGGGGGAAGACGCGGATGTGGTCGAGGCCGAGGGCGGCCACGGAGTCCAGGTCGGCGCGGACGTCGTCCAGGTCGAAGTCGAGCCAGTGGTGGAACCAGCCGCGGGACGGGGTGTAGTTGACGCCGAAGCGCATGGGGCGCGGGTGTCCCTTCTGTGGGTGCCCCTTCGGGCTGTGGGTGCCCCTTCGGGCGGTGGCGGCAGCAGGGAAGGCGGGGGTCAGCCTTTGACGGCGCCCTCCCCGACGCCGCGGAAGAAGTACCGCTGGAGGCAGACGAACATCACGACGAGCGGGGCGACGGCGATGACGGTGCCGGCGGCGACGAGCCGCGGGTCCTGCTGGAAGGTGCCGTGCAGGTAGTTCAGGCCGACGGTCAGGGTGAAGCGGTCGGGGTCGGACAGGACGATCAGCGGCCACAGGAAGTCGTCCCACGCCCCCATGAACGAGAAGATCGCGACGACGGCGAGCGTCCCCTTCACCGACGGCAGTGCGACGCGGACGAAGCGCTGCCACGCGTTCGCCCCGTCGATGACCGCCGCTTCCTCGGTCTCGTAGGGCAGGGCGGCGAAGGCGTTGCGCATCAGCAGCACGTTGAGCGCACCGACCGCCCCGGGCAGGACGACGGCGACGAGCGTGTTGTTGAGCTCCAGGTCGCGCATCATCGTGAACTGGGCGACGACGATGGACTCCAGGGGCACCAGCACGGCCGCGACGAAGGCCAGCCCCGCCGCCCGGCGGCCGCGGAACCGCAGCCGGGCCAGGGCGTAGCCCGCCATGGAGGCGCCCGCGAGGTTGGTGAGCACGTTCGCGGCGGCGACCTTGAGGGAGTTCAGGGCGTAGTCCCAGACGGGGACGATCTTCGCGACCTCGGCGTAGTTGTGCCCGGTCGGGTGAGCGGGCAGGAAGCGCGGCGGGGAGGTGTAGATGTCCTCGGTGGTGCTCTTGAGGGAGGTCGACAGCTGCCAGAGGAACGGGCCGACGGTCAGGGCCAGGACGGCGAGGAGAAGCACGTAGCGCACGGCCTTCTCCCAGGGGGTGATCCGGCTCATCCCTGTCCGTTCCTCCGGCCGGCGCGCAGCACCAGCAGCATCAGCAGCAGGGCGACGGCGAAGACGATCAGGGAGATCGCGGAGGAGTAGCCGACGCGGCCGCCCAGCCCCGTGCCGGTCCGCTGGAGGAGCATGACCAAAGTGGTGTCCTGGCCGGCCGGCCCGCCGGTGGGCCCTGCCAGCAGGTAGACCTCGGAGAAGACCTTGAACGCGGCGACCGACGACAGGGCGCCGACCAGCACCATCGTGGAGCGCACGGCCGGCACGGTGACGGCGGTGAAGCGGCGCAGTGCGCCGGCGCCGTCGACGGCGGCCGCCTCGTGCAGCTCGCGCGGCACGTTCGCCAGCGCCGCCAGGTAGATGATCATGTAGTAGCCGAGGCCCTTCCAGACCGTCAGGGCCATCGCGCTGAACAGCAGCAGCCACTCGTCGCCGAGGAAGGAGACCGGTCCGGCCCCGAGGAAGCGCAGGACGGCGTTGACCAGGCCGCGGTCGTCGAGCATCCACTCCCAGATCAGGGCCACCACGACGACCGAGGCCACGACGGGGGTGTAGAAGGCGGACCGGAAGAACGTGACGCCCGGGATCCGCTTCTGCACCAGGAGCGCGAGCAGCAGCGGCAGCAGCACGGTGAAGGGCACGACGAGGACGACGTAGAGGCCGCTGTTGCGCAGGGCCACCCAGAACTGCTCGTCCTCCAGCAGCTCCCGGAAGTTGCGCAGCCCCACCCAGCTGCCGGGCGTGAGCGTGCGGGCGTCGGTGAACGCCTTGTGGAACGTGGTGAGGAAGGGATAGAGGTTGAAGGCGGCGACGGTCCCGAGGCCGGGCAGGAGGAAGAGCCAGGGGGAGACGGCCCGGTGCATACGAACACGCTTCACGCCCGTCAGCCCTGCTTGAGGAGCTTGTTGCTCTGCGCGACGGCGTCGTCCAGAGCCTGCCGGGGTGATTTCTTTCCCTGAAGGGCTTTGGCGACCTCGTTCTTGAGGACGGTCTTCATCTCCTCGCTGAGCACGACCGGCGTGTAATTGACCGCCCCCTTCAGCATTTTCGCGGAGGCCACCCGCACCCTGCCCTCGTCGCTGCCGTCGTCCTTCGTCCAGTACGGGTCGTCCAGCGAGCCCTTGGTGCTGGGGAAGACGGCGACCTTGTGGGCGAAGGCCTCCTGGTTCTTCCGGTCGGTCACGAAGTGCGCGAAGGCGACGGCCGCGGCCTTGTGCTTGCTGCGGCCGCTGATGCCGAGGCCCATCACGTACATATTGGGCTTGCCGGTGTTGTTGGGCGCGTCGGTGATGCCGAGGTTCCGGTAGAGGCCGGGTGCGCTCTTCTTGAAGTTCTCCAGGTCGTGGGCGCTGCCCGGATTCATGGCGACCTTCTGCTCCAGGAACTTCTGACCCGTCTTGTCCGGCGTATTCGTCAGGGCCTGCGGGTCGAGGCCGCCGCGCTCGTAGAGCTTCTTGTACGCGGTGAGCAGTTCCACGCCCTTGGGATCGTTGTAGGTGAACCGGGTGGCGTCGTCGTTCATGAGCTTCACGCCGTAGCGGCCGAAGTCCTCGATCGCGGGTGTGCCTCCGAGCGTCGCGGTCTTCCCGCCGGAGCGCTCCGCGATGGTCTGCGCCGCCGTGAACAGCTCGTCATAGGTCTTCGGGGGCTTCTCGGGGTCGAGACCGGACTGCCGGAAAAGGGCCTTGTTGTAGAACAGCGGGCCGGTGTTGAGGTACCAGGGGAAGGAGTACGAGCCGTCCAGCCCCGGAAGCACATTGCCCTGCCACGCCTCCGGGGTGTACTCGGCCTTGAATCTCGCGGCCGCCGGCTCCTTGTCGAGGTTCATCAGCAGGCCTGCCTTGGCCAGCGGATACGACAGGTCGGGGGAGACGTTGACGACGTCCGGCAGGGTCCCGGCGGCGGCGTCCGCGCCGAGCTTGTCCGCGTAGTTGTCGGCCGGCTGGTCCAGCCATTTGACCCGGACGCCCGGATTCGCCTTCTCGAATTCCGCCACCAGGCCGGTGAAGTAGTCCTTGAAATTGCTGCGCAGATTCCAGGTCTGAAAGGAGATGTCGCCCTCGGGCTTCCCGTCCGCACCGCCGCCCTTCCCGGAGCCGGAGCCGGAGCCTGAGCCGGATCCGCCCGAGCCGCAGGCGGTCAGCGTGAGGGCGGACACGAGCAGGGGAACGGTCGCGGCGAGGGCTCCACGGCGTATCGGCATGGCCGGCGAACTCCTTCGGTCGGCAGGGAAGGTGACGGGAGTTGCGGTCCAAAAGGTGCACCGGGAAGGGGAGTTAGTCAATACTGTCGTCAACGACTAATGCGCTTTAGCGTGTTACCGCTCGTGCGCTGCCGACGTCGGTGGAGGGGAGGACGCGCCATGCGCCGCACACCGGCCCGCCGCCCGACGATCAAGGACATCGCGCGCCGGGCGGGCGTCTCGGAGAGCGCGGTCTCCTTCGCGCTCAACGGCCGCCCGGGCGTCTCGGAGGTCACCCGCGCGCGCATCCGCCGGGTCGCCGAGCAGCTGGGCTGGCAGCCCAGCGCCGCCGCCCGCGCCCTGTCCGGGGAAGGTGCGGCCACGGTGGGCCTGGTGCTGGCCAGGCCCGCCCGCACGCTCGGCGTCGAGTCCTTCTTCCTGCAGCTGGTCTCCGGCGTGCAGGAAGTGCTCGCCGGGCGCCGCCTCGGGCTGCTCTTCCAGGTCGTGGAGGACCTCGACGCCGAGTGCGCCGTCTACCGCCGCTGGTGGGCCGAGCGGCGCGTGGACGGCCTGCTGGTCGTCGACCCACGGGCCGACGACCCCCGTCCGGCCCTGCTCGACCGCCTCGGCCTGCCCGCCGTGATCGTCGGCGCGCTCGACGGGCAGAGCGTGCCACACGGTGCGATCTCCACCCTGTGGGCCGACGACACCGGCGCGATGGCCTCGATCATCGGCCATCTGCACGGCCTGGGCCACCGCCGCATCACCCACATCGCGGGCCTGCCCGAGCTCGCCCACACCCGGCGCCGCATGGCCTGCCTGCGCGCGGAGGCCGCCCGCCGCGGCCTGCCGGACGTACGGTCGGTGACCACCGACTACTCCGACGCGCAAGGCGCCGAGGCCACCCGCCGGGAACTGGCCGGCGAGCGCCCTCCCACCGCGATCGTCTACGACAACGACGTGATGGCCGTGGCAGGCCTCGCGGTGGCTGCCGAGCGCGGCGTGCCCGTCCCCGCCGCCCTCTCGATCGTGGCCTGGGACGACTCGGTGCTCTGCCGCAGCACCCACCCGGCGCTCACGGCGCTGGTCCGCGACACCGCCGCCTTCGGGCGCCGCGCCGCCGAGCAGCTCGTCGCCCTCCTCGACGGCGGCCCGGGCCACCGGATCCAGGATGCGACACCGCGACTCGCCCACCGCGCGTCGACGGCCCGGGTGCCGTTCTCCTCACGGTGAGACGTAGTCGCCCCACCCGAAGGTCGCGATGTACGCCCTCCGCACCGCGCCCCACCCGCCGCCCCCGCGCAGGGACGTCACCACCAGGGCGAGGACGAACCACCCCGCACAGGCCCCGGCGATGACCACGGCCCACTGCGGTTCGTCGAAGACAACGGCGGCTCCCACGACGAGAACCGTCACGACGAGCCCGACGTGCGCCCCGAAAGCGTCGGCTCGCACCGCCTCCCGCACAGCCTGCCGCTCCGCACGCATGTCCTCGGCGTACCGGCCGCCGTCGGGCGTGATGCTGCCGTCACCGGCATCGGTCGTCGTGCTGTGCCCCGCCCTCATACCGGTACTTTACATACTGTTTAATTGCGACTAGTTCGCAATAGCAACAGATCTTGAGCAGGGGTGTGGGGCATGACGGCCCGGTCCGTACGGGGAGTGGCCGCCACGGCCATGGCAGGCGTTCTCGCGGCAGGCGTGGCGGCCTGCTCGGCACCGGGTGGCGGCGGCGGTGACGCCGGAGGCCGCGAGGACTCCCTCGTCGTCGGCCTCGCCAACGAGCCCGAGACTCTCAGCCCGCTCCTCGGCTACGGCAAGGACGGCAACTCCAAGATCTTCGACGGTCTGCTCCGCCGCGATGCGCAGATGAAGCTGCGCCCCGCCCTCGCCGACGCCCTTCCGAAGGTCAGCGACGACGGGCGTACGTACACCTTCAAGCTCCGCCACGGCGTGAAGTTCAGCGACGGCAAGCCCTTCTCGGCCGAGGACGTGGTCTTCACCTACCGGACCATCCTCGACGAGAAGACCAACAACGCCGCCAAGGGCGAGCTCGACGCCGTCGACAAGGTCACCGCCGAGTCCGACGACACCGTCGTCTTCGCACTCAAGTACCCCTACGCGCCCTTCGCCGAGCGCACCGTCCTGCCGATCGTCCCCGAGCACGCGGCCAAGGGCCAGGACGTCAACACCGGCTCCTTCAACACCGCCCCCATCGGCACCGGGCCCTATGTCCTGACCGGCTGGAGCAAGGGCGAGAAGCTGACCTTCAAGGCCAACCCCGGCTACTGGGGCGGTGAGCCCGAGGTCAAGAAGCTCACCATGGCGATCATCAAGGACGACGACGTGCGCGCCACGCGGCTGCGCTCCGGCGACCTCGACGGCGCCATCCTGCCGCCCAACCTGGCCAGGGGCTTCAAGGGCGACAAGAACAAGCTGACCCTCACGGCGAAGACCACCGACTTCCGCGGCGTCACCCTCCCCACCGCGAACAAGGTCACCGGCGACCTCGCCGTGCGCCGCGCCCTCGACCTCGCCGTCGACCGCAAGGCCATGGTCGACAAGCTGCTCGAAGGCGCGGGCCGGGCCGGCTACGGCCCCGTCCCCACCGACAGCGACTGGTTCGCCAAGGGCACCGAGCGCCCGCACGACCCCGGCAAGGCGAAGCAGCTCCTGGACGACGCCGGCTGGAAGCCGGGCGGCGACGGCATCCGCGAGAAGGACGGACAGCGCGCCTCCTTCACCCTCTGGTTCCCCGCCGGTGACAAGCTCCGCGAGGAGCACGCCCTCGCCTTCGCCTCCGACGCCAAGAAGGCCGGCATCGAGGTCAAGGTGCAGAGCGGCACCTGGGAGGTCATCGAGCCGCGCATGAAGAACGACGCGGTCCTCGCCGGCGGCGGCAACCCCGCCGACCCCGACTTCGACCTCTACAACCTCCTCCACTCCTCCCTCGCCCTCGACGGCTTCAACAACATGGCCGCCTACGGCAACCCCGACGTCGACAAGGCCCTCGAAGAGGGCCGCCGCAGCGGCGACAAGGCCGCCCGCAAGGCCGCCTACGACAAGGTCCAGCGCGGCCTCGCCGACAACCCCGGCTACACCTTCCTCACCCACGTCGACCACCTCTACGTGATGAGCGACCGGTGGAAGGACCTCTCCACCCAGGTCGAGCCGCACGACCACGGCCTCGGCGCCGGCCCCTGGTGGAACGTCGAGGACTGGCAGCCGAAGAAGTGATCCGCGCCGCCGCCGGGCTCCCGTGGGGGCCCATGGCGCGCATGGCCGGACGGCGGCTGCTGGCCGCCGTCCCCGTGCTCGCCGCCGTCACCTTCGGGGTCTTCGCCGTCGCCGCGGCCTCGCCCTTCGACCCCGCGAGGGCCTACGCCGGAAGCGCCGGCCTCGGCGCCCGCCAGGACGTCCTCGACCAGCTGCGCGACAACCTCGGCGCCGACCGGCCCTTCACCGCCCGCTGGTGGGACTGGCTGACCTCCGCCCTCACCGGCGACCTCGGTACCTCCGCGGCCCTGCGCCAGCCCGTCGCCCAGGTCATCGGCGAACGCATCGGCTGGTCCGTGCTCCTGTGCGGCATCGCCTTCGCCCTGGCCGTGACCGCCGGCACCGTCCTCGGCGTCCTCGCGGCACGCCGCCGCGGCGGCCTGTTCGACCGCGCCGTGACGTCCCTGGCGTACGCGCTCGAAGCCGCCCCGCCCTTCTGGCTCGGCCTGCTCGCGATCTGGCTCTTCTCCCTCAAGCTCGGCGCCCTGCCCGCCGGCGGGCTCACCGACACCGGCAGCGACGTCGCCACACCCGGCCAGGTCGCCTCCCACGTCGTCCTGCCCGCAGCCGTGCTCGCCGTCTCCCAGCTGCCCTGGTTCGTGCTCTACGTACGCCAGGGCGTCGGCGACGCGCTGGAGGAAGACCCCGTGCGCGGCGCCCGCGCCCGCGGACTGCGCGAGCGGACCGTGCTCCTCGGCCACGCCCTGCGCTCCGGCCTGCTGCCCGTCCTCACCCTCATAGGCTCCCGCGTCCCCGAACTCATCACGGGCGCCCTGCTGGTGGAGACCGTCTTCAGCTGGCCCGGTATCGCCTCCGCGACCGTCGAAGCCGCCACCAAGGTCGACTTCCCGCTGCTCGCCGCCCTGACCGTGCTCGCGACGGCGGCGGTCCTGGTGGGGAACCTGCTGTCCGACCTGCTGTACGGGCTGGCGGACCCGAGGGTGGGCTTCGATGGCTGACCCCCGCACACGTACGCGTATGGCTGACCCCCGCACGCGTACACGTCCCCGCACGCGTACGCGCGTCTCCGCCGCCGTGACGGCCGCAGTCGTCCTCGCCGTGCTGGTCGTACCGTTCGCCGTCCCCCTGGACGAACAAGCCGTCGACCTCGCGGCCAAGCTGCGGCCGCCGTCCTGGGACCACCCCTTCGGTACCGACGAAGTGGGCCGCGACCTGCTGCCGCGCAGCGTGTACGGGCTTCGCGTCTCGCTCTTCGTCGGCGTCGCCGCCGCCCTCGCCGCGACCGTGATCGGTACGGCGGTCGGCGCGGTCGCAGGCGCGCTCGGCGGCTGGGCGGACCGCGTGCTGATGCGGCTCGTCGACCTCTTCTCGTCCGTGCCGCACCTGCTGCTCGGCATCTTCGTCGTCACGATGTTCCGCCCGGGCGTCTGGCCGGTGGTCGCCTCCGTCGTCGTCACGCACTGGCTGTCGACGGCGCGGATCGTCCGGGCCGAGGTGCTGTCGCTGCGCTCGCGCCCGTACATCGACGCGGCGGTCTCCGGCGGCGCGTCACGCTGGCGGGTCACCGTCCGCCACCTGCTCCCGGCCGTCCTGCCGCAGGCCGGGCTCGCGGCGGTGCTGATGATCCCGCACGCCATCTGGCACGAGTCCGCGCTGTCGTTCCTGGGCCTGGGCCTGCCCACGCACCAGGCGAGCCTCGGCAACATGGTCCAGAGCGCGCGCGGCTCCCTCCTCGCGGGCGACTGGTGGCCGACGCTCTTCCCCGGCCTGTTCATCATCGTCCCCACCCTGGCCGTGGCGGGCCTGGCGGGCGCGTGGCGCGAACGGCTCAACCCGCGCCGCCGATCGGAGCTGAGCCTGTGAGTCCCGTGAACCCCGTGACTCCCGTGAGTCCTGTGCATCCTGTGAGCCCCACGAGCCCCGTGCTGTCCGTGGACAACCTCTCCGTACGGTTCCGGATGCGCGGCGGCCGGCAGATCGCCGCCGTCAGCGACGCGTCGTTCGCGCTGGCCCCCGGCGAATGCCTCGCCCTCATCGGCGAGAGCGGCTGCGGCAAATCCGTCCTGGCCTCGGCCCTGCTCGGCCTGCTGCCCCGCAACGCCGAGACCACGGGCCGGGCCCTCCTGGGCGACCTCGACCTCCTGGCCGCCGACGAGCGCACCCTCGCCCGCACCGTACGCGGCCGCCGCATCGGCCTCGTACCGCAGAGCCCCTCCGCGCACCTCACCCCCGTACGCACCGTGCGCTCCCAGCTGGAGGAGACTGTCCGGGAGCTGACGGGCGTCCCCAAGGCCGGGCTGCGGGAAGCGGCCGAAGCCGCGGCCGAGCGGGCGGCCTTCCCCGCCACGCACCTGGACCGGCACCCCCACCAGCTCTCCGGCGGCCTCGCCCAGCGCGCCGCCACCGCGCTCGCCCTCGTCGGCGACGCCCCGCTCCTGCTCGCCGACGAGCCGACGACCGGCCTCGACCGCGACCTTGTCGACCGCACGGTGGACGAACTGCGGCGGCACGCCGACACCGGCCGCGCCCTGCTGATGATCACCCACGACCTCGCGGCGGCCCGGCGCATCGCCGACCGCGTCGCCGTCATGTACGCGGGCCGCATCGTGGAGATCGCCGACGCCCCCGCCTTCTTCGGCGCACCCGGCCCCCGCCACCCCTACGCCCGCGCCCTGCTCGACGCCCTGCCCGAGCGGGCCTTCACCCCCATCCCGGGCATGCCCCCCGAACTCGGCGACCTGCCCGACGGCTGCGCCTTCGCCCCCCGCTGCGCACGGGCGAGCGCACGGTGCGAGACGCTGCCGGCGCCGGTCGACGGCGTGGCCTGCCACCACCCGGAGGAGGCGACCGCATGCTCGAACTGAGCCGTATCACCGCCGGCTACGACCGCCGCGCGCCCGTCGTCCGCGAGGTCTCGCTGACGGTCGGGGCCGGCCGGTCCGTCGGCCTGCTCGGCCCCAGCGGCTGCGGCAAGTCCACGCTGGCCCGGGTGGCCGCGCTGCTGCACCGGCCGGACTCCGGGACGGTCGTCATCGACGGCGTTCCCGTCCGCGGCTGGCGCCACCGCGCCCCGCGCGAGCAGCGCACGGCCTTCGGCGTGGTCTTCCAGCAGCCGCGCCTGGCCGCGGACCCGCGCATGCGGCTCGCCGATCTGATCGCGGAGCCCCTACGGGCGACGGGCCGCCGGGACGAGGCCGCTGCGGCGGTGGCCGGCCTGGCCGGACGCGTCGGCCTCTCCCGGGAACTGCTGGGCCGGCGCCCGCACGAGGTCAGCGACGGTCAGCTGCAACGGGCCTGCCTGGCCCGGGCCCTCGTCCTGCGCCCGCGCTGGCTGATCTGCGACGAGATGACGGCGATGCTGGACGCCTCGACGTCGGCGGCACTCGTGGCGGCGGTCGAGACCTACCGGGCGGAGAGCGGGGCGGGGCTGCTGGCGGTGGGACACGACAGCGTGCTCTTGAACCGCTGGTGCGACGAGACGGTGCACTGGGACGAGCTACCGAGGGAAAGCCGGTCCGGTGTCTGAGGACCGGGGTCCGGGGTCCGGGGTCCGGGGAGGAGCCCCGTGCAGACTAGCGTCGGCTGTCCACGAGCTCCCGCTCGACGATCGGCTCAGACTCCGGCGCCTGCTCCGGCGCCTTCGGCGCCCTTCGCACCGTAGCGACCGCAACGCCGGCAAGCACCAGCAGCCCACCCCCGACCGCGTTCAGCGCAGGCAGATTCCCCAGGAACGCCGCGTCAAGGCCGAGCGCAGCGACCGGCACGGCGTACAGCACCAGCGACGCCGTCGACGCCGTCGTGGCCCGCAGCGTCCGCGACCAGGTCCAGAAGGCCATCGCGGTGCAGCCCACGCCCAGCCAGAGCACCGCCGCCGTGCGGTGGCCGTCGGCCGCCGCGATCTGCCCCACCGCTTCGGGGGCGAGCGGCAGCAGCGGCACCATGCCGAACAGGCTGCCGTAGAAGACGCATTCCGCACCCGAGTACCGCTTCAGCAGCGGCTTCTGCAGGGCGAAGGACGTCGCCTGCGTCGCGGCGGCGGCGAGCACCATGAGCGCGCCCATGAGCGAACCGCTCCCGCCGCCCGAGGTGACGGCGACGGTGAGTGCGCCGGTGAGCGCCACGGCGAGGCCGGCCAGGCCCCGTGTGCCGGGCCGGTCGCCGAGGAAGGCCATGCCGAGCACGGTGGTGAAGACCGGGGAGGCGGCGATCAGCATGGCCGCGGTGCCCGCGTCCACGCTCTGCTCGCCGGCGCACAGCAGCACCTGGTAGGCCGTCATGCCGGTCAGGCCGAAGGCGGCCATGCGCAGCACGTCGCCGCGGTGCAGTCGGCCGATGCGCCCGAGGAGGAGGCAGGGCACGAGCAGGGCGACGGTGATGGCCATACGCAGGAGGGCGACGGAGGCCGGGGAGTAATCCGGCAGCGCCACCTGGATGGCGGTGAATGCCGAGCCCCACAGCAGCGCGGTCGCCGCCATCGGGGCCCACGGGGTTCGGGTGCGCTGTGCCGAGGTCATATTCGCAAGCTAACAACGGCGGATCTATAAGGCAAATAAAGAATTCTATCCCTTTCCCAAAGTGATCCTTTGAGGTGGTTCTTGGGGGTGCTTTTGTGTGTGGCCTGCGGTCACCGCCGCCGCACCAGCGGGAACGGCAGCGTCTCCCGGATCGACAGTCCCGTCAGGAACATCACCAGCCGGTCCACCCCGATCCCGAGCCCGCCCGTCGGCGGCATCGCGTACTCCAGGGCCCGCAGGAAGTCCTCGTCCAGCTCCATCGCCTCCGGGTCGCCGCCCGCCGCCAGCAGCGACTGCGCGGTCAGTCGGCGCCGCTGCTCGATGGGGTCGATCAGCTCCGAGTACGCCGTGCCCAGCTCGGTACCGAAGGCCACCAGGTCCCAGCGCTCGGCGAGGCGCGGATCGTGGCGGTGCGGACGCGTGAGCGGCGAGACGTCGGTGGGGAAGTCCTTGTAGAAGACGGGCAGCTGCGTACGCTCCTCGACCAGCCGCTCGTACATCTCCAGCACGATGTCCCCGCGCCCGTCCTCCGGCCGGTGCGGCACCCCGGCCGCGTCGCAGTGCCGGCGCAGCGCCCCCACCGGGGTGTCCGCGTCGACCTCCTCGCCTAGCGCCTCGGAGACCGCGCCGTAGACGGTCTTCACCGGCCACGGCCCCGAGATGTCGTGCTCGACCGGCCTGCCCCCGGCGTCCGCCCGCAGCGCCACCGCCGACCCGTGGGCGGCGACGGCCGCGGCCTGGATCAGCTCGCGCGTCAGGTCCAGCATCACGTCGTAGTCCGCGAACGCCTGGTACGCCTCCAGCATCGTGAATTCGGGATTGTGCTTGTACGAGACGCCCTCGTTGCGGAATGTGCGGCCCATTTCGAAGACCTTCTCCATGCCGCCCACGCACAGCCGCTTGAGATACAGCTCCGGCGCGATCCGCAGGTACAGGTCGAGGTCGTAGGCGTTGATGTGCGTGGTGAACGGCCGGGCGTTGGCGCCGCCGTGGATCTGCTGGAGCATGGGCGTCTCCACCTCCAGGAAACCGCGGTCGAGCAGCCCCTGGCGCAGCGCCTGCACGGCCGTGCTGCGCGCCCGCACCGTCCGCCGCGCCTCCGGCGAGACGGCGAGGTCCACGTAACGCATCCGCACCCGCGCCTCGGGGTCGCTCAGGCCGTGCCGCTTGTCGGGCAGGGGGCGCAGGCACTTCGCGGTCATCCGGGCGTTGCTGACGAAGACGGTGAGCTCACCGCGGTCGGTGGTGCCGATCTCGCCCTCCGCCTCGATGTGGTCGCCGAGGTCGATGTGCGTGGCGAAGCGCCGCAGCCCCTCCCGGCCGCAGTCCTCCCGGGCGAAGGTCAGCTGCAGGTCGCCGGACCAGTCGCGCAGCACGGCGAAGGCGACGCCGCCGTGATTGCGGACCAGCAGCACACGGCCGGTCACCGTCGCCCGCTCACCCGTACGGGTGGACGGCTTGAGCCCCGCGTGGGCGGCACGGATCGCGGCGAGGGTGTGCGTGCGGTGCGCGTCGACCGGATACGGTTCCACGCCCGCCGCCCGCAGCAGCTCCAGCTTCCGCCGCCGCACCCGCACCTGCTCCGGCAGACCCGCGAGCCCCTCCCGCCCCGCCTCCTCGGCCCCGGCCTCCAGGCCGAGCTCGGAGAGCGGCGGCAGCCCCGCGGTGGACGACGGGCTGGTGATGCCCCGGGCCCGCCCGCGGTTCCACAACTGGCCCAGGCTGGGCACCGCGACGAACCCCTCGGCGATGCCGGCGGCGAGCCCGATCCGCGCCAGCGCGCCCGCGTCCGCGTAGCAGAGGAACCGCGGGTGCCACTCCGGGTTGTACTTCACGTTCGAGCGGTAAAGGGCCTCCAGCTGCCACCACTTGGAGAAGAACAGCAGCAGCTTGCGCCACAGCCGCAGCACCGGCCCCGCCCCGATCCGCGCGCCCTCCTCGAACGCGGAGCGGAACACCGCGAAGTTCAGCGAGACGCGCTTGACCCCGAACCGCCCGGCCTGCGCGCACAGCTGCGTGACCATGAACTCCATGACGCCGTTGGGCGCGGCCCGGTCACGGCGCATCACATCCAGCGAGACCCCGTCCCGCCCCCACGGCACGAACGACAGCAGGGCGATCATCGTCCCCTCGCTGTCGAACGCCTCCACCAGCAGGCAGTCGCCGTCGGCCGGATCGCCGAGCCGCCCCAGCGCCATCGAGAAGCCGCGCTCGGTCTCGGTGTCCCGCCAGGCGTCCGCCCGGTGGATGACCTCGCCCATCTCCTCGTCGGTGAGCGCCGAGTGGCGCCGGATGCGGACGGTGGCACCGGTGCGCTCCACGCGGTGGACGGCCTGCCGTGTCACCCGCATCTCACGCCCGTCCAGGTCGAACGTGGCGACCTGCAGGATCGCCTCGTCACCCAGCTGCAGCGCGCCCAGGCCCGAGCGGGCGTACGCCTTCGCACCCGCCTCGCTGGCTCCCATCACGGCCGGCTGCCAGCCGTAGCGGCCCGCGACCTCCAGCCACGCGTCGATCGCCGGCGTCCACGCCTCCGGATCGCCCAGCGGATCACCGGAGGCCAGGCAGACACCCGCCTCGACCCGGTAGGTCACCGCCGCCTTGCCGCTGGGGGAGAAGATCACGGCCTTGTCCCGGCGGGTCGCGAAGTAGCCCAGCGAGTCCCGGCCGCCGTAGCGGGCCAGCAGGGCGCGGATCCGGGGCTCCTCGTCGTCATGGAGCGCCGCCTCCAGGCGCTGCGAGCGGAAGAGGGACATGGCGGCGTTGAGCAGCGCCAGCGCGCCGAGCAGCCCGAGCAGGAAGTACAGCCAGTGCGGCGGGTGGCCGGTGAAGTGCCGGCCGCTCACCAGCCCGCCGCACACCTTGTTGGCGACGAACAGCAGCCGGTTGCCGCCCCCGGGCTCCAGCGACCCGGGGAACAGCGACACCAGGCCCCAGCCCACCAGGATGGCCACCGCGAGCCCCGCCGCCAGCACGAGCGAGGCCCGCAGGAACGCGCCCCGCCGTGACGCCGCGTAGAACTCCCGCCGGGCCAGGACCAGCAGCGCCATCGCGGCCAGGCACAGCACCAGCGAGGGGATCGTGTCCCAGTAACCCACCACCAGCAGCAGGACGTCCGCGACCAGCAGCAGGGTCAGATAGGCGAGGACGAACCAGAGCGTGACCCGCTTGCGGGCGGCCATCGCCGCCGCGAGGAGCAGCAGGAAGACGGCGTAGGCCAGGTTCGGGGCGGTGGGGACGGTCAGCGTGTCCAGCGCCTCCGTCAGCGGCAGCGCCGCCCGCCGCAGCGGCATGATCAGCGAAGTGATCGCACAGAACAGCCCGAGGGCGCCGAAGAAGATCGCGAATCCGTTCGGCACCCGGTGCAGCAGCCGCCGCCACGCGGACTCGCGCTCCCCGCTCTCCCGGTCCTGCGGAACCGGTGCGGGCCGCTCCGCGGAAGGCCTGCTGTCGGCGGCTGTGCGGCTCATTCCGCCAGCCTAGGCACCCGGCGGACGGCTTGCCTGCCGAGTGGGCGCGCGGCCGGTCGGCCACGCGCCGGCCGAGCTCCCCGGAGAGCGCGCCGCCCCCGGACGGAAGCGGAGCAGGAAGATCCCGCCGAGACTGTCCCCGCAGATCATCACGTCGTCGCCGACGTCCATCGCATGCACGTTCCCGGCCGTCGGGAAGCTCGCGATGTTGCGCTGCTCCGGCACGTCCCAGACCCGGAGGTAATTGTCCGCTCCCGCGGTGACCAGCAGGCCCGTCCGGGTGAAGGCGAGCTTGTGCACCATCATGGCGGGACGGACGGGTGACAGCACTCCGACGAGCTCCTTGCTCTCGGTGTCCCACAGCCACACGAGGCCCGCCAGGCCGGCCGCAGCCAGGATCCGGCCGCTCGGGCTGAGCGCCAGGGCCATGAGGGAATCCTGCGGGCCGTCGGGCAGCGAGGTGACGTGCCGGCAGACACGCCGACCGGGATCCCAGTGGCGAATGCGGCTGCTCTCGGCCGAGACCACGAGTCCCGGCCGTGCGACGACGGCCACGACGGGCTCCTCGTGGCCCTTCATCACCCCGACGCATTCACCACGCGCCGGATCCCAGAGCCGGATGCTTTTGTCGTCCGAGCCGGACAGCACAGTGGGGCCGTCCGGGGACACGGCCAGCGCCCGGACCGCATCGTCGTGGCGTCCGAGAACGGTGGTCGCTCCGGTGATGAGAGCACAGCGCCGAACGGTCCCGTCGCCGTGACCGGAGAACACATGCCGCTCGTCCGGAGCAAAGGCGACGCCATGAACCTCGCTCCCGCGCACACCGAAACTGCCCACCCGCCGGGCCGTGCCCACATCCCACAGGTGCAGACGACCCGCGCTGTCGCCCACCACGGCCCGGCGGCCGGACGGGGCGAGCACGGCCTCGTGCACGGCGTCGGCGGCCGGGGTGTGCGCTGTGGAGGCAGGGAGCCCGTCAAGGTCCCCGAGGTCCCAGAGTTTGACCTTCCCGTCCCAGGCCCCGGTGAGAGCACGGCGCCCGTCAGGCGTCACCGCGACAGCACTCAGGGCGAAGGCATGCCCACGCACCGCCGCCCGGCACGAGCGGGACGGCACATCCCAGAACCGCACCTCCCCGTCGGAGCTCCCCGAGACGCAGCAGCTGCCGTCGGCGCTCATTCCGAGCGCGTCGACCGAATCGGCGTGACCCGGGAGATCGGCCCTCCACTCGCCCTCTTCCCAGACCTTGACGAGCCGGTCCTCCGCACCGGAGACGATCAGCCTTCCGTCGCCCGTCATCGCCAGCCCGTACACGGCCCCGTCATGCCCTTCGAGCACACGGGCGCACCGGCGGTTCGGTACGTCCCACAGCCGGACGGTACGGTCCTTGCTCGCGCTGACCGCCAGGCGCCCGTCATCGGTGATCGCCACGGCCAGCACCTCGTCGCCGTGCCCGCCGAACACCGCATGGGGACACCGTCGTTCCAGATCCCACAGCACGACGGTCTCGTCCCCGCCGGAGACCGCCCGGCGTCCGTCCGGGGTCATGGCGACGGCACGGATCACCTGGGAGTGCTGCGTCGGCGACAGCGTCTCCGGCACCCCCGTACGGAGGTCCCACAACTCCAGGTCGTGCATCCCGGCCGCCACGATCCGCAGGCCGTCGGCGCTCAGTGCGACGGCGGTCGCGTACGGCTGGCCGAGCCTGCGGACACATCTGCCGGTCTCCAGGTCCCACACCCGAAGCCGGTGCGTGAGATCGACGGAGACGGCGGTCCGTCCGTCGGGCGTGATGCCGACGCCGGTCGTCAACGACCCGTAGTCGTAGAGCGTACGGACCGGGGCGAGGGGGCTGTCATCCGCGGGCTCCTTGTTCAACAACTCCAGATACGGCTCGTCGATCTGCAGGCGCTGCGCCGTTCTGCCGACCGGATCGCCCCGCGGCCGGTTGACGGCCTGCTGGGCGAACAAATGCGGGCCGACGCCCAGCACATGGCTCTGCTCGTCCAGAAAACGACGCCACGGGCCGATGCCCGGGGCTCCCAGGGCATCGGCCCGCGCGAACTCGGCGAGCAGCTCGTAGAGCAGTCCCGCCCGGCACTTGGCACCGAGGAAGGCCATGTCCGTCAGCAGCGCCCCGGCACGACCGAGCTCCTGCAGATCCAGCTGCATGCGGACCAGCTCGCGCAGGACCGTGCGGCGGGACTCCTCGTCCATCCCCGCGAGGGCGCGCTCCATGTCAGCCATGCGACTGCTCATCCATGCGACCCCTCATCCGTGCGACCCCTCAGCCATGGGACTGCTCAGTCATGGGACTGAAGCCTGTTCCACAGGGCGTCCGCCGCCCGGTCCAGTGCCTGGCGATGGGTGACGGTGAGTTCCCCGACCTCTTCCTTTTCCCGCAGGAAGTCACGGAAGGACTGATGGTAGATCCGGTATCGGGTACGGGGTCGTCCGTCGAGCTCGGTCTTGTCGGCCACGAGGAACTGCCCCCATTGGGCCAGCAGGGAGACGGTGCGCAACGGATCCGGGACCCCGGCGAACTCGGCGATCGCGCTCGCCGTGAGGGGCGTGTCGACCGTGGTCAGGGCCATGAGTACGGGTAGTTGCTCTTCCAGCCGGCCGCCCGACCGCATCAGGCGCCAGTGGTCCTCGTAATAGTTCTCCAGGCCCTGCGGAATACGGGTGTCGTCATAGCGCCCGGAAATCACCTCGGGCAGTACGTGCCGGAGGTACATGAAATTGCCCTCGGACCGCTCGGTCAGCAGCCTCACGAACCCGTCGCTCGTCAGCCGCCTCGCGGCCATGAAGCCACCCGCTCGGGCGGCCGCCGAGCCTACGTAGGCGCGGATGTCGGCGAGGTTCTCCGCAGAGCCCGCGTCGATCCTGAACGGGAGGCGCGCGCAGTCGACGCGCAGCGGGACCGGGGAACCGTCGCGGACCGTGGCGACGACGAAGACGCCCGGGGGCAGCAGGGTCGGCAGGAAGAGCACATTGGCCATCTCGTGGTCCGACGTCTCGACCTCGTCGAGACCGTCCACCACGATGACGCAGCGCTCGCCGTCCGCCAGCCGCTCCGACACCTGGTCGAGCACGGCCGACAGGAATCCGGCATCACGGTGGGCGTCGGGAGGCAGGTCCGTGTACGGCAGGCCGAACGCGGCGACAAGCTGGGCACAGACGCTGCGCAGGAACATGTCGGCGCGGTTGACGCCCTCGGCCCGCACGTTGAAGTGATGGACGTGGCCGCCCCGGCGGACCAGCTCGGCTGCGATCGCCGTCTTGCCCACGCCCGGCTTCGCCAGAACCAGGAAGTAGCCGCACGGGTTGCTTCCGGTGAATGCCTCGAACGCCTCGAACACAAAGGCGCGGCCCACAAATCCCCGGGTCCGCTCGTTGATCAGCCGGGTCCACGAACGGACGTGCAGGGAGAGCGCGGGATGTACCGACCGGACCGCGTCGGCCAGCCCGGCCAGGCCGCTGCCCGTGAGCCTCGTCAGGTTGGCCAGGTTCTCGACGAGCTGCTGCAGGGCCTCCGCTCCGGCCTCG
Organism: Streptomyces hiroshimensis; assembly: GCF_014650335.1. GTDB lineage: Bacteria > Actinomycetota > Actinomycetes > Streptomycetales > Streptomycetaceae > Streptomyces > Streptomyces hiroshimensis. The sequence continues at coordinate 1,094,151 of NZ_BMUT01000001.1, forward strand.
GAGCTGTCGGCGATCGCCTCCAGGGACCGCTGCGCGAACACCGGCCGGAACACCTCCTCCTCCCGCAGCTCAGCGGTCAGATGACCGAGCAGGATCGCTGCTTCGGCAGTGAGGTCCGCGGATACCGGCCCGTCCAGAGCGGCACGCCAGTGAGCCGCGATGACAGCCGGATCGGGAGCTGCATCGGGGCGGAGCACCTTACCGAGCTCGGCAGTGACCTCCTCGTCCGACAGGGGGCCGCGCCGGGCGAGCAAGGGCTTGGCCAGGGCGAGCCGCTGGCCGGTGGAGCCGTAGAGCTCGAGCGCTCTGGCAAGCGCGCGCTGGAAGGCCGTGACGGCCGGATCCCGTTTGAGCTTCTCCCACGCGGCGCCCGTGACCTTGCCCGAAAGCGATCCGATGGCTCCCGTGGCAACGGCCTTGAGGAGCGCACCGACCGCGATCTCAACGACCACGGGACCGCGTGGAGAGTTCCGCCGTACCTGAATGGAGTACACCGTTTGCGCAGGCCGCGGCGCATGGTGGGACAGACTGACGTACAACCGCTCCGCCGAGGAGGTTCGCCATGGCCATTTCGATCTCCGTGGTCCTGTTGTTGCTCGTCCTGGTGGTCGTGTTCATGCGCAGCGGCTCGCTGCGCATGTCGAACGCCCTGGTTTGTATTTTGCTCGGTTTCCTCCTCGCGAGCACGAGCATCGCGCCGACGATCTCCGACGGCCTGTCGACGACCGCTCGCCTCGTGAGCGGCGTACGGCCTTGATACGGCCCGGACGGATACGGGCCCTGAACGGCGCCCGGGCCGGGCCCGCTGTCAGGGGATCCGGCCCGGGATGCCGCCGCGCGGCGCGCCTAGCGCCCGATCTCGACGTCCTCCAGGACACCCAGGGCATCCGGCACCAGGATCGCCGCCGAGAAGTAGGCGCTCACCAGATACGAGGAGATCGCCTGCTCGTTGATGCCCATGAACCGGACGTTGAGGCTCGGCTGGAACTCGTCCGGAATGCCGGTCTGGTGCAGGCCCACGACCCCCTGGTTGTCCTCGCCGGTCCGCATGGCGAGGATCGAGCTCGTTCCCGACTCGCTCACCGGGATCTTGTTGCAGGGCAGCAGCGGCACTCCGCGCCAGGAGCGCACCGAGGAGCCCAGGACGTCGATGGACTTCGGGTAGAGCCCGCGGCTGGTGCACTCACGGCCGAACGCGGCGATGGTGCGCGGGTGGGCGAGGATGAACTGGGTCTTGCGGCGGCGCGCCAGCAGCTCGTCGAGGTCGTCGGGGGTGGGCGGGCCGGTGCGGGTGTGGATGCGCTGGCTGATGTCGGCGTTGTGCAGCAGGCCGAACTGGCGGTTGTTGACGATCTCGTGTTCCTGGCGCTCGCGCAGCGCCTCGACCGTCAGCCGCAGCTGCTGCTCGAGCTGGCTCATCGGGTCGTTGTAGAGGTCGGCGACGCGGGTGTGCATCCGGAGCACGGTCTGGGCGACGCTCAGCTCGTACTCGCGGGGGGAGAGCTCGTAGTCGACGAAGGTGCCGGTGATGGAGGGCTCGCCGGCGTGGCCCGAGGTGATGGCGATGTCGGCCTCACCGCGCTTGTTCTGCGGCCGCGCCGGGCGGGACGAGTACGCCGCGACGTGCTCGCGCAGAGCCTCCGACCGCTCGGCCAGCTCCTGGAAGGCCTGCAGGGGAAGGGCCAGGACCGTGCAGCGCGTGACGGCCCGGACGGTGAACCCCCAGGTGCCGTCCGGCTCCAGGGGGACCTGCTCGCCGAAGTAGTCGCCGTCGGCCAGCACCCCGAGCACGGTCTCGTCGCCGTACTTGCCGGTGCCCGTCTTGTTGAGCTTGCCGTGGGCGACGAGGAAGATGTGGTCGGCCGGGGCGCCGGCCTCGACGAGGGTGTCACCGGCCGCGTACTCGCGCTGGACGAAGCCGTTGGCCAGCGCCTCCAGCGTGTCGTTGTCGCCGAAGTCCCGGAGCAGCGGCAGCTCTCCGAGCTCCGGCGGGATGACCCGGACCTCCGAACCGGTGGAGATGAACTCGACCCGGCCGTCCCCCACGGTGTACGTGAGCCGCCTGTTCACCCGGTAGGTGCCGGCGGATACCTGTACCCAGGGCAGCACGCGCAGGAGCCAGCGGGAGGAGATCCCCTGCATCTGCGGTACGGACTTGGTCGTCGTGGCGAGCTGGCGTGCCGCTGTGGTGCCGAGGCTGAGCTGTGCCTCCGGGGCCGGTGCGGCCTGGCCGGACTCCACTGACGTGGTCATAGCTGATGATCACCCATCTGTGTGCGGTACGAGGCGCGGATTCGCGGTGCGGGGCGTGGTGCGGGCGGCCTCCGGCGGCTGTGGCCGGAGGCCGGGGCGGCGACCGGGGTCGGAGCCGGGGGTCTGATGCCGGGGTCGGTGGCCGGGGTCAGTGGCCGATCTCGACGTTCTCCAGAATTCCGAGGGCGTCCGGCACCAGCACGGCGGTGGAGTAGTAAGCACTCACCAGATAGGAGATGATGGCCTGTTCGCTGATCCCCATGAAACGCACCGAGAGGCTCGGCTGATATTCATCGGGAATTCCCGTCCGGTGCAGCCCGACGACGCCTCGGGATTCCTCGCCCGTGCGCATGACGAGAACGGAGCTGGTGCCGTTCTCGGAGATCGGGATCTTATTGCACGGGAAGATGGGAATTCCGCGCCAGGCGGGCACGGAGTGGCCGCCGACGGCGGCGCTGTCCGGATAGACCCCCCGGCTGTTGAACTCCCGGGCGATCGCCGCGATCGTGCGCGGGTGGGCCAGCAGGAAGCTCGGGTCCTTCCAGACCGTGGCGAGCAGCTCGTCGAGGTCGTCCGGGGTGGGCGGGCCGCTGCGGGTGTGGATGCGCTGCTTGAGATCCGCGTTGTGCAGCAGGCCGAACCGGCGGTTGTTGACCATCTCGTGCTCCTGGCGCTCGCGCAGCGCCTCGATGGTCAGCCGCAGCTGCTGCTCGACCTGGTTCATGGGCTCGTTGTAGAGGTCGGCCACGCGGGTGTGGACGCGCAGGACCGTCTGGGCGACGCTCAGCTCGTACTCACGGGGAGAGAGCTCGTAGTCGGCGAAGACGCCGGGCAGCGCCGGCTCGCCGGAGTGGCCGGAGGCCACGTCGATGGCGGACTCGCCGTACTCGTTCTGCGGGCGGGCGGTGGCGGTGCGGAACGCCTCCACATGGGACCGAAGCCCGGCCGATGCCTCCATGACCTCCTGGAACGCCTGGCGCGGCATGGTCAGCACGGTGCAGGCGGTGACGGCCTTGACGGTGAAGTCCCAGTCGCTCTCCGCCGCCGCGGCCAGGGCCTTGTCGCCGAAATAGCCGCCGTCGGCCAGGACGCCGAGGACGGCCGGATCGCCGTACTCGCCCTCACGGACCTTGTTGAGCTTGCCGTGGGCGATCAGGACCACCTGGTCCGCCGGCTGCCCGGCCTCCACGACGACGTCCCCCGGCCGGAACTCCCGCTGGGTGAAGCGGCCCGCGAGCGCTTCGAGGACCTCCGGGTCGCCGAAGCCGCGCAGCAGCGGGAGCTCGCCCAGCTCCGCCGGGATGACCCGGACGTCCGCGCCGGTGGAGACGAACTCCACCCGGCCGTCGCCGAGGGTGTGCGTCAGACGCCGGTTGACCCGGTACGTACCGCCCGGGACGTGCACCCAGGACAGCATGCGCAGGAGCCACCGCGAGGTGATTCCCTGCATCTGAGGAACGGACTTTGTCGTGGTCGCCAGATTCCGTGCGGCCTCGGTGCCCAGACTCAGCCGGCCGGCACCGTTATTGCCTTCGTTACCGGTCTCCACTGACGTCGTCATATGCGAATGCCCACCCATCCGTTATGGAAACAGGCCGCAGCGGGCCTGCTCAAGAATTCCCCTGCCCGCCCTCGAAGTTATCAGTGGGATATCGGTGGGCGCAGTCACTCAAAAGGGTGGATTGATCGATCATGTTACGTTCGGACGAAAACCCCGACACCGTTTGCCACCGGCCGCTCCGCCCCGCCCGACGGATGATTGCGGACCGCCGTCCGGCCGCTGTCCGGATCGCGGGTGACCAGCGTGCTCGAGCCGCCGCCGTCGAGGTTGACGGCGTCGTCCGCGCCGAGATCGCGCATCAGGTCGGCGAGCTCGGCGACGGTGAGCCCCGTCCGGTAGTCGGCGGCGCCGTCCAGCGCCAGAAGGTAGAACAGCCGTCCGTCGTCGCCCAGGCCCGCGGCGGTGCGTACGGCGGAGGTCGAGCCGTCCAGTCCGGACAGCGGCCGGCCGTCGCGCAGCACGGGGAACCCGCCGATCGCGAAGCGCAGCGCGCCCCGGTGCGCCGCCTTCAGCCTGTCCTCGACGCGCACGGCGTCACCGACCTTGAGTCTGCGCAGCTCCCGGGCCCCCGCGTCCCGCCCGACGAGCACCAGTGTGCCGGAGGCGATCGCGCCGTGGCCGGGCTTGTGCGCCGCGGCCGTCACCTTGCCGTGCCGCACGGTCAGTTCGTAGGTGTCGTTCGTGCAGGGCGCGCCCCTGCTGGCGTCCGTGCCGCAGGTGGCGCGGAGCCGTGACGCCGAGCCCCAGGAGGGGGTGTACGCGCCGATGCCGCCGACCGGCAGGGCGTACTGGTTGAGCCCGCGCAACGGCAGCGTCCTGCCGTTGGCCGTCACGGTGCCCTCCAGGGTGAGCCGGTCCAGCCGGCCCCTGTAGTCGGTGCCCAGGCCGATGACGTCCCGTGTGGACACGCCCGGGGGCATCGCCGGCCCGAAGCGCTGCCCGTTGGGCACGGCCGCGCCCAGACGGCGGCCGCTCGCGATGGACGGCCCGACCGGTGCACCCGTCGCCTCGACCCCCGGGTGCTGGGTCTCCGTGATATTGAAGAAGTCGCCGTTGACCCCGGCCACGGCGCCCCGGGCGGCCGCCATCCGCGAAACCGTCGACCTCGCGGCGACGGAGCCCGGATACAGCAGGTCGAGCGAGACGCCCGAGCGGCTCAGATCGACCCTCAGCACATGCCCGTACGCCGGGCCGTGGGAGGCGGACAGGGAGAACTCCCGGTACTCCACGCCCGGCGCGACCGGGGCCAGGGTCCGGAACTGCAGTGCGGGCCGGTCGCTCGCATCCGCCAGGGCGGTGCCTCCGCCGATCAGCGAGGTCCACGCCACCAGAACCGTCAGCACCGAGCGCATACGTCTTCTGCGTCTCTTCACAGTCACCCCAGAGGTCTCGTCAACTCTGGCACGGTGCAGAACAGTTCACCATGCCCCGAAAGAACGACAGGGAACGCGCCGACGTCGACGCGGGCAACTCTCGGCACATCCCTGCCCAGAGGCCCGTCGGGCCCGGATACTCACAGGTGCCGGCACGTGCGGGCGGACGCCGCTGCACACTGGCACACACACCGACCTGGGAGTTCCTGGAGAACTGGGAGAGCTGCCATGAGCCTTCGCACGCGCCGCGCAGCCGTCGTCGCCTTCGGAGCCGCCCTGGGCGGCGCGCTCACGGGGTCCTTCGCCACCCCGGCCTTCGCCACCACGACGTTCGCCGAGCCGGCGGCGCGGGGGCGCGATGAGTCCGGCGCGCCGGGCAGGCTGCCCCTGCGCCGCGCGCACGCGCACAACGACTACGAGCACACCCACCCGCTCACCGATGCGCTCTCCCACGGGTTCGGCAGCGTCGAGGCGGACATCTGGCTCGTGGACGGGCGGCTCCTCGTCGCCCACGACGCCTCGGGCCTCGACCCGGCCCGCACTCTCGAAGCCCTCTACCTCGATCCGCTGCAGCGCCGGGTCAGAGCCGGTCACGGCCGTGTCTACCAGGGCTACAACCTCTCGCTGCAGCTGCTCGTCGACATCAAGACCGACGGCGCCGCGACCTACCGGGAGCTCTCGCGGCGCCTGCGCCGCTACGGGACGCTGTTCACGTCCTGTGCCGACGGCCGGATCCGCCGCGGTGCCGTCACGGCGGTCGTCTCGGGTGACCGTGGCGCGCGGGGGCCGATGGCGGAGGAGCGGCTCCGGCACGCCTTCTACGACGGCCGGCTCGCCGACCTCGGAGGCGGTGCCCCCGCGTCGTTCATCCCCCTGGTGAGCGACAACTGGAGCGCCAACTTCGGCTGGCAGGGCGCCGGCCCGATGCCGGCCACGGAGAGGGCCCGGCTCCGGCGGATCGTGTCCGGTGCGCACGCCGAGGGCCGCCGCGTGCGGTTCTGGGCCACACCGGACCGGCCCGGCCCGGCGCGCGAGGCCGTGTGGCGGGAGCTGCTCTCCGCCGGCGTGGACCTGCTCAACACCGACGATCTGTCCGGCCTGGAGGCGTTCCTGCGCGCGGAGGGCTGAGCGCCGGGTGGAATGTCCCGGTCCGGGGTGGAACCTGTGGTGGTTCCGTCACCGCCCGCCGGTGTGTGCGCGCCCGGCGGGACGCTGGTCGCATGGCCACTCCACCTGGACCGCCGTACGGGCCGCCCGCGGGTCCGCCTCCGGGCGGCTTCGGGCCCGCCCAGCCGCCGTGGGGCACGCCGCCGTCACCGCCCCCGCCCCCTCGCCCGGGCGGCGGCGGGCGGCGGGCCGCCCTGCTCGTCGTCGCGCTGGTGGCGGTGGCCGGGCTCGCCCTGGGCGCCGTCCTGGTCGTCGGCGGCAAGGGCGGCGAGCCGGGCAGGCCGGGTGACGGGAATGCATCCGGCGGCCCGGGCGCGGGCACGTCGTCGCCCTCGCTCACCGTCCCGAGCGGGTTCCCGTCGCAGTGGCCGACGGCCCTGCCGTCCGGTCTGCCCAGCGGTCTGCCCACGTCCTTGCCCACGAGCCTGCCGAGCGGCTTTCCTTCGGGCCTGCTCCCGGTCGCCGGCGACGGCGACCGGGGCTGACCGCCGGGGGCGTACGGGGCGGTGAGGCGTACGGGGCGTCAGCCGGCCGGCGTCTGCTGCGGAACGGCCTGGATGTCCAGCTCGATCCTGATCGTCGCGCCGATCATGGCGATGCCGCGCCGGAGCATGGAGCGCCAGTCCAGGGTGAAGTCCTCGCGGTGCAGTTCGGTGGAGGCCGAGCAGGCGGTGCGGGACTCGCCCATGATGCCGGTGCCGATCCCCAGGTAGCGGGTGTCGAGCGCGATGTTCCTGCTGACGCCGTGCAGGTTGAGCACGCCTTGCACGGTCCACCGGGAGCCGCCGCGGTGCACGAAGTGCTCGCTGGTGAACTGCATGTACGGGAAGTTGACGACGTCGAGGAACTCCTGCGAGCGCAGGTGCTCGTCGCGCTGGGCGACCCCCGTGTCGATGCTGGCGGTCTCGATCACGACGTCGATGCGGGAGTGCCGGACGTCCTCCGCGATCCAGAGGGTGCCCTCGAAGCGGTTGAAGCGGCCGTGCACCTCGGCGAGGCCGATGTGCCGGGCGATGAAGCGCACCGCCGTGTGGTCCGGGTCGATGCGCCATGCGCCCGGGGCGGGCATGGGCGGCGCCGGGGCGAGTTCCATCGCGACGGTGCCGAGCGATGTGCGTGTCTCCTCGGCGCAGGTGACGGTGCGCATGACAGGCCGGAAGCCGTCGGCCGTCACGGAGACGCTGTACTCGCCGGGGGCGACGGTCGTCGCGAAGCGGCCGTGCGGGTCGGTCTGACCGTGCACCACCTCCTGGCCGCCCGCGTCCCGTACGGAGACCTCGGCTCTGTGCATGGGTGTCTGCATCGGCTCCACCACGACGCATTCGAGAGCCCCCGCCCCGAGCGGAATCGGCGCGGTCTCCGGGCGGGAGGGGCGCGTGAACCGGCGGATCAGGGCGAAAGCCATCCCAAAGGGCCTTTCTGTGACCAGAAGGTGATTGAACTGTAGATCACCATATTCTGTCGCTGATAGGCAAAATCCTCGGGGTGCCTATGAAAGCTCCCTTTTTGTCATCTTCTGCCTTTGAATCACCGGTCGTCGGTGAGGAGTGCTGCGAGCGCGGCCGCCGGATCGTGGTCACAGGGCCCCGCGGGCAGCCAGCGACCGCCCTCCTTGCGGTAGGGCCACCAGCGGCCGTCCCTCCCATACCGCAGCTGCGCGGAAGTGCCCACCGCGGTCCATCGGTTGCGCACGGCCCGCAGCTGCGGAGCCTGCTCCTCGCCCCAGGCCGCAGCCAGCTGCGCGCGGGCCCGTGCAAGGCCCTCGCCCTCCGGAGTCCACTCCTCCTCCAGTACGGCGAGAGACGCCGGCCCGCCGTGCTCCCAGGCGCGTACGGCCCGCGCGAGCTCGGCTCGCTCCCGCCGGCAGCCCGTCGCGAGCCGGGCGGTGATGCGGCTGTCCGGTCCGGCCGCCGCGAGGCGCACGGCGTCCTCCCACAGCGAGAGCTCCCCGGCGACGGGAGCGGTCTCATGACCGGGGGCCAGCGCCTCGGCCAGCAGCTGCCGGGCCCGGGCCGCGGCGTCCGCGACGAGGAACTCCAGCGCTGCGGGATCCAGCCCGGGCGCGGGGGCCACGTCTCCGCCGAGCTCCGGAGGGCGGCCCGGGCTCTCCACCACGGGAGGCGGATCCGGCAGCGGGGCCACGAAGGACGCCATGGCGAACACCTCCGCCGCAGGCACTCCGGAAGGCCCTTCGGCGCCCTGTCCGGGCGCCCCGCCGGATCCGCGCGCAGCATTGCGGGCCTGCAGCTCCTCCAGCAGCTCGCGCTCCCCCCGGCCGCGCATCAGCAGCAGCACGAACGGGTCCTGGTCGAGCAGCCGTGCCATCTGATGGCACAGCGCCGCCGTGTGCGCGCAGTGGTCCCAGGCGCCGCACGTGCACTCCGGCTCCAGATCCCCGATGCCCGGCAGCAGGTCCACCCCGGCCGCGAGTGCGTCCTCGGCCAGGTGCGGCGGTATGTCACGGTCGAGCAGAGCGGCGATGTACCCCGCCTGACCCGCCACCAGCTCCAGCAGGCGCTCCCAGTCGGCCGCGCCGAACTCCTGTACCACCACGTCGGCGCGGTACGGGGTGCCGTCGCGGTCCCGTACGACGGCCGTGATGCGCCCGGGCCGCACCGAAACCGCGCCCACCGCGCCCGCGCGCGCGTGGCTGCGCCCGGCCTTCACCTGCTTGCCGTCCAGCGCCGTGTCCTCCAGGGCCTTGAGCCACGCCCGGCCCCACCAGGTCCGGGCGGAGCTCCGCCCGGGCTCGGGCGGCAGCGCCTCGAACGTGTGCTCCGGCCGGCCGGAGCCTTCCTGTCCGCTCAACGTCCGTTCCCCCTCAGTGCGACGAGATCCGCCAGCTCGGCGTCGGTCAGTTCGGTCACGGCCGCCTCGGCGGTGCCGAGGACGGCATCCGCCAGGGCCTGCTTGCGGGTGAGCATCTCCGCGATGCGGTCCTCGACCGTGCCCTCGGTGACGAACCGGTGCACCTGTACCGGCTGCGTCTGTCCGATCCGGTACGCGCGGTCGGTCGCCTGCGCCTCGACTGCCGGGTTCCACCACCGGTCGAAGTGCACGACGTGTCCGGCCCGGGTGAGGTTCAGGCCCGTACCGGCTGCCTTGAGCGACAGCAGGAAGACGGGAACCTCGCCGTCCTGGAAGCGGCGCACCATGTCCTCGCGGCGCGGGACGGGCGTACCGCCGTGCAGGAGCTGCGTGGGGACGCCCCGTGCCGCCAGGTGCTGCTCCAGGATGCGGGCGGTTGCCACGTACTGCGTGAACACCAGCACGCTCGCGCCCTCGGCGAGGATCGTGTCCAGCAGCTCGTCCAGGAGCTCGACCTTGCCCGAGCGGCCGGCGATCCTCGGGGACTTCTCCTTGAGGAACTGCGCCGGGTGGTTGCAGATCTGCTTCAGGCCGGTCAGCAGCTTGACGATCAGGCCGCGCCGCTCGAAGCCGTCCGCACCCTCGATCTCGGCGAGGATCTCCCGCACCACGGCCTCGTACAGGCCCGCCTGTTCCTTGGTGAGCGCGACCGCGCGGTCCGTCTCGGTCTTCGGCGGCAGCTCCGGCGCGATGCCGGGGTCGGACTTGCGGCGGCGCAGCAGGAACGGACGGACGAGTACCGCGAGGCGCTCGGCCGCGGCGGGGTCCGTGCCGCCTTCGACGGCTTGGGCGTAGCGCTTGCGGAACCGGCTCAGCGGGCCGAGCAGTCCCGGCGTCGTCCAGTCGAGGATCGCCCACAGCTCGGAGAGGTTGTTCTCCACCGGTGTGCCGGACAGTGCGACGCGCGCCTTCGCACCGATGGTGCGCAGCTGCTTGGCGGTGTCGGAATACGGGTTCTTGACGTGCTGGGCCTCGTCCGCGACGACCAGGCCCCAGGCTTCGCCGGCCAGCCGCCGGGCGTCGAGGCGCATGGTGCCGTACGTCGTCAGCACGAACTCCCCGCCGGACAGCCCCTCCAGGGACCGTGCCGGGCCGTGGAAGCGGCGTACGGGGGTGCCGGGCGCGAACCGCTCGACTTCCCGCTGCCAGTTGCCCATCAGGGACGCCGGGCAGACCACCAGCGTGGGACCGGCCGCCTCGGGCAGCGCCTGCCGGTGCAGGTGGAGGGCGATGAGGGTGATGGTCTTGCCGAGGCCCATGTCGTCGGCCAGGCAGCCGCCGAGCCCGAGGGAGGTCATCCGGTGCAGCCAGTCCAGGCCGCGCAGCTGGTAGTCGCGCAAGGTGGCGGCGAGCCCGGCGGGCTGGGGGACGGGCTCGCGGGACCGCTCGGGGTCGGCGATGCGGTCGCGGAGCGCCGCGAGCCAGCCGGTGGCCCGGACGTCGACCTGCGGGCCCTCCTCGTCGCCCTCCTCCACGGGCGCACGGCCGGTCAGGGCCGCCCCCAGCGCCTCGACCGGCGTGAGCTTGCGGTCCTGCCGCTCGCGGGCGCGGCGCACCGCGCCGGGGTCGACGAGCACCCACTGGTCGCGCAGCCGTACGGCGGGGCGGCCCGCTTCCGCCAGCCGGTCCAGCTCGGCCTGCGTCAGCTCCAGGCCGCCGACGGCGAAGCGCCAGCCGAAGGTGAGCAGCGCGTCGGCCGAGAGCAGTGACGGCATGCCGGAACGCTCGCGGTCCGCCCCCGTGCCGTCGCCCTCCGGGGGCCCCACGACGGCCCGCGCGGTGAAGCTGCGGACGAGCTCCTTCGGCCAGTGCACCTCGACCCCGGTGGCGTCCAGCGCAGCGGAAGCCGTCCCCAGCAGTTCGCCGACCTCCTCGTCGGCGAGGTCGATGGCGTCGGGGACCGCGGCGGAGAGCAGCGGGGCGAGCGCAGGCCAGGCACGGGCGGCCCTGCGCAGCGCGAGGAGCGCCTTCATCCGGGCGTCCCGGCCGAGCGCTGCGGCCGCGGACGACGCTCCGGACCACACCTCGGCGGCGTCCGCGACGAGCGCGGGGTCGGAGAGGCTGTGCAGCTGGAGCACGGCCCGGAAGCGGGGCGCGGCGTCCTCGTCGGCGAGGGCTCCCAGCACCTCGACGCGCAGCGAGAGCCGTACGCCTGCATCGTGTCCGGCGGCGACGCCGGCGGCCCACGCGCGCTGCTCGGGCAGGCGGCGCGGTTCGGGCGCGGCGAAGGCGGGGCCGCCGGCGGCGAGGGCGGCGGCGGGGGAGCGGGGCAGCCCGTCGGCGACGGCGTCCAGGAAGGACCGTACGAGCAGTTCGGGTTCCGGCAGCAGCAGGGGGCCGGTGCCCGGGAGCGGCACGGCGTGCGCCGCGGGAGGCATCGCGGCGGCCAGCTCACGTACCCGGCGCAGGTCGTCGGCGGTGAGCGGGCCGACCCGCCACGCGTCGTGATCGGTCTCCGACAGGCCGGGCAGCAGGCGGCCGCGCGCCGCCATCTGCAGGGCGAGCACGGCGGCGGCGCCCCAGAAGGCGGCCGCCTCGTCGGCCCGCGCGGCCCGGGCGCGGGTGAGGACAGGAAGGGCGTCGCGTACGGGCAGCACGGCGGCCCGTACGGTCGTGGTGGTGACGTCGGTGCCGTCCGGGACGGCGATGGTCAGGTCCTCGACGCCGCCGGGGGAGGCGGGCGGTTCGGCGTCCGGGAGCCAGAAGGCCACCCGCCCGGTGCGTGCGGGGTCTCCGGGAAGGAAGACCGCCGAGCACTGGGCGAGCCGGGAGATCTCGGAGGGTGTTGCGGCAGAGGGCGGTGTCACAGCGCTGCGCATTCCTCAAATTTGACTAGTCGCGGTCCGGAGCGCCCGAGGGTACAGGACGCACGCTCCCGGCGAAGACCTTCGCGAGGTGAGCCGCGCCACATGCCGGAGGCGAGGTGTACTCAACCCCCCTGTGCGCTGCGGGGGCTTGCCCCCGCAGGAACCGGGTGGTGACTCCATGGCCCCCGACCGGCTCCGGTCCGTACGTTCTGTGAGGTCAGCCCAGCCTGCCGACCGTCCGGAGAACCCATGCCCCAGGCCACCACCCTGCTCGCGGAACCTGCCGCAGGCAGCGACTTCGCCCCGCTCCTCCGTCAGGTGCGGGGGCAGGGCCTCCTCGAACGCCGCAGGGGCTGGTACGCGCGCAGCATCGCCGTGAACCTCCTCGCGCTCGCCGCCACGGCCACCGGGATCGTGCTCTGCGGCGACTCCTGGTGGACGGTCCTGCTGGCCGTGCCCGCCGCCCTGTTCTGGGCCCGCACCGCGTTCGTCGGACACGACAGCGGGCACGCCCAGATAGCCGGCACCCGCCGCGCGGGCCGGCTGATCGGCCTCGTCCACGCGGACCTGCTGCTGGGCATGAGCTACGCATGGTGGAACGACAAGCACAACCGCCACCACGCCAACCCCAACCACGTCGACAAGGACCCCGACGTCGGCGTCGGGGCGCTCGTATGGACCCGGCGGCAGGCCGCACAGCGACTGGGCTTCTCCCGGTGGCTCACCCGCAACCAGGCCGTTCTCTTCTTCCCGATGCTCCTGCTCGAAGGCGTCAACCTGAAGATCTCGAGCGTGCGCGACCTCAAGAGGCAGAGCCCGGCCGAGCGGCGGACGGAAGCGGCACTCCTGGCCCTCCACGCGACCGGCTACGCCGCTCTGCTGCTGTCCGCGATGTCCCCGGGCAAGGCCGTCGTCTTCGCCCTCGCCCACCACGCCCTCTTCGGCCTCCACCTCGGCATGGTCTTCGCCCCCAACCACAAGGGCATGGAGATGCCCGACCCGGACGGTGAGCGCTGGGGCCACCTGCGCCGCCAGGTCCTCACCTCGCGCAACGTACGCGGCGGCCCCGTCACGGACTGGCTCATGGGCGGGCTGAACTACCAGATCGAGCACCACCTCTTCCCCAGCATGCCGCGCCCCCACCTGCGCCTCGCCCGGCCGCTGGTCCGCACACACTGCCGCGCGTCGGGGCTCGCGTACACGGAGACTGGAATCGTCGACTCGTACCGCCAGGCGCTGCACCACATGCACGCGGTGGGCGCCCCGCTGCGGACCGGGTGAGGAACCAGACGCCGCCGCCGGGCGTTCTCACGGACAGAGCGGCAGCCGTCGCGAAGGAGGCAGGGACATGAGCAACAGGACCAAGGTCGCCGTCGGAGGCGTGGCGGTCGGAGTCATCCTGCTGTGGCTGCTGCCCTTCTGGGCCGCGCTGCTGGTGATGGTCGGGGTGCCGGTCGGCGCGTATCTCCTGCTGGACTCCTCGCAGCGCAAGAGGCTGCGCCGGGTGTCGCGCAAGGAGCTGGGGCGCTGACGGTTCCCGGGCGGGATCAGCCGGTGAAGGCCGGCGCCAGCGCCGCGGGCATCGTGACCCGCGGGCTGCCGGATCCGTCCGCCGGGACGGTCCACAGATCCGATCCGTAGTCGCCGGGCAGCGCATAGACGAGGGTGTGCCCGTCCCGCCACACCGCCTGGTCGTCGATGTTGCGCCGCTCGGCCGTCGCAGTCTCGCGCAGCGTGCGCAGATCCAGGACGTACAGCCGCCAGGGCGCGTCGTCGGGCACGCCCTCCACGCGCTTCTTGTAGGCGATGCGCGTCCCGTCCGGCGAGAGGGACGGGCACTCCACGTTGGTGTGCAGCGACCGCAGCGTCCGGTCGGTGCGATCGCCGCGCACCAGGTACGTGCGCCCGCCGGTCGCGACGGTCGCGTAGAAGTGCCTGTCGTCGGCGAACGTGACGCCCCAGACGTTGACGTCCGCAGCTTTGTGGAGCCGGCCGTCCAGGAAGAACCGGTAGTCCTCCAGGTTGCGGTCCAGCGTCCAGCCGTCCAGGCCCAGTACGGAGGTGCGGGTGGAGAAGTCCGTCCCCGCGTACGAGTCCCCGCTGACGAAGACGGTCCAGGCGACGGAGCGGCCGCTGGGGGAGACCCGCGCCCGGGTCGGCACGCCGGCCAGGTCGTAGCGGCGCAGCTCGCGCATCCGGGCGTCCAGGACGACGGCCCGGTAGCCGTCCCGGAGCTTGCCGTGTACCGCCTGCAGGCAGATCCCCGTCCCGCCGGCCGCGTGGAAGCGCAGGCAGCGCACTCCGGACGAGGTGCGGGGCCCCGCCGGGGCGGCGGCGGGCACGGAGGCGATCTCGTCGCGGTGCGGCCCCCAGGCCATGTTCCGGAAGACGCTCCGGCCCGGCGCGTCCAGGACGACCTCGCCGCGGCCGACGCGCGGGTCGCCGGGGCGCGCCCGGTCCTTCTCGGCGGCCCGCCCGGCGGCGTGCAGGGTGGCCGCGATCGCGACGCCGCCCAGGACCAGCACGGCCGCGACGAGGATCAGGAGACGGTTCTTGCGGTTCATCAGGGCGGGTCCTTGTGGGTCACGCGGTTCACGTGGTTGTTCAGCGGACCGGCGCCGGAGGGCCGTCCGCGGGCAGGGATGCCGACGGGGGACGCGGACGGGGATTTCGCAGGGCGCAGCAGCAGGGCGCTGACGGCGGCAGAGACGGCGAGGCTGGCCGCTGCCGCCTCCAGCGCCGTACGGTCGCCCCACGCCGCCCAGGCCGCACCGAAGGCGATCGAGCAGGCGAAGCGGGCGGCCGCCTGTCCGGTCTGCACGACGGCGAGCCCGCTGCCGCGGACGGACTCCGGAACGGCGTCGGCCGTGGCGGCGGCCAGTACGCCGTCCGTGGCCGCGTAGAAGCCGCCGTGCAAGGCGAGAGCGAGGCAGAGCAGGGCGGGCGAGTCGCCGAGCGGGGCGACGAGCATGCCGTACGCCCCCAGGAGCGCGAGGTGGCCGCAGAGGAACAGCCGCCGGCGGCCGAAGCGGTCGGCGACGGCCCCCAGGGGGACGGCCAGCAGGAGGAAGGCGGTGGCCGTGCCCAGCGGCAGAAGCGGGAACCACGCCTCGGACAGGTCCAGCCGGCGCTGCAGCGTGAGGTACAGGAACGAGTCGCTGACGGTGGTCAGCCCCAGCAGCACCGCGCAGACGGTCAGCCGGCGGACCTCCGGACGGCGCGAGACGGCCCGCAGGGGCGCCTTGCCTGCGGGTGCGAGGTGCCCGCGGGAGGCTGCGCGACCGGGCACGAAGAGCAGGAGGACGAGGACGCCGAGGACGGCCACGCAGCCGCTCACCGTGAACACGGCGTCGTAGCCGCCTGCTGCGGCCCGCAGGATGAGGAAGGCGAGCAGGGGGCCGAGCAGCGCCCCCGCGGTGTCCATGGCGCGGTGCACGCCGAAGGCCCGGCCCCGTCCGGCCGGTTCGCAGGCCAGCGAGATCATGGCGTCGCGCGGTGCGGTGCGCAGGCCCTTGCCCGTGCGGTCGGCGGCGAGCACCGCACCGATCAGCGGCACGCTGTGCACGACGAGCAGCAGCGGCTTGCACAGGGCGGAGAGACCGTACCCGGCGGCGGCCACGGCCTTGTGGCCGCCCGGACCGCGGTCGGCGAACCTGCCGCCGAGCAGCCGTACGAGTGCGCTGACGCCGTTGTGGATGCCGTCCAGGAGGCCGAAGCCGAGGGGGGACAGCCCGAGTTCGGCCACGAGGTAGAGCGGCAGGACGGCGCTGACCATCTCCGAGGAGATGTCGGTGACGAGGCTGACGGTGCCCAGGGTGAGCACGGTCGCCGGGACGGCGGCCCGCCGGCCGGGGGAGGGGGCCCGGCCGGCGGTGTCGGGGACGCCCGGGGCGGTGCGGCTGTCCGCGAGGTACACGGTCAGCTGTTCCAGATACCGGTGATGTCCTTGGCGCCCGCTGCCTGCCCGGCGTGCGCGGTGCCGTACATGTCCTCGAGGGTGCGCAGGACGTCGTAGTGGTTGTAGGTCGTGCCGGAGGTGGAACCGGCCTTGACGGGCTGCCCGTAGACGACGGTCGGGATGCGGTTGCCGCTGAGCCTGTTGTCCTCGTCGAAGGTGATGAGGAGCAGGCTGTTGTGGGTCTTGGCCCAGTCCGCATAGCCCTTGAGGTTGTCCTTCAGCCAGGTGTCGCCGGTGCCCACCGAGCAGTCGTGCATGTCACTGCAGAGGTTCGGCACGACGAAGGAGACGGTCGGCAGTTTGCCGTAGTCGCCGGGGAAGGCGCTCATCGTGTGCGCGGTGTTGGTGGGCACGTTGCCGAAGCCGAACCACGGGTTGTGCTTCTGCGCGTACTTGCCGCTCTTGCAGGTGGTGGATCCTTCGGCGGGCAGGGACTCGTTGTAGCTGGCCCAGCTCCTGCCCGCGGCGACCAGCTCGGAGGCGAGATTGGGCTCGTCGCTGAAGCCCGGGGTGACACAGCTGTCGTCGGTGACGCCCTGGGTGTCCCCGGAGAACAGCGCGTAGTAGTTGGGCTGGCTGGGGTGCGTCTCGGCGTACGACGCGGTCAGACTGGCCCCTCCCGCGGCGAGGGAGTTGATGTAGGGCGCGCTGGAGCTGCCCATGACCTGGCCGTACGCGTGGTTCTCGAAGACGACGACCACGACGTGGTCCGGGGTGGGCACGGCCGCCGCGGCGGATGAGTCCGAGGCCCACAGGCCGAGGGAGGTGGCGGCGAGGCCGAAGGCCGTGGCCAGGGCGCCGAGGTGACGGCGGGACCGGGGCAGGCCGGGGGCATGGGCGGGGGAGGCGGGCACGGTGTCCTCCGTACAGGCGGGTGGGTGCTCGGCGGGGAAGGCGCTGGGCAGGGCGGCGGCCGGGGGCGTGAGGGAAATGTAGAACGGCGCGCATGACATGTACACGCCCTTAAGGTGACGGCTTCGGGAACAAAGCCCCAGTGGAATGCGACAGCCGTCAGGGGTGGGGGCGCGCGTACAGACCACGTACAGAGCTGTGCTGCAGGCGCGCGTAAGGCGTTCTGTATGCGTCCGTACAGAGGGGTTGTCCGGCGGTGGTCCTGCGCGTGCACGGAACCGTCCCCGGTGCGCACGTCCCCGGCCGCGGAGCGATGCGCGGCCGGGCCTCAGGTGTGCGCCCGAGCCTCAGGCGACGGGCAGCCCCAGCAGTTTGCGCGCCATGTGCTGCGGTGTCTCGTCGTGTTCACGGGCGAGCGCGACGACCGCCCGGCACGCGAGCTCGTTCACCCCGAAGCAGAGCGCCTCGGGGGAGACCCAGCGGGCGGCCTCGGCGCTTCTGTCGTGGTCGTCCTCGGCGCACGCCGCCACATAGGTGGCGGCCGCCTCGAAGAGATTGCGCTGCCGCCCGGCGGGCGGCGGGGGCGCAGGCAGCTGCCAGGCCTCCTCGATGCGCTTGCGGAGCTTGTCGAACACCGATCGTCACCTGCCTCCGCGAGCCGTCCGGGCCGTGGTCGTTCAAGTGTGCCCGCCACCCGTAGAGTTGAACCTCCGACGAACGAAGGGGCGGCCGCCGAGTGAAGCGTTACGACTGGCTGAGGGAGATCCGGAGGCTGGACCCCGAACGGGACTTCCTGAGGATCTACCGGATCACGGCGACCCTGGAGTTCCCCTGGGACATCAGCCGCGCGCTCGAACTGGCCCTCTACAGGACCTACGCCGTCCCCAGCATCGGCCGTCTCCTCGCCGCCACGGGCGAGTTCCCGGGCCGCCCGCAGAAGCGGTACGACGACACCGCCCTGCTGCTGGACGCCGTCGTGGAGCACGGATTCGACAGTGAGAGCGGGCGCACCGCGATCCGCCGAATCAACCAGATGCATCGCAGCTATGACATCAGCAACGACGACATGCGCTACGTCCTGTGCACCTTCGTCGTCATCCCCGGAAGGTGGCTCGACGCGTACGGCTGGCGCCGGCTCTCCGAGCACGAGCGGCGCGCGATCGCCGCGTACTACCGCACCCTCGGCAAGCACATGGGCATCCAGGACATCCCGGAGTCCTACGCCGCCTTCGAGCGCTGCCTGGACGAGTACGAGGCGGCGCACTTCGGCTGGGACGAGGGCGGCCGGCGCGTCTCGGACGCCACGCTCGGCCTGATGGCCTCCTGGTATCCGCGCCCCCTGGCCCCGCTCGTGCGCGGCGCGAGCATGGCCCTGCTGGACGACTCCCTGCTGCAGGCATTCCGCTACGAGCAGCCGCACCCGGCCGCGCGCGCCGTGGTCCGGGGCGCCCTGCGGGCGCGGGCCAAGGCGGTGCGGCTCCTCCCGCCGCGCCGCACACCCCACTATGCGCGCCAGAACCCCGAGATCAAGGGCTATCCGAACGGCTATGCCGTCGCGGAGCTCGGTACTTTCCCCGGCGCCCGGCGCGGCGCACGGCCCGGCGCCTGCCCGGTGCCGCACGGGTCGTCGGGCTCAGACGCCGCGGAGTGAGCCGATCGTCTCGCGCAGCCAGGCAAGCTCCGCGCGGCTGGTGGCGCGGGCGATGGTGAGCACACCCCGCCGGAACGGATCCTCGATCTCCTCGGCGTGCAGCGGCCGGTCACCGGCGTAGAAGAAGCTCGCCGGCTGCTGAAGGAAGGCGAGCCTCCGCTCCAGGACGGTGGCCTGCCCCTCCGGTTCGCCCAGGTGGCGCAGGAACGCGAGCACCGTGAACCAGCGGTTCTCGTCCGTGATGTCGTTGTCGGCCGGCTCCGCGAGCCGGTGTCTCAGCTCCGCGCGGCCGTGCGCCGTGAGGGAGAGGACGTGCCGCGGCGCGGCTCCGCAGCCCGGCCGGGTCTCCCGGGCGAGCAGCCCCGCCGACTCCAGCCGCTTGATCGCCGGGTATAGCGAGCCCTCTGCCACGGGCTTGACGTGCCCGGTGAGCGCGGCGATGCGTTTGCGCAGCTCATAGCCGTGCAGTGAAGCGTCGTAGAGGAATCCGAGGATGGCGAGTTCAAGCATGGCGGTATTCAACCCGACAGCCGGTGTACATCGCTATGGCGGTACATCGAGATCGATGTATGGTGATGATCCAGTACGGAATCGCTGGAGGGGAGAAGGGCATGCGACAGGCGGAGTTCGGATCCACGGGGGCCTGTGTGCGATGGACCGAGGCCTCCGGAGGCGGCCCCGCGCGGGTCTACCTCCACGGGCTGGGGTCGGCCTCGGCCGTCTACCACGCGCACATCGCCGCCGCCGCAGCGCTGTCCGACCGGCGCTCGCTCTTTGTCGACCTGCCGGGACACGGCATCAGCGACCGCCCCCTGGACTTCGGTTACACGCTTGAGGAGCACGCCGACGCGGTGGCGGCGGCCCTGTACTCGGCCGGGGTCAAGGGGGCCGAGGTCGTGGGCCACAGCATGGGCGGAGCCGTCGCCGTCGTGCTGGCGGCGCGGCGGCCCGAGCTGGTCTCGCGGCTGGTCCTGGCCGAGGCCAACCTCGACCCCGATCCGCCCCGGACGGCCGGCAGCAGCGGCATCGCCTCCTATACGGAGGAGGGCTTCGTCCACGGCGGGGGATTCACGGACACCCTGCAGCGGGTGGGGCCGCTGTGGCGCGCGACGATGCGGCTCGCCGACCCCACCGCCCTGCACCGCAGCGCGATCGGCCTGGTGCGCGGGACCCGGCCGACGATGCGTCGCATGCTGCAGGAGATGACCATTCCCCGGACGTATCTGATGGGGGAGCTCAGCGGTGAGCTGCCGGGGCGCGAAGAGCTGGAGGCCTCCGGGGTGACCGTGGAGACCGTGCCCGGTGCCGGGCACAACATGATGTTCGACAACCCCGCCGCCTTCGTCGAAGCGGTCGCCGCGCGGTCCCTGCTCCCGTCCTGACGCTCCTTACCCGCTGCCTCTCATGCCGTCGGCTCCGGCCGGTCCGCCCGGCTCGCGAGCGCCAGGAAACGGGTGTCCTCGTCCGTGTAGGAGTCGAGGTGCCAGCCGCCGCGCGCCAGCAGGGGGCGCAGGTTGGGCTCGGCGCGCTCGTCGTCGGGCGTCACCTGACGGCCGTGGCGGGCGGCGAGCGCGGCGCGCCCGATGGGGTGGAAGAGCGCGAGCCGCCCGCCGGGCCGTACGACGCGGGCCAGCTCGTGCAGGCCCGCCACCAGGTCCGCCAAGTGCGAGATGAGCCCTGCGGCGAAGACGGCGTCGAGCGAACCGTCGCGCAGCGGCAGCCTGGTGACATCGGCCAGGAGCAGCCGGCCCTCGAGGTGCCGGCCCGCCTGCACGGCGGCGTCCAGCATCGCGGGCGTGAGGTCCGCGCCGAGCACGACGCCCTGTGGGCCGACCGCGGCGCGCAGGGCGGCAAGCGCCCGCCCGGTACCGCATCCCGCGTCCAGGACCACGTCGCCGCGGCGCAGCCCGAGATCGGCGACGGCGGCGTCGTAGGCGGGTCCGTCATCGGGGAAGCGGGCGTCCCAGTCGCCCGCCCGCTCGGTGAAGAACTCCTGCACGTGGGCGGGATCCCGCCACTGTTCCCTGGTCATCTGCTGTGCCATGTCCCCATCATGTGCCAACTTGCGCACGGACCCGTGCCGACGGGCCGGGACGGGTTGCCGACGGCACGCGGGTGAGCAAGGCTGGCACGGCAGTTACGGGGAACAGCGGAACGGGGAGGCGGGACATGACAGTCGGCAAGGGGCTCGACTGGATGCTGGACGACCTGACCGAGCGGATCGAGCACATACGGCACGCACTGGTGCTCTCCAACGACGGGCTGGTGACGGGGGCCAGCGCGAGCCTGCAACGGGAGGACGCCGAGCACCTGGCCGCGGTCGCGTCCGGGCTGCACAGCCTCGCGAAGGGCACGGGACGCCAGTTCCGTGCGGGCCGGGTGCGGCAGACGATGGTCGAGTTCGACGAAGGCGTGCTGTTCGTGACGGCCGCGGGCGACGGCAGCTGTCTGTGCGTCCTCGGGGGAGCGGAGGCCGACATCGGCCAGATCGGTTACGAGATGACGCTGCTGGTCAACCGCGTCGGCGAGCACTTGGGCGTCGAGGCCAGGCAATAGAGCGAGTCAGCAGAGTCGGGCGCGCCGGGAGAGTTATCCACAGGCCGGACGCGCTGTCGTACTCCGTCGCTATCGTCGTCACTGTCAGTGATCGAGCGGATGACGGGGGAGGGTTCCATGGCGGTGCAGGAATGCCGGGAGCGGGGTACGACGGCCACGGTGGCCTGCGGGAGAGCGGCGCGGGAGCTGGGGCTGAAGCCCCGCGAGTTCCAACTGGCCGTGCAGCTGGGGCATGTGCGGACGGTGTCCGTCGTCGGCGGCAGGCCGCGGGTCGCCCGCGAGGAGATCGAGCGGGTGAGGTCCGGCACGGGATTCCCCGAAGCCCTGCGCAACAGTCTGTGGGCGGTGGGCACGGCCGAGGCCGCCCAGCTGATGGGGGTGAGCCCTGCCCGCTTCGCGCGCCTCGCCAGAGCGGGCTGCTTCGCGCCGGTGAGGTTCTACGTCAATCGCTACCGGGCGGTGGTCTGGCACTATCTGGCCGCCGACCTCGTGGAGTTCGCCGACGCCAACCCCGGGCTCCTCACGGGACGCACGGATCCCGGGCTCCGCCTGGAGCTGGAGGGGCGTGAGGACCAGCGGGCCCGGAGCTGGCGCGCCCGGCGGCTCGACCAGCTGTCCGGGCGGACGGCGGATCCCTGGGAGCGCGCGGCGGTCGTGGCGGCCGTGCTCGCCCCCGACCAACTGGCGGATGCCGTACCCGACGCCTACGAGCGGGCGTACGTGAGCTCGCTGCGCCCGGACATCGCCGGCTTCCGCTCGGACTCGGCGGCGGCGCGGGAGGTCATCGCGACGGTGACGCTCGCCGTCGACGCCGACGAGATCGGGCGCCACCGGGAGCGGCTCGCCCTGGCCTTGGACGCAGCCCGTGCGGCCCGGTCGGCGCCGAGGCCTGCCGGGCACGTGGCCTGGGCTGTCGTGGAACCGGAGGGGGAGCGGGAGCCGGAGCCGGAGCGTGGGCAGGGACCGGAGCCGGAGCAGGCACTGAAGCGAGTGCAGGAGCAGGGGCCGGAAGGGGAGCCGGCAGAGGGACAGGCGGCAGGGGCGCCCACGGCGGCACCGACGGCTCCGGCGGGTCTGCGGGGGTGGCTGCGCCGGCTGCGCCGCATCATGTGAACGCCCTGCCGGGTCCGGCTCTGCCGGTGCTCAGCCCACCTTGCGAAACAGGCCCTCCTGCATCACCGACACCAGCAGCCGGCCCTCGCGGTCGAAGATCTGACCACGGGCCAGGCCCCGGGCGCCCGTCGCGATGGGTGACTCCTGCTGGTAGAGGAACCACTCGTCCGCCTGGAAGGGCCGGTGGAACCACATCGCGTGGTCCAGCGAGGCCATGTCGAATCCGCGCGGCCCCCACAGCGGTTCCACCGGGATGCGCACGGCGTCGAGCAGCGTCATGTCGCTCGCGTACGTGAGGGCGCAGGTGTGCACGAGCGGGTCGTCGCCCAGCGGCCCCAGCGCGCGCATCCACACCGCGCTGCGCGGCTCGGTGTCCGCCAGCTCCTGCGGGGTCCAGCGGAGCCGGTCCACGTAGCGGATGTCGAAAGCCAGCCGGCGCTCCATGTGGCGAAGGGCGCTGGGCAGCTCGCCGAGGCGGTCGCGGATCTCGTCGGCGAGCCGTGGCAGTTCCTCGGGCGCCGGCACGTCCGGCATGGGCACCTGGTGCTCGAAGCCCGGCTCGGGTTCATGGAAGGAGGCGGTGAGATTGAAGATCGTACGGCCCTGCTGGACGGCCACCACGCGCCGCGTGGTGAAGGAGCGGCCGTCGCGCACCCGCTCCACCTGGTACACGATGGGCACCCCCGGCCGCCCGGGGCGCAGGAAGTACGCGTGCAGCGAATGGACCGGGCGGTCACCATCGGTGGTCCGCCCGGCCGCGACCAGCGCCTGCCCGGCCACCTGCCCGCCGAACACGCGCTGCAGCGACTCGTCGGGACTGCGGCCCCGGAAGATGTTCAGGTCGATCCGCTCCAGGTCGAGCAAACCCACCAGACGGTCGGTCGGTGTGGTCATCGGGCCTCCTTCGCCGCCGGGGCCCGACGCGTGGGCCGTGCCTCGGAGGCTACAGCTGACCGACCTCCACGACGCGGACCACCGCGCGGCCCTCCTCGTCGGAGGCGGTGAGGTCCACCTCGGCGGTGATGCCCCAGTCGTGGTCGCCACCCGGGTCCGCGAAGGTCTGCCGGACCCGCCACAGCCCGTCCTCCGGCTTCTCCTCGATGCGCAGCAGCTTCGGGCCGCGCGCGTCGGGCCCGGTCCCCAGGTCGTCGTACTCGTCCCAGTAGGCGTCCATGGCCTCGGCCCAGCGGTCCTCGTCCCAGCCGGACTCGGCGTCCATCTCGCCGAGCTCTCCGACCTTGTCGAGGGCGGCCAGCTCGACCCGGCGGAAGAGGGCGTTGCGCACCAGCACCCGGAAGGCGCGGGCGTTCGCCGTGACCGGCTTGACCTGGTCGGCGCGGTCCTGCGCCTGCTCGGCCGTCTCCTCCTCGGGGTTGGCCAGCTGCTCCCACTCGTCCAGCAGGCTGGAGTCGACCTGGCGCACCATCTCGCCCAGCCAGGCGATCAGGTCCTCGAAGTCCTCGGACTTCAGGTCGTCGGGGACGGTGTGGTCCAGCGCCTTGTACGCCCCGGCGAGGTAGCGCAGGACGATGCCCTCGGTCCGCGCCAGGTCGTAGTGGGAGGTGAACTCCGTGAAGGTCATGGCCCGCTCGTACATGTCGCGGATGACCGACTTCGGCGACAGCGGGTGGTCGCCGACCCAGGGGTGGCTCTTGCGGTAGAGGTTGTAGGCGTGGGTCAGCAGCTCTTCCAGCGGCTTGGGGTAGGTGACGTCCATGAGCCGCTCCATGCGGTCCTCGTACTCGACGCCGTCCGCCTTCATCGCGGCGACCGCCTCGCCGCGGGCCTTGTTCTGCTGCGCCGCGAGGATCTGCCGCGGGTCGTCCAGCGTCGACTCCACGACCGAGACCATGTCCAGGGCGTAGGAGGGCGACTCCGGGTCCAGGAGCTCGAAGGAGGCGAGCGCGAACGTCGACAGCGGCTGGTTGAGCGCGAAGTCCGACTGCAGGTCCACGGTCAGGCGCACGATGCGGCCCTCGGCGTCGGGCTCGTCGAGCCGCTCGACCACGCCGCCGTCCAGCAGGGAGCGGTAGATCGCGATGGCGCGGCGGATGTGCCGCAGCTGGTTCCTGCGCGGCTCGTGGTTGTCCTCCAGCAGGCGGCGCATCGCCTCGAAGGCGTTGCCCGGGCGGGCGATGACCGCCAGCAGCATCGCGTGGGTGACCCGGAAGCGGGAGGTGAGCTGCTCCGGCTCGGAGGCGATGAGCTTCTCGAAGGTGTTCTCGTTCCAGTTGACGAAGCCCTCGGGAGCCTTCTTGCGGACGACCTTGCGCCGCTTCTTGGGGTCGTCACCCGCCTTGGCCAGGGCCTTCTCGTTCTCCACGACGTGGTCGGGGGCCTGGGCGACGACGAACCCGGCCGTGTCGAATCCGGCCCGCCCGGCGCGGCCCGCGATCTGGTGGAACTCCCGGGCCCGCAGCGTCCGCACCCGCTGGCCGTCGTACTTGGTGAGGGCGGTGAACAGCACCGTGCGGATCGGCACGTTGACGCCGACGCCGAGGGTGTCCGTGCCGCAGATGACCTTCAGCATGCCCGCCTGCGCGAGCCGCTCCACCAGCCGGCGGTACTTGGGCAGCATGCCCGCGTGGTGCACGCCGATGCCGTGCCGGACGTAGCGCGAGAGGTTCCGGCCGAACTTGGTGGTGAAGCGGAAGTTGCCGATGAGCTTGGCGATCTCGTCCTTCTCCTCGCGCGAGCACATGTTGATGCTCATCAGCGCCTGCGCCCGCTCCACGGCCGCGGCCTGGGTGAAGTGCACGATGTAGACCGGGGACTGCTGCGTCTGCAGCAGCTCGGTGAGGGTGTCGGTGAGCGGCGTCGCGCGGTACTCGTAGGACAGCGGTACGGGCCGGGTCGCCGAGCGGACGACGGCCGTGGGGCGTCCCGTGCGGCGGGTCAGGTCCTCCTCGAACCGGGACACATCACCCAGAGTGGCCGACATCAGGATGAACTGCGCCTGGGGCAGCTCCAGCAGCGGGATCTGCCATGCCCAGCCCCGGTCCTGCTCCGCATAGAAGTGGAACTCGTCCATCACGACCTGGCCGATGTCGGCGTCCCTGCCGTCCCGCAGTGCGATGGAGGCGAGCACCTCGGCGGTGCAGCAGATGATGGGCGCGTCGGCGTTGACCGAGGCGTCGCCCGTGAGCATGCCGACGTTCTCCGTGCCGAAGATCTTGCACAGGTCGAAGAACTTCTCCGACACCAGCGCCTTGATGGGCGCGGTGTAGAAGGTCACCTGGTCGTTGGCGAGCGCGGTGAAGTGCGCTCCGGCCGCGACGAGGCTCTTGCCGGAACCCGTGGGCGTCGAAAGGATCACGTTCGCCCCGGAGACCACCTCGATCAGCGCCTCCTCCTGCGCGGGGTACAGCGAGATGCCCCGCTCCTCGGCCCAGGTCGAGAAGGCTTCGAAAAGGGCATCGGGGTCGGCATGGCTCGGCATCTGATCGATAAGGGTCACCCCTCCATACTGCCTGGCCCCCGGCCGGATCAGGGAACCGGCCGGTCGAATGGTGATCATCCGGACGCTACGCTGAGTCGCCGACCCCGTGTCAGAAAAGCCGGGGCCGACCGGCACGAGGAGGGGAATCGACCATGATGGGACCGGCGCACTCGCTCTCGGGAGCGGCCGCCTGGCTGGGAGTGGGAGCGGCCGTGGCCGCCGCAGGCCACCCGATGCCCTGGCCGGTGCTCGTCGTCGGCGCCCTGATCTGCGCCGGAGCGGCCCTCGCCCCCGACCTCGACCACAAGTCGGCGACGATATCGCGAGCCTTCGGCCCGATATCGCGTGCGCTGTGCGGCATCATCGACAAGCTCTCGCACTCGGTCTACAAGGCCACCCGCGGACACGGCGACCCGCGCCGCAACGGCGGCCACCGCACCCTCACCCACACCTGGCTGTGGGCCGTCCTGATCGGCGGCGGGACCTCGGCGCTGGCCATGACCGGCGGCCGCTGGGCCGTGCTCGGCATCCTCTTCGTCCACCTGGTGCTCGCCGTCGAAGGACTCCTGTGGCGCGCGGCCCGCACCTCCAGCGACGTCCTGGTCTGGCTCCTCGGCGCCACCAGCGCCTGGATACTGGCCGGCGTCCTGAACGAGCCGGGCAACGGCGCCGGCTGGCTCTTCTCCGACCCCGGGCAGGAGTACCTGTGGCTGGGCCTGCCGATCGTCCTCGGCGCCCTCGTGCACGACATCGGCGACGCTCTCACCGTCTCCGGCTGCCCGATCCTGTGGCCCATACCCATCGGCCGCAAGCGCTGGTATCCCATCGGACCGCCGAAGGCCATGCGCTTCCGGGCGGGCAGCTGGGTGGAGCTCAAGGTCCTCATGCCGGCGTTCCTGGTCCTCGGCGGCCTGGGCGGGCTGGGCGCCCTGGAGTTCATCTGACCCCGGCGGCACCCGGCCCCGCCCACCGCGATCACCGGTGCCAGGAGCGCCACAGCGCCGCGTACGTACCGCCCGCGGCGACCAGCTCGTCGTGGCTGCCCAGCTCGGAGATCCGGCCGTCCTCCGCCACCGCGATCACATCCGCGTCGTGGGCGGTGTGCAGCCGGTGCGCGATGGCCACCACGGTGCGGCCCTCCAGCACCGTCGCCAGCGAGCGCTCCAGGTGCCGGGCCGCACGCGGGTCCAGCAGGGACGTCGCCTCGTCCAGCACCAGCGTGTGCGGATCCGCCAGAACGAGCCGGGCCAGAGCGATCTGCTGTGCCTGGGCCGGGGTGAGCGCGAGCCCGCCCGAACCCACCTCCGTGTCCAGCCCCGCCTCGAGCGCACGTACCCAGCCGTCGGCGTCCACCGCGCCCAGAGCGGACCACAGCTCGCCGTCCTCGGCCGCCGTCCGCGCCAGCAGCAGGTTGTCGCGCAGCGACCCGACGAAGACGTGGTGTTCCTGGTTGACCAGGGCCACATGGCGGCGCACCCGCTCCGCCGGCATCCGCGCGAGCTCCGCGCCGCCGAGGGTCACGGCGCCCGAGCGCGGTGCGTAGATCCCGGCCAGCAGCCGGCCCAGTGTCGACTTTCCCGCGCCGGACGGCCCGACCAGCGCCACCCGGCTGCCGGGCCGGACCGCCAGGGACACGTCGTGCAGGACGTCGTTCCCCTCCAGGTAGCCGAACCGCACCTCGTCCGCCCGTACCTCCCGGCCCACGGGCTCCGTGCCGTCGTCGGCGCCGCCCGTGCCGATCTCACGGACCCCCACGAGCCGCGCGAGCGACACCTGCGCGATCTGGAGCTCGTCGTACCAGCGCAGGATCAGGCCGACCGGTTCGACGAGCATCTGCGCGAACAGCGCGCCGGTCGTCAGCTGTCCCACCGACACCCAGCCCCGGAGCACGAAGACACCGCCGATGATCAGCACGGAGCCGAAGACCAGCGAGTGGGTCACGTTGATCACGGGGAAGAGGACCGAACGCAGCCACAGGGTGTACCGCTCCCACTGGGTCCAGGAAGTGATCCGGCGGTCGGAGAGCGCCACGCGCCGCTCGCCCAGCCGGTGCGCCTCGACGGTCCGCCCCGCGTCGACGGTCTCCGTGAGCGACGCCGCGACCGCCGCGTACCCCGCGGCCTCCGAACGGTAGGCGGCCGGCGCCCTGCGGAAGTACCAGCGGCAGCCGATGACGAGCACCGGCACCGCGACCAGGACGCACAGCGCGAGCGGCGGCGCGGTCACCGTCAGCGCTCCCAGCAGCAGCGCCGCCCACACGAAACCGATCGCCAGCTGGGGCACGGCCTCGCGCATGGCATTGGCCAGCCGGTCGATGTCGGTGGTGATCCGCGACAGCAGGTCACCGGTGCCCGCCCGCTCCAGGACGCCCGGCGGCAGCCCCACCGACCGCACGAGGAAGTCCTCGCGCAGATCCGCCAGGATCTCCTCGCCGAGCACCGACCCGCGCAGCCGCACCATGTGCACGAAGACGGTCTGCACGGCGAGAGCGACGGCGAACAGCGAGAGCGTGCGCCCCAGATGCACCTCCCTCGCACTCGCCGCCAGGTCCTCGACCATGCCGCCCAGCAGGTAGGGGCCCACCATGGAGGCGGTCACGGCGACGGCGTTCACCGCCACCAGCAGGACGAACGCCCTGCGGTGTCTGCGGAGCAGCATGCGCACGTAGGCCCGGACGGTCGCGGGCGCGGCCACCGGGAGAGTGGTCGCCGACTCCGGCGCCGCGGGGTCGTGCGCCGGGGGTGCCACGCCGATCATGCCGACTCCTCGATCTGCTCGCTCTCGCCGAGCTCGGTGAGCTCCGCGTCCAGTTCCCCCGCCGGCCGCGCGCCGGTGTCCGTCTCCCGCGTGACCACTGCGCGGTACGCCGGGTCGTCCCGCAGGAGGGCGCGGTGCGTTCCCACCGCCACTGCGCGGCCCTCCTGGACGAACACCACACGGTCCGCCCGGTCGAGCAGCAGGGGGCTGGAGGAGAACACCACCGTCGTACGGCCCTGCCGCAGCGCCCGCAGCCCGTCGGCGATCCGGGCCTCGGTGTGCGAGTCGACCGCCGAGGTCGGCTCGTCGAGCACCAGCACCTGCGGATCGGTCACCAGCGACCGGGCCAGCGCCAGCCGCTGCCGCTGCCCTCCCGACAGCGAACGCCCCCGCTCGGTGATCCGCGTCCGCATGGGATCTCCGGAGGCGTCCGGAGAGGCCTGTGCGAGAGCGGTCAGCACGTCCCCGCACTGTGCCGCCGCCAGCGCGGCCTCGGCCGGGACGGCTCCGGAGGCGGGCACGTCCAGCAGCTCGGCGAGCGTCCCCGACAGCAGCACCGGGTCCTTGTCCTGGACGAGCACCGCGGTGCGGGCCGTCTCCAGCGGCAGCCCGTCCAGCGCGACGCCGCCGAGCAGCGCGGAGGGCGCTTCCCCGGCACCGGCCGCGGCGTGGCCGCCCAGCCGGTCGGCCAGGCGTCCGGCCGCGTCGGGGTCGCCGCACACCACTGCGGTCAGTCGGCCGGCGGGCGCCGCCAGGCCGCTCTCGGGGTCGTACAGGTCGCCTGCCGGCATCTGCGCGGGTCCTTCGCCCTCCCCGGCCCGTGCGGTACGCCGAAGCGACAGCACGCGGGCCGCACGCGCCGCGGACGGCCGGGAGAAGGAATAGGCCATGGCAATCTCCTCGAACACCCTGAGCGGGAAGAGGAGGAAGGTGACCAGGCCGTAGACGGTGACCAGTTCACCGACGTCCACGCGGCCGTCCTCCACCAGCCCGACCCCGTAGCCGACCACCGCGATCAGCAGCAGCCCCGGCAGCAGCACTTGGACCGCCGCGATCAGCGCCCACATCCGGGCACTGCGCACGGCTGCCCGGCGCACCTCCTGGGAGGCGCGCCGGTAGCGGTCCAGGAACAGCTCCTCGCCGCCGATGCCGCGCAGCACGCGCAGCCCGGCCACGGTGTCTGAGGCCAGCTCCGTGGCGTACCCGGCCTTCTCACGCTGCTCGTCGGCGCGCCTCGTCGCGGGCGGCAGCAGGGGCAGCACGGCCAGGACCAGGGCGGGCACCGCCAGCGCGATCACCGTGCCCAGGGCCGGCTGGTAGACCACCAGGGTCACGCACACCGCTAGCGTCGTGAACAGCGCGGAGCCGAAGCGTGACAGCGCCTCCACGAACCAGCCGATTTTCTCGACGTCCCCCGTCGACACCGCGACGACCTCGCCGGCCGCGACCTGACGGGTCAGCGTGGCACCCAACTCGGCCGTCTTGCGGGCCAGAAGCTGCTGCACACGCGCCGCTGCAGTGATCCAGTTGGTGACGGCCGTACGGTGCAGCATCGTGTCGCCCAGCGCCACGAGGCCGCCCAGCAGCACCATCAGGCCGCCCGCCAGGGCGAGCCGGGCGCCGGAGCGGTCGACCACGGCCTGGACGGCGATGCCGAGGGCCACCGGCAGCGCGGCCACGGCGGCCATGTGCACCACGCCCCATGCCATGGCCTTCGCCTGGCCGGCCAGCTGATTCCGTCCGAGCCAGAGCAGTAATCGCGGTCCCGATCCGGTGTCGGGACGGCCGGGATCGGTATACGGAAGGTCGCGGATCTGCATGTCATCCCAGGGGTGCGGGCGAGCCGGCAGGAGTTGTGAAAGGTTCGCGCCACTGCAGTGCCGCATTCAACCGGTTTTCACACTCCGGCGTCGGATCAGGCCAAAGGGGCTCTGGCGCACTGGAGTACGAACCGCTTCACTCCTGCCCCATGAGACGACTGTTTCTCGCGCTGTGCGCCGCGACCACCGGTCTGGTGCTGGGCATGGGCCCCGCCGTGGCCGCGGGCCCGCCGACCGAGTTCGGCACCGACTGGCACGACCCGATCACCGCCGGCCCGCCGGTGGCCACGCCCGGCACCACGTCGTGCACGGCCACGCTCGCCGACACCGAGTTCCGCGACTACACGCCCTACAAGAGCACCTACATACCGCCCAAGGGCTGCGGCGACCGCTGGAACAAGGTCGTCCTGCGGCTCGACGGGGCCGTCGCCGGACGGCAGTACGACCGCCTCGGCTATCTGCAGGTCGGCGGCGTGGAAGTCCTGCGCACCTCCACCCCGGAGCCCTCTCCCGAGGGCATCACCTGGCACGTGGAGAAGGACGTCACCCGCTACGCGGCCACCTTCCGGGACAAGCAGCCCGTCGAGATGCTCATCGGCAACCTGGTGAACGAGACCTACACCGGTGTCATCAAGGTCAAGGCGACGCTGACCTTCTACGCCGCCGAGGGGCGGGCCGGGGCGGCACATACGCCGGACAAGGTGCTCACCCTGGACGGCGCGCACAACGTGGGTACGTCCTATGAAGGGCTGTTGACCACGCCGCGCAACAGCGAGCGGATCGTGGCGGAGGTGTACGCGACCGGCTCGGGCGGTGGCTGCGAGGAGTTCTGGTACCTCACCGTGCCGGACGCGGCACCGTACTCGTGCAAGGCCAAGGACGGCCCCTACCGCGAGGTTCAGGTGTCCGTGGACGGCAAACTCGCCGGGATCGCCGCACCCTTCCCCACCGTATGGACGGGCGGCTGGTCCAACCCCTTCCTGTGGTACGTCATTCCCGGCCCGCGGGCCTTCGACGTACGGCCGGTGGAGTACGACCTGACCCCCTTCGCCGGGCAGCTCAACGACGGCAGGCCGCACCGGATCACGATCTCGGTCGCCGGCGTGCCGGAGGGCCAGAGCGGCTGGAGCACCCCGACCAACATCCTGGTCTGGCAGGACTCCAAGGCGACGCAGGTCACCGGGGCCCTGACCACGCACGAGGCGGGTGCGCCCGCGAACACGGCCACCTACGAACCGGGCACGGAGCACCGGCTGAAGGCCGACGGCGGGCACTCCCTGAAGGTCGCCGGCTACATCGACACCTCGCACGGAAGGGTGACCACCACCGTCACCCGCTCGCTTGCCGCCGCGTCCACCCACAGCTGGACCGACGGCGAGTCGAAGGACGCCCTCCTGGCCCGCTGGACCGACGACGAGAACGTCACGGTGGCCGGCCACGGACCCGCCACGACGACCCGCGCCCACCGGGTCTACAGCATGGACGGCGAGATCAGCATCGGCGCGGGCGACCGGCTGCGCACCGTGATGACGATGGGTGACCGCTCCGAGAACGTCACCCTGCGCGCCGGCAAGCGGATCGGGTGGTCGCTGCTGGACGACGGCTACACGGGCGACGCGGCGTACAACCAGAACGTCCCGAGGGACCAGCGGCACGCCACGGGCGTCTCGCGTGAGCGCTACCGACTCCTCGGCCCCGGGACCTGTTACGACCGGACCCTGGCCACCGCCCAGGGAGAGCTGACGGAGGACAGGCGCTCCTGCTGACCCTCCTGGCGGAAGCGTGCCGGGCCCGCGCCTTCAGCAGGCGGGGCCCGGACCGGCCATCAGCTCGTCCAGCAGGCTGCCGAGCTGCTCGCGCTGCTCCGCCGAGAGCGGTGCGAGGACGTCCTCCACGGCCGCCCGGCGGGCCTCCCTGAGCTTCCTCAGGATCCTGCGGCCCTCGTCCGTCAGCTCGATGCGGATGACCCGGCGGTTGGACGGATCCGGCACCCGGCACACCGAGCCGCCCGCCTCCAGGGCGTCGACGAGGGTGGTCACGGCCCGCGGCACGACCTCCAGGCGCTGGGCGAGATCGGCCATCCGCGGAGGGTGGTCGTAGTGCGCGACGGTGCGCAGCAGCCGTGACTGGGCAGGGGTGATCCCGACCGGGTCCAGATAGTGCTTCTGGGCCCGGTGGAGCCTGCGGGTGAGACGCAGCAGCTGCTCGGCGAGCTGTCCGGACGTGTCGGGGGCGGTCATGATCAGAGGTTACCAGGACGGAATTCATTGTGAGCTTAGGTAACAGTGAGCTAAGCTCGGTGATCGACCGTTCCACCTCTGAGGCATCCGCCTCTGAGACACCACCGTCCGAAGACAGCCCGTCTCTGAAAACCAGGAGCCCATGCGTCACGACGAAGAGAACTGGACCCCACCGCCCGCTGATCCGGAGCAGCCCGCACAGGTGCGTCGCATCCTCCGGTTGTTCCGCCCCTACCGAGGCAGGCTCGCCCTTGTCGGCCTGCTCGTCGCCGCCTCCTCGCTCGTCTCCGTCGCCTCGCCGTTCATGCTGCGCGAGGTCCTCGACACCGCGATCCCCCAGGGGCGCACGGGGCTGCTGAGCCTCCTCGCGCTCGGCATGATCGTCGCCGCAGTCGTGAACAGCGTCTTCGGCGTCGTGCAGACCCTGCTCTCCACGACCGTCGGCCAGCGCGTGATGCACGACCTGCGCACCGCCGTCTACGACCGCCTCCAGCGGATGCCGCTCGCCTTCTTCACCCGCACCCGCACCGGCGAGGTGCAGTCCCGCATCGCCAACGACATCGGCGGCATGCAGGCCACCGTCACCTCCACGGCCACCTCGCTCGTCTCCAACCTCACCAGCGTCGTCGCCACCGTGGTCGCGATGCTCGCCCTCGACTGGCGGCTGACTGTCGTCTCGCTGCTCCTGCTGCCGGTGTTCGTGGCGATCAGCCGCCGCGTCGGCCGCGAGCGCAAGAAGATCACGTCACAGCGGCAGAAACAGATGGCGGTCATGGCCGCCATGGTCACCGAGTCGCTCTCCGTCAGTGGCATCCTGCTCGGCCGCACGATGGGCCGCGCCGACTCCCTGGCCCAGGGCTTCGCCAAGGAGTCCGATCGGCTCGTCGGCCTCGAGGTGCGGGCGAGCATGGCCGGGCGCTGGCGGATGTCCACCATCGGCATCGTCATGGCCGCGATGCCCGCCGTCATCTACTGGGCCGCGGGCATCGCCCTGCAGACGGGCGGTCCGGGGATCTCCATCGGCACCCTGGTGGCCTTCGTCTCCCTGCAGCAGGGCATGTTCCGGCCCGCTGTCCAGCTCCTGTCCACGGGCGTGCAGATGCAGACCTCCCTCGCGCTCTTCCAGCGGATCTTCGAATACCTCGACCTCCCGGTGGACATCGCCGAGCCGGAGAAGCCGGTGCGCCTGGAGAAGGTGCGGGGCGAAGTGCGCTTCGACGAGGTCTCCTTCTCCTACGACGCCCCGGGCTCGCGCGAACTCTCGGCCCCGACGCTCAGCGGGATCGACCTGACCGTGCCGGCCGGCGGAAGCCTCGCCGTCGTCGGACCGACCGGCTCGGGCAAGAGCACGCTCAGTTACCTCGTGCCCCGCCTCTACGACGTCACCGGCGGCCGCGTCCTGCTCGACGGGGTCGACGTCCGCGACCTCGACTTCGACACCCTGGCCCGGGCGGTCGGCGTGGTCTCCCAGGAGACCTACCTCTTCCACGCCTCCGTCGCGGACAACCTTCGCTTCGCCAAGCCCGAGGCGACGGACGAGGAGATCAGATCGGCGGCCCGTGCCGCACAGATCCACGACCACATCGCCGCCCTCCCCGACGGGTACGACACCCTCGTCGGTGAGCGGGGCTACCGCTTCTCCGGCGGTGAGAAGCAGCGTCTGGCCATCGCCCGGACGATCCTGCGCGACCCTCCTGTGCTGATCCTCGACGAGGCGACCAGCGCCCTGGACACCCGCACCGAGCACGCCGTCCAGCAGGCCATCGACGCCCTCTCCGCCGGGCGGACGACGATCACCATCGCGCACCGCCTCTCCACGGTCCGCAACGCCGACCGGATCGTCGTCCTCGACCGCGGTCGCGTCACCGAGCACGGCACCCATGAGGAACTCCTCGCGGAGGACGGGCACTACGCCGCGCTCGTGCGCAAGGATGCCGACCGCGTGACGGCCGATGCCTGAGACCGGGTAGCCCTCGTCGGACCGAGAGGGTTCGTACGGGTGTGCGGGAGGGTTGCCCGGGGGATCCAAGGGATCATGAAACAATCCGAGCCCTTGTCCGCCGGCGGCGAGATCAGCGCCGCCCCCGACGCCGCCGCCCCCGACGTCACGAACGTCCCCACGCTGCCGTCCCGTTCCCCGCTGCGCCAGCTCGCTGCGGCGTCCGTGGGAAACGCCGCAGAGTGGTACGACTGGTACGCCTATTCATTCCTGGCCGTCTACTTCGCCGACCAGGTCTTCCCCAAGGGCTCCGGCAACTCCCTCGTGCCGCTGCTCTCGACCTTCGCCGTCTTCGCGGTCGGCTTCTTCATGCGCCCGGTCGGCGGCCTGCTCATGGGCGCGGTCGCCGACCGGCGAGGCCGGCGCGCCGCCCTTACTGTCACCATCCTGCTCATGGGCGCCGGCAGCCTCCTGCTCGCGCTCACTCCGACCTACGCCGCCACCGGCGTCCTCGCACCCGTCGTCCTCGTGATCGCCCGGCTGATCCAGGGACTCTCGGTCGGAGGGGAGTTCGCCGCGTCCACGACCTTCCTCGTGGAGTCGGCGGGCCCGGGCCGCAGAGGGCTGTTCTCCAGCTTCCAGTACGTGTCCACGACCATCGGCCAGCTCCTCGCCTCGGGCATCGCGGCACTGCTCGACCACCTCCTCACCGAGGGACAGATGGGCGACTGGGGGTGGCGTGTGCCGTTCCTCATCGGTGCGGTCATCAGCCTGGCCGGATTCTGGATCCGGCAGGGCGCCGAGGAGACGCACGACGTACCGGGGAAGGAGGCCGCGCGGCCGGCCCTCTTCGAAGCCGTACGACGGCACCCCCGTGAGTCGCTCCTGATCTGCGGCATCACCGCCGGCGGCACCCTCGCCTACTACACCTGGACGACCTACCTGCCGACCTACGCCCAGATGAACGCCGGATTCGACAAGGGCGATGCGCTCGCCGTGGGCACGATCTCGCTGGCCTTCTTCGCGGCGCTCCAGCCCCTCGGCGGGCTGCTGTCCGACCGCGTCGGCCGCAAACCGCTGCTGATCGGCTTCGCGGTGGGGTTCGCCGCCCTGGCAGTCCCCCTGCTGCACGCGATCGGCGGCTCCTTCACGTCTCTGCTGCTCGTGCAGTGCGCCGGCATGGTGCTGCTCACCGGATACACCTCGATCGCGGCCGCCGTGAACGCCGAGGTGTTCCCCGCGCGTGTACGGGCTGCAGGGATCGGCTTCCCCTACTCGCTGACCGTGGCGCTCTTCGGCGGCACGGCTCCCTACCTCGGCACCTGGTTCAAGGATTCGGGTCACCCGGGTGCGTTCCCCTGGTACGTGGCAGGGCTCTGCCTGGTCTCCGCGTGCGTCTACGTGATCCTGCCGGAGACGGCGAAGCGACCGCTCGACCGCTCCGTTCAGCCTGCCGGCCGCTGATCCGCCCCGGAGGCGTCGGCTCCAGAGGACGCTTGCTCGGCGAACTCGGCACGGACGGCCTCCGTGTGTTCCCCCAGCGCCGGTACCGCGCGCATGGCCGCCTCCCGCCCCCTCACCTCCACCGGCGGGAGCAGTCCGCGCAGCGGTCCGGCGGGGGAGCCGAATTCGCGCCACCGGTCGCGCGCCGCGAGCTGCGGATGGTCCGTGAACTCGGACACCGTCCGCAGCCGGGCGTTCGCGATGCCCGTCCTGTCGAGCAGGGCCACCACCCCGTCCGCGGTGTGCGCGGCGAAGTGCTTCTCGATGACGCCGGTGAGCTCCTCGTCGTGGGTCCGGCGCAGTGGATTGTCCGCGAAGCGGGGATCACGGATCAGCGCAGGCTGCCGCAGCACCCGTTCGCACAGGGCCACCCATTCCCGGTCGTTCTGCACGCTCAGGAACACCTGTCCGCCGTCTCCGCAGCGATAGTGGCCGTAGGGGGAGATGGACGGGTGCCGTGCGCCGCTGCGGGTGAGCGGGGCGCCGCCGTACGCCTCTGCGTAGTACGGCTGCCCCATCCACTCCGCGAGCGCGTCGAAGAGGGAGACGGACAGCGCCGTGCCCTCGCCGGTGCGTTCGCGCTCGTAGAGAGCGGTGAGGATGCCCGTGTAGGCGTACATGCCGCCTGCTATGTCGGCGACGGAGATGCCGGGACGGGCGGGGGAGGCGACGTCGCCGGTGAGCGAGACCAGCCCGGCCTCGCACTGCACCAGCAGGTCGTACGCCTTCTTGTCACGGTACGGGCCCTCGGCGCCGTACCCGGAGACGTCGCAGGTGATCAGGCGGGGGTGGCGG
This sequence comes from Streptomyces hiroshimensis, assembly GCF_014650335.1. Lineage (GTDB taxonomy): Bacteria > Actinomycetota > Actinomycetes > Streptomycetales > Streptomycetaceae > Streptomyces > Streptomyces hiroshimensis. The sequence continues at coordinate 1,130,803 of NZ_BMUT01000001.1, forward strand.
GCGCGCAGCACCTCGCAGCCGAGGCCCAGCCGTCCGGCCGCGCCGGGGCCCAGGTTCTGGATGAAGACATCTGCGCGGGCCAGGAAGCGGTCGAGCAGCGCGCGGTCGGTATCGGTCCCCAGGTCGAGGGCGACGCTCTCCTTCCCGCGGTTGACCCAGACGAAATAGGCGGAGAGCCCTTTCGTCCTGCGGTCGTAGTCGCGGGCGAAGTCCCCGCGGCCCGGCCGTTCGATCTTGATCACACGGGCGCCGAGGTCCGCGAGCTGACGGGTGGCGAAGGGGGCGGCCACGGCCTGTTCGAGGGCGACGACCGTGATGTCGTGCAGAGGCTGCTTCAACTCGGCTCCTTCCATCAGGCAGTTCATATGACCGGGGTTGTGGACAGCCCGGCACACCGGAGACCGGCCACGGCATAGTGTCGCGGCCATGGACAGCAGCTCACAGCTCGCGTGGATCGCCCGCCACCAGGATCACCTCCAGGGTGCGCGGCCCGTGGACGCCCTCGACCCGCTCCAGCTCGATGTCGCTCGTCGCCGACGGGCCCGAGATCCAGGTCAGGGGCCGTGCCGGGGTCAGCCGCCGGATCGCCTGCGGCACGGAGCCGACCACTTGGTCGTCGGTTCGCACCACGCACAGGTGATGGTCCGGGATGAGGGTGATGCGCCGGCTCCCCTGATCCGGGCCCGCATCGAGGACGACGGTCCCGGTCTCGGCGATCGCCAGCGCACAGCCGGTCACCACGCTGTCGACGGAGTCCAGCTCATGATCCGTCAGCACGGGCGAGTCCAGGACGAGTTCGGCCGGAGCCCCGGCGAGCCAGCCGCCCGGAAGCCCTGCCGGCACGACCACGCGGCGGGCGCCGCGTTCGCCGAGCAGGCGGGCGAGGAGCGCGGGCAGGCCGGGCGCGTCCGTGCGGTGGACGCGGGCGCGGTAGTCCTCCAGATTCTCCGCCAGCAGGCCGACGGTCGCGGAATGCGTGCGCTCGCCGTGCTGCACGGCGTAGTCACGTGCTACCGGGTGATCCCCCGGGTGCTCCGACGGCGGCACGTCGGCGAGCGCCCGCCGCACCCGGCCGAGGATCCTTTCCCTGCTCGTCCCGCCGTTCACGACGGCTCTCCTCCCCGGCCGGGGCCGCCGCGGGTGCGGGCCCACCAGTCGCGGAAGGACTCGGGTGGCACCTCGGGCAGGTCGCGCGTGTCCGACCAGGCACGGCCCGGTCCGGGCAGCCGCCGGGGATGCAGCCCGCGGGTCCGGGCCAGCAGCCGCTGGCCGCTGCGCAGCACGCGGGGGTGGTCGAAGGCCCAGCCTGCGGCACGCATCACGGCGCGCTCGGTGGCATGCCGCTTCGCCGGCTTGATGACGGTGCGGGTGCCGCGGACCGTCACGGCGCCCCCTTCCACGACCCTCTCCCGCAGATGGACGAGGACTTCGGGGATGTCGATGGCCACCGGGCACGCCTCGAAACAGGCGCCGCACAGAGAAGAGGCGTACGGGAGCGACTCCTCCAGGGGCGAGGCCAGGCCACGGAGCTGGGGGGTGAGGACGGCCCCGATGGGTCCCGGATACGGCGATCCGTACGCGTGGCCCCCGGCCCGCTCGTACACGGGGCAGACGTTCAGGCAGGCCGAGCAGCGGATACAGCGCAGGGCCTGGCGGCCGGTCCCGTCCGCGAGGGTGTCGGTGCGGCCGTTGTCGAGCAGCACCAGATGGAAGGCACGGGGGCCGTCGCCGTCGGTGATGCCCGTCCACATCGAGGTGTACGGGTTCATCCGCTCCGCCGTCGACGAACGCGGCAGCAACTGGAGGAAGATCTCCAGGTCGCGCCAGGTGGGCACGACCTTCTCGATCCCGACCACCGAGATCAGGGTTTCCGGGAGGGTGAGGCACATCCGGCCGTTGCCTTCGGACTCGACCACGACCAGCGTCCCGGTCTCCGCCACGGCGAAGTTGGCCCCCGATACGGCCACTTTGGCCCGCAGGAACTTCTCCCGCAGGTGCAGCCGCGCCGCCTCGGCCAGATCGGCGGGCCGGTCGGTCAGCCCCTCGGGGGCGGACAGCCCCCAGTCGGCCATCCGCCGGAGGAAGATGTCGCGGATCTCGGCGCGGTTGCGGTGGATGGCCGGCACCAGGATGTGCGAGGGAAGATCGTCGTCGAGCTGCACGATCAGTTCGGCGAGGTCGGTCTCGTACGCACGGATACCGGCCGCCGCGAGGGCTCCGTTGAGGCCGATCTCCTGCGTGGCCATCGACTTGACCTTGACCACCTCGCGTTCGCCGGTGGCCAGGACCAGGCCGGTGACGATGCGGTTGGCCTCGGCGGCGTCGGCCGCCCAGTGGACCGTGCCGCCGGCCCGTGTCACCGACTCCTCCAGCTGGAGGAGGTAGTGGTCGAGATGGCGCAGGGTCCGGTCCTTGACTGCGGCACCGGCGGCCCGCAGCTGCGCCCAGTCGTCCAGCTCCGCGACGGCCCGGTCGCGTTTGGCGCGGATGGTGTGGGTGGCGCGCCGGAGGTTGGCGCGCAGCCGGTGGTCACGGGTCGAGGCCTCGGCGGCGCGCGGGAAGGAAGGCATCCCCAGATAGGTGCCGGTCACCGGACGGCTCCCCTTCCTGCCCCGTCGCCGCTACGGGTCCTGTCGGCGCCTTCCTCCTTGCTGCAGGCCAGGATCTCGGCGATGTGCACGGGGGTGACCGGCGAGCCCTCGCGGGCGAGGATTCCGCCGATGTGCATGAGGCAGGAGTTGTCGACCGCGCACAGGGCGCGGGCTCCGGTCGCGGTGACGGCGCGCGCCTTGTCGGTGCCCATCGCCGTGGAGACGGCGGGGTTCTTGACGGCGAAGGTGCCGCCGAAGCCGCAGCACTCCTCGGCCCCCGGCAGCTCGCGCAGGTCCAGGCCCTCCACGTGCTCCAGGAGCCGCCGCGGCCGGTCGCCCAGCCCGAGCACCCGCAGCCCGTGACAGGTGGGGTGGTAGGTGACGGTGTGCGGGTAGTACGCACCGACGTCGGTCACTCCGAGGACGTCGACCAGGAACTCCGTCAGCTCGTAGGTCCTGGCCACCGCCTCGGCCACGGCCCCGGGGACCGCTGCGGGGCGTCCCTCGGCGGCCGCCTTCGCGGCGATCCGGGGGTAGTTGTCGCGGACCATGGCCGCGCAGGATCCGGAGGGGGTGACGATGTAGTCGTGGTCGCGGAAGGCGGCGGCGTAGCGACGCAGCAGCGGTTCGGTGCGGTGCCGGTAGCCGGTGTTGAAGAAGGGCTGGCCGCAGCAGCTCTGTTCGGCAGGGAAGTCGACCTGCACGCCGAGCCGTTCGAGGAGGGTGACGACCGCCCGGGCCGTCCGCGGGTAGAGCGTGTCGTTGACGCACGTCACGAACAGCCCCACGCGCATGGGCCCCTCCTCGCGTCGTGATCATCCGGAGGGCCTCATACTGCCGCAGGGACCGGCGGCTGTGAAGAACCGAGCAGGGCGTGGATCTCGCGGACGGCCGCGCGGCCCGCCCGGTTCGCGCCGATGGTGCTGGCGGAGGGCCCGTAGCCGACGAGGTGCACCCGTGGGTCGCGTGCCGCGCGCGTCCCCTCCATGCGGATGCCGCCGCCGGGTTCGCGCAGCTTCAGAGGGGCGAGGTGATCGACGGCCGCCCGGAAGCCGGTGGCCCAGAGGATGATGTCGGCGTCGGCGGTGCCGCCGTCGGCCCACTCCACGCCGGTGGGGGTGACGCGGTCGAACATGGGCCGCGGGGCCAGGACGCCGGCGGCCCGCGCCCGCTCCATGGCCTCCGTCATGGGCAGCCCGGTCACGGAGACGACGCTCTGCGGGGGCAGGCCCCGGCGCACCCGCTCTTCGACGCGGGCTACCGCGGCGCGCCCCCACTCCTCGTCGAACGGGCCCTCACGGAAGACCGGGGGCCGGCGCGTCACCCAGGTCGTCGCGGCCGCCACCTCGGAGATCTCCAGCAGGTGCTGCACCGCGGAGGTGCCGCCGCCGACCACGACGACGCGCTGCCCGGCGAACTCCTGCGGGCCGGGGTAGTGCGCCGTGTGCAGCTGGCGGCCGCGGAAGGTCTCCTGGCCGGGGTAGCGGGGCCAGAAGGGGCGGTCCCAGGTGCCGGTCGCGTTGATCAGGGCGCGGGCCGACCACAGGCCCTCGGAGCTCTCGACCGTCAGCCGCCCGTCCTGCCCGTATCGCCCGTCCTGCCCGTCCCGTACCGCGCGGACGTCGACCGGGCGGTGCACGCGCAGGTCGAAGGCACGCTCGTAGTCGGCGAAGTAGCCGCCGATCACCGAGGACGAGGGCCGGGAGCCGTCGGCGCCGGTCAGTTCCATGCCGGGCAGGGCGTGCATCCCGTGCACCTTGCCGTAGGTGAGCGACGGCCAGCGGAACTGCCAGGCGCCGCCGGGGCGCGGGGAGTGGTCCAGGACGACGAAGTCCCGGTCCGGCTCGTATCCCGCGCGGCGCAGGTGGTAGGCGCTGGACAGGCCCGCCTGCCCGGCACCGATCACCACGACCTCGGTCTCACGCGCCACAAGATTGTTCATGATTCCACTAACGTGCGGGGTGAGGTATATCTTCCCGGCCTTCCCCTGCCTTCCCTTCCCGGCCTTCCCCCGGGCTCGTAAGAAAATGGAGGCATGGCAGACACCTATGGCACCTTCCGCACGCACGTCCTCGACATCGCCACCGGATCCTCGGAGACGGTGTACGACCTCACCCACGACTGTGAGGCATTCCTGCGCGAGGCGGCCGCCGGCCGCGACGGCCTGCTCAACGTCTTCGTCCCGCACGCGACGGCCGGTGTGGCGGTGCTGGAGACGGGCTCGGGCAGTGACGACGACCTGCTGTCCGCCCTGCACGACCTGCTGCCGGCGGACGACCGCTGGCGCCACCGCCACGGCAGCCGCGGCCACGGGCGCGACCACGTGCTGCCCGCCCTCGTGCCCCCGCACGCGACCCTTCCGGTCATCGGCGGGCGGCTGGAGCTGGGCACCTGGCAGTCGGTGTGTCTGGTCGACACCAACAGGGACAACCCTGACCGCCAGGTGCGGCTGACGTTCCTCGGCTGAGGGGCAGGCCCCGCCGGGCCGTCAGTCCTTCTGCGCCGACTCCGGCAGCTGGCGGAGCTTCACGTTGGTCTTGGTCCGGTAGGCCCAGTCCAGCATCTTCACGGCGTCCGGGTAGCGGTTGGCACCGTCGTTGAGGATGACGCCCACCACCGTGCGGCCGTCGCGCTCGGCGGCGAAGACCAGGCAGGCGCCGGCCGCCGTGCCGGTGCCGGTCTTGATGCCGATCGCGCCCTTGTACGAGCCGAGCAGCTTGTTGGTGTTGTCCCAGTAGTACGTGCGGTTGACGTTCGCCGCCTTCTGACGGGTCGCCGGCGTCCTGACGACGGTCTTGAACGTGCTGTTGCCCAGCGCGTGCCGGGCCAGCTGCGCCGAGTCGCGCGGGGTCGTGTAGTTGGCCCCGGCCCGCGATATGCCGTCGAACGAGTCGTACTTGGTGTTCTTCATGCCGAGGTCGGCGGCCTTCTTGTTCATCTTGGCGATGAACGACGTGGTCCGCGCGGACTCCGTGCTGCCACTGCCGAAGGTGTCCGCGAGCGCGTAGGCGGCGTCACAGCCCGACGGCAGCATCAGGCCGTACAGCAGCTGACGTACGGTCATCTTGTCGCCCGTGCGCAGATCGGCCGTGCTGGCCCCGTTCCGCGCGACGTAGTCGCGGTACGACTGCTTGACGGTGACCTTCTTGTCGAGGTCCACGCCCTTGGTGTCCAGGACGGTCACCGCGGTCATGACCTTGGTGGTGCTGGCCATCTGCCGCTTGGTGTCGGCGTCCTTGGCCCACAGCTGGCGGTTGCGGCTGCCGTCGAGCAGGAACGCGCCCTTCGCGCTGACCGACGGGCCGCTCGCGGCCTCCGCTCCCGTCGCCGGGAGCACGACGGCGACCGCCGCGGTCGATGCGACCGCGGCCGCGCCCCAGCGGCGGACCGGTCTTCCGGATCGCTCCATGTATGCCTCTGTTCCTCACGTGTCGAGCTGAGCGAGTCGTCTCGCTTGTACTGCTGAGCGAGCCGATGATCGCACCGGTTTCCCGGCAGGGAGAAACCTGGGGGCGCCTCAGTTGCCGTGCTGCGCCGGGCGGTCCGCCTCACGTACCTCGCCGGCGGTCCGCCTCACGTACCTCGCCGGGCGGCGCGCCCCACCGCATCCACCAGCGGCAGGACCCGGTAGGGCACCCGCTCGCGCAGCACCATCTCCGTACGGGTGCGTACGACCCCCGGCGTCTGCACCAGCACCTGGATCACGTCCTCCAGGTGCCCCGCGTCCCGGGCGACCACCCGGGCCATCAGGTCGCCGCCCCCGGTGATCGAGAACGCCTCGATGATCTCCGGGACGTCCGCGAGCGCCTCCGCGACCGTGTCGAGATGCCCCTGGGTCACCTCGATGTGCACGAAAGCCAGCACGGGGTGGCCCAGCGCCGCGGCGGACAGGCGCGGACCCGTACCCGTGATCACGCCCTCGCGCTCCAGCCGGTCCAGCCGGGCCTGCAGCGTGCCCCGGGCGACGCCCAGCACGCGCGCGTACTCGCGCACGCTCGTGCGGGGCTGCTCCAGAAGCAGCCGGAGAATCTTCGCGTCCAGTGCGTCGACGGCCATGGGCCGGCGGCCTCCTCGTGGTCGGCGTCTCCGGCCGGCAACTGTACCAATGGCCCTGCGGCCGACCCCGCTATTGAGCCATTGGAGGCAGAGTGCCCGCCGGCAGCAGGCGCCGGCTCGGTCCGCTCCCGGTGACCCGGCCCGCTTCGAGGACGTGGACGGTCTCGGTGCACGCGGCGACGAGGCGGAGCTCGTGGCTGACGACGACGAGCGTCAGCCGGCGCTCGGTCCTGAGCCGGGTGAGCAGGTCCATGACGGCGGCCGCGGTGCCGGGGTCGAGGGCGGAGGTGACCTCGTCGCACAGCAGCACGTCCGGGCCGGGGGCCAGGGCGCGGGCGATGGAGACGCGCTGGCGCTGGCCGCCGGAGAGCTCGTGGGGGTAGCGGCGGGCGAAGTCGGCCGGCAGACCGACGTGGTCGAGGAGCTCGGCGACGCGGTCGGGAACGTCCGCCTTCGCCGCGGTCCGGTGGAGGCGGAGGGGGCGGGCGAGCGTGGCGCCCACCGTACGGGCCGGGTTGAGGGCGCCGAGAGGGTTCTGGGGGATCAGCTGGATACGGCGCTGCTGTGCGCGGCTGCGCCGTCGTGCCCCGGCGTGCAGGGGACGGCCGTCGAGCGTGAGGGCGCCGGCGTCCGGGTGCTGCAGCCCGGCGAGGACGCGCAGCAAGGTGGTCTTGCCGGAGCCGGAGGGGCCGACGATGCCGGTGGAACTGCCGGGGGCCACCGAGAAACCGACCTCGTCCAGGGCGCGGTGCGTCCGCCCGTGCCGGGTGAACGTCACTGCGAGGTCCCGGGCGGCCAGCAGGGGGACGGTCGCGTCGCCGCGGGGAGGCGACGCGCTGGCGGGCGCGTTCACAGAGATGCTCGCGGGCGCCGCCTCGGACCTGCCCACGGACGTCTTCTCGGACACTTCCACGGACGTCTTCTCGGACATTCCCACGGGTGCGGCCCCGGACGTATCCACGGGCGCAGCCCCGGACGTGTTCACCGACGCCGCCGTGCCGAGGTCGACGACGTCGTCGGCGCAGTGGTCGACGAGTTCGGGGTCGTGGCAGGCGAGGACGATGGCGAGGTCGCGGGTGGTGGCGAGGTGGCGCAGGAGGTCGGCGATCTCGTCGCGCAAGGTGGCGTCGAGTCCTGCGGTGGGCTCGTCCAGCAGGAGGACGTCGGGGCGACGGGCGAGGGCACGGGCGAGCGCCACTCTGCGCTGCTGTCCGCCGGAGAGGGCTCCCGGGCGGCGGTCGGGCAGCCCGTCGCCGACGGGCAGGCGGCACTCGGCGAGCAGGTCCCGCACGGCCTGTGGGGAGGGGTCCACGGCGGTCTCGGCTACGAGGCGGCGGACGCGCATGCGGGGGTCGAGGGCGGAGCCCGGGTCCTGGCCGACGTAGGCGACGCGGTGGCGCCGTAGGTGCCTGAGCCGGTCCGCGGGGAGGGCGAGGACGTCGTGGCCGAGGACCTCGACCGTTCCCGACGCGACGCGGGCGCCGTCGGGCAGGTCTCCGATGACGGCACGCAGCAGGGTGGACTTACCGGAGCCGGAGGGGCCGGTGAGGGCGGTGATGCGGCCGCGGCGGAGGGTGAGGCTGGTCTTGGCCAGTAGGGCGGGGCCGCCGGGTATGGATATCTCCAGGTCGGTGACGTGCACCGCGGTCGGGCTGTCGGTCATGGCCGGGGAGGCTCCTCTGCGGGAGGGGGCGCTGACGCGGGATGGGGCGCTGACGCGGGCACGGGCGAGCTACGGCTCACGCCGCGCCGCAGGCGTCAGCGCGTCGGCGGCGAGGTTGACGCTGACGGCCAGGAGGCCGATGGCGATGCTGGGAGCGACGACGGCCCAGGGGTTGAGCAGGGCGCCGGGTGCGTTCTCACGGATCATCAGCGCCCAGTCGGCGGCCGGTGGCTGGGGTCCGAGCTGGAGGAAGCCGGCCATGGAGATGACGTAGACGGCGGCGACGAAGCGCAGGCCGAAGAGCGCGAGGACGGTGGATCGCAGGTTGGGCAGGATCTCGCGCAGCGCGAGGTGCCACAGCCGTTCGCCGCCCGCGGTGGCGGCTTCGACGAAGCCCGAGGCGGCGACGGGCGCGGCCGCGCTCGCCACCACGCGCACCGCGTACGGCACGCCGAGGACGGTGGCGGCGGCCATGACGGCGAGGCGCCCGCCGCCGGGCCAGGCCAGGGCGATCAGCATCATGCCCAGCACGGGCGGCAGCAGGATGGCGACGTCGGCGCTGCGCTCGACGAGCCGCCCCAGCACCGGGGTGAGGACGGCGAAGCAGCCCAGCACGGCGGCCAGGGCGGTGACGAGTACGGCGACGACGAGCGCGCTGCCGATGAGGGCGCTGCCGCCGTGCAGCATCCGGCTCAGCACGTCGCGGCCGAGCTGGTCGCCGCCCAGGAGCGCGTCCTTGCCGGGCGGGGCGTAGGGGGCGGTGACGGGGGAGTCCACCGTCCGTGGGGCGAACAGGGGCCCGGTCAGGGCGAGGAGCGTCAGCAGGAGTCCGGGTGCCACGGCGATCAGGACGCGCGCCCGGGGGCGCCGGGAGCGGGGCGGGGCGAGGGCGGCGGAGCTCATGGGCGGGCTCCCAGGGTGCGGGCGCGGACGAGGTCGGCGCAGAGCAGGACGAGGCTGATGACGGCTCCGGTGCAGGCCACGACCCCGGCGATGACCGGGGTGTCGCGGTCGGCGACGGCACCGGACAGGACGGTGCCGAGGCCGGGATAGTTGAAGAGGGTCTCCACAACGACCGCCCCGCCCAGCAGCATCCCGGTGGACGTCGCGGCCCCCGTGGCGATCGCGGGCCACGCGCCGGGCAGCGCGTGGCGCAGCAGCACGCGGCGCGGGGACAGACCGTCCAGCCGGGCGGCCGCCACGTGCGGTGCCGCGGCCTGGTCGGCCAGCGCACCGCGCACGATACGGGCGTTCCAGCCGATCTGCGGGACGGTGAGGGCCAGGACCGGCATGACGAGCATGGTCCAGGAGGCGGGCGAGCCGTCGGGGGCGGTGAGCGTGACGGCGGGCAGCCAGCCGGTCCACAGCGACAGGACCAGCAACAGGCCGATGGAGACGACGAATTCCGGCAGGGCCAGCGCGATGCCGGAGGCGAAGCCGACGATCCGGTCCGCCGTGCCGCCGGGGCGCAGCGCGGCCCAGCAGCCCAGGGCGAGCGCCGCCGCGAGGGTCACGGCGAAGGCGGTGGCCCCGAGCAGGAGCGTGTTGGGGAAGGGCGCGGCGAGCAGATCGGTGACGTGTTCGCCGCGCGCGGAGGTGCCCAGGTCGCCGGTGGGCAACGCGGTCATCCAGTCCGGAAACCGCTCCCACACCGGCCGGTCCAGGCCGAGCAAGCGGCGTCGGGCCGCGGTGTCGGCGGCGCTCTCGCCGCGCTCGGAGGTGGCCGAGGCCGCGTCGCCGGGCAGCAGTTCGATCGCGGCGAACACGACGGCGAGCAGCACGGCCAGCATCAGGGCCCGTTTGGCGAGCACCACGCCGGTACGGCCGACCGCCCGGAGGGAGCGGCGCAGGGCCGAGGCCGCCGCAGGTGCTGCGGCGGCCTCGGCCCCCTCTATCGCTGCCTCGCTCAACGCGCCAGCCAGACGTTCTCGAACTGCACCCGCCCGTAGCCGGGCAGCTTGGGCAGGTTGCGCACCTTGGACCCGGCCAGGTCGATGCCGTCGGCCATGCCCCACAGCAGGTAGCCGGACTTCTCGTGCTCGATCTGCTGGAGCTCGCGCAGGGCGGCGGCGCGGGCCTTCTTGTCGGCGGTGCCGATGACCTTGCGGTACGTGCCGTCGAACTGCGAGTCCGACCAGCCGGCCTCGTTCTGCCCGGCGCCGGTGACCATGGTCTTCGAAGCGAAGAACACCACAGAGTCGTTGGTGCCCCAGTAGTTGGTGTAGAGCTCGCCCTTGAGCCAGGTCTTGTCGTAGAAGGCGCCCGACTCCTGCTTGACGACCTTGATCTTGACGTCGGCCTCGCGGGCCTGGTTGGCGAAGAGGGTCGCGGACTCGGCCAGGCCGGGGATGTCCTCGGTGGTGATGAGCTCGTAGGTCTTGGAGAAGTCGAACTTCGCCTCTTCGAGCAGCTTCTTGGCCTTGGCGAGGTCCCGCCTGCGCTGGGGGATGTCCTTGGCGTAGGCGGGGTCGCCGGTGCCCAGGATGTCGTTGGCGACGGTTCCGTAGCCGGAGAGGACCTGCTTGACCATGGCCTCGCGGTCGACGACGAGCTTCATGGCCTCGCGGACCTTGACGTCGGCGAAGGGCCCGTCGGCGGTGCGCATCACGATGGGCATCGCCATGTCGTCGGGGCGGCGGACGAGCTGGATGTCCTTGCGCGAGGCGGCGGTGCGGGCCGCGACGGCGCCCACGTTGGAGGCGACGTCGATCTGGCCGCCCAGAAGGGCGTTGGCCATGGCCTGGGGGCTCTCGAACATGGTCACCTCGATGGCGTCGAGGTGGACCTGCCCGCCGTGCCACTTGTCGTTGCGCAGCAGGCGGGCGTTGCCGTTGCGGTACCAGTCCAGCTTGAACGGTCCCGTGCCGGGTGCCTTGGCCACCTCCTTGTCGGCGGTGTCCTTCTTGAGGACGAACGTCGACAGGCGGGTGAGCAGGGGGAGTTCGGCGTTGGCGTCGTCGGAGACCAGGACGACGGTCTCCTTGCCGTCGGCGGTGATGTTCTCCGCCTTGATGCCCGGCAGCCGGCCGGGGCCCGCGGGGGTGTTGCGCAGCCGGCGCAGCGACCAGACCACGTCGTCGGCGGTGACCGGTGAACCGTCGTGGAATGCGGCGCCCTCGGCGATGGTGAAGCGCCAGGTCTTGAGGTCGTCGGAGGGCTTCCAGGCGGAGGCCAGGCGCCCGACGGTGTTGTCCTTGACGCCCGGTGCGGTGAGCGTGTCGTAGACGAGGGCGATGATGAGGTAGTCGCTCTCGTTGCCCTGAACTCCGTGCGGGTCACGGGTGATTGCGGAGGCGCGGCCGAGCGCGCCGATGCGGAGGGTGCCGCCCTTGCGAGGTGTGCCGCCGGCGGAGTCCGCCGGTGAGGAAGCCGCGTCCGTGCCGCCGCCGCAGGCGGAGAGCAGCGCGGCCGCACCTATGCCCCCGCCGGCCCACAGCGCCTGGCGCCTTGTCCAATTCACGTCGTCCCCGTTCCGCTGCAATTACTGGTACTTAGGCTTGCCTACCCTAACTTCAGTCATGATCGCAATGATGGGTGGGCGCTGAAGCGAAAGGCGAATCGCCCTCAACCTCCGTTTCTGGCCCGCCAATTGGCCAAAATCGGATGAACCGGACTACCGCTTGGTAAGGTTTGCCTTACCTAACTTCGGTGGTACTTTCCTCGGCAGCCGCTGACGCCAACCGCCGGTTCCCGCCATCTGCCATTCCCCCCACAGGCCGCACTCCTGCGTACCGCCCCGCCTTGCGGCCGCCCCGAGGCATGCCCGGAAACCGCTCCTCCGCCCCCACCCCACGGAAACGGATGACTTCGCCATGAGTACGGGAACCGCCCCCGTCCGCCTGCTCGACGCCGCCTCGGCCGCCGAGCTCCACCAGGCCGCCGGACAGATCCTCGCCGCATCCGGCACCTCCGCCACGTCCCCCGAACTCCTCGGACGAGTCGCCGAGTCGGCGGCCGCCCTCAGCGACGCGGTCCGCCGGCACCTGCGGCCCGTAGACACCGACGACGGCCTGTTCGTGCTGCGCGGGCTGACCGTCGACGACGCCGGCATAGGCCCCACGCCCGGAAGCTGGGCCACCGCCGGGGACGCCGGCGCCGTCCACGACATCGTGATGCTGCTGCTCGCCACCGCCATGGGCACCCCCATCGCCTGGGAGGGCCAGCAGAACGGGCAGTTCGTCCACAACATCGTCCCCGCCCCGGGCCACGAGCAGGAGCAGACCGGCGCCAGCAGTGCCGTCCTGCTCAGCCCGCACACCGAGGACGCCTTCCACCCCGGCCGCGCCCACCTGCTGATGCTCGGCTGCATGCGCAACCACGACGACATCGCCACCACCGCCGCGAGCATCCGCAAGGTACGGCTGGACGACGCCGACATCGCCGTCCTCTCGCGCGCCGAGCTGCCGATCCTCCCCGACGACGCCTACGCGGAGGCGCAGGGCTTCGGGGGGAGCCCGCCGGACGTCCCGGTCCTGTGGCACTCCGAGGACGGCCTCACCCTGCGCTTCGACCCCGCCTACACCCCGCTGGAGAAGGCCGGCCCCGGCTACCGGGCGGCGTACGAGCGGCTGGAGGCCGAACTCGCCCGCGTCTCGGTCGCGGTGAGCCTGGAGCCCGGCGAGGTCCTCGTCGTCGACAACGACCTCGTCGTCCACGGCCGCGTCCCGTTCAAGGCCCGCTACGACGGCACCGACCGCTGGCTCAAGCGCGCCTCGGTGCGCGTCCCCGGCCGCGCCACCCGCCCGCCCGCCGAGGCCGCCGAGCACGGCTACGGCCAGGCCGCCCTCGAGGCGTACGCCGCCTGATCACCGACCACCAGACGAGGAGCCGACCATGACCAGCCCCACCACGGGCCCCTGCATAGCCGCCGACGACACCACCCTGCGCCTGCTGTCCACCAGCGACCTCGCAGGCATCGACATCACCCTGACCGACGTCGTCGGCACGGTCGAGGGCGCCTACCGCACCCTGGCCGCAGGCCTCTCGGACAACCCCCGCAAGCTCACCGTCAAGCCCTCCGACGGCCATTCCGTCTCGTACGCGATGCTCGGCCGAGACGGTTCCCGCGACGTCGTCGCCATCAAGACCTCGTACAAGCACGGTCTGGACAAGGGCCGCGAGGAGCAGCACTACTACACCTCGCTCACGCTCTACGACGACGTCACCGGCCTGCCCGTGGCGATGATGGACTGCGGCCGCATCGGCTCCCTGCGGACCCCGGCCGTCTCCGCGCTCCTCGCCCGCGAGTGCGCCGCCCCCGGGGCGCGCAGCGCGCTGGTCATCGGCACCGGCACGCAAGGACGGCTGGCCCTGCCGTTCCTGCTGACCACGCTGCCCGGCCTGGACCGGCTGATGCTCTTCGGCACCCACCCGGAGGGCATCGAGGCGGTACGCACACGGCTGCGCGCCCACTTCCCCGACCGGGACGTCGAGGTCGTCACCGAGGCACGGGCGGCCGCGGCCGAGGCCGACGTCGTCGTGGCCACCGCCGGCGGCCACACCCCCGCAGCCGTCGAGGCCGACGACCTCAAGCCGGGCGCGCTGTCGATCCTGGTCGGCCACGGCCTGGCCCCCTCCACGCTGCACCGCGCCGACCGCGTCGTGGCCACCAGCGAGGCCCAGATGAACGTCACGGGCACCGACATGGCGGACGCCGGCGGCAACCTCCCCGCCGTCGACGCCGAGTTCCCCCCGGTCCTCGCGGGCGAGGCGGCGGGCCGCACCGCACCGCACGAGCGGATCTTCGCCTACAACAGCGGCCTGGTCGTCACGGACATCGCCCTCGGCCACCGCTTCGCCCAGCTCGCCATCGAGCAGGGCCTGGGAACGCAGGTGCCGCTGTGGCGGTGAACGGCATACCCCAGGCGCTCCCCACGCTCCCCGTGCACCCGGACCCCGAGACCGAAGCGGTCCTCGACAGCGGTCTCCTCCACGAGCTGGCCCACGCCTTCGGCGGACCCTTCCACTTCCTCCTCCCGCACCGCTTCGACGCCAACCTCGCCGCGTTCCGGGCAGCGCTGGACGAGGCCGGGGTGGACGGGTGTGTGTACTACGCGAAGAAAGCCAACAAGGCCGCTGCATGGATCGAACGCTGCGCGGCTACCAGCGCCGGGGTGGACGTCGCGAGCCCGGGCGAACTCCGCGAGGTCCTCGGCCACGGCGTCCGCGGCGAGAACGTCGTGGTGACCGGCCCGGCCAAGAACGAGGAACTGCTGCGGATCGCCGTCCTCCAGGGCGCCCTGACCGCCGTCGACTCCCTCGACGAGTTGGACCGGATCATCGCGTTGGCGCGCACCGGCGAGGTCCGCCCCGCCCGGCTGCTGTTGCGCCGGCTCCCCCCGGCGCAGCCCCACAGCCGCTTCGGCCTGGACGAGGCCGAGCTCGAAGAGGCCTTGACGAGGTGCGTACGGGCGGGCGACGCCGTCCGGATGGAGGGCTTCAGCTTCCATCTGTCCGGTTACGCCGTCCAGCCGCGCGCCGACCTCGCCGGGCATCTGGTCGACCTCTGCCTCAAGGCCCGCGTCCTGGGGCTCCAGGCCGACCGGATCAGCATCGGCGGCGGCTTCGCCGTCGACTACGCGGCGGCCGGCGACTGGGACTCCTTCCTCGCGGCGCAGCAGCCCGGGCACTACCACGCGCGCAGGAGGTTCACGCCCGCCGACTTCTACCCCTACCACTCGCCGGTCGCCGGGGCCGAAGCGCTCCGCGCCGTGCTGGCCGCCGTCCCCGCAGGCGGCCGGGACAGCCTCGCCCGCAGACTCCGGGAGACCGGCACCGTCCTGCTGATGGAACCCGGCCGCGCACTGCTGGACCGCGCCGGCTGCTCCGTCTTCCGCGTCCAGGGCGTCAAGGACCGCGACGGCTACGCGGTCCTCACCGTCGACGGGACGAGCCTGAGCCTGTCCGAGCAGTGGTTCAACAGCGAGTACCTGCCCGACCCCGTGCTCGTGACCCCGGCCGGCCGGGTCGGCGGCCAGGGCGTCCACCCCGCGTGCGTGGGCGGAGCGACCTGCCTGGAGTCGGACATGCTCACCTGGAGAAAGATCCCTTTCCCGGCCCGTCCCTCGGCCGGCGACCTGCTGGTCTACCCCAACACGGCGGGCTACCAGATGGACTCCAACGAGTCGCCGTTCCACGACCTGGCGCTGCCACCCAAGATCGTCCTGGAAACCACCGCCACCCCCACCGGCTGCGGTCGGCCGCGCTGGCACCTGGACCGCCGCCCCGCCTGCTGATCCCTGCTCCCCGCCTGCTGATCCTCGCCCCCCGCCTGCTGTTCCCCTCCCCACCTGTCACAGGAGCTTCTCCCATGAACGAGGCACTGACGCGCCCCGCCGTGGTCTCCCGCATATCCGACCTCATCGGATACACCCCGCTGTTCGAGCTGTGCCGCACCGAGAACGGCAGCCGCCTGCTCCTGAAGCTGGAGATGTACAACCCCACCGGCACCGCCAAGATCCGTATGGCACGCGCCATGGTCGACGCCGCCGAAGCCGCGGGCGAGCTGCGCCCCGGCGGCCGCATCATCGAGTCCACCTCCGGCAACACCGGCCTGGGCCTGTCGGTGATCGCCGCCGAGCGCGGCTACACCTTCACCGCCGTCGTCGACCACCACGCCTGCTCCGACAAGCTGCGCGGCATGAAGGCGCTCGGCACCGAGCTCGTCTACGTCGTCGGCGACGGCACCGAGGAGCTCGCCACCGCGGCCCGCGAGGAGCTCGCCGAGGACATGGCCCGCGGCCAGGACAACACCATCTTCACCGAGCAGCACAACAACCCCGCCAACGGCGTCGGCTACTTCCCGGTCGCCCACGAGCTCCACCAGGCCCTCGACGGACGGATCGACATCCTCATCGGCGCCGTCGGCACGGGCGGCGCCCTGTGCGGCACCACCCGGGAGCTGCGCAAGCTCGTCCCCGGCGTGAAGACCGTCGGCGTCGAGCCCAAGGGTTCGGTGGCCTTCGGCGGTCCCGCCCACGACTATTACCAGTCCGGCACCGGCACCCCCGAAGGCGCCGGGATCGGCGCGCTGGTCGACTTCGCCCTGATCGACGAAGGGGTCAAGGTCGGTGACGTGGAAGCGTTCGCCACCTGCCGGGCCGTCGCCCGCACCGGCCTGCTCATCGGCGGGTCCGCCGGCGGCGTCGTCCACGAGGCCCTGACGCGCCTGCCCTCGCTGCCGCCGGGCACGACCATGGTCGCGCTCATCAACGACGGCGGGGAGAAGTACATGGACACCGTCTTCAACGACGACTGGATGAACGACCGGAACCTCATCGACCCCGCCACGGAGCGCGAGATCGACGAAACCCTCACCAAGCTCCGCGAGAACTGATGCCCTCCATGCAGCCGACCGCTCTCCTCCGCGACAGCCGCGCCCTGGCCGGCCTCGCCGTCCCCCTCATCCTCACCCAGCTCGCCCAGGTGGCCCTGACCACCACCGACACGGTGATGATGGGCCTCCTCGGGACCCGGGACCTGGCGGCGGGCGGCCTGGCCATCGTCATCTTCAACCAGCTCCGCACCATGGGCGTCGGTCTCGTCACCTCCGTGGGCAACCGGATCGCCGCTGCCGCCGCACGCGCGGAGGCAGCGGAAGGCGACTCGGCGGAGAGCGACGAGGGGGTTCGGAAGACCGTCCGCGCGAGCACGGCGGTGGCCACCCTCGCCGGGCTGGCCGGGGCGGTCCTCATGCTCCTCATCGGCCAGGCCCTCCCGCTGCTCGGCCAGGACGAGGCCGTCGCCGACCGGGCACAGACGATGCTGCCGGCACTGGCCCCCGGCCTCCTGCCGTGCCTGTGGTTCCAGGCGATCCGCCAGTTCACCGTCGGCATGCGCCGCCCGCAGGCGCTGCTGCAGATCACCATCGCCTCGGTCGCGGTCAACGCCGGGCTCGACTGGCTGCTGATCCACGGCACCTGGGGCCTGCCCGAACTGGGCCTGCCGGGCATCGGCGTGGCCACCTCCACGGTCTACCTGCTCTCCTTCCTCGCCCTGTACGCCTCGGCGAGGAGGGACAGCGTCCTCGCCCCGCTGCTCAGCCTCAACGCGCTGCGGGCCGACCGCGCCACCGTGCGCGAGCTCATCGGGCTCGGCATACCCATCGCCGCGACCTACGGGTCGGAGGCCGGGTTCTTCTCGGTCACCGCCCTGATGGCCGGCTCCTTCGGCAGCGCCGCCCTGGCCGCCCACACCGCCGTCAACCAGCTCGTCTACATCGTCTTCCAGGTCGCCGTCGGGCTCTCCCACGCGGCGTCCGTCAACGTCAGCCGCGAACTCGCCCTCGGCCGCTTCGACGCCGCTCAGCGCATCAAGAACACCGCGCTGGCCTGCGCCGCCGCCGTCATGGCCGTCGTCGCCGTCGTCTACGTCACCCTGCCCGGCCTGGTGCTGCGCCCGTTCCTCGACGCCGGTGCCGCGGGCGACGACGAGGCCGTCTCCATCGCGAGCCGGTTGCTGCTCGTCATCGCCGTGCTCCAGTTCTTCGACTGCGCGCAGAACATCGGCGTCGGCCTCCTGCGCGGCCTCGACGACACGGGGAGCGGCTTCCGCATCACCCTCGTCGGCTACTGGGCCGTCGGCCTTCCCGCCGCCTGGCTCCTCGGCTACGCGGCCGGCCTCGACACCCTCGGCATCTGGCTCGGCCTCCTCACCGGCCTCGCCACCACCGCGATCCTCCTCCTGCGCCGCTACGGCAGCGGCCTCCGCGCCCGCGCACGGGAGCAGGAGGCCGGTGCCACCGCGTATCAGGGACCGTATCCGGGCCCGCCGGCCGGGCCCCCGCTGCGGAAGCGGTCAGGCGCCGACCAGGGGTGAGGGCCGGGAGCTGCGCAGCGGCGCCGCCAGCTCGGCCAGGGCCCTCTCCAGGTCGTGCAGGTGGGCGAGGGCCGGCTCGGCCGGCAGGTGCTCGGGCGCCGCGGAGGCGGCCGCCGCCTCGCGCGCCTTCCCGGGCGTGGTGAGCGCCTCCACCGCCGCTTCCACGCGCCAGCAGGCGGCCGCGAGCCGGTCGTCGTGGGAGGCCTCCGGGTCGGCTGCGACGGACGCCAGCCCCCGCACTTCGCGGGCGCAGTCGTCGAGGAGCGCGAGCACGCGGCGGGCCTTCTCCTTGCGGGTGCGGAAGGGGTTCAGCGGGTGGACGAGCGGAGCGAGGGAGAGCCGCACCCGGCCGAGCAGCAGTTCCAGTTCGGCGACGCGCGGCGCGGGGTCGGCGGTCCCGGAACCCGCCAGGCGGGCGGCGGCCTCGGCGGCGCAGGCGTGCACGCAGCGCAGGGCGCGCTGGATCCAGGCGTCGGTGGAGGCGTGCGTCGTCACCGGCAGCACGACGAGAACGGCGAGCGCCGCACCGGCCGCTCCTACGCCGGTCTGGGCGAGCCGGAGGGTGAGCAGGTCCGCGTCGAGGACCCCGAGGAGCCCGTAGAGCAGTCCGGCCATCACGGTGACGGCGAACATCATCCACGTGTACGAGACGGCCGCGGTGTAGAAGATGCCGAAGACGCACAGCGCGACGAGGAGCGCGGTGGGCGCGGCCGCCCCGTGCAGGGGGATGGCGACGACCATCCCGGTGACGATGCCCATCATCGTGCCCAGGACCCGGCGGAAGCCCCGGACGAGCGTCTCGCCGCGCGAGGCGGTGTTGACGAAGATCCACCAGGCGGTGCCGACGGCCCAGTACCAGCGTTCGTCGGAGACCATCTGGCCCACGGCGAGCGCCAGGCCGCAGGCGAAGGCGGCCTGGAAGGCCTGCCGGGTCGTGACGCGCGCCAGGCCGCGCCCCGCGAGGGGAGCCGGGCCGGCGGGCGGCGGCGTGCGCCGCTCGATGCACCAGAGCCCGAAGCGGACGGTGCCGGCGGCCGCCAGCGACATGATCACGGCCGTGTACAGGTGCGGCAGCTGGGCGGGGACCGCGTGCAGGAACTGCGTCGCGAAGAACATCATGAAGCCGAAGATCCCGAGCGCATTGCCCCGCGGGCCCCAGCGGCGGGCGTAGACCCCGCAGAAGACGACGGCGAGGAAGGCGGCGTCGCGCACCAGCGGCAGCCCGTGCAGCCCGGCCGCCAGGGCGAGCACCGGGAAGCCGACGACCGGCAGCAGCGCGGTCGTGGTCACCTGGCGCCGCACGGTCGGGTCGGCGACGGTGAACAGCGCGAGCAGCGCCGCGAGCCCACCGGTGATGGAGGCGGTCAGCGGCAGGCCGGACAGCTGGACGACGGTGACCGCGAAGGTCACGCCCAGGACGGCGCGGACGGCGACCCGCAGTCTGCCCAGGCCCGGATCCGGTGCCATGAACGCCCTCTTCAGCAATGCTCCCGCCCCTTCGACGCTCCGGTGTGAAAGCCGACGACAGCCGGCACGGAAGCCGGCATGAAAAAGGCGCCGCGGGGATCCGCAGCGCCATCGACACCCTCATCAGACCATCACATCGACTGCTGGCTCAAGAGAGACGAGGATTGCTGTGCCATTGGCCCAGTGGCGGCCGCTCGGGCCGCGCCGGGGGAGGGCCAATGGCACGCACCTCCCTACCGTTCTATGTGGCCGCCGCGGCCGGCCAGCGCTCCGGTGACCCCCATCGGCACGGCCAGGACCACCAGGGCGATCAGCCCCGCGGTCCACGCCCCCGTCAGGTCGCGGGCGGCACCGAAGGCGGTGGGGCCCACGGCCGCCACCAGGTAGCCCACGCACTGGGACATCGCCGACAGCAGGCCCGCGTCGTGCGTGGTGCGGGCGCACATGGACATATAGGCGATGCCCAGGGAGAGCACGGCCCCCAGACCGAGTCCCAGCAGGACGGCCCACAGCACCGCCGCCCCGGCCGGCGCCGCGATCAGGCCGGCGAAGGCGGCCATGCACAGCACGGTGCCCCCCACCGCCAGGTAGCTCTGCCGCCGGGACCGCTGCGCCCACACCGGCACCAGCAGCGAGGTGACGATGGCGGAGCCCATGCAGACCGCCAGCAGCACCCCGGCGCCGCCCTCGGTCCAGCCGTGGTCGATGTAGAACGACGGCAGCCAGGTGGTCGCGGTGTAGTAGAGCAGCGACTGGAACGCGTAGAACAGGGCGACCGCCCACGCCAGCCCGCTCCGCCAGATCGAACCGCCCGCCTGTTCCGGGACCGGCGGCCGGGACCGTCCGCGGCGCAGCCGCGGCGCCCACACCACCAGTGCCGCGAGCGCCAGCACACCCCAGACGGACAGGCCGCCCGCCCACGACAGCGACAGCGTGTCGCGCAGCGGAACGGTCGCGGCGGCCGTGACCGCGCCGCCGCCGACGAGCATGGTGGTGTGCAGGCCGGACATCAGCCCGACCTGCCGAGGGAAGTCCCGTTTGATCAGCGCGGTGATGACCACGTTGGCGACGGCCACCGCGGTGCCGACCAGGAACGTTCCGGCGAACAGGGGGAACAGCGCCGGCACGAGGCGTATCGCGGTGCCGGCCAGCAGCACCGCCAGCACCGCGACCAGGGTGCGCTCCATGCCCCAGCGGCGGGCCAGCCGGGGCGCGAGCGGGGCGAAGATGCCGAAGCAGATCAGCGGCAGCGTCGACAGCGCGCCGGCGCCGCCGTTGGACAGGCCGGTGACGTGCCGGATCTCGTCCAGCAGCGGTGAGACCGCCACGATGGCGGGCCGCATGTTGATCCCGACCAGCAGCACCGCCAGCGCGTACCAGAGCACGCGGCGGCTCCCCGGGGCGCCGCGGGCGGGACCGGGCCCTGGCTCGTCCGCCGTCCCTCGGGGCGGTGAAACCGTGGTTTCCGATTCAGGGGGTGGGGTCACGAACCATCCTTCCGGTTCCGGTCGGGCAGCGGTGTCCGCGGTCAGGCAGCGGCGGTCGCGAACGGCACGGGCTTCCCGTCGCCGGGAGCGATCCCGTTGATGCCCCGGGCCTCGGCGGCCCGCAGGAAGCGCCCGCGCACGTCGTGCTGCTCGGTGTAGTACGGGGGGTTGTTGAAGAGGTCGTAGTGGATCGCGCAGGCGGTCGACGCCTCCAGCACGACCGCCGCCTCGACGGCCTGCTCCGGGGTGAGCGTGGCGGGCTGGTTGGTGGGCGTGATGCCGTCGCGGCGGGCCATCACCCCGGCGATGGGCAGGAACGCGACGTCGAAGGGGCCGTACTCGCGCGCGATCTCCCACCACTTGCCGTGCCAGATGGTGTCGCCGAAGTGGATGGCGCGCAGCCCGGGGGCCTCCACGATCCACGCGACCTGGTCGTCGCCGCGCCAGTCGTGCGAGGGCACGGGGATGGTGGTGAAGGGCCCGATCTTCCGCCGCTCTCCCATGTCCTGTGCGACGGCGGCCACCCCCATCTTCCCGAGCACGTCCACGATCGGGGTGTGGCAGCCCACGGTGGAGCCCTCGGCGGCGGCGAACTCCGCGAGCAGCAGCCGGTCGCAGTGGTCGGGGTGGAGGTGGGTGACGAACGCGTGGGTCCGCACGCCCGGGCGCGCCTCGATGCTGGGCAGCGGGCGCCGGGGCATGCCCTGGAACCCCGCGAGGTCCGCGGGGTTCTTGAGGGCGTCGATGACGATCCGGTCGTCCCCGGAGGCCACTTCGACGCCGGCCCAGGCGAGACGCCGCAGGGTGACGGTCTCGGCCGAACTCATGGTGTGCTCCTGCTCCTCGTACCGCTGTCGGTGATCACTGCCCGGTGACGCCCAGGCCCCGGGAGACCCGGTCGCCCAGGTCCTTGTGGACGCTGCGCCAGTAGTCGACGACGCGCTCCTTCGTCTCCGTCGTCACCTCGGGCGCGGAGGCGTGCGCGACGATGTTGGTCACCAGATGCGCGCGGTCGGTATCGGTCATGACCTTCTCCCACAGGGCCCGGGCCTGGACGAAGTCGTCGTCCTCGGTGTGGAGCCGGTGGGCGCTGCGGACGATCTCGCCGGTGACCTCGTAGTGCTCGCCGGCCAGCAGCATCGGGTCGGCGACCGGCCCGCCGAAGCTGTTGGGCGCGTACACGGGGTCGCCCGGGTTGCCGTAGCGCATGGACCCGTCGCGGTTGTAGGAGTGCACCGCGTTCTTCGGCCGGTTGACCGGAAGCTGCAGGTAGTTGGGGCCGATCCGGTAGCGGTGGGTGTCGGGGTAGCTGAACAGCCGCCCCTGCAGCATCTTGTCCGGGGAGGGGGCCACGCCCGGCACCAGGTTCGACGGCTCGAACGCGGCCTGCTCGACCTCGGCGAAGTAGTTCTCCGGGTTGCGGTTGAGGGTCAGGGTCCCGATGTCGATCGGGGGGTAGTCCTCGTGCGGCCAGACCTTGGTCAGGTCGAAGGGGTTGAAGCGGTAGTCCGCGGCGTCCTCGAAGGGCATGACCTGCACCTGGAGGGTCCAGGTCGGGTGGTCGCCCTTCCTGACGGCCTGGAAGAGGTCCCGGATGTGGAAGTCGGGGTCGTCGGCGCCCGCGGCCGCCGCCTCGTCGTGGGTGAAGTTCCTGATGCCCTGGCCGGTCTTGAAGTGGTACTTCACCCAGAACTTCTGCCGGGCGTCGTTGTACCACAGGAACGTGTGGCTGCCGTAGCCGTTCATGTGCCGCCAGGAGTACGGGGTGCCGCGGTCGGACATCAGGATCGTGACCTGGTGCGCCGACTCCGGCGAGAGCGTCCAGAAGTCCCACTGCATGTTGTTGTCGTGCAGGTGGTTGTCGGCACGCCGCTTCTGCGAGTGGATGAAGTCCGGGAACTTCTGCGGGTCGCGGATGAAGAAGATCGGCGTGTTGTTGCCGACGATGTCGTAATTGCCTTCCTCGGTGTACAGCTTCACCGCGAATCCGCGCGGGTCGCGGGCCGTGTCCGCGAAGCCGAGCTCGCCGGCCACCGTCGAGAAGCGCAGGAACAGCTCCGTGCGCTTGCCGCGGCGGAAGACGTCGGCCTTGGTGTACTGGCTGACGTCCTCGGTGATCTCGAGGACTCCGTACGCGCCGCCGCCCTTGGCGTGCACGACCCGCTCGGGCACGCGCTCGCGGTCGAAGTGCGCGAGCTTCTGGATCAGGTAGTGGTCCTGCATCAGCAGCGGGCCGTCGGCCCCCACGGACTGGGAGAACTCGTCGCTCGGTACGGGGATACCGCTGTCCGTGGTCGTCACGGGACGACTGTCGGTCATGGCACGTTCCCTTCGCTTGGCGGATGGTCGGTACGAACGGCCCGGAGCGGCACAGCCCCGGGGGCTGTGCCGCTTGGCGTGGTGCGCGACTAGGCGAGTTCCGCGCGCAGCAGCCAGTTGCGCGGCACTCCCTTGACCCCGCGGGGCTGGACGTCGTAGGGCCAGCGGCCCTCGCCCGCACCGGGCTCGCCGGGCTCCTTGAGCTCCCGTACGGTCCAGCCGGTGCCGGCCATGAACTCCTCGGGCTCGTCGGTCCCGAAGAGCCAGGGGATGCCGTCCTCGTTGAGGGAGGACAGGAAGATCTGGGTCGCCGGGCTGCGCAGCAGCGTCTTGCTGAGGATGTCCACCGCCACCCAGCTGCCGGGGGCGGAGTTGGCCGCGAAGGTGCGCATCAGCGTGGCGGACTGCTCCTCGGTCAGGAAGAACAGCAGGGCCTCGGGGATCCACAGCGTGGGCAGGGAGGGGTCGAAGCCGGCGGCGCGCAGCGACGCGGACCAGTCGCCCGCCAGGTCCGCCCCGACACGCTGCAGCGTCACGGTCGGCGACGGGGATCCGAGCTGAGCGAGACGCTTCTCCTTCTCGTCGATCAGGGCCTGGTGGTCGACCTCGTAGACGGTGACGTCGCCCGGGAGGCTCAGCCGGTACGCGCGCGTGTCCATGCCGGCGGCGATCAGCACGACCTGCCGGATGCCACGTCCCACGAGATCGTTGATGGCGTCGTCGAGATAGCGGGTGCGGACGGCCACGAACTCGACGAGTCCGCCGCCGCCGTAGTGGTCGAGAAGCTCGAAGCCGCGCGGCGCGGCGAGCGCCCGGGCCAGCGGGTCGTCGAACAGCGCGTCGCTCCGCTCGCTCTCCAGGGCGCGGGCGGCCGCAGTCCACTGCGACGTGTAGGACACGGTCTCCATGACGGGCTCCGTTCTCGGGATGGTGTGGTTCAGACGGACTTGGGCCGGCACCGGAACCGGGCGTTGAGGATCAGCGTCAGCACCTCGGCTCCGTCCGCGTTCACCAGGCGTCCGCGGTTGCGGACGATGCGGAACCCGGGCGCGGAGAGGGAGGGGAGGGAGCCGAGGATCTCGCAGGTGCCCTGCAGCACGTCGCCCGGCCGGACCGGCTGCAGGAAGCGCACCTCGTCCACTCCGGGGGAGCCCTCGACCGTGCCCTCGGCCGCGGCGTCGGGCAGCAGCGTCGTCACGTACAGGCGCATCCAGATCGCCGCCGTGTTCCACCCGCTGGCGATCAGGCCGCCGAAGGCGGAGGCACGCCCCGCCTCCTCGTCGAGGTGGTACGGCTGCGGGTCGTAGGTCCGGCCGAAGGCGGTGATCTCCTCGGCCGTCACCTTGTGCGACCCGAGGTCGTAGCGCGTCCCGGTCTCGTAATCCTCGGCGTGGACCAGACGGCCCATCAGAAGTACTTCCGCTCGATGGCCTCCAGCGTGCGGAAGTCGGCGAGGTCGATGGCCTCGTGGTCGATCTCCACGCCGCTGGCCTCCTCGACCGTCAGGACGAACTCGACGAAGGAGAGCGAGTCGACGAGGCGGGATCCGATGAGGTCCTCGTCCGGGGCGATGGAGGTGCGCTCGGGGTGCTTGGCGAGCAGCCAGTTCCGCACTGCGTCAACGTTGGACGAGGTCTTGCTGGGCATGGAATTCCTCCTCGAGTGGGGGGCGTGCCGTCGCGCCGGCCGCGACGGCGACGGCGAACTGTTCTTCGTGGGAGATGCTGATGTCGACGGCCTCGATGCCGGCGTCGGCGGCCCATCTGCGCGCCGGCCCGCTGAGCCGGACGCAGGGCCATTCCCCGGGGCTCTTGAGAACCTCGATGGACTGCCAGGGAAGCGGCTGACCGGTGACGTGGAAGAGCTTGAAGACCGCTTCCTTGGCGGCGAGCCGGCCGGCCACCCCGTGGATGTCCCATCCGGCGCCGGAGCGGCTCAGCTCCGCTTCCGCCGGAGTGAGCATCCGGTGCAGCAGCCTGCCGCCGTCGGTGCCGGCCATGGTCCGTACCCGGCTCAGGGGGACGAGGTCCACACCGACCCGGATCGCGGGCCCGCTCACGAGGCGGCGGCGTTGACGGCTGCGCGGGCGCGCTGCAGATCGCCGTCGAACCGGTCGCTCAGCACTGCGAGCCACCGTTCGAGACCGAAGGCGACGCACCCCGTGAAGGCGTGCTCGCCCGTGCCGTCGATCGTGATGCGGCACCGCTCGCCGAAGAAGTTGCGGTGGGTGTTGACCGATGCGATGGCCAGGCCGTCGGCCTGGAACTCGTACTTGGCCGGGCTGAGCCGCTGCAGGAGGGCACGACCGCTGTCGCGTTCGAAGAACGGGTCACTCGCCGCCTCCTTGGTCAGCTCCAGGCCGAGGTTCTTCGCGAACTGCTCGATCCGGTCCGTGAAGCGGGCGATGATCTGCTGGGTGTGCTCGAACGAACCGATGGCCACGATCTCCCGCATCTGGAAGCTGAGCAGCCGCCTCAGCCCCTCGTACTTCTCCTCGTTGCGGAAGCACCGGTTGATGAGGGTGATGGTGGTCTCGGGGGCCACCGCCCGGTTCTCGAAGTAGAGATAGGCGCCGTAGCAGCTGGAGTGCGGCAGCCCCAGGAACGGGGGATCGACGTCGCCGCTGGCGAAGGCGCCTTCCACCGGCGCCGGCGGGGCACCGGTCACATCCAGCGGACCGCCGACGAACTGCAGGTGCGGAAAGTTCTCGTAGACGTCGAACTTCTCCAGGTCGCTGAGCGGGTACACGGGCGGCGGCATGATCTCCCGCGCGCCGGACTCGCCGGCCCAGCCGGTGATGGTGCGGTCCAGATCGCGCAGCAGGTCGGTCTGGTCGGGCCCGAGGATGGTGAGGGCACCGCCCTCGGCCGTCGAGATCGTCGCGGTCACGCCTCCCCCTGTCCCACCGACGCCCGGGAGAGGCTCAGCTCCCGGTCCTGCAGAATCCCGGTCTTGATCAGATAATTCAGGGGCTTGCGGAACACCTGCAGCTGGAACTCCGCGCTGCGCGGCGAGGCCAGCAGCCGCCGCCGGACGGCGAACGGCTCGGGGATTCCGGCATCCCGGTAGACCTGCGGGTTGAACAGCGACTCGAAGCTGTAGTTCAGATAGCGCTTGAGGTACTCCCGCACCCGGCGGAGTTCCTCTTCCGAAGCCTTCGCCTGCAGGTCCTTGAAGAGCAGGGAGACCAGCTCGCGGCCGAAGGCGATGTGCCGGGACTCGTCCTGGTGGTGGATCCGGTTGACCGCACGGATGGTGTCGTGCAGCCGCTCGTCGGCCGCCATCGTGCTGTTGAAGTGGTCGACCAGCTCCTCGAAGAGGAGGATGCGGACGAACACCAGGAAGCTCGCGGCCTCGTCGGACCATGTGTTCCCCTGCCCGGCCGGCTCCAGCTGCCGGTAGATCTTCTTGCCGTAGCGCAGACAGAACTCGGCGAAGAACCACATGTGCTCGTTCTCTTCGCCGATGAAATGGTGGAAGAACTCCGACGGAATCTCGAAGCCCCGGGTGTGGATGCGCCGGGTCACCTCGACGATGAGCTCGCGGATTCCGTCCACATTGAGGCTGTAGAAATTGATGCTCTCGTACCGGGACAGGCGGTACAGCTGTTCCCGATCGAGTTCGGGGGCGACATCGGTGCCGAATGTGGTCGTGAGTTCGGGACTCATCCACCACTGGTGCTCCGGCAGGGAATCCGGCCAGTCGAACATCCGGTAGGGGTTGTAGTAATCCTCGACCGATTTGCGGTTCAGGCGTTCCAGGATCTCCTGGAACCGGTCGTCCTTGCTGATCAGCTCGCTGATCATCCTACCTCCTGCTGTCCGGGGGGCGGTTGATCAATCCAGGGCGACAGTTCCACGCGTTCTCCGAACGGTCCAATAAAACCGCTCTATAGGTCAAATAGATGACTGCTAAGAGGGCTGGCGGGACGCCTTTCCGGGGTGCTGTGAGTGGCGTGGGTCACAGGGTGGGGCGCGCTGGAGCTGGTCGGGATGCCTGGTGTCAGGTGATATGTGAGTTCCGGAGTAGCGAGTGGGCCGCGCCGCTGCGGCCGGCGTCGCCCCGTCAACACCCCGTATCCCTTGGGGCGTTGTTGACCCGGCTTCGTCTACGGTTGCTACACTCGTGAAGCACCCGGAAAACAACTTTCGTACGGGAAAACCCTGTTCAGGCGGGAGGTCGTGGGCGTGCGGGGTGACGAGGAGCCTTTACTGAGCCTCTCCGGACTGCTGCGCCGCCTGGAGTATTTCGTCGCAGTGGCCGACGAGCTTCATCTGGGGAGAGCGGCCCGGCGCTGCGGGGTGAGCCAGCCCACCCTCTCGCACCAGATGAAGGTGCTGGAGAAGGAGCTGGGCGCCGAACTGCTCAGCCGCGGCAGCCGCCGGATAGCACTGACCGCTTCCGGCAAGGCACTTCAGGAGGAGGCGCCGCGGCTCCTGCAGTGCACGTACTCGATCAAGGAGCGGATCCGGCAGGCGGCCGCGGAGAGCAGACGCCCGATCCGGGTCGTCTTCAGCCGCTCGGGACACGCCCTGCGCCAGCGGGAGATGGTCGCGGAGTTCCGGGAACGCAACGCCGTCCCCGTCTCCGTCGAATCCGGCTGGTCGGAACGGAACGTCAATCTGGTGCGCGCCGGGCAAGCCGACTTCGCGTTCGTCAGGCCGCCCGTCGAAGCGGACGACCTGCGGATGTCCGTGGTGGGAGACGTGGAGCTGGTCAAGCTCCTTCCGGGAGGAGGTGCTGCCGACCGCATGGCGGAGGAGCGGCCCGCAGAGGAGCTTCCGCTCATCATGTGGCCCCGGTCGCTCGCCCCCGGGCTCTACGACAAGGTCCTGGACTTCGTCCGGCAGGAGCGGTCCCCGCAGGTCGCGTGGGAAGAGCCCGACTACATCAACGTGGCCGCGGCCGTGGCCTCCGGTGCCGGCGTGTCGTACATGGACCGCGGCATCGCCGAATGGATGAGCCTCAGCGCGGACCTGCGCGTGCGTCCGCTGGGGCTGCCCGAGCCCCGCACGGACATCGCCGTGGTCTGGCGCTACGACCAGGACCCGGAGCTGGCCTCGCGGTTCGTCGCCGCGTGCTGCCGGATCGGGTACGCCGGCAACGGCGCGGACCGCGGGTGCCTGGTGCGCTGAGCGACCGCCGCCCCGGCCGTGGCCGTCCTCCGCGGGGCGGAGCCGTCCGAACCTGAAGGAGAACTTGGATGAACTGCTACGACTGCTACGCCGCCGACAGCGCCCACACCCCTGCGGTAGCCGTCTGCCACGGCTGTCACTCCGGCCTCTGCCCCGACCACCTCCGCATGATCCGCCCTGTGCTGCACCGCCCGAACGGCATGGGCGTCTCCCACGGCCCCACCCCGGCCCGGCAGGTGCTGTGCCTCACCTGCCACGCCGCCCGGAACGGCCTGCCCGCCGCTCCGGCAGCGCGACGCGCTCCTGTCCCGGCCGCGCCGGGGCCCGCCGCACCGGGGCCGGACTCCGCGGGTGCCCGCGGGGCCGCGGAGTGCCCTGCAGAGGCCTGACCTGGGGCGGGCCGGTACCGCCGTGTAGCGTCGGGATCACAGAGTTCGGGGCGGGGCGGGCGGGGAAGGCGGCGGGATGGCGGTCGGCGGCGGACAGGGCGCGCAGGACGAACGGGCCGGGCAGGCAAGGCAGACCGGACAGGCCGGGCAGCGCGGGCTCCTCGCGTACATCGGGTCGTTCACGGAGGCCGGCGGCCGGGGGATCACGGTCGCGCGGACCGACCCCGGCACGGGCGCGCTGACGCTCCTGGGCTCCACGGACGCTGTGCCGAACCCTTCCTTCCTCGCCCTCTCGCCGGGGGCCGACGTGCTGTACGCGGTGGGCGAGACCGACGAGGGCGCCGCCGCGGCGCTCTCCCTGGCGGACCCCGTACGCCCAGAGCTGCTCGGACCGCCGGTTCCCGTACGCGGTGACGGCCCCACGCACCTGGCCGTCACCGGCAGCCACTTGTTCACCGCCAACTACGGCTCGGGCAGCGTCAGCGCCCTCCCGGTCCGTACGGGCGGTGGGCTCGGTGCACCGGCCGCGGTCATGGCCCACCGGGGCGGCGGCCCGGACGCCGACCGGCAGAAGGGCCCGCACGCCCACGCCGTCGTCCCCGACCCCTCGGGCGGCAGGCTCCTGGCCGTCGACCTCGGCACGGACTCGGTGTGGACGTACCTCCTCGACCCGGTGACGGGGCTGCCGCGCCCGCACGGGGAGACGCCGCTGCGGCCCGGCACGGGACCCCGGCACCTCGTCTTCTCCCCGGTGACCGACCGCGTCTACGTGCTGAACGAGCTGGTCCCGAGCGTCACGGTCTGCCGCTGGAACGGCGCGGACGGAGTGCTCGAACCACTCGGCGAGACACGGGTCCTGCCGCCGGGCGAGGGTGTGCGGACGTACCCCTCGGCGCCGGTGGTCTCCGCCGACGGGCGGTTCCTGTGGACGGCCAACCGCGGCCACGACAGCATCTCGGTCCTGGCCCTCGACGCATCCGGGGACGTCCTCGGGCTCCCCGAGGTCGTCGGCTGCGGGGGCGTCTGGCCGCGGGACCTGACGCTGCACCCGTCGGGCCGCCACCTGTACGCCGCCAACGAGCGCTCCGGCGACGTCACCTGGTTCGCGGTGGACCCGGAGACCGGGACGCCGCGGCTCGCGGGCTCGGTCCCCGTGCCGGCTGCGTCCTGCGTGATCTTCGCCTGAGGCGGCCGGCGGTGCGCAAGCCGATCATCGCCTGAGGCGGCACAACCCGTACCGTACGGGCCCTGGAACGGCCGAAGAGGGGCCCCGCGCGGCGGGAGCCCCTCTTTCGGGAAGCAGAGGTGGAACGGACGGGACGAGCGGTCAGACAGTCACGGCACGGTCTGGTCGCAGGGCCTCGTCGGTCGTACGGGTCAGCGCGCCGGAACGCCCTGGGGCGGCTGCACGGATATGCCCAGGACCTCCGCGTACTTGGCCAGGACGAGCTTGCCGATCGCCGGGTAGGCGCCGAGCGGCGCGGCTGCCGTGCAGTCCGCCTCCTTGGCGGCGGCGTCCGCGAGGCCCTCGGCGATCTCCGGGCCGATGAGGCCCGGGGCGAGCGCCAGGTTCCGCGAGCCGGAGGCGCGCAGCTGGTCGGCGGCGCGGGCGATGTCGCCCTCGATGTCCAGCGCGGCCGCGAGGACCGGCACGGCGAGGCGGGCGGAGAGCAGCATGCCGCTGATCCCGGCGGCCTGCACGGCCTCCTCGCCACCGACCGTCGCCAGGATGATCCCGTCCGCGGCCGTTGCAACTGTGAACAGTCGCGCGCGGTCGGCGCGGGCCAGGCCGGCCTCCGACAGACGCACGTGCAGGGCCTCGGCGAGCAGCGGGTGCGGGCCGAGCGCGTCGGTGAGCTCCGCGGCGGAACCGCTGCTCATCACGGACTGG
This sequence comes from Streptomyces hiroshimensis, assembly GCF_014650335.1. Classification (GTDB taxonomy): domain Bacteria; phylum Actinomycetota; class Actinomycetes; order Streptomycetales; family Streptomycetaceae; genus Streptomyces; species Streptomyces hiroshimensis. The sequence continues at coordinate 1,161,617 of NZ_BMUT01000001.1, forward strand.
CGGATCCGGCGCAGGAGGGAGTTGTCCGGACCGGCCAGGAGCGGCACCACGATGGCCGGGGGCCACTGGTCCCAGGCGCCGTCCTCGGCACCGGCTTCGCGGGCTTCGCCGGCGCGAGCGGCGCGCTGGGCGGCGGCGTAGGCGAGGACGGACTCGAGCGACGGGTAGCCCTCGGCGGTGCCGTCGGCGTCCACGTAGCCGATGCGCGCGTCGAGGCCCGGAAGCTCGGAGCGCGCGATGCTGAGGGTCTCCTCGGCGAGGAGGCGCGTCGCCGTGTCGGGGAGACCCGGAACGGCGAGAACCAGCGGCGGAGCACCGACGGGCGCTGCCGCCGGCTCCGGCCGCCGGTGCCGTCCGGGCTGACGGGGTCGCGGCATTCGTACAGGCAGGCCAGGCGCGGGCCCTGTGGGGGAGCTCATGGCGCCGCATGTTAGTCGTTCGGGGCACTGGGCCGTTCGGGTGGGGGCGTCTCGGTGGCGTCTGTCCGGATTTATTCGCCCGAAAATACGCTCATCGCAGAAGTGTTCAGCAAACGATCCGGAGCATCGGCGGATCGGCGGGCAGTAGCAGACCATCCGTCAGCAGGGCCTCCGCCACGCACAATGCGCCGTCCAGCGGCTCGCCCGCCGCCGCGACCTGTCGCGCATGAGGAAGTTGCATGTGCAATTCCTCGAACAAGGGTGTGAGCAGGGGGGTGCCCATACGGAGGAGGCCTCCGGTCAGTGCCACCTCGTACGTCCCGCCGGCCTCGCTCGTCCCCTGTGTGACCTCACCCACTCCGTCCGTCCGCCGGGCCGCTTCTGCGGGAGGCCCTTCCCGGCCGGACCGGGGAGGCGGGCAGACCGCCGCGGCCGCCTCGGCGATGTGCCGGGCCGCCCGCCGGAGAATGCCGGCCGCGACGGGGTCGGCCGGTGCGCACCGGCCCACCTCGGGCGCGAAGGAGGCGAGGACGGCGGGCCGGTCCGCGCGGGGATACAGGGCGGCGGGCAGCTCCGGCGCCGGGCCGAAGACCGCGCGCAGCCGCTCCAGCAGAGCCTGCGAACCGCCCGCCCGCCCGTCGTACGCGCGCATCGCCGCCTCCAGCCCGGCGCGGCCGATCCACGCCCCGCTGCCGCAGTCGCCGAGCAGGTGGCCCCAGCCGTCGGCGCGCCGCCAGCCGCCCTCCGCCGTCAGGTCCGTGCCCAACGCGATCAGCCCGGTGCCCGCGGCGACGACGGCTCCCGGCCGCTGGCCCAGGGCACCGGCGTAGGCGGTGACCGCGTCCGACGCCAGGGCGAGCGTGCGCACGCCCAGGGCCTCACGGAGGGCGGAGGGGAGGGCGGCGTGCAGATCGCCGCCGAGGGAGGCCATGCCGGCGGCGCCGACGCAGGCGGCCTCGCAGTGCTGCGCCCCGGCCCGGGCCAGCAGGTCCCTGGCCGCCGGCACCACCTGGGCGAGCAGGCTGCGGGCGTCGACGCCCTTGGCGCCGACCGTGGCGGGGACGGCGGAGGACCAGGTCAGGTCCGGGCCGTCACCGGGGACCGGGCGCAGGGCGACCCGGACCCCCGAGCCGCCGGAGTCGACCCCCAGGACATGGCCGGTCATGCCGGTCGTGCCGGTCGTTTCAGTCGCGTCAGCTGTGTCGGTCGCGTCAGCCGCGCCGGTCCTGATCGGACCCGGCTCACGGAAGCTGCCAGTCCACCGGGGCCGCGCCCTGCCGCGCCAGCAGGTCGTTGGCCCGGCTGAACGGCCGCGAGCCGAAGAAACCGCGGTCGGCCGACATGGGGGAGGGGTGCGCCGACTCCACGGACGGCACCTGGCCCAGGATCGGCCGCAGGTTGCGGGCGTCGCGGCCCCACAGGACCGCCACCAGCGGCCGTCCCCGTTCGACCAGCGCCCGGATCGCCTGCTCGGTGACCTCTTCCCAGCCCTTGCCCCGGTGCGCGGCCGGCTTGCGCGGGGCGGTGGTCAGCGCCCTGTTGAGCAGCAGCACGCCCTGCCGGGTCCACGGGGTGAGGTCGCCGTTGGACGGGCGGGGGAGTCCCAGGTCGGTGTGGAGCTCGCGGTATATGTTCTCCAGGCTGCCGGGCAGCGGCCGCACCTCCGGGGCGACCGAGAAGCTCAGCCCGACGGCGTGACCCGGTGTCGGGTACGGGTCCTGACCCACGATCAGCACCCGGACGTCGTCGAACGGCTGCTGGAAGGCGCGCAGCACGTTGGCGCCCGACGGCAGGTACGTACGGCCCGCGGCGATCTCGGAGCGCAGGAAGTCACCCATCGCGGCGATCCGGTCCGCCACCGGCTCCAGGGCCTTGGCCCAGCCCGGTTCGACGATCTCGTTCAAAGGTCGTGCAGCCACAGCTGCCGCCCCTCCCTGTAAACAAACTGCTGGCAGTTGCGCAAGTCCAGGATCGTACGCGAAGGAGGGGCCGCGCCCGTATTCCGGCCCCCGCGGCCGGACGGCGCGGGCGGCCGCGGGGAACCGGGCGCGGAGCGGTGCGCGCCTGCATGGATCCGCGCCCGGCAGATTCAGCCGTAAGGGTGCCGGCGGTGGGGCCCGTCACCCCCACGCCTCACACGGCCCAGGTGTTTCACAGGTGTGTCAGACGGCCCAGGCGTACTGGTCGGGGAAGCGCTTCGCCGCGCCGAGTTCGGCCGCTGCGCGGTGCGGCCAGTGGGGGTCGCGGAGGAGTTCGCGGCCGAGCAGGACGGCGTCGGCGTCGCCTTCGGCGATGATCTTCTCCGCCTGCCGCGGATCGGTGATGAGGCCGACCGCGGCGGTCGGTATGCCGGCCTCCTGGCGGACGCGCCGGGCGAACGGCGCCTGGTACCCCGGGCCCGTGGGGATGCGGATGCCGGAGGTGATGCCGCCCGTGGAGACGTCCATCAGGTCCACGCCGCGCGCCCGCAGCTCGTGTGCGAGGCGCACGGTGTCGCCCGCGGTCCAGCCGTCACGCCCGTCCTCGGGGTTCTCCGTCACCCAGTCCGTCGCCGAGACCCGGAAGAACACCGGCAGCTCCTGCGGCCACACCTCGCGCACCGCTTCCACGACCTCCAGCGCGAACCGCGCCCGGTTCTCGAACGATCCGCCGTACCGGTCCGTGCGGCGGTTGCTGAGCGGGGAGAGGAACTCGTGGATGAGGTAACCGTGGGCGCCGTGCACCTCGACGACCCGGAAGCCTGCGGCCAGGGCGCGCCGTGCCGCGTCCGCGAACTGCCCCACGATCTCCTGGATCTGCTCCACCGTCAGCTCGTCGGGGACGCGGTGTTCCTCGTTGTACGGCACTGCGCTCGGGGCCACCGTCTGCCAGGCCTCCTCCGGGCCGACCGGCCCGTCGCCGCGCCACGGCCGGTCGGTGGCGGCCTTGCGGCCTGCGTGACCGAGCTGGATGCCGGCCACGGTGCCGCGCTCTTCGAAGAAGGAGGTGATGCGGCGCAGCGCGTTCACCTGGGTGTCGTTCCACAGGCCCAGGTCGGCCGGGCTGATCCGGCCCTGCGGGCCGACCGCGGTCGCCTCGACGAGGATCAGCCCCGCTCCGCCGGTCGCCCGGGCGGTGTAGTGCGCGAAGTGCCAGTCGTTCGCGACGCCTGCGCCCGGGCCGAAGACCTCGGCGCTGTACTGGCACATCGGGGCCATCCAGACCCGGTTGGGGATCGTGAGCGAACGCAGGGTGTACGGGGTGAACAGGGAGGTCACGGCAGCTCTCCTAGGCGCTTCACGGCGACGTCTTCCCGACCGCGAAGGCTCCGCGGCGGGCACGGTTCGTACGATACTCATCGTAGTACGAGGGATGTCAAACTACGATGCCCTTCGTACAATGGAGGCGTCGCGGAGAGCCCGACGCACCTGGAGGAGCAGCCGTGCCAGCACAGAACCGTCCGCCGTCGAGCGGCCGCTCACTGGAGCACCCCGACCGCGCGGAGATCCGCCTGGAAGGCGTGCTGCACGCGTTCTCCGACCCCATGCGCCTGCAGATCGTGCGCGACCTCGCCGCGGTCGAGGGCGAGTTGAACTGTTCGGTCTTCGACCTCCCGGTCAGCAAGTCGACGACGACGCACCACTTCCGGGTGCTGCGCGAGAACGGCGTGGTCCGGCAGGTCTACCGGGGCACGGCGAAGATGAACGCCCTGCGCCGTGACGATCTCGAATCGCTCTTCCCGGGGCTGCTCGGCACCGTCCTCGAGGCGGCCGGACGACAGGCGTCGCGCCTCGCCGTCCCCTCCTGAGCCGGGGTCCGGGGTCTCGGGTCCGGGGCCGGCCAGGGGGCCCGAGCCGCTCAGCCGCCGGCGCGGGCCGCGGCCAGCAGCCCCTCCCAGTCGGGGATCTTCACCGGCCCGCGGCCCAGCCGCTCGCCGAGAGCGGCCTCCGCGGCCTCGATCCCCAGCCAGCCCGGCCACTCCACGGGCTCTCGCCCCGCCGCCCGCAGGACGGCATGCGCGTCGTCCACCGGCGCGGGCCGGCGCGCCGCGAGCGCCCCGGCATCCGCCAGCAGGGACGTCACCGTCTCCTTCGCGCACGAGCGGTTCGTGCCGATGACGCCCGTGGGGCCGCGCTTGATCCAGCCCGCCACGTACTCGCCCGGCGACGGGACGCCCTCCCGCAGCACGCGGCCCGCCTCGTGCGGCACGATCCCGAGCTCCGGGTCGAACGGCAGCCCCGCGATCGGCACCCCGCGGTAGCCCACCGAGCGCAGCACCAGCTGAGCCTCGATGTCCTCGAACTCGCCCGTGCCGACGACGCCGCCGCGCCCGTCGGGCGCCGTCCGCTCGAAGCGCACGGCGCGCACCGCCCCGTCATCGCCGCCGAGCAGCGCGGCGGGGCGGAGGAAGAACCGCAGGTAGATGCGGCGCGGGCGGCCGCCCGGCGGCTGTTCTGCCCAGCCCCGCAGGACCTCGACGTTGCGCCGCCCCACCGCGGGCAGCCCGGCGGGATCGCCCCACGCGGGGTCGAGCGCCGCCTCATCCGCCCGTACGAGCGCCTCGGCGCCGGGCAGCGCGCCCAGCTCGCGCAGCTCCTTCGTGGTGAACTTCGCCTGTGACGGGCCGCGCCGGCCGACCACGTGAATATCCGTGACCCGGCTGGCCGCGAGGGCGGACAGCGCGGCGTGCGGCACGTCGGTCCCGTGCAGTTCGCCCGGGCCGCGTGCCAGCACGCGGGCCACGTCGACGGCCACGTTGCCCACGCCGATGACGACCGCGGAGCGCGCGCCCAGCACGAACCCGTCCGGTGCCGCATCCGGGTGGGCGCTGTACCAGGAGACGAACTCGGTGGCCGAGAAGCTGCCGGCCAGATCCTCGCCCGGGACGCCGAGCCGCCGGTCGGCCGCGGCGCCTACGCAGTAGACGACCGCGTGATAGAGCTCCAGCAGCCGCCGCGGCGCGAGGCCGCGCGGGTCGTCCCCCACCGGGACGTTGCCGAAGAACGTGATGGCGGGGTGCTCCATGGCGGCCCGCAGGTTGCCCTGCAGGGACTTGATCTTCTCGTGGTCCGGGGCGACCCCGTAGCGCACCAGCCCGTACGGGCAGGGCAGCCGGTCCAGCACGTCCACCGTCACGCCGGGGACGTCCTGCTGCTGCACCAGGGCCTGAGCGGTGTAGACCCCGCTCGGCCCCGACCCGATCACTGCGACGCGAAGCACGGTGGGCCCCTTTCCGCAGACCTCCGCAGATGTCCCGCAGATCCCTCCAGGATCGCACCGGTGAGCGCGGGACGGGAGTGCGACGCGTGGTCATGGCCGGTTCGGGTGGGCCGTGCGGGTCAGGCGCCCGCGGGCGGCGGCTCGGCGCCCGGCGGGACGCCCAGCTCCCAGTCGAGCCCGTAGCGCTGGAACAGCTCGGCCCGCAGCCTCTCGAACGGCATGGGTGCGCCCGGCAGCAGGACCGCCACGACGGCGCCCATCAGCAGGGCGCGCAGCAGCGGGTAGTCCGAGTCGGGGTCGGGGGAGCCGTAGGCCGCCACCGTGTCGTGCAGCAGGTGCGCCAGGCGCTGCTGCTCGGGGCACTGGATGAAGCCCTCCGCCTGGAGGATCCCGGCCATGTGGGTGCGCATCAGCAGGGGGCGGTCCCGCGCGAGGCCCAGGATCGCGTCGATCGCCCGTGCGAGGCGCTCGCGGCCGTCCCGGGCGCACGGGGCGCGCTCCAGGCCCGCCTCGAGCTCCAGGTGCATCACCCGGTGCACCGCCGACTGCAGCAACTGCCGTTTTCCGGGGAAGTAGTACGAGACCAGGCCGCGCGCCGTGCCGGCCCGGTCGGCGATGTCGGCGAGCGTCGTCGCCTCGTACCCGCGTTCACCGACGAGCTCGACCGTGGCCTGGAGCAGCCGCTCACGGGAACGGCGGCGCATCTCCTCGTTGGCCGACGCGCTGCGCGGGGACATTCCACAACTCCTGCGTTGACTGGCTCCGGGCCAATATACTCAGGGAGGAATCCGGTGCCCTGCCCGCCCGGGCGTGGTACGGCACCGGCGTGTCGGCTGGCCTGGGCGGCGCGGGGGACCGCCCAGACCAGCGTGGCAACCGCGCCTGTCAGCCGAGCAGGCCGAGCACCGGGCGCAGAGCGGCGGGCCGCTCCCCGACCGGCAGGTGGTCCACCAGATGCACCGCACAGCCGAGCGCGGCGGCGCCCCCGTCGGCCCGGCGGTCGTCACCGACCATCAGCACCTCCCCGGGCGTCAGCCCGAGCGCCTGACAGGCCGCCAGGAAGAGCCGGGGATCGGGCTTCTGCACCCCGTGCTCGAAGGACAGCACATAGGCGTCCACGCAGGCGTCCAGGCCGTGCGTACGGAACACCGGCCGCAGGTCCCAGCCGATGTTGCTCACCACGGCCGTCCGTATCCCACGCCGCCGCAGTTCCCCGAGGACACCGGCCGCATCGGCGTACGGGCGCCAGGCCGCCGGTTCCATGTGCCGCTCGTACAGCACGTCGTACAGCTCCGGCCGGGGCAGCGGCACCTCACGCGCCATCCCCGTGTACGCGGCGCGGTGCTGCTCCGCACTGCGGTCGCGTTCGGCCCACACCGTGGCCAGGTGCGGTGGTACGGAGAGCGGGTGCCCGCCTCCCGGCAGGGCGCCCGCCTCCTCCAACCGCTCGGCGGCCCGGGCGGCTTCGGCCTCGCTCATGCGCACTCCGGTACGCTCCAGGGCCGCGGCCAGCCATGACGCGGTGGGCTCGACCCGGAAGAGCGTGCCGGAGAAGTCGAAGAGCACCCCCTTGAGCGTCATGACGCCGCCTCCGCCGTTCCTGCCTGCCGCGCTGTGGCGATTTCTCTCCGGTGCACCCCACGAAGTCCCTTCATCCGCCAAGCCTTTCGTGTCCCTGTCGCTGCGTCACCATGCCGAACAGCCCCGCCGAAACGGCCACGAGCGCCCCGCCCAGCAGCCAGCCGCCCACGACGTCCGACGCCCAGTGGACCCCCAGGTAGAGGCGGGTCAAGCCCACTCCGAGCACCGACACCGCGCCCGCCGCCGCGGCGGCACGCAGGCCTCGCGCCCGTACGCCGTGCCTCCTCAGCAGCCACACCAGGAGCCCGCACGCCACCGTCGCCGTCAGGGCGTGCCCCGAGGGGAACGCCGCGTAGTGCGCGGTCGCCACAGGATCCGGCCAGCTCGGACGAGCCCTGCCCACGGCCGCCTTGATGCCCTGCTGCAGAGCGGTGCCCAGGGCCGACGTCCCGGCGATCCAGGCGGCGAGCAGCCGGTCGCGCCGCCGCAGGAGCCACAGGACCGCCAGGGCCAGGGCGGCGCGCATCGTCCACGGGTCCCACAGCCAGTCGGAGAGCACGCGGACGAACCGGGTCCAGCCCCGGTGCTCCACGGCCACGGTGTGCAAGCCGTCCGCGACGTGCCGGTCCAGCGAGACGAGCGGCTCCCACGCGCCCGCGACCAGGGTGAGCAGGACACCGAAGACGGCCGCGAGGCCGAGACCCGTCACGACGGGCACCGAGCGGGGGAGGGACGGGGAACGGCGGAGCGCAGGCGAGGGGCGCGGAGGGGCGTGCATCAGCAGATCCTCGCGCATGGGGACCGGAGGGGCCACCACTCCTGCGGGCCGTTCCGGCCTGGACCGCGACTCGGACGGGCTCTACGGCCTGGGCCGGGGCTACGGTCCGGACGGGGCTCTTCGGCCTGGGCCGGGGCTACGGTCCGGGCGGGTGCTACGACCCGGACCAGCTCAGCGCGCTGAGCCCCGGTACGAACGTCACCAGGAGCGGCACCGCGGGCACCAGCGCCGCGACCGCCGTCAGCCGCAGCCGCCGCGCGGCCGTCAGCCTCGGCGCGGGGGCCAGGAGCCGGTGGACCCGCGTCGGCACCTGGGAGAGCTGCGTCGGGCACGGCCCGAACACCCCGCGGTCCTCGTTCAGTTCCACCAGGGCGAGCGCCGTGGTCATACGGCCGAAGCGGCGCGACGCCGAGTCGTCCGCCGCCAGCTCCACCAGGTGGTGCACCTGGTCGCGGAACGCGGCGAACACCGGGACCTGCGGGAATCCGTTGGCCAGCGCCGAGGAGACGTGCAGCAGCCAGTGGTGCCGGGCCCGGGCGTGCCCCTGCTCGTGGGCCAGCACCGCATCGAGCTGGGGGCCCTTGAGGCGGCGGAGGGCGCCGGTCGTGATCACCAGCTGCGGCGCGGCGCCGCCGGGCAGCCACCACGCATCGGGGCGGTCCCCCTCCAGCACCACGAGCCGGTCCTCGCCCGGCTCCTCGCCGGGCAGCCGGGGGGAGCGCACGAGCAGCTCCGCGCGGCGCTGCCGGCGCCGGGCCCGCGACCAGCTGATCTCGCGGGTCAGCATCGCGGCGGTCCACACGGCGCCGCTCGCCAGCGCCACGGCCAGGGGCGCGGCCCACGCACCGTAGGCGGTGAGGGCGTAGGCCTCGACCACGCCGTGCGGCGCGATCGCGAAGACATGCCCGCGCACGGCCTCCCAGGCCGCTGCGGCGCTCAGCGCCATGGCGAGCAGACAGCACAGCAGCACGGCCGCCACCGCGCACTGCCACACCCACAGGGCCACGACCGGTTCGCGGTCGGGCCAGTCGGAGCGGGTCAGCACGCGCGGGGCCATGGCCGCGACCAGTGCGCCGAGGACCAGCAGCGCGAGCGGGACCATCATGGCCGTCAGCCTATGAGCGGGGCAGCGCCCACGGGTACGGTCCGGTGTGTGAAGTGATGCATGCCACGGCCGAAGTGACGCCTTGCACGGCTGCTTGCACGGCCGCCCCCGCGGGAGGCGGGCTCAGGGTCACAGCGTCAGCAGCATCGCCAGCATGCCGATGCCCATGGACAGCCTGCAGGCATGGGTGAGATCCGGCCGGGCCGGCCACGACACCTGCCCGGCGGCCACGGTGACGGGGACGAGCACGGCCACCGTGCGGACCACGTACACGGCGAAGTACACCAGCAGCAGTCCCGTCAGCAAGGGTGTGCCGGCCGGGACATGTGCGCCCGCGGCGTGCGTGGCCCCCGCCCCCGTGTGCTCCGCGCGGCCGCCCAACGGGGTGCCCGCCATCGCGAGCGCCATATAGACCATGGCGAACGCACTCACGGCGTGGTGCAGATGGTGGGTGTCCGCGCGGCCCCGCGCCACGCCCAGCAGCGTGTGGACCCCGGCGGCTCCGAAGACGACGGCGAACAGCAGCGCGCCCCAGGGCCGGGTGTCCAGGACGGCCGGCGGCACGGCCATGGCCGCCATGCCGAGCCCCATCAGGGCGTCGCTCCCGACGGCCCGGCGCTCCCCTCCCGCTCCCTCACGCGCGCGGAGGCGCACCAGGCAGTACGCGCCCGTCGCGGCGCATACCGCGACGAGCAGCCAGCCGATCAGCGGCGGTCCGTGCACGGCACACCTCCCCGGACGCGCAGACCCACCCACGGTTGATTCCCCCGGCGGCGAGAGCACATGGGAGCGCACAGGCGCACAAGCGGAGCACTGAACGCGTGAGAGTGCGCCCGCGCACGCGCGGTGGCATGTCAGGGGCGCGCAAGGGCCCGGCGGTGTTTCTCCGGGCCCGGGTTAGTGTGCACGTGGAGCCGGAACCGTACGGAGAGGACCACAGGAACACCATGGAGACCACCAGCAGCACGGAGACGACCTTCCGGGACGCGACCGTCGACGACGTGCCCGTTCTCGTCGCGCTCGTCGAATCGGCCTACCGCGGCGACGCGAGCCGCGCCGGGTGGACGACCGAGGCGGATCTGCTGGAGGGCCAGCGCACCGACCCCGACGGCGTGAAGGCTGTGGTGACGGACCCGGACAGCCGTCTGCTCGTGGTCGAGCGCGGCGGCGAGATAGTCGCCTGCTGCCAGCTCGAACACCGGGGGACCCACGCGTACTTCGGGATGTTCGCCGTCAGCCCGGAGATGCAGGGCGGCGGGCTCGGCAAGGTCGTCATCGCGGAGGCCGAGCGGCTCGTGCGCGCCGGCTGGGGCGCGACCGAGATGCACATGACCGTGATCAAGCAGCGGGACGAGCTGATCGCCTGGTACGAGCGGCGCGGCTACCGGCGCACCGGGCGGATGAGCCCGTTCCCGTACGGCGACGAGCGCTTCGGCATCCCGCAGCGCGACGACCTCGAGTTCGAGCTGCTGATCAAGGAACTGCAGTAAAGGAGCTGCTGTAAGGGGCTCTGCTCCACGGGCAGAGCCCCTTACATCGCAGCCGGTACCGCACAGCTGGCTACCGCACAGCTGGCTACCGCACAGCTGGCTACCTCACAGCCGGCCCGCCTCCACGATCCGCCGCAGGAACTTCCGGGTGCGCTCCTGCCGCGGCGCGCCGAAGACCTCGGCGGGGGTGCCGCGCTCCAGCACCACGCCGCCGTCCAGGAAGCACACCTGGTCGGCGACGTCCCGGGCGAAGCCCATCTCGTGGGTGGCCAGGACCATCGTCATGCCGTCCTCCTTGAGGTCGCGCACGACGCCCAGCACCTCCCCGACGAGCTCGGGGTCGAGCGCTGCGGTGATCTCGTCCAGGAGCAGCAGCCGCGGCCGGCCGGCGAGCGCCCGTACGATCGCCACCCGCTGCTGCTGGCCGCCGCTGAGCCGGTCCGGGTACTCGCCGGCCTTGCCGCCCAGGCCGAGCCGGTCCAGCAGCTCCCGGGCCCGCTCCTCGGCCTCCGCGCGGGCGACGCCGTGCACCCGCCGCGGCGCCAGCGTGATGTTGTCGAGCACGGTCATGTGCGGGAAGAGGTTGTAGGCCTGGAAGACGACGCCGATGCGGCGGCGGACGGCGTCGGGGTCCACGCGCGGGTCGGTGATGTCCTCGCCGTCGAGGAGGATCGCCCCGTCGTCGATCTCCTCCAGCAGGTTGGCGCAGCGCAGGAGCGTCGACTTGCCCGATCCGGAGGCGCCGATGAGCGCGGTCACCGTGTGCGGGGCGACCTCCAGGTCCACGTCGCGCAGCACGACCGTGCCGCCGAAGGTCTTGCGGACGGCCTCCATGCGCAGCACGGGCCGCGTACCGGTGCTGCCGGCCGGGTTCGCGTCCGTCACGTCGCTCATACGATTCCTCCCTGTGCCCGCCGGCGGTCCGTCCGTGCCGTGACCCAGTCGGTGAAGCGGGTCATGGGGATGGTGAGGGCGACGAAGATGAGCCCGGCGACGACGTACGGCGTGTAGTTGAAGCTCTTGCTCGCGAGGATCTGCGCCGCGTAGACGGCGTCCACCGCGCCCGCGATCGAGACGAGGCCGGTGTCCTTCTGCAGGGACACCAGGTCGTTCAGGAGCGGCGGCACGACCCTGCGCACGGCCTGCGGCAGGATGACGTGGCGCAGGGTCTGCCGGGCGCTGAGGCCCAGCGAGCGGGCGGCGGCGCGCTGGCTGGGGTGCACGGACTCGATGCCCGCGCGGAAGACCTCGGCGACGTAGGCCGAGTACGTCAGCACGAGCGCGGTCCCGCCCAGCAGCACGGGGTCGGTCGTCACGCCCTGCAGCCGCAGGGCCGGCACGCCGAAGACGACCATCAGCAGGCAGATCACGAGCGGCAGCCCGCGGAAGAAGTCGGTGTAGGCGGTGGCGAGCGCACGCAGGGGGAAGAAGACCGGGCCGCGCAGCGTCCGGGCGACCGCTATCAGCAGCCCCAGGACGAGCACGGCCGCCCCGCAGACGGCCAGCAGGCGGAGGTTCAGCCACAGCCCGTCGAGGACTTTGGGCAGCGCCTCGCGCGCGTAGTGCCCGCTCAGAAACGTTTCACGGGTGCGTGGCCAGCCGGGGGAGTTGACGACGGCGACGAACAGGACGGCGCCCGTGATCAGCGTGCTGCACGCGGCGACGGCCGTGGCCCGGCGCGCCCGGGCGCGCTTGAAGCGCTCCCGCTCCAGGCGGCGTGCCGAGGGGGTGTAGGCGTCCTCGGCGGCCGCCTTCGCGAGGGACGGTGCGGCGCCCTCGGGGGCGGCGGCCGCTTCCCCGGAGCTCACTTGAGCACCGGGGCGTCGGCGGCCTCGGACAGCCACTTCTTCTCCAGCCGGGCGAGTGTGCCGTCCTTGCGGAGGGAGTCGACGGCGCCGGAGACGCACGAGGTGAGGCGGCTGCCCTTGTCGAGGACGAAGCCGAACTGCTCGGGCTTGTCCCCCGTGCCGGCGAACTGGCCGACGATGCGGGCGTCCTGGACCTCGGCGGAGGTGATGTAGAAGGCGGTCGGCAGGTCGACGACGATCGCCTCGACCTGGCCGTTCTTGAGCGCCGTCTTGGCGTAGTCGTTCTTCTGGAAGACGGCGGGCGCCCGGTCGGGCCGGATGACGTCGTTCACGACGTCGAGGCTGGTGGTGCCGACCTGGGCGCCGAGCTTGACGTGCTTGAGGTCGGCGGCGCTCCGGGCCTTGGCGGCGGGGGAGTCCTTCAGGGCGATGACGGCCTGGCGGACGTCGTAGTAGCCGGAGGAGAAGTCGACGGCCCGGCGGCGTTCGTCGCTGACGGAGATCTGGTTGACGTCGAGGTCGAACTTCTTGGCGCCGGGGGCGACGGCCGTGTTGAAGGGAACGGTCTGCCAGACCACGTCGGCCCGGCCGTACCCGAGCCGCTCGGCGAGGGCGTAGGCGACCGCCGACTCGAAGCCCTTGCCGCTCGCGGGGTCGTCGTCCTGGAACCAGGGCGCGTAGGCGGGCTTGTCGGTGCCGACGGTCAGCTTGCCGGGGGTCTGCGTGGCCAGCTTGTCCTTCGCGCACGCGGCTGCGGTGGGCGGTGCGGCGGAGGACTTGCCGGCGCCCGAGCCCGAGCCGGAGGAGGAACCGGTGTCGTCCTGGGGAGCACAGCCGACGGCGGCCGTGAGCAGGACGGCGAAGGAGGCGGCGAGGCGGGCCGTGCGGCGGGTGCCGGCGGGCGTGGCGGTGCGGCGCGTGGGCCGGTTGACGACGGGCATGGCGGGAGACTGGCAGCGTGATCACCACGCTGTCCAGGTCGGATCACCAACCGTCCGCATACCGGAAGACTGTTGCACTTTCATGAATTCACCGGCGGTACAGGGGTAGGCCCGGGGGACGGGGCGCCGGAGGCGGGGCGCCCGGTGGCGGGGGCGCCCCGGGGCGCCCCGGGGCGGCGCTCAGCCGGGCGGGCAGGGGAATGGCCGGATCCCGCCTAGAACAGCTCATGGGGTCTGTGGGACTGGTGTGACGGAAACGTACCCATGAGGGCGCATATGGCGGAGGGGTGCAGGAAAAACGTCGGCCCGACCGGGGGTTCGGCAGGATAATTTGTGGCCTCCCCTCTTGAGCAGGAGAAGCGCGCACAGATACGGTGTCTTAACACCAAGTTCTCCCGAGGAGGGGCAGCCATGACGGAAATCCTTGCGTCGTCGGCGATAGCGACCGACAAAACGGCCGCCGACCCGGTGATCGATCACCCCGCGTGGGCCGTGCTCAAGGACGCCGTGGAAACGATCCGGCCGTGGCAGTCCCAGGACGGTTCCATCGATCTCGCCGCCGAGGGCGCCCCACCGGGCGAGACCGTCCGGGCCCAGGTGGAGTGCGTCGCGGAGGCCGTCGAGCAGCTCTCGCCGCTCGTTCCGCACGACGCCGCCTACCACGCGGCCCTGGTCGCGGACCTGCGCCGCTGGGCCGACGCCGGCTTCGGCGTGCCGGACTTCCTCGACTCGCTGCTCGCCTTCCAGCCGGCCGCCCACCGCGAGGACGGCCGCCAGCACCTGGTCGTCTTCCCGATGTACACCCAGAACGGCAACCCCGACCGCAACTTCGAGGCCGTCGTCCTGCGCATGGTCTGGCCCGAGTGGCTCTCCGAGCTGGAGCGCACCCGCTACGACAACCCGCTCTTCCTCGGCATCACCTTCGAGGACTTCACCTCGGGCTACGACACCAACTCCGCCGTCCTCTTCCCGGAGACCATCGCCGTCCGCGAGGCACCCGAGCGCTTCACCTGGGGCGGCATCTTCTGTGACCGCGAGGCGGCCCGCTTCCGCCGCGTCACCGAGGCGGCCGTCTCCGCCCTCGGCCTGGAGCTCCCGGCCGACATCCAGGACATGATCGGCGACCAGCACCGCTGCGAGCAGGCCTTCGTCCTGTGGGACATGGTCCACGACCGCACGCACAGCCACGGCGACCTGCCCTTCGACCCCTTCATGATCAAGCAGCGGCAGCCGTTCTGGATGTACGGCCTGGAGGAGCTCCGCTGCGACCTCACCGCCTTCAAGGAGGCCGTGAAGCTGGAGGCCGAGGGCAACTCGCACGGCCGCGACGTGCAGTACGCCGTCCTCTTCGACCGGATGTTCCGCTTCCCGGTCACCGGCGACCGCGTCCGCAACTACGACGGCCTCGGCGGTCAGCTGCTCTTCGCGTACCTCCACCGGCACGACGTCGTACGCTGGACGGACAACACTCTGCACATCGACTGGGACCGCGCCCCGCAGGTCACCAACCAGCTCTGCGGCGAGATCGAGAAGCTCTACCGCGACGGCATCGACCGGCCCAAGCTGGTCCACTGGCTCGCCGCCTACGAGCTGGTCTCCACCTACCTCGCTCCGCACCCCGGCTCCGTCTGGGCCAAGGGCCCCGAGGCCCTCGACCTCGCCCAGCCGCCCCGCAAGCTCGTGGACGACGTGCTGCCGGACGAGTTCCCGCTCAGCATGTTCTACGAGGCGCTTGCCAAGAAGCTGCGTCACGTGATCGCCTCGACCAAGGGGATCACCGCGGCGAAGGCCGAGCGGGTGGCCGCGTGAGCGAGCAGACGAAGGAGACGACCATGAGCACTCCCACCAACGGCAACGGCCGGCTGGACGGCGCCGTCGTGGCTGTGGCGGGGGCCGCCGGCCCCGCAGGCCGCGCCACGCTGCTGCGACTGGCCGAGGCCGGTGCCACGGTCGTCGCGTCGGACGCGGATGCGGCCCGCCTCGCCGAGGCCGTGGACGCCGCCCGCTACGCCCACGGCGGTGCCACCGTCACCGGCGACATCGTGGACCTCCTCGACCTCGAGGCCACCCGCCAGTGGGTGGACCGCACCGAGAAGGAGTTCGGCCGCATCGACGGCCTGGTCCACCTCGTGGGCGGCTGGCGCGGCTCGGCCTCCTTCGCCGAGACCGACCTCGCCGACTGGGAGCTGCTCGAGAAGCTGCTCATCCGCACCGTGCAGCACACCTCGCTGGCCTTCGAGCCCGCCCTGCAGCGCAGCGGAAACGGCCGGTTCCTGCTCATCAGCGCGGCGGGCGCCAGCAAGCCCACCGCGGGCAACGCCGCCTACGCCGCCTCCAAGGCCGCCGCCGAGGCGTGGACGCTCGCCCTCGCCGACTCCTTCCGCAAGGCCGCGGGCGAGGAGGCGCCGTCGGCCGCCGCCGCCATTCTGATCGTCAAGGCACTGGTGCACGACGCCATGCGCGCCGAGCGCCCGAACGCGAAGTTCGCGGGCTTCACCGACGTCAAGGACCTCGCCGAGGCCATCGTCGGCGTGTGGGACAAGCCCGCCCAGGAAGTGAACGGATCCCGTCTGTGGCTGACTCCGCACGCGTGAGCACCAACCCGTCGGCCGCGACCGACGCCATACGCCGGCACGACCCCGAGGTGCGCGGCTTCGCCAGCGACAACTACGCGGGCGTGCACCCCGAGATCCTCGCGGCGCTCGCCCTCGCCAACGGCGGCCACCAGGTCGCCTACGGCGAGGACGACTACACCGCCCACCTCCAGGACGTGATGCGCGGCCACTTCGGCCCCACCGCCGAGGCGTTCCCGGTCTTCAACGGCACGGGCGCCAACGTCGTCGCCCTCCAGGCCCTGACCGAGCGCTGGGGCGCGGTGATCTGCGCCGGCACCGCGCACATCCACGTCGACGAGTGCGGTGCGCCCGAGCGCGTCGGCGGCCTGAAGCTGCTGACGGTGCCCACCGGGCACGGCAAGCTCACCCCGGAGCTGATCGACCGCGAGGCCTTCGGCTGGGACGACGAGCACCGGGCGCAGCCGCAGGTCGTCTCGATCGCCCAGACCACCGAGCTGGGCACGTGCTACACGCCCGAGGAGATCCGCGAGATCTGCGACCACGCCCACGAGCGGGGCATGAAGGTCCACCTCGACGGTTCGCGCATCGCCAACGCCGCGGCCACCCTCGGGGTCCCGCTGCGGGCCTTCACCACCGACGCGGGCGTGGACGTGCTCTCCTTCGGCGGCACGAAGAACGGCATGGTCTTCGGCGAGTGCGTCGTCGTCCTGAATCCGGACGCCGTGCGGGCGATGAAGCACCTGCGCAAGATGTCGATGCAGCTCGCCTCCAAGATGCGGTTCGTCTCGGTGCAGTTCGAGGCCCTGCTCAGCGGCGACCTGTGGCTGCGCAGCGCCTCGCACGCCAACGCCATGGCCGCGCGCCTGGCCGAGCGCGTGCGGGCCGTCGAGGGCGTGGAGGTCCTGCACCCGGTGCAGTCCAACGCCGTCTTCGCCCGCCTTCCGCACGACGTGAGCGAGCGCCTGCAGAAGCGCTACCGCTTCTACTTCTGGGACGAGGGCGCCGGCGACGTCCGCTGGATGTGCTCCTTCGACACGACCGAGGCCGATGTCGACGCCTTCGCGGCGGCCCTGGCCGAGGAGATGGGCCGCCAGTAGCGGCTCGCCTGAAAACGGCGGAAAAGACCGGAAAGGGGCACCCGGCCGCGAGTGCGGCCGAGTGCCCCTTTCCGGTCTTTACAGGGCTTTGGAGGCAGAGCCCTAGCGGCGCCGGTCCATGGCCGCCGCTTCGTGGGGCGAGGGCGCCGTGCCGCCGAGGTGGGCCGGGATCCACCAGGTGTCGTTCGCGTCCTTGGGGCGCACGGGATAGGCGCGCTGGGCCGCCTCCAGGAGGTCCTGCACCCGGGAGCGCACCCGGTCGGTGACGGTGTCCGCGTGCTCGGCGGGGTCGGCGGTCATCGGCTCGCCGACCCGTATCGCGATCGGCACGTGGTTGCGGCCCAGGTCGCGCTTGTGGCCCTTGGTCCACAGCCGCTGGGTGCCCCACAGCGCCATCGGCAGCAGCGGCACCCCGGCCTCCTGCGCGAGCCGTGCCGCGCCGGACTTGAAGTTCTTGAGCGTGAACGACGGGGAGATCGTCGCCTCCGGGAAGACCCCGATGATCTCACCGGAGCGCAGCGCCGAGAGCGCGTGCTTGTAGGCGTCCATGCCGGCCGCGCGGTCCACGGGGATGTGCTTCATCGCCCGCATCAGCGGCCCCGACACCTTGTGCCGGAAGACGGACTCCTTCGCCATGAACCGCACCAGCCGCTTGGCGGGGCGGGCGGCCAGGCCGCAGAAGACGAAGTCGAGGTAGCCGATGTGGTTGCTCACCAGGACCGCCCCGCCGCGCGCCGGGACGTGCTCGGCGCCCTGGATGTCGAAGCGCAGGTCGAGCGCCTTGAACATGGTGCGGGCGACACCGATCACCGGGGGGTAGACGAGCTCTGCCATCGGGGGAGGTTCCTTCCGGGCCTGGGGAGGGGACTCCCGGCTGAAGTGCTGCTTGTGTTGCTTGACGTACCGGCTAAGTTACGCGGCCGTAGGGTGTGGCTTCTGCCAGATCGTGCCTGAATGCCCGGCCCGGGGCCAGCGAGGACGCCCCGGCGGCCGGGAGATCCTCATCACGTAGGCCCGAAACCAGCCGGTGAGCGCGGCGGAATTTTCCCCGGTGCCCACGGCGCTGCACCTGGGGACGCATGGCCCGCAAGGGTCTAGATAAACCCGCAAGGGTCTGGAAAAAACGGGAAAGCGAGGCAGAAGGTGCGGCGCGAGGGCGACGAGGGGCTGCGGCTGGGGGCCGCCGACATCGGCGGGGAGCTGGGGGAGCGCGCCACGCTCGTGCAGTTCTCCAGTGCCTTCTGCCAGCCGTGCCGGGCGACCAGGCGGACCCTGGAGCAGGTCGCGGCCATGGTCGACGGGGTCGCCCACGTCGAGGTCGACGCGGAGGCGCACCTCGCCCTGGTGCGGGCCCTGGAGATCACCGCGACGCCCACCGTCCTCGTCCTCGACGCCGCCGGCCGCATCGTGCGCCGCGCGGCCGGGCAGCCGCGCAGGGCCGACGTCATCGCGGCGCTCGGGGCGGCGGTGTGAAGTGTCGTGATCGTGATCCCTCTCCCATCTCCGGGACCGCACTTGACGCTCCGCACCGCGAATCGTCAGTGTGACGTTATGTGGCCAGGACCGTTTCTCCACGGACGCGCGCACGTCGACCTGCTGCGGACGGCGAGCGCGTGCTGTCCGGGCGCGTGAGCACTGCGACGACCGTTCAGACCGGCTCGACCCTCCAGCAGAAGGACAGTTCCATGACGGCCACGCCCGGGCTCGGTACCTCCCTCGCCACCCCCGAACTGCTGCGCTCCGTCTTCCGCCGGCATGCCGCCGGCGTCGCCGTGATCACCGCGCAGGGCGCGCGACCGGTCGGCTTCACGGCCACCTCGCTGACCTCCGTCGCCGCGGAACCGCCCCTGGTCTCCTTCGGCGTGGGCACCGGCTCGTCCAGCTGGCCCGTGCTCGCCGAGGCGGAACACGTCGGCGTGCACATACTCGGCGAGCACCAGCGGGAGCTGGCCGGCACCTTCGCGCGCAGCGGTGCCGACCGCTTCGCCGCGCCCACGAGCTGGCGCCCCGGCCCGGAGGGCGTACCGCTGCTGGACGGTGTTCTCGCATGGCTCGTGTGCCGCGTGGTGGCCCGTGTGCCCGCCGGGGACCACCGGGTCGTGCTCGCCGAGGTCGTCGCGGGAGACTCCGCGGGGGCGGGCCGTCCGCTCGTCTACCACCAGGGGCGCTTCAACGGTCTGCGGGACTGAGACGTCCCGCGTTTCCCGCGTTGGGCAGATCACAGCCGACCGGCCTTGCGCCCCGGTGAACGGGTCGCTGTACTGACGAGTAACATTCCGTTCGAGGCGCGGCCCGCCACGGGCGGAATCCGCCCCACAAGGCGCCTATGCTGCCTGCCAAGGCAGCTACGAAGAGACGATGCAGTAGGAGAGCCGGCGTGAGCTTGAGGATCGTTGTCACTGTGAAGTACGTGCCCGACGCCACCGGCGACCGGCACTTCGCCGAAGACCTGACCGTCGACCGCGACGACGTGGACGGCCTGCTCTCGGAGCTCGACGAGTACGCGGTCGAGCAGGCGCTGCAGATCAAGGAGGCGGCCGACGGCGAAGCGGAGATCACCGTCCTGACCGTCGGCCCCGAGGACGCCAAGGACGCGCTCCGCAAGGCGCTTTCCATGGGTGCCGACAAGGCCGTCCACGTCGAGGACGACGACCTCCACGGCACCGACGCCCTCGGCACCTCGCTGGTGCTGGCCAAGGCCCTGGAGCACGTCGGCTACGACCTGGTCGTCTCCGGCATGGCCTCCACCGACGGCGGCATGGGCGTCGTCCCGGCGATGCTCGCCGAGCGCCTGGGCGTCCCGCAGGTCACCCTGCTCTCCGAGGTCAAGGTCGAGGACGGCAAGGTGACCGGCCGCCGCGACGGCGACGCCGCCAGCGAGCAGCTGGAGGCCTCCCTCCCGGCCGTCGTCTCCGTGACCGACCAGTCCGGCGAGGCCCGCTACCCGTCCTTCAAGGGCATCATGGCGGCCAAGAAGAAGCCGGTCGAGTCCCTGGACCTCTCCGACCTCGGCCTGGAGGCCGAGGAGGTCGGCCTGGAGGGCGCCTGGACCAAGGTCGACGAGGCCACGGAGCGCCCGGCCCGCACGGCCGGCACCGTCGTCAAGGACGAGGGCGAGGGCGGCAAGCAGCTCGCCGAGTTCCTCGCGGGCCAGAAGTTCATCTGAGCTCTCTGATCCCGAACGAACCGTCACCCGCCCCACTTTTTCCGCAGGAGCAACGCCATGGCTGAAGTCCTCGTCTACGTCGACCACGTGGACGGCGCCGTCCGCAAGCCCACCCTCGAACTGCTCACCCTCGCCCGCCGCATCGGCGAGCCCGTCGCCGTGCACCTGGGCGCCGGTGCCGACGCCGCGGCCGCCGTGCTCGGCGAGTACGGCGCGGTGAAGGTCCTCGCGGCCGACGCCTCCGAGTTCGCCGACTACCTCGTCGCGCCGAAGGTCGACGCGCTGGAGGCCGCGTACAACGCCGTCTCCCCGGCCGCCGTGCTGCTGCCGTCCTCCGCCGAGGGCAAGGAGATCGCGGCCCGCCTCGCGGTCCGTATCGGCTCCGGCATCATCACCGACGCCGTCGACCTGGAGGCCGGCGCCGAGGGCCCGGTGGCCACGCAGTCCGTCTTCGCGGCCTCGTACTCCACCAAGTCCCGCGTCACCAAGGGCACCCCGGTCATCACGGTCAAGCCCAACTCCGCCGCTCCGGAGGCCGCCCAGGCCGCCGGCACGGTCGAGCAGCTCGCCGTCTCCTTCGGTGAGAAGTCCACCGGCACCAAGGTCGTCTCCCGCACCCCGCGTGAGTCGACCGGCCGCCCCGAGCTGACCGAGGCCGCGATCGTGGTCTCCGGCGGCCGCGGCGTCAACGGCGCCGAGAACTTCTCGATCATCGAGGCCCTGGCCGACTCGCTCGGCGCGGCCGTCGGCGCCTCCCGTGCCGCCGTGGACGCCGGCTGGTACCCGCACACCAACCAGGTCGGCCAGACCGGCAAGTCCGTCTCGCCGCAGCTGTACATCGCGGCGGGCATCTCCGGCGCCATCCAGCACCGGGCCGGCATGCAGACCTCGAAGACCATCGTGGCCATCAACAAGGACGCCGAGGCCCCGATCTTCGACCTGGTCGACTACGGCGTGGTCGGCGACCTCTTCGAGGTCGTCCCGCAGCTGACCGACGAGGTCAAGACCCGCAAGGGCTGACCCGGCGGCACCACCGTGCCGAGGCCCCCGTACGCGACGGCGTGCGGGGGCCCCGGCATGTCCGGGAGCACCGCCAGCCGACGCCACCGGCCTGTTGACCCGCCGCCGGGACCGTCGATAGCTTCGCCCGCACGGACGATCGGTTCCGTGGGTGGGGGTGCCTCCCGGCGCAGGTCGCGGGGGCTGCGCTGAGGGGTGTGCAATGGGACAGCACCGTACGGTCGCGACGACCTTCGCGAGCGCCGTGGGGCAGCGCATCGGCGCCTCCCTCGCGGACGTCGACGCCGAGCTCGCGCGCCGTTACCCCGGCGACCCCGGCACCCGCCAGCCCGTCCACACCGTCTACGTCCCCGCCGACGTCTTCGCCGCCGACACCCTCCGCTTCTGGGGCAGCCGGGCGCTCACGGCCCTCGACGAGCACGCGCCCGACGCCACGGCCCTCGCCGCCGTCCTCGGCCTCCCCGAGGCCCTCGCGGGCTCTGTCCACGACCGCGTGCGCGCCAAGCTGCAGCGGGAGCCCGTCGAGGACCTCCGCATCGACTTCGAGGACGGCTACGGGCCGCGCCCCGACGCCGAGGAGGACGCGGCCGCCGCCCGTGCGGCACGGCTCGTGGCCCGGATGCACGAAGAGGGCACCGCGGCGCCCTTCATGGGCATCCGCATGAAGGGCATGGAGGCCGCCGTCCGGGACCGCGGCATCCGCACCCTCGACATCTTCCTCACCGGCCTGATGGAAGCGGGCGGGCTGCCCCGCGGACTGCTCCTCACCCTCCCCAAGGTCACCTATGCCGAGCAAGTGGCCGCCATGGCCGAGCTCGCCGGGGAGTTCGAGAAGGCGCGCGGGCTGGAGAGCGGCCGGATCCGCTTCGAGATACAGATCGAGACCACCCAGGCGATCCTCGGGGCCGACGGGCGCACCACCGTCGCCCGGATGATCGACGCGGCCGGCGGCCGTGCGACCTCGCTGCACTACGGCACCTTCGACTACAGCGCCTCCTGCGGCGTCGGCGCCGCGCACCAGTCGCCCGACCATCCTGTGGCCGACCACGCAAAGGCCGTCATGCAGGTGGCGGCGGCCGGCACCGGCGTCCGCGTCTCCGACGGCTCGACCAACGTCCTGCCCGTCGGGCCCACACCCCAGGTGCACGCCGCCTGGCGGCTCCACTACGGCCTCGTGCGGCGGTCGCTGACGCGCGCCTACTACCAGGGCTGGGACATGCACCCGGGCCATCTGCCCACCCGCTACGCCGCGGTGTACGCCTTCTACCGCGAGGGCCTGGAGAGCGCCGCCGCCCGCCTGGACGCCTACGTCAACCGCTCCGGCGGCGACATCCTGGACGAGCCCGCCACCGCACGGGCCCTCAGCGGCCACCTGCTGCGCGGCCTGGACTGCGGCGCCGTGGACGCGGCGGAGGTGACCGCTCTGACGGGCATGAGCCGCGACGGCCTGGAGGGGCTGGCGGGGCGAGCGGGCTGATCGTCCGCCCCGGTGACCGGCCCTCTCAGCCCTCCGCAGGGGGCAGTTCGCCCGAACCGCGGATGATCAGGCGGGTCGGCAACTCCACCCGCTGCGGCGGCTCGGCCACCCCGTCCAGCCGGCGGAACAGCCGCTCGGCGGCGGTCCGGCCCAGCCGGGCCGCGTCCTGGGCGACGACGGTGACACCGGGGGAGAGCAGGTCGGCCAGTTCGAGGTCGTCGAAGCCCACGAGGGCGACCGGGCGTTGCGAACGGGCCAGGACGCGCACGACCGTGGCCGTCACCCGGTTGTTGCCGGCGAACAGCGCGGTCACCGGCTGCGGCCCGGAGAGCATCCGCTCCGCCTCGGTGCGTACGCGCTCGGGGGCCGTGGTGCCCAGGGACACCCAGGACTCGTCCACGGGCAGGCCGGCGGCCGCCATGGCGGCGCGGTAGCCGCGCAGGCGCTCCGTGGCGGTGTGGATGCGCGGGCGGTCGCCGATGAAGCCGATGCGGCGGTGGCCGTGGGCGACGAGGTGGGCGACGCCCTCGCGGGCACCGCCGAAGCTGTCGGAGAGCACGACGTCGGCGTCCATCCGGCCGGCCGGGCGGTCGACGAAGACGGTGGCGATGCCCGCCGCTATCTCCGGTTCGAGGTAGCGGTGGTCGTCACCGGCCGGGATGATGATCAGACCGTCGACCCGGCGGGCGCAGAAGGCCAGCGCGAGCTCCCGCTCGCGCTCCGGGTCCTCCGCGCTGGAGCCGTTGATGAGCAGGGCGCCGTGGGCGCGGGCGACCTCTTCGACGGCCCGGTTGAGCGGTGCGTAGAAGGGGTCGGCGAGGTCTTCGAGGACGAGCCCGATGGAGGCGGTGCGGCCCTTGCGCAGGATGCGGGCGCTGTCGTTGCGCCGGAAGCCCAGGGCCGTGATCGCGTCCTGCACGCGCCGCTCGGTGTCGGGGGTGACGCCCGGCTCGCCGTTCACCACCCGGGAGACGGTCTTCAGGCCGACGCCGGCGCGGGCCGCCACGTCCTTCATCGTCGGGCGGGCGCCGTATCGGGGGGAAGGGCTGCGGGCGGGCTGGGCGCTGCTCGACACGGGTGCTCGTCCTTACCAGGGGCCGGTGCGGGGTGAGGTCGAGCATAGAGCCTAGACAACGTTGTCAGATCCGGACAGACTGGCGTCCGCAGAGCCCGCACCCTTGCCCCACCAGGAGAGATCGTCCCCATGCGCACCGACTTCGACGACCTTGTCGCGGCCCTCGACATCGGCGGCACCAAGATCGCGGGTGCGCTGGTGGACGACCGGGGCCGGCTGCTGGCCCGCGCGCAGCGGCCGACCCCCGCGCGTGAGGACGGCGCGACGGTGATGGGCGCGGTGGCGGCGGTGCTGGAGGAGCTCGGGCGCGCGCCGCAGTGGCCGCGCGTACGGGCCGTGGGCATCGGCAGCGCGGGGCCGGTGGACGCCTCCCGGGGGACCGTCAGCCCCGTCAACGTCCCCGGGTGGCGGGACTATCACCTGGTCGCCGAGGTGGCGCGGCGGGCGGACGGCCTGCCGGTGGTGCTCGTCGGCGACGGTGTCGCGATGACCGCGGCCGAGCACTGGCAGGGCGCCGCCCGGGGGCGCGCGAACGCCCTGTGCATGGTGGTGTCCACCGGCGTCGGCGGCGGCCTGGTCCTCGGCGGCCGCCTGCACCCCGGGCCCACCGGCAACGCGGGCCACATCGGGCACATCAGCGTCGACCTCGACGGCGACCCCTGTCCCTGCGGCGCCCGCGGCTGCGTCGAGCGCATCGCCAGCGGGCCCAACATCGCCCGCCGCGCGCTGGACGCCGGCTGGCTCCCCGGACCGGACGGCGACCGGAGCGCGGCGGCCGTCGCCGCGGCGGCCCGGGCGGGGGACGCCGTGGCCCGCGCCTCCTTCGAGCGGGCCGCCCAGGCCCTGGCCGCGGGCATCGCCGCCACCGCGACGCTGGTCGAGGTCGAGGTCGCCGTCATAGGCGGCGGCGTGGCGGGCGCGGGGGACGTCCTCTTCGCCCCGCTGCGCGCACGCCTGCGCGACTACGCGACGCTGTCGTTCGCCGCGGGCATCGAGGTGCTGCCCGCCGAACTCGGCTCCGACGCGGGCCTCGTGGGGGCCGCCGCCGCGGCCGCGCAGCAGCTCGGGCTGTGGACCGCCCGGGAGCCCGGCCCGGCGTAGGACGTAGAACGCGCCGGACAGCGGCGGTAGGGGCCGCTGCCGTGATGGACGCAGCCGGACGCACCGGCCGCCGCTCCGTCCCTTCCGGCAGCCTGTGGAGCCCCGGCACCGTGCCCCTCACACGCGTTTCCGTGGCAAGGTGTTCCGGGCACTTCACAGGGGTCTACGGAGAAGGGGGAACCGTGATCGTCTGGCTGAACGGTGCATTCAGTGCAGGGAAGACCAGTACGGCCAGGGAACTGACCGAACTGATCCCGGACAGCACCCTCTACGACCCCGAGGTGATCGGCGGGGCGCTGAAGTACCTGCTGCCGCCGAAGAGAATGGGCGAAGCCGGCGACTACCAGGACCTGCCGGTCTGGCGGCGGCTGGTCGTCGATGCCGCGGCCGCCCTGCTCGCCGAGGTCGGCGGGGTGCTCGTCGTCCCCATGACGCTGCTGCGCCAGGAGTACCGGGACGAGATCTTCGGAGGGCTCGCCGCCCGCCGCATTCCGGTGCGGCATGTGTTGCTGGATGTCGACGAAACGATCCTGCGCACACGGATAGCAGGGCGCGAGGAGTTCGCGGACGACCCTGAGCGCAGCGAGTCCCTCCGGCAGTGGGCGCTGGACCACATCGCCCCCTACCGCGAGGCGCTGCCCTGGCTCCGCAGCGACGCCTACGCCGTCGAGACCGGCCGGCTGACGCCGCACGAGGCGGCCGAACGGGTCGCGGACGCCGTACGCAGCGGCGCCGCGGGGGCGTGCGCGATCGTGCAGACCCCCGAGCCGACGGCCGAGACGCTCGCCGCCGGGGTGCTCCTCTTCGACGAGGAGGACCGCTTCCTGCTGGTCGACCCCACCTACAAGCCCGGCTGGGAGTTCCCCGGCGGCGTGGTCGAGCCCGGCGAGGCGCCCGCCCGCGCCGGGATGCGCGAGGTGGCCGAGGAGATCGGCATCCAGCTCGCCGAGGTGCCCCGCCTGCTGGTCGTCGACTGGGAACCGCCCAAGCCGCCCGGCTACGGCGGCCTGCGGTTCCTCTTCGACGGAGGGCGGCTGGCCGGGGCCGACGCCCGCCGCCTCCTGCTGCCAGGCTCCGAACTGCGCGGCTGGCGGTTCGTCACCGAAGGCGAGGCGGCCTCCCTGCTGCCGCCCGTGCGGCTGAGCAGACTGCGCTGGGCGCTGCGCGCCCGCGAACAGGGGCGCCCGCTCAACCTCGAGGCGGGCGTCCCTGTGGGGTGAGCCCGCAGGCGCCAAGGGCCGGGCCGCGGAGCCCGGTTCCCTTCCCGGGACAGGGCTCCTCTCCTGCGGGGTTCGCCCAGGCTGCGGCGCGGTTGGGCACCGCCGGCTCGCCTCGTCGTGGTCCCGCGCCGTTGCGGCGGGAGGATGTGCCCGCCGCAACGGCGAGAATCCGCCGTGGTGAGGAGCCGGCGGAATGCCCGCCTACCCGGAGCCGGCCCCTCCTTCGTGATCCACCCCGGACGGGGCTAGCGCTTGCTCTCCGCGTAGTTGCCCAGGAACAGGGCCTCCGCCAGGGAGAGCCGCTCCAGTTCCTCCGGCGAGACGCTCTCGTTGACCGCGTGGATCTGCGCCTCGGGCTCGCTCAGCCCGATCAGCAGGATCTCCGCCTCCGGGTACAGCGCGGTCAGGGTGTTGCACAGCGGGATCGAGCCGCCCATGCCGGAGATCTGCATCTCCTGGCCCTCGTAGGCGATGCGCATGGCATCGGCCATCGCCGTGTAGGCCGGGCTGCCGGTGTCCGCGCGGAACGCCTGCCCCTGGCCGATCTGCTCCCACGAGACGCGCGCGCCCCACGGGGCCGCCGCCTTCAGGTGCTCGCCCAGCAGCTTCGTCGCCGCGGCCGCGTCCGTGCCCGGCGGCACGCGCAGGCTGATCAGCGCGCGGGCGCCCGCGTGGACCGAGGGGGTGGCGCCGATGACGGGCGGGCAGTCGATGCCGAGGACGGTGACCGCCGGACGCGCCCACAGCCGGTCGGAGACCGTGCCCGAGCCGATCAGCCCCACGCCGTCGAGGACCTTGGCGTCCTTGCGGAAGTCCTCCTCCGGGTACTGCATGCCCTCCCAGCTCGCCGCCGCCTCGGCCTCCAGACCGGTGACGGTCGTCGAACCGTCCTCGGCGCGCAGCGAGTCCAGCATGCGGATCAGCGCCGCCAGGGCGTCGGGCGCCGCGCCGCCGAACTGGCCCGAGTGCAGGTTGCCCTCCAGGGTGTCCACCCGGACGCGGACGAGCGTCATGCCGCGCAGCGTCGCGGTGGCCGTGGGCAGGCCCACGCGGAAGTTGCCGGCGTCGCCGATGACGATGCTGTCGGCGGCCAGCAGCTCCGGGTGCGCCGTGGCGTAGCGCTCCAGGCCGCCGGTGCCCTGCTCCTCCGAGCCCTCGACGATCATCTTCACGTTGACCGGCACGCCGCCGTGCTCCCTGAGCGCGCGCAGGGCGGTGAGGTGCAGGACCACCCCGCCCTTGCAGTCGGCCGCACCGCGCCCGTACCAGCGCCCGTCGCGCTCGGTCAGCTCGAACGGGGGAGAGATCCAGGCGTCCTCGTCCAGCGGCGGCTGCACGTCGTAGTGCGCGTAGAGCAGCACGGTGGGGGCGCCGGCCGGGCCGGGGAGGAAGCCGTAGACGGACTGGGTGCCGTCGGGGGTGTCGAGCAGGGCGACGTCCTCGAACCCCTCGGCCCGCAGGGCGTCGGCCACCCAGCCCGCGGCCGCCTCGCACTCGCTCTTGGGGAACTGCGCCTCGTCCGCCACCGATCGGAATGCCACCAGCTCGGCCAGCTCGGTCCTGGCGCGGGACTGCAGCGAGGCAACGGTGGCCGCCAGCGCGGCCGTGGCCGGCCGGTGCTGGTGATTCGAGGACGCTTCCATGGAACGCTCCTTGTGGACGCGGCGTTGTATCCGTACGTATGGGCGATTGTGCCGTTCGATCCTCCCACGCCCGCCGCCCGCTGCGCCCACGGCCTTCCCGTGGCCGCGCCGCGAGGGGCTGGCCGTAGGATGCGGGCGGTAGCCGTAGCCGGTGATCGAGCGGGAGTAGAAGCACAGGTGAGCAGCGACAACGCAGCCGAGGGCGCGGAGCGGGACGCGGGCGGGGGCCCGGAGCCGGTGTGGGACGTCGTGGTGGTGGGCGCAGGGCCCGCCGGGGCTTCCGCAGCCCACGCGGCCGCCTCCGCGGGCCGCCGGGTACTGCTCCTGGAGAAGGCCGGGCTGCCGCGCTACAAGACGTGCGGCGGCGGCATCATCGGCCCCTCGCGGGACTCCCTGCCGCCCGGCTTCGAACTGCCCCTGCGCGACCGCGTCCACGCCGTCACCTTCTCCCTCAACGGGAAGCTGACGCGCACGCGCCGCTCCAAGCGGATGCTGTTCGGCCTCATCAACCGGCCGGAGTTCGACGCCGCCCTGGTCGAGGCCGCCCAGGACGCCGGCGCCGAGGTGCGCACCGGCGTGACCGTCTCGCGCGTCGAGCAGCACGGCCCGGCCGTGCCCGACCGGCGCACGGTCGCCGTGGTCCTCGCCGACGGTGAGACCGTCCTCGCCCGCGCGGTCGTCGGGGCCGACGGCAGCGCCGGGCGCATAGGGGCACACGTGGGAGTGAAGCTCTCCCAGGTCGACCTCGGCCTGGAGGCCGAGATTCCGGTGCCCCCGACGGTCGCCGAGGACTGGGCCGGGCGCGTGCTCATCGACTGGGGCCCGATCCCCGGCAGTTACGGCTGGGTCTTCCCCAAGGGCGACACCCTCACCGTGGGCGTGATCGCGGCCCGCGGCGACGGCTCGGCCACCAAGCGGTACCTGGAGGACTTCATCGCCCGTCTCGGCCTCGCGGGCTTCGAGCCGAGCATCTCCTCCGGCCACCTCACCCGCTGCCGCTCGGACGACTCCCCGCTCTCGCGCGGCCGCGTCATCGTCTGCGGCGACGCCGCAGGCCTCCTGGAGCCGTGGACGCGCGAGGGCATCTCCTTCGCCCTGCGCTCGGGGCGCCTGGCGGGGGAGTGGGCGGTCCGCATCGGCGAGGCGCAGGATGCGGTCGACGCCCGCCGCCAGGCCCTCAACTACGCCTTCGCCATCAAGGCCGGGCTGGGCGTGGAGATGGGCGTGGGCCGCCGCATGCTCGCCTTCTACGAGCGCCGCCCCGGCCTGATGCACGCCGCGCTCACCGGCTTCCGTCCGGCGTGGCACGCCTTCACCAAGATCACCCGGGGTACGACCACGCTCGCGGAGATCGTCCGGACGCACCCGGTGGCCCGGCGCGTGCTGTCGGCGGCGGACCGCCCGTAGCTCCCGGACCGGGCGTGGGCGGTGCCCGGGCAGCACGCATCCGCCGCGGTGGCGCTCAGCCCCCGGCGAGCTGCCCGGCGCTGCCGGACCGCCCCGAGGGGCTCGTCCTGCACTGCCGGACTCCGCCGCGGCATATGAGTGCCGCTGTGGCGGGAGGAAGAAATGCGTTCCCCGGGCTCCGGGCGGTGCCGGACCCGCCTCGGGAGCCCGGCCGGTCAGCCGGCGAGCGCTGCTCCTTCCGGGCCCCGCCGCGGGGCCCGGAAGGAGCAGCGCCAGGCGCCGGCCCCCTACTCCCGGTGGAGTAGACGCGCCCACCGCGCCGGGCTGACGCGGCGGGCGCCGCCGCCGACTAGCTTTGCCCGTATGGGCAGCGAGAGACGGGCGCCGTGGGCGCGGGAGCGCGGCGGCGCCGAGCCGCCGTGGGAGCGGTGGCTCGCCCGCCCGGCGGGCCGCCTGCCCTGGGCCTCCACCCTCGCCGTCGCCGCCCTCCAGCAGGTCGGCAGCCACTACGCCGCGCTCAACCAGCCCGACCGGGTGCCCCTGGACTCCTTCGCCCGGGTGCTGCTCGCGGCCGGCCCCGCCTTTCTGCTCCTGCGCCACCGCCATCCCTCCCTCGCCGTCTTCGGCACCTGCTTCGTCACCGCGCTCTACCTCGGCGGCGGCTACCCCTACGGCCCGGTGTTCGCCAGCGTCGGCATCAGCTGCTTCACGGCGGTCGTCGCGGGGCACCGCCGCGCCGTCTGGTGCGCCGTCGGCCTGCTGTGGGCCGGGCACCTCCTCATCGCCCACTGGCTCTACCGGTGGCTGCCGCCCGGCGGCGACGGGCCGGCTCCCTGGGGCGAGGAGTGGGCGCCCGCGGCCTGGGCCGTCGCCGTCGTCGTCGCGGCCGAGCTCCTGCGCGTGCGGCGCGAGCAGTGGGCGCACGCCCGGGCCGAGCGCGCCGCGGCGGAGCGCCGCCGTGCGGACGAGGAGCGGCTGCGCATCGCGCGCGAGCTGCACGACGTGCTCGCGCACAGCATTTCCGTCATCAACGTCCAGGCCGGGGTGGGGCTCGCCCTCATCGACAGCCATCCGGAGCAGGCCCGGGCCGCCCTCACTACCATCAAGGCCGCCAGCAAGGAGGCGCTCGGCGAGGTGCGCCAGGTGCTCGACACCCTGCGCACCCCCGGCGACGCGCCCCGCTCCCCGGCCCCGGGGCTCGACCGGCTGCAGGAGCTCATCCGGCAGGCGGCCGTGGCCGGACTGGACGTGCAGGTCACGACCGAGGGCCCGCGGACGGACCTGCCGCCCGGCGCCGACCTCGCGGCCTTCCGCATCGTCCAGGAAGCCCTCACCAACATCGTCCGGCACTCCGGCTCCCGCACGGCCGAGGTCCTGCTGCACTACGGGACCGGCGCCCTCGAAGTGACCGTCGACGACGAAGGGCCCGCCCTTGCGGGTACGGTCACCGGCGGGGGGAACGGCCTGCTCGGCATGCGCGAGCGCGCCGCGGCCCTGGGCGGCACCGCCGAGGCGGGCCCCCGGCCGGGCGGAGGCTTTCGCGTACGGGCCCGGCTGCCCCTCACTTCCTCGCGCAAGGAGACGCCGCGGCGGAGTGGCGATGGGTGAAGGAGAGGCCGTGACCGAGATCCGTGTGGTGCTCGCGGACGACCAGTTGCTCGTCCGCGCGGGCTTCCGCGCCCTGCTGGACGCCCAGCCCGACATCGCCGTCGTCGGCGAGGCCGCCGACGGTGAGCAGGCCCTCGCCCTCGTCCGTGAACTGCGGCCCCACACCGTCCTCATGGACATCCGGATGCCGGTCCTCGACGGCCTCGCCGCCACCCGGCGGATCACCGGGGACCCGGCGCTGGCGGACGTGAGGGTCATCATGCTCACCACCTTCGAACTGGACGAGTACGTCTTCGAGGCCATCCGCTCCGGTGCCTCGGGGTTCCTGGTCAAGGACACCGAGCCGGAGGAACTGCTGCGTGCGGTACGGGCCGTGGTGCACGGGGACGCCCTGCTCTCGCCGGGCGTGACCCGCCGCCTCATCGCCGAATTCGCCGCGCGCTCCAAGGAGCCCGCGGAGGCGGCGGGCCTCGCGGAGCTGACGGAGCGTGAGCGCGAGGTGATGACGCTGGTCGGCATGGGCCTGTCCAACGAGGAGATCGCGCGGAGGCTCGTCGTCAGCCCGCTGACCGCCAAGACCCACGTCAGCCGCGCCATGGTCAAGCTGGGTGCCCGCGACCGGGCCCAGCTCGTCGTCCTCGCCTACGAGAGCGGGCTCGTCCGGCCCGGCTGGCTGGGCTGACTCCGCTCCCGCCCCCCCTGCTTGCGCACCTGTACAGCGGGCCTCTTCAGAAGAGGGCCTCCGGGTCAGAAGAGGGCCTCCGGGCCGGGGGCGTCCGGCGGCCGTATGTGCACCTCCGCGGTCGTCTCCGCCCCCGGTGCGGCTGCCGTGAGCGCCCACCCGGCGAGCTGCCGTGCGTCCACCAGCAGTTGCCGTCCGTCCGCCGCATCCAGGTACAGGTCGGGCCCGGCCACCGCGGCGACGCCGCCCGATATCGTGCGCCCGGGCGCGAGCACGACCGTCCCGCAGCCCGGCCGCAGCCGGTCGAGGTGGAAGAGCGCGTCGTGGTGCACGGGAGCGAAGGGCAGCACGGTCAGGGACTCCGGCA
Organism: Streptomyces hiroshimensis; assembly: GCF_014650335.1. GTDB lineage: Bacteria > Actinomycetota > Actinomycetes > Streptomycetales > Streptomycetaceae > Streptomyces > Streptomyces hiroshimensis. The sequence goes on from NZ_BMUT01000001.1 coordinate 1,193,377, forward strand.
GCGTGCCGAGCGCGCACGCCCGGGCGTGCAGGCCTGCCAGCTCGGCCGTCCGCAACTCCCGGGCGGGCGCCGGGCACCGGGCCGCCCGCTTGGCGGCGTAGGGGATGCGGTCGGGGACCGAGAGCGCCGCACCGAGCACCGCCTCCGCACGGCGGGCCGCCATCAGCGGCCCACGCCCCAGCAGCGCGTAGGACAGCGCGCCCTGTTCGAGCAGGCGCACCCCTTCGCGCTCGGCCGCGGTGATGCCGACCTTGACCGCTCCGGGCACCGACCACGCCAGGTACACGTCGTAGGGGCGGGGGTCGTCGAGGGCGGTGTCGGCGGCCACCGAGTGCGAGCGGTCCAGCCGGGCGCACTCCGCGCACTGCGCCGAGACCGCGGGTGCCGCCACCTCCGCGCCCACCGGGCACGGTGTGCGCCGGCCGCCCCTGCGGACCCCCACGCACCGCCGTGCCGCACCCGTCGTGAAGGCGATCGGACGGCCCGCGGGCAGCGGAGTGCTGCGCTCGCCGTGCACGGGGTGCAGCCAGGCCAGCGACGGCCCGTCCGCCGCCCAGCGCAGCCCGCCGCACCGCCAGTCCCCCTGCTCGGTGCTCATGGCCCACCCCTTCCGTCCACGCCTTCGGATTGTGTCAGCCCCCACTGACAACGCCGCCCGCAGGCGGGCTGATCGGCCTCAGCGGGCCCCGGCGACCTGGCGGCGGGTGGCGTAGGCGACCGCCGCCGCCACGGCTGCAAGGCCCGCGACGGTGGTCAGGGCCGTGGGCAGGGACGATCCGTCGGCGACGAGGCCGATGACCGGCGGGCCGAGCAGCATTCCGCCGTAGCCGAAGGTGGAGGCCGCGGCCACACCGCCCGGGCCGCCCAGCTCCCCGGCCCGTCCGACCGCGACGGGGAAGATGTTGGCCAGCCCCAGGCCCGTGACGGCGAATCCCGCGAGCGCGGCCCAGACCGTGGGCGCCAGCGATCCGAGCAGCATGCCGGCGGCGGCCGCGGCGCCGCCCGCGACGAGCGTCGTCGTCTGGCCGAGGCGTTCGAGCAGCACGGTGCCGCTCAGGCGGCCCAGGGTCATGGCGAGCGCGAAGACGGAGTAGCCGGCGGCGGCGACGCCCGCGCGGGCCCCGAGGTCCTGCTGGAGGTGCAGCGCGCCCCAGTCCGCGAGCGCTCCCTCGCCGTAGGCCGTGCACAGGGCGATCACGCCGAAGAGGGCGACCGTCCGCCTCCCGCGGCCGGAGGGTGCGCCGTCCGCCGCCGTGACGGTCCGGGCCGGTTCGGTCCTCGGCGCCGGGTGCGCCAGCAGGGTGCGCCCTGCGACTGCGGTCGCGGCGAGCCCGATCAGGGTCAGGAGCAGCAGGTGGCGGGTGGGGGAGAGGTGTCCGGCGACGAGGCCGCCCAGGCCCGCGCCCAGCATCCCGCCGAGGCTGAACGCGGCGTGGAAGCTCGGCATCACGGGCCTGCGGAGCGCGGCGACGAGGTCGACGGCCGCGCTGTTCATGGCGACGTTGATGCCTCCGTAGGCGGCACCGAAGACGAGCAGGACCAGGCCGAGGGCCGGTGCGGAATGGGTCAGGGGCGGCAGCGCGATCCCCGCGGACATCAGCACGGCGGCGGCGACGGTCACCTGGTGGCTCCCGAACCGGCGGCACAGCCGTCCGGTGAGCATCATGGTGGCCACGGCGCCCGCCGACACGCCGAGGAGGGCCAGGCCGAGGGCGCCCGCGGACGCCCCGGTCTGCTCCTTGATCGCGGGGATGCGGACCACCCAGCCGGCGAAGAGGAAGCCGTCGAGGGCGAAGAAGAGGGTGATGGCGATGCGGAGGCGGCGGAGGGCGGGTGCGGCCGGAGCCGGGCGCTGTTCGCCCAGAAGGGCCGTCCGTATTTTGTTTAGCGTCGGCACAAAGTCAGAATAGGGGTGTGACCCAGACTCGGACAACACGTTTGGAGCGGGGCCGTGGCGCCCTCGGCCCGGCCTTGGAGCTCGTACACACCGGCCGCGCCCCCACGCGCGCGGTGCTCACCGCCGAACTCGGGGTGACGCGCGCGACCGCCGGTGCCGTCGCGGCCGAGCTGGAGGCCCTCGGACTGATCACCGTCGACGCCCGCCCCGCGGCGGCCGGCTCCCAGGGCCGGCCCTCGCACCGGCTGTCGATCGCGTCCGGCGGACCGGTGGTGCTCGCCGCCCAGATCCACGCCGACGGCTTCCGCGCCGCGCTCGTCGGCCTCGGCGGCAACATGGTAGCCACCGCACCCGGCTGTATGACCGTCCCCGCCGACCCGTCGCACATCATCGACGCCGTGGTCGAGGCCGGGGCCGGCCTGCTGCGCGAGACCGGCCGCCGCTGCCTGGGCGCGGGCCTCGCCGTACCCTCGGCCGTCGCCGAGCCGGAGGGCACCGCCCTCAACCCGCTCCACCTGTCCTGGCCCGCCGGCGCGCCGGTCCGCGAGCTGTTCACCCAAGCACTGGCCAAGGCGGGAATCCCCGGCCCGGGAGGCGTCACCGCCACCGGCTCCACCGGCAACGACGTCAACCTGGCCGCGCTCGCCGAACACCGGCACGGCGCCGGCCGCGGCTCGCGCCACCTGCTGTGCGTGGCCACGGGCCACCGCGGCGTCGGCGGAGCACTCGTCCTCGACGGCCGCCTGCACAGCGGCAGTTCCGGCCTCGCCCTGGAGGTCGGCCACCTCACCGTCAACCCCGCCGGCCTGCCCTGCCACTGCGGCAGCCGCGGCTGCCTGGACGTCGAGACGGACCCGCTCGCCTTCCTCACCGCGGCCGGCCGCACCCCCGGCCCCGAAGTGTCCCTCCTGCAGCAGTCCCGCGACCTGCTCCGTACGGAGTACGCCGACCCCGCCGTGCGCACCGCCGCCGAGCTGATCGTCGACCGGCTCGGCCTCGGCCTCGCGGGTCTGGTCAACATCCTCAACCCCGACCGCATCATCCTCGGCGGGCTCCACCGCGCCCTGCTGGACGCCGACCCCGAGCGGCTGCGCGCCGTCGTCGCCGACCGCAGCCTGTGGGGTCGCAGCGGCAGCGTCCCGATCCTGCCCTGCACCCTCGATTTCAACAGCCTCATCGGCGCGGCCGAAGCCGCCTGGCAGCCCGTCCTCGACGACCCGCTGGCGGCCCTGGGCTGACGGATGCCGTGATCGGCTACTCGGCTACCGACAGCCGCCCTGAGTGGCCACGCGTGCGCGCGCACGCGTGGCCACTCACGACCAACTGCAGGGACAGCGCACGAGCTGCACCGCGGAGTACGCGCACCACCCCTGCGTACTCCCCGCGCCGCAGCCGTACGGCAGCCGGCCGTATGACGACCCGGAGCCCCGCGGCGGCGAGGCTCGGTGGTGGGCGACGACCCGTCGCCGGCATCCGCCACCACCGAGGAGCCGATCCCTCATGAACACCCTCGCCCACGCCCTGGCCGACGGCGGCCCGGGCCCCTGGATCCTCTTCTTCCCCCTCGTCTGGGCCGCCGTCGTCATCGGCGTCGTCACCGTCCTGCGCCGCACCGTCTGGCGCGGCGGACGCGCCGGCGCCCCCTGGCACCAGCGGCAGGCCCGCTCCGAGCACTCGCCGCTGACCCTCCTCGGCCGCCGCTTCGCAGCCGGCGACATCGATGAGGACGAGTACTGGCGGCGCGTGTCCGTCCTGGAGGAGCACTTCGGCACGCCCGGCAAGCGCGGCGGTGCGGCATGAACACCCCGCACCTCGCGGCCGTCCCGCCCGCCCCCGCCGCCCGTGTCGTCGATGCCGTCAAGGTCTACGGCACCGCCGCGCGCGGCGCCGTCACCGCCGTCACCGCCCTCGACGGAGTGAGCGTCGACTTCCCGTCAGGCCGGTTCACCGCCATCATGGGCCCCTCCGGCTCCGGCAAATCGACCCTCATGCACTGCGCCGCGGGGCTCGACACCCTCACCTCCGGCTCGGCGTTCATCGGCGACACCGAGCTGGGGGGCCTGGACGACCGCCGTCTGACGCTGCTGCGCCGCGAGCGGATCGGCTTCGTCTTCCAGGCCTTCAACCTCGTCCCGACCCTCACCGTGGCCGAGAACATCTTGCTGCCCCAGGACCTCGCCGGCCGGCGAGGCGACCGCGGCGATGCCGAGTGGGCCGACGCCCTCATCGATGTCGTCGGCCTCCGCGACCGGCTGCACCACCGGCCCGGCGAACTCTCCGGCGGCCAGCAGCAGCGCGTCGCCGTGGCCCGCGCGCTCGCCGGGCGTCCCGACGTGGTCTTCGCCGACGAGCCCACCGGCAACCTCGACTCCCGCTCCGGCGAGGAGGTGCTGAACCTGCTCGGCCGCGCCGTGCGCACCATGGGCCGCACGGTCGTCATGGTCACCCACGACCCGGTCGCCGCCGCCCACGCCGACGACGTCGTCTTCCTCGCCGACGGGCGGCTCGTAGGCCACCTGAGCGACCCCACGGCGGACAGCGTCCTCGACCGGCTCAAGAGCCTCGACCGCAAGAACCTCGACCGTAAGAACTTCGACCGGCCGGGCGCCCCCGGGCGTGCGGAGGTGCCGTCATGAACACCGGCACCGCACCCCCGCGCCTGAGGGGCCTCGCCGCCGCCCTGCGCCTCAGCGTCGCCTCCCTGCGCACCCACAAGAGGCGCTTCGCGGGCACGTTCCTCGCCGCCCTGCTCGGCGTGGGATTCCTCAGCGGAACCCTCGTCATGGGCGACACTCTGCGCGGCTCCTTCGACACTCTCTTCGCCAACGCCGCGGCGGGCACGGACGCGGTCGTGCGCAGCGCGGACGTCGTCACCGCGCCCGACGCGGGACAGGGCAGCAGGCGCACCGTGCCCGCCGGCCTCGCGTCGTCCCTGGAGAAGGTCCCCGGCGTCGCCGCCGCCGTGCCCGAGATCCAGGGCGCCGGGCAGCTCATCGGACGCGACGGCGAGCCCGTGGGCGGCCAGGGCCCGCCCACCCTGGCGGGCAACTGGATCGACGACCCGCGCCTCAACCCCTACCGGCTCGCCGCCGGCCGCGCGCCCGCCGCCCCCGGCGAGGCCGTCGTCAACCGCGGCGCCGCCGAGGACGGGGGCCTGCGGATCGGCGACCGCACCGTCCTGCGCACGCCGGACCCCCTCACCGTCACGGTCGTGGGCATCGCGACGGCAGGCGGCGAGGACGGCCTCGGCCGGACCACGTACACCGGCCTGACCCGGGCCGACGCGGAGAAGTACCTGACCCCGCAGCCGGGCCGGGCCACCGCGGTCCGCGTCCGCGCAGCCGACGGCGTCGACCAGCGCCAACTCGTCGAGCGCCTCGGGCCCGTACTCCCCGAGGGGGTCGAGGCCATCACCGGACGGGAGTGGGCCGACGAGAGCCGGGACAGCATCTCCGGCGGGTTCCTGTCGCTGTTCACGACGCTGCTGCTCGTGTTCGCCGGAATCGCCTTGCTGGTGGCCACCTTCAGCATTCACAACACCTTCGCCGTCGTCGTCGCCCAGCGCACGCGCGACAACGCCCTCCTGCGGGCTATCGGCGCCTCGCGCGGGCAGCTCCTGGCCGCCACCCTGGCCGAGGCCGCCGCCGTGGGAGCCGTCGCCTCGGCGGCCGGGCTCCTGTGCGGCATCGGCATCGCCGCCGGGCTCCAGGCGCTCTTCCCCGCCGTCGGGTTCCCGTTCCCGCAGGGCGGCCTGGTGATCGGCGCACTCTCCCTGCTGCTGCCGCCCGCCGTCGGCCTGCTCGTCTGCCTCGGCTCGGCGCTGCTGCCCGCCGTACGGGCCGGGCGCACGGCACCCCTGGCCGCCCTCCGCGAGGCGGCCGTCGACGACTCCGCGGCCTCCCGCGGCCGGGCGCTCGCCGGAACGGTGCTGCTCGCCGCCGGAGTCGCCCTGACCGTGACGGGCGCTGCCAGGACGCCCTCCGTCCTGCTCACCGGAACCGGCGCCCTGCTCGTCCTCGCGGCGTTCGTGGCCCTCGGCCCCGTCACCTCCTCCTCCGTGGTCCGCGCGCTGGGAGGACCGCTCGTCCGGCTGCGCGGGCTGACCGGATCGCTCGCGCGCCGCAACGCCCTGCGCAACCCCCGGCGCACCGCGGCCACGGCCATGGCCCTCATGCTGGGCGTCGCCGTCGTCACGCTCTTCACCGTCTTCGCCGCGTCGCTGAAGGCGACGACGGACCAGGCGGTCGGCCGCGCCTTCGCCGGGGACGTCGCCGTCAGTACCCCGGCGCTGGGCGCGGGCGGCAGCGGGCTCAGCCCGCAGCTCGCGCCCGCCCTCGCCCGGCTGCCCGAGGTGGGCACCGCGCTGGGCCTGGGCAAGGGCGTCGCCGAGGTGGACGGAAGCGGCCGGCAGGTGACCGTCGCCGATCCCGCCGCCCTCACCGCCGTGCTCGACCTCGGGCCGGTCGACGGAGCGCCTGGCGCCCTCGGGAGCGATGGCCTCGCGGTCTCCCGGGACGAGGCGGACAAGCGCGGCTGGAAGGTGGGCAGCACCGCGTCCGTCACGTTCGTCGACGGGCAGAAGCAGCGGTTCACCGTCCGGGCCGTCTACGGCGAGCGGAGCCTCGTGGGCGACTACGTCCTCTCCCGTGAGGCGTGGAGCCCGCACCGGGGCCAGGACTCCGACCGGCTCGTCGCCGTCGCGTTCAAGAAGGGCGTCTCCGCCGCCGTCGGCAAGGCTGCCGTGGAGAAGGCGTCCGCCGCGTACGGCAATCCGGAGGTCCAGACCCGCGACGAGTACGCGGCCTCCTCGGCGAAGACCGTCGACACGATGCTCACCCTGGTCTACGCTCTGCTCGCCCTGGCAGTGGTCATCGCCCTGCTCGGCATCGCCAACACCCTGACCCTCGCGGTCCGCGAACGCACCCGCGAGCTGGGCCTGCTGCGGGCGGTGGGACAGACCCGCGGGCAGCTGCGCGCGATGGTCCGCTGGGAGTCGGTGCTGGTCGCCGCGTTCGGCACGGCCGGCGGCCTGGTGCTCGGCGGCTTCCTCGGCTGGGCCCTCGTGCGGGCCACGGGCACCGCCGCCTTCGCGGTGCCGGCGCTGCGCCTGACGGTGGTCGCCCTGGTGGGGCTTGCAGCCGGCGCGCTGGCGGGGCTGCGGCCCGCCCGGCGGGCGGCGCGCCTGGACGTCCTGCGCGCCGTCGCGGCCGAGTGAGCACCGCGCACCCGCCCGGGGTGGGGACCCCCGTCCGGTCAGCCGGGAACGGCGGAGCGGACGGGGGAGCGCTCGAGCACCGCGGCCGGCCTGCGGGCGGCGGCGGGCTCGTCGAACGCGGGCTCCTCCAGCGGCGGGAGGGCCGGCACGGGCTGTTCGAACGTGACGGTGGTCCGGTCGTCCCGGGTCCGGCGGGCGGCGGCGGACGGCTCGGGGACGGGCAGCGAGAACCAGACGACCTTGCCGCCGTCGTGGCGCTCCTGTACGCCCCAGCTGTCGCTGACGGCCGCGATCAGGGCGAGACCGCGGCCGTGGGTGCTGCCGGCGTCCGCGTCCGCGATGCGGGGCAGCCGCGGATCGTGGTCGCGGACCGAGACGGTGAGCCGGTCCAGTACGAGGTCGATCTCGACCGTGCAGCGTTTGTCCGGTTCGGCATGCTGGTGCACGTTGGTGAGGAGCTCGGTGACACAGAGCGCCGCGGGGTCGATGAGCGGATCGAGGTGCCAGTACCGCAGTTGCGCAGATACGATTCTGCGGACCTGGCCGATCCGCGGCGGAAGAGCCTGGAGCTCTACGGTGCAGTGCTTGTTCGGTCGGCTGATCACGGCTGCGACTCCCTGGAAGAAGTAGGGCTAGCCTGATGCAGAAGGGCGTTCTGGCACGCGCTGGGGCCGGGCCGGCGGAGGTGGCTGCCGAGCCGGGCGGCGGCTGATGTCCAGAGCGTAGCCACCGGTGAACCCTCAGTGATGCTGGTACGAGTCAAGGGTCGGCTCCCACAGCCGGAAGCGCAACTTCTGCACCTTCAGCCCCTGGTGTCACCATGGCGTCCGGAGCGGACGGCCTCCAGGAATCGCCGGACGGCGGCCTCCCCGGACGTCTCCCCCGACGTCTCCTCCGGTGCGTCCTCCAACCGGCCCAGGGTGAGCAGGTAGCGCGTGCCGTTCACGGTCGCCCGGGCGCGGTCCCGGCCGGAGAACCACGGCTTGCTCGCGTGGACCGACCCCAGGGGAGCGCTGTCGATCTCCCGGCCGTAGCTGGTGAGCAGCTCCAGCCTGCCGTCCCTGATCTTGACCTGGCCCGCCCGGGTGAGCGAGCGAAGGGACCGCTCGATCCGTACCCCGGTCGCAGTGAACTCCGGCTCCGCCACGCCAACCGCCTCCCCGGCCGATTCGTGTGCCTCGTGCGCAGTCTGCCTGTGAGGCGGCTCACGCACCAGTGCCCATTTATGATCGAAAGGTCCGAGTGCTCCGCATGGGCCCGGATGGAACGGCCCGGACGGAACGGGAGGAGCGGCGTGAACGGCACCGTGGACCCCGGGGCGGCGGACGCGGCGGACCCCGGCCCGGGCCCGGCCGCCTCCGCAGCAGGCCCCACCCCGACCCCCACCCTCGACGTCGACCGCAGCGACCCGGCCTACCGCGCCTGGCTCGCCGAAGCGGTCCGCAAAGTCCAGGCCGACGCGAACCGTTCGGCCGACACCCACCTGCTGCGCTTCCCCCTGCCCGAGGAGTGGGGCATCGACCTCTACCTCAAAGACGAGTCCACCCACCCCACCGGAAGCCTCAAACACCGCCTCGCCCGCTCGCTGTTCCTGCACGGGCTGTGCAACGGCTGGATCCGCCCCGAAGCCCCGGTCGTCGAGGCGTCCAGCGGCTCCACGGCCGTCTCCGAAGCCTATTTCGCCGGCTTGATCGGCGTGCCGTTCGTGGCCGTCATGCCCCGCACCACCAGCCGCGAGAAGACCCGCCTCATCGAGTTCCACGGCGGCCGGTGCCACTACGTGGACGACCCCCGCAAGATGTACGCGGAAGCCGCCCTGCTCGCCGAGCGCTCCGGCGGCCACTACATGGACCAGTTCACCTACGCCGAACGGGCCACCGACTGGCGGGGCAACAACAACATCGCGGAATCGGTCTACAGCCAGCTGCGCCGCGAACGCCACCCCGTGCCCGCCTGGATCGTGGCCACCGCGGGCACCGGCGGCACCTCCGCGACCATCGCCCGCTACGTGCGCTACATGCAGCACGACACCCGCATCTGCGTCGCCGACCCCGAGTACTCCTGCTTCTTCGACGGCTGGCGGAACGGCGACCCCACGGCGACCGGCGAGCGCGGCTCGCGCATCGAGGGCATCGGCCGGCCGCGCATGGAACCCAGCTTCATGCCGGGTGTGATCGACCGGATGATGAAGGTGCCGGACGCCGCGAGCATCGCCGCCGTCCGCGCCCTGGAGCAGGCCATCGGCCGCAGGGCCGGCGGCTCCACCGGCACGGGGCTGTGGAGCGCCCTCAAGATCGTCGCAGAGATGGCCGGCAACGGCTCCAAGGGCAGCGTGGTCACCCTCCTGTGCGATCCGGGAGAGCGCTACCTCGACACGTACTACTCCGACGCCTGGCTCGCCGAGCAGGGCCTGGACATCGGGCCGTACGCCGCCGCCATCGCCGCGTTCCTGGCCACCGGGCACTGGCCGGACTGACCCGTCCGCTCCCGGTCCACTCCCCGCCCGGCCTCGCCCGGCCGCGGCCGGACCGGCTCCCGGCCCGGCCCCCGGCGCCCGTGCCGGGCGCCTGCCGTCAGCGCGTGCTGCCCCGCATCGCCGCGAGGCGCCGGTCCAGCGTCAGTATCGCGTCACGGAAGGCGTGCCTGAGCCCCGGGCGCCCCAGCGCGACCAGCAGCCGCACCGGTGCGGGAGCGTCCAGCGCGATCGTCCACCGCACGACCGTGCCCGTCCCCGAAGGCAGCAGCTGCCACTCCTCCAGCAGTGCCCGCACCCCCGGCACGTTCGTCACGTCGACGCGGTACGCGTACCGGTGGGAGGGCTCGGCCGCCATCACCGTCTCCATGAAGCGCGCCCCTCCCAGCAGATGCACCTCCCGGCCCTCGTGCCCGGCCGTCTGCACGGGCCGCGCCAGCGTCACCGCACGGAACCAGCGCGTCCAGCCCGGCACGTCCAGCGCCAGCGCCCGGAAGACCTCCTCCGGCGCGGCCGCCGTGCGGGACGCGAGGACCATCCGCAGCGGTGCGTCCGCGACGAACTCCAGCCCTACCGGGCGCAGTCGGTACACCATCGAGAGAACCCCCAAGGGTCGGCGGCCTGCCGGGTGCCGACACCTTAGCCCCGCGCGCCGTCGCATGTCGTGGAGTCCCCGGAAGGATCGGCCACCACGAGCTCCGGCAGCCGTTCGGCCATCTCCCGCCGCACCGTCTCCGGCAGTCCCGCATCCGTCACGAGCGCGTCCACCTCGTCCAGCATGGCGAACGAACTGAGCCCCACCGTCCCCCACTTGGTGTGGTCCGCGAGGACCACCACGCGCCGCGCCGAGCGCACGAAGTGCCGGTTGGTCTCCGCCTCCGCCAGGTTCGGCGTCGACAGGCCCGCCTCCGCGGATATGCCGTGCACCCCGATGAACAGCACGTCGAAGTGCAGGGAGCGGATCGCCGTGTCCGCGACGGGTCCCACCAGCGTGTCCGAAGGAGTGCGCACCCCGCCCGTCAGGACCACCGTCGCCGCCCCCGGCCGGGCCGACGGCCCCGCGGCCGTCACCGGCCGCTGTGCGCTGTGGAAGACGTCGGCCGCCCGCACCGAATTCGTCACCACCGTCAGATCCGGTACGTCCACCAGCCGTTGGGCCAGCGCGTACACCGTCGTCCCGCCCGCCAGCGCTATCGCACTGCCCGGCGGCGCCATCCGCGCCGCCGCCCGCGCGATGTCCTCCTTGGCGGCCAGCTCCAGCGCCGACTTCGCCTCGAACCCGGGCTCGTGCGTGGTCGCCTCCGCGACCGGCACCGCACCGCCGTGCACCTTCTCCACCACGCCCAGCCGGGCCAGGGCGTCGAGGTCGCGACGGACCGTCATGTCCGAGACATTGAGCCTCCGCGTCAGTTCGTTGACCCGCACCCCACCGCGCCTCCTGACCTCGTCGAGGATCAGCGCACGCCGCTGCTCCGCCAGGAGATTCTGGTTGTCGCTCACCCGGCCCGTCCTTTCCGGTCAGCCGCCGGCAGTCGTGCGCGCTCATCCTCCCACGCGAGCCGCGGCAGCGATCGTCTTCGTTCGGCCGGATCACGATTGGGCCTCGCCTCCCCGGCTACGGCCGATTGTCAGTGCCTACCGGCACCATGCTGGTGGAGGGAGAACCACACCGGGATCGGGGGACGCGGTGGCACCGGAGGAACGAGCGCGCAGGCAAGCGGCGGAAGTGCCCGGGCAGGCGCAGGAGGAAGCCTTAACGGCGAAGGCCCCGCCGGTGGAAGCCTTACCGGCCGACACCCCGGGCCTCGCCCTGGAGTTGCTCGTGCACGGAGTCGGAGGCGCCACGCCACAGGCCATGCTGGGCGATCCGCGCACCGAGCGTGTCACGGGGGACGGCATCGCCGGCATCCACCGCCGCGTCGCCGACCTCGACGCGGAGACCCACCCCGGCGACCACCGGGGCGAGCCGGTCCGGGAGGCCTACGTCTGGTCCAACCTCACCTCCGGCGACGGCTCCCGCGCCCTGTGGCTGATGCTGCTGCCCTTCATGGTCATCAACCTCGCCCACTGGATGCGCCCCACCTCCGAGGGCCGCGCCCGGACCGTCCGGGCCTACGGCCTGCTGGTGCGGCTCGTCGCCCTCACCCTCACCGTGCTGCTCACCGCCGCAGCCTGCGAAGTGGCCCTCGACCTGACGGCGTGGCAGTGCGCGGGCACGCACGCGTGCTCCTCGGGCAAGGCCTGGCTCGGCTTCATGTCGGCCGACCGGGGCGGCTGGTGGAGCCCTCCCGGCCGCAGGCTCGCCCTCGCCGCCGCCGTGCCCACGGCCCTGACCGGCCTGCTGTGGCTCCTCTCCCGCCGCACCTGGAGCGCCTACGAAGCCCAGGTGCCCGCCCGCGCCGGCTCCGACGAGGACACCCGCAGGGCCGGCGGACGCCCCGCGCTGTGCCTGCCCGGCTTCTGGTACGGGCGGCGCATCGTGGCCCGCCTGCGCGCCGCCCACACGGCCGCAGCGTTGCTCACCGTCGCCGCCTTCCTCGCCCAGGCCGCCTCCCGGTACGACCGCGCGCCCGGCGGCAGCGCCGTGCTCGACGCCCTGGGCTGGGCGCTCGACGCCGTCCTGGCGGCCGCCGCCGTGTTCGTCGTCCACGCCGTCTGCCGCCGGGGCCGCAGCGAGGGCGCCCCCGACGACACCCTCGACCGGTTCACCGTCGCCGCCCTGCCCTTCACCACGCTCGGCCTGCTCCTCCTCGCAGCCGTCTACGCCGCCTGGGACCGCCCCGGCTGGCAGTCCCACGGCGTGCTCCCCGGGGATCGCGTCTTCGGCCTGATCGCCCTCGGCCAGGGCGCCCTGGTGCTCTTCCTCGCGCTCGCCGCCCGCCGCCTGCACCGCGCCGCCCCCGTCGAGCGGACGCCGCTGGGCGGGCTCGCGGGCCCCGCCGTCGCCACCCTCGCCTGCGCCCTCGGCGGCGTCATGACCGCAGGCGTCGCCCAGCGCGTCGCCGACTGGCTCGACGGCCCGGCCACCCCCGGTATGGGCGACGGCCCGATCGGCGGGCCACCGGTCCTGCTCACCTGGCAGGCGTCCGTCATCCCGCCGCTTCTCGCGGCCCTGCTCCTGCTGCTCGTCGTCCTCGTGACCCGCACCCTGCGCCTGCGCGAGCGCCTGTGCCGCACGGTCCCCGACGGCTATCCCGGCGAGCGCCACGACCGGGCGCGCACCCGTGCCATCGCCGGCACCGTCGCCCGCGCCGGCCTCACCGACGCCGCCCCCTGGGTCCTCGGCACCGTCGCCGCGCTCACGCTCCTCCTCGGCGGCGGTGCGGTCGCCGGAGCCTGGAGCACCCACGACGTGCCGGGACGGGCCGCCTCAGGCACCGCCCGCATCGTCGAGGACGTCGCCCAGACCGCCCAGGCGCTCGGGTCCTGGTGCGTCGGCCTCGGCTTCGTCCTGCTGCTCGCCTGGGGCCGCCGCGCCTACCGCGACCCCGCCGCCCGCCGCACCGTCGGCATCCTCTGGGACGTCGGCACCTTCTGGCCGCGCGCCGCCCACCCCTTCGCACCGCCCTGTTACGCGGAGCGCGCCGTCCCCGACCTCACCTGGCGGATGCGGACCTGGACCGAGCGCACCGGCGGCCGCCTCGTCATCTCCGGCCACTCCCAGGGCAGCGTCCTCGCCGCGGCCGCCGTCTGGCAGCTGCCCGCCGCCACCCGCGGCCGCGTCGCCCTGCTCACCTACGGATCGCCGCTGGAGCGGCTCTACGGGCGCTGGTTCCCCGCCTACTTCGGGCCGGTGAAGCTCGCGGCACTGCACGACGACATCCACTGCTGGTGCAATCTGTGGCGGCTCACGGACCCCATCGGAGGCCCCGTCCGCCTGCCCGGCGAGGGCACCGGCGCCACCGCCGTGGACCGCGGCCCCCTCAAGGACCCCCTCGCCTACGGCCGTACGGCCGAGCACCCGCTGCCCGCGGCCATCCTCGGCCACTCCCACTACCAGTCCGACCCCGAGTTCGCCCGGACCCGCGCGGCCCTGCTGACCCGCCTCGCCGCCTGGATACCGGTGTCCGCTCAGGGCAGCGCGGGCAGATCCTCGGCGTAGAGCAGGGTGAGGTCGTCGGTGCTCGGGTCGGTCAGCTGTGCCACCCGGCCCGCGTGCCGCTCGACCATCGCCTCGAAGGTCTGCCGCGCCGTGCGGCCGTTGCCGAAGGCCGGCCCCCGGGGGATGTCCGTGAAGTACTGCAGCAGCGCCTCGGAGGCCCCGTCCCCGATCCGGTACTCGTGCTCGTCCGCCTGCTGCTGCACGATGCGCAGCAGCTCATCCGGGGCATAGTCACCGAAGGTGATGGTGCGTGAGAAGCGCGAGGCCACGCCCGGATTGACCGTGAGGAAGCGCTCCATCTCGTCGGTGTAGCCGGCCACGATCACCACGACCTCGTCCCGATGGTCCTCCATCAGCTTCACCAGGGTGTCGATGGCCTCCCGGCCGAAGTCCCGCCCGGAGTCCTCGGGGGCGAGGGCGTACGCCTCGTCGATGAACAGCACACCCCCGCGGGCCCGGTCGAACGCCTCCTGAGTGCGGATGGCCGTCGAGCCGATGTGCTCGCCCACCAGGTCCACGCGCGACACCTCCACCAGGTGGCCGCGCTCCAGTACCCCGAGCGAGGCGAGGATCTCGCCGTAGAGCCGGGCCACCGTCGTCTTGCCCGTGCCGGGGGAGCCCGTGAAGACCAGGTGCCGGCGCACCGAGGCGGCTTTCAGCCCGGCCTCCTGCCGCCGCCGCCCGACCTCGATCATGTCCGTGAGGGCACGGACCTCCTTCTTGACGCTCTCCAAGCCCACCAGGGCGTCCAGTTCCCGCAGCACCGTCACCGAGCCCCGCGCGCCCTCCGGGACGGCCGCGGGCCGCGCCTCCCCGGCCGAGCGCTGCACCGGCACGGCCACCGGCAGCACCGTCGCCCGCGGGACGGCCGTCACCACCGACCTCCCGCCGCCTGCGGCCCCGGAGGGCACCGACGCCACCGCAGCGGACGTCACCGCCTCGTCGCTCGTACAGCCCTCGCTGACCGGGCCGGCCTCCGCGAACTCGTAACCCCCGCGCTCGCAGCGCTCCGTGCGGCAGCGGGTGAGGGTCGACCGGCAGCCGTCGATGACGTGGAAGCCGTAGCCGCCGCTGCCCGTCACCCGGCACTCGTGGAAGGTGCCCCGGCCCCCGGCCGACACGTAGAAGCCCGCCTCCACGGGCGAACTCACCGTGCACTGCTCGACGGTGGGGTCGGCGCCCTTGGTGACGATGACGCCCGTCGCCGCGGAGTCGATGGTGCAGCCCGCCATCGAGCCGCCGCTGCCGTGGTCGCGGAACCACGCGCCCGTACCCGCCTCGCGGATCCGGCAGCCCGCGAGCCGGGCCGTCGCCCCGTCGCTCACCGACACGGCCGTGTTGCGGACCTGGGAGAGGTCGCTGTCGACCACGTCCGCGTGCGAGCCGCGGTCCAGGACGAACAGGGCGTCCGGCACGTCGTGCACCCGGCAGGAGCCGAGCGAGGCCGTCGCCCCGTCGCTGATCCACACCGCCGGATAGTCGCCCTTGCTGTCGTGGATCTCGCACAGGTCGGCGTCCACGCGCGTGCCCGGGTCCCACACGGACAGGCCGTTGCGCCCGAACCGGCGGACGGCCGAGCGCGTCATCGACAGCACGGAGCGGGATCTGAGGTCCACGCCGTTCTCCGGCACGTCGTGGATGTCGCAGTCGACCAGCGAGAGCACGGCGTCGGTGTCCAGCGTCACGCCGTCCCCGGACGTGCGGTGCACGCGGCAGTCGGTCAGCCGGCCGGCAGCCCGCGAGGCCACCTGTACCCCGGCCCCCCGCACCTCGTACACCTCGCAGCCGACCGCCTCCAGCGAGCTGCCCTCACCCGTGAGCGACAGCCCCGCACCCGAGGTGTGGTGCACCCGGCAGCGCTCCAGGCGGGGATGCGCCCCGCCGTGCACCGCGAACCCGGACTGCCCGGCGGCCACCACCTCGCAGTCCTCGAAGACGCCGCCCGAGCCGTCCAGCACGCTGATGCCGACGCCGCCCGCATTGTCGACGGTGCAGTGGCGCACGGTCGGCCGGGAGCCGCCGCGCACCTCGATGCCCACCGCGGAGCGCGTCACGATCCGCAGGCCGGCCAGTTCCGGCGCCCCGTCCTCGACGACGAGCGCCGGGGCGGCGGCGTCGTGCGCCTCGATGTGCAGGTCCTGCAGCGCCGCGGACGCCCGTACGGTCAGGGCCACTCCGTCGGCGGGCGCGATGCGCACGCTGCCGCGCGAGCCCTCCGCGCCGCGCAGCGTCACCGCGCGGGTGACGACCAGGTTCTCCCGGTAGGTGCCGGGGGCGACGGACAGCACGTCCCCGTCCACCGCCGCTTCCAGGGCCGAGGCGAGGGAGTCGTATTCGCCCGTGCGCCGCCGCCAACGCGACGTGCCGGTATGCGTCACCTGGACGGAGCCCTCTGCCATGGCGCTGCTGTGCCCCCACCTCGTGCGTGCCTTCACCCGGGGCCGGCCGGTACGGCGCCGGTCACCGTAGCCACCGTAGCGCGCGCGGGCCCCGGGAGTTGACCGGTCAGCTGCCCGCGTCCGCCCGGCCCCAGGTCTGCCCGGCCCGTTCCCACGCGCGGTCCCAGCGGGCGTACCGCCGCTGCATGAGCCGCCATACGACCAGCCGGCGCACCGCCTCCACCAGCCCGCAGGCGACGGTGGCCGCTCCGGCGCCCGCCAGGCCCGCATGGATGGCGGCCGTGTCGTAGTCCAACGGGCGGCCCGAGAGCTGTCCGTGGTCGTCCGTCCACAGCGGGAACGGCTGCCCGGGGCGTGTGCGGTGGCGCACGGAGACGACGCCGGAGCGCTCCTTGCCGTCCGGACCGTGCCACCGGGCGACCACCCGATGGTGTCCCTCGCGGCTCGCGGTGGTCTCGCGGTCGGCGGTCTCGGCGGGTCTGCCGCGCAGGGCCCGCAGGGTCGTCGCCGTCACCAGGTGCCGGTGCCGGTGCTGTTCGCGGACCGTGTGCCGCAGGGCCTCGTGGGCGAGCGACCCCGTGACCCAGCCGGTGACCGGGCCCGCGAGCAGCATGAGCACCACGGCGGCCAATCCCACCCAGGATTCCAGGACATCGGTCCGGCGACGCAGGGGATTGCGCCGCCATCGCCATGCGAGTGCCGTAGCGCGCACCATGCTCACCCCCTTCCGGGTCCGTAAATACCTCACACAGGGCATCGCATGCGGAGGAAGACGGCGGAGAGAGCAAAATCACCCCCTCCGGATGCCGTCCGGGGCCGTGCGTTGACGGGTGGCGGGCGGTGGGGAGGGGCGTGCGGAGCCGGAAGGGGAGGGATAGCCGGGAGGGGAGGGACAGGGGGAGGCGGCGGCCTCAGCCGAGGATCTCGACGTCGTCGCCCACGCGCAGGGTCCCGGTGTGCTCCGGGATGAGGTTCTGGCCGAACACGGCCTTGCCGCCGATGCGGTGGTGCCGGGCGAGCGTGCGCAAGGGCTCCTTGCCGCGCTCTGCCGTGTGCTGGTCGGTGGTGGTGACGATGCACCGGGCGCAGGGCTTGGCCGCCCGGAACGTCACCTCGCCGATCCGCACGCGCCGCCAGCCGTCCTCGGCCCACGCCTCGGTACCGCCGACCACGGCGTTCGGGCGGAAGCGGTCCATGGGCAGCGGGCCTTCGCCGGGCAGGTCGCCGGCGGCGATGAGTGCGTTGAGGGCGTCGAGCGAGGCGAGGGTGGTCACCAGCAGCGGATAGCCGTCGGCGAAGCTCACGGTCTCGCCGGGGCGGGAGAAGCCGGGGTCGATGAGGCGCCGGCTCGCCGGCTCGTCCATGTGGAAGAGCCGGGCCGCGAACCCCAGGTACGCACCGGCCCATGCGTCGGCGGCGGCTCCCGCGGGGACCGCCTCGATCTTGTCCCCGAACACCTGCACCGTGACCGTGCCGCCCGCCGCCGCGGGATCGGGCACTGCGACGTCGACCGGGTCGGCCCCCGGTGCGGCGAGCCGGATGCCGCCGCCGGGGAGCGGGCGCGCCGAGGCCAGGGCCAGCCTCGGCTGCTGCCGCTGGGTGATCACCGTGCCGTCGGCGTCGGCCAGCATCCACCGGCGGTCCCCGGACAGACCCCACGGCTCCACGGCCGCCTCGCGGACGGCGCACCCCGCCAGCGACTTGACGGGATAGAAATGGACCGCGGTCAGCACGGGTGTGGACATACGGTCATCTTGCCACCCTGTTCGGGCGGTTGAACGAATACCTCCCCGCACTGCGGCGGGACCCCCGCACCTGCCGCCGGAACGCGCTGCCGGGCTGCCCCGCAGAACCCGGCAGAGCAGTCACAGCGGTTCGAACGGTCAGTAACCCCCCTGATTCGGATACTGACGGTTGTACGGGTCCTCGTACTGCGCGGCCGCCGGGCGGGGCGCAACCGGGCGCATCGCGTCATAACCGGACGGACCCGCCGGAGCCGCTCCCGGCCGCTGCTGCTGGTACTGCTGCGGCTGCGGGGCCGGATAGGCGCGCGGCGGCTGCTGCTGCGGGATGTGCGGCGCGGGCGCCTGCTGCAGCCCCGAGGGCTGCTGCGGGCCGGGCGCGGGATAGCCGTACGGGGCGCCGCCCTGGCTGCCGTAAGGAGCCTGCGGAGCCTGGTGCGACTGGGCCCCGGACGGGCCGGAAGGCAGCGCGGGGAGCGCGGGGAGCGCCGGCAGGTTGCTGTGACTGCCGGTGTCGTACGGGGACGACACGCGGATCGGGGCGATCTGCGGGGTGCCCCGCTCGGCGACGAGGCTGTCGTAAATCGGGGTGTCCGGGAACGACGACGAGGCGTAGTAGCCGCCGCCGTAGGTGCTGCGGGGGGAGGTCATAGCGCATAAGTTAAGCCCACGTCCCTCGCGCGGTCTACGCCAAGGTCGGCACTAACGCTTCCCTGACCTGCAAAGACCCAGGTCAGGGCAGAACCGACAAGGCCGGACACATCCCTACGTACGGCCATCCGGGGGTATCGCGGCGCGTACCCCCTTCAGTTGGCCTGTTCCTCCTCTTTTCGGCCGACCGGCTCCTCACCTCTCCGGACCTCTCCGGCCTGGTCGGCTTCCCGCTCTTCGGCCGACCGGTTTCGGGCTCTCAGCCGGTCTGCTCCTCGCTGCGGTCGCCGCCCCACAGCGTGTGGAACGACCCTTCGCGGTCCGTGCGCCGGTAGGTGTGGGCGCCGAAGAAGTCGCGCTGGCCCTGGGTGAGGGCCGCGGGCAGCCGCTCCGCCCGCAGGGCGTCGTAGTACGCGAGCGCGGCCGAGAAGCCCGGGGTGGGCACGCCGCGGCCGACGGCGGTGGCGACGACCGCGCGCCAGGCGTCCTGCGCCCGCCCGACCTCGTCGGCGAAACCCTTGTCGGCGAGCAGGGTGGGCAGTTGCGGGTCGGCGGCGAACGCTGCGCGGATGCGGTCGAGGAACGCGGCCCGGATGATGCAGCCGCCGCGCCAGATGGCGGACACGGCGCCGAGGTCGATGTCCCAGCCGTACTCGGCGCTCGCCGCGGCGATCATGTTCCAGCCCTGGGCGTACGAGACGACCTTCGACGCGTACAGCGCCTCCTCGACCCGGGCGGCGAACTCCTCCGCCGCCTCCGGGGAGAGGGACTCCCGCCCGGGGCCGGGCAGTTCGCGCGCGGCCCGGCGCAGGTCGCCGTGGCCGGACAGGGAGCGGGCGAAGACGGCCTCGGCGATGCCCGAGACCGGGACCCCGAGGTCCAGTGCGGTCTGCACCGTCCAGCGGCCGGTGCCCTTCTGCTCGGCCTCGTCGGCCACCACGTCCACGAAGGGGCGGCCGGTGGCGGCGTCGGTGTGGGACAGCACCTCGGCGGTGATCTCGATCAGGTACGAGTCCAGGCGGCCGGTGTTCCACGTGCGGAACGTTTCCGCGATCTGCGCAGGCTCGTAGCCCGCGACGTTGCGCAGCAGGTCGTAGGCCTCGGCGATGAGCTGCATGTCGGCGTATTCGATGCCGTTGTGCACCATCTTGACGAAGTGTCCGGCGCCGTCGGGGCCGATGTGGGTGCAGCAGGGCGTGCCGTCCTTCGCCTTCGCGGCGATGCTTTCGAGCAGCGGGCCGAGGGAGTTGTAGGACTCCTCCGAGCCGCCGGGCATGATGCTGGGTCCGTGGAGGGCGCCTTCCTCGCCGCCGGAGATGCCGGCGCCGACGAAGTGGATGCCCTGTTCGCGCAGGGCGGCTTCGCGGCGGCGGGTGTCGGCGAAGTGGGCGTTCCCGCCGTCGATGATGACGTCGCCGGGCTCCAGGAGCGGGGCGAACTCGCCGATGACGGCGTCGGTGGGGTCGCCGGCCTTGACCATGATGACGATGCGGCGCGGCTTCTGCAGGGCGGCGACGAAGTCCTCGGCGGACTCGGCCGGGACGAAGTCGCCCTCGTGTCCGTGCTGGTCGACGAGGGCCTTCGTCTTGGCGTAGGTGCGGTTGTGGAGGGCGACGGTGTGCCCGTGCCGGGCGAAGTTGCGGGCGAGGTTGCTGCCCATGACGGCGAGTCCGGTGACGCCGATCTGCGCGGTGGCCTTGAGGGAGGGGGTGCTGGGCATTGCGGGGATCCACTCCTGTCACGTGCGTCAGTGAGGCTGTGTGTAAGGCTGGTGCGAGGTGGCAACGCCGGAGGACATCAAGATCTTCCCGCCGGGCCGCCCGGGTATCACCTGGTCATCGTGGCACGGCCATGGGGAGGCAGCCGGGAGTGCGCTGAGGTGACCTCAGGCTTGTCACCTTCTTCTCTGACGGAGGCATCCGCACCCGTGGTCCGATTGTGTGACTCGGACAAATTCGGATCCCGGCCGGCCGTCGGAGGCGAGGGGCGCGGCCCCGGGCCGGAGCCCGGCTGCAGGCGGTCAGCGCTCGGGGGTCTGCCTGATCAAGGCGGCCACCTCATCCGGCTGCGACACGTAGACGGCGTGGCTCCCGGCGATTTCGACGACCTGAGAGCCGGCCCGCTCGGCAGGCAGGTCACCGGCGAAGGAATCGGCGAACTTCTCGCGGTCCAGTAACAGGAAGCCGTCCCTGGGGCGGCAGGATGGGCGGAACCGGAGCGTCGGGCGGGGGATCGGCGATGAGGGTCCCGCCTCGGAGATCACGGCGCCGCCGTAGGAGTGTCCCACCAGGACGACCTGCCCGTCCTGGGCGTCGATCACCTGCCGCGTCGCGGCGACGTCCCCTTCGAGGGACAGAGCCGGGTTCTGTACGACGCTGACGTTGAAAACCCGTCCCGCTTGAGGACGTCTTGAGGTCGGACCGTTGGGCTCATGCCGCAAAGCACCGTCCTACCCACTCCTCGCGTCAGAACTGCGGGTGGAGGTAGAAGGTCTCGTTGATGGCCGGGGTGCCGTTGGGGTTGGTCTGGTAGGGCCACTGGATGACCCAGGTGCCGTCGCCGGTGCCGTTGCCGCGGATGTTGGCGAAGCGGTGGGTGGCGTTGTCGCGCAGCACGGTGAGGTTCGGGAAGCGCGGCTCGGGGTGTTCGAGCGTGAAGTTCTGGGTGTCGCGCGCGTAGCCGCCCGGCAGCGGGGCGCCGTCCCCGTTGTGGCAGTCCCAGATGTTCAGCCAGTCGCCGTCGCCGCTGGCCTGCCCTCGGTTGACGTCGAGGCACTTGCCGCTGCCGGCGCTGACCAGCTTGTACAGCGGCTGTCCGGAGTCACCGTTGCGGCCGACCGCGCGGAGCGTCCAGCGCTGGTTGGCGGCGCCGTTGGCATGGTAGGTGATCACGTGGGTGCCGTTGGCGGTGTTGCCGCGGTAGACGTCGAGCAGGCGGTCGCTGTTGTCGGCGTGGACGGTGAACTGCCGCGGTCCGGCCGCGGCCCGCAGGGCGCTGAAGCCGACGGGCCAGTGGTCGCTGCCGTAGTTGGGGTTGACCGTGGCCTGCCAGTTGTCGGTGTCGACGTTGGAGACCATGTAGTCCAGTTCGTTGCTGTTCTGCTGGGTGGCCTGGCCGCTGTTGTAGATCAGTCCGTTGCCGGGCATGTACCGGTCGGACTGCAGGTCACCCGGGGCGCGGTTGTAGTCGCCCAGCACCGCCCAGTTGCCGACGTTCTGCTGGAAAGCGGTGTCGGAGACGCGGCGTGCCAGGTAGGCGGCGTCGTTGGGCCTGCCGCCGTTGGAGGCGGCGTGGATGGAAGCGAACATGATGTTGTCGCCCGTGTTCGTCACGGCCAGCGCGGAGCGGTAGGCGCCGCCGATTTCCTGCACGCGGTCGGGTACCCAGGAGGTGACGATGCCCAGGTTCCGTGACCGCTGGCGCAGGATGTACAGGTAGCGGTAGGCGCCGCCGCCGATGGGCCACAGGTACGAGGTGACGTTGCCCGTCTGCCCGTCCTGGACTGCTCCGGCGGGCGGCCTGTCGGGCACCTCCTGGAGGGCCACCACGTCGAACGTACGAGCCAGGGTGCGTACCCCGTCCCAGCGGGTGGTGCCGACCTGCATGTTCCAGGTGGCCATGCGGTGCGTGTCCGGCGGGGCGGCGGCCGCGGGACCGCCGCCCGCGACCAGCAGGCCGAGGGCGAGCAGCCCGGTGGCCAGCAGCGCACCCAGGCGGCGTAACCCGTTTTCTGCGGCTCCTGAGACAGGCGTGAAAGACCGGCCTCTTCGGGTGAATGAGAAAAACATGCCCGGCAGTGTTTCACTCAACTCCACATAAATACAGGGTGGTTGAAAAGTGACGCGAAACCACCGAGCGGCCGACGTGCCCGGGCCGATGCAGGGCTGTAACGGGCCTGGTGACCCCGCGACCGTGCTAGTAGAACAGCCGCGAGGTCACCGTCCCGGGGTAGCCACAGGGCTCACGGCGCCACACAGGGAGGCCCGAACGGGCATCGCGTCGCCGGCTACGAGGCGACTCTGGCCTTCCGAACCACCCGGTACGTCCCGGAGAAGCGCCCCATCGCGGCCGCCGCCGGAGAGGTCGTCGGGGACGCGGAGACGACCTTCGTCGACGAGGGCTTCACTCCTCAGCTCATCGCACAGGCGCTGCCCTGCTCCCGCCCGCTCACCGTGGTAACCGCCTCCCTCGCCGCCGTGGGGCACCGGGTCACGCACATGCTGGCCGGTTTCGTGATCGATCTGGCGTTCATCGCGCCAACGGCATCTCCCGCGACCACGGGCTGACCACGCCCGACCAGGTGGTCGGCGAGGTCAAGGCGCAGGCCGCCGCCTGACGGACAAAAGCCCAGGTCAGGCGCTCACACATGGAGGCCCGGTGGTCAGAGGTGCGGCCGCGTCGGCAGGTAGTAGGGGCGGTTGTGGGCGGCCACCGGGGGAGACTGGAACGTCCAGGCGCCGACGGCCGGTGCTTCGTCGCCGAGGAGGGTGCGGATGTCGTGGCCGAGGCCGTCGTCCGGGGCGTGGACCGCCAGCCGCGTGCGGCCGGTGTGTTCGGGGGCGGCCAGGTCGTACCAGCGGTACGGCTGGTAGACGTTCATGGGGCCGGCGAGCAGGCGTCCCTCGTGGTCGGTGCCGTAGCCGGTGATGGGGGCGGAGTTGGCGGCGGCGGAGGCGAGCCCGTCGAGCTCGGCTGTGACGTCGAGCAGCGGGGCCGAGGCTTTCTCCAGGGTGTCGTTCGGGCCGATCGTGGCCGCCTTGCACCGTACGGTCCAGGTTTCGCCCGCGGGTCCGTTGAGGGACGGCAGGCCGACCTCGAACCAGCCCGGGTACTTCGGTTCCGCGTAGAGCTCGTGCCCGGCCCTGATGGCGAAGGGGTTGTCGCACACGACGTGGATACGGGCGATGCCGAGCAGTTTCGTCTGGTCCCAGCCCTGCGCGTACTGGGCGTAGGTCAGGCTCGGCAGCCGGTCGCCCTCGTCCGTCGGGAACGCGATGATGCTGAACTCGATCTCCTGGGTGATGCCGCCGCCGAACGCGTACTGCGCGAAGTACAGCTGGTAGTTGAGCGAGACCAGCGCCTGTCCGTCCTCGAAGGTGGCCGCGGTCAGACCCGGGTGGTGTTTGGCGAGCAGTCGGCGGGCCGGGTCCGGGTCGACCAGCCAGTCGATGCCGATCTGGTGCAGTGCTCCGTAATGGAAGGGGAGTTGGAAGGGTTTGGGTACGGGCGGCAGGGGAAGGGGGGCGGTCATTCCGAGGCTCCTCGGGTGGGTGACGGCTCGTTGGGCGTAGGGGGTGCCGGGGACGGGGCGAGGGAGGCCGGGCGGTCGCGGGCCGTCAGGTCCGCTTCGATGCGCTCCGCGCTGCGCAGCGCGAGCGCGGCCATGGTCAGGGTCGGGTTGGAGGTGGCCACCGAGGGCATGCTGCCGCAGCCGACCGCGTAAAGGCCGGGGTGGTCCCAGCAGCGCTGCCAGGCGTCCACCACCGACGTGGCCGGGGAGTCGCCCATGATGTGCGTACCGGCGGCATGGCCGGCCCCGCGGTAGCCGTACGTACGGCCGCCGTGCTCGAGGCGGCCCGGCCAGGCCGCCACCGGCGTGTAGTCCGTGTGGTCCTCGGCGCCGAGCAGCGCGAAGATCTGGTCGGAGACCGCCCGGGCCGCCGCCATCCCCTCCTTCACGTGCTCGTCGAGGTCGTACGTGACGAGGGGGCGGGGCAGGCCCAGAGGATCGCGCTCGTACGGGTGGAGGGTGACCCGGTTCGCCGGGTCGGCGCTCTGTTCGATCTCGAACTGGAGGGTGAACTGGCGGCGGATCCTGTCCCCGACCGCCCGCCGCAATTCCGCTCCGAAGAGGCCCCGTTCGGTGAGGAAGTGGTGTACGTCGGTATCGACGGAGCCCTTCGCCCAGGCCCAGCCCCACGCTCCGAGTTCGATGCGGAACGGTGCCCGCAGCCGGCGAGCCGCCGCGCCGGTGCGGAAGCCCTCGAAGCCGGAGACCGAGCCGGGCCCCCGATACGGCCCGGCGTCCTCGGGCAGCAGGCCCCAGGTCAGCAGGACCGGGTGGTCCATCAGATTGCGGCCGACCTGACCACTGCGGTCGGCGAGCCGGGAGAGGAGCAGTAGCCGGGCGTTCTCCACGGCGTGTGCGGCGAGCACCACGACATCGGCGTGCGCGACGGACACCTGCCCGTCGTACGCGTGGTACTCCACGCCCGTGGCGTGCCCCCGCCCGTCGACGAGGACCCGGCTGACCACGGACCGGTCCCGGAGGATGACGGTCGTACTCCATCGTCCCTGGGTCTTGAGCGGGGTGTACTTGGCGTACGAGGGGCAGTGCGGGACGCAGCTCGCGTTGCCCACGCAGCGGCTGTCCGGGTCGGGCCGCCCGTGCCGCCCACGCGGCACGTATCCGCGGCCGCCGTCGTACCGGGGGTCCGGGATGCTGTTGCGCGCGTGCGGGGTGCCGACCACTCGCAGCTCGACGTCGTCCCGGGTGATGGGGTCCTTGACGCGCCGCCCATCGAGGCGGGCTGCGAGGAGACGGTCCACCCCCGAGGCGGGCAGGGGGCGCATGGGGAACACGTAGTCGTCGGGGAATGGCAGGCCGACGTGCGCGCGCTGTTCGTCGGCGTCGGCGGCCACTCCCAACTCCTCCTCGGCCGCCCGGTAGTGGGACTCCAGCTCGTCGTACGTGAGCGGCCATCGCCGTCCGTACCCGAAGGACTCGGTGTCGAAGTCCTCCGGGAGCATGCGCGGTGCGAGGCCCGTCCAGACGTTGCCGGTGCCGCCGTTGACGCGGACGTATCCGCTGGCGTACGGGAGCGGGCCGTCCTGCCGCAGGTGACCAGAGGCCCGGAAGCCGGGAGTCCCGTCCGTGGCGGAGACGCCGGAGAGGTCCGTCACCTCGGGCCAGGGGGCCACCGGGTGGGCCCGGTAGGGGGAGCCGGGCACCTTGGCGGCGGCCGTCAGATAGCTGGTGAGCGGATCGGCGGCCGGCTCGTGGTCGCCGGGAACCCCGGCGCCCGCCTCCAGGACCAGGACCCGCCGGCCGTGCCGGCCGAGCCGATGCGCGACGAGCGAGCCCGTGACACCGGCGCCGACGACGATCACGTCGTACCGCGTCACCGGCCGCTCTCCTCGCCCCCGTCGCCCCGGCCGGACCGGTCGCGCGCCTCGCCCCAGCTTCCGTACCCCCCGGGATCTGTGGCGGGAGCCTTGAGACCGGCCGCCTTCCACACCAGGCCCTCGGCGTAGGCGCGCGGGGACACCACGGTCGGCGGCGGGCCCGGCCAACTGCCCGTGTACCAGAGGTACGTCACCGCCTGGGCCGCTTCCCGCAGCTCGCCATCCATGGCGTCGTCGGGTTCCCCCAGCTCGCGCAGGAGCCGCGCGTACCGCTCCGCGCCGAGCCGTTCCGCGGCGACCGCCCGGTACACCTCGGTCAGCCCGGTGGCCTCCAGGGCCACAACGTCGAAGCCGGTCAGCCGTGCCGACAGAGCGGTGAAGCGATGTAAGTCATCTGTGATGGGCACGCGGGCATCGGTGCCCAGCTGTCTGCCGGTCCATGCGCTGTGCCCTTGGAAAGGTTTGTTCGCGACTCCGGGCAAGGCCGGATCTTTGCAGAATGCAACACCCATAAGGGGTTCGGCCTCGTTTCTGAGGCAGCTGAGCTCCGGGATGCACGACCCGAGCGGGCCGCAATCGCAAGGGGCCGGGCCCCCAGCGTCGCGAGCATTTACCGCGCGCTCGCCGAGCACGCGAAACGGGAGGAGGGCCTATTCCGCGTCGCGCAGCGACAGCCGCCGTGTGATCCGGTCGAACAGCTCCGTGAGCGGCTCGCCGACGTCCTGGCCGAACTCGGTCAGCCCGTAGGTGACCTGAGGCGGCGTCGTCGGCTCGACCTTCCGCCAGACCAGACCGTCCTGGACCAGCGCGCGCAGGGTCTGGGCGAGCATCTTCTCGCTGATGCCCTGGATGCTCTCGCGCAGCTCGTAGAACCGGAGGTCGTTGCTCCGCAAGGAGATCAACACCCAGACACCCCACCTGCTGGTCACATGGTCGACCACATCACGCGCGGGGCAGTCGGTGTGAAACACCTCATACCCCTTCCCCGTCTCGGTCTGTATGAGCTGCGCACCTTCCGTCATGTGATGAGCTTACCCAGAGGTATGCCCTTACCAAAAGTTAGCCCGCCTCCTAGCGTCAACTCCACCAAGGACATTGGACAAGGAGCTGATCATGATCGTGGTGACCGGGGCCACCGGGAATGTGGGACGGCCGTTGACTCGGGCGCTGGCCGACGCGGGCCGGCAGGTGACGGCGGTGTCACGGCACGCGACGGCGGTGCCGGACGGCGTCCGCCATGTGGCGGCCGACCTGGCCGAGTCGGCCGGCCTTGAGCCCGCGCTGGCCGGGGCGAAGGCGGTGTTCCTGCTGCTGTCCGGCGACATGCACGCCGCCGGAGCCAGGCCGGCCGACATCATCGGCCAAGCCGCAGCCGGCGGGGTCCGCCGGGTCGTCCTGCTCTCCTCGCAGGGCGTGGCGACCAGGCCCTTCGGCCCGACGCGGATCGGGATGCGCGCGGTGGAGGACGTGCTGCGGGAGTCCGGCCTGGACTGGGCCATCCTGCGGCCGGGCGGCTTCGCCTCCAACGCCCTGTGGTGGGCCGAGTCCGTCCGCGCGCGGCGCGTCGTGGCCGCGCCCTTCGGTGACATCGGGGTGCCGATCATCGACCCGGCGGATATCGCCGAGGTCGCGGCGGCCTGCTTGCTGGATGACCGGCACACCGGCGGTGTGTACGAACTGACCGGCCCGGAGGTCATCACGCCGCACCAGCAGGCGGCGGACATCGCCGCCGCGCTGGGCTCGCCAGTACGGTTTGACGACCTCACCCGCGACGAAGCCAAGGCCGCCATGGTCCACAGCATGCCGGCCGAGCTCGCCGAGGACACCCTGGACATCCTCGGCTCCCCCAACCCGGCCGAGCTGCGCATCAGCCCGGACGTCCAGCGGGTCCTCGGTCGTCCCCCGCGCCCATTCGCCGACTGGGCCGCCCGCAATATCGCCGCGTTCCGCTGAGACTGGTCAGCACCGCTGGAACAAAGGCCGGGAAGGGGGGGCTGGGAACGCTCAGCCCTCGAGATCGTCGCCTATCTCCGTACAGAGTCCGTACAGACTCTGTACGGACTCTGTACGGAGATAGGCACACCCCGCGCCGACGGCTCGGAATCCCGGCTCGTGCCTTCGCACACACGAACCGGCCCGTCACCGAGACCGCGTACTCAAGGCGCCGGCTTCCGGGGCGTGCCGGCGGCCTGGGTCAGCAGCCGGGCCAGATCCCGGTGCCCGGACCGGTCGGCGTCGTCCAGGGGAGTCCCGCCCCAGCGGTCCACCGGCCGGGGGTCGACCCCCTTGGACAGGAGGTATTCCACGAGGTTCCGGTGTCCTTCGGCCGCGGCCAGGTGCAGGGCGGTGCGTCCGTCGTAGTCGGCGGCGTCGAGGGGGACGTTGCAGGCGGCCAGGCGGCGTATCTCGTTGACGTCGCCCCTGCTGGCGGCGAAGCACAGGCCCACGACGGCTTCGGTGGCGCTTTGATGGCGCTTGAGGCGGGGATCGCGTTTGCCGGTCTCGGCGCCGGTGCCCGTGAGCAGGTCGTAGGTGTGCACGTTGTAGCAGTCGACCAGACGTCGGCAGACCTCGATCCCGCGCACCGAGTTCCCGTGACCGTCCAGCCGGGGCGACCAGATGGCGACCCCCATCAGCTGGGGAACGACCAGC
The DNA here is from genome assembly GCF_014650335.1 of Streptomyces hiroshimensis. Taxonomy (GTDB): domain Bacteria; phylum Actinomycetota; class Actinomycetes; order Streptomycetales; family Streptomycetaceae; genus Streptomyces; species Streptomyces hiroshimensis. The sequence continues at coordinate 1,221,633 of NZ_BMUT01000001.1, forward strand.
ATCAGCGCGCCCGATACGCCGCTCTTGGCCGGCAGGCCGATGGTGAAGGCGAACTCGCCGGAGAAGTCGTACATCCCGCACGAGGACATCAGCGACAGACAGTGACGTACCGTCTGAGCGGAGAACACCGGGTCCTCCGTCAGGGGGCAGACCCCGGCGTTGGCCAGGGAGGCCGCCGCGACGGCCAGTTGCCGCGCGTCGACCTCGATGGAACAGCACTGGATGTAGAACTCCAAGGTGGCCAGCAGATCGGTGCCCGGCGGGAATGCGCCGCGTTCGCGCATCGAGTAGCCGAGGGCGAAATTGCGGTCTGCGGTGCTGCGCTCGGACAGGTAGACGGAGTTGTTGAATCCGACGCTCCGGCCGCCGGCGAGGCGCTTCCAGGTCTCGGCGACGAAGTCGAAGCGGTCCGCGGCGTCGAGGCTGCGCTGAACGAGCGCGCAGCTCATGATGGCACCGGCGTTTATCATCGGATTGTGCGGCAGCCCCGCCTTGTTGAAGGTGAGTTCGTTGAAGCCCTGGCCGCTGGGTTCCCTTCCCACATGGCGGTGGACGGTGTCGGGCCCGTGCTCCTCCAGGGTGAGGCAGTAGCCGACGGTCTTGGACACCGATTGCAGGCAGAAGTTCACGTCGGCGTCGCCGATGGAGAATCGCTGCCCGTCCACCGTGCATACCGCGATCGCGAACTGGTCCGGGTTCACCCGGGCGAGCTGGGGGATGTACGAGGCGACGGCGCCGCTCCGGTCGGCACGGACCTCTTGGTGGATGCGCCGAAGGTCGGCCACCAGAGCCGGGAAGTCGGGCACCACGAGTTCCCCGCAGGCGGCCCGTTCGATGATGCCCCGGTTGTGCCGGGTCGCGGCGGCGTACTCCTCCGTGGTCAGCAGGAGCGGCCCGGTCTCCGGCGGTGCGGGCCGGACGCGGTCCAGGTGGGCGATGGTCTCGGCGACCCTGGGGTCGTCGCGCAGGATGCCCGCCTCATGCAGCGCCTTCAGCAACCGGTCGGGAGAGAGCCGGCCCGACGAGTCCTGTGCGAAGCAGGCAAAGACATCCGCGTGCGTCTCCCCGCCCCGGTCGGCGGCGCTGGGCGCACGGGAACGGGTCGCGGTCCGCTTCCCGCTCTTCGCAGCAGGCATGGCACCTCTCCGGCCCCGGACATCTCCACCGCACCGACGATTCCCAGTCGTCAGAGACGAAAACCAGCCAGTTGGCGGCCCGTGCCCCCAGGCCGGTAGTGCGGTTGCGTATACCGGTGCGTACTTCATGCTGCGCGCCGCACACCCCGGGACGATCCGGCGGATACATAGCACCGGGAGGCGGCAGCATTCCCGGAACGCTGCTCACAACGGTCTCGACGGGCAGTGCGCCCGGAGGGGGCACCGTCTTGACGAAGTGTCCGGCGCGCTCGGTCACGAGTCCGGCCTCCTGCAGCGCGTGAGCGCCAGGCCGAGAAGGCGTCCAGCCGGTCTCTCACCCACACCGCCGTCGTCCCCTTCGGGCAGTCAGGTTAAGGCATAGCGGAAACCGCACGGGAAGTGCCTGCAACTCCCGGAACATGGTGCCGCGCCAGCGGAGATCGTCCTCGTCGCAGGCGAGGTGGATCTCGGGGAATCGGTCGAGCAGAGCGGTGAAGGCGATGCGTCCTTCCAGGCGGGCCAGTGGTGCGCCGACGCAGTAGTGGATGCCGTGGCCGAAGGCGAGGTGGCCGGTGGGTGTGCGGGTGATGTCGAGGCGGGTGGCGTCGGGGAAGTGGCCGTCGTCGTCGCCGGCATGGACCAGGTCGGTGAGGAGGTCTGCGGCGGGTGTGCGGCGCTTGGCGTCGACGAGCTCGCGGAGGTAGCCGAGGAGGCTGGGGGCTGCGGTCATCATGCGTGCCGGGTCGTCGGACATCCGGGCCTGGACCCAGCCGTGGAAGTGGTCGCGATCGGGAACGGGGACGCCCAGCAGTTCGCACAGTTCGCACAGTTCGCACAGTACGGACATGGGCAGGGGGTAGGCGAAGTCGCGCATGAGATCCGCGGGCTGCTGCCGGGCCATGGCGTCCAGCATCTCGTGGGTGATCGCTTCGATCCTGGGCCGGAGGCGCTCGACGGCGCGGGCGGTGAAGACCTTGTTCACGAGGCTGCGGAGGCGGGTGTGGTCGGGCGGGTCGGAATTGAGCATGTGGGAAACCAGTTCCATGGCGAATGCCATGAGGCCGGCCTTCCCCGTAGGTTGATTCGTCGATGCGCATCAGCTCTGCGCCATCACATTCGGCCGCCATGATTCGCGCCTCCGAGGCATACGGGTCGGGTAGGTCCGCGCACGGTGACGGACGCGGCACCACCGGTCTGAAGCGGTCAGGGCGCAAGCATCCCCGAATACCGGATGACGGGAAATCAAACAGCTCATGGCCACATACACCCAGTGTCAGAACAGGAATTCTGATGCCCACTCGTTCGATGGTCGCACTTTCGTTGCACGGTAAACGCGATCCGCCCGAGGGAATCTCCGACTCCTTTGACGGGCGCTTAATGCGTGAAATACAGTGACGCTCGATTGACGCACGATCGCAGGCTTGCTGTCGATCCGGGGGGTTCGTATGGCCAGTTCCGCTTCCGTAGTGGCCGGTGTCGGTTCTCACCTCCCTCCGCGCGAGATCCGTAACGACGACCCGGCGCTTGCGAGCCTCGGTTCGAGTGACGAGTGGATCCGCAGCAGGACGGGGATCGAGTGCAGACGATGGGTGGAGCCGGGGACCGGCACCGGAGACCTCGCGGTCGAAGCGGGCCGTGCGGCCTTGCGGAGTGCCGGCGATCCGGTCGTGGATCTCGTCGTACTGACGACCACGACGCCTGACCACCACTCACCGGCGACGGCTCCATGGGTTGCCGCCCAGCTGGGGCTGGGCACCTTGCCGGCGTTCGACGTCGCAGCCGCCTGTTCGGGGTTCACCTACGGGCTGGCCGTGGGCGACGCGTGGATCCGGTCGGGGTCGGCGGAGTGTGTCCTGATCCTGGCCGCGGAGACGCTGTCGACGATCACCGATCCTTCGGACCGCGGCACCGCGGTGGTCTTCGCCGACGGGGCCGGGGCCGTGGTGCTGCGCAGCGGCGAGCCCGACGAGCCCGGCGCCGTCCGGGCGATCTGCCTGGGCAGCGACGGCACCCAGAAGGACCTTGCCGTGGTCGAAGCCGGCGGCTCCCGCCGGCCCGACCCCGGCGGCGCCGCGTCGGGGGCGGAGCGCTGTCTGCGGATGCAGGGCCCGCAGATGTTCGCCCACGCGGTGCGCCGGATGACCGAGGTGTCCCGGGAATTGCTGGAGAGAGCGGGATGGCCGGTGGATTCCATCGGCGCATTCATCGGCCACCAGGCCAACCAGCGGATCCTGGACAAGGTGGCCGACTTGGTGGGCGTGCCCGATGCCAGCCGCTTCGGGAACATTCACCGGGTCGGAAATACCTCTTCGGCATCGATTCCTCTGGTCATGGACGACTTGGTCGAGGCCCGGGCCGTCGCCCCCGGTACGCGGACGCTGCTGACCGCGTTCGGAGGCGGCGCCGTGTGGGGGGCGGTCGCGTTGTCCTGGCCCGATCTCAAACCCGCACGACGGTAGGGAGTTTTTCATGGGGGAGCCGGTCCAGCGGCCGTTCGACTTCATTCGCGACTACCTGGTCACCACCTACGACCTGAATCCCGGGGAACTGGACGGCGGCCGTTCGTTCGACAGCCTTGAGCTGGACTCCATCGCGCAGGTGGAAATGTTCGTGACCGTTTCCGACCACTACAGGATCCAGCTGAACGACTCGATGGCCTCCGGGAACACCACCCTCCAGGAGACGGCCGATCTCGTACAGCAGGCCCTGGACGCGGCCGGCGGCCGGCAGCAGGACGCGTCCGCGATCGGCTGACTCCGAACGACCCGAAGCACCTGCCCGACCCTGCGATGGAGAGCTGTGACCGAGGCGATCACCCACACCCTGCAATTGGACGGACTGTCGTTTTCCTACCAGGTGGTGAACAGTGACGCCCCCGTCATCGAGCCCGTGCTCGTCCTCGGAGGCGTTCTGCAAGGCATGCACGGCTGGTCCATCATGGAGCGCCACGTGCTGCCCTACGCCGGCCTGATCTCGGTGGACCTCCCCGGCGCCGGCGAATCCACCCCGCTGCGGCCCGAGCAGGACATGGAGACCATGTGCCGGGCCACCGAGATCATCATCGACGACCTGGGCCTGGAGCGCGTCAACTTCCTCGGCTACTCCTTCGGATCGGCGGTCGCCTTCCGGTGCGCGCAAAGACGCCCGGACCGGTACGCCAAGCTGGCCTTGGGCGGCGTGCCCGTTCGCATCAGCGACAAACTCATCGACCTGTGGATGCGCGGCGCCCAGCGGATGCTGTCCGGGGATGCGAACGGGTTCGTCGACGTCCTGGCGGAGATGTTCCTGTGCTCCGACACCGGGGCGACCGTCAGAAACCGGGATGTGGTGCGTCAGCTGGTCAAGCGGATGACCCTGCGGGCCGTCACCAACAGCGCGCACGGGTTCCGGACGATGGAGCGTTCGGTCCTGGAGAACCTGGATCCCCAGGGCGGGCTGAAGGGTGTTCCCACGCTGGTGTTCTGCGGCGAGCACGACACCATCAGCTCCCTGCAGGAGCAGAGGGAGTTCGCAGCCACGATCGGGGACTGCACGTTCGCGTCGATCGGTGAAGCCGATCACTGGGTGTTCCTGCAGCGCCGCTACGAAGCGAGTGACCTGGTGATGCGGTTCTTCACCGGCCGGTCGCTCACCGGTCTCGACTACCTGATCGAACCGGCCGTGGCCGTCGGGTGACGACCACCCACCATCCCGTCCCGACGGAAAGCCCACCGCCCTGCCCCGGCGGAAAGCCCACCACCCCGCCCCAACGGAAGGAACCGTGGCAGAAGAGCAGAAGACGAACACCGTGCTGGCGGGGCTGGGGTGCTGGCTGCCGCCGACCGTGGTCACCAATGCAGATCTCATGAGCCCCGTGATGGCCGACTTCGTACGGCGGCGGATCGGCATCGCCCGTCGGCACCGCGTCAGTGACGGCGAGGCCACCGTTCACCTGGCCACGGAAGCAGGCGCCCGTGCCCTGGCCTCGGCCGGCGCGTCGCGCGTCGACGCGCTCGTCCTGGCCACCACGACCCCGGACCGGCTCTGCCCCGCCGGGGGGCCCGAAGTCGCCAGCCGCCTGGGAATGACCGGCGTCCCCGCCTTCGACCTGAACGCCGGCTGCTCGGGGTTCCTCTACGGCTGCGAGCTCGCCCGCGGGCTGATCGCCGCCGCCACTGCGGGAACGGTTCTGGTGATCGGCGCCGAGAGCTCCTCCACCATGATCAATCCCCGGGACTCCAGCACCGCCCCGATCTTCGGCGACGGCGCAGGCGCAGCCGTGCTACGGCGAGCCGAAACAGGTGAGTTCCCCACCTTCGGCCCGTCGGTATGGGGCAGTGACGGCACCCTCGCCGACGCCATCGCCATCCCCGCCGGCGGCTCCCGGCGGCGCACGCCCGCACCGGACCTCGGCGGCGCCGATGCCTACCTGCACCTGCGCGGCGCCGAAGTCGTGCGCAACGCCGTCAAGCGCATGAGCGCCGCCGCGATCGCCGCCGCCGAGGCCGCGCGCTGGAGTCTGGAGGACGTCGACGTGCTCGTCGCGCACCAGGCGAACGCGGCGATCACGCAGGCCGTGGCCGCGACCCTGTCCTTCCCGACCGCCCGCATGCCGACCAACATCGAGCACGTCGGCAACACGGCCGCGGCGTCCGTTCCGATCCTGCTCGCACACGCCGCCTCCGACGGCGCGATCAAACCCGATCAGCGGGTGCTGATGGTGGCCTTCGGCAGCGGCCTGTCATGGGCTGCCACCACCGCCACGTGGCCGCACGCCCTCACTCCCCACCTGTGACTCACGGCCTCTTCCCCCACGCGTGACTCACGGCATCATCCCCCAGCTGTCAGACACGGTCCGCAGCCCCACCCGTCACTTCCGGAAGGCCAGGCGCATGGACGACAACATGCAGGAGACGGTCATCGGCATTCTGACGCAAAAGGCCGGACTGCCACCCGGTCCGGTCACCCCGGAGGCCACACTGACGGAAGCCGGCGTGGATTCCATGGCCGTCGCCGTACTCGCCATGGTCATCGAGGACGAGTACGGACTGGTGATCACCGAAGCCGATCTGTCGGCGAACTCCACCGTCGCCGACCTCGCCGCACTCATCGGAAGGCACCTGGCGGCGAAGGCGTGAGCCGGCCGGGCTCCCCGCCTCTCTCCGCCCGGGCCGGCGCGCGCGACCACCGTGTCACCTGGAGGGCCGCGGACTACCCGTGCAGGATCGTTGTCCCGCACGGCCCGGCCGGCGCCGAACCGCTTCTCGTTCTCAGCGGCGGCCTGCAGACCAGGCACTCGTGGGCACGCTTCGAGCGCCACGTGGCCTCCCGGCTCCCCCTCGTCATCCCCGACCTTCCACCCGCCCGCACACCCGGGCGGGCAGCGCAGAGCCTGAGCTGGGACGACCTCACCGACGCCGCCCTGCACGCCGTGGACCAGCTGCACATCCGCCGCTTCGCCGTACTCGGCGTCTCCTCCGGCTACCCCATCGGATACCGGCTCGCCCAGCGCCACCCCGATCGCGTCACGCGGCTGATGCTCTTCGGCGCTTCGCCGCGGCCCGCCCCTCGACTGGCGGAACTGATCGGCAAAGGCCTGCACCGGGAGGCCGACGCCCGGAGCCCGCACTCCGCCGAAGACCCGTCCGACCGACTGCGAGCCGCCCGCGAGCTGGTCGGCGTCCTGACCAACACCGAGGCGGCAGAACGGCACCTGCTGATCAAAGCCGCAGGGCGCGTCGTGCTCGACCAGCTCGCCGCGTCCGCCGGCGACCCCCTCATCCGCTACGTCCACGACCGCGGGTTCCTTCTGCTGCGCGATCCGCTGCCTCCGGGGGGCGTGCGCGGCGTTCCCTCGCTCGTCGCAGTGGGCGAGTTCGACACCGCCACCACCGTCGCCGACAACCGGGCCGTCGCGGCCACCATCAGCGGCGCGACCTTCATCGTCATGCAGAACGCCGACCACCTGCTGCACATGGAGCGCGACGCCGACTTCGCCACGCTCATCACCCTCTTCCTCGACGGCAGGCCACTGGGCGCCCTGCAGCACTGCACGATCGAGACTTTGCCGTGAGCCGTGAGCCGTGAGCCGTGAGCCGTGAGCCGTGAGCCGTGAGCCGTGAGCCGTGGACCCTGAGCACTCCGCCGCACCCGCCCCCTCCCTCAGGAGCCTGCAGCCGTGGAATCCCCCATGAAGCCCCGACCAGCTGCCACGCCGCAACGCATCCTCTTGGCCACCTGGGGGACCACCGGCGACATCGCCCCCTACACCGGCCTCGCAACCGGCCTGAGCAAGGCCGGCCACCAGGTGACCGTGGTGACCTCACAGCGGTACGCGGTCCCCTTCCGCGAACACGGGCTCCGGGTACGGGCCATGCCCCTGAACGAACAGGAAGCGGCGGTCGGAGCGCACAAACCGCGCCGCGCACGGATCGACAACGGCCGGGACATGGCGCTCACCGCAGGCAACGTGCTTCTGGAAGCAGCCGGTGAAGGGACCGACGTTCTCCTCGCCCATCCCCTGATGCACCCGCAGGCTGCCGTCATCGGCGAAGGGCTCCGCCTGCCGTGCCACGGCGTCTACACCGTCTCGCACGCCATGATGCTTCCGCGGCTCATCGCCGGGACCCCGCGCCTGCGCTACACAGTCGCCGACGTATTGGTCCGACGCATCCTCAGCCCGCTGTATGCACCGGTGATCACCGCCCTACGACGTGAACTCGGCCTGCGTCACCGCTTCACCGGCGGCGCCTTCACCGGCGATGTCCGGATCTCGTCCGCCCGTCGCCACACCGTCTACTACGGTTTCAGCAGCGCTCTGCTGCCCGACCGCATGCCTCTGCCCGCCGCGCACCAGACCGTCGGCATCTGGCGGCCCGCTCGGCCGCCGGACCGGCGCCCTGATGACCGTCTCACCGATTTCCTCGCCTCCGGGCCCGCACCCGTGTATTTCGGCTTCGGCAGCATGGGCCAGGACCAGGCGGAACGGTTGTCCCGGATCATCACCCACACCGTTCGCCGGCTCAGGATCCGCGCCGTCGTCCAAAGCGGCTGGGCCGGTCTGACAGACGACGGAGGCGCCGACATCCTCACCATCGGGGAATGCCCGCACGCCTGGCTCTTCCCGCGCATGGCCGCCGCCGTGCACCACGCGGGAGCGGGGACCACTCACGCCTCCCTGCAAGCCGCGCTCCCCACCCTCCCCGTCCCTTTCACGTTCGACCAGCCCTTCTGGGCCGCCCGGCTCCGATCCCTCGGCCTCACCCCTGCCGCCGTCCCGATGCCCCGCCTCGACAGCGACGTACTCAGCCTCGCCCTCGCGCGGCTCCTTGCCGACGGCCGCTACCGCGAACGGACCCGCCGCATCGGGGCGATGATCGAACAGCAGGACGGCACCGCGGGGGTCGTCCGCGCACTCGGCCACACTGGGGCGGAGCAGAAGCCCCGCCATAGCCCGCCGTGGTGTACGCGATGGCAACCGGCATCGGACGCATAGGCGGACCAGCCCAGATGCTCAGCCGACCCGAACAGCAAGATCCCGCAGGAAAGGCGAGATGTCGTAACCCGCGATCTGAAGAGCGATCGGGTAGAAGGTGACACAGATGCGGCGATCGCCCTAGGCCCTGTCTGACGGGTCGAGGGTGTTGAAGGTTTCTCCCCGGCCTGGTGGTGTCAGATGCCGCGTTCGATCATGTCGATGACGTGCTGGCCTGCGTCGTGGGCCTGGGCGGGGTGGAGGCCGCGGAGGGGGCCGTCGATGAGCAGGGTGGCGAGTCCGTGGACGGCCGACCAGGCGAGGAACTCGGCGCCGGGGCGGCGATCCTCGGGCAGCAGGCCATGCTCCACGAGACCGTCGAGGGCCTCGCCGAGCAGCTCGAAGGGGGTCTTGCCGGTGACGCCCGCGGCGGTGTCGGCGGCGGCGTGGGTCATGTCGCCGGGGACGTGGAAGGCGGTGCGGAACAGGCCGGGTTCCTCTTGGGCGAAGCGGAGGTAACCGGTGCCGACGGCACGGAAGCGGGCCCGGGCGTCGGTCACCGGGTCCTCGGCGGGCAGCAGGGCGGCCTGCTCGGCCTCCATAGTGCGGGCCACCCGGGCCATGGCGGCCTGGGAGACGGCGTGCAGCAGGGCGCCGCGGTCGGCGAAGTGCCGGTAAGCGGCGTTGGGGACGACCCCGGCCTGCCTCGTGGCGGCGCGCAGCACGACGGCCTCCGGGCCGCCCTGGCGGGCGAGTTCGAGGGCGGCCTCGATCAGGGCGTTGCGCAGGTCGCCGTGGCGGTAGGTGTCCCGCTTGGGCTTCTCGTTCCCGGCTGCCGCCATGGCTGCCGCCTCCAATGTGGACAGCATCCACTTAGGTCGTCTAGGCTCTCGCGTGATCACTCGGAGGGTGCGGATCACCGCACCCTCCGAATGTGGACATCGTACACAAGGGGCGGTCGACGGCCGCCCGGATGCCTGTCGCCAAGGGGGGCCCGGTACTCATGGGCAAGATCACGCACTTCGTGCACCAGTCGCTGGACGGCTTCATCGAGGGCCCGAACGGAGAGTTCGACTGGCCCCGTATGGACGGCGAACTGTCCGCCTATTCGCAGGCCCTCACCGACAGCGCCGACATCTTCCTGTACGGCCGCGTGGTGTGGGACATGATGTCCGGCTTCTGGCCCCGCGCCGAGGAGTACTCCACCCACGAGCACGACCTCGCGTTCGCGCCCGTCTGGCGCAAGGCGTCCAAGGTCGTCGTCTCCTCGACACTGACCGAGGCCGCCTGGAACACCCGCGTCATCAACACCGACGTCGTCGAGCAGCTCACCGCCCTCAAGGACAGCGGCGCCCACCTGCTGCTGTTCGGCGGCTCCACGCTGGCCGGCTTCCTCACCGAGCACCATCTGATCGACGAGTACCAGATCTTCGTCCACCCCGTCGTGCTCGGCGGCGGCAAGCCCGTCTTCACCACCCCGCAGCAGCGCATCGACGTCACCCTGACCGAAACCAGGACCTTCGACTCCCAGGTGGTCCTGCTGCGCCACGAGCGCACCGCCCGGCCCTCCTGACCTCCACCACCACAACGAAGGACGGAACCCGCCGTGACCGCACCCGTGAAGGGCCCCGCGAGCTACTTCCCCTCCATCGAGAAGAAGTACGGCCGCCCGATCGCCGAATGGAAGGACCTCATCCGCGCCTCGCCGCTGACCAAGCACATGGAACTCGTGACCTGGCTCAAGACCGAACACGGCCTGGGCCACGGCCACGCCAACGCCCTGGTCGCCCACACCCTCGCCGAGGCAAGCGGCAAGTGAATCCCCTGGAGAGCCCAGGGAGAGCTCCGTGGCGGTCAGCCCCGGAGCCGGAGCCGGATCGCGACAACGGTGACGGTGCCGTGAAAGACGCAGGCCCGCTTCTCGTGTCGGGTGGCCACGGCCCCAAACCCCTTGAGCGTCAAGATCGTGCACTCGACTCCGTTCCTGCTGCAGTAGGTTGGCCGGCCAAACCCGCAGGGCCGGCCACCCGCACTACCGCGACGCCGGCGGTTGGCCCGCTGGTTCTTCGGCTCGGGGATGGTGTACTTGATCTGCCGCCGACGCAGACAGCGGCGGTTGCGGCGTGAATTGTAGGCCCGGTCCGCACACAAGCGGTCCGGCCGAGTACGCGCACGGCCACCACCCGGGCGAGGAACGCGGACGCGCCCCAAAACCTCGATCATCTGCGGGGCTTCACCCCACTGCCCAGAGGTGAGGGCGAACGCCAAGGATGGGCCGGGGCGTTGGGCAGGTGCGGCTCCAGCCGGACCCACACATCGAGCCCGGAGGTGGCGCAGGCCTGCGCCGCAGGCGGGCCTTGATGCCGCGCTTCGGGTCTTCGGGGAGCTCCCACGCGAGGTGGATGCGGGTCGGGTAGTCCCCGGGGTCGGGGTCGTCCTCGAGGACGGGGAAGTAGAAGCCCGGGTCGATGGTCGGCAGCCGCACCCTCCCCTTCTCGGGGCCCCAGGCGAGGAGGTACACGCCGTCGCCCAGGAGGACGGCTTTGCGTTCGCAGGCCTGCATGCGCAGCGGCAGCAGCTCGGTCTCGGCCCACTGCCGCAGGCGCTCCTGGGCGGCTGCGGCGGCCACAGCTTCGGGGGTGGCCTGGTCGTCCTTGGCGTGCTCGGCGCCGGGCACCACGATCTGCTGCGACTTGCCGAGCAGGTGCGCGAGGGTGGTGTCCACGGACGCCGACGGGTCGCCGAACTCCCGCCGCTCGGCCGCGTCGGGTTCCCCGCGAAGGTGGCCAGCTCGCCGGCCTGGAGAGAGTCGTACGCGGCCAGGAGCTTGTAGGCGGCCAGGCGGCCAGGCGGCGCACGGCTTCGTCCGGCAGCCAGGTGGCCTGGATCTCCGGCGCGAGAACGCGGTGCGGGCGGCCATCATGCGTGGAGGCCATGACGGGCTTGTAGTTCAGCCACGACCAGGCGTCGATCAGGAATCGGGGCAGGCCCACCAGCAGGTATCCCTCGTCGGCCTCGCGCCCGCCTCTCAGGGTAGGCGACCAGGCGGTGTGTACCGCGGGGCCGGGGGCGTGGGACGCTGCCGCGATGGACGTGCGGCACGAGACAGCCAGCGTGTACCTCTTCGCCCGCTTCGGCCCGCTGTGGCGCCTCGGCGTGATCGAGCACCCCCGTCACGGCGGGTGGATGGTCCCGGGCGGCCATACGAGGCCCGGGGAGGGCCCGGAGCAGGCGGCCGTGCGGGAAACCATCGAGGAGACCGGCTACCGGCCACGCCTCCTCCCGGCTGCTGGGCGCACGCTGCCCGCGGACTACCCGCACCCGGAGGCCATGCCGGCGGAGCCGCCCCCGGGCAGCGCGCCGTGGTGGGCGGTCGCCATCCCGGCCGGCCCTGACAGACGGCACCCCGAGCGCCATACCCACGTCGACCATGTCCACGTCGGCGTCGTCGACCGCCCGTACGGGCCCCGAGGGCCGGCGGAGCACCCGTTCCGCTGGGTCACCGCCAGCGAACTGGAGACGCTGGACGCGCCCGCGGACAACCGCATCCTCGGCGCCGCCCTCTTCGAGCTGATGCCGGCCACGACCGCCGCCGGCCGCTCCCGTACGCCGCTGGACGATGACCTGCGCCGCGAGCTCCTGCGCCGCCGCGACATCGACCAGGCGTTTCGTACGAGCCTTCCCGCGACCGTGACGGAGGAGGTGGCGGCGCAGTGGGCGGCGATGGACAACGACAACACCGAGTGGCTGCGGCAGGTCATCGACCGCGCCGGGTGGCCTGGACGATCGCTGTGCGGCGACGAGGCATCCGACGCGGCGTGGCTGCTGGCCCAGCACGCCGACCGCCGGCCCCACCTCCAGGAGGCGTGGGTCGATCTGCTGGCCGAGGCAGTGACAGCGGGAGATGCCGAGCCGAGGCACCTGGCGTTCCTGGAGGACCGCATCTCCGTCCGGGCCACCCGCGAGCAGTGGTTCGGCACTCAGCATCACAAGTCGCTCACCGGGCAGTGGGAGCCCATCTCCGTCCGGGATCTGGAGGGAGTCGATCAGAGGCGGGCCGAGAACGGCCTGGAGTCGCTGTCCGAGAACACCAAAAGGATCAACGACAGCAACTGACGTCGACGCCCCTCCAAGGCCCGCAGGGGGCCGCTGAGGCCCTTCCGGGGTCGGTGGTCTCAGCTGATCAGAGGGCCCGTCAGGAGCCCTGCCCTTGGGGGTAGGGGGGTTCTTCTCTATGGATGTTTGGTCTGGGTATTAGTAATAATCCCTGATCCGCCGACGCCTGGTAAGCCGACGCCTGAAAACCCGTCTTCGGTGGAAGGCCACTCGGCCAGATCCTCCAAGTACGCGGTCATCCCGCTATCGGACGCCCGGACGGCGGCCATGAACAGAGGGCCGTTCGTCGCGTCCATCAGCCGGACGCCCTCCTGCGGAGAGAACCAGCCCCACCCCAGCAGCTCACCGTCCGGCACCGCGATACGGCCATGCTGCTTCGGGTCGCGGAGACCTCGAATGGGACAGCGCAACGGTGGGGGACGTCGAAGCGTTCAAGGACTGGAGACTCACGGATCTGCGCAACGAAGAACGGATCAGGTCGACGTCATTCGATACAGATCGGGCTGGCCTCAACTCCTTCTATTCATGGGCGAGAAAGCGCTACGGGATCTTCAACCCCGTCCCGATCGTGCACGCCGACGCTACGGACGAGAGTGACACCGCACCTGGGCGTGGAGCTTCCGCCGTCGGGAAGCGAACGCATAGGGGAAGCCTGGCCGGCGGAGAAATGCGTCAAGGGAGCCGAGGAAGGGCGGACGTACTGGATTCCGCGGCGGGTACTGCAGTCAGTCGAGGGTTACGCGAATCCTCTTGAGGGGTCGCGGGCCGAGGCGATCCGCCGTGCCCAGCGTGCAGGCCGGTACGAGCGACTGCCTGGGGTACGCATCGTCACCAGCTACAGCCGCCGGACCGGAGAACTGCACGTCGAGGGCGCTGAGGGGCCCGCGACGCTGGCGCTGGACGTGCTGGCTCCAGATGAGCGGCGCTTTCTGTTTCGCCGTACTCCCCAGGGAGCTGAGCGAGGAGGAGCGGGACCGGATCCTCGACGAGGCCCGCCACACCGCCGACCCCCTCCACCTCATGCACCTGTTCGCCATCTCCGCCCACACCGCCGTCGCCTGCACCCGCGCCGCCCACCCCGAACACTTCGCCACCGACCCCACCCGCGCCTGACCAGCCTCCGGGAAGGATCAACGGACGGTAGCCGAATCGGCAGCCCGTGGTGAGTGGCCCGGCCTCGGGGAGCAATGGAACAGTGGTGGGCGTTGAGCATTGACCGACGTCATGGACGCCGTTGACGGCGGGCGTTCCCGCCGGTTACCCCGTGCTTGTCCGGTTCGGCGTCGGCGAAGGCGCGGTATCCGCTGAGATCTCGGGCTGGGCGAGGACGTCGCCGCGGTGTACGACTCGCACCGGACCCGGGGCCATCATCGGATGCTGATCCGCCGGCGTAGCGAGGTCGTGTCGGACATTCAGCAAGACCGCCGTTGTCGTCATCACCGCGAAGTCCGCCGGGCGCAAGGTCTTCGGCCTCGCCACCGCAGGCGTCCGTCTCGCTTGACTTCTTGCGCGTCAGTCCGGCAGCCAGTGCAGCTCGTGCGCCAGGGTTTTGGCGACGGCACGGATGCGGCGGTGTAGCGGCGACTGCTCGCGTGGTAGGACCAGGTGGATCGTCAGGCTGGGCGCGCCTCGCAGCGGTCGCCAGGTGATGCCGGGCGGTTGTGCCGTGACCGCGGCTTCTCCGGCCGGGGCGAGGGTGACCCCGTCGCGCAGGTCGCGCTGAGACATGTCGAAAGAGACTGCGGGCGTGTGGAATCGGGGATGTGGTCGGGTGTCTCGGAACAGTGCGGACAGCTGATCGTGGATCACGGGGTTGGCCGCACGGTCGGGAAGTCGCAGCGGATACGCGGCCGCGTCGGCGATCTCGATCTCCGGGTGTTCGGCCAGCGGATGGTGCTGCGCCAGCTGGACCCCGATGCGCGCACGCCGCAGCAGGTACCGGCGCACGCCACGGCCCGGCTGTTCACCGCGGGTGATCCCGGCATCGATGCGGCCGTCGGCGACCGCGGGGGAGATCTCCGGTGTCGCCATCGGGACCGCGCCGACCTCGAGTCCGCTGTTGCCGCGAATCAGCCTGTCCACCAGGGCCGGTGCCGTCTCGGCCCCGGCGCTGAGGCTGTATCCGATGCGCAGCGTGCCCAGTTCACCGGCCGCCGCGCTCCGGGCGGTGTCCCATGCCCGGTCCAGCGCCGCCAGCGCGGGCGGCGCGGACTCCGCCAGAGCCGCACCGGCCGTGGTCAGTACGACGCTCCGCGTGTTGCGGACCAGCAGGGCCGTACCGAGTTCCGCCTCCAATCGGCGCATCCGGGCGCTGAGTGCGGGCTGCGCGATGCCGATCCGGGCGGCCGCGCGGGTGAAGTTCAACTCCTGTGCCAGCACCAGGAAGTACCGCAGGCTCGCCGTATCCGGCGCCACGCGCCCTCCCTGCCGATTGATAACGATCCGTTCTGAGTCTATGCCGTACCGGTCTTTCCCTCGACCGCACATCAAGCCCTAACCTGCGCATATGACGATTCCACTGGCCGCGGTACCCGTCGCCGGGATCGATCGATCCGAGTGGCAATTCGAAGTCGGACGTGTCAGGCCGAACACAGGGGGTTTTCATGGCTAAGGGCTACTGGGTCAGTGTCTACCCCGCCATTTCCGACCCTGAGGCGCTGGCTGCCTACGACAAGCTGGCCGGTCCGGCTGTCCAGGCTGGGGGCGGGCGCACCCTGTCCCGGATCCCGTCCCGTGGCGGTCGAGTCGTCGCCCACGAGGCCGGAATCACGCAACGCGTCGTTCTGATCGAGTTCGACAGCTTTGAACAGGCCGTCGCGGCATACGAGAGCGAGGCATACCAGAAGGCGCTGGTAGCCCTCCCCGACGGCGTCGAGCGCGACTTCCGCATCATCGAAGGCATCGACTGACCGGCGGGCCCAGCCATCGCTGAGCATCCGTCACCTGATACGCACACGGTGCTGAACGACGACTCACGAGACGAGTTCGAAGCCATGCCCCGCGTCCCAGTTCGTCGTCGACGTCCTCGACGGCCTGATCCCTGTCGGGCGTGCCGCGAAGCGGAGTTCGGGGCAGCCGGCACATCATTGCCCGACAACCGACTTGCCTGATGAACGCCCGGGATGACCCAGCACCCCGTCTTCGCGTGGTGCACGAGCAGGACATGCCCGTCGGCGCGCCGTAAGAGCACGCCCGCCCCGACAAGGAAGGTTGCACATGGCCCCGCGGTCGTGCCCCCGGTACTCACGGGGTCTTGCCCTCGTGGGCGCCATGCATGGCCGTGATCTCGGCGTCGGTCTCCCCGCGGTAGCAGATGTGCCAGTGCTGGTGCTTTGACTCCTGATACCGCCCGAGGTTCGTGGTCACAGAGCAGGCGCCGTACTCCTGCTCCACCTGCTTGGCCACCTCGCGCACAGTCCGCATGACCTCCGCCAGCAGCTCCTCGCCGCCTTCGCCGAGGTCGACGAGCGAGGGCGTGTGCTGCTTCGGCACGACCACGATGTGCACCGGGTACGAAGGCCGGGTGTGCTCGAAGGCCAGCACCGCATCGGTCTCCGCCACCACCGTGACGGGCGTGCCTACCAAGAAGACGACTTCCCCCGCGGTGCCGCTATCTACCTCGCACGTGAAGCCGAGGCCCGGATCTCCCTCGACGACCTCGACGGTGCCGTCGAGACCGCCCACCAGGCAGTCGAACATGGGTGGTGTCTCCTCAGCCCGCGGCACCTCCACCCTGGACGACCCGCGGATCAAGCTCGCCGTCCGCAAGGAGGTTCCCCTTGTCTGCGACTTCCTGGAACGCACCGCCTGACCCCCCA
The DNA here is from genome assembly GCF_014650335.1 of Streptomyces hiroshimensis. Classification (GTDB taxonomy): domain Bacteria; phylum Actinomycetota; class Actinomycetes; order Streptomycetales; family Streptomycetaceae; genus Streptomyces; species Streptomyces hiroshimensis. Next base: position 1,238,156 of record NZ_BMUT01000001.1, read on the forward strand.
AATACGTCCTTGGAGTACTGCCGTCGGCCGAAATCCACAAAGGTTCACTCGCGCCGTCGTTGAGGAGCATGACGTGACCCCACCGACCCTGCCAGGCCTGCTTGCTGCTGTGACCTGGCGCAAGAGCACGTATGGCCAGGCCCAGATCGACTGCGTCGAGGTCTCTGACGATATGCCCGGTGTTGTTCCCGTTCGCGACAGCAGGCGTCCCAGCGGATCCGCGCTCACCTTCGGGGCTCCCGCCTGGGGCTCCTTCATCACGAAGATCAAGACCGACTGACCTGGACATCACGCCACCGTGCCCTCGTAATTCACGGTGGGGAGAAGATCGCCCAGGGATAACTGGCCCCTCTGCCCCGCGGGTCGAGCGCAGGTTCAGGCAGCAAGATCTGCAAGGGGCGGTTAGAACGCAGCGAAGGGCCTGGCGATTGCCGGGCCCTTCACCTGTGAGTAGCGGGGACAGGATTTGAACCTGCGACCTCTGGGTTATGAGCCCAGCGAGCTACCGAGCTGCTCCACCCCGCGTCGGTACGGTGAACAGTACGGCATGGCCAGCGTGGCGGCGAACCAGATTTCCCCGCTACGGAAGCACCACTCCGGACACAGCCTGCTGCCCAGGGGGCCCTGGTCGGAGCAGTGGGAGGCGATCAGGCTTCGAGGCGGGCCTGGATCTACGGGCCGAGGTCCGTGATGTTGCCGGCGCCCATGGTCAGAACGAGGTCTCCGGGGCGGGCCATTCCCGCGACGATGTCCGGGATGGCGGCCATGTCGTGCTCGGCGCGCACGGCGGCGCCCGCGGCACCGCCGCGTCGATGATCAGGGTGCTGGTGATGCGCGGGATCGGGTCTTCGCGGGCGGGGTAGATGTCCAGGACCACGGAGGCGTCGACGATGGCGAGGGCCTGGCCCGCCTCGGCGGCGCGCACGCCGAGCGGCAGTCCCACGTAGCCTTGGCCTGCGACGACAACATCCATGACGACTCCAATCTGGGTAAGGAGCGGCTGTGCCCCTGGTTTCCGTGGTGATGCCGGTACACAACTCGGCGGCCACGCTCGGGCCCTCAGTTCGGTCGGTGCTGGCGCAGACCCACACCGATCTCGAACTGCTGATCACCGACGACGCGTCCTCGGACGACTCGATGGATCTGCTGAAAGAGCTGGCCCGGCAGGACGAGCGGGTCCTGCCGGAGGCGGCAGCCCGGCAGGGGGGTGCGGCCCGGGCCCGGAACCTGGCCATCGCGCGGGCCCGGGGTGACTACATCGCCTTTCTCGACAGCGACGACATGTGGCTCCCGACGAAGCTGGAGAAGCAGCTCGCCTTCGCCGCGACGGCCGGGACACCCCTCACGTTCACCTCCTACTACAAGGTCGACGCCCTGTACGCGGGCGAGGCCGCCGACTTCGTCCCGAACGGGCGTGTGGTGTGGGCGCCGGAGCGCGTGGACTACAGCGCGATGCTGGTCCAGGACCACATCGGTGCCCTGACCGCCATGTACGACCGCAGGGTGGTCGGGACGAGGCTGATGCCGGACATGCCGAAGAGGCAGGACTACGCGCTCTGGTTGTCGATCATGCGGGACGGGACCCCTGCCCGTGCTCTGCGGGAACCATTGGCGGTGTACCGGTCTCAACGGGCCGGGTCGCTCTCGTCGAACAAGCTGTCGCTCGTCCCGTACAACTGGAACCTCTACCGCCGGCACGAGCAGCTCTCGGTGTTCCGGTCGGCTCGGGCTCTGGCCGGGGCGGCATGGCACTCGGTGAGGAAGTCGCGCATCTAGGGCGTGTTGTGAATGTGGCGCTGCCGGAAAAGCGTTTGACGCTCGTCGGCATCCGGCGGTCGGATGACGTGCCATGAACACAGGGCAGATGCATCCCGGCATGCACCCCATCAACGACGACCTTGTGCGGCGGCTGGTCGCCGAGCAGTTCCCGCAGTGGGCGGGGCTGGCGGTTGAGCGGTTTCCGTCCGGCGGCACGGTCAACGCCATGTACCGGCTGGGCGACGACATGGTCGCACGACTGCCGCTGGTGAAGGGCGGGGCCGACGACGTGGTGATGGAGCGGACGTGGCTGCCCCTGCTCGCGCCCCACCTGCCCACACCGATCCCCGAGGTGCTCGGCGATGGGGAGCCCGCCGAGGGATACCCATCGCCGTGGTCGGTGTACCGGTGGCTGGCGGGGGAGCATCCCGAGGCGGGGGCACTGAGTGAACCGGTGCTGTTGGCCGGGGAGCTGGCCGAGTTCGTGGCGGCGATGCGGAACATCACTCTGCCGGGTGCGCCGCAGGCCCATCGCGGCGGGCCGGTGGCCTCGCTCGACGCGGCGACCCGGTCGGCGATCGAGGAACTGCGAGGGATCCCGCAGGAGGGCGTCGACTGCGATGCCGCCACCGCCGTATGGGAGGAGGCGCTGCGGGCCCCGGGCTGGGACGGGCCGCCGGTGTGGCTGCATGCCGATCTCATGCCGGGCAACCTGCTGGTGGATGGTGGCAGGCTGACCTCGGTCATCGACTTCGGGTGCATGGGGGTGGGCGATCCGGCCTGCGATCTGTTCCCGGCGTGGAATCTGCTGCCGGCCGATGCGAGGGAAGTCTTCCGCGAGGCGGTGGACGTGGACGACGCGACCTGGATCCGCGGCCGGGGGCGGACGCTCTCGCAGGCACTGATTGCGCTGCCGTATTACCGGAAGACGAACCCGGCGATGACGCACAGTGCCCGGCACGTGATCCGGGCGGTCTTGGGAGAGGGCTGAGCCCGGCGCGTGTGGGGATCGTGCTGGTCACAGCCACTCGTTGATGGATGTGACCAGCACAGTGGCCTGGTAGCGGACTGCAAGCTTGTCGTATCGGGTGGCCACGGCCCGGTGGCGCTTGAGTCTGTTGATTCCGCACTCCACCGCGTGGCGCCTCTTGTGGTCCTCCTTGTCGAACTCGGGCGGACGGCCGCCGCGGGAGCCGAGCTTCTTGCGGTTGCGGACCTGGTTGGACTTCTCCGGGATGGTGCAGAGCACACCTCGTCTACGCAGGTAGGCGCGGTTCGCACGGGAACCGTACGCCTTGCCGGCACGGACCTTGTCCGGCCTGGTGCGTGGCCGGCCCGGCCCGATTCGGGGCACCCGGATGCCCTGCAGGACCGGCTGGAACTGCGGGCTGTCATGCCGCTGCCCGGCACTGACGAGCAGGGACAGCGGCTTCTGCCCCTGCTCGACCGTCAGGTGCAGATTGGTCGTCACCCCGCCGCGCGAGCGACCGAGGCCGTGATCGTCGGGTTCGGCGTCGACGCCGCCGGGAGGTTCCTTCTGCAGTGCCCCTTTTTTTACGCGCACCGGCCGCATGCTGGTGAGCCCGGGCGATCGTGGAGTCCACACTCACATCCCATGTGATCAGGCCCTTGGCGTCGGCTTCGGCCTGCAGCTGCTCGAAGATCCGCTTCCAGGTGCCGTCGCGCTGCCGGCGCCGGAACAGGTCGTAGGCCCGGTCCCACGGACCGTACCTCTCCGGAAGATCGGGCCACGGTGCACCCGTCCTGGTCCGCCACCGTAGCTCGTTGATCAGCTGCCGACGCGTCCACGTCCGGGGACGGCCTGGTTTCTTGCCCACCGGCAACAACGGCTCAAGTCGGGCCCACTGGGCGTGCGTCAGATCACCACGTCCCACGGCCGGATCATCCGCGGCCTTGATCCACTTTTGCAAAAGACCCTGTACGCACCGCTGCAGCAAAGAAGACTTACCCGCCCCGGAAGGAGCCATCACGAGCAACGGCCCCCCGACCTGGAGCCGCTCCGTCAACTGGGTGACAACGCGGGCAGTGGCTACTGGCGAGCTCGCCTATTCAACTGTCGCCGGTTCCCCGCGGAACCCTTCCTGCTGGTGACCGTGAGTGGTCGCCGATGGTATATCGGCTCCAGGTCCCACCGGCCTCGGATGTGAGGCGAGTTGTGGTGACCTGGTGGTAACCGCGGGCATCGGCGACGACGGGGGCAGGCATCTCCAGCGCCGTGGCCGAACAGGGACAACCGGGACTGCCAGGTGCGGTTGAGTTTCCTGGGGTGGACCAGGGCGTTGAAGACCGTCCAGAATGGCGGCCGCCAGCTCTTCACGGGACTGGAGGGCGGAGTCGGCCGCCTTGCCTTCCGGTAACCTCCGGCGGCCGACTGACGATCGAGATGGGCCAAGGCGGAACTTCGGGCCGGAATCAGAAGGCGGGCGCCCTCGGCACACAGGGAGCAGCCGGGGCTGAGGGGTCCAGGGCCCGCTTGACCAGTCCGATCGCACGCGGGCTGTACGTCATGCTCAGATGGGCGGAGAGGTCGACGACGCAGCCCTCCTGCAAGGTGATGTTCTGCACCGTTGCTCCGGGGCCCGCCGTCATGAACGTGCTCTGCCAGGGGGTGGTGATCTCGTCGTACTTCGTGCCGATCACGGTGTAGTCGATCCCGGGAACGGTGTCCCCGTCGGCGTTGAGCTCCTTGATGAAGTCGGATTTCTCGTACTGCTGGATTCCCGCCTTCCCCAAGAGCTTCTCCCCGGGGCCCAGCATGTGGAGCTTGTCGGCGAGAGTCTCGATGCCGCTCATGGTGGTGCCGTGGTTGGTCGCGCCGAGCTGGACGACCTTCTTGACCTTGTTCTTCGAGGGGTCGGTCGGGTTCGCGCCTCCGTCGGCCTTGAGATACCAGCGGGCCAGGGTCCCACCCTGGGAGTGGCCGACAAGGTCCACCTGGCCGGAGCCGCTGGCAGCGAGCACCTTGTCCACGAAGGCGGCCAGCTCCTTGGAGGACTTCCTGATGTCTCCGTAACCCTTGACGGTGGGAGCGAGAGCCACTCCGGCGTCGTCGGTGTCGCCGTAGTCGAGGGCGTAGACGCAGTAGCCCTGGGCCTTCAACTCGGGGGACATCCGGGCCCAGTTGTTGTAGCGGTTCTCGTAGGTCCCGTGCACCAGGACGACCGGACGCGGGTGGGCGGCGCTGGGACGGCAGTTCCAGTCATTGGCGCCCGGCGGATCGATGTCGAGGTGGAGGATGGAATGGACCATGGCGGGAAGGAAATTGTCCTGCTCAGGGCCGGTCTCCGCGGCCGCGGACGTGGAGGTGGCCAAGACCGTCGCCGCGGCGGTGGCACAGACGGCGGTGACATATTTCGGTATGTGCAAGACGGCTCCTGAGAAGTGTGGAACTCGGGCCACGCGCGATGTTTCACATGGGTGCCGACCGAGGAGGGAACCTCGGGTGACCTCCTCCGACACCCCCCACCGGATGACGCACCGTCAGATCCCGCCCCTGGTAACTCCCGAGGAGAATCCCGGACCGTCGGCCGCGTACCCCGGGTAACTTTCCGGGCCCCCAGTATGCACGCGAGGCGGGAGGTTCTGAAGGGAGGGAACACAAACCTCGAAGGGGGTAGGTGGGGCTGCCGGCAAAGCCCCTCTCCGGGGTCGTGCGGCCGCGAGTGACCTCGACGCCACCGGCACGCCCCGGAGTTGAGTTCCGCGGAGAACGCCTTGGCCGTGGCCCCCGCCCCTGCCATACCTCGTCGGCGGCGTCCTTCGACGACCGGTGAGCTTGCGTAATCAACTATCGCGGGTTCGTGGTTCTGATGGGCTTGCAGGTGACCGTGTGTGGTCACCGGGGGCATACCGGCTCCAGGGTCCGCCGGCCTGGGTGGCGAGCCTGGTCGCGGTGACTTGGTGGTATCTGAGCGCGTCTGCAACGACCGGGGCGGGCACCTCCAGGACGTGCTGGCGGATCGCGGCGCCTCGGCCGGCGATGGTCGGGATGCCCAGTACCTTGATGAGGGCCGACAGCGCCTCAGGGTGCATCGGCTGACCCGCGCGGCGGCCAGGGAACAGCCAGCGGGAGCCAGGATTCGTCGCTGTGCGCATGTTGGCGCGGCTGGCGATGTAGCGAAGCAGAAGATCCGCGAACGGGACAGGGGCGGGCGACGGCGGCTCGCCGAGCCGTAGCAGAACCTGGTCGCTGTCGGTGGTGACATCGTCGATCGTGAGCCGGACGAGGCGAGTGACCGGCTGTGCGTAAAGGAGCACGATGACCGCAGCGACCCGGCTCCGAAGCGGCAGGCTTTCGTTGGTAAAAAGCTGGCCCAGCATCTTCATTCGCTGCTGCTGGGTGAGCTGGGTGCCCCGGCGGATCTGTGCACCAGGGAGCCGGAATCGCCGGGTGAGCCTGTTGGACGCGCACCACATCAGGAAAGGTTTGACGCTGTCGCGGGCGCGGTCGCTGTGCTCGAACCGTGCCGGCAGGTCACGCCACGGCACACCGGTCCGCTGCCGGAAGAGAACGCCGTTGATCACCCTGCGATGACTCTTCCAACGACCGCCTCGTCCCATGTTCTTCGGCAAGTGCGGCTCCAGCCGAGCCTAGGGCGTGTCCGATGAGTCGCGTGACTGCCGAGCGGTGATGATCGTTCCGGTCTGCGTGGGGCGGGGTGACTTATCGAATGAAGAATGGGCTCGGCTGGAGCCCTGCTTACCGAAGGATGCCGGCCGGGGCGGGCGTTGGAAGAGCCATCGCCGGGTGATCAACGGAATCTTGTTTCGGCTGCGTGCCGGCATCCCATGGCGAGATCTGCCGGCACGGTTCGGGAAGTGGCAGACGGTGTATGACCGGCATCGCCGCTGGTCAGCCGACGGCATGTGGGACCAGATTCTGAGGGTCGCCCAGGCGGATGCCGACGTGGAAGGTCGTATCGACTGGTCGATGGTGAGCGTGGACTCCACCGTGTGCCGTGCTCACCAGCACGCTGCCGGTGCACGCAAGCAGGCGCCGCACAGGCCGGGCAGGCGCACCCGGCCCGCTCAGCATCGTCCGGATGAAGCCCTCGGCCGTTCGCGCGGCGGGCTGATGACGAAGATCCACTTGGCCGGGGAGGGCGGACTGCGGCCGTTGGCCATGCTGGTCACACCCGGACAGTGGGACGATGCCCCGCAGATGATCGCGGTCCTGGAACGCGTTCGCGTGCCCCGCCCGGCAGGCGGCCACCCGCGCACCAGGCCGGACCATCTCAGTGGTGACAAAGCGTACTCACCACGCTGCAACCGCCGATGCCTGCGGCGTCGGCAGATCAAGCACACCATCCCTGAACGCCGGGACCCGCGGGCCCACCGCCAACGCCGAGGCAGCAATGGCGGCAGGCCCACCGGCTTCGATGCGGCACGCTATGCCCGCAGAAACGAAGTCGAGCGGATGGTCAACCGGTTGAAGATCCACCGGGCCGTGGCTACGCGTTCTGACAAGAGGGCGTACGTCTTTCATGGCACCGTGACCGTTGCAGCCGTAAGCCTGCGGCTGCGCTCCTGACCGCCGGACAGATCCAGACTCCAGGCGTGACCTGTCAGAGGTGCGAGTCGAGGAACGCCTTGAGCTGCGACTTGCTCATGGCGCCTGCCTTCTGCGCGGCCGCCGCCCCATTCTTGAACAGGATCAGGGTGGGGATGCTGCGGGCGCCGAACTGTGCCGGTGTGGCCTGGTTATCATCCACATTGATCTTTGCGATGGTCACCTTGCCTGCATACTCCGGAGCGATGTCCTCCAGAAGTGGTGCCAGCGTCTTGCACGGTCCGGACCACTCGGCCCAGAAGTGCAGAATGACAGTCATATCGGACTTTATGGCGTCTCCTTCGAGCGAGGCGTCACCCACGTGGATAATCTCGCCGGCCATGCGGCCCTCCCCTTAACGATCAAGAAACAGCGGGTTGCCGGTAGCACCTCGACGCCGGAGAGGGGCTGCAAATGCCGACTCAGCCCGAGATGGGAATCCCCGGTGGCGGTCACTTGGCGGGGAGCTGTCTGGCCGCCGTGGTGTTGCACATGCCGTAGCGGCATGTGGTGTCGTCGAGGCACTACGGCACGAAAGGCTCCTTCTGCGATGTACCCCTCCGTCACGCCTCCCCGCCAGGTCAAGATCGGTGATGCTGCCGCCTTCGCCGGGACGACCCCGCGCGCCATTCGCCACTACCACCAGATCGGTCTGCTGCCGGAGCCCGAGCGGGGCGGGGACGGCCGCCGCCGCTACGGCTACGACGACATGATCCGACTGCTGTGGATCCGCAAGATGGCGGACGCCGGCATCAGCCTGGACGACATGCGGACTGCCTTCGACGAAGCCCGGGACATCGAGGAGACCCTGGGACGGCTGGACGAGACCCTGGCCGCCAAGGAGGCCGACATCAAACGCCAGCGCGCCGCCGTCCAGCGCCTGCGGGCCGTGGGCAGCCCGCTGGGGCTGCTCTCCGAACCGGTGACGGACCGCCTCAGCAACCTGCCGCCGGGCGCGCTGCGCTCCTCCGACCTGGACGCCCTGCTGGTCACGGAACGGATCTTCGGCCCGCTGGGCGCCGCCATGCAGGCCGGCGTGTTCATCGTGCTGGCCGCCCACCCCGGCCTGCGGGCCGAACAGGACCGCCTCGACGCAGCCGAGGCCGCCCTCGACGACAGCGTCGATCCCCACGACCCGCGCGTCGAAGAACTCGCCGCACAGGAATACGCCCACCACAAAGCCCTGCAGCAGGCCATCGAGGAAGCCGGACTGGACACGGCCGACGAGGAGCTCTTCGAAACCTACGACGCCGGCCTGGAAGGGGCGGAGGACACGCAGATGGGCGCCCTCGAAGCAGTCACCAAGATGCCCTACGACTACTCCCCGGCCCGGATGCGCTGCATCGAACTCACGGCGCACCTCCTCGGCCAGGACGCCTCCGCAGACAGCTGATCGTCTGCGCCCGCCGCCAACTGCTCCGGCAGCCGGCCGGGCACTCGACTCATGGGAGACGCCTTAGGAGCTACCGGTGAGTCCGCGGGGCATCATAGGCGACGCCTGACGGATCGACATCGCCTCGACGGTCTGTCTGGGCGCGGTGGGGTCGGTGCGAGCGCTGAGGCAGGAACGGAGAACGAATCGGAAGTGCCCAGCTTGCAGTGAAGCCGTTCCTGAGCAGGACGGAAGCAGAGGAGGGTGGCCGCATCTGATGTCGGCGACCGCGTATGGCTCCGGATGAGGATGGTGAATCTGGGCTTCAAGGACAATCTCAAAGCCGAACTGGCGCCGGCCAAGGATACGGAATCCGAGTTCGCGCGGCGGCACGGGGACAAGATCAAGCGGGACCTGGATGCCGCGGAGAAGCAACGCAAGAACTCCCAAGGCGAAACCAAGGCGTGGAGAGACGAGCCGGAGGAGTGACAGCTGCTCTCTGACCTGCCCGGACAGGCCTTAGGCGATGATGGTGCCCCGATATGTCGATCACGAGGTCAGGAGCTCCGATGCCTAGGCGCGTTCATCAGCCACTGGAGGATGCGGAGGTCGACTTTGTTCTCAGGATGAGCGATGGCCCGGTCCTCGCCTACTTTTCCGGGACGTGGCCGAAGGCGATCGAGGCGTGCCGGGCGATGGATCTTGTCGTGGGTCGGATCGCCGAGGAGTACGCGAACCTCCTGACGGCCATCAAGATTGACATCACCCGCTGTCCGGAGGCGACCAAGCGGTACGGCGTCACCGGGGCCCCGTCCGTCGTCCTCCTCAAAGAAGGTGCGGTGGCGGCACGCAGCGCGGGGCCGATGACCCACGCCGAGGTCCGGGACTTCCTGATCGCGCACTTGTGACCGGCCGCCCCGCCCTTCCCCGGCCGGGGAGGCGGCTCCCCGATATGAACGTCCTTGGCGGCTACAGACGGCTGGGGTTGCTCGTGTCCTCCGCCACCCCGCCAGGCGGAACGGGCGACAGTCGGGGAAGCGCTCCAGCACGGCGCGCCGTGTCTCAGGTATCCCACTGGGGGATGGCGGATGGGGGATGGGGGATGGGGAGCTGCGCAGCGGTTTGAGCCCGCGGGTACCGAAAGGTGCGGCGGAGTGATCCACTCGCTGCTCTCGGGCCAGTCGGCTGGTTGGCAACAGAGGATCCTGGTGCGGATCGGCGCGGTGCCTCCCTCACGTGTCCCGGGCGCCGGCCGCCCTCGAAGGCGTCGATGAGGGCGCTGATGCGTCGGGGTTCTCGGCCCCATCGACCCAGGCGTCGTGTGCGGTGAAGACCGGCACGGTCTCCTTTTCGCCGTCGCAGATCACGAGGTACGGCCCGTACCGGTCGAGGAGCATGTCTGCAGCAACCGGCACTGGCGCGGTGGCCAGGACCTCCAGGGCGTCGACGGTAAGCCGGGAGGTTCTCTCCCCCCGGCTGTCGGGCAGGGTCGGGCGGCTGCCCGAAGCCCGTCGGCTCAGGTGTTGAGCGTGTGCCCGGCCGTTGAGTCCACGTGGTCCGGGACCTCGTCGTGGCGATCGCCTACGGTCAGTGTCCCGGCGGGCTCGAACATGAGGATTGCGGCGCCGGACGGAGCGTACGGCTTGTGTTCCGTGCCTCGGGGGACGGTGAAGACCGCGCCCTGCGGGAGCAGGACCGTGCGCTCACCATCGGGCTCGCGCAAGGAGATGTGCAGCTCTCCGTCGAGCACCAGGAAGAACTCGTCGGTGTCGTCGTGGACGTGCCAGATGTGTTCGCCCTCGACCTTGGCGATGCGGACGTCGTAGTCGTTGACGCGCGTGACGATGCGGGGGCTCCACAGGGCATCGAAGGAGGCCAGAGCCTTGCCGAGAGGGATGGGTTCGTTGCTCATGGGCTCATCCTGGACCGTTTCGCACAGTCGGCGTGAGTGCTAGGAATTGCACATGGCGAAAGAATCCTCGCATGCAGTTCGAGCGGCGGGCGTACACCGGGTCGTCGTGATCGTGGACGAGAACTCGAACCCCTTCGAGCTCGGCTGCGCGACCGAGGTGTTCGGTCTGCGCAGGCCGGAGATCGGTCGTGATCTCTACGACTTCAGGCTCTGCTCTCCCGAGCCCCGCACGTTGATGCGAGACGGGTTCTTCACGCTCACGGGAGTCGCCGGTCTGGAGGCGGCCGACGCGGCGGACACCTTGATCGTCCCCAACCGCCCGGACGTCGAGGTGCCCCGCCGTCCCGCCGTGCTCGATGCCGTCCGACGGGCGCACGCACGCGGTACGCGCCTGGTCGGCTTCTGCAGCGGCGCCTTCACACTGGCCGAGGCCGGAGTCCTCGATGGCCGCCGGGCCGCCGCGCACTGGCAGTGGGCGGATTCCTTCCGGGCCCGCTTCCCCTCTGTCCACCTCGAATCAGACGTGCTGTTCGTGGACGACGGCGACATCCTCACCGCCGCAGGCAGCGCGGCCGCACTCGACCTCGGGCTGCACGTGGTCCGCCGTGACTACGGCGCGGAGGTCGCCAATTCCGTGAGCCGGCGGCTGGTCTTCGCCGCGCACCGGGACGGCGGGCAGCGGCAGTTCGTGGAGCGCCCCATTCCCGACCTGCCGGACGAGTCCCTGGCGCCTGTCCTGGCCTGGGCCCAAGAGCGATTGGACTCACCGCTCACGGTCTCTGACCTGGCGGCACGTGCAGCGGTCAGTCCGGCGACGCTGCATCGCCGCTTCCGGGCGCAGCTGGGAACGACACCGTTGGCGTGGCTCACGGGGGAACGACTCGCCCTGGCATGCCGGTTGATCGAGCGAGGTGAGTCCCGTTTCGAGGTGGTCGCACGGCGCAGCGGGATCGGCACCGCTGCCAATCTGCGCACGCTGATGCGCCGCGAGACCGGCATCTCTCCGTCGGCATACAAGGCCCGGTTCGGGCCACAGGCGAACTGACGGCGGGGCATCGCCCTTCCACGCGGCACAGGAAAGCGGGCTGACAACCTTGCCGGGGGCCGGGCTTCGCCGGAGGTATTACCGGCTGCCCGGACCCAAGGCCCTTGCTCGACGGGGCGGCGCCCTGCGCCGCGGGTGGCAGCGCGTGCGCCGCCTGGACGTCGTCGAACAGCTCCGCCCCCTGTTCCCGGGCCGTCGTGACCAGCTCCTTGGCGCTGGACTGGGCCAGGTGCTGTCCACCGACAAGGCGAGGCGCTGACTGAGGAATCACCCGCCGAGGTAGCTTCGAGTGCGGGTGAGGGTGGAGCCGAGGCGGTCGAGAAGAGCGGCGAGCGCGTCGATGGCTTCCGGGCGGTTTGTGTCCTTGTACGTGTTCATGGCGTACTTGACCGTCAGCCGCCATCGCGCATCGGCGTCGAGGAAGTCCTTCCGCTCGGCGGGGGAGGGCGGGGTGGCAGTGCCCATCCGGGACTCGAGAGCTCGTGCTTCCGCCTCCAGGCGGCTTCCTTCACGGCGAAGCTCCCCCACTACGGCGGCGGCCTGTGCGACAACATCCCCCGTGGGTGCTCCCGGGAGCAGAGGGGCCGGCGTTGCGGAAGGCGGGGCCGGGGCTGGGGCCGGTGCGGTGGGTTGCGGTGCGGGAGCGGTGGGCGGGGTCGTGGTCTGGGGTGCGGGGGCGGCTTTCCCCAGCCGGCCGAGGATGTCGGCGATGTGGGCCTGCTGACGGGCGCGGGCGCGGGGGTCGGCGACGACTTCCGGGCGGCAGAGTTCCGTCAGTGCAGCCTGGTCCTCCTCCTGGAGGGCCGCGCGCTGTTCGGCTCGTAGCCGGGTGATCTCCTTCTCCTTCTCGCCGCGTTTGTCTGGAGAGGCATCGGCCGACCGGGCTTGCAGGTCCTCGATGTCGAATCCGATTTCTTCCGATCGGCTGATGCGCACCGGTTCGAGCAGGGCGGATGTAATGACCCAGCCGACCGACGTCTCGGTGCCGAGGATCGGGTCGTCGCTCATGCGGACGGGCGCAGACGTCTCGGTCCAGTCGCCTTCCGTGATGCTTGGTTCGGAGACGGTCAGGCTGTCCTGAATGCCGTTGGTGAAGACGAGCCGGACCTGGACGGTGAGGTATCGCTGTTGCCTGTGTCGCTGAGCGCGGGCGATCTCGAGCCGTTTCCTCTCGGCCAGGGCCTCGCTGCGCTCCTGGAGCTCCTGATTGGCCAGCGCCTTCTCCACTCGTCCCGGAACACGCTTGGCCTCTTCTCTGGCCATCAAGTAGGAGTTGATCGCGCCGAGAATCATCGGGCCGAAGGTCTTGATCCCGCCGACCAGACGATTCGGAGGGCGGCCTGCGGGACGGGCCGGGCCCGGAGCGGGGGCCCGGCCGCTCTTCGCCGGGCCGCTCGGGACGGTCGTCGGTGCGGTCCCGGTCGCCGACGGCTTCGCTGCGGAACCCGGTGTGCCCCCTCCGCCCTCCTGGGGCGGTGGNCACCACCGCCGGGCCTTGCGTGCTTCATCCCCGCCAGGACTTGTCCGGCAGTCTTGGCGTTACGGATGCACATCTGGCGACCGCCCCGGACCCCTTCCGGGCCGATGATGACCTCGAAGTCTTCCAGCTTCAGGTTCTTCCTCTGCAGGAAATTTTTGACAAGGTTCGCGTAGGGCTCTCCACTGACGCTGGGCAGCCCCTTGCTGACGCCGGGCACACCCTCCTTCGTATCTTTGAAGCGGGTCATGAAGTCCTTTTCCTTGGTGAGGTCCAGCACCCGGCCCAGCTTTTCCGGATCCACCATGCCACTGGCGACCCGTCGCACAGCAGGGTTGCCCTCTGCCCGTGTGGTGGCGTATTCCTCGGCAGCGTCCGGCCTGTCCGAGAAATAATGGCCTTCGCCCAGGTCGTGCACCCAGCCCTTCTCAGGCGGCGGCGCTCCTTCCGCGTATCCGCGATACCAAGGTTCCGGCACCAGGCCGATGCACGCCGCAGGCCGAACCGGATGGAACGACGGCTGGGCCATGCCCTTCATGAAGCGGTCGGTGACTTCGTGAGCCTGACGCTCTGAGGCATCCCCGGGATGACTCAACAGTGGTGTGTCCTCGACGGCCGGCGCGGAGGTGTTCTGCACCACGTGCACCAGCTCGTGCAAAAGGAGGGCGGCGCCCTTTCGCGTGTGGGGTTCATAGGTTCCGGGCGCGAAGGCGATATGCGTGCCCATCGTGCATGCAGCCGCTCGAAGGCGTTGCATCTCCGCCGCCGACGCGGGGTCCGTGTGCACCCGTACCGCGCCGAAGTCGTACCCCAGCCGGTGCTCCATAGCCGCCCGGACAGTGGGGCGCAGAGGCGCTCCGCCTCCATACGGCCTTCTGGCTGTGAAGGTCGGCAGCAGCGTGCGCGCGGGGTCCGTGGCGCGTGCCGCGGCACCACGGAGGCGAGCGAATTCCGTCATCACCCAAGTCTGCGGCGCCCGCGAGCGTCGTGCTCGGTGGAGCACGGCGCTGCAGAGCCGCGGAAATGCTCACGGACGGTGCCGTCCCCACGGTGATCGCGGCGGAAGACTGCTCCAGAGGAGTTACCAGGAACACCCGCGAGCAGAAGTGCCACCACGCACACGTCCTCGCCCCGCCGTCACCGCCTACCTCCCCGACGCCCTCGGCTACGTCGACGACGCCGAGCTCCCCTACCCGCCCCCGACGGCCGCCTGCGCGCCGTACGGTCCGCCGCCGACCCCGAGGCCGCCGCGATGGCCGATGAGGCTGGGTGGTTCATGGACTACCGCAACCTCGACGGCAGTCGCGCGGCCATGTGCGGCAACGGCATCCGCGTCTTCACCCGCTACCTCGTCGACAGCGGCCTGGCAGGTCAGGGCTGGTTTCCGGTGGTTCTGGTCATGTTGCCAGCGGGACCATGAGTCCGGTGTTGACGTAAGCGCCGACGCCGCGAGCCATGACGCCCTGGCACTGGGCGGGCAGCCCTGAGTTCCGCCAGACGTGGGTGTCGGCCTTGTTGCCCGGAGCCAGCCGGGCGGTGACGACCACCAGTTTCGTGTCGGCATCGATGATGACCTGCACGTTCGCTGAGAAGCGGTAGTTGCGGCTCGAGGCGCCGACCGTTAGGTCATGCACGGGGATCAAGGTGCCGTCCACGAACCACAACCGGTCCGCGGCATCGACGGGTCGGCAGGCCTGCTCGCTTTCGAGCCGGCCTGCCGGCCCGGAGCCCGAAACGGGGTGGTCGGTGGCGTGATCACCGTGGGGTGATCGACGCGATCGCCTGGAAGTTCCGGACCAGGTCGCAGTGGGTCCATCTGCCGGAGAAGTACGGCTCGTGGAAGGGCGCTTACGCGCGGCTGCGGAACTGGGCGATCGACGGCACCTGGGAACGTGTTTTCACCGCTCTGCTCGCCCAGGCTGACGCGGATGAGGACCTGGAGTGGGTGGGCGCAGTCGACTCGACCATCGTGCGTGTGCACCAGCACGCGGCCGGGCCCGCAAAACGGGGCCCCGGCCGACGAGCCAGGCGATCACGCCCTCGGGCGGTCCCGCGGCGGACTGACGACCAAAATCCATCTGGCCGCTGACGGCCGCTGCCGCCCGCTGCACTTCGTCCTCACGCCCGGACAGGCCGGCGACGCACTCGCCTTCGGACAGGGCATGGCCGCGATCCTGGTGCCGCGGCCCGTCGGAAGGCCGCGCGTCAGGCCGGAGGCGGCCCTGGCCGACAAGGCGTATCCGTCGCGCGCGATCCGCGATCACCTGCGACGGCGCGGGATCAAGGCCGTGATCCCCATCCCCGCCGACCAGCAGGCCCATCGCCGGCGACGCGGCAGCTACGGCGGCCGGCCACCCGCCTTCGACCGCGAGGCCTACAAGCAACGCAACACCGTCGAACGCTGCATCAACCGTCTCAAGCAATGGCGCGGCATCACCACCCGCTACGACAAGACCGCAACCGTCTACCTCGCAGGCAGCTTCCTCTGGTCAGCACACTGATCCAAAAGAAACGGCCTAAACGAGGTCGACTTCGGCAAGATCGAAAACCTTCGCATCGCACCATGCCGCGGGAGAGGGGCGGCGCCATGGCGCCATGGTGTGAAACAGACGCCTGCCCTCCGACCCAGCCTTTGCGTCATCTATCGAAATTCGATAGATTCCCATCGTATCTCGATGTAAGGATGGGTCATGGGAAAGCTGGCAGTGCGCGCGCTGCGCGCCGTGCTCGTGGTGGTGCTCACCGGCACCGTGTTCGTACAGGCATTGATGGTGTGGGCGTTGGTCAGCGGGAGTGACCCGGAGGACGGGTCGCTCCCGCTGACCCCGCTGCGCGTGATCACGATCCTGGGCATCGGGACGGCCCAGGTCGCCCTGGTCTGCATATGGCGACTGGTGACGATGGTGCGACGCGGAACCGTGTTCTCCCACGCCGCCTTCCGGTACGTGGACGTCATCATCGGCGCGATCGTTGCGGCTGCTCTCGTGTGGTTCGCGGTCACGGCCCTGAATGCGCCCGGCCAGCGGGACGATCCGGGCGTCACCCTCATCATGGGCGGGATCGGCGTGGCCATCCTGGGAGTCGCGCTCATCGTGCTCGTGCTGCGGATGCTGCTCGCCCAGGCCGTCGCCCGCGATGTCGAAGCGACTCAGATGCAGGCCGAGTTGGACGAGGTGATCTGATGCCGATCGCCGTCGACATCGACGTGATGCTGGCCCGGCGGAAGATGTCCGTGGGTGAACTCGCAGACCGCATAGGGATCACGCCCGCCAACCTGGCGGTACTCAAGAACGGCCGCGCCAAGGCGGTGCGCTTTGCGACGCTCGCTGCGCTCTGCGA
Source organism: Streptomyces hiroshimensis (assembly GCF_014650335.1). GTDB lineage: Bacteria > Actinomycetota > Actinomycetes > Streptomycetales > Streptomycetaceae > Streptomyces > Streptomyces hiroshimensis. The sequence goes on from NZ_BMUT01000001.1 coordinate 1,254,628, forward strand.
GGTGCTCAAGTGCCAGCCGGGCGACCTGCTTCGCTGGGAGGCCGAGGACACCGCGGGCGAATGAACCGCGCCTGCCGACGCGTCATCGCTGATCCCGCTTGCCTTTGACCAACTCCGCGAGCATCCCGGGGCTGCACCCGGGGACATCCCAGGCCTGCTGGAACGTCTGGCCGAGGTGCCCGACCCTCGCGATCCGCGCGGCGTACGGCATGCTCTGGTCGTCACGCTTGCGCTGACCGCGTGCGCGGTTCCGGCCGGAGCGACCTCCCTGCCGGCTGTGGGTGAGCGGCTCTTCCGCTGCACCGTCTGCGGCACCCATCTCGCCTATGCCGATGCCTCATAACCCACATCGACGTCGACAACCGCGAGAGTGGCTTCATCGATGTCGAGTGGGTTCGAGGCCCGGGGGAAAGCGCTGGCCGCAGCGTGAGATGCCGGCATCGGGACCGCAGGTTTGGGGGACCCGGACGCCGAAGCGGTGCCCGGAGCGAGTCAGCTCAGGACGATGGGGTTCTCGGGCACGCCTTCTCAGCTCTGAACGCGTTGGTCATAGTCCAATTGGTGCGCCCGGATCTCATCCGCGTTGTTGACCGTCCAGTCGTGCAACCGGCCGAACGGCTCCCGCAGGGATTCGCCGATCGGGGTGAGAGAGTACTCGACCCCGACCGGCGAGGTCGGCAGCACGCGGCGCACGACCATCCCGGTTCCGCTCCAGGCGGCGCAGGGTCTGGGTCAAGACCCGCTGGGTCACGCCCTCAAGACGGCGCTTGATTTCGTTGAACCGAGTGGCCTTGTCGAGGACTGATGGGAAGAGCCCGAGCTCGAAGGCGAGGACGAGGGGCCGGATTGTGATCCGGCCCGGATAGCGCGGGGCTTCCACCGGGCGATGGAGTTCATGGACTTGATCGGGGTCTGTCAGGGGTTTGTGGCCGGGGCGAGCCGGCTGGTGCCGAAGCTGCGCGGCCGGGAGTTCACCGAGTCGCAGCTCGCTCTCGTGACGCGGCAGGTGGAGAAGGCCAGGGTGACGGCCGACTGGATCGAGACGGCGGTCTCCACGGGCAGGGTGGAACCTGGATGAGGCCCTGGTCGAGTCGCTGCGGGGCCAGTAGCCATGAAGCGGCGGGCGGGACAGCCCGCTCATGAGCACGGGAAGGCGGTGCACAAGGCCTGCTGGAGGCCCGCCCTGCCCGGCTCACGTTGAAGCAGCTGGTGAAGGCCACCCGGCGGACCCCGGCGCAGGTGTGGACGGCCATCCGGTTCCGGCGGAAGGTCGCGGTCAAGGCCGAGCTCCCACCCATGACCTACAGCCGGGCCGAGAGCTTCCAGCTGTCCGAGGAGCCCGAGGTCTGGATCACCTACGAACGGGCGACCTTCCGGGCCGAGCTGCACCGCATTCCTGATCCGTACCAAGGTCCCTGCGGTTGCGGCTGTCTGGCCCCGGCACTACCCGAGCGACACAACGGACGCCGAATGGGCCAACCTGGAGCCCTTGCTGCCACCGCCGGCCGGAAGGCCGGAGAAGTACCCGCGGCGCAACATCGCCGACGCCATCCGCACGCCAACGACAACGGCTGCAAATGGCGATCAATCCCCCCCGACTGCAGCGTTCCCTGGCGACACGGTATTCGGATTCTTCCAGCGCTGGCGCGAGCGCGGTGTCCTGGCCCGTATCCACAGCGAGCTTCACCAGAGGGTCCGTCTCCACGACGGGCTCAACCCCTGCACGGTCGCGATGATCCTCCATTCCCCGGAGAGGTCACGATTCGTTCGCTTCAGCATCCTTGCCCGGATCGGGCCGCACGCAGAGGGAGATCGCGGTGGGAGGCTCCGAGTCCCCATGGCCGACCTTCAGCACCACCCGGTTCTCCTCCCGGCCGGCCCGCAGCGCAGGGAGCGCCGCCCGGCCCCGGGCGTCCGTGGTCAGGAGGGTCTCTGTCGTTCCGTCGCTGAACGTCGTGCCTCCGTCGGAGACCACACGGCAGGTGAGCGGCACACCGGGGATGGGCAGGCCGTTGCTGATGTACTGAACCACGCCCGACATGTCGGTGTGCTGCCCCGGCGTTGTCTCCGTCACCAGTTGGGACACGAACTGGGTTTTCCCGCAGGGACTTTCGGGGTCATCGGGAATCGGGTACTGCCCGATCGACTTGTTGGTCGGGTTGGTGTACCAGACCCATTTGCCGTGCTTGTCCACGCACAGCCCCATGGCGTCGCCGCCGTTCGGCAGTGACGGGCCCGGGAGCTCGGTAATGCTCTTGTCCGTACGGAAGCGTGAGATTCCCTTGCTGGTCGCTACCCAGAGATTTCCGTCCGTGCCCAGCATCATTTGTCGAGGCGCGCCGAATCCGGAGACGAACCGCTGCGTCCAGCTGCGGAGGGCTATGTCGTACCGACAGATCTGGCTTGGATGTTCGGTGCCCACCCATATCGCGTCCCCATTGGGGCTGGCGACGACGTGAACCGGCTTCTGGCCGCTTCCCCCGGGGAGCGGAATGGGCTCAGGCTGCTCGTCCTTGGCGGGGGTATACCTGTAAAGGCTGTTCGTCTTCCGCGGATAGTCTCCCGCGCTGGCCTGACCCGTCACCCAATAGGTGCAATCGCCGGGTGATTTCGCGTTCGCCGGAGCGGTGACGGCCACGGACCAGAGCCACGTGTCGTAGACCGGGTTCTGCTGGGCGTCCGGAAACGGATACGTGCCGGGAGTGCCGGACTCGTCTTCCGCGTCATAGTATCCGGCCACAGTATGCAGGGGCTCGACGAATATGATCCAATAGGAATACGCGGGTGTCCCGGCGGCACCCGTGTCGATCAGCAGCCACGTGAGGGTCTGAACCCAGGATTCGTAGGCAAGCTTGACCCCGGAGAGTCGCCTCTGGTTCACGATGTCGTATTGGACGACCGAGTCTCCGGCCCAATCGGAGACGCAGGTGAACCATACGGCCTTCCTCCCGTCCGTTCGCGTCGGGCGGGGGTCCGGAATGATTCCGATGCAGGGCGTGGGGACTTCGTCGGTGACCGCGAGTTGGTTGGCAAGGCTTGTCGGATTCACCTGGACGAGCCCGCTCCACTCGGTCGTCACCCAAAGGTATCCATCCGGTCCGACGGTGACGAACTGCGGATCAGAGATGCCATTGAGGAGTGGGTATTCCACGGGTTCGCCAACGCCCGGCATTCTGGACCACTCCTTCGAGATGCCGCTCAAGAATGAAGTGTCCACTATCGGCCCGGCATGGCTACCGTGCAAGCGGCCGTTGGAAGATTGGCTTGAACACGCGCCGTGAGGTGCGCGTTCAGGTATTTCTCAGGTGACTGTTGGCGAAGTGATTCCTCCGCGCCTTGCGGCCCTCTGTGTGGCATATCCATAACACATGCCGCTGTGAATGTTGTGTCAGAGTGCGGCTCCGGGTGTGTGTGAGGTGTATGGGCGCAGCTGTCCAGCCAGAGCGAGCAGGGGACATGAGGAGGGGGTAAGCGGTTCATCCCTTCCTTTCCCCTGTGTCACCGGCAGCCCCCCGGGGGAACCTTCAGCTTGAAGGCCCCGCCGTCCACGTTGTCCATGGCCCCGCCACCGCCGGTAGTGGTGCATAAGGCAGCAAGGGAAGGATCGCCGGCGCGCCGCAATAGGCGAAGAGCGCACCTGAATACGTGGAGCCGCGCAGCAGCGGCCGGACTCCTCTGAACATGGCCAGGGAAGTATGACCGAACGGCCCACCGGCGGTCTCCCCCGATCGGGGGAGCGGATTCTCCCGCCTTCCCGCGATGTGTCCGTGGGCCCCGAAAACCAGAATCGGGGTCTTACCAGTTGACGGGACGGAAGGACAGGCTGATGAACGCCCAGGGAACCGAGACGCCGCTGAACCACACGGTGTCCGCTCAGGACCAGGCCGTACGGACTCGGACGGCACCGAACGGAATGGAGCCGGGCCTGACAGCGCCGAAGAACAGCCTGGCCACGGCCGCCATGACACTGGGCATCATGGGCCTGTGTACCTCGGTCGTCTTCATCGGCGGCCCGCTCGCCGTGATCGGCCTGATCCTGGGCATCGCCGCGCTGATGACGGCCAAGCGGACTGGCGTCGGCCGGGGCAAGGCCGTCACCGCCTTGGTGACGTCGTCCCTCGCGATCGTGGTGTCCGGGCTGGTCGCCGTCTTCATGGTCTGGTACGCGAACAAGACGCAGGAGTGCTACCAGCCCGACAGCTTCCATCACTACACGCAGTGCGTCCGCCAGCACCTGACCGGCACCTGACCGGCCTTCCCTCGCCGGTGAATCGGCTGCCCACTCTCCTCGATCTCCTCATTCTTCTCGACCTCCTCGACAAGGGCGAGCATCACCGTGCGAAACAGAGACACCCGCATGGCCGCCCTGCTCGCCGCCGGCCTCGCGGCGGCTTCCCTTGCGGCGTTGGCGCCCGAATCGCTCTCGACTGGGCTGTTCCTACGGCTTGTGCGCGGTAGTGAGGAAGTCCAGGACGAGGGGGCTGGCGTGGGTGCGGAACTCCTCGAAGTAGGCGTGCCGGGCTCCGGGAATCAGGTGCAGTCGGGCGTCGGGGATGCGGCCGGCGAGCAGGGGGCGCTGGCGGTGGGGTTGAGCAGGTCGCCGCTCCCGTGGACGACCAGGGTGGGTGCGCTGATGTCCGGCAGGAGGTCCCAAGCGTTGTGCCGGTTACTGGCCGTGAGGTGCCGGCGCCGAGCGCGGGCGGGCATGCCGGGATTGCCGAGGGTGTGGTGTGGGCCGGGATGGGAGGCGAGCCATCGAGGGGCGTACATCAGCTCCAGCAGGACCTGTCGCGCGGCTCCGGGCTGAGGTTGCGCCAGGGCTTGGCGGACGTCGGTCTCGCGTTCGACGCTGTGCGGGCCGCCGGGTGAGGTGCAGCCGAGAACCAGGGCGCCCACCCGGTGGGGGTGGCGGCCCGCGAGTTGCTGGGCCACCCGTCCGCCCATGGACGTGCCGTAGACGTCGGCCCGGTCGATGCCGAGTTCGTCGATGACGGCGTTGATGGCGATGACGTCCTGGGCGAACAGTTCGGTGCTGTAAGGGTGTCGGGCTTGTCGCTGTCGCCGGTGCCGCGGTAGTCGAGCGTGAGGGTACTGCGCGCGGGATGGAAGTCGGCACGAACCACATCCCACCAGTGGTGGTTGTTTCATGGCTGCCGGTACACAAGGGCGGCAGATGGCCCGCGCGGTCGGGCGCTGGAAGAAGTACCGGCCCGGCCCTCAGATACCTGCTGCCACCGCAGCGCCCAGCCCCAGCAGGACGACGCCGGTGGTCACGCTGAGTCCCCGCAGGACGGTCGGCTTCGACACCAGGTCGCGCCCTCGGCTGACGGCCCAGGTGAGCAACATGTACCAGGAGGCGCTGACGAGCGCCCACACGACTCCCAGGGCGACGGTCGACAGGAACACCGGGCCCTTCGCGGTCACGAACTGGGGCAGCACCGAGATGGCGAACACGCCCGCCTTGGGGTTGCCGAGGTTGGTGCTCAGGCCGATGAGATATCCGCTCGCGAAGCCGGTGCGGCGCTCGCCCTTGTCGGTCGGGGTGGTGGAGACGGTGGTGTTGATCGTGGTCCGAAGCGTCTTCACCCCGAGGTACACCAGCACGATGCCGCCTGCGATCCGGAGCGCCGTGTACGCGGTGGGGCTGGCCAGCAGGACGGCGGACAGACCGGCTGCGGCGGCCGTGGACCACAGCAGGAAGCCGGTGGCGTTGCCCGCGAGCGTGCCTTGGAGCGTACGTTGGCCGCCTTCCAGAACCTGCCGGATCATCAGGGCTGCACTCGCGCCTGGCAGCATCGCCAGCAGCAAGGTGGTGGCGATGAAAACGGGCACATGCGTGGGCATGGGAAAAGAACCCCTTCCGGGGATTGCGGCCGATGGGTGCACCACCAGGCTTCCTCTCCCGTACTCATAAGAGAAGTTAAAAGAGAAGGGTGCAGCGTTAGGATTAGTGAATGGTGGTGGACCCGGGACAGCTCCGGCTTCTCGCGTTGATCGAGCGGCACGGCTCCTTGACGGCGGCGGCTCACGCCCTCCGACTCACGCCCGCGGCGGTCACACAGCAGGTGGTCAAGGCCGAGCGCGACTGGCAGGTGCCCCTGGTCATCCGTGGTCCTCGTGGGGCAACGCTCACCGTGGCCGGTGCGCTGCTGGCCGCCCACGGTCGAACCGTGGAGGAGGCGTCGGACAAGGCCGAGGCGGAACTGGCCGCACTGCTCGGCCACCTCTCCCTACGGTTGCGGATCGGAACGTTCCAGGCGGCTGCCCTGCACCTGCTGCCACCCGCCCTGACGGCCCTGCGGCACCGTCATCCGGACGCCGACGTCTCGGTCGTAGACGTGGTGTCCGGACGCGGAGCGGACGAGATCAGCGCGGGGCGCCTCGACGTGGCCATCGTCGCGTCCTGGGGCACGCCGCTCGCGCCGCCCCCACACATACGGGCCCACTCGCTCCTGTTGGACCCGATGGTCGTGGTTCTCCCCGATGACCATCCACTGGCCACCGGGCAGCCCGCGGACACCGAACTTCACCTGGAACAACTGCGCGACGAATCGTGGGTTTCCATCCTGGCCGGCCATGCCGCCCGCGGACAGTTCCACGACGCGGCCCGCGAGGCCGGCTTCACTCCCACGGTGCGGTTCGAGACCGAGTCCTACGATGTCGCCCAGGCTCTCGTCGGCACAGGCAGCGCAGTGGCCCTGGTCTCGCGCCTGGCCCTGACCCATGCGCCTGGCACCACCCACCGCGAACTGGCCCACCCCAGGCCCTATCGCCAGCTCTACGCCGTGACCAAAACAGACGCCAGCCTCACACCACTCGCAGACATGCTCATCGACCTTCTACGCGATGTCGCCCGCGACATCACCGCCACCTGGGAGGCTCCCCTGCAAGAAAAACAACGCCCATCGAACTCACCGTACGGAGCCTGAAAAGCTCCCGGTTCTGAATCGATACCGCCTGGTCCGGAGCAGACGGCACCGCTCCGACCGACCATCGACGCCGGCAGCCGGCTCGGCGTCGGCCCCGCCGTAGCCGGAGTCCCGGGGTGGTCGAAGCCACGGCAGCCGGATTCAATCACTCCGCCGCGTCGTCTACGCTTCACCCGGCGGCTGCGTGCTGCGGTTCTTCCGTCCGCCGGCCCGGGACGGGCGTGGCGAGGGCGAGCTCGAGACGGCTGTTCATGTCGAGCCCGAACCGGCCGTACGGGTTCACGTGAGTCCAGAACAGCGGCGACAGGCGCTGGCGATCGGCGTCGGTGAGCCGGTCCGCCCACTGCGGATCGGCCAGCACCTGCTGCATCAGCAGGGAGTTGACGTAGACCAGCGCCGACTGCAGCAGGTGCAGCAGGTGCAGCGCCAGCATGCTGACTTCCTGGCTCTCCTTGTCCGCCCCGGTCAGGTCGCCGTCCTTGTCGTAGAACAGGTCCTGGTTCGCCGAGTTTCAGTTCTCGACCACCTGCAGGCCCTCGCCGATCTCCTGGCGCATCTCGACGTCGGCCAGGTAGTCGCAGACGAACGAGGTCCGCACCGGGGCCACCACCGCCTCGACCAGGCGCTCCCGGGACAGCTCCACCGGGCACAGCTCCGCCGTCAGCCACTCCGCCGGCTTCTCCTGGACCTCCTCAGTGGGCTCCTGGAAGCCGAACGCCGTACGGATCTCCGCCCGGTGACGGGTGATCGCCCGCCGAAGAGCTGAGCCGGGAGGCGGCCACGACCATGACCAGGGCGTGGCCGGTCTCCTCCCTCTTGTCGTTGATGGTCCTGTACCTGATCAGACTCCGTGTGCAGTACGCGTGGCGGGTGGATTCGACCTGGTTGTCGGTCAGCTTGCCGCACAGGTCCGCCGGGCTGCTGCGGGCGGTGGCGGTGGCACGAGCCCGGCTGGCGGGGGCGCCGGGCTCTACCTCGGTGCAGGTCCATGCCGTGCCGTGGGACCGGAGCCGGAGCCGGAGCCGAGGGCGGTGGCTGTGCACGCGCCGTAGCGCTTGGGGGCGGCCTTGGCGGGTGCGGCGGCGGCCGGTTGGGCGCCCCCGGCGAGGAGGGCTGCGGTGAGGGCGAGCGAGGCTATCGCCGCCAGCAGGCGGCCGGCTCGTTTTCGTGACCCCGGATCGAAGCGGCGCGGTGTGTGCGCGTGCCAGATCGGAATAAGCCCCTCCACGATCATTTTTGACCCGTTGCAGGCTCACACCCCCACCCGCGTGGCCGCTACGTTCACCCGTTGACCGAACACACACCACCCACAGGGGGGAAGCGCAACGATGCGCCCGATAAGACCCGCCAGCCGCATAGGCAGAGCACTCATGGCCATGACCGCCTCGGCCGCCTGCTCCATCACCGCCGTAGGCCTCGCGACCTCGCCGGCCGCCGCCGCACCCGCCGCCACCGCGCAGGCGCCCCAGGCAGGCCAGTCCTGTACGGCGGCCGACCTCGGCACGCGGCACCCGGTTATCAAAACGTCCGAGGTGACCCCGACGATCACCCACTTCAAAGGCTGGTACGTCACCAGCGGCTCGACCGGTACCCAGACCGTCAACACCAGCGTCCAGACGACCATCTCGGTGTCCGTCGGCCTCACCGGCAACGTCGAAGGCGGCTTCGCCGTCGAGACCCTCGGCAAAGTCGGCGCGAGCCTGGGCCTGAACGTGCAGGTGAGCTACACCTCCACCAGCAGCACGTCGACGTCCGTCACGTGGAACTTCGGCAATCCCGGCTATTACGGCCTCTACAAGGGCACCAAGAAGGTCACCGGTACGTACGGCAGCCTCAACTGCAACCGCATCCAACAGGGCGACGGCAGTTGGGCGCTGAAGTGGATCGAAGGGGCCGACACCGGCAGCTACACCACCTACACCACCCTCGAAGAAGGCGCGGTGCGCTGCGAGGACAAGGTCCCCGCCAGCAGCATCATGCGCAAGGCGCAGGACCTCCTCGACTGCGGCTCCGCCACCGCCACCGCGAAGCACCCGGCCGGGCCCGTCCCCTCGGCGAAGGCCGAGGCCGCCAAGGCCAGGTACGAGGCCGAGAATGCCGCCAAGGCTGAGAAGAGCGTGAAGGCCACCGGGAGCCCGGCCCCCGCCACGCAGGCCGCCCTGAACTGCCAATCCGCCGTCTACAAGATCGACGTCCCCGGCAAGCCCCTGAACTGGAGCGCACCGCTCCTGGCCAACGACGGCATCCGCCTGCGCGAATCCACCTTCTTCAGCGCCCACCTGGACAACTGGCGGCTGTGCAACGTGACGGAGCGCAACGGGGTCATCGAGGCGTCCCTGTGGAACTGGGGCAACGGCGGATGCGCGACCATCCCGGCGAACATCGCCAACCAGGAGCAGGCCTACCTGACGACGGCCAACTGCGGGGAGGACGACCTCCAGCGGTTCTACATCTACCGCGACGTACCCGGCAGCTCGAAGATCGGCGTGCAGAACAAGTACACCGGCTCCATGATGGGCCATGACCGGTACGCGGACGGGGAGTTGATCCGCCAGTACTCCAGCGGCAGGCAGGACGGTACGGGTACGTACACCCTGACCGCAGTCTGACGGCCCCCACCCCGTGAGCGCGGCCCCGCACGTGAACCTCCGGCCTACCGGTTCCGTGCGGGGCTTTCCGCGTCTCTGCCCCGAGCCCAGCCTTGGGGACCGGTGCCCGTGGCCGAACGCCCCCTGTTGCATAAGATGGGGCCGTCGGCACGGGTCGATCAGTGGTGGATCAGCCGAGGGCTTAGACCGTGTCCTATGTGGTGAGGCGGACGAGGCGCTTGTAACAGCAGATGGCGGCGGCGAGCCCGAGGAAGGCCAGGTAGTTGCGGGGATTCCGCTCGTAGCGGGGGCTGAGTCTGCGGTAGCCGGACAGCCATGACATCGTGCGTTCGATCACCCAGCGGCGACGGCCCAATCGCTTACTGGACTCGATGCCTTTGCGTGCGATCCGGACTCCGATGCGCTTGCCGCGTAACCATTTCCGCAGGTCGGCACGGTCGTAAGCTTTGTCCGCGTGAAGGCGCTGGGGCTTGAAGTAGCGGCCGCGGTGAGGGTCGTGTCTCGTTTGGTGGCCCTCGATCATGGGCTTCAGCCCTTCGCTGTCATGGATGTTGCCGGCCGAGACGCCGACGAGAAGGGGCAGTCCGTTCGCGTCCGACAGGATGTGCATCTTGGAACCTGCCTTGCCCCGGTCCACGGGGCTCGGACCTGTGTGTTCGCCCCCTTTTTCGCCCTGACGTGGGCAGTGTCCAGGACGACGCGGGTGACGTCGATGAGGCCGGCGTCGCCGAGCCGGTGCAGCACGGCTTCGTGCAGGCGGCCCCAGACGCCGGCCCGGGACCAGATCAGGAACCGGCGATGCGCCGTCGACTTCGATATGCCGAAGCAGGGCGGCAGCGACCGCCAGGCACAGCCGCTGACCAGGACGTAGACGATGGCCGCGAACAGCGTCTCATCAAGCGTGTCCTGCGTCCCTCCACCCTGCGGCCGCACCTTCGACGGCGGAATCAGCGGCTTCGCGATCTCCCACAGCCCGTCTGGAACAATCCAACTCCACGTACCCCGCCCCATGCCCGGAGCAACGACGCCTCGCCACATAGGACACGGTCTTAGAGGTTGTCTCACGTGGCACGTTTCGCGAGCTTCTTGTAGCAGGTCAGGGCGGCGGCCATGGTCAGGCCTCGGCTCTGCCAGTCGTTGCGGACCACGTACGGGATCTTGAGACCACGAGCAGCCCATGGCAGGCTCATGCCGCATGATCGATGAATTCGCGAAAGACAACCTGCACGGGAGACTGCGGCGGGACCGCAAGGCGCTGCTCTGGAAACTCGACGGCTTGTCCGAATACGACGCCCGCCGGCCTTTGACAGCGACCGGGACCAACCTCCTCGGCCTGGTCAAACACGTGGCCACCGTCGAGGCCAGGTACTTCGGCGAGGTCTTCGACCGCCCTTCCCCGGAACCGCTGCCCCGGTGGCAGGACTACAACGGCAACGACCTGTGGGCGACCGAGGACGAGACCCGCGATCAGATCATCGCGTTCTACCGGCGCACGTGGGAACACTCGGACGCGACGATCAACGAGCTTCCCCTCGACGCCTCCGGCCACGTGCCGTGGTGGCCGGAGCCTTATCCCAATACGAACCTGTTCGCCATCATGGTCCATGTCCTCGGCGAGTCCATCCGGCATACCGGGCACGCCGATATCCTGCGCGAAGGCCTCGACGGCCGGACCGGGTTGCGCGCCGAACACGAGAAGCAGATCGACGAGGAAGCCCGTGCAGCCTACTGCGCGAAGATCGAGCAGGCCGCCAGGTCGGCCGCACCAATCAAGGCGTAGAGGTGGCTTAGAGGTTGTCTCACGTGACTCGATGTTCGTGCGGCATGCTGCCGGTGCCTGCTCGCGGATGCGGGGCCACAGCTCCAGCAGCGGGCCCAGGCCGCGGTAGGGGGCGGAGGCGTGCACGCACTGCCGGCGGCGGCGCTCGATGCCCGCGGGGAGGTCGGTGTCGACGGTGTGGCCGCAGCTGTGGACCACGAAACCGAACCGGGGCGCCACCTGGTCGCGGTAGCGGTCGTGCGCGGCCTGCGAGCCCGTAAAGACCAGCTCGCACACGGGGGCGTCGTCGAGGCCGGGGGTGACCCGGTCGCCGATGTAGAGCACGCGCACCGCCGGATCCGGCGCGTGCCGCAGGACGCGGGCGTCACGCCAGCCGATCACGACGTCTGCCGGATCCGTTCGGCTGACGTCCTCCCAGGCGCTGAAGGGACGGTGCCGGCGGCGCGGGACGCCCTCGTAGGAGACGCCGGGGAGGCGCGAGACGTGGGCGGGCGCGACACCGGCCTCGTGCCGTCCTCGCCCTGCTCGTGGACGCGCTTGAGCGCCATCCGGGCCTTCACCACCTCGCCGCGCTCCACCGTGGCCCAGAACGGGTGGGTGCCGACAGCCTCAGAGAGCTGCACGACCCGCGAGCGCAGGGCGGCGACGGATTCCTGCTGCCCGGGGGTTCAGCCGGGGCTGTCAGGGCGCTCACTACGGTAGCCGCGCTGCTCGGGGTCGCTGCTCCAGCCCGGCAGGGGGGGGTGACGCTCCACGGCAGGCCTTCCAGCAGCGCGGTGAGCTCTGCATCGGCGCGGTGAAGATCCAGCTGGGCGGCCCGAAGACCATCGGGGTAGGGGTAGTCAGGAATGCTGCCTTGATCGCGCTCCTGTGCGAATTCCTCTGAGGGTCAGCTGGTCTTCCGACCACCCGCCTGTGGACTGCGTGTTTCGGTTGGCCAGTGAGCGTTGCGCTTGGCCAGTTGAGCGTGTCGGTTGTGTGCCAGGGTGGCGGTAGAGAACTCGCGGGTGCGTACACGCATCCGGACCTGAGAGCGTTGGGGAGTCGTGACGGTGGCGATGCGGACATTTCCACTGGTGGGCGGGCCGGTGGAAATACGGGGTGCGCTGGACTTGGAGAGGACGCAGGCAGGGGTGATGCCTCGCCGGTTGCCCGCGTGGACCAAGGAGCAGTACCAGGACCCGTCGGTCTACGGGGTGACGGTGATGCCTTCGGGGGTGCGGCTGGTGTTCCGCACTGATGCGCGTGAGCTGGAGTTCGAGGTACTCACCTCCACAGGGCAGCTCGACACCGATCCCAGACCTCGCCCGACCGGGATGCTGGAACTGCTGGTGGACGGTGCCCACGCCGGGCGCCGGCAAGCACCGATGGGCAATGTGGTGCGGATGGCGGCCCCCGGGGCCGCGCAGCGACTGGTCCCGGGGGAGCCGGGGACCGTGCGGTTCGCCGGGCTGCCGATGGGCATGAAGAACGTCGAGTTGTGGCTGCCGCAGCAGACTCCCACGGAACTGGTGGCACTGCGTGCTGACGGCGAGGTGCTGGCACCGTTGCCGGACGGTCGGCGCCGCTGGGTGCACCACGGCAGTTCCATCAGCCACTGCCTCGAAGCCGACGGCCCGACCGGTACCTGGCCGGTGGTGGCGGCCGCGCTCGGGGGAGTGGAGGTGATCAACCTCAGCCAGGCGGGCAACGCCATGCTGGACCCCTATGTCGCCCGGACGATCCGCGACATGCCCGCCGACCTGATCAGCCTCAAGGTGGGCATCAACATCGTGGGCCTGGCCACCTTCCGGCTGCGGACGTTCGGCCCGGCGGTGCACGGATTCCTGGACACGATCCGGGACGGCCACCCCGACACCCCGCTGCTGCTGATATCCCCGGTGAGCTGTCCGGCACTCGACACGACTCCCGGCCCGACCACGATGGGCCCTGACGGGAAGATCACAGCCCTGGGCGACCCGGCCGATGTGGCCCGTGGGGCGTTGTCGCTGACGGTGGTCCGTGACGAACTGGCCCGAATCATGGCGGCCCGGCGAGCACGCGATCCCCACCTGCACTATCTCGACGGACGCGAACTTCTCGGCCCGCACGAGGTGGACGACCTTGCCGACGGCCTGCACCCCACCGCCGCCGCATACCGCCGTATGGGCAAACGCTTCGCCGCGCACGCCTTCGCCGACGACGGCCCGTTCCGCTGAGCGACCGGGGCTCCGCACCTGCACCAGGTGCGGAGCCCGATCGTACCGGCAGCCACCCTGTCCGCCCGCATACTCAACTGGCCGACTGGAGCGCTCAGTCACACCGTCGCCCGCTTCCCCGCGCCGCGCCCAGCACTGCCTGCGGCGGGCTTCTTCGCCACCGTCTTCTTGGCCGCGGCCTTCTTCACCGTGCTCTTCTTCCCCGCCGGCCGCGGCGTCTCCCTCTCGTCAGCCCCAGCGTGGTCGATGGACGCCTGAAGAGCTGGACCTGGCCGGCCAGCGTCGCAAGTGCGTGTTGTTCACGCTGCGGATGTCGTACTCCGGCAAGGCCGGCCACCGGGTCTATGCCACCGCCTCTTAGAGGGCGGTTCGTGAGTTGATGTCTGGTTCGTCGTTGCGGTTGAGGCAACCGAGAACCTCAGTTGTTCAGCGAGGGCGGCGCTTGGCGAGGCGGCGAACGAGCAGGGGGGCGACGGTTCCTGCCAGGAGGGCGGCGAGCGGTACGGCGACATTTACCCAGGGGGCTCGGAGGGGTTTGTAGGTGGCGGTGCCGTCTTTGATCTCGATGTACCCCCGGGGGCGGGCGCCGGCTCCGCCCCCTCCTTCGCCGGTGTTGGCGGCTCCGGCTTCGGAGCCCGTGCCCCCGGCGAATCCGAAGGCGATTTCGGCGACTGGAATAACGGTGATTCCGCCGCTGGTGACGGGTTCGCCGAAGACGGCTGTCACCGAGGCCCGGCTACCGAGCTGTTCGGCCAGGCGTTCCATCAGGACTGCGGCCGTGCCGGCCTGCGGGACGGGCTGGTCCGGTGTGTCTGAGCTGGTCATCGGATACCTCCGGGGTGGCGGGTAAGGCGGTACCGAGGATATGGGGGGTTTGGCATGGGCCGCGCGTGGATCGGTGGCGTAGACAGGGGGCCGGGCACCCGACGGCCGCCTCGAACCAGCCGTCGGGGCAGGGCAGTTGCTGGGCTCCTACGCGGCAGAGGCCGTGGTGATGCTGCTGCGCTTCATGTTCGCCGAGCGGCGCTATCAGAGGGCGGGGTGTCTGGTTCGTCGTTGCGATTGAGGCAAGCGGACTGATCGGGGGACTCGTCGAGGGGTTACGGTCGTGGTTGGGTGAACAGTCCCGGCTCGGTCTCGGTCAGGACGCCGCGGCGGACCAGGCGCTTGAGCTTGGTGCGGACGTTGTTGACGTTGTTCGGCACGATCTCCAGGTCCATCGCCTCGCAGACGTGCCGTGCCCGCAGCGGACCGTCGGCCTCAGCGAACACCGCCAGAATCTGCCGGCAGGCCGCGTTGTCCGGCACGGTGGTGGTCGGCGCGTGTGTCGGCGGGGACGCCTCGTCGGGCAGTTCCAGGAGCGTCTTGCGTGTGATCTTGATGTATTCGGTGGCCTGGTCGAGTTCGCTCAGCAGCGCGGTCAGTTCCGCGATCTTCTCGTGGGCGGCCCCCGCTTGCTCGGCGATCTGCTGTTCGCGGGCTTCCAGGCGGGCCAGCAGCGCGCCGAGGGTGTGCTGCGGGTCCTCGCTCATGCGCCGCGCCAGGAGGTGGAGGTGCCGGTCAGCCGACGGGCCATCACATCGCTTATGGCCCAGTACACCCGTGATTCGGCGGTGGCGGGACGGTGCTCGTAGTCGCGGACGAGACGCCGGTGCAGCATCAAGATCCCGTTGGTCTGCTCGACCACCCACCGGTTGGGCCGGGGCACGAAGCCGACCTCCGCCGGGTTGCGCTCGACGACTTCGATCTCGATGCCCACCTGCTGGCCGTGGGCCACGACGGTGTTCTTGAACCCCTGGTCCACCAGGGCCTTCCTGACCGTGCCGGTCCCGGCGGCGACCTTGTCCAGCAGGGCGGTGCCGGCGGCGTTGCCGTGGGGCGGAGGCGGCCGGCACCACCACCGCGATCACCAGGCCCAATACATCAACGGCCAGGCCACGCTCGCGGCCTGGCACTTTTTTGCTGCGTCCAGTCCCGTCGTGTCCTCGGGCACCCCGGCGGCCGCGTGCAGGCTCTGGGTATCCAGCACCACCAGGCTGGGATCGGCGAGGCGGCCCTTGCTCTCGCGGACCAGCCAGCGCAGCAGGTCGTGGATGACCTGGTCGGTGCCGTCGTCGCGCCACTTGGCGAAGTAGTAGTACACCGCGCCGCGCGGAGGCAGGTCGTGCGGCAGGTAGTCCCACTGGCAGCCGGTACGACTCTGGTAGAGCAGCGCGTTGACGATCTCCCGCATCCCGTACCGGCCCGCGTGCCCGCTGACGGAGGGATGCTGGGCCTTCCACGCAGTGATCACGGGCTCGATCAGCGCCCACCGCTCGTCGGATAAGTCGCTCTTGCAGGGCATGCGGTCACTCACGCAGTCACTCCAGCACGGCCGAGCCCCGCGGCACGCCACAGGTCCGCACAGCCACACGTTCAGGCGGCGACGAAACCGACATCAGGTCACGTACCGCCCTCTCAGCGCCCGGTGTGATCCGCTCGACGGCACCCAGGGCCTTCTGGTCGTCCGGTCCAGCGCAAGGCCCGCCGCGAGTACGAGAACCGGGTCAGCATGCTCACACCGATCGGACCATGATCGTTTTCAGTGCCGGCGGCTGTACCGGACCCGAGGCCGCATACCGGGCCCAGGGCCGTCAGGCCCAGTCCTGAGGGCGGAAGGTGAACACCGCCCCCGGCAGGACCGCGTCCACCTGGACAAGGCGGTCGGCCGGCGGCTTGAGCTGCTTGAGGCGGGCGCAGAGTCGCTGCTTGAGCTCCTCCGCCGGAGGGCCGTTCCGCAGTACCGCGTTGTCCGTGAGGTCGACCATCACGCGCACCCGCTTGTCGTCGTAGGTGTGCAGCTTGTCCCCCACGTTCTTCCCGAATCGCTCGACGGCGTCGTCGACGGTCTTGGCGCCGGTCACCTTCACGTGGTCTCCCACCAGGTCGGCGCTCGCATAGAACTCGGCTGCGGTTCCCTGCGCCCTCTCCGGCGACGCGTCCGCGACCACGTAATCCGGCTTTTTCGCACCCTCGTTGAAGGGCCACGGGTGCAGCTGCCGGTCGCCGCTCTGCCACAGCCGCTTGGCGTTGATGAGCTCGTGCAGGTCATTGTAGACACCGACCGGAAACCGGGACGGCCCCGGGACACCGTCGCGAGCCGGCGCCTTCTTGTCCTTCTCCGAGCGGCACGCCTTCCACAGGTCCAGCAGGAGCTGTTTCGCCTCCTCCGCGCCGGCCCCGGGGTCGAGCAGGGACGCCTTGAGACTGTCCGCGAGTTCCCCGGCCTGCGGATACTTCTCCAGCATCGGCCCGAAGGCCCCGTTCCTGGGGCCCAACAGGCTCTTCCCCTCCCGGAGTTCCTCCAGTTCCGTCCTCCACGAACCGGGCCACTCCGTGTGCTTCTGCGCATCGGGGGCCGCCCCGTCTGCCGACGACCGCCGCACCAGCAGCGCAGTGGCCGCATTACCGGCGGTGTGTTGCAGTGCGAGCGCCCGCACTGCCGCCGGCCCGCCGCCCGGCACCCCGGGGGATGACGCGCGCGCCACGCCACCATGCCCCTGTTCACCCGCGGACTTCTGCTCTGACCGGCCCTGATGGCCCCTCATCCCGTTCCCCTCCGGCAGTCGGTTCCCCCCGAATGAGGATGGGTCCACGGCGCCGGGATGGGAAGGCCGCGGCGTAGGCGGGATCGCCGAGACGATCGGCCTTGGGACTGGTGGGCTCGCATGTTGAGGTGTCGCGTATTCGCCAAGCGGCCGTAAGCTCCGATCACGTCCTGCGATCGCGGCGGTAGATTATCGACATGTCCGCCTCCTTGGTGAGTGCCTACGCAGCAGTGGCAGCAGTCGTGTTCGGCGTCGTGAACGTTGCGCTTGCTGCTCACCTTGTCCGCCGACAGGAGAGTCACAAGCAGGCGTGGCAACACCTGCCTGCGGTCATTGAGGCGTTCGGCGATGCCTGCTTTCGCTTCATGAGGGAAGTGTGGGAGATCGACTGGGACGTCTTGCCGCCCGATAGTCGTGGCGATCACGGGATGGACGAGGCGAAGGAAGCCATGTTGCAGTTGAACAAGCTGGAGGTGTTCGCCCGCCCGGAGACCATCAGGGCAGCTCGCGACGCACTTCACGCTGCCGATGCGATTCGACTGCACTACTGCAACCGGCTCGAACAAGGGAACAGCGCAGGAGAGAAGCGCTGGGACCTCTATGAATCATTCGCCAAGGCGCATCATGCCTTCCTGGTGGCTGCCCGCAGGGAACTTGGGCTCAAGCCCCCGCCGCCGTTCGGCTTCGCTATGCCTCGTGAAGATCCGAGTCGGCTCGCGGCTCTGCGATCTCGCATTCCGTGGGCCCGAGCAAGCAACGGCCGCTCCGGATCAGGTGCGGGGACGACCGATACTCCTTGATGGTCGAGTCGCCGGTTGCCGTGTGTGGTCGCCGGGGGCGTATCGGCTCCAGGTTCCTCCGGCTTCGGTGACCAGGCGGGTGGCTGTCTTGTCGTGGTAACCGAGGGCCTTCGCGATGACGGGGGCCGGGGCTTGGAGGACGAGCTGTCGGATTGCGGAAGTCCTGCCGCGCTGTGGCGGGACGCCGATCTCGCGCAAGTGGACTTGAAGGCTGACCGGGTTCATCGGCTGGCCGGGCTGGCGTCCAGGGAAGAGCCACTGTGAGCTCCTGCTGCTGGCGTAGGGCAGGTGCTGGCAGGACTGGACGTATGCCCGCATGAGGTCAGCGACGGGCTCCGGAAGCGGGGACGGCGGGTCTCCCAACCGGACGGTGACGGTGGTCCCGTCGTCGATGACGTCGTCGACAGTGAGGCGGACGATGCGGGTGACGGGTTGCGCGTAGAGGAGAACGAGTGCGGCGGCGATCCGGACCCGTAGGGGCAGGGAGTCGTCGTTGATTACCCGCCGGAGAACGGCGAGTCGGTGGTGCTGGTGCAGGGGTGTTTGGTCCTGGTTGACGACCTGGGGTGGCAGGGCGAGGCGGGGCATCCGGCCCGTCTTCATGCACCAGCGCAGGAACGTCTGGGCCGGGCGACGGGTGGCCAGCTTCTCGGTGTGCCAGGCGTCGAGGTCAGCCTGCTGGCAGTGTTCGATGGTGCGGCCTCGGTCGGCGAGCTGAGCGAGGAAGGCGCCGGCCTGGGTGATCTCCTGTTTCGTCTGGTTGGTCTGGGAGCGTCCCAGCGGTCCCTTCTCCGCCTTGCTCCGCAGGCGCCGCATCTGGTGCCAGGTGGCGAAGTGCTGAAGAAGTCGCCGGTGTTCGGGATCCTCGATGGTGGCGAGCCGCTCGGCCAGCCAGCGCTGATAGAGCAGAAGCTGCCGGTCGACACGTGGCAGGACACCGCTGTCCATCAGCAAGTCACGCAGGTGGACGACGGTTCGCCAGGGTGTTTCCTGGTGTAGCCCGTCATGGGTGAGCGGGATGCTGCCGGTGGCCAGGCCCCGGAGGAGACGGACGACGTTGGGGCTGCGGAGCCAGATCAGGCGGCTCTTGGGCCGGTCCATCTCCAGCAGGGAGGTGGCCAGTGGTTGCAGCGAAGCGGCAACGTGACCGGTGCCGTCGTCGAGGAGTCGACCGAGGGTGTCGGCGAGGGTGCAGCGTTCGCAGAGGCGTCCGCCGAGGAGCAACCCTTCGAAGCCGCAGCGGTCGCAAAAGAAGTCGCGGACGATGCCCGCGCAGTCGCGGCAGATCGGCGTGCCGGTCGCGTTCCGACCTGGCAGCAGCCGGTCGGCTCGGCAGCCGGGGCAGCAGCCGCGGACACGCATGGCGCGGTCGTAGCAAGTCCGGCAGATCGGACCGTCCGACCACTCAGCGGACTTCGAGGCCCGACGGCCGCAGCGTGCGCAGTCGCGGATCATCCACCGCTCGTACTCCTCCGGCGTCACGACTCATCCCTCCGGCGTCAGCCGGACCCGCGTGGGTCGCCGG
Organism: Streptomyces hiroshimensis; assembly: GCF_014650335.1. GTDB lineage: Bacteria > Actinomycetota > Actinomycetes > Streptomycetales > Streptomycetaceae > Streptomyces > Streptomyces hiroshimensis. Next base: position 1,274,056 of record NZ_BMUT01000001.1, read on the forward strand.
GCGGCCAGGTTGATCGGCGCTTCCTCTCCGGCCGCCCGGCGGGCCGGGAGGTTCTGGGCCGAGGTGGCGATCAGGTCGGCGGGCGTGCAGTCGAGGATGTCGCAGAGGGTGGCCAGCACCGGCAGGGACAACCGCTCCGGCGTGCCGGAGACCAGGCGGTGAACCTGGGAGGAGGACAGCGTAATGCCGCGTTCGGTCAGGTGCGGCATGAGCTCGGCGACGGTGAACATGCCGCGGGCGGCCATCAGCTCGCGCAGGCGCCATCGGTAGCTGATCTGGCGTGGCATCAGGAGGTCCTTCCCGGCCGCAAAGCGGCCTCGATGGTGGCGTCCAGGACGCGACGCAGGGAGCGGGTGCGGAAGTCGGAGGAGACGCAGGTGTAGATCGCAGTGGTGGAGGCGTGGTCATGGCCGACCTGCTGTTGGACGAACAGCGGGTCGTGGCCATCCTCGATCAGGTGGGTGATGTAGGACCTGCGCAGCGAGTGGAACTCCAGCGCGGGGTCCAGGCCGACGGCGTCCCGGTAGGCGGCGAAGCGGGAGTCCAGCCGCTGGAGCCCGATTCGCGGGCCTCGCTCGGAGGGCCAGAGAGCCCGGCTGGTCGAGTGCCGCATCCCGGGCCGGACCTCGCTGATCCATTCCTCGACGGTGCCGGGTGTCCAGTGCCAGACGGTCAGCACGCTGCGACGCTTGGGTGGCGAGCCCTTCTTGGCCTTGCCGTAGCGGACGAGCAGGGTGCCGTACTCGCCGAACTCCCGGCCCTCCGGGTTACGGCCGAAGTCGGTGAGATCCAACATCCGGGTCTCGTTGCGGCGCAGGCCGTAGGCGTACGCGACCTTGAACAAGGCGGCATCCCGGAAGGCCGGCAACCAGCCCTTGCGGCCCTTGCCTCGAACGCGCAGGACCTCCTCGTCGGCGTGGTCGAAGAACGCTTCCAGTTCGGGCCTGGTGAACGCCCGGCGTTCCGGCTCGCCCTCGGCTTCGTCGGCGTGCGCCGCGGCGTTCCAGTCGTAGACCACCTGGACGGGGTGGGTCCCGAAGTGCCGCAGGCACTCGTCGGTCCAGCCGTAGGCGGGGTTGGTCAGGAAGTCGCAGAACTGGCGTACGGAGCCCTGGTAGTTGCGCAAGGTGGAGCGGACGCAGCCGTGTACGGCCCGCAGATCCGCCGACCACTCATCGACGTGCTGCGGCGTCCACTGCCACGGCATGGCATCGGCATGCCTGGTGAAGGCCCGGATCGTGCGTTCCTGGTCACCGACGTATCCCGGCGAGAGATTCCGGGCGAGCTGCTGGTTGCGCCAGCCCTTGATCATCGCCTCGAAGACCTGCTCGTCCGGCCTCAGCAGCGGCAGCCCGTCAATCAGGTGCAGCCGAGCAGAACCTGGAACGAGGCCGTCCCCACCCATCTGCCATCACTCTCCGTCTATCGCATCTGACGCGAGAATTTCGCATCGGATGCGACTCGGGGGCGTCTTCGCAGTTCAATCGCCCGATGGAGTGAGGCCCGCGGACACTCGGTGCCGCAACCGCTACCGTGCTTCCAAGGCCAACGTCCCTGATGGGGTCATTTCCGCGCGGTCCCGGACCCACCTCCAGGACAGGTGTCGCGTATTCGCATCCGATGCAATTGGCGTCGGTAGGACCATCGGTACAGCCGTTGGCGCTAAGCACCTGATCTTGCTGTGCGACATCCCGTGAGTTCTCCTGAGCCCCGCTGAGTCCCTGTGCCTGTGGCCAGGAGGTTCTCCCTCAGTCGGGTGTTCTTCGTCGAGTGACGTAACTTCAGGATTTCTGAAGGGTTCTCGCCATCTCCGGCCATTCTTCGATCGGGGCGAAGGTGAGGGCTCGGGTTGGCCGCGGGGAGCCGGACGACCGGGAACCCGGGCAGGGAGCGTGCGGACACGCAAGTCTGGCCAATGATCGTTCGCCGGGTCAGGGAGTCCGGCCGGGAGCCTGCAGGGAGTCGAGCCAGTGGAGGAGGCGGGCGCCCTGGCGGGTCATGATGTCCGGGTCGCGCAGGGCGTTGGCCAGGAGTGACATGCCCTGGTAGCCGGAGATGAGGGTGACGGCGAGGTCGTCCGGGTCGGGCAGGCCCAGGGCGCGGAACTGGTGTCCGGCCCAGTCGAGCAGCCGCCGGATCACCGCGCCGGCCTCCGCGTCCAGGGTCCCGTTCGCGCGCTTGTCGACCTCGACGGCCAGGGTGCCGGTGGGGCAGCCGTAGCGGGCGGCGGTGTCGCGCTGGGCGACCCAGGTTTCGATCAGGGCCTTGAGGCGGTCGAGGGGGTCGGGCAACTGGTCCAGTTGGTTGGTGAGTTGGTCCAGGTGGGCGCTGTGCTCGGATAGTGCGGCCTGGACCAGTTCGTCCTTGGTCTTGAAGTAGTAGTAGACGTTCCCGACGGGGACGTCGGCCGCGCGCGCGATGTCGGCGAGGGTGGTCCGTTCGACGCCCTGCTCGTGCAGGACCTGGGCTGCCGCGGCTGTGAGTCGTCGGCGCTTGTCGGCCGCCTGCGCTGCCCGGGGCTTCACTGAGTCAGTCACCTGACCAACTATAGACAGCGCGCGGAAAGGTCGTGCTAGGGTCCTTCCAAGTCAGTCAACTAACTTACTTGGGGGATCGTAATGATCGTCGTGACGGGTGCCACCGGCAACATCGGGCGCACGCTGGTGCCGCTGCTGGCCGAGGCAGGCGAGGAGGTCGTGGCCGTCTCGCGGCAGGAGCAGTCCGCCAGGCTCCCGGTCGGCGTCCGGCACGCCCGGGCCGATGTCGGGAATGCCGCGAGTATGCGGCCGGTCCTCGACGGCGCCGACGCCTTCTTCATCCTGCTGGGCGGCGAGCTCAACGGCCACGGCGAGAACCCGCAGGCCCTTCTGGACGCGGCCACGGCCGCCGGGGTCAAACGGGTCGTCCTGCTCTCCTCCCAGCTCAACTCCACCCGGCCCAAGGCCCTTTCACACACCCGCCTGCGCGACTTCGAGGCCGCCGTGCACGCGTCCGGAGCGGACTTCACCATCCTGCGCCCGGGCGGCTTCGCCTCCAACGCCTTCGCCTGGGCCGAGTCGGTCCGTACCAAGCGCACGATCTTCGCCCCGTTCGCAGATGTGGCGCTGCCCGTCATCGACCCGGCGGACATCGCCGAGGTCGCCGCTGCCGCGCTGCGCGAGGACGGCCACGCGGGCCGCACCTACGAGCTGACCGGTCCCGAGGCCATCAGCCCGCGCGAGCAGGCCGCGGTGGTCTCCGAAGCCCTGGGCGAGGAGGTGGCCTTCGTGGAACTCTCCCGCGAGGAAGCCCACGCCCATATGGCGCAGTTCATGCCGCAGGAGGTCATCGGCGGCACCCTGGACGTCCTCGGCGTCCCGCTGCCGGCCGAGCAGGAGATCAGCCCCGACGTGGAGAACGTCCTCCACCGTCCGGCCAGGCCCTTCGGCGACTGGGTCGCACGCAGCCTGCCGGCCTTCCGATAGAAACCTGTCCCGGGCGCGCGGAAGACGGTGCACGCCCGGGACAGGGCCTTTGACGGCCGGACCGAAGCAGAACCGGCCCCGTGAGTCGACCCCGAACCCACGGGTCCATCCCCCAGAACCAGGGCACCACAGCCTCGGGTTCGTACTGAAGAACCTTCGGTTTCCGCGAACTCGCGGGGGTCTCGGCAGGGGTCCAAGGTGAGCCCAAAAGCCGCCACGGGATGATCTTGGACGCTGAAGGGGTCGCCGTGGGGCCGGGGTGACTGCTCGCCTCGGGACGAACCCGCGCAGGCACGTTTAAAGACCTGACGGTCAAGGGCAGGATCGATCCCCTGCCGGGTGCGGATCAGGTGCTCGGCTTCGGTCTCTGGAGGATGGGACATGGCTCAGCAGGGCACTGTGAAGTGGTTCAACGCGGAGAAGGGCTTCGGGTTCATCGCTCCGGATGATGGGAGTCCTGATGTTTTTGTCCACTACAGCGCGGTCCAGGCCAGTGGATACAGGAGCCTGGAGGAGAACCAACGCGTCGAGTTCGAGGTGACCCAGGGGGAACGTGGCCCGCAGGCGGACCAGGTCCACCCCATCTGAACCGACTCGTCGGCGCGTGTCCACTCTCACGGGCCGGGCGCCGTCCCCCAGCCTTCGACCACGGACAGTACCGATACCGCAACACCGTCGAAGGCCTGGTTCTCGTAATAGCTACGGTGAACGGACATGTAGCACTGCGTAATCGACCTTGGGGAACATCGGTCAGCCGTTGGCACTGGGAATGGTCACGGGGTCTAGCTGTGGATCTCCGTGTTCGGGTGTGGCTGGGACTGGAGGCGTTCGCGGAGATCGATCTCCTCGGGGGTGAGCGGGTCCTCGGGCCGGCGGATGCGGACGGGCTTGGGCCGCAGCGGCAGGCCGTGGTCCGTCGCGGCGTCCTCGGCGTCGGCGAGTGCCCGGTAGAGCGAGGCGACGGATGGGTTCTTGCCCGCGTTCTTCCCGGTCTTGATGGTGAAACACCACAGGAGGCCACAGCACGGCGCGTGCAACCAGGGAGGATGGCTGCCATCTTTCAGGTCGCGCTCACGGGTTGGACCAGGTCCGAGCTCGCGGGCATGGCGAACCGTCAGGCAGCCGTCATGGGACACCCCCATGCGGCGACCGACGTCTCCAGAGTGCGCCGCTGGATCGACAACGGAGAGACCCACGGGAGCCCATACCCAGGGTGCTCGGCGTGCTGTTCACCGAACGGCTTGGCCTGGTGGTGTCCATGGAAGACCTCGGTTACGGCCACCTGGCGAAGAGGAACAGGCACATCCCGGGGGACGGGCTGTCCTGGCCCGCCGCGCAGGCCGTAAGCATCCTCACGGAGTTCACCGGCATGGACCTGATGCTCAACCGCCGTGGCGTCGTGGGGAGCAGCTCATTGAGCACGAGGAGCGGCTCCGCGGTGGAGCCGCTGCTGCCTCCGCTGCTCCGGCCGCGCCGGGCGGAGGAACCGGGACCGGCACCGGGATTCTGCCTGATGTGCGGAGAGTCTCCGCGCTCGGGCAGCCTGCTGGATCTGCCCGTGGCCGGAACAGCAGGGCTCGTCGTACCGCCGTCGAGGGGGCGGCACGAGCGCTGCCTCGTCTGCGGAAAGCCCTCCGAGGAGGTCCTGCTGCGCATCTTCTCGGCACGCGGCGGGGGCTGCCGTGCCTGCGCGCGAGGGCTGGGCCACGCGGCCCGGCGGGCGGACGGTACGTGAGGCGCCGTCCGTCGGTGACGCGGTGCAGGGGTTTGTCGCGTACGGAGGGCCGGCCGGGCTCGCCGCCACCGCGACTCCGGCCGCCGCGGGTGGAGCGCCACTACTATCCGGTTTCGGTCTACACCCGGGTGAGCGCGGTCGCCGCAGGTCCGGGTCTCCGGGTCTCGTGACGCGGCACCGCCTACGCCCTGTCGTTCTGTCAGAAGGGTTGCCAGGCGCGTCGGCGGGGCCATGCCGCCGGCGGTCGCCCGGGCCGGTCGCCGCCAGCGCCGGACCTCTCCGGTGATCTCCGGCGTTCTCCCGCATCACCAGGATCCGGAAAAATATTTCCGCTAATTCGCTCGGTAAAGTTACGGAAAGCACGCGCTTAGTCACTCGGGAATCATGAAATGGCGTGCCCACGCCGGAAATAAGGGCTGACCAGCGGCGATTGGAGACGTTCCGTTGATTGTCGTACGATGGCGGGCGTCGCTTTTGCGTCCTCGGTGATCTCGTCGCCAGTGAGCCCGGACCACCGCTGATCGAATTCCTCAGGTTCGTCGTGCGCAGCCGCCCGGTGTCCACTCCCGGGGATGATTTCGGCAGAGCCGCCGGGCCGCTTCTCGCTGCGCGCGGCTGAATTCCGTCCAGTTTGGAGGGTTCGGCCCGGAAGACGATGTCGTCCTGCGGCGCGAGCCGACGAAAAAGGGCGGCAGTCGCAGGGCCTGAGAGGTGCACGGGCTGCCGTCGGACTTTGTCTCCGGCAGAACGGAATGCACGTCGTGGATGTGAGCGCGGCCAATCGAAAAGGCCTCAGCCTCTTCGCCCTGATCATGATCGGGCTGGGGTCCATTTTCGGCTCCGGCTGGCTCTTCGGAGCCGGTCAGGCGGCTCAGGTCGCGGGCCCGGCCGCGCTGGTCGCCTGGGTGATCGGCGCGATCTTCATCGGCATGATCGCCATGTCCTACGCCGAGGTCGGCGCCGCCTATCCGCTGCCGGGTGCCATGGCCCGGTTCGGCTCCATCTCGCACGGACCGGTGCTCGGCTTCATCACGGGCTGGGCCGTGTGGATCGCGACCGCCTCGCTGATCCCGATCGAGGCCATCGCGGGCACCCAGTACATGTCCTCGTGGAGCTACGGCTGGGCCCGCGGGCTCGTCGCCGACGGCAGCCTCACCGGCACCGGCATCGCGATGGCCCTGTTCCTCACCGTCGCCCTGTGGCTCGCCTGCTACTGGTCGGTCGAGCTGCTGGCGCGGGCCAACAACCTGCTGACGCTGGTCAAGTTCGCCATCCCGGTCCTCGCGGTCGGCGCGCTCATCGCCTCGGGCTTCCACACGGACAACTTCACCGCGCATGGTGGCTTCGCCCCGAACGGCTGGTCCGCCGTCCTCACCGCCGTCACCGCCTCCGGCGTCGTGTTCGCCTTCAACGGCTTCCAGGCCGTCGTCAACCTCGGCGGCAACGCCAAGAACCCCGGCCGGGCCATCCCGCTCGCCCTCGTCGGCGCGCTCTCCCTCGGCCTGGTGATCTACCTGGCCCTCCAGGTCGTCTTCCTCGGCGCGGTCCCGCCGGAGAAGCTCGCCGAGGCCGGCGGGTGGAGCGGCATCAACTTCGCCTCGCCCTTCGCCGACCTCGCCAAGCTGCTGATGCTGCACTGGGTCGTCACCATGCTCCAGTTCGGCGCCTTCATCTCGCCCAACGGTGCCAACATCGGCAACGTCGCCTCCTCCGCCTACCTGGCGCAGAACCTCGCCGACACCGGCTTCTTCCCCAAGAAGATCGCCGAGGTGCACCCCAGGTACGGCGTCGCCCGCCCCGCGATGTGGCTCAACCTGGCCTTCTCCGTTCTCCTGCTGGTGACCATCGGCCACAGCTGGGAGGCCCTGGCCAGCGTCGTGTCTGCGGCGATGGTCGTCTCGTACCTGATGGGCCCGATCGCCGTCGGCGTCTTCCGGCAGACCAAGCCCGAGCTGCCCCGCCCCTTCCGGCTCCCCGCCGCCAAGGTCCTCTGCCCGCTCATCTTCGCCTTCGCGGCCTGCGCCCTGTACTGGTCGAAGTGGCCCAACACCGGCAAGGTCACCCTGCTCACGCTGCTCTCCGTCCCCATCGCGGCGGTCGTGCTGCGTCGCCGGGGCGAGAACCTGCGCCGCCAGTTCGCGCCGGCGTGGTGGATGGCCGGCTTCCTGCTGTGGCTGTCCCTGCTGTCGGCCCTCGGTAGCAAGGAGTTCGGCGGTCACGGGGTGATCCCGGGCGGCCTCGACACCGCTCTGGTCGGGGTGTCGGCCCTGGGCTTCTACTTCTGGGCCGTGCGCGCGGGCGTCCAGGCTCACCGCGCGGGTCTGCCGGGGCCGGACCCGGTGCTCGGCGGCGTGGGCGGCAACGTGCCTGCCCAGACGCGCCACGAGGAGCCCGCGCAGGCCGCGGTCTCCTAGGCACTGTTTCTCGGATCATGTTCGGAGCCAGATGGTGAGGGCTGCGAGTGTGATGGTGCCG
>NZ_BMUT01000002.1:0-462109 GCF_014650335.1 Streptomyces hiroshimensis
TTTCAGCGCCGATGGTACTGCATGGGGGACCGTGTGGGAGAGTAGGACGCCGCCGAACAATTTTTAGAGAAAGCCCTGGTGGGAACCTTGAGTTCCTACCAGGGCTTTTTCGCGTTTCCGGACAGTTTTCATAGCCGGAGGCCCTGATGCTGATGTGCTCGGCTGCATCCCTTTAAGGAACGCAGCCGAGCACATCAGCAATCAGCAAAGCCGTGTTATTCGCCCGCCGCCCGTGCGAGCTCGATGTCCAGGGACTCGCGCCGAATGCGCTGGTCCATGTACAGCAGCGCCGTCATACCGGCCGTGACCGGCAAAGTGATCGTGGCGCTGACGACCGCCGCTATACCGATCGAGATCAGTGACGCCCAGTCGGTCGCATCAGCGGTCGACTGCTCGCCGAAACCGTGTACAACGACGTCGAGCACCACAACGATCGCCTGCGCCATAAAGCCGACCAGCAGAGTGATCAGCACGGACATGAGCTGAATTCCGAAGACCCGCCACCAGGCGCCCCGCACCAGCTTCGCCGACCGCCTCATGGCCCCGAGCACGCTCTGCTTCTCCAGCATCAGTGCCGGCGCGGCAAGGCTGTAACGGATCCAGAGCCAGGTCGCGACGACCATGGACGCCAGACCGCCCATGGCCATGAGCGACATTCCCGCCTGCTCGGCTCCGGCCGCTGCCGCCAGCAGACCCCAGACGATACCGACGGCGAACACACCCACCAGGAGCAGCGGCACCAGGATCAGCAGGCCCGTCATACGGGCCAGCTGCGGCCTGGCGCTCCGCCACGCCTCCAGGGTGGTGACCGGGCGGCCCAGGACCGCGCGGCTGACGATCACCGTCAGCAGGGCCGCGGCGGTGATGGAGCCGACCAGGCTGAGCAGCCAGGTCACTCCGAGGCTGCCGAGGCCGTTGCCTATGGCGTCGACCAGTTCCTGCGGAGACTGCGGGGTCTCGCCGCTGAGCGCATCGAGCTCCTGTGTACCGCGCGGCCACAGCCGTTCGATCACCGTCGCCACGGTCTGCGTACCCACGGCCACCGTCAGGGAGATGCCGACGACGGAGCGCCAGTGGAGGCGCATCGTGCGTACCGAGCCCTCCACGATCTCGCCGGCCTGCAGTGGGCGCAGGGGGATCACCCCGGGCTGGGGTGCCTGTGGCGGGCGTGCCCACTGGTTCCAGCCCGCCTGAGGCCCCGTGCCTCCGGATCCTGGGCCTGCAGCGGGACCCTGGCCCGCCGGACCGCTGCCCGCAGGCCCCGTCGGACCCTGCGTGCCTGCCCGGGCGCGTGCGCGTTCGCCGGCCGGTCTGCGCTGCCGGGGCGGGCTCGGGGACGAGGTCGACCAGTCACCCGGGGGCGGCTGGTCCTGCGCCCACTGGGCCCTTTCCTGTTCCTTTTCCTTCTCCTGCCCTTGCGCCGCCTGGGCGCGCTCGTCGGACGGGGAGGATCCGGGCGAGGTCCGGCCCGGAGAGTCAGTCATGTGCGTCTCGCTCCTTCTCGGTGCCCGCCCGTCCGCCGGTGCGGCGGCGAGCGACTTCCGGCAATCGTGTCACGGTGATCCGGGCGGCCCGCGAGCTCATACGGGGCTCGTACGGGGGAGGAATCCCCAGGCGACCTTCAATAGTCGGGGCGTGAGCGGCAGACTGGACGGATGGCTGATCAGTTCGCGGCATCCATGGCGTCCGTCGAGCCCGGCTCCGTTCCTTCGCTCAGATGGGAGGAGCCGCCGGAGGGGCCCGTCCTCGTCGTCCTGGACCAGCGGAGGCTTCCCGCGGAGGAGGTCGAGCTGGTGTGCACGGACGTGCCGGCGCTGGTCGAGGCGGTCCGTACGCTCGCCGTGCGGGGGGCTCCGCTGCTGGGGATCGCCGGGGCGTACGGCGTGGCGCTGGCGGCCGTCCGCGGCTTCGACGTCGTGGAGGCCGCCGAGCTGCTCGCGCACGCGCGCCCCACGGCCGTGAATCTCGCCTACGGGGTGCGGCGGGCCCTGGGCGCGTACGAGAAGGCCCTGGGGGCGGGAGGCGGGCCCGGGCAGGCCGCCGCGGCCACGCTCGCCGAGGCGCGCGCTGTGCACCGTGAGGACGCGGAGGCCAGCGCGCGGATGGCGGCGCACGGGCTGGCCCTGCTGGACGAGCTGGTGCCCGGCGGCGGATTCCGGGTCCTCACGCACTGCAACACCGGGGCGCTGGTCTCCGGAGGCGAGGGCACGGCGCTGGCCGTGGCGAGCGCGGCACACCGTGCGGGGCGGCTGAGGCGCCTGTGGGTGGACGAGACGCGTCCGCTGCTGCAGGGGTCGCGGCTCACCGCGTACGAGGCGGCCCGGGCCGGGATGGCGTACACCCTGCTCACCGACAATGCCGCGGGGTCGCTGTTCGCCGCGGGAGAGGTGGATGCGGTGCTGATCGGTGCGGACCGGATAGCCGCGGACGGCTCCGTGGCGAACAAGGTCGGCAGCTATCCGCTGGCGGTGCTGGCCCGCTATCACCACGTGCCGTTCCTCGTGGTGGCCCCGGTGACCACCGTGGACCTCGGTACGGCGGCAGGTTCGGAGATCGAGGTGGAGCAGCGTTCCGGCCACGAGATCACGGAGTTTACGGTGGTGCCGGCCGGGGCAGGCGCCGAGCCGGGCACCGGTGTGCCGGTGGCTCCGCTGGGGACGCAGGCGTACAACCCTGCGTTCGACGTCACACCACCGGAACTGGTGACCGCGATCGTCACGGAGAACGGTGTGGTCTCGCCGGTGACCCGGGCGGGCCTGGCGGAGCTCTGTGCCAGGTCACAGCAGGGATCCGGGAGTGAGCCGGGCTGATTCACCCGTGTACTGTCCACACCTGGCGGCAGACGAGGTCGGCGTCCCGGGTCAACGGGACACACCGAAGAATGTCACCTGCGCCAGGTGAGCTCCGTCACCCGGCTCTATGGACCGGATGCGAAAATGGGATGATGTCGATATGAAGGGACGCGTCCTTGTCGTCGACGACGACACCGCACTGGCCGAGATGCTCGGCATTGTGCTGCGTGGTGAGGGTTTCGAGCCGTCGTTTGTAGCGGACGGCGACAAGGCACTTGCTGCTTTTCGTGAGGTCAAGCCCGATCTTGTGCTGCTCGATCTGATGCTGCCCGGCCGGGACGGCATCGAGGTCTGCCGGCTCATCCGCGCCGAGTCCGGCGTGCCGATCGTGATGCTGACGGCGAAGAGCGACACGGTTGACGTCGTCGTGGGCCTGGAGTCGGGGGCCGACGACTACATGGTCAAGCCGTTCAAGCCGAAGGAGCTGGTGGCGCGCATCCGCGCCCGCCTGCGCCGCTCGGAGGAGCCCGCGCCGGAGCAGCTGTCGATAGGGGACCTGGTCATCGACGTGGCCGGGCACTCGGTCAAGCGCGACGGGCAGTCGATCGCGCTGACGCCGCTCGAGTTCGACCTGCTGGTGGCCCTCGCCCGCAAGCCGTGGCAGGTCTTCACCCGCGAGGTGCTCCTGGAGCAGGTGTGGGGCTACCGCCACGCGGCCGACACCCGCCTCGTCAATGTGCACGTGCAGCGGCTGCGCTCCAAGGTCGAGAAGGACCCGGAGCGGCCGGAGATCGTGGTGACCGTCCGTGGTGTGGGCTACAAGGCCGGGCCGAGCTGACATGTCGGGCAACGGTGCCGCCCCGGAGCGGGGCGTGGGGCGGCCCGTCGAGACGGCGGGCGGCATACCTCTCTTCCGGCGGCTGTGGCGGGCCGGGCGGATGCTGTCCGACGGCGCGGCCGCGGGGCCGGTCCACCCGGTGCTGAGGCTGTACGTGCGCTGGGTGCGGCGTCCGCTGCTGCCCGCGATGCGCCTGTGGCGGCGCAATATCCAGCTGCGGGTCGTCGCGACCACGCTGCTGATGTCGGTGGGCGTGGTGCTGCTGCTCGGCGTCGTGGTCATCGGGCAGGTTCGCAACGGCCTGCTGGAGGCCAAGCGGCATGCGTCGCTGAGCCAGGCCGAGGGCGGTTTCAAGGCGGCGCGGGACGCCGCCGACACCGCGGGGGACACCCGCGGGCAGGACGCACAGGCCAGTGGCCGCGGTGCGACGGACCCCGGGGCCTGGCTGACGGCCCTGGTGCAGCAGCTCTCCAGCGGCGGGCAGGGCGTCTACCACGTGGTGGCGCTCAGCTCCGGCAGCGGCGATCTCGCGTACGGCGACCTGGCCTACGGCGACATGACGTCCGCCGGGGCGCGCGGCCCGCGGGCCTCCGGTGACATCGACCCCGAGGCCAGCATCCCCGCCGACCTGCGGAAACAGCTGGACACCAAGACCGGTGCGCTGTGGAAGTCGGCGTCGGTCAAGCACAACGCCTCCGACGAGGGCGAGCCGGCGCTGGTCGTCGGCAAGCGGATGTACGACGTCAACGGCAAGGCGTACCAGCTGTACTACCTCTTCCCGTACACCCAGGAGGAGAAGTCGCTGAGCCTGGTCAAGGGCACGCTGGCGACGGCCGGGGTGTTCGTGGTCGTGCTGCTCGGCGCCATCGCCTGGCTCGTGGTGCGGCAGATCGTCACGCCCGTGCGGATGGCCGCGAGCATCTCCGAGCGGCTGGCGGCGGGCGTCCTGCAGGAGCGTATGAAGGTCACCGGCGAGGACGACATCGCCCGTCTCGGTGAGGCCTTCAACAAGATGGCGCAGAACCTCCAGGTCAAGATCCAGCAGCTGGAGCAGCTGTCGCGGATGCAGCGCAGGTTCGTCTCGGACGTCTCGCACGAGCTGCGGACGCCGCTGACGACCGTGCGTATGGCCGCCGAGGTCATCCACGAGGCCCGTGAGGACTTCGATCCGGTCACCGCGCGCTCGGCGGAGCTGCTGTACGGGCAGGTCGACCGCTTCGAGTCGCTGCTGGCCGATCTGCTGGAGATCAGCCGCTTCGACGCGGGGGCCGCGGCCCTGGAGGCCGAGCCGGTCGATCTGCGGGATGTCGTCAACCGTGTGATCGAGGGGGCCCTGCCGCTCGCGGAGCGCAAGGGCAGCAAGCTGCTGGTGCAGGGCGCCGAGCAGCCGGTGGTCGCGGAGGCGGACTCCCGGCGTGTGGAGCGCGTGCTGCGCAACCTCGTCGTCAATGCGGTGGAGCACGGCGAGGGCCGGGATGTGATCGTGCGGCTGGCGGCGGCCGGCGGCGCGGTGGCGGTGGCCGTCCGTGACTACGGCGTGGGCCTCAAGCCCGGCGAGGCCGTCCGGGTGTTCAACCGCTTCTGGCGGGCCGACCCCGCGCGTGCGCGCACCACGGGCGGTACGGGCCTCGGCCTGTCGATCGCCGTGGAGGACGCGCGGCTGCACGGCGGCTGGTTGCAGGCGTGGGGCGAGCCGGGCGGCGGTTCGCAGTTCCGGCTGACGCTGCCGGGCACGGCCGGTGACACCCTGCGCGGATCGCCGATCCCGCTGGAGCCGGAGGATTCCCGGCGCAACCGCGGCCTGAGCGAGGCCGGGGTGCCGATGGCCGTGGCCGGGCGGTCCGGCGGAGTGCCGCCGCAGGGCAGCGGTCTCGCGCCCGTACCGGCGCAGAACAGGAACGTGCCCGCCGTGGATCCGACGGCGCTGCCGGGCAGTGGTGCCCGCGTGGTGGCCCGTCCGGGAGGCCAGGACGGCGGCAAGCCCGTGGCGGGGGCCACGGGGGAACGTGAGGGGCGGGCGCGTGGGCGCTGAACGCAATCGCCGGCGCCGGACCCCGCGGCGGCGGACCGCGGGGTTCGCCGCGCTCGTCTCCGGTGGCGTGCTGCTGGCCGGGTGCGCCTCGATGCCCGACAGCGGTGAGGTGACGGCGGTCGACTCGTCGCAGCGCGCCGACGCGGACTCGCAGGTGCGCGTCTACGGCGTGCCGCCGCACAAGGGCGAGCGGCCGCAGGAGCTGGTGACGGGCTTCCTGGAAGCCACCACCAGTGACGATCCGGACTACGGCACGGCCCGCATGTACCTGGCCAAGGACAAGCAGCGCGGGTGGGAGCCCTCGTGGGGCACGGTCGTGCTGGCGGAGCCGCCGCAGGTGCAGGTGGAGCACAACGGTGACCGGGACCGCGACCGCGACTACACCATCACCCTGACCGGCAAGCAGGTCGCCAGGATCGACGCCAAGCACGCCTACAAGCCGGAAGAGAGCGCGTTCAAGGCGCAGATCCACGTCGCGCGCGAGGGCGGCGAGTGGCGCATCGATGACCTGCCGCCCGGGCTGGTGCTCGGCCTCGCCGACTTCCAGCGGATCTACCGGTCCGTCAACAAGTACTACTTCGCGGAGCTGGGCACGGCGGGCTCGGGCAAGGGCAAGAGCGTGCTCGTCGCCGACCCCGTCTACCTGCGCAAGCGCATAGACCCCGTGACGTCCACGGTCAACGCGCTGCTGGACGGGCCGACCAACTGGCTGGACCCGGTGGCCGCGACGGCGTTCCCGACCGGCACGAAGGTCGTGGACCGGCGGCTGTCCGTGGACGACTCCAACGCCCTCAAAATCCGGCTGAACGGGAAGGGCGCGGGCACCAATCAGGGGCAGTGCGAGCGCATGGCCGCGCAGCTCCTGTACACCGTCCAGGACCAGTCGGCGAAGGTCGGCCAGGTGGTGCTGCAGCGGGAGAACGGCTCGCAGCTGTGCTCGCTGGGCCGGGAGGCGGCGCGGCAGTACGCGCCCGACCAGGCCGCCGGCCGCGGCGCGGACCAGCAGTACTTCGTCGACGCCCAGCACCGGATGGTGAGCCTGGCCGACGGCGACGAGGAGGCGCGGCGGGTGCCGGGGCCGCTCGGCGACGGCGCCGTGCAGCTGCGGTCGGTGGGCGTGGACCGCAGCGAGCACCGCGCCGCGGGCGTGGCCGCAGGCGGCCAGGCGCTGTACGTCACCGATCTGGAGACGGGCGCGGCGCTGGGCGAGCCCCGGGTGACGGCGCGCGGTGGGGCGAAGGCCGGACTGACCGCCCCGAGCTGGGACGGTCTCAATGACCTGTGGGTGGCCGACCAGGATCCGGAGCGGCCGCGGCTGCTGCGGCTGCCCGGCGGCAAGGGCAGCCCGGAGGAGGTCCAGGTGCCCCGGCTGGACGGGCGCATCACCGGCCTCCGGGTGGCGGCCGACGGTGTGCGGATCGCGCTGCTGGTGACCAAGGACGACCGTACGAGCCTGAAGCTCGGGCGGGTCGAACGGCACGCGGACGCGGGGCGGCTGAGCCTGTCGGTGCAGGAACTGCGTTCGGTGGCGCCACGGTTGGAGCAGGTCGACGCGGTGTCGTGGGCCGGCGGGAGCCGCCTGCTGGTCGCGGGGAACGAACAGGGCGGGCTGCAGCAGCTGCAGTACATCGATACGGACGGCTCGCTGTCGAACACCTCCGCGCTGCCCGGAATCACGGGCGTGCGGGGCGTCGCGGCCTCGGAGAGCACGGCGAAGGCACCGGCGCTGGTGGCCGAGCGGGACGGCGGGATCGTACGCCTGCTGCCGGACAGCAACTGGAAGCTGGTGACCAAGGAAGGCTCCGCGCCCGTCTACCCGGGCTAGCCGCCGCCGGCCGCCGCGCGCCGGTCACGCGGCGCAGGGTTTTCCACAGGGGTGGCGGGGCGCCGCGCCCGGCGGGACAGTGGATCTGTGCCGGGGTGGTGGCAGGAGATCGCGGGCCTGGTGCTGCCGGGCGAGTGCGCGGGGTGCGGGCGGCCGCGGTCCGTGCTGTGCGAGACGTGCCGGGTGGCGCTGGGCGGAGGCGCGGTGCCCGGAGCGGGTGCGGTGTGGCGCGTCAGGCCGGATCCTGCGCCGCCCGGGCTGCCGCCGGTCCACGCCGCTGCGCGGTATGAGGGCCCGGTGCGCTCGGCGCTGCTCGCGCACAAGGAGCGCGGGGCGCTGGGGCTGGCGGGGCCGCTGGGGGCTGCTCTGGCGGGTGCGGTGCGCTCGGTGGCCGGTTGTCCGGGGGGTGGCGGGTGGGGCGGGGGAGGGGCCCTGGAAGCCGGTGAAAGGCCCTTGCTGCTCGTTCCCGTCCCCTCCGCCCGCCGTGCCGTCGCCGCCCGGGGTCACGATGCCGGCCGGCGCCTGGCTCTCGCCGCGGCGCGTGCCCTCCGGGCCGCGGGTGTGCCGGCCCGGGTGGCGGCCGTGCTGCGCCAGTGCAGGCCCGTCGCCGACCAGGCCGGACTGGGCGCCCGGGAGCGCAGGGCGAATGTGGCCGGTGCACTGGGGGTACGTATGGGAGGGGAGGGGCTGTTGTTGCGCGAAGGGCCGGTGGTGCTGGTAGACGACCTGATGACCACGGGGGCGTCGCTCGCCGAGGCGGCCCGTGCCGTCTCCCTCGCGGGCGGGAGAGCTCTGGGGGCCGCCGTCGTGGCCGCGTCCGGAGTTCCCCCGTGCGAGGCCGAAAAGAACCGGAACTGAGGGGCAACCTCATTCGTTGCTGATGGTAACGGCAAGGAAACACCTGAATGGAGGTACGTCCCGGTAGGGGCTACCGACAGGCGTCCGAGCGAGATATGTTCGGTTGTGAGGAATGGCAGGGGCTATGCCTCGCATTTCCGAATGGCGCGCTTTGCTCGCTTTCACGGAAGCTTGAAGTCGATGGGGTGCAGACCTTGCCGATGGGGGAGGAGGAGGTGAAAACCGCCAAGTCGGTGGCTCCGGGTATCCCCGGGGTCTGATGCAAGAGGGATGCGCTCCGCACCTTCGGCGGGGCGATCCGGGAACGGAGTTCTGCGTGGACATCGTCGTCAAAGGCCGCAAGACCGAGGTGCCCGAGCGCTTTCGCAAGCACGTGGCCGAGAAGCTGAAGCTGGACAAGATCCAGAAGCTCGACGGCAAGGTGATCAGCCTCGACGTCGAGGTGTCCAAGGAGCCCAACCCCAGGCAGGCCGACCGCTCCGACCGGGTGGAGATCACGGTGCGTTCCCGTGGACCGGTGATCCGGGCGGAGGCCGCTGCAACCGATCCGTATGTCGCACTGGACCTGGCCACCAGCAAGCTCGAAGCACGACTGCGCAAGCAGAACGACAAGCGCCACACCCGGCGGGGCAACGGCCGTATCCCCGCGAGCGATGTCGCGGCGACCGTCATCGGCGCCGCGGAGCTCACCGACAGCGGTGAACTCGCCGTCGACCACGCGGCGGAAGGCGTGCCGGTCACCCGCATGGGATCCCTGGAGATCCAGGGCGAAGGCCCCCTGGTGGTCCGCGAGAAGACCCACGCCGCAGCGCCCATGACCCTCGACCAGGCGCTCTACGAAATGGAGTTGGTCGGGCACGACTTCTACCTGTTCGTCGACTCCGACAGCAAACAACCCAGTGTCGTCTACCGGCGGCACGCCTACGACTACGGCGTCATCCACCTCAATGCCGACCCGCTCTTCGAAGGAGAGCCCGGTGGTGCGGGCGGCGAGCTGGGCGGCTGAGCCGGGAGGCCCAGGCCTCCCGCGGCATCTGCCGTAACCGTCGATCCGGTGCCCTCGGGGCGCGCCCCCCGCGCCCCCGGGGCGCCGGCGTGCGACGACGGAAGCAGCGTCCGGCCCCCCGGCATGAAATCATGGCCCGGCGGCCAACCACCGGCGCCGGGGAACCGGTTGGGCGGCGCAGCACGCAGCACAGTGCAACCGCGAGGGGCTCTGGGCCTTCAGGGGTCTTCAGGGGGAGGAACAATGGCGGACAGGTTCGGGCCCGTACTCGAGCCCGGCGAGGACGACGACGAGGCCTGCACAGGCAGGGGCGCGGCGCGCGAGGAGCCCATCCGGGTCCTGGTCGTGGACGACCACGCGCTCTTCCGCCGGGGCCTGGAGATCGTCCTTGCGCAGGAGGAGGACATCCAGGTCGTAGGGGAGGCCGGGGACGGCGCGGAGGCCGTGGACAAGGCCGCGGATCTGCTGCCCGACATCGTGCTGATGGACGTCCGCATGCCCAAGCGCGGCGGCATCGAGGCGTGCACCTCCATCAAGGAGGTGGCCCCCAGCGCGAAGATCATCATGCTGACGATCAGCGATGAGGAAGCCGACCTCTACGACGCCATCAAGGCCGGGGCGACCGGCTATCTCCTCAAGGAGATCTCCACCGACGAAGTGGCGACCGCGATCCGGGCCGTCGCCGACGGGCAGTCGCAGATCAGCCCGTCGATGGCGTCCAAGCTGCTCACCGAGTTCAAGTCGATGATCCAGCGCACGGACGAGCGCCGGCTGGTGCCGGCCCCCCGGCTGACCGACCGCGAGCTGGAGGTCCTCAAGCTCGTCGCCACGGGGATGAACAACCGCGATATCGCCAAGGAGTTGTTCATCTCCGAGAACACCGTCAAGAACCACGTGCGCAACATCCTGGAGAAGCTGCAGCTGCACTCCAGGATGGAGGCGGTGGTGTACGCGATGCGCGAGAAGATCCTGGAAATCCGTTAGCCGGGGGCATGCCGGGCCTATTCCAGGGCGGTGATCAGCGCTGCGGCCAGCTTCGCGTCGTCGCAGCGCTCGATCCGGACGGCATTGCAGCCCACCCACTCCGCGGCTTCCCGGAGCGCCTGGGCCATGGGAGCCACGGCCTTGGGCCCGTCGAGGGAGACCTGGCGGGCCACCAGCGTGCTGCCGTCGCGCGCCGGGTCGACGCGGCCGAGCAGCCGGCCGCCCGCCAGCAGCGGCATCGCGAAATAGCCGTGTATGCGCTTGTCCTTCGGGACGTACGCCTCCAGGCGGTGGGTGAAGCCGAAGATCCGCTCCGTGCGGGGGCGGTCCCAGACCAGTGAGTCGAACGGCGACAGCAGCGTCGTACGGTGCCGGCCGCGCGGCTGTTCGGCCAGGGCCGCGGGGTCGGCCCACGCGGGCTTCGACCAGCCCGCCACCTCGACGGGCACCAGGCCGGTCTCGTCGATGACGGTGTCCACCTGCTCGCCCTTGAGGCGGTGGTAGTCCGCGAGGTCCGCCCGGGTGGCCACGCCCATCGCGGCACCGGCCTGCGCCACCAGGCGCCGTATGCACGCGGCGTCGTCCAGATCGTCGTGGAAGAGGGCATCGGGCACGGCGCGCTCCGCCAGGTCGTACACGCGCTTCCAGCCGCGCCTGCGGGTGCACACCACCTCGCCGGTGTCCAGCAGCCACTCGACCGCGATCTTCGTCTCGGACCAGTCGTACCACTCCCCGCCGTTCTTCGCGCCGCCCAGCTCCGTGGCCGTCAGGGGGCCTTCGGCCTTGAGGCGGTCGCGGACCGCCGCGCACGAGCGCTCGGCGTCCTCCATGATGTGCCAGCGGTGGCCGCGGGCCTGGAAGGCCCGGCGGCGGAAGGCGAACAGCGGCCATTCCTCGACGGGCAGGATGCACGCCGCATGCGACCAGTACTCGAAAGCGTGGTCCCCCGACCAGTAGGCCGCCTCGACCGTGCCCCGGCCGACCGCGCCCAGCCGGGCGTACGGCACCAGCTCGTGCGAGCGGGCCAGCACCGAGATCGTGTCGAGCTGGACGGCCCCCAGCCGCCGCAACACGCCGCGCGTGCCCGCCCGCCGGTCCGGCGCGCCCAGCAGGCCCTGGGCGCGCAGCGCCAGCCGGCGCGCGTCATCGGCGGACAGGCGGTGCTCGGGCCCCCGGACTCCCGGCTTGAGAGCTTCGGGCTTGCGGGCTTCCGGCTTACGGGCCTTGGCGGAGGCGGCAGTTGTCATGCCGATCACCTTAGGCGGGGGCACTGACAACGACCCCGGATCCGGTCAGCCGCGCTCGGGAAACGGCAGGTAGGGGGTGGTGGTCGGCAGGTCCAGGTCCGAGGGGAGCAGGGAACCGGTCCACGCGTCGCGGCGCGTGCCCGCGTACACGATCTTCGACCGCATGACGCCCTCCATCCGGAATCCGACCTTCAGGGCCACCGCGCGCGAGCCCTCGTTGCCGGCCTCCGCGTACCACTCCATGCGCTCGACGCCGAGGGTCCCGAAGGCCCAGCGGACGACCGCGCCGGCCGCCTCCGCGGTGTACCCGCGGCCGCGCTGCTCCTTGGCGGTCCAGTAGCCGAGCTCGGCCTGGCGCTCGGGGGAGCGCAGCTGCGCGAGCCGCACCAGGCACATCGAACCGACGAGCCGGCCGTCCTCCCGGGTGAAGACGCCCCAGGTGTAGAGGGAGTCGTTGTGCCAGCCGGACGGGCACGTCTCCCCGATGAAGGTGCGGGCGTCCTCGGGCGTGTACGGAGAGGGCACGCTCGTGTACCGCGGGATGTCCGGGTCCTGGCAGGCCGCGACCACGCCGTCCGCGTCGGAGAGGGCGAAAGGACGCAGCAGCAGGCGCTCGGTCGTGAGCTCTATGGGGTCCATGGCCGGAGTGTAAAGACCCGCAGCCCGGCACCTTCGGGATTATTCGCTCGTTCCTTATCCGGGTGACACCGCGGGTGACACCCGGCCTCGGTGATGACGGACCTCCCGGCGCGGCGGGGTCCTCGCTTACGATGGCCGTTGCGGCGGGGACTGTCCCGTCGTGCCCGCGTACCCGCCCCCTGCCCACGGCGGGGGAGAACCGGTGCCAGGCCCGACCGGCAAGGAGCTAGCCTACGTGTCCGTCTTCGGCAAGATCATGCGTGCAGGAGAAGGCAAGATCCTGCGCAAGCTGCACCGCATCGCGGACCAGGTCAATTCCATCGAAGAGGACTTCCTCAACCTCTCCGACGCCGAGCTGCGCGCCCTGACCGACGAGTACAAGCAGCGCTACGCCGACGGGGAGAGCCTGGACGACCTGCTCCCCGAGGCCTTCGCGACCGTCCGTGAGGGTGCCAAGCGCGTCCTCGGCCAGCGTCACTACGACGTCCAGCTGATGGGCGGCGCCGCCCTGCACCTGGGGTACGTGGCGGAGATGAAGACCGGTGAGGGCAAGACCCTCGTCGGCACGCTCCCCGCGTATCTGAACGCCCTGTCGGGCAAGGGTGTCCACCTCATCACGGTCAACGACTACCTGGCCGAGCGCGACTCCGAGCTGATGGGCCGGGTGCACAAGTTCCTCGGCCTGTCGGTCGGCTGCATCCTGGCGAACATGACGCCGGCGCAGCGCCGCGAGCAGTACAGCTGCGACATCACGTACGGCACGAACAACGAGTTCGGCTTCGACTACCTGCGCGACAACATGGCGTGGTCGAAGGACGAGCTGGTCCAGCGCGGGCACAACTTCGCCGTGGTCGACGAGGTCGACTCGATCCTGGTCGACGAGGCCCGTACGCCGCTGATCATCTCCGGCCCGGCCGACCAGGCCACCAAGTGGTACGGCGACTTCGCCAAGCTGGTCACGCGCCTGAAGAAGGGCGAGCCGGCCAACCCCCAGAAGGGCGTCGAGGAGACCGGCGACTACGAGGTCGACGAGAAGAAGCGCACGGTCGCCATCCACGAGGCCGGCGTCGCCAAGGTCGAGGACTGGCTGGGCATCGACAACCTCTACGAGTCGGTCAACACCCCGCTGGTGGGCTACCTCAACAACGCCATCAAGGCGAAGGAGCTCTTCAAGCGGGACAAGGACTACGTCGTCATGGACGGCGAAGTCATGATCGTCGACGAGCACACCGGCCGTATCCTCGCGGGCCGCCGCTACAACGAGGGCATGCACCAGGCCATCGAGGCGAAGGAAGGGGTGGAGATCAAGGACGAGAACCAGACCCTCGCCACGATCACCCTCCAGAACTTCTTCCGCCTCTACAGCAAGCTGTCCGGCATGACCGGTACGGCCATGACCGAGGCCGCCGAGTTCCACCAGATCTACAAGCTCGGCGTGGTGCCGATCCCGACCAACCGGCCGATGGTCCGCATGGACCAGTCCGACCTCATCTACCGCACTGAGGTCGCCAAGTTCGACGCCGTGGTGAAGGACATCGCCGAGAAGCACGAGAAGGGGCAGCCGATCCTGGTCGGCACCACTTCCGTGGAGAAGTCGGAGTATCTCTCCCAGCAGCTCGCCAAGCGCGGCATCCAGCACGAGGTGCTCAACGCCAAGCACCACGAGCGCGAGGCCTCGATCGTCGCGCAGGCCGGCCGCAGGGGCGCCGTCACCGTCGCCACGAACATGGCCGGCCGTGGCACGGACATCAAGCTCGGCGGCAATCCGGACGACCTCGCCGAGGCGGAGCTGCGCCAGAGGGGTCTCGACCCCGTGGAGCACGTCGAGGAGTGGGCGGCCGCGCTGCCCGGTGCCCTGGAGCGTGCCGAGGCCGCGGTCAAGGCCGAGTTCGAGGAGGTCAAGGACCTCGGCGGGCTCTACGTGCTCGGCACGGAGCGCCATGAGTCGCGCCGTATCGACAATCAGCTGCGCGGTCGTTCCGGCCGTCAGGGCGACCCCGGCGAGTCCCGCTTCTACCTGTCCCTGGGCGATGACCTGATGCGCCTGTTCAAGGCTCAGATGGTCGAGCGCGTCATGGCCATGGCCAACGTTCCCGACGACGTGCCGATCGAGAACAAGATGGTCACCCGTGCCATCGCCTCGGCGCAGTCCCAGGTCGAGCAGCAGAACTTCGAGACGCGTAAGAACGTCCTGAAGTACGACGAGGTGCTCAACCGCCAGCGCGAGGTCATCTACGGCGAGCGCCGCCGCGTCCTGGAGGGCGAGAACCTCCAGGAGCAGGTCCAGCACTTCATGGACGACACCATCGACGACTACATCCGCCAGGAGACCGTCGAGGGCTTCGCCGAGGAGTGGGACCTGGAGCGGCTGTGGGGCGCCTTCAAGCAGCTCTACCCCGTGAAGGTCACCATCGAGGAGCTGGAGGAGGCGGCGGGCGACCGCGCGGGCATCACGGCCGAGTTCATCGCCGAGTCCGTCAAGGACGACATCCACGAGCAGTACGCGGCGCGCGAGGAGCAGCTGGGCTCCGACATCATGCGCGAGCTGGAGCGCCGCGTGGTGCTCTCGGTGCTGGACCGCAAGTGGCGTGAGCACCTCTACGAGATGGACTACCTCCAGGAGGGCATCGGCCTGCGCGCCATGGCCCAGAAGGACCCGCTGGTGGAGTACCAGCGCGAGGGCTTCGACATGTTCCAGGCCATGATGGAGGGCATCAAGGAGGAGTCCGTCGGCTACCTGTTCAACCTGGAGGTCCAGGT
The DNA here is from genome assembly GCF_014650335.1 of Streptomyces hiroshimensis. Taxonomy (GTDB): domain Bacteria; phylum Actinomycetota; class Actinomycetes; order Streptomycetales; family Streptomycetaceae; genus Streptomyces; species Streptomyces hiroshimensis. The sequence goes on from NZ_BMUT01000002.1 coordinate 14,982, forward strand.
CGACCAGCAGCTGGAGGAGGTCCCGGTCGAGGAGGCCGCGCCGTCCCTGGACAAGGCCCAGGACACCATCCCCGCGGCCCGTCCCGAGATCCGGGCGAAGGGTCTCGCGCAGCCGCAGCGGCCGGACCGGCTGCACTTCTCGGCCCCGACGGTCGACGGTGCGGGCGGCACGATCGAGACCGACTACGCCAGCGACGACACCGGCGAGTTCCGCTCGGCGGCGGACGGCATGACCCGCGCCGAGCGCCGCAAGGCGCAGAAGAACAGCGGCGGGCGTCGCCGCAAGAAGTAGGCCTGGGCGGTTCGCCGGGTGTGATCCTTTGGGCGTGAGCCCTCGGGCATGAGCCTTGCGGCGTGAGCCTTCGGGCATGAGGCGGGGCGGGACTCCTGGGTGATCCAGGCGCCCCGCCCCGCCTCACGTATGTCAGCGGCGGGTCCCGCCGCCGAGCTCCACGGCCGAGCACCGCCAGCGCTGGTCGGTGCAGTGCTCCAGGCGGAAGGCGAGGGCGAGCAGCCGGTCCCCGGACGCGATGCGGGCGAAGGCCTCGATGACGCCCGGGGAGGGCCGGAACTCGTCGCAGTGCCTGACGGCGGGGCTGCGGCCGGGCGGGGCGGGCAGCAGGGGAGCGTAGGGCGCCAGGGCGGCCAGCTGGTCGTACGCGGCGCCCAGGGTGTGGCCGAGCATCCAGTGGACCGGGCGCTGGCCGCTGAGGGTGAGCAGGAGCCGTTCGGCGAACCAGTAGCGCGGCAGGCGCTCGCGCTCCCGGCGGCGTGCGGCCGGGTCCGGGGCGGCCGGGCGGCGGGAGTCCGTGCGCCGTGCGGGTGCGGTCCGGGCGGCGGGCCTGCCGGTGCGTGCGGCCGTCCTGCCGCCGGTGGTCCTGTTCGTGCCGGTCCTCATGCTGGCCGCCCCCTCGCGGTGCCGGGCCCGGCGGGATTACCGGGCAGTAGCTTCCGTCGGGTGATCTTCTATCGGGGGCGCCGGAGGGCGGCAAGGACGGCGGACGGGGCTGCGCCGCCTGCCGGTGATTCACCTATTCGGGGGACCCCGGGGTGGTGCGGGGCAGCCGGGCGCCACACGCTGCGACACAGGGGGCCGAGGAGCCGCCCGCAGGCGGCTCACCTGCACTTCGAAGGGGTACCCACGCCCGTATGCTGGCCTCGCAACCGAAACGTCCCCAGGATCGAAGGAAAGCGGCGGTCATGCGCGTCTACGTCCCCTTGACCCTCCCCGGTCTCGCCGAGGCGCACAAGGCGGGAGTGCTGGGCCCGGCCCCGCTGGACGCCTTCGCCGTGACCCCGGCCCTGCGCGAGTGGTACCGCTCCGACGACGTCGAGGAGCTGGAGTACGCCGCCCTGGGGCGCGCCGCCCAGGGTTCCCTGCGCCTGCTCGCCGCCGACCCCGAGGCGCCGCGCCGCCGCGTGGTCGTCGCCGTCGACGTGCCCGAGGCCGCCGTGGCCGCCGACCCCGAGCGTGGGCTGGACCAGTCCGCCTACGGCGAGGTGCGGCTCTCGGAGACGGTGCGGCTGGCGAAGGCCGCGGCCGTGCACCTCGACTCCGGGGACGCCGAGGAGGACGTCGCGGCGGCCGCCGCGGCGCTGGGCGCCGCCGACCGCGGTGACGACGACGCGCAGTTCACGGTCGACGGCGCCGAGGACCACGAGCTGATGTGGTTCGGCGTGCAGGAGATCCCCAACCTGATCTAGGACCGCCGCCCGGGACCGCTGTTGTCACAGCCTCCCCGTACAGTTTTCGCATGGGGAAGCACGCGGCCCACATTGTGTGGGACTGGAACGGCACGCTCTTTCACGACGTCGACGCGGTGATGGCGGCGACCAACGCCGCCTTCGCGGAGATCGGCCTGGAGCCGATCACCCTGGAGCGCTACCGCGCGCTGTACTGCGTCCCCATCCCGCGGTTCTACGAGCGGCTGATGGGCCGCCTCCCCACCGAGGCCGAGTGGGAGCACATGGACGGCGCCTTCCAGCGGCACTACCACGACCACCACCTGCGCTGCGGCCTCGCGGAGGGCGCCGAGAAGCTGCTGGAGCGCTGGCAGGAGACCGGCGGCACCCAGTCGATCATGTCGATGTACGGGCACGAGGCCCTGCTGCCGCTCGTGCGCACCTTCGGCATCGAACGGAGGTTCGTCCGGGTCGAGGGGCGGACGGGCCCCTCCGGCGGCAGCAAGGCCGAGCACATGGCCCGCCACGTCGCCGGCCTGGCGGGCGAGGGCATACCCCCGGCGCGCACGGTCGTCATCGGCGACGCGCTCGACGACGCCGTGGCGGCGGCCCACGTGGGCGCGCACGCGGTGCTGTACACGGGAGGCTCGCACGACCGGGCCGGGCTTGTAGGGGCCGGGGTGCCCGTCGTGGACACGCTGGTGGAGGCCGTTGCGGAGGCGGAGCGTCTCGTCGGCTGACCGCGCTGTCCATATCGTCAAAGATGGGCTCCGGGTTTTGTACACAAACCGCTCGTGACGCCTCCCGGGGGAAGAGCGATAGCCTTACGGGGTGATCAGCGCGATATCCAGCGGGGGCGACGGCGCCCCTGTCCTGCGCCCGGAGTGCCACGGCACCCGGGGAGCCGCTGGTCGCCCGGGCGGGGCGCATTCGGCCGAATCGGCCGGGACCGCTCCGGTCATCCCTCATTCCGGCATACCGTCGAAGACGACCGGAGACCCCGCGTCGCGGCGTGATGCCTTCACCACCTATGTCACGCAACGGCGCGCGACAGGAGCCAGAGGACATGCAGACCAAGCTGGACGAAGCCAAGGCAGAGCTGCTCGAGAGGGCGGCCCGCGTCGCTGAGAACAGCCCGGCCGGGGGGCAACAACCGACCGGGCCGAAGGCCGAGGCGGGACTCGACCAGGAGACCCTGACCGCCTACCTCCAGCGCTACTACCTGCACACGGCGCCGGAGGACCTCAACGGTCGCGAGCCGGTCGACGTCTACGGCGCCGCGGTCTCGCACCGCCACCTCGCCGAGAACCGCCCGCAGGGCACGGCCAACGTCCGGGTGCACACCCCGACCGTCGAGGAGAACGGCTGGACGTGCAGCCACTCCGTCGTCGAGGTCGTCACCGACGACATGCCCTTCCTGGTCGACTCGGTCACCAACGAGCTCTCCCGCCAGGGCCGCGGCATCCACGTCGTGATCCACCCGCAGATGATCGTGCGCCGTGACGTCACCGGCCGTCTGCTGGAGGTCCTCGGTTCCAACTGCGAAGCCCACGGCACCGGCAAGGACGCCGTTCTGCCGCACGACGCGCTCACCGAGTCCTGGATCCACGTCGAGATCGACCGCGAGACCGACCGCGGCGACCTCAAGCAGATCGCCGCCGACCTGATGCGCGTCCTGTCCGACGTCCGCGAGGCCGTCGAGGACTGGTCCAAGATGCGCGACGCCGCCCTGCGCATCGCCGACGGCCTGGCCGCCGAGTCCCTCCCCGGCGACGTCGCCCCGTCGGACACCCACGAGGCCGGCGAGCTGCTGCGCTGGCTGGCCGCGGACCACTTCACCTTCCTCGGCTACCGCGAGTACGAGCTGACGAAGGTCTCCACCGACGGCGGCGAGGAGGACGTGCTCAGCGCCGTCCCCGGCACCGGCCTCGGCATCCTGCGCTCCGACCCCCACCACGACGAGGCGCAGCGCGCCGGCGGCCCGCACTCGCACCTGCCGCGCCCGGCGTCCCCCTCGTTCAACCGGCTGCCCGCCGACGCCCGCGCCAAGGCCCGTGAGCACAAGCTGCTCGTCCTCACCAAGGCCAACAGCCGCGCCACGGTCCACCGCCCCTCCTACCTCGACTACGTCGGGGTGAAGAAGTTCGACGCCGACGGCAACGTGATCGGCGAGCGCCGTTTCCTCGGCCTGTTCTCCTCCGCCGCGTACACCGAGTCCGTGCGCCGCGTGCCCGTCGTCCGCCGCAAGGTCCAGCAGGTCCTCGCCGACGCCGGCTTCACGCCCGACAGCCACGACGGCCGCGACCTCCTCCAGATCCTGGAGACCTACCCGCGCGACGAGCTCTTCCAGATCGCCGCCGAGCAGCTGCGCTCCATCGCCACGAGCGTGCTCTACCTCCAGGAGCGCCGCCGGCTGCGGCTGTACCTGCGCCAGGAGGAGTACGGGCGCTACTACTCGGCGCTGGTCTACCTCCCGCGCGACCGCTACACCACCGGTGTGCGGCTGCGCCTGATCGACATCCTCAAGGAGGAGCTCGGCGGCTCCAGCGTCGACTTCACCGCCTGGAACACCGAGTCGGTCCTCTCCCGGCTGCACTTCGTCGTCCGCGTCGAGCCGGGCGCGACGCTGCGCGAGCTCACCGACGCCGACGCCGACCGCATCGAGGCCCGCCTGGTCGAGGCCGCCCGCTCCTGGGCGGACGGCTTCGCCGAGACGCTGACCGCCGAGGCCGGCGAGGAGCGCGCCGCCGAGCTGCTGCGCCGCTACGGCCAGGCCTTCCCCGAGGGCTACAAGGCCGACCACAGCCCCCGCAGCGCCGTCTCCGACCTCGGTCACCTGGAGAAGCTCACCACCGCCGGCGGCGACCGCGACTTCGAGCTCAGCCTCTACGAGCCGGTCGGCGCGGGCCCCGGCGAGCGCCGCTTCAAGATCTACCGCACGGGTGAGCCGGTCTCGCTGTCCGCCGTGCTGCCGGTGCTCCACCGCCTCGGCGTCGAGGTCGTCGACGAGCGCCCGTACGAGCTGCGCTGCTCGGACCGCACCACCGCCTGGATCTACGACTTCGGTCTGCGGATGCCCGAGCGGATCGAGGGCGACGACGCCCGCATCCGCTTCCAGGAGGCCTTCGCGGCGGTGTGGACCGGCGCCGCGGAGAACGACAACTTCAACAACCTGGTGCTGCGGGCCGGTCTCGACTGGCGCCAGGCCATGGTGCTGCGGGCCTACGCCAAGTACCTCCGGCAGGCCGCCTGGCCGTTCAGCCAGGCGTACATGGAGGACACCCTCAGCAACAACGTCCACACCACCCGCCTGCTGGTCAACCTCTTCGAGGCCCGGATGTCGCCCGCGCTCCAGCGCGCCGGCAACGAGCTCATCGACGGCCTGCTGGAGGAGCTGGACGGCGCCCTGGACCAGGTGGCGAGCCTGGACGAGGACCGCATCCTGCGGGCCTTCCTCACGGTCATCAAGGCCACGCTGCGCACCAACCACTTCCAGCGCGACGCCGACGGCGCGCCGCGCCCCTACCTGTCCCTCAAGCTCGACCCGCAGGCCATCCCCGAGCTGCCGGCGCCCCGCCCGGCCTTCGAGATCTGGGTGTACTCGCCGCGGGTGGAGGGCGTGCACCTGCGCTTCGGCAAGGTCGCGCGCGGCGGTCTGCGCTGGTCCGACCGGCGCGAGGACTTCCGCACCGAGATCCTCGGCCTGGTCAAGGCCCAGATGGTGAAGAACACCGTCATCGTGCCGGTGGGCGCCAAGGGCGGCTTCGTCGGCAAGCGCCTGCCCGACCCGTCGGTGGACCGCGACGCGTGGCTCGCCGAGGGCATCGCCTCGTACAAGACGTTCATCTCGGGCCTCCTCGACATCACCGACAACATGGTCGGCGGCGAGGTCGTGCCCCCGAAGGACGTCGTCCGCCACGACGAGGACGACACCTACCTGGTCGTCGCCGCCGACAAGGGCACCGCGACGTTCTCGGACATCGCCAACGAGGTCGCGCAGTCCTACGGCTTCTGGCTCGGCGACGCCTTCGCCTCCGGCGGCTCGGCCGGCTACGACCACAAGGGCATGGGCATCACCGCCCGCGGCGCCTGGGAGTCGGTCAAGCGCCACTTCCGCGAGCTGGGCCACAACACCCAGACGCAGGACTTCACGGTCGTCGGCGTCGGCGACATGTCCGGTGACGTCTTCGGCAACGGCATGCTGCTCTCCGAGCACATCCGCCTGGTGGCCGCCTTCGACCACCGCCACATCTTCATCGACCCGACCCCGGACGCGGCCGTCTCCTACGCCGAGCGCCGCCGCCTGTTCGAGCTGCCCCGCTCGTCCTGGGCCGACTACGACACCGGGCTGCTCTCCCAGGGCGGCGGCATCCACCCCCGTACCGCCAAGTCGATCCCGGTCAACGCGCACGTGCGGCAGGCCCTCGGCATCGAGGCGGGCGTCACCAAGATGACCCCCGCCGAGCTGATGAAGGCCATCCTGCGCGCGCAGGTCGACCTGCTGTGGAACGGCGGCATCGGCACGTACGTCAAGGCCTCCACCGAGTCCCACGCGGACGTCGGCGACAAGGCCAACGACGCCATCCGCGTCGACGGCCAGGACCTGCGCGTCAAGGTCGTCGGCGAGGGCGGCAACCTGGGCCTGACCCAGCTCGGCCGGATCGAGTTCGCTTCCAACGGCGGCCGGATCAACACCGACGCCATCGACAACAGCGCCGGCGTGGACACCTCCGACCACGAGGTGAACATCAAGATCCTGCTCAACGCGCTCGTCATCGACGGCGACATGACCGTCAAGCAGCGCAACAAGCTCCTCGCCGAGATGACCGACGAGGTCGGCGAGCTGGTCCTGCGCAACAACTACGCGCAGAACGTGGCCCTGGCCAACGCCGTGGAGCAGGCCCCCAGCCTCCTCCACGCCCACCAGCGGATCATGCGCCGCCTCGGCCGGGACGGCCACCTGGACCGGGCCCTGGAGTTCCTGCCCAGCGACCGGCAGATCCGCGAGCGGCTCTCCGCGGGCCGCGGGCTGACCCAGCCGGAGCTGGCCGTCCTCCTCGCCTACATCAAGATCACCACGGCCGAGGAGCTGCTCGCCACCGGGCTGCCCGACGACCCGTACCTCGAGCGCCTGCTGCACGCCTACTTCCCGCAGGCGCTGCGCACCGGCTTCGCCGAGCAGGTCGACGCCCACGCGCTGAGCCGGGAGATCATCACCACCGTCCTGGTCAACGACACCGTCAACAGCGGCGGCTCGACCTTCCTGCACCGTCTGCGGGAGGAGACCGGGGCCTCGCTGGAGGAGATCGTCCGGGCGCAGACCGCCGCCCGCGCCATCTTCGGGCTGGGCTCCGTGTGGGACGCCGTCGAGGGCCTGGACAACGTGGTCGCGGCCGACGTCCAGACCCGCATCCGGCTGCACTCGCGGCGCCTGGTCGAGCGCGGCACCCGCTGGCTGCTCAACAACCGGCCGCAGCCGCTGGAGCTGGCCGGGACGATCGAGTTCTTCCAGGACGGCGTGGCCGAGGTCTGGGGCGAGCTGCCCAAGCTGCTCAAGGGCGCCGACATGGAGTGGTGGCAGTCCATCCACGACGAGCTGGTGGACGCCGGCGTGCCGGACGAGCTGGCCGTGCGCGTGGCGGGCTTCTCCTCCGTCTTCCCGGCGCTGGACGTCGTCGCGGTCGCCGACCGCACCGGCAAGGAGCCGCTGGCCGTGGCCGAGGTCTACTACGACCTCGGGGACCGGCTGCACATCACCCAGCTGATGGACCGCATCATCGAGCTGCCGCGCGCGGACCGCTGGCAGTCCATGGCCCGCGCCTCCATCCGAGAGGACCTGTACGCGGCCCACTCCGCGCTCACCGCCGACATCCTCGCGGTGGGCAACGGCTCCTCGACGCCGGAGCAGCGCTTCGAGGACTGGGAGGAGAAGAACGCGGCGATCCTGAGCCGGGCGCGCACCACGCTCGACGAGATCCGCGGTTCGGACGCCTTCGACCTGGCCAACCTGTCGGTGGCCATGCGGACCATGCGCACCCTGCTGCGGACGCACAGCTGAGCCGTGTGCCGGAGCGCGCGCCCGGGCGGCTTTCCGGGCCGTGCGCTGCGTCGAATTGACGCACGGCTGACGGCGGAGTGAACAAGGGACGGCCCTGGGGACAAATCCCCCGGGGCCGTCCTTTTGCCGTGCTATGAGGGACGGATGAAGGCCGTTTCCCGGTTGACGTCCGGGCCCTCCCCCGATGCCCTGTCCGACGGCGCACGCCGCCCCGTGCCGGCCCCGCCGCCCGCGCCCCCGCGCCACGGGACGGCCCGCGCGGTGGCCCTCTACCTGGCGGTGTCCGCGGTCGGCTTCGCGGTGCTCCTGCTGGTGAGCCGCCATCTCGGGCGGGGCCCGGAGGTCCTGCTGCAGCGCTGGGACAGCGGCAATTACCTGCACATCGCCAAGCGCGGCTATCCGGGGGAGATCCCCTACGGTCCGGACGGGGAGCCGAAATTCAGCAGGCTCGCGTTCTTCCCGCTGGTTCCCGGGCTGATCCGGTCGGTGGGGCTGGTGACGGGGCTGCCGCTGGTGTGGGCCGGGGTGGTGGTGTCGTTCACGGGCGCCGCGGTGGCCGCCGCGGGGGTGTTCCGGCTCGTGCGCGCCGTCGGCGGCCGGCCGGGCGCCGGGTACGCGTGCGTGGCGCTGTGGGCCTGCTCGCCGTACGCGTTCGCGCTGTGGGTGCCGTACTCGGAGGGCGTGTTCAGCGCGGCCCTGATCTGGGCGCTGGTGGCCATACTGGCGCGGCGCTGGCTGGCGGCGGCCGCGCTGTGCGTCGTGGCGGGCATGGTGCGGCCGAGCGCCACGGTGCTGGTCGGCACGGTCGTGCTGGCCGCCGGGTGGGAGCTGGTGCAGCGCCGGGGCGGCCGGCAGGCGTGGGTGGCGCTGCTGACGGCGCCCCTGGGGCTGCTGGGGAGCTGGCTGTACCTGGGGAGCAAGGTGGGCCGGGTGGACGGCTGGTTCGAGGCGGAGCGGGCGTGGGGGCAGTCGTTCGACTTCGGTGCGGGCACCGTGCACGTGCTGAAGGGGATGCTCCTCTACCGGCACGCGGGCCGGACGGGTGATCTGCGCTCCGCGGCGGTGATCGCGGTGGTGGTGCTGGGGGCCATCGGGGTGCTGGCCCTCGCGCGGGACCGGAAGGTGCCGTGGCAGCTGGTCGTGGCGGTGGCGGGGGCGTGGGTGCTGATGGTGGGAACGCCGGGTTCGCCGCTGTCCAAGCCACGCTTCATGCTGCCGTTCCTGCCGGTTCTGCTGCTGTTGGCGGCCAGGCCGCTCGCCCGTGCTCCGCTTGGGGTGCGGGTGTGTCTCTACGGTGGGGGTGCGGTGGTCTCGGGGTGGTACGCGGCGGGGTTGCTCGTGCTGTTCGAGGGGTCGCCGTGAGAGCCGTCGGGGAGCAGTGTCCTGAACACCCAGGCCCGGTAGGTCCAGAAGCGGAAGAGCGTGGCGGCGCCGATGCCCAGGAACTTGAAGAGGTTGTTCTGGAACGGGGTGTCCCAGCCGAACGAGTACGTGGCGACGTAGAGCACCCCGTTCTCGATGACCAGCCCGATGGCGCTGAAGGCGGCGAAGAGGGCGACCTGGCGGCTGCGCCGGCTCCTGTCGCGGTCGCGGTAGGCGAAGTGACGCAGGCCCAGGTAGTTGAAGCCGATGGCGACCACGGTCGCGATCACGCTGCAGCGCACGACCGGCAGCCCGGTGAGCGCACGGCAGAGGTTGAAGACCGCGAGGTTGACGACGATGCCGAGGCCGCCGACGGCGCCGAACTTGGCGAATTCCCGGCCGAGGGCCGCGAACCCCGACGTCGCCGCTGGTCGCAAGGGTCGCAAGGGCCTCTCCCATTACGGTCGTCCCGGTATGGCCGCCACGCAAAGCAGACATTTGCCGCAGAGAACTGATTGTAGTGTAAATTGCCGCAAAAACTGACACAGTGCGAAGACGACGGCGAGGACAGTGGCATGACAGAGGCGGTACTGCTCGTCGGCGGCAAGGGGACCCGGCTGCGGCCGCTCACCCTCAACACGCCGAAGCCGATGGTCCCGGCCGCCGGAGTGCCCTTCATCGCCCACCAGCTGGCCCTCGCCCGGGCCGCCGGCGTCGGCCACGTCGTCCTCGCCACCTCCTACCTCGCCGAGGTCTTCGAGCCCTACTTCGGCGACGGCTCCGCCCACGGCCTGCGTCTGACCTACGTCACCGAGAAGGAGCCGCTCGGCACCGGCGGCGCCATCCGCAGCGCGGCGCAGGCCCTCACCACCGGCCCGCGCGGCCCCGTCCTCGTCTTCAACGGGGACATCCTCACCGGCCTCGACATCAGGGGCCTGCTGCGCCGCCACGAGCAGGCTCAGGCCGACGTCACCCTGCACCTGACCAGGGTGGCCGACCCCAGGGCCTTCGGGCTCGTCCCCACCGACGCCGGCGGGCGCGTCCTGGCCTTCACCGAGAAGCCCCGCCGCCCCGAGGAGATCGTCACCGACCAGATCAACGCCGGCGCCTACGTCTTCCGCCGCGACGTCATCGACACCATCCCCGACGGCCGCCCGGTCTCCGTCGAACGCGAGACCTTCCCCGGCCTGCTGGCCTCCGGCGCGCTGCTGCACGGCGTGGTCGACGCCTCGTACTGGCTGGACCTCGGCCGCCCCGCCTCCTTCGTCCAGGCGTCGGCCGACCTCGTCCGCGGGGTCGTCCGCTCGCCCGCCGTGCCCGGCGAACCGGGCGAACACCTGGTGCTGCCCGGCGCCCGCGTCGAGGAAGGAGCCCGCCTGTCCGGCGGGAGCGTCATCGGCGCCGGGGCGCACGTCGAGGCCGGAGCGGAGGTCGAGGGGTCGGTCGTGCTGGACGGCGCGCGCATCGGGGCCGGTGCCCGGATCCGGGCCAGCATGATCGGCCGGGACGCCCGGGTCGGCCCGCGCACCGCCCTCGACGGCGTGGTGATCGGCGACCACGCGGAGGTCGGCTCCGACAACGAGCTGTGCGACGGCGCCCGCGTGTGGTGCGGCATGGTCATCCCCGACGCGGCCATCCGCTTCTCCGCCGCCTGACGCCGGCCCGGCCCGCTGCCAGCCCGCTACCGGCCCGCTGCCGGCGCATGCAGACGCAGTCCCTTTGCCGACGAACCCACGCCCTTTGCCGACGAACCCACGAGGACCGAGCCCATGAGCGCACCACACACCCCCGCCGCGGCACCCCCGCTGCCCGCCGAGTGGAGCCGCACCGCGACGACCGTCGTCATGCCCACGTACAACGAGGCGGCGAACCTGGCCACCATGGCGGAGGCGCTCATGGCCCTGCCGCTGGAGGGCCTGCGGCTGCTGGTCGTCGACGACAACAGCCCCGACGGCACCGGGGCCATCGCCGAACAACTGGCGGAGAAGTACAACGAGCCCGGCCGGACCCGGGTGGGCGTCCTGCACCGCACCACCAAGGACGGGCTCGGCCGCGCCTACGCCGCCGGCATGGCCCGGGCCGTCGCCGAGGGCGCCTCCTACGTCCTGCAGATGGACGCCGACGGCAGCCACCCCGCGGAGAAGATCCCCGAGCTGCTCGGGGTCGCCCTCGCCACCGGCGCGGACGTCGTCGTCGGCAGCCGCTACGTGCCCGGCGGCTCCCTCTCCGACGCGTGGGGCGTCCACAGAAAGGCCCTCTCCCGCTGGGCCAACGCCTACGCCAGCACGATCCTCGGCACCCGCGTACGGGACATCACCGGCGGCTTCAACCTCTGGTCCGCGGCCGCCCTGAACGCCATCGACCTGGAGACCGTCGACAGCGCCGGCTACAGCTTCCAGGTCGAGATGAAGTACCGCGCGCTCAAGGCCGGGTACACGGTCATGGAGGTGCCCATCCACTTCGAGGACCGCACCGCAGGCGAGTCGAAGATGAACCTGGCCGTCCAGCTCGAATCGGTGGTCATGCCGTGGCGGCTGCGCACGAGGTCGGCCCGTGCTTCCGGTCACCGTCCCCGCTGAGCGTGCGGCCCCGCCCGGGGCCGCGCGCCCGGCCCGCGCAGCGGCCCGACGGCCCGTCGTCGTCGCCGTCCTGCTGCTGGCCGTCCTCCTGCTGCTGATGACCGTGCGGCTGCCCTGGTCCGGAGATCTCGGCATGCACGCGGCTGTCCTCGAACGGCTGCGCGCCGACCCCCTCCACCCCGGCAACCCCCTGGTCGACGCCCCGACCCCGAGCCCCTACTACTCGCCGTGGACGGTCCTGCTCGCGCTCACCGGATCGGCGACCGGCTGGGGCACCTTCACCGTGCTGCGCCTGGGGGCACTCGCCGGGCTCGCCCTCCTCGGCACGGGCGTCCACGCCTTCGTGCGGACGTTCACGCGCAGCAGGACGGCGGTGCCGCTGGCGGTGCTGTGCCTGCTCCTGCTGTACGGAGTGAGGCTTTTCGCGTGGAGCGGCGTCCTCGGGCTCACCTCGATTTCGCTCACTCTCGCCTATCCGAGCACGTTCGCCTTCGGCATGGCCTTCCACCTGTGGGCGCTGCTGCGGCGTGCCCTGGCCGCGGCCTGGGGTACGGCGGCCTTCCTGGGGCTCGGGCTGCTGCTCGCCGGGATCCTGCTCACCCATCAGTTCACGGGCGCCGTCGCGGTGCTCGGCGCCGCCGCGGTGCTGCTCGGCGCGCGGCCGTGGCCGGGGCGGGCGGTGTGGCTGCGGGTGGCCGCCGCGTGCGCCCTGGCCGCCGCGGTGCTCGCCTGCTGGCCGTACTACGCGTTCTTCTCCCTGCTCGGCACGGGCGGTCTGGATGACATCCACCGGCCGCTCTACGACCACCTCGCGACGAAGTTCTGCCTGGCCGGCCTCGGCGTGGCCGCGCTCGCGCTGCGGGCCCGGCGCGACCGCCGCGACCCGCTGGTGATCTTCTTCGGGCTGGGGCTCGCCGTCTTCGCGGCCGGCGGTCTGAGCGGCCATCAGGCGTGGGGCAGGATCCTGCCCGCCGTCCTCGTCCCCGCGCAGCTCGCCCTCGCTCTGGAGGCCGCCTCCGGCGGCCGCCGGGTTCGGGCGGCGCTCGTCCCGCTGACGGCGGTCGCCCTCTTGGCGGGCGCGTGGACGCAGGCGGGGGTGCTCACGTACGTCCTGCGCCCCCAGGCGCTTCCGCCCGTCCTGCGCCACCTCCACACCGTCGCGCTCTGGCCACGGTTCACCTGGGCGGCGCGTGAAGTGCCCGCGCGGCAGACGGTGATGACCGACAACTACTACGCGCTGCGGATGCTGCCCGCCTACGGGCCGTACACCGTCGCCCCCGCCTACCCCGACGTCTTCCTCCCCGACGCGGCACGCCGCCGCGCCGCGACCCGCCGCTACTTCGCCCCGGCCACCTCCCGGGCCGAGCGGCTCGGCATCCTCAAGGAGTACCGCGTGCGCTGGGTCCTGCAGAAGAACGGCGGCCCGGGCCTGGACCGGGGCGATCCCGCCCTGCGCCGGACCGTCCGGGGCCCGGCCGGGTTCGTCCTCTCCGAGGTCGCGCCGTGAGCGCCAAGAGCGCCGCGAGTGACGCGAGCGCCGTGACGACGCCCGCCGCGAGCCGCCCCGACGCCCTCGGGAGGTGGCTGCGCGGGCGGGCTCCCTGGCCGGTGCTGCTCGCCGCGCTGCTCGTGCTCGCGCTGGACGTCGTGCGCGTGGTGCAGGGCCCCCGGACGCCCGGGATAGACAACGCGGTGGTCGTACGGGCGGCGCGGGCGCTGCTCGACGGCGGCTCGCCGTACGCGGACAAACGGTTCCTCTATCTGCCGGGCGCGGTGTTCGCCGCGGTCCCCGAGACCGTGTTCGGCAACGAAGCGCTGGCCAGGGCGGTGCCCGTCGTCACCGCGCTGCTCGTCCTCGCCGGGGTCGTGCTCGCCCTGCGGATCTTCGGGGTGCGGGCCGACAGCCGGCTCGCGGCGGGCGTCGTCGCGGCGCTCGGCGTCTTCGAGCCCTTCCACGGCGTCGTCTACCTCGGCAACTGGACGGCCCTGTCGGCCGTCGCCTTCCCCGCCGCCCTGCTGCTCGCCCACCGCGGGCGCTGGTGTGCGGCCGGGGCGGTGGTGGGCGCGGCGGTGGCGCTGAAGCCGATGCTTGTGCCGGTGCTGCTGCTGTTCGTGTTCGCCCGCCGGTGGCGGGCGCTGGCCTGGGCCGTGGGCGTTCCCGCGGCCGTGTCGCTGGCGGCGGCCCTGGCCATGCCGCGGCCCGGGCTGTTCTTCACCCGGACGCTGCCGTTCCTGATGCGGGGCCAGGACGCGTACGCCCGCCCGTTCGACGCTGCGTGGCCGTCCGTCCTTCCCCGGCTCGGGGTGCCGCAGACGCCGGCCCTCGTGCTCGCGGCCGGCGCGGCGGTCGCGGTCCTGCTGTGCGCGCGCCTGCGGTGGCGGGCCGGCGGGGATCCGGCCCTGCGGCTGGTGGAGTGCGCGTCGCTGCTGATGCTCGCGGCGTTCCTGGTGTCACGGCCGTCGTTCCAGCACTACATGCTGGTGGTGCTGCCTTCGCTCGCCGCTTCGCTGGTGGTGCGCGCCGCGGCGGCACGCTCGGTCTGGCTGTGGCTGCCGCTGCTGCCGGAGGCCGCCGGAGTCTCGTGGCCGTACCTGGAGACGGCCCGCAGGCACGCCTTCCGCGACGTCGTACTGATCACCGGGGTGACCGCGGCCCTGGCCCTGCACGCCTGGCGCACCCGCTCGGACCCCTCGGGGGAGGTGACTGTCAGTGCCCGCGTCTACGCTTTGAGTAATCGTGAATCCGTCCGCGCGGATGACGGGCCGCCCGAGCGTGCCCGCGATGTGCCGGACCGCACCGAGACGAGGTGACCGTGACCGCCGCACATCCCGCCCCCGGCCCCGATGTCAGCGTCGTCGTGATCGTCCACAACGACGCCGACCGCCTGCCGCGCGCCGTGCGGTCGGTCCTCGCCCAGTCCCTGCGCAACCTCGAAGTGATCATCGTCGACGACTGCTCGACGGACGGCACCTTCGCGACCGCCGAGCGCCTCACCACCGCCGATCCCCGCGTGCGGCTCATCCGGCTGCCCGTCAACAGCGGCGGCTGCGGCACCCCGCGCAACGCCGGGATCGACGCGGCCCGCGCCCCCCACCTCATGTTCCTCGACAGCGACGACGAACTGCCGTACCACGCCTGCAAGTCCCTGCTGCTCACCGCCGAGGAGACCGGCGCCGACCTCGTCACCGGCGAGGTCACCCGCCTCTTCGAGGAATCCGGCACCACCGGCCTGTGGTACCCCGAGCTCTTCGGGGACGTGCGCGTGGTCCACGGCATCCGCTCCGCCCCCGAGTTCTTCCTCGACCACCTCTCCACCAACAAGCTCTACCGCGCGGACTTCCTCGCCCGACACGGCCTCCGCTTCCCGGAGGACATGCACTACGAGGACCAGCTCTTCACCGCCCGCGCCCTCACCCTCGCCCGCACCTTCGCCGTCGTCCCCTGGCCCGTCTACACCTGGCGGCTCGCCGCCGACCCCGCCACGCTCTCCATCTCCTCCAGCCGCCACAAGCTGCGCAACGCCGTCGACCGCATCAAGGCCGCCCGGCTCGTCGACGCCTTCCTGGAGGAGTCCGGCAACGCCGCCCTGCGCCCCGCGAAGGACGAGAAGTTCCTCCGCCACGACTTCCGCCTCTACCTCGGCGACCTCCCCTTCCGCGACCCCGAGTGGATCGCCGGCTTCGCCGCCGCCGTCACCCCCTACCTCGCGGAGATCGCCCCCGAGGCCCTCGCCGCCATGCCCCGCGAACAGCAGATCTGTCAGTTCCTGCTGTGCGCCGGGCGGTACGAGGAGGCCGCCGAGTGCGCCCGCACCCTCGACCGGCCCCGGCTCGCCCCGCGCCACGTCGTCCGCGAGGCCGGCCGCACGTACTGGGGCCTGTCCCTGCCGCTGAACGCCGAGGAGGCCGCCGGCCTCGACATCACCGCCTGGCGCCTGGACGACCAGCCCTTCGCCGCGGGCCCCCTGCGCCACGAGGTGGCGGAAGTCGCCCCCGACGGGCCGCTCCTGCGGATCCGGCTGCGCACCTACGACCCCGCCCTGCTGCTCAGCGCGCCGAGCCCGCTCGGCGCCGAGCTGCGCATCGCCACCACCGGGGAGCCGCTGGCCGTGCCCTTCGCGTACGACCCCGCCACGCCCGGTGAGGGCGGCCGCTTCGCCTACCGCACCGCCGAGGCCGTCCTCGACCTGCGCCGCGTCCCCCTCGGCCCCAAGGGCTTCCGCGGCCGCAGACACCCCGTCGTCGCCCTCGAACGCCTCGGCCTCACCCGCACCGACCCGCTGCTGGCCCCCGCGGGCCTCACCGCGCTGCAGGCGAGGATCCCCCGGCGCGGCCTGCTCGCCGCCCACACCGTGCGCGTGGCCTGCGAGGGGCACGGGGCCGGCCGGCTGGAGCTGACCTGGGAGCGCGCCGGAGCCCTCGGCCGGGCCGAGGCCGTGGCCGGTCAGCTGCAGCCCGTCCGCCGCGGCGTCCAGCGGCTCACCCGTCGCGTCACCGGCCCCCGCATCAAGGCCCTCACCTACCACGAGCTGCAGAAACTCCCCGTGGACGACGGCCTCGTCGTCTTCGAGGCCCTGGAGGGCCGCGGCTATGCCGACAGCCCCCGCGCCATCCACGAGGAACTGCAGCGGCGCGGCCTGCCCCTGCGCGCCGTCTGGTCCTACTCCGGCAACCGCTCCTCCTACCCCGAGGGGCTCCCGCTGGTCCGCCGCGGCAGCTGGGAGTACGTCCACGCCCTCGCCCGCGCCCGCTACTGGGTCGACTCCCACGGCTTCCCCACGCTCTACGGCAAGCGCCCCGCCACCCGCTATCTGCAGACCTGGCACGGACAGGCCTTCAAGCACATGGGCTTCGACGTCCCCGAGCTGCGGCTGGCGAGCCCCGAGCGGCGGCAGCGGCACCGCGAGACGATCGACCGCTGGGACGCCCTCATCGCCCCCAGCGAGGAGTTCGAGCGCACCTTCGTCCGCGCCAACGGCTACACCGGCGAGCTCCTGCGCACCGGCCTGCCCCGCAACGACGACCTCGTCCGCTGGGACGACCCCGGCCGCCGTGAGCGCGCCGCCGCCACCCGCGAGCGCCTGCAGATCCCCGACGGCCGCCGCGTCCTGCTCTACGCCCCCACCTTCCGCGACGGCGCGCGCGGCAGCGGCGAGTCCGTCCGGGCCGACCTGGCCGAGCTCGTGCGCTACCTCGGCGACGAATGGACGTTCGTCGTCCGCCCGCACTACTACGAGCGCTACACCGTCCCCCGCGAGCTCGGCCACGCCGTGCGCGACGGCCGCGACTTCCCCGACCTCAACGACCTCCTGCTCGCCTCCGACGCCCTCCTCACGGACTACTCGTCCCTGATGTTCGACTACGCCAACCTCGGCCGCCCCATCCTGTTCTTCACCGACGACTACGAGCACTACCGCGCCACCGCCCGCGGCACCTACTACGACCTGCCCGACATCGCGCCCGGCCCGATGCTCGCCACCACCGACCGGCTCATCGCCGCCCTGCGCGACCTGAAGGCGGTGCAGGAGGAGTGGGCCGGGGCCTACGCCCGCTTCCGGGAGCGGTTCAACCCCTACGAGACGGGCAAGTCGAGCGAGGCCGTGGTGGACCTGTTCTTCGCGCGGGCCTTCGCCGGGTCCCCCACAGGGGGCGAGGCCCGGTGAAGCGGCGCAACCTCTTCCTCGTCGGGATCGACGTCGACTCCATGGGCGGCTCGCAGCGCGTGCTGCACACGCTCGCCCAGGGCTTCGCCGAGCGCGGCCACCGCGTCGAGCTCATCGGCATCCGCCCCAGCCCGGAGCCCCACACCTTCCTCGCCGCCCCCGCCTACCGCCGCACCACCCTCTACCGCACCCCGCCCCCGCCCGCCTGGCGCGCCCGGTCGTTCGCCGAGCGGCTGAGCCCCGCGCGGCTGAGGTCGGCGCGCGCCGAGCGGCAGGAGCGGGAGCGGGCACGGGAGCGGCTGGCCCGCCGGTTCGCAGCCGTCCGCGACGGCATGGTCGTCATCGGCTCGCCCTGGGCGGCCGTGTGGCTGCAGGCCGTCGAGTGGTCCCACCTCAAGGGCATCGGGCAGTACCACGAGTCCTTCCACCAGGCCTGCACCTCCGAGAACCTCCAGCTGATCCTGCGGCACTACCCGGCCCTGGAGAAGGCGGTGTTCCTCAGCGAGCCGGACGCCGCCGAGTTCCGGCGCCGCCGGCTGCCCAACGCCGCCGTCCTGCCCAACCCCCTGCCCTTCGCCCCCGCCGGCCGGGCCTCCCTGGACACCCGGCGCGTCGGCGCGGTCGGCCGCCTGGAGGCCGTCAAACGCCTGGACCGGCTGCTCGACGCCTTCGCCGCGGCCTCCGCCGCACAGCCGGACTGGGAGCTGCACCTCTTCGGCGACGGCCCGCTGGAACAGGAGCTGCGCGCCCGGGCCGACCGCCTGGGCATCGCCGGTCGCGTCCACTTCCGCGGCAGCGTGCGCGACATGGCCGCCGCCTACCGCGAGCTCTCCGTCGTCGCCCTCACCAGCGAGCGCGAAGGCCGCCCCATGGCGCTCGCCGAGGCCTCCGCGCTCGGCGTCCCCTGCGTGAGCTTCGACCTGTCGGGCGGCGTCCGCGAACTGGTGCGCCACGGCCGCACGGGCACGCTCGTGCCTCCCGGCGAGGCCGGGGCCTTCGCCGCCGCGCTCGGAGAGCTCATGGCGGACGGCGCCCTCCGCGAGCGTTACGGCTGCGCCGCGCGTGAGCACGTCTCGCCGCTGCGGTTGCCTGCCGTGCTTGACCGGTGGGAAGCCCTGTTCGAGGAGATCGACCGCTAGCCGATGTCAGGGGGGAGCATGAGCATGAAGCTTGACTGCGGGTTGTCCGGGGCTGGGCGCGCAGTTCCCCGCGCCCCTTTCGGGGCGCGGTGGCCCGGCCTGTCAGCGGCGCGCCACCGCCCACGCGCCGCGTGCGCCCGATGCCAGCCGCAGCGCCAGCGAGCCGTTCACCGTGGCGTAGGGCCGGGCCAGCAGCATGCCGTGACGGAGGCTCGGCAGGGCCGCGCGGTGCAGCCCGCCGCCCACGGCCCGGACAGTCGTGCGGAACGCCCCGCCCGCGCACTGCACCCGTACGCGCACGTCCCACGTCTGCGGCGGGGCCGCGCCGTCGCGGAGGTCGCAGCCCGCGAGCACCGTCAGGGGGAGGACGACGCGCGCGGTCCAGGCCGTGCCCTCGTCCGTCAGCGGCACGGCGCGCCGCAGCACCGGCCCGCCGTCCCTGCGGCGCAGCTCGACCTCCGCGGTCTCCGGCCGGATGGTGGCCAGCCGCCCGTAGAGGTCGTGGACGCGCAGCCGCAGCCGGGCGCGGGCCCGGGCCGCGAGACGCAGTTCGGCGTCCACGGTCACCGGCAGGTGGTGCGGCGGCACGGCCTCCGGTCCGAGGACGCCGTCCAGCGCGGCCCCGGGCAGGTCCGCCGACCAGACGGGGACGGCGTCCTCCTCCGCGTACGGCGGCAGCAGCCGTGCCGGCCGGGCGGCGAGCTGGGCCAGCCGCTCCAGGTCGCGCGGGGCCTCCGCGGCCAGCACGACCCGGGCGATCCAGCGGGCCGGCGGCCGGGCGGCGCCCAGCTCGGCCTCTTCGTAGGCGGCGAGGTAGCCGCGGGTCACGCGCCACCACGCGTGCCGGTAGCCGGCGCTGCGCAGGGGCAGTTCGCGTACGTACATCCGCAGGTCGTGGTCGAGGAACTTCACCCGGGCGGCGCGGGCGAGGGGCTTGCTGCCCGCGTCGAGGAAGACGTCGACGCTGCGCCGGTGGGCGGCCACGCGCGCCTGCCAGTTGGCGATGCGCTCGCGGTCCAGGGAGATGGAGGGCGCGGCGGCGTCGCGCCGCACGTGCCAGATGTAGACGGTGTCGGTGACGGTCGCCACGCGCGGCGCGGCCGCCATGACCCGGGCCGTGAAGACGAAGTCCTCGTAGACGAAGCGGCCTTCGGGGAAGGCGATGCCGTGCGCGGTGAGGAAGTCGCGCGCGTAGAGCTTGTTGACGCACAAAGTGTCGCGCAGGAGCGCCGGGCGGGCCTCGGGGCTGCTGTGCACGGCGGCCCGCCGGTAGAGGGCGGGCTGCCAGCCGGTGTCGCGCCGCTGGGGGAGTTCGCGGCGCACGCACAGGCCGGCCGCCACGGGGGCGCGGTGGCGCAGGGCGGCGCCGAGGAGGGCGTCGGCGGCGCCGTCGGGCAGGGTGTCGTCGCTGTCGAGGAACATCACGTACGGGGCGGTGGCGGCCCGTACGCCGTCGTTGCGGGGGGTGCCGCAGCCGCCGCTGTTGGCCGCGCGGTGGATGACGCGCAGGCGCGGGTCACCGTCGGCCAGCTCGTCGAGGATCGCGGCGGTGCCGTCGGTGGAGGCGTCGTCGACGGCGATGACCTCGGCTACGGCCGGCCCCTGGGCGAGTGCGGAGCGGACGGCGTCGCGGATGTGGCCGGCGTCGTTGAACCCGATGACGATGACGCCGACCTGCGCGGTGGGCAGGGTTCCGCTCTCGTTCACTGTCACGAAACACAGTTTTACCGATGAATATGTATAAAGCGGGTCATTGGGAATTCCGGGTGTGGCCGGGTGTCCGGGTCCGTCAGGACCGGGGAGGGGACGGAGTGATGGGGACGGGGCTGACAGAGCTGGAGCCGCCCGGGGCCGCCGCGCCGGAGGCCGCGGCGCAGCCCCCTCCGCGCCGCGCCCGCCCCACCCGCGCCGCCGTCCTCGCCGTGACCGTCCCCGCGGCCGTCATGCTCGTCCTCGGCCTGTGGGGGCTGGACCGCGGGACGATGTGGCGGGACGAGAGCGCCACCTTCCAGGTGGCCCGCCGTTCCCTGCCGGAGATGTGGCACGTGCTCGGCACGATCGACGCCGTCCACGGCCTGTACTACGCGCTGATGCACGCCGTCCTCGCCGTGCGCGCCGACGAGATCGCGCTGCGGCTGCCCTCCGTCGCCGCGTCCGCCGCCACCGCCGCGCTCGTCGGCGCCCTGGGCTGCCGGCTGGCCCGGCCCCGCGTCGGGCTGTGGGCCGGGCTGCTCTACGCCGTCACCCCCTTTGTCAGCCACTACGCGCAGGAAGGCCGCTCGTACGCCCTCGTCGCCACGGGCGCCGCACTCGCCACCTGGCTGCTGGTCCGCGCCGTCGAGCACGGCTCGTACGGGCGGTGGGCCGGCTACGGCGCGGTGGTCGCGGGCACGGCGATCCTGCACGAGTTCGCGGTCCTGCTCCTCGCGGCGCACGCCGTGACCCTGCTGCTCTCCCGGGCGCCGTGGCGGACGTGGCGCCGTTGGGGGTGCGCCGCGGCCGCCGCCTGCCTGCCGCTGATACCGCTGGTGGTCGTCTCCCGGGGGCAGAGCGCCCAGGTCTCCTGGATCCGCACCCCGGGCCGCCCCGAGGCCGAGGCGCTCGTGAAGGCGTTCGCCGGTCCCGGGCAGCCCGTCCTGGGCGCCGTGCTCCTCCTGGCCGCGGTCGCGCTCCTCGCCCCGGCGCTCGGGCGACGGCGGGCGTCGCCGTCGTCCCCGCCCCGCCGCGGCGCGCTGCACCTCAGCGCGGTCGCCCTGCCCTGGGCCCTCGTCCCGCCCGTCCTGCTCTACGCCGCCGCCCAGTACCAGCCGCTCTTCCTCGACCGCTATCTGCTGTTCTGCCTGGCGGGTGTGCCCCTGCTCGCCGCGGCGGGCGCCGAGCGGCTCCTGGGCCTCGTGCCGTGGCGGCGCACCGTGACGGCCGCCGGCGCCGCGGCCGTCCTGGCCGCCTTCGCGGTGCAGCTGCCGCTGCACGAGCGCGAGCGCCTGCCCACCAGCCGCGGCGACGAACTGGCCCCGGTCGCCTCGGCGGCCGCGCAGCGGGCACGGCCGGGGGATGCGGTGCTGTTCCTGCCGCTGTACGAGCGCCGCGTGGCCCTCGCCTATCCGCGCGACTTCACGGGCCTGCGCGATCTCACCCTCGAACGGTCACCGGCCGCCTCCGGCACGCTCTTCGGCGAGGAGGTCACCACGGCCGGGCTGCGCGCCCGGCTGGCCCGGCTGCCGTCCGGGAGCCGGGTGTGGGTGGTGGGGGACACGGGCACCGTCGGCACGCGCTGGTTCCGCGCGCAGCGGGCGGAGTACGCGAAGACGACCGCACTGGAGGAGTTCTGCCGGGAGGAGCGGGGGGCGGCGGTGTTCGTCCGCGGCGGCTCGGTGTCGCTGTACATACGGCGCTAGGAGGCACCCGGGCGGCCCGCCCGTGCCGTCACTTCACCGCGCCCGCCATCACCCCGCTCACGAACTGCCGCTGGAAGGCGAAGAAGACTGCGAGCGGTACGGCCATCGAGAGGAAGGCGCCCGAGGCGAGGACGTCGATGTTGTCGCCGAACTGGCGCACCTGCTGCTGCAGGGCGACCGTGACCGGCGGGTGCCCGCTGTCGGCGAAGATCAGCGCGATCAGCATGTCGTTCCACACCCACAGGAACTGGAAGATCCCCAGCGAGGCGATGGCCGGCCCGCCCAGCGGCAGCACCACCCGCAGGAACAGCCGCAGTTCGCCCGCCCCGTCCAGCCGGGCGGCCTCCAGCAGCTCGCGGGGGATCTCCGCGAAGAAGTTCCGCAGCAGGAAGACCGCGAAGGGAAGGCCGAAGGCCGTATGGAAGAGCACCACGCCGGGCGTGCTCTCGAAGATGCCGAGGGTGTTGAAGAGCTTGGCCACGGGGATCAGCGCCACCTGCACCGGCACCACCAGCAGCCCCACCACCGCCATGAACCACCAGTCCCGGCCCGGGAAGTCGAGCCAGGCGAAGGCGTAGCCGGCGAAGGCGCCGATGAGGATCACCAGCGCCGTCGCGGGCACGGTGATCAGGGCCGTGGTGCCGAGGGACTCCATCACCGTGTCGTTGTGGAAGAGGTTGCTGTAGCTGTCGGTGGTCAGCTGCGCCGGGTGGGAGAAGACCTTCCACCAGCCCGATGCCGCGATGTCTCTCTTGTCCCGCAGCGAGGACAGGAGCAGCCCCACCGTGGGCGTCAGCCAGAACAGCCCGACCACGACGAGGAAGGCCCGCATCACCCCGCCGCCCAGCCGCGCGGCGATCCGCGCGGGAAGCGACTGCCTGGCCCGTACGGCCGTGTCCAGCGTGGTCATCCCTGCCGCCCCCTCGTGGTCATCGGCGCCGCCCCCTCGGGATCACCGCTGCGGTCCCCGCCCTTGCGGCCGTCCCCGTCATCGCCGCCGCTCCCTTCGGATCCGCCGGAGGTTGACGTACATCACCGGCAGGACGAGCACGAGCAGGAAGACCGCGATCGCGCTGCCCACGCCCTGGTTGACGTCCGTGCCGAAGGACGACTGGTACAGCTGCAGGGCCAGCACGTTCGCCTTGTCGAGGCTCGCGCCCGGCGCGATGATGTAGACGAGGTCGAAGATCTTCAGCACGTTGATCATCAGCGTGATCAGCACGACCGCGAGCACCGGCGCCAGCAGCGGCACCGTCACCCTGCGGAAGACCTGCCACTCGCTGGCGCCGTCCACCCGCGCCGCCTCCAGCAGCTCCCGCGGCACGCTCGCGAGCCCCGCCGCGATCAGCACCATCGCGAAGCCCGCCCACATCCAGATGTACGCCCCGATGATCGCCGGGGTGACGAGCGAGGGGCCCAGCCAGTCGACGCCGTTGTAGGGCGCGGCGAAGTTCGAGGCGGGCAGGCGCAGCCGGGCGCCGTCGGCCGCGGCGGGCAGGGTGAAGGTGCCGTCGGCGTCCGAGGTGGCCGAGGCGACGGTCCGGCCGTCCTTGACCGCCTCCACCGTCACGCCCTCCAGGGCCTTCTCGCCCTGGTCGATCTTGCCCGGCGTGCCGCCTCCGCCGCGCGTGAAGTCCCGCCACACCGTTCCGGTGACCTTCCCGGCGACGTCCCGCGCCGGAATGGCCTCCTTGGCGCCCTTCATGTCCGCGGGCTTCGCGCCCACCAGTGGCAGCGCGGTCGCACTGCCGGCCTTCACCACCGCCCGGGTCGTGAACGCCCCGCGGCTCTCCGTCAGCAGCCCGTCGTCCCTGGGGTGCGCGCCCGGGAAGGGCGCGGGCGGCGAGAAGGTGTCGTGGACGCCCACCCACACGGCGTTCGCGACGCCGCGGTCGGGGTTCTGCTCGTACACCAGCCGGAAGATGATGCCCGAGGCCAGCATCGAGATCGCCATCGGCATGAAGACGACGAGCTTGAACGCCGTGCCCCAGCGCACCCGTTCGGTGAGCACCGCGAAGACCAGGCCCAGGGCGGTGGCCACCGACGGCGCCACGACCACCCAGATGACGTTGTTCTTCAGGGCCGTACGGATCCGGTCGTCGGTGAAGACCTCGTGGTAGTTGTCCACGCCCACGAAGCCGTTGCCGCTCGCGTCGAAGAGGCTGCGCCAGACGGAGTAGCCGATGGGGTAGACGACGAGCGCGCCGAGCAGGACCAGCGCGGGCAGCAGGAAGAGGGCGGCCACCCAGAGCCGGGTGCCCGACACGCTCCGGGACTTCGGCGCGGTCGACATGGTGCGGGGCTCCCGTCAGCTCTTGAACGCCTTGGCCGCGTCGGACTCCAGCTTCTGCTGGGTGCCCGCCACGTCACCGGGGTTCTTCAGGAAATCCTGGAGGTGCTTCCACTCGCCCTGGCCCGGTTTGCCGCCGAAGGAGGCGGGGGCCAGATCGGACATGTCGAAGCGGAAGTCGTCGCCCGCGGCGACCACGGCCTTGGCGATGGAGCGGAGCGTGTCGTCGGGATAGGCGGCGAGGGCGAGGTTCCTGTTGGCGGACAGGAAACCGCCCTGCCCGGCCCACACCTGTGCCGCGTCGGCCGAGGCGAGGAACGTCAGCAGCGCCTGCGCCGCCGGGCCGTCCTTCAGCGCCACGCCCACGTCGCCGCCGGTCACCACCGGCGCCTTCGCCCCCACCGCGGGGAAGGGGAAGACCCCGGCCTCCTTGCCGATCCGCGCCCCGGCCCCGATGACGTTGGCCGCCGCGAAGTCGCCCTCGAAGACCATGGCGGCCTTCGGCTCCTCCCCTCCGGTGAACGTCTGGGTGACCGATGTGGGGAACTGCGTCTGGATCGACCCCTCGTTGCCGTCCGCCAGCAGGCCCTTCCCGCCGAAGAGCCGCCCGAGGGCCGTCAGGGCGTCCTTCACGGAGGGGTCCGTCCACGGGATCCGGTGCTGCGCCAGCTGGTCGTACTTCTGCGGGCCCGCCTGGGAGAGGTAGACGTTCTCGAACCAGTCGGTGAGCGTCCAGCCGTCCGCCCCGCCCACCGAGACCGCCGGGATGCCGTAGTCGGCGATCAGCTGCGCGGTGCTCAGGAACTCCGGCCAGGTCTTCGGCTCCTTCGCCCCGGCCCCCTCGAAGACCTTGGTGTTGTACCAGACCAGGGACTTGTTGCTGACCTTGAAGTAGACGCCGTAGCGCTTGCCCTCGTACGAGCCGAGGTCCTGCCAGCCCTTGGTGAAGTTCTTCTCCAGCTCGGCCGCCGTCTCGCCGCCGAGCGGTTTGAGCCAGCCCTTCTGTGCGAACTCCCGCAGCGCCCCGGGCTGTTGCAGCATGGCCACGTCCGGCGGGTCGCCGCCCTCGATCTTCGAGCCGACGAAGGCGGACATGTCGTCGCCGCTGGGCACGTAGGCCACCTCGGCGCCCGTGCGCCGGGAGAACTCCTCCAGGACCTTGGTGAAGCCCTTCTGCTCGGCGCCCGTCCAGACCGCCGTCACCTTGAGCTTCTGCCCGTTCAGCTTGGGGAGTTGCACGGTGTGCCGGATCACGTCCGACGTTCCCTTGCCGCCGTCCGGTGCGCCGGCGCCGTCCCCGTCGTCGCTGCATCCCGCGGCCGACAGGGCGAGGGTCCCGGCCGCGAGGAGGGCCAGAGCGCTGCGCGCCCCGCGCACCGAACGAAGCGATGTCCGCATAGCCGCCCCTCCCGTACGAGCTCCCCGCCGACGCTCCCCGCGCCGCCCGTCACCACGGCCCGCGGACGTCTCCCGTGCGACAGGTCTACGCCCGGTCACCGGCCGCCGCAATACCGTCTTCGACGTCAACCAGCTGATCGTGACCGGGCTGTGATGGGCCGTCACAGAGGCGCGGGGGCGCTCAGAGCAGCGGTGGCGCCGCCTCCGCTCCTGCCGACTGTGCGGCGCGCTGCAGTGCGCTCGCGAGCAGCGCCAGGTCCGTCGGGCCGTTGCCCAGCTCGCGCAGGGGGCGGCGGGTGGGCGGGTCGCCCATGCGCTGCCAGTCCACCGGTACGACGGTCGGGCGGAGCGTCGCCGTCCGCGGGATGCGGCCCGTCACCCGGCCCGCCTGGAACGGCGTCGTCGCGTCGTCGTCCGGCCGCATCAGCCGGCCGCGGCCCGGTGCGGGCTCGCCCGCGCCGCTGCCGTCGCCCGGCGTGCCGTCCGCCGACGGCGGCGCGATCTCCAGCGTCGCGCGCAGCCCGGCCCGCTCGACCGCCGCCGTGTCGGCCGTACGGTCCGGGCGGCCGGACGCCGCCACCAGGTGGACGCCGAGCCGCTCGCCGTCCCGGGCCACCGCCTCCAGGGCGCGCACGACCGAACCCGCCGAGGGTCTGCCCGTACTGCCCAGGGCCGGGGCGACCAGGGCGTCGAAGTCGTCCACCAGCACCACCAGGCGCGGCAGCGCCGTCTGGGCCGTGAGCGACGGGCCGTCCTTCTGCGTCCGCAGCTTGAGCGTCCCCGTGGGCACGGAGTCCAGGTCGCCCGAGCCGTCCGCCGGGCGGCGCGGCGCGACCACCTGCGCGGCCGAGGCGGCGGCGTGCTGGGTGTGCCAGGCGGTGAAGTCCAGGCGGCCCAGCAGCTCCGCGCGGCGCTTGAGCTCCGAGGTGAGCGCCTGCGCGAACTCCCGCATGCGCACCGGGTCCGCGGCCGCCAGATACGTCGAGACGTGCGGCAGGTCCGTGCACAGCCGCAGGCCCTCGCCCCGCTCCGCGCCCGCGCCGTCCACCAGGACGAGCGAGAGCCGGTCGGGCCGGTCGGCCGCCGCCAGCGACGCGGCGAGCGAGCGCAGCAGCTCCGTCTTCCCGCTGCCCGGGCAGCCCTCCACCAGCAGGTGCGGGCCGTCCGCCGCCAGATCCACCGACAGCGGGCCGTGCGGGCCCGCGCCGAGCACGGCCACGGCGCGGCCGCCGGGGCGCGAGCCGCGGTCCGTGGCCGCCGCCCAGCGGGCCGTCAGCGAGGCCGGCGTGGCGCGCGCCAGACCCAGCTCGTCCAGCAGGCGCGCGCTGCGCGGCAGCGCCGCCGCCACCCGCGCGGCCGCGCCCTGCAGCGCGCCGTCCGCCATGCGCAGCGGCGCCAGCGCCCGCGCGAACCGCTCGGCCCACGCGCGCGACACGGCGTCGACGGCCGCGATCACGGCCGGACCGGCCGGCAGCTCGCCCTCGCCCGCGGCCCCGCTCCCGGCCCCGCTCCCGCCTCCGGCCGGCGCACGGTGGATCACCTGCACCACCGTGGCCACGTCACCGCTCAGCAGGGCCACCGCCCCGCAGTAAGGGAACGCCGGGGAC
Organism: Streptomyces hiroshimensis; assembly: GCF_014650335.1. Taxonomy (GTDB): domain Bacteria; phylum Actinomycetota; class Actinomycetes; order Streptomycetales; family Streptomycetaceae; genus Streptomyces; species Streptomyces hiroshimensis. The sequence continues at coordinate 42,159 of NZ_BMUT01000002.1, forward strand.
GCCGTACGGGCCGTGGCCAGCGTCGACGGCACCGGGGAGGCCGGAGTGGTCGCCGGGGTGTCCGCCAGGCACACCAGGTGGATGCCCGCCGCCGGACCTCCCACCGCCAGCCGCGCGACCGTCTCCCGCAGATCCGCCGAGCCGGGGTCGCCGTCCACGATCACCACCGTGTACGGGCCCGCGTGGCGCTCGGCCGCGGCCGCTACGGCCGCCGGGGACGCCGCCGTCCAGTGCGGGCCCAGCGGGCCCTCGTCCAGACGGCGCACCAGCTCCGCGGTGCGGGCCGTGGCCTGCTCGCGGTCGTAGGCGACCAGCAGCCGGCAGTCCTGCCCGCGCACCGGGCGCAGCTGCGGCAGCCAGCCCAGCCAGGACCACTCCGCCAGCCGCTCCTCGACCGGGCGCGCCCGGTCCGCGCTGATCAGCACGAACTCCAGGGACGCGGGCGCGTGCAGCGCCGCCAGCTGGGCCAGTACGGAACGGGCCAGCGCGGACAGCCGCCCGCGCGGCCCGGCGAGCCCCAGCGAACCGGCTGCGCGCAGCCCGACCGTCACCGGTACGGAGGGCAGCAGGGCGCCGCTCTCCGGCGCGTGCCGGTCGGCCGTGCCCAGCCGTACGGTCAGCAGGTCGGGGTGGTCCGGGCCGCGCTCCCACAGGCGGGGGCCCGGGCCGAGCGCCGTCAGCAGCACCGACGCGGGGTCGGGCCAGCGCTCGCGCAGCGCGGCGGCCTCGGCGCGGGCCCGCTCGGCGGCGCCGGGGTCGTTGCCGCCGTCACCCCACGCGTCCTCGTCCGCCCCCCGGGCCCCACCTCGGCCGCCGGCCAGGCGCCGGGCCCACGCGCCTATGCCGCGGGCCCGGGGCCGCTTGCCGGCTTCGCCGGCGGGGGGCTCGCCGGGGGAGCCCTGGCCGGGAACGCCGGGTCGGCCGAAGAGGGCTGCCGGACCGCCGCCGCCGGACCCGTCGGCGGACCCGCCGGGCTGGCCGGGGCGGCTGTCGGCACCCGGGTAACCGGACGGCCCGGGGCCACCGGGCCCACCGGAGCCACCGTGGCTGCCGACGTGGCCGTCCTCGGCGCCCGTCAGGCCGGTGCGGCCGAATGCGTACGCAGTCCCCGAGTGCGGGGTCCGGCCCTGGGGATCCGGGTACACGTCCGGGCGCCGGTCCTGCCCGTAGGGGCCGGACTGACCCGGGAGATGGCCCGGAAGGCCGCCCGGGGCGTACGCGCCGGAGTGACCGGAGCCGTCCGGCGCACCGGGCCGCGCGGTCATACCAGGGCCCTCGGGCCGGGCATGGCGACCGTGGTCGCCGGGGCGGCCGTAGGAACCGGCCTCGGCCCCGTCCGGTACACCGGTGACATCGAACTGACCGGGGCGGCGGTCCTGCCCGGAGACACCGGAGAAACCGGAGACACCGGTGACATCGAAGCGACCGGTCTGCCCGGTCTGCCCGGTCGGAGCGGCCGGACCGGCCTGCCCCGTCCCGCCCGGCTCACCCGGCCGGACCGGCGCGTGACCCGCACGGGCCACGGCGTCCCCCGCAGGGCTCGTCTGTCCGGACGGGCGCGGCTGGGCCGGTACGTGCACCGCGAAGCCGCTCCGGCCCGCTCTGTCCTGCAGTCCTCTCCGGTCCCCCTGGGCGGAGGGCGCCCGCAGGGGGAAGCCGCGGCCTCCGTGCGTCACCGGGTCCTCGCGGCCGGGATCCGCACCGGCCGCCGGCCCAGTCGCCGACCCAGCCGCCGACCCGACCGCCGACCCGGTCGGTGCGCCCAGCCACGCGCCGCGCACCGGCGGGGCGACCGCGCCCGTCGGGGTCGCGGGCCCGGCGCCCGGCGGGTTGCCGCCCACGCGCAGGTGGCCCTCGCCGTCGGGGGCGGCCGGCAGGACGCGCGGGGAGGCGTCGTCCGCGGCGTGCAGGCTCAGCACCGACTCGCCCACCCGCAGCAGCTCCCCGGCGGGGAACCGCACCGGCTCCTCGCCGACCGGCTCGCCCGCGAGGGCCGTTCCGTTGGTGGAACCAAGGTCGCGCAGCGTGATCGTGCCGTCGTCGTGGAGGACGACGGCACAGTGCAGCCGGGAGACGTCGGGGTCGTCGAGGGGGATGTCGGCCGTGGCGGAGCGCCCCACGTGCACCTCGCCGCCGTGCAGCAGGTGCACGCCGCCCGCGTCGGGCCCGGAGACGACGTGCAGCCGCGCCGCGGCCTCCGGCACGCCGGACATCAGCACGCCCGCGTGCCGCTCGGGGTCGGCCGGGGCGGACAGGGACAGCACGGCGCCGTCGATCAGCGGCGGCTCGCCCAGCGCGCTGCGCTGCGGGTCGAGCCGCTCGGCCCCGGCGTAGACCACGACGGCCCCGGTGCCGAGGTCGGAGCCGGCCGCGGCCACGGCGGCGGCCAGGCCGCTGGTCACCCCGGCCAGTGCGGTTCCCGCGGGGGCGGTCACCAGCACATCGCATGCGCACGTCGCGGCGGGCGCGGTGGTGTGGTGGCCGCTGAGCGGCCCGAGGACGGTCAGCCTGATCTGCATCGCCGTCAACGGTCCCTTCTGCCCCGGTGCGCGGGCGGGGGCAGGAGGCTTCCGCGGCCTTCCCCCACCGTGCACGGGCGCGTCGGCACGTACAGGTCACCACGTCACGCGGGACGTACCGGAAGCACCGGCCCCGCCCCTCCGCATCGTGCTGCGAGCATCCTCGCACCTGCCGGTGACGACGCGCCCGGCGACGGCCAATTCGTGATCTTGAACGACCGCCGGAGGGTGCGAAGAAAGCGGAAGGCGATCGAATCGTTCCGCAGTCGTCTTGCGATCTGCTCGTAAGAGGTCTGTTTTCGAACACGTCGTACAGACTTTCTTTCGTGCCGGAGGGCCGCCGGAGGGACGGAGGAGGCGCCGGTCCAGGGCTCCCGTGCGGTTCCCCGCGCGCCTCCCGTACGGCTCCCGCGCGGCTTCCGCACGCCCCTGAGCAGCCCGCCCGCGGCGCCCGCGGGCCGCGCGGCAACCAACCGCCCGCTCCCCGCGTCTTCCTTGCAGCCCCCCGGATTCGGCAAACCGGAGGTCCGTACGACGGCACTACAGTGGGCGCAAGGCCGGGCACGACGGAGGCCATCGCAAAGCATGACGACGATGACGATCAGGGAGCGCATGACGTGCGGCCGGTAGGCAGCAAGTACCTGCTCGAGGAGGTGCTCGGTCGCGGAGCGACCGGCACCGTCTGGCGAGCGCGCCAGCGCGAGGCCGCGGGCGCCGAGGCCGCCGTGACCGGGCAGCCCGGCGAGACCGTCGCGATCAAGGTGCTCAAGGAGGAGCTCGCCAACGACGCGGACGTCGTGATGCGCTTCCTGCGCGAGCGCTCCGTCCTCCTCCGGCTCACCCACCCCAATATCGTCCGCACCCGCGACCTCGTCGTCGAGGGCGATCTGCTCGCCCTCGTCATGGACCTCGTCGACGGCCCGGACCTGCACCACTACCTGCGCGACAACGGGCCCTTCACCCCCGTCGCCGCGGCGCTCCTCACCGCCCAGATCGCCGACGCGCTCGCCGTGAGCCACGCCGACGGCATCGTCCACCGGGACCTCAAGCCCGCCAACGTCCTCCTGCGGAGCGACGCCGGCCGGATGCACCCGATGCTCACGGACTTCGGCATCGCGCGCCTCGCGGACTCCCCGGGCCTGACGCGCACGCACGAGTTCGTCGGCACGCCCGCCTACGTGGCGCCCGAGTCCGCCGAGGGCCGCCCGCAGACCTCCGCCGTCGACATCTACGGCGCCGGCATCCTCCTCTACGAGCTGGTCACCGGCCGCCCGCCGTTCGCCGGCGCGACCGCCCTCGAAGTGCTCCACCAGCACCTCAGCTCCGAGCCGCGCCGCCCCACCACCGTTCCCGAGCCCCTGTGGACGGTCATCGAGCGCTGCCTGCGCAAGCGGCCCGAGGAGCGGCCCAGCGCCGAGAACCTGGCCCGGGCCCTGCGCGTCGTCGCCGCGGGCGTCGGCGTGCACGCCTCCCCGGCGCAGGCCGAGGCCGCCCTCGGCGTCGCCGCGCTGCTCGCTCCCGACCCCGAGCCGGCCCTCGTGCCCGGCACCGGCCAGGGCGCAGGCCCCGGCCAGGGTCCCGGCGCGGGCGACGCCGAACCCACCCAGGTGCTGCCGTCGACGGCGGGCTCGCCGCGGGCCCCGGGCTCCTACGACCCCAACGCCGCCACCAGCCTCCTGCCGAGCACCTCCGCCGGCGGCAACGGCCCCGACGCCGACGCCACCCGCGTCATGCCCGCAGGCTCCGGCCCCGGCGGCTCCGCCGACCCGACCCGTGCCATGCCGCCCGTGCCGCCGCTGCCCCCGGAGGGCGACGGCGAGCACCCCTGGCAGACCCAGATGCGGGCCGCGCGCGACCGCAACGACCAGACCCAGGTGCAGTACCTCGACCCGAGCGAGGACCCGCTGCGCCGCCGCCCCCCGCGGCGGGCCGGCCAGCCGCAGCAGCCCCCGCAGCCGTCGCAGGGCGGGCAGGGGTACGGGCAGCAGGGTTACGGCGGCCAGCAGGGGTACGGCCAGGGCTACGGCGGGCAGTACACCCCTCAGCAGCATCAGGGGCACCAGCCGCCGCCCCCGCAGCACTACACGCAGCCGCCCCAGTCGTACGCGCCGCAGCAGCCGCAGCCGCAGCCCCACCAGCCCGCGCCCCGCAGACGGCAGCGGCAGCAGCCCCAGCCGCGCTACCAGCAGCCTCCGGCGCCCCAGCCGCAGCCTCAGCCGTACGCCCCCGAGCCCCCGGCCCCGCGCCGGGAGCCGAGGCCGCCGCGGCAGCGCAGCGCCAACCCCATGCGGATCCCCGGGCTCGGCTGCCTCAAGGGCTGCCTGTTCCTCATCGTCATCCTGGTGATCGGCTCCTGGTGCGTCTGGGAATTCACTCCCTTGAAGGACTGGGTCGCCGACGGCAAGAGCTTCTGGGACGCGGCCTGGGACTGGGTCACCGACGTCAAGGACTGGATCTCCGGCCTCGCCTCCAACAAGTGACGAGGCGATCGGTGTGATCGATTTGTCGACACCCGGGGGGCGTTTTCCACCTCGGGGGTGAGCGTTGGCAGTAGCTTGGTCGCCAGCGCGCCTGTCGGAGACGAGGAGTCGGGGAACAGTCTTGGCACGGAAGATCGGCAGCCGGTACACCGCCCACCAGGTCCTCGGCCGGGGCAGCGCCGGCACGGTGTGGCTCGGCGAGGGTCCCGAGGGCCCGGTCGCCATCAAGCTCCTGCGGGAGGATCTCGCCTCCGACCAGGAGCTCGTCGGCCGGTTCGTCCAGGAGCGCGCCGCGCTCCTCGGGCTCGACCACCCGAACGTCGTCGGCGTCCGCGACCTCGTGGTCGACGGCGCCGACCTCGCGCTCGTCATGACCCTCATCCGGGGCACGGACCTGCGCACCCGGCTCGACCGCGAGCGGCGGCTCGCGCCCGAGGCCGCGGTCGCCATCGTCGCCGACGTCGCCGAGGGCCTCGCCGCCGCGCACGCGGCGGGCATCGTCCACCGCGACGTCAAGCCCGAGAACGTCCTGCTCGACATGCAGGGCCCGCTCGGCCCCGGCGGCGCGCACCCCGCGCTGCTCACCGACTTCGGCATCGCCCGCCTCGTGGACGCCCCCCGGCCCGCCCGGGAAGGCCGCGGGCCCGGCCCGCGCAGCGTCATCGGCACGCCCGACTACCTCGCCCCCGAGATCATCGAGGGGCTGCCGCCGCGCGCCTCCGTCGACGTCTACGCCCTTGCCACGGTCCTCTACGAGCTGCTGGCCGGCTTCACGCCGTTCGGCGGCGGGCACCCCGGCGCCGTGCTCCGGCGGCACGTCACGGAGACCGTGGCGCCGCTGCCCGGCATCCCCGACGAGCTGTGGCAGCTCGTCGTCCAGTGCCTCGCCAAGGGGCCCGCGTCCCGGCTGCGCGCCTCCGAGCTCGCGGCGCGGCTGCGGGAGCTGCTGCCCGGGCTCGCCGGCATACCGCCCCTCGACATCGACGAGCCCGACGACGGGACCGCTCCCGCGGAGGGCACGGAGGCGCCGGAGGACGGCGCCGCGGCGCCGGTCGCCGCGCGGCGGCGCGGGGCCGTGCCGCTCGTGCCGGGGGCCGTCGCCGACTCCAGCCGGGACACCCACACGAGCATGCGCGTGCCCACGCCGGCCGAGCTCGCGGGCGGTGCCCACGGGACCGCCCGCGCGCCCCGCGCGGCCGGCCAGCGCCGCGCCGGCTCGGCCCGGCACCGCTCCGAGGCGGAACAGCGCCGCCGCCGCATCCGCCTCGGGGCGGCCGCGGTGGCCCTGGCGGCGGCCGCGGGCGTAGGCGGCTGGTTCGCCACGGCGGACCACGACGCCGCCGACCCCAAACCAGGCATCCACCACCCGGACTCCAAGCGCTGACGCCTCCGGCGGGGCCCGGCCACGGCGACGCGCGGCGGTACCGGACGGGCGTCCGCCCTGCCCCGGCAGCCCTGCCCGGGCCTCTGCCCCGCCCGGGTCCGCCTTGTGCTTCGGCAGCCCCGGGCCTCCCCTCCGCCGCGACGGCGTCTGGCCACTGTGGCGCTGTCCGGCGGTGCCGGNNNNGTGCCGGTCCGGCCCCGGCCCCGGGCAGAGGCCGGACCGGCACCGCCGGATTCCGGAGTGGGGGCTGATCGCCGCGGCGGCGGGAGCAATGCGCCTGGCGCCGTCAGGGCAGGGGCACCGCCGGACCACCCGCGGCGGGCGGGCGCCCTGTGCCCCGGCAGCCCGCGCATCCCTTCCGCCGCGACGTCGCCCGGCCACCGTGGTGCGGTCCGGCGGTGCCGGGCGGGCTTCCGCCCGGGGTTTGTGCCGGTTCGGCACCGCCGGGTTCCGTGGTGGCGGGCTGATCGCAGCCGCGGCGGGAGCAATGCACCTGGCACCGTGAGGGCAGGGGCACCGCACAGGCCTCCGCGCGGGTCCCTGCCCAGGTCGGGCGCCTGGTCGGGGTCCGGTATAAGGGCCCATCGGGGCCTTGAGGGCGGGGAAGCGCGGCGCAGCCGTTAGGCTGGGTGCGTGGCAGTCGTTGATGTATCCGAAGAGCTGAAGTCCCTCTCCTCGACCATGGGGTCGATCGAGGCCGTCCTGGACCTCGACAGGATGAGGGCTGACATCGCCGTGCTCGAGGAGCAGGCGGCCGCCCCGTCCCTGTGGGACGACCCCGAGGCGGCGCAGAAGATCACCAGTCAGCTGTCGCACCTCCAGGCGGAGCTGCGCAAGACCGAGACCCTGCGCGGCCGCATCGACGACCTCGGGGTGCTCTTCGAGCTCGCCGAGGCCGAGGACGACGCCGACACCCTCGCCGAGGCCGAGACCGAGCTCGCCTCCGTCCGCAAGGCGCTCGACGAGATGGAGGTCCGTACCCTCCTCTCCGGCGAGTACGACGCCCGCGAGGCCCTCGTCAACATCCGCGCCGAGGCCGGCGGCGTCGACGCCTCCGACTTCGCCGAGCGCCTCCAGCGCATGTACCTGCGCTGGGCCGAGCGCCACGGCTACAAGACCGAGATCTACGAGACCTCGTACGCGGAAGAGGCCGGCATCAAGTCGACCACCTTCGTCGTCAACGCCCCGTACGCCTACGGCACGCTCTCCGTCGAGCAGGGCACGCACCGCCTGGTGCGCATCTCGCCCTTCGACAACCAGGGCCGCCGCCAGACGTCCTTCGCGGGCGTCGAGGTCCTGCCCGTCGTCGAGCAGTCCGACCACGTCGAGATCGACGAGACCGAGCTGCGCGTCGACGTGTACCGCGCGTCCGGCCCCGGCGGCCAGGGCGTCAACACGACCGACTCCGCGGTCCGGATCACGCACATCCCGACCGGCATCGTCGTCTCCTGCCAGAACGAGCGCTCCCAGATCCAGAACAAGGCGAGCGCCATGAACGTCCTCCAGGCCAAGCTCCTTGAGCGCCGCCGCCAGGAGGAGCAGGCCAAGATGGACGCGCTCAAGGGCGACGGCGGCAACTCCTGGGGCAACCAGATGCGTTCGTACGTCCTGCACCCGTACCAGATGGTCAAGGACCTCCGTACGGAGTTCGAGGTCGGCAACCCCACCTCCGTCCTCGACGGCGACATCGACGGGTTCCTCGAGGCCGGTATCCGCTGGCGCAAGCAGCAGGAGAAGTAACCCCAAGCGCTCCCAGAGCCGGACATCCTGCCCGTAACCGGCTTGACGCTACGTCAAAAACTGGAAAGGCTGGCGCGCGGCACGCGTAGCACTGGGGCGCGTGTGGCGGGGGCAAGCGGCCCGGTCGACAGTGCCGCCGATTCATGCGGCAGGCCGGCCGGCTGTGCCAGGCCTTTCAGAGCGCCACCGCCCCGTGCAGAGCTGCTCCAATGACGAGTTAGCTACTGGGGGTAGCAGGCATATGACGAAGAAGACGCGACTGCGTGTCGCGCGCATAGCCGCCGGCGCAGTGGTCGCCGCAGGCGCTTCGCTGACTGCCGCCGGCGCGGCATCGGCCGCCGGCGTCAACGTCCAGGTCGCAGGGGTCGGCGTGAAGGCGGGCGTCCACAGCGTCGCCTCGCCCGACGACCCGGACCAGATCCCGCAGCCGCCCACCTCGGGCGGCGCCACCACGGGCAGCACCGGTTCCACGGGCACCACCGGCACGACTGGTGCCACGGGTGAGACCGGGTCTACCGGTTCCACCGGCACCACCGGTTCCACCGGCGCCACGGGGGAGACCGGCTCCACCGGCTCGACCGGTTCCACGGGCTCCACCGGCTCTACGGGCTCCACCGGCAGCGTCGGCGGCGGCTCGGGCGAGACCACCGGCAGCTCGGGTTCCACCGGCACCACGGGTTCCACCGGCTCGACCGGCAGCACGGGCTCGACGGGCTCCACCGGCGCCACCGGCGAGACGGGCAGCACCGGCTCGACCGGCACCACCGGTTCCACGGGCTCGACCGGCAGCACGGGTTCCACCGGTGCCACGGGTGAGACCGGCTCCACCGGCTCGACCGGTTCCACGGGCAGCACCGGCTCCACCGGCAGCACGGGTTCCACGGGCTCGACCGGTTCCACGGGCAGCACCGGCTCCACCGGCAGCACGGGTTCCACCGGCTCGACCGGCTCCACGGGCAGCACGGGCAGCACGGGCAGCACGGGCTCCACCGGCAGCACCGGCTCCACCGGCACCACCGGCGAGACCGGTAACACCGGCGGCAGCTCCTCCTCCGGTTCTTCCTCCTCCGGCTCCTCGTCCTCCGGCTCCTCCTCCACCGGCGGTGGCGAGGGCAGCACGGGCGGCGACCAGAGCGGCACCGCCGCCACGGGCGGCTCCGGCGGCGGCAACGACTCCGGCGACCAGGGCAAGGTCTGCCCCGTCGACACCAGCAGCAACTGCGGCAGCAACACGGACACCGACAGTGCGGGCAGCAAGCCCGTGCAGCAGGCCAAGCCCAAGGAGCAGCTGGCCGAGACCGGTGCCTCGCAGACCGGCTTCCTGGTGATCGGTGCCGCGACGATGATCGCGGGCGGCGTCGGCTTCCGGCTGCTGCCCCGCCTGATGACCCGCGGCGCGGGCGCAGCGGCGGCCTGATCCAGGGCCCAGGGCCTAGGCTCAGCACGCACACGAAGGGCCCGGAGCGCTCAGCGCTCCGGGCCCTTCCGCATTCCTTGAAGTCGTGGATCCGTCACCCTACGGATCCGTTACCCCGCGAATCCGTGTGCGAGCACGGCCACCGCCACGAGCGCCACCAGCAGGGCGATCAGCATCGCCGGGGTCAGGCCGGCGAAGACGCCTTCCTGGTGCTGCAGCCGCTCCCTGCTGGCCCGGCACACCGGGCAGCGGCCCTCACTGACGGGGGCCGCGCAGTTGGCGCACACCAGTCGGTCGCATGTCATGCGATCTCCTCCTCCGGTACGTCCAACGCGCAAGGGAGCCGAGCGGTTCCCCCTACCACTGTGCCAGCTCCCGCGCCGAACGGCGCGTGCGGGCCGATTGTCCTCGTTTTGTCCCCGAACATGTCGGTAATAAACGCGCCGACCCCGTCCGCTGCCTGCGCGTGCACGGCTCGTTCGCGTATGGTCACGCACACCGAACGGAAGCCGCCCCCGCGGCGCTCCGTGCCCCCTATCCAGGTCGACGCGTGGTGCACTCGTGATCCGATTCGACAACGTCTCCAAGTCCTACCCGAAGCAGAACCGTCCGGCGCTCCGTGACGTCTCGCTCGAGATCGAGAAAGGCGAGTTCGTCTTTCTGGTCGGGTCCTCGGGTTCCGGCAAGTCCACCTTCCTGAGGCTGCTGCTCCGCGAGGAGCGCGCGAGCACCGGCCAGGTGCACGTGCTGGGCAAGGACCTGGCCCGGCTGTCCAACTGGAAGGTGCCCCAGATGCGCCGCCAGCTGGGCACGGTCTTCCAGGACTTCCGGCTGCTGCCCAACAAGACCGTCAGCGAGAACGTCGCCTTCGCGCTGGAGGTGATCGGCAAGCCGCGCGGGGAGATCCGCAAGGCCGTCCCGCAGGTGCTGGAGCTGGTGGGGCTGGGCGGCAAGGAGGACCGCAGGCCGGGCGAGCTCTCCGGCGGTGAGCAGCAGCGCGTGGCGATCGCCCGGGCGTTCGTCAACCGCCCGATGCTGCTGATCGCGGACGAGCCGACGGGCAACCTCGACCCGCAGACCTCGGTGGGCATCATGAAGCTGCTCGACCGGATCAACCGGACCGGGACCACGGTCATCATGGCCACCCACGACCAGCAGATCGTGGACCAGATGCGCAAGCGCGTCATCGAATTGGAAAAGGGACGCCTCGTACGCGACCAGTCGCGCGGCGTGTACGGCTACCAGCACTGAAGCCTGAAAGGACGCCATGCGCGCCCAGTTCGTCCTCTCGGAGATCGGCGTCGGTCTCCGCCGCAATCTCACGATGACCTTCGCGGTGATCGTCTCCGTGGCCCTCTCGCTGGCCCTCTTCGGCGGGTCCCTGCTCATGCGCGAGCAGGCCAGCACCATGAAGGGCTACTGGTACGACAAGGTCAACGTCTCCATCTATCTCTGCAACAAGACCGACGCGGAATCCTTCCCCTCCTGTGCCAAGGGAGCGGCCACGGAGGATCAGAAGAAGGAGATCCGCGCCGATCTGGAGAAGATGAACGTCGTCCAGAAGGTCCAGTTCGAGACGGCCGACGAGGCGTACAAGCACTACAAGGAGCAGTTCGACAAGAAGTCGCCGATCGCGGGCTTCGTCACGCCGGACCAGATGCAGGAGTCCTTCCGCGTCAAGCTCAAGGACCCCACCAAGTTCGAGGTCATCTCGACCGCCTTCTCGCAGCGCCCGGGCGTGCAGATGGTGCAGGACCAGAAGGACGTCCTGTCGAACCTCTTCAACCTGGTCAACGGCATGAACTACGCGGCGCTCGGCGTGATGGCCCTGATGCTGGTCGTGGCGCTGATGCTGATCGTCAACACCGTCCGGGTGTCCGCGTTCAGCCGCCGCCGCGAGACCGGGATCATGCGGCTGGTCGGTGCGTCCAGCTTCTACATCCAGATCCCGTTCATCATGGAGGCGGCCTTCGCGGGCCTGCTGGGCGCGGGCCTGGCGTGCGTGCTGCTCGTCAGCGGCCACTACTTCCTGGTGAACAACTGGCTGGTCGACCAGATCGACCTCATCCAGTTCATCGGCTGGGATGCGGTGCTGGCCAAGCTCCCGCTGGTACTCGCGATCGGGCTGCTGATGCCCGCACTGGCGGCGTTCGCAGCGCTGCGTAAGTACCTCAAGGTGTGACGTGGGCCAAGGGTGCCGTACGGTCAACTCCCCGTACGGCGCGCCCTGGTGTCCTAGACTCACGCGCATGCCCGGCCCGTCGATGTTCCACCCGCAGCGCCGCGCCCGCCGCGGCGCCGCGCTGACGTTGGTCTTCGCGGGCGTGCTGGCCACCGGCGCCGCAGCAGGCTCCTGGAGTTCGCAGGGCCAGGAAGGCCGGAAGGCGTCGGAGGCCCGCACGGCCCCGCGCACCGCGGCGAGACCCGCGGACCGTGCCGTCGCGGATCCGGGCGCCGGCGCCGGCGGCCCCGTGGACCACGCCGAGGTCGAGGCCGCAGCCGCGCAGGCCGTCGAGGACGGCCGTTCCGCCACCGAGGCCGCCGCCGAGGTCGTCGACCGCAGCGGCGACCGCTGGAGCGCCGTCTACAGCGCCCGCGAGTACGAGGGCCTGGAGCGCGCCCTGGACGGCGCCTACGTCGGGGTGGGCCTCTCCGCGCGGCGCGGCAGCGGCGGCCGCACCGAGGTCGACAGCGTGCGCCCCGGCAGCCCCGCCGCCCGCGCCGGCCTCCTGCCCGGCGACCGGCTGCGCACCGTCGACGGCGCGGTCGCCGACGACCGCCCCGTCACCGATGTCGTAGCCCTGCTGCGGGGCGACACCACGGCCCTTTCCGCCCCCGGCACACCCGTGCGGATCGAAGTCGAGCGCGCCGGGCGCAGCTGGGCGCGCACGCTGTACCGGGAGCGGCTGGTCACCGAGAGCGTGACGGCCGAGCACTTCGTCCGGGGCGAGGTCGCGGCCGTGAGGATCAAGGTCGGTTCGTTCACCCGGGGCACCGGCGAGCGGGTGCGCGCGGCGGCCGCGGCGGCGCGGCCCGGCGAGGGCATCCTGCTGGACCTCCGGGGGAACTCGGGCGGCCTGGTCCGCGAGGCGGTGACGGCCGCCTCCGCCTTCCTCGACGGCGGGCTCGTCGCCACCTACGACGTGCACGGCAGCCAGCGCTCCCTGGAGGCCCGGCCCGGTGTGGTGACCGCCCTGCCGCTCGTCGTCCTGGTCGACGACGGCACGATGAGCGCGGCCGAGCTGCTGGCGGGCGCCCTGCAGGACCGCGGCCGGGCCGTCGTCGTCGGCTCGCGCACCTTCGGCAAGGGCTCCGTGCAGATGCCGAGCCGCCTCGCGGACGGCTCGGTCGCCGAGCTCACCGTGGGTCACTACCGCACCCCCGCCGGCCGCGCCGTCGACGGCCAGGGCATCGCCCCCGACCTGCTGGTCCACGGCGATGCCGAGGAGCGGGCCCGCACAGTATTGAGTGGCCTCGGGGGCGGGTCCTAGTGCGAGAATGGCGGCGCTATGGCTAAAGAGAAGAAAGAGACGGGTCGCAAGCTCGTCGCGCAGAACAAGAAGGCGCGGCACGACTACCACATCCTGACCACCTACGAGTGCGGCATGGTGCTCACGGGTACGGAGGTCAAGTCGCTGCGGCAGGGCCGGGCCTCGCTGGTCGACGGCTTCGTGCAGATCGACGGCGGTGAGGCGTGGCTGCACAACGCCCACGTCCCCGAGTACGCCCAGGGCACGTGGACGAACCACAGCGCGCGGCGCAAGCGGAAGCTGCTGCTGCACCGGGAGGAGATCGACAAGCTCGCCTCCAAGTCGCAGGAGTCGGGGCACACCATCGTGCCGCTGGCCATCTACTTCAAGGAGGGCCGGGCCAAGGTCGAGATCGCCCTGGCCAAGGGCAAGAAGGAGTACGACAAGCGGCAGACCCTGCGCGAGAAGCAGGACACGCGCGAGTCGAACCGGGCGATCGCGGCGGCGCGCCGCCGGCAGCGGGCGTCCGCTCCGCGGGGCTAGCGACCACCCGGGCCGGAGGCAGTAATACGCTGGCACCGTCGGCCGTCGGTCACGTACGATGGAGACAGCACACGGGGTGGTACCCGGTGCGCACATTGAAAAATCAACATGGGGATGATCGGTTTCGACAGCGGATGTCGAAGCAGGGGAAGCGTGTCGAGGAAGCGGCAATGATCTCGTAAACCATATGTCGCAACCAATAATCGCCAACACCAAGCGCGATTCCTTCGCCCTCGCTGCCTAAGTAGCGACTTGCGAAGTGTCAGCCCGGGGCTGTTCCCGACCCGGATCCTGGCATCAGCTAGGGAACTAAACCACTAGGCCCGGTCACGGGGCCTGGTGGGAAATCAAACAGTGGCTGAGCCCGTCGGAGACTTGTTCGCGTGATCTCCGGGGCCGAGAAAATCGCAGCGAACTGCACACGGAGAAGCCCTGATTCTGCACCGTTGGACGCGGGTTCGATTCCCGCCATCTCCACTCATCCCATGTGGGCAAAAGCCCCTGGTCCTCGGACCAGGGGCTTTTGTCATGCTTGGCGTCGACGGGCAACCGATCGGCTTCCGCGTCCCTCTTTCCTGATGACGCTCCATGACGAGGGGGTGGTGGCCGGTGAACCGGATGCGCACGGCGGCGGCCGCGGTGCTGGCCGCGGGGGCCCTGTGGCTCGTCGGCGGTGCGGGGCCTGCGTCCGCCGAGGACGGCGGCGACGGCGACGGCGGGGTGCACCTGCTGCTCAACAGCGCCTACGACAACCGCCCCGGCGAGCTCGTCGACATAGAGGTGCAGGGGATCGGCGCGGGGGGCGACGTCACCGTCTCCTCGCCCGTCTTCCCGCGCCCCGTCCGGCTCGCCCTCCGCGAGAACGGCCACCACGCCCGCCCGGCCATCGCGATGACCACCGAGCCGGGCACGTACCCGCTCACCGTCCGGGCCGGAGGCCGGGTCGTGGCCGAGGAGCGCGTCGAGGTGAAGCCGTCGGAGCGGCCGAGCTTCTCGGTGACGTCGCCCGGGGAGGTGCTGCGGCCGGGGGAGCGGCTGTGGATGTCGTACGACGATCTGTACCCGGGCGAGACCGGGCGCTCCTTCTCCGTGCACTCGCCCGCCTTCCGCGCGCCGGTGCGGCTCGCGCACGACCCGTCGAGCACGGACTGGAACAACCCGCGGCTGTTCTCCGGCGCCGCCGAGCTGCCGCCGGGCACCCGCGACGGGACGTACAAGGTCACGCTGTACGGGCCGGGCGGCCGCGTCGTCGACGAGAAGCCGCTGGTGGTCCGCGCGGCGCGGCCCGGCGACCGCGACTACGTGGGGCGGGCCCGCGGGCCCGCGTTCTACGACGCCTCGACCGAGACAGGCCCGGAGGGCGCCCGTACCCACGGGCACCGGGTCCCGGCGGGCGGCACCGTCACCGTCCTGTGGCGCGACCGGTCGCCCGACCCGGGGGAGGAGGAGCGGCTGACGGCCACCTCGCCGGCCTTCGAGCGGCCGGTGCGGCTGCGGCGGGACGACAGCAAGGCGGCGGACGGGGACGACCCCCGGTACTTCGCGCCCGCGCGGATCCGGCGGGGACTTGAGCCGGGAAGCTACGCGGTCACCGTCGCCAGCCACCACGGGCGGGTGACGAAGGTCGGGAAGCTGCAGGTCACGGAGGCGGCCGCGGGCTCCTCAGGGCGGGACGCCGGGAACTCCGGGGCTTCCGGCGGCTCCGAGGGCTCGGGGGCTTCCGGGATGACGGTGGCGTACGTGGCAGGCGGTACGACGGCCGGGGTGCTGACGGCCGCGGGCCTGGGCGTGCTGCTCAGGCGGCGGGCCGCGCGGTGAGCACGGGCCGCCCCGCGAGCGCCCTCCGGCCCGCCGTCGCCACGAGCAGCGCGGTCGCCGCCGCGCCCGCCGGCACCGCGTAGCCCGCGGCCCCCAGGTGCTCGACGGACCAGCCGCCCGCGGCCGAGCCCGCGGCTATGCCCGTGAGCAGGCCCGTCACGGCCAGTGTCATGCCCTCGTTCAGGCTGCCCGGCGGGGTCAGGCCCTGGACCAGGCCCATGCCTGTGACCATGGTGGGCGCCGTCGCCATGCCCGCTATGAGCAGCGCGGCCGCGAGGAGCGGCAGTCCGCCGCCCGCCGCCGTCGTCAGGAGCGGCAGCAGCGCCAGGGCGGCCATCGCCGCCAGGCAGCGCGGGAAGCGGGCCGCCGCGGGGGAGGACGGGCGCGTCAGCCCGTAGAGCAGACCCGCCGCGCACGAACCCGCCGCCTGCAGGGCCAGGACGGCCCCCGCGGCCGCGCGGTGGCCCTGTGCGTCGGCGAAGCCGATGGTGACCACCTCCAGCGAGCCGAACAGTGCGCCGGTGCAGACGAAGACGGCCAGGAGCGCGACGAGCCCGGGATTGCCCCGCAGCGGGGACTTCCGGTGGAGGGGCCGGGCGGATATGGGCGGCTCGGTGCGCTTCTGCACGGCGAAGAGCACCGCGCCCGTCAGGAACATCAGCGCGGCGGCGAGCGTGCCCGCCTCGGGGAAGAAGGACGTGCACAGGAACGTCGCGAGGACCGGGCCGAGCATGAAGCACGCCTCGTCCGCGGCCTGCTCGAAGGCGTTCGCGGTGTGCAGGGCGGCCGGGTCGGCGCGCAGGAGGTGCGCCCAGCGGGCGCGGGACATGCCGCCCGTGTTGGGGGTGGTCGCGGTCGCCGCGTACGACGCGAACAGGGTCCAGGCCGGGGCGTCGAGGTGCACGCACAGCACCAGGGACAGTGAGCCCAGGGCGGCGAACGCGGCGGCCGGCACGGTGACGCGGGCCTGCCCGTGGCGGTCCACGAGACGGGCCGTCCAGGGGCCGGCCAGCGCCGTCGCGGCGAGGCCGGTCGCGGTGACGGCGCCGGCCAGGGCGTACGAACCGCGCCCGGCGGAGATCATCATCACGGCGCCGACGCCGAACATGCCCATGGGGAGGCGGGCGAGGAGGTTCCAGGCGGTGAAGGCGCGGGTGCCGGGGAGGGCGAAGAGACGGGCGTAGGGGGCGAAGGGTCTGTGCGGGGGCATGGGGCAAGCCTCGTGGTGATCCCGTCGCACGGTCCAACACCTGATCGCTCGCCATTCACGCGGTTCTGTTGTTAACTGCCGTGCGTGCCCTACGACATAGAGCCGCGCCTGCTGCGCGCCTTCGTTGCCGTGGCCGAGGAACTGCACTTCACCCGTGCCGCCACTCGGCTGTTCACCGCCCAGCAGGCGCTCAGCCGGGACGTCCGCCGGCTCGAAGCGCGCCTGGGCGGTGAGCTGTTCGCGCGCACGACGCGGCAGGTCACGCTCACCGCGGAAGGGGCGCGGCTGCTGCCGTACGCCCGGCGGGTGCTCGCCGCCCACGACGAGCTGGACGCCGCCTGGGCGCGTGAGGAACGGCCGCTGATCGTGGACTGCGCGGCGACGGTCGGCACCGCGTACCGGGTCCTGACCGCCGCCCGGCAGGCCGCGCCCGAGCACGAGCTGGTGGCCCGCTTCCACAGCGGGCTCACCGGTGCCGCGGGCGAGATCCTCGCGGGGCGGCTCGACGTCTCCTTCGGGCGGGTCGCGGGCCTCGGCCCGGCGGTGCTGGCGGAGCTGGAGCACCGCCCCGTCCGGTACGAGCCGATGGCCGTGCTCCTGCCCGCCGGGCACCGGCTGGCCGGCCTGCCCGAGGTGCCGCTGGACTCCCTGGCGGGCGAGACGCTCTACGCCGCCGCCGGCAACCCCGCCACCGCCGAGTGGACCGACCTCGCCGAGCGGCTCTTCGCCGGGCGGGGGATCGGCATCGCCGCGCCGTTCCCGGAGATCGAGGGGAAGGGGGAGTTCGTACGGGTCGTGCGGCGGCGGGGCTGGTCGGTGCTGGCGAGCGTGGAGTTCATAGAGGTCCCCGACATGGTGCTCCGCCCCCTCGTGGACCCCGTGCCCCTCTCACCGGTCTCCATGGTCTGGCGCCGCGGCCTCCGCCACCCGGCGGTGTCCGCTCTGCAGACGGCGGCCACGGCCCTGGCCTCCCGGCACGACTGGCTGACCCGCCCTGCGGGGGCGTGGCTGCCACGGCTCGATGCGGCCTTGATGACGGTCTGAAGCACGGCGTCTGCACGGCGCCTGCTCCCGCCGCAGCGGTGATCGGCCCCCGCCGGGGTGTCCGGCGGTGCCGCACTGCCGGTGGCTCCGGCACCGCCGGGCTGCGCCGTTCGGGTTGTTCGCCGTTGCGGCGGGGGTTTGTGCCGGGGCGGCACGCAGGTGGCGGGGCTGCCGAGCACTTCTTCCGCCGCAGCGGTGCTCAGCCCCCACCGGGGTGCTCGGCGGTGCCCGGCTGCCGGTGAGGGCGGCGCTGCGAACCGCCCGTAGGGCTAGGGGTTTCACGGGCGCCTGCCGCGAGGCACTCTGGTGGGGTGGTGACGGGCTTCTCTGACCTGAGATTCGATGCCGGGCGGCTCTGTCTGGATCTGGTGGCCACGGTCGGCGGCCGGTTCGGCGGTGAGCCGGTCGAGCGGCTCGACACCCCCGACCGGCTGCGCGACTGGCTCCTGGCCTCCGGCGCCGTCCCGCCCGGCACCCCCCTGGCCGCCGTGGACGCCGCCTGGCTCGCCCGCTTCCGCGCGGTCCGCGACCTGCTGCACCGGATCGTCCACGCCGAGGTCGACGGCCGGGCCGCCGATCCGGACCTGGAGCGGGTCAACGCCCTCGCGGCCACGGCGCCGCCCGCGCTGCGCGCCGTGCGGGCCGAGGACGGCACCCTGGTCCGTACGGTCGCGGCCGCGCCCGACTGCGGCGCCGTCGTGGGCCGGATCGCCCGTGACGCGGTGGAGCTGCTCACCGACCCGGCCGCCCGCGGCCAGCTGCGCCGGTGCGAGGGCGAGACGTGCTCCCTGGTCTACCTGGACACCTCCCGCGGCCGCCGGCGCCGCTGGTGCTCCAGCGAGGTGTGCGGCAACCGCGAGCGCGTGGCCCGCCACCGCCGCCGCGCGGTCGACGCCCGGTGAAGCGGCGCCGTGACCGCCCGGTGAATCCGGGCCGTCAGCGTCCGATGAAGAGGTAGTCCGCCCGGTAGGGCACGGCCGCCTTCGGCTGCCGCTGCGGGTCGCAGGGCCCGGCAGGGGCCACGCCGCCCCGCGTGTTCAGCCGCAGGATCTCCGTCGTGGAGGCGAGGACGCCCGTCCCGGCGCCGGACTTCGTCGCGCGCAGGTCGAGCTCGGGGATGTTCCCGTCCCCGTTGGGCGTCTTGGCGACGACCTTGCCGGTGACGGCGGAGCGGTCGGGCGCGATCCACTGGGGGTCGCCTCCGGGCCGTACGAAGGAGTGGGCGATGTTCCCGTCGAGCGCGGCGGAGACGTTGTCCTGGACGAAGGCGAACCCGCCGCCGTCCTGCCGGGTGCACGCGTAGATCTGGCTGCCCTCGACGACGGACGCCTGCACGCTCTTCACGGCGGTGTCCATGTCGAGCGGCGCACTCAGCCGGTGTGCCTGCCCCCGTACCGCACCACCCGGGAATTCACCGGTGTGCAGGTTGAAGTAGAAGCCGTCCGGACCGGATTTCAGCGCGTCCAGGAGCTTCCGGTCGGCGACCTTCACCGTGCCGTTGGCACTGCTCCGCCCGTCGGGCAGTTTCTCCGCGAAGAAGGGAATCCGCACGTCGCCGTTCTTGCCGCGCCCGCCTTGGTGGAGATGGGCGGCGGTGGGCGTGGCGATGCCGCGGAAGGTGAAGGCGAAGGTGACCTCGTCGCCCTGGACGCGCAGGAAGGCGACGGCCCGGCCGTCCTTGTCGCCGACGGCCTTGCCGTCCGCCGCGGGCACCTCGTTCGCCCCGCTGAGGCTGCCGGCGAAGAAGACGGCGTCCTGCCGGTCCGCCCCGCGCCCATTCCCGCCGTCCCCGCCGTTCCCGCCGTCCCCCGGCACCACCGCGAAGGCGATGCCGACCCCCGCGGCGACGGCCGCCGCGGTGGCGGTGGCGACGACGGCCCTGCGCTTGCCGAAACGGTTCACGGCGAACCTCCCCGTACGGAGCCGGCGCCCCCTGCGCCGGCTTTACGGGCTGTCGTACGGGGCCGGCCCGGTCCCCCGTTCAGCCGGGAACAGAGACCTGCATCACGCCGCCGCCGCTGAACGCAGGCGCCGTCCCGTCCGTACCCCTGGCCGAGTGCCCCGGCGCACCCGCGTCACCGGGAGGCACCGGGAGGCGCCGGGAGGCACCGGCCGGAACGGAGGCACGCGCACTGACAGCGAACACCGACGCGCGCTATCGACCAGGGGGAAGCCTTGCGCAAGGATGCCGCCGTGGCTGACAGGACGAGTCCGAGTCCCGACGAGGCCCTGATGCGGGCGCTCTACGACGAGCACGCGGGCCCGCTCCTCGCCTTCGTCCTCCGGCTGGTGGACGGTGACCGCCAGCGCGCCGAGGATGTCGTCCAGGAGACGCTGCTGCGCGCATGGCGCAACGCCGACCGGCTGCGCGGGGCCCCCGGCTCCGTACGGCCCTGGCTGGTGACCGTCGCCCGGCGCATCGTCATCGACAACCACCGCAGCCGGCAGGCGCGGCCCCGCGAGGTCGACCCCGGGCCGCTGGAACTGCTCCCGGCGGCCGACGAGATCGACCGGGCGCTGCGCCTGATGACCATCTCCGACGCGCTGGGCGACCTGACGGAGGCCCACCGGGAGGCGTTGATCGAGACCTATTTCAGGGGACGTACCGTGAGCGAGGCGGCCGAGGTGCTGGGCGTGCCGGCGGGGACCGTGCGGTCCCGGGTCTTCTACGCACTGCGCTCGATGAAGCTCTCGCTCGAAGAACGAGGAGTGACGGCATGAACCGGCCGGCACCGGACCATGAGCAGCACGAGCAGGACGAGCGGCACACCGAGGTGGGCGCCTACGCCCTCGGCGTCCTCGACGACGCGGACGCCGTCCGCTTCGAGGAGCACCTCGCCGGGTGCCCGCGGTGCGCCGCCGAGCTCGACGGCCTGATGGGCCTGACCCCGCTCCTCGCGGACCTCAAGGAGTCCGCGCCCGGACCGGAGGCCCTCGCGCCGCGCCCGGACCCGGTGCTGCTCGACCGCCTGCTCGCCGGCGTCACGGCGACCCGCCGGGCGCAGCGCACCCGCCGTCTGTGCCTGGTCGCGGCCGCCGCCGCGCTGATCGTCGCGGGCCCGCTGGTGGGCGCCGCGGTCTTCTCCGAGGAGGCCCCGGACCACAGCGGCGTGAGCGCGGCCAAGCAGATGTACGAGGACGGCGAGAAGATCGGCGCGGTCGACCCGGCCACGAAGGTGGATGCGACGGTCTCGCTGCAGCCGAAGGCGTGGGGCACCCATGTGGCCCTGCGGCTGTCCCACGTCGGAGGCCCGCTGACCTGCGATCTCGTCGCCGTGGGCAAGAACGGGGAGCGGCAGACGGTGACGACGTGGGCGGTCCCGCCGAGTGGATACGGCCTGGACGAGCCAGGCAAGGGCGACAAGTGGAGCAAGGAGCCGCTGTACACCCACGGTGGCGCCGCGCTGAACCGGAGCGATATCTCCCGGTTCGAGGTGCGGACGCTCGACGGCAAACTGCTCGCCACCGTCAAGGTGTGACCAAAAACCCATCAACCCCGATGAAAACAGTCATGTACCGACAGGTGCGCTCAGTACCTCTGTTCGCGTACGGTTGACGGCTGCCCTAGGCACAGCAGAAGGGGGCTTGGGTGGCCGCGCAGAACGCCACACACGCGCAGGTGGCGACCGGACCGCAGAGCGAGCCCGACGGGGTCCGCGATCGCGAGATCGGTACCGAACAACAGCATCTGGACCGGGTCTACCGGCGCCTGGAGGAGAAGATCCACGAGGCCGAGTTCCTCATGGACGACGCCGCCAAGCGCGGGCAGGTCGGCACGCCCGGCGCGCTCGCCGAGCGGGACGCCCAGGTCTTCCGCGCCGGAGTGCACCTCAACCGGCTCAACAGCGAATTCGAGGACTTCCTCTTCGGCCGCATCGACCTGCTGCTCGGCAAGGACGGCAAGAAGGGGCCCGACGGCGCCTACACCTCCGTCGACCCCGCCGACGACGCCGTCCGCGGCGACCGGGCCGAGATCGCCGAGACCCTGCACATCGGCCGCATCGGCGTCCTCGACGCCGACTACTCCCCGCTGGTCATCGACTGGCGGGCGCCCGCGGCCGCGCCCTTCTACCGCGCCACGCCCGTCGCGCCCGGCCGCGTCGTGCGCCGCCGCGTCATCCGCTCCAAGGGCCGCCGCGTCCTCGGCGTCGAGGACGACCTGCTGCGCCCGGAGCTGACGGCCACGCTCGGCGGGGACACCCTGCCGGTCGTCGGCGACGGCGCGCTGATGGCCGCGCTCGGCCAGGCCCGCAGCCACACGATGCGCGACATCGTCTCCTCCATCCAGGCCGAGCAGGACATGGTCATCCGCGCGCCCGCCGCGTCGGTGACCGAGGTCGAGGGCGGCCCCGGCACGGGCAAGACCGCCGTGGCCCTGCACCGCGCCGCCTACCTGCTCTACCAGGACCGGCGGCGCTACGCGGGCGGCATCCTCGTCGTCTCCCCGACCCCGCTGCTCGTCGCCTACACCGAGGGCGTGCTGCCCTCGCTCGGCGAGGAGGGGCAGGTCGCCATCCGCGCCGTCGGCTCGCTGGTCGACGGCGCCGAGGCGGACACGTACGACGAGCCGGCCGTGGCCCGCATCAAGGGCTCCTCGCGCATGCTCAAGGTCCTCCGCAAGGCGGTCCGCGGCGCGCTGGAGGGCTCCGGCCCGGGGACGGCGGCGGTACGCCCCGCTCCGGCGGGGGAGGACGGGCAGCTGTCCCTGGACGGCGCCCTCGCCGAGGGGAACGGCAACGGGGGCGGACGCCGCGGCGGCCCGGCCGGGCCGCCCGACCGTCTGCGCGTCGTCGCCTTCGGCGCCCGCATCGAGCTCGGCGCCGAGGACCTCAAGCGCATCCGCAACACCGCCCTCGGTGGCACCGCACCGGTCAACCTGCTGCGCCCGCGCGCCCGCAGGCTGATCCTCGACGCCCTGTGGTCCAGGGCCGGCGGCCCCAAGCGCTACACCGACCCCGAGCTGGCCGCCGAGGCCCGCTCCGCCTTCGACGAGGACATCACCACCGAGGACGACTTCCTCGCCTTCCTCGACGCCTGGTGGCCGGAGTTGACGCCGCGTCAGGTGCTGGCGGGCATGGCCGACGAGAAGCGCCTCGCCCGCTCCGCCCGCCGGGTGCTCAACCCGCGCGAGACCCGGCTGCTGGCCCGCTCGCTGCGCCGCCTGGACGCCGCCGGGCGCGGCCCGCTGTCCGTCCACGACGTGGCCCTGCTGGACGAGCTGGAGACGCTCCTCGGCGCCCCGGCCCGGCCGAGGAAGCCGCGCGAGTACGACCCGCTCGACCATCTCACCGGGCTGGAGGAGCTGATGCCGCAGCGCTCGGAGTCGCGCCGCGAGCGCGCCGAGCGCCTGGCCGAGGAGCGCCGCGACTACGCGCACGTCATCGTGGACGAGGCGCAGGACCTGACGCCCATGCAGTGGCGCATGGTGGGCCGCCGGGGCCGTACGGCCACCTGGACGATCGTCGGCGACCCGGCGCAGTCCTCCTGGTCCGACCCGGACGAGGCCGCCGCCGCCCGCGACGAGGCGCTCGGCGCCCGCCGCCGCACCCGCTTCCGGCTCACCGTGAACTACC
Source organism: Streptomyces hiroshimensis (assembly GCF_014650335.1). Classification (GTDB taxonomy): domain Bacteria; phylum Actinomycetota; class Actinomycetes; order Streptomycetales; family Streptomycetaceae; genus Streptomyces; species Streptomyces hiroshimensis. Next base: position 65,357 of record NZ_BMUT01000002.1, read on the forward strand.
GCAACCCCGCGGAGATCGCCGAGCTCGCGGCCAAGGTGCTGGCGCTGGCGATGCCGGGCATGGAGTCCCCGGCGGCCGTCCGCTCCACGGGCGTCGTGCCGCGCTTCGCCGTCGCGGGCGCCGCGCTCGCCCCGGCCGTCCGGGCCGAGGCGGAGCACCTGCTGGCGGACGTCGAGGGCACGGTCGGCGTGGTCGTGCCGATGGCGCGGCGCGCGGAGGCCCGCGGCTGGCTGGCCGGCCTCGGCGACCGCGTCGTGGTGCTGGGCAGCCTGGAGGCCAAGGGCCTGGAGTACGACGCGACGATCGTCGTCTCGCCCGCCGAGATCGCCGACGAGTCCCCGGCGGGCCTGCGGGTGCTGTACGTGGCGCTGACCCGCGCCACCCAGCGGCTGACGGTGCTCTCCGGCGAGCGCGACGACCCGGACGCCGACGGCGTGCCGGACCTGCTGCGGGACTGAGGGCGGGGCTGAGGGGGTACGGGGGCCGCGGTACCGCCGGGGGCGCCTTCAAGGGCGAACTTCCCCTGGCGGAATGACTTCCCGGGGCGGTTTGTTAGCCTGGGTGTGGCACCGGCTCGATCCAAGCCCCCGGGCCCAACCTTAGTCGCTTCGAGCGACCACTTGCCGCGAGGCGAGCATGGCGGGTCGGTGTCATCAGCGTCCCGGTGGGCGCCCCTCTTCAGGGAGGGGCGCCCACCGGTATTTCCGGGCAGCACGGCCCCCGGGAGGGCCACGATGTCCTCCGACGCCCTCCGGCGCTCTCCGACGCCCTCCAATACCCTCCGACGCTCTCTTGAGTTGCGGAACTTTAATTCCGAAAATCGCCCCTGGTTACCGCCTACCAGTCGGTAGGTGGGACGATCGTTACTTGCGCTCCCTCGGTCGGCGTCCCGCCGGCCCGGCGGTGCGCGCACCAGCGAAACAAGGGAAAGCAGAGGAAGTCGGCCATGGCAACGGCGCCAAGCGTCTCGTACTCGATGACGGTCCGGCTGGAGGTCCCCGCGAGCGGAACCTCGGTCAGCGAGCTCACCACGGCCGTGGAGTCCTCCGGCGGATCGGTGACGGGCCTGGACGTGACCGCTTCCGGTCACGAGAAGCTCCGGATCGACGTCACCATGGCGACGACCTCGACCGAGCACGCCGACGAGATCGTCGAGAAGCTGCGCGGCATCGAGGGCGTCGTGCTGGGCAAGGTCTCCGACCGTACGTTCCTGATGCACCTCGGCGGCAAGATCGAGATGGCGTCCAAGCACCCCATCCGCAACCGCGACGACCTCTCCATGATCTACACCCCCGGCGTCGCCCGCGTCTGCATGGCCATCGCCGAAAACCCCGAGGACGCCCGCCGCCTGACCATCAAGCGCAACTCCGTCGCCGTGGTCACCGACGGCTCCGCCGTCCTGGGCCTGGGCAACATCGGCCCCAAGGCCGCCCTCCCGGTCATGGAAGGCAAGGCCGCCCTCTTCAAGCGCTTCGCCGGCATCGACGCCTGGCCCATCTGCCTGGACACCCAGGACTCCGACGCCATCGTCGAGATCGTCAAGGCCATCGCCCCCGGCTTCGCCGGCATCAACCTCGAGGACATCTCCGCCCCCCGCTGCTTCGAGATCGAAGCCCGCCTGCGCGAAGCCCTCGACATCCCCGTCTTCCACGACGACCAGCACGGCACCGCCATCGTCGTCCTCGCCGCCCTCACCAACGCCCTGCGCGTCGTCGGCAAGGCGATCGGTGACGTACGGGTCGTCATGTCGGGTGCGGGCGCGGCCGGTACGGCCATCCTCAAGCTCCTCATCGCCGCCGGCGTCAAGCACGCCGTCGTCGCCGACATCCACGGCGTGGTGCACGCCGGCCGTGCGGATCTCGTCGACGCGGGCCCGGAGACGGCGCTGCGCTGGATCGCCGACAACACCAACCCCGAGGGGATGACCGGCACCCTCAAGGAAGCCGTGCGCGGCGCGGACGTCTTCATCGGCGTCTCCGCCCCCAACGTCCTCAACGGCGAGGACGTCGCCGCGATGGCCGACAACGCCATCGTCTTCGCGCTCGCCAACCCCGACCCCGAGGTCGAGCCCGGCATCGCCCGCCAGACCGCCGCCGTCGTCGCCACCGGCCGCTCCGACTTCCCCAACCAGATCAACAACGTCCTGGTCTTCCCCGGAGTCTTCCGCGGCCTCCTCGACGCACAGTCCCGCACGGTCAACACCGACATGATGCTCGCCGCCGCCCGCGCCCTCGCCGACGTCGTCGCCGAGGACGAGCTCAACGCGAACTACATCATCCCCAGCGTCTTCAACGACAAGGTCGCCGGGGCGGTCGCGGGCGCCGTCCGCGAGGCCGCGAAGGCCGCCGGTGCGGCTGTGACGGGCACCACGACCGTCTGATGACGGCGCGTCGCGGGCCCACGGGCCCGCGACCTGCCCCTAAGGTGTCGGGCAGAAATCAGGCCGCAGAAATGCGGCTGTATCCGAGGCTGTGCCGCTTTCCGTGTGACTCTCCAGGGTGCCGGATTGGCTTTCCCGCCACTGGTGGGGGCAGGATGCGTAACCGGGCGCGAGGGTCTGGCAACGGACCCGGGTCCGGGGACTGTCCGAGGGCCCTGGCAGCATCGGCTTCGATCTCACGCCTCATTGGCAAGAAGAACACGGGAGTACAACATGAACCGCAGTGAGCTGGTGGCCGCGCTGGCCGACCGCGCCGAGGTGACCCGCAAGGACGCCGACGCCGTTCTGGCCGCGCTCGCCGAGACCGTCGGCGAGGTCGTCGCCAAGGGCGACGAGAAGGTCACCATCCCCGGCTTCCTGACCTTCGAGCGCACCCACCGTGCCGCTCGGACCGCTCGCAACCCGCAGACGGGTGAGCCGATCCAGATCGCTGCCGGTTACAGCGTGAAGGTCTCCGCGGGCTCCAAGCTCAAGGAAGCCGCCAAGGGCAAGTAAGGCCTTTAGCGCTGCGCTCAGCGCTGGAAGGGCGGTCACCCCGGGCCGGGGTGACCGCCCTTCGGGCTTTCCCGGGCTTCTACGGGCCCTGAGCGGCCCGTACGGGGCGCACGCCCGCCCGGATACAGGAAAGCGCCTGTACGGGCCTTGAATGGCTCGTACAGGCGCTTACGGCCCGTCAGAACGACTGGACTCAGGCGTCCGTGCCGCCCCGGGTGCGACGCACTCAGGCGTCCGTGCCGCCGCCGGGCATCTCCACGTTCGCGCCCAGGTCCTTCAGCTTCTGCATGCTGCTCTTCCCGGGGGATAACCCCCGGACCCCCAGCCGGGAGTCCCGTCGTGGCGGCGCGGCGGGGTCAGGCGCCGGCTTCGCCGCCGGGCATCTCCACGTTCGCGCCCAGGTCCTTCAGCTTCTGCATGAAGTTCTCGTAGCCGCGGTTGATCAGGTCGATGCCGTGGACCCGCGAGGTGCCCTCGGCCGCCAGGGCCGCGATCAGGTACGAGAAGCCGCCGCGGAGGTCCGGGACGACCATGTCGGAGCCCTGCAGCTTCGTCGGGCCGGAGACGACCGCCGAGTGCAGGAAGTTCCGCTGGCCGAAGCGGCAGGCGGACCCGCCCAGGCACTCGCGGTACAGCTGGATGTGAGCACCCATCTGGTTCAGCGCGGAGGTGAAACCGAGGCGCGACTCGTACACCGTCTCGTGGACGATCGACAGGCCCGAGGCCTGCGTCAGGGCCACGACCAGCGGCTGCTGCCAGTCCGTCTGGAAGCCGGGGTGGACGTCCGTCTCCAGCGCGATGGCGTTGAGCGAGCCGCCCGGGTGCCAGAAGCGGATGCCCTCGTCGTCGATCTCGAAGGCGCCGCCGACCTTGCGGTAGGTGTTGAGGAAGGTCATCATCGAGCGCTGCTGGGCGCCGCGCACGTAGATGTTGCCCCCGGTGGCCAGCGCCGCGGACGCCCAGGAGGCGGCCTCGAGGCGGTCGGAGAGCGCGCGGTGGTTGTAGCCGCCGAGCTTGTCGACACCGGTGATCCGGATGGTCCGGTCGGTGTCCATGGCGATGATCGCGCCCATCTTCTGCAGCACGCAGATGAGGTCCTCGATCTCCGGCTCCACGGCCGCGTTGGACAGCTCGGTGACGCCCTCCGCCAGGACGGCGGTCAGCAGCACCTGCTCGGTCGCGCCGACCGAGGGGTAGGGCAGGCGGATCTTGCAGCCGCGCAGCCGCTGCGGGGCCTCCAGATACTGGCCGCCCTCGCGCTTCTCGATGGTCGCGCCGAACTGGCGCAGCACCTCGAAGTGGAAGTCGATCGGCCGGCCGCCGATGTCGCAGCCGCCCAGGCCCGGGATGAAGGCGTGGCCGAGGCGGTGCAGCAGCGGGCCGCACAGCAGGATCGGGATGCGCGAGGAGCCGGCGTGCGCGTCGATGTCCGCGACGTTGGCGCTCTCCACGTACGTGGGGTCGAGGACCAGCTCGCCGGGCTCGTCGCCGGGGCGGACGGTCACACCGTGCAGCTGCAGCAGTCCGCGCACGACGCGCACGTCGCGGATGTCGGGGACGTTGCGCAGCCGGCTGGGACCGTGCCCGAGCAGCGCGGCGACCATGGCCTTCGGCACGAGGTTCTTCGCGCCGCGGACACGGATCTCGCCCTCGAGCGGGGTACCGCCGTGGACAAGCAGGACATCGTCAGGGCCGGTCATGGATCTCGCGTTCCTGGAGTTGGGCAGGGGGCAAGAAGAAAGGGTAATGCGACGAGGGGGCCGTCCTGTATGCCCTGGGGGGCTCCGGGCACGTCATGGCTTTGCAACAACACGCTCCGTTAATGGAATGGTCGCTACCGGTTATCGGCGGGGCGCCGGTGGCCGCCCCTTTCTTGCCGGAGTGGGCGTCCACCCCCCGCACGGGCCCGAAATGCGGGATCATGTGCCCATGTCCGAGGTGTCCTCGCTCACAGGACGACTGCTTGTCGCGACACCGGCGCTCGCTGACCCGAATTTCGACCGCGCGGTGGTGCTGCTGCTCGACCACGACGAGGAGGGTTCCCTCGGAGTGATCCTGAACCGGCCGACCCCGGTCGGCGTGGCCGACATCCTGGAGTCCTGGGCCGCGCTGGCCGGGGAGCCGGGCGTGGTCTTCCAGGGCGGCCCCGTCTCGCTGGACTCCGCGCTGGGCGTGGCCGTGGTGCCGGGGGAGGGGAACGACAAGGCGGGAGCCCCGGCGGTCGCCGGCGACGGCCCGCTCGGCTGGCGCCGCGTCCACGGCGCGATCGGCCTCGTCGACCTGGAGGCCCCGCCTGAGCTCCTCGCGGCCGCCCTCGGCTCGCTGCGGATCTTCGCCGGCTATGCCGGCTGGGGCCCCGGCCAGCTGGAGGACGAGCTGGTGGAGGGCGCGTGGTACGTGGTGGAGTCCGAGCCGGGCGACGTCTCCTCGCCCGACCCCTCGCAGCTGTGGCGTGCGGTGCTGCGGCGGCAGCGGAACGAACTGGCGATGGTCGCCACGTATCCGGACGACCCGAGCCTGAACTGACCGGCATGACCCGGGCCCGAAGCGACCCGTACCGGGCCCTGCGGAGGGCCGCGCCGCGGCGTACGAGCGCGGCGTACGAGCGGTACGCCCGCGCCCGTAGCCGCCTCGGAGTCCGCCGTGAGCCGTGCGCACGCCTCCGGCAGCAGCCGGGTGAACCCCAGTCGCAGCACCTTCTCCCGGCAGGGTGCGCGCAGGGCGTCCTCCAGGCGGGGGAGGCGACCGGACCGGGGATCGGTCCCCGGCGGTGTCCCCCAGTACCCTTGGAGACCATGAGCACTCTTGAGCCCGAGCGCGGGGCAGGGACCGGCACCCTCGTAGAGCCGACGCCGCAGGTGTCGCACGGCGACGGCGACCACGAGCGCTACGCCCATTACGTCCAGAAGGACAAGATCATGGAGAGCGCGCTCTCCGGTTCCCCGGTCGTCGCCCTGTGCGGCAAGGTCTGGGTCCCGGGACGCGACCCCAAGAAGTACCCGGTCTGTCCGATGTGCAAGGAGATCTTCGACGGCATGGGCGCCGGCGGGGACAAGGACGGCAAGGGCGGCAAGGGCGGCGACAAGAAGTAGAGCCCGGCTCCCCGCCGCCGGCACCACCGGATCTTTCCCGGCCCCCGGGATGCGCTGAGGCGCGTCCCGGGGGCCGCGTGCGTTGCACGGAGCGCTTTCGCCGATCACAGAGTGGTGGAGACCTCTTGTCGGGGCCATGGCGCGCCCCTAGTCTCCTGCCAGTTGTGCTGAGCGAAACGCCCATTGCGTATGTTGCAACGCCACGCGGGGAGGGGACCCCTATGACACCGCCCGGCCGCCGCTTATCCGTCTGGGCGGCCTTGGCGGCGGCCGCCCTCACCCTGACCGCCTGTGCCCCCTCGACCTCCGTCGGCGGCGCACGCGGCGACGACAGCACGGGACGGCTGCGCGTCTGGCTCTTCCGGGAGGTCGACAACGCGCCCAAGGCGGCCGTCGTGGACAAGGCCGTCGCCGCGTTCACCCGGGAACACCGCGGGGTCACCGTGGACGTCACCTACATTCCCGTCGAGACGCGCGCGCAGCGGATCAAGGCCGCCTTCAACGACCCCGCGAGCGCCCCGGACGTCATCGAGTACGGCAACACCGACACCGCCGGCTACGTACGGGACGGCGGACTGGCCGACGTGAGCGCCGACTTCGCCGCCTGGCCCGAGGCGAAGGACACCGACCCCGCCGCGCGCCGCTCGGTGACCGTGGACGGAAAGGTCTACGGCGCCCCGCTCTTCGTCGGCGTGCGCGCCCTCTACTACCGCACCGACGTCTTCCGCGAACTCGGCCTCCGGCCGCCGCGGAGCCAGGCGGAGCTGGCCGAGGCCGCGCGCCGCATCCACCGGGAGCGCCCCGGGATGTACGGGATCGTGGTCGGCGGCGCGTACACGTACGGCGCCCTGCCCTTCCTGTGGGCCAACGGCGGTGCGCTGGCGCAGCAGAAGGGCAGGAAGTACACCGCCGCGATCGACTCCGAGTCCGCGAAGAAGGGCATCGAGGCGTACACCGGCCTGTTCGGCGACCACAACTGCCCGCCCGCCAAGTGCGCGCAGATGGGCGGAAATACCACCGTCGAGGCCTTCGCCTCGGGCAAGGCGGCCATGGCCATCGGCGGCGACTTCAGCCACCGGGCCGTCGAGAACGGCAAGGCCCGGGGCGCGTACGCGGTCGTCCCGCTGCCCGGCGCCGAGGAGGGCAGCATCGCCCCCGCCTTCGCGGGCGGGAACAACCTCGGTGTCCTCAAGGGCAGTTCCCGTCGCACCCTCGCCGTGGCGCTGATGCGGACCCTCACCGGCAAGCGCACCCAGGCCGAGCTCTTCGACGCCATGGGCTTCCTGCCCACCTACACGGACGTGCGCCGGGAAGCGGCCCGCCGGCAGCCCTTCGTCGAGCCGTTCGTGAAGACGCTCGCGGCGGGCGCCGCCTTCGTGCCCGTGACCCCGGCCTGGGCCGCCATCGACGCCGGGCAGGTCCTGCCGACGATGCTCCAGGAGATCGCGAGCGGCCGCAGGAGCGTGGACGCGGCCGCCGCGGGGGCCGCGCGGAAGATGAACGCCGCCTTCAGAGCGGCGGGCTGAGCGATGCGTACCCGGAGCACGGCCATGCGCACCCACAGCAGGTGGACGCCCTGGCTCTACCTCGCCCCCGCCCTCGTCCTCATCGGCGGACTGCTGGTCTACCCCGTCTACGAGCTCGGCCTCATCTCCTTCCTGGAGTACACCCAGGCCCAGGTCAGCGGCGGCCGGCCCACCTCCTTCCAGGGCTTCGGCAACTACGCGGCCCTCTTCGGCGACCCCCAGTTCCGGGACGTGCTCGTCACCACCGTCCTCTTCGCGGCCGCGTGCGTGCTCTCCACCCTCGCCGTCGGCTGCGCGCTCGCCGTGCTCCTCACGCGCGTGCGCGCCCTGCCCCGCCTCGCCCTGATGGCCGCCGCGCTCGGCGCGTGGGCGACGCCCGCCGTCACCGGCTCGACGGTCTGGCTCTTCCTCTTCGACCCCGACTTCGGGCCCGTCGACAAGGCGCTCACCGGGATCGGCCTGTCCGGCTTCGAGGGCTACGCGTGGACCTACGACCGCTACAGCGCCTTCGCCCTCGTCCTCCTCGAAGTCGTCTGGTGCTCGTTCCCCTTCGTCATGGTGACCGTCTACGCGGGCATCCGGGCCGTCCCCCGCGCGGTCCTGGAGGCGGCCGCCCTGGACGGGGCCTCGCAGTGGCGCATCTGGCGCGGGGTCACGGCGCCGATGCTCAGGCCGATCCTGGTCGTCGTCACCATCCAGTCGGTCATCTGGGACTTCAAGGTCTTCACGCAGATCTACGTGATGACCAACGGGGGAGGGATCGCCGGGCAGAACCTGACCCTGAACGTCTACGCCTACCAGAAGGCGTTCGCCTCCTCGCAGTACAGCCTCGGCTCGGCGATCGGAGTCGTCATGCTGCTGATCCTGCTCGCCGTCACGCTCGGATACCTGCGGCTGCTCAGGCGCCAGGGGGAGGAGATATGAGCTTTCCCCGTGTCCGCCGCCCGTGGCGCCTCGCCGCCGAGGCCGCCGCCGTGCTGACCGCCGCCGTGGTGGCCTTCCCGCTCTACTGGATGGTCCTGTCCGCGGTGAAACCGGCGGGCGAAGTGCAGTCGGAGGACCCCCGCCCCTGGACGTCGCAGCCCTCCCTGGACGCCTTCCGCCGCGTCTTCGGCCAGCAGGACTTCGCGCGCTACTTCCTCAACAGCCTGCTCGTCGCGGGCACCGTCGTCATGGTCTCCGCGGTCGTCGCCTTTCTCGCCGCGACCGCCGTCACCCGGTTCCGCTTCCGGTTCCGGACGACCCTGCTCGTGATGTTCCTCGTCGCCCAGATGGTGCCGGTCGAGGCCCTCACCATCCCGCTGTTCTTCCTCCTGCGCGACGCGGGGCAGACCGTCCCCGGCATCGGCCTCAACACCCTCGGCTCGCTGATCCTGCCCCACATCGCCTTCTCGCTGCCCTTTGCGATCTGGATGCTGCGCGGATTCGTCCGGGCCGTGCCGGAGGCGCTGGAGGAGGCCGCTTACCTCGACGGGGCCGGCCGCTCCCGCTTCCTGTGGCAGATCCTCTTCCCCTTGGTCTTCCCCGGGCTCGTCGCGACGAGCGTCTTCTCCTTCATCTCGACGTGGAACGACTTCCTCTTCGCGAAGTCCTTCATCGTCAGCGCCACGGAGAACTCCACCCTGCCGATGGCGCTCCTCGTCTTCTTCAAGGACGAGGGCAACGACTGGGGCGGCATCATGGCGGCGTCGACCGTCATGACCGTCCCGGTACTCGTCTTCTTCGTACTCGTACAGCGGAGGCTCGTCTCGGGCCTCGGCGGAGCGGTGAAGGACTGAATCCGATGAGTCATTCCGCATCGTCATCGTCCCCCGGGGACCTGATTCCCGCCGCCCGGGAAGCCGCCCCGGTGGTCGGCCCCGGCAACCGGCGGTTCTCCGTCCTCGACGAGGCGACGTGCATCGAGGCCCGGCCGGGCACCGAAGGCGTCGCCCGCTGGCTGCGCGCCACCGTCGGCGCCGCCACCGGGCTCCCGCTGCCGGCCGGTGAGGCCGGTGACAACCGCATCGGCCTGCGCATCGACGCCGACCTGGAGCCCAGGCTGGGGCCCGAGGGCTACCAGCTCCTCAACACCGGGTACGGGGTCTCCATCCACGCCGCCGGCGCGGCCGGGGTCTTCTGGGGCGCCCAGACCCTCCGTCAGCTGCTCGGCCCCGAGGCCTTCCGGCGGGCGCCGGTCACGGGGAAGCGCGAGTGGGCCGTGCCCGCGGTCGCCGTCGAGGACGCCCCGCGGTTCCGCTGGCGCGGCGTCCTCCTCGACGTCGCCCGTCACTTCCTCCCCAAGGACGGCGTGCTGCGCTATCTCGATCTCCTCGCCGCGCACAAGCTCAACGTCCTGCATCTGCACCTGACGGACGACCAGGGCTGGCGGATCGAGATCCTGCGGCACCCGCGGCTCACGGAGGTGGGCGCCTGGCGCCCGCGCACGAAGCTCGGGCACCGGGCCTCGCCGCTGTGGGACGAGCGGCCGCACGGCGGCTACTACACGCAGGACGACATCCGCGAGATCGTCGCGTACGCCGCCGAGCGGCACATCACCGTCGTCCCGGAAATCGACATCCCGGGTCACTCGCAGGCCGCCATCGCCGCGTATCCGGAGCTCGGCAACGCGGACGTCGTCGACACCGCCGCCCTGACGGTGTGGGACACGTGGGGCGTCAGCCCGAACGTCCTCGCCCCCTCCGACGCCACGCTCGCCTTCTACGAGGACGTCCTCACCGAGGTCCTCGGCCTCTTCCCGTCCCCCTTCGTGCACATCGGCGGCGACGAGTGCCCCAAGGACCAGTGGAAGGCCTCGCCGGCCGCGCAGGCCCGGATCCGGGAGCTCGGCCTGGCCGGTGAGGACGGGCTGCAGAGCTGGTTCGTACGGCACTTCGACCGCTGGCTGGCCGAGCGCGGCCGGCGCCTCGTCGGCTGGGACGAGATCCTCGAAGGGGGCCTGGCCGAGGGCGCCACCGTCTCCTCCTGGCGGGGGTACGCGGGCGGTATCGCCGCCGCGCGGGCCGGGCACGACGTCGTCATGTGCCCCGAACAGCAGGTGTACCTCGACCACCGGCAGGCGGCCGGTACCGACGAGCCCGTACCCATCGGCTACGTCCGCACTCTGGAGGACGTCTACCGCTTCGACCCCGTGCCGCCCGGCCTCACCGGCGCCGGGGCCGCCCGCGTCCTGGGCGCCCAGGCCAACCTCTGGAGCGAGGTGACGGAGACCCAGCAGCGCGTCGACTACCAGGCCTTCCCGCGCCTGGCCGCCTTCGCCGAGGCCGTCTGGTCGGAGCTGCCCGCGCCCGCCGAGCGCGACTACCCGGCCTTCGAACGCCGTATGACCGCCCATTACGCCCGGCTCGACGCCTTGGGCGTGGACTACCGGCCGCCCGGCGGCCCCCGGCCCTGGCAGCGCCGCCCCGGCGTCCTCGGACGCCCGATCGAGGGCGCGCCCCCGATCGTGTGAGCCACGGCCAAGCTGCGCGCCGTTGCGCCGGACGGCTGGCACGGTGGTCCTTCACACACTGCCGTAAGTCGTAAAAAGGCCCCCTAACAATGCCAATCCGTACACAGCGGGGACACTCCCGAAAATCGGACCATTCGCATTGCCGGGGACGGATCGGCGGTTCGTGGACCCTCGCGACGACGGAGTCCGAAGATGTGCCAGAGTTGCCACGTCCGGGCCGTGAGGACGTACCGTACGGCGGGATCGTACGGCGGGATCAGGCCGGACAGCCGGGACCACCGGGGAAGGGGCAGCTGGGTTGACCACGCACGCACCGCAGGCAGCGCACACGGTGACGCTGCCGGGCTCGCTCGACGAGGCCGTGGCGGCGCTGGCCGCCATGCCCGCGGCCGTGCCCGTGGCGGGTGGCACCGATCTGATGGCCGCCGTCAACTCCGGCCTGCTGCGGCCCGCAGGCCTCGTCGGCCTCGGCCGCATCAGCGAGATCCGCGGCTGGCAGTACCAGGACGGCCACGCCCTGCTCGGCGCCGGCCTCACCCACGCCCGGATGGGCCGCCCGGACTTCGCGGCCCTCATCCCGGCGCTCGCGGCCGCAGCGCGCGCCGCCGGCCCGCCCCAGATCCGCAACGCCGGCACCCTCGGCGGCAACATCGCCTCCGCCGCGCCGACCGGTGACGCCCTGCCCGTCCTCGCCGCCCTCGAGGCCACGCTCATCATCGCGGGCCCCGGCGGCAGCCGCCGCGAGATCCCCGTCGGCCACCTCCTGACGGGCTACGAGATGCTCGCCCCCGGCGAGCTCATCGGCTACGTCCGCGTGCCCCTGCTGCACGCCCCGCAGACCTTCCTCAAGGCCACCGGACGCACCGGCCCGGGCCGCGCCACCGCGTCCGTGGCCGTCGTCCTCGACCCCGCCCGGCGGGGCGTGCGCTGCGCGGTGGGCGCCGTCGCGCCCATGCCGCTGCGCCCGCTCGACGCCGAGCGCTGGGTCGCCTCCCTCATCGACTGGGACGGCGAGCGCACGCTCGCCCCCGAGGCGTGCGCCGCCTTCGGCGAGTACGTCGCCGCGGCCTGCATCCCGGACCCCGCGCCCGCTCCCGACGGCGGGGAGCCGGGCACCCTGCCGCCCGCCGCGCTGCACTTGCGTCGTACGGTGGCGACTCTGGCCCGCCGAGCACTGGGGAGGGCACTCGCGTGAGTGACGAACAGCGACAGGCCCATGCCGCCGGCCCGGTCGGCTGGCAGCCGATCCCGCGCGGCGGGGAGTACGACGAGGGCACCACGTTCCTGCAGCTGCCCCCGGAGCTCCTCGCGCACCCGGGCGCGGCCATGTCCGGCACCGGCGCCTGGGACCCCCTGGCCGCGGCCGGTTCGGGGGGCTACACCCCGCCCTCCGCCGATTCCTGGCAGCAGGCGCCGGCGACGGCGGCCGCTGCGGGCACGCAGGGGCAGTGGGGGGCGCCTGGGGCGTACGGGCACGGGCAGCAAGGGGGCTACCCGGCGGGCGAGGCCGCTGAGGGTCATGAGACTCATGGCGGCGTCCATGGCGACGTCCATGGTGATGTCCATGGTGATGTCCACGGTGGTGCGCAGGGCGGTGCCCATGAGGCTGCCTACGGTGAGGCGTACGGGGAGGGTGCCCACACCGAGGGTGTCCACGAGGGCGGCCTTCACGGTGGGGACGTCCATGGCGGGGGCTTTCACGAGGCCGGTGCGTACGACGCCGGTCTTCACGACACCGGCGCTCACGACACCGGCGCTCACGACACCGGCTTTCACGACAGCGGCTTTCACGACGGTGGTGCCGACCCGCACGCCACGGCGGAGTGGCCGGCGCCCGGTGCCGGTTCGACGGGCCAGTGGTCCGTGCCGGCCGCGGGCGACGACCCCGTCGACGAGTCCGGTGAGTACCTCGTCCGCGGTGCCGTCCCGGAGGCGCCCGCGGCGCCGGTGACGCCGCCGGCTCCGGCTGCGGACCCGGCCCCCTGGTCGGCGCAGCCCGTCGACGACTCCTGGCGCCAGTCGCTGGCCGCGGCCACCCCGGCCGCCGGTACGCCCGTGCCGGGCGCCGACACCGGCCAGTGGTCGGTTCCGGTTCTGCCCGAGGACGCGGCGGGTGCGGCGGAAGCGTCCGGTGAGTACGCATCCGGTGAGTACGTACGGGACGCCGAGCCTCCGGCCGTGGACGCGACGAGCACGTTCACCGTGCCGGCGTACGTCAGCGGCGTCACCGGTACGGGCGATAATCCGGGCGGAGCCGGGACGGAGAGCGAGTCGCTCGCTGCCGTTTCGGCGGCTTCCGAGGAGCGGGAGCGGCCGTCCGCGGTGGATGCGGAGCTTCCGGGGCAGCCGGAGGGTTCGGGCGCCGCCGAGCAGGAGCAGCAGCCGACGCAGCAGGCGGTGCACGCCGAGTCGTTCGCGCACCCGGGCCCGGCCGAGCAGGCCGAGCAGCTCGCGCAGCCCGAGCGGTCTGCCCAGCCCACGCTGCCCGGGCAGTTCGTACCGCCGCAGGGGTCGTCGCAGGGCTCGCCGGATGCCGCCGACGTCGTAGCGGCGGCCGATGCCGATGCCGATGCCGATGCCGTAGCCGTGGACGCCGAGGCGGCGCCCGCGCCCGTGCCCGCCGACGCCCCCGAGCCGGTCCAGGACGCCGCCGCGGGCGCCGAGGCCGCCCCGGACTCCGGCATGCAGAGCCCCGGCGTCCCGGCGCCCGCCATTCCCGGCCCCGGCATCCCGGCGCACGACTCCCTCGGCGCTGCCGACCCCCTGGGCGCTGCCGACCCTCTGGGTGCCGCCGATCCCCTCGGCCTTCCCGACCCCCTGGGCCCCCTCGGCGCCGCCGCCCACACCGAGCACCCCTGCGCGTCGTACGTCCTGCGGGTCAACGGCACCGACCGGCCCGTGACCGACGCCTGGATCGGCGAGTCCCTGCTCTACGTCCTGCGCGAGCGCCTCGGCCTCGCCGGGGCGAAGGACGGCTGCTCGCAGGGCGAGTGCGGAGCCTGCTCGGTCCAGGTGGACGGGCGGCTCGTGGCGTCCTGCCTCGTCCCGGCGGCCACGACCGCCGGCGCGGAGGTCCGTACGGTCGAGGGTCTGGCCGCCGACGGCCGGCCGTCCGACGTGCAGCGGGCGCTCGCCGAGTGCGGCGCGGTGCAGTGCGGCTTCTGCGTGCCCGGCATGGCGATGACCATGCACGACCTGCTGGAGGGCAACCACGCTCCGACGGAGCTGGAGACCCGCCAGGCCATCTGCGGCAACCTCTGCCGCTGCTCGGGCTACCGGGGCGTGCTCGACGCGGTCCGCCAGGTCGTCGACGAGCGCGAGGCGGCCGCGGCGCACGAGCAGGAGCTTCAGGACGCGCAGCAGCAGCACGGCTTCGAGCAGCAGCACCAGCACCAGCATCAGCAACATCAGCACGAGGCTGTGCAGCCGGATGCGGACCAGGCCCGTATCCCGCACCAGGCGGGCCCGCACGGCGGGGGCAGCGGAAAGGCGACGGCATGACGGGAAGCGGCGGAATGGGCGGAATGACGGGAATGGCCGGCATCGCCGAGGGTGGCGCCACGGCCACCACCGTCCCCGCGTTCCCCTCGCCCGGCCACGCCGAGCCGACGCACGGCATCGGCGCCTCCCTCACCCCGGCCGACGCGGAGGCCAAGACCCAGGGCATCTACCCGTACGCGGCCGACCTGTGGGCCGAGGGCCTGCTGTGGGCCGCGCTCCTGCGCTCCCCGCACCCGCATGCCCGCATCCTGTCGATCGACACCACCGAGGCCGCCCGGATGCCGGGCGTCCGCGCGGTCGTGACGCACGCGGACGTGCCGGGCGATGCCGCCCACGGCCGTAAGGTCGCCGACCGCCCGGTCTTCGCGTCCGGCATCGTGCGCCACCACGGCGAGCCGATCGCCGCCGTCGCCGCCGACCACCCCGACACCGCGCGGCTCGCCGCGGCGGCCATCGCCGTCGAGTACGAGGTGCTGGAGCCGGTCACCGACCCCGAGCAGGCCTTCTCCGCGGAACCGCTGCACCCCGACGGCAATCTGATCCGCCACATCCCGCTGCGCTTCGGCGACCCGGAGGTGGTCGGCGAGGTGATCGTCGAGGGCCTCTACCGGATCGGCCGCCAGGACCCGGCGCCCATCGGCGCCGAGGCCGGCCTCGCCGTGCCGCGCCCCGACGGCGGCGTCGAGATCTACACCTCCTCGACGGACCCGCACGCCGACCGCGACCTGGCCGCCGCCTGCTTCGGACTTGCGCCCGAGCGCGTGAAGATCGTCGTCACCGGTGTGCCCGGGGCGATGGGCGACCGCGAGGACCCCGGCATGCAGCTGCCGCTCGGCCTGCTCGCGCTGCGCACCGGCCACCCCGTCAAGCTCGTCGCCACCCGCGAGGAGTCCTTCCTCGGCCACCCGCACCGCCACCCCACGCTGCTGCGCTACCGCCACCACGCGGACGCCGACGGCAAGCTGGTCAAGGTCGAGGCGCAGATCCTGCTGGACGCGGGCGCCTACGCCGACTCGTCCTCGGACGCGCTCGCCGCGGCGGTCGCGTTCGCCTGCGGCCCGTACGTCGTCCCGCACGCCTTCGTCGAGGGCTGGGCCGTCCGCACCAACAACCCGCCGTCCGGCCACGTACGGGGCGAGGGCGCCATGCAGGTGTGCGCCGCGTACGAGGGCCAGATGGACAAGCTCGCGGCACGCCTGGGCCTGGACCCCGCGGAGCTGCGCCTGCGCAACGTGATGGCGACGGGGGACCTGCTGCCGACCGGCCAGACGGTCACCTGCCCCGCGCCCGTCGCCGAACTCCTGCGCGCCGTCCGCGACTACCCGCTGCCCGCCCTCCCCGCGGACGACACCGAGGAGGAGTGGGTGCTCCCCGGCGGCCCCGACGGCGCGGGCGAGCCCGGCGCGGTGCGGCGCGGCGTCGGCTACGGGCTGGGCATGGTGCACATGCTCGGCGCGGAGGGCGCTGACGAGGTCTCGACGGCGACGGTGAAGGTCAGTGCCGGGGTGGCCACGGTGATCTGCGCGGCGGTGGAAACGGGCCAGGGCTTCTCCACCCTGGCCCGCCAGATCGTCCAGGAGGTCCTGGGCCTGGACGAGGTCTACATCGCCCCCGTCGACACCGACCAGCCCCCCTCCGGCCCCGGCGCGCACAGCCGCCACACGTGGGTCTCGGGCGGCGCGGTCGAGCGGGCGGCGCGGATGGTGCGCACGCAGCTGCTGCAGCCGCTCGCCGCGCAGTTCGGCATGTCCGCGGAGCTGCTGACGATCACCGACGGCAAGATCACGTCGTACGACGGGGTCCTGAGCACGACGGTCGCCGAGGCCCTGGAGGGCAAGGAACTGTGGGCCACGGCCCAGTGCCGCCCCCACCCGACGGAGCCCCTGGACGAGTCCGGCCAGGGCGACGCCTTCGTGGGCATCGCCTTCTGCGCGGTCCGCGCGGTCGTGGACGTGGACGTGGAACTGGGCTCCGTCCGGGTCGTCGAAATGGCGGTGGCCCAGGACGTGGGCCGAGTCCTCAACCCCAAGCAGGCCCGGGCCCGCATCGAGGCCGGCATCACCCAGGGCGTCGGCGCGGCCCTGACGGAAAACCTCCGCACGGCGTCGGGCATGATCCGCCGCCCGGACTTCACGGGCTACGCCCTGCCGACGTCGCTGGACACCCCCGACGTCCACATCGTGAAGCTGGTCGAGGAGCGCGACGTCGTTGCTCCTTTCGGGGCCAAGGCGATCAGCGCGGTGCCGGTGGTGACGTCGCCGGCGGCGGTGGCGGCGGCGGTGCGCGCGGCCACGGGGCGCCCGGTGAACCGGCTGCCGATCAGGCCGCAGGCGGCGGTGGCCGCGTCCGGCTGAGTACTTGCGTGTCACTGCGCGACGTTACTGTGTAGCGTGAAGTTACATGGGACGGCCGGTGGTTGGTGGGGCGGCCGGTGGGTGGGGAAGGCAGTGACGAGACGCACGTGACTGAGCAGGCATCTCCGGGGGGAGCGGGGCAGGGGCAGGGCCCGGGCCCGAAAGGCGGCCTGGCCGCCGAACTGTCCTCCCTGAAAAAGTTCAAGGGCCGGGTGGACGATCTCCTGAGGACACTCGACGAGTCCGAGGGAGCGCCGGGAAAGGTCGCCGATACGGCCCTGACCCAGACCCACCTGGGCGAGGGCTTCCACGCGGCGGAGACCCTCTTCGGCCTCTATTACGATGTCCACGCCGACTTGGTGACTCTCGCTCAGCTCCTCAACGACCAGATTCAGGCGTTGAGTTCGGCCGTGCTGGACGCCCATTCGGGCTACGCCCACACGGACGCGGAGGAGCGGGAGAAGCTCTGGGCGATCCACGAGCGGATGCAGCGCCAGTACGACCCGAAGCTGGACCCGGAAGCCGAGCCGACGAAGGCGCAGCCGCAGCGGCAGCCGCAGCCGCACGCGTCGCGGACGGGAGCCCGTACGGACCTGCGCGGCAGCGACGGATCGAGCGGACGCAGCCACTTCTAGAGGCGGGAAGGACGCACAGACCCATGATCGACCGAGCCAAGGTCAAAAGCGACAAGGACCCGCGCCAACTGCCGGTATGCGCTCCTGCTGTCGACTTCCACACCATCCCGCACCAGAAGCTCCAGGCAATGGTCGAGCACGCGGACCATCACAAGGTCTTCGCCGCCGCCCTCTCGCTCAACAGCGCGTCCCAGGCCATCAAGAAACTCGGGGACGACCTCAAGAAGCACATGGAGGGCGTCGTCTGGTCGGGCGAGGCCGGCGAGGCCTTCCGCAAGTGGGGCAACTCCATGGCCAATGAGACGCTCCGGCTCGGCGATTACGTCCGGGAAGTCGACAAGTGGATGGGCATGGCGTCCACGAGCCTGGGCAGCGCGAGGCGAATGCCGAAGTACTCCCCTGAGGACCAGGCCACCGTGGACGCCTGGCTGAAGAGCCGCCCGCTGGCGTTCGGCGAGGTTCCCATGCCGGGCCCGGGCAGCATCCCGATTCCCAGAGGCGACGGCGTCACGGGCGGCCCCACGCAGGAGGAGGCGTACGACGCCCAGCGGCGACTCAAGGAGAACAAGGACGCGGCAGCCGAGTTGATAAAGGCGCTGGCGGAGTCGTACGACGAGTCGGGGAAGCAGATCTTGCAGGCGGTTCGGCCTAATTTTCGGCCTATGCCGGATAAGGTGATGCCGGACCGGAAGCAGATCGACGCTCCGGAGCACGTGAGCCTGCCTGGCGGTGAGTCCGACGGGTCGTTGGCTGCTGGGGCCGCTAGGGCTGGCTATGGGGGTTCAGGGAGCAGCGGAAGCGTAGGCCTGTCGGACCCGTCAGGTTCTACTGACCGGCCGAGCAGGCGGCCAGACCTGGACCTCTCGGGTGGCATCGACACACCGACACGCGTACCGGTTCCCCACCCTGGCCAGCCCCCGGTCACTCCACCAGATGCGGGTAGGCCTCAGATCCCCGCGCCTCACGTCCCTACACCCAACTGGCCGGGCCCCGCACGACGTCCTGATCCAGGCCGCCGTCCGGGAGGCTCGATCCCTGACCCAGTGCGACAGCCGACACCTAGGATCCCGGGCCCCGGACCCGTGGGGGCGGGTCCCGGGCGTCGCCCGGACGTCCGAGTGCCGAATACGCCGCGCGACGGGATCGTCGGTGGCCGCCCCACGGCCCGGGGGCCTTCCATGCCGACTCAGCCTCCTGGCCGGGCCGCGGTCTTCGGCACGGAGCCTCCTTCGCGACAGGGCCAGACGCGGCCACCCATGGTTCCTGGCACGGGGTTTGGCGCAGTACCTGGGCCCACGGCCGTTGGGTCGGGGGTCGGAGGAACGGGCCGCTACAAGGTGACCGAACCCGGTGGCGTCGTCGGTGGTGGTGTCGCGGGCCGCAGCTCGGTTGGTGGCGGTAGCACGCACTTCACCCCAGGCGGTACGGGGCTGGTCCGACGTGGGGCCCCAGGAGAAGGCGGTGGTACGTCGTCGACCAGACAGGGCATGGCGGGTGGGTTCCTGCCCGCGGCAGGAGCGGGCGCTGTTTCGTCGGACAGAAGGACCGGTGGCAGGCGCCCCGACTATCTGGTCGAGGATGAAGAGACCTGGCAGCAGGGCGGCCGGGATGTCGTGCCGCCGGTCATCGAGTAGAGGACATCTACATGTGCAGTGCCCGTGCCGTACGCGGGGCCTGGGCGGGAACGGCCGTCGCTGTTCTCGCCTCACTCGTCGTGATCGCCGCCTCGCCAGCCCAGGCCGACACCATCCGCTCCCGTCAGTGGCATCTGGATGCCATGCACGCAGAAGAAATGTGGCAGACGAGCACTGGGGCTGGTGTCACGGTGGCGGTGATCGATACCGGAGTGGACGCGAGCTTGACTGACCTGCGAGGGCAAGTGCTTGCAGGGAGGGACTTCACATCCGATTCGGGCGACGCGCAGACCGATGCCGATGGCCACGGCACTCACATGGCTGCCCTCATTGCAGCGACTGGCCAAAGAGGCAGCGAGACCGGATCGTACGGTCTCGCGCCTGGCGTGAAGATTCTCCCTCTCCGTGTCGGCGGTAAGAATTACGCCGAGGACACTCGGGCGATGGTTGCAGCGCTGCGGTACGCGGCGGAGTCCGATGCCCAAGTCATCAACATCTCGCTTGCCACCCCCGGGCGGAATGACGATGAAGAGAAGGCCATCGCGTATGTCCTCAGCAAGGGCAAAATGATCGTTGCTGGTGTCGGCAATACCGGTGACAAGACCAACATGGTTCAGTACCCCGCCGCTTACCCTGGCGTCATCGGAGTGGCCGGGCTCGACCAGAACGGTAGCTCAGCCTCATGGTCGCAGCACGGCCCTCAAGTCGACCTGTCCGCACCTGGAGTGGACGCAGTCTCGGCCTGCCCCGGCAGCAGCGAGGTCTGCAAGGGCAGTGGCACAAGTGCTGCCTCCGCCTTGACCTCCGCCTCCGCCGCCCTAATCTGGTCCGTCCACCCCACCTGGACCGCCAACCAGGTAACCCGCGTCCTCATCAACACCGCCGGCAGCACCGGCACGGCTGAAAAGCGCAACGACTACGTAGGCTACGGCGCCGTCCGCCCCCGCATCGCCCTCAAGGACCCGGGCGACCCGGGCCCGGCCGACGTGAACCCGCTGCCGGGACCGGCCCCTTCGCAGGATCCGAAGAGCGACGACACCGCGTCCGTCGCCGAAAGCCTCCCGAAGAAAGCAGCGACCGGCGACTCAGCGAAAGACAACGGCAGCCCTGCCAAATGGATCGCCCTCGGCGCCGGAGCAGCCGTCCTGGTGGGTGCAGCCATCACCACCCCGATCCTCCTTACCCGCCGACGCAACGCCACGCGATGACCTGCAGCGGTCCCGGGACGCGGGCATGACGGTCCGTGGGCCAGTCACAGCCTGCGCACTCCACGCCAGGTCCATCCCGAACTGAGGACTACTTTCCTCAGGGCATTCCTCATGTCGCGCGTGTCCAAGGTCGTGACCCAGCGCCGACGGCCGTCCGGTCCTCGCTCGTACGCCCGCTCCACCATGAACCCTCGCCCACGGCTGTAACCGCGCGATCTGGACAGCCGGCCCCTGCTGGAAGTCCACTGTTCCTGGAGAGTTCGCACCTCGTGCCCTGATGCGCCCAGGCACATCCGGATCCTAAGTTTCCGCAGCTCCTGCTGACCGGGCTCAAATCCACTTGTCTGGATCAGCCACTCCGCCACCAGGTCGCCCTCCTCCGAAGGGTTGGCGTTGCGTACGCGGTACGGCACGCCCGGGCCATTGACCGCGAGTAGCGCGTCCTGAACCTCCGCGGTGGAAAGCGGTACGACATCGCTGTCGGGGTACTTGGTGCCGAGCCATTTGTCTTGAAGACGGCCCATGGCTAGATCTCCGTTCCGGTGCCGGGGCGCACCGTGCGCACGAAGTCCTGGAAGTCTCCGAGAACGGTGTCGTGCTGGGCCGGGCTGGCGGTCAGAGCCAGACGGACTACTGCTCGCTTACGGGAGTCTGCGATGTCCAGCATGGACAGATACACCTGGGACTGGACGAGGTCGCGGCGTGCGTCGCCATCGCCGGTCGAGAAGGCCAGTCGCTGGATCAAGGCGGGTGTGTCCGGGGAGCCGACCTCGCGGCGATCGGTCACCACCACCGATTCGGCGACCTCGCGGAGGCGCTCCACCGACTCGTCGGCGAGATGACCCAGCGACGTCGCGTCCGGCCGGTACTCGCCATCGATGGTGATGTTGGCCGTGAACCCGGCGTGCGGCCGTGGATGCACTGCGGCAAAGGCCACGCCCATGGCGCCGCCCGACTCCGGATCGGCCGGGAGCCAGCCCTCGGGCAGGCGGAATTCGATCGGTACCGGCAGTGTCATGATTTCTCCGGCCCTCCTTCCATGGGGAGTGCGTCAGAACCAGCTGCTGATGGTCTTCTTGACGGAGCCGACGGCATCACCAACTGCGTCGGCCGCATGGTCGACGGTTTTGTTGAACTTATGCGTATCGACGGTGAACTCGATTCCCAGGGCGCCGCCGAGGGCATCGGCGGCACCTGCTTTGCCGCCGAGCTTCCACTTGCCGGTGTCCTCGTTCTTCATGAGGCCCCATTTGGCCTCTGCGCCAGCGCCGGCCCATCCCTCGACCGTCCCGCCGATACCGATCCCGGCTATCTCGAAGCCACCCGCCACGCCGCCCTTGGCGCCGGCGAACACCTTTGCGCCGACAGTGACCTCTTCCTTGGTTGCTTTGGCGGATAGTCCGACCTCGCCACCAGCGAATCCCTCAGCCCGCATGTAGAAGGGAATAACCCCGCTGTATTCGCGTTCTTCGGCCATGGCCCGCCCGCCCGCGGACACCTCAGCCGCGGCGCTGGCACCTTTGTTGGTGAAACCGTAATTTGCCGTGAATCTTTCACCCGCGTAGGCGTCGGCCTTCACCGAGACATCCGCCGGCCCGTCGGTCAGCGATCTTTCCGCGGTTACATGGCCCAGGTCCCTATACGTCTTGAGCCTGCCTTCCTTGCCGTACGAAGGGCTGCCGGTTGCGGAGGAACCGGAGCCCGGCCCGGTCGTCGTGACCTTCCACCCATCGGCTTTCGGGGTGCCCGTCTCCGGCGCCCCGGCCTTTGCCAAGTCGCCCTCGGCATGTGCGTTGAACCCGCCGATGCCGACGCCGGTGCCCGCCGCCCGCATCAGTGCCCGTCTGACGCTCTGATCGGCTTCGTCCACTGCCTGCACCGCCTTGGCTACGGCGGCGGTCCACTCCTGCGCCTTCTGCCGGGCATCGGCCACCGCCCGCGGGTAGTCCGGATCGTGCTGGAGGGCGCGCTTCTCCTGGCCGGACAGCTTGTCGAAGCCGACGTATGTGGCCTTGCCCGAGCCATCGACCTTGAAGTCCTTCGCCTCGGCGTCGGCGACCAGGTCCTTCGCCGCCTTCTGCAGCCGGGAAAGCTCGGTGTGCGCCTGCTTCAGCAGACTGGCGACGGCCAGTGCCTCCGTCTTGGCCGCGGCGTATTCGGAGGCCGTGGCCGTGGCACTGTTCTGATGCGCGGCGAGGGCCTGCCCCTGCCACTTGCCGTTGGCCAGGGCGCGTTGGACGTGTTTTACGTAGTCGTCTTTGAGCTCGCCGAAGCGCGTTCCCATCTTCTGCCACAGCTCGGATGAGCTCAGTAGCGGCGACAGGTCGGCCGTCATGACATCTCTGTAGCTCAGTGGCACGGTCGCCCCCCCGGTCACCATTCGTTTATGCGGCTGCGGAACGGTCGCTGCGCAGTGCTCGTAGAGTCGAATTGCGCCCCGATGGCGTGGTCCTGGCCTTGGAAGAGCGTGTTCGTGCCGCGCAGCGCGCTCAGCTCTTGGTTCAGCCGGCTCATCAGCCTGTTCGCCTGCGCCTGCCAGAGGGCCATTGCCTCCGACAGGCCCTCCTCCGTGGCCCAGGCGGACAGTCCCTTCAACCCGGTGTCCGGCTTCAGCAGACTCGACCGCGATACCCCTGGACCGGCCAGGGGCGGCTGCACATGGCCACCGCCTTCGGTCAGGCGACTGGCGGTCTGGGTGTCCGGCAGCAGATGCTGTTCCATGAACTTCGCGGCCCGCTGCTTGTCGCTCGCGGAGCTCGCCAAGGCTTCCTGACCGCCGCCCGCCCCGCCGCTAGTTGCTTGGTTCAGCTGCAACCGTTGTTCTGCAGAGTCCCCGGAACTCACAGGTGCCCCCCTGTGTATGCGCCTCCACCTGCTCAGCGCCGAGCGGCGTAGCGCAGGTGCCTGGCGTGTACCTTACAGAGATCGTTGTTCTGTCCTCTACGGAGGTTGACACTGTGGTAGTCGGTCCAGGCGCGGAGATAACGCCGGTTTGGGGCTGACGCCCCATATCTGCCGTCGCCTGACGCGGCACCCACGGAGGAACTCGGGGAGTGCTTTACCGATCGTCGGCGTCGTCCGCCGGTGCGGGTCAAGACAGGTCGGGTAGCAAGGGAAGGCGACCCAAACCAACTCCCTCTCGCGTATGACCGTTGATGAGCTGAAGGGTGTCGTTCGCGAAGTCCTGAAGCAAAATCATGATGAGGTGAGTAGGCGCGGCGCGCGCGGAATTTATCAGATTGAAGGTGAAGTGAACGGGATGAAGTACAAGCTAGGCATGAACCGAGGGCGTGTCGGTCAACTTTATCCCCTTGAAGGGTGAGGGAAATTCGATGCTGACGGTTGCAACTTCCCTGAGGAGCTCGAACGGCTCTTTCGCCTCTCTTGATCAGATGGAATCCCCAGTTCCTGATCCGGATTACATTGAAGGCGCCTTGGTGGTCACGGTAGATGGAGTTGAGATCCTCTCCCGCGAGCATTGGGACTATGTTGATCAATTGTGGTCGTATGTTGTCAGCATGCTGGAAGGGTTGAAGGAATCTGACTCTGTTGCGACTGGATTCCCTGATCAGCCGATCGAGTTCAAATTCTCTCGGAAGGGCGCGAGGGTGCTGGTTCAGTCTGTTGTGAATGGCAGAACACTCTCTGCCCTCGTCGGGGAGGGTGAACTCCTGTCAGCGTTCCGAGATGCGGGTGGGGAATTTTTCCGGCGGATGGTGGAGTTGGTGCCCGGGGCAGCCGCCTTCTATGCAATGGAAGAAGGCAGGTTGCTGGCCAGTTGCTGAGCGGTGCTTGGTCGGGCCTTTCCGTAAACCGGTTCGCCGGCGTGCGGGTCTTGGGCACTGGCGACGGGCCGACTGTTGTGTGCGGTAAGGCGTCACTGTAGGTTCCCGGCCGGTCTGAGATGTTGGGAGATGGTATGTGGCGGGAACTGATTTTGAGTTTGAACCCTGTGGGTGAAACTGCTCCCGCTGCGAGTCGCTCGGCGGTGGAGGCGGTTGAGGGAATCCTCCGCCAGAATGTTCCTGGGGATCTGAAGAGCCTCCTCCTTGAGGCTAACGGCGTAACAGACGAGTACGGTACCGATCTGGTGTGGTCTGCGGAACGTATCGTTGATGAAAATGCGGCCTTCCGGGCGAACCCTTCGTTCGCCGAGCTCTATGCTTCATTTGATTCCATGCTGTTCTTCGGCGATAACGGCGGAGGTGATCAATTCGCGTTTTTCTGCAACCCGGATCGCAGCGAGGTGGTCGTATGGGATCACGAGACCGATGAGCGGCGCGTGGTCGCAGAGTCCTTGGAGCGGTACGTCGTCAGGTGCCTGGAGAGCGGCGGTGAGGACTGGTACCGGGACTGACCTGGCGCGCTGCGGCCGGTTGGGGAGCCGAGTGGACGATCCTGGATGGGGCCGCCTGAAAGGCATAGCGGTGCCCAAGTTGCCCCTGAACCTCAAACATGAAGGAACCTCGTGAGCGCCCGTGTGAAGGTCGGCTGTGTGCGCAACGGTGAGTTGGTTGAGGTTGTGAGCGTGGAACCTTCTGATGCTCGCCCGTGCAGGCTGACTGTTTTCAGAGGCGGGGACGGCGGCCATGGTGTCGTGTATTCGGGGGATAATCTGTTCGCCTGCCTCTTGGCACTCAGGAGGGATTTGGAGCGAGACGGGCTTTTGCTGTGCTGCCAGGGGGCGCGTCGTGACGTGACCAGTTCTGGTATGCAGGCTCAGATGGCGGGTGGGAGGTATGTCTATAAGTTTGATCGTGCATCGAGGACGGTCAATGAGGAAACGGTGGACATCCTTGCTCCCGCCGGCCCTGAGGATGTTGTGAGTGTCGAAGAGCAGCGTGCAGCCATTTTTGACTTCTACGGAATCCGGGATCAGAGTCGATAGGAGGTGGGCGCAGGTGGCGATAGGCGGCCCTGGGCTTTGGAGTGTGAGCGGGCCGTGGTTGCATGTGCTGCCGCGGACGGCGGTTGGGGTGCTCATGGACTTTCTTCCCCCGACCGGTGCGACGTTCGTCGGGCGCCTGGACGGCGCGAAGATGGGTGACACTGACGGTGTCTTCGAGCAGTTCTGGGATCGGTTTAGGTTTCCCGACTACTTCGGGTGGAACTGGCACGCACTCTCTGACTGTCTGCGCGACCTCCACTGGATGCGCGCCGATCGATATCTCGTCGTGATCGAGAACTCGTCAAGCCTGCTCTCAGGAGTCCCGGAGGATGTGGCCGTGTTCCTTTCGGTCTTGAAAGAGGTTGTGGAGCACTGGCGCAATCCGCACATGAAGCCAGGCAACGTCGCAATCCCCTTCGCTGTACTGCTCCTGTGCGAGCCGGACGAGGCCGATCCCCTTCGAGCCGTGCCGGCTCGGGTGGAGAGTGAGACCGAACGACCAACCAAGTGATGGGCTGGGGTGAAGGGCTTCGGTCCTTCAAGTAGGTCCCGTGGCACCAGCCCGGCCGGGCTGTGTTTCGGCCGGGCTGGTTGGTGGGGTCAGCGCGGGTGGGGTTGGGGTGTGTTCTGGGTTGGGATGGTTCGGACGGCGGAGACTTCGGTTGCGGGGTGGAGGTAGATCAGTTCCCCGGACTGGAAGCGGACCGCCTTCATGCGGCCCACCTCCGTCACATCCAGCACCCTGAACGGCACGTTGCCGATCGCGATGACGTCCCCGGGCTCCATGGTGTCGCTGGTGACTTTGACGGATGTGAAGGTGTGCGTGGCAGAGCTCGCGATCATCGGCCGGCCTCCGCCATCTGCCAGTGCCCGGCCGCCTGGAGCGGCTGCCAGCGCGGCTGGAGCCGGAGGCGTGCGTGTTCTCCGTCGGTCAGCAGGTACAGGCGGACGAGGCTGGTCTCTTCGGCGTGGATGAGGTTCTGATGCCACGACGGCCGGTGCGGGGGCCTGGGCGGCGGTGGCGTCATCTCCGTTTCCGGGCGCTCCTTCGGTGGAGTCGGTGCGGATGGCTTCCTCGTCCATGTGACGGCCCGGCGGATATGCTCGAACACGCTGATCTGCTCCTTCAAAGCTGTCGGCCACGCCCCCGGGTAGCGCCTACTACCGCGGGGGTCTCTCTTTTCACAGCGGCCCATGCCAGCCGGCCGCTCTTGCTGTCGATGGAAACTCCCCACCCGTCCCCTATGGCCAGCGCCGCGAAGAGCTCGCGCCAGGACTCGGGAGGGAGTGGGTCCGGCACCTCCGTGTCGATGTGTGCGTGGGTCTGGTGAGCGGTGACCCGCGGGGTAAAGCCGGCGCCGGAGAGTCGTGCAGCGATGGCGTCGACGCGAACTTCAGGGTGTGGGCACAACGCACCCCTCCATCACCCCCCCATGCTAGGCGTAGGGGCGCGCCTAGCAGCTTAAACTGGATGACCAGACTTAGTCTAGGATCCTAGAGTGAGGTAAGGGCCCTAGATTCTGCATATGCATGAGCAGGCCCCTTACCTCCGTTTCGCTAATGAGCTTCGGAAGCGCATCGAAGACCAGGAGTGGATGCCGGGCGAGCGACTCCCTTCTCGCGCCCAGCTGGCTGAAGAGTGCGGCGTAACCGACGGCATCGTCCGTCGAGCCCAGAAGAAGCTCATCGCGGAGGGCGTTCTGACGGGCCGCGCCGGTTCGGGCACCTACGTCGCCGAGCCCCGCGAGCGCGTGCGCGTCGTGCGGTCGCCCGAGCGTGAGCGGACGAGCGGTTCCGCGTTCGAGGCGGACATGGCGGCGTTGGGCAAGCGGGCCACGTGGGAGAGCAGGTCGGACGCCATGGTGCCCGCCCCGGCGGACATCGCCGCGCGACTCGGCATTCCCGAGGGCGACTACTGCGTGCGCACCACGTACGAGTACCTGGCCAACGACAAGCCGGTGCAGTTGTCCACCAGTTGGGAGCCGTACAGCATCACCGCGGGCTCGCTCGTCGTGATGCCCGAGGCCGGTCCGCTGGCGGGTGAAGGCGTGGTGCGGCGGATGGCCGAGGTCGGGATCAGGGTCACCCGTGCCGCGGAGCGGCCGGAGCCCGGGCATGCGGATGCCGAGGAGGCCAACCTCCTCGGCATTCAGAAGGGTGCGCTGGTGACCCGGATCCAGCGCACGTACTACAGCGAGGACGGCCAGGCCGTCGAGACGGCGGACATCGTCGTGCCGACCGCCCTGTGCGAGATTGTCTATGACGTGTCGTTCGGTTCCTGAAAGCCGCTAAGCCAAGGCTCAGGTGCCGAACGTTCTGCCATCCAGGGCCCGGCAGGGGAGTAGCGGGACCAGCACCGTGACGGATGCCGCGATTGCGGGTGGCCAGGCGACAGCTACGGCGCAGGATGCGACCGCGGCTTGGGCCGTGGCGGCCGTCGTTAGTCTGCGGTCCAGGTGTTGGCTGGCGCCTGCTCTCGTAGCCGGACGTCGGCCTCCGGTCTGCAGGCCTGCGACCCAATACGGTACTCAGCCCGATGTGAGTAGCTGAGCCCACGCGCCTTGCGCGGCTTTCCTTTTACGCTCCACGGCATGCGTTCGTTTCGGGTCTCCGGCAGTCTCCTCGGCAAGCGCTGGGCTCGTCTGCTGCTGTGCGGCGCCGTTGTCCTGCTCGCTGCCGGTGCGTACGGGGCGGGGACCTGGATGGACGCGGCGGCTGGGCGGTTGTGGAACGGGGAACCGTATCCGGCCGCTGATCCCGATCAGGTCGCGGTGCGGCTCAAGGGGCAGGCTCAGCGGGTGTACGAGGAGGTGGCCCTGCCGGGTCGGCCTGACGTGGGCTCCGATGGGGTCGGGACGGGCACGTGCTACTACCGCGGGCTGCGGTCCATCGGTCACATCGACCAAGGCCTCCCCGGCGTGAGCAGCTTCGTACTCGAGTGGCGGGTGACGGATACCTCGCGGGACATCGCTCGCGCCGGGCAGGAGCGTGTGCGGCGGCGATTGGAGCAGCAGGGCTGGAAATTCGCCATGGAGAACGTCGGCTCCGACATGGGCTTCCGTTACGAGGACCCGGAAACCGGCGACCATGTCGACGTGGACTGGCATCAGCCCACCGGGACGCTCGCCGTCCGCATCTTCACTCCCTGCGGGAAGGTCCCGCAGGGTTTCGATGAATACGCTTGGCCCGCCTCTGCGTGGAGCCCGCAGTGACGCCGACCGGGGCGCGGACGCGCCCTCATTCTCATCACGCGCCGTAAGGCGAAGAGGCCGTGACCGGAATCGAACCGGCGTAACTCGCTTTGCAGGCGAGTCCCTCAACCACTCGGGCACACGGCCAAGTTGTGCTCAGTGGTTTCACCGTACGGGGCGGGTCCGGGGGCGGCAACGGTTCTGGGGGTGGCGCAATGTGACTGCCATGTCGCGTTCACGCGGTTCCGCCCTCGTGGGCCTCCGGGTCGTGGCCCCGCGTCAGGAAGGACTCCACTACCGGGCGGAAGAGGTCCGGTTCGTCCACCCAGGGGTAGTGGCCCACGCCGTGGAGGGTGCGGACGGCTGCCGTGTGGAAGGAGGCGGCCACCAGTTCGCCTGCGCGGAGGCCTGCCAGGGCGTCGCGGTCGCCTGTGATGACGAGGACGGGGCACTTCACCTCGCGGAGGCGGTCCAGGAGAGCCACGCGGGCCGGTTCGTCTACGCCTTGCCAGAAACCCGCGCGAGGGACCGGGCCCAGCTGGTCGGGCTCGGTGGCGGCGTGGGCGCGCTGGGGGGCTTCCCAGCGGCCGTAGCCCATGGGGGCGGCGCGGAGGAGGAGGCTGCGGACCTCGTCCATGCCGGCGGTCGTCGGGAGGGTGTGGACGGCTACGTACGCGTCCGGCCACCAGGGCTCCTCCGCCCGGGACTCGAAGATCTCCTCGGCGTCGTCCGGCAGCTGCCCCTGGAGCCGTGATCCGGGGGTGACGAGGACGAGCCGGGTGAGGCGGTGGCCGTAGAGCGCCGCGTACGCCTGGGCCGTGGCGCACGCGGCGTCGTGGGCGAGCAGGGCGAACGACTCCAGGCCGAGGTGGGCGCGGAGGGATTCGAGGTCTTCGGCGAGGGCCGGGAAGGCGTAGCCGGAGGGGTCGGGGGAGGGCGGCGAGGCGCCCGTGCCGCGGGCGTCCGGGATCACGAGGGTGTGACGGGCGTCCAGTCCGCCGAGGTCGCCCAGGTAAGCGGCGTCCCTGCCCGGGCCGCCGGCCAGGCACAGCAGCGGCGGCGCCCCCGGGTCCGGGTCGGGGCCCGTGTCCCCACCCCGCCCCGTGTCCCCGCCCCGGTCCTCGTGTACGCCCCGGTCCTCGCGCGCGCCCTGACCCTCGCGTACGCCCCGGTCCTCGCGCGCCTCCAGTACCCGGTAGCTCAGTTCCACTCCGTCGTACGATGCGTAATGCGGCATAAGTCCACCTTGCCCTATCTGCCCGCTAATCCCGCTGATCCAGAAGCTACCCCTCGCCTCTCTCCCTGCTATCCCAAATTCCGCTTATGATTCCGGCGTGTTCGACTCGCGGCACATCAAGACGTTCCACGCGGTGGTCACGGCCGGTTCGTACTCCGCGGCCGCCCGCGTGCTCGGCTACACCCAGCCCGCGATCACCCAGCAGATGAAGGCGCTGGAGCGCGCCGTCGGCACCCCGCTGTTCACCCGCGTCGGCCGCCGGATGCGGCTCACCGAGGCCGGCGAGGCGCTCTCCCGGCACGCGGAGACCATCCTCGACAGCCTCACGGCCGCGCAGCAGCAGATGAGTTCGCTGACCCGGCTGCGCGCCGGGCGTGTCAGGGTCTGCGCCTTCCCCAGCGCCAGCGCCACGCTGATACCGGAGGCGCTGGCCCGGCTCGCCGCCGACCACCCGGGCATCCGCGTCGAGCTGCTGGAGGGCGAGCCGCCCGACTCGCTCCGCCGCCTCGTGCGCGGCGAGTGCGACATCACCCTCGCCTTCACCTATCCCGGCCTGCACGAACAGGTCCCCGAGGAGCTGGTGGAGATACCGCTCATGGAGGACCAGCTGATGGTCCTGATGCCCACGGGGCACCCCCTCGCCCGCCGCCGCGCCGTCCAGCTCGCCGATCTGGCCGAGCAGCGCTGGATCGCCGGCTGCCTGCGCTGCCGCACCAACTTCCTCCACGAGTGCGCCGAAGTCGGCTTCGCGCCCGACATCGCCTTCACCACCGACGACAACCTCGTCGTGCAGTCCCTGGTCGCCGAAGGCCTCGGCATCGCGATGATGCCCGGCCTCGTGCTGTCCTTCATGCGCCACGACCGGATCACCGGGCGGGCGCTCGACCCGGCCTCGCGCCGCCAGGTCTCGGCCTACGTGCTGCGCGACCATCTGCGGATCCCGGCGACCGCACTCGTCGTGGACGAGCTGAAGGCGGTGGCGGCCCGGCGCGTCGGATGCTGATGCATGTCAGCTGATGCATGTCGGCTGATGCATGCCATCGGATGCCGACGTCATCGGACGCTGATGCGGCTGATGCAAACGACGCAGGGCGCACTCAACTCATAAGCGTTCGTTGGGTTCCAGCCAAAGAACTGTCGTTGGACTCATGGATCTCCGCACCCCGACCCTGCAGATATGACCACCCCCACAGCAGCCCCGACGACCGCGCGTCTCTCCCAGCTCGTCGACGACGTCCGGGAAGCCGTAGGCCGTGGCCTGGCGCCCGACACGACGGCCTATCTGGTCGGCGAGCGGCTCGCCGCCCACCTCGGCGCCGACGACCTGCTCACCGCCGAACAGCGCGAGGGCGACCCCGGCCACTACCGGCAGCACATCCTGCACGCCGAGCACGACGGCAGCTTCTCGGTCGTCGCGCTCGTGTGGATGCCCGGCCAGCAGACCGCCGTCCACGACCACGTCTCCTGGTGCGTCACCGGCGTCCACGAGGGCACCGAGAGCGAGCGCCGCTACCGGCTCGTGCCCGACGGCACGACCGCCCGCCTGGTCGCGACCGAGGACGTCGTCAACCACCAGGGGGACGTGTGCGGCTTCGCGCCGCCCGGCGACATCCACCGCGTCCGCAACGCCTGTACGGCCAAGGCGATCTCCCTCCACATCTACGGCGCCGACATCTCCCGCCTGGGCTCCAGCGTCCGGCGCGTCTACGACCTCCCGGCCGACGAACTCTGATGGCACTCACCACCGCACGGACGAACAGCACACCCACGAGCGCGCCGACGCGGCCCGCCCCCGGCGCATTCCCCGGCGCACTCCCCGGCCTCGCCACCGCCGCCGCAGGAGTGGCCGTCGCGTGGGCCGTGCACCTGCTCGTCCCCGCCGTCCCCATGCTCACCGCCGCCGTCGTCCTCGGCATCGCCGCGGCCCACGCGCCGGGCGTACGGGTACGGGGCTGGGTGCGCGGCGCCGCCCGGCCCGGCCTCACCCTGGCCGGCAAGCGGCTCATGCGGATCGGCGTCGTGCTGCTCGGGCTCAAGCTCGGCCTCGACGACGTCCTCGGCCTCGGCTGGGCCACCGTCGCCATGGTGGTCGCCGTCGTGGCGGCCACCTTCGCCGGCACGCTCTGGCTCGGGCGCAGGCTGGGGCTCCGCGGCGACCAGCCGCTCCTCATCGCCACCGGCTACTCGATCTGCGGCGCCTCGGCGATCGGCGCGGTCAGCGAAGTGTCGGGCAGCGACGAGGAGGACGTGGCCACGTCCGTCGCCCTGGTGACCCTGTGCGGCACCCTCGCCATCGCCGTCCTGCCGCTGCTGCACCACCCGCTCGGCCTGGACGACGCACAGTTCGGCCGCTGGGTCGGCGCGGGCGTCCACGACGTCGGCCAGGTCGTGGCCACGGCACAGACCGCCGGGCCCGCGGCGCTCACCGACGCCGTGCTGGTCAAGCTGATGCGGGTGGCGCTGCTCGCGCCGCTCGTGGCGGCGGTTGCCGTCTCGGTGCGCAAGCGTCGTCAGAGCTCCGTGCCGACGTCCGAGAAGACGTCCGGCAAGGCGTCCGGCAAGCGGCCCCCGCTCGTCCCCCTGTTCGTGCTCGGCTTCCTCGCCATGGTCGCCGTCCGCACCACCGGATGGGTGCCCTCCGGCGTGCTGGACGCCGCCCAGCACGCCCAGGAGCTGCTCCTCGCCGCCGCCCTCTTCGGGCTCGGCAGCGCCGTCCACCTGCCCTCGCTGGTCCGCACCGGCGGGCGCGTCGCGGCGCTGGGCCTGTGCTCGTGGGTGGTGATCGCGGGGGCCTCGTACGGGGGTGTGCTGCTGACCACCTGACCGCCTGACCGCCGACGAGGCCCCGCCGCGGGGTTACGCGGGGCTACGAGGAGAACACCTCGGTCATCTCGGTGATCTTGTTGTCCGAGCCCACGACGACGTCGTAGAAGTTCAGGCCCCAGCAGAACTCCCCGTTCTTCGTCCTCTGCTGCCCGTTCTGCTGCCCGCCGTCGTACTGCTTGCCGTCCGGGTCCGCGCACGTCTTCACGTGGGCGACGCCGCTCCCCGGGCCCGCCGTGGGCCCGGGGATCTTCCCGCCGCCTCCCTTGGTGATGAGGACGAACTTGGCGGCGGGGTCGAGGGAGTACGTCTTGAGCTCCCCGACGGGGTGGTAGGCGGCGCCCTGGTTCATCGACGGGTTGCACTTCATCTCGGTGTCCTTGGCGATGACGTTGTTCATCGCGCCCTCGACGTTGTTGACCCAGATGACCTTGTGGCCCGGCTTCGGGGTCGGGCAGTCGCTCTTGCCCGTGCCCTGCCCCTTCCCATTTCCACTGCCCGAAGCCGAAGCCGAAGCCGACGGCGACGATCCGCCCGCGCCCTTGTCCTCCTCGGGCCCGCAGGCGGTCAGGACGAGTGCGCTCGCGAGGACGAGCGCGGATGCGACGGCATGCCGAACGGACACAACAGACATCGTGAATTCCCCGTGATGATGCCCGGCTCCGACGGCCGGGACGATTCGCGCAGCTTATGACATGGGCATGTTCGTATGGGCTTCGTGCGCGTGCGCCGCGCACCCCCGTACCCGCACCCGCACCTAGGACCCAAGTCCGACGCGATCTCGTCCCCGCGACAGGCGCCGGAAACGGACTCCGTCCGTACGCTCAAGCGGTATGACCGCAGCCGAATCCGTGGCCCCACAGGCCGCAGCCCCGCACCACGACCCGGCCGAGGGGGTACTCGGCCCCGGCTACCGCGCGCTGACCCTCGGCATCATCTCCGTCGTCTCGCTCATCGCCTTCGAGTCGAGCGCGGTCAACACCGCGATGCCGG
Organism: Streptomyces hiroshimensis; assembly: GCF_014650335.1. GTDB lineage: Bacteria > Actinomycetota > Actinomycetes > Streptomycetales > Streptomycetaceae > Streptomyces > Streptomyces hiroshimensis. The sequence continues at coordinate 98,825 of NZ_BMUT01000002.1, forward strand.
TCGCCGCCCGTGCCCTCGACGGCATCGGGCTCTACGCCTTCGCCTTCTCCGCGTTCTTCACCGCGAGCCTGTTCGCGATGACCCTGTCGGGGGAGTGGTGCGACCGCTCCGGCCCCCTCGTCCCGCTCTTCACCGGCATCGCCGCCTTCGGCACCGGCCTGGTGATCGCGGGCTCGGCGCAGCGCATGTGGATGTTCGTCGCCGGGCGCGGGGTGCAGGGCATCGGCGGCGGGCTGGTGATCGTGGCCCTGTACGTGGTGGTCGGCCGGGCGTACCCGGAGCGGCTGCGCGCCTCCGTCATGGCCTCGTTCTCGGCGGCCTGGGTGGTGCCGGTGATCGTCGGCCCGCTGGTGGCCGGCACCGTCACCGAGCAGATCGGCTGGCGCTGGGTGTTCCTGGCGATCCCCGTGCTGATCCTGCTGCCGCTCGCCGTGATGCTCCCGGCGCTGCGCGCCCTGCCGCCGGCCGTCGCGCCGGGGACGGCGGACCGCCGCCGGATCCTGCTGGCGCTCGCGGTCGCGGCGGGCGCGGGGCTGCTGCAGTACGCGGGCCAGGACCTGCGCCCCCTCGCCGCCGTCCCGGCCGTGGCCGGGCTCGCCCTGCTGGTGCCCTGCATACGGCGCCTGCTGCCGCGCGGCACCTTCCGGGCGGGCCGCGGGCTGCCGTCGGTCGTGCTGCTGCGCGGCATCGCGCAGGGCTCGTTCCTGGCGGCGGAGACGTTCATCCCGCTGATGCTCGTCACCGAGCGCGGCCTGTCCGCGACCCTCGCCGGGCTCTCCCTCACCGGCGGCGGCCTGACCTGGGCGCTCGGTTCGTACACCCAGAGCCGCCGCCGCGCCGAGCCGTACCGCGAGCGGCTGATGAGCCTCGGCATGGTGCTGGTGGCGCTCGCCGTCGCGCTGATGTCCGCGGTGCTGGTGCACGGCGTGCCGGTGTGGGTGGCGGGCGCGTCCTGGGTGATCGGCGGCTACGGCATGGGGCTGACGATCTCCAGCGGCGCGGTGCTGCTGCTGAAGCTGTCCCGGCCGGGGGAGGAGGGCACCAACGCGGCCTCGCTGCAGACGGCGGACGCGCTCGGCAGCATCGTCCTGCTCGGGCTGGCGGGAGTGCTCTTCGTCTCCTTCGGCGGGGGCTCGGTGACCGTGGCCACGGCCGGTTCCGCCGCCCCTCCGCACGCCTTCGCGGCGGTCTTCGCGGCAGCGGCGGCGTTCGCGCTGGTGGGCGCGTACGTGGCCACCCGGCTCACCCCGCGCGCGCCCGCCGGACGCGATGTGACCTCGGTCCCACCCTCGGGTGACCCCGGGGCGTAACCCCGGAGCGTGAACCCCGGCACCGGTAGGCTGACGCGGTTGCCGACCGCCGACCACGCCGACGGAGACCGTGACTACCACCACCGCCAATCACCATCTCTCCCCTGCTTTCCCCGGCCGGGCCCCTTGGGGTACCGCGAACAAGCTCCGCGCCTGGCAGCAGGGCGCGATGGAGAAGTACATCCAGGAGCAGCCCCGCGACTTCCTCGCCGTCGCGACCCCGGGCGCCGGAAAGACCACCTTCGCGCTCACCCTCGCCTCCTGGCTCCTGCACCACCACGTCGTGCAGCAGGTGACCGTCGTCGCCCCGACCGAACACCTGAAGAAGCAGTGGGCCGAGGCGGCCGCCCGGATAGGGATCAAGCTCGACCCGGAGTACAGCGCAGGCCCCCTCGGCCGCGAGTACCACGGCGTCGCCGTGACCTACGCCGGCGTGGGCGTGCGCCCCATGCTCCACCGCAACCGCAGCGAGCAGCGCAAGACCCTCGTCATCCTCGACGAGATCCACCACGCCGGCGACTCCAAGTCCTGGGGCGAGGCGTGCCTGGAGGCGTTCGAGCCGGCCACCCGCCGGCTCGCCCTGACCGGCACGCCCTTCCGCTCCGACACCAACCCCATCCCGTTCGTCACGTACGAGGAGGGCAACGACGGCATCCGCCGCTCCGCCGCCGACTACACGTACGGATACGGCAACGCCCTCGGCGACGGCGTCGTCCGCCCGGTCATCTTCCTCTCCTACAGCGGCAACATGCGCTGGCGCACCAAGGCGGGCGACGAGATCGCGGCCCGCCTGGGCGAGCCGATGACCAAGGACGCCGTCTCGCAGGCGTGGCGCACGGCGCTCGACCCGCGCGGCGAGTGGATGCCGAACGTGCTGCGGGCCGCCGACCGCCGCCTGACCGAGGTGCGCAAGTCCATCCCGGACGCGGGCGCCCTCGTGATCGCCTCCGACCAGGAGTCCGCCCGCGCCTACGCCAAGCTGATCCGCGAGATCACCGGCGAGGGCGCCACGCTCGTGCTGTCCGACGACAGCGGCGCCTCCCAGCGCATCGACGACTTCTCGCACGGCGACGACCGCTGGATGGTCGCCGTCCGCATGGTGTCCGAGGGCGTGGACGTGCCGCGCCTCGCCGTCGGCGTCTACGCCACGACGATCTCCACGCCGCTGTTCTTCGCGCAGGCCGTCGGCCGCTTCGTGCGCTCGCGGCGGCGCGGCGAGACGGCGTCCGTCTTCCTGCCGACCGTCCCGAACCTGCTGACCTTCGCCAATGAGATGGAGGTCGAGCGCGACCACGTCCTCGACAAGCCCAAGAAGGAGGGCGAGGAGGACCCCTACGCCGAGTCCGAGAAGGAGCTCGCCGAGGCGGAGCGCCAGCAGGACGAGGACACCGGCAGCGACGACCAACTCTCCTTCGAGGCGCTGGAGTCCGACGCCGTCTTCGACCGGGTGCTCTACAACAACGCCGAGTTCGGCATGCAGGCGCACGCGGGCAGCGAGGAGGAGCAGGACTACCTCGGCATCCCCGGCCTTCTGGAGCCCGAGCAGGTGCAGCTGCTGCTGCAGAAGCGGCAGGCCCGGCAGATCGCCCACAGCCGCAAGCGCCCGGACGCCGAGGCGGACCTCCTCGAACTGCCCGCGGAGCGCCGCCCGGTGGTCACCCACAAGGAGCTTCTGGAGCTGCGCAAGCAGCTGAACACCCTGGTCGGCGCCTACGTCCACCAGAGCGGCAAGCCCCACGGCGTCATCCACACCGAACTCCGCCGCGTGTGCGGCGGTCCGCCGAGCGCGGAGGCCACGGCCGGGCAGCTCAACGAGCGCATCCGCAAGGTGCGCGAGTGGGCCACGCGCATGAAGTAGGGCCCCCGCCCCGCCTTCTGGACACCGGGGCCGGCGTCCGCATGATGGGACGCCGGCCCCGATATCCGTAAATCGGCCCTGCCCTGACCGGATCGCGGGCAGACTCTTTCGCTGAGCGGACCGGCGGCGCTACGGTGCCGGTCACGCACACGCCCCGTGGCAGCGCCGCCGCGGAGCGCAGCCGGTACAGAAGAGCTGCAAGAAGCGACAAGCCGCCGGCGGCCTCTCCTCGCGCGCTGCCGGCTGCGGACCGGCGGCGCACCCCACCCCGAGAGCCGCCATACATCGGAGGAGGGGCGTCGTGACAGCGGAGACCTCGCAGACGCTCGACAGAGGACTGCGCGTCCTCAAACTGCTCGCCGACACCGACCACGGCCTGACCGTCACCGAGCTGTCCACCCGGCTCGGGGTCAACCGGACGGTCGTCTACCGCCTGCTCGCCACGCTGGAGCAGCACGCCCTCGTCCGCCGTGACATCGGCGGCCGCGCCCGCGTGGGCCTCGGGGTGCTCCGGCTCGGCCGCCAGGTCCACCCCCTGGTGCGCGAGGCGGCGCTGCCCGCCCTGCGCTCCCTGGCCGAGGACATCGGGGCCACCGCCCACCTCACGCTCGTCGACGGCACCGAGGCGCTCGCGGTCGCCGTCGTCGAGCCGACGTGGACGGACTACCACGTGGCCTACCGCGCGGGCTTCCGCCACCCCCTGGACCGGGGTGCGGCGGGCCGGGCCATACTCGCCGCCCGCCGCGGCGAGGGCGACGGCCCCGGCTACGCCCTCACCCACGGCGAGCTGGAGGCCGGCGCGAGCGGCGCGGCGGCGCCGCTGCTCGGCGTCCTGGGAATCGAGGGCAGCGTGGGGGTGGTGATGCTCACGGACTCGATCCCCGACCGTGTCGGGCCCCGCGTGGTGGAGGCGGCCAAGGAGGTCGCCGACGCTCTGCGGTGACGCCGCCGCCCCGGGTACCGGCAGGCCCTCGCCGCGCCTCGCCCGGCGAGGGCGCATGTCACGGAAGGGACGCACGTGAACTAGATTCGCTGCATGCCCGCTCCGACCACGCCCGCCCGGTCCCGCCGCGCCCGGACCCTCGCCGTCTGTGCCGTGCCCGTCGTCGCCCTGCTCGCCTCGGTGCCCTTCGTGCCGCTGCCGTTCTCGGTCGCGCAGCCGGGCTCGACGGTGGACGTGCTCGGTACGCACGAGGGCAGACAGGTCATCGAGGTCAAGGGCGCGCCGGCCCGCAAGACCACCGGCCAGCTGCGCATGACGACGATCGTGGTGACGGGCCCGCGCGTCGACGTGGACCTGGGCGACGTGATCAGCGGCTGGTCCCGTACGGACCGCGCCGTGATGCCGCACGACGCCGTCTACCCCGTCGGTGACTCCGACGAGGAGGTCGACGCGCACAACAAGGCGGACATGAAGAAGTCGCAGGACGCCGCCACGGACGCCGCCCTGCGCTACCTGCACCGCTCGCCGGACGAGCTGAAGGTCGGCCTCAGCCTGGGCGACGTGGGCGGCCCGAGCGCGGGGCTCCTCTTCACCCTCGGGATCATCGACAAGGTCGACGGCGACGGCCGCGGCGGCGACCTCACCGGCGGGCGGACCATCGCGGGCACGGGCACCATCGACGCCGACGGGACGGTCGGCGAGGTCGGCGGCGTGCCGCTGAAGACGCAGGCGGCCCGGCGCGACGGCGCGACGGTCTTCCTCGTCCCGAAGGCCGAGTGCTCGGCGGCCAAGGCCAACCTGCCGAAGGGGCTGCGCCTGGTCCCGGTGCGGGAGCTGCAGGACGCGATCACGTCGCTGCGCGCCCTGCGGTCGGGGGACGAGGGAAACGTTCCCACCTGCTGATCTCGCCCGTCACCTGCCGGCCTTGCTGTCGCCCGTCACCGGCCGATGAAACCCTCCTTCAGCAGCCATTCCCTGGCGACCTCGTGCGGGTCCTGCCCGTCCACGTCCACCCTGGCGTTGAGCTCCCGCGCCACGTCGTCGCCGAGCCGCGCCGTGATCGGGTCCAGCACGTCCTTGATCGCCGGGTACCTGCGCAACGTAGCGCTGTTGATCTCCGGTGCGGCGTTGTAGTTGGGGAAGAAGCGCTTGTCGTCGCTCATGACGACGAGGTGCATCGCCGCGATGCGGCCGTCGGTGGTGAAGACCTCGCCGAAGGTGCAGGAGCCGCCGCCGGAGACCTGGGTGTAGATGATGCCGCCGTCCATCTTCTGGACGCGCGAGGCGGGCACGTTCATCCCGTAGGCCTTCGCCATGCCCTGCAGCCCGTCGTCGCGCGCGGCGAACTCGCTCTCCACGCACAGCGTCACCGCCCGCGGGTCCCGCCGCGACAGCGCGGCCACCTCCGAGAGGGTGCGGGTGCCGTACTTGCGCGCGTCGGCCCGGTTCATCGCCAGCGCGTAGGTGTTGTCGAGGGCCGCGGGGGCGAGCCAGGTGAGGCCGTTGCGCGCGTCGGCGTCGGCGACGGCCCGCCACTGCCGCGCGGGGTCGGGGATGGGCCGGTCGTGGCCGAGGTAGGTGATCCAGGCGGTGCCCGTGTACTCGTACATGCCGTCCGCCTCGCCGGACCGGACCGCCTCGCGGGCCCCGACCGAGCCCTGGATGTTGGTGCGGTCCAGCACGTGCGCCCCCGCGGCCTTGAAGGCCAGCCCCATGATCTGCCCGAGCACGATGTTCTCGCTGAAGCTCTTGGACGTGACCGTCAGGTCGGCGCCCTTGAGCGGCAGGCCCTGCCCGACCGAACCGGGCCGCACGCTGTCGGCCATGGGGGAGCCGCTGGTCAGCCCGCAGCCGCCGGTGAGGGAGGCGAGGAGGACGAGGGCGAGGGCGAGCGCCGGCGCCGCCCGGAGCACGGCGCGCAGCCCCGCTGCGCGCCGCCCCGCCGTCCGCCGCCCGGTCACCGGCCGCCCGGCCATCTCAGGAGGCCTCCAGGCCGCGCGGCCGCAGCAGCAGCTCGGCCAGGGACGCCAGCCAGTCCACGAGGAGCGCGAGCGCCACGGTCAGGACGGAGCCCAGCACCAGCACCGGCATCCGCTGGTTGGTGATGCCCGAGGCGATCAGGTCGCCGAGGCCGCCGCCCCCGCCGAAGTAGGCGAGCGTCGCCGTGCCCACGTTGAGGACGAGCGCGGTCCGCACGCCCGCGAGGATCAGCGGTACGGCCAGCGGCAGTTCGACCCGGCGCAGCACCCCGGCGGCCGACATGCCGATGCCGCGCGCGGCCTCCACGAGCGTCGGGTCGATGGCGCGCAGCCCCGCGACGGTGTTGGCCAGGACGGGCAGCACCGCGTAGACGACGATGCCGACGAGCGCGGCCTGCATGCCGATGCCCATCCAGATCACCAGCAGCGCCAGCAGGCCGATCGCGGGGGTGGCCTGGCCGACGTTGGCGACGGCGACGACGGCGGGTGCGGCGGGGCGCAGCCGGCGGCGGGTGAGCAGGATGCCCAGCGGGATGGCGATGATCAGGACGAAGAAGGTCGAGACGACGGTGAGGACGACGTGCTGGCGCAGGCGCAGCCAGACGTTGCCGTCGGCGATGGAGTTGCGGGCGACGGAGTCCAGGCCGGCGCCGCGGAACCACAGCCAGGTGGCCAGCAGCAGGACGAGCAGGAAGCAGGGCCGCAGGAGCAGCTTCCGCCAGGTGACACGGCGCGCGGGGCGCGCGGCGGCGCGCGGGGGAGGACCGGGCGCTCCGTCGCGGCCCGGAAGGGCATCCGGGTCCGCGGCCTCCGGCCGCACACCACTCACGCCAGCTCCTCCGGGGCGTCCGTCGTGCCCTCCTGTTCCTCCAGCACCTGCTGGGCGCGCTGTTCCTCCAGCAGGTGCTGGTGCTCGACGGCGTCGAGCCGGTCCTCCTCCAGCAGTTCGTGCACGGAGTTCATCAGCGTCTCCATGTCGACGACGCCCTCGTAGCGGCCCCGCCGCCCGGTGACGGGCACCCGGCCCGCGTTGTCGATGAGGACGGCCTCCAGCGCGTCGCGCAGCGTCGCGTCGCGGGTGACGGTGTCGTGCACGAGGGTCCCGGCGCGGGCCAGGGAGCCCTCGGCGCGCATCAGGTCGCCGCGCCGCAGCCACTTGTACGGGCGCTGGTGCCGGTCCAGCAGCAGCACCTCGTTGGTGGTGCCGCGCCGCAGCCGGTCGAAGATCGTCTGGAGGGGGTCGTCGACGGTGGCGGTGGGGAAGTCGACGACGCCCACGTCCCGTACGCGCGTGAGGTTGAGCCGTTTGAGGGCCGCGCCCGCGCCCACGAAGCCGGAGACGAAGTCGTCGGCGGGGTTGGTGAGGATGGCCTCGGGGGTGTCGAACTGGGCGATGTGCGAGCGCTCGCGGAGCACCGCGATCCGGTCGCCGAGCTTGATGGCCTCGTCGAAGTCGTGGGTGACGAAGACGATCGTCTTGTGCAGCTCGTGCTGCAGCCGGATCAGCTCGTCCTGCAGGTGGTCGCGGGTGATCGGGTCGACCGCGCCGAACGGCTCGTCCATCAGCAGCACCGGCGGGTCGGCGGCCAGGGCGCGGGCCACGCCGACGCGCTGCTGCTGCCCGCCGGAGAGCTGGCGCGGATAGCGGCCCTGGAACTCGCCGGGGTCGAGCCCCACCAGGTCGAGCATCTCCTCCACCCGCTCGGCGATCCGCCGCTTCGGCCAGCCGGTCATGCGCGGGACGAGCGAGATGTTCTGCGCGACGGTCATATGGGGGAAGAGCCCGGAGGCCTGGATGGCGTAGCCGATCTTGCGGCGCAGGCGCACCGGGTCGATGCCGGTGACGTCCTCGCCGTCGATGCGGATGCGCCCCGACGTCGGCTCGATCAGCCGGTTGATCATCTTCATGGTGGTGGTCTTGCCGCAGCCGGACGGGCCCACGAAGACCACCAGCTCCCCGGCCTTGATGTCCATGTTCACGCAGTCCACGGCGGGGGCGGGGTTGCCGGGGTAGCGCTTGGTGAGGTTCTCCAGCTGGATGGTGGCTCCGGGCGCGTCAGCCACGGATCCCCCTCGGGATGGTCAGCCGGCCGATCAGCATGTACGCCGCGTCGAAGAGCAGGGCGAGCACGATGATGCCGAGCGTCCCGGCGAGCACCTGGTTGAGGGCGTTGGCGCTGCCCAGCGAGGAGACGCCGCGGAAGATCTCGTTGCCCAGCCCCGGCCCGGAGGCGTACGCGGCCACCGCCGCGATGCCCATCAGCATCTGCGTGGCCACCCGGATCCCGGTCAGGATCGGCGGCCAGGCGAGCGGCAGCTCGACGCGCACCAGCTGCGCCGCGCGCGACATCCCGATCCCCTTGGCGGCGTCCACCAGCGAGGGGTCCACCCCGCGCAGCCCCACCACCGCGTTGCGGACGATCGGCAGCAGTCCGTAGAGCACGAGCGCCGTGACCGTCGGCGCCACGCCCAGGCCGGTGAGCGGGATGAGCAGGCCGAGCAGGGCCAGCGAGGGGATGGTGAGCAGGGTCGCCGTCGTGGTCACCGCGAGGTTGCCGGCCCACTCGCTGCGGTACGTGAGCACGCCGATCACCACGCCGACGGCGGTCGCGACGACCATGCACTGGAAGACGGCGCTGGCGTGCTGCCAGCCGTCCGCCAGCAGCTGGGCGCGGCGGCCGGCCACGTACTCCCAGAAGCTCACCCGCTCGCCTCCCTGTCGCGCCTCGGAACTCAGGGCTGTGGAACAGAACCTCAGGGCACGTACGGGGCCTGCGACGCCTGCTGCACCAGCGGGATGATCCGCAGCGGCACGGCGTTCTCCATGACGATCGCCGTGGAGGCCCGCACGATGCCATCAAAACCCACAACCCGGTCGATCACACGCTGGAGGTCGGCGTTCGAGCGTGCGACCAGGCGGCAGAGCATGTCGCCCCGCCCGGTCGTGGTGTGCAGCTCCAGCACCTCGGGGACGGTCGCGAGGTGCGCCCGGACGTCGCCGCCCTGCCCCTGCTTGATCTCCAGCGTCGCGAAGGCCGTCACCGGGTAGCCCAGCGCCGCCGGGTCCACGTCCGGGCCGAAGCCGCGGATGACGCCCTGCGCCTGCAGCCGGTCCAGCCGCGCCTGGACGGTGCCGCGCGCCACGCCCAGCCGGCGCGAGGCCTCCAGCACGCCGATCCGCGGCTCCTCGGCCAGCAGCTCGATCAGCCGGCCGTCCAAACGATCGATCGCCATGCGGTCCTCCCAGTGGTCAGCATGTACAGAACGTCCGGTGTTACCGGCGGTCTGCTATGCAGTCTGCCCAGTGAATACGCAAACTATTGCGCACCTTGTGGAACGGCGGGACCCTGCCGCCATGACTCAGACCACGGATCACACCCCGCACACCGCACGGCAGGCCGACCCCTTCCCGGTCAAGGGGATGGACGCGGTGGTCTTCGCCGTCGGCAACGCCAAGCAGGCCGCCCACTACTACTCCACCGCCTTCGGCATGAAGCTCGTCGCCTACCGCGGACCGGAGACCGGCAGCCGCGAATTCGCCGCCTACGTCCTGGAGTCGGGCGGCGCCCGCTTCGTCCTCACCACGGTCATCAAGGCCGCGACCGACCGCGGCCGGGCCCTCGCCGCCCACGTCGCCGAGCACGGCGACGGCGTCGTCGACCTCGCCATCGAGGTGCCGGACGCGCGCGCCGCGTACGCCTACGCGATCGAGCACGGCGCCACCGGCCTGGAGGCCCCGTACGAGCTGGAGGACGAGCACGGCAAGGTCGTCCTCGCCGCCATCGCCACCTACGGCGAGACCCGCCACACGCTCGTCGAGCGCTCCGCCTACACGGGCTCGTACCTGCCCGGCTACGTGGCCGCCAAGCCGCTCGTCGAGCCGGGGGACCGCCGCTTCCAGGCGATCGACCACTGCGTGGGCAACGTCGAGCTCGGCAAGATGGACGAGTGGGTGTCGTTCTACAACAACGTCATGCACTTCACGAACATGAAGGAGTTCGTGGGCGACGACATCGCCACCGAGTACTCCGCGCTCATGTCGAAGGTCGTCGCCGACGGCACCCGCAAGGTGAAGTTCCCGCTCAACGAGCCTGCCATCGCCAAGAAGAAGTCGCAGATCGACGAGTACCTCGAGTTCTACAACGGCCCCGGCGTCCAGCACATCGCCCTCGCCACGAACGACATCGTCGCGACCGTGCGCGCCATGCGGGCGGCGGGCGTGCAGTTCCTCGACACCCCGGACTCGTACTACGACACGCTGGGCGAGTGGGTCGGCGAGACCCGCGTGCCGGTCGACACCCTGCGCGAACTGAAGATCCTCGCGGACCGCGACGAGGACGGCTACCTGCTGCAGATCTTCACCAAGCCGGTGCAGGACCGGCCGACGGTCTTCTTCGAGATGATCGAGCGGCACGGCTCGATGGGCTTCGGCAAGGGCAACTTCAAGGCGCTCTTCGAGGCGATCGAGCGTGAGCAGGAAAAGAGGGGCAACCTGTAGCCCGATTCGCACAAGGGTGCCCGGGGAATGAGCCCCCCATGGGCGATCTGATCAAGCTGTTGCGCGAAGGGCTCCCTGCGGAAGCGGTCCTGACCGACCCCGACGTCACCGCGTCCTACGCCAAGGACATGGCCGGCTTCTGCGCCGCAGGGCAACCCGCCGTCGTCACGCTGCCCCGCACCGTGGAGCACGTCCGGCACATCATGCGCACCGCCACCGCCTTGCGGGTCCCCGTCGTCCCGCAAGGCGCCCGCACCGGGCTGTCCGGCGCGGCCAACGCTAGCGACGGCTGCATCGTCCTCTCCCTCGTAAAGATGGACCGCATCCTGGAGATCGACCCCGTCGACCGCGTCGCCGTCGTCGAACCGGGCGTCGTCAACGCCGTGCTCTCCCGCGCCGTCGCCGAACAGGGCCTCTACTACCCGCCCGACCCCTCCAGCTGGGAGCAGTGCACCATCGGCGGCAACATCGGCACCGCCTCCGGCGGCCTGTGCTGCGTGAAGTACGGCGTCACCGCCGAATACGTCCTCGGCCTCGACGTCGTCCTCGCCGACGGCCGGCTGCTGAAGACGGGCCGCCGCACCGCGAAGGGCGTCGCGGGCTACGACCTCACCCGCCTCTTCGTAGGCTCCGAGGGCAGCCTCGGCATCGTCGTACGGGCCGTCCTCGCGCTGCGCCCGGCCCCGCCCCAACAGCTCGCGCTCGCCGCGGAGTTCCCCAGCGTGGCCGCAGCCGGCGAGGCCGTGCGGCAGATCATGGCCCGCGGGCACGCGCCCTCCCTGCTGGAGCTCATGGACGGCACGACGATCCGCGCCGTCAACGCCATGGCGCGCATGGGCCTCCCCGAGACCACCGAGGCCCTCCTGCTCGCCGCCTTCGACACCCCCGACCCGGCCGCGGACCTCGCCGCCGTCGCCGAACTGTGCACGGCCGCGGGCGCCGACCAGGTCGTCCCCGCCGAGGACGCCGCGGAGTCCGAGCTGCTCCTGCAGGCCCGCCGGCTCGCCCTCACCGCTCTGGAGACCCTCCGCCCCGCCACCATGATCGACGACGTGTGCGTCCCGCGCTCCCGCCTCGCCGACATGCTCGAAGGCACCGCCGGGATCGCCCGCAAGTACGGGCTGACCATCGGCGTCTGCGCCCACGCGGGCGACGGCAACACCCACCCCGTCGTCTGCTTCGACCCGGCCGACGCCGACGAGTCGCGCCGCGCCCGCGAGTCCTTCGACGCGATCATGGCCCTCGGCCTGGAGCTGGGCGGCACGATCACGGGCGAGCACGGCGTGGGCGTCCTGAAGAAGGAGTGGCTGGCGAGGGAGCTGGGCCCGGTGGGTCTGGAGATCCAGCGGGGGATCAAAGCGGTCCTCGACCCCCAGGGCATCCTCAACCCGGGCAAGGTGCTGGACCTGCCGGCCCCGCAGGAGACCTGACGGCCACGCAAGAGACTTGACGGACCTGCAGGAGACCTGACGGCCCGCCCGGGCTACACGTCCAGGATCTCCCGCAGCGCCGCGTCCAGCGCCAGCCGCTCCGGCTCCGACCCCGGCGCCACCACCCGCAGCGTCCGCTCCAGCCACGCCGACACCGCCGGCTCCGGGGCCTCCAGCAGCGCCGCCCCGTCCGGCGAGGACAGCGCCATGCACACCACGTTGCGCCCGTCCGTCCGCGTCGGCCACACCCGTACGTCCCCGCTCCCGCACGGCCGGAAGACGCCCTCCACCAGCAGCTCGCGCGCGAACGTCCAGTGCACCGGGGCGTCCGAGGTGACGTGGAAGAGGATGTGCACCGCGTACGGGTCGGTCGTGCGATAGCTCAGCCGCGACGGCACGGGAATGCTGCGCTCGGGCGACAGCACCAGGTCGATCTCCAGCTCTCTTTCCACCACGGTGTGCATGAAGTGCGCCCTCTCTGCTGTGCTTCTCTCGGTCCGTGGCCCCTCGCGAACGGGCCCGCACCGACTGAGAGCGCATCGACCCCCACACCATTACGCGACTTCGCCGAACCGGTGCGCCGGTCGCACGTGTGAGTGGTCCCGCCCGCGGGACGGCCGCAGAGTGCAGAGCCGTCTGGTAGACCTGTGTGCTGCGCCCCCGGTTGCCTTTTGTGCATAGAGGTCATGAGGCATGAGGTACGGGAGCAGCGCACCCCACGTCGCTCGTGTGCGGCAGACTGCTTGTCGTCGCCGCCCCACCGAGCACCGACACCGCAGTGACACCGCAGTACGGCCGAGCAGATACGGGACATCGGAGACCATGAGCGCCCCTTCCTCAGGATCCGCCGACAACAGCCCCGTCCAGGGGTTTTACCCGGACCCGTCCATTCCTGGCTATATCCGGTACTGGAGCGGCTCCGCCTGGGTGCCCGGCACGTCCCGGCCCGCGCCCGCCGAGGGCGAGCCGATGCCCGCGCCGCCCGCCGGCCTCCCCAAGCCCGCGGCGCCCGCGCTCGCCGCGCCCGTGCCGCCGACCCCGCGCCGCACCGAGCCCGTCCGGCAGGAGCCCCGGCCGGATGAGACCGGCCCCATGTTCCTCGACGAGGAGCCCGCCCTGCGCGACGCCCGCGCCGCCGGGCAGCAGGCCCCCGCCTGGCGCGCGGAGCCGGCCCGGCAGGAGGGCTTCGGCGGGGAGCAGGACCGGCGCGTCTCCTGGGGGGACGGCCCCGGAAACGGGAGCGGGAGCGGGCCCGGCGGCGCCCTGCCCACGCCCCGCGACCCGCGCGTCGCCCCGGCCGGCACGCCCGCCGAGCCGTCCCGCACCGAGCAGTCGCGCGGCGTCGAGCAGCCCCGCGCCGAGGAGACCCCCTCCGGCGCGAAGAGCGTCCCCGCCGTCCGCCCGGGCGGCACCATGCAGCTGCGCGCCTCCGGCCGGCCCGTCCCGGCGTCGGCCGCGACGGGCCGGCCGGACGCCCGTGCCGACGAGGCACAGTCCCGGGCCGAACCGCAGCAGGCGCCCTCCGGCCCGCAGTCACAGCCGTCGTCGCAGGCAGCGTCGCCGTCCTCGTCCGCACCGGAGCGCCACGCACTGCCGGCCGCGGCCCCGGCGCCCGCGCTGCCCGCCTCCGCGCGTTCCGCACCGGCGGCCCTGCCCGCCGAGCGGCGGGAGGCGCCCCGCACCGCCGAGCGGGCCGGGCCCGCGTCCGGCGGCTGGGCCCAGCAGGTGCAGCAACTGGCCCAGCAGCAGCCCGCGCAGACGTCCGCCGCCGGCTCCTCCGACGCGCCCGCGCCGTGGAAGCCCTTGAAGGACGACCCCTTCCTGCGGGCCGCGCAGGAACAGCAGGGCCGGCCCGCGCCGCTGGGCCGCCGGCTCGCCGCCCGGCTGGTCGACTCCGTCGTGCTGGGGGCCGTCGTGTCCGCCGCGGCCGTGCCGCTGTGGGCCAAGGCCGTGGAGCACATCGACGCCAAGGTCGAGCAGGCGAAGCAGTCCGGCGAGACGGTCACGGTCTGGCTGCTCGACGGCACGACCGGTACGTATCTGGCCATCGTGCTGGGCGTCCTGCTGGTCGCCGGGGTGGTGCTGGAGGCGCTGCCGGCCGCCAAGTGGGGCCGCACGCTGGGCAAGCGCCTGTGCGGGGTGCGCGTGCTGGACATCGAGTCGCACGACACCCCGCGCTTCGGGGCGGCGCTGCGCCGCTGGCTGGTGTACGGGGGGCTGGGCGCCCTGGGCATCGGGGTCGTGGGCGCCCTGTGGTGCCTCGTCGACCGGCCTTGGCGGCAGTGCTGGCACGACAAGGCGGCGCGCACGTTCGTGGCGGCGTCGAAGCGCTGACCCCACGGGGCTCCGCCCCGGACCCCGGTCCTCAAACGCCGGACAGGCTCCAAATTTTTTTTGAGCCCGAACGGCACCTCTTCGGATGCGGCCCGCGCAACCCTGGGTTCTACTCGGCCCATGAGTACCGAGCAGCCCCGCGACGACGAGGACCCGTTCCGGAAGCGGCCGTCGGAGCCTCCTGGGCCGCCTTCCGGACCGCCGCCCGGGCCGCCGCCAGGCCCGTACGGAGGCGACCCGTACGGCGGAGGGGGCGCCCCGGGTCCGGGCGACCCCGGCAACCCCTACGGGAACCAGTACGGCGCGGCCGACCCGCTCGCGGGCATGCCGCCGCTCGCGAACCGCGGAAAGCGGCTCCTCGCCCGCATCATCGACGGGCTGCTCGTCTCCATCCCGGTCACCGCGGTCTTCAAGGCGGCGGTGTGGGACTGGGATCCGGGGGACTGGAACGACGGCAGGTCCACGAGCCTGGGCATCATCGTCTCCGTCGTCTACTTCGTCTACGAGGGGCTGATGCTCACCAAGCGCGGGCAGACCGTCGGCAAGATGACGATGGGCATCCGGGTGGCGATGCTGGAGAACGGCGCGATCCCCGAGGGAAGCCCGGGCTGGACGCGCGCCGCCGTGTACTCCCTGCCGCAGGTGGTGCCGTGCTGCGGCTTCGTCTTCTGGCTCATCAACGTGCTCTGGTGTACCTGGGACCAGCCGTATCACCATTGCATCCACGACAAGGCTGCCAAGACCGTGGTGGTCTCAGCCGTGCAGTGAGTGCTCGCCGATTCTCCGTTCGGCGGGCATGGGCGTGCGCTGCCGGGGTACGCGTGGCCTGCGGGAGCCGGCCCGCGGCACGGTGAAGGCGACGGCGACGAACAGGCCGAGCGCGAGCGATGCGACGGCGATGACCGCGATCCCGAACCCCGAGCTCGTCTGCGAGAGCAGCAGCATCGCGAGGGTCGAGAAGACGACGGTGGCCGATCCGTAGGTTATCTGTGCGGGGGTCGGACGCGGCATGGCGGGATCCGTCCTCGGAGCAAAGGTGTGGGGTGCGGAGCCGGCTGGTGCACAGGTGTTGCGTCGGGGCGCCCCCGGCGGGGGCCGGGGGTAAAGGTGTACACCAAAACGACTCTACGGTCCTGTCTGCCCGAGGGGAACTGCCGGTAAGCGTGACCTAACACACGGTGCCGGAGCACGGGGGGCGCACGGAGTCATCCAGCGGTCCAGGGGGTGAGATGAGCGCGCCCGTTGGTGTCCGAAATCCGTAACTTAAAGGCCGGATAACGTACTTGCTCTTCCGGCTTCAGTCAAGGTCTGTCTTTTCTGGCGTCACTCCGGTCAAATACCTCCACAGTTCTTACTGGGGAGGACATTCACAAGTGAACAGCAGCCAACGGAGGCTCGCCAGATCCGCCGCCGTGGCCACGGTCGTCGCCCTCGCCGCGACGGCCCTGTCCGCGGGGACCACGGTCGGGATCGCGCAGGCGGCCACCACTGCCGACACGCCGTCGGGCATCGAGCGCCACGACCCGGAGCAGGCCGGGAAGAGCGTCGAGCACGACCTCAAGGGCCCGTACACCAAGAAGCACGAGGCGCAGCGCAAGGCTGCCCTCGACAAGGTCATATCCGGCGACGCCCGCGCCGAGCAGCGCGGTGCGTCCAAGGTCGTCCAGCTCGGCAAGGGGAAGTACGTCGAGCTGGCCCGGGAGAAGACCGACAAGATCTTCACGATCCTCGTGGACTTCGGCGACAAGGTCGACGACACCACGATGTACGACCCGGACGGTCCGGACGGCCCCAAGCCGCCCGTGAAGAAGTTCGGCGGCCAGCCGGGCCCGGCGCACAACCAGATCAAGCAGCCGGACCGCAAGAAGGACAACAGCACGGCCTGGGAGAAGGACTACAACCGCCAGTACTTCCAGGACCTGTACTTCTCGCACGACAAGGGCAAGGAATCCCTCGCCAAGTACTACGAGAAGCAGTCCTCGGGCCGCTACTCGGTCGACGGCAACGTCACCGACTGGGTCAAGGTCCAGTGGAACGAGGCCCGTTACGGCTCCAACTACTGCGGCTCCACCAACTGCCCCAGCGCCTGGGACCTGGTGCGCGACGGCGTCAACCAGTGGGTGAAGGACCAGAAGGCGGCCGGCCGCAGCGACGCCGACATCAAGGCGGAGCTGGCCAAGTACGACCAGTGGGACCGTAACGACTACGACGGCGACGGCAACTTCAACGAGCCCGACGGCTACATCGACCACTTCCAGATCGTGCACGCCGGCGAGGACGAGTCCGCCGGCGGCGGCGAGCAGAAGACCGACGCCATCTGGGCCCACCGCTGGTACGCCTACGGCTCGGACGCCGGCAAGACCGGCCCCGGGAACAACAAGGCCGGCGGCACGCAGATCGGTGACACCGGCATCTGGGTCGGCGACTACACCATGCAGCCGGAGAACGGCGGCCTCGGCGTCTTCGCCCACGAGTACGGCCACGACCTCGGCCTGCCCGACGAGTACGACACCACCGGCACCGGTGAGTCCTCCGTCGCGTACTGGTCGCTGATGTCCTCCGGTTCGTGGCTGGGCCGCGGCAAGGACACCATCGGTGACCTGCCGGGCGACATGAGCGCCTGGGACAAGCTGCAGCTCGGCTGGCTCAACTACGACAAGGCGAAGGCGGCGACGAAGTCGACGCACAAGCTGGGCGTGGCCGAGTACAACACCAAGGACAAGCAGGCGCTCGTCGTCGACCTGCCCAACAAGGCGGTCAAGACCGACGTCGTCAAGCCTGCCGAGGGCGCCAAGCAGTGGTGGGGCGGTCAGGCCGACGACCTGAAGAACACCCTCTCCCGCCCGGTCGACCTCACCGGCAAGTCCAAGGCGAGCCTGGACCTTTCCGCCTGGTGGGACATCGAGGCCAACTACGACTACGCCTACGTCGAGGTCTCCACGGACGGCGGCAAGAACTGGACCCCCGTCGACGGCACCGCCGACGGCAAGTCCATCCCGCGCGACGGCGGCGACAAGCCCGCGCTGACCGGCCAGTCCGGCGCGTACAAGAAGCTGTCGTTCCCGCTCGACGCGTACGCCGGCAAGAAGATCGACCTGCGCTTCCGCTACTCCACCGACGGCGGCACCACCGGCAAGGGCTTCACGGCCGACGCCATCAGCCTCACCGCCGACGGCGCCACCCTCTTCACCGACGGCGCCGAGGGCGACGACAACGGCTGGACGGCGAAGGGCTTCTCGCGCATCGGCGAGTCCTTCACCAAGGAGTACGCGCAGTACTACATCGCCGAGAACCGCCAGTACGTGTCGTACGACGAGACCCTCAAGTCCGGCCCGTACAACTTCGGCTGGAAGAAGGACCGCCCGGGCTGGGTCGAGCACTACCCGTACCAGAAGGGCCTGCTCATCTGGAAGTGGGACACCTCGCAGGCCGACAACAACGTCGGCGTGCACCCCGGTGTCGGCCGCATCCTGCCGATCGACGCGCACCCGCAGATCGAGAAGTGGGCCGACGGTTCGGTCATGCGCAACCGCTTCCAGGCCTACGACTCGACCTTCAGCTGGTTCCCGAGCGAGGGCTACACCGTCCACCAGGACGGCGTGGCGACCCGCGTGAAGGGCAAGCTCGGCGCGCCGTCCTTCGACGACCGCAAGGGCACCTACTGGAGCAAGGACAACCCGACCGGCGGTGTGCAGGTTACTGACACCAACACCCGGATCAAGATCCTGTGGCAGGCGCCCAGCGGCTCCACGATGACCGTCCAGGTGGGCCCCTCGGGCAAGTAATCCCCGTACGGCCTGCATCTGTGCAGGTCAGAGCGGTATCGGCCGTCGCCCCCTAGCGGGCGGCGGCCGATCGCGTTTAGATGACTGCCGTGGCGCTGTTATTGACACCGTTAGGGACACCCCGGTCCGGGGAGAGGTGACACGGGCATGGCAGGCGGAGGTTTCTGCAAGCTGCCGGGCGGCAGTGTGGTGGTGGCCCTGTACCTTCCGGGCCCGCCCGGCGGGGGCGCCTCGCCCGGGGCCCGGGTGCGGGTGCTGGTGCACGCCGCCAACCGGGCGCGTGCGCTGACGCGCCTGCGGAACCTCGGCCTGCGGGCCGTGTACCTGCGCGGCAACACGGAGCCGCCGACGCCGGACGAGATAACGGCGGTGCTCCACCATCCCGACGGGCTGGTCTGGCGCGCGGCGCCGGACGACGACACGGAGTCGTGGCATCCGATACGGACCCTGCTCCGCGGGGCTCCGGCGGCGTAGGGGCTGCGCCCGGCCACCGGGGGGCTGGGGGCTCGCCCCCAGGAAACGGTGAAAGGGTGGGACCGGGGCCACTCCCTCCGCCGCGACGGCGCGCATCCGGCGTCGGCGCATCCGGCGGTGCCGAGCCCTGCCGGCCGGAGCTCACCCGGCCTGAACCACCGGCTTCCCGCTCAGCTCGACGCCCGCGTCCCGGAGCTGCTCCAGCGCCCGTTCCGTCGTCCCGGGGGCGACCCCCGCCGTGAGGTCGAGCAGCACCTGGGTCGAGAACCCCTCCCGCGCCGCATCCAGCGCGGTGGCGCGGACGCAGTGGTCCGTCGCGATCCCCACGACGTCGACCTCCGTGACCCCCCGCTCCCGCAGCCAGTCCGCCAAGGACACCCCGTTCTCGTCGGTGCCCTCGAACCCGCTGTATGCGGCCGCGTAGGCACCCTTGTCGAAGACGGCGTCTATCGCCCCGGAGGCGATCACCGGAGCGAAGTTCGGGTGGAACCCGGACCCCTCCGTGCCGGCGACGCAGTGCGGCGGCCAGGTCGTCTCGTAGTCCGGCTCGGCGGAGAAGTGCGCGCCGGGGTCTATGTGGTGGTCGCGCGTGGCGACGATGTGCCGGTATCCGGGCGTGGCCTCGCCGACGAGGTCGGTGATGGCCGCGGCCACGTCGGCGCCGCCGGCCACTGCGAGGCTGCCGCCCTCGCAGAAGTCGTTCTGCACGTCGACGATGATCAGTGCACGCTGCATGATGCGGATCCTTTGTGGAAGGGCCCTCGGCCGACAGTGCGGATCACGACTGTACGGATGTGCGGATCTGTACGGATCGCCTCTCTGTGACCGAGGGTAGTGACTTCCGTTGCGCAATGGGAGAGGGACCCGGAGCGGGGAAGGCCCACCGGGCGCGCGGGGAGCGGCGGGGAGCGTCAGAGGTACTCGGTGGGGAGTACCGGCTCGCCGCGCGAGAGCTGGGTGGCGGAGAGCGGGAGCCCCGCCCGGGCGGCGGCGTGCCGGTCCCGTGCGGCGTCCAGGGGCTCGCGGGCGACGACCTCGCCGCCGCGGACGAGCTCGGTGATCAGCCGGTGGTCCGCGAGCTCCGCCGGTACCGGCCCGGTGCCGACGACCTCGGCCTCGGCCACGCCGTCCGCGTCGGGCCGGCGCGCGGCCCACTTGCGGCCGCCGATGGAGGTCTTGCCGCCCATGGACTTCTTGGCGACCGCCCGCAGCGGGGCGTCCGGCCCGGCCTCGTCCGCGCGGGCCACGAGCTTGTAGACCATCGAGCAGGTGGGGTGTCCGCTGCCGGTCACCAGCTGCGTGCCGACCCCGTAGGCGTCGACGGGGGCCGCGGCGAGCGAGGCGATGGCGTACTCGTCGAGGTCGCTGGTGACGACGATCTTCGTCTTGGCGGCGCCCAGGTCGTCCAGCTGCTGCCGCACCCGGTGCGCGAGCAGCAGCAGGTCGCCGGAGTCGATGCGGACGGCGCCGAGCTCCGGGCCCGCGATCTCCACGGCCGTCCGGACGGCCTCGGTGACGTCGTACGTGTCCACGAGCAGGGTCGTGCCCCCGCCGAGCGAGTCGACCTGGGCGGTGAAGGCGTCGCGCTCGCTGTCGTGCAGCAGCGTGAAGGCGTGCGCACTGGTGCCGACGGTCGGGATGCTGTAGCGGAAGCCGGCCGCGAGGTCGGAGGTGGAGGTGAAGCCGCCGACGTAGGCGGCGCGGGAGGCGGCCACGGCCGCGAGCTCGTGGGTGCGCCGGGCGCCCATCTCGATCAGCGGGCGGTCGCCTGCGGCCACGGCCATCCGGGAGGCCGCGGCGGCGACGGCCGAGTCGTGGTTGAGGATCGACAGGATCACGGTCTCCAGCAGCACCGCCTCGGCGAAGGTGCCCTCGACGCGCAGGATCGGCGAGCCGGGGAAGTAGACCTCGCCCTCGGGGTAGCCCCAGATGTCACCGCGGAAGCGGTAGTCGGCGAGCCAGGCCAGGGTCGGTTCGTCGACGATCCGCTGGGCGGCGAGGAAGTCCAGCACGCCGCTGTCGAAGCGGAAGTTCTCCACGGCGTCCAGGACCCGGCCGGTGCCCGCCACGACGCCGTAGCGGCGCCCCTCGGGGAGCCGGCGGGTGAAGACCTCGAAGACCGAGCGGCGGTCGGCGGTGCCGGAGCGCAGCGCGGCCTGCAGCATCGTGAGTTCGTACCGGTCGGTGAAGAGGGCCGTCGACGGAACGTCCACCGGCAGCCTCAAGTCCGCAGCGTTCATGGAAAGAGATGCTACCCCCAATACTCGTCAGAGTGACGATTTCTCGGTGTGCTGCCCGGCACGTCCCCCGGTACGCCTCCCGGCGCGTCCCCCGCCGCGTCCGCCGGGCCCGTCCCCGACGCGCGGCCGGAGGCACCCCCTTTGTGCATCGCGTCCCCGCGAGTGGCAGCATGGGAAACGTGAGTGTTGCACCGGTCGAGATCGAACGCCCCGAGTTGAGCGAGTCCCCGTACGCGGTGACCGAGCCCGACGTCCCCTGGGTCACGCTGGTCCACAACGACCCCGTCAACCTCATGAGTTATGTGACGTATGTCTTCCAGGCGTACTTCGGCTACTCCAAGGACAAGGCCCACAAGCTGATGCTCGACGTCCACCACAAGGGGCGCGCCACCGTCTCCAGCGGCAGCCGTGAAGAGATGGAGCGCGACGTGCAGGCGATGCACGGCTACGGGCTGTGGGCGACGCTGTCGCAGGACCGTTGATGGCCGGCCACTTCGAGCCGCTGTCCGGCGGCGGGGCCGCCGTGGCCCTGGACGAGGTCGAGGTCTCCATCCTGCGCAGCCTGGCCGTGCAGCTCCTTGAGCTGATCGGCCCGGGCGACGCCGCCGGCCCCGAAGGCGCCGATCCGCTCGCGCGGCTCTTCGCCGAGGGTCCCAGCGAGCCGCCGTCCGACCCCGCGCTGGCCCGGCTCTTCCCCGACGCCTACGGCGACCCGGGCGCCGAGCAGGACCCGCAGGAGCGCGCGTACGCCTCGGAATTCCGCCGCTACACCGAGAACGACCTGCGCGACCGCAAGCGCGAGGACGCCCTCGCCGTCGTCCGCTCGCTCGACTCGCTGACCGTCGGGGGAGACGCCGGGGACGACGCCGCCGTCCTGCGGCTCGCGCCCGAGGACTGCCGGCGCTGGCTGGGCGCGCTCAACGATCTCCGGCTGGCCATCGGCGCGCGGCTGGAAATCGCTCATGACGACGACAGCGAAGCGCTGCTCCGGCTGCCGGACGAGGATCCGCGCAAGCCGATGGTGATGGCTTACCTCTGGCTCGGTGGCCTGCAGGAATCGCTGGTAGAGGCACTTATCGGCTGATCGATCAAATGCGTCCGGGCGTTCGCTCAGGGAACAATCAAGTCCGGATAACGATCGGATCACCGCGGTAGCGGCTATTGCCTTATCTTCTCCTTATTGTCCGCTTTTCTTTGTGGTGTGCGTCACTGGCTCATGATCGGCATTCAGACGATCTACCGGCCACTCGTGGTACATCTTGGCGACCTGCCTCCGTGACGCCACCCATGTTCACGGCGGGAGCGCTGAGCCGGCCGACCGTCGGCACTCGCAGGACTCCATCCGGGGGGATCGGAACCCGATCCGGAGCAACCGGATCGGTATGGAGAAAGGCGCACCACCATGACCTCTGAGCAGGTCGCGGCCCGTACCGCGGACGCAGTCGCGGAAACGGGGCACAAGGGAAGCGGCAAGGCCGCTTCCGAGGGTTACGAGCGGGGACTCGGTAACCGACAGATTCAGATGATCGCCATTGGTGGCGCCATCGGCACCGGCCTCTTCCTCGGCGCGGGGAAGGCCATTTCCAAGGCCGGCCCGAGCCTGATCCTGGCCTATGCAATAGCTGGCCTGGTCATCTTCTTCATCATGCGAGCGCTCGGTGAGCTGCTCATGTACCGCCCGGTGTCGGGCTCCTTCTCGGACTACGCCCGGGAATTCCTCGGTCCCTTCTGGGGCTATGTGACCGGATGGACGTACTGGCTCTTCTGGGTCGTCACCGGAATCGTCGAGGTGACCGCCGCGGCCTCCTATGTGCAGTACTGGAACCATTCCATTCCGCAATGGGTCTCCGCGCTGGTCTTCACCGTCATCCTGTACTTCGCCAACCTGATCTCCGTGAAGCTCTTCGGTGAGCTGGAGTTCTGGTTCTCGATGGTCAAGGTCACCGCCATCATCGGCATGATCCTCATCGGTATCGGCGTGCTCACCATCGGCTTCTCCGACGCCGGTGACACCGCCACCGTCGCCAACCTCTGGAACGACGGCGGCTTCTTCCCGCACGGCATCGGCAACACCCTGATGACCCTGCAGATCGTGATGTTCGCCTTCCTCGCCGTCGAGCTGGTCGGCGTCACCGCGGGCGAGGCCAAGGACCCGGAGAAGACGCTCCCCAAGGCGATCAACACCGTGCCGTGGCGCATCGCGGTCTTCTACATCGGCGCGCTGATCATCATCCTGGCCGTGGTCCCGTGGGGCGAGTTCATGCCGGGCGTCAGCCCCTTCGTGGCCGCCTTCCAGAAGATCGGCCTGCCGGCCGGTGCGGGCATCGTCAACTTCGTCGTCCTCACCGCGGCGCTGTCGTCCTGCAACTCGGGCATGTACTCCACCGGCCGCATGCTGCGCGACCTCTCGCTCAACGGCCAGGGCCCGAAGTTCTTCGGCCAGCTGACCAAGGGCGGCCTGCCGCTGCGCGGCACCACCTTCTCCGCCGCGCTGATGCTCGTCGGCGTCTGGATCAACTACCAGTGGCCGGGCAAGGCGTTCGACTACGTCGTCTCCTTCGCGACCATCTCCGGCATGTGGGCGTGGATCGTGATCCTCGTCGCCCAGCTGCGCTACCGCCGCAAGGCCGACCGCGGCGAGCTCCCGCAGTCCGCGTTCCGGGCCCCCGGCGCGCCGTGGACCAGCCTCTTCGCCCTCGCCTTCATCGTCATGGTCATCGTGATGATGGGCATCGACAAGGACGCGCGGGTCTCGCTGTACTGCGCCCCCGTCTGGGCGGCGATCATGTGGGTGTCCTACCTCGTCCTCAAGGCCCGCAACCCGCAGGCCTTCGAGCGCAAGGACTACACGCAGGCCGCGCAGGCCGAGGCCGAGCAGAAGGTCGAGCAGGTCGCGTAAGGCCTTACGGCCTCACCCGTCCGGCATCCGGGCCCGTCCGTACCACTCCTCGGTACGGGCGGGCCCTGCGCTTTACCCGGGCGATCCCCGCGTGCCTATCCTGGGGCGCATGCTGACCATCACCCAGGACCTGTACGACCGGATCGTCGCGCACGCCCGCGCGGACCACCCCGACGAGGCCTGCGGCGTGGTCGCAGGGCCGGCCGGCAGCGGCCGCCCCGAGCGGTTCATCCCCATGCTCAACGCCGCCCGCTCGCCCACGTTCTACGAGTTCGACTCCGCGGACCTGCTGAAGCTCTACCGCGAGATGGACGACCGCGACGAGGAGCCCGTGGTCATCTACCACTCGCACACGGCCACCGAGGCCTACCCGTCCCGTACGGACATCTCCTACGCCAACGAGCCCGGCGCCCACTACGTGCTCGTCTCCACCGCCGACACCGACGGCGAGGGCCCCTTCCAGTTCCGCTCGTTCCGCATAGTGGACGGCCAGGTGACCGAAGAGGACGTCAGCGTGGTCCCTGCTCACTGAGTTCCGGCCCTCCGGCCGGCCGCCGCTGTCCGCATGCCGGTACGAACCTCCGGCGGCCGCACACGGAATCGATACGATCGCCCCAGGTGCCCCACCCGCACGCCGACAGGAGCCGCATCATGGCCATCGAGGTCCGCATTCCGACCATTCTCCGTACCTACACCGACGGCAAGAAGGCCGTCGAAGGCAACGGCGCCACCGTCGACGAGCTCTTCAAGGACCTCGACGCCCGCCACGCGGGCATCCGCGAGCGCCTGGTCGACGAGTCCGGCGAGCTGCGCCGCTTCGTCAACGTCTACCTCAACGACGAGGACGTCCGCTTCCTCGCCGGCATCGCCACCGAGCTCACCGACGGCGACAGCGTCACCATCCTCCCGGCCGTCGCCGGCGGAATGGTCTGAGGCGCGGCGTAGAGCATGCGCTACGACAGCCACCTGGCCTCGGTCGGCAACACCCCGCTGGTGCGGCTGCCCAGGCTCTCCCCGTCCGAGTCGGTCCGCGTCTGGGCCAAGCTGGAGGACCGCAACCCCACCGGCTCGGTCAAGGACCGCCCCGCCCTGCACATGATCGAGCAGGCGGAGCGGAGCGGGCGGCTGACCCCCGGCTGCACCATCCTCGAGCCCACCTCCGGCAACACCGGCATCTCCCTGGCCATGGCCGCCCGCCTCAAGGGCTACCGCATCGTGTGCGTCATGCCGGAGAACACCAGCGAGGAGCGGCGGCAGCTGCTCGCCATGTGGGGCGCGGAGATCATCTCCTCGCCCGCCGCGGGCGGCTCCAACACCGCCGTCCGCGTCGCCAAGGAGCTCGCCGCCGAGCACACCGACTGGGTGATGCTCTATCAGTACGGCAACCCCGACAACGCCGGGGCGCACTACGCCGGCACGGGCCCCGAGCTCCTCGCCGACCTCCCCGAGATCACCCACTTCGTCGCCGGCCTCGGCACCACCGGCACGCTCATGGGCGTCGGCCGCTACCTGCGCGAGCACAAGCCGGGCGTGAGCATCGTCGCCGCGGAGCCCCGCTACGACGACCTCGTCTACGGCCTGCGCAACCTCGACGAGGGCTTCGTCCCCGAGCTCTACGACGCCTCCGTCCTCACCACGCGCTACTCGGTCGGCTCCGAGGACGCCGTGCGCCGCACCCGCGAGCTCCTCGCCGAGGAGGGCATCTTCGCGGGCGTCTCCACCGGCGCCGTCCTGCACGCGGCCCTCGGCGTGGCCCGCAAGGCCGAACGGGCCGGGGAGAGCGCCGACATCGCCTTCATCGTGGCCGACGGCGGCTGGAAATACCTCTCGACGGGCATCTACACGGCACCCACGACGGAAGCGGCGGTGGAGGCCCTGCAGGGCCAGCTCTGGGCGTAGGGCCCGTCCCGGCGGGGTCACGGAGGGGTCATGGCCGCGGGCCGGTTCCCCCGCCGTGGCCGCCGGGAGGTGGCGGCGCAAGGCGGTCCTGCAGGCGGGCGTGGCGGAACTGGTAGACCGCGCCGACCTGGCGCAGGACGCCGCGGCGGTGAGCGTCGTCCAGGAACGTCATCAGCCCCCAGGGGAGCTTGCCGCGCAGTGCGAACCACGTCCGGGTGAGCAGGAACCAGCCCCAACTGCTCGCACCCAGACCGAAACGCCGTCGTTGCGCGAACCTGTCGGCAAGCCCGATGGCCAGGCCCCCGCCGAGGCCCGCGGCCATCGCGGCAGGGAGACCGATGACAAGCCCGAAGCCGGGGCGTCCGATCAGCACCCCCGCGAGAAGCCCGGACCCGAACGACTCCACCAGGATCCGCATGCAGCTGACACGCCTGTCGTCCCGCAGCGCGAACCGGGGAGTCGGTGAGCCGATCGCGTCCGCCGGGGTGTGCAGCCACATCATGACACCGAAGCCGGTTCCGACACCCGCCCCCGTCCCCACGGCGACGGTGAGAAGTTCCTTCGGACCGCTTGCGAATTCCGCGCCGAAAGCCGCCGCGAGGCTGAGGGTGACCAGTGCTCCGATTCCGCACACGAGCCCGATCCCCAGCCCGTGGAGCGTCTTCCTGCAGAACAGCACGAGCCGCCCGCGGATGCGGAAGTTGGCGTACGCCGGCGGCGCGGGAGAGGCGACCACGAACCCGCTGGCAAGCCCGGCGACGACTCCCGTCGGAAGCCCGATCCCGGGCCCGGTCCCGATCGTGATCCCCAGTCCGGCAAGGAATCCGGCCACGAGTTGGAACAGCACTGCGATGACCCTCCGCTTGCGGGGGGAGAGAAACGTGTACAGCCGCCACCAGGCCAGTTCACGCGTCCGCTGCCGCTGAAGATGCCCGGCGAGGAACCTGAGCCACGTGCCGGCCGCCTCGGCCGGGTAGGGCGGGGCCGCCCCCGGCGTGCCCCCGGCCGAGGGCAGCGGCCGGTGCGCGTACACCGCGGGTATGAAGGCGTCCAGCAGATGACCCTCGATGGATTCCGCGTCCGCGAACCGCTGGGGAGCGAGGAGCTCCGCCGGATCCCTGGCCGGATCGGTGTAGACGGCCCGGGCCAGCGCCGCCATCAGGGGCAGCGAGAGGACCTTCGCCGCCACCCCGCCCGGGTCCTCCCGCAAGCGGGCCGCCACCGCCGCCCACCGGTCGCCGCCGGCCACCCCGCGCGCCGTCAGGAACGCGATCACCTCCCGCACCCCCACCGGCTCCAGCTCCACCACCGCGGCCGTGGCCAGCACCGTCCCCCCGGCGACGACCGCCGCCTCGTACTCCGCGCTGCGGCACGTGAGCACGAAGGGGGCGCCCGGGGCGATGCCGTCCAACGCCTCGACCGCCTTGGCGTGCAGCGGCACCGGCAGCTCGTCCAGGCCGTCGAGGACCGGCAGCACCCTGCCCTCGGTCACCAGCCGCCGGGCCGCATCCGTCCCGAACACCGCGGTGTTCGCCAGCGCCGGGTACTCCTCCAGCAGCCGGCGGGCCACCCACGTGTGCAGGTGTTCGGCGCGCGGGTCCCAGGACGAGAGCGTGAGCAGGACCGGCACCGGCCCGCCGTCCTGCGCGCGCCGGTGCTCCAGCAGGTCGAGGGTGAGCAGGATGGCCATGACGGTCTTGCCCGCGCCGGGCTCCCCGAGGACCACCAACCGCCGCCGGGGCAGCCGGGAGAAGGTCTCGACGATGCCGGTGTCCCGGCCCGTCCCGCCGATCCCGCCGCGCAGGTGCAGCCGCAGGGGCCGCCCGCCGACCGTCCCCTGGCCGAGCACGCCCACAGGATCGCCGGCCACGGGCCTGCCGGTCGAGGACCACCGCACGTGCAGTGGCTGCGGCCGGTGCAGCATCCTCAGCTCCGCTTCGGCCGCCCACTGTTCGTGCAGCGTACGGGCGAGCTGGTCCGCCGCCCGGCACAGCCGCTCGGCGGCCTCGGCGCTTCCCGGTCCGCCGTCGGCCGCGGTCCGGTTGCGGTGGACCTCCAACACGGCCGCGGCGCCGGCGGATACCGCCGCGGCAGGCCACGCCAGCCACAGATACGGCTGCACGGGACCGGGAACCGAACCGCTCGCCAGGTTGGTGGCGAGCGGGAGGACCAGCGCGGTGAGGAAGGAGACCAGGGCCGTCATGAATTGTGCGGGGCGCCGCATACGCCACCTCTGCTTCCTGCTGTTCCCGCCGCACCGTCAGCCGCTGTCCGATGCGCCGGATCACATGACTATGCGGTCACACATCCTCCCGGACGGCGGATCCGCCCGGAACCCCCCTTGCGCCGCCCGCCCAGAAGGGTCCGTACCGGTGACTTCAGCCACAACCCCACCTCGCGGAGGAGCGGCCGTCCCGTTCGCGCTTTACGCTCGACGGACCGCATGGCCCCCCGTCACGAGTCAACGGAGGTTCAGGCCCGCATGAAGCTCACCGTCGTCGGATGCTCGGGGTCGTTCCCGTCCACGGAATCGGCCTGCTCGAGCTACCTCGTAGAGGCCGACGGCTTCCGGCTGCTCCTCGACATGGGCAACGGCGCCCTCGGCGAGCTGCAGCGCCACATCGGCCTCTACGACCTCGACGCCATCCTGCTGTCGCACCTGCACCCCGACCACTGCATCGACATGTGCGGTTACTTCGTGGCCCGCTACTACCGGCACGAGGGCGGGCGCGCCGAGGCCATCCCCGTCTACGGCCCGCGGGACACCGAGCACCGGCTGGCCACGGCGTACGGGGACGTGCCCGACGACTCGTGCATGAGCGAGGTCTTCGACTTCCGCACGCTCACCCCCGGCACCTTCTCGCTGGGCCCCCTCACCGTCCGCACGGACCGGGTGCGCCACCCCGTGGAGGCCTTCGCCTTCCGCGTCGAGCACAACGGCAGCGCCCTCGTCTACTCCGGTGACACCGGCCCGTGCGAGGAGCTGCACGGCCTGGCCGACGGCGCCGACCTCCTGCTGTGCGAGGCGTCGTTCACCCACGGCAAGGAGGACATCCCCGACCTCCACCTCAACGGCCGCGAGGCGGGCGAGCACGCCGCGCGGGCCGGGGCGGGCCGGCTGGTCCTCACCCACATCCCGCCGTGGACGGACCCGCTGACCAACCTGCGCGATGCGCGTGCCGTCTACGACGGGCCGGTCGAACTCGCCCGGGCGGGCGCGGTGTACGAGCTCTGACTCACCGGCTCTTTTTGTTTCTTATAAATAGGCAAGCAAATGCCCCCGGAATCCATGGATTCCGGGGGCATTTGCCGGTAAGGCCGTTACTTAAGGGGTCACGCCTTCAATTCGGCGGACTCTTCCGCGGACTCGCGGCCCGGGGTCTTGAGGTCGAACTTCGTGATGGCGAAGCGGAAGACCACATAGTAGATCGCGGCGAAGCACAGACCCACGAGGACGAGCATCCACGGCTTCGAGGCGATGCCCAGGTTCAGCAGGAAGTCGATGACGCCGGCCGAGAAGCCGAAGCCGTCCTTCATGCCGAGCGCCCAGGTCAGGGCCATCGAGACACCCGTCAGCACCGCGTGGATCGCGTAGAGCACCGGCGCGACGAACATGAAGGTGAACTCGATCGGCTCGGTCACGCCGGTGACGAAGGCGGTGAGCGCGAGGGAGAACATCATGCCGCCGACGACCTTGCGGTTCTCGGGGCGGGCGCAGTGCACGATCGCGAGGCAGGCGGCCGGCAGCGCGAACATCATGATCGGGAAGAAGCCGGTCATGAACTGGCCGGCGTTGGGGTCGCCGGCGAGGAAGCGGGCGATGTCGCCGTTGACGGTGCCCTTGGGGCCGTCGTACGAACCGGCCTGGAACCACGGGAAGGAGTTGAGCAGGTGGTGCATGCCGACCGGGATCAGACCGCGGTTGGCGACACCGAAGATGCCTGCGCCGACCGCGCCGGAGCCGACCAGCCACTCGCCGAAGCTGTGCAGGCCCGTGCCGAGCACCGGCCAGATGTAACCGAAGGCGACACCGATGAGCAGACCCGCGAAGGACGACAGGATCGGCACCAGGCGGCGGCCGCCGAAGAAGCCCGCCCAGTCCGGCAGCTTGGTGCGGTAGAAGCGCTGGTATATCAGCGCCACCACGAGGCCGATCACGACACCGCCGAGGACCTTGGCGTCGACGGCCTGCTCCACCATGGCGACCTTGTGGTCGACCACGGCCTCCTTCTTCGGGAGGCTGCCGTCGGTGAAGGTGCCGAGGACCTTGCTGAAGACCAGGTAACCGGCCACGGCGGCCAGGGCCGTCGAGCCGTCCGACTTCTTGGCGTAGCCGATCGCGACACCCACGGCGAACAGCAGCGCCATGTTGTCGAGGATCGCGCCGCCGCCGGCGGACATGAATTCGGCGATCTTGTTGAGGAACGCCGGGAAGGACTCCTTGCCCAGCATGTCGCCCTGGCCGAGGCGGACCATCAGCGCGGCGGCGGGGAGCACCGCGACCGGCAGCATCAGGCTGCGTCCGATACGCTGGGCGATCGCCATGGCGCCGGCGCCGGACTTCTTCTTCTCCGCCGGAGCCGCGTCCTTCTTCTTCGCGGGCTTCTTGTCCGCGGGCTTCTCCGCGGGCTTCTTCTCCGGCTTCTCCGGCGAAGCGGCGTCGTCAGGCGCCGCCTTTGCCGCCTTGGCGCTCTTACTCATCGGATTCCTCCAGGTGAGGCGGGCGCTCGGGGGAAGGGGGGACGGCCCGCTTTTGGTCTACACCACTCAGTGGTTTAGACCTGTTGTAGCACGTGAGTCCGGGATAAAGGAATCCGTCCTTCCCAGTGGCTTCGCGCACAGCTCCGGGCGCACGGAAAGGCCCCGGGGCGGGGCGGCTCCGGGGCCCTTGGTGACGTCCTGCTCTCGGTGACGGGCTGCGATTACTCCTTCACGTTCCCGCGCTCGATCTCCTCCGCGAGCTCTTCCGGCTCACGCCCCGGAGTCGGCAGGTCGAACTTCGTAATCGCGAACCGGAAAATCGCGTAGTAGACGACGGCGAAGCACAGCCCGATCGGAATGATGAGCCACGGCTTGGTCGCCAGCCCCCAGTTGATCACGTAGTCGATCAGGCCCGCCGAGAAGCTGAAGCCGTCGTGCACCCCCAGTCCCCAGCTCACCGCCATCGAGACGCCCGTCAGCAGCGCGTGCACCGCGTACAGCAGCGGCGCGATGAAGAGGAACGAGTACTCGATGGGCTCGGTGATGCCCGTGACGAAGGACGTCAGGCCCACCGA
Source organism: Streptomyces hiroshimensis (assembly GCF_014650335.1). Classification (GTDB taxonomy): domain Bacteria; phylum Actinomycetota; class Actinomycetes; order Streptomycetales; family Streptomycetaceae; genus Streptomyces; species Streptomyces hiroshimensis. The sequence goes on from NZ_BMUT01000002.1 coordinate 129,750, forward strand.
GAGCATCATGCCCGCCACCTCCTTGCGCCGGTGCGGCTTCGCGCAGTGCGCGATCGCCAGCGCCGCCGCCGGCAGCGCGAACATCATGATCGGGAAGAAGCCCGTCGTGAACTGGCCCGCGTGCGGATCGCCCGCCAGGAAGCGGTTGATGTCACCGTGCACCACCGTGCCGTCCGGCTTCGTGTAATCGCCGAACTGGAACCACATGAACGTATTGAGGAACTGGTGCAGGCCCACCACCAGCAGTGCGCGGTTCGCGACGCCGAAGACGCCGGCTCCCCCCGATCCCAGGTCCGACAGCCACTTGCTGAAGCTCGTCAGCGCATCGCCCACCGGCGGCCAGACGAACAGGCAGACCACCGCGAACAGCAGCGCCACGAACGACATCAGGATCGGCACCAGGCGCCGCCCGTTGAAGAAGCCCAGCCAGTCCACCAGCCGCACCCGGTGGAAGCGCATCCAGAACCACGCGCTGAGCAGGCCGATCACGATGCCGCCGAAGACCCCCGGGTTCTGGAAGCTCGCCGGGGACAGCTGCCCGCCCATGGAGACGCACACCCCGCTCCACAGCCCCGCCCCGGTGAACGTCGTCTCGGCCGGGCAGTCCTGCGGGAACTGGTGCAGCACGGAGAAGTAGACGAGGAAGGCCACCACGGCCGCCAGCGCCGTCGAGCCGTCCGCCTTCTTCGCCATCCCGATGGCCACGCCCACGCAGAAGAGCAGCGGCAGGCCGAGCCCCGAGTCCAGCAGGGCGCCGCCCGCGCCCGCGAAGACCTTCGCCACGTCCGTCCAGCCCAGCCCGTCCTTGCCGAAGACGTCGGGCTGGCCGAGCCGGTTGAGGATGCCCGCGGCCGGGAGCACCGCGATCGGCAGCTGGAGGCTGCGGCCCATCTTCTGCAGGTTGGAGAAGAGGGTCTGCCGGCGCTCCCGCCACCGGCCCTGCCCCGGTGCCGCCGTGGCGTCCGTGCTCATCTGCGTCCTCCCGGCCGCCGCCCGGGCGACGGTCCACTCGGTACTTGCCGCATACTGGTGTAGACCACTTATGCGAGGTGGTGAGTGAGGCCATCCTGTGCCGGATGGCGGACATTTGCCCGCATAGTTGGGCTGAACGTGGTTTACCGTGTGGAAGCCGGTCGGTGGTACCGCCGAAGGGCCGAAGACAACCAGGAGTGGACATGGCCAGCAAGGCTGAGAAGATCGTCGCCGGCCTCGGCGGCATCGACAACATCGAGGAGATCGAGGGCTGCATCACCCGTCTCCGCACCGAGGTGGCCGACCCGGAGCTGGTCGACGAGGCCGCGCTCAAGGCCGCCGGCGCCCACGGCGTCGTCAAGATGGGCACCGCCATCCAGGTCGTCATCGGCACCGACGCCGACCCGATCGCCGGTGAGATCGAAGACATGATGTGAGCCACCCGGCTCACCCGCGAAGGGCCCCGCTCCCGGAACCCGCAGGATCCGGAACGGGGCCCTTCGTGATGCCAGTAGGCTCATCACCATGTCTCGCATCGACGGCCGCACGCCCGACCAGCTCCGCCCCGTGACCATCCAGCGCGGCTGGAGCAAGCACGCCGAGGGCTCCGTCCTCATCTCCTTCGGAGACACCAAGGTCTTCTGCACCGCCAGCGTCACCGAGGGCGTGCCCCGCTGGCGCAAGGGCTCCGGCGAGGGCTGGGTCACCGCCGAGTACTCGATGCTGCCCCGCTCCACCAACACCCGCGGCGACCGCGAGTCCGTCCGCGGCAAGATCGGCGGCCGCACCCACGAGATCTCCCGCCTCATCGGCCGCTCCCTGCGCGCCGTGATCGACTTCAAGGCCCTCGGCGAGAACACCATCGTCCTCGACTGCGACGTCCTCCAGGCCGACGGCGGCACCCGCACCGCCGCCATCACCGGCGCCTACGTCGCCCTCGCCGACGCCATCACCTGGGCCCAGGGCAAGAAGCTGATCAAGCACGGCCGGCAGCCGCTCACCGGCACCGTCTCCGCCGTCAGCGTCGGCATCGTCGACGGCGTCCCCCTCCTCGACCTCTGCTACGAGGAGGACGTCCGCGCCGAGACCGACATGAACGTCGTCTGCACCGGCGACGGCCGCTTCGTCGAGGTCCAGGGCACCGCCGAGGCCGAGCCCTTCACCCGCGACGAGCTCAACGGCATCCTCGACCTCGCCGTCAGCGGCTGCGCCGCACTCGACGCCGCCCAGCGCGAGGCGCTCGCGGCGACGCTGTAAGCGACCGCCGGGCAACCACCGGAGGGATCCGGAGCGTTCCTACGGGCGTACGGCCGGGAAGACCGGGCCGTACGCCCGTAGCAGTCTCACAGGGGAGGGAACCCTCATGCCCGCACGTAAGGCAGCACTGGCACTGGCCGCCGCCGCGCTCGCCGTACCGCTCGCCGCCGGCTGCTCCACCGCCCAGAAGGCCGTGGACTGCGCCCGCCTGGGCCTGGAGATATCGGACGACGTCGACGACCTCCAGCGCAGCGTCACCGACACGGCGTCCGACACCGACAACGCGGGCAAGATCCTCGACAACCTCGAGAAGGACACGAAGAAGCTCAAGGACAAGAGCGGCAATGTCGACGTCGGCAAGGCTCTCGACCACCTCCAGAAGGCCATCGGGAACGTCCGCGACGCCCTGCGGGACGACAAGAACCCGGACCTCACGCCGCTGACGGACGCGGCGGGCGAGCTGTCGAAGGTGTGCACGTCGAAGTAGGCCGCAGCGGACCGGGGGAGGGCCGGGATAATCGCCGTATGAAGCGCCTGATCCTCGCCACCCGCAACGCCAACAAGGTCACCGAGCTCCGCGCCATCCTGGAGGCGGCCGGCCTCGACGTCGAGCTCGTCGGCGCCGACGCCTACCCCGAGATCCCGGACGTCAAGGAGACCGGCGTCACCTTCGCCGAGAACGCCCTCCTCAAGGCCCACGCCCTCGCCCGGGCCACCGGCTTCCCGGCCGTCGCCGACGACTCGGGCCTGTGCGTGGACGTCCTGAACGGCGCCCCCGGCATCTTCTCCGCCCGCTGGGCCGGCCGCCACGGCAACGACAAGGCCAACCTGGACCTCCTCCTCGCCCAGCTCTCCGACATCGCCGAGGAACACCGCGGCGCCCACTTCGCCTGCGCGGCGGCCCTGGCTCTGCCGGACGGCACGGAGCGCGTGGTGGAGGGCCGCCTGGAGGGGACCCTGCGCCACGAGCCGGCGGGCGGCGGCGGCTTCGGCTACGACCCGGTCCTGCAGCCCCTGGGCGAGAGTCGCACCTGCGCCGAACTGACGGCGGAGGAGAAGAACGCGATCAGCCACCGCGGGAAGGCGTTCCGGGGGCTGGTGCCGGTGGTGCGCGAGCTGCTGGGCTGAAGCACAGACGGAGCGGACCGCAGACGGAGCGGACCACAGGCAGAGCCGACCACAGACGGAAGGGCCGTCCCGCCGGTGCGGGACGGCCCTTCGTGTGTCCGTGCGGCCGGAGGGACTCGAACCCTCACGGGTGTTACCCCACTGGGACCTAAACCCAGCGTGACTGCCAATTCCACCACGGCCGCGAGGCGCTGACCATGCTATCGGGCCGGCCGCCGGCCCTGTAGGCGGACCGGCCAAGCCGGCCCGTGCGCACCTCCGCGCACCCCACGGACCGTCAGAACTTCGGTTCGGGGGACCGGGACGTGACGATCTCCTCCGCCTCCTCCCGCGTCGCCACCGCCGGCGGTGAGCCCTCCAGCGGCTGCCGGGCCGTCTCCCGCATGAAGGCGACCGCGACCATGCCGATCAGCGCAGCGCCCGCCGTGTAGAACGCCGGCGTCATGTCGCTGCCCGTGGCGTGGATCAGGGCCGTGATCACCAGGGGTGTCGTACCGCCGAAGAGGGACGTGGAGATGTTGTAGCCGATGGCCAGGGAGCCGTAGCGGACGTGGGTGGGGAAGAGGGCGGGGAGGACGGCGGACATCGTGCCGAGGAGACACACCAGGGGCAGGCCGAGCATCAGCATGCCGCCGAGGACCGCGGCGAGGCTGCCCTGCTTGAGCAGCAGGAACGCCGGGGCCGACAGTGCGACGAAGCCGCCCAGGCCCGCCATCAGCAGCGGCTTGCGGCCGATGCGGTCGCTGAGCCGGCCCACGCCGGTGATGACGGCCATCAGCAGGACCATCGTGGCGATGAGGATCAGCAGGCCGTGCGTGTCGTCGTAGCCGAGCTGGTCGGTCAGGTACGTCGGCATGTACGACAGCAGCATGTAGTCGGTGATGCCGTACGCCCCGGCCAGGACGATGCACAGCAGCAGCCGCGCCCACTGCGCGGTGAAGATCTCCTTGAGTTCGGTGCCGCCGGTCTCCTCTTCCTCCTCCAGCTTCCGGAAGGCCGGGGTGTCCTCCAGCTTCATCCGCAGGTAGAGGCCGACGAGGCCGAGCGGGCCGGCGACGAGGAAGGGGACGCGCCAGCCCCAGTCGGTCATCGCGTCGCCGCCGAGGGCTGAGGTCATGGCGGTGACGAGGCCGGCCGCGCCGACGTACCCGGCCAGGGTGCCGAATTCGAGGAAGCTGCCGAAGTAGCCGCGGCGCTTGTCGGGCGCGTACTCGGCGATGAAGGTCGCGGCGCCCCCGTACTCGCCGCCGGTGGAGAAGCCCTGCAGCATCCGGAAGCAGATCAGCAGCACGGGTGACCAGAAGCCGATGGCCGCGTACGACGGGATCAGGCCGATGGCGAAGGTGCCGGAGGCCATCAGCACCATCGTCAGGGCCAGGACGCGCTTGCGGCCGATCCGGTCGCCGAGCGGGCCGAAGAACATCCCGCCGAGCGGCCGGACGAGGAAGGCCACGGCGAAGGTCGCGAGCGAGGACAGCAGGCGCACCGTGTCGTTCCCGGAGGGGAAGAAGACGTTTCCGAGGGTGACGGCGAGATAGCTGTAGATGCCGAAGTCGAACCACTCCATGGCATTGCCGAGCGCCGCCGCCTTGACCGCCCGTCTGACCGTCCGCTCGTCCGTGACGGTGATGTCCGTGCGCCGCAGCCGCGGGTTGCGGCGGCGGGCGACGGCCCGGAAGAGGGCCGGGTGGCGTCTGACGGCGGCCGGGTCGTGCCCGGCGTTCCCGGCGGTCCCGTTGTTCCCGGCCTCGGTGCTGCTGCCGTTGGGCACGGCTCGGCCCCCTCACGGTTGCGCGGCGTTGCGTACGGGCCTGCGTCTGCACGCTGTGCCGCGGCTCAAACCGGTGCGCCCGCCGATAGGGAGATTGGTCACGCCCGGCGCCCGGCGCGCCCCGGAAGCTGATATAGGCATGAAGGGAACGCGCGGCCCGATTTCACCGTCCCTCACAGCGGGGACGTACAGCAGCCGGACCCACGAACACCGGAAAGACCAGAGAGAGGGCCGATGGCCGACCGTGTTGCGCCCCGCCGCCCCGGCATGCGCACCGTCCTGGCGATCTTCGCGGCGGTGACGGTGCTGGCGCTCGGCGGCGTGTGGTTCAGCCGGGCCGAGGACCGGTCGGGCACGGTCGCCAACGCCCCGAAGACGGCGGCGGCGCAGAAGGCGCACCCCGTCCGGGAAGCGGCGGAGGCGACGCCGGAGCGGGCCCCGCGGGAGATGCCGGGCGTGCGCGAGTGCGGGGTCGGCAAGCCGGTCGTGGAGCCGAAGATCATCACGCTGAACTGCTCGAACGCCGGGGTGGTGGCCAGCGACATCAAGTGGGACTCGTTCGGTGCCGACGGCGCGGACGGCTCCGGCGTGGTGCTGGTCTCGGGCGCGGCCGGCGGCGGTTCCCCGGCCTCCTTCCCGGCGCGGCTGCGGCTGTACGACGTCACGAAGGTCGACGGCATGATGGCCTTCACGGGCATCGAGGTCAGCTACACGGGTGCCACCCCCCATGCGAAGGCGAAAGAGGTGTACACGATCGCGTGATGGGTATCCGTGGCCGGATCGCCCTCGCGATCTCCTTCGTCACCGCGCTCGCCGTCGTGGTGCTGGGGCTGGCCGTGCACCACATCTCCGCGGCGGAGCGCGACCGGCAGGCCCAGGCCTACCAGGACGACCTGCTGAGTTCGGCGCTGCAGATCTACCAGCGCGACAGCACGCTCGCCCTGGGCGCCCAACTGGACGATGCGGCGCTGCCGTTCCCGCTGGCGCAGGCCGTGGCGCGGGGCCGCTCGGGTACGTACATCAGCGGCGGGGAGGACCCGCGGGTGTGGGCGGCCACGGCGGTCGGCGGCGACAAGGTGCTGTCGGTGTCGGCCCCCTACCCGGACCGCGATCCGCTGATGACGGCGCTGGACAAGGCGCTGCTGGTGGCGGGTGCGGCGACGGTGGCGCTGATGGCGGTGGTCGCCTGGTTCGTGGCGCAGAGCCTGTCGCGGCGGCTGCGGATGAGTGCGGCCGCGGCCCGGCGGATCGCGGCGGGCGAGCCGCCGGACGCGGAGGCGCTGGCGGCCGGCGGCCGGGACGAGGTCGCGGAGCTGGGCCGCTCCGTGCACCACATGGCGACGTCGCTGGCGGCGCGCGTGGAGGCGGAGCGGGAGTTCACGGCGGACGTCGCGCACGAGCTGCGCACACCGGTGGCCGGGCTCGTGGCCTCGGCGGAGCTGCTGCCGCACCCGCGCGCGGTGGAGATGGTGCGCGAGCGCGCGCAGACGATGCGGGTGCTGGTGGAGGACCTGCTGGAGGTGTCCCGGCTGGACGCCGGCCGGGAGCGCGCCCAGCTGGACGCCGTGGAGCTGCCCACGCTGGTGCGCGGGATCGTCAAGCGGGCCCAGGGCCAGCGCGGCGTGAACGACGTCGCGGTCGACGTGGTCGGCGAGGGCCGGATCGTGGCGACCGACGCCCGCCGGGTGGAGCGCATCCTGGTGAACATCCTGGCCAACGCGGCGAAGCACGGGAAGCCGCCGATCGAGGTCACGGTGGAGGGCACGCGGATCGTGGTGCGCGACCACGGCGACGGCTATCCGCCGGACCTGGTGGACCAGGGCCCGCGCCGCTTCCGCACCGCGGCCCCGGAGCGCGGCACGGGCCACGGCCTGGGGCTGACGATCGCGGTGGGCCAGGCGGTGGTCCTGGGGGCACGGCTGGAGTTCGGCACGGCGGACGGCGGAGGCGCGCGGGCGGTCCTGGAACTACCGGAGGCGGAGGCTCCTGCGGAGGGCGAGTGACGGATGACGGGCTTGAAGAGATCAAGCCCGCCCGGCGTCCGGCCTTACAGGCCCAGGTCCTTGATGATCTTCGCTACGTGGCCCGTGGCCTTCACGTTGTAGAGCGCGCGCTCGACCTTCCCGTCCTCGTCGACGATCACCGTCGACCGGATCACCCCGGTGACGGTCTTCCCGTACAGCTTCTTCTCGCCGAACGCCCCGTACGCCTCCAGCACCTTCTTCTCGGGGTCGCCGACGAGCGTGACCTTGAGGCTCTCCTTCTCGCGGAACTTCGCGAGCTTCTCCGGCTTGTCGGGGGAGACGCCGATCACGTCGTAGCCGTGGCCGGCGAGGAAGTCGAGGTTGTCGGTGAAGTCGCAGGCCTGCTTGGTGCAGCCGGGGGTGAGCGCGGCGGGGTAGAAGTAGACGATCACCTTGCGGCCCTTGCGGTCCGCGAGCGAGACCGGGTTGCCGTCGGCGTCGGGAAGGGTGAAGGCGGGGGCGGTGTCACCGGGCTGCAGTCGCTCGCTCATGGCTCTCCTCGGGTCGTGGGCCTGCGTCCCGAGCGTAGTCACCGGCCCGATCGGGGGTGCCGCGGGGCACGGGGTCCGGCGAGCTGACAGACTGTCGTCATCACTCATCATCACTCTTATCGAGACGACGGAGGCAGCGCGGTGTCGGAAGCCAGGACCCCTGCGCAGATCGAGGCGGACATCGCCCGCAGGCGGAGCGAGCTCGCCGTGACGCTCGACGAGATCGGCGTGCGGATGCACCCGGCCACGATCATGGGCGACGCGAAGGCGAAGGTCGCCGCGAAGGTGGACCACACCGCGGGCCGCGCCTGCGCGGCGGCGCACCGCCTGGTGTCGGACGCGAAGGCGCGCTTCACCACCGAGGAGGGCGCTCCCCGCCTGGAGCGGATCGTACCGGTGGCGATGGTCGCCGTCGGTGTGATCGGGCTGATCGCCGTATCGTCGAAGCGCCGCGGGGCGTAGCTCACATCCGCGGATCCGTGATCTGTGGCCGCGGGGCCGCGTGCGGGCGGGTACGGTCGTCTGCGTGAGTACGAACACCACGCACGACAAGCTGCCCATCCGGATGCTGCACGACCGCGTGCTGGTCCGGACCGACATCCCGGAGGGCGAGCGCCGGTCCTCCGGCGGCATCGTCATTCCCGCGACGGCGGCGGTGGGCCGCCGGCTGGCCTGGGCCGAGGTGGTGGCGGTCGGGCAGAGCGTGCGCACGGTGGAGCCGGGCGACCGCGTGCTGTACGACCCCGAGGACCGCGCCGAGGTCGAGGTCCGGGGCGTGGCGTACGTGCTGATGCGCGAGCGCGATCTGCACGCCGTGGCCGCGGAGCGGCTGGAGGGGTCCGAGGACTCGACGGGGCTGTACCTGTAGTACGCCCCTTTTGGTACGGTTGTCTGAACCCGACGAGACGCGCCGTACCGGGTCAGGACAAGACGACGCACCCCTGGAAACCGTCATCCACGGAGGTGCCGTCATGGCATGGGTCCTGCTCGCCGTCGCCGGTCTGCTCGAAGTCGGCTGGTCGATCGGCATGAAGTTCACCGAAGGGTTCACCCGGCTGTGGCCGAGCGTGTTCACCATCGCGGGTATCGCCGCCAGCATGCTGCTGCTGTCCCAGGCGGCGAAGTCCCTCCCCATCGGTACGGCCTACGGCGTGTGGGTCGGCATCGGCGCGGCCGGTGCGGCCGTCCTGGGCATGCTGGTCCTGGGCGAGCCGGCCACGGCCGCGCGGATCTTTTTTATTGTGCTGTTGCTGGTGGCGGTCGTGGGTTTGAAGGCGACCTCGGGCCACTGACCTGCCCGGCCGGGGCCGCCCGCGGCCCAGGTGGTCAGTAGTCGCCGCCCAGCAGGTCCCGGTCCAGGCCCCCGACCCCCCGCCCGTCCTTCGGCTCGTTCGGGATGAACGTGGGGATCCCCGGGAACGACGGCGGCGACGGCGGCCCCGTCGGGAAGCCCGTCGGCGGCCCGGTGGGCGGCAGCGGCGGGAACGACGGCGTGGGCGGCCCGGTGGGCGGCGCCGGCACCGACGGCGGCGCGGAGGTCTCCGGCGGCGCCGAGGTGACCGGCGGCTCCATGGTCGGGATCCGGGCGCCGCTCTCCAGCTCCAGGTCGAAGTCCTTGACCGGGGTGCCCCGCAGGGCGGCGGAGGTGTAGGCGGCCCAGATGTCGGCGGGGAAGCCGCCGCCGTTGATGCGGGCCTGCCCGGCGGCCCCGTAGAGGGACTTGTGCTCGCCGGTGTCGGAGTCCTGGCCCATCACGGCGACGACCGTCGCGAGATCGGGGGTGTAGCCCGCGAACCACGCGGCCTTGTCGTCCTCCGCGGTGCCGGTCTTGCCTGCCGCCGGCCGCCCCGCGGCCTGCGCGCCGCGGCCGGTGCCGTTGTCGACGACGCTCTCCAGGATCGAGGTGGTGGTGTCGGCGGCCGTGCGCGTCACGGCCTGCTTGACGTCCTTGGCGGGCAGCGGGACGATCTCGGCGCCCTTGGCGACCTTGTCGACCAGGGTGTACGCGCCGTGCCGCCCGTGGTTGGCGAGCGTCGCGTAGGCCTGGGTCATGTCGAGGACGCTGGCGTTGGCGACGCCGAGGGCGATGGAGGGGTTGGCGTTGAGGTCGGGGGTGTTCTCGGGGATGCCGAGGGCGACGGCCGTGTCCTTGACCTTGGCCGGGCCGACGTCCTGGGCCATCTGGGCGTAGACGGCGTTGACGGACAGGTCGGTGGCCTTGGTGACGGTGATCTGCCCGTACGAGATGTCGTCCTCGTTGGCGGGGGCATAGCCGACGGGCCCGTTCGGGCCCTGGACCGGGCGCTTGTTCGTGCCGTCGTAGAGCGTGTAAGGGGTGATGGTGCGCCCGTCCTGCGTGGACGCGTCGTTGGCGACCGCCGAGGTGAAGACGAACGGTTTGAAGGTGGAGCCGACCTGGAAGTCGCGCCGCGTGGCGTTGTTGACGAACTGCTTGGTGTAGTCGATGCCGCCGTAGAGGGCGACGACCTTGCCGGTACGGGGGTCGATGGAGGCCCCGCCCGCCCGCACGTACCGGTCGACCGTGCGGTCGTCGCTGAGTTCGTCCATCAGCTGTTTCTGCACGGCGCCGACGAAGGCGTCCTGCTTCTTCTTCTCGATGGTCGTGGTGATGCGGTAGCCGCCGCGGGCGAGCGTCTGCTCGTCGACGATCTTGTTGCTGGTGAGGTAGTCCTTGACCGCCTCCACCAGATAGCCGCGCTGGCCGGACATGCCGAGCCGCGCCCGCGCCTTGCCGGGCGCGGGGAACTTCATGGCGCTGCGGTCGGCCTGGCTCAGCCACTTCTTCTTGACCATGCCGTCGAGGACGTAGTTCCAGCGGGCGGTGGCGCGCGCCTGGTTCTCGGGGTGGGCGCCGACGTCGTACAGGCTCGGGGCGTTGAGGAGCGTGGCGAGGTAGGCGCCCTCGGCGGTGTCGAGCTTGTCGGAGTCCTTGCCGTAGTACGCCTGCGAGGCGGCCTGGATGCCGTAGGCGTTGCGGCCGAAGTAGCTGGTGTTCAAATAGCCTTCGAGGATGTCGTCCTTGCTCTCCTCGCGGTCCAGCTTGATGGCGATGAAGAATTCCTTCACCTTGCGGGTGATGGTCTGCTCCTGGCCCAGGTAGTAGTTCTTCACGTACTGCTGGGTGATGGTGGAGCCGGACTGCTTGCCCTTGCCGGTGACGGTGTTCCAGGCGGCGCGCAGCATCGCCTCGGGGTTCACGGCGGACTCGGAGTAGAAGTCGCGGTCCTCGGCGGCGAGCACGGCGTGCTGGACGTCCTTGGGGACCTTGCTGAGCGGCACGCTCTCGCGGTTCACCTCGCCGTCGCGCGCCAGCTGGCTGCCGTCGGCGTAGAGGAAGACGTTGCTCTCGGCGACCGCGGCCTGGTTGGCGGCGGGGATCTGCACGAGCATGTACCCGGCGATGAGGCCGCCCGCGACGAGCAGGACGATCAGCAGGAAGCCGCCCAGCACCATCCGCCAGGTGGGCAGGAGGCGCCGCCAGCCGGTGCGGCGGGGGCGGCCGTTTCCGTTGCCGCCGTTGCCGTTCCCGTTTCCGTTGCCGCCACCGGGCCGCTCCGGCCGCCCCGGTGTCCCGGGCCGGCCGCCGTGCCCGCCGCCGCGGCCCGGGCCGTTGGTCTCCCTGGGCGCCCAGCCCGCCGGTGCGCCACGGCCGCCCCCGGCGGCCCGCTGTGCGTGCTCGTCGCTCATGTCTGTAGGGACTCCTCGGCCGCCGCCGTTGGTTCGGTCACGGCGGCGCGGTCTCGTGTCGGGCGGTCCGCTGTGCTTCGTACACGTCGTACATCCCGTCGAACACTGTCGCATCATGCGTTCCGCGCCAATGGCGCGTTCGGCACACCGGGCAGACCCGGCTCGGCCGTCCGGGTCGGGCGCCGGCCGCTCCGGGGGGTGAAAACCGGGGCCGACGCTGCCGAGGTTCAACGACCGGATGCGGTACGAGATGCGCCCCGGCGGGGCCGTTGCGGTGAATGTCCCCTCTGGGAGAACAGCCCGAATCGATTCTTCCGCTCGCTACGCTGTTCGTATGATGAGCGAACTTCCTGACATGCGGGCCTCCGACGCGGAGCGGGAGCGCGTCGCCGAGGCCCTGCGCGAGGCCGTCGCCGAGGGCCGGCTGACCATGGAGGAGTTCGAGGAACGGCTGGAAGCGGCCTACAAGGCGCGCACGCACGGCGAGCTCGAACCCCTCGTGCGCGACCTGCCCGCCCCCGGCGCCGTCGTCTCCCTCACCAAGCCCGCCGGCGCGACCGCGCCCGCGCCGTCGGATCCGAGCTGGGCGGGGCGCATCGGCGGCCCCGCGGGCGGCACGGTGGCCGTCGGCGTCCTGGGCGGCTTCCAGCGCCGGGGCACCTGGACCGTACCCCGCCGCTTCACCGCCTTCGCCTTCTGGGGCGGCGGCGAGATCGACCTGCGCGAGGCGCGCTTCGAGGACGACGAGATCGTCATCCGCTGCTTCGCCGTCATGGGCGGCGTGCAGGTCATCGTGCCGCCCGACCTCGACGTGCACGTCGGGGGCATCGGCATCATGGGCGGCTTCGACGACAAGGCCTCCGGCCCGGGCACCCCGGGCTCCCCGCGGGTACGGGTGACCGGCTTCGCCTTCTGGGGCGGGGTGGGGGTGGACCGGAAGGTCACGCGCGAGGAGCGGCAGCGGCTCCGCGAGGAGCGGCGTGAACAGCGGCGGCTGGATCGCGAGGAGCGGGGTAAGTCGCTGGAGTAGGGCGCTCACCGGGAGCCCGGGGGCGAAGCCCCCAGACCTACAGTGCTGCGGCCGCCTCGCCCTTCAGGCTTTCCAGGTCCAGCGCACGCGCCATGGCCTCGTAGCCCGCGTCGCTCGGGTGCAGGTGGTCCCCCGAGTCGTACGCCGGGAGCAGCTGCTCCGGGGTCTCCGGGTCCCTCAGCGTCCGGTCGAAGTCCACGACCGCGTCGAAGACACCGCCCGAGCGGATGATCTCGTTGACCCCCTGACGCGTCATCTCCTGGCGGTCCACCGCGCCCTTGTGCCCGCCGAACGGCATCAGCGTCGAGCCGACCACCCGCAGGCCGCGCGCGTGCGCCCGCTGCACCATCGCCCGCAGGCCGTTGACGATCTGCTGCGGGTTCTCGACCTGCGGCTTGCGCAGGATGTCGTTGACGCCGAGCGCCATGACGACGACGCGGGCACCCGTACGGTTGAGCACGTCGCGGTCGAAGCGGGAGAGGCCGCTGGGGTTGTTCGCCGCCGGCGAGGCCGAGTTGCTCAGGAGTATGCGGTTGCCGCTGATGCCCTCGTTCAGGACGCCGTAGCGCGGGGCGCCGGGCTCCGTGCGCAGCCGGGCGGCCAGGTAGTCCGGCCAGCGGCGGTTGGCGCCGACGGTGGAGGTCACGCCGTCCGTGATGGAGTCGCCGAGGGCGACGACCGCGCCGTGCGCCTCCTGGCTCCACACGTCCACGGCCGTCAGGTAGCGCCAGTACGGCGTCTTCGTGGTGTACGCGGTCCCGAGGGGCTCCTCGGTGTGGTCGCCGTGCGCGACGAAGGAGATCTGCCGGGCGTTCGGGTGGTAGGTGACCGGGCCCGACGGGGTCGGCGAGTATGTGGTGACGAGCAGGTCGGCCGCGGCCGGGACGGCCATCCGGACCGGGTCGCTGAGCAGGGACCCGCCGGCCGGCACGGTGGCCGTGGGCTGCCCGGCGAACGTCAGGCGCTGCATGCTGCCGGGTGCGGCGGCCGGGGAGCCGGGGGCCGCGGCCACGCCGAGCGAGGCGTGGGTGACGGCGAGTGGCAGGGTCCCGTAGAGGTTGGAAAGCTGGATGCGGGCGCCGGTGCCGCCGATGCTGGTGTGGACCACATTGCGGATCGACATGCCCGCGAAGCCCTTGGCGGTGTTCGGCTCGGCCGCGGCCGGCGCGGTGGCCCAGGAGCCGACCCATTCCCCGGAGGCGGCGGGCTCGGCGGAGCGGTGCGTCTCGTGCGAGCTGGTGACAGCCTGTCCGTCATGACCGCCGACCCCGATGAATATCGCGGTCGAGACGATGATCACCACGGCCGCCAGCGCGGCGAGGACGGCATAGGCCGTACCGCGGGGCAGGGGTGGCCTGTTCATTGCGGGTGTCTCCTGGAAGAGAGCGGAGCGGGAAGCTCCGGGTGCGGAAGCGGAACCGGGGACGGAAACAGCGACTGATCAGCAACAGCGCCCTCGCGGTCCGATCGCCGTTCCATGATCCCACGGGGGTCTCGGGGGTCGCCCGTCGGCCTGAGGGGTCACGCAACGTGTCACATGCGACTTGTCAGACGCGGGGAACTCCCGGTCCGTTCCAGGAGTAGGCCGGGTAAGGACAATGCACGGGAAGTCGGCTTGAACGGGTGGTGCGGATGAAACGGTCGCCGGGCGGGGGCGTGGGTACCGCCGATGAGGATGCGGGTACTGCCGGTGAGGATGCGGGTACTGCCGATGGGGACGCGGGTACCGCCGGTGAGGACGCGGGTACCGCCGAACGGGTGATGCGGTGATGTCCGCCAAACGGGTGATGCCCGCTCCGCTGGGCAGTCTCACCTACAGCGCGGCCGACGAGGAGAAACGCCGGGGAGTGCGGCGGATGAAGGCCCTCGCAACAGGGCTTTTGCTGGCCGTCGCACTGGTGTACGGGCTTGCGAAGTGGTCCCAGTCGGCGGGCGCGGGGGCCTGGGCCGGCTACGTGGCCGCCGCCGCGGAGGCCGGCATGGTCGGCGCCCTCGCCGACTGGTTCGCCGTCACCGCGCTCTTCCGGCGCCCGATGGGCCTGCCCATCCCGCACACCGCGATCATTCCCACGAAGAAGGACCAGCTAGGTCAGAGCCTCGGCGACTTCGTCGGCGAGAACTTCCTCAGCGGTGAGGTGGTGCGGGTCCGGTTGCGGGCCGTCGGCATCGGCTCCCGGCTCGGCGCCTGGCTCTCCCGGCCCGAGCACGCCGACCGGGTCACCGATGAGCTGGCCACGGCGGTGCGTGGTGCTTTGACCGTGCTGCGTGACTCCGATGTGCAGGCCGTTGTCGGCGAGGCCATCACCCGGCGCGCCGACGCCGCCGAAGTCGCGCCCGGCATCGGCGCGATGCTGGAGAAGGTCGTCGCGGACGGCGGGCACCGGAAGGTCGTCGACCTCGTGTGCGTCCGCGCCCACGACTGGCTCGTCGCCCACGGGGACTCCGTGATGGAGGCTGTCACCGGGGGTGCGCCCGGGTGGACGCCGCGGTTCGTCGACCGGAAGGTCGGCGAGCGGGTCTACAAGGAGCTGCTGCGGTTCGCCGGCGAGATGCGTGACATGCCTGACCATCCGGCGCGCGGCGCCGTCGATCGTTTTCTTGGGGATTTCGCGCGCGACTTGCAGTCCGATACGGATACGCGGGCGCGGGTGGAGCGGCTGAAGTCCGACCTGCTGGGGCGGGGTGAGGTGCAGGACGTCATCGCGTCGGTGTGGGCGTCGGTGCGGGCCATGATCGTGGCGGCGGCGGAGGACGAGCGGAGTGAGTTGCGGCTGCGGGTGCGGGCGGGGATTTTGTCGCTCGGGGCGCGGATGGCCGGCGACGAGCGGTTGCGGGAGAAGGTCGACGGGTGGCTGGAGGATGCGGCCGTTTACGTCGTGACGACGTACCGGGATGAGATCACGTTGCTCATCACGGACACGGTCGCGGGCTGGGACGCGGAGCACACGTCCCGGAAGATCGAGGCGCACATCGGGCGGGACCTGCAGTTCATCCGGATCAACGGCACGGTGGTGGGCGCGTTGGCGGGGTTGTGCATTTACGGGCTGACCAGGGGGTTGGGGGGCTGAGCCCCGTCCGTAAGGGGGCGGCGCCGGGCCCTCCGGGGTGGGGGTCCGGGGCCGTATATTTACGGGCCGGCGCCCCGGACGTCACGGGCACCCGCGATTGGCCCACAAATACACGTCAGCGCCCCGGACCCCCACCCCTGCGGTCCCGTCGCCTCCGGTCGCGTCCATCGACCCGGTTAGGGTCGGCCTGTGTTGAAACGTCCCGCCTTGTTGTGGTTGCTCGTTCCGTATGTGCTCTTCCTTGGGGTGCTTCCGCTCGTTGATCGGGTGCGGCCTACGGTTCTGGGGCTTCCCTTTTTCTTCTTCTGGCTGCTTGCCGCCACTCTGCTGACTCCTGTCGCCGTCTTCTTTGCATGGCGGGGCGATCGCAAGCGGGGGCGGGTGTGAGCGGCAACGCGGCGGTCGCGACGACCGTCTTCGGGGTCTTCATGGTGCTGACCGTGGCCCTTGGCTTGCTGGCCGTGCGTGGCCACGGACGCTCCACCGGCCTCGCCGAATGGTCCGTCGGCGGCCGTAGCCTCGGCACCGTCTTCATCTGGGTGCTGATGGCCGGCGAGGGCTACACCAGCTTCAGCTACCTCGGCGCCGCCGGGTGGGGTTACAACCACGGCGCTCCGGTGCTCTACGTCATCGCCTACATGTCCTGCGGCTATGCGATCGGTTACGTGGTGGGCCCGACCCTCTGGTCGTACGCCCGGCGTCACGGCCTGGTCACCATCACCGACATGGTCGCCCACCGCTACGGCCGCCCCTGGCTCGGCACGGTGGTCGCGGTCCTGGCGACCGTGTGTCTGCTCCCGTACATCCAGCTGCAGATCACCGGCATGGGTGTCGTCGTCTCGACCATCTCGTACGGGGCCATCAGCCTGAACTGGGCCTACTTCATCGCCTTCGCGGTGACGACCGGGTTCGTGGTGGTGAGCGGGCTGCGGGGGAGCGCCTGGGTGTCGGTGCTGAAGGACGTGATGGTCATTGTGACGCTGGGCTTTCTGGCGATCTATGTCCCGCATCATTACTTTGATGGTTATGGTCCCTTTTTGGACCGGCTCGTCGCGGAGAAGCCCGGGTGGCTGACGCTCTCCGGGCATGGTGGTAGTGGCCTTGACGCGACCTGGTTCGCGACCACGAGCTTCCTCAACTCGCTGACGGTCGTCATCTTCCCGACCACCGTGGCGGGGTATCTGGGCGCGCGCAGTGCCGACGCCTTGCGTCGTAATGCGGTGCTTCTGCCGTTCTACAACGTGCTGCTGTTCGTTCCGATGCTGCTGGGTATGGCGGCTCTCTTCGTGGTGCCGGGGCTGGTGGGTGCCGGGTCCAACCTGGCCTTGTTCAAGCTCGTGACCGACTCGCTGCCTGCGTGGGCGGTCGGAGTCACCGGTGTGGCCGCGGCCCTTTCGTCGATCGTTCCCATGGCCGTGTTCATGCTGGTCATCGGCACGATGTGGGGGAAGAGCGTGCTGGGGGTGATTCCCGCTCTGGTCGGCCGGCCGCGGCGGCAGCGGCTCGCGGCGCAGGTCGTCGTGGTCGTGGCGGGTGCGCTGGCGCTCGTTCTGACGTATCTGACGCCCAATACGCTCGTGCGGCTCTCGCTGATTTCGTACGAGGGGATGGCGCAGTTGGTCCCGATGATCCTGTTGGGGCTGGTGTGGCGGCGACTGACGTTGTGGGGCGCGGTGAGCGGGCTCGTGGTGGGAGGGGCGCTGGTGTGCGCCCTCGTCTTCACCGAACACGACCCTCTGTGGGGCGTGAACGCGGGCGCGCTCGCGCTGGGGGTGAACCTGGTGGTGGCCCTGGCGGTCTCCTGGCTCGGGCCGCGGCCGATCGATGACCGTCCGGACGAGGACGTGCTGGCGACCGATCCGCGACCGGAGGAGTCGGTTCCGGCATAAGGGGCGAATGCGTCGATTGCTTGGCCGGTTTCGGCACTTGCCGTAAGCAAAAGCGAATGGAAATGTTCGCGCTGTTCTCCGGATCGCATGGTTTCGACCGAATGGAGCGATGCAATGCGTGTCACCGGCAAGTCGATCTTTGCGGCGGCGGTACCGGCCCTGCTGGCGGGCACCCTCGTTGCAACAGGAAACCCGGCCGCGGCCGCGGATGTGCCTCCCGAGTCCTTTACCAAGTCCGTTCAGTCGTACCTCGACAACACCAACCTCGACGCCCATGAGGGCGCCGACATCTGGGCGAGAGACGCCGGCTACGCGGACCAGGTGTGGACGTTCGACCGAGTGGCGACCCAGCCCGACGGGCTGGGCGTCTACACGATCAAGAACACGCGCTTCGGTACGTGCATCACCGCCGCGGCCGTGCACAGCGCGGCGAAACTGGCCAAGTGCGACAAGGGCAACCTGGCCCAGCGCTGGATCGTGGACCTCACGCAGAGCCAGACCGAGATCATCAACAAGAAGTTCGAGGACACGGTGCTCCAGGCGAACGGCACCGACAAGGCCGTGACGGTCGAGGAGCAGGGCGAGGGACCCAACAATCAGTTGTGGACGCTGTACGACAAGTAGTGGTGGGTGGGGGTCGGCTGACGAAATGAGACCAGGCCGACGGGCTCGACTCGTCGGTCTGGACCATTTTTTGACCATACGCGTTCGGGAGAAGCCGCCGATCCATGCAATGATCACTCATACCACCGGTAATCCGAGGTATGTGCGAAGATTCCGTCCCCGGTCCGCTCGGACCGGGCGACAAGGGGAAACATCGTGCACATAACGAGATTCAGAGCCGCTGTTGGGGCGGCTGTGACGGTGGCCGCGACGGCCGCTCTCCTGCCCACCTCGGCCGCGTTCGCGGCGGGCAAGCCGGAGTCCCGCACGGCGGACAGCGCGACGGTCGAGGCCTTCGGGCGAATAGCCGACGCCGTACTGAACGACCGCACCTCGGTCCTTCTGGACTCCCGCTCGGCCGACCGCAAGGCGACCAAGCTCGACGGGAAGGCCCGTCTCTCCGCCGGCCTCTCGAAGGCCGAGGACACCGGACTGTCGTCGCTGAAGATGCGCAAGTCCTGGCTCGCCGCCCTCGGCGAGGCGTACACGGACGCCGACACCAAGACCTCGGTCGACAAGACCACCGTCAAGGGCGACCGGGCCACGGTCCGCGTCACCGAGACCACGGTTCTCACGTACAAGAAGATCCGCGGTGACGAGCCGTCGACCACCGGCTTCACCGCTCACCACGAGCTCAGCTTCTCCCTCGGCAAGGGCGGGAAGTGGGAGCTGACGGGTATTCGTCCGCAGGACGACGGCCCCGGCGCCATCAACGAGCCCCGCACGGCGGTGGCGGCGACCGGCAGCATCGACCTCAACGGCAGCCCGGCCTCGACCCGGTACCCCGGCAGCAGGAACGCCAAGCCGAAGAACCTGACCCCCGCCAAGGGCGGTCTGGACTACAAGGCCATGGCCGCCTACGCCGAGAAGTACTGGCGTAACTACAACCCCGCCTACCGCAGCTTCAACGTCGCGGGCGGTGACTGCACCAACTTCATCAGCCAGTCGCTGAAGGCGGGCGGCTGGAAGGACGTGCCGGGTTCGGACACCTCCGACTACCACAAGTGGTGGTACAGCAAGGCGAACCAGTCCGACTCCTGGGTCGGCGCCAACGAGTGGGCGTGGCACACGCTGTCCACCAAGCGGGCGGCGAACCTGTCGAACGTCTACCAGATGGACGTCGGCGACATCCTGCAGATGGACTTCGACGGTGACGGGTCCAAGGATCACTCGATGATCACCACGTACCGCAGCCGGATGGGCGTCCCGTACGTGACGTACCACTCGACCAACACCTACCGGAAGTCGGTAGCGAGCATCATCGCGTCGTACCCCGGGGCGATCTACTACGCCTACCGCACCTGAGGTGGCGTGGGCCACGTCCTGTCCTTGCCCTGGGCTGTCCTGGGCTTTTGGGCGGGGCGTGGCCCGCAAAGCGCTGTTCGCAGTCCGAAACGGCCCTTGCGGAGAACGCCTCCGTTCTTGGACGATCAAGCGATGAAACTGCTGCGTGTGGGGCCCGTGGGGGCGGAACGCCCGGCGCTGCTGGATGAGGACGGCACCCTTCGCGACCTGTCGGCGCTGGTGACCGACGTCGACGGCGCGCTGCTGGCCGACGCGTCCGCGCTGTCGCGGATACGGGCCGGGGTCGGCGCCCGTATCTTCCCCGCCCTCGACCCGGCCGGCCTGCGCACCGGCCCGCCCCTCGCCCGGATCGGCAAGATCGTGGGCGTTGGCCTGAACTACCGCCGCCTGGCCGCCGAGACCCGCTCCGTCGTCCCCGCCGAACCCGTCCTCTTCCTCAAGGCCGCGGACACGGTGGTGGGCCCCGACGACCCGGTCCTGCTGCCGCCCGGCAGCGAGAAGACCGACTGGGAGGTCGAACTCGCCGTCGTCATCGGCCGCCGGGCGCGCCGCCTGGAGACGGACGAGGACGCGCTGTCGGCCGTGGGCGGGTACGTCCTCGCGCACGACGTCTCCGAGCGCGAGTTCCAGTTCGACCGCGGCGGCGCGTGGGTCAAGGGCAAGAACTACGAGACGTTCACCCCGCTGGGCCCCTGGCTCGTCACCCCGGACGAGATCCGCGACCCGCAGGACGTGCGGCTGCGGCTGTGGGTCAACGGCGACCTCAAGCAGGACGACAGCACGGCCGACCAGATCTTCCCGGTGGGGGAGGTGGTCCGGTACGTGAGCTCTTTCATGACCCTGTACCCGGGCGACGTCATCCTGACGGGCACCCCGGCGGGCGCGGCCGTGAGCCGCCCGGACCCCAAGCCGTATCTGAGGGCGGGGGATGTGGTGGAGCTGGAGGGTGCGGGGCTGGGTCGGCAGCGGCAGGAACTGAAGGACGCGTAGCGTCCGGCGTCCGGCCTCCGGCGTGTAAGGCGGGGTTTTGCTCTGGTTGTAGGGCATATTTTCCGATATGCGGAGGACGCGGAGAACGAAGCCGGCGGTGGTCGCTGCGCTCGCCGTGGTGGCGGGCGTAGTACTGGTGTGCGCGTTCACTTTCCCGGCACCGAGGGGGGCGCCCGCGCCCCGTGAACGCCACGTCGCACCCGACGGCCGCGCCCTGGCCGACGACGGCCGCCCCACGGGCGTCGACACGCTGCTGGTGGGCGCGGGGATGGTCGCCGTCGGCGCGGGCCTGGCCCTCGGCGTCCTGGTTTGCAACCGGCCCCGTCAGAGGACCGGTTGAAAAACGTCCTCGCGGCGGCTGTTGCGTATGGAGTGCACGAAGGTCGCCCACGCGGCGGGTGACAGGGTCAGCGCGCCGCGGGGGCGGTCTTTGCTGTCGCCTATGGCGACGAGGTGGTCTTCGGTTGACTGCATCTCGATGCAATTCGGACCGGTGTCTGTGCTGTACGAGGACTTGCACCATGCATCTTCGGGCAGGTCGTGACGTATCACGGGGGAGTCCCTCACTCATGTTCAAGCCCGCGTGCGATCGACGCGATCAGCTCAATGGACCGTCCTGGCGGCAGCGCTGAGGAACGCAACTTGTCCAGAACGCGGCGGTACTTCGCAACGGTTTCATCATCCTCCAGGCAAAGTGCACCGTCGAGGTGTTCCACCTGTACGACGTCCAGGTCGAGCGGGTCCGGGTACGAGTAAAGCGCGAAGGATCCACCGGAGTCGGTGAACGACGTCTGCGTGAAGGGGATGACCTGAATCGTGATGTCGGGAGACTGGCTCAAATCCGCAAGGTGTCGAAGCTGCTCGGCCAGCACCTCTGGGCCACCGAACTGCTGGTGGAGTACGCCTTCTGTCACAATCGCCGTGTATTGCGGTGGATTTCCGCGCAGGAAGATGCTCTGTCGACTCATCCGGAGGTCGACAAAGAAGTCCAGCTGTTGCTCGGTCAGTGATGTCGAGGCGCCGGAGATGAGTGCGGCCGCATAGGTCTGGGTCTGCAGAAGCCCCGGCACGACCTGTGATTGGAACGCCGAGATCCGTGCGGCTTCGGACTCCAGGTCCAAGGCCTCTTTGAAACCGTCCGCGAGCATGCCGCTGTGGCGACGCCACCAAGTCCGCTTGTTGCCCTCGGATGCGAGTGCAACGAGCCACTCGCGCAGCTTCTCGTCACCGACGCCATAGAGGGTGAACAGGACCTCGAGTTCGAGTCGCGTGACGCGGTGCTGCCCGGTCTCCTGTCGGCTGATCTTCGTTCTGTCGCCATGGATCGCCTTGGCCGCCGCTTCAGGCGACACGCCTGCGGCTTCCCGTAGTGCTCTCAGCTCGGCGCCCAGCTTGCGACGACGGGCTGTGCGGCGCGGATGTTTCATGCTTCCTCCCCTGCTGGCCGTGCTCGCCCAGTGTGCTGCACGAGATCGGCGGCCTCGCTGGGCGATTGCGTCCGTCACTCACAGGGGTGAACTCTCCACTTTGGAGGTCAAATTGTTGCGGTCTAAGCGCGAGGAGGGCCATCGTGGATGCGCGGCTACGGCGGGTAGCGGCGGGTGCCGGGGGAAGGTTGCGGGAGCGATGACGTACAGGAACGGCGCGTTCGTGGTGGACACCCGGGAGGGGCGGATGGCACAGGTCATCGGCAGCGAAGGGCACTGCGTGCAGGTGAGGCAGCCCGGCGGCGGCCTGGAGTGGGAAGTCCCCTTCTCGTCCCTGCGGTTGGCGACAAGCGCGGAGCGAGCCGCGGCGCGTACGAACCCGGAATCCATGGGCCGCCCGACGATCGCCGACTGTCAGGAATGCCCGGCATTGAAGGCGGCCTGGTGGAAGGCGACGGTCGAGGGGGATCCCTTCAAGGCGGGGGATGCCCTCGTCGCGGTGCGGCGGCATTGGCGGTCGCACATGGCGGGCGGGGCGACCTCATGAGGCCCCAGTGCAAGCACACCGCAGGGTGGGCGCACCCCGCTCAGGGGGAGTCCCGCTGCAAGGCCTGCGGAGTCGTCCGCTTCGCGGACTATGGCGCGCTGCGCCCGGCAGGGCTGCCGAGCGCGCTCACCCCGAAACCGAGGGACGCCCGCCGAGCGGACCGCGCCGCAGCAACCCGGATCGCGAACCTGCCCCGCAGGACGGCGTGGTGGGGGCTGACCACAGCGGCGTAGGTGTACGTCAGCCCGCCGCGGCGAACTGCCCGTTACCCACGACCTTCAGCAGGGCCAGGCGCTCAGCCGTATCCGTGCCGGGGGGCGGGGTGTACAGGACGACGCGTTGGTCGCCGCACGGTGCGAGGAGCATCTGGCAGTCCAGGTCGACCGGGCCGATCAGCGGGTGCAGGACGCGCATGCGCGTGGCCCGGCGTACGGCGACCTCGTGCAGTTCCCACAGGCCCGCGAACTCCTCACTCGCGTCCCGCAGCCGCTGCACCAGGCGGGTCGCGGCGGGGTCGCCCGCGCGCCGTCCCACGGCTGCCCGCAGGTCGGCGACGTGCAGGCGGCTGTAGTAGTCGTGCTCCTCGGCCGGGTACGCGGCGCGCTGGGCGGGGTCGGTGAACCAGCGCCAGACCACGTTGCGCCCGTGTTCGGACACCGTGCACACGCCGCTCAGCAGGGCCTCGGCCATCGCGTTCTGAGCCAGGACGTCCCCGAGGTCGCTGAGCACCTGGACCGGTGTGGCCGGAAGCTGGTCCAGCAGGTGCAGGAGACCCGGGTTCACGTGATCGCCCGCGGTCCGGGCGGCGGGCGGGCGGCGGCCGGCGAGGAGGTGGAGGTGGTCGCGTTCGTCGGTGCTCAGGCGCAGGGCGCGGGCCAGGGCCGCGAGCATCTCGGGCGAAGGCTGCGGGCCGCGGGCCTGTTCGAGGCGGATGTAGTAGTCGACGGACATGCCGACGAGCTGGGCGACCTCCTCCCTGCGCAGACCCGGGGTGCGGCGCCGCGGGCCTGCAGGCAGACCCACGTCCTGCGGGCGCACCCGGTCGCGGGCGCGGCGCAGGAAGTCGGCGAGTTCGGAGCGGTCGATCGTCATGGTGATCATCCTGCCGGACGGCCCCCGGCTCAACCAGGGACTGCCGGTCCCAGGGTCGGCAAGGCTCTCCCGGCCTCCGCACGGGGGCGGCACTGTTGGTCGGGCCGGAGCGCAACCGCCCTGGTCAGAGCAGCCGCAGAGCATACGCAAGGAGCAATTCATGGCCACCGTCACCGTCAACGGCGCCCAGGTCCACTACGAGCGGACCGGCTCGGCGTCGGGCCCCGCGCTCGTCCTGGTGCACGGCACCGGATCGGCGGGCGCCGCCGTCAACTGGGGCCAGACCGCCCCCCGCTTCACCCCGCACCGCACCGTGATCACCCCCGATCTGTCGGGCACCGAGGCCACCGTCGACGACGGCGCGCCGCTGACCGCCGAAGGGCTCGCCGCCCAGGTCATCGCCGTCATCGAGGACGCGGCGGACGGGCCGGTCGACCTGCTGGGCTTCTCCATGGGCGCCACGGTCGCCGCCGCCGTCGCGGCGCTCCGCCCCGACCTCGTACGGCGGCTGATCCTGGTGGCCGGCTGGGCCCACACCGACAGCGACGAGTACCTGCGCAGCCTTTTCACCCTCTGGCAGAACCTCGGCACGAGCGACCCCGCATCCTTCGGCCGCGCCGTGGCGATGACCGGCTTCAGCCGCGGGTTCCTCAACACCATCGGCCGCGAGCAGTTCGAAGCCCTGATCCCCAATATGCCCCCCACCGAGGGCACGCTGCGCCACATCGCGTACGACCTGCGCGTGGACATCCGCCCCCTGCTGCCGCGCATCCAGGCCCCCACGCTCGTCATCGGCTGCACCCAGGACATCACGGTCCCGGTCGAACACAGCCGTGCCCTCCACGCCGCGATCACGGGCAGCGCGTACGCCGAGATCGACGCGGGCCACGTGGCGTTCTTCGAGCAGGAGGACGCCTTCGTCAAGCTCGTGACCGACTTCGCCGAAGGCGGCTCGGAGGCGGTGGCCTAGGCGGGAACGGCCGGCGACATCACACGATGTGCAGGCCGGTGGGATCACGCGATGTCCAGGACCGCCTTGCCGTGGAGCCGGCGGTGGAGGAGGGCGTCGATGGCGTCGGCGGCCCCGTCCCAGTCGCCGCGCCAGGAGATCTGCGGGTCGAGTTCGCCGGCGGCGACGCGGTGGGCGAGCCAGGTCAGGTCGGGTGCGAGGCCCGTGCAGGCGGGCAGGAAGAACGTGACGATCGAGCGATCGTGCCGGCCCTGGTCGCCGAAGAGGGCGCCGAAGGGGAACGTCTCGCCCTGGTGCGCGGAGTGCCCGACCGCGACCAGGGTTCCTCCTTGGGAGAGCATCCCGTAAGCGTCGACGAGTTGCCGGCCGCCGACCAGGTCCACGACGCCGTCCACCGGCTCCCTGACTTCGAGCGGCCCGGCCACCACCTCGTGCGCGCCGTTCGCCCGCAGGCTGTCGCCATGCCTGTCCGGGTCTCCGGTGGACGCGATGACGTGCGCTCCACCGAGGCGGGCGAGCCGCACGGCATACCGGCCGGTGCCGCCCGTGGCGCCGGTGACCAGGATGCGCCTGCCCAGGAGCGGACCGGTGCGGTGCAGAGCGCGCAGGGCGGTGATTCCGGCGACGGGGACCGTGCTGAGGGCTCCGGGATCGGCTCCGGGCGGGGCCGTACCGATCCAGTCGGTGTCCACGGCGCGGAGTCCGGCCCAGGCGCCGTCGATGCCGAGCGTGACGACGGCTGTGCCGGCCGCCGGACCGGACCCGTCTGCGGCGGCTCGTTCCACCACCCCGGCCGCGTCCCAGCCGAGGACGGCGCCGTCGGGCGCTTCCTGCAGGCCGAACCGCACTTCGCCGTAGTTGAGGGAGGTCGCCGTCACCCGGATCAGCGCCTGATGCGGGGCCGGTTCGGGATCGGGCACGTGACCGAGCCGCAGTCCGGTGGGTGTTGAGCGGTCGACGAGCAGAGCACGCATGGCGTTGCACCCTTCGCTAAGGATCAAGGACCACAGTTATGCCACTGAGTGGCATAAGCGCGCAAGGGGCGCTTGCCTCTCGGCTACGATCGGGCCATGACCGCTGAGCTCCCGTCAACCGGCAGTGGCCGGCTCCCGCTGCGCGAGCGCAAGAAGCTGCGTACGCGACAGGCGCTGATCGACACTGCCCTGGAGCTGTTCACCACGCGCGGCTTCAGCGGGGTGACCCTCGACGAGCTCTGCGATGCGGTGGACGTCTCCAAGCGCACGTTCTTCCGCAATTTCGCCGGCAAGGAAGACGTGGCCATGGCGCCGACGCAGGACTTGTGGGTGGCCTTCCTCGACGAGCTGGAAATCCACGAGCCCGACGGCCGCCCGCTGGCGGAGATGCTTCAGCAGGTCCTGTTCGCCGCGCTGGAGCGCATGACCGGGGAAGGCTGGGTCCGCCGCGTCCTGCTCAGCCGGCGGCTGGCCGGGGAGACCCCGTCGATGGACGCGCACGGCCTGCACTTCTGCCACCGGACCAGCCGCACGGCGCTTGCGACCCTGCACCGCCGGTTCCACTTCGCCGCCCCCGACGACCTGCGACCCCAACTCGCCCTGGACCTGCTGGTCTCCGCCTTCCACTGCGCCCTCGACAGGTGGACGTCCCGCCCCGGCACTCCCACCCGCAGTGACCTGGCCGCCGACCTGCGCGAGGCTTTCGCCGCGCTCCCCGGCAGCCTCACGCTGACCGTCGACCTGCGGGCGTAGTAGGCGCGTCAGGGGCCATGCGCCCGGGGAATATCAGCCCAGGTTCTCCAGGCCCAGCGGAGCGCGGGCGCGCCACTGGTCGATGGCGGGTTCCAGCATCGGGGCCAGGTCCGGCTTGAGGGGCGCGAGGGCCAGTGCCCCGACGATCTGCAGGAACCGTGCGCCCTCCATGACGTCCAGCAGGGCACGGTCCACGCGCGTGCCGCTCACGCGCTCGTACTCCTCGATGCCCAGCGGGCCGACGAGGGTGAGGTCCCACTCGACGGGGCCGCGGGTGGCGTCCTCGAAGTCGCTGAAGAGGTGGCCGGTGGCGGTGCGCAGGAGGTTGTACGCGGGGGAGTCGCCGTGCAGGGTCTGCAGGCGCGCGCCGGGGAAGCGGGCGGGCAGGTCCTGGACGAGGGTCTCCAGGACCGCGTACTCCTGCCGGGCCCGGTCCAGTTCCCCGGGCGAGATGAGGGGGTGCGGGTTCTCGGCGAGCGCGGCGAGGGTCAGGCCCACCGCGGGCACGACGGGGGACAGGACGGGCAGGTCGTCGCCGGGGTGTTCGGCGAGCAGTGCGTGCAGCTCGGCCGTCCAGCCCGTCTGCTCGGTGAAGCGCTTCTGCAGGACCTCGGGGTCGGTGACGGCGGACAGCGGGTCCGTCTCGGCGACGAACTCCCAGAAGGTCAGCGACCGTCCGTCGAGCTCGACGGGCTCGCGCGGCACGAGAGGGCTCGGCGCCACGACGGGCGCACCCCGGTCCGCCAGCCAGCCCGCGACGGCGAGCTCGCGGCGCTGCTTGGCGGCCTGCTCCTCGACGGGCGCGACCGCCAGCGAGGGGACGCGGACGACGACGGGGTGCGGGGCGAGGTGGACCAGCACGTTGAACACGTTGTGCAGGACGCGCGGTTCGCCCGCCTCCAGCCCGAGGCTGCGACCGGCCCTGGTGGCCAGGTCGATGGCGTGCTCGGCGCGCTGGTCCGCCGTGAGGGCCGCAGGGGTGAGGTCAGAGCCGGTCATACGGGCGATCCTGCCCGGGGGAGTGCGGGGCTGTCGAAGCGATTTCCTTCAGCAGCCGGGCCGCCATCCGGGCCGGTGGCCGGGGCTCCGTCCGGACCGGCGGTGCGGACCCGGCTCAACGGGGCCAGCGCCAGGAGGAAGAGCGCGCCTCCGGCCGGCATCAGGTCGAGGCTCACGCCCATGACGACTATGCCGAGGACTATCGATGCCAAGGTCCGCACGGACACCGGGCCGTGACGGGAGATCAGCGAACTGACCAAGGCGAGCAGGCCCACGTAGAAGAGGAGCGGTCCCAGGGAGTAGACGGCGAGCTTGACCGCGGCGTGCGACTGGACCCGGCCGAAGAGCTCGGCCATCTCCGCGCCGTCCTCGGCCCGGAAGCCCACGACGAGGTCGATCGCCGCTTGCGCGAGGGACGCGGCGAGGCCGGCGAGGGCGAGTGCGGTTCCGGCGCCTGCTGTGCGGCGGCGCGCGACGGCACCCTCGGGGGCCAGGCGGCGCAGGCCGACGAGGACCGGCCCGAACAGGGCCAGGCCGAAGAGGAGGGCCAGATGGCCCGCCGTCCAGCCGGGGCCGGGCACGCCGCGCGGGGACAGCAGCCTGATGGTGCCGTAGACGACGATGAGGGCCGGCGCGCCGATGAGGGAGATGCGTGTCAGCGGGCCGAACCGGAGCCGTCCCCGCGGGTCGTAGGTCATGCTCCGATCCTGCTCCGCCGGGCCCCGCCGATCATCGGTGATCACCCCGAGGCCACCCCGAGGTCACCCTGAGGCGCCCTTGAGGGGCGCGCGGAACTCACCCGATCCGCACCGTGCGCCCCTCGTCCGCCGACACCCGTGCCGCCTCCAGCACCCGCAGCGCCGCCGCCGCCTCGCGCGCCGTCACCGGCGGCTCGCCGCCCGTGCGCAGGGCGGATTCGATCGCCGCGTAGTAGGCGGGGTAGTCGCCCGGCAGGGTGGGGACGGGGTCGCCGCCGCCCGTCTGCGGGGACTCGCCCGCGCCGAGGCGGCCCCAGAGGCTCTCGGGCTCGACGCCCCAGTCGCTGCGGCCGGAGCCGGGGCGCAGGCCTTCCCGGAGCGCCGCTTCCTGCGGGTCCAGGCCGTACTTCACGTAGCCCGCCGCGCTGCCGAGCACCCGGAAGCGCGGGCCCAGCTGGGCCGTGGTGGCGCTGACCCACAGGTGGGAGCGGACGCCGTTCGCGTGCGTCACGGCGATGAACGTGTCGTCGTCGGCCTCGGCGCCCGGGCGGCGGACGTCCACCTCGGCGTAGACGGACGCGGCCGGGCCGAAGAGGGCGAGGGCCTGGTCGACGACGTGGCTGCCCAGGTCGTAGAGGAGGCCGCCGATCTCCGCGGGGTCGCCGGACTCGCGCCAGCCGCCCTTCGGCTGCGGCCGCCAGCGCTCGAAGCGGGACTCGAAGCGCAGCACGTCGCCGAGGGCGCCGTCGGACAGGAGCCGCTGCACGGTGCGGAAGTCGTTGTCCCAGCGGCGGTTCTGGAAGGCGCTGAGCAGCAGGCCGCGCTCCTCCGCGAGATCCGCGAGGGCCTCCGCCTCGGCGGCGGTCGCGGCGAGCGGCTTGTCGACCACGACCGGCAGGCCGGCTTCGAGGGCGGTGCGGGCCAGCGGCACGTGGGTGCGGTTGGGAGAGGCGATGACGACGAGGTCGAGCCCGGCGGCGCGGTCGAAGAGCGCTCCGGCGTCGGCGACGGTCCGCACGCCGGGGTGCTCGGCGGCCGCCTGGCGCTGCCGGTCCGGGTTGCCGGTGACCACCGTGTCGAGGGCGAGGCCGTCCGTGGAGGCGATGAGCGGGGCGTGGAAGACGGAGCCCGCGAGGCCGTAGCCGATCAGGCCCACCCGGAGGTCCCCGTGCGGGGCTCCGCCGTCGCTGTTCTCGCCGTTCTTGCCGTTCTCGCTGCTCGTGCCGCTCATGTCGTTCGCGCCATTCATGCTCTCCACTTTGGCAACGCTGTTGCGAAACCGCAAGCGGCAGTGACAATGGACTGGTGAACCGCATGCTCTCCCCCGGCGCCAATCTCGCCGCCCTCCGCGACCACAACGCCGCCCTCGTCCTCGGCCTGCTGCGCGACGCGGGCCCGGAAGGCGCGAGCCGCGCCGAGCTGGCGGGGCGTACGGGCCTCACCCCGCAGGCGGTCAGCAAGATCACCGCGCGGCTGCGGGCCGCGGGCCTCGCCGCCGAGGCGGGCCGCCGGGCGTCCACGGGCGGCAAGCCGGCCACGGCCCTGCGCCTCGTCCCGGACGCCGCGCACGCCATCGGCGTACACCTGGAGCGCGATGCCCTGACGGTCACCCTCGTCGACCTGTCCGGGGCCGAGGCCGCGACCCGCACGTCCCCCCTCGACCTCGGGGCGGGTGCGGAGGCGGTCCTGGAGGCGGTCGCGGCGGAGGTCGCGCGCGTACGGGCCGAGGCCGGCGGCTCCCTCCTCGGCGTTCTCGGCGCGGGGGTCGCCCTCCCCGGCCCCCTCGACCACCGCAGCGGCGTCCTGCAGCGCGTCACCGGCTTCCCCCAGTGGGACGGGTTCCCGCTGCGGGACGCGCTCGCCGGGCGGCTCGGGCTGCCCGTCGTGGTCGACAAGGACACCAACGCCGCCGCCCTCGGCCTCGTGCTCCGCGGCTGCGTCGAGCCGTCCGGCTCCTTCGCCTACCTCCACCTCGGCACCGGCCTGGGCGCCGGCCTCGTGCTGGGCGGCGCGGTGCACCGGGGTGCGCGGACCGGCGCGGGGGAGTTCGGACACCAGGTGCTCCGGTTGGACGGGCCGCGATGCCGCTGCGGCAACCGCGGCTGCATCGAGGTGCTGTGCCTGGACGCGGTCGCCCGGGGCGACACCGCGGAGGCGGCCCGGCTGCTCGGCGTCGGCGCCGCGAACCTCGTACGGCTGCTGGACATCGACCTCGTCCTGCTCGGGGGCGGGGTGCTGCTGAACGCCTCCGGCGCCTACGCGGCCGGGGTACGGGACGTGCTCGGCGGTGCGCCGCCGGTGGCCGTCGCCCCCGCCGGCGAGCGCACCGTCGTGGAGGGAGCCGCGGAGCTCGTCCTGGCGTCGCTGTTCGGCCGGGGAGGGCGGGAGCGGGACGGGGCCTTGCAGCCCCTGGAGAAGGCCGGACTCATGTCCGCGCCCGGACTCACGGCCCCGTCCCCGTCCTCGTCTCCGTCCCCAGGAACTTCTCGACCCTGAGCGAGGAGACCCCGGCGGCCAGTGCCTCCTCCAGCTCCGACGCGTCGTCGCCCTCCTCGATGCGCGTGCTCGTGCCCGTCTGGCCGGGGCCGCTGTACAGGGTGACCACCCACCGCGGCCGCGGTCCCTTCCCCGGCCTGCCGCGCCGCTCCGGCACCAGCACGGACCGGACGGGACCGGCGTACTCGTACGTGCCGGGGAGGAACTCCTGCCACCGGCCCCGGAAGTGCGGCGCCGAGAAGAGCGCGGGGAGCTCCTTCCCGGGGTAGTGCCCGAGGAGGGGCTCCAGGAGATCCCCGACCAGGGGCAGGCCCGCCAGGCTCTTGAGGGGGTTCCTCCGGTACGTCTCGGCGTCGTCCCCGCTCCGCGGGCCCGGCGCCCCGCGGCCGCCTCGCTCCTTCCTCACCGCTACTCCGCCACCTCCGTGCGACCCACCCACTCGTAGACCGGCAGCCGGCCCTCGGCCGTGTCCCACTGCCGTGAAGTGGCCTTGAAATGTTCGTATCCGCCCCGGAAGGGGACCTTCACTTCCTCGCCCGGCGCGGCGGTCGGGACGATGTGCTCCGGGATGCCTTCCGGCCCGCCCTGGAGGACGCATTTGTCAGCAGTGGCCATGTCCCGATCCTGACCGCGCGGCACCCGGGCGGCACGGCCCGGCGCACCGGCTCCACTCGGATGACACGAAAATAGGCTCATCGGGCGGTATGTGACGGCTGGTCGGGGGTACGTGGCCGCGCCGGGCCGGGGGCGGCGGCCGGGCGGTGGGAGGTTCGGGGCAGCAACAGGACAACAGGACCCTACGAACCCCCACCGCAAAGGTCCCGCGATGCCCAAGCCCCGTGTGCTCGTCCTCGGCGCCACCGCGCTCGCGATCTTCTCGACGGCGGCACCCGCCCCCGCCTCCCCGGCGGACGAGGCTGCCGCCCGTCCCCACCGCGCCTCGCCCGGCAAGCCGGACTTCCCCATCGCCGCGCGGCTGAGCGGCGGCCCCGAGACGTACGAGCGCGGCGCCCCGCCCCGCACCTGGCGGCTGGAACTGCGCAACGACTCCGGCACCGAGTGCCGGGCCGTGCACCCCGTCGCCGTCCTCGCCGACAAGGGTCGCGCGCTCAGCCCCGGGGACATCCGCCTCGACTTCTACGACCCGGGGGCGGCGCGCTGGCGCCCCGTGCGGTTCGAGCGGACCGAAGAGGCCGAGAACGTCGGCGTCTTCGACGGCGGCAAGGACCCGGGCCGTGCCGACAAGAACCCCGGCCGCGCCCGCAGGGACTCCGTCCGCACCGTCCGCACCGACCGTGCGGACCGTGCCGACCGCGCCCCCGCGTTCCCCGGCTTCTCCGTCCCCGCGCACGGGAGCGTGCCCGTGCGCGTACGCCTGGGCTTCACCGAAGGCGCCCCCGAAGGTCCTGTGACGGCCAACGTCACCGCCGTGCAGCGGCGCGGCGACGACGGCGACTGGGTGGGGGAGTCCAACGACTACACGTTCGGCATCGGCAAGGCCCCCGCCCGTGCCACCCCCGGCAAGAAGCGGGGAGCCGACGACGGCGAACAGCCGATCCTCGCCGACACGGGCTCCCAGCGGCCCCTCCTCGCCATCGCCGCGGCGGCCGGCGCCCTGGTGCTCGCCGGGGCGTCCCTCGTGGTCGGCGCGCGCCGCTCGGGACGCTGAGGCCGGGCCGTCCAGGCTGGGCCGCCGAGGCCGGTTCGCTCTTCGCCGAGGCCGGTCCGGAGGCCCCCGCCGCGCGGCGGAGGTGCGAGGATGCGCGCCGTGAAGCACACGGACGACGAACCTCCCCGGCCCCTGCCCGGCGCCCCCGTCCGGGACGGCATCCCCGAGCACGGCCGGATCCCCAAGTACTACGCGGTCAAGACGCAGGTGGCCGCCCTGCTGGACACCCTCGGCGAAGGCGGCGCGCTGCCCACGGAACGCGACCTCGCCCTGCGCTTCGAGGTCTCGCGCGAGACCGTACGGCAGGCGCTGCGTGAACTCCTCCTGGAGGGCCGGCTGCGCCGCTCGGGGCGCGGCACCGTCGTCGCGGGCCCCAAGCTCGAACAGCCGCTGGCCCTCGCCAGCTACACGGAGGGCGTACGGCGCCAGGGGCGCAGGCCGGGACGCTCCCTGATCGGCCTCGACCGCTTCCCGTGCCCGGCCGCGCTCGCGCCCGACGTGGGCGTCGCGGAGGGGGAGCCGGTGTGGCACATGGAGCGGGTGCTGCTCGCGGACGACGAGCGGGTCGGCCTGGAGAGCACGTACGTGGCGGTCGCCCGGGTGCCGCGGCTGGATACGGACTTCGCCCCGGACTCCTCCTTCTACGGCTATCTGCGCGAGCGCCTCGGCATCGGCTTCGGCGATGCGGACGAGCGCCTGGAGACGGTCCTGGCGACCCCGCGCGAGGCACTCCTGATCGGCACGCCCCCGGCGCTGCCGATGCTGCTCATCCACCGCCTGTCCCGCGACACGGAGGGCAGACCGCTGGAGCGGGTGCGGTCGCTGTACCGGGGGGACCGGTTCTCGTTCACGACACATCTCCGCGGGGGCGGGCAGGGGAGCTGAACAACCGGCGGGGCGCCGGCTCCCGCACCCCACTCGCATAACGAAACAGTAACGGGTCTAGGCCAAGTTTGACGGCGCGTTCACCCCCGCGTCGCCGCCCGGACCGCAGCGGGTCACCGGCCCCGAGGACCGTTCCCGGCATGCGAGTCATAGTCGTCGGAGCCGGCGTGGTGGGAACCCTGCACGCCTGGCACGCAGTGCAGCGCGGCCACGAAGTGGTCCACATCGAGCGGGAGACCGAGGCCCGCGGGGCCTCCGTCCGTAACTTCGGCCTGGTCTGGGTCGGCGGCCGGGCCGGGGGCGAGGAGCTGGAGACGGCCCTGCGCGCCCGCGAGCTGTGGGAGGGGATCGCCGAGCACGTCCCCGGCCTCGGCTTCCGCCCCAACGGTTCGCTGACGGTCGTCACGGACGAGGCCGAACTGGCCGTCGCCCGCGCCGCGGCCGCCCGCCCCGACGCCGCCGCCCGCGGCTTCACCCTCCTCGGCCCCGCCGAGGCCCGCGCGCTCAACCCCGCCCTGCGCGGCGAGGGCATCCTCGGCGCCCTGTGGTGCGAGCGCGACGCCGCCGTCGAGCCGCGCACCGCCCAGCGCGCCCTCCGCGAAGCCCTGTCGGCCTCCGGCCGGTACACCTTCCTCGGCGGGCGGGAGATCCGCGAGGTCGTCGGCGAACGGGCCGTCCGCGACGACCACGGCGAGGTGCACACCGGCGACGCGGTCGTGCTGTGCACCGGCGCCTGGCTGGGCGGCCTGGTCCGCGAGCTGGCACCCGCCCTGCCCGTGCGCCGCGTCCGCCTGCAGATGATGCAGACCGCACCCCTCGGCGAGACCCTGCCCACCTCCGTCGCCGACGCCGACAGCTTCCGCTACTACCCGGCCTACGGGGGCGCCGCCCTCGACGCCCTGGCCGCAGCCCGCCCCCAGCCGCCGGTCGCCGCCGAGCACCGGATGCAGCTGCTCATGGTCCAGCGCGCAGACGGCGGGCTGACCATTGGTGACACCCACGAGTACGAGGCCCCGTTCGCCTTCGACGTACAGGAGGAGCCGTACGAGCACCTCGCGCGCGTCGCCGAGTCGCTCCTCGGCCGCCCCCTGCCGCCCGTCCGGCGCCGCTGGGCCGGGGTGTACGCGCAGTGCACCGACACCGCGCGCGTGGTGCACCGTGAGCGCGTCCGTGACGGCGTCTGGCTGGTGACCGGCCCCGGAGGGCGCGGGATGACCTGCTCGCCGGCCATCGCCGAGG
Source organism: Streptomyces hiroshimensis (assembly GCF_014650335.1). GTDB lineage: Bacteria > Actinomycetota > Actinomycetes > Streptomycetales > Streptomycetaceae > Streptomyces > Streptomyces hiroshimensis. The sequence continues at coordinate 163,795 of NZ_BMUT01000002.1, forward strand.
CCACGGCGAACGAGCTGGGCTGGTGAGCGCGGTGACTTCCACGACCCGGCGCATCAGCCTCGTCGTCCTCGACATGGCCGGCACGACCGTCGCCGACGACGGCCTCGTGGAGCAGGCCTTCGCCGAGGCCGCGCAAGCGCTCGGCGTGGCGTCCGGCAGCGCGCGGCACGCGGAGCAGCTCGCCTACGTCCGCGCCACCATGGGCGAGTCCAAGATCTCCGTCTTCCGTCACCTCTTCGGGGACGAGGAGCGGGCTCAGGCCGCCAACGCGGAGTTCGAGGCGGCCTACGGGCGGCTGGTGGACGCGGGCCGCTGCGCGCCCGTCCCCGGCGCCCGCCGGGCCGTCGAGCGACTCCGCGCCGAGGGGCGGACCGTCGTCCTCACGACCGGCTTCGCCCGCGTCACCCAGGACGCCATCACCGCCGCCCTCGGCTGGCAGGACCTCGCCGACCTCACCCTCTGCCCGGCCGACGCGGGCGGCCGCGGGCGCCCGTACCCCGACATGGTGCTCGCCGCCCTCCTGCGGACCCGCGGCGCGGACGCCGTCACGGACGTCGCCGTCGCCGGCGACACCTCGTACGACATGCTGAGCGGGCGCCGCGCCGGAGCCGGCCTGGTGGCCGGCGTCCGCACCGGGGCGCACGACGAGGCGGCCCTGCGGGCGGCGGGGGCGCACCGCGTGCTGCCGTCCGTGGCGGAACTCCCGGACGCGATCGCCGAGTACGAGTCATGAACGTCCGAGCCGCGAACGTCCGGGCCATGAACGGCGGCATCCGCAACGGCGGCATCCGGTTCGACGGCGTCACCGTCGCCTACGACGCCACCGTCGTCCTCGACGACTTCGACCTCACCGTCGAGCCCGGCGAGGTCATGGCGCTCCTCGGCCCCTCCGGCTCGGGGAAGACCACCGCCCTGCGGGCCGTCGCAGGCTTCGTCCGCCCCCGCACGGGCCGGGTGCTGATCGGCGGGCAGGACGTCACGGCCCTGCCGCCGCACCGGCGCGGCATCGGCATGGTCGTGCAGCAGTACGCGCTCTTCCCCCACATGAGGGTCGAGGCCAACGTCGCCTTCGGGCTCAAGGCACGGAAGGTACCGCGCGGCGAGATCGCCGGGCGCGTCGCCGAGGCCCTGGAGATGACCGGCATGGACGGCTTCGCCGAGCGGTATCCGCGCGAGCTCTCCGGAGGCCAGCAGCAGCGCGTCGCCATCGCGCGGGCGCTCGCCGTACGGCCCGGGGTGCTGCTCCTCGACGAACCGCTGTCCGCACTGGACGCCCGGCTGCGCGCGGGGATGCTCACCGAACTCGCCCGCCTGCACCGGGAACTGCCCGGGCTCTCCATGCTCTACGTCACTCACGACCAGTCCGAGGCCCTCACCCTCGCCGACCGCATCGCGGTCATGGACCGCGCCCGGCTGCGCGACTGCGGCACGCCGCAGAGCCTGTACCGGGCGCCGGGGAGCGCGTTCACGGCGTCGTTCGTCGGCAGTGCGAACCTGCTCGCGGCGCGCTGGTGCGGGGAGGACGCGGTCGAGCTGGACGGCGGCGTACGGATCCGCGTACGGGGCTCCGGAGGCGGAGAGGGGGAGGCGACGCTGTGCATCCGCCCGCACCTGATCGGCCTGGGCGAGCCCCCCGGGCCCTCCGGCCCTCCATCACCGGACGTGCCGGACATGAACGTCCTGCACGGTGCCGTCACGGGCCTGCAGTGGCGGGGCGCCTCCCACCGGGTCACGGTGAGCCTGCCGCCCTCGGGCGCGGAACTCACCGCGGAGGTACGGGAGCTGAGCTCCCCGCCCGCCCTGGGGGAGAAGGTGTCCGTGCACTTCGCGGCCGCGGACGCCGTGGTGCTGCCGCCCGGAGGAACACCGTGACGCTGCGCGCCCGCGCGGGGCGTACAGGGATGATGCGGGCGGGGATGATCCTGCCGCCTGTCCTCCTCCTCGCCCTGCTCTTCCTCTACCCCCTCGCCCTCGTCGTGCGCGATTCCCTCTCGCCGGACGGCGCCGGCGGAGGCGCGCTCTCCACGCGCGCGTACAGCGACGTCTTCGGCGAGGCGTCCTTCCGGGACGCGCTCCTGAACACCATCGGGATCGCCGCCGGGGCCACCGCCGGGACCCTCGTCCTGGGGTTCGTGCTGGCGTTCGTCGTCGCGTTCGTGCCGTTCCCCGGCAGCAGGGCGCTGAGCCGGTTCATCGACGTCTTCCTCGCGTTCCCTTCCTTCCTCATCACGCTCGCCCTGCTCTTCGTCTACGGGACCGTGGGGATGGCCAACGGTCTCTGGACGGACGTCACCGGAGCGTCCTCCGGGCCGTTCGACTTCCTGCACACCCCGTGGGGCGTCCTGCTGGCGGAGGTCACCTACTTCACGCCCTTCGTGATGCGCCCCCTGCTGGCCGCGTTCGCGCAGACGGAGACCGCGCAGCTGGAGGCGGCGGCCTCGCTCGGCGCGCGGCCCGGCCGCATCGTGCGGCAGGTCGTCCTGCCCGAGGCGCTGCCCGCCCTGGCCGCGGGCGGCGGGCTCGTCCTGGTGCTGTGCCTGAACGAGTTCGGGATCGTGCTGTTCACCGGCGCGAAGGGCGTGACGACCCTGCCGACGCTCGTCTACGGCAAGGCGATCCTGGACGGCGACTACACGGGCGCCTGCGTCGTCGCGGTCGTCAACGTCGCCCTGTCGGCCGCCCTGTACGGCCTCTACCGCATGCTCCTCACCCGGACAGGAGCCCACCGTGCCCGCCCCGTATAGCCTCGTCCACGGCCGCGGCGCCCGCTGGGCGCTCAGGGCCCTCTTCCTCGTCCTCTTCCTGCCCCTCTTCGCGCTCCCTCTGCTGGTGATCGCGGCCGCGTCCTTCGCCACCGGCTGGAGCGGCGCCCTGCCCAACGGGGCGACGACCGCGCACTACGCGGACCTCGCGCGCGGCGACTCCGCGGACGCCCTGCTCGTCAGCCTCCTGACGGCGGCCGCCGCGAGCGGGCTCGCCCTGCTGACCGGCACCTGGGCGGCGCTGGCCGCGCAGGCCCTGCCGCGGAGGGTGCGCAGAGCGGTGAACGCCCTGTTCGTACTGCCCGTCGCCGTGCCGTCGGTCGTCGTCGGGCTGGCCTTCCTGGTCGCCTTCTCCGAGCCCCCGCTCCTGCTCAACGGCACCCGGGAGATCGTCGTCATCGCCCACACCGTCCTGGTGACGGCCTTCGCCCACCAGTCGGTGACCGCCGCCCTGGCCCGCCTCGACCCGGCCTACGAGCAGAGCGCCGCGAGCCTGGGGGCGAGCCCCGCCCGCGTCCTGTGGCAGGTGAAGCTGCCGCTCCTGCTGCCCTCCCTCACCGCGGCGGCAGGGCTGTGCTTCGCCCTGTCCATGGGCGAGTTGAGCGCCACGATGATGCTCTACCCGCCCGACTGGCTGCCCCTGCCCGTCCGGATCCACGCCGCCACCGACCGCGGCGCGCTCTTCACGGGCGCCGCCCTCGCCGTCGTCCTCATGGCGACGACGCTCGCCGTCCTGCTGGCCGTCTCCCGCATCCGCAGCAAAGCGTCCTACCGGCAGCCCTCCTGAACCGGCCGCCCCTTCTGACAGGAGCTTCCCCATGCCCAGCCCCCGCAGCCCCCGCAGCTTCCGTAGTCCCCGCGGCTCCCGCAGCCTGCGCAGCCCCCTCGCATGCGTCGCCGCCCCCGCAGCCGCCCTCGCCCTCCTCGCCCCGCTCACCGCGTGCGGCGGCTCCGCCGGAGCGGACGCCGACGCCGCCGAACTCACCGTCTACAGCGCCGACGGCCTCAAGTCCGAGGACGGATCCGGCTTCTACGACAAGGTCTTCGCGCAGTTCACGAAGCGCACCGGCATCAAGGTGAAGTACGTCGAGGGCGGCTCCGGCGAGATGGTGCAGCGCCTCGCCCGGGAGAAGGCCAACACCAAGGCGGACGTCGTCGTCACCCTGCCCCCGTTCATCCAGCAGGCCGACGGCAAGGGCCTGCTCGGCACCTACCGGCCGCAGGGCTCGGAGGGGGTCGCCGCGGGCGACAAGGACCCCGCCGGGAAGTGGACCGCAGTGGTCAACAACTACCTCTGCTTCCTCCGTAACACCGACAAGGTCAAGACCGCGCCCAGGACCTGGGACGACCTCCTCGACCCCCGCTACAAGGGCAAGCTGCAGTACTCCACGCCCGGCGTCGCGGGCGACGGCACGGCCGTCCTGGTCAAGGCCCTGCACGACTTCGGCGGCAAGGACGCGGCCATGGCCTACTTCAAGAGGCTCCAGGAGAACAACGTCGGCCCGTCCTCCTCCACCGGGCAGCTCGCGCCCAAGACCGACAAGGGCGAGCTGCTCGTCGCCAACGGCGACGTCCAGATGAACTACGCCACCATGAAATCCATGCCCCGCCTGGGCATCTTCTTCCCCGCGGGCCCGGCCGGAAAGCCCACCACCGTCGCCATGCCCTACGCCGCCGGGCTGGTCAGGAACGCCCCGCACGCGGACAACGCCAGGAAGTTCCTCGACTTCCTGCTGAGCGACGACGTCCAGCAGCAGGTCTCCTCCGTCGGCGGCGGCTTCCCGGCCCGCAGCGCCGTACGGGCCGACGACCCCAATGCCAAGGCCCTCGCGGAGATCATGAAGGGCGTCGAGATCGTCCGCCCGGACTGGCAGGACATCGACAAGAACCTCGCCTCCTACGTCGCGGCGTGGAAGCAGGCCACCGGGAGCTGACGGGAGCTGACGGGAGCTGATTAGGCTGGAGGGGCAGGCGGTGGCACGAAGAGGTGCGACCCTGTGTCCCCCACCCTGTGTCCCCCACGCCCGCGAGCGGGCGCGTACGGCAGGAGTACCGCATGGCAGAGCGCAAGCCGATCGAGTCCTGGCTGACCGACATGGACGGCGTGCTGGTCCACGAGGGCATCCCGATCCCCGGGGCCGACGCCTTCGTCAAGAAGCTCAGAGAGTCCGGCAAGCCCTTCCTCGTCCTGACCAACAATTCCATCTACACCCCCCGTGACCTGCACGCCCGCCTCGCCCGCATCGGGCTGGACGTGCCGGTCGAGAACATCTGGACGTCCGCGCTGGCCACCGCCCAGTTCCTGGACGACCAGCGGCCGGGCGGCACCGCCTATGTCATCGGCGAGGCGGGCCTGACCACCGCCCTGCACGACATCGGCTACGTCCTCACCGACGCCGAGCCCGACTACGTCGTCCTGGGCGAGACCCGGACGTACTCCTTCGAGGCGCTCACCAAGGCCATCCGGCTGATCAACGCCGGTGCGCGCTTCATCGCCACCAACCCCGACGAGACCGGCCCCTCCGCCGAGGGCGCCCTGCCCGCCACCGGCTCCGTCGCCGCGCTGATCACCAAGGCGACCGGCCGCGAGCCGTACTTCGTCGGCAAGCCCAACCCCCTGATGATGCGGGCCGGGCTCAACGCCATCGGCGCGCACTCCGAGGGCAGCGCCATGATCGGCGACCGGATGGACACCGACATCCTGGCCGGCCTGGAGGCGGGGATGCGCACGTACCTCGTGCTGACCGGGCTGACCCGGCCCGAGGAGGTCGACCGCCACCCCTTCCGGCCCTCCCACGTCGTCGACTCCATCGCCGACCTGACCGACCTCGTCTGAGGCCCCGGGCCGCCGCCCCGGCGCGGGAACCCTGAACCGAACGGGCCCCGTCCGGCACCGAACGGAGCAACTCGCCCACGGAGCGGATGCGCCCGCCGGGAAGAGCGGGTGAATCTCTGAACATCAGGAGGTTCACCATGGACTCAGTCCGCCTTGCCCTGTGCGGTGCTCTCGCGGCCGTCGCGGTCTGCGCGCCCGCCGCGCACGCCAACGACGAGCCCGCCACCATGTCCGGAACGATCGAACTCACCCCCGTCAGCAGCCACCCCGGGGGCCAGGTGCAGCTGCGCGTCGCCGGCTGCGGCGGGAACAGGGCCACCGCCGCCTCCGAGGCCTTCGTGACCGACGCCAAGCTCGCCAAGGACTCGGCGGGGCTCTTCGCCGAGGCCACGGTCCGCGGGGCCGTGGACCCCGGCGTCTACCCCGTCAGGGTCAACTGCGACGGCTACGACGCGGTGGCCGAGGGCAAGCTGACGGTCGTCCCCCACGGCAAGCCCCTGCCCCCCTCGCGGGGCCACGACCAGGTGGCGCTGCCCCCTCAGGCCCAGGTGCCGCAGCCCTCCCCGCAGCGCGCCGTGCCCGAGCGTCCGTCCGTCCACCCGCAGGAGCAGCAGAAGCCGCCGGAACAGCAGGCGCCCGTCGCGCCCGTCCCCGCGGGCGGGGGCGGCACCGCGGCGGAGAACGCCCCGGGCACGCCCGGCCTCGTCCTGGCGGGCATCACCGCACTGATCGCCTCGGGTCTGATCTGGCACCGCCGCCGCACCGAGTCGTCCGGGCAGCAGTGAGGGAAGGCGACCGCAGCCCATGTCCGAATCGCGTGCCGGCGGCCACGGCCGCCTCCTGACCGGGGCGGTGTGGGCCGTCGTGCTGCTCGCCCTGTGGCTGTGGGGGCGTGAGATCACCGACGGGCCCGGGTCGTCCGCCACCCCCACGGCCGGGGACGTCGCCGCGGCCGGCCGGCCGCTCGCCGAACCGCTGCCCCCGGCCCACGTGCCCCTGCCCCCGGTCCGGCCCCGCGCCCTGGCCATCAAGGCCCTGGACGTGAACGCCCCGGTCGAGGAGCGGGGACTGGACCGGCTCGGCGCCGTCGACCCGCCCCCGTACGCGCGGGCCGGCACCGTCGGCTGGTACCGCAGCGGGCCGCCGCCCGGCTCGCCCGGCGCCGCCGTCCTCGTCGGCCACGTCGACACCGACAACGCGCCCGCCGTCTTCTACGACCTCGGCAGCCTCCGGCCCGGCGAGACCCTCACGGTCCGCCGCGCGGACGGCACCACCGCCGAATTCACCGTCGAGGACGTCTCCGTCTTCACCAAGGACCGCTTCGACGCCGCCAAGGCCTACGGCCCGCGCGACGCCAAGCGCGCCGAGCTGCGCCTGATCACCTGCGGCGGCGACTACGACCGCGACCGCCGCTCGTACAGCGCGAACGTCGTCGTCTCCGCCTATCTGACCGGAACCGGACGGAGTTGAGCGTATGGGTGCTCCAACCGGGCGAATCGACCACCTGTCATCGGCGGATCACTCACCGTCCCGCGGTGGCGTGTGCCAGCATTGCAGGGACCGGTCATGTCCCGTGGGGGCGTGGGGACACCCCTGCAGGAATGCACCCGAGGGGGAATCGATGTACGGCAGTCTCACCGGCCGCGCCCGCGCGGCGCTGACCACCGCCGGGGCCGCCGTGGGGGCGCTGCTGCTGCTCTCCGGCTGCTCCTCGTCCTCTGCCGAACCCCCCGAGGAAGCCCAGCTTCCGCAGGCACCCGCCCAGCAGCCCAAGGCGCAGGACCCGTTCTGGGTCAACCCGGAGTCCACCGCGGCCAAGCGGGCGGCCGAGCTCCGCAAGGGCGGCCGGAGCGGCCAGGCCGAGCTCCTCGGCAAGATCGCGGCCCAGCCCGTCGCCGAGTGGATCGGGCCGGACGACCCCGAGGGGCAGGCCCGGGGCTTCACCGAAGCCGCCGCCAAGGCCGACCGGACCGCCGTCCTCGTGCTCTACAACATCCCCCACCGCGACTGCGGTCAGTACTCCCAGGGCGGCGCCTCCGACGGCGACGCCTACCGGGGCTGGCTGGACGGCGCCGCCCGGGGCATCGGCGACCGCGCCGCCACCGTGATCCTGGAGCCCGACGCCCTGCCCCACATCTCCGACGGCTGCACCCCCGAGCAGCACCACGAGGAGCGCTTCGCGCTGCTCAAGGAGGCCGTCGGCCGGCTCAAGTCGCTCCCGCACACCAAGGTCTACCTCGACGCGGGCAACCCCAGCTGGGTCACTCCGCCCGACCGGATGGAGGAGCCGCTGCGCCGCGCCGGCATCGACCGCGCCGACGGCTTCGCGCTGAACGTCTCCAACTTCCAGACCACCAAGGCCAACAAGGACTACGGCTACCGGCTGTCCCAGCTGCTGAGCGGCAAGCACTTCGTCATCGACACCAGCCGCAACGGCAACGGCCCGCTGCGCGCCGCCGACCATGAGAAGGCCTGGTGCAACCCCCGCGGCCGCGCGCTGGGCGAGCCTCCCACCACGCGCACCGGCGACTCCAGGGTCGATGCGTACCTGTGGGTCAAGCGGCCCGGCGAGTCCGACGGCACGTGCAAGGGCGGCCCGGACGCGGGCAAGTGGTGGGAGACCTACGCGCTGGACCTGGCGCGCAACGCCCGCTGAACCCGCGCCGGTCCGCCACGACTCCCACGGGCTCTACGACTCCCACGGCTACGGCCTTCACGACTTCGCCGGGGGCACCTTCACCCAGACCGCCGGCGAGGGCGTCCCCCGGCCGTCGACGGCATGGAGCATGTACCACCCGGGGGGCACCAGCGAGGGGTCCTTCGGCAGGGTGACCGTGATCCCGTCCGCCGCCTTGGTGAACTCCAGCGCGATCGAGCGCTGTTCCACATTGGTGACGTGCGTGAACGACCCCGGTCTGATCAGCCGCACCTTGGCGATGTCGCGCGGGCGGTCCGTGCGGTACGTGGCCGTGCCGCCCAGCTCCACCGTCCTCGGCTCGGTGTCCTTCAGCTCCGGGCGGCCCTTCCGGTAGAGGTACGGCGGGGTGTAGAGGTCGATCTGCTGCTGGAAGACGCCCGGCTGAGTGTTGGCCTTGTCGCCGAAGAGCGAGTCGGAGCCGAAGGTCATCACGCGGCCGTCGGGCAGCAGCAGCGCGCCCGAGTGGTAGTTGCGGCCCACCAGGGGATCGGCGACGGCGCGCCCCTTGCCGGCCGCCGGGTCGTAGATCTCGGCCTTGAGGATGTTGGAGTCGCTGCGGCCGCGGTAGTCGCCCGAGCCGTTGGTGGTCAGCACCGTGTCGTCCGGCAGGATGACGCTGCTGGGATAGCGGGCCTTGGCGTAGAGCTCGGGGCCGTCGCGGAAGCGCGGGCTGGGGTCGTGCAGGTCGACGATGCGGGTCTTGGCCGTGGACTTCTTGTCCTCGCCGACCCCGCCGCCGCCGAGCACCATGTACCGCTGGTCCTGGGCGGGGGGCAGCAGCACGGACATCGAGGTCTCCAGGGTGTCCGGGTCGCTCATGCCGGGGACTTCGGTGAATTCGTTGTTCGTCAGATCCCACAGCCCCGGCACCCGGCCCTTGTCCGCCGGGCCGTATCCCGCATTCGAACCGGTGTAGAAGATGCGGCCCTTGTCGGTGAGGAAGAGGGCGGGATACGTCGGGAAGAAGCGCTCCTTGGGCAGGTAGGCCCACTTCTTGGTCTTGGGGTCGTAGATCTCGTTCTTGCCGGGGACGACCTGGCCGATCTCGTCGAGGCCGGAGACGGAGAGGACCCGGCCGTCCTGGAGGGTGGTCAGCGTCGGATACCAGCGGGCCTCGTTCATCGGGTCGACCGTGATGTAGCGCTCGGCCTCGGGGTCGAACTCCAGGGTGTCCTTGATGCCCTGGAAGTCCTTCTTGTCGAAGGAGAGTTTATTGGCGATCCCGTAGACGTTCTGGGCGTCCTTGCCGGCGAGGCCCTCGACCCGGTAATTGTCGGTGAGGCCCGTCTCGTACCGATGGCCCTTCTGCAGCGCCTCCACGTAGACGCGGGCGGTGGAGACCGTGACGGTGACCTTACGGGTCTGCTTGTCCTGCTCCTTCTTGGCGCGGGGGACGAGCACGGCGTCCTTCGCCTCGAAGGTCTTGCCGTTCTTGCGGCCGGTGAAGCGGGTGCCCGCGGGCAGCGTCATCGGCTTGTCCGGGTCCTCGTTGTGGACGACCATCAGGCCGCCGGCCTTGTCGACGTCGCCGTCCAGCTTCTCGTAGCGCTGGGTGCCGCCGGCCACCAGGAGGCGGCCGTCGGGCAATTGGGTGTGACCGGCGCAGAAGAGGTCCTTCGGGGTCGGGATGTCCTTGTAGGTGTTGTTCACCGGATCCCACAGGACCGTGCGGAAGGACTTCGCCCGGAAATTGGCGGCGTTGTTGCCCGAGCCGGCGACGAGGAGCACCTTCCCGGTGTGCAGCAGCGCCGCATGGATCGTGTTGATGCGATACCGCTCGGGGACGTCGACCACGGTCCAGTGGCCGTTCTTCGCCTTGTACTCCGGCTGGTTGATCTTGTAGTCGTGGTACTGGTGGGAGGCGTAGCCCCAGATGGCCGGCCCGTTCATGCCCGCCAGGGCGAGCACCACCGCCGACCCGACCGCGAAGCGGCGGGTGCGGCGGCTGACACGGTAGTGCCGGAAGTTCATCGGGAGGCCTCCACGGCTCTCTTGGCATGGTGCGCGGTCCACCACCACGCGACGATCGGGGCGACGGTGATCGCGAGGGCCAGCGACGCCCAGGTGCGCATGGCGACGTGCGTGTGGCCGAGCCAGAAGGAAGCCGCCAGCGAGCCGCCGAAGACCAGCAGGAAGAACAGATGGATGCGGAACGTCCCGAACAGGGTGTCGGGGCTCGCCGAATCCCCCTTGGGCGTGACCACGAAACGGCTCTTGCGGCGCAGCACGGCATCCGTGAGCGAGCGGGCGTAGATCGGGGCGGAAAGCGCGGACATCACCATGCCGGCCAGCCCGCCCGAACCCTCGGGCTCATGCGGCGAGACATTGTGCCGGCGGTTCCAGATGTAGAGCCCGATCTGCAGCGCGGCCGCATCGCTGTAGAGCATCATCCAGACCTCGGAATTGATCTGGATTCCGGAGGCGCCGAGCCCGAGGAAGAGGGCGCAGCTGAGGGCGCCGAGCATCCAGTTGAGTGCGGTCATCGGATAATAGATGACCATCAGGGTGTAATTGAGGAATTTCCCGGGGGAGAGACTCCAGAGGCCTTTCCAGTACTGCTTGATGATGGTCTCGTAGGTGCCGCGGGACCAGCGCAGCTGCTGGGTGAAGAAATCCGTCCAGGCGCCCGGGCCCTCGCCGACCGCGAGGACGTCCGGGGTGTAGACCGAGCGCCACTTCCGGCCGGTCGCGGGATTGCGGTGGCGGTGCAGTTCGAAGCCGGTGGCCATGTCCTCGGTGATCGAGTCGTAGAGGCCGCCGATTCCCTTCAGGGCACTGATGCGGACGGCATTGTTGGTGCCGACGAACATGGGCGCGCCATAGCGGTTGCCGGCGCGTTGGATCAGGGCGTGGAAAAGGAACTGCTGGCTTTCTGCGGCCTTGGTCACGGCCGCATCGTAGTTCCCGTAGACCTGAGGACCAACGACAAACGCGATATCGGGGTCGCGGAAGTACCCGAGCATGCGTTCCAGGAAGTTGGGCAGCGGGACGTGATCGGTGTCGACCGAGGCGAAGAAGTCATAGGCGTCGCCGTGGGCGTCGAGCCAGGAGTTGTAGTTCCCGTGCTTGGTCTTCGCGCGGAAGGAGCCCTTCGGCTGATTCCACTTCTCGATGCCCTTACGGGAGAAGTGGCGCACGCCGAGCCGCCGGCAGACGGCCTTGACGGCGGGGTCGTCGCCCTCGTCGAGCAGCCAGACGTCGAGCGGGCCGCGGTGGCGCAGCCGGACCGCCGCCTCCAGGGTCCGGGTGACCATCTCGAGCGGCTCCTTGCCGGGCACGAACGAGGTGAGGAAGGCGACCTTGGTGCCGGTCTCGGGCACGACCGGGACGGGGTCGCGGGCGACGAGCGTGGCATGGGCGTTGGAGGCGACGTTCATCGTGCGGAAGAGCTCGATGAGGCCGATGGAGACCAGCATCACCGCATCCAGCGCCCGCATCAGGGGCGTGGCGTGCTCGCGCTCGGTCCAGTGCGCCGGCTGCATCAGCCACATCAGCAGGCCCAGCGATACGACGGGCGCGACGCCGAGGAGGGCCGCGCCGAGGACGCGGTGCGTCTCCTCGGCGAGCAGGCTGCGGTAGCGCACCCGGTACGGGCGGTCCGGGTCGGGCTGGGTGAGCGGGCCGGCCAGCCGGCTGTAGTGCTCGTAGTCGAAGCGGGGCCGGGCTCTCGGCGGACGTGCGGGGAGCGCCCGGTCATGGCCGGGTTGCTGGGGAATCGTTCCCTGGCCGGCGGATGTGCCGGCGGATGTACTGACAGGTGTGCCGGCGGATGTGCTGACGGATGTGCGGAGCCCGGCCGCCGCCGTCGGGTCGTGGAGCTGCCGCCGGGCGCCGGCAGGAGTGGACGTCATGTGTCATTGCCCCCCGCACGCATGCTGACTGCGTGTGTCAGATCGCGGGTCTCATCCGGCCCCCCACGGCCGCACGGACCCCAAGAGCACCGGCCCCCCCGGCGCAGCCCAACTCAACTCAAGAGTCACTCAGTGATGTTGGGTCATCGCTGTCCGTTCAGGATCTCGGACGCCCGGGCATGATCGCAAGGGTGAAACAAGGTGTTTACCGGGCAAAGTGGTGCGACCTGCCGCGATGGGTCATGCCATTGACCGGAAAATGACTCAAGGCCCCTCACCGGTGGTGAGGAGCCTTGAGACTCGCGTGCGCCGCCAGGGACTCGAACCCCGGACCCGCTGATTAAGAGTCAGCTGCTCTAACCAACTGAGCTAGCGGCGCCTGCTGACAGAGAAAACTCTACCTGATCCCGGAGGGTGCTCCCGACCACCCGGCCGGCCGCTCCGACGTGCGGTTCTCCGGGGCCGCTGAGAAGCTGTGCCCGAGTACCGGCAGGGCGCAGGAGCGAAGGAAGGCGACGGGCGTGGTGCGAATACGCGGCGCGGTCGTGGCGGCAGTGTGGGCGGCGGTGCTGGCCGGGCCCGGCACGGGCCCCGCGGCCGCGGCCCCCGGTCCGGTGGCGGCCCGCGGCGGCCCCCGGGCGGTGTTCCCGGCGGCCCGGCCCGCCGACGACCGTCTGGAACCGGCCATCCGCTATGCCCTGGCCCATCTGGGTGACCCCTTCGCCATGGGCGGCGAAGGCCCCCGCCGCTGGGACTGCTCCGGGCTCGTCCAGCAGGCCTACCGCCGTGCGGGTGTGCGGCTGCCGCGCATCGCCTCCGACCAGTACCGGGCCGTGAAGCGGGTCGGCCGCCGCGCGCTGCACCGCGGCGACCTGGTCTTCTGGTCCCGCAACGGCCGGGCCTCCGGAGTCCACCACGTGGCGCTCTACCTGGGCGGTGAGCGCTACATCGAGGCGCCGCGGCCGGGCGGCAAGGTGCGGATCTCCTCCTTCTCGCGCTACCGGCCGAACCTCTACGGGCGGGTGCGGTGAGCCCTCCGGCGGATCGCCGCCCGGGCGCCGGAGCCCCGTAGCCCTGCCCCGTACGCCCTGCCCCGTACGCCCTGCCTCGCCCGCCCTGCCCCGTACGCCGGCGACGCGCGGCGTTAGCGTGCCCGCATGACGATCACCGCATGGGCGGCCGACGCGTGGGCCCTCGCGGCCGCGGACGGCCGGACCCTTCTCGGCCTCGCCGGCCCGCCCGGCGCGGGGAAGTCGACGCTCGCCCGGGCCCTGGTCGCGGAGGTGCGGCGGCAGCACGGCGCCGGCTCCGCCGCCTACCTGCCGCTGGACGGCTTCCACCTCTCCAACGCGCAGCTTGAGCGCCTCGGCCTGACCGACCGCAAGGGCTCCGCGCCGAGCTTCGACGTCTGGGGCTACGCCGACCTGCTGCGCCGGGTGACGCAGGAGCGCGGCCGGGACGTCTACGTGCCGGACTACGACCGCACGCTGCACGAGCCGGTGGCCGCCCGGCACCTGGTCCCGCCGTCCGCCCGGCTGGTGGTGACCGAGGGCAACTACCTGGCCTGCGACGAGCCGGGCTGGCGTGACGCCCGCCGGTACCTGGCCGAGGTCTGGTACCTCGAGACACCTGACGAACTCCGTCAAGACCGCCTGCTTGAACGGCAAATGACCGGAGGGCGGGACGCGGCCGCCGCACGGGCATGGGTGCAGGGCAACGACGGTCCCAACGGCGAACAGGTGAAGGCTTCCCGTCGGCAGTGTGACCGGATTCTTGCGACCGTTGGCCTAGACATGCCAAACGGCCGGTACTAGCCTCCGCCTTGGTCTAGACCGCATTTCACTCGGCTCACAGAACCCCCCACGTTCTCTCCGAGGAGCGAAGCATGCGCAAAAAGATCAGTGCGGCGATCATCGGCCTGGGTATCGCCGGCGTGTCCCTGTTCGCCACCGGCAGCGCGAGCGGCCACGGCTACACCGACTCCCCCGCCAGTCGCCAGGTGTACTGCGCCAACGGCACCGTCAAGGACTGCGGCGAGATCCAGTGGGAGCCGCAGAGCGTCGAGGGCTCCAAGGGCTTCCCGGCCCGCGGGCCCGCCGACGGCACCATCTGTTCCGGCGGCAACAGCCGCTTCGCGGAGCTCGACGCCCCGCGCAGCGGCCAGTGGCCGGCCACCAAGGTCACCTCGGGCCAGAGCTACGCCTTCCGGTGGCGGCTCACGGCCCGCCACGCCACCACCGACTTCCGCTACTACCTCACCAAACCCACCTACGACCCGAGCCGGCCGCTCACCCGAGCCGACCTCGAACTCCAGCCCTTCCTGACCGTTCCCTACGGCGGCCGGGTGCCCGACGCCACCGTCTCCCACCAGGGCACGCTCCCCGCAGGCCGGACCGGCAAGCAGCTCGTCCTCGCCGTGTGGACCATCGCGGACACGGGCAACGCGTTCTACGCCTGCTCCGACGTCCAGTTCTGACGGCCCCACCGGCGGCCGCACGGACGGACGGAGCCTCCCGGCGCCTCCCCGGCCCCCACCCCGGGGAGGCGCCCCCGGCTCACTCGCCGTCGGCGTCTGCGGAGCCCCGCGATTTCTCCGTGCGCAGCGCGATCCGCCCGAGCACCCCTGCGACCACCAGCGCGATCCCTGCCAGCAGCGCATAGTCCGGCACCGCGTTGCCCAGCCGCGAGGCGAGCTCCTCCAGGCGGAACTCCTGGTCGGCGTCCAGGAGCCCGGGCAGGCCCGTCGTGCCGTCGTAGGCGAGGAAGAGCACCCCGATGCCGATGAAGAACAGGCCCGAGACCAGCGAGGTGGTGTGCAGCCGCAGCCGTCCGAGACGCAGTTCCCGGCCCCGCAGCCAGCGTCGGCTGCCGAGCCGGAAGCGGTCCCAGAAGACCGCCAGCAGGAACAGCGGCAGTGCCATGCCGAGGGCGTAGACGGCGAGCATGGAGCCGCCGTAGACGGGATTGCCGTGCACGGCCGTCACGGTCAGCACCGCCCCGAGGATCGGCCCGGCGCAGAACCCGGCCAGCCCGTACACGCAGCCCAGCAGGAACGTCGACGCGGCCGAGCGCGGCGTGATCCGTCCGGCCGCGGCCTGGGCCTTCTTCGAGGCGAAGCCCAGGCCCAGGATCTGGGCGGCGCCCAGGGCGATCACGATCCAGCCGCCGGCGGTCACCAGCACCTCGCGGTGGCCGTTGAACAGCCGGCTCGCGGCGGTGGAGGCCACGCCGAGCGGGACGAGCGTGGTCGCGAGGCCCAGATAGAAGACTCCGGTGCGGGCCAGCAGCCGGCCCGGGCTCGCGAGGGAGTACGCGAAGAACGCGGGCAGCAGCAGCGCGCTGCACGGGCTGACCAGGGCGAGGGCGCCGCCGAGGAACGCGGCGAGGTAGCCGATGTCGGTCACGCCGGCCCCTTACTTGCCGTTCTTCTTCGCGGCGGCGGCTGCCCGCGCCTGCGCGATGGCCTCGTCGAAGGCGGCCATCGGCTGGGCGCCGGCGATGGGACGCCCGCCGACGAGGAAGGACGGGGTGGAGGTCACACCGAGGTCGTACCCCTGCTTCTGGTCCTTCTTGACGGCCTCCTCGGAAGCCGACCCGTTCAGATCGGAGCGGAAGCGGTCGATATCGCTCACGCCGGCCTTGCCGGCCATGTCGGCGAGCTTGTCCTCGGCGAGCGCGTCACCCTTGCGGAGCTTGGCGTAGACCTCGTCGTGGAACTGCCAGAACTTCCCCTGCTGACCGGCCGCCCAGGAAGCGCGGGCGGCGCGCTCGGAGTCCTTGCCGAAGATCGGGAAGTTACGGAACTCGATGCGCAGCACGCCCTCGTCCACGTACTTCCTGACCAGCTCGGGCTGGCTGTCACGGGTGAACTTGCCGCAGTACGAGCACTGGTAGTCGGCGTACTCCACGAGCACGACCGGGGCGTCCTTCCGGCCGAGGGCGAGGGGGTCGCCGTCCTGGCGGCGGCTGGTGGCCCGCTCGGCCTGCTCGTACATCGGCTGCATCGGGTCGGCGGAGGACGTGCCGGACGCGGAGGGCCCGCGCTTGCCGGAGCCGCTCCCGCTCTTGCCGATCGCCATGCCCACCGCGACGACCGCGACGACGAGGGCGAGGACGGCGCCGAGGGCGGCGAGACGGCGGGGAAGGGAGGCGGTACGGGCCTTGGTCTTGGCCTTGCCCTGGGCCTGGGCCTTGGCCTTGGCCTTTGCCTGGGAAGGCTTTGCAGGCTTGGGGGACTTACCGGAGGACTGAGGGGACATAAAGGAGAAAGCTCCCTGGAGCGTGCGGAATCTGGGTACACCGGAACACGGCCCGGCGTGGGGGCCGTGGTGGTCGGGTCTAGATCCGCAGAACGGGGAGCAGCTCGGCGCAGCCGGCGGCGGGGGCGGGCGGTGCGCGCGGCGCGGTCGCCCGGGGCGCGGTGGCCTGGGGGAGCGGGGCGCGGGCGGTGCCCGGTGCGGTGACGGGGTCGGCGTGCCCGGAGGCGACGGCGGTCTCGGCGTCCTTCAGCGGCACGTCCTGCTGCCGGCAGCTGGAGCCGGTGTCCGGGGCGTCGGCCCGTACGGCCTGTGCGGCGTTCGCGCGCGACGGGTCCGCGTGGCGTACGGCCTCTGCGCCGCGTACGACCTGCGTGGCGGACGGCTGTGCGCCGCCCGGGAGCGGGCCGAAGATCACCGCGAGGAGGAGCAGGAGCGCGGCCGCGGCCGCCGACCGGTGACCCTTGGACGTACTGGTCACGGCTCTCCTCTCCTCACGCGCGCCGAAGACGGACGGCCCCCATGCTACGGGGCCTGATCAGAGGCCCTCTCGCGCGAGCGCGCGCAGCGAGACGCGCTGGGCGTACCAGAGCAGGCTCACGGTGGTGGCGGACATCACGACGGCGAAGAGCAGGTGACCGGCGGCCGGGATCACCGCGAACCCGGCGAGGGTGAGGAGGAGGTGGGCGCCGAGCCGCAGGCCGAGCAGGCCGATGGCCACCTTGCGGGTGCTCTTGCCGCGCCACATCCGCTTGGCCAGCTGCAGCCGCGAGCGCAGGACGGTCAGGGACACGACGAGGTTGACGATGCCCAGGGCACCCAGCGCCCACAGGGTCCGGTGGTCGGCCTGGAAGAGGTCGTAGCCGGCGGACATCAGGCCCTCGAAGGCGAAGAACCAGACCGGCAGCGGCTTGATCGCGGCGGTGGCGGCTGCGGTGGCCGGGGCGGTGACCGGGGCAGCAACCGGGGCGGTGACCGGAGTGGCGGCGGCGGGGGCGAGCGTCATCGTGTCCATGCCCATAACTCTGCCGTTCCGGCGCGCCGCCGGGCAGATTCGCCGATCACGGGTCGCCGATGACATAAGTCATCGCCGGCCGCAGCGTGCGGATACGCCGAAGGCCCCCACCTGACGGTGAGGGCCTTCGGCTGTCTGTGCGCCGCCAGGGACTCGAACCCCGGACCCGCTGATTAAGAGTCAGCTGCTCTAACCAACTGAGCTAGCGGCGCCTGCTGACGAGATAAATATACCTGGTCCGCAGGGGTGCTCTCGACCGCCTTTCCCTCCGGCTCTCCTCTCCGGCCCTCCCGGCCCTCCCCGTCCTCACAGAGCCATCGACAGCATCAGGGGTGCGGCCCTCCGGTTCAGCGTCTCCGCGGCCTGCCGCAGCCGGTGGGCGTGGGCCAGCGGAAGCGAGAGGGCGAGGCAGCCGACGGCGCTGCCCGCGGTGACCGGGACGGCCGCGCAGACCGTGCCGACGGCGTACTCCTGGAGATCGAGGACGGGGACGGTCGCGGGCTGCCGCTCCAGGGTGCTGAGGAGCACCTTCTCGCTGGTGATCGTCCGGGAGGTGAGCCGGGCGGCCCGGTGGCGCGAGAGGTGGTCGCGGCGGTCGTCGTGGTCGAGCTGGGTGAGCAGGCACTTGCCGACGGCGCTGGCGTGGGCGGCGGAGCGGAAGTCGACCCACTCGTTGACCCGCGGCGTATGCGGAGCGTCCGCGACCTGCGTGATCCTGACCTCGCCGTCGATGTAGCGGCTCAGGTACACGGCCGCGCCGAGCGAATCGCGCAGCTCGGTCAGCGACTGCTGCAGTTTGTGGCTCAGGGCGGCGCTGCGGTCGCCGCCGGAGCTGAGCAGGACGAGTGCGTCACCCGTGACGTACCCGCCGTCGCCGGTGCGCTGTACGTAGTCCTCGCGGCGGAGCATCGGCAGGAGGTGGGCGAGATGGGCGGCGGGCAGCCCGGTCTCGCGTGCGATCTGGGCCGTGGTCACCCCGCCGGAGTGCCGGGCGACGGCCTCGAGCACCCGCAGGGCGTACTGCACCGAGTGGAACGGTGCGGTCGGGTCGGGCTTGAGCGCCACGGTCTCCCCCTACGGGCTTCCGGCGAGTGTCCCGCCGACCACGATAACGGCGAAACGTATCGCGAGCAGGGGGTGTTGGCGGGTCGGCATATGCCGCTGCCATGCCGGACGGTGCGCGCCTGCGACAGGCGCGGGGGAATAACCGGAGACGAACTCCGGCTGCCCCTTTCGGCCGGTCGCAGCGGACCGGCTCCCGGCGCGTGCCGCACAGCGCGCCGCGGACGATGCAGACGATGACGATGCAGACGATCAGGAACAGGAAGGCGGACCACCGTGCCCGACGCGCAGGACGACTTCATCCGGGGGCAGGCCCCGGGCAGCGCCCCCGTTCCCCTGTCCGTACTGGACCTGGCGACCGTCGGCGCAGGACGGACCGCCCGGCAGGCCCTCGCCACCACCGTCGACATGGCCCGCCTGGCCGAGCGCCGCGGCTACCACCGCTTCTGGGTCGCCGAGCACCACTCGATGCCGGCCATCGCGAGCTCCGCCCCGGCCGTCGTCCTCGCCCACCTCGCCGCCCACACCGAGCGCATCCGCCTCGGCTCCGGCGGGGTGATGCTGCCCAACCACGCGCCGTTGGTGATAGCCGAGCAGTTCGGCACCCTGGAGGCCTTCGCCCCCGGGCGCGTGGACCTCGGCCTCGGGCGCGCCCCGGGCACGGACGGTGCCACCGCCGCCGCGCTGCGCCGCACCGACCGGCTGAGCGAGGGCGCGGAAGAGTTCCCGCAGCAGCTGGCCGAGCTCATCCGCTTCCTCGACGACGACTTCCCCGACGGCCACCGCTACGCCGGGATCCACGCCGTGCCCGGCCCGGTCCAGGGCCGTGTCCCCGGCGGGGTGCAGCGCGCCGACCGCCCCTCGATCTGGCTGCTCGGCTCCTCCGGCTTCAGCGCGCGGCTCGCGGGCGCGCTCGGCCTGCCCTTCTCCTTCGCGCACCACTTCTCCTCCGGCAACACGCTCGCCGCGCTGGAGCTCTACCGCGAGTGCTTCCGGCCGTCCTCGGTCCTCGACCGCCCGTACGCCAAGATCGGCGTGCAGGCGTTCGCGGCGGAGGACGCGGGCGAGGCCCGCCGGCAGGTGCTCACCGGGGCGCTGTCGATGCTGCGGGTGCGCACGGGGCGGCCGGGGCTCGTACCGACGCCCGAGGAGGCGGCGTCGTACGACTTCAGCCCGGCGGAGCGGGAGTTCGTCGACAGCCGGATCGCCAATGTGGTGCACGGCACGCCCGAGGTGGTCAAGGAGGGCCTGAACCACCTGGCGAAGACGACCGGCGTCGACGAACTGATGATCACCACGAACGCGCACGGTGCGGAGGCGCGGCTGCGCAGCTACGAGTTGATTGCGGACGCGTACGGCATGTGAGCGGGGCTCCGCCCCGGGGCGGGGGTGCTACGGGCGCACCCCCGTCGTCAGCAGAGATGAGATCGAGTCCGCCGGCACGGGGCGGGAGTAGAACCAGCCCTGTCCCGTGTCGCAGCCGATGCGCCCCAGCCGTTCCGCCTGCTCCGCGCTCTCCACGCACTCCGCCGTCACCGTGATCCCCAGCCGGTGCGCGAGCTGCACGAGGGCTTCGACGATCGTCTCGTCGGCGGGGTTCGGCGGCTCCCCGGAGCGGAAGCCGCGGACGAAGGAGCCGTCGAGTTTGAGCGTGGAGACCGGCAGCCGGCTGAGGTAGGCGAGGTTGGAGTAGCCCGTGCCGAAGTCGTCGATGGCGATGGCCACGCCCATGTCGCTGAGCTGGCGCAGCTGCTGCAGCGGCCGGCCGGCCGAGCCCATCACGGCCGATTCGGTGAGCTCCAGTTGCAGCAGCCGGGGCGGCAGCCCCGTCTCGGCGAGGATCGCGGCCACGTCGGAGACCAGGTCGGAGTCCCACACCTGCCGCACCGCGACGTTGACGCTGACGACGATCGGCTCCGCGGGGTGTGCGAGCTGCCAGCGCCGTGCCTGGCGGCAGGCGGTCGCGAGCACCCAGCGGCCCAGGGGGACGATTGCGCCGGTCTCCTCGGCGAGGCCGATGAACCGATTCGGCGCGAGCATCCCGAACTGCGGGTGGCGCCAGCGGACCAGCGCCTCCACGCCCCGGACGACCCCGTCGCCCAGCCCCACCAACGGCTGGTATTGCAGGACGAATTCGCCGCGCTCGACCGCGGGCCGCAGCGTGCTGGACAGGGCCTGGCGGGTCATCCGGTGGGCGTTGCGCTCGGGGTCGAAGAGCGTCCAGCGGGCCTTGCCGTCGGCCTTCGCCCAGTAGAGCGTGGTGTCCGCGGCCTGCATCAGCTCGGTGGCGTGGGTGCCGGCCGCGGGGCGCTCCACGACGCCGATGCTCGCCGAGACCGACAGCTGCTGCCCGGCCACCTCGAACGGCCGCTGGAGCCCGTCCTGGATGCAGGCGGCGAGCTCGACGAGATGTTCGGTGCCCTCGGACTCCTCCACCAGCAGCGCGAACTCATCGCCCCCGAGCCGGGCCACGAGGTGCCCGCCGGGCGCCGCGCACTCGCTCAGCCGCCGGGCCACCGCGCCCAGCAGCCGGTCCCCGGCCCGGTGGCCGAGGGTGTCGTTGATGGCCTTGAAGCCGTCGAGGTCCAGATAGCAGACCCCGATCCGGCCCGTTCCGCCCCGGGCGGCGGAGGCCGTGGCCAGCGCGGCGGTCAGCCGCTCGAAGAACAGGCTGCGGTTGGGCAGCCGGGTGACGGGGTCGTGCATCCGCAGGTGCCGCAACCGGGCGCGCAGGTCGCGCCGGTCGCTGATGTCGGCGACGGACAGCAGGGTGTCGCAGCTGTCGGGGAGCGGGGTGACGATCACCTCGGCCCAGACCCCCTGGCCACCGGTGTGCTTCAGCCGCCGGGTGCAGTGCAGCCGGTCGCGGCGCCCGAGCAGCACTTCGCGGTACGCGCTCCAGGTGCGCGAGTCCTCACGCAGGCCGGTGAACTCGGCGGCCGGGGCGTCGGCGAGCCGGGCCGGATCGGTGCCCAGCAGCGCCCCGAGCGCATGGTTGGCGGTACGCACCAGGCCGTCGCGGCCGACCACGGCCATGGCGAGCTGCGCGGCATTGAACGCGGCACGAAAATCACTGGATTCATTACGTTGCGTGACGACTGTAGGCGTTGGGCAGGGCACGCCGCCCTGGCCATCGAGGGTTCCGCTCACCGCTCGCTCCCGCAAGGCATTCGTTCCGCACTGGTTTCGTATGGGTCTCATGGATCTCGTACGCGTGTCCGAACGGGCGGCGGGAGGCCGTCCGTCCGGGGTATCCGTGCTGGAAATGTGGCGATCATAGAGCCCGCGAGAGGACCGTTCCAGCGGTCCTTCCGCGAGAGGCCGGGCCGCGGCCCCCGGGGTGTCCACTTCTGCACGACCGTGCGCGCTCGTGCCTGAGGCTGTTGTGCCACACCATCTCGATTGACCATCAGTGACTGAGTGTGATGTACCCAGAAGTCGGCCTAGTCACTCGACCGGAGCAGCGGAATAGGGCATAACACCATAAATCCACCGAGGGTGGATGAGGTGTCCCGAATCCGTCCCGGGAGGTCGACGTGGTGCGTCCGCAGACACCCATGGGAGTGGACCGGCCGCGGCCGCTGCGCCGCGTCGGGGCCGTCCTCACCGTCCTGTGCGCCATCGCGGCGACCACCCTCGTCGCCGTCCCCGCCCAGGCCGTGGGGCCCGGCGGGCCCTGCGCGCTCCCGCGCAGCCAGGCCCACCACTCCGAAGGGCTCGACAGCTGGAACCCTGCCTACCCACGGCCCGTCGGGCGGCTCGACGCCGTCATGATCTTCCTGTCCTTCCCTGACTCCAGGCCCGCGGTGACCCCGGAGAAGCTCGCGGCCGACCACTTCCCCGCCACCAGCCGCTTCTTCGAACGGGCCTCCTACGGAAGGTTCTCCCTGCGCGCCCACCCGGTGAAGCGGTGGGTCAGGATGCCCCGGTCCGCCACCTCGTACCGGATACAGCGCGACTGGGACGGCGACCGGCGCTCCGACTACCTGCGCGACGCCGTCGCCGCGGCCGACCCCGGCGTGGACTTCAGCCGCTACGACCTCGTCTACCTCGTCGCCGACCCCGACGCCCCCGGCGTCGACTCCGATGCGACCAAGGTCGTCAACCTCGACCGCCCGCTGCAGGCCGACGGCACGCAGCTGCGCCGCATCGTCACCGTCTTCGAGCACCACCCGCCCGACCGCAACGTCCTCGCCCACGAGACCGGGCACGTCCTGGACCTGCCCGACCTCTACCACCGGCCCACCGACGGCAAGGGCGACTGGGACACCCACGTCGGCGACTGGGACCTCATGGGCAGCCAGTTCGGGCTCGCCTCCGACCCGTTCGGCTGGCACAAGTGGAAACTCGGCTGGCTCACGCCGGCCCAGGTCGCCTGTGCCCGCGGCCCCAGCGGCGCCCTCTACACCCTCCAGCCGCTGGAGACGCCGATGCAGCCGGGCGGCGACGGCCGCACCCGCCTGGTCGTCATCCGTACGGGTACCACCACGGCCCTCGTCGTGGAGGCGCGCTCCGCCTCCGGCAACGACAGCGGCGCCTGCACCGAGGGCGTCCTCGTCTACCGGGTGCACAGCGACACCGCCTCGGGCAGCGGTCCGGTGCAGGTGCTCGACGGGCACCCGGGCCACCAGGCCTGCTGGGGCGAGTCCGTCTACCCGCCGCTGGCCGATGCGCCGCTGGGCGTGGGGGAGTCCCTCGCCTCGGAGACCGACGGGGTGCGGGTGACCGTACGGGGGAGGACGGCCGGCGGGTCCTGGACCGTCGGGGTGACCCGGGCGTAGGACGCGCACCCCCGCATACACGCCGAAGGCCCTCACCTGACGGTGAGGGCCTTCGGCTGTCTGTGCGCCGCCAGGGACTCGAACCCCGGACCCGCTGATTAAGAGTCAGCTGCTCTAACCAACTGAGCTAGCGGCGCCTGCTGACAGAGAAGACTCTAGCACCCTGATCGGGTGGAACGAAAATCCGCATGTTTCAGCGGGCTGCGAGGGCGCTCGTGCAGGTCAGCGGGGTGGCCCGGGTCACAGGGCGGGTTCGGGGGCGACCTTGGAGGAGAGCTTGGGGGAGAGGTTTGCAGAGCGCTGTCCCGCCCGGGCGGGGGGCTCGGCGAGCGGCGCGCCGGCCGCCGCGCGGGCCACCCGCACACAGGCCCACAGCAGCGCCTCGGCGTCCGGCAGCCACGGATGGCGCACCTCGGGGGCGACCACCCAGCGGGAGACGGGCGGCGCGGGCTCCTCCGGGCCGGAGGGGTAGAGCGGCGGGACGGTCACGGCGTCGCCCGTGCCGTGGCACAGCAGCGGCGGCATCGCGCGCGCCCACTCCTCCCAGCCGAGCAGCGCGGGCAGGCGCTGGGCCGTGCCGGGGGCCGCGAACAGCTGCAGCCGGCCGCGCTGGGCGGCGACCGGCCCGGAGCCCGGCCCCTTCTCCCATAACCGGTCCAGCACCCGGCGGCCGAACAGGTCGGGGGCGCTGACCACGTCGAAGGCGACGCCGCAGGGCAGCACCACCGGACTGGCCGGGCAGTCGATCCACAAGGCGTGCACGCTGCGGGGGAAGGGGCTGGCCGAGGCGAGCCAGTCCGCCCCGGCGAGCGTGACGTGGGCGGAGCGGGGCAGCCGGGAGGGGGTGCCGGGAGCGCCGGGGCGCAGGGAGAAGGGATCGCGCGGGTCGTACTGCCGAGAGGTCATGGCGCCCATGCTGGGCGGTGCGGGCGCTGCGGAATCCGGTAGTTGCGGAAGTCGGGACAGGGCGGGGTGCGGTGCGCTATTTTTCGCGCCGCATATGCCAACGGCCCATGGTCTCCGCCATGGGCCGTTCCGGTCGCCCGGGGTGGCCGGGGTGCCGGGGTCGTTCGGGGTGCACGGTGCCGCGGGGCCGGGGTGCGGCGCGCGTCACGGCACGCGGGTCACTCGCCGGTCCGGCTGCCGCGCAGCAGATCGCGGCCGAACTCGACCATCTTCTTCGCGTAGTCCTCGCTCCACTCGGCGCGCTCGGCGATCACGGCGGTGGTCAGCCGGTCGAACCGCCGGGGGTCGGCGAGCTGCGCCGCCGCCACCGCCTGGTACTCGGTCGCCCGGTCGGCTGCGGCGCGGAACGCCAGCGCGAGCTCCGTGGAGCGCGTGAGCAGCTCGCGGGGGTCCTCGATCGACTCCAGGTCGAAGAAGTGCTCGGGGTCGGCGACCGCCTCCGGGGGCTCGAAGAGCAGCTGCGCAGGCTTCAGGCGGCGCGGTCGCTCGGTCGGGCCCGCGTCGGGAGCCGACTGCGGCTCGGACATGTACATACCTCCAGGATCGTCTGCACCGCCATCCATTGTCCTGCGCGACGCAAGGGCGCCCCCCCCCCGGCGGCCGTCCCCGATCCCGCTACCGGTCAGTACAGCGGGAGCTGGCCCGTCCGGGCCACCTGGGAGTACCAGCGGGCGCTGGACTTGGGCGTACGGACCTGGGTGGCGTAGTCGACGTGCACCGCGCCGAAGCGCTTGCTGTAGCCGTGGGCCCACTCGAAGTTGTCCAGCAGCGACCAGAGGAAGTAGCCGCGCACGTCGGCGCCGTCCGCGATCGCGCGCCGGACGGCGTCGAGGTGGGCGTGCAGGTAGGCGATGCGCTCCGGATCGTGCACCGCGCCGTCGCCGTCGGGCTTGTCGTCGTAGGCGGCGCCGTTCTCGGTGACCACCAGGGGCAGCCCGGGGACCTCCTCGGCGAAGCGGACCAGCAGGTCGTACAGGCCGGTGGGGTCGACGGACCAGTCCATTGCGGTGCGCTTGCCGGGCGGGCGGTGGAAGGCGACGCCCGCGGCCCCGGGGAACGGCGAAGGCTCGCGGGCCTCACCCGGCAGGACGTTGTCCGTGGCGGCCGCCACCACCGTCGGCGTGTAGTAGTTGATGCCCAGCGAGTCGAGCGGGTGCTTGATGACCGCCGGGTCGCCGTCGTGCACGAACGACCAGTCCGTGATCGCCGCCGTGTCCGCGAGCAGGTCCTCGGGGTAGCCGCCGTGCAGCATGGGGCCCGTGAAGATGCGCGTGGCCAGGGCGTCGATGCGCCGCTGGGCGTCGACGTCCTGCGGGGCGTCGGTGAAGGCGCGGACGACGCCGGGGTTGAGGGTGACCGACACCTGCCCGTGCGAGGGCAGGGCCGCGCGCAGGGCCTGGGCGCCCAGGCCGTGGGCCAGGTTGAGGTGGTGGGCGGAGCGCAGCGCCGCGACGTCGTCGGCGCGGCCGGGGGCGTGCACCCCGGAGCCGTAGCCGAGGAAGGCGCTGCACCAGGGCTCGTTGAGGGTGGTCCACATCTCGACGCGGTCGCCGAGGGCCTCGGCGACGAGGTGGGCGTAGTCCGCGAAGCGGTGGGCGGTGCCGCGCTCGGGCCAGCCGCCCGCCGACTCCAGCTCCTGCGGGAGGTCCCAGTGGTAGAGGGTCAGCACGGGGCGGATGCCGTGGTCGAGGAGGTCGTCGACGAGAGCGCGGTAGAAGTCCAGGCCCGGCTGGTTGGCGTGGCCGCGGCCGGTGGGCTGCACGCGCGGCCAGGAGACGGAGAAGCGGTACGCGCCGAGGCCGAGGTCCGCCATCAGCCGGACGTCGTCCGCGCGGCGGTGGTAGTGGTCGGTGGCCGTGTCGCCGGTGTCGCCGCCGAGGGTCTTGCCCGGGGTGTGGGAGAAGGTGTCCCAGATGGAGGGCGTGCGGCCGTCCTCATGGGGCGCGCCCTCGACCTGGTACGCCGCGGTCGCGGTGCCCCAGAGGAAGCCGGGCGGGAAGTTCACGGTCATCGGGGTCTCCCGGGAGGTGGGGGCGTGGAGGGGGAGCGGCGCGGGGTCAGCCCTTGACGGCGCCCCGCATGATGCCGCCGACGATCTGTTTGCCGAAGAGGGTGAAGGCGAGCAGCAGCGGCAGGGTGCCCAGCAGCGCGCCGGCCATGATCACGGACTGGTCGGGGACGTAACCGCGGCCGAGCCCGGTGAGGGCCACCTGCACGGTCGGGTTCTCCTGGGTCAGCGCGATGATCGGCCAGAAGAAGTCGTTCCAGGCCTGGACGAAGGACAGCATGGCGAGCACGGCCATCGCGGGCCGGGCGACGGGGAAGACGACGTGCCAGATGACGCGCAGGCTGCTCGCCCCGTCCACGCGGGCCGCCTCGACCAGCTCGCCGGGGAGCGCCTCCAGCAAGTACTGCCGCATGAAGAAGACGCCGAAGGCGCTGACGAGCGTGGGCAGGACCACCGACTGCAGCTGGTCGGTCCACTTGAGCTCGGCGATGACCATGAACAGGGGGACGACGCTCAGCTGCGGCGGCACCATCATCGTGCCGACCGTGAGCAGCAGCAGCGCGCCGCTGAAGCGGAACTTCAGCTTGGCGAACGCGAAGCCGGCGACGGTGCAGAAGACGACCGTGCCGAGCGCGACGGTGCCCGCGACGAGCAGGGTGTTGAGCAGGGCCAGGCCCATGTTGGCCTCGGTCCAGGCGGTGCCGGCGTTCTCGGCGAGCCGGGTGCCGAACCAGAAGGGCGGCGGGGTCCTGGCCAGACGGGCGTTGTCCCGGGAGGCGGTGACCGCCGTCCAGACGAGCGGGAAGAGCGAGCCGGCGGTGAAGAGCGACAGCACCGCGTAGGTCAGGGGGCCGCCGTGCAGCTGCCGGCCCGCGCGCGTGCGGGCCGCGCCGGACGCGCTCCGGTGCGGCAGCCGGGGGCGGCGGAGCCGGCGCAGGGCCGCCGCACGGGACGGGGCCCGCTGGGGCCCGGGGCCCTCGGGTCTCGGTCGTCCGGTCGTCGTGATCGTCACGGCAGTCCCTCAGTGGCTCTTCCGCAGCCGCCGCGCGATGAGCATGTTGGCCGCGGCGATCAGCAACAGGATCAGGAACATCGTCCAGGCGACGGCGGAGGCGCGCCCGAGGTGGAAGTTGAACCAGCCCTGTTCGTAGAGGTAGAGGCCGAGGGTCTGGAACTGGTGCGAGGCCCCGCCCTTCTGCCCGCCCGCCCCGCCGAACAGCAGGGGCTCGCCGAAGAGCTGGGTGGCGCCGATGGTGGAGACGACGACGGTGAACAGGATGGTCGGGCGCAGGGCGGGCACGGTGACGTAGCGGAACTGCTGCCGGCGGGAGGCCCCGTCCAGCGCCGCGGACTCGTACAGCTCGTCGGGCACGGCCTGCATGGCGGCCAGGTAGATCAGGGCGTTGTAGCCCGTCCACCGCCAGATGACGATCGAGGAGACCGCGAACTGGGAGCTCCAGGTGCCGTTCTGCCAGTCGACGGGGCTGATGCCGAGGCCTCCCAGGGCCCAGTTGACCATGCCGTAGTCGCGTCCGTAGAGGAGGACGAAGACCAGGGTGGCGGCGGCGACGGAGGTGGCGTACGGGGTGAGGAGGGCGACCCGCCAGAAGGTGGCGGCGCGCAGCCGGTAGTGCAGGAGGTGGGCGAGGCCGAGCGCCATCAGCAGCTGCGGGACGGTGGAGATCACGCCGATGGTGAAGGTGTTGCGCAGGGCGTTCCAGAAGAAGGCGTCGTCCAGCAGGCGGGTGTAGTTGTGCAGGCCCACCCACTCCATGTGGTCCGGCGCGGCCAGCTCCACCCGGTGCAGCGAGGCCCAGCCGGTGTAGAGGAGCGGGAAGAGGCCGAAGGCGCCGAAGAAGAGGAAGAACGGCGCGATGAAGGCGTACGGGCTGTAGCGGACGTCCCAGCGGTAGAGGCGGCTGCGCCAGGGGCCCGGGCGGGCCCTGCCGTGCGTGCCCGGCGGGCGGGGGACGGGGGCCCCGGCCTCCTCGACGGTCCCGGCCGTGGCCGTCATGCGTCCGCCCTGTTCATGCGTGCGCCTTGTATACGTGCGCCCTGTTCATGCGTCCACCGCGTTCTCGATCTCCTTCTGCGCCGCCTTCCAGCCGGCCTCGGGGGACTTGCCCTGCTGCTCGACCTGGGGGATGCCGACGTCGGTGAAGGCCGTGCCGATCTGCGCCTCCTTCGGGCCGATGACCAGCGTCGGGATGGCACGGGCCGCATCCGAGAAGATCCGGCCGACGGGGGCGCCGCCGAAGTAGGGGTTGCGGGCGTCCCGGACGAGGGGCATCGCGTAGGAGGCGGGCGTGGAGGGGATGCTGGCCTGCCGGCCGAAGAGCTTGGCCTGCTGCTCGGGGGCGGTGAGCCAGACCGCGAGGGCGGTGGCCGCGGCGCGGTGCCGGGCGGCCCTGGGCACGGTGATGAAGGAGCCGCCCCAGTTGGCGGGGCGGGGCGCGGCGGCGACGTCCCACTTGTCCTTGCCGGCGGCTCCCGCCTTCTCCTTGATGTAGCCCAGCATCCAGGGCGGGCAGGCCACGGAGGCGAAGCGGCCGTTGGCGTAGGCCTGGTCCCAGGGCTTCTCGAACTGCTTGAGCCGGGCGGTCAGCCCGCCCCGGGCGGCCTGCATGGCCAGGTCCCAGGACTCCTTGACGGCCGGGCTGGAGCGGTAGACCGGACGGCCGCCGCGGTCGTAGTAGCGCTCGGCGTGGGCGTGGACGGAGGCGTTGTAGATGCCGGCGGCCGAGTCGGTGAAGACCGTGCCCGCGGGGGCGTGCGCCTTGTACCGCTTGCCGGTGTCGATGTACTTCTGCCAGTCGCCGGCCCAGAGCCTGCCGACGCTCTCGCGGTCGGTGGGCAGCCCGGCCCTGCGGAAGAGGTCCTTGCGGTAGCAGACGGCGATGGGGCCGATGTCCGTGCCGAGGCCGATCGTGCGGCCGCTGCGGGTGGTGGCCTGGTCCCACTTCCAGCGCAGCCAGTCGCTCCTGCGGACGCCCGCGGCCCGGGAGAGGTCGACGAAGCGGTCGGCCTGGGTGGTGACGATCTCGTTGATGTTGCCGGTCTCGACGGCCTGGACGTCGGCGAGGCCGCCGCCGGCCGCGAGGTGGGTGAGGAGCTGCGGGTAGTAGGCGTCGTTCCGCTCGATCACGCTCTCTTTGATCGTGACGTCGGGGTGCAGCCGCTCGTACTCGGCGTAGAGACCGGCCTGCTTGTAGCCGAAGACGCCGAAGGTGCCGACGGTGACCGTGGTGCTCCGGCCACCGGTGCCGCTCCCGCCGTCCTCACCGCTCCCGGCATCCTCCGCGCAGGCGGCGAAGAGGAGCGCGGCGAGGGTGGTGGCGGCGATGCCGGCGGCCGCCTCGCGGCGACGGCGGGCGCGGCTCACGGCACCTGCGCAGGGCGCCCGGGGGTGCCCGTTTCCGTCACGCTGCCGGGTGCCATCGCTCTCACGCCCTTCGCTGTCGACGGCACGGTCCCGCTCCGCGAAGCCGCGCCGTGTCCCTTCCGGCATCCGATCATTCCCTCGGATGAGGCGATCGTCGCTCCGGCCGCGCCCTCCTCACCCGTAGGAGGGAGCTCGCGCGGGGGCGCCCGGGACGGGCGGGGGCGTCAGGCGAGGTGACCGGTGTCGTTCCAGCGTTCGAGCGCCGGGGCGCCGTAGGCCCAGCCGAGGATGGACAGCGAGGTGGGGTCGAGGCGGATGCGGGAGCCGAAGAAGATGTCCTCGCCCATCCAGCGGGCGGCGATGGTGCGCAGGATGTGGCCGTGGGCGAAGACCAGCACGTCGCGGTCGGCGGAGCGGGCCCACTCGACGACCTCGTCGGCGCGGGCGCTGACCTCGGCGAGGGTCTCGCCCCCGGGCACGCCGTCGCGCCAGATCAGCCAGCCGGGGCGCTGCGCCTTGATCTCGGCGGGCGTCATCCCCTCGTAGGCGCCGTAGTCCCACTCCATCAGTGCGTCCCAGGCGGTCGCCCGGTCGCCGAAACCGGCCAGCTCGCAGGTCTCGTGGGCGCGCAGCAGGGGGCTGGTGCGGATCTCGGTGTCCGGCAGGCCGTCCCAGGGGGCGCGGTGCAGCCGCTCGCCCAGCAGCTTGGCGCCGCGGCGGCCCTCGTCGAGGAGCGGGATGTCCGTGCGGCCGGTGTGCTTGCCGGACAGCGACCACTCGGTCTGTCCGTGCCGGGCCAGCAGGATCCGCGGTGCCATGAAGCGCCCCTTCACAGTCTTCGTCTTCGTGACAGTCTTCGGCGACGGTCTTCGGCGACGGGTCTTCGGTGATTTTTCCAACAGAACTCGTCACAGATCACCGCACTGCCCCTGTATTTCAAAAGGACAACGACAGAAACGATCTGCTCGTCCTCCATCATCGCTCACCCGGCCGACGCGTTCCTCACACCGGTCACAGGCAACCCCGGCGTCAATCGAGGCGTCTCCTCCCCCGCACACCTGTCGGCACGGCAGAACAGCGGGCGAACTCGGGGTTTCCTTCAAGTCGCGGGGCGGTGTGCGATCGATGCGACGTACACCGTACGGTGGCATGCGCGCTTGTTGGCCGTCTGACTAATGGAGAGCGTCCGGATGTACCGCACCGCACCACAAGGAAAGCGGCCGCGCTGGTGGACCGAACTGCCGCTGATCGCCGTGGTGTACGCGCTGTACTCCGCCGGCCGGCTGCTGGTCCGCGGCGGCGTGCAGCCCGCCGTCGACCACGGACTGGCGATTCTCGATCTTGAGAAAACCTTCCGAATAAACTTCGAGCACCCGCTGAACCGGCTGTTCACCGACCACCCGGCCATCGGCATACCCGCCGACTTCGCCTACGCCTCGCTGCACTATCTGCTCACCCCGGCGATCCTGATCTGGCTCTTCAAGCGGCGCCCGGCCGAATACCGCCTCCAGCGCAGCTGGCTGATGATCTCCACCCTCATCGGCCTCGTGGGTTTCACCCTGCTGCCCACCTGCCCGCCCCGGCTGCTCGACACCGGCTACGGCTTCGTCGACACCATGGCCCAGTACGCCTCCTACGGCTGGTGGGGCGGTGAGGCCAGCGCCCCCCGCGGCCTCGGCGGCATGACCAACCAGTACGCCGCGATGCCGAGCCTCCACGTCGGCTGGGCCCTGTGGTGCGGCGTCGTCCTCTGGCGCCAGGGCCGCACCGCCTGGGCGAAGGCCGCCGGAGTCGTCTACCCGCTCGCCATCACCCTCGTCGTGATGGGCACCGCCAACCACTACTTCCTCGACGCCGTCGCGGGCGCCGCCGTCATGGTCGCCGGCCTGCTGCTGGCCAAGCCCGCGCTGCGCCTCGCGGACCGGCTCAAGAGCCGCCTGTTCAAGGGCAGCCTGGTCAAGGGCCGCCCGGTCGGCGCGGGACGCGGCGAAACGGCCGGGACGCCCGCGAATGTCAGTGGCGGGTGCGAGACTTCGGCGGGTACAGCGCTTCCCCGGGCTGCGGCCTCCGGCACCGCCGCCGGAGACGGCCGTCCGGGAGCGCCGCAGCGACCTCACGAGGCGGACGCCAGTGACCACATCCCCCGACAGCCGGCCCACGGCACGGCCGGCGACAGCCGCACCGGCGACCCTGCGGCAGCGGCTCGCTGAGCTGCGCGGGCCGGGCCGCCCGCCCCGCCCGCTCGACGCCCGCGCCCTGGCGGCCCTCGCCGCCAACCCCGGCTGCCGGCGCCGCGTCCTGCTCGACGGCGCCGGCGTCGACAAGGGCGCCCTGGCCACGGCCCTCGGCTCGCCGGCCGCCTTCGGCCAGTCGCAGTTCGCGATCGTGCGCGGCCACTCCTTCGAGGCCCGCGCCAAGGCCGACGGCGGTACGGAGCTCGTCCGCCTGCTCCACGAGCGCCTGCGCGACGGCACGCCCGCCCCGGGCCCCGGCTCCGTGGACGTCCCCGACCTCACCGCGAGCGGCCCCGAAGGCCGCACCGCCCGGACGGCGCTCGCGCTGCGCGAGGCCACGGCCGCCGGGCGCTGGGCCCTCCTCGACCACCCCCTGCTCGCCCTCCCGGTGTCCGGCACCCCCGCCTTCCTGGAGCCCGACGCCGTGGTCGTCCACCCCGACGGCTCGTGGACGGTCGTCGAGATCAAGTCCTTCCCGGTGATCGACGGCGCGGCCGACCCCGGCAAGGTCGGCGCCGCCGCCCGGCAGGCCGCCGTCTACGTCCTGGCCCTGGAGGAGCTCGCGGCCCGCACCGCCGGTGGGGACGCTGGGGGCGGTGTGGGCAGTGGGGATGACGGGGACAGCGGGCATGGCAGGGACGGCGGGGACAGCGGGGGCGGCGCGCGCGTACGCCACGAGATCCTGCTCGTCTGCCCGAAGGACTTCGCCAACGTCCCGGTCGCCGAGCTCGTCGACGTCCGCAAGCCGCGCGCCACCACCCGCCGCCAGCTCGCCCGGCTCGCCCGCGTCGAGGACATCGCCGCGGCGCTGCCCGCAGGCACCACCTTCGACCTCCGCCTGGCCGACGACGGCCGGACGGCCACCCGGCCCGCCGAAGAGCTCGCCGCCGCCGTCGAAGCGGTCGACGCCGCCTATGCACCGGAGTGCCTGGCCGCCTGCGAGCTGGCCTTCCACTGCCGCGCCCGGGCCCGGGCCGAGGGAGCCGTGGCCGCCCTGGGCCGCGGGCTGCGCGGGGAGCTGGGCGGCCTGACCACGGTGGAGTCCGTGCTCGCCGCGGCGCTCGACGGGACGGCGGGCGGGGCGGTCGGCGGCGGTCCTGCGTCCCCGGGCGCCTCTGCGGATGCCGCCCCCGACCCCACCGTCGTCGCGCTGCGCCGCGCCGCCGCCCTCCGCTCCGAGGCCCTCGCCCTCGCGCCCTTCCCCGCGCCTGCCCCTGCACCTGCCCTCGCCGGAACGGAGGCCGCATGTCGCTGATCGCCACGCTCGCCCGGATGGAGGCCGTGCGGGACGGCCGGGCCCGGCCCCTCACCACCGTGCGCCACCGTCACCTGGCCGAGCGCCCGCTGGTGTTCGTCCCGCTGACCACCGCCGGTGAGGCGGGCGCCCCGCTCGGCGCGCTCGTGGGCACCGAGCGGGAGCGGCCCCGCCTCCTGGCCGTGCCGCAGCCGCGCGACCGCGACCTGCGCTCCGCCTTCCTCGCCGAGCTGGCCGAGGAGATGCTGCCGTACATCGAGGGCTTCGCCGAGGACGTCACCGCGGAGGAGCGCAAGGAGACCGACCCCGAGACCGGCAAGAAGGTCACGGTCGAGGTCGAGCTGTGCGCGGGCGCGCCGCAGCTGCTGGTGCCGAGCGCGGCGGGCGTCGCCTACGTCCGGCTGCTGGGGCGCTCCATGCGCTTCCGCCGCACGGCCGAGCAGGATCCGGAGACGCCCCACCCCGCCCCGCCGCGCGTCCCGCTCCTGGGCCGCTGGCTCACGCACTTCGGCGAGCGCGCCCGCGTCCCCGGCTCGTCGCTGCTCCTGCCGGTGACGCAGCTCCTGGCCCGCCACTGGGCCACGGGCCAGAGCACCCTGGAGGACCAGCACCTGGGGGCGCTGCTCGCCTGGACCGACCCCCCGGCCGGGCTGACGGGCGCGGAGGCCGCGCTGCGCGCGGAGCTCGCGCGCGACGCCGCGGGGCAGCTGCTCCACCCGCCCGCGGGCCCGGCCACCGACCCCGCCTTCGACAACAAGCTCCTGGCCCCGGCCACCGCACGCTTCGACGCGGGCCTGCCCGGCGCCGAGCAGGAGATCCGCGAGCTCCTGGAGTCACAGCTGCGCCCCACGTGGGAGGCGGTCTGGCGCGGCGTCGACCTGCTGCGCGCCCTGCCCGAGGGGGAGCGGGTCGGCGAGCGCTGGAAGCGCGACCGCTGGTCCTACACCGCGCACCGCGACCGCGTACGGGCCGGCGAGCCCCCGCAGCCCCGGCGGGACGACGCCGTGACGGCCGCCCGCAAGCTCGCGGCGCGGGAGACGGCGCAGGCCCAGCTGGACGCCCAGGAGGCACTGGACGATCCGCTGGTGATGGCCGGGCGGCGGCTGGCGGGCGAGGCGTTCGCGGGGGAGGTCACCGACGTGGTGATGGAGTACACGGAGGCGAAGGTGCCGCGGCCCAGGCCGCTGGTCACGCTGCGCACGGACGACAGCCCGTTCCTCGCCGACGGCGTGAAGGTGCACCGCGCCCTGCCGGGCGGCAAGTCGCAGTCGGCCGAGTTCGCGGGCCATGTGCCCGGCGATCCGGGCGCGCTGACGGTGCGTCTGACCGGCGGCATGGGGCGCGGCAAGGTGCCCGAGCCCGGCTCGGTCCCGGAGAAGGGCGACCGCGTCTGCTGGACGCTCTTCGAGCACGCCCCGCGCGGTGGCCCCGAGCTGCCCGACCCCGACCGCACGCCCTGGACGCACGGCGGCCCGCCCGGCGAGCCGGCGGCCGAGCTGCCCGACCCGGTGACCTCGGAGGATCTGCTGTGAAGACGTTCACGGTGCCCATGGAGGGTGCCCTGCCGCCGCAGCGCGGGCGCGCCGCGGATCCGGGCGCGGCCGCCGAGGCGGTGACGGCCCGGATCCTGCACGACACGCTGCACAGCCCGGAGCGCGGGGTCGTCGTCGACTCCCCGCCGGGCGCGGGCAAGTCGACGCTCGTCGTCCGCGCCGCGCGGGAGCTGGCCGCCGCGGGCCGCCCGCTGATGATCGTCGCCCAGACCAACGCCCAGGTGGACGACCTGGTGCTGCGGCTGGCCGCGAAGGACCCCGAGCTGCCGGTCGGGCGGCTGCACAGCAGCGACGCGAGCCCCTACGACCGCGCGCTCGACGCCCTGCCCTCGGTGGTGACGTCCGCGAAGGCGGCCGAGCTGGCGGGGCTGCCGGTCGTGGTGTCCACGGCCGCGAAGTGGGCACACACCAAGGTCGCCGAGCCGTGGGGCCACGCGATCGTGGACGAGGCCTATCAGATGCGGTCGGACGCCCTGCTGGCCGTGGCCGGGCTCTTCGAGCGGGCGCTGTTCGTGGGCGACCCGGGCCAGCTGGACCCGTTCAGCGTGGTGGGGGCCGACGGCGTCGCGCAGTGGGCCGGGCTCTCGTACGACCCGTCGGCGAGCGCGGTGAGCACGCTGCTCGCCCACAACCCCGGCCTGCCCCAGCACCGGCTGCCGGTCTCCTGGCGGCTGCCCGCCTCGGCCGCGCCCCTGGTGTCGGCCGCCTTCTATCCGTACACGCCCTTCCGCAGCGGCACGGACCACGGCGACCGCCGGCTGTCCTTCGGCGTGGCCTCGGACGGCTCCGGCCCGGACCGCGTGCTGGACGAGGCGGCCGTCTCGGGCTGGGGCCTGCTGGAGCTGCCGGCCCGTCACACGCCGCGCACGGACCCGGAGGCCGTGGGCGCGGTGGCGCACGTCGTCCGGCGGCTGCTGGACCGCGGCGGGGTGACGGTCAGCGAGGCGGCGCCCGATCCGGTGCCGCTGACGGCCGCCCGGATAGCGGTCGGCACCGCCCACCGCGACCAGGCCGCGGCGGTCCGGGCGGCGCTCGCCGGCCTGGGCGTGCAGGGCGTCACGGTCGATACGGCGAACCGGCTGCAGGGCCGTGAGTTCGACGTGACGGTCATGCTGCACCCGCTCTCGGGCCGCCCCGACGCGACGGCCTTCCACCTGGAGACCGGCCGCCTGTGCGTCCTCGCCTCCCGGCACCGGCACGCGTGCATCGTGGTGTGCCGCGCGGGCGTGGACCGGCTGCTGGACGAGCACCCGTCGACGGAGCCGGTGCAGCTGGGGGTCACGGTGAAGTTCCCGGACGGCTGGGAGGCCATGATGTCGACGTGGGACCACTGGTCGGAGCACCGGGTGCGCTGGCGGCCCTGACCGGCAACCGGTGCCGCGGTCAGTCGAAGGACGGTCACTCGAACAAGGACGGTCACTCGAACACGGACGGCGGCGGCTCCGGCGACGGCTTGGCGGCCGCGTCCGTGACCGGTGCCGCGCCGCCCGTGAAGTCCGCCAGCGCCCGGCCGTGTTCGACGCGCCCCTGGTGCGGGTCGGAGGCGGCCCGGCGGGTCAGCTCGGCGATCGGCAGCGCGTGGTCGGAGGCGAGCAGCACGGCGTTGCCGAAGCGGCGGCCGCGCAGCACCGCCGGATCGGCCGTCAGGCAGAGCTCGGGGAAGACGGTGCCCACGGTCGCGATCTGGGACTTCACGTACGCGAGCGGCGGGCCGTCCGCGAGGTTCGCGGCGTAGAAGCCGCCGGGCCGCAGGGCCCGCCGCACCTCGCCCGCGAATTCGGTGCTGGTCAGATGGGCGGGGGTGCGGGCGCCGGAGAACACGTCGGCGATGATCAGGTCGGCCCAGCCGTCCGGCACCTTGGCCAGTCCCTCGCGGGCGTCCACGCTGCGCACCCGGATCCGCCACCCGCTGTCCAGCGGCAGCTCGCGCCGTACGAACTGGACGAGCGGCGCGTCGATCTCGACGATCTGCTGGGTCGAGCGGGGGCGGGTCGCGGCGACGTACCGGGCGAGGGTGAAGGCTCCGCCGCCCAGGTGCACGGCCTGGACGGGCTTGCCGGGCGGCGCCACGAGGTCGGCCAGGTGGCCGAGCCTGCGCTGGTAGGCGAAGTCCAGGTAGGAGGGGTCGTCGAGGTCGACGTGGGACTGGGGCGCGCCGTCGATCAGGAGGGTGAAGCCGCGGGGGCGGTCACGGTCGGGCACGAGCTCGGCGAGCCCGCCCGCCACCTGCTCCGTGACCGCTTCGGCGGCGCGGCCGCGCCCTTGCTTCTTCTTGACCTTGCCCACCCGGCAAGTATCGCCCAGGGACGGGGACCGGCCCGCGACACCGCCCGGACCGGCCGGCGCGGAGCGGCTAGCGGCAGCGGTCGACCGCGGCGATCGTCCGGGCGGCCTCGCCGAGGGCGTCGCGCAGGACCGCCGGGTCCGTGGCGGAGGAGAAGGCGGCCTCCGGGGCGACGAGCCAGCCGGCGCCGGTGAGGGGCTGCTCGTCGGGGACCACGCGCAGCCCCCGGCCGTGGGTCTGGGTGCAGGCGCTGCCCGGGACGTCCCAGGCGTCGGCGGTGCCGGGGGGCACCAGGAAGCCGAGGGTGTCGCACTCGCCGTCGTGCAGCACGGGGCCGACGCCGTCGCGCAGCCGGAGGATGTCGACCGCCTCCAGGCCCTGGCGGGCGGGGACGGTGACGAGGTCGCACGGGCCGGCGTCGGGCCCGAGGCCCGGTGCCTGGGGTGCGCAGGGCGAAGGGCTGCGGTCCTGACGCGGCTGGTGCAGGGCCGTCGTCCGCGAGCTGCTGCTGTCCACTCCGGCCTCCACCAAGGGAAACCCCTCCTCCGCCGTGCCACTACGCTCCGCGTCGAGCGTGCTCGGAGGGTTCAACGCGCGAGGGGCGTCAACGGCAACGGGTACATGCCGTCACAAAGGATGGCAGTTCATGGCGGATCGCGGGTGAGATATCCGGTTTGTAGTCAAACGGGGGGCTGAATCCGGGGCCGAACGGGGGGAGCGGGGCGCCGATTGCCGGTACGGTCTTCTCCCGCCGAGCGCAGTCGGCGGAGTCACTCGCCAGAAGGGTGCGGCCATGGTGTCGTCCCACGTGTCCCCGTCCCCCCGCTCCGGGCCCGCCGAGCCGGGCGGACCGGTTGAGCCGGTCGGACCGGTGGGTCCCGGTGGCCCGGACGGCCGGGACAGCCGTCCGAACACGGTCTTCAGGCAGCTGCGGGGCGCGCGCTCGCCGGCCGAGTTCGCGGCGGCCGTGCGGCGGGCCGCCCGCGAGATCGGCGAGCAGGTCTCGTGCGACGCGCGCTACATCGGCCGGGTCGAGTCGGGGGAGATCCGCTGCCCCAACTACGCCTACGAGCGGGTGTTCCGGCACATGTTCCCCGGCCGCGAGCCGGAGGACATGGGCTTCGTCCCGCGCGAGGTGGTCCGCGGACGGGGCGCGCGCGCCGAGCATCGCACCGAACAGCGCACCGAACTTCGCATCGAGCAGCCCAAGGAGAGCGACGTGTTGCGTCGCGCGTTCATGACCGGCGGCACGGCGGCGGCGGTGGCCGCGGCCTCCCTGAGCACCGCCGTCCCCGCCGCGTCCGCGCCGCGCGGCCCGCGCCGCGCCGGCGAGGCCGAGGCGTCCGCGGTCGAGCAGGCCGTCCGCCGCATCCGGCTGCTGGACGACCGGCACGGCGCCGACGGCCTCTACCGGCGCGCCACCCGCCCGCTGCGGATCGCCTACGAGCTGCTCGACGCCGACACCCGCCGCCGGTCCGTCGCCGAGCGGCTGCAGGGGGGCGCCGGTGAACTCTCGCTCTCCGTCGGCTGGCTGGCCCACGACTCCGGGCGGTTCGCGGACGCCCGCTCCCACTACGCCGAGGCGCTGGCGACGGCCCGGGTGGCCGGGGACGCGGCGCTGGAGGCCCACGCCTTCTGCAACACCGCCTTCCTCGCGCGGGACGCGGGCCGCCCGCGCGAGGCCGTGCGTGCGGCGCAGGCCGCGCAGGGCGCCGCGAAGGGGCTGGCCTCCGCGCGGCTGATGTCCCTGCTGTCCCTGCGGGAGGCCGGCGGCTGGGCCGGGCTCGGCGACCGGGCCGCCTGCGAGGCCGCCCTGCTACGGGCCCGGACGCTCTTCGGCCGCGGGCCGGGCGACGCCGACCCCGAGTGGATGAGCTTCTTCGGGGAGGCCGAGCTGGAGGGGCTGGAGGCCCAGTGCCGGTCGGCGCTCGGCGACTGGGCGCGGGCGGCGGAGCACGCCCGGCGCGCCGTCGGCCTCCAGGACGCCCACTTCGCCCGCAACACCGCCCTCTTCACCGCGCAGCTCGCCGGTGACCTCGCCCGGGGCGGGGCGCCGGACGCGGCGGCGGCCGCGGGGGAGCGCACGCTGGACCTGCTGACCGAGGTCCGCTCGACCCGGATCCGGACGATGCTCGCCGGCACGGCCCGGCTGCTCGGCCGCCACGGCGGCGTGCCGTCGGTGGCGGGGTTCCTGGAGCGCCACGCGGCGGAGCGGAGGGCCGGCGCGTGACACACCGCTGACACGCCGCACGAAACCCCGTACGGCCCAAACGAGCCCGCCGTACGACTCCGGCATACGACGGTATGCGGCGGCATACGACAAGGGCCCCGGTCCGCTTTCGCGGACCGGGGCCCTCTGTCAGGGTGAGTAACGGGACTTGAACCCGCGACATCCTGGACCACAACCAGGTGCTCTGCCAGCTGAGCTATACCCACCATGTTCGTCCGGCGTGTTTCCCACCGGCCGAGAAGAAGTCTACAGGGTCTTCGGGGGTGCTCGCTCCCGGCTTTCCGCCGAGCCGGGAGCGAGCTGTGTCACACCGTCTTGGCGGGCAGGACGTGCTTGGCCGCGATGGCCTTCGCCGTGTCGGAGTCCGGGCCGGGCTGCGGCACGAAGATCGCCTCGCGGTAGTAGCGGAGCTCGGCGATCGACTCGCGGATGTCGGCGAGGGCGCGGTGGTTGCCGCTCTTCTTCGGGCTGGAGAAGTAGGCCCGCGGATACCAGCGGCGGGCCAGCTCCTTCACCGACGACACGTCGACGATCCGGTAGTGCAGGTGGGACTCCAGGGCCGGCATGTCCCGCGCGAGGAAACCGCGGTCGGTGCCGACCGAGTTTCCGCACAGCGGGGCCTTGCCCGGCTCCGGGACGTGCTCGCGGACGTAGGCGAGGACCTGCTGCTCGGCGTCCTCGAGGGTGGTGCCCTTGTCCAGCTCCGCGAGCAGCCCGGAGGCCGTGTGCATCTGGCGCACCACCTCGGGCATGGTGACGAGGGCCTCGGCGGGCGGGCGGACGACAATGTCCACGCCGTCGCCGAGGATGTTCAGCTCCGAGTCGGTCACCAGGGCGGCCACCTCGATGAGCGCGTCGTCCGACAGCGAGAGCCCGGTCATCTCGCAGTCGATCCACACCATGCGATCGTTCATGTTCCTCACCCTACGGGGCGTTCCCGCTGGCCGGGCAGGCGCGGGGAGTAGAGGTCCGACTCCGGCTTGCCCGGTTCCGCACCACTTATCCCGTATCCACCGCTATGCCCGCCCGGGTGGGTGCCGTGCGGGCCGTGGCCCTGGTGCCCTCCGTGCGCCGGCGGCGGACCGCCGAGCACGCCGCCGCCCCCGGACGCGGCATGCGCCGGTGCCATGGCCGCCCGCCGGAGCGCCATCACCGACGGCTCCCCGGTCCGCTGCTCGCCCAGCTCCGGCCGGTCGAACCGGTCCGGACGCTCCCGCTCCGTACGCCCCTCGCGCTCGGCCCGCTCGGGGCGGTCGGCCGAGTTCTGGGGACGGCGCGCGCGGTACGCGGCCCGGTAGGCGGCCGGGGAGGACCCCAGCTGCCGGCGGAAGTGGCCGCGCAGGGCCACCGGCGAGCGGAAGCCGCAGCGGCCGGCGACCTCGTCCACGGAGTAGTCGGAGGTCTCCAGCAGCCGCTGCGCCTGGAGCACCCGCTGAGTGATCAGCCACTGCAGGGGCGCGCTCCCGGTGAGCGAACGGAACCGCCGGTCGAAGGTCCGGCGGGACATATACGCGCGGGCGGCGAGCGTCTCCACGTCGAACTGCTCGTGGAGGTGCTCCAGCGCCCAGGCGACGACCTCGGCGAGCGGGTCGGCGCCGATCTCCTCCGGTAAAGACCTGTCGAGGTAGCGCTCCTGTCCTCCGCTGCGGCGGGGCGGTACGACGAGGCGGCGGGCCAGGGCCCCCGCGGCGTCGGCGCCGTGGTCGGTGCGGACGATGTGCAGGCACAGGTCGATGCCTGCCGCGGTGCCCGCGGACGTCAGTACGTCGCCGTCGTCCACGAAGAGCTCCCGCGGGTCCACATGGACCGACGGATAGCGCTTGGCGAGCGTGGGCGCGTACATCCAGTGGGTGGTCGCGGGCCTGCCGTCGAGCAGGCCCGCTGCGGCCAGTACGAAGGCCCCGGTGCACAGCCCGACGATGCGGGCGCCCTCCTCGTGGGCACGGCGCAGTGCGTCGAGTGCGGCGGTGGGCGGCGGCTGGGTGATCGACCGCCAGGCCGGTACGACGACGGTGCCGGCCCGGGAGAGCGCCTCCAGGCCGTACGGTGCGGTCAATTCAAGACCGCCGGTTGTTCGCAATGGCACATCCTCGCCCGCGCACACCAGCAAGCGGTAGCGAGGGACTCCGGCATCCTGTCGGTCGATGCCGAACACGGAGAGCGGAATGGAGCTTTCGAAGATGGGGCCGCCGCTGAATAGCAGCACTGCGACGATCTCCCGGCGGCGGCGTCCGGAGAGCTTGCGCGTGGTCTCCGGTACGGTCGTGGAGTCCTGGCTCATGGCGCTAAGCCCCCCTCGGCGGTCGAGTCCTCTCGGTCCTGCACGTTTCCCCTCGGTCCTGAACGGTTCCCCCGCCGGTCATGGCCAAGATCGAATCTACTGCGTCGGATGGAGACGCAGTGACCAGTTCACCACTCGGCTCTATGTCGACATGGCAACTTGGCGCGAAGCGTTCGATCACGAAGCGTTGCACTTGCAGGCCTCGGTGAAAAGTACGCCTCTCGCCCATGCCCAATCCCCGTAGGGTGCAACCGCCCTCCGCGGTCCTTTCCTTGCTGGTCGACCGGCTGTTAGGGGCGTCTCAAGCCAAGGTATGGGGTTCGGACTGAAGTTGGCTGAAAAGTGGTGGGTGCGGGCGTGCGAAAGTGTCATTCTCCCGGCGCGGTGCCACCTGGATGACGCCCGCCGCGGTGCGCTCCCGTGCCCGTCCGGCCGTGCCGGCCGCGGTGCGGAATCGTCTGTTCCGCCAGTGCCCTGGCCGCACTGCGCTCCGACTGGCGCAGCAGGGCCCGGCAGGTGCAGGTGACGGCGACGAGCCCGGCCGCCGTGCCCGCGGCGCCGCCGAAGGACTGACCGCAGATCAGCAGGGTCACCGGGACGAGCACGCAGCTGAAGGCGGCCCAGCGGACCACGTCGCTCACCGGATCGGGGGAGTCCTGGGGCGGGGCGTCGGCGCGGGCGTGGTCACGGGTTCCGGGCACGGAGCGCTCCCTGCTGGCGGCGGGCTGGCGGTGGTACAACGCCGTGCCGGGGCCCTCGGTCACTGCGCGGAGCGCATCGGGAGTACACCCGGAGCGCGGCGGGGGCATTGCGCTACGCGCCGCCCTCGTGCATGCTCCGGGGAACGCCCGCCCGCCACCCCACCCACCGGCGGCCCGGGCGGGCACCGCGTGCCACGCTCGTGCGACCCCGGGGCTCCGGGTCGCCGGTCGGCCTCTGGGCAGGCGGCGAGTGTCGCCGTACCCTGGTGGGTAAGTGATTGAAAAGATGAATCCCGGACGGATTTTGCCTTCAAGATCCGCCCCGGGGGAGCAACCGCCGATCTCCCTCCGCCCGAGGACACCCTTCGCCGAGATACCGATGGCCGGTCACGAATTCTCCGAACCTGCGGACCGCAAGCGGGTCGCCGATCACGCGGCGCACCCCGAAGCGGCGGAAGAAACACGCCATTCCTGCGATCCGGCGTTCCAGCACGGCGTCGTGGTGGGCTTCGACGGCTCCACGTCCAGCGAACGGGCGCTTGCGTATGCAATCGGAATGGCCCGGCGCTCCGGCTCCGGGCTGATCATCGTGCATGTCGCCAACCGCCTGCCCACCACCGTCTGGGCGGGCTGCGAGCCCCCCGTCTTCGTGGACGTCCCCGACCACCGCACCGAGGTCCTCGGCCTGGAACTGGCCTGTGCGGACCATCTGTCGGAGGTGCCGTGGATCCTCGTCGAGCGCGGCGGGGACATCTGCCATGAACTGGAGGAGGTCGGCCGGGAGTACGCGGCCGATGCGATCGTCGTCGGTTCGACGCACGGACTGGTCGGCCGGATCTTCGGTTCGGTGGCGGGTCGGCTGGCCCGCCGGGCCCAGCGGCCCGTCGTCGTCATTCCGTAGCCGACTTCCCCCACCCTGCAGGGGTGATGACTCCTGCCCCCACTTGACGGCCCGTGAATCTACCCGCGCGTAGGGGGTGGAACGCGCCGCTACCGCGGGTAGGAACCGCCCGGATGGCGTGCTGCCGTACGGGAGGTGACGGTTCCCGGAAGCGGCGGCATCCCCCGCCGGCGCGAGGGCGAATGCCGGCGCATGGGAAAGCGGCCTTCCCGCGCGCGTGGTG
Organism: Streptomyces hiroshimensis; assembly: GCF_014650335.1. GTDB lineage: Bacteria > Actinomycetota > Actinomycetes > Streptomycetales > Streptomycetaceae > Streptomyces > Streptomyces hiroshimensis. Next base: position 207,074 of record NZ_BMUT01000002.1, read on the forward strand.
GCACGTGCGGGAAGGCCGTTTCTCTCGGACCTGTCGCGGACAGGTGCGGACAGGTACGAGAGAGCTCCGAGGGGGCCCGCCGCGGCGGGCCCGGGAGTGACTACTCGACGGTGACCGACTTGGCCAGGTTGCGCGGCTTGTCGATGTCGCGGCCCATGGCCTTCGCCGTGTAGTACGCGAAGAGCTGCAGCGGGATGCCCATGAGGATGGCGTCCAGCTCGTCCTCGTTCTTCGGCACGACGATCGTGTGGTCGGCCTTCTCCTGCTCCTGGTGCGCGACGGCGAGGATGCGGCCGCTGCGGGCCTTGATCTCCTCCAGCGCGGCGCGGTTCTTCTCCAGCAGCTCGTCGTTCGGGACGATCGCGACGGTCGGCATCGCGGGCTCGATCAGGGCCAGCGGGCCGTGCTTGAGCTCGGAGGCCGGGTAGGCCTCGGCGTGGATGTACGAGACCTCCTTGAGCTTCAGCGAGGCCTCGCGGGCCACCGGGTAGCCCCGGACGCGGCCGATGAACATCATCGACTTGGCCTCGGCGTACTCCTTGGCCAGCTCTTCGATCTGCGCCTCGTTCGCCAGGATCTCCTCGATCTGGCCGGGGAGCTTGCGCAGGCCCTCGATGATCCGCTTGCCGTCGGCGACGGACAGGTCGCGGGTGCGGCCCAGGTGCAGGGCGAGCAGGCCGAAGGAGACCACCATGTTGGTGAAGCACTTGGTGGAGACGACGCAGACCTCGGGGCCGGCGTGGACGTAGATGCCACCGTCGGTCTCGCGGGCGATCGCGGAGCCGACCACGTTGACCAGGCCGAGGACGCGGGCGCCCTTGCGCTTGAGCTCCTGGACGGCGGCCAGCACGTCGTAGGTCTCACCGGACTGGGAGACGGCGATGTAGAGGGTGTCCGGGTCCACGACCGGGTTGCGGTAGCGGAACTCGGAGGCCGGCTCGGCATCGGCGGGGATGCGGGCCAGCTCCTCGATCATCTGGGCGCCGATCTGGCCGGCGTGGTACGAGGTGCCGCAGCCGAGGATCTTCACCCGGCGCACGGCGCGGGCGTCGCGGGCGTCGAGGTTCAGGCCGCCCAGGTGCACGGTGGAGAAGCGGTCGTCGATGCGGCCGCGCAGGGCGCGGTCGACCGCCTCGGCCTGCTCGTGGATCTCCTTGTGCATGTACGTGTCGTGGCCGCCCATGTCGTACGACTCGGCCTCCCACTCCACGGTGGTCGGCTGGGCCGAGGTGGAGGAGCCCTCGGTGGTGTACGTGCGGTAGTCGTCGGCGCGCAGGGTGGCCATCTCGCCGTCGTCGAGGGTGACGACCTGGCGGGTGTGGCTGACCAGGGCGGCGACGTCGGAGGAGACGAACATCTCCTTCTCGCCTATGCCCAGGACCACGGGGGAGCCGTTGCGGGCGACGACGATGCGGTCCGGGAAGTCGGCGTGCAGGACGGCGATGCCGTACGTGCCCTCGATGTGCTTGACCGCCTCGCGGACCTTCTCCTCCAGCGTGCCGGCCTCGGAGCGGGCGATGAGGTGGGCGAGGACCTCGGTGTCGGTGTCGGAGACGAAGACGAAGCCCTCGGCCGTCAGCCTGGTGCGCAGGTCGGAGGCGTTGTCGATGATGCCGTTGTGGACGACGGCGACCTTCTCCTCCGCGTCCAGGTGCGGGTGGGCGTTGACGTCGTTCGGCGCGCCGTGGGTGGCCCAGCGGGTGTGCGCGATGCCGGTGGTGCCCGCGAAGCGCTTGGGCAGGCGGGACTCCAGCTCGCGGACGCGACCCTTGGCCTTGGCGGACTTCAGGCCACCGGTCTTGCCGTGCAGGGCGATGCCGGCGGAGTCGTAGCCGCGGTACTCCAGCCGCTGCAGACCCTCCAGCAGCAGCGGTGCAACATCGCGCTTACCGATATATCCGACGATTCCGCACATAAGTGGTGACCCTCCCAGAGAAACGATCAGTGGTGCCCGGCAGCGGGGGCGGCGGTAGCGGCGCCGCCCCCGCTGCCTCAGCCGTAGACGATGCGGCGCAGCTGCCGCAGCGAGAGCTCCGGCGGAGCCACCGCCCGGTGCGGCAGCTCGGCCGAGATCCGCTCGAAGATCTCCGCGTTGCGCAGTCCGCCGGACTGCAGCTCGCGGTGACGGCGGCGGACGAAGACCTCGGTCGTCTCGTCGAAGTACGCCAGGACGTCCAGGACCACCCGGGCGGCCTCGCCGCGCTGAAGCGGCGTGCTGCGCACCAGGTGATCCACCAGGTCGTCATGATTCATACGGCGTTCGAGCACCCGTCGATACTGAGGGGTGGCGGCGACAATCGCAAGAATCCTGCCCGATATCGGGCAAGCGTGGGTGGATCGGGTGCCGGAATCGACTAGAAACGCTTCAGTACGGCCTGTTTTGCCGCGGTGAATTCGTCCTCGGTCAAGATCCCGGCCCGGTGCAGTTCGCCCAGCTCCCGCAGCCGCCGCAGCAGGGCGTCATGATCGGAATCGGAAGTGGCGTCGAGGGCGGGTGCGCCGGGGGCGGCCGGGGCCTTGGTGAGCGCGAGCGGTGCGCTTGACGCGATAGGCGCGCTCGGTGCGCCGGCGCCGGACGGGTGCGGCAGCCGGGCGACGACGGCGGCGGCGACGACCGCCATCAGCAGGTCCTTCTTGAAACCGAGCAGTTCGATCGCGTGGGGGTCGTGCTTGGGCGGGGCCTTGGTCGGCTCCCTGAGGATCACGAAACGGAGGTATCCGTTCTTCAGGCCGACGGAGGGCAGCCACTCCACCGAGCGGATCTCCGCGAGGGCGAGCGACTGCGGACCGGCGGACTTCTTGCCCTCCTCGGTCATCCAGTTCCACTCCAGGCGGACCCGCTCGCCGTCGAACGTCACCGTGCCGTCCCCGGCGCTCACCGACAGCGGCAGCGTCGGGCCCGGCAGGAGAAAGCGGTCCGAGGGGCCGTCCGGGACCTGCTCCAGGAGAAGGGCGTTGCGCACCTCGTCCACGAAGTACTCGGCGACGCCCGAGCGGTCGGACTCGACCGTCAGCTGATACGGGTCGGCGCCGTCCGTCAGCCGGCCCCGCGCGGCATGCAGCAGGGGGTCCGCCCCGTCGCGCAGCCGCAGCCGCAGACGGCCGCTCCTGCGGCCCGGCTCGTAGGAGATCCCCGCCACCGCCTGCAGCGGAACGGCCAGCTCACCGAGGGTCTGGCGCATCAGGTGCACGCCGCGCTCGCGGCCCGGAACGATCCGTATCGTGTCGCCGTCGAAGGTCCACGTACCGTCCTTCTGGAGGATCTCAGCCATGGATGGATTCTTTCAGGGACGTACGCTCGGGAGGGCGTGGACCTCGACCCGGATCTTCCCCGGATCTTGCCCCGGACCTTGACGCCCGCCGGGGCCGGCGCTACCCAAGCGGTCGTTCGTATGCGCGAATTCCCGTGAGCAGCACGCTGAAGGGACTTCCTCTTGAGACGCATGAGCCCCGGGTGCAGGAACGTGAGGCGTCTGGCGACGACCGGCCTCGCCCTGCTGCTCCTCACCGCCGCCGGCACGGCCGTCCCGGCCCGGTCCGCGGAGGCCGCCCCCGCCCCGCTCGACCGCATCGTGCCCGCCCCCGCGTCCGTCCGGCCCGGCGGCGAGCCGTACGAGATCACTTCCCGCACCGTCGTCCGGGTGCCGCCCGGCAACCCGGAGGCGGCGCGGATCGGCGGCTACCTGGCCGGGCTGCTGCGCCCCTCGACGGGCTACCGGCTGCCGGTCCTGCCCGGCGGGACGGACGGCCCCGGCATCCGGCTGGTGCTCGACGAGGACACCGGGGACACCGGGGACACCGGGGACGCCGGGAAAGGGGACGAGGGCGGCGAGGGGTACCGGCTGTCCGTTACCGCCCACGCCGTGACGATCTCCGCCCGGGAGGGCGCCGGGCTCTTCCACGGCGTCCAGACCCTGCGCCAGCTGCTCCCTGCCCGCGCCGAGCGCACCGAGCGGCAGCCCGGCCCCTGGACCGTGGCGGGCGGCGTCGTCACCGACGCCCCTCGCTACGGATACCGCGGCGCCATGCTCGACGTCGCCCGGCACTTCTTCACCGTGGACCAGGTGAAGCGGTACATCGACCAGCTCGCCCTCTACAAGTACAACGCTCTGCACCTGCACCTCTCCGACGACCAGGGCTGGCGCATCGCCGTCCGCTCCTGGCCGCGGCTGGCCGGGCACGGCGGCAGCACACAGGTGGGCGGCGGCGCGGGCGGCTTCTACAGCCAGGACGACTACCGCGAGATCGTCCGCCACGCCGCGAGCCGCTACCTCACGGTGGTGCCCGAGATCGACATGCCGGGCCACACCAACGCGGCGCTCGCCTCGTACGCCCGGCTCAACTGCGACGGCGTCGCCCGTCCCCTCTATACGGGCACCGAAGTCGGCTTCAGCTCGCTGTGCGTGGCGAAGCAGGACACGTACGACTTCGTGGAGGACGTCATCGGCGAGCTCGCCGCGCTCACTCCCGGCCCCTACCTGCACATCGGCGGCGACGAGGCGCACTCCACCGGCCATGCCGACTACGCGGCCTTCATGGAGCGCGTGCAGCCCGTCGTCGCCCGGCACGGCAAGACGGTCATCGGCTGGCACCAGCTGGCCGGGGCGCGGCCGGCGCCGGGCGCGCTCCTGCAGTACTGGGGGTACGGGCGGACCGGGGCCGCCGAACGGGACCAGGTCGTCTCCGCGGCGCGGGCGGGCGCGGGCCTGATCCTCTCGCCCGCCGACCGGGCGTACCTGGACATGAAGTACACCAAGGACACGCCGCTGGGCCTGCAGTGGGCGGGGCTGGTCGAGGTGCGGCAGTCCTACGACTGGGACCCCGGCGGCTACCTGGAGGGCGCGCCTGCCGAGGCCGTGGCCGGCGTCGAGGCGCCGCTGTGGACGGAGACGATCACCACGAGCGCGCAGCTGGAGTACATGGCGTTCCCCCGGCTGGCGGGCATCGCCGAACTCGGCTGGTCCCCGCGGGCCACGCACGACTGGGCGTCCTACCGGGTGCGCCTTGCGGCGCAGGGGCCGCGGTGGGACGCGCTCGGCATCGCGCACTACCGCTCGCCGCAGGTGGCGTGGCCTGCGCCGTGACCGGGGCACGGGGCTCTGCGCAGGGAGTGCGGTGGGCCCGGCGCCGCCGGAATCCGCCGCGGGGGCTGATCGCCGCTGCGGCGGATTCAGGGGCGGGCCCCGGTGTGAAGAGTGCAGGGCCGCACTCTTCAATCCGCCGCAGCGGTGCGCAACCCCAGCGGCGGATTCCGGCGGTGCCGAACCGGCGTGAGGCCCCCCGCACGGGGCACCGGCGGGGCCGCCCGGTTTGTCAGCCCGCGAACCCCAGTTCGCGGGCGATCAGCATGCGCTGGACCTCACTCGTGCCCTCGCCGATCTCCAGGATCTTGGAGTCGCGCCACATGCGGGCCACGGGGTACTCGTTCATGAAGCCGTAGCCGCCGTGGATCTGCGTGGCCTCGCGGGCGTTGGTCACCGCGATCTCCGACGAGTACAGCTTGGCCAGGGCGGCCTCCTTCTTGAACGGCTCGCCGTGCACCAGCCGGGACGCGGCGTCGCGCCACGCGAGGCGCGCCGTGTGCGCCCGCATCTCCATGTCGGCGAGCTTGAACTGGATGGCCTGGTTCGCGCCGATCGGCCGGCCGAACGCCTGCCGCTCCTTGGCGTACTTCACCGACTCGTCCAGGCAACCCTGCGCCAGACCCGTGGCCAGCGCCGAGATCGCGATGCGGCCCTCGTCCAGTATCCGCAGGAACTGGGCGTAGCCGCGGCCCTCCTCGCCCACGAGGTTGGCCTTGGGGACGCGCACGTCCGAGAAGGACAGCTCGCGGGTGTCCGAGGCGTTCCAGCCGACCTTGGAGTACGGGGCGGCGACGGTGAAGCCGGGCGTGCCCGAGGGCACGATGATCGAGGAGATCAGCGGCTTGCCCTCCGGCGTGCGGCCGGTGACGGCGGTGACCGTGACCAGGCCCGTGATGTCCGTGCCGGAGTTGGTGATGAAGCACTTGGTGCCGTTGATCACCCACTCGCCGGTGGCCTCGTCCAGCCGGGCGGTCGTGCGCGTGCCGCCGGCGTCCGAGCCGCACTCGGGCTCGGTCAGGCCGAAGGCGCCCAGGACCTCTCCGGAGCACATCTTCGGCAGCCAGGTGCGCTTCTGCTCCTCGGTGCCGAAGCGGTAGATGGGCATGGCGCCCAGCGAGACCCCGGCCTCCAGGGTGATGGCCACCGAGGAGTCGACCCGGGCCAGCTCCTCCAGGGCCAGGCCGAGGGCGAGGTAGTCGCCGCCCATGCCGCCGTACTCCTCGGGGAAGGGCAGCCCGAAGAGGCCCATGCGGCCCATCTCCCGCACGATCTCGTACGGGAACTCATGGCGCTCGTAGAAGTCGCCGATCTTGGGTGCGACCACGTCGTGGGCGAACTCCTCCACGGTGCGGCGGAGTTCCTCGTGCTCGGGGGTGAGGCGGTGGTCCAGCGGCATGGCTCAGGACTCCTGTTGGGAGAGGGCGCGGACGGTACGGGACGGGCTGGGCCGCCCCAGCTGCTCGGCCATCCACGCGCTCGTCGCGGTGAGCAGGCCGAGATCGACCCCGGTGTCGATACCGAGGCCGGCGAGCATCCAGAGAAGGTCTTCGGTGGCGAGATTGCCCGTGGCGCTCTTCGCGTACGGACAGCCGCCGAGGCCGCCGGCGGAGGCGTCGACGGTGGCGACGCCGTGCCGCAGGGCGGCCAGCGTGTTGGACAGGGCCTGGCCGTAGGTGTCGTGGAAGTGCACGGCCAGCCGGCCGGTCTCCACGCCCGCCTCGTTCAGGGCGGTCAGCAGGGCGGTGACATGGCCGGGCGTGGCCACGCCGATCGTGTCGCCCAGGCTCAGCTCGTCGCAGCCGAGGTCGAGCAGGCGGCCGGCCACCCGGACGACCTGCTCCAGCGGGACGGCGCCCTCCCAGGGGTCGCCGAAACACATGGACAGATAGCCGCGGACCGCCAGGCCGGCCTCGCGGGCCTCGGCCACGACCGGGGCGAACATCTCCAGCGACTCGTCGACCGTGCGGTTGAGGTTCGCCTTGGCGAACGACTCGGTGGCACTGCCGAAGACGGCGACCTCGCGGGCGCCGAGGGCGAGGGCGCGCTGCAGGCCGCGGGCGTTCGGCACGAGGACGGGCAGACGGGCGTCCACGCCCTCCAGCAGGGGCATCAGCTGCTCGGCGTCCGCGAGCTGCGGCACCCACTTGGGGTGCACGAAGCTCGTGGCCTCCACGGTGGACAGGCCCGCCGCGGCGAGGCGGCGGATGAACTCCGCCTTCACCTCGACGGGGACGACCGTCTTCTCGTTCTGCAGGCCGTCGCGCGGGCCCACTTCGTGGATCCGGACGCGGGAGGGGAGGCCGGGCTCCGGCACGGCCATGGGCAGTCCGCTGATCATGATTCCTCCGCGGGAGCGGCCGGCGTGACGACGGCCAGCACCTGGTCCATGGCGACGGTGGCGCCGGCCGTCACGTCGAGCTCGGAGACGGTGCCGTCGTGCGGGGCGGAGATGACGTGCTCCATCTTCATCGCCTCCACCACGAGCAGGCTCTGCCCGGCGCTGACGAACTCGCCCACGCTCGCCTTGACGACGGTGACGGTGCCGGGCATGGGGGCGGTGAGGGTGTCCACGCCGCCGGCTCCCGCGCCGCCGCCCGCGGCCCCGACGGGGTCGTGGGCGCGCAGGTGCCAGGCGTCGCCGTCACGGCCGAGCCATGTGCCCTCCGGGCCGGTGACGGCGGTGAAGCGCCGGGTGACACCGTCGTAGTGGAGGGTGATGTCGCCTCCGGCGCCGGCCCCCGGGTGCGGCACCGGCTGCGCGCCGCCGGCCGTGCCGGGCCCGGCGGCTGCCAGCCCGGCGGAGACCTGGGCCGCCTCGGGCGGCGCTGTGTCCGCGGTGCCGCCCGAGGCCGGGGGCTGCCCGCCGCCCGCGGCGGGCGCGGGGGTGTCCGCGACGACCTGCGCGTGCCGCGCGGTGCCGCGCACCCGGACCGTCACCGGCTCGTGGCCCGGCACGCGCAGGTGGTGCGGCGTCCACGCCGGTTCGCCGCCCAGGCGCCAGCCCGAGGGGACTGAGAACGGGTCCACCCAGCCGTGGGACACGGGCTCCAGCTCCTGCTGGCGCAGCAGTGCCGCTGCCGCGTAAGCCTCGGCCGGCACCTCCCGCTCCACCAGCGCGACCGCATCCCGGTCCACCAGGCCCGTGTCCAGCGCGCCCGCCACCACGTCCGGATGCGCCAGCAGCCGCCGCAGGAAGCCCGCGTTGGTGTCGACGCCCAGGACGACCGTGCCCGCGAGGGCGGCCCGCAGGCGCCGCAGCGCCGTCTCCCGGTCGGGGCCGTGGGCGATGACCTTGGCGAGCATGGGGTCGTAGGACGTGCCGACGTCCGTGCCCTCCGACAGGCCCGAGTCGACGCGGACGCCCTCGCCCGCGGGCTCGCGCAGCAGCCGCACCGTGCCCGCGGACGGCAGGAAGTCGACCCGGCCGCCGTCGGCGCTCACGCGCGCGGTCTCGGCGCAGATGCGGGCCTCCACGGCGTGGCCGCGGAGGGCCACCTGATCCTGGGAGATCCCCAGCCGCTCGCCGGCGGCGACGCGCACCTGCCACTCGACCAGATCCAGGCCGGTGATCATCTCGGTGACGGGGTGCTCGACCTGGAGGCGGGTGTTCATCTCCATGAAGTAGTACGAGGCGGGGTCGTCGCCCGGCACGATGAACTCGACCGTGCCCGCGCCCGCATAGCCGCAGGAGCGCGCCGCCTGGACCGCCGCCTCGCCCATCGCGGCGCGCGTGGCCTCGTCGAGGAACGGCGAGGGCGCCTCCTCGATGATCTTCTGGTGGCGGCGCTGCAGGGAGCACTCGCGCTCGCCCAGGTGGATCACCTGGCCGTGGCCGTCGGCCAGGACCTGGATCTCGATGTGGCGGGGGCGGTCGATCCAGCGCTCGACGAGCAGGGTGTCGTCGCCGAAGGAACCGCGGGCCTCGCGCCGGGCGGCGGCGATCTCCTCGCCGAGCAGGGCGGCGTCGCGCACGAGGCGCATGCCCTTGCCGCCGCCGCCCGCGGAGGGCTTGAGCAGCACGGGCATGCCGATGCCGAGGGCGGCGGCCTCGAGCTCGGCGTCGGTCAGACCGCTGCCGGAGGAGCCGGGCACCACGGGCACGCCCGCGGCCTGCACCGTCTCCTTGGCCCGGATCTTGTCGCCCATCAGCTCGATGGCCCCGGCCGGCGGGCCGATGAAGGCGAGCCCGGCACCGGCGCAGGCGCGGGCGAAGGCGGCGTTCTCGGCGAGGAAGCCGTAGCCGGGGTGGACGGCCTGGGCGCCGGTGCGGGCGGCCGCCTCCAGCAGGCGCGGTATCGACAGATAGCTCTCCGCGGCGGCCGCAGGGCCGATCCGCACGGCGGTGTCGGCTTCGCGGACGTGCCGTGCCTGCGCATCCGCGTCGCTGAAGACGGCGACCGAGCGGATGCCGAGCGCGCGCAGCGTGCGGATGACCCGTACGGCGATCTCGCCGCGGTTGGCGACAAGGACAGTCTCGAACATGCTCCGCCTCACATCCGGAAGACGCCGTAGCCGGGCGCGGTGGTGTCCTTCTCGGGCAGGGGGGCGTTGGCGCAGGCCGTCAGCGCCAGGCCCAGGACCTGCCGGGTCTCCAGGGGGTCGATGACGCCGTCGTCCCACAGGCGCGCGGTGGCGTAGTAGGCGCTGCCCTGGGTCTCGTACTGCTCGCGGACGGGGGCCCGGAAGGCCTCCTCGTCCTCGGCGCTCCAGCTCTCGCCGCGGGCTTCGAGCTGGTCGCGCTTGACGGTGGCGAGGACGGAGGCCGCCTGCTCGCCGCCCATGACGGAGATCTTGGCGTTGGGCCACATCCACAGGAAGCGCGGCGAATAGGCCCGGCCGCACATCGAGTAGTTGCCGGCGCCGTAGGAGCCGCCGATGACGACGGTGAGCTTGGGGACGCGGGTGCAGGCCACGGCCGTCACCATCTTCGCGCCGTGCTTGGCGATGCCGCCCGCCTCGTACTGCCTGCCGACCATGAAGCCGGAGATGTTCTGCAGGAAGACCAGGGGGATGCCGCGCTGGTCGCACAGCTCGATGAAGTGCGCGCCCTTCTGGGCGGATTCGGAGAACAGGATGCCGTTGTTGGCGACGATGCCGACGGGGTGGCCGTGGATGCGGGCGAAGCCGGTCACCAGCGTCTGCCCGAACTCGGCCTTGAACTCGGCGAACCGCGAGCCGTCGACGACGCGGGCGATGACCTCGCGCACGTCGTACGGAGTGCGGGAGTCCACCGGGACGGCGCCGTAGAGCCCGGCGGGATCGACCGCAGGCGCCTCGGCCGGCTCGACGGGCCAGGGGAGGGCGCTCCGCTCGGGGAGCGTGGAGACGATCGTCCGGACGATCCGCAGGGCGTGCTCGTCGCTCTCCGCGAGGTGGTCGGTGACGCCCGACACCTTCGAGTGAACCTCGCCGCCGCCCAGCTCCTCGGCCGTGACGACCTCGCCCGTGGCGGCCTTCACCAGCGGGGGGCCGCCCAGGAAGATCGTGCCCTGGCCGCGGACGATCACCGCTTCGTCGCTCATCGCCGGGACGTAGGCGCCGCCGGCGGTGCAGGAGCCGAGGACCGCGGCGATCTGCGGGATGCCCGCGCCGGACATCCGGGCCTGGTTGTAGAAGATCCGGCCGAAGTGGTCGCGGTCGGGGAAGACCTCGTCCTGCATGGGGAGGAAGGCGCCGCCGGAGTCCACCAGATACAGGCAGGGCAGCCTGTTCTCCAGGGCGATCTCCTGCGCCCGCAGGTGCTTCTTGACCGTCATCGGGTAGTACGTACCGCCCTTGACGGTGGCGTCGTTGGCGACGACGACCACTTCGCGCCCGGAGACCCGCCCGATGCCGGAGATGACGCCCGCGGCGGGCGCGGACCCGCCGTACATCCCCTCGGCGGCCAGCGGGGCGAGCTCCAGGAAGGGCGAGCCGGGGTCGAGCAGGGCGTCGACGCGGTCGCGCGGCAGCAGCTTGCCGCGGGCGGTGTGCCGCGCCCGGGCCCGCTCCCCGCCGCCCAGCCGCGCCGCGGCCAGCCGCTCCCGCAGCTCCGCGGACAGCTCGCGGTGCGCGGCCTCGTTCACCCGCCAGGCGTCGGAGGCCGGATCGGCGGCGCTCCCCAGCGCCGGTGCCTGCTGCATGTACTCGAGCTCCCTTGCTCGGTCAATGAGCCGCTCGGTTAATGAGCGTTAACACGACTCCTTCAGGTTAACGACCACTAACGCCGCTGTCTAGAATCACTTTCGTGAACGACGCACCAACCCGCACCCCGGCCCCGGCCGCCCCCACCCGCCGCGAGCAGATCCTGCGGGAGGCGGCCCGCCTCTTCGCGGAGCGCGGCTTCCACGGCGTGGGGGTCGACGAGATAGGCGCCGCCGTCGGGATCAGCGGGCCCGGCCTCTACCGGCACTTCGCCGGCAAGGACGCCATGCTCGCCGAGCTCCTGATCGGCATCAGCGAGCGGCTCTTCGCGGGCGGGCAGCGCCGCGTCATCGACGCCACCTCGACGGGCGGGGGCCCGGCCGCCGTCCTCGGCTCCCTCATCGACGGCCACATCGACTTCGCCCTGGACGACCGGGCCCTGATCACCCTCCACGACCGCGAGCTGGGCCAGCTGCGCGACAGCGACCGCAAGCAGGTCCGCTCGCTGCAGCGGCAGTACGTGGAGCTGTGGGTCGACGTCGTCGGCCGCCTGCACCCGGGCTCCGGCGAGGCGGAGGTGCGCGCCGCCGTGCACGCCGTCTTCGGCCTGCTCAACTCCACGCCGCACCTCGGCCGCCCCGGCGCGCTCCCCGGCCGTACGGCCACGGCGGCCCTGCTGCGCCGCCTGGCCCACGGGGCCTTCGCGTCGCTGTCGGACGGCGCGCCGGCGGGGCCCGCCGGGCCGTCTGTCAAGCCGTCCGCCGGGTGACCTGCCGGGGTCACCCGTTCGGCCCTGCCCGCTCTGGACAGCCCTGGTGACTCCCGGGTAGCTTTCGCCTGAGCAAGCGCTTGGCCAGGCATGAGCCCGGGGTCGCCGGGCCCGTACGAGGGGAATGGCAGCCAATGCGTCGCACGGTGTACAGCGAGGACCACGAGGCCTTCCGCGAGACGATCCGCGACTTCATCGCGGCCGAGGTCGTGCCCGTCTACGACGAGTGGCGGGAGGCCGGCGCCGCCCCCCGCGACTTCTACAAGAAGCTCGGGGAGCTCGGGGTCTTCGGCATCGAGGTGCCCGAGGAGTACGGCGGCGCGGGCGAGAGCAGCTTCAAGTTCCAGGCCGTCATCACCGAGGAGTGCGCCCGCGCGGGCGTCAGCTTCGGCGGCAGCAGCGTGCACACGGCGCTGTGCCTGCCCTACCTCCTCAAGTACGCCACCGAGGAGCAGAAGCGGCGCTGGCTGCCGTCCTTCGTCTCCGGCGACATGATGACCGCCATCGCCATGACCGAGCCCGGCACCGGCTCCGACCTGGCCGGCATGAAGACCACCGCCCGGCTCTCCGAGGACGGCACGCACTACGTCCTCAACGGTGCGAAGACCTTCATCACCGGAGGCGTCCAGGCCGACCGGGTGCTCGTCTGTGCCCGCACCGCCCCGCCCACCCCCGAGGACCGCCGCGCCGGCATCTCCATCCTCGTCGTCGACACCGCCTCCGAGGGCTACGCGGTCGGCCGCAAGCTGGAGAAGCTCGGTCTGAAGACCTCCGACACCGCCGAACTGTCCTTCACCGACGTCAAGGTGCCCGTCGAGGATCTGCTCGGCGAGGAGGGCAAGGCCTTCGGCTACCTGGGGCAGAACCTGCCGCAGGAGCGGCTGGGCATCGCCGTCGCCGCCTACGCCCAGGCCGCCGCGGCCATCCGGTTCGCCCAGGAGTACGTGCGGGACCGCACGGTCTTCGGCGCCTCCGTCGCGTCCTTCCAGAACACCAAGTTCGTGCTGGCCGACTGCAAGTCCGAGGTCGACGCCATGGAGGCGGTCGTGGACCGCGCCCTGGACGCCCACGACGCGGGCGAGCTCACCGCCGCCGACGCCGCCTCCGCCAAGCTCTTCACCACCGAGCGCGCCGCCGTCGTCATCGACAAGTGCCTCCAGCTCCACGGCGGTTACGGCTACATGATGGAGTACCCCATCGCCCGCCTGTACGCGGACACCCGCGTCAGCCGCATCTACGGCGGCACCAGCGAGGTCATGCGGTCCATCGTCGCCAAGTCGATGGGCCTGTAGGCCGGTAAGACCCTGCACCCATGAACGAGCCCCTTACCCGCACCCGTACGCCGCTGGACGAACTGCTCGCCCTCCTCGACCTGGAGCCGATCGAGGAGGACATCTTCCGCGGCACCACCGGCCGTGCCATCCTCGTGCCGCGCGTCTTCGGCGGCCAGGTCGCCGCGCAGGCCCTCGTCGCCGCGGGGCGCACGGTCCCCGCGGACCGCGCCCCGCACTCCCTGCACTCCTACTTCCTGCGGCCCGGCGACCCCGCCGTGCCCATCGTCTACACCGTCGACCGCATCCGCGACGGCGGCTCCTTCACCACGCGCCGCGTCGTCGCCGTCCAGCACGGGCAGCCGATCTTCCACCTGTCGGCGTCCTTCCAGCGCCACGAGGAAGGCCTCGAACACCAGGAGGCCATGCCGCCTGCGCCGGATCCTCAGACCCTCCCCACGGCGGCCGAGATGCTGCCCCGGTACGCGGAGCTCCTGGGCGGCCAGGGCGTCGTGGACCGCATCCTGGACGCCCGCTCGGCGGTCGACCTGCGGTACGCGGACGAGCCGCCGTTCGGCAGCGTGGGGGAGCCGCGCGAGCCGAAGTCGCAGGTTTGGTTCCGTACCAACGGCAAACTGGCCGACGATCCCCTGCTGCACATCTGCCTGGCCACCTACGTGTCCGACATGACGCTCCTGGACTCCGTCCTCCTGGCCCACGGCCGCGGCGGCTGGGCCGTCGGCGACGTCGTCGGAGCGAGCCTGGACCACGCCATGTGGTTCCACCGCCCGTTCCGCGCCGACGAGTGGCTGCTGTACGACCAGGAGAGCCCCACCTCACAGGGCGGCCGCGGGCTGGCCCGGGGCCGCATCTTCACCGAGGGCGGGCAGCTGGCGGTGTCGGTGATCCAAGAGGGCGTGGTCAGGGTTCCGCGTGGGCGTGCCTGACGGGCCGGTAACATCGGCGAGTTGACGTAGCCGGTGCGACGGAGGGGGTCCGATGGCGCGCGCGACCGCACGGATGGGCAGGGCATCGAGGTCCTTGCTGATGGCCGGAGGCGCCTTGAGCATCGTCCTCGGCGTTCTCGTGGTCTTCCTCTGGCACAGCCCGCTCGTCGAGGCGACGGGGGTGCCCAAGCTGGTGGGCTTCCTCGTGTTCCGGGGAGTTGAGGCCGCCCTGGTCTGGGGCGGCGCATGGCTCTGCGTGCGGGGCTGGAACGGCGGCCCCGACCCGGCGGAGGGCTAGCCCCGGGAAAGGTCCCGCCGCAACGGCGCTCGGCCGCCGCGGCGGGAGTCCGGCGGCCTGCGGGCCACCGGAACCGCAGGGCCGTCTCAGCCCTCCGTGAGGAGCCCCGCCGCGGCCAGCAGGTACGCCGTCATCGGCTCGTAGAAGCGCGGGTCCACCACGTGGTCGTCCATCGGCACGGCCACCTGCAGCGTGCCCTCCGCCTCCGCGAGGAAGAGCGCCGGGTCGTTGGAGTCCGCGTAGCCCACGGCGTCGATGCCGCGCTGCGCCGCGCAGCCCGCCCAGCCGTGGTCGGCGACGACCAGGTCCGGCAGCGGGCGGCCCTCGCGCAGCAGCCCGTCGAGGATCGCGGTCATCGGGTGGGGGGAGTGGGTGTGCCAGAGCGTCGCCCCGCCCTCGTACACCGCGACGTCGGCGAACTGCACGACGCAGCCCTCGTCCGCGGTCAGCCCGCCCGGGATCCGCACGACCTCGCAGCCCGCCGCGCGCATGGCCGCCGCGGTCATGCGGTGCGTCTCCAGCAGGGCGCCCGGGTGGCCGGTCGCGAAGAGCACGCTCTGCCGGCTCTCCGCCGCCTTGCGCAGCACGTTCGCCATGCGGTCCAGGGCGTCGGCGGTCAGCTCGGGGTCGATGTGGTCCTGGCCGGCCCGGTGGTTCAGGTCGTCGCTCACGCCGCAGCGCTCCGCCATCACGGCCAGCACGTCCTGCTCGTCCGTCCAGCGGTCGCCGAGCTCCAGGCCGAGCCAGTAGCGGCGGTCGCCGTTCGACAGCTTGCGGTAGTGGTCGAGGTTGTTCTCGCGGGGCGTCGCCACGGCACCGGCGATGCGCGTGCGGACGAGGTGGCCGATCAGTTCGCTGCGGGTCGGTATGGGCATACCGCTCATTGTCTCCCCCGATCATGTTGCTGCTGGACGCGGTGTCCATATGGAGGGGCCGGACCCACGGTTACGTACATGTGCGGATTCCGCCGCCCTGCCTACCCTCGGGTACGTCCACCGCAGCCGCCCCGACGTTGGTTCGACCGTAACGCGTCCGTGATTCGAGAGGCTCCCCAGCATGAGCACCCCCGCCCCCCGTGAACCGCGCGGCCCCGTCGACTCCTCCCGCATCCCGCGCTACGCAGGCCCCGCGACCTTCGCCCGCCTGCCGCGCCTGGACGAGGTCGGCACGACGGACGTGGCCGTCGTCGGCGTGCCCTTCGACACCGGCGTCTCCTACCGGCCGGGCGCCCGCTTCGGCGGCAACGCCATCCGCGAGGCCTCCCGCCTGCTGCGCCCGTACAACCCGGCGCAGGACGCCTCCCCCTTCGCCCTCGCGCAGGTCGCGGACGCCGGTGACATCGCCGCGAACCCGTTCAACATCGACGAGGCCGTCGAGACCATCGAGGCCGCGGCCGACGACCTCCTGGGCACCGGCGCCCGCATGATGACCCTGGGCGGCGACCACACCATCGCCCTGCCCCTGCTGCGCTCGGTCGCCAAGAAGCACGGCCCCGTCGCCCTGCTGCACTTCGACGCGCACCTGGACACCTGGGACACCTACTTCGGCGCCGAGTACACCCACGGCACGCCGTTCCGCCGCGCCGTCGAGGAGGGCATCCTCGACACCGAGGCGCTGTCCCACGTCGGTACGCGCGGCCCGCTGTACGGCAAGAAGGACCTCACCGACGACGAGAAGATGGGCTTCGGCATCGTCACCTCGGCCGACGTGATGCGCCGGGGCGTCGACGAGATCGCCGACCAGCTGCGCCAGCGCGTCGGGGACCGCCCGCTGTACATCTCCATCGACATCGACGTCCTGGACCCGGCCCACGCGCCCGGCACCGGCACGCCGGAGGCGGGCGGCCTGACCTCCCGCGAGCTGCTGGAGATCATCCGGGGCCTGTCGTCCTGCAACCTGGTCTCCGCCGACCTGGTCGAGGTCGCCCCGGCCTACGACCACGCCGAGATCACGTCGGTGGCCGCCTCCCACGCGGCCTACGAGCTGACGACGATCATGTCGCGGCAGATCGCCGCGTCGCGCGGCTGACGCCACCCCTTCGGCGAGCGCCGTGCGGGCCGGGAAACCGGGCTGCACGGCGCTCGCCGTTTCCGGGGGAGGGGGAGCTCCCGGGGCCGCTGCGCCGCGTCAAAGGTGCGTCAGTCCGGACCTGCGGCCCGACAAGGGCGCGTAAGGATCCGGTGACGGGCCGTGCCCGGACGGTTGGCTGGGGTGATCACCCACCCCCGTCGAAGGCCACCCCGTTGACCCTGCACCTCCTCCCCGAACAGGACGTCCGCCCGCCGATCCCGGCCCCGCCCTCCGGGCGGAAACGGCACCGGCGGGTGGCCGGAGGCGCCGTCGACCTCCGTCAGCTGGCCGCCTCTCTCCCGGACGCCTTCCGCAAGCTGCACCCGCGGCTCATGGTCAAGCACCCGGTGCTGTTCGTGGTCGAGGCGGGCTCCGTCCTCACCACGCTCTCCGCGCTCCTCGACCCGTCCGCCTTCGCCTGGCTCATCAGCGTCTGGCTCTGGCTGACCGTGCTCTTCGCCAATCTGGCCGAGGCCGTCGCCGAGGGCCGTGGCAAGGCGCAGGCCGAGACGCTGCGCCGCACCCGCGACACCACCGTCGCCCGGCGGCTGCGCACCTGGCGGGTGGGCATGGACCGGCGCGACTGGGTGGAGGAGCGCGTGGTCGCCGCCGACCTGCGCCCGCAGGACTTCGTGGTCGTGGAGGCGGGCGGGACCGTCCCCGGCGACGGCGAGGTCGTCGACGGCGTCGCATCGGTCGACGAGTCCGCCATCACCGGCGAGTCCGCGCCCGTCATCCGGGAGGCGGGCGGCGACCGCTCGGGCGTCACCGGCGGTACGAAGGTGCTCTCCGACCGGGTGGTCGTCCGCATCACCTCACGCCCCGGGCACACCTTCCTGGACCGCATGATCGCCCTGGTCGAGGGCACCAGCCGGCAGAAGACCCCCAACGAGCTGGCCCTGAACATCCTGCTCTCCTGCCTGACCGTGATCTTCATCCTGGCCGTGGTGTCGCTGCAGCCCATGGCGGGCTGGTCCGGCGCCCCGCAGAGCATCACCGTCCTCGTCGCCCTCCTCGTCACCCTCATCCCCACGACCATCGGCGCCCTGCTGTCCGCGATCGGCATCGCCGGGATGGACCGCCTCGTCCAGCGCAACGTCCTCGCGCTGTCCGGGCGGGCCGTGGAGGCCGCCGGGGACGTCAACACGCTCCTGCTGGACAAGACCGGGACCATCACCCTCGGCAACCGCCAGGCGGCCTCCTTCGTGCCCGTCAAGGACGTCCCGCACGAGCTGCTGGCCGACGCCGCCCAGCTCGCCTCCCTGGCCGACGAGACGCCCGAGGGCCGCTCGATCGTCGCCCTCGCGCAGCAGTACGGGATCCACCACGCCGAGGCGGAGTTCGCGCACGGCCGCTTCGTGCCGTTCTCCGCGCAGACGAGGATGAGCGGGGCGGACTTCGCCTACGACGGCGAGTTCTGCCGCATCCGCAAGGGCGCCGGGAACGCGGTCCTGCAGTGGGTGGCCCGGCGCGGCGGCGACATCCCCGCCGAGGCCGGCTGGATCGCGGACTCCATCGCGGCCGGCGGCGGCACCCCGCTGCTCGTCGCCCTGGAGGACCGCGACGGCTGCCGGGTCCTGGGCGCCGTCCACCTCAAGGACGTCGTCAAGCCCGGCATCGCCGAGCGCTTCGCCGAGCTGCGCGCCATGGGCATCAGGACCGTCATGGTCACCGGCGACAACCCGCTCACCGCCAAGGCCATCGCCGCGGAGGCCGGGGTGGACGACTACATGGCCGAGGCGACCCCCGAGCACAAGCTCGCCCGCATCCGCGAGGAGCAGGCCGGCGGCAAGCTGGTGGCGATGACGGGGGACGGCACGAACGACGCGCCCGCGCTGGCCCAGGCGGACGTGGGCGTGGCCATGAACACCGGCACCTCGGCCGCCAAGGAGGCCGGGAACATGGTGGACCTGGACTCCAACCCCACCAAGCTCATCGAGATCGTGGAGATCGGCAAGCAGCTGCTCATCACGCGCGGCGCGCTCACCACCTTCTCCATCTGCAACGACGTCGCCAAGTACTTCGCGATCGTCCCGGCCATGTTCGGCGGCGTCGCCGGCTACGAGGGCCTGGAGAAGCTCAACGTCATGGGCCTGCACAGCCCGTCCTCGGCCATCGCCTCGGCGATCATCTTCAACGCGCTGGTCATCGTCGCCCTGATCCCCCTCGCCCTGCGCGGCGTGCGCTACGCCCCCTCCAGCGCGCACGCCCTGCTGCGCCGCAACCTCGGCCTGTACGGGGTGGGCGGGCTGATCGCGCCCTTCGCCGGCATCAAACTCATCGATCTGCTCCTGCAGTTCGTCCCGGGTCTGTGAGGCCGGTGGCCGACCACCGTATTTTTCCAGGGTGTTGTTTCCGACCCAGGAGGCCCGCCCCATGCGCACCCGCTCCGTGCTCGCCGCCGCCACCGCCGCACTGGCCGCGGCCACCTGCCTGACGACCACCGGCGCCGCTCCGGCGCAGGCGCACGCGCCCACGCGCGCGTGCTCGCCCTCCGTACGGATCGACGGCTTCTCCGACGGTCTGGACAAGACGACGTTCCAGGGCTCGTTCGTCGGCAACCTCTCGGCCCTGGCGGTCGACGAGGACGGCACCGTGGCCGCGCTCTCCGACCGCTCCCAGCTGTTCTCCCTCGACGTGGAGCAGAAGACCGGCAAGGCGCCGTCCGCGACCCCCGTGCGGGCCGTGAACCTCGCCGACGAGAAGGGCGGCCCCCTCGACTCCGAAGGACTGGTCGTCGACCGTGACGGCACCCGGCTGGTGACGTCCGAGACCGAGCCGTCCGTCCGCCGCTACGACAGGGACGGCAAGCTGCTGGGGCGGCTGCCCGTCCCGGAGGCGCTGCAGGTCGCCCCGGCCGGGCGCGCCGTGCCCAACCAGACCTTCGAGGGCCTGACCCTCCAGCCCGGCGGGCGCACGCTGATCGCCTCCATGGAGCAGGCCCTGGCCGGGGACGGGCCGGACGCCGCCGGCAGACCGCTCGTGCGCCTGCAGAGCTGGCAGCGGCACGGCCAGCATGGTCGGCACGGCCGGCAGGATTTCGTCCTCGGCCCGCAGTACGCCTACCCGGCCGACAAGGGCCTCGGCGTCGCGGAGATCACCGCGGCCGGCGACGGCCGCCTCCTCGTCCTGGAGCGCGGCTTCACGGCTGGCGTCGGCAACACCGTGCGGCTCTACCTCGCCGACCCGCGCCGCGCGAGCGACGTCACCGCCGTCACGAACCTGCCCGGCGGTCCGTCCGTGCGGCCCGTGCACAAGACGCTCCTCGCCGACATGGGCGCCTGCCCGTCCCTGGGCGCGACCGCCCGGCAGCCGCAGCCGAACCCGCTGCTGGACAACATCGAGGGGCTCGCCGTCACCCGGCCCGCCACCCGGCGGAACGGAGGATTCCTCCGCCTGCTGCTGGTGAGCGACGACAACCAGAACCCTGTGCAGGTCACCCGGCTCTATTCGCTCACCGTGCGCCTGCCGCGGCCGTAGGGGGAGCGCACCGCCCGGCCTCGCACCCGTACTTTGTTGCGGCGGGATGAAATCCGCAGCCCACGGCGTTGGGCCCTCCGTCAGCAGGACGAGAGCGGCAGCGCAGGAGGCTCGGGTGGCAGCGGCGAGGGAAACGACAGGTCAAGGATGGGCCAGGCGGCTCGCCGGCTACTGCTGGCGCTACCGCGGCACGGTGCTCCTCGCCCTCGGCTCCTCGCTCGCCGGCATGGCCGTCATGGCGCTCGTGCCCCTCATACCCAAGCTGATCATCGACGACGTGATCGGCTCGCACCAGCGCCCGCTGGCCCCCTGGGCCACGCTCCTTATCGTCGCCGCCGTCGTCGTCTACGGCCTGACGTACATCCGCCGCTACTACGGCGGCCGCCTCGCCCTCGACGTCCAGCACGACCTGCGGACCGAGATGCACGAGGCCATCGCGCGGCTCGACGGCCGGCGCCAGGACGAGCTGTCCACCGGCCAGGTCGTCGGCCGCGCGACCAGCGACCTCCAGCTGATCCAGAGCCTGCTCTTCATGCTGCCGATGATGATCGGCAACCTCATGCTCTTCGCCATCTCGCTCGTCGTGATGGTGGTCCTCTCCCCGCTCCTGACCGTCGTCGCCCTCGCCGTCGCCCCCGCCCTGTGGATCCTCGCCAAGCACAGCCGCACCCGGCTCTTCCCCGCCACCTGGTACGCCCAGGGGCAGGCCGCGGCCGTCGCCGGCGTCGTGGACGGCGCGGTGACCGGCGTCCGCGTGGTCAAGGGCTTCGGCCAGGAGGCGCAGGAGAGCGCCAAGCTCCGCAAGGTGAGCCGCAGGCTCTTCGCCGGCCGCCTGCGCACCGTGCGCCTCAACTCCCGCTACACCCCGGCCCTGCAGGCCGTCCCCGCGCTCGGCCAGGTGGCCATGCTCGCCCTCGGCGGCTGGATGGCCACCCGCGGCCAGATCACCCTCGGCACGTTCGTCGCCTTCTCGACCTACCTGGCGCAGCTCGTCGGCCCCGTGCGGATGCTCACCATGGTCCTCACCGTCGGCCAGCAGGCCCGCGCGGGCGTCGAGCGCGTCCTGGAACTCGTCGACACCGAGCCGGTCGTCCAGGAGCGCCCCGGCGCCCGCGAGCTGCCCGGGGACGCCCCCGCCACCGTCGAGTTCGACGACGTCACCTTCGGCTACGACCCCGCCCGGCCCGTCCTCGACGGCTTCTCCCTGCGCCTGGAGCCCGGCGAGACCGTGGCCGTCGTCGGCGCCTCCGGCAGCGGCAAGTCCACCGTCTCGCTGCTGCTGCCGCGCTTCTACGACGTCACCGGCGGCGCCGTGCGCGTCGGCGGCCACGACGTCCGCGACCTCACGCTGCCCTCCCTGCGCGCCGCCATCGGGCTCGTCCCCGAGGACAGCTTCCTGTTCTCCGACACCATCCGCGACAACATCGCCTACGGGCACCCGGACGCCGGCGACGAGCAGATCCGCGCCGCCGCGCGCGCCGCGCAGGCCGACGGCTTCATCAGCGAGCTGCCCGGCGGCTACGACACCGCCGTCGGCGAGCAGGGCCTGACGCTCTCCGGCGGCCAGCGCCAGCGCATCGCCCTGGCCCGCGCGATCCTCACCGACCCCCGCCTGCTGCTCCTGGACGACGCGACCTCCGCGGTCGACGCGCGCGTGGAGCACGAGATCCACGAGGCGCTGCGCAGCGTCATGGCGGGCCGTACGACGCTGCTCATCGCCCACCGCGCCTCCACGCTGGCGCTCGCCGACCGGATCGCGGTGCTGGACGGCGGCCGGCTCATCGACGTCGGCACGGCGGACGAGCTGGAGGAGCGCTGCGAGCGTTACCGCGCGCTGCTGACGGACCCGGGAGAGCTGGCCGGGGTGACGAAGGACCCGGCGGGACGCACCGCTCCGGTCGCCCTCGCCGGCGTCTTCGGCGGAGAGGCGTCCGCCGCGGGCCTCCTCGACCGCACGGACGTGCTGGACCGTAAGGACGTCCTGGACCGTACGGACGGCACGGACGGCCACGCGCGCGTGGAGGCGCTTTCCCGCCCCGAGGTCGACGCGGCGCCGCTCAAGCCCCGGCGCGTCCTGCTCGACGGCGTCACCCCGTCCCTGTGGGTGCGCAAGGACGAGCCCTCCGCGGCTCCCGAGGGCGTCACGGGCATGCCCGCCACGCCCGAGCTGCTGGCCAAGGTCGCCGCACTGCCGCCCGCGGACGACACCCCCGACGTGGACGAGGAGCGGGCCGCGCGCCCGGAGGAGGCGTACGGGCTGCGGCAGCTGCTGCGCGGCTTCCGCACGCCGCTGGTGCTGAGCCTGCTGCTGGTGGCGGTCGACGCCGTCGCCGGGCTGCTGCTGCCGGTGCTGATCCGGCACGGCATCGACCAGGGCGTCCAGCAGCTCGCCCTGGGAGCGGTCTGGGCGGCCTCAGGGCTGGCTCTGCTCGTGGTGGCGGCCCAGTGGGCCGCCCAGGTCGCCGAGACGCGGCTGACGGGCCGCACGGGCGAGCGCATCCTCTACGCCCTGCGCGTGAAGATCTTCGCCCAGCTCCAGCGGCTGGGGCTCGACTACTACGAGCGCGAGCTCACCGGCAAGATCATGACGCGGATGACCACGGACGTGGACGCCCTGTCCACGTTCCTGCAGACCGGCCTGGTCACCGCCGTCGTCTCCGTCCTCACCTTCTTCGGCATACTCGTCGCCCTCCTCGTCATCGACGTCGAACTGGCCCTCGTCGTCTTCGCCACGCTGCCGCCGCTGATCGCCGGGACCGTCGTCTTCCGGCGGCAGAGCGTCAAGGCGTACGAGCTGGCGCGCGAGCGCGTCGGGCTCGTCAACGCCGACCTGCAGGAGAGCGTCGCGGGCCTGCGCATCGTGCAGGCGTTCCGCCGCGAGGCGGCCGGCGCCCGGCGGTTCGCGGAGCGCAGCTGGTCCTACCGGCAGGCGCGCGTCCGCGGGCAGTGGCTGATATCGGTCTACTTCCCCTTCGTCCAGCTGCTGTCGTCCGTGGCCGCCGCCGCGGTCCTGATCGTGGGTGCGGGGCGGGTGAGCGACGGCACGCTCACGGCGGGCGCGCTGGTGGCCTACCTGCTCTACATCGACCTGTTCTTCGCGCCCGTCCAGCAGCTGTCGCAGGTCTTCGACGGTTACCAGCAGGCCACCGTCTCCCTCGGCCGGGTGCAGGGCCTGCTGCGCGAGCCCACCACCACGCCCGTGGCCGAGCGGCCGCGCGCGGTGCGGGAGCTGACCGGCGAGATCGTCTTCGACGACGTCGCCTTCCACTACGGCGACGGCGAGAACGCCCTGTCCGGCGTCCGGCTGACGATCCCGGCCGGCCAGACCGTCGCCTTCGTCGGCGAGACCGGCGCGGGCAAGTCCACCCTCGTCAAGCTGGTCGCGCGGTTCTACGACCCGACGGACGGCGCGGTCCGCGTGGACGGCCACGACCTGCGCGACCTGGACCCCACCGGCTACCGGCACCGGCTCGGCGTCGTCCCCCAGGAGCCCTACCTCTTCCCGGGCACGGTGCGCGACGCCATCGCCTACGGGCGCCCGGACGCCACCGACGCCGAGGTGGAGGCCGCGGCGCGCGCGGTCGGCGCCCACGACATGATCGCCACGCTGGACGGCGGCTACCTGCACGCGGTCACCGAGCGCGGCCGCAACCTCTCCGCCGGCCAGCGCCAGCTGATCGCCCTGGCCCGGGCGGAGCTGGTCGACCCGGACATCCTGCTGCTGGACGAGGCCACCGCCGCCCTGGACCTGGCCACCGAGGCGCTGGTCAACCAGGCCACGGACCGGCTTGCCGGGCGCCGTACGACGCTCGTGGTCGCCCACCGGCTGACCACGGCGGCCCGTGCGGACCGGGTGGTGGTCCTGGACCACGGCCGCGTCGTCGAGGACGGCACGCACGCCGCCCTGCTGGCCCGCGAGGGGCGTTATGCGGAGCTGTGGCGGACGTTCACGGGTGAGGCGGTGCCGGCGTAGGCCGCGGGGGCTCCCCGCCCGGTACGTTGGCGCCGGAAGACCTCAGACAAGGCGCTTCGTACCGAGCGGGGAACCCCATGCGCAAGCTCACCTACTTCATCGCCACCACCATCGACGGCCTCATCGCGGGCCCCGGCGACGAGTTCGACTTCATGATGTCGATCCTGGACGACGAGTACGTCGGCGCCCTGATCGAGGCCTACCCGGACACCGTCTCCGCGCGGGGCCGCGAGGCCGTCGGGCTCGGCCCGGAGAACCGGGACTTCGACACGGTCCTGATGGGCCGCAACACCTACGAGCCCGGCCTGTCGATCGGCATGACCAGCCCGTACCCGCACCTGCGGCAGTACGTGGTCTCGAAGTCCCTCGCCACCAGCCCCGACCCCGCGGTCACCGTCTTCTCCGGCGACCCGGTGGAGCTGGTCCGCGACCTCAAGCAGCAGGAGGGCAAGGGGATCTGGCTGTGCGGCGGGGCGAACCTCGCGGGCCAGCTGCGCGGTGAGATCGACGAGCTCGTGGTGAAGATCAACCCGTTCGTCGCGGGGAAGGGCATCCCGCTGTTCTCGGCGGAGTTCTCCCCGCAGCGCTACGACCTGAAGGGGACCCGCTCGTTCGGCAACGGCGTCGTGATGGTGACGTACGCCAAGCGGACCGGCTGACGGCGGAAGAGGGTTGCACCAGAGGGTTGCACGAGGGGTGAGAGAAAAGGGTCTGGTGCGCCGGTCGGCCCCCCGGTAGGTTCGCGGCGAACTTGCGAACCCAGGGGAGGGCGAATGCGCAGGGCTCTCAGATGGCTGCTGGCGCTGACGGTGCTCGTGGGCACCGTCGGTGCCGGCAGCGCCACGGCGGGGGCGGCCACCAAGGCCACCGAGCCGGACATCAAGGAACGCGTCCTGAAGATTCCGGGGATGAGGCTGGTCGAGGAGAAGCCGTACGAGGGCTACCGCTACCTCGTCCTGACCTACGATCAGCCGGTCGACCACCGGAACCCGGCCAAGGGCACCTTCCAGCAGCGCTTCACGCTGCTGCACAAGTCGACGGACCGGCCGACCGTCTTCTTCACCTCCGGCTACAACGTCAACACCAACCCCGGCCGCAGCGAGCCGACCCGCATCGTCGACGGCAACCAGGTGTCGCTGGAGTACCGCTTCTTCACCCCGTCGCGGCCGCAGCCCGCCGACTGGTCCAAGCTCGACATCTACCAGGCCGCCAGCGACCAGCACCGCCTCTACGCGGCCCTCAAGCCGGTCTACGGCAAGAACTGGCTGGCCACCGGCGGCTCCAAGGGCGGCATGACGGCGACGTACTACCGCCGCTACTACCCGAACGACATGAACGGCACCGTCGCCTACGTCGCGCCCAACGACATCGACAACGACGAGGACTCGGCCTACGACCGCTTCTTCGCGAACGTCGGCGACCAGGCCTGCCGCACCCAGCTCAACTCGGTGCAGCGCCAGGCGCTGCTGCGCCGTGACGAGATGGTCGCCCGCTACCAGAAGTGGGCCGACGAGAACGGCAAGACGTTCAAGACCCTCGGCGGCATCGACCAGTCCTTCGAGAACGTCGTGGTCGACCTGGTCTGGTCGTTCTGGCAGTACCACCTGCAGAGCGAGTGCGCGTCCGTGCCCGCCACGAACGCCTCCACCGACGACCTGTACAAGTTCGTCGACACCATCTCGGGCTTCGACGGCTACACCGACCAGGGCCTGGAGCGCTTCACCCCGTACTACTACCAGGCGGGCACCGAGCTCGGCGCCCCGAGCCCGAAGAACGCACACCTCAAGGGCCTGCTCCGGCACCCCGAGACCCTCAACCCGCGCGCGTACGTGCCGCGGGAGATCCCGATGAAGTTCAAGCGCGGCGTCATGGCCGACGTCGACCGCTGGGTGCGCGAGGACAGCAAGCGGATGCTCTTCGTCTACGGGCAGAACGACCCGTGGAGCGGCGAGCCGTTCCGCCTCGGCAGGAACGCGGCCGCGCGGGACGACTACCGCTTCTACGCGCCCGGCGGCAACCACGGCTCGAACATCGCCCAGCTGGTCGCCGACGAGCGGGCCAAGGCCACGGCCAAGGTCCTGGAGTGGGCGGGCGTCGCCCCGGCGGCCGTCCGGCAGGACGAGTCGCACGCCAAGCCGCTCGCCGCGTACGACGCGAAGCTCGACAAGCCGGTCGTCGAGCAGCGGCAGGCCCTGCGGCCGTAACCGCGACCGTCCCCCCGGGGCGGGCTAGACCAGGCGGCGGGCGCACCCGACGGGTGCCCCGCCGCCCACTTGTACGTACAGGTCGGTCGAGGGCGGGCACTCCGGCCGGGCCCCGACCTCGGTCGTGATGCGGTACTCGGGGGCGTGCGCCGCCGAGCCGTCGCAGGCGGT
Organism: Streptomyces hiroshimensis; assembly: GCF_014650335.1. Classification (GTDB taxonomy): domain Bacteria; phylum Actinomycetota; class Actinomycetes; order Streptomycetales; family Streptomycetaceae; genus Streptomyces; species Streptomyces hiroshimensis. The sequence goes on from NZ_BMUT01000002.1 coordinate 233,464, forward strand.
CTCCTTCACCACCCCGTCCCGCTGGGTGTAGAGGCAGTCGCCGGTCACCGTCAGCGGACCGCCGCCCATGCCGGGGTCGCCCGGGTGCGGCGGCTGGAGATTGCGCATGCAGGCGTAGCCCTCGGGCGCGCTGTGCTCCTCCGAGGCGCCCTGGTCGACGGCGGTGATGTGCAGGACGAAGTCGGTCTCGTCGGGGCAGCGCGGGCCGCCCGCGCGGGGGCCGTTGTAGCGGGCGAGGACCCTCGCTGCGGCCTCCCCGCTCCAGCAGGAGACCTCGGTGAAGGAGCCCGTGGCGCGCCCCGCGCACTCGCCGCGGGCCAGGAACGCCGGATCGCGCCCCGGGCGGGCGTGGGCGGCCGGTGTGCCTGCGGCGCCGGCGGCGGGCTGCTGGGCCCGGCAGCCGCTCAGCGCGGCGGTCGCGCCGGACGCGAGCAGCACGAGCGCGAGCAGCGCCGTCCGCGGCGCGCCATGGCCCATGATGACCCCCGTCCCCCCGATGCGCTCCAGCCTGGCTTCCCGGGCCCGGCGCACACCAGACGTGCGGGGCGCACGGCGGCGGTGGAAACGAGGTGTGTGCGGGCGCATGCCACCGGGCGTACGCCGGGTGCGCACGCCGTACTCGTACGCCGTACCCACCCGTCCGCCCGGCCGGACCCGCCGCCGGCGCTGTGGAGCGGGGGGCGCGCCGACGACGGTGTGCTGCCTTCCGCAGGCGGCGGAGAGGGAGGTCAGCAACCGGCCGGCGGCGCGGGCCGACACCGCTCTGCGGGGTACGACGGCAGCACGGCCCTTGGACGGGCGGCGCCCCGGAGCGGTTCCCGCACCCGGCGCACGTCAGTCGTGCGCGCGCCGCTTCCCGCCGAGCGCGGGCAGCCGCCGGGTCAGCAGCCGTGCGCGCGGCGCGAGCCGCCGGGCCATGGCGAAGACCGACTCCGTACGGGAGCGGTCGCTGTCCAGGACGGTGAAGAGGTTGACCCCGAGGTAGAAGGTGATCGCGGCGTTGGCGAGGTCGCGCGGCGGGGTCAGGCGCGCGAGCGGCGTCCCGCCGATGACCCGCTCCAGGGTCTCCTCGACGAAGGCGATCCACGGCTCGGCCCGCTCGCGGATCTCCGCGCGCAGCTCCGGCTTGGCGACGGCGGCGGCGACGAGCTCGGAGAACATCGTCAGGTGCCCGCCCTCGACGTCGCTGCGGTACACGCGCGTGCCGGCGTCCACCAGGTCCTCAAGGGTGCGGGCGCCCGCGACCGCCTCGGTGAGCAGCCCCATGCGCTCGGCGGAGGAGCGGTCGAGCGCGGCGAACAGCAGCGGGTCGACGCCCCCGAAGTGATAGAAGACCAGCGCCGAATTGACGCCTGCCTCCTTGGCGATCGTCCGCGCGCTCGACTTGGCGTACCCCTGCGTCCGCAGCACGGTGTCCGCCGCCCGGATCAGCCGTTCCTTGGTGTCCACCGTCATGTGTGCAGCCCTCTCGCCGAGGCTGCATCATACGATTTGAGCGGGTGGTGCAACCATGTGCTCAAGTGGGTTAACCGGCTGCTCAACGTCGTCCGGCCGGTCGTTCAGAACGTCCGCAGGGGCCACTGCTCGTGAAGCGTGCGGACGGTCTCGGTGATCGCCGGCCTGCGGGCCGCGCCCGTGCGCCACAGGGCGAAGAGCCGCCGCACGGGCACCGGTTCCAGCGGCACGGCGCGCACACCCGCCGGCAGCGGGCCCCGCCCCAGGCGGGGCATCAGCGTGATGCCGAGGCCTGCGGCCACCAGAGCGATGTGGGTGTGGTTCTCGGCGACCTGGTAGGCGAGGTCCGGCTCGTGGCCCGTGGCGCGCAGCGTCCGGACGAGCCAGTCGTGGCAGACGGCGCCCGGCGGCTGGCAGATCCAGCGGTGGTGCGGCAGGTCCGCCCGGCCCAGCACCTCACGGCCGGCCAGCGGGTGCCCCTCGGGCACCAGCACGTCGCAGCGGTCCTCGCCGATCACTGCGCGCTCCAGGCCCTCCGGGGCGGCCAGCGGGGCGATGTCCCAGTCGTGAGTTACCGCAAGGTCGATGACCCCTTGGGAGACCAGGTCGCCCGACAGGTGCGGGTCCACCTCCAGCAGGCGGGCGTCCAGCGCCGGGTGGGCGCCGGCGAGCCGGGCGAGCACGCCGGGCAGCAGACCGCGCGCGGCCGACGGGAACGCCCCGATGACCAGCCGGCCCGCAGGCTGCCCGCGGCGCTCCTCCAGCTCCGTCTCCGCCCGCTCGACCAGAGCCAGCAACTGCCGGGCCGTGGCGGCCAGGTGCCGGCCCTCGTCGGTCAGCGCCACGCCGCGCCCGCGCCGCTCCAGCAGCGTCGTGCGCGTCTCCCGCTCCAGCTTGGTGACGGCCTGCGAGACGGCCGACGGCGTGTAGCCCAGGGCCACGGCCGCGGCGCTCACCGAACCGTGCACCGACACCGCGTGCAGCGCCCGCAGGCGGGCCAGGTCCAGCACGGAAGTCCCCTCGTCGTTTCAGCTCGTCATTTCAGCGTTGCTGAATCCCATCATGAAGGAACCTGTGCTGGTGCTACAGAGTCCGGGCGGCGAGGCTGGCTCGTATGCGTCCCTTGCACCTCGCCCTCGCCGTTCTCGTCGCCGCCGTATGGGGCGTCAACTTCGTCGTCATCGACGTCGGCCTGGACCACTTCCCGCCACTGCTCTTCTCCGCCCTGCGCTTCCTCGCCGCCGCCGTGCCGGCCGTCTTCCTCGTCGGGCGGCCACAGGTCGGGTGGCGGTGGATCGTCGCCGTCGGACTGGTCCTCGGCGTGGGCAAGTTCGGGCTCCTGTTCACCGGCATGCACCTGGGGATGCCCGCCGGCCTGTCCTCGCTCGTCCTGCAGGTCCAGGCGGTCTTCACGGCCCTCTTCGCCGTGGCCGCACTGGGCGAACGGCTCGGCCGCACCCACCTGCTGGGCATGGGCCTGGCCCTGGCGGGCATCGCGGTGGCCGCCGTCGACGAGGGCACCTCCGGAACGCTCCTCGGCTTCGCGCTCGTCGTGGCCGCCGCGGCCTTGTGGGGCGTGTCCAACGTGATCACGCGCAAGGCCGCGCCGCCGGACGCGCTGCGCTTCATGGTGTGGGTGAGCACCGTGCCGGTGCTGCCGCTCCTGCTGCTTTCGCTCCTCTTCGAGGGCCCGGAGGCGGACGCCGCTGCGCTGCGCTCGCTCGACTGGAGCGGCGCCGGGGCGATCCTCTTCGTCGCCTGGGTCTCCACGGTCCTCGGCTTCGGCGCGTGGGGCTTCCTGCTGCGCACCTACGACGCCTCGGCGGTCGCGCCCTTCACCCTGCTCGTGCCCGTCTTCGGCATGTCGTCGGCGGCGCTCCTGCTGGGCGAGGGAGTGAGCCCGCTGCGCTGGGGCGCGGCGGTGCTGCTGGTGTCCGGGGTGGGCGTCACGGCCCTGGCGGGGCGGCGGCGAGCAGCCCGCGCAAGTACTCCGCTCCCGGCCCCGCCAGCTGCCCGAAATCGGCCGCCTGCGGGTACCAGCGCTTCTCGTACTCCCAGCACAGCCAGCCGTCCCAGCCCGACCCGGTGAGCGCCCGGACGCACTCGCCGAGCGGCAGCACGCCCGCGCCCAGCGGCAGCGGATCGAGCGCCTCGGCCGACGCTACGTCCTTCACCTGGACGTAGCCCAGGTGAGGGGCGAGCACGGGGAAGCTCTCGGTGGGGGTCTCGCCGCCGAGCCAGGTGTGCAGGACGTCCCACAGGGCGCCGATGTTCGCGTGCCCGACGGGGCCGAGCACACGGGCGGCGTCCGCGGCCCGGCGGTGCGAGTCGTGCGTCTCCAGCAGGACGTGGACGCCGCGGTCGGCGGCCAGGGGGGCCACCGTGCCCAGCCGCCGGGCCGCCGTCGCGTCGGCCTCCTCCGCGGGCCGGTCGCCCCCGCCGGGGAAGGCCCGTACGTAGCGGGCGCCGAGGTCGGCCGCCAGGTCGATCAGGCCGGTCAGCTCCTGCAGCACGGGGGCGTCGTCGCCGGGGGCGGCCACCCGGGCGTACCCGGCCACCGCCAGGATCTCCACGCCCGAACCGGCGAACTCCGCGACCGCCGCCGCCCGCTCCTTGGGCCCGCACCCGGGGTGTACGGGCTCCTCCGGGTGCGCCCGCAGCTCCACGCCGTCCCAGCCGTGGGCGCGGGCCAGCCGCACGACCTCCGGCAGGGGCAGTCCGGGCACTCCGAGGGTGGAGAAAGCGAGCTTCATGGGGGTACGCGTTCCCCGGCCCGGAGGCGCCGGAACCTTACCTTCGGTACGACCTGGGTTTACCGGGGGTAGCCGTCGGCGTCAGAATCGCACAAGGGGTAACGGAACGATAACTCCTTGAAAGCGCTGCAACCCTTTGCGGCCGGGGCGGGTCGTACTTGTCATCGGGCTTCCCGGGGAGGGATCCGGGGGGATTCAGGGGAAGCCGGTTTTGGGGGGAAACGAGGGGCCCGGTCGTCGGACCGGGCCCCTCTGCCGTTCGCCCCGGGGGAGTTGTCCACAGGCCCGAACACCTGTCAGACCGCGGCGGTACCGTCGGTGCATGGTCCAGATGGCAGTCGTCGAAGGTGTCCTGGAGCGGATCACCTACGCCAATGAGGAGAGCGGCTATACGGTCGCCCGCGTCGACACCGGCCGCGGTGGCGGCGACCTCCTCACGGTGGTCGGCTCGTTGCTCGGCGCGCAGCCGGGGGAGTCGCTGCGCCTGGAGGGCCGCTGGGGCTCCCACCCGCAGTACGGGCGGCAGTTCACCGTCGAGAACTACACCACCGTCCTGCCCGCCACCGTCCAGGGCATCCGCCGCTATCTGGGCTCGGGCCTGATCAAGGGCATCGGCCCGCGCATCGCCGACCGCATCACCGAGCACTTCGGCACGGACACCCTCGATGTCATCGAGAGCGATCCCGGCCGCCTCGTCGAGGTCCCCGGCCTCGGCCCGAAGCGCACGAAGCTGATCGGCGCCGCGTGGGAGGAGCAGAAGGCCATCAAGGAGGTCATGGTCTTCCTCCAGGGGGTGGGCGTCTCCACCTCCATCGCCGTGCGCATCTACAAGAAATACGGCGACGCCTCCATCTCCGTCACCCGCAACCGGCCCTACCGCCTGGCGGCCGACGTCTGGGGCATCGGCTTCCTCACCGCCGACCGCATCGCCCAGGCCGTCGGCATCCCGCACGACAGCCCCGAGCGGGTCAAGGCCGGCCTGCAGTACGCCCTTTCCCAGTCCACCGATCAGGGTCACTGCTACCTCCCCGAGGAGCGGCTGATCGCGGATGCCGTGAAGCTCCTCCAGGTCGACACCGGGCTCGTCATCGACTGCCTCGCCGAACTGGCGGCGCCGGAGGGCCCGGAGGGGGAGGAGGGCGGGCAGGAGCCGGGCGTCGTCCGCGAGAGCGTCCCCGGCCCCGAGGACGGGCAGCCCGTCACCGCCGTCTACCTCGTTCCCTTCCACCGCGCCGAGTTGTCCCTGGCCGGGCAGGTGAAGCGGCTGCTGGGCGCCGACGGCGACCGGCTCGCCGCCTTCCGGGACGTCGACTGGGAGCGGGCCCTCACCTGGCTCGCGGGCCGCACGGGCGCGCAGCTGGCCCCCGAGCAGCGGGAGGCGGTCCGGCTCGCGCTCACCAGCAAGGTCGCCGTGCTCACCGGCGGGCCCGGCTGCGGCAAGTCCTTCACCGTCCGGTCCGTGGTCGAACTGGCCCGCGCCAAGGGGGCCAAGGTGGTGCTCGCGGCGCCCACCGGGCGGGCCGCGAAGCGGCTCTCCGAGCTCACCGGCGCCGACGCGTCCACCGTCCACCGGCTCCTGGAGCTCAAGCCCGGCGGAGACGCGGCCTACGACAAGGACCGCCCCCTGGACGCCGATCTGGTCGTCGTGGACGAGGCGTCCATGCTCGACCTGCTGCTGGCCAACAAGCTCGTCAAGGCCGTGCCGCCGGGCGCGCACCTGCTCCTGGTCGGAGATGTGGACCAACTGCCCTCCGTGGGCGCCGGGGAGGTGCTCCGCGACCTCCTGGCGCCCGGCAGCCCCGTTCCCGCCGTCCGCCTCACCCGCATCTTCCGCCAGGCCCAGCAGTCCGGTGTGGTCACCAATGCGCACCGCATCAACTCGGGGGTCCCGCCCCTCACTCACGGGATGACGGACTTCTTCCTCTTCGCCGAGGAGGACACCGAGGAGGCGGGCCGGCTCACCGTGGACGTGGCGGCCCGGCGCATCCCCGCCAAGTTCGGGCTCGACCCCCGCCGGGATGTCCAGGTGCTGGCGCCGATGCACCGCGGCCCGGCGGGCGCCGGCACCCTCAACGGGCTGCTCCAGCAGGCCATTACGCCCGCCCGGCCCGATCTGCCGGAGAAGCGCTTCGGCGGCCGGGTCTTCCGCGTCGGCGACAAGGTCACTCAGGTGCGCAACAACTATGAAAAGGGGCAAAACGGGGTATTCAATGGGACGGTGGGGGTGGTCACCGGCCTCGATGTCGTCGAGCAGCGGCTGACGGTGCGCACCGACGAGGACGAGGAAGTGGGCTACGACTTCGACGAACTCGACGAGCTCGCCCACGCCTACGCCGTGACCATCCACCGCTCGCAGGGCAGCGAGTATCCGGCCGTGGTGATCCCCGTCACCACGGGTGCCTGGATGATGCTCCAGCGCAATCTTCTCTATACGGCGGTGACCAGGGCAAAGCGGCTGGTGGTGCTGGTGGGCTCGCGGAGGGCGCTCGGCCAGGCCGTACGGACCGTCTCCGCAGGCAGGAGGTGTACGGCGCTCGATCACCGGCTGGCGAGGTGAGTCCGCTCGGGGAGGTTTTGTGAAGGGTCGAAAAGGCCATTCCGGGGCGCGAAGGAGCCCCGGAGCGCGCGGATCCGGGGTGGGATTCGTCTCTCATCGGTTTACCAACCGGGGCGAAGGGGGCAGTATGGCCAGGCTGGACGGCACTGAGTGCCGTCTTTAGGCCCTATGGCCGACCCCGAGTGCACGTGCATCGTCCAAATGGGGGAAGGTAGGGGTAGTCAGGGCACCTCGAAGAAGAGGCACAACGTCGGTGAGGGATGACGTGAGCGACAACTCTGTAGTACTGCGGTACGGGGACGGCGAATACACCTACCCGGTGGTCGACAGCACCGTCGGCGACAAGGGCTTCGATATCAGCAAGCTCCGCGCCCAGACCGGGCTGGTGACCCTGGACTCCGGTTACGGCAACACCGCCGCCTACAAATCCGCGATCACCTACCTCGACGGCGAGCAGGGCATCCTGCGCTACCGGGGCTACCCGATCGAGCAGCTCGCCGAGCGCAGCTCCTTCCTCGAGACCGCCTTCCTGCTGATCAACGGCGAGCTCCCCTCGGGCGACGAGCTGGACGCCTTCAAGGGCGAGATCACCCAGCACACCCTGCTGCACGAGGACGTCAAGCGGTTCTTCGACGGCTTCCCGCGCGACGCCCACCCGATGGCCATGCTGTCCTCCGTGGTCAGCGCGCTGTCGACCTTCTACCAGGACAGCCACAACCCGTTCGACGAGCAGCAGCGTCACCTGTCCACGATCCGTCTGCTGGCCAAGCTGCCGACGATCGCGGCCTACGCGTACAAGAAGTCGATCGGCCACCCGATCGTCTACCCGCGCAACGACCTCGGCTACGTCGAGAACTTCCTGCGCATGACCTTCTCGGTGCCCGCCGCCGAGTACGAGCTGGACCCGGTCGTCGTCAGCGCGCTCGACAAGCTGCTGATCCTGCACGCCGACCACGAGCAGAACTGCTCGACCTCGACCGTGCGCCTGGTGGGCTCCTCGCAGGCCAACCTCTTCGCGTCGATCTCCGCCGGCATCAACGCCCTGTGGGGCCCGCTGCACGGTGGCGCCAACCAGTCGGTGCTGGAGATGCTCGAGGGCATCAAGGCCGACGGCGGCGACGTCGACGCCTTCATCCGCAAGGTGAAGAACAAGGAGGACGGCGTCCGCCTGATGGGCTTCGGGCACCGCGTCTACAAGAGCTTCGACCCCCGGGCGAAGATCATCAAGGCGGCGGCGCACGACGTCCTCTCGGCCCTCGGCAAGTCCGACGAGCTGCTCGACATCGCGCTGAAGCTCGAGGAGCACGCGCTCTCCGACGACTACTTCGTCTCGCGCAACCTCTACCCGAACGTGGACTTCTACACCGGTCTGATCTACCGGGCCATGGGCTTCCCGACCGAGATGTTCACCGTGCTCTTCGCCCTCGGCCGCCTCCCGGGCTGGATCGCCCAGTGGCACGAGATGATCAAGGAGCCGGGTTCCCGCATCGGCCGCCCGCGCCAGATCTACACCGGCGTCGTCGAGCGCGACCTGCCGGTCGAGCGCGCCTGATCCGCCTGAGGCCGGCCTGATCCGCATGAGGCCGCAGGCAAGGCCGTAAGAGGCGTCAAGCCGACAAAAGCCCTGAGAGCCGCCATGGCTCTCAGGGCTTTTCGCAAGGGCCGGGAAAAGCGCCCCGCCTCCGATCCCCCCACGGGTCGGAAGCGGGGCACTTCCCGTTCCCCGGTACGGATTCCCCCCACGGGATCCGGCCGGGAGCCTCGGTGCGCGCGGCCGACGCGATCTGCCGGGACGCGTACGTACGGGAGGGCCGCTCAAAGCTCCCCGGGTACGTGCCCCGGCCACGCGTGGCCGGTACCGTCCCCCAAGACGATCCAGCACTGCCCGGTTAGACCCCCGACCCCCCGCAATGGTTACGTTGGTATTGCTGTGATCTAGGTCTCCTGCCATAACGGGCGCACTCGGGCAAGAGGTCAAGTGTGTGGGTGTTGTGTCACTTATATGGCTGCATGGCCTATGACTGCATGGCCGCGCCCCGGCCCGTGCCGCCGTTTCGTGTCAGTCGCGGCCGGCGAGCTCGTAACCCGCCTCGTCCACCGCGGCGCGCACGGCCTCGTCGTCCAGCGGGGCCGAGGAGGTCACGGTGACCTGGCCGGAGGCCGCCACGGCCTTGACGGACACCACGCCGGGCAGGGCGGAGATCTCCTCCGTCACCGCGGACTCGCAGTGGCCGCAGGTCATGCCGGTCACGCGGTAGACGGTGGTGGAGTCGGTGGTCTGCGAGCTCATGACGGTTCTCCTCGGAAGGGGTCGGTCGTGGTGTCGTGCTCGGTCGTGATGCCGTGCACCAGTGGGAACACCTTACCCCCTGGGGGTATTCCTGTGGGGTGAACCGGACATCCGCGGCCGGGGGTTCGCCGGCCCGACGGAAGGGCCCCGGACCGCAGGTGCGCGGTCCGGGGCCGGAGGGGTGGGCGGGGGTCAGTTCCCGGTGTCGCGCCGGGAACGGTTGCCCGGGCGGGCTGCCACCCAGGCGCGGACGGTGTCCGCGAACCAGTAGGGCTTCCCGCCCTCGGTCAGGTCGGGCTTGGGCAGCAGCCCGTGCTTCCGGTAGGTCCGCACGGTATCGGTCTGCACTCCGATGTGCGCTGCGATCTCCTTGTAGGACCAGAGTCGACGGTCAGTCATCTCACGCCTCTCCGCTGCGCCGCAGCGACGGAGGGGGATCCGTCGGGGGAGCTGCGACGCGGCCTTGTCGATCAGCACGACTGTCGTCCGTTGGAACGACGCAGAGTGACCGTCGATGCGGCGCCGTCGTGCGGCTGTGACGGAAGGGCGGCGGGAACGTGACGGATGTGACGCGCGTATGACCATGTATCAGCTATTCGGGTCCGGTTCTGCTGGTTCTACCGGTTCCGTCAGGTCGGCCGGGTCGGCCGGGCGGACGGGCCGGTTCTCCCGGCGGGACGTCTCGCAGGCCTCCGCCACCAGCAGCGCGTGCAGGCCCTCACGGCCCGGGCAGGGGTTGGGCGCCTCGCCGCGGGCCGCCCGTACGAAGGCGGCCAGCTCGGCGCGGTAGGCCGGACCGAACCGCTCCAGGAAGCCGGTCCAGGGGTGGTCCGGAGGGGGCGGGCCGTCCGGTTCGGCGGACGTGGCCGGCGTACGGGCGTCCAGGCCCACGACCCACTGGTCGAGCTCCCCGGACAGCTCCATGCGCACGTCGTAGCCCGCACCGTTGCAGCGGGTGGCCGTCGCCGTCACCAGGGTGCCGTCGTCCAGGGTGAGCAGGACGGCGGCGGTGTCCACGTCGCCCGCCTCCCGGAAGGCCGCCGCGCCCGCGCCGCCGGTCGCGCCCCGCGCGTACACCTCCGTCACCTCCCGGCCCGTCAGCCAGCGCACGGCGTCGAAGTCGTGGACGAGGCAGTCGCGGATCAGCCCGCCCGAGCCGGCCAGGAACGCGGGCGGCGGGGGCGCGGGGTCCGACGTGACGGCGCGGATGGTGTGCACGCGGCCGAGCCGCCCCGTGCGCAGGGCCTCGCGGGCGGCGCGGAAGCCGGCGTCGAAGCGGCGCTGGAACCCCAGCTGCAGCAGCGTCCCCGCGGCGTCGGTCTCGCGCAGCGCGCGCAGCGTCCCGGGGACGTCGAGGGCGACCGGCTTCTCGCAGAACGCGGGCAGGCCGGCGCGGGCGGCGCGCACGATCAGCTCGGGGTGGGCGGAGGTGGCCGCCGCGATCACGACCGCGTCGACGCCGCCGTCGAACACGGCCTCGGGGGAGGGGGCGGTACGGGCGCCGACGCGTGCGGCCAGGGCCGCAGCGCGGTCGCGCTCGGTGTCCGCGATGACGAGCTCGTCGACTCCGGTGGCCGAGGCGAGGACCGCCGCATGGTGCGCCCCGATCCGCCCGGCCCCCACGACTCCGATACGCATGACTACTCCGTCCTGTGGGGGCCGGTTTTGCCGGTGCTGCGGGTGGTCCGGCACCGCCGGTCTACGCCGTCGCGCCTACAAGGCGGTGTCGCGCGTACAAGACTGCGTCACGCGTACAAGGGCGGGCGAGGCGCCAAGTCGACTTCCGTCCGGGTGCCGGACGACTGGGCCCGGACGCCCGCCTCGCAGACCGCCGCCGCCGCGTACCCGTCCCACACGCTCGGTCCTTCCGTCACCCCGCGCCGCGTGGCGTCGACCCAGTGCTGGATCTCGCGGTCGTACGCGTCGCGGAAGCGGTCCACGTAGTCCTGGGCGACGGCGCCGCCCCAGCGGCCGGCCGCGTTCACGTACAGCCCGTGCGCGTCGCCCAGCCGCGCGCTGCCGCGCTCGGCCACCGCCTCGCACTGCACCTGATAGCCGAAGCCGCAGTTGACGAAGATCTCGACGTCGGCCACCGCTCCGCCGGACGTCTCCAGGATGACCAGCTGAGGGTCGCTCAGGCCGCCCGGCGCGGCGGCCGAAGGGGCCGGTTTCACCACACTCACCGCCGTGATCTCCTGCCCCAGCAGCCACCGTGTGGCATCGATCTCGTGCACCACCGAGTCGTTGATCATCATCGCCTCGGTGAAGCCGGGCGGCGTGGCCACGTTGCGGTGCCGGCAGTGCAGCATCAGCGCCCGCCCGAGCGCCCCGCCGTCGAGGAGGGCCTTGAGCTGCACGTACTCGGCGTCGTAGCGCCGCATGAAGCCCACCTGGACCCGCCGGTGCCCGAGCCGGACCTCGGCGTCCATCACCCGCAGCGCGGCCGCCGCGTCCGGCGTGAGGGGCTTCTCGCACAGCACCGGCAGATCGCGCGCGAGGGCGTCCAGCAGCGCCGCCTCGTGCGCGGGCCCGGGCGAGGCGATGAGGACGGCGTCCACGCCGGGCGCGTCCATCGCTGCGGCGGCGTCGGTGTGGGCCGCGCATCCGGGGATGCCCGCCGCCGCCTTCTCCGCGCGTTCGCCGTCGACGTCTATGACCGCGGCCACCCGGGCCCCGCTGATGACCTCGTCGATGCGCCGGACGTGGTCGGACCCCATCCGCCCCGTGCCGATGACGGCGACGCCGAGGATGCCTTCGTGCTTCATGTGTGTCACTTTCCTCGTCTCGGACCCCTCGGACCTCTTGGACCCCTCAGCTCCCTCAGACGCCGCAGCCGCGCAGGAAACCCCGCGTGCGCCGCGCGATCGGCAGCGGACGGTCCGGCGGGCACGGGTACATGTCCTGTTCCACGATGGCGAACAGGTCCGCGTCCAGCCGGGAGGCCGCGTCGATGACGGGCTCCAGCGCGGGAACCCCGCGCGGCGGTTCGCACATGACGCCCTGTCGCACGGCGGGCCCGAAGGCCGTTCCCTTGGCGAGGACGTCCGCGAGGACCTCCGGGTCCACCTGCTTGAGGTGGAGGTAGCCGATCCGTTCCCCGTACGTCTCGATGAGCCGGACGCTGTCCCCGCCGCAGTACGCGTAGTGCCCGGTGTCCAGACACAGGCTGACCAGCGACGCGTCCGTGGCGTCCAGGAAGCGCTCGACGTGCGCCTCGCTGTCGATGTGGGTGTCGGCGTGCGGGTGGACGACGATGCCGAGCCCGTAGCGCTCGCGGACCTCGCGGGCGAGCCGCTCGGTGCCGGCGGTGAGGTGGCGCCACTGCTCCGCGGTCAGCTCGGGGTCCTCGACGATCTCGGCGGTCTTGTCGTCGCGCCAGAAGGAGGGGATGACGACGAGGTGGCGGGCGCCCGTCGCGGCGGTGAGCTCCGCGACGGGGGCGACGTGCGCCCAGGTCGCCTCCCAGGTGTCCGGCCCGCGGTGCAGTGCGGTGAAGACCGTGCCGGCGGAGACCGTGAGGCCGCGCCGCTGCGTCTCGTCGCGCAGCCGGGCGGGGTCGGTCGGCAGATAGCCGTACGGGCCTAGTTCGATCCACTCGTAGCCCGCCTCGGCGACCTCGTCCAGGAACCGCTGCCACGGCAGCTGTTCAGGATCGTCGGCGAACCACACTCCCCACGAATCGGGGGCGGAGCCGACCCGGATCCGGCGGCGGTCGGCGGCGGGGGGCGTCGCGTGGGGAGCGGGCATGGTGGCTCTCCTCGGGCGAGGGCGGGATTGCCCGTAGCTTCCTAGCGGGGCGGGAGAGTGTCAAGGCTTCGTCCGGACATACGGACGTAACGTCAAGGCATCTTCCGTTCACGTCTATATGTAAGGACAAATCCTTGACAGGGTCCGGCGGACCCGGCTAGACCTGAGCCGAATCGTCAGGAAGGGCGCCGATGAGCCAGCCGAGTCCGCGTACGTCCCCCACCCCGTTCGACCTGATCACCATGGGCCGGCTCGGGGTGGACCTGTATCCCCTGCAGACCGGCGTGCCGCTGGCGCAGGCCGAGACCTTCGGGAAGTTCCTGGGTGGCTCGCCGGCGAACGTCGCGGTCGCCGCGGCACGGCTCGGCCGGCGCACGGCCCTCATCAGCCGCACCGGCGCCGACCCCTTCGGCGACTACCTCCACGGCGCGTTGCGCGACTTCGGCGTCTCCGACCGGTGGGTGACGCCCGTCGCCGCGTACCAGACGCCCCTGACCTTCTGCGAGATCTTCCCACCGGACGACTTCCCGCTCTACTTCTACCGCCGCCCCAAGGCGCCCGACCTGGAGATCCACCCCGGCGAGCTCGACCTGGACGCAATCCGGGCCGCCCGCATCTTCTGGGCGACCGGCACGGGCCTGTGCGAGGAGCCCAGCCGGGCCGCGACGCTGGCCGCGCTCGCGGCGCGCGGGCGCCGCGGCCTCACCGTCCTCGACCTCGACTGGCGGCCGCTGTTCTGGGGCGGCGAGGGCGGCGCCTCGGGCGCGGGCGGGCGTACGGGCCCCGCCGCCATGGCCGCCGCCCGGCCGCACTACGCCGCGGCCCTCGCCCACGCCACGGTCGCCGTCGGCAACGCCGACGAGTGCGAGGTCGCCACCGGCGAGCGCGCCCCGCACGCCGCCGCGCGGGCGCTGCTGGCCGCCGGCGTCGAACTCGCCGTGGTCAAACGGGGACCCGAGGGCGTCCTCGCCGTCCACCGCGACGGGACGACGGCGGAAGTGCCGCCGGTGGAGGTGGAGGTCGTCAACGGCCTCGGCGCGGGCGACGCGTTCGGCGGGGCCCTGTGCCACGGGCTGCTCGCGGGGTGGCCGCTGGAGCGGACGCTGAGGTTCGCGGGCGCGGCGGGCGCGCTGGTGGCTTCACGGCTGTCGTGCTCGGCGGCGATGCCGACGGGGGAGGAGATCGAGGAGCTGCTCGGCTCGGGAGCCGGCTCGGCGTCCGCCCCGTCCGGCGCGGACGCCGGTGCTCCCCGTACGGAGGTTCCCCGCTCGTGACCGTACAGATCGCCGAACTCGCCCGCATCCGCAGCAGGCACCCCGAGGCCATCGCCGAAGCCGCCGCCCGGCGTGCCCGGCGGCCGCTCGTCGGCGACAGCGGACGCCTGATGATCATCGCGGCCGACCACCCCGCCCGCGGCGCCCTCGGCGTCGGTGACCGCCCCCTCGCCATGGCCGCCCGGCCCGACCTGCTGGAGCGGCTCTGCCTCGCGCTGTCCCGGCCCGGCGTCGACGGAGTCCTCGCCTCCGCCGACATCCTGGACGACCTGCTGCTCCTCGGCGCGCTGGAGAACAAGGTCGTCATCGGCTCCATGAACCGCGGCGGGCTGGCCGGCGCGGCCTTCGAGATGGACGACCGCTTCACCGGGCCCCGCGCGGAGGACCTGGCCGCGCTGGGCTTCGACGCGGGCAAGCTGCTGCTGCGCATCGACCCCGGCGACCCCGGCTCGCTCACGACCCTGCACGCGGCCGCCCGCGCCGTCGACGCGATGGCCGCGCGGCGGCTGCCGGTGTTCATCGAACCGTTCCTGTCGCGGCGGCTCGGCGGCCGCGTCGTCAACGACCTCGGCGCCGACGCCGTCACCCGCGCGATCGCCATCGCCTCCGGGCTGGGCGGGACGTCCGCGTACACCTGGCTCAAGGTGCCGGTGACGGAGGACCCCGCGGACATGGCCCGGGTGATGGAGACGTCGACGCTGCCGGCCGTGCTGCTCGGCGGCGACGTGGGGGACGACCGGGGCGCCCGGGACGCGGCGTACGAGCGCTGGCGGTCGGCGCTGCGCCTGCCGACGGTGCAGGGGCTGGTGGTGGGCCGGGCCCTGCTCTATCCCGTGGACGGGGACGTTGCGGGGGCGGTGGACAGGGCGGTGTCGTTGCTGTGACGTTCGCGCTGCGCGCGGCTCGGCCGGATGCTACGGGGTGCGGCCGTGGGCGGGTGACGGCTCGTCGGGCCGCCTGCCCGCCCCGTCAGCGGGGTGGGTTCGGCACCGCCGGGTCCGTTCCGGGGTGGTTGCCCGCCGTTGCGGCGGGAAAGAGGCCCCGGTCCCACCCTTTCTCCCCCAGCTACCGCTGGGAGGTGCCCCCAGTTTCCTGGGGGCAAGCCCCCAGCCCCCCAAGGGGGAGAAGAAGCGGGCAAGCCCCCAGCCTCCCGGGGTTCCCTCGCCCATTCGACGGTGCCGGATCCACCTTCACCAGGAAGCGAACCCCCATGACCCATCCCCACCCCCACCCCTACGACGTGGACGTCACCCCCGAGCAGGCCGGCTGGGCGTACTCCTCCTTGCGTGTGCTCAGCCTTCCCCCCGGCGGCAGTCACACCTTCCCCACCGGTGACAGCGAGTGGATCGTGCTCCCCCTCCGCGGCGGCTGCGCCCTCACCACCGGCGACGGCGACGCCTTCGAACTCCACGGCCGCGCATCCCCCTTCGCCGCCGTCACCGACTTCGCCTACGTCCCCCGCGACAGCACCGCCACCCTCACCGCCCCGGCCGGAGGCCGCTTCGCTCTCGCCGGGGCCCGTTGCGAGCAGCGGCTGCCCGCCCGTTACGGTCCCGCCTCCGCCGTCCCCGTCGAGCTGCGCGGCTCCGGCACCTGTTCCCGCCAGGTCAACAACTTCGCCGCTGCCGGCGTCTTCGCGTGCGACAAGCTCATCGCCGTCGAAGTCCTCACCCCCGGCGGCAACTGGTCGTCCTACCCGCCGCACAAGCACGACGAGCACCACCCCGGCGAGGAGTCCGAGCTGGAGGAGATCTACTACTTCGAGATCGCGGACGGGCCCGCCGGCGTCCCCGGCCTCGGCTACCAGCGCGTGTCGCCCTCGCGCGACAAGGGCACCGACGTCCTGACCGAGGTCCGTACGGGCGACGTCGTCCTCATCCCCGACGGCTGGCACGGCCCTTCCATCGCCGCGCCCGGCCACGCCATGTACTACCTCAACGTCATGGCCGGGCCCGGCGCGGAGCGCGAATGGCTCATCCGCGACCACCCCGACCACACCTGGATCCGTACGACCTGGCCGGACCAGCCGGTCGACCCGCGGCTGCCGCTCTACGAGGGAGGGAACCCATGACGACCGCCACCCGCCGCCTCACCGTCGCCCAGGCCCTGGTGGAGTTCCTCGCCCGCCAGTACACCGAGCGCGACGGTCGCCGGCAGCGCCTGATCGCCGCCTGCTGGGGCATCTTCGGCCACGGCAACGTCGCCGGGGTCGGGCAGGCGCTGCTGGAGTCCGGCGGCGCCATGCCGTACCTCCAGGGGCGCAACGAACAGGCCATGGTCCACGCGGCCGTCGGCTACGCCCGGCACCGCGACCGGCTCTCCGCGCACGCCGTCACCACCTCCATCGGCCCCGGCGCCACCAACCTCGTCACCGGCGCCGCGCTCGCCACGATCAACCGCATCCCCGTGCTGCTCCTTCCCGGCGACACCTTCGCCACGCGCCCCGCCGACCCCGTCCTGCAGCAGCTCGAACACCCCGGCGCGGGCGACGTGTCCGTCAACGACTGCCTGCGCCCGGTGTCCCGCTGGTTCGACCGGATCACCCGGCCGGAGGCACTCGTTCCGGCCGCCCTGCAGGCCGTACGCGTCCTCGCCGACCCCGTCGAGACCGGCGCCGTCACCCTCGCCCTGCCGCAGGACGTGCAGGCCGAGGTGTACGACTGGCCGGAGGAGTTCTTCGCCGAGCGCGTCTGGCGCGTGCGCCGCCCCGCGCCCGACCCCGCCGAGCTGGCCGCGGCCGTGCAGGCCGTACGGGCCGCCCGCCGCCCCCTGCTGATCGCGGGCGGCGGCGTCCACCACAGCGAGGCCGAGGAGGCGCTTCGCGCCCTCGCCGACGCCACCGGCATCCCCGTCGCCTCCACCCAGGCCGGCAAGGGGTCCCTGCACCACGCCCACCCCGCGGACGTCGGCGGCGTCGGCCACACCGGCACGGCCGTCGCCGACGACCTGGCCCGTACGGCCGACCTGGTCATCGGCGTGGGCACCCGCTACAGCGACTTCACCACCGCCTCGCACACCCTCTTCGCCGCCCCGGACGTGCGCTTCGTCAACCTCAACATCGCCCCCTTCGACGCCCACAAGCTCTCCGCCCTGCCGCTCGTCGCGGACGCCCGCACCGGCCTGGAGGCGCTGACGGAAGCCCTGGCCGGCCACCGCGTCCCGGAGGCGTACGAGAAGGAGTACACGGTCGGCAAACAGGCCTGGGAGCGGCTCGTCACCCGGGCGTTCACCCCGCAGGACGCCGCCGCCCGCCCCACGCAGGCCCAGGTCCTCGGCGCGCTCGACGCCGTCGTCGACGACACCGACGTCGTCGTCAACGCCGCCGGCTCCCTCCCCGGCGACCTGCACAAGCTCTGGCGCGCCCGCTCCCGCCGCCAGTACCACCTCGAATACGGCTACTCCTGCATGGGCTACGAGATCCCGGCGGCGATCGGCGTCGCCCTGGCCGAGCCCGGGCGCCCGGTGTGGGCGCTCGTCGGCGACGGCACGTACCTGATGATGCCGACGGAGCTGGTCACCGCCGTGCAGGAGGGGATCCCGATCAAGGTGGTGCTGATCCAGAACCACGGCTACGCCTCGATCGGCGGCCTGTCGGAGGCCGTCGGCGGCGAGCGCTTCGGCACCGCCTACCGCTTCCGGGCCGCGGACGGCACGTACACCGGCGACCCGCTGCCCGTGGACCTGGCCGCCAACGCCGCCTCGCTCGGGATGCACGTGCTGCGCGCCCGTACGGCCGGTGAGCTGCGGGATGCGCTGTCCGAGGCGCGCGCCTCCGCGCGCCCCACATGTGTCTATGTGGAGACCGAAACAGCCGACACAGTGCCGGGCGCGCCCCCTGCCCAGGCGTGGTGGGATGTGCCTGTCGCCGGGACCGCGACCCGCCCGGCGGCCCGCAGGGCCCGGGAGGAGTACGAGCGCCACGCCGCCGCCCGCCGCCGCTATCTTTGACCGTAGGAGAGGCCGACCGATGAAGACCGTCAACCACTGGATCGACGGCAAGGCCGTCGAGGGCACCTCCGGCACGTACGGGCCGGTCACCGACCCGGCGACGGGCGCGCAGACGACGCGGGTCGCCTTCGCCTCCGCCGAGGAGGTGGACGCCGCCGTCGCCGCGGCCAGGGCCGCCTTCGCGACGTGGGGCACGTCCTCCCTCGCCACCCGTACCGCGATCCTCTTCCGCTACCGCGCGCTGCTGGACGCCCACCGCGCCGAGCTCGCCGAGCTGATCACGGCCGAGCACGGCAAGGTGCACGCCGACGCCCTCGGCGAGGTCGCCCGCGGCCTGGAGATCGTCGAGCTGGCGTGCGGCATCACCACGCAGCTCAAGGGCGAGCTGTCGACCCAGGTGTCCGGCGGCGTGGACGTGGCGGCGATCCGCCAGCCGCTCGGCGTCGTCGCGGGCATCACGCCCTTCAACTTCCCGGCCATGGTGCCGATGTGGATGTTCCCGCTGGCGATCGCCTGCGGCAACACCTTCGTGCTCAAGCCCAGCGAGAAGGACCCCTCGCCCGCGATCCTCCTCGCGCAGCTGGCCGCCGAGGCGGGGCTGCCCGAGGGCGTCCTCAACGTCGTCAACGGCGACAAGGTGGCCGTCGACCGGCTGCTGACCCACCCGGACGTCGCCGCCGTCTCCTTCGTGGGCTCCACGCCCATCGCCCGCCACATCCACCGGGTGGCGAGCGAGCACGGCAAGCGCGTCCAGGCCCTCGGCGGCGCCAAGAACCACATGCTGGTGCTGCCCGACGCCGACCTCGACGCGGCCGCGGACGCCGCCGTCTCCGCCGCGTACGGCTCGGCCGGCGAGCGCTGCATGGCCGTCTCCGCGGTCGTCGCGGTGGGCGCGGCCGGCGACGAGCTGGTGGCGAAGATCCGCGAGCGCGCCGAGAAGATCAAGATCGGGCCGGGCGACGACCCCGCGTCCGAGATGGGCCCGCTCATCACCGCGGCCCACCGCGACAAGGTCGCCTCCTACGTGCACGGCGCCGCCGCCCAGGGCGCCGAGGTCGTCCTCGACGGCACCGGCTTCACCGTCGAGGGCTACGAGAACGGGCACTGGATCGGGCTGTCCCTGCTCGACAAGGTGCCGGTCGGGGCCGACGCCTACCGTGACGAGATCTTCGGCCCGGTGCTGTGCGTGCTGCGCGCGGAGTCCTACGAGGAGGGGCTGGCGCTCATCAACTCCTCGCCGTGGGGCAACGGCACGGCCGTCTTCACCCGGGACGGCGGCGCGGCGCGCCGCTTCCAGCTGGAGGTCGAGGCGGGGATGGTCGGCATCAACGTGCCCATCCCGGTGCCGGTCGGCTACCACTCCTTCGGCGGCTGGAAGGACTCCCTCTTCGGCGACCACCACATCTACGGGAACGACGGCGTCCACTTCTACACGCGCGGCAAGGTCGTCACCACCCGGTGGCCCGACCCGGCCGACAGCGGCGTGGACCTGGGCTTCCCGAGCCACCGCTGAGGACGCCGCTGAGCCCGCCCCGCTGCGCGGAACACACCGGTCCGGAACGTAAGCTCAGGCCATGACCTGGTCCAGCGCGCTGCGGAACGCCGCCCGCGACGGGCTGACGATCGAGCGCACCAAGCTGACGCCCGTGGTCGCCGCCCGTGGCGCGCTCGGCGTGGCGATCGTCGTCGGGGTCATCCTGTGGCTGGGGACCCCGGCGCTCGCCGTGTCCTCCGCGTTCGGCGCGTTCTCCGCGGGCCTGGTGACGTTCCAGCGCAGCTGGCGGCCCCGCCCGGTGCTGGCGCTCGCCGTGGCGACCGGCCTCGCCGTCAGCACGTTCCTCGGCTACGTGGCCGCCTTCGACCCCGTCGTCTTCGGCACCCTGCTGACCGTGTGGACGCTGCTCGCGGGCATGGCCTGGGCGGTCGGGCCGGTCTCCGGCCTGGTCGCCACGCAGACGATCGCCGTCATGCTCGTCACCGTCACCCTCCCGACGTCCGTCATGGGGGCGCTGCACCACGCCGGGCTGATCGCCGTCGGCGGGCTGGTGCAGGCGGCTCTCATCGTGCTGCTGCCGGTCCGTCCCTGGGGCGTCCAGCGGGACGCGCTCGCCGACGCGCTGGCCGCCGAGGCGGACTACGCGCGCAGGCTGCGGCACGACCCGCAGGCCCTCTTCGACCCCCAGCCGCTCATGGACGCCCGCGAGGCCGCCGAGCTGACCCCCCGCCAGGCCCGCAACCGGCCCCGTCAGCTGGGCGGGCCGCGCGGCGTCGCCGAACGGCTGCGGCCCGTCCTCGCCGCGCTCGCCGACCCCGTCCTCGGCGCCCCCGCGGAAGGTCCCGAACGGGACCGCGCGCGGGACCTGCTGGGCGCGGCGGCGACCGTGCTGGACGCGGTCGCGCGGGCCATCCGGTGGGGCAAGCCCGTCAAACTCCCCGAAGAGGCCACCGCCGTCCTCACCGTGCCCGCCACCGGGCCGGTCCTCCACGGCGCCGCGCGGCGCTCCGCCCTGCGCCTGATGGCGCTCCTCGGCGACGCGGTCGACGCCACCGACGAACCCGTGCGCCGGACCACGGCGCGCGGCGGTTCCGAACACCGGCACCTGCTGCGGCCCTCCGTGCCCCGGCTCGCGCCCGTCGCGCTGCACGCCCTGCGGCGCGAGGCGCGCTGGTCGTCGCCGGTCGGGCGGCACGCCGTACGGAGCGCCGCGGTCGTCCTCGTCGGCTACGCCGCCGGCACCGCCCTGCCCTGGGGGCACGCCTACTGGGCGCCCATGACCTCCGTGATGGTGATGCGGCCCGACTTCGGCCAGACGTACTCGCGGGGCGTCGCCCGGTTCGCGGGGACGGTCGTCGGCGTGGCCGTCGCCGGCGTGCTGATGGCCCTCACGCACCCCGGGCCGTGGGTGTGCGCCGGGCTGTCGGTCGTCTGCGTCGGGCTGATGTACTTGCTGATGCGCACCGGCTACAGCGTGACGTCCGCGTGCATCACCGCGTACGTCGTCTTCCTGCTCGGCATCGCGGGGGAGGGGTGGTCGCAGACCGTCGAGGCGCGCGTCGCCCTCACCCTCCTGGGCGGGCTCCTGGCCATGGCCGCGTACGCCCTCTTCCCCACCTGGGAGACGCCCCGGCTGCGGGACCGGCTCGCCGAATGGCTCACCGCCAACGGGCGCTACGCACTCGCCGTGCTCGGCACGTACGCCGAACCCGGGGAGCGCAAGCCGCGCCGGGTGCGCGAGGCCCTGCTGGACGCGCGTGCCGCCCGCACGGCCTGGGAGGAGATGGCCGGCCGCGCCCTGACCGAGCCCGTGCGGCACCGCGGGCTCTCGCGCAGCTCGGAGCGGGCGGCGGAGTCGGGGCTGACCACGATGGGCCGGGCGACGCTGCTGATGGAGGCCCACCTTCCGGAGAAGGACGCCGAACCGTCGAAGGGCGCGGCCCGGTTCGCCACGGCCCTGGCCGACTCCCTGCCGGCGGCGGCCACAGCCGTCCGCGAACGCCGCGCCCTCGACTGGACGGCCCCCCACGCGGCGCTCGCCGCCTGGCGGTCGGAGGAAGGCGAGGAAGGCGTGGCCGTCCGCGGCTCGGAACTCCTCCTGGACGCCCTGGACGAACTGGCCACGGCCCTCTCCCCGGGCCCAGGCGGCCGCAACCGCGCGGCACGCAGGCCGTAAGGGGGCGCCCCCCACTCGCCTTTCGCCGCGACGGCGGTGGCCTGCGCGGCGCGTCCGGCGGTGCCGGGCCTGCCCGGCCGTCCGGTCCGGCACCGCCGGTATCCGCCGTCGTGGCGGATCGCCGCGGCGGCGGAGGGTTTGTGCGCCCGGCGCCTTGGCGTTCCCGGCCGGGCGGCCGCTTTCTTCCGCCGCGACGGCGATCGGCCCGCGCGGCGCTTTCCGGCGGTGCCGGGCCGGCCTGGCCGCCCGGCATGGCACCGCCGGTCTCCGCCCGCTGTGGTGCCGCGCCGCGGCGGCGGAGGGGTGTGGTGCGGGCTGCCCGGCCGCCCGGGGCGGGAGGGTCCGGTGCCCCGGGCCTTCGTTTCCGGCCGTGCCGGGCGTTTCCTTCCGCCGCGACGGCGGTCAACCCCCGCCGCGCATCCCGGCGGTGCCGAGCCGCCCGGCCTGTCAGGGGCCTTACGGTGTGAACAGGCGTTCCAGGTGGCCCTCCAGTAGCCCCTTCGCCTCGTCCGGTGTGCATACCTCCAGCAGGAGATACGTCGTCAGGCCGTCCGTCAGGGCGATCAGAAGCATCGCCTCCGCGTCCGCGGCGCGGGACGAGTCCACCTCGCCCCGGGCGATCCCGGACCGGACCTGGTCCGCGAAGAACGCCCGCAGCGCCGGTACGCCCTCCCGCGCGTGGCCGCGCAGCCGCTCGTCGTGGAGGGCGCGTACGAAGTACGCGATCTGGACCAGGTTCCCGGTGCGGCTCTCCTCGTCCAGGGGGAGCATCTCCAGGACCGTCTCCCGCAGGACGTCCCGCGGTGAAGGCGGTACGGCGAGCCCCATGAGGCGCGTCCGGATGCGCTTCTCCGCCAGCTCGCCCAAGTACTTGAGCGCGAAGACGAGCATCTCGTCCTTGCTGGAGAAGTAGTGCTGCAGCTGCCCCAGCGAGATCCCCGCCTCCGCCGCGACGTCGCGCAGGCTCGCGCCGTCGAGCCCCCGCGCGCACGCGATGCGCCACAGGGCCTCCGCGATCGCCCGGCGCCGCTCCTCGTGGTCCACGCGCTTGGGCACGCCCACCACCTCACCTTTCCAAGTCGCTCGTATTGCTATAGCTTATTGCCATACAACTGACTTGGAAAGCACCAGCAGGGGGAGCGGCAAGCCCATGGCAGGACACCGGCGCAGTGCACAGACGCAGCTCATGCTCAGGCCGCCCCGCAACGGCGTCGACCCGAGAGCCCGCCGCTGGTGGACCGTTCAGGCCCTGCTGACGGTCAGCGGCCCCCTGCTCCTCGTTGCGGTCGCCCTGCTGGTCAACTCCCTGCTGTTCTTCCCGGGCGCCCTCCCCTGGCTCGCCCCCCTGCTGCTCGTCACGTGCGTGCTGCCCGCCGTCGCCTACGTCCTGGCCATGCCGCGCCTGCGCTGCCGTATCCACGCCTGGGAGGTCGGGGAGGCCGCGGTCTACGCCGCCGGCGGCTGGCTCCTGCGCAAGCGCCGCATAGCCCCGCTCTCGCGCGTCCAGACCGTCGACACCGTCCGCGGCCCGCTCCAGAGCCGCTTCGGCCTCGCCACCGTCACGGTCACCACCGCCTCCACGGCCGGCGACGTCCGCATCGCCGGCGTCTCCGACGAGGACGCGGAGTGGCTGGCGACCCGGATCGCCGACGCCGCCCGCCTCGTCCCCGCGGACGGTGACGCCGCATGAGCGAGCAGCAGCCGGAGCAGCAGCCGGAGCAATGGCCCGCGCAGGCGGCGCCCGCGCAGGCGCCCGAGCCGTGGCGCACCCTCGACCCCCGCACGATCGCCGTGCACTGCACCTGGATGGGCGCCCCCCTCGGCTCGCTCGCCCTCACCGCCCTCGCCACCGGCGGCCGCCTCGACACGCGCGCGTGGATCACCCTCGCCGTGATCGCCGTCGTCTTCGCCGGCATCGCCGCGAGCGGCGTCGTCACCTGGCGGCGCACCCGCTACCGCGTCACCGCCGACGCCGTCGAGCTCCGTACGGGCCTGCTCACGCGCAGCGTCCGCGCGATCCCCCTGCACCGTGTCCGCAACGTCGACATCACCGCGAACGCCGTCCAGCGCGTCCTCGGCCTCGCCGTGCTGCGCGCCGGCACCGGCGGCGGGGGGCGCGGCGGCGAGATCTCCCTGGAGGCCCTCGCCCGCCCCGAAGCCGTCCGGCTGCGCGCCGAACTCCTCGCCCGAGCCGGCGCCCGCCGCGCCGACGACCCCGTCCTCGCCGGCGCCGACCTGCGCCGGCTGCGCTACGCCCCGCTGACCTTCTGGGCCGTCGGCGGCGTCTTCGCCGCCGCGGGCGGTGTGTGGCGGATCCTCGACGGGATCGGCATCGAGCCCTGGCGCATCGGCATCGTGCGCCGCGCGTTCGACGACTTCGGCCACAGCTTCCTGTGGGTCACCGTCCCGCTCGCCCTCCTCGCGATCACCGTCCTCGGCGCCGTCGGCGCGGTCGCGCTGTACGCCGAGGAGTGGTGGGACTACCGCCTGGAGTGGACCGACGCAGCCACCTTGCGCGTGCGCCACGGCCTGTTCACCACGCGGTCGGTCTCCATCGAGCGCGCCCGCCTGCGCGGCGTGACCCTGCGCGAGCCGCTCCTGCTGCGCGCGGGCGGCGGGGCGAGCGTCCGGGCCGTGGCCGGCGGCCTCGGCAACACGGAGGAGAACCGCCGCCGCAGCGTCGTCCTGCCGCCCGCCTCGTACGCCGAAGCCCTGCGCGTGTGCGACGGGGTGCTGGGCGAGCCCCTCGGCGCGCCGGAGCTGACGCCCCACCCGCGGGCCGCGCTCCGCCGCCGCCTCGTGCGGGCGCTCGCGTGGTGCGTGCTGCCGCCTGCCGTCGTGCTCGCCGTGCTGGGCGCGCTCCTCACGCCCGTCCTGCTGTACTGCGCGGCGGGCTGGGTGCTCCTCGCCGCTCCCGTCGCGTACGGGCTCGGGCGCGACGCCTACCGCGGGCTCGGCCACGGCCTGCGGGGCCGCTTCCTGCTCGTGCGGTCCGGCACCTTCGGCCGCGAGACGACGGCCCTGGACCGGTCGGCCGTGCTGGCGTGGACCTTCACCGACAGCCCCTTCTCCCGCCGGGCCGGCGTCGTCACCGCGACCGCCGCCGTCGCCGCGGGGGAGGGCGGATACCGCATCCGGGACATGTCCGCCGATACCGCCGCAGGCTTCGCGGAGGCGGCGACGCCGGGGATGCTCGCGGAATTTCTGGAGCCTTCCCGGAGCGCGGTGAACGACGGCCCCTCGTAAGGCGAAAAGCGGCCCTTCATAAGGGGATTTGTCCGGTCCTCTTGAAGTTTTCCGAGCAGTTTTTGTTATCGTCGCGCCCCATCCGCATCTCCTATGTGTCGGACCGAACGGATCGACTCCCGAACGGAATGCCGGAGAAGGGTGGCGGAGCGTGAACAGTCAGAGCGTGGCCGTGGTCGAGGCGGCGCGAGCCGGGGACACGGCGGCACAGGACGAGCTCGTCGCCGCCCACCTGCCGCTCGTCTACAACATCGTCGGCCGGGCCCTGGGCGGCCACGCCGACGTCGACGACGTGGTCCAGGAGACGATGCTCCGGGTCATCAACGGCCTCGGCGAGCTGCGCGACGCCGCCGCCTTCCGGTCCTGGCTCGTCGCCATCACCATGAACCAGATACGCAGCCACTGGCGGGAGCGCCCGGAGACTCCCGTCAGTGGCCTGCAGGAGGTCGCCGAAGTCCCCGACCCGGAAGCGGACTTCGTCGACATCACCATCGTCCGGCTCGGTCTGCAGGGGCAGCGCAAGGAGGTCGCCGAGGCCACGCGCTGGCTCGACGACGACGAGCAGACCGTGCTGTCCCTGTGGTGGCTGGAGGCCGCCGGCGAGCTCACGCGCGCCGAGGTCGCCGCCGCCCTCGACATGACCCCGCAGCACGCCGCCGTCCGTATCCAGCGCACCAAGGCCCAGCTGGACACCGCCCGCGGCGTCGTCCGGGCCCTCGCCGCGCAGCCCGCCTGCCGGCAGCTCGGCGACGTCGTCGCCTCCTGGGACGGCGCCCCCTCCGCCCTGTGGCGCAAGCGCGTCGCCCGCCACGTGCGCGGCTGCGGCCGCTGCGTCGGCGCGACGTCGTCGCTGGTCCCCGCCGAGGGGCTGCTCGTCGGCCTGGGCCTCGTGCCGCTGGGTGCCGGCCTGCTGGGCTGGTGGCGCGGCGGGTCGGTGCTGCAGACACAGCCGGTGGCCCACGTCTCTCCGGCGGCTTCCCCGTCGGCCTCCGCGTCCGGCGCCGGCGAAGGCACGCGCGCGGGCGCGCGCGTGGGCCGCCGCCGCGCAGGCAACGGCAACGGCAGTGGCAGCGGCAACCGGGGCCACCGCGCACGCCGCCCCCGCACCGCCAGGCGCGCCGCGGCCGGCGCCGCCGCCCTGGCCCTCCTCACGGGCGGCGTCCTCGGCGGCCTCTACCTCTTCACCGACTCCTCGGACGGCAAGAGCGTCTCCGCCAAGGACGGGCAGACGCCCCAGAACCGGGTGCAGGCCCTCGACGCCGGCGCGTCCGCGCTGCCGTCCGCCGCCTCACCGTCCCCCTCCGCGAGCGCGTCCGCCTCGGCCAAGCCGTCCGCATCGGCATCCGCGTCCGCGTCGTCCTCCGCCTCGCCGTCCGCGGAGCCGAGCCGCTCCTCCGCCCCGGCGAAGCCCTCGCCCGAGGAGAAGAGCCCGAGCCCGGCCAAGCGCGCCCCCAAGGCCGCGAACCCCGGCGGCGGCTCGCTCGGCCAGCAGGTCACCGCCCTGGTCAACGCCGAGCGCGCCAAGGCCGGCTGCTCGCCCCTGACGGAGAACAGCACCCTGGACGCGGCCGCCCAGGGCCACTCCGACGACATGGCCGCCCGCGGCTTCTTCGACCACACCAACCCCGACGGCAAGGGCCCCGGCGACCGCATCACCGCCGCCGGCTACAACTGGAGCACGTACGGCGAGAACATCGCCTACGGACAGCAGTCGGCGTCCTCCGTCATGGACTCCTGGATGCACAGCGACGGCCACCGCAAGAACATCCTCAACTGCTCCTTCAAGGAGATCGGCGTAGGCGTCAACCACGCCCCGGGCGGCCCGAGGTGGACCCAGGTTTTCGGAGCCCGCTGACCGCCCGCTGACCGCGCCCGCCGCCCCGGCCGCCGGCCCGCCCGCCCTTGAGCGCGGCCCGTCGGCGCGCCGGCTCAGCGCCGCCGCCCGCCCTTGAGCGTCGCCCGCAGGTACTCCCGGTTCATCGCCCCGATCGCCGTGAGCGGGATGCCCTTCGGGCAGGCCACGGCGCACTCGCCGGTGTTCGTGCAGCCCCCGAAGCCCTGGTCGTCCATGGTCTCCACCATGTCCAGCACCCGGGACTCCCGCTCGGGCGCGCCCTGCGGCAGGACGTTGAGGTGGACGACCTTCGCGGAGGTGAAGAGCATCGCCGAGCCGTTCGGGCAGGCTGCCACGCACGCGCCGCAGCCGATGCACTCCGCGTGCTCGAAGGCGAGGTCGGCGACCGGCTTCGGCACGGGCGTGGCGTGCGCGTCGGGGGCCGAGCCGGTGGGGGCGGAGACGTAGCCGCCCGAGCCGATGATGCGGTCGAAGGCGGAGCGGTCGACGACCAGGTCCTTCACGACCGGGAAGGCGGCCGCCCGCCACGGCTCGACGTCGATGGTGTCCCCGTCGGCGAAGTGGCGCATGTGCAGCTGGCAGGTCGTGGTCCGCTCGGGCCCGTGCGCCTGCCCGTTGATGACCATGCCGCACGCCCCGCAGATGCCCTCGCGGCAGTCGTGGTCGAAGGCCACGGGCTCGTCCCCGGCGAGGATCAGTTCCTCGTTGAGGTGGTCGAGCATCTCCAGGAAGGACATGTCCTCGCTGATTCCCGTGACCCGGTAGGTGGTCATGGCGCCCGGCTCGCCGGCATTGCGCTGGCGCCAGATGCGCAGGGTGAGGTCCATTACGCGTAGCTCCGCTGGGTGGGGTGGACGTATTCGAATGTCAGGGATTCCTTGTGGAGGACCGGCGCGCTGCCCGTCCCCGTGAACTCCCACGCCGCCGCGTACGAGAATTCCTCGTCCTTGCGGGCCGCCTCGCCCTCCGGCGTCGCGCTCTCCTCCCGGAAATGGCCGCCGCAGGATTCCGTGCGGTGCAGGGCGTCCAGGCACATCAGCTCGGCGAGTTCGAGGTAGTCGACGATGCGGTTGGCCTTTTCCAGGGACTGGTTGAGTTCCTCGCCCGTCCCGGGCACCTTGATGCGGCGCCAGAACTCCTCGCGCAGGGCGGGGATGCGGCCGAGCGCCTTGCGCAGGCCCGTCTCCGTGCGGGCCATGCCGCATTCGTCCCAGAGCAGTTCGCCGAGCTCGCGGTGGAAGGAGTCCGGGGTGCGGTCGCCGTCGTTGGCCAGCAGGCGGGCGAGGCGGTCGGTGACGCCCGCCACGGCCCCGGTGACCGCCGGGTGGTCCCCGGGCACGGCGTCGTGCGGGTGCCGCGCCAGGAAGTCGTTGATGGTGGAGGGGAGGACGAAGTAGCCGTCGGCCAGTCCCTGCATCAGCGCGGAGGCGCCCAGGCGGTTGGCGCCGTGGTCGGAGAAGTTGGCCTCCCCGATCGCGAACAGGCCCGGCACGGTGGTCTGCAGGTCGTAGTCCACCCACAGGCCGCCCATCGTGTAGTGGATGGCCGGGTAGATCCGCATGGGGACCTCGTACGGGTTCTCCGCCGTGATCCGCTCGTACATCTCGAAGAGGTTGCCGTATTTCGCCTCGACGGCCTTGCGGCCCATGCGGGCGATGGCTTCGGCGAAGTCCAGGTAGACGCCCTGGCCGCCCGGGCCGACGCCGCGCCCCTCGTCGCAGACGTTCTTCGCGGCGCGCGAGGCGATGTCGCGCGGGACGAGGTTGCCGAAGGACGGGTAGATCCGCTCCAGGTAGTAGTCGCGCTCGTCCTCGGGGATCGCGGCCGGCGGGCGCGTGTCGCCCTTCGCCTTCGGCACCCAGATGCGGCCGTCGTTGCGCAGCGACTCGCTCATCAGCGTCAGCTTCGACTGGTGGTCGCCGGAGCGCGGGATGCAGGTGGGGTGGATCTGGGTGAAGCAGGGGTTGGCGAAGTAGGCCCCGCGCCGGTGGGCCCGCCAGATCGCGGTGGCGTTGGAGTTCTTGGCGTTGGTGGAGAGGTAGAAGACGTTGCCGTAGCCGCCGCTCGCGAGGACCACCGCGTCCGCGACGTACGTGCTCACCGCGCCCGTGATCAGATCCCGGGCCACGATCCCGCGCGCCCGCCCGTCGACGACGATCAGGTCGAGCATCTCCGTACGGGCGTGCATCTCGACGTTGCCCGCGTCGATCTGGCGGCTGAGCGCCTGGTACGCCCCGAGCAGCAGCTGCTGGCCCGTCTGCCCGCGCGCGTAGAACGTCCGGGAGACCTGGACACCGCCGAACGAGCGCGTGTCGAGCAGCCCGCCGTACTCGCGGGCGAACGGCACGCCCTGCGCCACGCACTGGTCGATGATCTCGACCGAGACCTGGGCGAGGCGGTGGACGTTGGACTCGCGGGCGCGGAAGTCGCCGCCCTTGACGGTGTCGTAGAAGAGGCGGTGCACGGAGTCGCCGTCGTTGCGGTAGTTCTTGGCGGCGTTGATGCCGCCCTGCGCGGCGATGGAGTGGGCGCGGCGCGGCGAGTCCTGGTAGCAGAACTGCACGACGTGGTAGCCCTGCTCGGCGAGGGTGGCGCCCGCGGCGCCGCCCGCGAGGCCGGTGCCGACGACGATGACGGTGTGCTTGCGCCGGTTCGCGGGGTTGACCAGCCTGGCCTCGAAGCGGCGGCGGTCCCAGCGCTCGGCTATGGGGCCGGCGGGGGCGGCGGCATCGGTGACCGGCTCGCCGGCCGTGTAGTGCGTGTAGTCGGATGTGTCGGACATGCTCAGCTCACGACTCCTGTCAGGACGCCCACGGGCACGGCGATGAAGCCGCAGGTCAGCACCAGCGCCAGCGCGTCGGCCAGGAACTTCAGCACCCGCTCGCGGCGGGCCGAGTTCGCCCCCAGCGTCTGGGCGGCGCTCCAGAAGCCGTGCCGGATGTGCAGCCCGAGGGCGAGCATCGCGGCGATGTAGAAGGCCGTGACGGCGGGGCGGTCGAGGGAGGCGACGAGGTTCTCGTAGGGGCGGCCCTCCTCGGCGTTGGGGTTGACCGTCAGCGTCGTCAGGTCGAGGACGTGCCAGACGATGAACAGCCCGAGGATCACGCCGCCCCAGCGCATGGTGCGCGTGGCGTAGCTCGCGCGCTGTCGCTTACGGGCGTACTTCTGCGGCCGCGCGGCCAGGTCGCGGCGGCTGAGCTGGTACGCGGCGACGCCGTGCAGCACGACCGCCGTCCCGAGGGCGGCGCGGGCCATCCACAGGAACCACTCGTAGTGCAGGAAGGGCTCGCCCACGGTGCGGATCCAGTGCCCGTAGTGGTTGAACTCCCCGGCCCCGAAGAACACCTTCAGATTGCCCACCACGTGGGCGACCAGGTACGCCAGCATGATCATGCCGGTGACCGCCATGACCGCCTTCTTGCCGACGGTCGACCGCCACACGGAGCCGATGAGGGACGGAGGACGGTCCGTCCGGGTCGCCAGTGCCATGGCACCAGACGCTAGGCAGCGGCAGGTCGATCCGTCCAAGACATGATGAAGCTGGTTTCCATAGGCTCTGCCTATCTATGCTGCTGACCGTGCAACTCCAGCAGCTCCGCTACTTCGCAACCCTGGCCGAAGTCCGTCACTTCACCCGGGCCGCCGAGTCCCTGCACGTCGCCCAGCCGTCGCTCTCCCAGCAGATCCGCGCCCTGGAGCGGGAGCTGGGCGCGGAGCTCTTCCAGCGCGCCCGCGGCAACATCACCCTCACCGACGCCGGCGAGGCGCTGCTGCCGCTGGCCCGGCAGATCCTGGCCGACACCGAGACGGCCCGGCGCGAGGTCCAGGAGGTCGCCCAGCTGCGGCGCGGCCGGGTGCGCCTCGGCGCCCCGCCCAGCCTCTGCGCGAGCCTCGTCCCCGACGTCCTGCGGGCCTATCACGCCCGCTACCCGGGCATCGAGCTCCTCGTCGACGAGGGCGGCTCCCAGGACCTCGTGCGCACCCTCGCCGCAGGCGGTCTCGACCTCGCCCTGGTCATCACGCCCCTGGCCGTCGGCGCCCCGGCCCTCGCCACGACCGAGCTCCTGCGCGAGGACCTCGTCGTCGTCACCGCCCCCGGGGAGCCGCCGCCCACCCGGCGCCGCGCCCTGCGCGTGGCGGACCTGGAGGGCCTGCCCATGGTGATGTTCCGCCGCGGCTACGACCTGCGCGAGATCACCACCGCGGCCTGCCGCGCCGCCGGCTTCGAACCGGTCTTCACCGTCGAGGGCGGCGAGATGGACGCGGTCCTCGGCTTCGTCCGCGCGGGCCTGGGCCTGGCGGTGGTGCCGGGCATGGTGGCGGCCCGCTCGGGCCTGCGGGTCACCCCCTTCGAGGGCACCCGCATGCGCCGCACGATCGCCCTGGCGCACCGCAAGGACGTCGCCCCGCCGCGCGCGGCGCGGGAGCTGCGGACGGTCCTGCTGGAGCACTTGGGGACGACGCAGCCCTGAGGAGGCTCACCCCCACAGCGCCCGCCCCAGCGCCACCCCCGCGAACGCCGCGCCCAGCCCGCACACCACGCTCAGGATCACGTTCGCCGCCGCGTAGCCGCGGCCGCCCTCGCGGGCCAGGACCAGCGTCTCGTAGGAGAACGTGGAGTACGTCGTGAGGGCGCCGCACAGGCCCGTGCCGAGCAGCAGTTGCCAGGGAGAGGGCGCGGCCGCGGTGAGGACGCCAAGGATCAGGCTGCCCGCGACGTTCACGGCGAACGTGCCCCACGGGAAGACCGAGTCGTGGCGCGACTGCACCGCACGGTCGGTGAGATAGCGCAGGGGCGCGCCGGCCATCGCGCCGGCGACGACGAGGAGCCAGTTCACGCGCCGCCCTCCGGGGCGACGGGCCCGAGCCGGAGGACCTCGACGGGCTCCAGGGTGACGAGCTTCTCCCCGGCCACCTCCGCAAGCGCCGGAAGGAACGCCCGGACGGCCTCCTCGGCGTCCACGATCACCACCGTCACCGGCAGGTCCTCGCTCAGGGAGAGCAGCCGCGCGGTGTGGACGACGGACGAGGCGCCGTAGCCCTCGGACCCGCGGAAGACCGTCGCCCCCGCGAGCCCGGCGGCGTGCGCACGGTGCACGATCTCGCTGGAGAGCGGGTGGTGCCCCCAACGGTCCGATTCGGTGAGGAAGACGGTCAGGCGAAGGGCCCCGGCGCCGCCCCCGCCCCGGAGCTTCGCACCCTGCGGGCCTTGCAGTCCTTGCGGCCCCTGTGGCTCCTGCGGGCCTTGCGGCCGCCCCTGCGGCGTCATCGCGTACGCCTCCGCAGCAGGAACGCCTTCGTCGCCGTGGCCGCCACCAGGACCGTCGCCAGCGCGGCGACGAGCGTGCCCGCCAGATACGCGAGCGCCGTCGCCACGTGCCCGCCCTCGATCAGCCGCTGGACGTCCACCGTGTACGTCGAGAAGGTGGTGAACCCGCCGAGCACCCCCGTCCCGAGGAACGGCCGCAGCAGCCGGTGCGGCGCGGCGAGCTCGCCGATCGCCACCAGCAGCACCCCGATCAGGGCGCAGCCCACCGCGTTGATCAGCAGGGTGGTCCAGGGGAAGGCGCCGGCCGGCGTGGGCCACAGCAGCCCGGCGCCGTAGCGGGCGGCGGCCCCCGCGCCGCCGCCGAGGGAGACCGCGCAGACGACCGCGCCCTGTCCGCGTGTCACGGACGGCCGCCCGGGGGAAGGCGTGCGCGTGCGCGGGCCGCCGGTGACCGTCCCGGGCCGGGTCGTGCTCATACGGTCCGTCCGCCTCCTCCTCGTCGTGCGCCCAGGCTATCCACCGTCCGCCGGAACCGCCGCGCCACCGTCCGCCGGAACCGTCGCGCCGGCAGCTCCCACGGCCGCCAGATACGCGTCGGCCCGGTCCGCGTCCGTGAACCACTCCCGGAAGCCCGCGGGGTCCGCAAAGCCGTTGGCGTAGCGGTGTGCGACGTCGGGGTGGCGCGCAGCCGCGGCCAGGATGCGCTGCACGTGCTCCGGCGGGGGCCCCAGCAGCATGTTGGTGAAGGCCGTCACGTGGCGCGCGTGCTCCCAGTGCCCGGCGAACGTGCGCAGCATCCACGTCCGGTCGAAGGGCTCGTCGCCGTGCCCGGTGATCGCCTTCAGGTAGTGGCCGGCGCCGCGGGCCGCGCTGTTGGAGCCCTGCCCGCTGATCGGGTCGTTGAGGACGACGGCGTCGCCCAGCCCGAGGACGTACGCGCCGGGCGCGACTTCCGCGACGGGCCGGCGCACGACCGGCGTCAGCGCACCGGTGAGCGCGGCACCGGCGTCCGTCGGCTCCATGCCGCGGCACAGCTCGTACTCCCCGGGCAGATGGCCGCGCAGCAGCTCCAGCGTGCGCTCCACGACCTCCGCCGGGCCCGGCCGGTCCGCCCAGACGTCGAGAGGGCCGCCCGGCACCGCCTCCCACAGCACGATCTCGCACGGGCCGTCGAGTGTGAGGCCGTGCATGACGAAGAACTCCCCGAGGCCTCCTACGGGAGTGACCCGCACGTGCGGCCCGCCGAAGCCGTCCGGCATACGGGTGCCGCGGACGTAGCAGACGGCCAGCGTGCGCTGCGGGCGGTCGTACGGGCTGTGCCGGGCGTCGCGCGCGAAGACCTCCGCGAGCGGGCCGTGGCCGGTGGCGACGACCGTCAGGTCGTGCGCGGCGGCGATCCCCGGCAGGTCCGCCGGCCCGACCGTGCCGTAGGCGACGCGCCCGCCCCGCGCCTCGAACAGCTCCAGCCAGCCCGCCGTCTTCACCCGCAGGTCGACGGACTGTGCGGGTTCGTCCAGGAGAGCGCCGAACCCTCCGGCGGGGGAGTGCTGCGGGTCCGCGACGGCGAAGCCGAGGGACGCGATGCGGGGCGCCCGCGCCTCCCACAGCTGCAGCCCGGCGGCGCGCTCCAGGGCGAGGGCGGGACCGTACATCACCTGCGTGGAGGACACCGGCCCGCGCCGCACCTCCTCGGGCGTGCGGGCGGCGTAGAGGGTGACGTCGTAGGGTTCCGGGGGATGATCCGCGGGGCCTCCCGGCGTGCCGTTGTCTCCCGGTGCGCCGTTGCCTTCCGGCGGGCCGTCCGGTCCCGGCGTGCCGTTGCCGCCCGGCGTGCCGTCCGGCCGCAGCCCCAGGGCCAGCTGCAGCCCCGCCTGGCCCGCTCCGATCACCGCGATCCTGCGCATCGCCGCCTCCGCGGGCCCGGAGGTCGCCTGCCGTGTGGTCCCGGTACCGGGCCCCTCCCCGTTGTAGCGGCGCGCGGTGCGCGCTGTACAGAAGGCAGCTGTAAAGGGGATGACTGTACAAATGGCGGACGCATGCCGCGCCACCGTCCGGTGAGCGCACGGTGGCCGGAGGATGGCCGCCCCGCAACCGCCCGTCGCCGCCCGCGGTATGACGTGCGGGCGCCATCATCGTCCGGGCCGCGCCGCTCCCGTACGGCACTGGCCTGATGGCGACGGTACGGCGGCGGTCCCGGGAACGGCTTCGGCGCAGGTCACGCGGGTGAATCGGAGGATGATACGACCGGTGGCCTGCGCAACGGCCCAGGACGGCCGTGCGACGACCGCCGATTATGAGCCACACGTGAGCCCGCCTCGTACGCGCGCACGGGCCGTCAGCCGCCTTCTGAGCCTGCCCCGACCGGCCGGCCGGGCGGTCGAGAGCGCCATGAAGCAGGAGGGACGGCGCATTCCGGTATGGCAGGAAACCGTCGCTTCCCGCGCGCTCCCGTGGGCAGTCTTCTGGCCGGTCAGGCTCCGCCCCCGAGGGCGGGGCTCCCGCCCGGCAGGGTCGGTCGCAGGACCGAAACCGATCCAGGGAGGCACACGATGACGACGCAACCCCAGCTGCCCCGTGCGGTGGCGCCCCAGGAGCCGTGCCCCCAGCTCCAGCGCGCCGGGATGCTCGACCAGGTCGAGAAACGGCTGCGCGGCCTCCTCAACGACGAGCACCGGCGCTGGCGCACCGCCGACGCGCGGGGCGCCGGCATCGTCGAGTCCCTCGCCGAGCTCGTCGCCGTGGGGGCCGACCGGGTCCGCCCGGTCATCCTCCTCACCGGCTATCTGGCGGCGGGCGGCGCCCCGGAAGCACCCGAGGCCGTCGAGGCCGCCGCCGCCCTCGAACTCCTCGACACCTGCACCCTCATCCGCAGCGACGTGCGCGACAACGCCGCACTGCGCCGCGGCATCCCCACGCTGCACGTCAGCCGCGCCGCCGAGCACGAGCGCAACGGCTGGGCCGGCGAGGCCCGGCGCTTCGGCGAGTCCACCGCCACCCTGGCCGGCGACCTCGCCCTCTCCCTCGGCGACCGGCTCGCCGCACGCCTGCCCGCCGCCGCGTGGCAGCTCTGGGACGAGATGCGCACCGAGCGCGTGATCGGCACGTACGCGCACGAGGCGATGGCCGCCGAATACCTCGACGACCCGTGGCCCGGGCGGTGCATATCGGGCTGCGACCGGGGCTGCACGGCGGGCTGGTACGCCCTGCGGCACCCGCTCCGGCTGGGCGCGGCGCTCGCCGGCCGGACCGACCTCGACACCGCCTACGACGCCTACGCCCGCTCGCTGCACGCCGCGTGGCGGCTGCGCGGCTTCCTCGACGGCGGCCCCGAGTACGACTGGGACGCGGAGCTGCTGCGGGAGATCCTCCTGGAGCGCGAGGAGCGCGGCATCGCCGAGCGCCTCATCCGCGAGCTGGTGGACCGGGCCTCGCGCACCGCCGCCTCCTCGCGGCTGGCCGCCGGGTGGTGCGAGGAGCTGACGGCCTTCGCGGTGCGGATGGCGGCGGAGCGCGGATAGGCGGAGGGGGGATAGGCGGAGGGGGATAGGCGGCGCGGGGAGAGGCGGCGCGGTCCCGGCGAGGACGCATTGCGCCGTACGGGGCATTCTTCGGACCCCGGCCCGGAGAGCTTTTCCGCTAATCCGCCGGGGGTGGCGCCGCGGAAGTCCCGATAATCGCCGTGGATTTCCGCATGGCGCATGCACGGACAGGGGCGTGGAAAGGGCGGGCCGCCGGGGGAGAAAGGCGGTCACCCATCCGCACCACGTACGAAACCTTTGCGAGCACCGGGCGTTGAAAACCACACCCCGGCCGTCACCGGTCGGGCGCCCCCCAGTACGACCGAGCAAGACCAAGCAGCAAAGGTGTCTCCCCCATGTCACGAATCGTCAAAACGGCTGCCCTGACCGCCACCGTCGGTGCGGCGCTCGCCGGTCTGACCGGCCACGCGCTCGCCGACGCGGGCGCCAAGGGTGTGGCCGCCGGTTCCCCCGGCGTCATCTCGGGCAACGTCATCCAGATCCCGATCCACATCCCGATCAACCTCTGCGGCAACACGATCGACATCGTCGGCCTGCTGAACCCCGCGTCCGGCAACGTCTGCATCAACACCTGACGCGAGGAGACGAACGGCGGTCCCCGGGGTGCCCCCGCCCCGGCCCGCCGCCCCGGTGTGGCGCCCCCGATTCCGTCGCGGGCGCCACGCTGCTTTCGCAGCTGCTTCTGCAACACGGGTCACGGGCTCCGACATGGATGTCGGATTTCCGCGAGATCGGGGCCGGGGTGTCCGCCAATACT
This sequence comes from Streptomyces hiroshimensis, assembly GCF_014650335.1. GTDB lineage: Bacteria > Actinomycetota > Actinomycetes > Streptomycetales > Streptomycetaceae > Streptomyces > Streptomyces hiroshimensis. The sequence continues at coordinate 269,825 of NZ_BMUT01000002.1, forward strand.
GGCGGCATGCACAACGACGTGGACCGGTGCGTCCGGGCCGTACAGTCCAAGGACGCCCGCTTCGACGGGTGGTTCTTCACCGCGGTGACGACCACGCGCATCTACTGCAGGCCGAGCTGCCCCGTGGTGCCGCCCAAGCCGCGGAACATGACCTTCTACCCGAGCGCGGCCGCCGCGCAGCAGGCCGGCTTCCGGGCCTGCAAGCGCTGCCGGCCCGACGCGAGCCCGGGCTCGCCGCGGTGGAACGAGCGGGCCGGCCTGGCCGCCCGGGCCATGCGCCTGATCGCCGACGGCGTCGTGGACCGCGAGGGCGTGCCCGGGCTCGGGGCGCGGCTGGGGTACAGCACCCGCCAGATCGAGCGGCAGCTCGTCGCCGAGCTGGGCGCGGGCCCGCTCGCCCTGGCCCGCGCCCAGCGGGCGCAGACGGCACGGCTGCTGATCGAGACGACGCCGCTGCCGATGGGGGAGGTGGCCTTCGCCGCCGGGTTCGCGAGCATCCGCGCCTTCAACGACACCGTGCGGGAGGTCTTCGGGCTCTCCCCGAGCGAGCTGCGGGCCCGGGCCGCCGGCCGCGGCCGCCCCGCCCCCGCGACGACCGGCACGGTCGCGCTGCGCCTGCCCTACCGCGCGCCGCTCTTCCCGGACAACCTCTTCGGGCACCTGGCGGCGACCGCCGTGCCGGGCACCGAGGAGTGGCGGGAGGGCGCGTACCGCTGCACGATGCGGCTGCCGAACGGGCACGGCATCGCCACCCTGCGCCCGGCGGACGGGCACATCGGCTGCCGGCTGGCCCTGACCGACCTGCGTGACCTGGCCGCCGCGGTCAGCCGCTGCCGCCGCCTGCTCGACCTCGACGCCGACCCCGAGGCCGTCGACGGCCTCCTCGCCGAGGACCCGCTGCTGGCCCCGCTCGTGGTGCGCGCCCCGGGCCGCAGGGTGCCGCACACCGTGGACCCTGCGGAGTTCGCCCTGCGCGCGGTGCTCGGCCAGCAGGTGTCCACGGCAGCGGCCCGTACCCTCGCCGCCCGCCTGGTGACCGCCCACGGCACGCCGGTCGAGGACCCGGAAGGGGGCTTGACCCATCTGTTCCCGGCGCCCGGGGACCTGGCCGCGCTCGACCCGGAGACCCTCGCCATGCCGCGCACGCGCCGCCGGACGTTCACCGCCCTCACCGGCGCACTCGCCTCCGCGGAGCTCGACCTCGGCCCGGGGAGCGACTGGCAGGGCGCTCGCGAGCGGCTGGCCGCACTGCCCGGCATCGGCCCCTGGACCGTCGAGACGATCGCGATGCGCGCCCTCGGCGACCCGGACGCCTTCGTCGCCACCGACCTCGGCGTCCGTCTGGCCGCCGCCGCGCTGGGCCTGCCCACCACCCCGGCGGCCCTCACCCGCAGGTCCCGGGCCTGGCAGCCGTGGCGCTCGTACGCCGTCCAGCACCTGTGGGCGACCGGCGACCACGCCATCAACCGCCTCCCGGCCTGACGGCCCCGCTCGATGGGAAACACCATGTTCGACCGCACCCACACCGTGACGGACAGCCCGTACGGCCCCCTGACCCTGGTGGCCACCGGCGGCAGGCTCTCGGGCCTCTACATGGAGGGCCAGCGCCACCGGCCGCCCCAGGAGACCTTCGGAGAGCCCGACCCGGCCCCGTTCGCCCGCGTACGGGAGCAGCTGGAGGAGTACTTCGCCGGGGAGCGCACCGGGTTCGACCTCCCCCTCGCCCTGAACGGGACCGACTTCCAGCGCACCGTCTGGAACGCCCTCCTGGAGATCCCGTACGGCGAAACCGTCTCCTACGGCCGGCTCGCCGCCCGTATCGGCCGCCCGTCCGCGGCGCGGGCCGTTGGCCTGGCCAACGGCAAGAACCCGATCGGCATCATCGTCCCCTGCCACCGCGTCGTGGGCGCGACGGGCGCCCTGACCGGTTACGGCGGCGGCCTCCCGCGCAAGCGGCGTCTGCTCACTTTCGAACAAGCAGGCATCATGACGTCGTGAGCGTGAGCATAAACATCGCAGGGCTGCCTCAGGAACGTATCGTCTTCGAGACCTCGCCGCTGGGCGAGCTGTGCCTCGCCCTGCACGCGCTGGCCGAGCCCGGTCACCACCCGGGGCTGGCCGGCTGGGTCACCGCGACGGCCGCCGCGCTCCGGCCGGATCTCGCCGACCGGCTGCAGGAGGCCGACTTCCTGTGGCGCACCACGTTCTCCGACCTCTTCATGCCCTTCGCCGGGCTGCGCGGCGGCCGCGCCGTCAGCCCGGGGGCGACCCTGGCCGAGGAGCTGGACCTGCTGGACCTGCTGGACGACGAGCAATTCGTCACCACGGCCCTGGAGTTCTCCTGCCTCGCCCTCTACAACCAGGGCGGTACGTCGCCCCTCACCGACCCGCAGGCGCGCACCCGGGCGCTGGAGCAGGCCGCCGCCCGCGGGCCCCGGCAGGTGGAGTTCGCCGAGCGCCTGCTGAAGGACCCCGCCTCCGTACGGGCCTGGGTGCGGCGGCTGTTCGAGGACTGCGACGACGCCTTCTTCGCGGACATCTGGCAGCGGGTCGAGCCCCGCCTGGCCGCCGACACCCGGCACAAGACGGAACTGCTGCGCCGCAAGGGGCTGCGCGAGGCCCTGGCCGACGTCTCCCCGGCCATCGTCCTGGAGGACGGCGGCAACCGCATCAGGGTCGACAAGCTCGCCGACGGCAGGACCACGGCGGTCGATCCCGTCGTGGGGCAGGGCGTGACGTTCGTGCCCTCGCACTTCGGCTGGCCGCACCTGATGGTCCTGCACCGGCCCGGGTGGCGCCCGGTCGTCCACTATCCCGTCGGCTCGCCCGAACTGCCCGCCCCCACCTCGGTCGACCTGCTCAAACTGCGCCTGGAAGCGCTGGCCCACCCCGTGCGGATGCAGGTGTGCCGCAGCACGGCCCGCACCGCGCACACGACGGGGGAGCTGGCCGGCGTCCTGGGCATCAGCGCGCCGGAGGTCTCCCGGCACCTGTCGGTGCTGAAGAAGGCCGGCCTGATCACCGCCCGCCGCCGCGGCCGCTACGTCCTCTACCAGCTGGACGTCAGGTCGGTGGCGCGCCTCAGCAGCGACTTCCTGGAAGGGATCCTGCGCTGAGGCGCGGCCCGCGAGGGGACGCCCGGGCCGGGGAAACCGATCCTCCCGGCCCGGGCACCCGCGGCATCAGCCCTCGACGCCGTAGTACTGCGCGAGGAAGCCGATCACCTCCTCCGCGTGCGGGGTCAGCTCCGGCAGGTGCGTCGCGAGGGCGCCGCGCACGGCCCCGGCGAGCTCGGCCCGCCCGGTGGCCGCGCCCCTGACGTACGGGTCGAGGCGCCGGACGAGCTCGTAGTTGCTCTCCAGGTCGAGCTGACGCATCGTCCGCTCCAGCGGGGCGGCGCCGTCGGCCGGGACGGGCGGCAGGAGCCTGCTGACGAAGGTGACGCGGTGCATCACCCGCCAGCACGGCGGCTTGCGGTCCGACTGGCGGGCCTGGCGCAGCGCGGCCGCGTTCGGGTCCGTGCCGTTCTCCAGCCAGGACGGGTCGACGACCTTGTGGAAGAAGGTGTCGAAGTGCTCGGTGTCCTCGCCCAGGTAGAAGCTGAGGAACCGGTACGCATCCACCTTGCCCGGCGCGTTGACGGGCTTGCCGTCGGCGTCGAAGACCGGCTTGCGGTTCGTGTCGTACTGCTGGACGTTGCCCGACGGCGAGCAGGTGACGTTCAGCCCGAAGGAGCGCGTCGCCTCCTTGCCCCGTGCCCGGGTGACGGACATGCCGCCGCCGACCGACGCGTCCAGCTGCGCGTTGATCCCGATGCCCATCACGTCGAACGACGTGCCCACGGAGGCGCCCACGGAGCCGGACAGCGAGTACGAGCCGGAGGTCGTCTCGCTGACGGCGTCGGTCGTCTCCGTCGTCTCGGCGAAGAAGCCGCCGTCCGCCGTCCAGACGTAGGTGTTGACCAGGTCGCGGCGCGAGAAGCCCTCGCCGGTGGAGCTGCCCGCGGTCTCCCGCCCCTTGCCGGGCGCGGTGTCGCCGCCGATCGCGCCGCCCAGCACCCGGCCGGCCCGCTCGGCGGTCGGGTCCGGGGCGTGGGTCTCGGTCGACACCGACTCGTAGTAGCCGCGCAGCCGCTGCTGCTCGCGCTGGATGCGCCGCTTGATCGCGTACGCCTCGCGCGGCTTGTAGTAGCTGTACTCGCCGTGGTCGCGGGCGTCCGCGTAGTCGGGGTCGGCGACCCTGCCGCGCTCGTCGTAGCCGATCGTTCCGTCCAGCGTGCCCTGCTTGGTGTAGCGGGGGTTGAGGGGGAACGGGACGACGTTCCAGTCCTTGGGGATGTCCGGGTTGGGCTGGATGCGGTAGGCGACGAGGGTGCCGCTGTGCGCGAGCCGCAGCGCGAAGACGTCCGCGGTCTGGGACTGGACGAGGGCGAAGCCGGTGTTGACGGGGACGTAGCGGCGGCCCAGGGAGGGGTTGAGGGGCTTCAGCGGATCCTCCCAGCTGCCGGAGAGCTCGACCTTCATCGCCCGGGCGGTGTTCTCGCCCTGCGAGACGGCCGTCTCGTCGGCCCAGCTGTTGGAGAACTCCAGGCTGCCGCGCACGCCCACCGACACCTTGGCCTTCGCCATGGACTTGGCCACGCCGAAGCCCAGCGGTGCGGCGATCATCCACATGTCGACGTCGACCTCGTTGGAGAGGGCGAAGTTGAACGCCGCGTCGACGCTGCGCTCCTTGGCCGACGACAGCGAGTGGACGACCTGCTCGGCCTGGGTGAACTCCACCGCGGCGACGCCGTCGTAGGTCGCGCGGTCGGGGTCGATCGTGTTGGGCGTCAGGTTCTCCGAGGGCACCGGCGGGGCGCCCTCCACGTAGCCGACCAGCTGCGGGTCGAACTGCACCTGGCTGACCCACTCGCTGACCAGGTCCCCGACCTTGTAGCCGGTGACCAGGTGCCAGCGGCCGTCGCGCAGATAGCCGTACGCCCGCTTGAGCACGCCGAAGGCCTCGCCCTTGACGGTGTACTGCATGTCCGCGTACTCGGCGACGGCCGGCGCGCCCGAGACCGTCTCGTGGAACGGCGTGCGCATCGCGGCGAGCGCGGAGCGGACCTGTGCGGTGTCGCTGGAGACGGGGGCGGTGGACAGGACGGCGGCCGGGCGGGCGGGGGCGGCGCGCAGCGTCAGGTGGTTGCCGCGCAGCCCCTCGTCGCGTACGAGGTCCGCCGTCTCGTCTGTTGAGGCACGGTCGAAGGACCAGTAGGCGATCAGGTCCTCCTTCTCGCCCCGGAGGCGGGTGAAGAGGTTGTCCAGAACCTGCTCCTGGGTGCGGGCGGTGCGCCAGATCCGCACCTCCTCCAGGACGCCGTGGAAGGGCTGGCCGGGCTTGCCGTCCTTGAGCCGGGCGCCGAGGGAGAGCGCCGCGTCCCCGTAGTCCGCGAAGTCCGCGTTCGGGACGCCCGCGTCCGGGAAGCCCGCGGCCGGGAGGCCGGCGGGCTCCAGCGGGTCGCAGGCCACCGAGACGCCGTTGCGGTAGAGGCGGAAGACGCTGCCGCGCGGGTCGGGGTTGGCCGTCCAGCGGGCCCCGCGCAGCCGGGCGGCGTGCGAACCGGTGGTGTCGGCGGCGGTGTTGCCCGCGTTCTCCTCGAACCGCCAGTGTGCCGTCAGCCCCCGGTCGCGCGCGGAGACGGGCGTGCCGAGCTGGGCCGCGTCGCGGGCCACGCCCCACAGCCGCGCCTCGGAGACGACGCCGGTGAAGGAGTGCGTCTCCAGGCCGTCCCGGGCCCGGCCGAGGTCGAGCGTGCCGGTGTTGCCCTTGGGGCCGGGCCCCTCGTAGCGGGCGGTGCCGGCCTCGCGGCCGTCGACGAAGAAGCGGACCTCCTGCCACTCCTGGAGGTCCACGGACTCCACGAGCTCCACGGTCTGCCTGACGGGCTTGCCGTCGGCGCCCGCCGCGGTGATCTCCTTGGAGCCCTTGCGTTCCTGCATCGACCGGCCGCCCTTGCGGACGACGGCGATCCGGTGGAACGTTCCCGCGGTGAGGGCCTCGGTGGAGGCGAACCGCACGAGCTTGCCGTCCGGCTCCTCGAAGCCGAACTCCAGCCGCCCGTCGGGCAGGATGAGCAGCCGGTACGGGACGCTGCCGCCGGCACCGTCCGCGGCCCGGCCCTTGGAGAGCAGGCCCTGAGTGGTGCCGAGGGCATCGGTGCGGCAGAACACCTCAAGGGTGAGGTCGCCGGTGACGTCGAGGGCGTCGTTGTCGGGCACCTCCAGATAGGCGCCGTCGGCGAGCTCGACCGCCCACGACTGCTCGTAGGCGGCGGCCAGGTGGGTCCACTCGCGCAGAGGGAAGGCGGCGCGGGTGGCGGTGAGGCGGTTACCCACAGCGGCGACGATGCGGTAGCCGGGGGCCTCGCCGGAGGTGAGCACCTCGGGGGCGGTGGCGGTGGTGACGGTGCCGCGCAGGGTGACGGTGTAGTGCTGCGGCGAGCGGTCGGTGACGACCGGCTTGCCGTCGGGCCCGGAAGCCGGCCCCGTGCAGGACCAGCAGCCCCAGAGGCCGTTCTCGTCGCCCTTGAGCCGCATCCCCATCCGCTCACGGATCTCGGTGGCGGTACGGGCGGTCGCCCACAGCCGGACCTCGTCCATCTCGACGCGCGCGTAGTCCGGGATCCAGCCCGCGTGGGAGCTGCCGAAGCTGAAGGGGCCGCCTCCCCGGTACTCGCGCGTCGCCGTGCGCCGGGCGACCTCCGCGCCGTCCCGGTAGATCACCTGCTCACGGGAGGCCTTCGTGTAGACGCAGGCCCAGTGGTGCCAGGCGGTGTCGGTGTACTTCTCCTTCGTGTCGAGGTCGTCCCCGTAGAAGGCGAAGGTGAAGGCGCCGTCCGCGCGGAAGCCGATGTGCAAGGAGGAGCTGTCGGCGGCGTGGGACGTGCCGTGGCCGACCACGATCTGCGGGCGGCCGTCGGGGGCCGTGGGCCTCCGTGCCCAGAACTCGACCGTGAAGTCGCTTGAGGACATGTCGAGCTGCGTGTCCGTGACGGCGATGCCGTTCTTGCCGTCGAAGGACAGGGCGGGGGTCGCGGGTGGCGCGGGCGGGGCGAACAGGCCGAGGGTGTACGGGTTGTCGCCGGTGCCGCCGGTGTTGGCGTGGACGATGCGGGCCGCGCCGGGCACCCGCTCGGGGTTGACCCACGCCTCCAGGGTCAGGTCACCCGTCGCGGCGACGCGGTCCAGCCGCTCGTCCATGGCCAGGACGTTCTGCCGGCCGTCGAAGGCGTACGCCCGGCCGGGCTTGTCCGCGCGCCAGCGGGGGCCGTGACCGGTGACGAGGTCGGGCACCGCGCCGAGCGGCACCTCCTGCGCCTTGCCGGGGTCGACGACCAGGAGCCGGGAACCGGCGGACAGCGGCACACCGGGGCGGTTGCTCTCTGCCTGCTGTGCGTAGTCGTACGCCTGGCCCGCCGCACCGTTGACGACGGCGGCGAAGTCGGCGGCCCGGCGCGGCAGCCGCCGCCAGATCTCGCTCTCCTTGCCGCGCCGGATCGTCAGCTCGCACAGCCCGGCGTCGCCGACGTCCATGATGAGGATGTCCAGGCCGGCGAGGTCGGTGCCCGCGTCGCGGGCGGCGAACGTCATCGCGGTGCCGTCGGGGCCCGCGAACTGCCGGGTGGCACGGGAGACGAGGGTGTCGTAGTACGTGGCGAAGAACTGCCCGTTGGCGCCCCGGAAGTACAGCACGACGCTGCCGGTGGCGCTGTCCAGCAGATACGGGCGGTCGGCGCCGCGGGCGAACTCCAGCAGGGCGCCGGAGCAGCTGAGACCGGTGCGGTCGACGGCGAGCTGCGGCATCGGCAGGGCGATGTCGTCGGCGCCCTTGAGGCCGCCGGTCAGGCGGGCGAGCTCCTCGCGCTTGGCGGTCAGCTCGGCCTGGATGACGGCCAGCTCGCGCTGGAGCCGGTCGATCTTCTCCTGGCCCGCGTCGGCCTGGCGCAGGCGGGCCTCGGCGAGCGCGAGGCGGTCGTGCAGGCTCCGGAGCTCGGAGTCGTAGACGCAGGGCCGGACCCGCTCCATGACGACCGCACCCTCGCCGCTGGAGGTGACCGTGCCGAGGTCGTACTGGACCACCCGGTCGCGGTTGATGCGGTCGATGGCGCTGATCGCCTTGCCGCTGTAGCGGTTGACGAGGGCCGAGCGGCCGTCGCCGAGGTCGCGGACGGTGAAGTGGCTGTTCCAGCCTCTGATGTTGCGCCGCCACAGGACCAGCTCGGCGCCGTTGTCCCGGCTCTCGTCGCGCACGTGCACGTCGAGCGCGCCCGCCTCGTTCATCATGAAGTAAAGGGGGTAGCCGTCATGGCTGCCGCCGAGCTCGACGAAGTGCCACACGGTGGTGGCGTCGTCCTTGTCGGCGGTCCTGACCAGCGGGGCCTCGTTCTGGAGGCGGCCCGACACCGCGAGGTAGAGATCCTGGCCGTCGCGCTGCTGCGTGAACCGCACGCGCCAGAACCACGCCAGCGGGTTGTCGTCCAGCCGGGCCTTGAGCGCGTCGCGCTCCTCCCGCGCCTGCTGGGCGTCCGCGGTCTGCGGCGCCAGCCGCGCGATCTCGGTCTCCTTGCCCGCGGCCGCCCGGTCCAGCTCCCGCACCTGCGCGTCCAGCTGGCTGATCGCCTCGACGTCGCCACTGGCCTCCGGCGCGGCCAGCACCGGCAGCGCCAGCTCGTCCGGCACCTGCGCGAGGCGGCCGTCCCGGCCGACGCCGAAGTCGACGGTGGCCGCGTACGCCTCGTCGGTGGCGGCGCCGGTCTTCGGGTCGGGCCCGGACGTGGCGTACGACAGGAGGACGCGCGCCTGGCGCTTGGCCGGCTTGGGCTCCTGCCCGTAGCCGACGGCGGTCTCCTCCTGCTGGTGGTAGAGGACGGCGGACAGGCCGGAGACGACCGCGCGGCCGGTCACGGCGAAGCTGTCGCGTCGCACGCCGGGGTGGTCACCGACGGGCGCCTGGGAGGTCACCCACTTCGGGTCGCCGAGGAGCTCGCCGTGGCGGGCGCCGTCGGTCTGGTCGTGCAGGCGGGTGCCGGAGCCCTCGTCGAAGCGGTAGTAGGCGACGAGGCCGGAGTCGTCGCCGATGAGGCGGAGGCCCTTGTCGCGCTTGAGCTCGTCGGGGGTGCGGGCGCGGTCCCAGATCCGCACCTCGTCGAGCTCGGCGCGGGCGCCCTGGGCGAGGGCGCGGCCCAGCAGGAGGGGGCCGGTGCCGGTGTAACCGGAGTCCGTGGTGCGGCTGCCGGCCTCCTCGCCGTCACGGTAGACGGTCTGCCGGCGGCTCTTGTGGTCGTAGACGCAGGCCCAGTGGTGCCAGGCGGTGTCCGTGACGGGGTCGTCGCAGTTGAGGTCGTCGGCGTAGAAGGCGAAGGTGAAGCGGTCGTCCTCGCGGAAGCCGATGTGCAGGGACTTGAGCGGGCTGCCCGACTCGTCTCCGTGGCCGATCAGGAACTCCTGGCGGCCGTGGGCGGTGCGCCGCGCCCAGAACTCGACGGTGAAGTCGCGGCCGGCCAGCTCCGGCCCCTCGGCGACGCGCACATGGGCGTCACCTTCGCCGAAGGCCAGCGCGGTCTCCGCGTGCCCCTCCGTGCTCACCACGGGTATCAGCGGCTGCCCGGTGAACGGGCAGGTGCCGGGGGAGCGTTCGTAGACGGCGTCGCGGTGGGCAGGGTCGGGGCTCGTCCAGGCCTGGGTGCCCTGGAGGTTGAACAGCCCGTCGCGGCCCTGCTCGACGTTGAAGGAGTCGATGCGGCCGGTGGCGTCGTTGTGCGCGAAGACCTGCCAGCGCTGCTGCCCGTGTACGGCGGTGGGGACCAGCAGCGCGGCGAACCGCCCGCCGGAGAGGTTCCGTACGAACGACAGCTCCTGGGTCGGCTCGCGGAAGGGGCGCCCCTCCATGTCCGTCGTGCCCAGGCTGTCCTTGGCCGAATCCGGCCGGTCCTTGTGCCGGCTGCGGCGGTAGCGGGCCTCCAGTACGGGCTTCAGCTCCCCGCCGACGAGCAGGAACCGGTCGCACAGCAGGGTGTCGCTCACCAGCGGCACCTTGGCGCCCGCGGCGTCCTTGACGTAATCCGCACGCTCCGGGTCCCCGGAGGAGGCCCCGCCGGCCAGCTTGTGGACCGCGTCGGGGTCACCGGCACCCACGGACTGGCGCAGCACCACGATGTGGGTTCCGTCGGACAGCGCGTGGAAGGGGGCGAGCGCGGTGAGCCTGGCGGTGGTGGACAGGAAGGGGTCGCTCTCGCCCTCCTCCAGCCGCTCGCGAGGCCCGGCCTCGACCCGGCCGCCGCGCTTGACGGTCGGCAGCGCGGTGGCACCCGCGGCCGCGAAGCCCACGTCCGTGATCTCGGAAGGAAAGGGCAGCGGCAGGGGGTTCTCCGACCAGTACGCCGCGTCGAGTTCCCCCTTGGCCTCGTCGTGCCGCGCCAGATCGAGGACCGTGTAGACGAGCCGCCGCCGGTCGTCCAGGGCCAGGGCGACGGTGGTGCCCTGGTGGCGCACGGTGGTGGTGTGCACGTAGGAACGGTCGCTGTAGACCTTTAACAGATGCTGCTCGCCGGACAAGGCGTGTCCTCTCACATGGTGCGGCCGGGAGGCCGGGCAGACCGGAACCCGGGGAAAGGAGCGGGGGACCCCCGCTGACCTGCGCCGCTCCCCGTCCGCGAGCGCAGCGATCACACGATTTACCGGCGGGATTCCCCCGTCAAGGAACGCTTTCCGCCACCCGGTCCGGAAACAGGACCCAGTGCGCCGCGGGGGGTGCGGGGTGGGAGGGAAGCAAAAACGCCCCTCCCGGAGAGAGGGGCGTGCGGTGTGGAGCGAGTGTCCCCGGCGGGATGGCGGGATGGCGGGATGGCGGGATGGCAGGACCCGAACCTGCGGCCAAGCGCTTCGGCCGGGACATCCAGCCCTCCACGGCCGCTTTCCGTCCGGGCCACGGCCACTCCCCGGCGACGTACCCTCGGGGGCTCCTGTTCCGGCCGCTATTCCGTAGTGCCGCGGCAGAAGCCCTCGACGCGGAACCACAGGCCCGGGGCGTAGACCGCGTGGATGACGGCTTCCTCTCCCTTCGTGACCCGCAGGATTCTCAGGGTCCCACCGGGAAGTACGTCGTATTGGTAAGTGATCTCGGCATTACCCTCGACGGTGTCGTCGTAGGAGATGTCCGCCGTGCGATCGTTCGCGTATTCCTTCGGTGGACGGTTTTCCACCAGTTTGATGAAGACGCTCATGAGCCAACCGTACGGTCCTTTCATGAGCCTCGCCCTCCGGGATGAGGGGAGGTCGCGGGCTGTTCAGACCTCGTCATTCGGCGGTCGGCCGGCCCCCGGAGCCGCCCCCGAAGCTCGGCTGGTCGCCAGCCAGGACCGCGCGGGACCGGCGGGATGCGTGGTATCGACGGTGAGGTGGAGCCGGGTACCGCCTTCGCGGCCGGCCGGGTAGCTGCGTTGCTCGGTGGAATCGAAGCAGTGCCGGACGACTTCCGCGACGCGGCGGGCGGTCTCGGGGGACGCCGCGACGATGCGAATGTCGGCCCGTCCCGCCGACGGCACCGGCTCCGCCGGTGTGCGGGTGGGGGTGGGGGTGGCGCGTGCGGGCGTCATGGTCACTTCCTCCGGCCGGAGCGTGGAGGCGGAGGCCCGGTCGGGTTCCCGGCCGGTGGCGGCGCGGTCCCACCCTCTGCCTCCCACTCCTCTTCGCGGTCTCGCGACTCTGTCGCGTCGTCGGCCGCTCGTTCGTCCTCCATCAGCCTGCTCGCGGTGAGGAGGCCTCCGGGGGCGGTCGCGGCGGACATCAGCCGGGCTGCCGCGGCCGGGTCGGTCTCCGGCGGGATGATCAGCAGGTCCAGGCGGTCCGCGGAGTAGGAGAACACGAGGAGCTTGTGCGGGTCCTGCTCGTTCGAGAACCACCCCACGTGCACCGTGTGCCCGGTGACGGGAACCTTGCGCGGGATCACGGGCCAGAAGGCCGGATTCACCGTGACGCGGGTGACCCGCCCCCAGGAGTGGTCCAGCCGCTCCGCCAGTGCGGGGAGCTCGCGGGAGAGGTCGCGTGAGCGGGGCCACCAGGCGCCGTCCAGAAGCCCCGGCGCCGTCCCCGGCGCAAGGGACAGGCGGGCGGGCGGCGAAGGGGCATGATCATCGGTGATCGGATGGTCGATGGCGACAGCCATGATGCGAACCTGCCCCCGGGCTCGTCATCGACTGCCCGGCGTTGTGACTCGCCGGAAACGACACCCGCATGGAGGCCGGTGTACGAAGTGTTCCCGGTTTCCCCACCCTACTCCGGCAGGCGGTTCGCAGGCCTTGCGCGACCAGGGCAATCCCCGGGAGCGTCGGCGTGCGACGGCCGTGCGACGGCCGTGTGGCGGGCCCGCGGCCGGCCTGCGGAGTACCGTGGGATTACTGCGAGCGCTTCGCCCGGTGACTGCGACGCACCCCGGACGACGGCCGGACACGCCGACACACGCCGCACACACGCCGAATCCTCGGAGACAGGCGAGCACACCATGGCCGATTCCGACACCCCACGCCTTCCCGGGCTTCTGCCGGACGCGATCCACCACGCCGTGACACCCGGGACGGCGCTCCTGCGGCTGGAGACGACACAGGAGCGCGGGGGAGTCCTGGACGGCGCGTGGTGGCCGCGCTCCCGCGACATCGGTGCCGAGCTTCCCGGCCTGATCACCGCCCTGACCGAGCACCTCGGCCCCATCACCCGTGTCGGCCTGGACACGAGCGCCTGGGGAGAGCTCCCGACCCGGCTGACCATCGACGACCGGGTCGTACGCATCGATTCCTTCCCCGTCGGTGACGACACGGTCCTCATCACACGGGGCGAGAACGATCACTTCGCCCTGCTGGTGGTCCCGCCCGACGCCACGCCCGACGCGGCACGTGCCGCGATGGCCAGAGCCGTACGGGCCGACAACATCACCCGGGCCGAACAGATCCTCATCGACACCGGCAGCACCCGGCAGACCTGAACGCCGGGGCGACGGCCCGGGGTCAGCCGAGGAAGGACAGCCGGACCCGGCCGTCGGCGCCGCCCCGGCCGGTGGTCACCAGAACGACGGACTGCGAGGCCCCCAGCTCCAGCTCACCGCCGACCACGGGCAGCGTGGCGTGCGGCGGGACCAGAGCCGGGAGCATGTGATCACGGCCGGGGCCCCCACTGCCGTGCCGCTCCCGCCAGCGGTCGTCCGGGGGAAGAACCTCACCCAGGGCCGCCAGCAGGTCGTTGTCGCTGCCCGCGCCGGTCTCGATGACAGCCAGCCCGGACGTCGCGTGCGGGGTGAAGATGTTCAGCAGTCCATCTCGCCCGTGAGCCACCTCCCGGAGGAACACGGAGCACGCGCTCGTCAGATCGTGCATGGTTTCGGTGGAGCCGGTTGTAACGTCGACAGTGCGGGTGGTGAAGGTGCCGGTCATGGTTCACCAGTACCCGCTGTACGGGAGCAGCGCTGACGGCTGGACGGGTTGTTCCGCCAAGACTCCGCTTGCCGGAGTCGCCCAGCCGCCCGGCCCCCGCAAGGACCGTTCTGTTCAGCTCTGTTCAGCTCTGTTCGTGACGTACGGGCAGGACTAGGCTGCCGGGTGAGGCCCCAGCCCCCGGCAGCACCGAGATGTGATCCGCTCCGAGGAGGCACGTGGTGCCCGTAGAGCGCAAAACCGTCCCCGCCCCCGCTGAAGCTCCCCGAGGGGCAGGCAGGCGAGTGTCCGCATCGCGCTGTCACTCGCCACCCTCCGGCAGCCCACGAGACCGCGTGCTCACGGTCCGCGGAAGGCTGGACCTCTCCGGGGTCCCGAGGCTGCGCGAGCGCCTCCTGCACGTATCCCACAGCCCCGGAAGCCGGTTGGTCCTCGACCTGTCCGGCGTCACCTCTTGTGACGCCCTGGGCCTTGGACTGCTCGTCGCCGCCGCCCGCCGGGCCCGGGACTCCGGCGGCGACCTCTGCCTTGTCGCGCCGCGTCCCGCCGTCGCCCGAGCCCTGAAGGCCAGCGGGCTGAGCAGGCTCCTCCCGGTCCTTCCCGGCAATGACGGTCAGCCCGGTGCCGGGACAGGCGACGGCCCGGCCCCGCGCCCGGGCACCAGCAAAAACGCCCCTCCCGGAAGGGAGGGGCGTGCGATATGGAGCGAGCGCCCCCGGCAGGACTCGAACCTGCGGCCAAGCGCTTAGAAGGCGCCTGCTCTATCCACTGAGCTACGGGGGCCGGTGTGTGCGGCGGTCGCGGACGGCTGAAGCCCCGGGCTCGGTGGTGCCGTGACCTTGCCGGGGACAAGGATAGGGCTCCGCTCGCCTCGTCCCGGTTGCTTCACCTCCGTGCCACGATGTGGAGGTTTAGTGAAGCGGTCCTGATAATCGCAGGCGGGTACGAATCTTGCACCGTTTTTCACGCCCCAGGCGACGGGTGTTGTGTACTCGTTATGCCTGAGCCCCGTGCGCCACGCCTCGCGCGCCATGGCTTATACGCTTCAAAATCACACCAGAATTGGGCATTCTGCACGTGTGGCGACCTTGGAAGTACGGCCCCGACTGCTCGACGCGCTGTCCGCACTGCGTGACCGTGTCGACGCCGCACGCTTCCCCCTCCCCCTTCCCGGCGCCGCCCGCGCCCGCCGAAACCGTGCCGAACTCCTGGCGCAACTCGATGACTACTTGGTGCCCCGCCTGTGCGCCCCCGAAGCGCCGCTTCTCGCGGTCGTCGGGGGCTCGACCGGGGCCGGCAAGTCCACCCTCGTCAACTCCCTGGTGGGGCGGCGGGTCACCGAGGCGGGGGTCCTGCGGCCGACGACCCGTACGCCTGTGCTGGTCTGTCACCCGGACGACCACCACTGGTTCGCGGGCCAGCGCGTGCTGCCCGAGCTGGGCCGCGTCTGGGTGCCCGCCCAGGACGTCACCACCCTCTACGACACCGACCCCGAGGGCCGCCGCGGGGAGGAGGACGACGCCGCCGAACCCCCCTCCCTGCGCATCGAGACGGACCGCGCCATGCCGCCCGGGCTCGCCCTCGTCGACGCCCCCGACATCGACTCCCTCGTCGCGCGCAACCGCGAGCTCGCCGCCGAGCTGATCTGCGCCGCCGACATCTGGGTACTCGTCACCACCTCGACCCGGTACGCCGATGCGGTGCCCTGGCACCTGATGCGCACCGCCAAGGAGTACGACGTCACCCTCGTCACCGTGCTGGACCGGGTGCCCCACCAGGTCGCCACCGAGGTCTCCCGGCACTACGGCGCCCTGCTGGCGGCCGCGGGCCTCGGCGACGTGCCGCGCTTCACCATCCCCGAGCTCCCGGAATCCGCGGGCGGCGGCACCGGGCTGCTGCCCGACACCGCCGTCGCGGGCCTGCGCGGCTGGCTCCACCAGCGCGCCCAGGACCCCGCCGCCCGCGCCGTGGCCTCCGCCCGCACCGTCGCCGGGCTGCTGGCCTCCCTGGGCTCGCGGCTGCCCGGGCTCGCCGGCGCCGCCGCCGTCCAGCACGCCGCCGCCGTCCGGCTGATGCAGCGCGTGGAGGACGCGTACGGCAGGGCCGCGGAGCGCGTACGGTCCGGGGTCGCCGCCGGGGAGGCCCTCGCCGGGGACGCCCTCACCCACTGGCACGGCCACCCCGACGACAGCACCTCCGACGAGCTGCTGGGCGCGCTCACCGCCTCCCTCGCCGCCCTTGTCGGCTGCGCCGTCGCCGCCGCCGACGAGGAGGTCGCCGCGGCCTGCACGGGCGACCCGGCCGCGGACGCCGTCCTCGCCCCGCGCGACCCGGACGGGGCCATCGGCCGGATCGGCGTCGCCGTACGCCGCTGGCGGCGCTGCCTGGAGGAGGTCGCGGAGGAGGAGCTGCGGGCCGCGGAGAAGGGCGCGGGCCTCGACGCCGACCGGACCGCCGCGCTGCTGGCCGCCGCTCTGCTCGGCGGCAGGCCGGCCCGTACGGCCGGGGAGAGCCTCGCCGAACTGCTGGGAGCCCAGGGCGCCCTGCGCCTGCGCGACCGCGGCGGGCAGCTCCTGACCGAATGCCTCGACGGCGTGCTCGATGCCGAGCGCGACCGCCGGACCGCCCCGCTCGAAGCCCTCGACGTCACCCCCGACCACCAGGTCGAGCTCATCGCCGCGCTGTCCGTACTGCAGAGGGAGAGGTGACCACCGTGCGCCCCGCCGACCAATCCGCCGATCGATCTGCCGACCGATCCGCCGACCGGCGTGACGGAACCCGGGACGAACGGTCCGCCGGCCGCTGCCCCGCCCCGGAATCCTCCGTCGGCCGCCGCCCTGCCCCGGAATCCTCCGCCGGCCGCCACCCCGCCCCCGCCCCCGACGCCCCCACCTCCGCCGGCAACTGGGACGACGGCCTCATCGCCCGCCGCGCACGGCCCGACCGCCCCCCGCGCGCGGGCGGCGTCGGCAGCACACCCGAGGCGCGCAACGCACCCCCACCGCGCCCGGAGACCCTCCCGCGCCCCCCGGCCGCGCCCGTGCCGCACCCCGGCGCCGCCGTGCTCCGCCCCCGCCTGGACGCCCTCCGCGAGCTCGTCGGGCTCTCCCGGGCGCGCCTGGACCGGCGCACCCTCGCCGAGGCCGGGCGCGTGCTGGACGAGGCCGTCGCACGGCAGCGCCACCCGCTCGACCTCACCGTCGTGGCCATCGCCGGAGCCTCCGGAAGCGGCAAGTCCACCCTGTTCAACGCGCTCGGCCGGGCGCAGCTCTCGGAGGCGGGCGTGCGCCGCCCCACCACCGCCGCGCCCGTGGCCTGCGTGTGGACGGAGGAGCCCGAGCGCGCGGACGGCGTCCTCGACCGGCTCGGCATCCCCGCCCGCTCGCGGAGGCAGCCCGTCCGCCCCTACGACCCGGCCCTGAACGGGCTCGTCCTGCTCGACCTGCCCGACCACGACTCGGCCACCCCCGGCCACCGCGAGCAGGTGGACCGGCTCCTCGGGCTCGTCGACGCGGTGATCTGGGTCGTGGACCCGGAGAAGTACGCCGACGCCGTCCTCCACGAGCGCTACCTGCGCCCCCTCGCGGGCTACGCCGAGGTGTCGTTCATCGTCCTCAACCAGGTCGACCGGCTCGGCACGGACGCCGCCGACCAGGTGCTCGACGACCTGCGCCGCCTCCTCGACGACGACGGCATCGCACTCGGCGAGCACGGCGAACCGGGCGCCGAGGTGCTGGCCCTGTCGGCGCTCACGGGCGACGGTGTGGGGGAACTGCGCGAGATGCTCGGCAAGTTCACGGCGTCGCGGGGCGCGGCGCTGCGGCGGCTGACGGCCGACGTGGACGGGGTCTCGGCGCGGCTGCGCTGCGCGTACGTGGCGGACGGGCGGCCGGGGCTGACGGAGTCGGCGCGGCACGAGTTCGAGGACCGGCTGGCCGAGGCGGTGGGCGCCCAGGCGGCGGGTCTGGCCGCGGAACGCGCCTGGCTGCGGGACGCCGGACGGGCCTGCGGGACGCCGTGGATGCGGGCCCGCCGCTGGTATGTACGGGGCCGCGCGGCGAGGAAGGCCGCGGGAGCGGCCGGAGCGGCTGCGGACGGGGCCGCCGGTACGCGTACGGGCTCGGCTGCGGGCTCGGATACGGGCGTGGGTACGAACGCGGTTGCGGGCGCGGCTGCGAGCGCGGCTGCGGGTGCAGGTACCGGTGCAGGTACGGGTGCAGCTCCGAAGGCGGGTGCGGCTGTGCCCGCGACTGTGCCTGCGACTGTGCCTGCACCTATGCCCGCGCCCGTGTCTGCGGCTACGGGGGCGGCAGCGGGCGCTCCTGCCGCGCCCCCCTCCCGTGCCGTGTCCCGCCCGCTCGTGGAACAGGCCGTACGCGCCCTGGCCTACGAGGCGTCCGCGGGACTCCCCGACCCCTGGGCCCTGGCCGTGCGCGAGGCGGCGCGGCGCGGGGCCGAAGGGCTGGCGGAGGCTCTGGACGCGGCGTCCGCGGCCGCTGCCGCCGCGATGGCCGGTGCGGGGGCGCTGGGCCGCCCGGGAATGTGGCGCACGGGCGCCCGCAGGGCGAGCGCCTGGTGCACGGGCGTGGGCCGGCCGGCCGGGCCGCCGACGGCCGGCGGGAGTTCCCCCGGGCGGGCCGGCGGGCGCACCGGCGGGTGGATCGTCGGCGGGCGGCGTGCGCGCGGAGACGGTACGGCCGCCCGGCCGTTCCGGCCCGGGTGGTGGGCCGTGGCCGCCGCGGTGCAGTGGGTGCTGTCGGCGCTGCAGGCCGTCGCCGCGGCATGGCTGCTGGGCGTGCTGACCGGGAGCTGGGACGGCGACTGGTGGGTGCCGGGGCCGCTGCTGGCGGGCGGCGTCGCGGGCGGGCCCGCCCTGGCCTGGTGCTGCCGCGCGATGGCGCGCGGGCCGGCCCGCCGGTACGGGCTGGAGACGGAGCGGCGGCTGCGCAACGCGGCCGCGGGCTGCGGGCGGGAACGGGTGCTGGAGCCCGTGGCGGCGGAGCTGCTGCGGTATCAGGAGGTGCGCGCCCAGTATGTGATCGCGGCGGGCGAGGCATGAAAGGCAAGTCATGAAGGCCGGGCATGAAGGCCGGGCGTGAAGGCGGGACGTGGAGGCGGGACGTGGAGGCGGCACGTGAAAGGCGGGGCGTGAGAGGGGTGGAGGGCCCCGCGTAAGCGCGTGAGGGTGACGGAGTTCTCCACAGCCGGCCCCCGGTCCACAGCCCCCGGCGGGATGTGCCCCGCGAAGGCAGCATGGCCTCACGAAGCCGAAGTACGCAGCTATGCGGCACGCAGGAGCAGGTGCCGGACGGGGGAGGCGGTCCGAATGAACGAGACGCTGGTGACGGTCGTGGGGAACGTCGCGACGGAGCCGGATTACCGGGAGGCGGCGAACGGCTCGCCGTCCTCGCGGTTCCGGCTGGCGGTGACGGCACGTCGCTGGGACCGGGCCAAGGAGGAGTGGGCGGACGGGCACACGAGCTTCTACACCGTGTGGGCGTGGCGCACGCTCGCGGCCAATGTGGTGGCGTCGCTCGGCGTGGGGGAACCGGTCGTCGTGCAGGGCAAGTTGCGCATCCGTGAGGAGGAGCGCGAGGGAAAGCGGTGGGTGTCGGCGGAGCTTGACGCCGTGTCGGTCGGCCATGACCTGAGCCGGGGCACGTCGGTGTTCCGCAGGGTGTCCCCGGCCAGGCCGCGGCCGGCGGAGTCGTCCGTTCCGTCCGCTCCGGCTGTTCCGGCTGTTCCGGCCGTTCCATCCCTTCCGGATCGGGTGGCCGTCCCCGCGGGCGCGGAGACGCCTCCCTTCTGAGCCGCCCGTCCGAGCCGCTCCGGGCCGCCGCGGGTCCCTCCGGGCCGCCCGTCCGAGCCGGCTTCTGAAATAGGTGGTTTGTCCCGGCGATTTATCGATATTGCCAGGTCAGGCCAGGTATCCCTGGTAACGATTCCGATTCGGATCGATTGAGCGGCCCCTCGCGTGGGGATGGTGTCGCGCTCGCTCTTTAAGATCACGTTCACAGCAACGTGCCACGGGGGGCCGCGGCGGCGTGAAAACGGCCGCGCGCGACAGCGTGCAACGGGGGCTTCTGAGTCGTGAGTTCGGTGGCGAGGCGCGCCGACTTGTTCTGCGTTCGCCCGGAAGGAAGTCGATGATTTCTGTCAGGAGGCGGGGTTCCGCCCGCCTTGCCGCAGCCGCCCTGGTGACGGGTCTGGCCGCGGTGGGCACGATAGCCGCGGCGGGCCCCGCCGCCGCGGACGACGCGCCGCAGAACCCGGGGGGCGTCACCGCCACGCTCGGCAGCATCACCGCCGGCTCGGGCGCCGTGGTGCACGACCGGCGCAAGACGGCGGAGGTCCCCGCGGGCCTGTTCGAGATGAAGGTCGACGGGGGCGGATCGCTGCAGACGTACTGCATCGACATCCTCACGGGCCGGGTGGACGGCGCGCGCTACCGCGAGGTCGGCTGGGGCGAGTCCTCCCTGCACGCCAACAAGGACGCGGGCAGGATCCGCTGGATCCTCCAGCACTCCTATCCCCAGGTGAACGACCTCGCCGCGCTCGCCAAGGACGCCGGTACGGGCCCCCTCGACGCGAACACCGCCGCCGCGGGCACCCAGGTGGCCATCTGGCGCTACTCGGACGGCGCCCAGGTCGACGCCAAGGACCCCGCCGCCGAGAAGCTCGCCGACTACCTCTACAAGAGCGCGAAGGACGTCGAGGAGCCCGAGGCGTCCCTGACGCTGACCCCGCCGGCGCTCTCCGGCAAGCCCGGCCGGAAGCTCGGCCCGGTCGCCGTGCGGACCACGGCGAGCAGTGTGACCATCACTCCTTCAGGTGACGCCGTGGCCCGCGGCGTGAAGATCGTCGACAAGGACGGCAAGCCCGTGGCCTCCACCGGCAACGGCGGCGAGTTCTACGTGGACGTCCCCGCGGGCGCCCCCGACGGCTCCATGTCGCTGAAGGCCACGGGCGCCGCCAAGGTGCCGGTCGGCCGGGTCCTCATCGGCGACCACACCACGACCCAGACGCAGATCCTGGCCGGCTCCAGCGAGAGCGCCGTCTCCGCGGGCGCCACCGCGCACTGGAGGGCCAAGGGCGCCGCCCCGGCCCTGTCCGCCCGGAAGAACTGCGCCAAGGGCGGCGTCGACGTCACCGCCGACAACCAGGGCGACACCCCCTTCACCTACGAGCTGGCCGGCAAGAAGCACACCGTCGCGCCGGGCCGCTCGGAGACCACGCTGGTGAAGGTCGGCGAGGACCGCGCGTACCGGTTCACGATCACGGGTCCGGGCGGCCTGTCCAGGACCTTCTCCGGGATCATGGACTGCGCGACCTCCGCCGCCACCGCGGCCGCGGCCCCCGCGGGAGGCGCCGCAACAGCCGGTCCGGGATCCGGTCCGGGATCCTCCGGCGCAGCAGGCGGCGGGGATGGCGGGGACAGCGGTGCCAAGACCACTCTGGCCTCGCGCATGAGCCCGGCGTCGGCAGGCGGGAGCTCGGGCAAGGCGGCCGCCGTCCGGGCCGACGGGGACCTGGCCGCCACCGGCGGCAGCAACACCACCCCCACGATCGCCGGCATAGCGATCGCCCTGATCGTCGCCGGCAGCGGCGCGGTCTACCTCCTGCGCCGCGAGCGCGCGACCTCCGGGGACTGACCTCCGGGTATCGGGTGCCGGGAATGAACACCGGGCGGCCGGGCGCTGGGGAGTGTGCACCCGGCGCGCGGCCGCGGACGGGGCACCCGCGGGGCCTCCCGGTCCCGCGGCGGCAGCCCGCGAGCCGGCCGCGTCCACATCTGGTTTCCGCCCCGGGCGTCCGGTGCGGCAAGATGGGTGTATCTGCCCTCACGCGGCGGAGCCGCACATTGGCCCTTCTCGATTGCCGGACGGTTTCTCTTGGCTGAGTACATCTACACCATGCGCAAGACGCGCAAGGCGCACGGCGACAAGGTCATCCTCGATGACGTGACGCTGAGCTTCCTGCCCGGTGCGAAGATCGGTGTGGTCGGCCCCAACGGTGCCGGTAAGTCCACCGTCCTCAAGATCATGGCGGGCCTGGAGCAGCCGTCCAACGGCGACGCGTTCCTTTCGCCCGGCTACAGCGTCGGCATCCTGATGCAGGAGCCGAAGCTGGACGAGTCCAAGACGGTCCTGGAGAACGTCGAGGACGGCGTCGCGGAGGTCAAGGGCAAGCTCAACCGCTTCAACGAGATCGCCGAGCTCATGGCGACGGACTACTCCGACGCCCTGCTCGACGAGATGGGCAAGCTCCAGGAGGAGCTCGACCACGCCAACGCCTGGGACCTCGACGCCCAGCTGGAGCAGGCCATGGACGCGCTGGGCTGCCCGCCCGCCGACTGGCCGGTCGTCAACCTCTCCGGTGGCGAGAAGCGCCGCGTCGCGCTCTGCAAGCTGCTGCTCGAGGCCCCCGACCTGCTGCTCCTCGACGAGCCCACCAACCACCTCGACGCCGAGTCGGTGAACTGGCTGGAGCAGCACCTGGCCAAGTACGCGGGCACCGTCGTGGCGATCACCCACGACCGGTACTTCCTCGACAACGTCGCCGAGTGGATCCTGGAGCTCGACCGCGGCCGCGCGATCCCCTACGAGGGCAACTACTCCACCTACCTGGAGAACAAGGCCTCCCGTCTGAAGGTCGAGGGCCAGAAGGACGCCAAGCGCCAGAAGCGCCTCAAGGAAGAGCTGGAGTGGGTCCGCTCCAACGCCAAGGGCCGCCAGGCCAAGTCCAAGGCGCGCCTCGCCCGTTACGAGGAGATGGCCGCCGAGGCGGACAAGATGCGGAAGCTGGACTTCGAGGAGATCCAGATCCCGCCGGGCCCGCGCCTGGGCTCCATCGTCGTCGAGGTCAACAACCTCTCCAAGGCCTTCGGCGAGAAGGTCCTCATCGACGACCTGTCCTTCACCCTGCCGCGCAACGGCATCGTGGGCGTCATCGGCCCGAACGGCGCCGGCAAGACCACGCTGTTCAAGATGATCCAGGGCCTGGAGACCCCGGACTCCGGTTCGATCAAGGTCGGCGAGACCGTCAAGATCTCGTACGTCGACCAGAGCCGCGCCAACATCGACCCCAAGAAGACGCTGTGGGCCGTCGTCTCCGACGAGCTGGACTACATCAACGTCGGCCACGTCGAGATGCCCTCCCGCGCCTACGTCTCCGCGTTCGGCTTCAAGGGCCCGGACCAGCAGAAGCCGGCCGGCGTGCTCTCCGGCGGTGAGCGCAACCGCCTCAACCTGGCGCTGACCCTCAAGCAGGGCGGCAACCTGCTCCTCCTCGACGAGCCGACCAACGACCTCGACGTCGAGACCCTCTCCTCCCTGGAGAACGCCCTGCTCGACTTCCCTGGCGCCGCTGTGGTCGTCTCCCACGACCGCTGGTTCCTGGACCGGGTGGCCACGCACATCCTGGCCTACGAGGGCAACTCGAAGTGGTTCTGGTTCGAGGGCAACTTCGAGTCCTACGAGAAGAACAAGATCGAGCGCCTCGGCCCGGACGCGGCCCGTCCGCACCGCGCCACCTACAAGAAGCTCACCCGGGGCTGACCGTGGCGCGTCACCTCTACTCCTGCCCCCTGCGCTGGTCGGACATGGACGCCTTCGGCCATGTCAACAACGCGGTCTTCATCCGTTACCTCGAAGAGGCGCGGATCGACTTCATGTTCCGGCTGGCGCCGGGGGAGGGGAGCACGTCGTTCCAGGGCGGGTCCGTCGTGGCCCGGCACGAGATCGACTATCTGCGCCCCCTGGTGCACCGGCATGCGCCGGTGACCGTGGAGACCTGGGTGACGCGGCTCGGTGCCGCGTCCCTGACCGTCGCCTACGAGGTCAAGGACGAGGAGCACGTCTACGTCCGCGCCAGCACCGTCGTCGTCCCCTTCGACTTCGAGGCGGGCCGCCCCCGGCGGATCACCGCCGAGGAGCGGATGTTCCTGGAGGAGTTCCGGGACGAGGACGCCGGCAACGGCAACGCCCGCGGGCGCGGCGACGGCTCCCCCAAGGAGGCCGTCGCCGTATGACGGGGCTCCAGCCTCCGACCGGGCAGCGGCTGCGGTTCGCCGATGCCGGGGAGACGGCCGACCTGGTCGCCTTCCTGGCCCGGCTGATCCACTACGACCGGGCCGCCGCGGTCCGGCTGCAGGCCGCCGGAGGGGTGCTCGGCGTCTTCGGCCGCCCGCCCTCCTTCGAGGTGCTGGCGGTCCGCACGGCCCGGCTGGCCCACGGCGGGGCGCTGGACGTCACCGTCTCGGCCGGACAGCTCGCCGACGCCCTGGACGCGGCGCCCGCCGCGCCCTCGGGCGAGCTGGAGATCACCGTCCCCGGCGCCGTCACCGGCCCGCCCTGGGCCGGTGTGCTGCCGCCCCGCGGCGGCTGGCGGCGTGTGGAGGGCCTTCCCGGCCAGGAGGAGCTGAGGAGCGCGGTCGGCGCGGCGGTCGCGGAGTTCCGCGCCCGCGACGAGGCCCTGCCCGAGCAGCACCGCACGCGCGTCGAGCGCGACCGCATCGGCCGTGAGATCTGGTCCCGCACGCTGGGCGGCACCGGGCTGCCGCTGCGCGCGGTCCACGCCGCGCAGTCGCTGGGCTTCCTGCGGCCCGTGCGCGCCGGTGCGGGCTCCGTGAGCAGCTCGTCGGCGCCGGGCGTCCGCACGGGCACCGCCCTGGCGCCCGAGGCGCCGGTGGTGCTCTTCGCGGCGGCCGGCTGGCTTCGGCTGACCACGCCGTACGGCTCCATCGCGGTACGGACGGGCGGGATCTCCGGGCTGACGGTCACGCCCGCCTGAGGCCGGGCCCGCAGCAGCAGGAGCTCAGCCCTCGGTGTTCACCATCGACGCCGCCGCGTATGTGAGGTAGTTCCACAGCTGCTGCTCCAGCTCCGGAGCGAGCTGCAGCTCGTCCACGGCGTCCCGCATGTGCCGCAGCCAGGCGTCGTGCGCGGCGCGGTCCACGGTGAAGGGCGCGTGGCGCATCCGCAGCCGCGGGTGGCCCCGGTTCTCGCTGTACGTCCGCGGCCCGCCCCAGTACTGCATCAGGAAGAGCACCAGGCGCTCCTCGGCCGGGCCGAGGTCCTCCTCGGGGTACATCGGCCGCAGCAGCGGATCGCCCGCCACGCCCTCGTAGAAGCGGTGAACCAGGCGCCGGAAGGTCTCCTCGCCGCCGACCTGCTCGTAGAAGGTCTGCTCCTGAAGCGTGCCGCGCGGAATCTCAATCACCTCTCCATGGTCTCAGACGGACCGGCCGAGGACCGGCGATGTAGGACCTTCGCACAAACGGCGGCCGCGGCGCACAGTGGAGGCATGGCCGGTGGCACGCGCGGTACGCATCTGAAGGGGGACGCGGAGCTCTCCTCCGCGCTGCGGGCCGGTCTCGTCGAGCGCCTGCAGGCCGCGGGCGAGCTCACCGACCCCAGGTGGCGCGCCGCCTTCGCCGACGTGCCCCGGGAGCTGTTCGTCCCGGCCTACTACGCCGGAGCGCTGGGCGGCCGCCACCGGGTCTCCGGCGACGACCCCGGCCCCCTCGGCCACGAGAGCTGGATGGTGGGCGCCTACGCGGACGAGCCGCTCGCCACCCGCGTCCGGGACGGCGAGCTGATCTCCTCCAGCAGCCAGCCCTCCCTGATGGCCCTGATGCTCTCCGCCCTGAACGTCCAGAACGGCCACCGCGTGCTGGAGATCGGCACGGGCACCGGCTACAACGCGGCGCTGCTCGCCCACCGCCTCGGCGACGACCGGGTCACCACCGTCGACCTCGACCCGGAGATCACCGCCTCCGCCCGCGACCACCTCGCCCGGGCCGGCTTCCACCCGGAGGTCGTCACGGGCGACGGCGCGCTCGGCTGCCCGTGGCGCGCCCCGTTCGACCGCATCCTGGCGACCTGCGCGGTCAACCGGGTGCCGCCGGCCTGGATCGCGCAGACCCGGCCGGACGGGCTGATCCTCGCCCCGCTCGCCACCGGCCTGATCGCGCTGCGGGTTGCGGACGCCACGCACGCCGACGGCCGCTTCCTGCGCACCCCCGCCTACTTCGTCCCGCTGCGCGGCGGGGAGCCCGGGCCGGTGCCCCGCATCCGCGGCCTGCCCTGCAGGCTGCTGCAGAGCGAGCGCTTCCGCTTCCTGCTGACGCTGACCGCCGGGGCGCTGGACCCGGCGGACGCCCACGCCCTCTGGCGCGCCGAGGGGCGCCCGGGGCGCGAGCGGTTCGGCGTCTCGGTCGCGGCCGGCGTCCAGTGGGCGTGGCTGGACCGCCCCGACGGCCCCTACAGGTGGCCGCTGGGCGGCACGCACCGCCCCTGAAAGGCTCCCGTCAGGCCGTCAGGCCATCAGGCCATCAGGCCGTCAGCCCCGGTGCAGCGTGATCGTCGTCCACGCGCCCACGTGCACCCGGTCGCCGTCCTGCAGCGGCACCGGTACGTAGGGCTGGATCGGCGTCTCCGAGCCGTTGATGGTCGTGCCGTTGGTGGAGTCCTGGTCGACCACGGCCCAGCCGCCGTCGGGCTGCTGCACGAACATCGCGTGCTGGTGCGAGACGCCGGGGTCCTCCGGCGGGCGCGACAGGTCGATGTCCGGCGACTCGCCGGTGCTGTGGCGCCGCCGCCCGACCGTGACCTGGGGTCCGTTCAGCGGCAGTTGCAGCTCGGGGGAGTACGCCGGGAGGTTGAGACCGGCGGCCTCGGGGCCGCTGCGGTTCATCATCGCCATGAAGTACTCGCGGTCGGGCGCCACGACGGCCGTCCACCCGGCCGGCGCGTGCTGCTGGGGCGCCCCCTGCTGTCCCGGCACACCGCCCGGAGCACCACCTGGTGCACCGCCCGTCGCCGCGTGCTCGTACCCGTAGGGCGAGGCGGGCGGCGCCGCGGACGTGCTCGGCGGGGGCAGCATCCAGTCGCCGTCGGCCTCGTCGGCGTAGACCGGCTCGGCGTACGGCGAGGCCGTGTGCGTCTCCGGAGTGAGCGGCTCCGCCGGGCGGTTGATCCGCGACGGGCGCGAGCCGTAGTACTCGTACGACTGCGGCGGCTGGGTGTGCTGCGGCGGGGGCGGCGGAGCCGACTGCAGCCCCTGCGGGGACAGCGGTGGCGGCGGCCCGAACGAAGCCCCCGTCCGGGTCAGGAAGTTGTACCGGCACTCCTCGCAGAAAGGTGCCTGCGCCTCGCGGGGCGTACGGCAGTGCGGGCACAGCTCCGCCTGCACGGTCGTGTCCCCGGTGTGCCCGCCGTAGCCGTAGCCGGGGGCGCCCTGCGGGCCGCTCGGAGGCGGCAGGGGCGCGCCGGCGGGCGGTGCGGGGGGAGGCGGCGGGACGGCGCCCGTGGCTCCGGCGGGGCCGGGCCGCTCGGGCGCCCCCGACATGCGGTGGCCGCACACCTCGCACCAGTCCTCGGCCGTCGACTGGTGGCCGTTCGGGCAGGTCGGCATGTCGGTTGATCCCCCTCGTGTGCCGTTCGTTGCGGTCGTTGCCGGCGGGGCGGTGCCCGGCCGGCGGTTGCTTCCAGGGTCGGGGCGGACGGTCCGCGCCGCGGCACACTCTGCGGCCGCCACACCTCCCGGCGCTACTTCTTCACCCGTACGGTTTTCGTCGAGCGCGTTTCGAGGGTCATCTGCGCCTCCGCGGTGACCTTCGCCTTCAGCCGCACAGTACCCGTCGCGGCATCCACCACGTCCACCACCTTGGCGAGGAGTTTCGCGGTGTCCTCGTTGCCGGAGCGGTTCGCCAGCTGGACGGCGCGGCCGAGCTTGGCCGTCGCCCCGTCGATGTCGCCGGACCGGCGCAGGTCCAGGCCCTGCTGGATGACCTGGGCGAGCTCGGCCTGGCCGGTGTAGTGCGCCACCTGGGGGTTGAGGGAGGTGGACGCGGAGAGGTCGTCCGTCCAGACCGCCCGGACGAGCCCCTGCGCCAGCACCTGCGGCGAGGCGCCGCCGGGCGCGGGCAGCACGAGCGAGACCCGGGCGGCGAGCATCTCCTCGCCCACCGCGGCGGCGGGCACCCGTACGCACAGGTGGTAGTCGCGCGACTCGTCGCCCCAGGAGCCGGTGGGGTAGTCGCCGATGCGCGGGCCGGCGTCCGTGCGCCGCTCGGTCAGGCTCTCCAGCGACGGCGCGACCTGCTTGAGGAACTGCACCTCGGCGCCCTGCGGCGTCCACAGGCGCAGGGCGACGTCCGCGACCTCCTTGCCCATGGCGTTCTCCATCATCTGCGTGAAGTCCGCGGACAGCCCCGCCGGGTCGGCGACGATGTCGGCCGTGCCCAGCAGCGCCGAGGCGATGCCGGTGACCTCCTTGACCTCCCAGTCGGTGCCCACTCCGCGCGCGTCGCAGGTGAACCGGCCCGCACAGGCCTCCAGCGAGGCGCGCAGGGCGTCGGGCTCCTCGTGCTCGTTGCGGCCGTCGGTCAGGAGGATGCCGTGCCGTATCGGCGCCTCGGACGACTCCAGCAGCCGGTCGGCCAGGCGCAGCCAGGTGCCGATGGCGGTGCCGCCGCCCGGGGTGAGCTTGCGCAGGGCGTCCTTGGCCTGCTGCCGGGTGGTGGCGTCGGCCAGCGCGAGCCGCCCGCCACCGGGGTAGGCCTCCTGCGCCTGGTGGGTGCCGGCCACGACGGCGAAGGCGACGCCGTCGCGCAGGGTGTCGATGGCGGCCGCCGTGGCGGCGCGGGCGCCCCGCATCTTGGTCGGCGGGTAGTCCATCGAGCCCGAGCAGTCGACCATGACGACGACGGCCGCATCGGGGCCGGCGGCCCGCTGCCCGTAGGACGCCGGGGACTGATGGGGCACCAGGGGAGCGCGGGAGGCGAGCGGGGTCTCCGCCATGGTCCCTCCGCCCGTGGCGGTGACCGTGACGATCGCGTTGACCTCGCGCCCGCCCTCCGGCAGGTGGGCGTTCTGGTACACGTCGACCGTGAACCGGTGCTCGCTCGGTTTGGAGAAATTGGCCATCTGATCCGCTCCTCGGTACTCCGTCCGTGCCATGGACACCCGGGCGGACCGGCGCGCGGCACCGGACAGGCCACCGGCGTGCATCCCCCCTGCGGGCACCTCCGGCGGCAGCCGGGGGAGCCCTGGTCTCAGGCCGATCCTGCCCCCTCGGGCGACAGCGGGAACGGCAGTACGGCCACTGTTACGTTGTCGTGGCCCCCTCCGTCCAGGGCGTGGGCCAGCAGTTGCCGGGCGCACTCCAGCGGCCGCGTCCTGGCGTCCGGCGGGGTGACCTCGGCCATCAGCTCGGCGGACTCGGCGTAGTTCCACAGCCCGTCCGTGCAGACGATGACCACGCCCTTGCGGTCGGGGTGGAAGGACGCGGTGTGCGGCTCGACCTCGTAGGCGTCCGCCCCCAGCCAGCCGGTGATGGCGTGGGCCCGCTCGTCGGCGTACGCCTCGGCCTCCGTCAGCAGGCCCGCGGCGACCATCTGCGCGGCCCAGGAGTCGTCCTCGGTGAGCCGGGCGGGCTGGGTGGAACGGTCCTCCGGCACCCAGTAGGCCCGGCTGTCGCCGACCCAGCCGACGGTGAGCAGGTCGCCCGTCACGACGGCCGTCACGATCGTGCAGGCGGGGGCGTTCTCGTGGCGGTGCGGGTCGTGCTGCAGCGGCCCGCGCGCGGGAGCGGCCAGCGAGTTGACCGCCTCGGCCGCCCGCATGATCGCGTCATGGGTGGCCTGCCGCGGATCCCCGCCTTCCGGCAGGGCCGCGACCAGCACCTCCCGCGCGGCCGCACACGCCGCCGCCGACGCCTCGTCGGGGCGGGTCGCGGACGACACGCCGTCACTGACGACGGCGACGGTGGCCGGGGCCCCGTCGGCGAGGGCGATGGCGGACACGGCGTACGCGTCCTCGTTCCGGTGGTGGCGCAGTCCGCGGTCGCTGACCGCTGCGACGCCTGGCAACTGGTGCTCCATGTGATCCCGTTCGCGCGGCTGTGCATGCCCGCAGTGTTCGCAGTACCCGTCCTTGTCGATCATGCCGGATCGGCACGACCCGCAGACCCGCCCGGCGCCTTCCGCACCCGGGTGGGCGGCACCCGGCTCGGCCGGCACCCCGGAGATCTCGTGCGCCGCCTGCGCCGGGACCCCGCCCAGCACGGCCCCCGTGCGGGGGTCGGGCGCGCCGGGGGCCGCCGAGGCGTCACTTCCCGGCGGCCGCGCGGGCTGTGGTGGGCCGTCGCCCGAGGGCGCGGGGGGCACGCGGGGAGCCCGCGCGGCCGTACGGGCGCCGGGGTCGGGCAGCGCGAGCCGGTAGTCGGACGGGCCGTCGTCGGGGAGGACCGCAGGCACCGCCGACAGGTCGGCGCCGCAGCCGCCGCAGAAGTTGTCGGCCGGATCCAGCGGTTCCTGGCAGGCGGGGCACGCCGTCAGCTGTGAGGGGCGCGGCACTTGCGACATCGATCACACCCATGTCCTGGGGCGGAAACGGTTGGCCCGCTCCACCAGTTCGATCCGTTCCTCGCCGCGCTGGGCCAGCCGGGCGAGCACGCGGTAGCTGCGCTCCAGCCCGAAGCGCAGCTCGCGCTCGTCCAGGCCGCGGCCCAGCAGCGCGCCCGGGCGGGCGGTCTGTGGCCCGCCGCCCGGGCCCGGGGAGCCCGACAGCACCCAGTCCAGCGCGCTGCCCAGCACCTCCGTGGAGAGCCGCTCGCGGCGCACGGCGTCCAGCCCGAAGTCCGCGAGCCGCTCCACCTGGCCCGCGGCGGCCACCAGGTCCTCCAGCAGCGGCTCCTTGGGCGAGCGCCGCCGCAGCCGGGCCCGCACCGCCGCGACCCGCGCCGCGGTGTAGTGGATGGACGCCTCCGGCACGGACTCCAGCGCGCGCACGGCGCCCCGGCGGTCCCCGCCGGCCAGCCGCACCCGCGCCAGAGCGAACGCGGCGCTGACGTAACTCGGGTCGGTCACCCACACCAGCCGGTAGTACTCGGCGGCGTTGTCCAGCTGACCGAGGACCTCCGCGCACACGCCCAGCGCCAGCTTCGGGGCGGGTTCGCCCGGGAAGGCGTCGTAGACCGCGTCGAAGGACAGCGCAGCCGTCTCCTTGTCACCGCAGACCAGTGCGTGGAGCCCGCGGTACCAGACGATCCGCCAGTCGCCCGGGTGGGCGGCTTCGAGGCTCTCCAGAGCATGGGACGCCTGGGCCTCCTCGCCCAGTTCCAGCTGGGCGCGGATCCGTCGCAGCCGCAGCTCCGTCGACTCGGCGGGCGCGGCCTGCAGCGCGGCGTACACCTCGGCGGGCTGCGAGGCCAGCAGGCCCGCGAGGAAGCCCGCGTTGGGGTCGCCCGGGGCGACGAGCGGCACCGGCAGGGCCAGCGCCGCGGCCCGGGCGTCGAGCGTCGCGACGGGGGCGGTGGAGGGAGGAGAGGCGGGAGTGGCAGGAGAGGAGGGCGCGCCCCAGAGGGCCGGCTGGGCCGCTGCCCCGGACGGCAGTGCTCTGCGGCCCGCCGGCACCCGCCCGCCCAGCGCCGAGACCTCGCCGTCGGCCTCCTCGAACAGCCGGGAGTCCACCACCCGCAGCTCCGGCCCGAACAGCGTGGACAGCGCGGGCCGCGGCCGGCCCGTCTGCAGCGCGACGACCTCCCGCAGCACCCCCGTCAGCTGGTCGGCCATCTCCTCCGCCGAGGCGAACCGCCGCGCCGGATCGGGATCCGTGGCCCGCACGAGCAGCCGGTAGAAGGACTCGTAGCGGGAGAACACCTCGATGTGCTCCGGCTCGGGCAGCCTGTCCCGGAAGACGTTGGTGTAGCCCTGGAAGTCGAAGGTGAGCACGGCCAGTGTGCGGGCCACCGTGTAGAGGTCGGAGGCGACCGACGGGCCCACCTCCGCGACCTCGGGGGCCTGGTAGCCCACCGTGCCGTAGATCGCGCCGTCCTCGTCGTCCATCCGCCGGACCGCACCCATGTCGATCAGCTTGAGCTGGTCCTGCTGCTGGATGGCGTTGTCGACCTTGAAGTCGCAGTACAGCAGGTGGCGGCTGTGCAGGTGGCCGAGCGCCTCCAGCGCCTCGATGCCGTACGCGCACGCCTGCTCCACCGGCAGCGGATCGCGCCGCCCGTCCGGCGTCCGCCGCTCGTTGGCGATCTCCTTCAGCGACTTGCCGCCGACGTACTCCATGACGATGTAGCCGTCGAGGCTGCCGGTGCGCTGGTCGAGGTGCTCGACGAAGTTGTAGATGCGGACGATGTTGGAGTGCTCGATCTCGGCGAGGAAGCGCCGCTCGGAGACCGCCACCGCCAGCGCGTCCTCGTCGCCGGTGTCCAGCAGGCCCTTGAGGACGACCCAGCGGTCCGACACGGCCCGGTCGACGGCCAGGTAGATCCAGCCGAGACCGCCGTGCGCGAGGCAGCCCGCCACCTCGTACTGCCCGTGCACCACGTCTCCGGCGCGCAGCTTGGGCACGAAGGAGTACGGGTGGCCGCACTTGGTGCAGAAGCCCTCCGTACGGCCCGGGTGGTCGCCGCGGGCCCGGCCCACCGGCGCACCGCAGTCGCCGCGGCTGCAGAACCGCTTGCGCTCGGGCACCTCCGGGTTGTCCAGCACCGCCGCCCGGGGCTCCGGACGCGGCACCTCCGGCACCTTGACCAGGCCCGCGCCCAGCCTGCCGCGCCCCGACGACGACGGCACAGAGCCGGCGCTGCGCACCGACACCGACCGCGTGCCCGCGCTCTCGGCCCCCGGCAGCGAGCGCGACAGCCGCCCCGACACCGACCTGCGGGACGACGAGGAACGCGACGACGAGCGCGACGAACCCGAGGACGCGGAGCGGGACGAGCCCTGGGACCCCGCTCTCGCACCGCCCTCCGAGCCTCTGCCCTCCGATCCTCTGCCCTCCGATCCCCTGCCGGGCGAGCCGCTGCCCGGAGAGGCGCTCACCCCCGTGGCGGGCGACGAGACCATCCCGTTCGGCGACACGACCGGCGCCAGGCCGCACGTGTCGCAGTACAGCTCGCCGTCGCCGACGTCCTCGTACGAACCGGCGCACCCCGGCCGCTGACACGCCTCGCTCACGCTTCCCCCCTCCGCCCCGTGGGCTGCTCCCCGGTGCCCGACGGCGCCGACAGCGCCTCGGCCAGCGCCTGCTGATAGCGCAGCACCGCCTGCTCGGCGGCCATCAGATCGCACGGCGCACTCCACAGCATGCGCCGCGCCGCGTCGTACCGCTCGATGAGCAGGGAGTCCTCCGCGAGGCCGTGCCGGGCGGTCTTCGCCTTGTACGCGTCCAGGCGGCCGCGCAGTTCGGCGCGGACCGCCAGCGGGGCCGTCACCGCCGTCAGCGACTCGCGGGCGCGCAGCAGCTCCTCCTCCGCGCGCTGCTCCAGGCCCTCCAGGAGCGGCGAGAGCCGGTGCCACCGGGCGTGTCTGCGGTGCTCGGCGGCGGCCGACAGCTGCTCGTAGAGGGCCGTCGGCGGGCCCGAGACCGCCGGCACCACGGACGCGGCGATCTTCGACAGGACCTCGATGCGCGCCTGCCGTGCCTCGTTCAGCGTGCGGTCCGCGCGCGAGAGGACGTCGCGTACGCGCATCAGCCGCTGCTCGGCGTCCTGCCGGACGTCCAGCACGGCCTCGACCTCCCGGCGGACGTCCTCCAGGGCCCGCGCGGCGCGGTCGTAGCGCGTGGTGTCCGGACGGCCGCCGCCCGGGGCCGAGCTGGGCGGGCCGCCGGCCCAGAAGACGACCGGATCGGATATCACCTCTTCGCGCAGCGCGGCCAGTTCCCGGGTGATCTGCTCCAGGTCGTCACCGGCGGGGTGCTCGCCGGGCCGGACGCCGACCGAGTGGGCGAGGGAGCGGGTGCGCCCGAGCTCGGCGGCGAGCAGGTCGATCCGGGCGGGCAGCGCGGACCACACGGCGTCGGCGATCACGACGACGTCGAGCGCCTGGGCGTACCAGCCGTTCATCCGGTCCAGCAGCTCCTGCAGGCTCAGGTGCTCGCTGAGCCGGGCCGGCATGCCCGCAGCGCCCGCCGGGCCCGCCGCGGCCCCGGTGAGGCCCGCCGTGCCGAGCACGGCCGTGCCGTGGCCGGGCAGGGTGATGCCGGAGCCGCGCAGCAGCTCGGTGAGCTCGGACAGCTCGCCCTGGGTGGGCCAGCGGCGGCGGGCGCGCAGCTCGCGGGCGGCGGTCAGGGCAGCGGTGTAGGCGTCGAAGTACGCCCACAGCTGCCCGATGAGGGCTTCGGCGGCCGCCCACCGGCTGCTGGTCTCCCCGGTGAGCTCCGCCCCTTCCAGCAGGCGCCGCCCCGCGTGGTCCTGGAGGGCGAGCAGCGAGGATTCGACGGCCTCGTGCTCCGCGCCGAGCCTGGCCAGCGCACGGTCCACCTCCTCGCGGGTCAAGGCCGGCCCGGTGGGCTCCGCGACCGCCATCGATCCCCTCTCTCCTGTCCGCGGCGCGCGCCGCGGGCGTGTCCGTTACGGCCGTGCTCCCCGGCCCGCCGTCAGTCCCGGTACTTGGGCGCCGGCGGGGCGGTGATGCCCTTCAGGTCGGCGGCGAGCCACTTCTCGTACGCCTTCATCCAGAGGCTTGCGGCGCCGCCGCCGCGGTAGTCCTCCAGGACCTTGTTGACCCGGCGTACCAGGTCCGTGTCCGCGAGGTTCATCGCCACGCCGTACGGTTCGGTGGTGAACGGCTTTCCGACGAGCTGCACGGAGGGGTCCTGCGCCGCCTGGCCCGCCCCCAGCGCCCTGTCGTTGACGATCGCGTCGACCTCGCCGAGCTGGAGCCGCACCAGGCAGTCGAGCTGGTTGGGGACCGTCAGCAGGGAGGAGCCGTGCGGCTCTTCCCGTACCTTGATCTCGGCCGTGGAGCCCTCCGACGTACAGACTTTCTTCCCCTTCAGCGAGTCGTCGAACGCGGTCACCGGTGACCCCTTGGGGACCATCACCTGCTGCCCGGACTCGAAGTAGGCGGTGGAGAAGGCCACTTGCCTGACCCGGTCGCACGTGATGGTCATCGTGCGGGCGATGATGTCCACCTTGCCCGTCTGCAGGGCGGATATGCGCCGGCTCGTGGGGATCGCGAGATAGGTGACCTTGCCGGGGTCGCCGAGGATGTCCTTGGCGACGGCCCGGACGAGGTCGATGTCGAAGCCGCTGAGTTCGCCGTCGGCGGGGTTGCGGTAGCCCCAGCGGTAGCTGTTCTGGTCGACGCCCGCGATCAGCCGGCCGCGGGCCTTGATGCGCTGCACGGCCGGTCCGTCCGTCCCGCCGGAGGGCCGCAGGCTGGCTTCGGGGTCCGTGCACTGCTGGGGTGCCGCGGCCTCGCGTGCAGCGGCTTCGGGGGCGGGCGCCCCGGGGGCCGGCGCCGCGGGCGCGCCGGCCCGCGCCGGCGGGCCTTGCGCGGGTGCGCCGCCGGTGGGCAGCACGAACGCCGCGGTGGCGGCGAGGGCGCACACGGCGGCCGCCACCGCCGTGGGACCGGCCCGCATCCGCAGCCGCTTCTTCGTCCGGTTCTTCGTCCGGGCTCCTGCCATGTGCACCGCCTCCACCGCCTTCCCCTCGTCCCCCTGCACCGGCCTCACCGGTACTCCGACAGCCTGCGGCCCACGCCCACGACGGCACCGGCGGCGCCGAGGACGGTCAGCACGGCCGCTCCGGCGGCGAGGCCGAAGAAGGCGCCGCGCCCGTCGTCGGCCGCCTGCCGGAACTCGCTCTGCTCGTGGGCGAGTGCGCGCTGCAGTTCGGTGTCCACCCGGTCGAAGGATTCGCCGGTGCTGTCCTTGTCGCCGATCACCTTGCGCAGGGCGTCGTCGTAGTCGCCGCGGTCGTCGGCGAGGGTCCGGGCCTGGACGTGGCGCTGCTGCCACTCGCGGACGTCCCTGATGGCGGCGTCGACCGGATCGCGCCCCTCGGCGTCGTCGGCGAGGGCCCGGGCGCGGTCCAGCAGGGTGTCCGCGCGGGCCGGGCCCTGGCTGCCGCCGACGAGCCGGCCCATGCCGTCGCGGTAGCTGGTCTCGTAGGCGTCGTCGCCGTTCTTCCCGAGGACGGCGCCGCGGGCGACCATGGTGAGGTTCTCGTCGCCGCGGGCCTGGAGCGAGCCGATCCGGGCCTCGTTGAGCACCTGCAGGGATCTGGCGCCGTGGGCGTAGGAGGTCTCCAGGCCGGAGCGGGCCACGGCGTGGCCGACGACCAGCCACAGCAGGACGACGACGGCGGCCGCGGTGGCGGCGAGCATGCCGTGGTTGAAGACGCGGTTCGTCCGGAGGTAGTTGCGGCGCTGGGCCCAGGCGAGGGCGCCGAGCACGACGGCGCCGAGGGCGAGGGCGGCCCACGGCCAGGACTTCGCATCGTCGTAGTCGGAGCCGAGGCGGCCCGTCTCGGCCTCGTACAGGCCGCGGGCGGCGGGCAGCAGCTCCTCGCGCATGCGGTCGCCGGCGTAGCGCAGGTAGGCGCCGCCGAGCGGCAGGCCCTGGCGGTTGTTGGCGCGCGCGGCCTCCACGAGGCCGGTGTAGCGCGGGAGTCCCTCGTTGAGGGTGGCGATGCGGGCGCGGGCCGCGGCCGAGCCCTCGGCGTTCGCGGAGGCCTTCACCAGCAGCCGGGAGGCGAGCGCGATGTCCTTCTCGTAGCGCTGCCGGACCGCGCGCGGCTCCTGGCCGCCCGCGAGGAATCCGCTCGCCGCGGTGGTGTCGGCGTCGGCGAGCGAGCGGTAGATGTCGGCGGCGTCGGCGCTGAGCGGCTGGCTGGTGCGGACGACGGAATCGGCCGCGGCGGATCTGGAGGCGACCTGCCAGGCGGTGACCGCGCCGAACGCGACGAGGGCCACGGCCAGGACGGCGCCGATGACCCGCAGCCTGCCGGGCTCGGTGACCGCCGCGGCCCGCACGCGCTCCAGGGCCTCGCGCCAGGCCGGGGCGGCGGGCTTACGGACGGGCGCTCCTCGCGGCCCGCCGGCCGGCTGCGGCTGTGACACGTGACCTCCCCCTCGGTCGCTGAGGGCGGCCCGTCACCCGGCGTGGCCGGGAACAGGTGCCCGGCCAGCAGTATGGCCGCAAGGGCTGACAAACACACCGGTGCCGGTGCGATCTTGTTCGTATCGCGATCTTCACCCGGGGCCCGGGGCGGCTCTTGTTGCCCATCACGCCCGCCGGCCCGGTGCGGTTCCCCGCACCGGGCCGGACGCGTGTACGCCCTGTGCGTACGCCTGAGCCTTACGCGTACGTGTAGTACGAGCTGTGGTCGAGCATCTGGGCCGGGGTGACGTTGTTCCACGGGCGCATGGTGTCGTTGAGGTCGACGACGTTCGCGGTGCCGGCGGCCGGCAGGTACGCGGACTGCGGGTGCATGCGCTGCCAGTCGGACCACAGCTTGTCGATGTGGGCGTGGTGCAGCCAGAAGACGGGGTCGTTGGGGGAGACGCCGGTGGCCATCTGGCCGCCCATCCACACGTGGACGTTGTTGTGGACGCGGCCCGCGCCGCGCCAGCCCTCGAGGTAGTTGCGGAAGCCGCCCTCGGAGGCGCTGTTCCACGGGGCCGTGTCGTAGACCGGCATGGCCAGGACGGCGTCCACCTGGGCGCGGGTGGGCAGCGTGCCCGCGGCGCCCATCTCGCGCTGCAGGAAGTTGCGGTTGTCGACGCTGACGTTGATGGTCCACTTGCCCGTGGAGTAGGCGAACGGGCCGGTGGTGACCTGCGCGTCACGGCTGCGGCCGTTGCCGCCCATGAAGTCGGCGGCGAAGATCGAGGCGGTGGCCGTGCGGTCGGCGGTCCAGTCCCAGTAGGGCAGCGTGACCGAGGAGTCGATCTTCTGCAGCTCCTGCTCGAACTGGATCAGGAAGCGGCGGTGCCAGGGGAGGAAGGAGGGGGAGCGGTGGCCGACGCGGTCGCCGTTGTCGGTGTCGCTCATGATGAACTCGTTGTGCGTCCGGACGAAGCCGTCGTACACGCCGGTGCGCTTGAGCTCCAGCACGGCGTTGACGAAGTTGCGCTTCTCGGTGGCGGTCAGGTTCGCCTGGTTCTTGCGCACTGCCATGGGGTTCGTGTCCTCGTGAGTGAGAAGTGTGGATCGGTGGGGTGCGTGCGGCAGTGGCCGGTCAGTTCATCGCGATCGGGACGAGCGTCGCGCCGCGGAGCGCGTCCACGGCGGCGCGGGTGAGCGCCAGCGGCTGGTCGAAGACCTGGTAGTGGTTGACCACGCTGATCCAGGAGCCGTCGGCGTTCTGCATGACGTGCAGCTCCTTGCCGTCGATGGTGACGGCGAAGCCCCCGTGGTGGGCCTCGTGGCCGCCCGTCACGGGCTTGCCGACGATGCGGCGGCCCTTGTAGACCTCGTCGAACGCAGCAGGGCCGGTGCCGTGGCCGCCGTGACCGGTGTGGTCCTCGGTGGTGGTGTGGCCGGTGTGGTCGGTGGCCTGGGCAGCGGTGGCGAGCAGCGCCACTCCGGCGGCGGCAGCGGCGGTTCCTCTGAGCACGACGCGTCGGCTGACGTTGGACGACATGGGTCGGTCCCCCCTCGTATGCGCGCCGGCACGGCGCGGAATAGTCGATCAGTTGCGGAAGTTGTCACGAATGCAGCCGTAAATCCCTTTTGATGGCGGTTGCTTGTTGTATTTCGTGATCAATCCGTGCGGGCGGATGCTCGCATGATCGGGAAGAGGGCGTGAAACGGTTGGCCGCTTTTGGGACATTAGGTAAATGAACGGTCAACGAATCTCAGGGGAGAAATTTCTGACGAATGACCTTGTTGACGCCATGTCAGGAAACTTGGCCGCTACGAGGGGGGCTCGGCGAAAGATCTTCCGGCCGGGGCCGGGGTGCGGTGACGTCTCTCACGATGTGAACATGACGTGAAGAAGGCGGCGGTATCACGGATTCCGGCCAGGGAATGACAGATTCCGCGATACCGGTCGTCACGCGGGAAAACAGGCGCCAAACGGACCTCAAGCCGCCCGCCCCGCTCGCCCCGCGCCCCGTTCGCCCCGGGCGGCCCCGCGGTCCGACCTACGCGTCGCCGTAGTGCGCACGCAGCCGCGCGTAGGCCGCCGCCAGAGCTCCCGCACGGTCCAGCGCCAGCAGCGCCGCGCCCAGCACCGGCGGCGCCGTGACCACCACCGGCACCGCCCGTGGCGCCCGCCCGGCCAGCAGTGCCACCACCTGCTCGTGCAAGAGCGGGTGCCGGGCCGCGAGCACCCCGCCGCCCAGCACCACCGGCACCCCGGCCCCCAGCAGCCCCAGCCGCTCCAGCGCGACCGCGGCCATGGCGACGACCTCCTCGGCCTGCCGGGTCACGAGCGCGCGGGCGACCGCATCGCCCGCGGCGGCCACCGCGAACAGCACCGGTACGAGCTCGTGGCGCCGCTCGGCCGCCACCCGGCCCAGGTGCAGCGCCTCGATCAGCGCGGGCATGCCGTCCAGGCCGAAGTGAGCCGGAAGCGCGCGGGCCAGCTCGCTGGGCCCGCCGCGGCCGTCGGCGGCGCGCGCCGCCGACCAGAGCGCCTCCTCC
This sequence comes from Streptomyces hiroshimensis, assembly GCF_014650335.1. Taxonomy (GTDB): domain Bacteria; phylum Actinomycetota; class Actinomycetes; order Streptomycetales; family Streptomycetaceae; genus Streptomyces; species Streptomyces hiroshimensis. The sequence goes on from NZ_BMUT01000002.1 coordinate 308,690, forward strand.
GCCAGGCACGCGCCGCCGCCCCAGTCGCCGGAAAGCCGTCCGATCGCGGGGAAGCGCGCCGTACGGCCGCCCGGCCCGAGCCCCGCGCAGTTGATGCCCGCCCCGCACACCACTGCGACGCCCACCGGCTCGCCCCCGTCGGGCAGGCCCGCCCGCAGCAGTGCGAAGGTGTCGTTGGCGACGGCGACCGTCCGGCCCCAGCCGCGGGCGGCGATCTCCGCGGTCAGCAGCTCCTCCTCCACCGGCAGGTCGCAGTTGGCCAGGCACGCGCTGACGTGGGCGACGTACGGCGGTGAGGCAGCAGCCGCAGCCGTGGCCGGATCTGCAGCCGGAGCCGCCCCCGCGGCAGCGGCTGCGGCCCGCTCCACGAGCGCCGCCAGGCCGTCCACCGCCTGCCGCACGCCCGCCCGCGCCGGCTGGAACCCCCCGCCGCGTGCGGCCCCGAGCACGGCGCCGTCCGGCCCCGCCAGCACCACGTCGGTCTTGCTGTTGCCCGCGTCGATCGCGAGCAGCGCGCCGCTCACGCCCACGCGAGGTGCTCCCGGTTGTGCGCGAGGAGGGCGTCGGTCAGCCGGTCGGCGTGGTCGAACTGCCCGACCAGCGGGTGCGCGAGCAGCGCCCGGAAGACGCGGTCCCGGCCCCCTGCGAGCGCGGCTTCCAGCGCCAGGTGCTCGTACGCCGTGACGTTCGCGACCAGCCCGGCGTACAACGGCTCCAGGGGGCGTACGGGCAAGGGGTGCGCGCCCCCGGCGTCCACCGCCGCCGGCACCTCGATCACCGCGTCGTCGGGCAGGAAGGGCAGGGTCCCGTTGTTGAGGGTGTTGACGACCTGGACGTCGCCGGTGTCCCGCAGCAGCGACGCCGTCAGGGCGACCGCCGCCTCCGAGTAGAAGGCGCCGCCGCGCTTCGCCAGCAGGGCGGGCTTCTCGGCCAGCGCGGGATCGGCGTACAGCGCCAGCAGCTGCCGCTCCATCGCCGCCACCTCGGCGGCGCGCGAGGGCTTGGTGCGCAGCTCCCGCACGACCTCGTCGTGCCCGTAGAAGTAGCGCAGGTAGTAGGAGGGGACGGCACCGAGGCGCTCCAGCACCGAGCGCGGCATGCGCAGGTCGGCCGCGACGGCGTCGCCGTGCTCGGCGATCAGCCGCGGCAGGACGTCCTCGCCGCCGACGGTCACCGACCGCTCCCAGGTGAGGTGGTTGAGGCCGACGTGCTCCAGAGCCACCTCCTCCGGGGCGACCCCCAGCAGATGGGCGAACTTCCGCTGGAAGCCGATGGCCACGTTGCACAGGCCCACGGCCCGGTGCCCGGCCGCCAGCAGCGCCCGTGTCACGATGCCGACGGGATTGGTGAAGTCCACGATCCAGGCGTCCGGGCTGCGCCGCCGCACCCGCTCGGCGATGTCCAGCACCACCGGGACCGTGCGCAGCGCCTTGGCGAGCCCGCCCGCGCCGGTCGTCTCCTGACCGACGCAGCCGCACTCCAGCGGCCAGGTCTCGTCCTGCTGCCGGGCCGCCTGGCCGCCCACGCGCAGCTGGAGCAGCACGGCGTCCGCGCCGTCCACGCCCGCGTCCAGGTCCGCGGTCCAGGTGACGCGGCCGGGGTGGCCCTGCCGGGCGAGGATCCGCCGCGCCAGCGCGCCGACGAGCTCCAGCCGCCCCTGGTCGGGGTCGATCAGGACGAGCTCCGTCACGGGGAGCGTGTCGCGCAACCGCGCGAAGCCGTCGACGAGTTCGGGGGTGTAGGTGGATCCGCCGCCCACCACTGCGAGCTTCAACCTCGACTCCTTTGCCGGTTGCCAAGCCAATGCCGGTTGCCAAACCAATGCCGGTCACCAAGCCCATGCCGGTTGCCAAGCCGAAGCGGCCGCCGGCTCACGCCGTGTCGAAGACGGTCTCCCGTGCCGCCGCGAGCGCGGTCTGCAGCGCACCCGCCAGGACCGGGCGGTCCGCCACGGTGCTCAGCCGCAGCTGCGGCCGGGGCAGGGCCAGCCCCGTGAGCTCGGCCTCCACCATGGCGCGAAGCCGCTCGCCGCCCGCCCGGCACACCGCGCCGGAGAGCACCACCAGTTCGGGGTCCACCACGGCGACGACCGCCGCGAGCCCGACGGCCAGCCGCCTGCCCAGTTCGGCGTAGACGTCGTCACCCGCGCCCGGTTCCGCCGCTGCGCGGGCGAGCGCCTCCGGTGCCGTACGGGCGTCGATTCCGTGGGCGCGGGCGAGCGCGACGACGGCCGGGGAGGCGACGAGCATCTGGAAGCCCCCGCCGCCGTCGGGGCCCGCGGTGGCGTCGTCCCCGCCGCGCGCGAGCGGCGCGCCCGGCAGCGGCATGTAGCCGATCTCGCCGGCGCCGCCGGTGGCGCCGCGCAGCAGCCGGCCGCCGAGCACGACCGCGGCGCCGACGCCCTCGTCCGCCCACACCAGGACGTAGTCGCCGCAGCCCTGCGCCGCGCCGGCGTGCTGCTCGGCGACGGCGGCGAGGTTGACGTCGTTCTCGATGACGACGGGCGTGCCCAGGGCCGCGGTCAGCTCGCCGCGCAGGGTGCGGGACTGCCAGCCCGGCAGGTGCGGGGCGTAGCGCAGGACGCCGGTGCGCGGGTCGAGGGCGCCGGGGGTGCCGATGACGGTGCGGTGCAGGGCTTCGCGGCCGAGCCGGGCGGCGGCCAGGGCGCCGTCGACGGCCCGGGCGACGCGCGCCGCGGTCCCGTCGCTCTTCGCCGCTCCTTCCTCCGCTTCCTCCACGCGCGCGTGGTGCTCGCCGACCACCGTGCCGGCGATGTCCGCGACCAGCGCGGTGATGCCCTCGGGGCTGACGGTCAGCGCGGCGACGTGGGCGACGCCCGGGTCGACCTCGTACAGCCGGGCGCTGGGGCCGGGCCGCCCGGTGACGCTCCCGGTGGAGCGCACCAGGCCGGCGGCCTCCAGACGGGTGAGCAGCTGCGAGGCGGTGGGCTTGGACAGGCCGGTCAGCTCGCCGAGGCGGGTGCGGGTGAGGGGGCCGTGCGCGACGAGCAGGTCGAGGGCTGCGCGGTCGTTCATGGCGCGCAGTACGCGCGGTGTCCCCGGGGTCCCGGTCATCTCGTCCTGACTGTTAGGAAACTTTCCTATCGATACGCGGGAGGCTAGGGACCCGTAGCGCCGGGCGTCAATCGCCCCGCCCGAAAATCATGCGACGATCCGCCCGAACCGGTGTTAATTTCCCTGACCATGCACCCCCTCGCCGACAGCGACATACGCACGTCCTTCATCAACTGCTCCAAGGGAGAGGCGCGCCGGATCGCCCTCCCGCGCAACCTCGCGGAACTCCCCTGGGAGGACCTCGACTTCCTGGGCTGGCGGGATCCTGGTGCGCCGGACCGCGGCTATGTCGTCGCCGAGCGCGAGGGGAAGCTCGTCGGCGTGACCCTGCGGGTGCCGCAGGGCGGGCCGCGGAGCATGGCGAAGTCCACGATGTGCTCGCTGTGCCTGACCTCGCACCCGGGCTCGGGCGTCTCCCTGCTCGCCGCCCGGAGGGTCGGTCCCGCCGGGCGCGAGGGCAATACGGTCGGCGCGTACATGTGCGCGGACCTGGCCTGCTCGCTCTATGTGCGCGGCAAGAAGGTCCCGCAGATGGCGATGCGGTACAAGGAGACGCTGAGCGTGGAGGAGAGGATCTCCCGCATGCTCGTGAACCTGGACGACTTCCTGGGCAAGGTCGAACGGGGCTAGCCGGGTAAGGCCGAGCGGGGCCGGGCGGGGCCGTGCCGCGCAGGACGGCCCCGGCCCACGGCTCCTCGCCGCGGGCGCCGGCCCGCCGTCACTTGCCCAGAGTCGCCCCCGGCACCGCCGGCGGTATCGGCGTCGTGGCCTGGGACTGCGGGGACGCCGGGTTCGCCAGGGCGGACGGCGCGGCCACGGCCGCCATCGGGTCGGGCCCGGCCCCGTCCGTCTCCAGGTTGGCATCCAGCGGGCGGCCGACGATACGGATACCCTCCGCGTCCAGCGCCTGCTTGATGCGCCAGCGCAGCTCGCGCTCGACGCCGAGGGCCTTGCCCGGCATGGTCTTGGCGGAGACCCGGATGACCACGGAGTCGAGGTAGATGGCGTTCAGGCCCAGGACCTCGATCGGCTCCCACAGCCGCTCGGTCCACGGCTCGGCCTTCTGCATCTCCTCACCCGTGCGGGTGATGATCTCGCGGACGCGGTCGAGGTCCTCGTCCGAGCGGACCTGGACGTCGACGCCGGCCGTCGCCCAGCCCTGGCTCAGGTTGCCGATGCGCTTGACCTCGCCGTTGCGCACGTACCAGATCTCGCCGTCCGCGCCGCGCAGCTTGGTCACGCGCAGGCCCACCTCGATCACCTCGCCGGAGGCGACCCCGGCGTCGATGCTGTCCCCGACGCCGTACTGGTCCTCCAGGATCATGAAGACGCCCGAGAGGAAGTCGGTGACGAGGTTGCGGGCGCCGAAACCGATGGCGACGCCCGCCACACCCGCGCTCGCCAGCAGCGGCGCCAGGTTGATCTGCAGCACCGACAGCACCGTCAGCGCCGCCGTACCCATGATCAGGAACGAGGTGACGCTGCGCAGCACGGAGCCGATGGCCTCCGAGCGCTGCCGGCGCCGCTCGGCGTTGACGAGCAGGCCGCCGAGGGCCGTGCCGTCGACGGCCGAGGCCGTGCGGTTCATGCGCGCTATGAGCCGGGTTATGGCGCGCCGGATCAGGGAGCGCATCACCACAGCGATCACCACGATCAGGATGATGCGCAGGCTGTTGCTGAGCCAGATGGACCAGTTCTCCTCGACCCAGCCGGCGGCGTCGTTCGCCGTCCGTTGTGCCTCGTCGAGAGAGACAGGACGGGGCGTCGCGTCTTCTTCTGCGGCCAGGGCAGCGGACCAGAACACTGCAGGAACCCTCCGTGTAGGACGCCGGCCCGAGGTGCGGGCAGGCGGACTCACCACACTATCGGGGCAGCGGTGATCCTCCGTTGCTGTGTTCGAGATGCGACGGGTCTTGAGCGGGGGATGAACAGGATGTGTTCCAAAACACCCGTGACCCGTTACCTGGTCATGGTGGCGCTCCGACCAGGGGCCGGGGGACACTTGCAGGAGATCGTCCCGGCGCGAGCCACGCGCCGCCGGCGTACAAGGAGGCACCCGTGCCGCATGTCCTGGTCCTCAACGCGTCGTACGAGCCGCTCGGCGTCGTACCGCTCCGCCGCGCGCTCATACTCGTCCTCAATGAGAAGGCCGTCAGCCTTGAGGACACCGGCGCCTATATGCACAGCGCGACCTGCACCATCCCCGCTCCCAGCGTCGTCCGCCTCAAACGCTTCGTGCGCGTGCCCTTTCGGGGGCCCGTCCCGCTCACCCGCCGTGCTCTCTTCGCCCGTGACGGCGGGCGCTGTGCGTATTGCGGTGGCGTCGCAACCAGCGTCGATCACGTGGTCCCGCGCAGCCGCGGCGGCCAGCACGCCTGGGAGAACGTGGTGGCGGCCTGCCGCCGCTGCAATCACGTCAAGGCCGACCGGCACGTCGCCGAGCTGGGGTGGCGGCTGCGCCACCAGCCCGCGCCGCCGTCCGGCCTGGCCTGGCGCATCATCGGCACGGGCCATAGGGATCCGCGCTGGCTGCCTTATCTGGAGGCATTCGGCGCGGAGGATGCGATGGCCCGGATCGACGGCATTTCCGCCTGAAGGTTCCGGGCCATTTCCGTACCCCGGGCGCCGGGCGGGCTGAAGATCCGGCCCGCCCGGCGCCCGGGGACGGCGTGCGCGCCGCGCTCAGGGGCGGTTCACCGCGTATGCCTCCACTCCCCGCAGGGCGTCCCCGGCCTTCTCGCCCTGCACGCGCACGAAGCGTGTGTCCGGCGCGTCCATGCGCACCGTCTCCGTGTCCTCCTTGCCGGAGGCCACGGCCGCGTCCCGCCAGGTGCGGCCGTCCGCCGACACCTGGATGCGGGAGCGGCCCGCCTCCTGCCCGTCCTGGCCGTCCTCTCCGTCCCGCCAGTGCAGCACCAGCCGCCCCAGCCGTACGGGACGGGCCAGCTCCAGCTGCCGGCCGCCCCCGTCGCCCAGGGAGCTCATGTTCGCCCCGCGCGCCAGGTCCGGGCCGCCGGCCTGCGGGTACGCCCGTACGGTCAGGGTCCGCTCCTGGTCGCCGAGGCGGACCGGGACGGTGAAGGTGCGGGCCGCACCGCCCGCCGGGACGGTGAGCTCGATCCGGGCCGTGGCCACGCCGCCGCGCGCCACGGCCACCTCGGCGGGAGCCTTGACCGAGACGCCCTCGGGCGCCTTCACGACGAGCTTCTCCCGGACCTCCTCCGGCCGCCTGTTGATCATGCGGACGTCCACGGCCGCCGGGGCGCCGCCGAGCTCGGCGTCCGCCTCCGCGCGCGTGAGCTCCACATCGGCCGAAGGGGTGTCCGCGAACCACGGGGCGATCTCGTGGACGGGCGGCGGCGTGCCGCCCCCCTCCCACACCACCCGCAGCGCGTCCGCCCGCAGGCCCTTGCCCGCCAGCTGCGTCCAGCCGCCGTCCGAAACGGCGCCCAGCGGCTGCCAGCCCTTGGAGACGTCGCGCGCCCAGACCGTGCCGCGCGCGCCCGGCGCGGGCGCGGTCAGCACGGTGACGGCCGTCAGCGGCCGCGGCCCCTCCAGCCGTACGGTCAGCGGTTCGCCCGCGGCGGGCGTGAGGGCGGTGGCCGGGTCGCCGTCGGTGGCCAGGCCCGCGGAGCGCACCGGCCGGTCCACGCCCGTCCAGCCGTTCGCGCGCGCCAGCGCCTGGTCGAGGAAGGGGGTGAGCACGCCCTTGCCGACCGTCACCGGACTGTCCTTGATCCGCCCGCGCAGCCGCTGCACGTCCAGCTGGGCCCGCCAGGCCTCCGCGCCGTCGCCGCGCGCCTGGGCGAGCAGCATGTCCAGCGCGCGCGTGCCCGCCTCGCCGTGCCGCGCGAGCTGCTCCAGCCACGGGCCCACCTCGCTCCCGAAGGGCCCCGACAGGCGCTGCCGGGCCTCCCGCATGGTGGCGAAGGCGGCCCGCAGCCGGCCCGCCGCCTCCTCCCGCGCCTTGGCGTCCGTCCCCGACAGGGCGGTCCAGAACGCGTCCAGCAGCGGGCGCAGATACGCCGACTCGGCGCCGCCGAGCACCGACGAGGCGTCGTTGCCCGCCAGCGCCCGCAGCGCCTCCCGGGTGCGCGGGTCCGGCCCGGCCAGGTCGTCGACCGCGGCCCGCCAGGACTCCTCGGGGCGGTAGCCGCGCGGGTTCCAGGCGTAGTCGGCCGCGGTGAACAGCGGGATGCGCGAGACGGTGGCCTGCGACGAGGCGTTGGCCAGCAGTGCGCGCGAGCCGGCCGCGACGGCCGGCTCCCGGCCGGTGTACGGCCCGAGGAAGATACGGTCCTGCGCGAAGTCGTTGACCGGGTAGTTGTCCATCGTCACCAGCGGGTGCCCGAAGGCGGCCCGGGCGTCGGACAGTTCACCGCCGGTGATGGTCTTCGGCACCACCCCGACGCCCGTCCACGCCACCTCCACGCGCGGGTCGAGCTTCTCCGCGAGCGCACGCCGGAACGCCGTCCGCCCGTCCTGGTAGTACTCGGTGGGCAGCAGCGACAGCGGGGCCGCCTCCGCCCCCTTCGCCGCCAGGTGCGCCGCCAGCGCGCCCGCGACCTTCGCCTGCGCCTTCGCCGCCGCCTTCGGCCCCGAGCCGAACTCGTCGGCGTCCGCCCCGCAGTGCCACTCGCTGTAGCTCACGTCCTGGAACTGCAGCTGGAAGGCGCGGAATCCCAGCGCCCACATGCCGTCCACCTTGCGCTTGAGCGCCCGCAGGTCCTCGGCCGAGGAGAAGCACATCGCCTGCCCCGGCGTCACCGCCCAGGCCAGCGTCACGTGGTTGCGGCGGGCCCGTTCGGCCAGCGCCCGGAACTCCTCGCGCTGCGCCGCGGGGTAGGCGGCGCGCCAGCGGGCCTGCCGGTACGGGTCGTCGCCCGGCGCGTACAGATACCGGTTCTGCTTGGTGCGGCCCATGAAGTCCAGCTGCGCCAGCCGCTGTTCGCGCGACCACGGATCCCCGTAGAAGCCCTCGGACAGGCCGCGCACCGCCGTGCCCGGCCAGTCGCGGATCAGCGCCCCGGCGAAGCCCTTCGCGCCGCCGCGCTCCACCGTCAGCTGCCGCAGCGTCTGCGCCGCGTGGAACAGCCCGTCGGGGCCCTCGCCCGCCAGCGCGGCCGTCGGCCGGCCCGCCACCTGGCCGGTCGCCAGCCGGTACCCGCCGGACGGCAGGTCCCCGGCCTCCGGCGCGCCCAGTGCCTTCAGCGCCTCCTCCGCGCCCCGCCCGCCCGCGTAGACGATCAGGCCGCGCGGGGGCGGCGTGCCGCCCGGGGCCGCGTCCACGACCGTCCGCGCGCCCGCGGCGTGCAGGATGTCGCGCAGCGCCTCGACCGCGTACGGGTCCGTGCCCGGCTCGGCCATCAGGGTGACCTCGTCGCCGGCCTGGGCGTACGAGCCCAGCGCGCGCGAGGCCTGAGGCCGCGGCCACACCGGCGGCAGGGCGCCCTCGCCCTGCGGGTCGGGCGCGGCCGCGGCGGCGTCGCCGGGCCGGGGTGCCGCGACGGTGCCGGGCGCGCCCGCCAGCAGCCCGCCGAGCAGGGCCGCCGCGAGGACGGTGACCCCGGCGCGCCGGGGGCGCACGGGCCCGTGGCCGCCGGGTGAGGAGTCGCTGCCCCGGAAGTGCACGGCCGTCTCCCTCGCCCCTAGGTGCTCCAGACGGGGGCGAGCCCATCACCAGCCGCAGGGCGTGTCAACGCACGTGACCGAAGTGCCTGTATTGCCCGGCGCGTCGACGGCGAAAGCGGAACCTGCGCGGGTGAACGGGAATTCGAGTGGTGTCCCGCGGCCCGGCGGCGGGTACGGCCTTCGGCACGGACACCTGCGGAGGTGGTGATGGCCGAGGTGCAGATGGCCAGAGCGCGGCTCGCCGCACTGCACGGCATCGCGACGGCGTACAGCCCCGCCCCCGGCCGCAGCGTCGGCGTGCCCGAGGACACCGTCATCGCCGTCCTCGCCGCTCTCGGCGTCGACGCCTCCACGCCCGGCTCCGTGCGCGAGGCCCTGGCCGCCCGCGAGGACGCCGCCCGCCGCAGGCTGCTGCCCGCCACGGTCGTCCTGCGCGCCGGGCGCGGCGCGCTGCCCGCCCTGCCGCCGGGCACCGAGATGTGCGTGGAGACGGAGAACGGGGACGTCGTCGTCCTGGACCCCGCAGCCGGGGCCGCTGCCGGAGCCGCCGGCGGCGCGCTCCCGCTGGGCACGCACCTGCTGCGCGCCCACGCCCCCGACGGCCGGTCCGCCGCCGCGCCCCTGATCGTCGCCCCGGACCGGCTGCCCGCCCCGCCCCGGCCCGGCCACGGCTTCCTCGTCCAGCTCTACTCCCTGCTCTCCGCCCGCTCCTGGGGCATGGGCGACCTCGGCGACCTGGCCGCCCTCGCCGAGTGGTCCGGCCGCACCTTCGGCACGGACTTCGTCCAGGTCAACCCCCTGCACGCGGCCGTGCCCGGCGCGGGCGGCGCCCCCACCGACCCCTCGCCCTACCGGCCCTCCTCCCGCCGCTTCCCCGACCCCGTCCACCTGCGTGTCGAGGACGTGCCCGAGTTCGGGCTGCTCACCGGCGAGCGGCGCGAGCGCGCCGGGCGGCTCCTCGGCCGGGCCGCCGCCCTGCGCGCCGCCGTGCTCCACAAGGGCGAGCTCATCGACCGCGACGCCGTCTGGGAGGTCAAGCGGCGCGCCCTGGAGCTCGTCCACGCCGTTCCGCTCGGCCCCGCCCGCCAGGCCGCCTACGAGGCCTTCCGCGCCGAGCAGGGCAGTGCCCTCGACGACCACAGCACCTGGTGCGCGCTCGCGGAGGTGCACGGGCCGGACTGGCGCGCGTGGCCCGCAGGCCTGCGCGACCCCCGTTCGGCCGGCACCGCCCGCGCCCGAGCGGACCTGGCCGCCCGCATCGGCTTCCACAGCCGGCTCGCCTGGCTCACCGACGAACAGCTCGCGGCCGCCCAGCGCACCGCCAGGGCGGCCGGCATGCGCATCGGCCTCGTCCACGACCTCGCCGTCGGCGTGCACCCCTCGGGCGCGGACACCTGGGCGCAGCAGGACGCCTTCGCCGCCGGCATGTCCGTCGGCGCGCCCCCCGACGCCTTCAGCCCCCGCGGCCAGGACTGGGGCCTGCCGCCGTGGCGCCCCGACGCCCTGGAGGCCTCCGGCTACCGCCCCTACCGCGAGCTGCTGCGCGGCCTCCTGCGGCACGCGGGCGGCCTGCGCATCGACCACGTGATGGGCCTGTTCCGCCTGTGGTGGGTGCCGGAGGGCGCGGAGCCCACGCAGGGTGCGTACGTCCGCTACGACCCCGAGGCGATGCTGGGCGTCCTCGCCCTGGAGGCCCACCGGGCGGGCGCCGCGGTCGTGGGGGAGGACCTGGGCACGGTCGAGCCCGGTGTGCGCGAGGCGCTGGCCGAGCGCGGGGTGCTCGGCACGTCGGTGCTGTGGTTCGAGCGGGACTACGCGGCCGGGGAGGCCGCACCGCTGCAGCCCGGGCAGTGGCGCGCCGGCTGCCTGGCCACCGCCACCACGCACGACCTGCCCAGCACGGCCGCCCGGCTCACCGGCGACCACGTCGCCCTGCGCCACCGGCTCGGGCTGCTCACCCGCCCGCTCGACGAGGAGCGGCAGGAGGACGCGCGGGAGGTGGGCGAGTGGCTGGAGCTCTTCCGGCGGCTGGGCCTGCTGCCCGAGGGGCCCTGCGACGAGGAGACGGCCGTCCTGGCCGTCCACCGCTACCTGCTGCTGACCCCCGCCCGCCTCGTCGGCGTCTGGCTGCCGGACGCCGTCGGGGACCGCCGCCCGCAGAACCTCCCCGGCACCTGGGACCAGTACCCCAACTGGCGGTTGCCCGTCGCCGGCCCGGACGGGCGCCCGCTGTCCCTGGAGGAGCTCACGGCCTCGCCCCGGCTGCGCGCGCTCATGGCCCGGGTGGCCGCGGGACGGGGCGCCGGGCCCCCGGAGGGCCCGTAGGGCCACCCCGCGCGCGCGGGGTGCTTATGCTCCCGATATCTTGAGGCCGTGAGCACTAAGAACAAGAACGCCGTGCGAGCCGGTGCCATCTCGGCCGGCACGCTGCTGATGCTGCTGATGTCGTCCCCCGCGTTCGCGCTCACCCGCGACGACGGTGACGACCCGGGTCCGCAGCTGAGCGTGATCAACACGCTCGGCCTCTACGTCGCCGCGCCGATCGTCCTCTTCCTGGTGATCGCCGGCCTCACGATGGTCGCCGCCAGGCACTCGGACAACCCGCACACCGTCGACACCCACCACCCGCGCACGCGCTAAGCCTGCTCGATCTTCTTCAGCCCGGTGCCCCCGGTCCTTCTGGACCGGGGGCACCGGGCTTTTCGCATGTGTTCCGGGCATGTGTTCTGGCGCTCATTTCCGGAGCGGGGGATTTCGCTTTACGGCCCACTTAACCTACGGTGTCGTAACCTACGGAACCGTAAGTGTGATCATCCCCCAGGAGCTGTCCGTGACCATCGCCCCCCTCCGCCACCACGCCCGGGCCGTATGGAGCGACAGCCGCCTGCTGTACGCCCTCGAAGAGGTCGTCGAGACCGAGCTCAACCGGCATCTGAAGGTCGCCAAGGAGTGGATGCCGCACGAGTACGTGCCCTGGAGCGACGGGCGCAACTTCGACGGCATCATGGGCGGGGAGGCCTGGGCGCCCGAGCAGTCCAAGGTCACCGACATCGGCCGCACCGCGCTCGTCGTCAACCTCCTCACCGAGGACAACCTCCCCAGCTACCACCACGAGATCGCCCAGCTCTTCGGCCGCGACGGCGCCTGGGGCACGTGGGTGCACCGCTGGACCGCGGAGGAGGGCCGGCACGGCATCGTCATGCGGGACTACCTGCTGACCTCGCGCGCCGTCGACCCCGTCGCCCTGGAGCGGTTCCGGATGTCCCACATGAGCGAGGGCTTCGAATCCGACAACCGGCACAGCATGCTGCACTCCGTCGCCTACGTGGCCTTCCAGGAGCTCGCCACCCGCATCTCCCACCGCAACACCGGCCACCACTCCGGCGACCCCGTCTGCGACCGGATGCTCGCCCGCATCGCCACGGACGAGAACCTCCACATGGTCTTCTACCGCAACCTGCTCGGGAAGGCGTTCGAGCTGGCCCCCGACCAGACGATGGCGGCCGTCCGCGACGTGGTCGTCGACTTCCGGATGCCCGGCCACGGCATCCCCGGCTTCGAACGGGCCGCGGCCCAGATGGCGATCGGCGGCATCTACAACCTCCGCATCCACCACGACGACGTCCTCCAGCCGGTCCTGCGCTTCCTGAAGGTCCTGGAGATCACGGGCCTGGGCCCGGAGGGCCTCCGGGCCCAGGAGGAACTGGGCCTGTTCATGAACGGCCTTGACGACCAGGCGACGAAGTTCGACGAGCGCCGCGCCGCGCTGCTGGCGCGGCGCGCCGCGAGGGCCGAACAGGCCTGAGGCAAAGCCTCCGCCCTGGGACCGCCCAGGGCCGCCGGGCCCGGCGGGAGCCCCCCGCGGTGGGGTCCGGCGGTGCCGTGAGCCCTCCGGGCGGGGTGGCCCCGGGTCAAGGGCACTTGCGCCCTTGAATCCGCCGCGACGGCGCGAAACCCCCGCGGTGGGGTCCGGCGGTGCCCTACGGGCTCAGGTGGGCCCGGCACCGCCGGTCAGCGTCGCTGTGGCTGATCGCCGCCGCGGCGGAGGCGTGAGGCGCGGCCTCACAACTGCAAGTGTCTCCGCGACGCATTCCCCCGCCTCCGCGGCGGATTCTGTGAGGCGGGCCTCACGACCGATGGCGGGGCGGGCCCAGGGCCGTCGGCCCGGGCATCTTCTCCCGCCGCGATGGCGCGAAACCCCCGCGGTGGGGTCCGGCGGTGCCGTACGGGCTCAGGTGGGCCCGGCACCGCCGGTCAGCGTCGCTGTGGCTGATCGCCGCCGCGGCGGAGGCGTGAGGCGCGGCCTCACCACCAGGGGCACGCGGCCCCCGGCACCCCCCCCGCGGCGGGGTGAAGGGTGCGTACCCGCACCCTTCGCGCAGCGTGCGCTAGCTCGCCGCGGACGCGTCGGCCGCCTGTGCCCGCAGCGCCCGCTCGACGCCCGAGCGGGACTCCAGCACCAGGCGCCGCAGCGCGGCGTTCGGCTGTGCGGAGGACAGCCATGCGTCCGTCGCGTCCAGAGTCTCCTGGGAGACCAGGAGCGCCGGGTACAGCCCGACCGCGATCTGCTGTGCGATCTCGTGGCTGCGGCTCTCCCACACGCCCTTGATCGCCGCGAAGAACTTCGCGCTGTAGGGCGCGAGCAGCTCCCGCTGGTCCGTCTGGACGAAGCCGCCGATGACGGCCTCCTGCACGGCGTTGGGCAGGTCGGCCGACTCGACGACCGACGCCCAGGCGGCCTCCTTCGCCTCGGCGGTGGGCCGCGAGGCCCGCGCCGCCGCGGCGTACCGCTCGCCCGCCGACGTCCGGTCCCGCTCCAGCTCCGCCGCGATCGCGGCCTCGTCGGCGCGGCCGGTCGCCGCGAGGCGGCCGAGCAGGGCCCAGCGCAGCTCGGTGTCGACGGCGAGGCCGTCGATCTTCTCGCCGCCGTCGAGGAGCCCCTGCAGCAGCCCGAGCTGCTCGTCCGTACGGGCGGTGGCGGCGAACGCCCGGGCCCATGCGAGCTGGTGGTCGCTGCCCGCCTCGGCGGACTTCAGGTGGGCGAGGGCCGCCTCGGTCCACCGCGCGAGGCCCGTCGCACGCCACTCGGGCGCGGCGTACAGGTCCATGGCCAGCTTCACCTGCCGCTGCAGGGACTGCACGACGCCGATGTCCGACTCCTTGGCGATGCCGGAGAGGACGAGCGCGAGGTAGTCGCGCGCGGCGAGCTCGCCGTCGCGCGTCATGTCCCACGCGGAGGCCCAGCACAGGGCGCGCGGCAGGGACTCGGCGAAGTCGCCGAGGTGGGCGGTGACGGTCGCGAGCGACTGCTCGTCGAGACGCACCTTCGCGTACGACAGGTCGTCGTCGTTGAGCAGCACGACGGCCGGCCGGGCCTTGCCGACGAGCGCGTCGACGGACGTCAGCTCACCGTCGACGTCGAGCTCGATCCGCTCCTTGCGGACGAGCTTGCCGCCCTCCAGCTCGTACAGGCCGATCGCGATCCGGTGCGGCCGCAGGGTCGGCTCGCCCTTGGCGCCGGAGGGCAGCGCGGGCGCCTCCTGGCGGACGGCGAAGGAGGTGATGACGCCGGAGGCGTCGGTCTCGATCTCCGGGCGCAGGATGTTGATGCCGGCGGTCTCCAGCCACAGCTTCGACCACGTGGTCAGGTCGCGGCCGGAGGTCTCCTCCAGCGCGCCGAGCAGGTCCGTCAGTCGCGTGTTCCCGAAGGCGTGCGCCTTGAAGTACGCCTGGACGCCGCGGAAGAACGCGTCCTCGCCCACGTAGGCGACGAGCTGCTTCAGCACGGACGCGCCCTTGGCGTAGGTGATGCCGTCGAAGTTGACGAGCACGTCGTCCAGGTCGCGGATCTCGGCCATGATCGGGTGGGTGGAGGGCAGCTGGTCCTGCCGGTACGCCCAGGTCTTCATGGAGTTCGCGAACGTGGTCCACGCGTGGGGCCAGCGCGAGCCGGGCGCGGAGGCCTGGCAGGCGATCGAGGTGAAGGTGGCGAACGACTCGTTCAGCCACAGGTCGTTCCACCACTCCATGGTGACCAGGTCGCCGAACCACATGTGGGCCAGCTCGTGCAGGATCGTCTCGGCCCGCGTCTCGTACGCGGCGTCCGTCACCTTCGAGCGGAAGACGTACTGGTCGCGGATGGTGACCGCACCGGCGTTCTCCATCGCGCCCGCGTTGAACTCCGGCACGAACAGCTGGTCGTACTTGGGGAAGGGGTAGGCGTAGTCGAACTTCTCCTCGAACCAGTCGAAGCCCTGGCGCGTCACCTCGAAGATGTCGTCCGCGTCCAGGAACTCGGCCAGCGAGGGGCGGCAGTAGATGGCCAGCGGAATGCTGCGGCCGTCCTTCTCGTACGTGCTGTGCACGCCGTGGTACGGGCCGGCGATCAGGGCCGTGATGTACGTGGAGATCCGCTGCGTCGGCGCGAAGCGCCAGACGTTGTCGGCGGGCCGCTCGGGGGTCGGCGAGTTGGAGATGACCGTCCAGCCCTCGGGCGCCTTCACGGTGAAGGTGAAGACGGCCTTCAGGTCGGGCTGCTCGAAGGACGCGAAGACGCGCCGCGCGTCCGGCACCTCGAACTGGGTGTACAGGTAGGCCTGCTCGTCGACCGGGTCGACGAAGCGGTGCAGGCCCTCACCGGTGTTGGTGTAAGCGCAGTCCGCGACGACCTTCAGCTCGTTGCGGCCGGCCACCAGGCCCGTCAGCGCGATCCGGCTGTCCGCGAACACCTCGGCCACATCGAGCGCGGTCCCGTTCAGGACGACCTCGTGGACCGTGGGCGCCACCAGATCGATGAACGTCTCCGCGCCCGCCTCGGCCGCGTCGAACCGCACCACGGTCTCGGAGCGGTAGGTGCCGCCCTCCTGCGCGCCGGAGAGGTCGAGATCGATCTCGTACGCGTCGACGGTCAGCAGGCGAGCCCTTCGCTGCGCCTCTTCGCGGGTCAGATTCGTTCCAGGCACCTGGGCATCTCCTTAACTTCGCGACTTTCCGGCCATCCTTCCATGTGGGGTGGCCCAGGAACACTGAACATCACAAGGGCCGGGCACCCCGGAGGGTGCCCGGCCCTTGTGGCCCTGTGAGACGGCGTCAGCCGCGAAGCTCGGCCGCGACCAGCTCCGCGATCTGCACGGCGTTGAGCGCCGCACCCTTGCGGAGGTTGTCGTTGGAGAGGAAGAGCGCGAGGCCGTTCTCGGCGGTCTCGTCCACGCGGATGCGGCCCACGTAGGAGGCGTCCTTGCCGGCGGCCTGCAGCGGGGTGGGGATCTCCGAGAGCTCGACGCCCGGGGCGTCCTTGAGCAGCTCGTAGGCGCGCTCGACGCTGACCGGGCGCTCGAAGCGGGCGTTGACCTGCAGCGAGTGGCCGGAGAAGACGGGGACGCGGACACAGGTGCCGGAGACCTTGAGGTCCGGGATCTCCAGGATCTTCCGGGACTCGTTGCGCAGCTTCTGCTCCTCGTCGGTCTCGAAGCGGCCGTCGTCGACGATCGAGCCGGCCAGCGGGAGCACGTTGAAGGCGATGGGGCGCTTGTAGACGCCGGGCTCGGGGAACTCGACGGCCTCGCCGTCGTGGGCGAGCTCGGGGGCCCGCTCGCCGACCGCGCGGACCTGGCCGTCGAGCTCGGCGACGCCGGCGACGCCCGAGCCGGAGACGGCCTGGTAGGTGGTGGCGACGAGGGCCGTCAGGCCGGCCTCCTCGTGCAGCGGGCGCAGCACCGGCATGGCGGCCATCGTGGTGCAGTTCGGGTTGGCGATGATGCCCTTGGGGCGGTCCTTGACCGCGTGCGGGTTGACCTCGGAGACGACGAGGGGGACCTCGGGGTCCATGCGCCAGGCCGAGGAGTTGTCGATCACGACGGCGCCCTGTCCGGCGACCTTCTCGGCCAGCGCCCGGGAGGTCGCGCCACCGGCGGAGAACAGCACGATGTCCAGGCCCGAGTAGTCGGCCGTGGCGGCGTCCTCGACCGTGATCTCCGTGCCCTGCCAGGGGAGGGTGGACCCGGCGGAGCGCGCCGAGGCGAACAGGCGCAGCTCGCTGACCGGGAACGCCCGGTCGGCGAGGATCTTGCGCATGACTCCGCCGACCTGCCCGGTGGCTCCGACGATTCCGATCCTCATGAGGGCTCCCTACTCATGTACACCACATGCAACATGCAACCTGCTGCCAGGGACGTCGCGCCTGGCACGCCGGTTCCATCATGTGGTCACACCCGCCCCAAAAGTCCAATCCTTTGACCGGTGTACGAGACCGGGCCGGGGGAAGCGGGAAATCTTCAGCCCAGGCGCAGGTCGGCCCGGACATCCTCCGGGCGGGCGGCCGCGGGAGCCGCGGTGACCTCCACCCGGGCGGCGGCCGTCGCGCCGCCCGCCCGGCACACCACGGTGTAGGTCCCCGCGGCCGGGGCGGTGAGCGCGAAGCGGCCCTCGCCGTCGGTGAGGGCGGCGACGTCGGGCAGCGGCACCGGCCCGCCGGCGAAGGCCACGCGGGCGCCGGCGACGGGCGCGCCCGCGGCGTCGCGGACCGTGCCGCGGATCACGCCGGCGGGCGCGGAGGGGGTGCTCATGCGGATCGAGCCTTCATACGGATCGGGGGTTCCGTCGGACGGTCATACGGATCGGGTCACGCCTTCCAGGCCGCGAAGTTGTTGTAGACCGGCGTGGTGATCCGCGTCCCGGAGTTCACCCGGGCCCCGCCGTACGCGTGGACGGCGATCCCGTACCGGTCGTTGCCGATGATCCGGTAGACGGAGCTGCCGCTCTGCCCGCCGAAGGTGTCGATGTCGTAGTACACCTTGCGCGGGCCCACCGAGTCGATGCGGCGCGCGTCGTACCAGAGCGTGGCGTACGGCTTGTCGGCCGGATAGCCGGCGATGTTGCCGGTGACCTGGAGCAGGTCCGCGTCGGACCAGACGCCGAAGCCGAACCAGCCGGTCTGCGCGCCCAGGTCCGTGGGCAGGATGATCGCGCCGTAGTCGTAGTTCTCGTCGCCGTTCGCCGTCCAGCCGGTCACCGAACGGAAGCTCGTGCTGACGACCGGCCCGTAGCAGACCGTGCTGCCGTTGCGCCCGGGCCACACCTTGATGCTGCGGACCCAGCCGTCCCGCCCGGGCACTCCGCTGTTCTTGATGTGGACGACGTGCCCGGCGGTGGCGATCGTGTGCGGGCCGATGAACCAGCCGGTGCCGAGCCAGGCGCTGCCGTCGGCGGCCGTGATCTCCAGGAAGCAGTGCACGCGCCACGGGTAGACGCAGGTGTTGGTGATCTGCACGCGGTCGTCCGGGCCGTGCACGGTCTCCGGGTCCGAGGGCCGCCCGAACGAGGCCTCGCCGATGTCGGCGACGGGGCCGGCGAAGGGGTCGGCCTCGGGCGCCTCCGGCAGTTCGTAGCCCTCGACGGGCTCGGTGCCCGTGGAGCTGCCCGGGGCGGGCTCGCCGCCCGCGCCCGTGCCGGGCGGCTGGGAGACGGGCTGTCCGTCGGCGGGCAGCAGGCCCGCCGCGGGGTCGCTGGAGACGGGGGTGTGGGGGTCCTGAGGCATGGGAGGAACCGTCCCTTCGACGGCAAGGTCCGCAGACCGCATCGAATAGGGCGTAAGCGCACCCTGTTCTCGAATCTCCTCCGGGAATCCGGGCCACGGTAGGAGCGCGGAGGAGCGCACGAGTGGGCGCTCGAAGCGCGAAAGGGGCGGGCACCCATACCGTGCGCCCGCCCCTCGTCATGCCGTGCGTTCAGCCGTAGGCCTTGCCGTACGCCACGCCATACGTCCAGTCGTACGTCCAGCCGTGCCTCCGGCTAGCCGACGACCTTCTCGATCTTCACGCTGCCGTTCCCCGCGACCGTCCCGGCCGCGTTGACCAGCTGCACGTCCCCGAAGAAGGAGCGTCCCTCGGGAGCCGCGCCCGCCACCACGACCTCGGCCGCGACCTGCGCGGACTGCCCGGCGCCGAGCTTGACCACCGCACCGTCGGCGACCTTGATCTCGCCCAGCGAGGGGGCGAAGTACACGTCGCGGTAGTCGTACGCGGTCGAGCCCGCGGGCACCGAGTAGCCCGTGACCTCGACGGTGTACTCGCCCGCGGCCGGCTTGCTCAGGCTCACGAGCTCGTCGGAGCCGCCGCTGGTGGAGGAGCCCACGGCCTTGCCGTCCTTGTAGACGGTCAGGTCCAGGTCCGCCTTGGCGTCGGCGGTGGCGCCGATCGCGGCGTCGAAGCGGGTGACGCCGGCCCCGAGGGTGACCTTGGTGACCTGCTTCTCGCCCTCCTTGATCACCGGCCGGGCGATCTTCGAGGAGCCGAGCTGCCCGCCCTTGAGCGTGCCGTCCAGCGCCGCGAAGCCGTTGACGGCCTTCCAGGTCACGGCGGCCGGGGTGCCGATCTTCGCCTCGGGGACGGTCTGCGTCGCCGGGTCGAAGGTGACGCCGAGCGCGGTGGCCGTCAGCGCGTACGGGTTCTCCAGCAGCGGGGAGGTGCGCCGCGACTCGACCTCGATCTCCCAGACGCCCGGCAGCGGATTGGCGTAGCTGCGCAGGTCCGGGCGGCAGGTGTTGGCCGGGTTCGGGTAGTTCGGGTAGCAGTTGACCGTGGAGGTCGGGTCGACCGGCACACCGTAGGGGTTGATCGCGATGAACCGGGTCTGACTGTCCTTCGCCAGGCCGCCCAGCGCGACCTCCAGCGTCTTCGCGCCCTTCGGCACGCTGACGAAGTACGAGGTGGTGGCGTTGCGCACGGCCGTGGCGGTCTTCTTGACCACGTACGAGGGCGCCGCGACCGGCTCCGCGGCGACGACGGTCGCGAGGACCTGCTTGTCGATGCCCTCGGTGCGGTCGTCGTCCACGGTGAGGATCGCGCTGTGCAGGCCGGCCGCCTTCGGCTTCGCCGTGACCTTGACCGTCACCGGCTTGTTCAGCGGCAGCTTGACCTCGTCGTCACCGGCGAGCTTGAAGGTGCCGTCGTTGTTGCGCCACTTCAGCTCGTGCCACACGGCCGCCTCGGGCCCGGAGGTACGGGTGACCGTGACCTCGTAGGTACGGGTCTCGCCGGCCTTCAGCCCGCCCTCGCGGTCGTAGATGCCGGTGCCGAAGCCCGGGGTCTTGAGCGCGGAGGACAGCGCGGTGGAGACCGGGGCCTTCACGGTGTAGTCGTGGGCGGTGGCGCGGTGGCGCAGCGCCGCCCACGCGTCCTCGATGTTGATCAGGCCGGCGCCCTGCTCGTAGGCCTGTGCGCCCTTGATCTGCTTGGCGGTGCTGGTGAGCGCCGTGCGCAGGTCGGCCGGGGTGAGCTTCATGTTCTTCTGCTTGGCGGCCGAGATCAGCAGCGCGGAGGCGCCGGCGGCCTGCGGGGAGGCCATCGAGGTGCCCTGCAGCATGCCGTAGCCGGGCGGCAGGTCGTAACCGGCCTCCTTGACGGGCGCGCCCGGCTCCCAGGTCGGCGTCGTGTTGATCGACGCGCCCGGGGCGGTGATCGTCGGGGTGAAGCCGCCGTCCTCGCGCGGGCCGCGGGAGGAGAAGGGCATCATCGCGTACTTGGTCTTCACCTCCGAGCCGTAGTTGGCGGCCCAGGTCTCCTTGGAGACCGACGCGCCGACGCTGATGACCTTGTCGGCCAGGCCGGGGTCGCCGATGGTGTTGGCGCCGGGGCCGCTGTTGCCCGCGGAGATCACCAGCTGCACGCCGTAGGTGTCGATGAGGCGCGTGTAGAGCTCGGAGCGGGCGTTGTTGCCGTCGTTGAGCGCGGGCAGGCCGCCGATCGACATGTTGACGATGTCGACGCCGCGGTTGACCACGAGGTCGATCATGCCCTCGGTCAGGGCGACGTTGGTGCAGCCGCCGCTCCAGGTGCAGGCGCGCGAGGAGACGAGCTTGGCGCCCGGGGCCGCGCCGTTCATCTTCCCGCCGAAGAGGCCGTTGGCCGCGGTGATGCCCGCGACGTGCGTGCCGTGCTCGGACTCGATGACGCCGATGTTGACGAAGTCGGCCTTCTTGCCGACCCAGTCGCCGCCCTTGGGGTCCATCGGCACGTCCTTGCGGATCTGCACGACGAACGGGATGCGCTCGGCGATCGGGGTCTTCGGGTCGTCCTTGCCGAAGTAGCCGACCTGGAAGCCGTCCTTGTACGGCTTGAGCTCCTCGTCATTGCCGAAGTCGGCGTCGTCGCCGAGGTCGACGCGGACGGTGCCCTTCGCCTTGTCGTAGAGGACCGCCCAGGAGTCGGTGGTGTCGCCGTCCCGGTTGAGGTCGCCCTTCATGTCGCCGCCGGCGGTCGCGTTCTCCCGGAACAGGGCCACCTGGTACGGGCCGTTGCCGGGCGCCGTGTAGCTGCGGCCGTTGAAGGAGAAGGACGGGCCGGAGACGTCGGCCGTCATCGGCAGCCAGGTGCCGTCCTGGTCGGTGAGCGGGTCGGTCGCGGTGACCCAGTCGACGATCTTGCGCTCGCCGGTGGTGGTCTTCTGCAGCGCCGGGTGGCCCAGGTCGATGCCCGAGTCGAGGATGCCGATGGTCACGCCCCGGCCGTCGGCCTTGGGGTTGTCCTCGGTGAAGTCCACGGCGCCGGTCTCGAAGGCCGGCTGGTAGGGGTTCTTCGCCGGGGTGTCCTTGCCGGGGCCCGGGAAGCCGCCGGCCTTGGCGCCGCGGGCGCCCTCGGCGGCGTCGGCGCGCGGGGTCGGGTCCGGGAGCTTGATCTCCTGCTTGAGGTCGATGCCGTGCACCGAGCCCAGCTTCTGCGCCTCGGCGATGGCGGCGTCGGCCTTGGGCGTGGGGACGGTGGCCCGGACGTAGCCGAGCTTGTCGTCCGTGCGGCCCACGGAGGCGCCCTTGATGGCCCCGAGCTTGCCGGCGACCTGGCCGGTCTGGCCGGGCGCGGTGGCGATCATCATCGTGACCGTCTTGTCGCCGCCGGCCTTGGCGCCGGCGAGCAGGGCAGCGTCGTGCGAACCGAGCTTGTCCGCGGGCGATTTGACCGGGCCCGGGGCGGGCAGCGGGTCGTCGGCGAAGGCGGGAGCGGCGCCCGCGGCCGTGAGGGCGGCCACGAGGGAGGCCGCGACGGCTATTCGGACCGTGCGTCTTGCGCCGCCGGGGCGCGTGGTACGGGACTCGGGGGTCATGTCCATCCCTGGCTGAATTGACGTGAAGGTGCCGCTGAACAGCGGGCGTCCGGAAATCGGAGCCGGATGACCGATCACTTTTATGGAAGTGACGGGGGTTTGGGGAGAGTTGTCGGAGAGGGAACGTAGGGATGGCGTAAACCCGCCAGGCGCCAGTCGGGAGGAAGCGTGACGGAGGCCGTGAAGCGGTCAGTGGCGTTCCCGCAGCTCAGAGGCTGTAGGGCAAACGGACTACAGCAGCGGCCCCAGAACCTGCCCAGCGTTCCCCCCGAGAGTGAACGCTGAGTGAGCGTCAGTCCGCCAGGGGACGAGTGCTGTATGTCCGTTCGCATTCGCCAAGATCGATGTGCGGTGATCGGCGGCGGCCGTTGCGGCCGCGTTCACGCCCAGGTCACCCCCGCTGCCAACGATCCTCGGTAGGAAGGATCGCTGCCGGCGCGCACCGCAGCCCGTAGCCCGCTTCAGCCCGCTTCGCGTTCGCACTCGGGGAGACCGCAATGCACCGCAGATCAGACAGATCCGCAGACGCCCGCCTCGACCGCCGTACGTTCCTCGCGGCAGCGGGGGCCGTGACCACCGCCACCGGCATCGGCCTGGCCCTGGGGTCGGACGCCGTGGCGGCCGGGGCGCAGCCTCCGGATCCGAGCGCGTCGGGAGCGGCGCAGGCCGCCTCGGCGAGCGCGGACGCCGCGGCCGTGGCCGGCCCGAACGGCGCCGGGACCACCCTCGTCTCCGTGGCCGCCCCGCGCGGCACCGGCGGCTACCGCAAGCTCGGCGACGGCCCCGGCTGGCCCCGGCAGGTGCGCGGCGAGCTGGCCGAGGCGCAGCGCGGCCGCGAGGACCGGCGCACGACGCTGGCCTCCTTCGTGCAGTTCACCGACCTGCACCTGACGGACGTACAGCACCCGCTGCGCTACGAGTTCTTCCGGGCCGGCGAGCCCGGCGCGTGGCGTCCGCACGAGGCGCTGACCCTGCCCGGCGTGGTCTCGCTGATCGAGCGCGTCAACAAGCTCCGGCACGGGCCCGCGACCGGTGCGCCGCTGTCCTTCGTCATCACCACCGGGGACAACGGCGACGAGAACGCGCGCATCGAGGTCGAGTGGTTCCTCACCGCCATGAGCGGCGGCCGGCTGAACCCCAACACCGGTGACCCGCGCCACTACGAGGGCGTCCAGAACAGCGGGCTGAAGCTCTTCTGGCAGCCCGAGAGCGCCGTGCGCGACCAGGACAAGCAGGCCGGCTTCCCGCGCATCCCCGGCTACCTCGGCGCCGCCGTCCGCCAGGTCAACAGCCCCGGCCTCAACGTCCCCTGGTACTCCACCTACGGCAACCACGACGGCCTCTCCGGCGGCTGCTACCCGGCCGCGGGCACCTTCATCGCCGAGGCCGCGACCGGCAACAAGAAGCTCCAGACCGTCTCCGCCGCCGAGGCCAAGTGGCTGATGGAGGGCGAGTCCAAGGGCGTCGACCCCAAGGGCAAGCGGATCGAGGCCCTCCTGAAGGCGCACAAGAAGGAGATGCGCACCGTCACCGCCGACCCCCGCCGCGTGCCGCTGACCGCCCGGCAGTACGTGGCCGCGCACCTCGACCCGCGCTACAAGGGCCGCGGCCCCGTCGGCCACGGCTACACCCGCGACAACCTCGACTCCGGCGACCTCTACTACTCCTTCAAGATCTCCGACAAGGTCATCGGCATCAGCCTCGACACCACCGACCCGGGCGGCCACTACCAGGGCTCGCTCGGCACCGGCCAACTGCGCTGGCTGGAGCGCACCTTGAAGCGCTACGCCGACAAGTACGCGCTCGTCTTCAGCCACCACCCCAGCTGGAGCATGGACAACCTCGTTCCCGACCCCACCCACCCCGGCGAGGACCGCCACGACGGCAACGAGCTCATCGCCGTCCTGCAGGACCACAGCAACGTCCTCGCCTGGATCAACGGCCACAGCCACCGCAACCGGATCCGCCCCCGCGGCACCTTCTGGGAGATCGCCACTGCCTCGCACGTCGACTACCCGCAGCTCGCGCGCGTCATCGAGGTCGCGGACAACCACGACGGCACGGTCTCGCTGTTCACCACGCTCATCGAATCCGCCGCCCCCTACCGCACCGACTTCGGCGATCTCTCCCAGACCGGACTCGCCTCCCTCTACCGGGAACTGGCCTTCAACGCCCCCGGCTCGGACACCTCCCTGGCCGGCGCGCCCGCCGACCGCAACACCGAGCTGCTGCTCTCCCGGCGCTGAGGAGAGGCCCTGCGGCCCTACCGGGGCAGCACCACCAGATACGCGGCAGGGTCGCGGTCGGCCGACGCCATCAGGGCGGTACGGACCACCGCGGCCTGCTGCGCCGGGGTCTCGCGCAGCTTCTTCGGCGTGATGTGCACGACCATGACCCCGAGCCGCTCCAGGTGCTCGCGCTTGCGGAACTGCGCCGACCACACCGCGTCGTCGTCCTGGCGCGGCGTCCGCGAGTCGATCTCCACGGCCACGCTGTGCTCGGGCCAGAACGCGTCCACCCGGCCCAGGCAGGGGCCGCCCGGCAGCCGCAGGTCGACGTTCCACAGCGGGGCGGGCAGCCGGTGGTCGCGCACCAGGTCGTAGAGCCGGCCCTCCGCGACGGCCCGGCCCTCGGCCAGCAGGGTGTCCACCGCGTCCACCACGTGCGCCCGCCCCAGCAGCCGCGCCCGCGTCAACTCCCTCACGACGGCGGCCGCTTCGCAGTGCCCGCCGCGCACCGCCTCGGCCAGCAGCCGGCGCACCGTGGAGGCGTCGGTGAGCTGGGCGACGGCATCCGCGACCGCCCGCGCGACCGGCGCCACGGGCACCCCCGTCAGCATCTGCGGGTGCGGCAGGGCGTGGGCCCGCAGAAGCCGTACGAAGCCGGACGCCCGCAGCCGGCGGGTGCGCGGGACGAGCACGTCGATGTGGTCGAGGGCGAGCAGCGGGGGCACGGAGGTGAAGCGGTGCAGGGCCAGCGCTGCCGCCCCGGTGATCATCGCGGGCCCGTAGGGGCCTGCCGCCGCCTCCCGGGCCGCGGCGGTGGCCGTGGCGGGGCCAGGCTGGGCGGGCGGGCCCTGGGTGCGCGGGACCGTGTACAGCAGGGCGGCGTGCAGCCGTTCCTCGCTGGTGGCGGGCCCCGTGCGGAGCAGGAAGACGCCGGGCAGCAGCTGCTGCCAGGGGCCGCCGGGGCGGCAGCGCTCCCCGGCGGCAGGTCCGGACACACCGTGATCGCGCAGCTGACGTGCTGTCATGACACGGTGACGGACGTCGGAGAGGTGGTGCAGGGGGCGCGGGGAGAGAGGGGTGTCGGAGTTCATGCCCGGCACGTTCCCGCGTGCCGCGCGCGCCCTAACCCCGTGTTACATGCTCGTCGACAATTCCGGACAACACTGCCCTAAAGTACGGGTGTTCGACGATCGGCTCGCCTTGCGGACGCGGGGCGGACCCTCGGCCTTCGGGCCGGCGCGTGGGGCCCGGGGGCGGCGCCCCTCCTCGCCTGCGCCGCAGGCGGCTTCTCGTGTCCGCCGCGACGGCGGGAAACCCCGTACTACGCATTCGGCGGTGCCGGACGACGCCCGGCTTCGGCCGGAACCGGAACGCCCCGGCTGCGGGACCACCCCGCAGCCGGACCGTACCCCCGCCCCCGGGGACTTACTCCGCGGCGGCGTCCCGCTCCTGCGCCCGCAGCGCACGCGCGAGGTCGTCGCGGGCCTCCAGCACGAGCCGTCGCAGCGCCGCGGGCGCGTCCGCGTGCTCCGCGAGCCACGCGTCGGCCGCAGCGAGGGTGCGGGAGTCGTCCTGCAGCATC
Source organism: Streptomyces hiroshimensis (assembly GCF_014650335.1). Lineage (GTDB taxonomy): Bacteria > Actinomycetota > Actinomycetes > Streptomycetales > Streptomycetaceae > Streptomyces > Streptomyces hiroshimensis. The sequence continues at coordinate 334,300 of NZ_BMUT01000002.1, forward strand.
GGGAAGAGCCCCCGCACGACGGCCATGGCGTACTCGATGGACCGCTCGCGCCAGACGCCCTCGATCACCGCGAAGTAGCGCTCGGCGTACGGCGCGAGGAGCCCCCGCTGGCCGGGCTGGTCGAAGCCCGCGATCGTGGCCTCGGCGAGGGCGTTGGAGAGCTTGTCGGAGACGACGGCCGTCTGCCACGCCTCCTCCTTGACCTCGGCGGAGGGCCGGGAGGCCAGGCAGCGGACGCGGTGCCGCTCGCCGGAGGCGGTGTTGTCGCGGGCGAGCTCCGCGGCGATCGCCGCCTCGTCGGCCGCTCCCTGCGCCGCCAGCGCGGCGAGGAACGCCCAGCGCAGCTCCTGGTCGACCTCCAGCCCGTCGATCTTCGCGGGCCCGTCCAGCAGGCTGCGCAGCAGCTGCAGGTCGGAGGGGGAGGAGGCGACCTGGGCGAAGAAGCGCGCCCACGCCAGCTGGTGGCCGCTGCCGGGCTCGGCGAGCCGCAGCTCGCGCAGCGCGCCCTCGGCGAGCACCCGCCCGCCCTCCTCGCGCCACGCGGGAGCCGCGTAGTGCACCAGAGCCGTCCGCGCCCACGCCTGCAGCATCTGCAGCACGCCGACCTCGCTCTCGGCGCCCGCGAACCGCTCCACGAGGGAGATGAAGTCGCGGGCGGGCATCAGCCCGTCGCGGGTGAGGTTCCACAGCGCCGACCAGCACAGGGCGCGCGCGAGCGGGTCCACGAGCTCGCCCAGGTGGGCGCGCAGCGTCTCCAGGGAGCCCTCGTCGAAGCGGACCTTGCAGTAGGTCAGGTCGTCGTCGTTGACCAGGATCAGCTCCGGGCGCTCGGCCCCGGCCAGCTCGGCCACGACCGTACGCGGGCCCGCGACGTCCACCTCGGCGCGGGCGTAGCGCACCAGGGCGCCGGCCGCCTCGCGGCGGTAGAGGCCCACGGCCACGCGGTGCGGGCGCAGCTCGGGGTGGTCGGCCGAGGCCTCCTGCAGGACCGCGAGCTCGGTGATCCGGTCGGCGGCGTCGTACGTGGCGAGCGGCGTGAGCGAGTTGACGCCCGCGGTCTGCAGCCAGGAGCGGGCCCAGGCGGCCATGTCCCGGCCGGAGGTCTCCTCCAGCACCTCCAGCAGGTGGGTCAGGCGCGTGTTGCCGAAGGCGTGCCGCTTGAAGTAGCGCCGGGCGCCCTCCAGGAAGGCGTCCCGGCCCGCGTAGGCGACGAGCTGCTTGAGGACCGAGGCGCCCTTGGCGTAGGTGATGCCGTCGAAGTTGAGCTTGGCCTCTTCCAGGTCGTGGATGTCGGCCGTGACGGGGTGCGTGGAGGGAAGCTGGTCGGCACGGTACGCCCATGCCTTGCGCCGGTTGGCGAAGGTGATCCAGCCGTGGTCGAAACGGGTCGCCTCCACCATCGAGAAGGTGCCCATGAAGTCGGCGAAGGACTCCTTCAGCCACAGGTCGTCCCACCACTCCATGGTGACCAGGTCGCCGAACCACATGTGCGCCATCTCGTGCAGGATGACGTTGGCCCGGCCCTCGTAGGACGTCTGCGTCACCTTGCCGCGGAAGACGAACTCCTCGCGGAAGGTCACCAGGCCCGGGTTCTCCATCGCGCCGAGGTTGTACTCGGGCACGAACGCCTGGTCGTACTTCCCGAAGGGGTAGGGGTAGTCGAAGTTGTCGTGGAAGAAGTCCAGGCCCTGCTTGGTGACGGTGAAGATGTCGTCCGCGTCGAAGTGCCGGGCCAGGCCCTTGCGGCACAGCGCGCCCAGCGGGATCTCCAGGACGGTGCCGTCGGGCAGCTTGCGGCTGTAGTGGTCGCGGACCACGTGGTACGGGCCGGCGACGACCGCCGTGATGTACGTGGAGATCGGCAGCGTCTGCGCGAAGCGCCAGGTGGCGGCGGACGGCGCGACGGGCTCGGGCTCGCCGACCTGAGCACCGTTGCCCAGCACCGTCCAGCCGGCGGGCGCGGTCACCGTGAGGGCGAAGGGCGCCTTGAGGTCGGGCTGCTCGAAGTTGGCGAAGACGCGGCGGGCGTCGGCGGGCTCGTACTGCGTGTAGAGGTAGACCTCGCCGTCCTCGGGGTCCTCGAAGCGGTGCAGGCCCTCGCCGGTCCGGCTGTATGCGCAACTAGCGTCCACGACCAGGACGTTCTCGGCGGCCAGGTCCGTGAGCGCGATCCGCGAGCCGTCGAAGACCGCGGCCGGGTCCAGGGCGCGGCCGTTCAGGGTCACGGCCGTCACGGCGGGCGCCAGCAGGTCCGCGAACGTCGCGGCCCCGGGCTCGGTGCAGCGGAAGCGCACCGTGGTGACCGACCGGAACGTCCGGTGCTCCTGTCCCGCCGCCACCGCGGACCGCAGGTCGAGGGCCACCTCGTAGGCGTCCACCGCCAGCAGCCGGGCCCGCTCGCGGGCCTCCTCGCGGGTCAGGTTCTCACCGGGCACGTCGGGACTCCTTCGGCTGGATGGTGTGTCTCGGGCGACAGCGGAATCATGGCACGGGGTGTGTTTGTTGAAACGGCGACCGAATGGTTCGTCCGAGGAGATCCGCGTGACCGCTGTGGAGAACAAGACCCCCGTCGACTTCTGGTTCGACCCCCTGTGCCCCTGGGCCTGGATGACCTCGCGCTGGATGCTGGAGGTCGAGAAGGTCCGCCCCGTCGAGGTGCGCTGGCACGTGATGAGCCTGGCCGTCCTCAACGAGGACAAGCTCGACACGATGGACGAGCGCATGCGCACGATCATGCAGACCGAGGCGTGGGGCCCGGTGCGGGTGTGCATCGCGGCCGCGGCCAAGCACGGCGAGCAGGTCCTCGGCCCGCTCTACACGGCCCTCGGTACCCGCTTCCACAACCAGGGCCTGCCCCGGGACCACGCGACGATCGTCGCCGCCCTGGAGGAGGCCGGCCTGCCGGCCGAGCTCGCGGACGTCGCCCGGTCGGACGCCTTCGACGCCGAGCTGCGCGCCTCGCACGAGGAGGGCATCTCCAAGGTCGGCCAGGAGGTCGGCACGCCGGTCATCGCGGTGCCGGGCGCGGACGGCGAGCAGATCGCCTTCTTCGGCCCGGTCGTCACGCCCGCCCCCAAGGGCGAGGCCGCGGCGAGACTGTGGGACGGCACCCTGCTGGTCGCCTCGACGCCGGGCTTCTACGAGATCAAGCGGACGCGCACGAGCGGGCCGGTCTTCGACTAGACAGACGTACGCGTCGCGCCGGGCGGGCATTCCGCCGGACCCTCGCCGCGGTGGGTGCTCGCCGTTGCGGCGGGTAATTGTTCTCCGCCGCAGCGGCGCCGAGCCACGACGGGCCGGACCGGCGGTGCCGGACCCGGCTGAACGCGCACTCCGGCCCACCCTCCCTTAATGTCCCGGTATGGGCCAGACCGATCTCACGCCGCCGCTGGGCTTCGACGGGGGCCGGGCCGAAGCAGACGCGCCGGCCGCAGGCCACTTCGCCGAGCAGTCCGTACGCCCGTGCGACCTGCTGCTGCGAGCACGCTGCCAGGCCCTCGTCCCGCTGCGGTCCGCGCTGGGCCTGCGCCGCGCGGCGGCGACGCTGCGCCACTACCTGCGCGGCACCGGCGCCGCGCACCGCGTGGATGCGGACGGACTGCTCACCCTTCCGGCCGTGCGGTCCGCCGCCGAGGCGCAGCTGGAGCGCTGGCGCGCCGAGGCGCTGGAGCGGTGGCGCGACGGGCCCCGCACCGCCGCCGCGTACCCCGCGGACAGCGGCCGGCGCGAGGTACGGCTCTCCCCGCGGCCGGGCGGCGTCGACTGGTGGCTGGCGCTGCGCGCGTTCGAGTACCGGCTGACGGGCACGGTACGGGTCGCCGCCGACGGGACGACGTCGGCCGACTACCGCTTCGCGGTGTGCACGTGCTGGGACGCCGGCCGGTTCGCCCGGCTGCACGACGTGGGACTCGCGAAGGGGTTCACGGTGACGGGCGAGGCGTTCGGCCACGCGTGAGCCGGAGAAGGGCCGGAAATGAGCAGGCCCCCGCAGTGCGGGGGCCTGTCCGCCTGCCACGTGAAGGGTGAGAAGACGATCACGAGCAGGACAGAGGGGTCGGGGGAGAACTCCCCCGTAAAAAATGAGCTTTTACGGTACGAGCAGCAGGTTGTTGGCCCGCTCCTTGGCGGAGCCGTACCGCTTGGCGACGTCCTGCCAGTTGACGACCGCCCACATGGCGTCGATGAAGTCGACCTTCTGGTTCTTGTACTGCAGGTAGAAGGCGTGCTCCCAGGCGTCGAAGACCAGGATCGGGACCGAGCCCTGGCCGACGTTGCCCTGGTGGTCGTAGACCTGCTCGACGATCAGCTTGCCGCTGATCGGCTCGTAGGCGAGGACGCCCCAGCCGGAGCCCTGGGTGGTCGCGGAGGCCTTGGTCAGCTGCGCCTTGAACTTGGCGAAGGAACCGAAGGACTCGGCGATGGCGTCGGCGAGCTCGCCCACGCCGTCCTTGTCGAGGGGCTCGCCGCCGCCGTCACCGGACATGTTCTGCCAGTAAATGCTGTGCAGGATGTGACCCGAGAGGTGGAAGGCCAGGTTCTTCTCCAGGCCGTTGATGGCGCCCCACTGGTCCTTGTCGCGGGCCTCGGCGAGCTGCTCCAGGGTGTCGTTCGCGCCCTTGACGTACGCCGCGTGGTGCTTGTCGTGGTGCAGCTCGATGATCTTTGCGTCGATCGTCGGCTGCAGCGCAGCGTAATCGTAGGGAAGTTCAGGAAGTGTGTAGATGGCCATGCCGAGCCCTCCGACTGCTTATTGCAATTAACTTGCAGGTAGACGCTACCAGCAAGAGCATCTGACAGGCCGTAAGGGGGAGTGATCTCCGACCAAAGACCGAGGCGGGCTAGGTCCTGAAGATCAGGACCCAGCCCGCCTCGTGGGGGGTGTGATGGTGGCCGAAGGTGCGGTCAGCCGCTCGCGGTCAGTCCGCGGTCAGTGCTTCGGTCAGTGCTTCGCGGCCGTCATGCGCTGCCGCACGTAGCCGACGAGGGCGAGGGCGCCCGTCAGCCCGGCGGTGAAGTACAGCTGGACGCGGGTGTCCTCCTCGCGCAGCATCAGCGAGAGGACCGCCACGATCCCGGCCAGGGCCACCCAGGTCAGCCCCGGGAAGAGCCACATCTTCACCACGAGCTTCTCCGGCGCCGAGCGCTCCAGCTGCCGGCGCATCCGCAGCTGGGTGACGGCGATGAAGCCCCACACCACGAGCACCGCGGCGCCCGTCATGTACAGCAGCCACTTGAAGACGGTGTCCGGCCACCAGTAGCTGAGCAGGACGGCGAAGAAGCCGAAGGCGGAGGAGGCGATGACGGTCAGCCGCGGCACACCGTTGCTGACCTTGGCCAGGAAGCGGGGGCCCTCGCCGCGCATGACCAGGGAGTGCGACATCCGGGAGGCGCCGTAGATGTTGGCGTTCATCGCGGAGAGCAGGGCAACCAGCACGATGACGTTCATGATCTGCCCGGCGGCCGGGATGTCCAGGTACTTCAGCACCGCCACGTAGGGGCCGTCCGTCAGGAGCGACTTGTCGTTCCAGGGCAGCACGGTGACGACGACCAGCATCGAGCCGACGTAGAAGAGGGCGATCCGCCACATCGCCGTGCGGACGGCCTGGGCGACGCCCTTGACCGGCTGCTCGGACTCGGCCGCCGCGATCGTCACCGTCTCCAGGCCGCCGTAGGCGAAGACCGAGGCGAGCAGGCCCACGACCAGGCCGTTGGCACCGTTGGGGACGAAGCCGCCGTGGCCGGTGAGGTTGTCGGTGCCCGGCGCCTCCGTGCCCGGCAGCACGCCGCAAATGGCGAGGACGCCGAGGACGAGGAAGACGCCGATCGCGGCGACCTTGAGCGTCGCGAACCAGAACTCGAACTCGCCGAAGTTGCTGACCGCCGCGAGGTTCGTCCCGCAGAAGACCGCCATGAAGATCAGCACCCACATCCACGAGGCCGTGGAGGGGAACCAGGACTGCATGATGTGGGCCGCACCGATCGCCTCCACGGCGATGCCCACACAGAGCTCGACCCAGAACATCCAGCCGGCCGTGAAGCCGGCCCAGGGGCCTATCGCCTTCTCGGCGTGCACGGAGAAGGTGCCCGAGGCCGGATTGGCCGCGGCCATCTCGCCCAGCATCCGCATCACGAGCATCACGAGCAGTCCGGAGACGGCATAGGCGAGCACGATGGCCGGACCGGCCGCGGCGATGCCCGCGCCGGAGCCGACGAAGAGGCCGGCGCCGATGACGCCGCCGAGGGCGATCATCGACAGGTGGCGCTGCTTGAGGCCGTGCGACAGATCCGTGCCGCCCGGCGCCTGGTCGCTGACCGCGCGCTCGGGCGCGGAGGTCGCAGAAGTCCGAGTCATGGTCGTGTGTGTCCCGTGGGGTGAGAGCGGAAAAGTTGCCTCAGTGTGGGGGTCATGTTCGCCCAGGACAACACCTGTGACAGGGCTGTCCGATATTCAGACGCAGGTATGACTGTGCGTGCCTGACATCTCGCCAGAAGGCGACGGAAACGAGCCGACCCGGCGGGCCGGTCAGCCCGCCCGGCGCAGCCGGAGCTCGCGCACACCGGCCACCAGGAGCACGGCACCGGTCGCCACGGCCGACCACATCAGCTGCGGCCGGGCCCCCTCGTCGGTCAGCATCAGCACCAGCACTCCGGCCATCCCGGCCAGAGCGACCCAGGTCAGATAGGGGAAGCACCACATCCGCAGGGCGAGCCGCTCCGGCATCTCCCGCTCGATGCGGCGCCGCAGCCGCAGCTGCGAGACGGCGATCAGGCCCCACACGAAGAGCAGTACCGCACCCACGGCATTGAGCAAGTACCGGAAGATCGAATCCGGCCACTGAAGGTTGAGTATCACCGAGGCGAAACCGAACGCGACCGAGGCCAGCACGGCCCGGCGCGGCACACCGCTCCCCGACACCTTCAGCAGCGCCTTGGGCGCCTCGCCGCGCTCGGCGAGCGAGAAGACCATGCGCGAGGAGCCGTAGAGGTTGGCGTTCAGCGCCGACAGCAGCGCCACGAAGACCACGATGTTCATGATCTGCCCGGCGGCCGGGATGCCGATGTGGTCGAGCACGGCCACGTACGGGCTCTTGCCCGGCTCCATGGACGTCCACGGCAGCAGGGTGACGATGACGAGCATCGAGCCCACGTAGAAGAAGAGGATGCGCCACACGGCGCTGCGCACCGCACGGCCGACCGCGCGCGCCGGGTCGTCGGACTCGGCCGCGGCGATCGTGAGGACCTCCAGGCCGCCGAAGGCGAAGACGACCGCGAGGACGCCGGAGACGACACCGCTCACGCCGTTGGGCAGGAAGCCGCCGTGGCCGGTGAGGTTGGTGAAGCCCACCGCCTCGGTGTCCGGCAGCACGCCGAAGATCGCCAGCAGGCTCAGGCCCAGGAAGAGGACGATCGCGCCGACCTTGAGCGCGGCGAACCAGAACTCGAACTCGCCGAAGTTCTTCACGGCGGTGAGGTTGGCGGCCGTGAAGACCACCATGAAGATCAGCACCCAGGCCCACTGCGGCACGCCCGGCACCCAGCCGTTCGCGATCTGCGCCGCGCCCGTGGCCTCCACGGCCAGCACGACGACCAGCAGGAACCAGTACAGCCAGCCGACGGTGAAGCCCGCCCAGCGGCCCAGGGCCCGCTCGGCGTGCACCGAGAAGGCGCCCGAGGCGGGCATGGCGGCGGACATCTCGCCGAGCATCCGCATCACCAGCATCGCGAGCGCGCCCGCGATCAGATACGAAACGATGATGCCCGGCCCCGCCACGGCGATGCCGGCGCCGGAACCGACGAACAGGCCGGCGCCGATGACGCCGCCCAGCCCGAGCATCGTCAGATGCCGCTGCTTGAGCCCGGCCGACAGGGGTTCTTTCTCGGCCGCGAGGGAATCCGCGGCGGGGGGTGCGTCGTGCATGGCTTCGTACTCTCGGATCCGCGCGAAAAGGCGCTGGCGATCTTCGCGCGGAGCGCAAAGGGGTATAGGTGACTCCACATTCTCCCGGCAATGCGGTCCGAGCCAAGCCTCACCGAGCTCCAGTGACAAGCATCACGCGATATTCCGCCCGCACCGGGAACCACCCGGGGAAGTCTCCAAGCAGGACGGCCCGCCTTTGTCATTGCCGCGCGATGTCCGTTCGAGTGCCCTCGGCTAACGTCACAAAGTCACTTGTCCCCACCACTTATCTGCGGAGTAAAGATGGCCACCGCCGCTGCCTCTGTTCCCCGGACCGGTACGGTCCTCGCCGATCTGCTCCCCGCGTCCACCGCCGGGCGTGCCCGTGTGCGCGACGCGGCCCTGATCCTCGGCGGAGCCGCCCTCACCGGCCTCACGGCGCAGATCGCCGTCCCCGTCCCCGGCTCCCCGGTCCCGGTCAGCGGCCAGACCTTCGCGGCCCTTCTGGTCGGCACCTCGCTCGGCGCCCGCCGCGGCTTCCTCTCCCTCGCCCTGTACGCCGTCGCCGGCGTCGCGGGCATGCCGTGGTTCGCCGAGGCCAAGTCCGGCGCCGCCTTCCCGTCCTTCGGCTACGTCCTCGGCATGCTGCTCGCCGCGACCGTCGTCGGCGCCCTCGCCCGCCGCGGCGCCGACCGCTCGGTCCTGCGCACCGCCGGCACGATGGCGCTCGGCTCCGCGATCATCTACGCCGTCGGCGTGCCGTACCTGGCCCTGGCGACGAACATGTCCCTCACCGAGGCCGTGGCGGCGGGTCTGACGCCGTTCCTCATCGGCGACGCGCTGAAGGCCGCGCTGGCCATGGGAGCGCTTCCCACTGCGTGGAGGCTCCTGGGACGCCGGGGCTGACCTTCCCCTCGGCTTTCCCCTCCATACGCAGCGGCCCGCGTCCCCCTCGAAGGGGACGCGGGCCGCTGCGTATGCGGGACGGGGTACGGCTAGCGCCCGGCGTTCGCCCGGTGGCGGCGGTCCAGGACGAGGCCCAGCGCCACGACGATCACACCCACCAGCACGGAGGCGAGCACCGTCTCACGGTTGTCGCCGCCGGTGTAGAGCATGTAGCCCAGCACGAAGGTGATCATGCCGATGGTGGCCCACGTCAGGTACGGGAAGAGCCACATCTTCACCGTGAGCTTCTCCGGCATCTCGCGCAGGATGATGCCGCGCATCTTCAGCTGGGTGAAGCAGATCACGAGCCAGACGAAGAGGGCGACGGCGCCCGAGGCGTTCAGCAGGAACTTGAAGACGGTGTCCGGCCAGACGTAGTTGAAGATCACCGACAGGAAGCCGAAGACGACCGAGCCGAGGATGGCGACCTGCGGCACGCCCCGCTTGCTGACCGTGGCGAAGGACTTCGGCGCGTCGCCGCGCTGGCCCAGGGAGAAGGCCATGCGGGAGGCGGTGTAGAGGCCGGAGTTCAGGCAGGACAGGACGGCCGTCAGGACGATGACGTTCATGAACTGGCCGGCGTGCGGGATGCCGATCGAGTCGAGCGCCGCGACGTAGCTGCCCTTCTCCGCGATCTCCTTGCTGTTCCACGGGAGCAGGCTGACCACGACGAAGATCGAGCCGAGGTAGAACACGGCGATGCGCCAGATGACGCTGTTGGTGGCCTGGCGGACCGCGCGCTGCGGGTCCTCGGACTCACCGGCGGCGAGCGTGACGATCTCGCTGCCCATGAAGGAGAAGACGACCATCAGCACACCGGTGAGGATCGCGCCCGGTCCGTTGGGCAGGAATCCGCCGTGCGAGGTGAGCAGGTCGAAGCCGTGGCCGGGGTTCTCCGAGCCGGGGAGCACGCCGAAGACGGCGAGCAGGCCTATCCCGACGAACGCGGCGATCGCCACGACCTTGATGCCGGCGAACCAGAACTCGAATTCGCCGTACGAGCTGACCGAGGCGAGGTTGGTGGCCGTCAGCACGACCATCACGATCAGGGCCCAGGCCCACTGCGGGACGCCCGGCACCCAGCCGTTGAGGATCTTGGCGCCCGCGGTCGCCTCGACCGCCAGCACGACGACCCAGAAGAACCAGTACAGCCAGCCGATGGAGAAACCGGCCCAGCGGCCGAGCGCCCGGTCCGCGTAGGCGGAGAACGAGCCGGAGGTCGGGTTGGCCGCGGCCATCTCGCCGAGCATCCGCATCACGAAGACGACGAGCGCGCCGACGAGGGCGTAGGAGATCAGAATGCCGGGGCCGGCGGCGGCGATGCCGGAGGCGGAACCCACGAAGAGGCCCGCACCGATGACACCGCCAATGGCGATCATGGACAGGTGGCGGTTCTTGAGTCCGGCCTTGAGGCCGTCCCCGCCCGCCGCCGGGGCGTTGCCGGGATCGCCGGTCGTCGACCCCTTCGTCATGGTCGGCGGTGTCGCGCTCATATGCACGTTCCTTCGGGTTGTTCCTTTGGTTCTCGGGTTACGAGCCACCGCATTAGAACTTTTCGAAGGCGACTTTAGGAAGACCCGAATCCATTTCGTTGTGTTCACTCAGCGTTACGACGACCTGCTGGCCGATCACGGTCCCCGTTCGTGCCACACTCGGACGCATGCGCGTGTACCTCGGCTCCGACCATGCCGGCTACGAACTCAAGAACCACCTCGTCGAGTGGCTCAAGGCCCACGGCCACGAGCCCGTCGACTGCGGTCCCCACATCTACGACGCCCAGGACGACTACCCGCCGTTCTGCCTCCGTGCGGCCGAGAAGACCGCCGCCGACGCCGACAGCCTCGGCATCGTGATCGGCGGCTCCGGCAACGGCGAGCAGATCGCCGCCAACAAGGTCAAGGGCGTCCGGGCCGCCCTGGCCTGGAGCGAGCAGACGGCCGCCCTCGGCCGCGAGCACAACGACGCCAACGTCATCAGCATCGGCGGCCGGATGCACACCCAGGAGGAGGCGACGAAGTTCGTCGAGATCTTCCTGGCCACGCCGTACTCGGGCGAGGAGCGGCACACCCGCCGCATCGAGATGCTGGCCCGCTACGAGGAGACGGGCGAGCTCCCGGAGATCCCGGCGCACCACCCCCAGCAGGGCTGACCCTTTCGTCCCGAGCGCCGGGCGAGCTGAAATTTCAGCCCGCCCGGCGTTTGAGGGCGCCGCGCGGAGCGCGGTCGGGGGCCGGGGCGGAGCCCCGGTTTCGGGAAGGGGCGGGTCAGGGGAGAAACCACCGGCCGCCTGCAGACGGAAGTACACAGGAGATGCCCCCATGCCCGAAGGGCATACGATCCACCGCCTCGCGGCGGACCACCGCGACGCGTTCGCGGGCCGAACCGTCCGCGTGACCAGCCCCCAGGGCAAGTTCTCCGACGGCGCGGCCCTTGTGGACGGCCGCCCCCTGGAGACCGCCGAAGCCCACGGCAAACACCTCTTCCTCGGCTTCGGCGGACCCGCCGGCGGCGACTGGATCCACATCCACCTCGGCCTCTTCGGCAAGTACACCTTCGGGACGGGGCACGCCCCGCCCCCCACCGACACGGTGCGCCTGCGCCTGGCGAACCCCGACGCCTACGCGGACCTCCGCGGTCCCACCACCTGCGCCCTGATCACCGGCGCCGAGAAGCAGGCGATACACGACCGCCTCGGCCCGGACCCGCTGCGCGCCGAAGACGACGGCGAGGCGGCCTGGCACCGCATCTCGCGGAGCCGCACCAGCGTCGCCGCCCTGCTCATGGACCAGAAGGTCATCGCGGGCGTGGGCAATGTCTACCGCGCCGAGGTCCTCTTCCGGCACGGAATCGACCCTTACCGTCTCGGCCGTGATCTGACCCGCTCCGAATGGGAGGGGATCTGGTCGGATCTGGTCGAGCTGATGCGCGAGGGCGTGCGCAACAACAGAATCGACACCGTACGGCCCGAGCACACCCCGGAGGCCATGGGCCGCCCGCCGCGCGTCGACGACCACGGCGGCGAGGTCTACGTCTACCGCCGCGCCCGGATGGCCTGCCACATCTGTGGCGGCGAGATCCGCACCGCCGGTCTCGCCGCCCGCAACCTCTTCTGGTGCCCGGGCTGCCAGCAGCGCTGACACCCCGTCAGGCCGTAAGTGATCCGGGCCTCCGTGAGAAACCGTGCGGCTAGAACCCGTGCGGCAGCCAAGGCGCCACCTCGCTGCCGAAGGCCGCCGCCGCCTCCTCCAGCGCCCCCTCGCGCAGCTCCCGCACCCGGCCGGCCCCGGCCAGCGCGGCCAGGGACACCCCGCCCAGATAGGCCGACCCCAGCTCCCGCACGGACAGGGCCAGGTCGGCCGCGTCCTCGGTGCGCTCGCAGGAGGCGCCCTTCGCATCGCCCGTCAGCCGCCACCGCCCGGCGTTCCAGGGGCAGAACTCGTCGGCGACGTCGAGCACCACGTCCACCGGACTCCGGTACGTCCGCGCGGAGAGCGCCGCCCCCACCTCGACCAGCCGCACGTGCAGGGCGTCCTTCACCCGCGGCTCGCATCGCCGGATGTCGCTGACGAGATGCAGCAGGGGGTCGTCCACGGGGCGGCTGTGGCTGGTCACGAGCGACGTCAGGTCGAGGTCCGCCAGATAGCGCCACAGGGCGGCGTACGCGGCCGGGGCCAGCGCCTCGACGTCGCGCAGCAGCACCGTCCCGCCCGGGCCCGACTCGGCCCACACCGGCCGGACCGCGTACCGCGCGTACCCCACCGTCCGCCCGCCCTCCTCGGCGAGCACGCACTGCAGCGGTGACGCGCCCTCGCGCCCGTCCGCCGGGTCCAGCAGCGGCAGCGCGTCCCAGCCCGGCTGCCGCGCGAGCATGCCCGGGCGGGCGGCTACCCGGCGTGCGTAGACCGCCTCGCAGGCGTCGCGCGCTTCATCGGGCTTCGACAAGCGCAACCGCACCCCGTCCGTGCCCGCCGGTGCGGACACGCGCACGCGAGTCGTATCGATACGGACGCTCAGGGAGTGGGTCGCGATGCCGTAGCCGAACCGCCCGTAGATGTCCGGCTCGGAAGCCGTCAGGACGGCCAGCGGCTCGCCCCAGGCCCGTACGTCGTCCAGCTGCCGCCGCATCATCTGCCGCAACACGCCGCGCCTGCGGTGCGTCGGCCGCACGGTCACCATCGTCACCCCGGCCGCGGGCACGCAGGCGCCCCCGGGAACCGTGATCCGCAGGGCGAACGCCCCGGTCGTACCCACCGCCTCGGCGCCGTCCCAGACCCCGATCGACCGGTCGAACCCGGTGAGTTCACGCCACAGGGCGGCCTCCTCCGGCGCCTCGGGGACCCCGCCGAACCCCAGTTCCACCGCGGCGTACCAGGCGTCGAACTCGGTATCGCGCAGGACTCGCAACTCCGTCGTCATGCCCCCATGCCTAGCAGCGACCCGGCCCCTCGGGCGAAGGAATTTCGCATAAGGGGCCGACCCTGCCGCACGGGACGTACCGTGCGCGGCCGTGTCGGCGCGGCGTGAGTCGACGCACCGCCGAATGGGTGGATAAGGTCACGATGCAATGACTGGCGGTGCGGAGACCCCGACGGCCCGGATGCGCAAGGCATGGCACCGGGCTCGCACAAGCGTGCGCAAAGCCGGGGTCGACTACTTCCGCGGCGACGGCTCCGACTGGATCGCCCTCGCGGCCCTGCTGCTCACCGTCCCCGCCCTCGCCCTGACCACCATCGCGCTGCCCGCCTGGTGCGTGCCCACCGCCCTCGTCCTGCCGATCGTCGCCGGCGGGCTGCTGCTGCGCCCCGCCAGCCTGCTCGCGCTGTACGCCGCCTCCGCCGCCGCCCTGGTCGCCGAGGCCGCCGTGCTGAACCCCGAGGCGTCCGGCGACGGCGTCCGCGTCACGCCCGGCACGATCCTCGTCGTCGCCGCCGTCGGCCTCCTCGGGCTGCTCATCGCCCAGTTCCGCAGCCGCGTCGGCGTGCCCTGGCGGCGCGGCGGCACCATGCTCTTCGACCTGCGCGAACGCATCCGCGTCCAGAGCAAGCTGCCCAAGCTGCCGCGCGGCTGGCACCGGGAGATGGCGCTGCGCCCGGCCGGCGGCCAGTCCTTCTCCGGCGACTTCGTGGTCGCCGCCCGCACGAACGGCGGCCGCACCCTGGAGGTCGTCCTGACGGACGTCTCCGGCAAGGGCATGGACGCCGCCTCCCGCGCACTCCTGCTCTCCGGCGCCTTCGGCGGACCCCTGGGCTCCCTGCCGCCCCACGCCTTCCTCCCCGCCGCCAACGGCTATCTGCTCCGCCAGGACTGGGACGAGGGCTTCGCGACCTCCGTGCACCTCGTCCTCGACCTCGACAGCGGCGACTACGAGATGTTCTCCGCGGGCCACCTGCCCGGCCTCCAGCTCTGCGCCGGCACCGGCCGCTGGGAGGAGAAGGCCGCGGAAGGCCCGCTGCTCGGCGTGTACGACGGAGCCCAGTTCGACCCGATAAAGGGCACGCTGCAGCCCGGCGACGTCCTCATGCTCTTCACCGACGGACTGGTCGAGACCTCCGAGCGGGACCTCACCGAGGGCATGGACCGCCTCACCGGCGAGGCCGACCGCTACGTCTCCGCCGGCTTCCAGGGCGCCGCCTGGCACCTCATCGAGGCCGTCGCCAAGGACGTCAACGACGACCGGGCCCTGCTGCTGATCTGCCGGCACTGAACCCGGTGCCGGACCGGCACCGCACCACGGAGGACGCCCATGACCGCTCTCGACCTCGCCGCCGTAGAGGCACTCGCGCGGCGCGCCCACGCCGCCCAGACGGACAAGGCCGGCCGCCCGTACACCGAGCACCTGGCGGCCGTCGCCGAGGGCGTACGGCGGCGCGGCGGCAGCGACGAGCAGATAGCCGCGGCCTGGCTGCACGACGCCGTCGAGGACGGCGCCGTGAGCGAGGAGTGGCTGGAGGGGGCGGAGCTGCCCCGCCCGGTCAAGGACATGGTCCTGGCGGTGACGAAGCGCCCGGGCGAGGCCCCGGAGGCGTACGCGGCCCGCATCCTGGCCACGCCGGGCGCCCTCCTGATCAAGGAGTCGGACATCGCGCACAACTCCGACCCGGAGCGGGCGAAGGAACTCGACGAGCCGACGAGGGAACGCCTGAAGGCGAAGTACGCGCGGATGCGGCAGCTGCTGGGCCTGAACTGAGGCCCCGGGGCCGGGCCCGGGGCCCGGCCCTCACGGCTTACGGAACGCCCACTCCATCCGCGGTTCCATCACGCACCGGAACACCCGTCGTACCGGCGACGTACACAGCGCCGTCATCACCCCGATCGCGATCAAGGTGACCACGACCTCGCCGACCGGCCTACGGATCCACGCGGCCGCGTCGTACCACTCCCACCAGCGCGACAGCTTGATCAGGAAGCCGTGCAGCAGGTACCCGTACAGGGTCCCCGCGCCCAGCGCCGTGAACCACACCTTCCGGCGCGGCACCCAGGCCAGGAAGCCCGCCGTGAGCACGGCCGCGCAGGCGAACAGGGTGAAGGTCATCACCGGGGCCGTCCAGACCGGCTCGTGCAGGTCCTGGACGGCGCTGCTGCGGTAGAGCCAGCCGGTGTCGAGCCCGGGCGCGAGCCAGTACGCGACGGCGAGCGCCGCGGCGAAGACCGGCACCGCCGCGATCCGCACCCAGCGGCGCCGCACCAGCTCGAAGTGCTCGCGCCGCAGGTGCAGGCCGATCACGAAGAACGGCAGGAACTGCAGCACCCGCTCCATGGCGAAATCGCCGCCGACCTCGGGGGAGACCGCGGCCAGGACGGCCACGGCGAAGGCGACGGGGACCGGCCGGCGGATCAGCTTCCACACCGGGGTGGTCAGCCGCCAGATGAAGAGCGCGGCCAGGAACCAGTTCAGGTACCACGGGTTGAGCAGGGAGACCGGCTCCGGCGGTGCGTCGTCCTCCGCCCAGTGCTGGAAGTACGTGTAGGCGACCTCGAAAACCAGGTACGGCACGACCACACCCGTGAGCAGGCGCTTGAGCTTGGCGGGGCTCAGATCGAAGCCGCGGGAGAAATAGCCGGATATCAGGATGAACGCCGGCATGTGGAAGGTGTACACGGTGATGTACAGCGCCATTGCGGCGCGGCTGGTGTGCGAGAGCGGCTCCCACGCGTGCCCCAGTGCCACGAGGACGATCGCGAGGTATTTCGCGTTGTCGAAAAAGGGATCGCGCTGTGCCGGGGCGGCGGGCGCGGACGCAGTGCCGGGCTGCCCCGAGGGGATCACCGCGCGGGCGGGAGGTGTGACAGCGGGGGACATCCGAAGCACCCTAGCGGCGTCGCGGCGGCCGCCGCCACGCGCACCGGCAAGTCCCCCGATATCCGCTGCCCAGGGCTTTGCAGGCAGTTTCTGGACGAAGTGCCGATGAAATGTCACAGTCCCACGGAAACAGGCAAGTTGGTGGCACGATGGTTGACGGGCGAGGGCCGCGGGGAGCATGTCTCCCGGGCAGACCAGTGGGTATCCGACCGAGGGTGTGATCAGTTGTGGCCATTTCGCTGTCAGTGGTGTTGCTCTTGGCGATCGTGCTGGTGGTGCTCTTCCGCTCCAACAGCATCAAGGGCGGCCCGGCACTGGTCGCCATCCTCTTCGGGTTCTTCCTCGCCTCGACGGGCATGGCGCCGTCGATCCAGAGGTTCCTGAACTCGATCGCCGAGACGATAAACGGCATCAAGTTCTGAGCCGGTCCTGAGCCGGCCGGACGGCGCTCCCCGGGAATGACAAACGCCTCCGGCAGGGCCGGAGGCGTCGGTGGAGCGGGCGACGGGAATCGAACCCGCGTAGCCAGTTTGGAAGACTGGGGCTCTACCATTGAGCTACGCCCGCATGCGCCGCGGGCCCGGAAGGGCCGTGCGGCACGTTGTGCATCGTAGCGGGTCCGGGGCGTGCGCCGCACGTCACCCCTTCGGCCCCCTCCGCGCGCCGCTTCCGCGCCGCCCCGTGCTCCCGGGCGCCGACGTTAATCCGGCCACCGCTACCCCCGCGGGCATGTACCCTACGTCTCGCACTTACGGGGTGTGGCGCAGCTTGGTAGCGCGTCCGCTTTGGGAGCGGAAGGTCGTCGGTTCGAATCCGGCCACCCCGACCACAGGACCATCAGGACCATCAGGGCCACCAGGGGGCCGCCACAGGGCCCCCGGCCAAGATCACATTGTGGGGCTCATCCTGCTTGCGGTTACTATGCAAGCTGCGTGCCCGTGTGTCTGCCTACGAGTCTGGCTACCGGGCGCGATCCGCTGAACCTCAGCAGAATCACCAGAAGTCAGCCCCAAGGAGACCGAACCGTGAAGAGCGCCGTGGAGACCCTGAACCCGACTCGGGTTCGGCTCACTGTCGAGGTGCCCTTCGAGGAGCTCAAGGCCAGCCTCGACGCGGCGTACAAGAAGATCAACCAGCAGGTCACGGTGAAGGGCTTCCGTCAGGGCAAGATCCCGGCCCGTGTCATCGACCAGCGCTTCGGCCGCGGTGCGGTGCTGGAGGAGGCCGTCAACGACGCGCTTCCGAAGTTCTACACCGAGGCCGTCAACGAGGCCGACCTGAACCCGCTGGGTCAGCCCGAGGTCGACATCACGGAGCTGAAGGACGGCGAGCTGCTGGCCTTCACCGCCGAGGTGGACATCCGCCCGACCCTGGAGATCCCGGACTACTCCGGCATCGAGGTCACCGTCGACTCCGTCGAGGTCACCGACGAGGACGTCGAGAAGTCGCTCGAGCAGCTGCGCGACCGCTTCGCGACCACCTCCCCGGTCGAGCGCGCCGCCGCCGAGGGTGACATCGTCACCGTCAACCTGGAGGCCAAGGTCGACGGCGAGGTCCTCGAGGACGGCGTCGCCGAGGGTGTCGACTACACCATCGGCTCCGGCCAGCTGCTCGACGGCATCGACGAGGCCGTCACCGGCCTGGAGGCCGGCGGCACCGCCACCTTCACCTCCGAGCTCAAGGGCGGCTCCGCCGAGGGCAAGGAGGCCGAGGTCAAGGTCGACGTCACCGCCGTCAAGTCCCGCGAACTGCCGGAGCTCGACGACGACTTCGCCCAGCTGGCGAGCGAGTTCGACACGCTGGAGGAGCTGCGCGCCGACAGCCGCAAGCGCCTTGAGCGGATGAAGAAGTTCGACCAGGCCACGCAGGCCCAGGAGAAGGTCCTCGACGAGCTGATCAAGCTGGTCGAGGTCCCGATGCCGGAGAAGCTGCTCGAGGACGAGGTCAACACCCGCAAGCACAACCTCGAGCACCACCAGCTGGGCCAGATGGGCCTGGACCTGGCGAAGTACCTGGAGATCCAGGGCAAGTCCGCCGAGGAGTTCGACGCCGAGCTCAAGGAGCAGGCCGAGAAGGGCATCAAGACCCAGTTCATCCTCGACGAGATCGTCAACAAGGAGAAGGTCTCGGTCGGCCAGGAGGAGCTCACCGAGCACCTCATGCGCCGTGCCCAGTCCTCCGGCATGAGCCCCGACCAGTTCGCCCAGGCGGTCGTCGAGGGTGGCCAGGTCCCGATGCTCGTCGGTGAGGTCGCCCGCGGCAAGGCGCTGGCCACCGTGGTCGAGGCCGCCACCGTCAAGGACGCCTCCGGCGAGGTCGTCAGCCTGGACGACGAGGACGAGGAGACGGCCGAGGCCGCCACCGAGGTCGTCGAGGCCGCCGAGGGCACGACCGAGGCCTGAGCCCCGGTCTCCTGCGCAGGCGCCCCAGGGCGCCCGTGAGGCAGCTACGGAACGGGTCCGGATGCGTTCGCGCGTCCGGGCCCGTCCGTGTCCCCGGGGACGGCTGCCGTGGCCCTTGCCGGCCGTTGTGCGACCTGCGGAACCTGCGCTGAATCCGTGCCGAACCTGCGCTCAGAGCGAACAGTTCCTGATGCGGGATGGCGCCCGCCGAACAGCGCGTTAGGGTCCGTAGATACGAGGGCAGGGGACCACTTGGCGACCGCCGGCAGCAGCCGGCCGTGCCGCCCGTACCCCGGTCCCCGGAGAAGACGCGGAGACGGCCCGTTGCCGTCAGAGACGAGCAGGTGGATACGTGACGAATCTGATGCCTTCCGCCGCCGGTGAGATCGCCATCGGTGGTGGCCTCGGCGACCAGGTCTACAACCGGCTGCTCGGGGAGCGGATCATCTTCCTCGGCCAGCAGGTCGACGACGACATCGCCAACAAGATCACGGCGCAGATGCTCCTCCTGGCCGCCGACCCGGACAAGGACATCTACCTCTACATCAACAGCCCCGGCGGCTCGGTGACGGCCGGCATGGCGGTCTACGACACCATGCAGTACATCCCGAACGACGTGGTCACCATCGGCATGGGCCTCGCGGCCTCGATGGGCCAGTTCCTGCTGACCGGCGGCACCCCGGGCAAGCGCTTCGCGCTGCCCAACACCGACATCCTCATGCACCAGGGGTCCGCGGGCCTCGGCGGCACCGCCTCGGACATCAAGATCCAGGCCGAGCAGCTGCTGCGCACCAAGAAGCGCATGGCCGAGATCACCGCGCACCACACCGGCCAGACCGTCGAGACGATCATCCGCGACGGCGACCGCGACCGCTGGTTCACCGCGCAGGAGGCCAAGGAGTACGGGATCATCGACGAGATCATCACCCACGCTTCCGGCGTTCCGGGCGGCGGCGGCACCGGGGCCTGACGGCCTCGGCGCAGTACGTACCGCCAGACAGCCCGCTTCCGGGCGGGGGAGGCTGCTCCCCGGCCCATCGACCGCCACCAGGATGGTGAAACCCGCATGAACATCTCGTCCCCGAGCGGCCTGTACACCGGCCCCCAGGCCGAGGCCCGCTACGTCGTCCCGCGCTTCGTCGAGCGCACCTCCCAGGGCGTCCGCGAGTACGACCCGTACGCGAAGCTCTTCGAAGAGCGCGTGATCTTCCTGGGCGTGCAGATCGACGACGCCTCCGCCAACGACGTCATGGCGCAGCTGCTGTGCCTGGAGTCGATGGACCCGGACCGCGACATCTCGATCTACATCAACAGCCCCGGCGGCTCGTTCACGGCCCTCACGGCCATCTACGACACGATGCAGTTCGTGAAGCCGGACATCCAGACGGTCTGCATGGGCCAGGCCGCCTCCGCCGCCGCGATCCTGCTCGCGGCCGGCACCCCGGGCAAGCGCATGGCGCTGCCCAACGCCCGCGTGCTGATCCACCAGCCCTCCAGCCAGACGGGCCGCGAGCAGCTCTCCGACCTGGAGATCGCCGCGAAGGAGATCATGCGGATGCGCACCCAGCTGGAGGAGATGCTGGCCAAGCACTCCACCCAGCCGATCGAGAAGATCCGGGACGACATCGAGCGCGACAAGATCCTCACGGCCGAGGATGCGCTCGCCTACGGTCTGGTCGACCAGATCGTTTCTACCCGCAAGAGTTCCGTAAACGTTTGATCGCCGTGCCGCTGGTATCCCCCTTGAGCCGACCGAGTAAGGCCAAGGGGGGCCCGCTCGGGGGGCCCGGCAAGGTACCGTCGATAGGCAAGCACCCGGGTTCGCAGTGCAAGGCGGATCCCAGGCGAAGGGGAAGCACCTCGTGGCACGCATCGGTGACGGCGGCGATCTGCTCAAGTGCTCGTTCTGCGGCAAGAGCCAGAAGCAGGTGAAGAAGCTCATCGCGGGTCCTGGTGTGTACATCTGCGACGAGTGCATCGACCTCTGCAACGAGATCATCGAGGAAGAGCTCGCGGAGACCAGCGAGGTGCGCTGGGAGGAACTCCCCAAGCCCCGCGAAATCTACGAGTTCCTCGAAGGCTATGTCGTCGGCCAGGAGGCCGCGAAAAAGGCCCTCTCGGTCGCCGTCTACAACCATTACAAGCGTGTGCAGGCCGGCGAGACCGGCGCGCACAACCGTGACGACGGCATTGAGCTCGCCAAGTCCAACATCCTCCTGCTGGGCCCCACCGGCTCCGGCAAGACGCTGCTGGCCCAGACCCTGGCCCGCATGCTGAACGTCCCCTTCGCCATCGCCGACGCGACGGCCCTGACGGAGGCCGGCTATGTCGGCGAGGACGTCGAGAACATCCTGCTGAAGCTGATCCAGGCCGCCGACTACGACGTCAAGAAGGCCGAGACCGGCATCATCTACATCGATGAGATCGACAAGGTCGCCCGTAAGAGCGAAAATCCGTCGATCACACGGGATGTGTCGGGCGAGGGCGTCCAGCAGGCCCTGCTGAAGATCCTGGAAGGCACGACCGCCTCGGTCCCGCCCCAGGGCGGCCGTAAGCACCCGCACCAGGAATTCATCCAGATCGACACGACGAACGTCCTGTTCATCGTGGGCGGCGCCTTCTCCGGCCTGGAGAAGATCATCGAGTCGCGGGCGGGCGCGAAGGGCATCGGCTTCGGCGCCACGATCCGCTCCAAGCGCGAGATCGAGGCCAGCGACCAGTTCCAGGAGGTCATGCCGGAGGACCTGGTCAAGTTCGGCATGATCCCGGAGTTCATCGGCCGCCTTCCTGTCATCACCTCCGTCCACAACCTGGACCGCGAGGCCCTCCTCCAGATCCTGGTGGAGCCGCGCAACGCCCTGGTGAAGCAGTACCAGCGCTTGTTTGAACTCGACGGCGTCGAGCTGGAGTTCGACCGCCCGGCCCTGGAGGCCATCGCCGACCAGGCGATCCTGCGGGGGACGGGCGCGCGCGGCCTGCGCGCCATCATGGAGGAAGTCCTGATGTCGGTGATGTACGAGGTCCCGTCCCGGAAGGACGTGGCGCGTGTCGTCATCACGGCGGACGTCGTCCACTCGAACGTGAACCCGACGCTGGTCCCGAGGGAACCGCGGATCGTGGGCAAGGACGAGCGGCACGAGAAGAGCGCGTAGGCGCTGCGCTGAGCTTTGTGTGTGCGTGAGGGGTGCCCGGCCTGGTTGGCCGGGTGCCCCTCTTTGCTGCCTGCGGGTTCGTAGAACGGGTGATCGATCCGTGTATCGAACGAGTGGTCGACTGGAGATGGCCGGACGGGATCGGGGCCGTGTCCCTACGGTCGGATCATGGTCACATCGCAACACGAGGCATCGCACCGGATCTTCCAGGAGCGTCCGGAGTTACTCGCGCCGGTCTTCCAGATCCTGGGCGTTCCCCTGCCGGGGGGAGGTGTCCGTCGAAGTGCTCTCGCCGGACACCACAGAGATCAGACCACTGGAGCGCCGCGTGGACAGCGTGTTGCGCATCCAGCCGCGTGACAGCGGGAAGAGCTTTCTCCTGGCCATCGAGGCACAAGGGCGCCGTGACAGCGACAAGGCGGTCAGCTGGGCGTACTACCTCGCGTTTCTGAAGGCCAAGTACGGGGACCCGGCGCTGCTGCTGGTGGTCTGCCAGGACAAGACGACCGCGGAATGGGCGGCAGGCCCCTTCAAGCTCGGCCCCGAGGGGTGGAAGGCGCTGTCCGTGCACCCTCTGGTCCTGGGGCCCGGAAACGTCCCTCCGATCATCGACGAGGAGGAAGCCGCCCAGAACCTGGCCATGGCGACCTTCTCGGCCATGACGCATGGGCGGGACCAGGACGCTCCGGCCATACTGGACGCGCTGGCGCGTGCCCTGGGGACGGTAGACGAAGAGTCCGTCGCGTATTACTCGGAACTGCTGGAAATCGGCCTGGGAGAAACCCCGGCGAGGGAGACCTGGAGGAATCTGATGACCATCCGCACGTACTTCCCCGGCCGGGGCACGCTCATCGAGGAGACGCTCCTGAAGGGTGAGGCCAAGGGCCGGGCAGCTGCGTCGGCGATGGTGCTGCGCGTACTCGATCACCGGGAAATCCTCGTGCCGGAGGCGGCCCGCGAGCGCATCACGAGCTGTACTGACCTGGAGGTCCTGGAGCGCTGGATGGACCGTGCTCTCACGGCATCCACGATCGACGAGGTGTTCGCCGGGGAGAGCTGAGCAGTAGCTTGGAAGAGGGCGTCCGGACGAGTGCCGGGCGCCCTTCCGCATGCCCGTGCGTAGGGTGGCTCCATGGCTGGAGAACGCGACCTTGCGAAGCTGCTGAGCGGTATGAAGCCGGTGCTCAATGCCGGCCGCTACGTGTACGTGACGGTGCCGGGGGAGGCGCCCGAGGGCGTGACCCCCGTGGTGACGGTAGGGGAGCCGGAAGGGCTGACCCTGGTCGTACGCCAGGAACAGGCCGACGCGGCCGGCCTCCCGTACGACTACGTGGCGGGCTGGATCACACTGCGGATCCACTCGGCGCTGGAGGCGGTAGGGCTGACCGCGGCGGTGTCCCAGGCCCTGGCCCAGGCCGACCTCAGCTGCAACGTCGTGGCGGGGTTCCACCACGACCACCTCTTCGTCCCGTATGAGCGGGCGGAGGAGGCGGTGGGTGTCCTGGAGACGCTGGCGAGCGCGGCCGCGTGGGACCGGTCCGGCGGTTGAGGAGCCTCGGCGTGTCCCGCTGCGGCATTCCAGGGGAGTAGTGTCTCCGCAGGTCAGACGGGGTGTACGTGTTCCCGCGTCCCGGATGACGCGGTGGGCCTTGTCGGCGGTGAGGGCCCGTGGACAGGCTGGCGGCACGCCCCGGGCAACCCCGCCCCGGGAGGCGTTCGACACCCTTGGAGACCCCGTATGCGTACCGCCCGCATCACCACCACCGGCCTCGCCCTCGCCGCCGCACTCTTCGCCGGCACAGCCGCCACGACCGCCCAGGCGCAGGCCGCGGAGCCGGCACCCATTCCGGCGTGCTCCCTCACCAACACCACGACCACGGTGCAGAACGTGTCCCGCCCGATCAACCACCAGCTGCTCACCGTCACCAACACCAGCTCCAAGCCGTGCTTCGCCTACGGCGCCCCGCACCTGGCCTTCGACGCCGCGCAGCACGTGGTGCCGGTCGTGGAGGACTCCATCCCGCAGGCCGTCGTCTCCTTGGAGCCCGGCCGGTCCGCCTACGCGGGCATCAACCTGTCCGCCGCCGACGGCTCCGGCACGGACGGGCGCACCGCGAGCGTCCTGCGGGTGAGCTTCGACGAGGGCGACGGTACGGAGAGCCGGGCGCGCACGGTGAAGCTTCCCGAGGACACGTGGGTCGACAGCAAGGCGGCGGTGACGTACTGGCAGAGCGATGCCGAAAGTGCCCTGATGTGGTGAAGCCGCAGACGGCCCGGGCAGCCCAAGGCAGCCCGGGTGGTGGCTGATTAGGGCTCTGGGCAGGGAAAGCGGGGTGGGCGAGCATGCATGGGTCCGGCCCGGCTTCGGGCTCGTGCATCCCCGACTTTCAGGAGAAGGACATGGCCGGCCACTTCATCCTCAAGAGCATCACCAGCAGCGATCTGACCATCGCGACGAGCAAGGGCGCCACGTGGTCCGCTCTGCAGCACGCCAACGTCGGTTGGAACACGGCCTCGCGTGCCGTGCTGTCGAAGGCCCTCGCAGGCCAGGCGATCGGCAACCGCGACGGGCTGCCGCCCCACCGCTACCTGGAGTCGAAGGCCAGCGTCGGCGCCACGCTGGAGAAGTACCTCCGCAGCGCCGGCTGGGCCGGCCAACTCATCCGGCCGGCCAGCGCCGGCCTCGGCCTGCGGGAACTGAGCCCCAAGGCCAAGGCCGCCTGGGACCGCGGCGACCACACCGGTGCCCTGGTCGAGCAGTTCCTGCACGGCACCGCGACCGTGGAGGTCTACTACATCAGTGGTACTGAGATGAGCTGAGTAGGGGCGGAAATGACCTCAGTGGTCCTGCGGCTGCTGGGAGACGAACGAGCCCATGCCCGGCTCCGTGTAGATGAGGCCCTCTGCGCGAAGCGCGCGGTGCACCTTCTGGGCCGTCACGCTGGCGATGCCGAACTCTTCGGTGAGCTGGACGACGGAGGGCACGCGTGATCGAGGCACGTAAGTGCCGTCCTTGATGCGTTGCCGGATCACCTCGGCCACCTGGCGCCAGCGCGGGATGTCGGGAGCGAATTCGATCACTTGAACACGCTACGCACACCATGGCGTCCTAGTCGAGATATTCCATGTTGCGGCGTGCTATAGCATGGCTACGCTAAAGTCTTGCACGTGAAGACCCCGGCGACCGCTGGCACGGTCCCGGGGCGCGGCCAACGCCTACTAGGAGCGTCGACATGCGCAACTTTATCCGCCGCTGGTTCCGCCGGGAACGGCAGATTTCCGCCCCCGAGCCACCGCCTGCCCCGGAACCCCGTATCGCAGAGCGGCCGTCCTGCAGGGTCTACGTGTGGGCCACCGCCCACGGCATCGACCTTCGGCCCCGTTCTCCGCTGGGCGCGTGTACCTGCTCGGGCCAGGAGCATCAGCAACCTCTGCCCGGCATCGGCACGTTCGTCGTGGACACCCGCGACGGCGTCGTCGGGCAGGTCATGCGCAACGCCGGGCCGCAGCTGCTGCTGCGTACGCTCTCCGGCGGTAAGGAGTGGGAAGCGGAAGCCGACGCGGTCCGGCCCGTCAGCGAGGCCGAGCTGCTCCGCGCCAAGGTGCAGGCGGCCAACTCCGCCAGCAGGTGGGGGAAGTAGGTCATGGATGGACGGTGACGGCCGCCTCGGCGGCCGTCACCGCGCCACCCGCCGCTACTTGTCCTTGCGGACCTCGTTGCGGACCTTGGCGGTCGCCTCGGCCAGTTCCTGGACGGACATCGTCTTGCCGGTGGAGGCCTCTCCGTAGGGCGACTTGCCCGGGGCCGTATGCCGGACAATGCCCATGGCGCTCGAGTCGCTCCAGAGGCAGCTGCTGGCCTCGCTGGAGCTCGACATGGCGCCCGCGGTGAACGTGGCCTTCTGGAGCCGGCACTTCATGACTGCCCCGTCGAAGCCGCTCGGTGAGAACTCAGTCCAGGGCGTGACCGTCTCGATCTTGTAGCCCTGCATGGTTCCTTCGTTCTTCTTCTGGTTCTCCTCCATCTTCGCGATCATCGCGTCGACGGTCTTCGAAGGGTCGGAGAGCTCGCCGTAGACACCCGTGACCGAGAGCGACATCTTCTCGGCGCTGGTGTAAGCACCCGACACGCCCGTGCCGTTGGTGATGCCGAGCTCCTTGGCGCCCTTGTCGTCGGTGAGGTCCTTCGTGTCCGTCTGCTTGGCGCCCGGAGAGCTCACGCTGGCCTTCGTGTACTTGCCGTCCAGCAGCTTGTCCGGCATCACGATGGTGTACGGCTTGACCTCACCGTCGCCGCCGCCCATGAAATACATCGCACCCGCGATGAGCGCGCCCACGACCGCCACGGCGCCGATCGTGATGCCGATCGCCTTGCCCTTGCCGCCGCTCTGGGGCGGGACCGGCGGGGGGTACTGGCCGGGGTAGCCGGGCTGGGGCTGCTGGGGGGCGCCCCAGGGCTGCTGCGGCTGCTGGGGGGCGCCGTACGGCGTGCCCGGGGGCGGCGGGGGCGGCGGCGGGTAACCGTAACCGGGCTGGCCGGCGGGCGCCCCCTGGGCGTAGGGGCCCGGCTGCTGGGGCGGCTGCTGGCCGTACGGGCCCGGCTGGTTGTAGCTCATTGCGACTCTCTCGATCCGTGGGGGGACTCGTGTGACAGTCCCGCTATCCTTCCGGATCTCCAGGCGGGTCTTAGCGCTGTGCGGCAACGGTTTCGGAACAGTTGCCGCACGGCCGTGACCACTTCGGGCGAATCGCCTACTTCGGCCTGCGGACCTCGTCGCGGATCCTGGCCGTGGCCTCCGCCAGCTCCTCCGCCGACAGCCCCTCGGACTTGTCGCTGTCCACGTCGCCCATGCTGTGGCTCATGACGAGGCCGATGGCGCCCTTGTCGCCCCAGATGCACAGGCTCCTGGCCGAGGTCTTCTTCATCCCGGTGAACGAGTACGACACCTTTTCGGACTTGCACTTCAGGACTGCCCCGTCGAAGCCGCGCGGGTGGTAGGCGCGAAACGGCTCGCTTTCGAGGTCGCCGCCCAGCGGGGCCTTGCCGTCGGCGTCCTTCTTGTCCATGTCCGCGATCATCTTGCCGACGGTTTTCCCCGGGTCGGGGATGGTGCCGTACACGCCGACGACCTGCAGCTGCTTGCCCTTGGCGTTCCGGTACCCGGCGGCGTCACCGTCGGCGTCCTCGATGCCGGTCTCCTTCATCTCGGCGCGGTCCTTGGCGCTGAACGAGAGGTCCTCGTCGTCCTCCGGGTCGGCCGGATCCTTCTTGTAGTCGCCGTCCATCAGCGTCTCCGGCAGCTCGATCCGGTACGCCGCCGTCCCGTTGCCGCCGCTGTTGAGGTACAGGAGGCTGCCGACCAGCGCGCCCGCGAACACCAGCGCGCCCGCCGCGATGCCGATGGCCTTCCTCTTGCCGCTGCCCGGGTGCGGAGGGATCGGCGGCGGCCACTGGCCCTGCGGGGCCTGCGGTATCTGCGGGGGCGGCGGCGGAGTCGGCTGGGTGTCGTACATCGGCGTCCACGTCTCTTTGCGGAAGTCTTTGCGGAGGTCTTTGCAGCAAGAAGTCGGACTACATCCTTTCTTGTCGTTTATCCGACTCTTATCGCGGGGTCAGCCCCGCACCCGCACCCGCGCCGCCCCCCGCAGTTCCCCCGTGGCCTCCGCCGCCTCCGCGATCCCCGTCCGTCCGCCCAGGGCCGCGCCCACGACGCCCACCGTGCTGTGGTCGGCCCACACGCAGTACGGGAGGGTCAGGGCCGCCCCGGCCTCGCCGTCCGCAGGGGTGAAGTGCACCGTCTGGCACTTCATCACCGCGTCGCCGCCGTCCAGGCCCCGCGGGCTCACCCTCTCCGGGCTGCCCTCGATCTCCTCCCGCGCGCCGCCCTGCTTCACCGGCCGGGCCTGTGCGTCCTCCGCCATCGCTTCGAACATGCCGTCGACGGCCCGCTCGGGGTTCTTCACTTCTCCCCACACCCCGCTGTACATGAGCATCCCGCGGGCGGAGGAGCCGGACGAGTAGCCCGCCGTGACCGTCCCCGCATCCCGTACCCCCAGCCGCCGCAGCCGTTCCAGGTGGTCCGCGCGGAAGGTGCGGTCCACCGGGGCGGTCTTGGCGAGGCCCCCCACGCGGTCGGGCGCCGTCAGCCGGTAGCGCGTGCCGCCGTCCGCCGAGCTGCCGCCCGTGAGGATGAGAAAACCGCCCAGAAGGGTGCACACCATGACGAGTGAACCGATCGCCACGGCCGCCACCACCTTGGCCCGGCCGCCGCCCCGGTGCGGCGGGACCGGCGGCGGCCAGACGGCCGCGCCGTAGCCGCTCGGGCCGCCCGGCTGCGCGTAGGACCGGGACGCCGCCGGGAGCGGCTCGTACAGGGCGGCCTGCTGCTTGCTCATGGTTCTCTCATCGCTTCGCTGTCTGCTGAGGCGTCATCCTCGCCGATCCCGTGGGAATGGGTTCGAAACCCCCACGCGCGCCCCCGTAGAATTCACCCCGTGACCGACAACACTCAGCGCCCCGACAGCGGGCACGCCGACCGCACCCCTGACCTGCCGACCCAGTACGCGCCGGCCGACGTAGAGGGGCCGCTGTACGAGCGCTGGGTAGAGCGGGGCTACTTCGAGGCCGATGCCAAGAGCGAGAAGAAGCCCTACACGATCGTCATCCCGCCGCCGAACGTCACGGGCACCCTCCACCTGGGCCACGCCTTCCAGCACACGCTGATGGACGCCCTCACCCGCCGCAAGCGGATGCAGGGCTTCGAGGCGCTGTGGCTGCCCGGCATGGACCACGCCGGCATCGCCACGCAGAACAAGGTCGAGCAGCAGCTCGCCGAGGAGGGCAAGTCCCGCGACGACCTCGGGCGCGAGCAGTTCGTCGAGCGGGTCTGGCAGTGGAAGGAAGAGTACGGCGGCCGGATCCTGGGCCAGATGCGCCGCCTCGGTGACGGCGTCGACTGGTCCCGTGAGCGCTTCACCATGGACGAGGGCCTCTCCAAGGCCGTCCAGACGATCTTCAAGAAGCTCTACGACGACGAGCTGATCTACCGCGCCGAGCGCATCATCAACTGGTGCCCGCGCTGCCTGACCGCCATCTCCGACATCGAGGTGGAGTACCAGGACGACGACGGCGAGCTCGTCTCGATCCGGTACGGCGAGGGCGAGGACAGCCTCGTCGTCGCGACGACCCGCGCCGAGACGATGCTCGGCGACACCGCCGTGGCCGTCCACCCGGACGACGAGCGGTACGCGCACCTCATCGGCAAGCAGATCAAGCTGCCGCTGACCGACCGCACGATCCCGGTCGTCGCCGACACCCACGTCGACCCGGAGTTCGGCACGGGCGCCGTCAAGGTCACCCCGGCCCACGACCCCAACGACTTCGCGATCGGCCAGCGCCACAACCTGCCGTCGATGACGATCATGGACGAGCGCGGCGTGCTCACCGTGCACGGTCCCTTCCAGGGCCTCGACCGCTTCGAGGCGCGCTCGGCCATCGTCGGCGCGCTGCGCGAGCAGGGCCGGATCGTCGCCGAGAAGCGCCCGTACACCCACTCCGTCGGGCACTGCTCGCGCTGCAAGGCGACCGTCGAGCCGCGCCTGTCCATGCAGTGGTGGGTCAAGGTCGAGCCGCTCGCGCAGGCCGCCGGCGACGCGGTCCGCGACGGCCGGGTGAAGATCCACCCCGAGGACATGTCGAAGCGCTACTTCGACTGGGTCGACAACATGCACGACTGGTGCATCTCGCGCCAGCTGTGGTGGGGTCACCGCATCCCGGTCTGGTACGGCCCGGACGGCGAGACGATCTGCGTCGGCCCGGACGAGCAGCCGCCCACCGGCGAGGGCTGGCACCAGGAGACCGACGTCCTGGACACCTGGTTCTCCTCCGGCCTGTGGCCGTTCTCCACGCTCGGCTGGCCGGAGAAGACGCCGGACCTCGAGAAGTTCTACGCCACCGACGTCCTGCTCACCGGGCACGACATCATCTTCTTCTGGGTCGCCCGGATGATGATGTTCGGTCTGTACGCGATGGACGGCCAGGCGCCGTTCCACACGATCGCGCTGACCGGCCTCGTCCGCGACGAGCACGGCAAGAAGATGTCGAAGTCCAACCCCAACTCGGTGGACCCGCTGGACTGGATGGACGCCTACGGCTCCGACGCCGTCCGCTTCACCCTGGCCCGCGGCGCCAACCCCGGCGCCGACGTGCCGATCGGCGAGGACTGGGTCCAGGCGTCCCGCAACTTCGCCAACAAGATCTGGAACGCGACCCGCTTCGCGCTGATGAACGGCGCCACGGTCGAGGGCGAGCTGCCGCCCGTCGAGCAGCTCTCGGCGACCGACCGGTGGATCCTCTCCCGGCTCAACGCCACGATCGCGGAGGCGGACGGGTACTACGACGACTACCAGTTCGCGAAGCTCACCGACGCCCTCTACCACTTCGCGTGGGACGAGGTCTTCGACTGGTACGTCGAGCTGTCCAAGACCACCTTCATGGCCGGTGGCGAGCCGGCCAAGGTCTCCGGCCGCGTCCTCGGCGAGGTCCTCGACGTCCTGCTGCGCCTGCTGCACCCGGTCATCCCCTTCGTCACCGAGACGCTGTGGACGACGCTCACGGGCAAGGAGTCTGCCGTCATCGCCGCCTGGCCCAAGGACAGTGGATTCCGTGACGCGGCCGCCGAGCAGGAGATCGCCGTCCTCCAGCAGGTCGTCACCGAGGTCCGCCGCTTCCGCTCCGACCAGGGCCTCCAGCCCGGCCAGCGGGTCCCGGCGCAGCTCGACCTGAGCGGTACGGCCCTGGCCGCCCACGAGGGTGCCATCCGTCAGCTGCTGCGGCTCCAGCCCGCCGGGGAAGGCTTCCACGCCACCGCGACGCTCCCCGTCGCCGGTGCCACCGTCGCCCTCGACCTGTCCGGCACGATCGACGTCGAGGCCGAGCGCAAGCGTCTGACCAAGGCGCTGGCCGCGGCCGAGAAGGACAAGGCGCAGTCCACGGCCAAGCTCGGCAACGAGGCGTTCCTCGCCAAGGCCGCCGAGGCCGCCGTGGAGAAGATCCGCAAGCGGCTGGAGACGGCCGAGGCCGACATCGAGCGGATCACGGCCCAGCTGGCGGGTCTGCCGAAGGGCTGAGCCCCCGCAAGCCGAACAGCGGAAGAGCCCCCCACGCCCGTAGGTGTGGGGGGCTCTCCGCCGTTCGCGGCCGCGTCGCGTCAGGGGACCTGGCGCGGCCGGTCGACCACCGCCCGGTCCAGGATCGCGTTGGCCCAGACCAAGGTGCCTGCCTCGCCCCGTTCACCGGTCTTGGTGAGGTAAGTGCGCTCGCCGAGGAACTTCAGGGACTCCTTGTCGAAGATCCATTCGGTGCGTTCGCCGAGCCGGCGGTCCTCGCGGGCGATGGCGACGCCGTGGCGGCCGTCCGCGTCGACGGCGTCCGGCATCTCCACCACGCCGGGGATCTTCGCGGCGGCCTTGTAGAGGGCGGCCTCGGTCCGGGACGGCATGACGCCCCTCGACAGCAGGGTGCCGAAGGTGTCGAAGACGGTCTGGTCGAAGTCCTGGCCCCGGACCGGCCTGGTCTCCTTACGGATCCGCTCGTGCAGTGCACCGGGGTCGGTGGGCAGGGCGGCCAGCCACTTGTACGTGGGCCGGCCGATGCCCGCCGGATCCTTGTCGGCGCTGGTGACGGGGACGAACTCCCCGTCCTCGCGGAAGACCCCCGCCTCATGTGTCGCGTGCGGGTCCTGCGGCACCCAGTCCTCCCGCTCCTTGAGCCCTCCCGCCTTGACCGGCTTGATGTGCTCCGTGGTGGTGGCCAGGCTGCGCACATAGACGTACTGGTCGTCCCGTACCGGTTCGGTGTCGGTCTTCATGGCCACGGCGGCGATCCGGTCCAGCAGCACCACCGCTTCTCGCGGGGTGCCGGACTCGGCCAGCGGGACCCGGGTCCCGGGGGAGCGGTCATGCGCTCCGGGCAGGAGGGTGACCGCCAGGGCGCCCGCCACGACCGCGGCCGCGGCGGGCAGTGCGAAGGCCGGGCGCACCAGGCGCCGGCGCGGCCGGGGCCGGTCGCCGTCGATGGTGCGCAGCAGCAGTTCCTTGTGGTGCCGGTGCCGGTCCGGCGGCAGGTCCCGTTCGGCCGGGGCGGGCAGCCGCCGGGCGAGGTCCTGGTACTCGGTGGTGTTCATCGGGCCTCCTCCTGGACGGCCAGGGCCGCCATGGCGGCGGTCCTGTTCTCTCCTGCTGCGCGGCCGGGGCGCACCCGCCCGGAATCCGCGGTGAGCTGTTCGTCGGTCAGCCGGCGCAGCCGTGCGCGGGCGCGCGAGAGGCGGGAACGCACCGTGCCCACCGGAACGCCCAGCGCCTGGGCGGCCTGGGCGTAGTCCAGGCCGGACCACACGCACAGCGCCAGGACCTCGCGCTCCGGACGGCGCAGCGCCTGCACCGCCTTGAACACCGCGGCCAGTTCACGGGCGTCGTCGATGCGCGAGGCCGATTCGTCCGCGAAGTCCAGCACCGGATCCGCCGGCGGCCGCCGGGTCAGGAAGGCCAGCCGGCGGCGTACCCGCCGATTGGCGTTGCGTGCCTTGTTGGTGGCGATGCCCAGGAGCCACGGCCGCAGCGAACCGCCCTCCGGCTCCACCTTCTCGCGGGTGCGCCATGCGTCCAGGAAGGTCTCGGACATGACTTCCTCGGCCGACGACCAGTCGCCCGTCAGCCGGAAGGCGTGGTTGTAGACGGTCCGCGCATGCTCGTCGTAGAGCTCGGCGAACGCCTCGCGGTCACCCGCTCGTATGCGGTCGCGCATGCACGCACCTCCCTCTTTTTCTCCCTCTTTTTCCGTTCATGACCAGTACCTCTCCGCGGACGGGAGGCGGTTCCGGTGATCCAGGTCACATGAGGCGGGTTGCGGGGCGCCCGCGGGTCAGTGGCCGGCAGGCCTTTCCGCCGGGTACGGAGAGGCCCACGGCTTCGTGCGGCCCGGGTCCCACATCGGGCCCCACGGGCCCTCCACCAGCCCCTCGTCCTCCTGGGCCGGGCGGCGGCGCCGTTTGCGGCGGTGCTGCGGCCAGAACAGCACGTACACCGTCGACACCGCCACGAAGCCCAGCCGGATCAGGCCCTTGGCCGACTCGTCGGGGACGGCGAAGACGCTTCCGTAGAGGACGATCAGCGCGATCCAGCTCCACCACGGCACGAGGCGGCGCTGCCCGCACACGTCCCACAGCAGGGTGCCGAGCAGCACCGAGGCCGTGTAGTACGTGTAGACGCTGGGGTCGAGGAGGATGCGGGCGTTCGCGCCCAGCAGCACGACCCCGGCCCAGCGGCCGCGCCACACGGCGACCGCGCCCAGCGTGAGACCGAGGGCGGCCTGCGCCGGGCGGGCCCAGTCGGGGGTCACGGGGGTGTTGCCGCCCAGCCAGCGCAGCGCGGAGGCCGGGTTGTTGGGGATGGTGAACTTCGCCGCGGCGAAGGAGTCCGGGGCCGCGACGAAGAACGGCAGCCAGGCGACGGCCAGCAGCGCCGCGCACCACAGGACCGCCCGCAGCCAGCGGTCGCGGGGCAGGGCGAGGATCAGCGGCACGAAGGCCAGGGCGGTCGGCTTCGAGTCCATGGCCAGGGCCAGGCAGGCGCCGACGGCCGCCGGGTTGCAGCGGGTCAGGAACCAGACGGCCAGCGCGGTGAAGAACAGCGCCAGCACGTCGTCCAGGTGCCCGAAGCGGACCGACACCTCGATCCACATCGGGATGAACGCCGCGCCCGCGATCAGGACGCGCTGCCGCAGGCGCTGGTGGTTGGTGCCGGTGCCCAGGAAGTGGATGGCGGCGCTGCGCCCCGCGAGCACCACGATGACCAGGCCCAGCGCCGACATGACGGCCGCCGCCAGGAACTGGCCGGTGTGCTCGGAGAAGGGGTTGAACAGGCCCGCCACAAGGAAGCTGATGGGGCCCATCTGCAGCTCGGGGTGGTGGGCGTAGAGGTTGAGGCCGCCGGTGCCGTCGCCCGACGCCCCCTGGTAGATCAGCTCGCCGCCGGTGCGCAGATAGTGCCAGGAGAAGCCGCCGCTGGGCTCCACCAGGGCGAACCACAGCGCGGTCCACGCCGTCAGCAGCAGCAAGTGCATCCGTGTGCTGATTTCCGGTACCCGTACCCGCACCGCACAACGCTCCCGTTCCGCTGCCCGGACCTGCTCCGGACATGTGTCACCGGGGGTCAGATGACGGAACGGGGGCGGAGGTTGCCCGGCGGGGCGGAAGTGTGACGCGCTTCATGGTTTGCGCGTTTGTGGCCGCCCCGCCCCCCGTCAGCTCTCGACGTCAGCTCTCGATCGCGACCGGGCCCGACGTGACGACCTCGGCGTTGCGCCGCGTCTTCGCCCAGCCGTTGCGGCCGCGCAGCATCCGGACGAAGCCGCGCGCCGACGCCGGGAAGAGGTGGTACGCGTACAGCCACAGCGCGAGCCCCCACAGCAGGGCGGACAGCAGTGAGCGGTCGGACGCGCGGTCGCGGCGGTAGACCGGGCCCCACAGCACGAACGGCAGCACCGAGACGACGGCCAGGCCCAGCACCAGCGGCCACAGCGCGAGCATGCCGCCGAACGCCTCGCCGACGCCGTCCTGCGCGGCGGTCAGGCCCAGCAGGACGAACATGACGGCGCACAGCGCCAGGGTCACCAGGTGGGCGACCGGCTGCAGGAAGGTGTACAGCGTCTCCAGGACGCCCTTGCCGCCGTAGTGACGCGAGGAGACGATGCGCGGCGCGTAGCGGACGCACTGCAGGTTGCCCTGGGCCCAGCGGGTGCGCTGGGTGAGGAACCGGCGGGCGTGCGGGAGGCCCTCCTGGGAGACCCAGGTGTCGGCTATGTGGGATATCCGGTCGCCGTTCAGGATCATGTGCAGGCCCAGCTCGTAGTCCTCCAGCAGGGCGCCGCGCTGCCAGGGGCGGCGCTCGGCGGCCGCGATGCGGTCCAGGGCGGCGAGGCGGGTGAACTGGCCGTTGCCGCCGAGGCCCACGGAGCCGGTGCGGCCGCGCAGCAGCTGCATGCCGGCGTTGGAGACGGAGAACTCCATGTCCTGCATGCGGACGAGGAGGCGGGCGAAGGCGTTGCGGAGGCGGCCGCTGTCCTCGCCGAGCGGGCGCGGGTCGCCGGCGTTGCGCATGTGGACGCTGACCTGCACGCCGCCGGTCTCCGGGTCGCCGAAGCCGGCCGGGCCGCTGACGCGCTCCAGCGCGTGCGGGTCGAGCTGGCCGTCGGCGTCGATGACGCACACGACGACGCGCTCGCGGTCGGCGTCCTTCGACAGGAACTGGTTCAGCTCGTCGTACGCGGCGTTGAGTGCCGCGCCCTTGCCCAGGCGGGCGTCAGGCCGCACGCGGCTGACCAGGTGCACGCGGCGGTCGGTCTCGGCGAGCCCGGCGACGATGGCGCCGGTGCGGTCGTCGCTGTCGTCGTCGATGACCCAGACGTGGGCGCGCGGGTGATCGGCGCGCAGCCGCTCGACGGTGGTGCCGACGACGGCCTCCTCGTCGCGGCACGGGACGAAGAAGTGCCAGTCGAAGGTGTTGGGGTCGCCGTTCCCGGCCTCGGGGCGGCGCGTGTACGCGTGCCGCGCGCCTGCCCAGTAGAGGAGGAAGCAGGCGAGGAGGAAGAAGGGGAAGACGAGGAGGAAGGGGCTGGAGAACATGCGGGGCTCCGGGGGTGGGTGACGTGGTGGCGGCCGTCTGCTGCGGGGGAGGGGCCCCGGTCCCGCCCTTTCGCCGTTTCCTGGGGCTGCGCCCCAGCCCCCTGTCCGCGCTGCCGCGCGGTGTCCTCAAACGCCGGACGGCTGAGAACTCGGGGGTCCGGGGGCTTGCCCCCGGTTACGGGAAGGGGCGGGGTGGGGGAGAGGCCCCCTACGCGGCCGCCGCCAGCTGCTGCGGCGCGGCGATCGCCGTCAGCAGCGTCACGATGCGGTCCGACGCCAGGCCGTCCCCGAACGGGCTCGGCAGCGCGGCCAGCCGGGCCAGGCCCGCAGGGCCTTCGGCGAGGCGGCGCCGCGCCGAAGAGCCGATCTCCGCGCCCGGCTCGACCAGGTCCGCGAAGTCCGCCATCGCCTCCGGCCGCTCCGTGGAGCGCCGGACGACCACCAGCGGCCGGCCCAGCACCGTGCACTCCTCCTGGATGCCGCCCGAGTCGGAGACCAGCAGCGCCGCGTGCCGGGCCAGGGCGAGGAACTCGCCGTAGCCGAGCGGGCGGGTGACGGTCAGCCCCGCCAGCAGGTGCTCCAGGCCGGCGGCCTCGACGCGGGCCCGGGTGCGCGGGTGCAGCGGCAGGACGACGGGCCGGCCGTCGGCCGCGAGCGCGGCGAGCTCGCCGAAGATGGCGCGCAGGGCCTCCGGCGAGTCGGTGTTCTCGGGGCGGTGGATCGTGGCCAGGACGTACGCGTCGGCGGTCAGCCCGTGCTGCCGCAGCAGCTCCGCGCGCTCGGCGGCGGACGGCAGCTGCCCGTGCACGGCCTCGACGACCGTGTTGCCGGTCACGGCGATGCGGGCGTCCTCGACGCCCTCCGCGAGGAGGTTCGCGCGATTGTCCTCGGTGGCCGCGCACAGCACGTCGGCGATGCGGTCGATGAGGACGCGGTTGTGCTCTTCGGGCATGTTGCGGTCGTGGCTGCGCAGGCCGGCCTCGACGTGCAGCAGCGGGATGCCGCGGGCGTTCGCGGCGAGCGCGCCGGCGAGGGCCGCGTTGGTGTCGCCCTGGACGACGACGGCGAGCGGCGGCTCGGCGGTGAACAGCTCGTCGAGCTGTGCGAGGGCGGTGGAGATCTGGACGGCGCGCGGCTGCCCGCCCACCCCCGTCAGGAACGTCGGCTCGGGCAGGCCCAGCTCGGTCAGGAAGCGGCCGGACAGCTCCTCGTCGTAGTGCTGACCGGTGTGCACCAGGTGGGCGGCGGGGCCCAGGAGGCGTACGAGGTCGGTGAGCTTGACCAGCTCGGGGCGGGTGCCGAGGACGACGGCGACGCTACGGGCGGGCAGGGACTGCACGAGGTGACTCCTGGGGCCGACGGGCTGCTGACAGCTCACGACCTTGCGGTGCCTCGGTTGCACCCCTGGGGTGTCTTCGGTTGCCGGATGGTTGCGAATCGCCTGAAGCGTGCCTAAAGCCGTCGGAAGGGACTTTCGTCCTCCCCGTCGCCGGGGCCTTCGTCCCCGGGGCCTTCGTCCCCGCCGTCGGCCCGGTAGCGGTAGCCGAGGCCCCGTACGGCCTCCAGCGGGTCCGCGGCCTCGTCGCCGGCGGCCTGCCGCAGCTTGCGCCGCAGCCGCAGCACGGCGAACTTCACCCGTTCGCGGCCGGTGCCCTCGGGGTCGTCCCACACCCGGTCGAGCAGCTGGTCGGTGGTGATCACCCGGCCCCGGTTGCGGACGAGCACCTGCAGCAGCCGGTACTCGATGTCGCTGAGCCGGGCCTCGTGTCCCTGCCAGACGGCGGAGCGCCGCTCGGGCACGAGCCGCAGCCCGTCGTCGAAGGAGTCGCCGGCCCAGCGGGTGGGCGCGGTGCGGCGCAGCAGCGCCTCGACGCGGGCGAGCAGCTCGTCGTTGCCGAAGGGCTTGGGCAGGTAGTCGTCGGCGCCGGCGCGCAGGCCGCGGACCCGGTCGGTCTCGGCGCCGCGGGCGGTGAGCAGCAGGACGGGCAGGTCGCTGAGGTCGCGGGTGCGCTCCAGCACCTCCCAGCCGTCGAGCTGCGGCAGCCCGATGTCGAGGAGCATGAGGGCGGGGCGCTCGGCGAACAGTAGCCGCAGCCCTTCGCGGCCGTTGTCGGCGTGGGCGACCTCGTAGCCCGCACGGGTGAGGAGGGTGCGCAGGGCGAGGGCGAGGTCGGGGTCGTCCTCGACGACGAGCACGCGGGTCATGCCGTCTCCCCGGCCGGAGGGGGCCCGGCGACCGGCAGCCGGATCACGAACGCGGCGCCCCCGCCCTCCGCGCCGCCGACCGTGATCGCTCCCCCGTGCAGCTGGACGATCGCGCGGCTGATGGCGAGTCCGAGACCGGTGCCGGGATAACCCCCCGTACGTGCGTTCGGGGCCCGGACGAAACCATTGAAGATCTCCTCGCGGAATTCCTCCGGGACGCCGATTCCGGTATCCGCGACTTCGATCTCCCAGAACTCGCCGTGCGGTGCCGCCGTGACCGAGATCCGGCCACCCGCGGGGGTGTATTTCGCGGCATTCTCCAGAAGATTGGCCAGGACGTTCTGCAACCGGTGCCGGTCGCCCCTCAGGAGGGGGCCGGGAGCGCACTCCAGAACGGTGAACAATCCCGCTTCCTGCGCCGCGCCCATCCGGTCGAGGACGGCGTCCAGCAGCATCCGGTCCACCTCCACGGCGCCGAATTCGAGCTCCAGGCCCGCGGTGGCCCGCATGCGGGTGGTCAGCAGCAGGTCGGAGATCACCCGCTGCATGCGGTCGGCGTTGCGCCGGACGGCCTCCAGGAAGGAGGCCTGCTCGTGGGTGAGGGCGCCGAAGGCGGGGTCGGTGAGCAGCTCGCAGAAGCTGATGATGGAGGTCAGGGGCGTGCGCAGCTCGTGGGAGGCGGCGGCGGTGAAGGCGTTGCGCTGCCGGGCGAGCTCGGTGAGCGCCACGTTGTCCCGCTCCAGGTCCCGCTCGCGCCGCTTGTGCTCGGTGATGTCGTCGTAGGTCCACAGGGCGCCCAGGTAGGCGCCCCCGTGGCGCAGCGGCTCGATCACGCGGCGCAGGGTGCGGCCGTCGGCGAGGGGGATCTCGGCCGTCCGGTGGACGTGGCGGCCGCCCGGGATGCCGCCGGCCCGGCTCTCCGCGCCGAACACGGGCATGCCGCCGGCCCGGACCTCCGCGCCGAACATACGGGTGAACCTGCGGTTGGCCGCGAGCACCCGGTCGTCCGGGCCCTGCACGACGGCGCCCGCGGGCAGCGCCTCCAGCAGGGCGTCCAGCAGTGTCCGCCACCGGCCGTCGTCTTCGCCCACCCCGCCGCCCGCCTCGTCGCTCACCCCGGCGTCTTCGCTCACCACCCGGCTCCCGTACTTAAGAGATCTAAGGGGTCTTATGGGAAATAAGGGACCTTCTGGGAAAACCGTAGGGCAAGGGCGCCGGGCCTGCCGCCCGCTCTGTCGTACCCCCTCCGTAGACTGGTCCGCGTGAGCGAGCGCCCCCTGAACGACGACAACGGCAGCACCGGCCCCGACGGCGATGACCGCTTCGCGGAAATCGTCGATGCCGAGACCGAACGCGACCCCGACCTCGCCGTCATCGAGGCCGGCAGCCGGACCCTGCGCGCCCAGGCCGGGCCGCCGCAGGGCGACATCCCCGCCCGCCCCGAGGACCCCGAGACCGACCGGGCGCTGCGCGAGGTCGAGAGCGAGCTCGCCGGCCGCTGGGGCGAGACCAAGCTCGACCCCTCGCTGGTGCGCATCGAGGCCCTGATGGACATCCTGGGGCAGCCGCAGCGCGCCTATCCCGCGATCCACATCACCGGCACCAACGGCAAGACCAGCACGGCCCGCATGATCGAGTCGCTGCTGGGCGCCTTCGACCTGCGCACCGGGCGCTACACCAGCCCGCACGTCCAGTCGATCACCGAGCGCATCAGCCTCGACGGCGCCCCGATCTCCGCCGAGCGCTTCATCGAGACGTACCAGGACATCAAGCCGTACGTGGAGATGGTCGACGACCGCGAGGACTACCGCCTGTCCTTCTTCGAGGTCATGACGGCCATGGCCTACGCCGCCTTCGCCGACGCCCCGGTCGACGTCGCCGTCGTCGAGGTCGGCATGGGCGGCACCTGGGACGCCACCAACGTCGTCGACGCCGGCGTCGCCGTCGTCACCCCCATCTCCCTCGACCACACCGACCGCCTCGGCGCGACGCCCGGCGACATCGCCGGCGAGAAGGGCGGCATCGTCAAGCAGGACGCCACCGTCGTCCTCGCCCAGCAGCCGGTGGATGCGGCCCAGGTGCTGCTCAAGCGCTCGGTCGAGGTCGACGCCACCGTCGCCCGCGAGGGCATGGAGTTCGGCGTCGTCTCCCGCGAGGTCGCCGTCGGAGGCCAGCTGCTGACGCTGCGCGGCCTGGGCGGCGAGTACCCCGAGGTCTTCCTGCCGCTGTACGGCGCCCACCAGGCGCACAACGCCGCGGTCGCCCTGGCCGCCGTCGAGGCGTTCTTCGGGATCGGCTCGCAGCACGCCCGCACGCTCGACACCGACACCGTCCGCCGCGCCTTCGCGCAGGTCTCCTCCCCGGGCCGGCTGGAGGTCGTGCGCCGCAGCCCCACCGTCGTGCTGGACGCCGCGCACAACCCGGCCGGCGCGCAGGTCACGGCCGAGGCCGTCACCGAGGCGTTCGGCTTCAGCCGCCTCATCGGCGTCGTCGGCGCCAGCGCCGACAAGGACGTCCGCGGCCTGCTGGAGGCCTTCGAGCCGGTCTTCGCCGAGGTCGTGGTGACCCGTAACTCCACCCCGCGCTCCATGGACCCCGACGAGCTCGCGGCCCTCGCCGTCGAGATCTTCGGCGCCGAGCGCGTGCAGGTCGAGCCCCGCCTGGACGACGCCCTGGAGGCCGCGATCACCCTCGCGGAGGAGGAGGCCGAGTTCTCCGGCGCGGGCGTCCTGGTGACCGGCTCGGTGATCACGGTCGGCGAGGCCCGGCTGCTCCTCGGAAAGGGCTGATCATGCGGATGCTGTGCGCCAGCACTCTGATCGGTGAATTCTTCGTCATCGGATTCGCCGGCCTGGTGGCCATGCAGACCTCCGACCTCTCGGCGGGCACCGTCTGGGCCGTCAGTGCCACGGCGATGGTGCTCAGCGTGCTGCTGTGCGGCATGCTCTCCCGGCCCGGCGGCGTCCAGCTGGGCTGGCTGCTGCAGATCGGCCTGGTCCTGAGCGGCTTCATCGTCCCGATGATGTTC
Organism: Streptomyces hiroshimensis; assembly: GCF_014650335.1. Lineage (GTDB taxonomy): Bacteria > Actinomycetota > Actinomycetes > Streptomycetales > Streptomycetaceae > Streptomyces > Streptomyces hiroshimensis. The sequence continues at coordinate 374,911 of NZ_BMUT01000002.1, forward strand.
ATCCTCGGGGTGATCTTCGGCGGCCTGTGGTGGGCGTCCGTCCACTTCGGCCGCAAGATCGACGAGGCCAAGGCCCGCTTCGCCGCCCAGGCGGCCGACGCCGCTTAGCCCGGCCCCTGTACCCTCTGGCCCACCAGACCCGATCGTCCGCAAGGAGCCGCAGTATGAGCCAGCGCACCCTCGTCCTTCTCAAGCCCGACTGCGTCAGGCGCAAGCTGGTCGGCGAGGTCGTCGCCCGCATCGAGCGCAAGGCCGGATGGACGATCAGCGCGCTGGAGCTGCGCACCCTCGACCGCGAGACCCTCGCCCAGCACTACGCCGAGCACGAGGGCCGGGAGTTCTACGAGCCGCTGATGGGCTTCATGTCCTCCGGCCCCGTCGTCGCGATGGTCGTCGAGGGCGAGCGCGTCATCCCGGGCGTGCGCGCCCTGGCCGGCCCGACGGACCCGATTTCGGCCGCCCCGGGATCCATCCGTGGTGACTTCGGCACCATCACGCGCGAGAACCTCATCCACGCCTCGGACTCCGAGGAGTCGGCCGAGCGGGAAATCAAGATTTTCTTTCCCGGCCTCGCCTGATAGCGCATCAGGCCCGGAGCCTTTCCGATCAGGGGCGACCGATTTTATTTCGGTCGCCCCTGGCATATGCGTGGCGAACGGGGGAACCTCTCACTCCGACACGACGTCACCATTACTGGGGGGAGCTCGACTTCCGCCGACAATGGCGGAGGAACCCTCGCACCGCCTTCGCCCGGTCGAGACTACGATGAGAGCTTCCGCGCCCGCGGCGCACCGCAGCAGCAGCACACCCTGCCGACCTCAAGTAAGCACTCGCTCCAGCTGGGAAGGCCAGACGTATCCTCATGGGGAACAACATGTCGTTCATCGGCCGTGACATGGCTGTCGACCTCGGGACCGCCAACACGCTGGTGTACGTCAGAGGCCGCGGAATCGTCCTCAACGAGCCATCCGTCGTCGCCATCAACACCAACACCGGCGGCATCCTCGCGGTGGGTGCCGAGGCGAAGAAGATGATCGGCCGCACCCCGGGCAACATCGTCGCGGTCCGGCCGCTGAAGGACGGCGTGATCGCCGACTTCGAGATCACCGAGCGCATGCTCCGCTACTTCATCCTCAAGATCCACAAGCGGCGCTGGATGGCCCGGCCCCGCGTCGTGGTCTGTGTGCCCTCCGGCATCACCGGCGTCGAGCGGCGCGCCGTCATCGAGGCCTCCACCCAGGCCGGTGCCCGCCAGGTGCACATCATCGAAGAGCCCATGGCCGCCGCGATCGGCTCCGGCCTGCCCGTCCACGAGGCCACCGGCAACATGGTCGTCGACATCGGCGGCGGCACCACCGAGGTCGCGGTCATCTCCCTCGGCGGCATCGTCACGGCCCAGTCCATCCGCGTCGCGGGCGACGAGCTCGACAACGCGATCATCCAGCACATCAAGAAGGAGTACAGCCTCCTCCTCGGTGAGCGCACCGCCGAGCAGATCAAGATCACCATCGGCTCGGCCTACGACCTCGAACAGGACGAGCACACCGAGATCCGCGGCCGGGACCTCGTCAGCGGTCTGCCCAAGACCGTCGTGATCTCCGCCGGCGAGGTCCGCAAGGCCATCGAGGAGCCCGTCAACTCCATCGTCGACGCCGTCAAGACCACCCTCGACAAGTGCCCGCCCGAGCTCTCGGGTGACGTCATGGACCGCGGCATCGTTCTCACAGGCGGCGGTGCCCTCCTGCGCGGCCTCGACGAGCGGCTGCGCCGGGAGACCGGCATGCCGATCCACATCGCCGAGGACCCGCTGGACTCCGTCGCCCTGGGCTCCGGCAAGTGCGTCGAGGAGTTCGAGGCCCTCCAGCAGGTCCTGGACGCCCAGCCGCGCCGCTGACGCGCTCGCCCTCCGGGCGGGTGCGCCGCGACCGCGGCGGCAGGCGGCGCTCCGGCGCCGGGGGCGGCGCCCCGGAGCGCTGCTGCGGAACGTCGCCCGGGGGCGCCTCCCGGGGCGCCGCGCCCGGCGCGTTCCACCTGCCGGGGGACCGGTGCCACCCCCTTGGCAGGGGGTGGCGCCAAAGGCACCCCGCGTACCGCCGCTGCCGGGAAACAACCTGATATACAGGCACAACGCTCCGGATGACCGGCCCGCCCCGCAGCCCGCCGGTCCTACGAGAAGGGCACGCCGCCGCACGTGAGGGACACACGAGAGAGCCGGCTGCTGCTGGTGCTGCTGGTCGCCATCGCCTTCGCACTGATCACGGTCGACATCCGTGGTGGCGAGCGGTCCCCGCTCGACGGCGTCCGGCACGCGGCGGCCTCCGTCTTCGGCCCCGTCGAGAAGGGCGTCGCCTCCGCGGTCGACCCCGTCGGCAACGCCGTGGCGGCCGTGCGTGACTCCGACGAGCGGCACAACCGCATCAGCGCCCTGGAGCGCGAGAACACCGGTCTCAAACAGCGCCTCGGCAGCGACGACCGCAACCGCGGCCGGGCCGCCGAGCTCGACGCCATGCTCAAGACCGCCGGCCGCGGCCAGTACGGCATCAAGGGCGCCCAGGTCATCGCCATAGGCGCGGCCCAGGGCTTCTCCTGGACCGTCACCATCGACGCCGGCAGCCGCGACGGCATCAAGCGCGACATGACCGTCCTCAACGGCGACGGCCTCGTCGGCCGCGTCACCACCGTCGCCCGCGACACCGCGACCGTCCTGCTCGCCAACGACCCCAAGTTCACCGTCGGCACCCGCATGGAGAAGAGCGGCGAGCTCGGCTTCGCCAACGGCCAGGGCGCCGGCGTCCTGCGGGTCGAACTGCTCAACGGCAAGGCGGCCGTCCGCCCCGGCGACCGCCTCGTCACCTTCGGCTCCAGCAGGGACAAGCCGTTCGTCCCCGGCGTCCCCGTCGGCGAGGTCACCCGCGTCGAACCCGCCGGCGGCAGCCTGACCCGCACCCTCCAGGTCCGTCCCTTCGTCGGCTACAGCAAGCTCGACATCGTCGGCGTCGTCGTCGAACCCCCGCGGACGGACCCCCGCGACACCGTGCTTCCGCCCAAGCCGGAAGCGCCCAAGCCCACGCCCACCGTGACCGTCACGGTCACGCCCTCCGCGAGCGCCAAACCCGAGGACTGACGATGCGCCTCAACCGGATCCTGCTCTCGACCGCGCTCGTGGTGGTCGCCCTCGTCGTGCAGGTGACCGTCCTGGCACGGCTCCACCTGCCGGGAGCCGTGCCAGACCCCCTGCTCCTCGTCGTCGTCGGGCTCGCCCTCGTCCACGGCCACACCAACGGCGCCGTCATCGGCTTCTGCGCCGGCCTGCTGGCCGACATCGCCCCGCCCGCCGACCACGCCACCGGGCGCTACGCCCTGGTCCTGTGCGTCATCGGCTATCTCGTCGGTCTCGCCCGGCCCGAGACGGGCAAGCTGCGCTCGGCCACCGTGCCCATGCTCGTCGTCGTCGCCGCGGCCGTCGGCTCCACGCTGCTCTACGCGGGCGTCGGCTCCCTCGTCGGCGACACCGCCGCCCGCAACGTCGGCCTCACCAGCCTCGTCTTCACCGCGGCCCTCTACGACCTGCTGCTGGCGCCTTTCGTCGTGCCGCTCGTCATGGCCATGGCCAGGCGCGTCCAGCCCGACCCGCTGTCCGCCGACGGCCCCAGCACGATGGGCGGCAGCCGCACCGGACGCGTAGGCGGCCAGCGCACCGGGCTGCGCCGGCCGGGACGGATGAAGGGGGTGAAGCGGCTGTGAGCAACCTGCCTGACGGTGGACGGACCTCACGTGTCACCATCCGCCTCGTCGTCATCCAGATCCTCGTCTTCTCCCTCCTGCTCACCCTCGCCGGCAGGCTCTGGTACCTCCAGATCCGCAACGGCGACGAGTACACCGCCGAAGCCGCCGACAACCACATCCAGCAGGTCGTCGCCCCCGCCACCCGCGGCTCGATACTGGACGCCCGCGGCGTCCCCCTCGCCGACAACGAGACCCGCCTCGTCGTCTCCGCGAGCCGCACCGACCTGATGAAGATGAAGGACAAGGGCCGCACCGTCCTCACCCGCCTCGCGGGCGTGCTGAACATGAAGCCCGAGGACGTCACCGCCAAGGTCCGGCTGTGCGACGCCAAGACCCCCAAGCCCTGCTGGGCCGGATCGCCCTACCAGCCCATCCCCATCACCGACGAGGCCACCACCCAGCAGGCCCTGCAGATCCGCGAGCGCGCCGAGGACTTCCCCGGCATCACCGCCGAGCCCACCGCCGTCCGCCGCTACGCCGGCCCCGGCGGCTCCAACACCGCCCAGGTCCTCGGCTACCTCTCGCCCGTCACCGACGACGAGATCATCAAGGCCAAGGCCGGCCGCTCCCCGCTGCTCCGCTCCGACCAGGTCGGCCGTTCCGGCCTGGAGCGGCAGTACGACTCGCAGCTGCGCGGCAAGGCCGGCGTCACCCGCTACGAGGTCGACAACCTCGGCCGCGTCATCGGCAAGGCCAAGAGCGACAAGGCCGTCCCCGGCGCCAACGTCGTCACCAGCATCGACGCCCGCGTGCAGGCCATAGCGGAACGGGAGCTGGACCAGGCGATGAAGGACGCCCGCAAGGAGGTCGACCGCAACACCGGCACCAACTACAAGGCCGACGCGGGCGCCGTCGTCGTCATGGAGGCGAAGACCGGCCGCGTCGTGGCCATGGCCTCCAACCCCACCTACGACCCCAACGCCTGGGTCGGCGGCATCTCCGCCAGGGACTACCAGAACCTCACCGGCAAGGACTCCGGCTTCCCGCTGCTCAACCGGGCGATCCAGGGCCAGGCCGCCCCCGGCTCGATCTTCAAGGTCGTCTCCGCCACCGCCGCCGTCAAGGCGGGCTACGCCTTCAACGACAACTACAACTGCTCCGCCTCGTACAGCATCGGCAACCAGGTCTTCAAGAACTTCGAGTCCAAGGGCTACGGCCCCATCAACCTCGGCCGGGCCCTGGAGGTCTCCTGCGACACCGTCTTCTACGACCTGGCCTACCGCCAGTGGCAGAAGGACGGCGGCAACAACCCCAAGCACCCGGGGGACTGGTTCTACAAGACCGCCCACGAGTTCGGCCTCGGCAAGGAGACCGGCATCGACCTCCCCAACGAGGTCACCGGCCGCATCCCCGACCGCGAGTGGAAGAAGAAGTACTGGGAGGCCAACAAGGACTCCTGGTGCAAGCAGGGCAAGACCGACAACAGCTACGCCGGGCAGATCGCCAAGGAGAACTGCGAGTCCGGCATGCGCATGCGCGCCGGTGACTCCGTCAACTACTCCATCGGCCAGGGCGACACCCTTGTCACCCCCCTCCAGATGGCCACCATCTACGCCGCCATCAGCAACGGCGGCACCCTCTGGAACCCCACCGTCGGCAAGGCCGTCATCAGCCCCGACGGCAGGACCGTCCAGGAGATCGCCCCGAAGTCGCACGGCAGGCTCCCGTTCGACGGCAGGACGCGCGACCAGATCGACGCCGCCCTCGCCGGCGTCGCCACCCAGGGGACCGCCGCCTGGCGCTTCGAGGGATGGCCCCAGAAAGAGATCCCGATGCACGCCAAGACCGGCACCGCCGAGGTCTACGGCAAGCAGACGACCTCCTGGTTCGCGACCTACACCGGCGACTACGCCGTCATCATGACGATCTCCCAGGGTGGCACCGGCTCCGGCGCCTCCGGCCCCGCCGTGCGCAACATCTACAACGCCCTCTACGGCGTCGACGAGAAGGGCAAGATCGACGCCAAGAAGGCCCTCCTGCCGCACCCGCAGACCGGCCTGCCGAAGATCGAGAAGGACGGCACCATCGAGGCCCAGCCCATCGAGCCGCCCCCGCCCAGCCCCTCGGCCCGGAAGGAGGAGAAGGACACGTGACCGCCACCGACGGCTACCGCGCCCGCCGCTACAGCCCCGAGCGCTCCGCCTGGGGCCGCCTCACCGCCCGCGACTCCGTCCTCCGCCGCCTCGACTGGGTGATGGTCTGGGCCGCCCTCGCCCTCTCCGGCATCGGCACCCTCCTCGTCTACTCGGCCACCCGCAACCGCACCGAGCTCAACCAGGGCGACCCGTACTACTTCCTGCTCCGCAACATCCTCAACACCGGCATCGGCCTGGGCCTGGCCGTCGGCGCCGTCTGGGTCGGCCACCGCGCCCTGCGTGGCGCCGTGCCCATCCTCTACGTCATCTCCGTCGTGCTCACCGTCGCCGTCCTCACCCCGCTCGGCGCCACCATCAACGGCGCCCGGTCCTGGATCCAGCTCGGCGGCGGCTTCTCCCTCCAGCCCTCCGAATTCACCAAGATCACCATCGCGCTGGGCATGGCGATGCTGCTCGCCGCCAAGGTCGACGCCGGGGAGCGGCTCCACCCCGACCACCGCACCGTCGTCGAGGCCCTCGGCCTCGCCGCGCTGCCCATCGTCGTCATCCTGCTGATGCCCGACCTCGGCTCCGTGATGGTGCTCGTCGTCATCGTCCTCGCCGTGCTGCTGGCCTCCGGCGCCTCCAACCGCTGGGTCGCCGGGCTGCTCGGCACCGGCGTCCTCGGCTGTGTCCTCATCTGGCAGCTCGGCGTCCTCGACGAGTACCAGATCAACCGCTTCGCCGCCTTCGCCAACCCCGCGCTCGACCCCTCCGGCGTCGGCTACAACACCAACCAGGCCCGTATCGCCATCGGCTCCGGCGGCCTCCTCGGCTCCGGCCTCTTCCACGGCTCCCAGACCACCGGGCAGTTCGTCCCCGAGCAGCAGACCGACTTCATCTTCACCGTCGCGGGCGAGGAACTCGGCTTCGTCGGCGCCGGGGCGATCATCTTCCTCGTCGGCGTCGTCATCTGGCGCGCGTGCCGGATCGCCCGCGAGACGACCGAGCTCTACGGGACGATCGTGGCAGCCGGGATCATCGCCTGGTTCGCCTTCCAGTCCTTCGAGAACATCGGGATGACCCTGGGGATCATGCCGGTGACGGGCCTGCCGCTGCCGTTCGTGTCGTACGGGGGATCGTCGATGTTCGCGGCGTGGATCGCGATCGGGCTCTTGCAGTCGATCAAGGTGCAGCGCCCGGTGTCGGCGTAGCCGGAGAAAATCAGCCCGTCCGGCGTTTGAGGACCGGGGTCCGGGGCGGAGCCCCGGGTACGGCGGCGCGGCTGACAAAGGGCTGCCCCGTGGGGCACATGCGCACTAGATTCGGCACTATGGCGGACACTCTGCGCGAGATCGAGCGGAAGTACGAAGCCGGGAACCACGCCGGAGGCGCGTCGCTGCCCGACCTGAGCCGTGTCGCGGGCGTCGCGAGCGTCACCGACGAAGGCACGCACAAACTCGACGCCGTCTACTACGACACCGCGGACCGGCGCCTCGCCGCCGCCGGCATCACCCTGCGCCGCCGCACCGGCGGTTCCGACGAGGGCTGGCACCTCAAGCTGCCCGTCGCCCCCAATGTGCGGGACGAGATCCGGGCGCCCCTCTCACCGGACGTGCCGCGTGCCCTCGCCGCCCTCGTCCGGGCCCGCGTCCGGCAGGCCGCGCTCGTCCCCCTCGTCCGCATCCGCTCCCGCCGCGAGGTCAGCCGCCTCCTCGACGCCCGGGGCACGCTCCTCGCCGAGGCCAGCGCCGACAAGGTCAGAGCCGACCGCCTCGGCGACGGCGGCCGCAGCGCCCGCTGGACCGAGTTCGAGGTGGAGCTCGGCAGCGGCACCGATCCCGCCTTCCTCGACACCGTCGAGGAGTGCCTCCTGGAGGAGGGCCTGAGCCCCTCCGACGCGCCGTCGAAGCTGGCGAGGGCGCTGCAGGAAACGGGGGACGGGAAGAAGGCGGAGAAGCCGGGGAAGAAGGGCCACCGGGGCCCCGCCACCGCCGGGGACCACGTCCTCGCCTACGTACGGCAGCAGGCCGACGCCCTGCTCGTGTACGACACCGCCGTCCGCCGCGACGCCGAGGACTCCGTCCACCAGATGCGCGTCGCCACGCGCCGCCTGCGCAGCGCCTTCCGCACGTACCGCGACGTCCTGGACCGTAAGGTCACCGACCCGCTCGGCGTGGAGCTGAAGTGGCTCGCCGAGGAGCTCGGCGCCGACCGGGACCGCGAGGTCATCGCCGCCCGCCTGCAGGAAGACCTCGCCGCACTGCCGGACGCGCTCGTCCTCGGGCCCGTCCGTGCCCGGCTGCGGATCTACGCGGCCGGCCGCGTCAGGGGCTCCCGCAAGCGCGTCCTCGCCCTCCTCGACGGCGAGCGCTACCTCGCCCTCCTGGACGCGCTCGACGCCCTCCTCGCCGACCCGCCCCTGCGCAAGGCCGCCGCGCTCCCCGCGCCGGAGGTCCTGGCCGGGGCCGTCCTGCACGACTACGAGCGGCTGGCCGGCCGCGTCGAGCACGCCCTCGCCACGGGCCGCGGCCCCCGGCGCGACACCGCCCTCCACGACGCCCGCAAGGCGGCCAAGCGCGCCCGCTACGCCGCCGAGGCCGCCGTGCCCGCGCTCGGCAAGCCGGCCAAGCGCTTCACGTCCCGCATGAAGAAGGTCCAGACGCTCCTCGGCGACCACCAGGACAGCGTCATGACCCGCACGGCCCTGCGCACCCTCGCGGCGGAGGCCCACGCGGCGGGGGAGAGCACGTTCACCCTGGGACTGCTGTACGGCCGGGAGGAGCGGCGGGCCGCGTGGGACGAGACGGAGCTGCCGCTGGTGTGGCGCAAGGCGTCCCGGAAGCGGTACCGGGCGAAGCTGCGGGCGTGACCTTAAGCCCGGCTGCTCCCCGCAGATGCAGGGCTGGTCAAGATCGCGTGCAAGGGGCGATTCCCGGCACGTTACGCTTGAGAGTCGCCCCTTGCCAGCTCACGAAGGTCCCCCCAGATGACTGCCGAATCGGTCTTCCCACAGCTCGAGGCCCTGCTCCCGCATGTGCAGAAGCCCATCCAGTACGTCGGTGGAGAGCTCAACTCCACGGTCAAGCCGTGGGAGAGCACGGACGTGCGCTGGGCCCTCATGTACCCGGACGCCTACGAGGTCGGCCTGCCCAACCAGGGCGTCATGATCCTTTACGAGGTCCTCAACGAGCGCGAGGGCGTCCTCGCCGAGCGCACGTACAGCGTGTGGCCGGACCTTGAGGAGCTCATGCGTGAGCACAAGGTGCCGCAGTTCACCGTGGACAGCCACCGGCCGGTCAAGGCGTTCGACGTCTTCGGCCTGAGCTTCTCCACCGAGCTGGGCTACACCAACATGCTCACCGCGCTCGACCTGGCCGGCATCCCGCTGGAGTCCAAGGACCGCACGATCGACGACCCGATCGTCCTCGCGGGCGGTCACGCCGCCTTCAACCCCGAGCCGATCGCGGACTTCATCGACTGCGCGGTCATCGGCGACGGCGAGCAGGCCGTCCTGGAGATCACCGAGATCGTCCGGGCCTGGAAGGCGGAGGGCCGCCCCGGCGGCCGCGAGGAGCTGCTGTTCCGTCTCGCGAAGACGGGCGGGGTGTACGTCCCGGCCTTCTACGACGTCGAGTACCTGCCGGACGGCCGCATCGGCCGTGTCGTGCCCACCAAGTCCGGCGTGCCGTGGCGCGTGTCCAAGCACACCGTCATGGACCTGGACGAGTGGCCGTACCCGAAGCAGCCGCTCGTGCCGCTCGCGGAGACCGTCCACGAGCGCATGTCCGTCGAGATCTTCCGCGGCTGCACCCGCGGCTGCCGCTTCTGCCAGGCCGGCATGATCACGCGCCCCGTGCGGGAGCGAAGCATCACCGGCATCGGCGAGATGGTCGACAAGGGTCTCAAGGCGACCGGCTTCGAGGAGGTCGGCCTCCTCTCGCTGTCCTCCGCCGACCACACCGAGATCGGTGACATCGCCAAGGGCCTGGCGGACCGGTACGAGGAGGACAAGATCGGTCTGTCCCTCCCCTCCACCCGCGTGGACGCCTTCAACGTCGACCTCGCCAACGAGCTGACGCGCAACGGCCGCCGCTCCGGTCTGACGTTCGCCCCCGAGGGCGGCTCCGAGCGCATGCGCAAGGTCATCAACAAGATGGTCTCGGAAGAGGACCTGATCCGTACCGTCGCCACGGCGTACGGCAACGGCTGGCGCCAGGTGAAGCTGTACTTCATGTGCGGCCTGCCGACCGAGACCGACGAGGACGTGCTGCAGATCGGCGACATGGCGGTCAACGTGATCGCCAAGGGCCGCGAGGTCTCCGGCTCCAACGACATCCGCTGCACCGTCTCCATCGGCGGCTTCGTGCCCAAGCCGCACACCCCGTTCCAGTGGGCCCCGCAGCTCTCCGCGGAGGAGACGGACGCCCGCCTGCAGAAGCTGCGCGACAAGATCCGCGGTGACAAGAAGTACGGCCGTTCGATCGGTTTCCGCTACCACGACGGCAAGCCCGGCATCATCGAGGGCCTGCTCTCGCGCGGTGACCGGCGGGTCGGCGCAGTCATCCGCGCGGTCTATGAGGACGGCGGCCGCTTCGACGGCTGGCGCGAGCACTTCTCCTACGACCGCTGGATCAAGTGCGCCGAGCAGACGCTGCCGGAGCAGGGCGTGGACGTCGCCTGGTACACGACGCGCGAGCGTACGTACGAGGAGGTCCTGCCCTGGGACCACCTGGACTCCGGTCTCGACAAGGACTGGCTCTGGGAGGACTGGCAGGACGCCCTTGACGAGACCGAGGTCGAGGACTGCCGCTGGACGCCGTGCTTCGACTGCGGCGTGTGCCCGCAGATGGACACGTCCATCCAGATCGGCCCGACGGGCAAGAAGCTGCTGCCGCTCTCCGTCGTCAAGTAAGAACGCTTGTTCGAGTGGGGGTCCTGCCGGGTTGGCAGGGCCCCCGCGGCACGTACTCTAGGTAGCAGTACGACCGCTCTCACGAAGGAATCAGACCACTGGGCAAGCGACAGCCCGAAGGCCCCCCGCCCGCTCCCGCGGTGCAGCGCATTCGCTTGCGCTACACCAAGCGCGGCCGCCTCCGGTTCACCAGCCACCGTGACTTCCAGCGCGCCTTCGAGCGCGCCCTGCGGCGCGCCGAGGTGCCCATGGCGTACTCGGCGGGCTTCACCCCGCACCCCAAGGTGTCGTACGCCAATGCCGCACCCACCGGCACGGGCAGTGAGGCCGAGTACCTGGAGATCCAGCTCGCCGAGGTCCGCGACGTGGAGCAGCTGCGCAAGCTGCTCGACGAGTCGCTGCCGGACGGGCTGGACATCACGGACGCCGTGGAGGCCCGTACGTCCTCCTTCGCCGACCGGCTGGAGGCCTCCGTCTGGGAGCTGCGGCTGGACGGCGTGGAGGCCGCGGACGCCGAGCGCGCCGTGGCGGCGTTCACGGCCGCCGAGCAGGTGGACGTCCAGCGCCGCACCAAAAACGGGGTGCGGACCTTCGACGCCCGTGGCGCCGTGGTCCGGCTCGAAGCGCGGGACGCCGCGGCCGATAGGCCCGGCGACGGTCCCTGTGCGATACTGCGGCTGGTTGTTCGGCATGCCACACCCGCCGTTCGACCCGACGACGTCCTGTCCGGTCTCCGCGCTACGGCCGACCTGGCGCCGCCGGTCCCCGCTGCGGTGACCAGGCTGGCGCAGGGGCTGCTCGATGAGGAGTCCGGCACGGTGACCGACCCGCTCGCGCCCGACCGCGAAGCCGCCCCGGCCTTCCCCACCACGGCCGCCGGGCCGAGCCCCGCAGGCGATGTGCAGGTGCCGGAAGGTTCCGCGTAAGGACGGCCGTCGAAGCGCCGCCGGACACCAGGGAGCCACCCGGTGCGGCAGGCGCACTGACCAGGAGACTTTCGCCGGTGCCGATGAGCATCGGACCCGGCGAGCGAGACGACAGCTCCCGTGCGGCGACCGCGCCCCGGACGGCGGTACCGCGCACATCACGCGGGCCGGCGGGCCGGAACCGGCGCGGCGCCCGGGAGCGTGACGGGAGAACCGCCCGCATGCTCGAATCCATTGAGCCCACTGAGCCCGGCCCTGCCGGGACCGAATCCGACAACACCGGCCCCGGCGACACGCTGCCGGCACGTCGCCGCCGCCGTGCGGCTTCCCGCCCCGCGGGCCCGCCGGCCGCAGCCGCAGCCTCGTCCGAGGCCCCCGAAGCCGCCGCCGCACCTGCGGCGGAGGCCCCTGCGGCGCCGGAGGCCGAGGCCTCGGCCGCTCCTTCGACGCCCGCCCGCCCGCGCCGCCGCGCCACCCGTAAGGCCACCGCGTCCACCGGTGCGCCGAAGGCCGCCGAGCCGGCCGTGGCGACCGCCCCCGAGGTGGCCGAGTCCCCGCAGCCGGTGGATCTGACCGCCGAGCCCGCCGAGGAGCCCGCGGCCGAGCCCGCTCCCCGTACGCGCCGCCGTGCCACCCGTAAGGCCACCGCGCCGGCGGGTGCGCCGAAGGGTGCCGCAGCCGTCGTCGAGCCGGTCGAGCCGGCCGTCGCCGCCGCCGTCGCGGAAGAGGCCGAGGAGGAGGCCGAGGAGCTGCAGGCCGCTCCGGCAGCCCCTGCCCGTACGCGCCGCCGTGCCACCCGTAAGGCCACCGCCCCGGCGGGTGCCCCGCAGGCCGCCGAGGCCGCCGCCGAGCCCGTCGAGGCCCCGGCCGCCGCCGAGCCGGTCGCCGAGGCCGCCCCTGAGGCTGCAGAGGCCGCTGCTCCTGCCCGTCCGCGCCGTCGCGCCGTGCGCCGTGCTTCCGCTCCGGCGGGTGCGCCGCAGGCTGCCGAGGCCGCCGAGCCGGTCGTCGCCGAGGCCGTGGAGGCCCCGGTCGCCGAGGCCGCCCCTGAGGCTGCAGAGGCCGCTGCTCCTGCCCGTCCGCGCCGTCGCGCCGTGCGCCGTGCCTCCGCTCCGGCCGGTGCGCCGCAGGCCGCCGAGGCCGTCGTGGAGCCGTCCGCGGCCGTCGCCGAGCCCGTGGCCGAAGAGCCGCAGGAGAGCGCCGCTCCGGCCCGTACGCGCCGCCGTGCCACCCGTAAGGCGACCGCTCCGGCGGGTGCCCCGCAGGCCGCCGAGCAGGTCACCGAGCCCGCCGAGGCCGTCGCCGAGCCCGAGGAGCAGGCCCCCGCCGCCGAGCCCCGTGGCCGCCGTACGCGCCGCCGTGCCACCGCCCCCGCCGCCGCCCCGGCCGAGCAGCCCGCCGAGGCCGCCGCCGAGCCGGCTCCGGCCCGTGCGCGGACGCGTCGCCGCGTCGCCGCCGGTGACGCCGAGCAGGCCGCCGCCGCTCTTGAGGCCGCCAAGGAGGCGAGCCGCGCCCGCGAGGCCAGGACCACCGAGGCCGCACCGGCCGCGGAGGCCGCCGCCCCTGCGCGTGGTGGCCGCCGCCGCGCCGTGCGCCCCCCGACGGCCGTCTTCCAGGCGCCCGTCTTCACCGAGCCGATGTTCCAGACCCCGGAGACCGCCGCGGCTGCCGCAGCCGCGGCCGCCGAGGAGGAGGAGCCGGCCGAGGTCGAGGCCGTGGAGGAGCGCGTCGTCGAGGCGCAGCCCGCCGGCCGCCGCCGTCGCCGCCGCCGTGGCGAGCCCGCCGAGGCCGAGCAGGCGCAGCCCGCTGCCGCCGCCCCGGCCGCCGAGGAGGAGCCGGAGGCCGAGGAGGCCGAGGCCGCCGCCGAGGACGAGGAGCAGGGCGAGCGCCCGTCGCGTCGCCGTCGCCGGGGTGGCCGTCGCCGCCGCCGTGGCGAGGCCGCGGACGCCGAGGGCGAGTTCGAGGACGAGCAGGCCGCCGAGGCCGAGGAGGCCGAGGCCCGCGAGGAGGAGCCCGAGGAGGGCGAGGCCGAGGCCGAGGAGGCCGCCGGCAGCGCCGGCAGCCGTCGTCGCCGTCGCCGTCGCCGCCGCAGCGGTGAGGCCGTCGACACCGAGCCGGGTGCGGACGAGCCGGAGCGTACGGTCGTCAAGGTCCGCGAGCCCCGCAAGCGCGAGGAGCGCGAGCCCGGCACCGGCTTCGACGAGGTGCAGTCCATCAAGGGCTCGACCCGTATGGAGGCGAAGAAGCAGCGCCGCCGTGAGGGCCGCGAGCAGGGCCGCCGCCGTGTGCCGATCATCACGGAGGCCGAGTTCCTGGCCCGCCGCGAGGCCGTCGAGCGGGTGATGGTCGTCCGCCAGAGCGGCGAGCGCACCCAGATCGGCGTGCTGGAGGACAACGTCCTCGTCGAGCACTTCGTCAACAAGGAGCAGGCCACCAGCTACGTCGGCAACGTCTACCTGGGCAAGGTCCAGAACGTGCTGCCGTCGATGGAGGCCGCCTTCGTCGACATCGGCAAGGGCCGCAACGCCGTCCTGTACGCCGGCGAGGTCAACTTCGAGGCGCTCGGCATGGGCAACGGCCCGCGCCGCATCGAGACCGCGCTGAAGTCCGGCCAGTCCGTGCTCGTCCAGGTCACCAAGGACCCGATCGGGCACAAGGGCGCGCGTCTGACCAGCCAGGTCTCCCTCCCGGGCCGCTACCTCGTGTACGTGCCCGAGGGTTCGATGACCGGCATCAGCCGCAAGCTCCCCGACACCGAGCGCGCGCGCCTGAAGACCATCCTCAAGAAGATCGTCCCCGAGGACGCGGGCGTCATCGTGCGCACCGCCGCCGAGGGCGCGAGCGAGGACGAGCTGCGCCGTGACGTCGAGCGTCTGCAGGCGCAGTGGGAGGACATCCAGAAGAAGTCGAAGCAGATCTCGACGAGCTCGCCGAGCCTGCTCTACGGCGAGCCGGACATGACCGTCCGCGTCGTCCGCGACATCTTCAACGAGGACTTCTCCAAGGTCATCGTCAGCGGTGACCAGGCCTGGGAGACCATCCACGGCTACGTCTCGCACGTCGCGCCCGACCTGGCCGAGCGGCTGCAGAAGTGGACGTCGGACGTCGACGTCTTCGCCACGTACCGGATCGACGAGCAGCTGATGAAGGCGCTGGACCGCAAGGTCTGGCTGCCGAGCGGCGGCTCGCTGGTGATCGACCGGACCGAGGCGATGGTCGTCGTCGACGTCAACACCGGCAAGTTCACCGGCCAGGGCGGCAACCTGGAGGAGACGGTCACCAGGAACAACCTGGAGGCGGCCGAGGAGATCGTGCGCCAGCTGCGGCTGCGCGACCTCGGCGGCATCATCGTGATCGACTTCATCGACATGGTGCTGGAGTCCAACCGGGACCTGGTGCTGCGGCGCCTGCTGGAGTGCCTGGGCCGGGACCGGACGAAGCACCAGGTCGCCGAGGTGACCTCGCTGGGTCTGGTCCAGATGACCCGTAAGCGGGTGGGCCAGGGCCTGCTGGAGTCCTTCTCCGAGAGCTGCGTGCACTGCAACGGCCGCGGCGTGATCGTCCACATGGACCAGCCGGCGTCCGTCGGCGGCGGCGGTGGCGGCAAGCGCGGCAAGAAGAAGGGCAAGGGTGCGGCTGCCGCGCCCGAGCACGAGCACGTGCACGAGGCGGCTCCGGCCGTCGAGGAGGCCCCCGCGGCCGCCGCCGAGCCGGCCCACGAGGAGCCCGAGCTGGAGCCCGTGGCCGTCACGGAGGCGCAGCTGCAGCCGTCGATCGGCGGCGACGAGGAGTGGTTCGGCAGCGCCGCGGAGGCGGAGGCCGCCTCTTCCAAGCGTGGCCGTACGCGCCGCCGGGCGACCCGTAAGGCGTCCGCCCCGGCGGGTGCGCCGCGGGCCGCCGCAGCCGAGCCCGAGGTCGTCGTGGAGGCGCCTGCGCCGCAGGCCGCCGCTCCGGAGGCCGTCGCCGAGCCCGTGGCCGAGCCCGTGGCGGAGGCGGCCCCGGCCGCGCCCGCCCGGCCGCGCCGCCGGGTGACCCGCCGGGCGTCCGCGCCCGCGGGCTCGCCGTCGGACACGGAGGCCGCCGTGGTGGTCGTCCCGTCCGTGGCCGCGGCCGCGGAGCCGGCCTCCGAGCCGGTGTCCGAGGGCGTCGAGGGTGCCGAGGGCGTCGCCGAGGCCGAGGCCCCGGCCGAGAAGCCCGCCCGCAAGACGGCCGCGAAGAAGGCCACCGCCAAGAAGGCTCCGGCGAAGAAGGCCGCTGCCAAGAAGACGGCGGCCAAGAAGACGACGACCGCGAAGAAGGCCACGGCCAAGAAGGCCGCCACGAAGACGGCGGCCAAGAAGGCCCCGGCCAAGCGGGCGACGAAGAAGGCCGCGGAAGCGGTGTCCTCCTCGGAGGACTGAGTGACGTGGACGGGGCCCGGCCGGTGACGGCCGGGCCCCGTCTTCCGGCCCCGCCGGGGCCGAGCTCGGCGTGGTCGTGCGTGCCCTGCGCGGAGACGGCCACCCCGGCGAGGGGCCGGTTTGACCCGTTCGTCAAGGGCACGTAATCTTGACGGTCGGTGTCTGTTACGGCGCCACGCCACTGAGCAAACCCCTCCCGGCCCGCCGGGAGAGGCCGTTCGTCCACTCGGACAGTCACGGGCCCCGGCCCGTGCGAGCGGCTGGCATCAGAGGTCCCTTTACTAGCGAGAGAGTGAGATCCGCGTGTACGCAATCGTGCGTAGCGGCGGTCGCCAGCACAAGGTTGCTGTCGGCGACATCGTCGAGGTTGACAAGATTTCCACCGGCAAGGTGGGCGACGCGGTCGAGCTCTCGACGCTGCTCGTCGTCGACGGCGAGAACGTCACCAGCGACCCGTGGGTCCTGGCCGGCATCAAGGTCTCGGCCGAGATCGTCGACCACCACAAGGGTGCCAAGATCGACATCCTGAAGTACAAGAACAAGACCGGTTACCGCAAGCGCATCGGTCACCGCCAGCAGTACACCGCGGTGAAGATCACCGGCATCCCCACGGCTGCGAAGTAAGGGACTGAGGAGACATGGCACACAAGAAGGGCGCATCGTCCACCCGGAACGGTCGCGACTCCAACGCTCAGCGGCTCGGCGTGAAGCGCTTCGGCGGTCAGGTCGTCAACGCCGGTGAGATCCTGGTCCGCCAGCGTGGCACCCACTTCCACCCGGGCGCCGGTGTCGGTCGCGGTGGCGACGACACGCTGTTCGCGCTTGAGGCCGGTGCGGTGCAGTTCGGCACCCACCGTGGCCGCAAGGTCGTCAACATCGTTCCGGCCGTCTGATCCTTCGGATCGGATAGCCGTAGAGCGATAAGCGAGGGCGGACCTCCCTTCCCTGCCGGGAAGTGGGGCCGCCCTCGTTGCGTTACAACAGAGACAATCCCGTATGTACCTGGAGGCACACCGCTATGACCACCTTCGTGGACCGCGTCGAGCTGCACGTCGCCGCGGGTAACGGAGGCCACGGCTGCGCCTCCGTTCACCGTGAGAAGTTCAAGCCGCTCGGCGGCCCGGACGGTGGCAACGGCGGCCGTGGCGGCGACGTGATCCTGGTCGTGGACCAGTCCGTCACCACCCTGCTGGAGTACCACCACAGCCCCCACCGCAAGGCCACCAACGGCAAGCCCGGCGAGGGCGGCAACCGCTCCGGCAAGGACGGCTCCGACCTCGTCCTGCCCGTCCCGGACGGCACCGTCGTCCTCGACGCCAAGGGCAACGTCCTGGCCGACCTCGTCGGCGAGGGCACCACCTACATCGCCGCCCAGGGCGGCCGCGGCGGCCTCGGCAACGCCGCGCTGGCCTCGGCCCGCCGCAAGGCGCCCGGCTTCGCCCTGCTGGGCGAGCCCGGCCAGACCGGCGACGTCGTCCTGGAGCTCAAGACCGTCGCCGACGTGGCCCTCGTCGGCTACCCGAGCGCCGGCAAGTCCTCGCTGATCTCGGTGCTCTCCGCGGCCAAGCCGAAGATCGCCGACTACCCCTTCACCACGCTCGTCCCGAACCTGGGCGTGGTCACGGCCGGTGCCACCGTCTACACCATCGCCGACGTGCCCGGCCTGATCCCCGGCGCCAGCCAGGGCAAGGGCCTCGGCCTGGAGTTCCTGCGCCACGTCGAGCGCTGCTCGGTGCTCGTGCACGTGCTGGACACCGCCACGCTGGAGTCCGAGCGCGACCCGCTGACCGACCTCGACGTCATCGAGGCGGAGCTGCAGCAGTACGGCGGTCTGGAGGACCGGCCGCGCATCGTCGTCCTCAACAAGGTCGACATCCCCGACGGCCAGGACCTCGCGGACATGATCCGTCCGGACCTGGAGGCCCGCGGCTACCGCATCTTCGAGGTCTCGGCCGTCTCCCGGCAGGGCCTGAAGGAGCTGTCCTTCGCGCTGGCCGGCATCGTCGCCGAGGCGCGCGCCGCCAAGCCGAAGGAGGAGGCGACCCGCATCGTCATCCGCCCGAAGGCCGTCGACGACGCGGGCTTCACCGTCACCCTGGAGGAGGACGGCCTCTACCGCGTGCGCGGCGAGAAGCCGGAGCGCTGGGTGCGCCAGACCGACTTCAACAACGACGAGGCCGTCGGCTACCTGGCCGACCGCCTCAACCGCCTCGGCGTCGAGGAGGAGCTGATGAAGGCCGGTGCCCGCGCGGGCGACGGCGTCGCCATCGGCTCCGAGGACGACGCGGTCGTCTTCGACTGGGAGCCGTCGATGGCCGCCGGTGCGGAGATGCTGGGCCGCCGTGGCGAGGACCACCGCCTTGAGGCGCCGCGGCCTGCGGCGCAGCGGCGCCGTGACCGTGACGCGGAGCGGGACGAGGCGGACCGCGAGTTCGACGAGTTCAACCCGTTCTAACGGCTCCGCGCAGGGCGCGTCCGTGCGCCCCGTAAGGGGCGCGGGGAACTGCGCGACCAGCCGAAGGCGGCCCGCAGCCGCCCGACTGGCGCAGCGCGCAGGCTCATTGGGCCGTGACTGACACGTAAGGCCCCCGGGAGATCCCTCCCGGGGGCCTTACGTATGGCCGGAGGCCAGGTGCTACGTCGGCTGCGGGCCGACTGTGGTTGCTCGCGCAGTTCCCCGCGCCCCTTACGGGGCGTGGTGCCGCGCGCCGACCGGTCGCGCCCACGCGGCGGAGCCGCAGATCGGCACAGCCCCGCGCCCCTTACGGGGCACGAAGGTGACGCGGCGTTACACGGCGGCAGCCGTGTCCGCCTCGCGCTGTGTCGGGATCTCGGAGGCGCGTGCCTCCATCCGTGCGCGGCGGGCGTCCGCCTCCGCGGCGAGCGCCAGCGCCGCCGCGTTGAAGCGGACGAGCGACGGCGGGTCGGACGGGCCGAGCAGCTGGACCTTGAGCTCGGCGCGGGCCTCGGCGAGGCCGTCCAGGCGGGGGTCGCGGACGGCCGCGAGCAGCCCCGCGACCTCCCCGGCTTCCGGGGTGAGGATGGTCGCCGCGCTGACGGTCGGGAAGTTCGTGCGGAACTCCTCCTCGGTCATGCCGCTGGTGTTCGCGACGGCGTACGGCTTCTCGCTGATCAGGTAGTCCGAGACGACGCTCGACACGTCGCTGATCAGGACGTCCGCCTCGTTGAAGCAGCTGAAGAGCGCCGGGCGGGCGGTGGTGATGATCTGGTGCTCCCACTCCGGCAGGGAGGCCCAGTAGGCGGCCTCCCAGGCGGCGGTGGCGGCCTCGACGGTCGCGGCGCGGCCCGCCTCGGGGGTGCCCTGGAGCATCATCCGCTCGATCTCGTCCGCGCTGTCGCGGAACGTGCTCGTCGTCAGGCGGTCGAGCTCGGTCGTGCGGCGGGCCAGCTCGGCGGCGGCCTCCGGGCCCGGGCGGGCGCCGGTCCGCGCGGCGACGGCCTCGCGGATCATGGCCTGGATGCGCTCGTTGGCACGGCCCGCGCGCGGGTCGACGGAGCCGGTCATCGGGTGCGGCTTGTAGAGCAGGCGCACCTTGGGGTCGGCGAGGAGCGCGCGGACGATGTTCTCGCCGGCGAGCATCACCGAGGTGTTGCCGGGGTTGCCGTCCCAGCCCTCCCACGTGGGGGCGTACAGCACGGTGGTGAACTCGCGCGTGGGCGCGCCCGCGTACGGCCGGATCGGCGCCAGCTGCGGGCGGCCGACCTCGACGACGTCGCGGTCGTCGACGCCGATGTCGGCGAGCTGGTAGCGCTCGCGGGCGGCGGGGCCGGCGACCCAGATCTCGTCGTACGCCTTGGAGTACGGGTTGCAGCTGGAGAGCTTGTCGCTCTCGCCGTGGTTGATGAAGGCGTGCTTGATCGACGGCATCCGCAGGACCTGCGAGGTCTTACCGGAGTTCGCCGGGTGGATCATCATCTTCAGCGAGGACTTCTCCAGGGCCATCAGGTGGACGACCTTGGGGATGCAGATGATCGGCACGTCGGTGGCCTCGATCTTCTGCACCATGAAGCGCTCGCGGAGCACGATCACGGGGTTGCCGTCGAGCGCGGCGAGGGTGGAGAGCCACATGTTGGCCTGGTAGGCCGAGGTGGTGCCGCCCGAGAAGTACATGCCGGCGGAGGGCTTGTAGTCGGCCAGCCAGCGGTCGAGCCACTCCAGGGCGCGCTGCTCGCTGGCGATGCGCTTCTTCGGCCGCAGCCAGCCCGCGAGGTGGAGCGTGCCGCCGGCGGCGAGCAGGAAGGCCGCGCCGACGCCGAGCACGCCCCACAGGGGCTTCTCGGTGCCGACGGTGACCAGCAGGCCCGCGGTGGCCGGGATCGCGAAGCGCAGCAGCCGGCGGCCGTGCTGGCGGGCCAGCAGACGCGGCGGGGCGGCGGTCAGGCGCAGGCCGGAGGTGTCGATGTTGCGCGTCACGAAGGGCAGCGTGCGGCTGCGCCGGACCAGGATCGCGGTGGCCTGGCAGGCGAGGTGCGCGGCGTAGAAGAGGACGAGCCCGACGAAGACGGGGGCGTATCCGCGCAGCGAGCCGTCGCCCTGGAGCCGCAGCAGCCCGAGGAGGACCAGCATGTCGCGCAGCAGCTGCCGGACCATGACGTCGAAGCGGACCTTGCCGAGGACGGCGACGAGACCGGGGTCACGGTGCTGCAGGTAGAGATCGAGGGCGAGCCCCGCCGCGGAGGCGGCGATCAGCAACGGCACGTTGGGCAGCAGGGCGCCGACGAGCTGCGTGGCGAAGAACACCAGCATCGCGATCAGCGCCGCGGCCTGGACGGCGCGTCGGGAGGCTGTTCCGGCAGAAGGCACTGGGAGGGCTCCTGGCAGGCGGACTAGAGGGGGGGCGGGTGGGCGTGGGGGAACCGTGCCTGGGCAACGGTCGACTACCGACCGTATGACGCGGGCCGGTCCACGAGCAATCTTCCGTGACGGCAATCATCGCAAAACAGGGCCGAACGACCACAATCTCAGACGGTAGATTTGCGGGCCTGAGGCAGCCCGGAAGAGGCGGGCGACCGGCGATCACCCGAGGTGTGTGCAGTGACTGGGGCAGGGGAGCAGCAAGGGGCCCGCGCGGCGGCCGTGGCGGGGGCCCGCAGGATCGTGGTCAAGGTGGGGTCCTCCTCGCTCACCACCGCGGGCGGAGGGCTGGACGCCGACCGCGTTGACGCGCTGGTCGACACGCTCGCCAAGGCCACCGGCGAGAAGGAGGTCGTGCTGGTCTCCTCCGGCGCGATCGCGGCCGGCCTGGCCCCGCTGGGCCTCGACCGGCGCCCGCGCGACCTGGCGCGCCAGCAGGCCGCCGCCAGCGTCGGCCAGGGCCTCCTCGTGGCCCGTTACACCGCGTCGTTCGCCCGTTACGGCCGGCGCGTGGGACAGGTGCTCCTCACGACGGACGACACCAGCCGCCGCGCGCACTACCGCAACGCCCGCCGGACGCTGGACCAGCTGCTGGCCATGGGCGCGGTCCCGGTCGTCAACGAGAACGACACCGTGGCCACGGACGAGATCCGCTTCGGCGACAACGACCGGCTGGCCGCCCTCGTGGCCCACCTCGTACGGGCCGACCTGCTGGTGCTCCTCTCCGACGTGGACGGTCTCTACGACGGCGACCCGTCCACGCCGGGCACCTCGCGGATCGACGAGGTCACCGGGCCGAAGGACCTGGAGGGCATCTCGATCGGCAGCGCGGGCAAGGCCGGCGTGGGCACCGGCGGCATGGTCACCAAGGTCGACGCCGCCCGGATCGCGGCCGCCGCCGGCATCCCGGTCGTCCTGACCTCGGCCAGCCAGGCCGCGGACGCCCTCGCGGGCCGCCCCACCGGCACGTTCTTCCACCGCACCGGGCGCCGCTCCGCCGACCGCCTGCTGTGGCTCGCCCACGCCTCCACGCCGCGCGGCGCCCTGACACTCGACGACGGCGCCGTACGGGCCGTGGTCGACGGCACCGGCTCCCTGCTGCCCGCGGGCATCGCCCGGGTCGAGGGCGAATTCAGCGCGGGCGATCCGGTCGAGCTGCGCGACGCCGCGGGCCGGGCCGTCGCACGAGGGCTGGTGGCCTTCGACGCGGCGGAGATCCCCCAGCTGCTCGGCCGCTCCACCCGCGACCTGGCCAGGGAGCTGGGGCCCGAGTACGAGCGCGAGGTCGTGCACCGCGACGACCTCGTCGTGCTGCGCCGTTGACAGGCCTCATCGTGCTGTGCCGTTGACGGGCGTCGAACAACGCGCGACAGGGTGACGACAGAGTGTGGTAAGTCCAGCCTTTCCATGGGGCCTTTCCGTAAAAACGCCACGCAGCCGCCCGCAGACTGGTCAACTTTGATGCGAGGCACATGCGGGGCGCCGTTCCGGGCAGGCGGGTTCCCGCGCACCACCGCTCCGCCGCACGCACGCGGAGCAGCGAGCAACAGGAGGCCGCCGGTGAGACGAGGGCGCCCAGGGGCGCTGCCCCGCGCTGGAGGTACGCCCCCGGCCACGGCTGTGGGCTCCTCCGCCCAGGCCCGCGGGGCCGTGGGGGAGCCGCGCACGGAGCCGCGCACACTGACCAGCATCGGCGGTGGGGGCGGGGGCGATGCGGTGGAAGTGTCCCGGCTGTGGCACATCACCCTCAGCGTCTCGGGGGCCGAGGCGCCGCTCGCCGAGGTCCGGCGCGCGCTGGAGCAGCTCGCCCACGACCATCCCTTTCTGCTGACCAGCCGCTATGCCCAGGACCACGCCGAGATCCGGTACTGGGAGGAGGCGCGCGATCTGCACGACGCCGCGGCGGTCGCGCTCCGGCTGTGGGGCGAGCACCGCTCCACGGCCCGGCTCCCGCCGTGGGAGATCGTGGGCCTGGAGGTCATCGACCGGGAGACCTACCACCAGCGCATCGCGGAGGGCTACGGCCCGCTTCCGGCCACGCCGGTGGGGGTGCACCCGTTCTGAGCGGCGGGCCGCAGGACGTCCACAGTCCGGAACACGTGGTGGCCCCCGGCCCCGCACGATTACCCTTCGAGCCATGAGCAGCGTTTTCCCCTCCCCCCTCGCCGACCCGATGCCGCAGTCCCCGGTGCTGCGCGCCGCCTACCGCGCCCGTGGCGCCGCCGCGGAGCTCGCGCCACTGCCGCGCTCGGTGAAGGACGAGGCGCTGCTGGCCATCGCCGACGCCCTTGAGGTGCGGACGAAGGAGATCGTCGACGCCAACGCCGAGGACGTGGCCAAGGCCCGTGCCGCCGGTACGAGCGAGAGCGTGGTCGACCGCCTGACCCTCACCCCCGAGCGGGTGCGGGCCATCGCCAAGGACGTCCGGGACGTCGTGGCCCTGCCCGACCCCGTGGGCGAGGTCGTCCGCGGCTCCACCCTCCCCAACGGCATCGACCTGCGGCAGGTCCGGGTGCCGCTCGGCGTCGTCGGGATCATCTACGAGGCCCGGCCCAATGTGACCGTGGACGCGGCCGCGCTGTGCCTGAAGTCGGGCAACGCCGTCCTGCTGCGGGGCTCCTCCTCCGCGTACGCCTCCAACACCGCGCTCGTGCGCGTCATCCGCGACGCCGTGGGCGGCGCGGGCCTGCCGGCCGACGCCGTGCAGCTGGTGCCGGGCGAGAGCCGCGAGTCGGTGCGCGAGCTGATGCGCGCCCGCGGCATGGTCGACGTGCTGATCCCGCGCGGCGGCGCCTCCCTGATCCGTACGGTCGTGGAGGAGTCCACGGTCCCGGTCATCGAGACGGGCACCGGCAACTGCCACGTGTACGTGGACGCGCAGGCCGACCTGGACATGGCGGTGGACATCCTCGTCAACTCCAAGGCGCAGCGCGTGAGCGTGTGCAACGCCGCCGAGACCCTGCTCGTCCACCGGGACATCGCGCAGGAGTTCCTGCCGAAGGCGCTCGCCGCCCTGGCCGAGGCCGGGGTGACGGTGCACGGCTGCGAGCGCGTCCTCGCGCTGGCCGAGGGCAGCCCGGCCACCGTGGTGCCGGCGACCGTCGAGGACTGGGAGACCGAGTACCTCTCGTACGACATCGCCGCGGCGGTCGTGGACGACCTGGACGCCGCCGTCCGCCACATCCGGCTGTGGTCCTCCGGCCACACCGAGGCCATCGTCACCACGTCGCAGGCCGCCGCCCGCCGCTTCACCCAGCTCGTGGACTCGACGACGGTCGCGGTCAACGCCTCGACACGGTTCACGGACGGCAGCCAGTTCGGCTTCGGCGCCGAGATCGGCATCTCCACGCAGAAGCTCCACGCGCGCGGCCCGATGGGCCTGCCCGAGCTGACCTCGACGAAGTACATCGTCACGGGCGACGGGCACGTGCGCGGCGGCGGGCTGCCCGCGAGCTGAATTCCCCTACGGGCCGCACGGATTGACCCTTCCGGGGCTACGCTGGACGGGTGCCGGACGACGTGGGGGGCCAGCCGTTCCCGGACGGCGAGGAGCCCGACAGCTACCGCAGCGGGGACGATCGGGACGACCCCTTCGCCTCCGTGGTCTTCGACGAGGAGTTCGTGCGGTCCGCCAGGATCCACGAGCCCTCAGCGGTCGAGCGGATGCTCGCCGCCGACCGGGCCCGCGCCGAGAGCGAGACCTCGCAGTCCGCTCAGCGCTCCCGGTCCGGCGCAGGCCCCGCCGACGACGATCCCTACGACGACTACGAGGACGGCTTCGGCGGCGCCGCGCCCGGGTACCACCCGGGCCGTGCGGGCACCTGGCCCACCCTCACCCACGACCTCGACCCCGATGACGCCTACGGGCCGTACGGCCGCCACGGCGCCCCCCGGCGGCCCTACCGGGGCCATGCCCGCTGGCACCGGCCGGTGGCCTGGGTGCTCGCCGTGGTGATGGGCATAGGCGTGGTGGCCCTCGCCTTCGCCGCCGTCTACCGCAGCGCCTCCTCGGGCAATCGGCCGAGCTCCGATCCGCCGCCCGCGACCACCGGGGTGGACGCCCCGGCGGGGGCACGGCCGGGCCCGCTGCCGTCCGTATCGGCGGATTCCGAGCCTCCGGTGGCCTCGGCGGTGCCCCGGCCCTGAGCGGGACCGGGGAAGCCACCCGGCCCCGGGCCAGGGGCTCACCCCCCGCAACCGCTGTGACCAGCACATATGTGCGTGCCCCCGGCAGGCAGATTTTCTTCGGAACTTGTCGTGTACCAGGGCGTTTATCGAAGCCCCGGCAGACCTACTCTTGATGTATGGACGGGCCTGGAGACCCACCTGAGGGCACGCCCGAGGGTGTCCCGGCAGGTGGGGACGACGAGTACCGATCCGTCGTCTTCGACGAATCGTTCGTCCGCGCTGCCCGGCTCCAGGAGCTCTCGGCCAGCGAGCGCATGGGTGACCACGCGCTCGCCGTCCGTAACCGGCACGTGTGGTCCCGGGTCAGCACCTCACGCCAGGTGATCGTCCTGGTGATCCTCATAGCCCTGGCCTTCGGTACGGCCGTCTATATGGGATTGCGCCATCCCTACAAGGACCCGGTCGTGCCCTCCGCCGAGCCCATGCGGGCCACGCTCGTCCCGCTCGCCCCGCACGACCCCGTGCCCGGAGGCGGCGCGCAGGAGCTGTTCGAGCACAGCCCCGCCGCGCAGTTCCGGCTGGGCGCCGAAGGCGTCAACCTGCCCGCCGCGCGCAGCACCGCGCACTTCTCCGAGAGCCAGGTGATGGCGGCCCTCGCCGCCGCCAAGGAGTACACGGTGAAGTCCGCCCTCGACCCCGCCGTCCTCACCGGAGGCGGCCAGCGGACCGTCCGGCTGCTGCTGGATCCCGCCCAACTCGACCAGTTCGATCGCAGCTTCGACCGGCCCGTCGACGACGGGCGGCACGCGGCCACCGGCTGGCTCGTGCGCTTCGATCCCGCCCAGGTCTCCCTCGTCGACACCCCCGTGCGCACCCGCGGCGTGTTCTCCATAGCCGAGAGCGGACCGGCCACGCTGGAGGTCACGACCGACCACACCTTCGTCTACGCCCTGCGGCCGGCGAAGGCCTCCGCGGACCACGGCGCGGACGCGGACAAGTCCTCGCTGTTCACCGTGCGGCGGGCGATGAAGTTCCGCTTCGACCGGGACGGGCTGCAGGAGCACCACCTGATCGTGGTCCAGAGCTACGTGCAGGCCGGGCCCGAGTCCTGCTCGGCCGACGACGAGGTCTACCTGCGGCCGCTGCTGGCCGGCCAGAAGCCGGACGGGTCCGTGCCGGGCGACACGGACCCGTACGCCACGGGGTCGGCCGGCGCCGCGGTGTGCGGCTCGCTCGCGGCCAGCGCCCAGCCGGCGCCGCCGCCGGCGCGCTAGCCGGGCTTCGCCGAGCCCGGCAGAGTTCTTGCCGCCGCAGCGGCGCGCAACTCCCACCGGCATGTCCGGCGGTGCCGAACGGCCTCCGGCGTGGCCGCTAGGCCTTTCCTCCGCCCTCCGGCGGGCTTTCCGGGCCCTCCTTCGGGGAACCGTTCGCCGGGCCCCCGGGGCGCCCCGTGAAGACGTCCTTGAGCCGACCGCCCAGGTCACCCGCGCCGCCCGCGATGTCCCGCACCAGCCCCATCAGCGGGTCCTTGCTGGACCGCACCGACTCCGCGTAGTGGTTCGCGGACTCCCGGAAGGAGTCCGTCACCGAGGTGTCCTTGTCCTCCGCGCGCCGCGGGTAGTGCCCGTCCATGATCCGCTGGAAGTCCCGGCTCTCGGACCACTTCTTCAGCTCCGCCGCCCGCACCGTCGTGAACGGGTGGCTGCGCGGCAGTATGTTCATGATCTTCAGGACGGAGTCGCGCAGGTCGCCGCCCGCCTCGTACTCCTCGGCCTGCGCGAGGAACGCGTCCACGTTCATCTCGTGCAGGTGGTTACCGCCGGCGATCTTCATCAGGCCGCGCATCGACGCCCGGACGTCCTGCCCGACCAGCAGGCCCGCCCGGTCCGCGGACAGCTCCGACTTGCGGAACCACTCGCGCAGGGCCGTCACGATCGCCATGATCGCGACGTTGCCCAGCGGGATCCAGGCCACCTTGACCGCGAAGTTCGTCAGGAACAGCAGGATCGTGCGGTAGACGGCGTGCCCGGACAGGGCGTGCCCCACCTCGTGGCCGACGACGGCCCGCATCTCCTCCTCGTCCAGCAGCTCGACCAGGCCCGTCGTCACGACGATGACGGGCTCGTCCAGGCCGATGCACATGGCGTTGGGCTGCGGGTCCTGGGTGACGTACATCGGGGGGACCTTCGGCAGGTCCAGGATGTAGCAGGCGTCCAGGAGCATCGTGTGCAGGTGCTGGAACTGCTGCTCGCCGACGCGCACCGAATCCGAGAGGAACAGCAGGCGCAGGCTGCGCTCGGGCAGCAGCCCGCTCAGCGCCTTGAAGACCGTGTCGAAGCCGCTCAGCTTGCGCAGCGCCACCAGGGCGGAGCGGTCCGCCGGGTGTTCGTAGGCGCGCGACGAGATGTCCGGGAAGCGCTTGCGCTGCCGCCCCGGCAGGCGCTCCTCCGGAGCGTGGCCGTGGCTGCCGTTGCTGCTGTCACTCATCGAGACCCCCTCGGCGGCGTATGCACCTTCCGGACCCCACCCTAGGCGCTGCCACCGACAGGGCTACCGTGGAGACATGCCCCATCTGCATGCACTTGCCGCCCAGCCGGGCCTCACCGAGCTCCTCGCCGTCTCCAAGGACGACCAGGGCCCGGGCGTGGTCATCCGCACCGTGCTCATCGTCGGCGTCGTCGGGATCGTCTTCCTGGCCTGGTTCCTGCTGCGCGGTTACAAGAAGGACTGACGCAAACGGACGCAAGGGGCCCGGCGGGCCCCGGACGCGCCCCGACGCGTGGCGTAAAGCGTGGAGTCGGCGTGAGCCCGGCGGCGGCCCCCGCATACGATGTGGCAGAAATCTCTGCCCGCTACCGTCCCGGATAGGTCCTGCCGACGATGACTGCCTTCGCTTCAGCGCACACCGCCCTCGCCACCCTCGCCTCCGAGGGCGAGCACGTCGACACGCACCCCAGCATCAGCCCTTTCATGACCGGTGGCGCCGCCCTGGTCATCCTGCTGCTCCTGCTGTGGGTCACCACCCGCTTCAACCGCGACCGCTGAGCGAGCGAGCCGGTCCCTGCGGGTCGGGCGCTCCGCCCCGCCCAGTAGGGTCTGCACGCATGGGAGAGCAGACAGGGCCCGTGAAGCGGCGACTCGGCGTGATGGGCGGGACCTTCGACCCGATCCACCACGGCCACCTGGTCGCCGCGAGCGAGGTGGCCGCGCGTTTCCACCTGGACGAGGTGGTTTTCGTACCGACCGGGCAGCCGTGGCAGAAGAGCCACCGGGAGGTGTCCCCGGCCGAGGACCGCTATCTGATGACGGTGATCGCCACGGCGTCCAACCCGCAGTTCTCGGTCAGCCGGATCGACATCGACCGCGGCGGGCCGACGTACACCACGGACACGCTCCGTGAGCTCGCCTCCCTCAACGACGACTCGGACCTGTTCTTCATCACCGGCGCCGATGCGCTGTCCCAGATCCTGACCTGGCGGGACACGGAGGAGCTGTTCTCCCTGGCCCACTTCATCGGCGTGACCCGGCCCGGCCACATACTGGCCAACCCGGGGCTGCCGGAGGGCGGCGTCTCCCTCGTCGAGGTGCCGGCCCTCGCGATCTCCTCCTCCGACTGCCGCGCGCGCGTGGCGCAGGGCGACCCGGTCTGGTATCTGGTCCCCGACGGTGTGGTGCGCTACATCAACAAGCGCAAGCTCTACCGGCGCTGAGCGGCACGCAACAACAGGGGCACTGAGGGGAACCGGTGAACGACCGACAGGACCCGTACGCACATCAGCCGCAGGTGTACGGCTACGACGCCCACGGGCAGCCGGTGTACCACCCGGACGCGCCCGAGCGGGTGTATGACGCTTACGGGCAGCCCCTCCAGCAGCAGACGGCGTACGGCTACGACCCGTACGCCCAGCAGGCCCAGCAGCCCGTCCAGCAGACCTACGACGGCTACGACGGCTATGCCCCGTACGCCCCGGAACAGCCGCAGCAGGCGCAGCAGCGCATCCCGGAGCCGCGGCGGGCACCCGGCGAGGCGGCGCCCGTCCCCACCGCGGCAGCGGACTACCGCACCGAGCAGTTCTCGTTCATCGAGGAGCCCGACGAGGACTCCGAGGACGTCATCGACTGGCTCAAGTTCAGCGAGAGCCGCACCGAGCGGCGCGACGAGCGCAAGCGCAAGGGCCGCAACCGGATCGTCGCCCTCGTCGTGGTGCTCGTCCTCGCACTGGGCGGTGCGGCGGGCTATCTGTTCCTCACCGGCTCGGACGACAAGAAGAGCGCGGCCGCGGCCGGCGGGGGGCAGAAGCGCGACGTGATCGTCGTCCATCTGCGGCAGACCCACGGCGGCGGCTCCTCCACCGCCCTGCTGGTCGACAACGAGACCACCAAGAAGGCCACCACCGTCCTGCTGCCGAACACCCTGGCCGTCGCCAAGGAGGGCGGGGCCGGCTCCACCACGCTCGGCAAGTCCGTGCAGGACGACGGTACCGGTGCCACCCGCGACGCCCTGAACACGCTGCTGGGCTCCGACATCAAGGGCAGCTGGCGGCTGGACACCCCCTACCTGGAGAACCTCGTCGAGCTCGTCGGCGGCATCGAGACCGACACCGACACCGACGTCCCCGGCGAGAAGCCCGGCGACAGCCCGGTGGTCCGGCGCGGCACCGCGCAGAGCCTGAGCGGCCGGACGGCGGTCGCCTACGCCACCTACCGCGGGCCCGGCGAGGACGAGGGCAAGCAGCTGTCCCGGTTCGGCCAGGTCATGCAGGCGGTGCTGAAGAAGGTGCCGGACGACAGCGCCTCGGCCACGCGCACCGTGGAGTCGCTCGCGCAGATCCCCGACCCCTCGCTCTCCACCGAGCAGCTGGGCGCCTCCCTGGCCCACATCGCGGCGCTGGCCCGCAAGGGCTCGTACGCCACCGCGCTGCTGCCCGCGGAGAAGGACGGCACCCTCGGTGAGAAGGCCACCGGAGGCGTCGTCAAGGAGGTCCTGGGCGGCACGGTGAGGAACACCGACCGGAACGCGGCGCCCCGGGTGAGCGTGAAGAACGCCACAGGCGGCAAGGGAGCCGCCACCTCCGCGCAGATCACGCTGGTCAACAGCGGCTACAGCGTGATCGACGGCGGCACGGCGGGATCCGCGGCGACGGCCTCGGCGGTGCTCTACGCGGACGAGAAGCGGGCGGCGGAGGCCAGGGAGGTCGCCAAGACGCTGGGGCTGCCCGCGGGCGCGGTGAAGCAGGCGAAGGACGCGACGACGGCCGACGTCACCGTGGTCCTGGGCAAGGACTACAAGGGCTGAGCGGGCGGCCGCGGCCTGCGGGCCGCCCGTAATGCCCAGGAGGGCCGCCGGTGGGTCGTGAGACCCTTGGTGGGTACCCGGATCCTCTTCAACGAAAGCATGGCTTGTGACCGCCACTGACCGCTCCATCGAGCTCATCAAGGCCGCCGCCCAGGCGGCCGCCGACAAGCTCGCGCACGACATCATCGCGTACGACGTCAGCGACGTGCTGTCGATCACCGACGCCTTCCTGCTGGCCTCGGCCCCCAACGACCGCCAGGTCAAGTCGATCGTCGACGAGATCGAGGAGCACCTGCTCAAGGAGCTCGGCGCCAAGCCGGTGCGCCGTGAGGGCGACCGCGACGCCCGCTGGGTGCTGCTCGACTACGTCGACATCGTCGTCCACGTGCAGCACAGCGAGGAGCGTGTCTACTACGCCCTGGAGCGGCTGTGGAAGGACTGCCCGGAGATCGAGCTGCCCGCCGACGCCGTCGCGACCCGCGGCAAGGGCGAGGAGCACGCCCGCGAGACGGGCGCGGAGGCGGGCTTCGACGGCACGGACGGTGAGCTGAGCTGAGCAGCGGCAAGAGCGGCGGCCGGGGCCGCCGCATCGTCCTGTGGCGGCACGGCCAGACCGCCTGGAACCTGGAGCGCCGCTTCCAGGGCTCCACGGACATCGAGCTGACCGGGACCGGCGTGGCGCAGGCGCGCCGGGCCGCCCGGCTGCTGGCCGGCCTCCGGCCGGACGCGATCATCGCCTCGGACCTCAGGCGGGCCACGGCCACGGCGGCCGAGCTCGCCGTCGTCACGGGCCTGCCGGTGACCACCCACGCCGAGCTGCGCGAGACGTACGCGGGCGTGTGGCAGGGCCTCACGCACGACGAGATCATCGAGCGGCACGGCGAGGAGTACGCGGCGTGGAAGCGCGGTGAGCCGGTCCGGCGCGGCGGCGGTGAGCTGGAGACCGAGGTCGCCGACCGGGCCGCCCCGGTGGTCCTCGATCAGGCCGGGAAGCTGCCGGACGACGGCACCCTCGTCGTCGTCAGCCACGGCGGCACCATCCGCACCACCATCGGCCGGCTGCTCCAGCTGGAGTCCCGCTCCTGGGAGGCGCTCGGCGGCCTCACCAACTGCTGCTGGTCGGTGCTGGGCGAGGGCGCGCGCGGCTGGCGCCTGCTGGAGCACAACGCGGGCACGCTCCCCGAGCCGGTGCTCGGCGACGACGACTGAGCGCCTCCGGGGTGCCCCGGGGTGCTCCCGGGGCCCGGATTTCACATCCGGGCAGGTGGCAGGCTAAAGTTCTTCTTGTTCGCGGGGAACGCCGGGGGAAAACGCCGGAAGACCTGAGAGCAGCGGGGCTATAGCTCAGTTGGTAGAGCGCCTGCATGGCATGCAGGAGGTCAGGAGTTCAATTCTCCTTAGCTCCACAGTTCGAAACGATCCCGTCTCCCTCACCGGAGGCGGGATCGTTTGCTTTGGGGGCACATTCCCGTGGCAGAATCCGACCGTCAGGGAGCGGAGGACGGGCCGAAGGGGAGGGAACGGCTGACCCATGGGTGCTCACAGCCGGAAGTGCGACTGGTGCGGCAGCGGCACGCCGATCGTCCGTGACATGGAACCGCTCAACTCGGCCTTCCAGTACTGGTGCGTGGAGTGCGCACGGGCGCTGATCATAAAAGGCGACCCCATCGAGACCTACCGCGAGCTGGAAGGCGAGCCGATCTACGGGCGGCTGCTGGACGAGCACTGCACGCTCAAGCGCTTCTACTCCTTCGCGACGGCCTGACGGCTCTCCGGCCGGGGGCGGAGGCCCCCGGCGCCGGCCTGAACGGCCGCGGACCGGAACGCACACGACCGCGCACCACAGGGTGGCGGAACCTGTGGTTTCCCGTTTTTTCCCCGGATTTCCTTCATGTCCGGCAACCTCGCCAGAGGCGCACGCGTCCTGAGGGGTGAAGCTGCCGCCGGGAACGGCCGGCGGTACGGGGGAAGCATGCGGAGGACACCGCGTGACCGAAATCGTCATCAGCCCGGCCGGCTCCGAAGAGGCCGTGGCCGAACTCACACCCTTTCTCGACGCCCTGCGCGTCCCGCCGGTGCTGCGGCCCGGCCGGACCGAAGCGCTCCGCGGCATCGAGATCGAACAGA
This sequence comes from Streptomyces hiroshimensis, assembly GCF_014650335.1. Taxonomy (GTDB): domain Bacteria; phylum Actinomycetota; class Actinomycetes; order Streptomycetales; family Streptomycetaceae; genus Streptomyces; species Streptomyces hiroshimensis. Next base: position 407,437 of record NZ_BMUT01000002.1, read on the forward strand.
CCACCACCTGGGTCCGGCTGCACTCGCAGCTGCCGCCCACCCGCGTATGGGCCTACGAAGGCCACGTTCCGGGACCGACCATCGAGGTGCGCCGCGGCCGCAGGCTGCGCGTCACCTGGAGCAACCGCCTCACCGGCCCTCACCCGGTGACCGCCGTGGAGGCGGCGCAGCTGCCCGGCGCCCCGGCGCCCGACACCGTGCCCGGCCGCAGCGGCGCCGTACCGCTGGCCGACGTCGCGGCGCTGCCCGCGTGGACGGTGACGCACCTGCACGGGGCGCCCACCGGCGGCGGCAACGACGGCTGGTCGGAGAACGCCGTCGCGCCGGGCGACAGCCAGCTCTCCGAATATCCCAACGACCACCGTGCGGTGGCCTGGTGGTACCACGACCACGCCATGGACATCACCCGCTGGAACGTTTACGCGGGCCTTGCGGGGATGTACCTCGTCCGGGACGCCGAGGAGGACGCGCTGCACCTGCCCTCGGGCGAGCGCGAGATCCCGCTGATCATCCAGGACCGCAACCTCGACCAGGACCCGGACGGCAAGCTGACCGGCCGGCTGCTCCACAAGACCGTGATCGTCGGCAAGGACGCCCAGGGCAAGAACGTCACCCGGTCCTTCAACGGCCCCTACACCCTTGTCAACGGCGTCATCTGGCCGTACCTGGACGTGACGGCGCAGTGGTACCGCTTCCGGCTGCTCAACGGCTCCAACGCGCGGACCTACGCGCTGCGGCTGATCGACGAGGAGACCGGTGCGCCGGTGCAGGGCGCCGCCTGGCAGATCGGCACGGACGGCGGGCTGCTGCCGCGTCCGCTGCCGCTGGACGGGCCGCTGTCCGTGGCGCCCGCCGAGCGGATGGACCTGCTGATCGACTTCGGGCTGCTGCGGGGCCGCCGCGTCCGGCTGGTCAACGAGGCCCCGGGAGTGCCGTACCCGCAGGTCATGGAGTTCCGGGTGGCGGACGAGGAGGAGCGCGACCCCTTTGTGCTGCCGTCGGTGATCTCCAGCTCCTTCGAGCGGCTCACCCACGACACGGTGCCCGAGCACGAGCACCGGCTGATCGCGCTGGTCCCGCCCGGCACGGCCGGGAACGCCCACCCCGGCATGTGGGAGATGCAGAAGGCCGAGCCGGGGGACGTACAGATCCCTGGCGAGGGGGTGATCCAGGTCAAGGGCGCGGACGGCAAGCTGCGGACGTACCGCAGGGCCGCCCAGTCCTTCGACGACGCCCTCGGCTTCATGGTCACCTACGACGGCTGGGAGCAGTGGAGCTTCCTCAACCTGGGCGGCCCGACGCACCCGATGCACATCCACCTGATCGACTTTCAGGTCCTCAGTCGCGATCTCTACCCCGCGGGCCCGCAGAGCCCCTTCGACGCCGCCCTGGGCGGCACGCGCACGCCGCTGGAGTTCGGGGGGCGGGCGCCGGTGTCGGAGGGCGACGCGGGCTGGAAGGACGTGATCCAGGTGCCGGCCGGGCAGATGGTCAACGTGATCGGCCGCTTCCGCGGGGCGCGGGGCCGGTTCATGTACCACTGCCACCTGCTGGAGCACGAGGACATGGGGATGATGCGTCCGTTCGTGGTGATGCCGGGTGAGGTACTGAAGTTCCATCACGGGGAGCACGGCGGCCATGGGGGTCACGGGGGTCACGGCCACTGAGGCCGCCCCGCGCCGGGCGGTGCGCCCCGGTGCCCGCGGCCCGGGCGGCGGCCAGGGCGAGGAAGGCCGCCCCGGCCGCCGGGTAGCCGGCGGCGAGCAGCATCTGGCCGCCGTTCTGCCGGAGTTCGGGCCGCTGCGCGCCGTGGGGGACCCGCCACAGCACGTAGGAGCAGAACAGCACGGCGGCCACCGCGGTGCCCGCCCACCAGACGCGGCTGCCGCGGGCGGCCGCCTCGCGGGCGAGCAGCAGCCCGGCCGGAACGCACCACACCCAGTGGTGCGACCAGGAGATGGGGCTGACGAGCAGTGCGGTGGCCGCGCAGGACAGGGCGCCCCAGGCGGCGGCCCGCGGCCCGGACAGCTGTGTCCGGACCGCGACCGTGAGGCCGAGCACCGTGACGGCCACCGCCGTGACCGCCCACCACGGGCCGGGGTCGCCGGTGTGCAGCAACCGGGCGAGGACGCCGCGCAGCGACTGGTTGGCGGTGCCCTCGGCGTGACCGACCCGCTCGGTGGTGAAGACGGCGTCCGTCCAGAAACGGCGCGAGTCGTGCGGCAGGGCCAGCGCGGCGAGGGCCACCGTGCCGGCGAAGGCGGCGGTGGCGACGGCCGCCCGGCGCAGCCACGGTCCGTTGCCTGCCTTGCCTGCTGCCTTGCCTGCGTCGCCCGTACCGCCCCCGCCGTCACCGCCCGCGCCGTCCGCCCGGCGGGCCAGGCCCGTGGCCGCCAGGTGGACGACGAACAGGGCGGGGGTGAGCTTGATGCCCGTCGCGAGGCCGGTGCCCAGGCCCGCCCAGCGGTGGCCGGCGGGCCGCGTCAGGTCCCACAGCACCAGCACGACGACGAGGAGGTTGATCTGCCCGTTGCGCAGGGTCTGCCACACGGGCTCGCACCAGACGCACAGGGCGGCCGCCGTGAGCGTCACGGCGGCGCGCGGGCGCCCGTCGACGAGCCGTACGGAGAGGTGGACGAGGGCGAGCAGCAGGCCGAGGTTGGCGAGCTCGGTGAGGATGCGCAGCGCGGTCGTGCCGGGCAGGGTCAGGGCGGTGAACAGGAGGGCGGCGAAGGGCGGGTAGGTGGCGGGCAGGCCGCGGTGCGTGGCGCGCATCGCGTAGAGGTCGCCGCCGGTGCGCACGGTCCACCCCTCGGCGCGGTAGACGAGGACGTCGATGGAGGCGACGTGGGAGGCCCGCTGGGCCAGGAGGAAGAGGCAGAAGGAGACCAGACAGCCCGCGGCGGCGGCCAGGGTGCTGCGGCGGCCGGGGCGGCCGGGCCAGGCTGGCACGAGGAGCACTCCGGTTCCACGGGTGACAAATCGGGCGAATAGTGGGCGATGTTATCCCATTCGCCCAGGTTTTCGGTGCTGCCGGGCGGCCGATTTGGCAGGTGGCGGGGGTCTCCGTGTAATGTTGTCGATGTCGCCAGGGGGAACCGGCAAGGGAAACGACCCGAACCGATCCCGGCGGATAACAGAACACGGGGCTATAGCTCAGTTGGTAGAGCGCCTGCATGGCATGCAGGAGGTCAGGAGTTCAATTCTCCTTAGCTCCACAGGAGATAAGCGGGTCGTCCGGAATCGGACGGCCCGCTTATCGTTTCCCTATCCCTAATCCCTACGCGGCTCCTTCGTTCTTGCGCGCGGCCGCCGGGTCGCTAGCGCTCCTTGTCCAGCCGCAGGGCCAGCGCGGGGCAGCGGCGCACGGCCCGCTGCGCCCGGCCCCGCAGATGGTCCGGCACCCCGGCGTCCGCGAGCGCGGGATAGCCGTCCGGCCCGGTGCGCACCAGCTGCGGCAGCAGGTCCGCGCACAGCCCGTGTCCCTTGCACAGCGTCCAGTCCACCGCCAGCCGCTCCACGCGCCGCGGGGCGCCCGTGGCGGCGTCCGTACCGCCGGGCGGGGGCAGCGGCAGCACCCCGGCCGTCGGGCGCCCGCAGCCGCCGCCCAGGACGTGCGCCGCGAGGTCGTCCGTGAAGGCCGACAGCGCGCTCAGGACGAACCGCGCGGCACCGTCCGGATGCCCGCACGCTCCCCGCCCCCGAACGGCCCCGGCGGCCTCCCGTACGGTCTCCAGCGCACTCCGCCCGCCGCCGGCCGCGACGTCCGCCAGTGCCCCGGCGAGCGTGGGCAGCCCGAGCCTGCACGGCCCGCACTGCCCGGCCGACTCGGCGGCCAGCCAGTGCGCGACCCGTACGGTCTCGCCCAGCGGGCAGGTGCCCGGGGGCAGCGGCAGCACGGCGCCCGCCCCCAGCGCCCCGCCGCGGGCGGCCAGGCCCTCGTACGACACCGGGGCCCCGGCAGCCGTCGCCGCGTCCAGCCAGGCGCCGTGATAGCCGCCGGTCAGCACCGCCTGCGGGGCCGGTGCGGCGCCGCACGCCCTCAGGACGGAGGCGAGCGGCACCCCGCACGGCACCTCCACGACCTGCGGCTCCGGCACCGCGCCCGAGACGGTCAGCAGCAGCGTGCCGGGTTCGCCCGCGGTGCCGACGGCCGCATGGCCCTCGGCTCCCAGGCGGGCGGCGAGGGCGAGTTGGGCGTAGGTCTCGGCGTTGGACAGCAGCGTCGGCGCCCCGCCCAGGCCCTCCTGCGAGGCCCTGCCGTGCCGGCCGGGCGGCAGCGGCAGCCCGCCGTCGGCGGCCCGCAGCAGCGCCGAGGACTCGCCCGAGACCAGCCGCTCGGGCAGGCGCACCACCCGGGCGCGCACGGACCGGCCGCGCGCGGGCCGCCCGTGCCGGTCGGTGAGGCCCCGCTCGGCCAGCGCCTCCCGCACCGAGGCCTCGGCCGCCGCCCGGGTCACCCCGACCACCACCGAGCCGGCGCCGAGCGCGGCCGCGGCCAGCAGCGCCCCGTCCAGCACCAGGTGCGGCGCCCGCGCGAGCAGCACGGTGTCCTTGCGGCAGGCCGGATCGCCCTCGCAGCCGTTGACCACCACCGAGGGGCGCGTGCCGCGCCGCTGCGCCGTCCGCCCCACCGCCCGCAGCTTCTGCGCGAACGGGAAGCCCGCGCCGCCGCGGCCGCGCAGCGCGACCGCCTCCGCCAGCGCCGTCAGCTGCGCCTCGGTGTGCTGGGGCAGCGAGCCGTGCACCGACAGGTGCGCGCTGCGGTCCAGCCGGGCCGCCCTGTCCAGCCCGGCCAGCAGGCGCGGCGGCCCCAGGGAGAGGACCGCCGGCTGCTCCGGGAGCGCGGCGCTCACCGGGCCCCGCCCGGTGCGCCCGGCGGCAGCCGGTCCGCCCCTATGCGCCCCCGGGCCGCCGTCGCGGTGAGCGGGGCCGGGCCGAGGGCGCCACCGGTGCGGTCGAGGAAGTCGAGGAGGTCCATGGCACGGCACCGTAGGGAGCTCACCGGCGGCGTGCGGTCCGCTTCGCACAACCTCGGTACGAGGGGCCTCACCACTGCTAACGTCGGTTCGTTCAGCGCCACTTCGGCCGTTCTGCCGGCTCCCGGGGCTTTCGTGGCGCTTCCTTGATCTCTTCTTGGGCTCTTCTTGGCGCAGCCATGTCCCATGGATGAGCCGTTCGCCGAAAGAGTGACGCGCTATGGGCGTGCCCATGCCGGCACTCGTGTGCGGGCGGCGCGCCCTCTGTTCGCGACCACTCGTTTCGCAGGGGGTTCCATGAGATCAAGCCGCACCCGCGTGCGTGCCGGAATGGCCTTGGCGGCTGCGCTGCCGCTGGCCGCCGGGGCGCTCGCGCTCGGCACGCCCGCCGCCCTGGCGGCCCAGGCCCCGCAGGGGCCCGGACCGCACGACCGGCAGACGCTGGCGGGCACCAAGCCGCTGTGGGCGACGCCCTCGGCCGACCGCGGCACCGCCGCCCCGTCGGAGAACGTCACCGCCCGCGTCTACCTGGCCGGCCGGGACGCCAAGGGCCTCGCCGCCTACGCCCGGGCCGTCTCCGACCCGGCGTCGCAGTCCTACGGCAAGTACTTGACGGCGCGTCAGGCGAAGGAACGGTTCGGCGCGACGAAGGACCAGATAGCCGGGGTCACCGGCTGGCTGACGTCCTCCGGCCTGAAGGTGACCGGCACCAACGACCACTACGTCTCCGTCACCGGCGACGCCGCCGCGGCGAAGAAGGCCTTCGGCACCGAGCTGCACCGCTACGCCAAGGACGGGCACACCTACCACGCGCCCTCCGCCGCCGCCTCCGTCCCCGCCTCCCTCGACGGCGCCGTCCTGACCGTCGTGGGCCTGAACGACGCCCCGCGCCTGGCCAAGCACCGCGAGACCCTCCCCGGCCCGTCGACGGCCTTCCGCAACGCCGGCCCGTTCTCCACGTACTACGGCTCGAACGTGAACACGACCCTGCCGTCCGCGTACGGCTCGCACGCGCCGTACGCGATCAAGGGCTACACGGGCAAGCAGCTGCGCGCCGCGTACGGGGCGAAGAACTTCACCGGCAAGGGCGTCACGATCGCCATCACCGACGCGTACGCCTCGCCGACCATCGCCCAGGACGTCCAGCAGTACGCCAAGCGCAACGGCGACAAGGGCTGGAGCAAGGGCCAGTACTCCCAGGTGCTGCCGGGCGACTGGACGCACACCGGCGAGAAGGAGTGCGACGCCGCCGGCTGGTACGGCGAGGAGACCCTCGACATCGAGGCCGCCCACGCCGTCGCCCCCGACGCCGGCATCGTCTACGTCGCAGGCCGCTCCTGCCAGGACGACGACCTGATCGACGCCCTGCACAAGATCGTCGACGGGCGGCTCGCGGACATCGTCTCCAACTCCTGGGGCGACGTCGAGAGCAACGAGACCCCGGACGTGGCCGCCGCCTACGACCAGGTCTTCCAGACCGGCGCCGTCGAGGGCATCGGCTTCTACTTCTCCTCCGGCGACGACGGCGACAACGTCACCAAGCACGGCACCAAGCAGGTCGACACCCCCGCCAACTCGCCGTGGGTCACCTCCGTCGGCGGCACCTCGCTCGCCGTCGGCAAGGGCGACAAGTACATGTGGGAGACCGGCTGGGGCACCCACAAGGCCGAGCTCTCCAAGGACGGCCTGAGCTGGGAGGGCTCCGCCTTCACCGGCGGCGCCGGCGGCGGCACCAGCAAGATCCACCAGCAGCCCTTCTACCAGCGCGGCGTCGTCCCCGACGCCCTCGCCAAGGCGAACGGCAGCACCCCCATGCGCGTCGGCCCCGACATCGCGGCCGTCGCCGACTCCAGCACGGGCTTCCTCGTCGGCCAGACCCAGACCTTCCCCGACGGCTCGGTGAAGTACGACGAGTACCGCATCGGCGGCACCTCGCTCGCCGCACCCGTGATCGCCGGCGTCCAGGCGCTCGCCCAGCAGGCCCGCCACGGCGTGCCGATCGGCTTCGCCAACCCCGCGATCTACGACCGCTACGGCACCGCGGCCTACCACGACGTCACCGACCACCCGCTCGGCAAGGGCCGGGGCATCGGCGTCGTCCGCGTCGACTACAAGAACAGCGTGGACGCCAAGGACGGCCTGGTCACCTCGCTGCGCAGCCTCGGCGGCGACAGCTCGCTCTCGGCCGTCGTCGGCTATGACGACGTCACGGGCGTCGGCTCGCCGGGCGACTCGTACGTGACGTCGTACGTCCCGGGTCACCGGCGCTGAGCAGGCCGAATCGCGCCCCGTAAGGGGCGCGGGGCGGTTTCTATATGCGGCTCCGCCGCGTGGGCGCGACCGGCCACGTACGGCCCGCACCCGCCGGACAAGGCCCGCCGGCACGGCGCTCACCCGGGGCCACAGGGCCCGCACCGACGGTGCGGGCCCTGTGGCCCCTGCGGTAATCTGAATCCATGCGTGCCGTACGCCTTCTGCTTAGCGGGCCGCGCTGATCAGTACCGACCGGTGACCACGGTCGGCATCGGCGCGGCGTCCCCTCCTGTGCGAGGGGATTTTTCATTTCCGCAGGTGCCGCAGGTAGAGACGACGACGATCGATGGAGCTTAGAGGACGATGAGCGAGACCAATACCGCCGCCGAGGTGGCTGCCCCGCACCGCTACACGGCCGCGCTGGCCGCCGACATCGAGGCACGCTGGCAGGACGCCTGGGACGCCGAGGGCACGTACGAGGCGCCCAACCCGAGCGGCGACCTCGCGGGCGACGCCGCGGTCGTGGCCCGCCCCAAGAAGTTCATCATGGACATGTTCCCGTACCCCTCGGGTGCGGGCCTGCACGTCGGCCACCCGCTCGGCTACATCGCCACCGACGTCTACGCGCGCCACCACCGCATGACCGGCCACAACGTCCTGCACACCCTCGGCTTCGACGCCTTCGGCCTGCCCGCCGAGCAGTACGCCGTGCAGACCGGCACGCACCCGCGGGTCTCCACCGAGGCCAACATCGAGAACATGAAGGCGCAGCTGCGCCGTCTGGGCCTGGGCCACGACAAGCGCCGCTCCTTCGAGACGATCGACCCGGCCTACTACAAGTGGACCCAGTGGATCTTCCTGCAGATCTTCAACTCCTGGTACGACGAGGAGGCGAAGAAGGCCCGCCCGATCGGCGAGCTGGTCGCGCAGTTCGAGAGCGGGCAGCGTGAGGTGCCGGGCGGCACGCGCGCGTGGAGCGAGCTGAGCGCCGCCGAGCGCGAGGACGTCCTGGGCGGCTACCGCCTGGCCTACGCCTCCGACGCGCCGGTCAACTGGTGCCCCGGCCTGGGCACCGTGCTGGCCAACGAGGAGGTCACCGCCGACGGCCGCTCCGAGCGCGGCAACTTCCCCGTCTTCAAGTCCAAGCTGCGCCAGTGGAACATGCGGATCACCGCCTACGCGGACCGCCTGCTGGAGGACCTGGACGCCCTGGACTGGCCCGAGGCCATCAAGCTGCAGCAGCGCAACTGGATCGGCCGCAGCGTCGGCGCCCGCGTCGACTTCGCCGTCGACGGCCACCCGGACGCGAAGGTCACCGTCTTCACCACCCGCCAGGACACCCTCTTCGGCGCCACGTACCTGGTCGTCGCCCCCGAGCACCAGCTGGTCACCGAGGACGAGGCCCACCGCTCCGTCGTCCCGGCCGCCTGGCCCGAGGGCACGCACGAGGACTGGACCGGCGGGCACGCCACCCCGGCCGAGGCCGTCGCCGCCTACCGCAAGGAGGCCGCCGCCAAGTCCGACGTCGAGCGGCAGGCCGACGCCAAGGAGAAGACCGGCGTCTTCACCGGCGTCTACGCGGTCAACCCCGCCAACGGCGAGAAGCTGCCCGTCTTCACCGCCGACTACGTCCTGATGGGCTACGGCACCGGCGCGATCATGGCCGTCCCCGCCCACGACAGCCGCGACTTCGCCTTCGCGCGCGCCTTCGACCTGCCGATGCACTGCGTCGTGCAGCCGGCCGACGACCGCGGCACCGACCCGTCCGCCTGGGCGGAGTCCTTCGACTCCTACGACGCCGAGATCATCAACTCGGCCGGCGAGGGCGTCTCCCTGGACGGCCTGGTCGTCTCCGAGGCGAAGACCCGCATGGCCGAGTGGCTGACGGAGCAGGGCATCGGCGAGGCCACCGTCAACTACCGCCTGCGCGACTGGCTCTTCAGCCGTCAGCGCTACTGGGGCGAGCCTTTCCCGATCGTCTACGACGAGCAGGGCGTCGCCCACTCGCTGCCCGAGTCGATGCTGCCGCTGGAGCTGCCCGAGGTCGAGGACTACTCGCCGCGCACCTTCGAGCCCGACGACGCCGACACCGAGCCCGAGACCCCGCTCTCCCGCAACGAGGAGTGGGTCAACGTCACCCTCGACCTCGGTGACGGCCCCAAGCGCTACCGCCGCGAGACCAACACCATGCCCAACTGGGCGGGCTCCTGCTGGTACGAGCTGCGCTACCTCGACCCGCACAACGACGAGAAGCTGGTCTCCGCCGAGGCCGAGCAGTACTGGATGGGCCCGCGCGAGGGCCAGCCGCACGGCGGCGTCGACCTGTACGTCGGCGGTGCCGAGCACGCCGTGCTGCACCTGCTGTACGCCCGCTTCTGGTCCAAGATCCTCTTCGACCTGGGCCACATCTCCTCGGCCGAGCCGTTCCACAAGCTCTACAACCAGGGCATGATCCAGGCGTACGTCTACCGCGACTCGCGCGGCATGCCCGTCCCCGCCGTCGACGTGGAGGAGCGCGGCGGCGCGTACTACTTCCAGGGCGAGAAGGTCAGCCGGCTGCTCGGCAAGATGGGCAAGTCCCTGAAGAACGCCGTCACGCCGGACGAGATCTGCGCCGAGTACGGCGCCGACACCCTGCGCCTGTACGAGATGGCGATGGGCCCGCTGGACGTCTCCCGCCCCTGGGACACCCGCGCCGTCATCGGCCAGTACCGGCTGCTGCAGCGCCTGTGGCGCAACGTGATCGACGAGGCCACCGGCGAGGTCACCGTCGTGGACGGCGAGGCCGACGAGGCGACGCTGCGCGCCCTGCACAAGGCCGTCGACGGCGTCGGCCAGGACCTGGCGAACCTGCGCTTCAACACCGCCATCGCCAAGATCACCGAGCTGAACAACCACGTGACCAAGCTGAGCGAGGTCCCGCGGTCCGTCGCCGAGGCCATGGTGCTGCTGATCGCCCCGCTGGCCCCGCACATCGCCGAGGAGCTGTGGCACAAGCTCGGCCACGACGCCTCGGTCGTCCACCAGGACTTCCCCGTCGCCGACCCGGCCTACCTGGTCGACGAGACCGTGACCTGCGTCGTCCAGATCAAGGGCAAGGTCAAGGCGCGGCTCGAGGTCTCCCCGTCGATCTCCGACGAGGAGCTGGAGAAGGCGGCGCTGGGTGACGAGGCGGTCGTCGCGGCGCTGGGCGGCGCGGGCATCCGCAAGGTCATCGTGCGGGCGCCGAAGCTGGTGAACATCGTCCCGGCGTAACACGGGTTCTTCCGAGGGGTCTCCCTGAGGGCCCTTCCTGAGGGTTCTCCCTGAGGGTTCTTCCCTACGGGCAGGTTGGGGGTTCGTTTGGAACCCCCGGCCTGCCCGTGCCGTTTACGGTGGAGGGGAGGCGGCGGACGCCGTCCCCACACCGTCCCGAGGAGCGTCATGGAAGCCGTGGCCGTGATCGTCGTACTGATCTTCGCGGTCCTCGTCGCACTCGGGGTGATCGCCACGGTCAGGACGGTCCGGGCGGTCAAGCGCGGAGTGGACCGCACGGTCCACCAGGCGCGCCGCACGGTCGAGGACACCCGCCTGAAGGCCAGACAGCTCGCCCAGCCGGGAGCCGCCGGGGAGGTCGCCCAGCTGCGCCTGTCGCTGCGCACGTCGATGCGCGCCACGCAGGACGCCCTGCAGACCGCCGCACCCGACGACCCCTCGCTCTCCGAGGCCCTGGCCCTCTTCCAGCGGCTCAGCGCCCACGGCCACGAGCTGGACGAGGACCTCAAGCGCCTGGAGAGCGAGCCGGACAAGGCCCGCGTCGCGGCCTGCCTGCCCGAGCTCCGCGAGCGCACGGCCCGCGTCAAGGACTCGGCGGATTCGCTGCGCTTCGCCGCCCAGGACCGCGCCCGGCGCTTCGCCGAGGACGACCTGGAGACGCTGAGCGGCCAGATCCGCATGGAGGCGGGGGCGCTGCGGCACTGGAGCGACGAGCCGGTGGGCGGAGCGGCGGCGGGTTCGGCGGGTTCGGCGGGTATGGCAGGCGCGGCGGCCGGGGAGCCGGCCGGAGCTCCGGGCGCCGGTGCACCGGCCGGGGAGCAGCCCGAGCCCCGTGCGATCACCGGGCGGGAGCGGGACGGATGGCGGCAGCCGGGCTATTCCTGGCAGAAGACGAGCCGCCCGGAGAGCACCACCTGACCTCTGCGTGTACCCCATGCGGGGTGTACCTCATGTGGGGTGTACCCCATGCGGGCTTCCGTTGTCCGGCGGTCCCGCGGGATGATCACCTGTACGGGGCCCGTACTGCCGTCGGAGCGCCCCTGCGGGTAATCTCCGGAACATGTCCCGCCATGTCGCTGTCATTACTGATTCAACGGCCTATCTGCCGCAGCGGGCGATGGAGCGGCACAGCATCACCGCCGTACCGCTGACCGTCGTGCTGGGTGACGAGGCGCTCGAAGAGGGCACCGAGATCTCGGCCCGCTGTGTGGCCCAGGCGCTGCAGAAGCGCAGGTCGGTGACCACTTCCCGGCCCGGCCCCGAGGTCTTCGCGGCCGCCTACCGCGCGGCGGCCGAGGCGGGTGCGCAGGGCATCGTCTCGCTGCACCTGTCGGCCGAGTTCTCCGGCACGTACGACGCCGCGGTGCTTGCGGCGCGCGATGCGCAGGTGCCGGTGCGGGTCGTGGACACCGGCATGGTCGCCATGGCCCTCGGTTTCTGCGCGCTGACCGCGGCCGAGACGGCGGACGCCGGCGGCACCCTCGACGAGGTCGTCGCCGCCGCCGAGAAGCGGGCCCAGGGCACGGCCGCCTTCTTCTACGTCGACACCCTCGACTACCTCCGGCGGGGCGGCCGCATCGGCGCGGCCCAGGCCCTGCTGGGCTCGGCGCTCGCCGTCAAACCGCTGCTGCAGCTGGAGGGCGGCCGGATCGTGCTGCGCGAGAAGGTGCGTACGGCGTCCAAGGCGATCGCCCGGCTGGAGGAGATCGCGGTCGAGCGCGCGGGGGCGGCTCCCGTCGACATCGCCGTCCACCATCTGGCCGCTCCCGACCGTGCGACTCTGCTGGCCGACCGGCTGCGGGAGCGGCTGCCGGCGCTGGAGGAGCTGCACGTCAGCGAGGTGGGGGCGGTCATCGGGGCGCACACGGGTCCGGGGCTGCTGGGCGTGGTGGTGGCAGCGAAGTAGGGAGAGGGGCCCGTGCCCGCCATTCCCCTGATGGGGTGACGGGGTTATCCACAACTACCGGGTTTTCCACGGGAATCGGGCCGTCCGAGCGGGATCGCGTCGATCGCCCTACGGTCTTGCGCATGACGGATCGCCCGCAAGCCACGGCAGTTGAGCCCGGCGGCCCTTCGCTGCGTGAGCGGGCGGGGGAGCTGTTCCCGGGGCGGTCGATGGGGTCCGCCTCGGTTCCGGAGGATTCCGGCACTGTCAACCACCCCCGGAGAGGGGCGGGTTGGCGGCTGGCGCTGCGGGAGCGGCTGCCGCTGTGGGTGCAGCTGCGGTGCGGTATCGAGCCGAGGGCGCTCGCGGCGCTGGCGGTCGTGCTGGTCGCTGCGTGCGCGTTCGCCGCGTACCACTTCGTGGCCGGGCGCCCGCAGACCGTGCGGGTGCCCGCGCGGGAGGCACCGGCTGCGGCGGCCGGTGCCTTCCCGTCCTCGCCCGCGCCCGCCGTGCCCTCCGCGGCCCGTACGACGGGCGGGGCGGTGGTGGTGGACGTGGCGGGCAAGGTCCGCCGGCCCGGCGTGCTGCGGCTGCCGCCCGGTTCGCGGGTGGCCGATGCGCTGGCCGCGGCCGGGGGAGCCCGCCCGGGAGCGGATACGACGGGCATCAACCGGGCGCGCGTCCTCGTGGACGGCGAGCAGATCGTGGTGGGCGCTCCGGGGGCCACGGGCGCTCCGGGCGGCCCCGGATCCGCGGCGGCCTCCGGGGCCTCCGGGGCTTCGGCGGCTGCGGGAGGCCCTCCGGCGCCGCCGGGCGGGCCGCTGAGCCTGAACTCCGCGACGGCCGAGCAGCTGGACGCCCTGCCGGGCGTCGGGCCCGTCCTGGCCCGGCACATCCTCGACTACCGCACGCAGCACGGCGGCTTCCGCTCCGTCGAGGAGCTCCGCCGGGTGAACGGCATCGGCAGCCGTCGCTTCACCGACCTCCGCCCCCTGGTGCAGCCATGACGACCGCCACCGCCACCGGGCCGCCCGAGACCCTGCCGGGTCCCCGCCGCGAGGGCCCGCCGGACCTGCGGCTGGTTGCACCCGCGCTCGCGGCGTGGGCGGCTGCGGCCGCGGCCCTGACGGCGACGGGGTGGGCGGTGGCCGTGGCGGCGGGGACGGGGGCGCTGGCGGCGGGTGCGCTGATGGCCGGCGCGCTCATGGTCGGCGGGGGAGACGGAGGCGCGACGGGCTTGCGGGGCCTGCGGGGCGGTGCTGCGGCGGGCTCGCCGTGTCAGCTGGACGGCGGCACGAGCGGCTCGCGAGGTTCGCAGGGTGGCGCCGCGACCGGCTCGCGGGGCTCGAGCGGTGGCGTGGTCGGCTTACCCGGCCCGCAGGGCGGCGCCGCGTCAGATCCGCCAGAGCCGCGAGCCCCGCAAGGCGGTGCCCCGGCCGGCCCGCCGGGCCCGCGAGACGGCTCCCCGGCCGCCGCACGAGGGCCGTGGCGCGGGATCGTCGTCGCCCTCGCTGCCGTCCTGCTGTGTGCCGCCGCCGGTGCCGCGGTGGGTGCCCTGCGGGGTACCGAGGCCCGCCGGGGGCCGCTGCCCGAGCTGGCCCGCAGGCAGGCCGGTGTCACCGTCGAGGCCACGGTCACGGCCGACCCCAGGGCCACGCGTCCCCACGCGCGGGGAGCCGTCCATGCGGCGCCCGGCGTCGTGATCGGGGCCGAGGCCGCCAAGGTCGCCGCCGGGGGCGTCACCAGCGTCGTCCGGACGCCCGTGTTGCTGATCGCGCCGCCCTCGTGGGCCGGGCTGCTGCCCTCGACCCGGGTCCGGGCCGAGGGGCGTCTGGCCCTGCCGTTCCGGGCGGGAGGTTCCGGGCCTCCGCCCGCCGCGGTCCTGCGGATCGGCGGCCGGGAGCCGCCCGCCGTCGTCGGCGGCCCCAGTACGGTCCAGCGCGTGGCGGCTCGCTTCCGCGCGGGCCTGCGGGCCGCCACGGACGGGTTGGCCCCGGACGCACGCGCGCTGCTTCCCGGGCTGGTGGTGGGGGATACCTCCCGGGTGCCGGAGGATCTCGACGACGCCTTCCGGGCGACGGGGATGACGCACCTGCTGGCCGTCTCCGGCAGCAACCTCGCGATCCTGCTGGCGGTGCTCGTCGGCCCGCCGCACCTGGCCGCGCGCGCCGAGCGCCGCGGGCTCGCGGCCCGGCTCGGGGTGCCCCTGCGGGCCACGGCGGTGCTGGGCTCGGGGCTCGTGCTGGGATTCGTCGTGGTGTGCCGCCCCGAGCCGAGCGTGCTGCGTGCGGCCGCGTGCGGCCTGGTGCTGCTGCTCGCCCTCGCCACGGGCCGCCGACGCAGTCTGCTGCCCGCTCTCGCGGCTGCCGCCCTGCTGCTCGTGCTCTACGACCCCTGGCTCGCCCGCAGCCCCGGCTTCCTGCTGTCGGTGCTGGCCACCGGCGCCCTCCTGACCCTCGCGCCGCGCTGGAGCGCCGCCCTGCAGCGCCGGGGGGTGCCACGGCGCCCGGCCGAGGCTCTGGCGGCCGCCGCGGCGGCGCAGGCCGTCTGCGCGCCGGTGATCGCCGTGCTCGCGGAGCGGGTGAGCCTGGTGGCGGTGCCCTGCAATCTCCTCGCCGAGGCGGCCGTCGCGCCCGCCACGGTGCTCGGCTTCGCCGCGATGGCGGTGTCCCCCGTGGCCCCGCCGGTCGCCGAGTGGCTGGCCCGGCTCGCCTCCTGGCCGGCGTCCTGGGCCGCCACGGTGGCCCGCACGGGCGCGGACCTGCCCGGTGCGGAGCTCGGCTGGCCGGGCGGCTGGGCCGGCGGCCTGCTGCTGGCCGCGGTCACGGCTGCGGCCGTGCTCGCCGCCCGCGGGCTGCTGCGCAGCCCCTGGGCCTGCGCGGGCTGTGCACTGCTCCTGCTCGTCGCGATCGTCCGCCCGGCGCCCCTGACCCGGGCGGTGACGGGCTGGCCGCCGCCCGGCTGGCGCCTGGCCGCGTGCGACGTGGGGCAAGGAGACGCGCTGGTCCTCGCGGCGGGCGAGGGGAGCGCGGTGGTCGTGGACGCCGGGCCGGAGCCCCGCGCGGTCGACCGGTGCCTGCGCGCCCTAGGCGTCGACCGCGTGCCGCTCGTGCTGCTCAGCCACTTCCACGCCGACCATGTCGACGGCCTGCCCGGGGTGCTGCGCGGGCGCGCGGTCGGGGCCGTCGAGACGACGTCGCTCGCCGAACCCCCGGGCCGGGCCGCCTTCGTCCGCCGCGAGGCCGGGCGCGCGCACGTGCCCGTGACCACGGCCCGGCCGGGGGAGCGCGGCCGCCTGGGGGAGCTGGAGTGGGAGGTGCTGTGGCCGCCGCCCGCGGGCACGTCGGCGGTGGCGGAGGAGGGCCCCAACGACGCCAGCGTCACCCTGCTGGTCCGCAGCGGCGGCCTGACCGCGCTGCTCCTGGGCGACCTCGAACCGCCCGCTCAGCATGCCCTCGCGGAGGCGCACCCCGAACTGCCCGCCGTGGACGTCCTGAAGGTCGCCCACCACGGCTCCGCGCACCAGGACCCGCAGCTGATACGCAGGCTCCGCCCCCGCCTGGCCGTCGTCTCGGCCGGTGCCGGAAACCCGTACGGGCACCCGTCGCCGCGCACCCTCGGCGCGCTCCGGGAGCAGGGCGCGGCCGTCGTGCGCACGGACACCGACGGGCCGGTCGCGGTGACCGGCAGCGGGGCGACGGTCACCGCGGTCGCCAGGACCACAACCTAAGACCACGGGCCGATGACATCACCCACGACCTGAGGGATAACTGACCCATGAACAAGATCATCAGCAGTGCGGACGCCGATGCCTACCTGGCCCGTATCGGCGCCGCCCGCCCGTCCGCGCCGGAGGCGGCCGCCCTGCGAGAGCTCCACATCCGCCACCTGCACGCCGTGCCCTTCGAGAACCTCTCGGTCCACCTGGGCGAGGAGGTCGTGCTGGACCCTGCCGCCCTGGTGGCCAAGGTGACCGCCGGGCGCGGCGGATTCTGCTACGAACTCAACGGTGCCTTCGCCGCGCTGCTGAGTGCCCTGGGCTACCGGGTCACGCTGCTGGCCGGGCGGGTGGTGGGGCCCGACGGCTCGTTCGGCCCGCCCTTCGACCACCTCGCGCTGCGGGTGGAGGCCGGGGAGCCGTGGCTGGTGGACGTCGGCTTCGGCAGGAACAGCCACTATCCCCTGCGGTTCGACGAGCGGGGGGAACAGCCCGACCCCGCCGGGACCTTCCGGATAGCCGAGACGGAGGACGGGGACCTCGATGTCCTCAAGGACGGTGAGCTGCAGTACCGCCTCGAACGCCGGCCCCGGGAGCTGGCGGACTTCGAGGGCTGCTGCTGGTGGCACCGCACCTCGCCCAAGTCCCACTTCACGCAGGCGGTGATCTGTTCGATGCTTGCCGGCGAGGGCCGGGTCACCATCAGCGAGCGCACTCTGGTGACCACCGGTCCGACGGGCCGTCAGGTGCGGGCGCTGACGGAGGAGGAGGTCCTGCCCGCCTTCCGGGAGCACTTCGGCATCGAGCTGGAGCGCATACCGCCGGCGGGCGGCCTGCAGCCGAGTGGCTCGCAGGCGCGCGGCCCCCAGGCACCCGGCCCGCAAGCCTCCGGTCCTCAGGCGCCCGGCCCGCAGGCGCGCGGCCCGCAGGCGCGCGGCCCCGTCCCCGCGCAGGGGTGAGTCACTCCCTTTCGAGCCAGCCGTCGTACTCCTCGGCCAGCTCGCGCAGGGCGGCGAGGTCGAGTTCCCCTTCCGGGTCCTCCAGGACGACCAGCCACTGGGCGTCCTCGGCGTCGTCCTCGCCGGCCAGGGCCTCGCGCACTATCTGAGGGTCGTCGTCCAGGGTGAAGCGCTGGGCGGCCTCCTCGGCCGCCTCCTCGGCGGCGTCACGGTCGGGAAGCACCAGGAGGTGTCGTACGGAATCGGTGTCTGAGGAGAGATAACGGCTGCTCACTCGCACATTGTGCGATATGGCGGGGCGGCTGTGCGGGGGGAGGTGTCAGTAGCGCGTGGGATGCTGGACGCGATGGCCAGGAAGACTGCAACCGACGATCTGCTCGCCCCCCTCACGCTCGCCGTGGGCCAGGAGGATCTCCTGCTGGACCGCGCCGTCCGGGAGGTGGTCGCGGCCGCCCGCGCCGCCGACGCCGACACCGACGTCCGCGACCTCACCCCCGATGCGCTCCAGCCGGGCACCCTCGCCGAGCTGACCAGCCCCTCGCTCTTCGCCGAGCGCAAGGTCGTGATCGTCCGCAACGCCCAGGACCTCTCCGCGGACACGATCAAGGACGTGAAGGGGTATCTCTCCGCGCCCGCCGAGGAGATCACCCTGGTGCTGCTCCATGCGGGCGGCGCCAAGGGCAAGGGCCTGCTGGACGCGGCGCGCAAGGCCGGGGCGCGGGAGGTCGCCTGCCCCAAGATGACCAAGCCTGCCGACCGGCTGGCGTTCGTCCGGGGCGAGTTCCGGGCGGCCGGCCGTTCCGCGACGCCCGAGGCCTGCCAGAGCCTGGTGGATGCGATCGGCAGCGATCTGCGGGAGCTTGCCAGCGCCTGCGCGCAGCTCGTCGCCGACATCGACGGCACGATCGACGCCGCCGTCGTCAGCCGCTATTACACGGGCCGCGCCGAGGCCTCCAGCTTCACCGTCGCCGACCGCGCGGTGGAGGGGCGGACCGCCGAGGCGCTGGAGGCGCTGCGCTGGTCGATGTCCACGGGCGTCGCCCCCGTCCTGATCACGAGCGCGCTCGCCCAGGGCGTCCGCGCCATCGGCAAGCTCGCCTCCGCCCCGCGCGGGGCACGCCCCGGGGATCTGGCCAGGGATCTCGGCATGCCGCCGTGGAAGATCGACCGGGTGCGGCAGCAGATGCGGGGCTGGTCGGCGGACGGGGTGGCCGCGGCGCTGCTGGCCATCGCGGCGGCCGACGCCGGCGTCAAGGGCGGGGGCGATGATCCGGAGTACGCCTTGGAGAAGGCCGTCGTCGCCGTTGCGAGGGCGGCCCGTAGCCGCGGCTGACCCGCTGCCTGTCTTGCTTGCGTGCCCCCCAGCTGCAGCCGGGGGGGGGCACGCAAACAGGCCGAGAATGCGCCAAAGACGCTGAGCATGCCCAAAGGCGCCGAGAATACCCAAAGGCCCCGGGTCACCCTTGGGGAAAGGGTGACCCGGGGCCCCGGGTTCGTTCATCGAGCCGTGAGGCTCATGCCGCGCACGCGTGGCGAACGACCGAGCGCGGCGGGGTGCCGTACCGGAGCGGTAGAGAGGGTCCGCTGGTTCCGGTGCCGGCGAAGGACCGGGGCTCACGCCCCGGAGAGGCTTCAGCCCTTGAGGGCGGCAACCTGCTTGGCCAGCGCCGACTTCTTGTTGGCGGCGGCGTTCTTGTGCAGGACACCCTTGGTGGCGGCCTTGTCGAGCTTCTTGCCGGCCAGGGCAACGGCGGCGGTGGCCTTGGCGGCGTCACCGGCGACGATGGCCTCGCGGGCCGCACGGACAGCGGTCTTGACCGCGGACTTGACGGCCTTGTTACGCAGGCGCGCCTTCTCGTTGGTCTTGTTCCGCTTGATCTGGGACTTGATGTTCGCCACGAAAGAGCCTTTTCAGGTTCGTTGGATTTCGAGTACTGCGTGGTGTGACCACCGTGTAGAGGGCACGACAGGCACAGTGGACCAGGCTACCAGTAGCCCCTCCGGCCGCCCAAACCGGACCGAGCCCGCCGGTCATGGGACGATGGGGGAGTCGTATACCCGACTCCCGCCGAGACTGGCGTTCAAGCGCCGAAGTCACCGAATGGATCCTGCGTGCCCGCGACCCCTACCAACGTGCCCGAGCCGAGCCGTACCGACCCGGCTCTGATCCGCAACTTCTGCATCATCGCGCACATCGACCACGGCAAGTCGACGCTCGCCGACCGGATGCTTCAGCTGACCGGCGTGGTCGACCAGCGGCAGATGCGCGCGCAGTACCTCGACCGGATGGACATCGAGCGCGAGCGCGGCATCACGATCAAGTCCCAGGCGGTCCGTCTGCCGTGGGCGCCCACGGACGATGAGGGCAACACCCACATCCTCAACATGATCGACACCCCTGGTCACGTCGACTTCACCTACGAGGTCTCGCGCTCGCTCGCCGCGTGCGAGGGCTGCATCCTCCTGGTCGACGCCGCGCAGGGCATCGAGGCCCAGACTCTCGCCAACCTCTACCTGGCGATGGAGAACGACCTCACGATCATCCCGGTCCTCAACAAGATCGACCTGCCTGCCGCCCAGCCGGAGAAGTTCGCCGCCGAGCTCGCGAACCTCGTCGGCTGCGACCCCGAGGACGTCCTCAAGGTCTCCGCCAAGACCGGCGTCGGCGTGCCCGAGCTGCTCGACCGCGTCATCCGCGAGGTCCCGGCCCCGGTCGGCGTCAAGGACGCCCCCGCCCGCGCGATGATCTTCGACTCGGTCTACGACTCCTACCGCGGCGTGGTCACCTACGTCCGTGTCGTCGACGGCGAGCTCAAGAAGCGCGAGCGCATCAAGATGATGTCGACCGGCGCCACCCACGAGCTGCTGGAGATCGGCACCAACTCGCCCGAGATGCTCCCGGCCGACGGCCTCGGCGTCGGCGAGGTGGGCTACATCATCACGGGTGTGAAGGACGTCCGGCAGTCCAAGGTCGGTGACACGATCACCTCCCAGCAGAACGGCGCCACCGAGGCCCTGGGCGGCTACAAGGACCCGAAGCCCATGGTCTTCTCGGGCCTGTACCCGCTGGACGGCTCGGACTACCCCGAGCTGCGCGAGGCCCTCGACAAGCTGCAGCTCAACGACGCCGCCCTCGTCTACGAGCCGGAGACCTCGGCCGCCCTCGGCTTCGGCTTCCGCGTCGGCTTCCTCGGCCTGCTCCACCTGGACGTGGTCCGCGAGCGGCTGGAGCGCGAGTTCGGCCTCGACCTCATCGCCACCGCTCCCAACGTGGTCTACAACGTGCGGATGGAGGACGGCGCCGAGCACGTCGTCACCAACCCGAGCGAGTTCCCCGAGGGCAAGATCGCCGAGGTGCACGAGCCGGTCGTCAAGGCGACCGTCCTCGCGCCCACCGAGTTCGTCGGCGCGATCATGGAGCTCTGCCAGTCCCGTCGCGGCACCATGATGGGCATGGACTACCTCTCCGAGGACCGGGTCGAGCTGCGCTACACCCTTCCCCTCGCGGAGATCGTCTTCGACTTCTTCGACCAGCTGAAGTCCAAGACCCGCGGCTACGCCTCCCTGGACTACGAGCCCACCGGCGAGCAGACCGCCGAGCTGGTCAAGGTCGACATCCTGCTGCACGGCGACAAGGTCGACGCCTTCTCCGCGATCACCCACAAGGACAAGGCGTACGCGTACGGCGTCCGCCTCGTCGCCAAGCTGCGCGAGCTCATCCCGAGGCAGAACTTCGAGGTGCCGATCCAGGCCGCGATCGGCTCCCGCGTCATCGCCCGTGAGACCGTCCGCGCCATCCGCAAGGACGTCCTCGCCAAGTGCTACGGCGGTGACATCTCCCGTAAGCGGAAGCTGCTGGAGAAGCAGAAGGAAGGCAAGAAGCGGATGAAGATGGTCGGCAGCGTGGAGGTCCCCCAGGAGGCCTTCATCGCGGTGCTGTCCAGCGACGAGGCCGGGGAGAAGGGCAAGAAGTAACCCCCGTAACCCCCGGGGACACTCGTCCCCAGCCGTCCTCAGCGCCTGCGAAAGCGCCCGTTCCCTCCGGGGGACGGGCGCTTTCGCGTCATTGACCGCTCCCGGGGCGCGCGTGCTGGTCACAGCTTCGACAAGCCCATCTCAGGCTCTTACGCAGCGGGCCCGGGCGGCTTACGCTGATCACTGCTTGGAAGGTTACTCGTGAGTCACCAGCAACGAATTCGGGCCCCGGAGGACGCCGTGACCGAGACACAGGCTTTGATCGAGAACCGGCCGCCCTCCGTGGCGACGATCCTCCTCGAACGCGTCGAGGCGACACCCGACGCGGAGGCCTACCGCTATCCGGTCCCCGCCCCCTCCGGCCAGGGTCCCGACACCTGGGCCTCGCTCACCTGGGGCCAGGCCGCCGAGCGGATCCTCGCGATCGCCGCGGGCCTCGCCGACCTCGGCGTGCAGGCCGAGGAGCGCGTCGCCCTCTCCAGCGCCACCCGCGTGGAGTGGATCCTGGCCGACCTCGGGGTGCTCTGCTCCGGCGCCGCCACCACCACGGTCTACCCCAGCACCAACGCCGAGGAGACGGCGTTCATCCTCTCCGACTCCGAGAGCCGGGTGCTCATCGCGGAGAACGCCGCCCAGCTGGCCAAGGCCCGCGAGCACCGCGCCGACCTGCCCGGGCTCGCCCACGTCGTCGTCATCGACGAGAAGGACGCGATCCCCGCCGACGGCGACCCCGACGGCTGGGTGCTCTCCCTCGCCGAGCTGGAGCGGCGCGGCGCCGCCCGCCTGGAGGCCGAGCCCCAGACCGTCCGCGAGCGGATCGCGGCCCTGCGCTCCGATCAGCTCGCGACGCTCATCTACACCTCCGGCACCACCGGCCGCCCCAAGGGCGTCCGCCTGCCCCACGACACCTGGTCGTACATGGCGCGCGCCATCCAGGCCACCGGCATGGTCCGCCCCGACGACGTGCAGTTCCTGTGGCTGCCGCTCGCCCACGTCTTCGGCAAGGTGCTGACCTGCAGCCAGATCAGCACCGGGCACGTCAGCGCGATCGACGGGCGGCAGGACCGGATCGCCGAGAACCTCCAGGCCGTACGGCCCACCTACATGGCCGCCGTCCCGCGCATCTTCGAGAAGGTCTACAACGGCGTCGCCGCCAAGGCCCGCGAGGGCGGCGGGGCCAAGTACAAGATCTTCCGCTGGGCGGCGGAGGTCGCCCGCGAGTATGCCAGGGTCTCGCAGGACAACTTCCGCCGCACCGGCATCAGGACCGTCCCCTTCGGCCTCGCCGCCCAGCACAAGATCGCGGACGCCCTCGTCTACGCGAAGATCCGCGAGGCCTTCGGCGGCCGGCTGCGCGCCTGCGTATCCGGTGCCTCCGCGCTGCCCGTGGACATCGGCCTGTTCTTCTCCGGCGCCGGCATCCACATCCTGGAGGGCTACGGCCTCACCGAGACCAGCGCCGCCAGCTTCGTCAACCCCGGCGAGGCCTACCGCACCGGCACCGTCGGCAAGCCGCTGCCCGGCACCGAGGTCCGCATCGCCGACGACGGCGAGATCCTGCTGCGCGGCCCCGGCATCATGGCCGGCTACCACGGCCTGCCCGAGAAGACCGCCGAGGTCCTGGAGAGCGACGGCTGGTTCCACACCGGCGACATCGGCGAGCTCTCGCCCGACGGCTATCTGCGCATCACCGACCGCAAGAAGGACCTGATCAAGACCTCGGGCGGCAAGTACGTCGCACCGACCGAGATCGAGGGCCGCTTCAAGGCGCTGTGCCCCTTCGTCTCCAACGCCGTCGTGCACGGCGCCGACCGCAACTACTGCACCGCTCTCCTCGCCCTCGACGAGCCCACCCTCATGACCTGGGCCGCCGAGCACGGCCTGGCCGGCAAGTCCTACGCCGAGGTCGTCGCGGACCCGCAGACCACCGAGCTCGTCCAGGGCTATGTGGAGCGGGTCAACGAGGGCCTGCAGCGCTGGCAGACGATCAAGAAGTTCCGGCTGCTGCCGCGCGACCTCGACGTCGAGCACGGCGAGCTCACGCCGAGCCTGAAGCTGAAGCGGCCGGTCGTGGAGCGGCGCTACAAGGACCTGATCGAGGAGATGTACGAGGGGGCCCGCGAGAAGTGATCGCAGGGAGGTGACCCGGCCGGTGCGGAACCGGCGCGGTCCCGGCCCGGCCGGCCCGCTCCGGCGATGCCGGACAATGGACCCATGCCTTCCGTACTGCCTGACGGCGAACCCATGCCCGAGGACGGGGCCCTGCCCCGCCACGCCCTTGCCGGCGCCGGGCAGCGGCCGCTCGGGTTCTACCTGCACGTGCCCTACTGCGCGACGCGCTGCGGGTACTGCGACTTCAACACGTACACCGCGAGCGAGCTGCGCGGCTCCGGCGGCGCGCTCGCCTCGCGGGACAACTACGCCGAGACGGTCGCCGAGGAGATCCGCCTCGCGCGGAAGGTGCTGGGCGACGACCCGCGCCCCGTCGAGACCGTCTTCGTCGGCGGCGGCACGCCCACGCTGCTGCCCGCCGCCGACCTCGTACGGATGCTCGCGGCGATCCGCGACGAGTTCGGCCTCGCGGACGGCGCGGAGGTCACCACCGAGGCCAACCCCGAGTCCGTCGACCCGCGCTATCTCGCGGAGCTGCGCGAGGGCGGCTTCAACCGGATCTCCTTCGGCATGCAGAGCGCCCGGCAGCACGTCCTGAAGATCCTCGACCGCACGCACACGCCGGGCCGCCCCGAGGCCTGCGTCGCGGAGGCGCGCGCGGCCGGCTTCGAGCACGTCAACCTGGACCTGATCTACGGCACCCCCGGAGAGTCGGACGACGACTGGCGGGCCTCGCTGGACGCGGCCATCGGCGCCGGCCCCGACCACGTCTCCGCGTACGCGCTGATCGTCGAGGAGGGCACCCAGCTCGCCCGCCGCATCCGCCGCGGCGAGGTCCCGATGACCGACGACGACGTCCACGCCGACCGCTACCTCATCGCCGAGGAGGCGCTCACGGCCGCGGGCTTCTCCTGGTACGAGGTCTCCAACTGGGCCACGACCGACGCCGGCCGCTGCCGCCACAACGAGCTCTACTGGCGCGGCGCGGACTGGTGGGGCGCAGGCCCCGGCGCGCACTCCCACGTGGGGGGCGTGCGGTGGTGGAACGTGAAGCACCCGGGCGCGTATGCGCAGGCGCTGGCCGAGGGACGGTCGCCCGGCGCGGGCCGCGAGGTCCTGCCGGAGGAGGACCAGCGGGTGGAGCGGATCCTGCTGGAGCTGCGGCTGGTGGACGGGTGCCCGCTGTCGCTGCTCAAGCCGGCGGGCCTGGCGGCGGCCGAGCGCGCCCTGGCGGACGGCCTGCTGGCCTCCGGCCCGTACGAGGCCGGCCGCGCCGTGCTGACCCTGCGGGGGCGGCTGCTCGCCGATGCGGTCGTGCGGGACCTGGTGGACTGAGCCCCGGTCCCACCCTTTCGCCGTTTCCTGGGGCTGCGCCCCAGCCCCCTGTCCGCGCTGACGCGCGTCGTCCTCAAACGCCGGACGGGCTGAAACTTTCAGCTCGCCCGGCGCCCGGCGCCCGGGGTCAGGGGGCCGTCACGAAATCGATCAATTCTTCCACGCGCCCCAGCAATTCCGGCTCAAGGTCCTTATACGAGCGCACGCCCGAAAGGATCCGCTGCCACGCGGCCCCCGTGTTCTCCGGCCACCCCAGCCCCCGGCAAACCCCGGTCTTCCAGTCCTGCCCCCGCGGCACCCGCGGCCACTCCCGGATGCCCACGGACGACGGCTTGACCGCCTCCCACACATCCACGTACGGGTGACCCACGACCAGTACGTGCTCGCCCGTCACCTCCGCCGCGATCCTCGACTCCTTCGACCCCGGCACGAGGTGGTCGACCAGGACACCCAGCCGGGCGTCCGGTCCGGGGGCGAAGGAGCGGACGATCGCCGGGAGGTCGTCGACGCCCTCCAGGTATTCGACGACCACGCCCTCGATGCGCAGGTCGTCGCCCCACACCCGCTCCACGAGCTCCGCGTCGTGGCGGCCCTCCACGTAGATGCGCCCCGCCCGGGCGACGCGGGCCCGGGCTCCGGGGACGGCGATCGAGCCGGAGGCCGTCCGTGCGGGCACGGCAGGCGTGCGTGCCGCACCCGTGGGGCGTACGAGGGTGACGACGCGCCCCTCCAGCAGGAAGCCGCGGGGCTCCATCGGGAAGACGCGGTGCTTGCCGAAGCGGTCCTCCAGGGTGACCACCGGCCCCTGCGCCGTCTTCTCGCAGCGGATCACCGCTCCGCAGAACCCGGTGGTGACCTCTTCGACCACGAGATCGACGTCCGCGGGCACCTCGGGCGCGGGCTGCTGCTTCTTCCACGGGGGAGTGAGATCGGGTCCGTACTGTCTGCTGCGCATGGAGATCATTCTTCCCGCGGCGCGCACGGCTACGACTCACGGCTACGACGCACGGCTACGACTCACGGTTACGACACGCCGAAGCGCGCCGCCAAGGCGTCCCTCTGCGCCCGTACGAACGCCGCGTCCACCACCGCCCCGTGCCCCGGTACGTACACCGCGTCCTCGCCGCCGAGCGCGAGGAGCCGGTCGAGGGCCGCGGGCCACCGGTGAGGCAGCGCGTCCGGACCCGCCTGGGGTTCGCCGGACTCCTCCACCAGATCCCCGCAGAAGACGACCTCGGGCGCCCCGCCGGAGCCCGCGACGAAGACCGCCAGATCGTGCGCGGTGTGGCCGGGCCCGAGGTTGGCGAGGAGCGCCTGCCGCCCGCCGCCCAGGTCCAGCGTCAGCTCCCCGCTGACCGGGTGCCGGGGCGTGACGAGCCGCTCGACGGCTTCCGCCGCGGCCTCGGGCGCGAGCCCGTACCGCTCGCCGTCCAGGCGCAGCTCCTCGCTCTCGCGCCGCATCAGCTCGGCGGCGCCCACGGCCCCGTACACCTCCGCGCCCGGGAAGGCCGCCGTGCCGAAGACGTGATCGAAGTGGGGGTGCGTCAGAGCGATATGCGTCACTCCCCGGCCGAACAGCTCGCGCACCTCGCGCCCGAGCTCCGCGCCCTCCGCGACCGTCGACCCGGTGTCCACGAGCAGCACGCCCGTACTGCCCGCGACGACCCCTACGGTGGCGTCCCACGTCGGCATTCGGCGGCGCGCGACGCCCGGCGCGAGCCGCTCCCACCGTGCTGCATCCCCCTGGCCTTGCTGACCGCTGTCCATACCAGGACGCTAGCGGGAGCGCGGTACGGTTGCCCGCCCGGCGGGCCCCCGCGGGCACGCGGCGGGGACGGCTCTTGCCCTGCCTGTGGTGCACGGCCGTACACTGGCTGGAGGGCTTTGGCACTCGCGACTGCTGAGTGCCAGGAACGGGCCCCGTAAGACGGTCTGGACTTGGAGGTGCGCGCGATGCTGAGCGAACGCAGGCTCGAGGTGTTGCGCGCCATCGTCCAGGACTATGTGGGCACCGAGGAGCCGGTCGGCTCCAAGGCCCTCACCGAGCGGCACCGGCTGGGCGTCTCCCCGGCCACGGTGCGCAACGACATGGCCGCGCTGGAGGAGGAGGGCTTCATCGCCCAGCCGCACACCAGCGCCGGCCGTATCCCGACCGACAAGGGCTACCGGCTCTTCGTCGACCGCCTGGCGGGCGTCAAGCCCCTGTCGACGCCGGAGCGGCGCGCCATCCAGAACTTCCTGGACGGCGCCGTCGACCTGGACGACGTCGTGGGGCGCACGGTCCGCCTGCTGGCGCAGCTGACCCGGCAGGTCGCGGTGGTGCAGTATCCGTCGCTGACCCGTTCGACGGTGCGCCATGTGGAGCTGCTCTCGCTGGCTCCGGCCCGCGTCATGCTCGTGCTGATCACGGACACCGGGCGGGTCGAGCAGCGCATGATCGACTGCCCGGCCCCGATCGGTGAGATCTCTCTCGCGGATCTGCGCGCCCGGCTCAACAGCCGCGTCGTGGGCCGCCGGTTCACGGACGTCCCGCAGCTGGTGGCGGATCTGGCCGAGTCCTTCGAGCAGGAGGACCGCGGAACCGTTTCTACGGTGCTGGCCACCCTGCTGGAGACGCTGGTCGAGGAGACCGAGGAGCGGCTGATGATCGGCGGCACCGCCAATCTCACCCGTTTCGGTCACGACTTCCCCCTCACCATCCGGCCCGTGCTGGAGGCGCTGGAGGAGCAGGTCGTGCTGCTGAAGCTGCTGGGCGAGGCCAAGGACTCCGGGATGACGGTGCGCATCGGCCATGAGAACGCTCACGAGGGACTGAACTCCACATCGGTCGTCGCCGTCGGCTACGGTTCGGGCGACGAGGCAGTCGCCAAACTCGGCGTGGTCGGACCGACCCGCATGGACTACCCCGGAACGATGGGAGCGGTACGCGCAGTGGCACGTTACGTCGGACAGATCCTGGCGGAGTCGTAAGTGGCCACGGATTACTACGCGGTCCTGGGCGTACGCCGCGACGCCTCGCAGGACGAGATCAAGAAGGCCTTCCGCCGCCTCGCCCGCGAGCTGCACCCGGACGTCAACCCGGACCCGAAGACGCAGGAGCGGTTCAAGGAGATCAACGCCGCTTACGAGGTGCTCTCGGACCCGCAGAAGAAGCAGGTCTACGACCTCGGCGGCGACCCGCTCTCGGCATCCGGGGGCGGTGGCGGCGCCGGTGGCTTCGGCGCGGGCTTCGGCAACTTCTCCGACATCATGGACGCCTTCTTCGGACAGGCGTCGCAGCGCGGCCCGCGCTCGCGCACCCGGCGCGGCCAGGACGCCATGATCCGTCTCGAAGTGACCCTCGACGAGGCCGCCTTCGGGACGACCAAGGAGATCCAAGTCGACACCGCCGTCGTCTGCACCACGTGCAGCGGCGAGGGCGCGGCCCCCGGCACCTCCGCCCAGACGTGCGACATGTGCCGCGGCCGCGGCGAGGTCTCGCAGGTCACCCGCTCCTTCCTCGGCCAGGTCATGACCTCCCGGCCGTGCCCGCAGTGCCAGGGCTTCGGCACGGTCGTGCCCACCCCCTGCCCGGAGTGCGCCGGTGACGGCCGCGTCCGCTCGCGGCGCACCCTGACGGTCAAGATCCCGGCCGGTGTCGACAACGGCACCCGGATCCAGCTCGCGGGCGAGGGCGAGGTAGGCCCCGGCGGCGGCCCCGCCGGCGACCTCTACGTGGAGATCCACGAGAAGCCGCACACGGTCTTCCAGCGCCGCGGCGACGACCTGCACTGCACGGTCACCATCCCGATGACGGCCGCGGCCCTCGGCACCAAGGTGCCGCTGGAGACCCTGGACGGCATCGAGGAGATCGACATCCGGCCCGGCACGCAGTCGGGTCAGTCGATCCCGCTGCACCAGCGCGGCGTCACGCACCTGCGCGGCGGCGGGCGCGGCGACCTCATCGTGCACGTCGAGGTCATCACCCCCAACAAGCTGGACCCGCAGCAGGAGGACCTGCTGCGGCAGCTGGCGAAGCTGCGGGGCGAGGAGCGTCCGATGGGCGAGTTCAAGCCGGGGCAGCAGGGGCTGTTCTCGCGGCTGAAGGACGCGTTCAACGGGCGGTAGGCGCCGGGCCGGGGGTCCGGGGGTTGGCCCCCGGGCGGGCACAGCAAGCCGGGGCAGCAGGGGCTGTTCTCGCGGCTGAAGGACGCGTTCAACGGGCGCTGAGCCCTTACGGTTCTCTGTGGTCTTTTTCACCGGACGGGCTCGGATCGAGCCCGTCCGGTGATTGACATGGTCTGTGACACGATGTGGTCATGGCATTCGAACCCAGGGTGGCCTCCGCGCTCGCCGGCCTGTGCCGGCACCCGGTCGTGCAGGCGCCCATGGCCGGCGGCGCCTCGGGGCCGGCGCTCGCGGCCGCGGTCTGCGAGGCCGGCGGCCTCGGCTTCCTGGCCGCCGGGTACAAGACGCCCGCGGCGATGTACGAAGAGATCAAGCAGCTTCGCGCCCGCACCGCCGCGCCCTTCGGTGTGAATCTGTTCATGCCGCAGCCCCCCGTCGCCGACCCTGCCGCCGTCGAGGTCTACGCCGAGCAGCTCGCCGGCGAGTCCGCCTGGTACGAGACGCCGCTCGGCGACCGGGATCACGGCGGTGACGACGCCTACGACGCGAAGCTCGCGATCCTCCTCGACGACCCGGTGCCGGTCGTCTCGTTCACGTTCGGCTGTCCCTCGCCCGAGGCCGTCGCCGCCCTCGCCGCCGTCGGCACGCTGACCGTCGTCACCGTGACCTCCGCCGCCGAGGCGCTGGCCGCCCGCGATGCCGGAGCGGACGCCGTGTGCGCCCAGGGCGTCGAGGCCGGCGGCCACCAGGGCACCCACCGCGACGACCCGCACGCCGACGGCGCGGGCGCGGGCCTCGGCCTGCTGTCCCTGCTCGCCCAGGTCCGCGACGCCGTCGACCTCCCCGTGATCGCCACCGGCGGGCTGATGCGCGGCGAGCAGATAGCCGCCGTCCTCGCCGCGGGCGCGAGCGCCGCGCAGCTCGGCACCGCCTTCCTGGCCTGCCCCGAGTCCGGTGCCCACGCCCTGCACAAACAGGCCCTGACCGACCCGTTGTTCGTCGGTACGGAGCTCACCCGGGCCTTCTCGGGCCGCCCCGCCCGCGGCCTGGTGAACCGTTTCATCCGCGAGCACGGCCCGTACGCCCCCGCCGCCTACCCCCAGGTCCACTACCTGACGGCCGGGCTGCGCAAGGCCGCCGCCGAAGCGGGCGACCCGCAGGCGATGGCCCTGTGGGCCGGCCAGGGCCACCGCCTGGTCCGGCCCCTGCCCGCCGCCGCGCTCGTCGAGACGCTCATCGGCGAACTCGACGCGGCGCGCGGTACATCGACGCAGGGGGAGCAGGGCACGGTACGGGGGAGCGCATCGCGGGACAGCGAATCGCGCGGCAGCGAGACGCGGGGCAGTGAAATGCGGGGCAGTGAAATGCGAGGGAGCAAGTCATGACAGCGCCGGTGTTCCTGGTCGAGGAGGACGCCCTGACGGGTGTCTTTCCCGGTACCGTCTTCCCCCTCGACGGCCCCGAAGGGCGCCACGCGGTCTCCGTCCGCCGCCTCCGGGTCGGCGAGGAGATCGGCCTGACGGACGGTCAGGGTACGGGTGCCTTCGGCACCGTGGCCGCCGTCGAGGGCAAGGACCGGCTCGACGTCGCGGTGACGTCCGTACGCTCCGAGCCGCAGCCCGAACCCCGTATCACCGTCGTCCAGGCCCTGCCCAAGGGTGACCGCGGCGAAGTCGCCGTCGAGACGATGACCGAGACCGGCGTCGACGCGATCGTCCCGTGGGCCGCCTCCCGCTGCATCACCCAGTGGAAGGGCGACCGCGGTCTGAAGTCGCTGGGCAAGTGGCGCGCCACGGCCCGCGAGGCCGGCAAGCAGTCCCGCCGCCTCCGCTTCCCCGAGGTCGCCGAGGTGATGACGACCCGCCAGGTCGCCGCGTTCCTCGCCGGCGCGGCCTTCGCCGCCGTCCTCCACGAGGAGGGCCACAGCGCCCCCCTCGCCACGGCCCCGCTGCCTCCGACCGGCGATATCGTCCTCGTGGTCGGCCCCGAGGGAGGCGTCTCCCCCGAGGAGCTCGCGGCCTTCGCCGAGGCGGGCGCCCGGCCGTACCGCCTGGGGGCGAGCGTCCTGCGCACGTCGACGGCGGGCACGGCGGCCACGGCGCTGCTGCTGGGGCGTACGGGCCGCTGGTCCTGAGGGTTCCGGGCGGTGTGGCCTGCGGCCCGCGGTCCGAGTAAGACGACTTCGAGAGGTATGAGGATGACGGGGGTCACGAGGGGGGAGCGAGGTCTGCCATGGCAGCACAACTCCGTACACGGGACTACGGCCAGATGCTCGATCTCGTCGTCGCGGTCCTGGAGAACGAGAACGTCGACTCGGTCTGGCATGTGATCTCCCGGGAGCTCCTGGACTCCCTGGGCTGTGACTCGGCCACGTTCTCCGAAGTACTGCTGTCGGAAGGCACGGGGACGGTACGGGGGTGGGCGCCGGACGAGCTGAGCACCGTCGTGGACGGCCTCGTCCAGCGGCGCATCCGGCAACGCCACCCCCTCCTGGACTACGGCCTGTCCGAACAGGCCCCCGTCAACATCGCCGACATCTGCGACGGCTGGCGCAACACCGCCTGGTACGAGGAAGCCCGCCGCGACTTCGGCGTCACCCAGCAGGTCGGCGTGCCCCTCGCCTGCGAGGACGGCAAGATGTGCGTCGCCCTCATCGGCCGCCGGGGCGACTTCACACCGCACGACCTCGCCTTCCTGACCCGGATCCAGCCGGTGATCCGCACGATGGCCAGCCACGTGTACGAACTGAAGCGGCTGCGTAGTGCGGTGGCTCCCGTGCCGTCGTGTGATCTGACGCCGCGCGAGGCGACGGTGCTCGGCCTGCTGGCCGAGGGCCTCACCGCGGCCGCCATTGCCCGCCGCCTGGCGATCTCCCCGCACACGGTGAACCGCCACCTGGAACGGATCTATCGAAAGCTGGGCACGAACAACCGGGTGTCGACGCTGGTCGTGGCGCGGGCGGAGGGGCTGGTCGCCTGAACGGGTGACTCGTCCGGCCCCAACTCGACTGCCTGGAAGCGGTATTGTGACCTGCGGCGCACCTAGTGCGCCCCCTCCCACGAGGACGTGGATACATCTCTCCGGACGCTCGCCCAGGGCGCCCGGCGTGGGCGTCCTCCCGGAGCACCCCCGGGCAGGGTGCGTTTGTAGGGAGGGGGCGCCCATGGGACGCCACCGGAAGAAGCCTCTTCGCGAACGGATCTTCGCGGTGATCCGCGAGTTCGGGAGGTGGTTGACCGGACGGTGACCGGCAGTCCTCACAGAACCTGAGGGCTGACGGCCACACGCCGTCCGAGTCGGTTTCGGTCGACCCTCGTCACGGACTAGCCCTCCGGGACGGGGGTCTCTATGTGTGCAACCGGGCGCCCAGCCGCACGCATACCAAGCTAGCACTTGCGCCGGAGGTCGCACCATGACCGGCAGCGGCCGGAGCCTCGGTGGCGCAGCTCCGGCGTAGGAAGATCTTCCTATGGCCCGGCGGGCCCCTTCTCGGCGAGGCTACTCCTACGGAACGGTCGCGGCGGGGCGCCGGATACGGGGGTACCGGCGGCCCGCCGCGTCAGCGGGGGGCGCTCGCGCTGAGCGTTCCGGTTTTTATGCGGGTTATCAGGGGGCGCAGTCTGCTCGGCGGCGCGGCGATTATGTCGGTGGGGGCGTCGCTCTCACGGAGGAGGACGGTGCCGCCGGGGGTGGCGGCGAGGTAGACGCAAGAGCTGCCATGCTCGCTGTAGGTGGACTTCTGCCAGTGCAGTGCGGTCACAGTCGACTCCTCTCAGGTGGCTTCGGCAATACGGTGGATGAGGTTACGTGAAGGCTCGGGATCGAGAGCGATTGCACGCATCCTGCTGAGCATTGCGCTGTACCTCTCCAGCTGTGCCGGGGCGTCGATCAACGAGTCCTTGTAAGCGATGTCGACTGCTGCGGTGTCGAGCTGGGAGACCGGACCGTGGAAGTAGTCAACTCCCACGCCCGTGCTGGGGAAGGTCACCCCGAAGGGGATCACCAGAATGGTGATGTTCTCCCGTTCGCTCATGTCGATCAGGTGCTTGAGCTGGTTTCTGGAAGCCTCGGCCCCACCGAACTGCATACGCAGGGCGGCTTCATGGACAACGGCTTCGTAGGGTGGCGGGTTGTCCTTGTAGAGGACTGCTTGGCGCTTGATCCGATGAGAAACCCGGTGCTCGATCTCGTGGGGCAGCAGCGTCGGTACAGCTTCGCGGAAGACGGCGCGTGTGTATTCGCTGCTCTGGAGCAGCCCGGGGATGTTCACCACTTGGGTCACGCGCACGGCCGTGGCGTGGTGCTCAAGTTCGGTGATGTCGATCAGGTTCGCCGGTAGCAGCTCGCGATACTCCTCCCACCAGCCGCGCTTGCGTTCGCCTGTCATCGTGGCAAGTACGTTGACGAGCGATTCGTCCGAGCAGTCGTAGGCACGTGCCAGGGCGCGTACCCGGTCGGCGCTTACACCGTAGCGCCCGGCTTCGATGCTGCTGATTCGCGACTGCGTGATGCCGAGACGCGCCCCGGCCTCTGTTGCGGTCAGGTCGGCACGCTCCCGAAGCCTGCGCAGTTCAGCGCCCAGGCGACGCCGCCGGATGGTCGGTGGAGGTGTACTCGGTGGCATCGCGTTCCTTCGCTGCTCGTGCATGTGTATGACGCCATCGCTCGAACGGATTGCAAGTGGGACGCATCCCACGCTTTCCATGGGATGTATCTCATGAGGCCGCTACGGTGTGACGCGGGCCACCTCGGATGGCCCAATCCACCTCTTCGTCGGGAGGCCTCGTGGCAACCGTATCCGTACCGCTGCCCTGGACGTACACCCTCGAACTGCCATGCGACCCGTCCGCACAAGCGGTCGCACGGGCCGTGCTGCGGGCCGTCCTCGGGGAGCGCGGAATGACGGAACTGGCGGACGCCGCCGAGACGTTGACGGCCGAGCTCATCGCCAACGCGCCGGCCCCCGCAGGGGCACCGCTGCGGCTGCGGCTGCGTGGGGGAGAGGGCGGCGGCCGGCTGCAGGTGAGCGTGGGTGGCCACATCGCCGAGGTGACCGAGCGGCACGCCCGCGCAGCGTCGTCCGTATCGCTGGTCGGGTGCAAGGAGTGCGCCGAACTGGAGGCGGCCCGGCGCGAGGCGGTAGCGCGGGGTGGGGAGGGGGCCGTGGACGCGGCCATCGCCGTACGCAGGCACTTCCGCAACGCGCACCGCGTCGTGGAAGGGGCGACCGGGTGACCACCGTGGTCGGCAGGCTCGTGGTGAGGTGCGCGCATGTGTCGGGGTGGACGCAGGAGGGGGACGCGGCGAGGTGCGACCGCTGCGGAACCCGGCGCTTTACGGGCTATGCGGCGCTGCTGATCCCGGAGTTGCCGCAATGGGAGCCGGGCGGCGGCACATAGCGGGTGGCCGGGACGGCTTGTGTGCCACTGTCCGTGAGCAGCAGCATGGCTCCCTGACGGGGAAACAGGGCGATGGGAGTGATCGGCAGTGGCTGTCCGGGATGGCGACAGGATCCGTGTCGAAGCGAGCGGTACAGGCTGGGCCGACGGGGTTGAGGGCGTTGTCGCCGGGACGTGGGAAGGCCGTCTGCGGATCAAGGTCACCAAGAACGCGCCGCCAGGGGTGGGCGCGATCCTCCTGGAAGAGGACGCCGTATACGACCGGATCGGGGTGTCGGTACTGATGCCGCTGTGCTCATCGTGCCAGGGGAGCGGAAAGATCGAGTGGGAGGACGAGGAGGGGTGGCAGCACGAAGCACCGTGCACTTCGTGCAACGGTGAGGGTGAAGTCCCTCGCTGACAGCGCCCGACCGGCACGGGACGAGCCCGCTCCCCCGTTCGTGCGTACGCACGTTCGCGCGTCCTTCGGTGTGGTCATGCGGGCAATCGACGGGCCCCGGCCACGCCGTCCCCCTGGCGGACCCGGCGCCTCCCTTACCGTTTCCGGCGTGAAGATCTCGGTTCTGGTCGTGGACGGCGTGTTCGACTCCGGGCTCGCGTCCGTGCTCGACGTCCTGCGGACGGCCAACGAACTGCGCCACGAGGTGCCGCAGCCCCCGCCCCCGTGGGAGGTGGCCTGCGTCAGTCCGCGCGGGCCCGTACGGACCGCCGTCGGGCACCGGGTGGAAACCGTGGCTCCGGAGGCCGCCCCGGCGCCCGGCGCCCTTGTCGTGCCCGGAGTCGGGCACAAGCGGCCGGGGCCGCTGACCGCGTGGGTCGCCTCGCCGGACCAGGCGCCCGAACGGGAACTCGTCCGGCAGGCCCGCGCCGCCCGTACGCCCCTCGCCGCCGCCTGCACCGGCACGTTTCTGCTCGCCGAGAGCGGGGTGCTCGACGGGCAGCCCGCCACCACCACGTGGTGGCTCGCTCCCGACTTCCGGCAGCGTTACCCCGAGGTCCTGCTGGACGAGACGCGCATGCTCACCCACGCGCCGGGCGTGAGCACGGCCGGCGCCGCCACGGCGCACCTGGACCTCGCGCTCTCGCTCGTACGGGACGGCAGCCCGGCCCTCGCCGAGCTCACCGCCCGCTACCTGCTCATCGACACCCGCCCCGCCCAGGCGGGTTACGCCGTGCCCGGCCACCTGGCGCGTACCGACCCGATGGTCGCCGGGTACGAGCGCTGGGTGCGCGAACACCTCGACCGGCCCCTGCGCATCGCGGACGCCGCCCGCAGCCTGGGCGTGAGCGAGCGCACCCTGCAGCGCGCGGTCGACCGCGTCCTCGGTATCTCGCCCCTCCGCTTCGCGCAGCGCATCCGTCTCGAACAGGCCGCGCACCTGCTCCGTACGACCGGGCTGCCGACGGACGCCGTGGCCCGCCGCGTCGGCTACGAGAACGCCACCACCCTCACCACTCTCCTCCGCGAACGCCTCGCCACCACCCCGGGCCAACTCCGACGCCAGTCCCCGCCGGGGGCAGAGGGTTCCGGTTCCGGACCCCGACTGGCATGATCGTTTGCGCTGTGCCACATGGAGTGATTGCGGCCAAGGGGTGGGAGTGACCGTGGACCAGCTGTCCGAGGAAGAGGAATGCGTTCTCGTCAACGCCCGGGAAATGTCGCCCCTTTGGTCCGTCGTGGCCGATTGGACCCGTGGCGGAGATGATGCCGAGTGCTCGGCCGTCGTTCCCGTTTTCACCGAGATCATCGGCCGGTGGGAGCGCGCCGGATACGTCGAGGTCTACCGGAGCGACGAGTGGCCGGCGCATGAGGCCGGGGAGCGGTTGACCGGCGACGTTCTTGAGGAGGCGCTGCGTCGGCCGTCCACCTGGGCGTACCGGGAAGGGCCTCCGGTGATCGGCTTGTTGGCGGCTGCCGATCCACGGGATGTCTAGAGGCGCATCGACAGGAGAGCCGTTCCCGCCGTCGTCATCAGGAGGCCTGCGAACGTCAGGGCCGCACCACGCAGACGGAAGTTGGTCGTGGTGAGGCCCCTGTGGGTGACGGACGGGAGGCTCAGGCTGTCGGAGCCGGTGAGGCGGCGGTAGATCCGCTCGGACCGCGCCCGGGCCATGGCCGCGTACGAGTCGGCGGCGCCGCCGATGTTGAAGGCGAGACGCAGACCGAAGACGACCGCTGCGAGGCCGCCGACGGCGACCAGGGCGGGAATTGCTATACGCATGATGCCGGATCATATGCGGCCCCCGCCGCGAGTTCCCCCGGCAGGGGCCGCAGTCCGGCGGCTACGTACTCATCCGCACACCCTCCCGTTCCCGTCCGGGTCCAGCCTCAGCGGATCGTCCTTCCCGTTCACCCTCAGGCCCTTGTAGCCGTGCTTGCCCAGCCACTCGCAGCGCGCGGCGGTCGTCGGCGCCACCGCCTTCGGGAACACCGTCGGCACGCACACGTTCTCCGCGCCGTAGTGGCGGTCGCAGCCTGCGATCCGGGTGTCCACCTTCGCCGACGTGCGCTTCGGTTCCGGCTTCTTCTCCGCGGAGTGCGGCATGCCGCCCGCGAAGCCGTGCACCATCGGGCTCGCGCTCGGGCTCGCCTCCGCCGCCATCGCCTGCGGCCCGCCCAGGTGCACCCACGAGGCCACCGACGGCACCCCCGCCGCGTCGACCGTGAAGAGCATGTACCAGCCGGGCGGCGCCAGGTCGGGGTTGCTCGTCACGTTCAGGTCGATCGTCTTGCCGTCCGACCCGACGCTCATCGGCAGGTCGACGAAGCGCTGGTTGGGGTCGGAGGAGTGGGTGACCGCCGCCGGGCGGATCAGTTCCGCCTTGACCACCGGGCGGTCCACCGTGATCCGCTGCGTGCTCGCGTAGCTCCACTGGTCCGTCGCGACCGACGTGATCTGCGGGCGCGCGCCCTTGTACAGGTACGGCGGGGTGTAGACGGAGACGTGGTCGTCGAAGGTGCCGTTGCCCGGGTTGTCGCCGACGGCCATCACCCGCCCGTCCGGCAGCAGGAACGCCGACGAGTGGTACGTCCGCGGGATCGGGTCCGTCGCCAGGCCCGGCTGGAACGTGCCCGCGGCCGGGTTGAACAGCGACGCCTCGTAGACCGGGTCCGCCCGGTCGTGCAGGCCGCCGCCCGTCTCCAGGACCTTGCCGTCCGGGAGCAGGACCGCCGAGACGTACATCTTCCCCTGGCCGCCCGTCTCCGGCTTCCGGCCCCGGCCCTGGTCCACCTCGCCCTGCGGGAGCAGCGGGCCCGGCGTGTACGCCGGGTTCGGCTGCTTCAGGTCGATGATGTCCGTGTAGCGGTTCGCCTCGGGGTTGGTGTTGACGTTGCCGCCGCCCATCGTCAGCACCCGCTGGTCCTGCGCGGGCGGCAGCAGGACGCTCGCCGACTGGTCGCGGTGGTCCTTGTCCTGCAGCCCCGGCACGTCCGTGATCTTGTTGGTGCCGTAGTCGTAGACCGACGCGCCCGTGCCCGGCGTGCCGTTGCCGAACACGTGGCTGCCGGAGTAGAAGAGCCGCCCGTCCTGCATGAGGATCATCGACGGGTACAGGCCCCAGTACGACCAGGTCTGGTTGACCTCGTTCACCGGCAGCCACTTCTGCTGCGCCTGGCTGAACTTCTCGGCGGTCACGCTGCCCGTGGAGTCCTCGCGCAGCCCGCCGAAGGAGATCACGTCGCCGTTGCCGAGGATCGTCGCGGACGGGTACCAGTGGCCGTCGTTCATGTCGTTCGTCTTCACGTACGACTCGGTCGCCGGGTCGAAGAGGTACGAGTCCTTGAAGCCCTCGTAGCCGTGGCTGCCGTCGGCCGCCGGGTAGGCCTTGTTGCCGCTCATGATGAGGACGCGCCCGTCGGAGAGCTGGACGTGGCCCGCGCAGAACATGTCCACCGGCGTCGGGACGGTCTTCATCGCCCCCGTCTTCGGATCGTAGACCGCCGACGTGAACGTGCCCGCCTTGAACAGCTCCGGGTCGTTGCCGGAGCCCGCGACGAGCAGCACCTTGCCGTTCCGCAGGACGACCGAGTGCATGCTGCGGACGGGGTTCCTGAACGGCATCACGGCCCAGCTGCCCTTGGTGCACGCGTCGCCCGCGGTGCAGGCGTCGCCGGGCGCCGGCTGGGTGGCGTCCTCCATCGCGTAGTCGTCGGTGGTGACCGTGCCCGTGCCGTACACCGAGACGCCCCAGGTGATCTGGTCCGTGCCGGGCGGCACGACGGGCGTACGGACTTCCGCCCGCGCGTAGCCCGCGCTCACCGGCAGGGTCTTCAGATCGGTCCAGTACTGCCAGCCGTCCTTCACGTCGTGCCGGAAGACGGTGACGGACGCGTCAGGCGTCGTCGACTTGTACCAGAGGGACAGGTCGTACTGGTGGGACGGGCTCACGTTCGGCGCGCAGGAGGTGTCCTCCAGCATCAGGGCCTTGCGGTCCCCGCTCAGCCGCCGGGTGAGTGTCACCGACAGCGCCCGCCCGCCGCTGTGGGCCTCCGCGGCACCCGTCAGCGCGTACGAGAAGTCGTTGTCGCCCCAGCCGGACTTCTCCCAGCACGCCGGCTCCCCGTCCCCGCGTACGGACTCGAAGCCGGGGTTCACCAGCAGGTTCGAGCCGGCGCTGGCCGGGCCGGGCGACGACAGCAGCAGACCGGCGGAGGCCGCGCAGGTCACGAGCATCGCCGCCGCCAGCCGTGCGCGTCTGCTGCGTCTACTGCGCTTGCTGCGTCTGCTGTGTCCCCTCAGCAGGTTCCGTCCCGTCGGCAGGGTCATGCATCCGTCCCTTCTCCACTGTGCCGCTCGCGGCTCTTGCGGCTCTTGCGGCTCTCGGGGCCCTTGCGGGCCTTGCGCGGCAGATAGACCAGGGCCTCCGTGGCCGCGAACCGCAGCACGAAGGTCGTCAGCAGGGCGATGACCGTCGCGTGCAGCACGCCGAGGTGCAGCACGCCGGCGAACAGCGCGATCAGCGGGATCCGCAGCAGCAGATCGGCGTTGGCGAGGAGCGCGAAGCGGGCCACCCGGTCCGCCCAGTGGCGGTGGCGGCGCCGGTCGCGGAAGAGCAGGTGCTCGATCAGGAGGAAGTTCCAGAGCACACCGAGCTGGTTGGCGGCGATCTCCGCCGGTACGTAGTGCAGCCCGGCGACCGTCAGCAGGTGCAGGCCCAGCA
The DNA here is from genome assembly GCF_014650335.1 of Streptomyces hiroshimensis. Classification (GTDB taxonomy): domain Bacteria; phylum Actinomycetota; class Actinomycetes; order Streptomycetales; family Streptomycetaceae; genus Streptomyces; species Streptomyces hiroshimensis. The sequence goes on from NZ_BMUT01000002.1 coordinate 446,577, forward strand.
GGTTGGGCAGGAAGCCGGTGAGTCCGATGAGGCCGAACAGCAGCATCCGGGCCCAGGGGGCGGAGGCGTGCAGCGTCGCGAGGCGCCCCGGGAAGCGGAACCCTTCCTGGGGCGCCGCCTCCGTGGTGGCCTCAGCGGTGGCCTCGGCCGCGTCCGCCCCCTGAGGCGCCCCCGTCTCGAAGAGCGTCACGGGGCGCCCTCCGCGGGTCCGCCCCGCCCGTCCCGTCCGCCCTGCCCACCAAGCCCTCTCTGCCCCACCCGCCGGACCTCGATCCGGTCGTCCCCCCGCCCGAAGGCCGCCACCACCTCCGAGTGCTCCAGCGCCCCCTTGACCAGCGGCAGATGGGAGGCGTCGCGCCGCACCGTCGGCGAGGCGACCACGTAGTCCAGGTCCCGCCACCCCCGCGGCAGCGTCCTGCTCACGGCCGGGTCCAGGTCGGCCTTGTAGAACCAGATGGCGCCCGTGCCCGGGCCGTAGCCCGAGTGCACCAGGTCGAGCCAGATCGCGTCGTCGGCGAGGATGCGCGTACGGGCCGGGTCGGGGACGTTGCCCCGGTCGGACAGCCAGGCCTTCGCGGCGCGGTAGGGGGCGTTGACGTCGGTGGTGAGGGCGGCGCGGTCGCCGTCGTACCAGCGCGGCACCACGTACGCGGCGGCCGTCACGCCGAGCAGGACGAGGGCGGTCCAGCGCGCCGCGTACCAGCGCCGGCGGAAGCCCGGCCGGGTGCGCAGCAGCGCGCAGCCGGCGGACGCGGCCGCTCCGGCGAGGGCCAGGGACAGGAACGGCAGGGCCTGGATGACGTACATGGCGGGCAGGTAGCCCGAGGGGCGCATGGCCACGGCCGCCAGGAGCAGCACGGCCAGCGCGGGCCCGGCGAGCGCCCGGCCGGTCACGGAGCGGCGGAAGGCGGCCAGGAGCACGACGGCGGCGGCGAGGCCGCCGGCGGGCAGCACCCGGTCGTAGTAGAGCCAGGAGCCCAGCACGTCGTGCGCGGCGGACGAGGTGTCGAGGAGGAAGCCCGAGCCGGCCCGGCTCATCTGGTACGTGACGCCGTCGACGAGCGAGACGTGCCCCGGGCCGGGGAACAGCTCGTGGTTGAGCAGCGCGAACAGCGGATAGGACAGGCCGATCAGCACGCACACGGTGATCGCGCCCGTCACCGCGAACTTGCGGGTGTCGCGGTGGCTGTGCCGCCACATGGTCACCAGCAGCGCGGGCAGGACGACCAGCATGGTCTCCTTCGACAGCACGGCGACCGCGGCGGCCACGCCCGCGCCGAAGTGGTGCCACAGGTGCCGCCGGGGGGAGGCCGCGAGGCAGAAGGCCAGCAGCATCCACATCACGGCGATGTTGTCGAGGAAGATCTCCCGCTGCAGGACGACGGCGAGCGGGGACAGCCCGAACAGGGCCGTGGCCAGGCCCGCGGCCCACAGCTGCAGGCCGAGCCGGCGCGCCAGTACGTAGAGCAGGACGCAGCTCGCCGCCGTGACCGCGAGCATCGCGCAGCGCATCGGGGCGACGGTCAGCGTCTCGGGCGAGACGAGCGAGGGCAGCCACGTCAGCGCGGCGATCTGGATCCAGCCCAGCGGCGGGTGGTCGTACCAGTAGGTGTAGTGGGCGAGGCCTTCGCCCTGCTGGACGGCCCACGCCTGGGCCAGGTACGTGCCCTCGTCGTCGCTGAGGCCCGGGTAGCCGGTGATGTTCCAGCCCTGGACGAGCAGGACGGCCACCAGTAGCAGTCCGCACAGCAGGAGGTCGGGGCGGGAGCGGCGCAGGCGCAGCACGGGGCGGGCCGCGGGCCGGGCCGAGGCGTGGCGGAGGGCCGCCGCCGGGCGGGCCGGGGCGGCGGGGAAGGCGGCGGTCACGTCGTGACGTCCTCTCGGCTGAGGTGCGCGCCGGCGTGGGCGGTGAGTTCCCACTCCTTGCGGCCGCGCTGCTCGCGCCAGACCGCGCGGATCGCGGCTCCGGCGAGGAGGAGCTGGTAGCAGGGGCCGCCGAGGACGAGCTTGAGGTAGTGCACGAAGCGCACGCGCAGGCCGTACTGCACGCCGAAGTCGTGCAGGCCGACGATCTCGAAGACGAAGGTGACGAGGGCGGTGACGGCCGGCAGGAAGGTGAGCCACGCGACGTACACGGGGACGTGGAGCAGGAGCGTGACCGCGATGTTGAGCGGGACGACCACGCCCGTGAAGGCCTGGAGGAACGGTGTCATCAGGGTGTAGCGGGCGAGCAGCCGCTGCCCGAAGCCGGGCAGCTGCCGCCAGTCCCGCTTCCGGTAGACCTGCAGGAAGCCCTGGTTCCAGCGGGTGCGCTGCTTGAGCAGGCTCATCAGCGAGCCCGGGGTCTCCTCGCGGGTGACCATCTCGGGGTCGTAGGCGACGACGACGCGCTTGCCCTTGCTGGAGAGCCGGACGCCCAGGTCGCAGTCCTCGGCGAGGCACTCGGCGTCCCAGCCGTCCGCCTCGCGCAGCACATCGGTGCGGACGAAGACGGTGTTGCCGCCGAGCGGGATGAAGCCCTTCTCCGCGTGCAGGTGCAGGCGGCTGCGGAACCAGAAGAAGTACTCCAGGCAGTTGCGCAGGCTGTACCAGCTGGAGTGGAAGTTGATGAGCTGGACGCCGCCCTGCACGACGTCGGCGCCGGTGCTGCGGAAGGCGTGGTCGACGTGCGCGAGCAGCGCGGGGTGCACCTGGTCCTCGGCGTCGAAGACGCCCACCACGTCGCCCAGGCAGTGCGGGAGCGCGGTGTTGAGCGCCTTGGGCTTGTTCTTCACGGCGTGGGTGTCGGTGATCACCCGGACGCGGTTGGGCGCGGCGGCGGCCATCCGCTCGGCGACCTCCGCGGTCTCCGGATCGTCGTGCCCGACGATGACGAGGATCTCGTAGCGCGCGTGCGTGGACTCCAGCAGGCGTCTGACGGTGTGTTCGAGGACGGCCTGCTCGTGCCGGGCGGGCACCAGCAGCGAGAACGACAGGGCGCCGGTGTCACCGGCCGGCTCGAAGCGCGTCGCCGCGAGCGTCTCGGGCGTGCGCCAGGCGTGCATCTGCCACCACAGCGTGAAGGCGGCCATCCAGAACAGTGCCAGTGACACGGCGCAGACCAATACGGACGTCAGCAAAGATTTCCCCCCTGAACCGATGCCGTGGGCGCGCCCTGAAGCGCTGAGTCAGCCACGAGCCGCACGGCGGCCAAGACCCCCCGGCCCCCGCAGCGTCGTTGAATGCCCCCTCACGCGACTCCCCAGTGCGCGTGTGTCCCCCTTCGCAGGAGAGATTAAGGGGGGCAGGTGAAACTCAGGTACGTAATTGATAAATCCTGTGTTTCCGAACTTACGGTCGATCATGGGGAGTTGGGACGTTGCCGGACCGGCCCGGCCTTCCGCCCGGCGCCCGTGAGTGGGAAACTGCCGCGTATGCGGGCATTGAGGCGCCTACGGGGACGATCGGTGCTGTGTGCAGCGGGTGCGGTGGCGCTCACGGCCGCGGCCGCAGTGGGGCTCACCGGCTGCCGCCAGGAGGGCCCGGGCGGGCTGGACTCGGTGATCGTCGCCGTGACCGCCGACAAGCGGGCCACCGCCCGACTGGAGCACGACGGCTATCCCGTCCAGTGGCTGACCTGCACGGGCAAGGCCGAGGACCCCGGCGTGACGGAGAAGGGCGGCGCGCGCCCGGTCACCGCCGTCGGGGTCGACTGCGACGGCCGCACCAGCGGCGGGCAGAAGATCATCGTCTACGGGCGGGTGACGGGTCTTTACGACGACTCGTGCGTGCAGGGGAAGCTGACGGCGAAGGTCGACGGGAAGACGGTCTTCACGGCGAGCGTCCTCGGCGACTGCTCGGGGAGCGGCGTGACGAACGGCGGCGGCGACTGCGGCGGCGGTGGCGGCGGCAAAGGCGGCGGCGACAAGAGCACCGGAAACAAGGGCAACAAGGGCGACAAGCCCGTGGACAACAAGGGTGACAAACACTGGCAGGACGGGCATCAGCAATCCAAGTAAAGAGCCCTCCCCGGCCCCCGCTTACCCTTGGTCCATGCCCGAAGAGTCCCCGCTCATCAAGAGCCTGCGCGCGGCCGTCGACGCCGCGCCCGACGACGTGCCCCTGCGCCTGCACCTCGCCCAGCTCCTCCTCGAAGCGGGGCACGGCCAGGACGCGATATCCCAGGTCGCCGCGGCCCTGCAGCGGGAACCGGGCAATGCGGAGGCGCAGGCGCTGATCGCCCGCGCCGTCGCCCCGCCGGTGACGGCCCCGGCCACGGCGCCGGTCGCCCCCGCACCTGCCCCCGCGCCCGCCGAACCGCCCCGCTACGACTGGAAGCAGGCCGAGGACGAGCTGTCCGACGTCATCCCGCCGCGCTTCGTCGAGTCCTCGGAGGCGGAGCCGGAGCCGGATCAGCAGCCGCAGCCGCTGTCCGCCGACGGCGAGGACGACCCGGCCGGCGTCAGCGCCTGGGACGTGGAGACCGCGGGCCTCTCCCTCGCCGACGTCGGCGGCATGGAGCAGGTCAAGGAGCGCCTCCAGGCCGCCTTCCTGGCCCCCATGCGCAACCCCGAACTCCGCAAGCTCTACGGCAAGAGCCTGCGCGGCGGACTGCTGATGTACGGGCCGCCCGGCTGCGGCAAGACGTACATCGCCCGCGCCGTCGCCGGCGAGCTGGGCGCCCGCTTCATGACGGTCAGCATCACCGACGTCCTCGACATGTGGATCGGCAACTCCGAGCGCAACCTGCGCGAACTCTTCGAGACGGCCCGCCGCAACGCCCCCTGCGTCGTCTTCCTCGACGAGCTGGACGCCCTCGGCGCCAAGCGCAGCCAGATCCGCCACTCCGGCCTGCGCACCACGGTCAACCAGCTGCTGACCGAGCTGGACGGCGTGGACGCCCAGGCCAACGAGGGCCTGTTCGTGCTCGCCGCCACCAATCACCCCTGGGACGTCGACCCCGCCCTGCGCCGCCCCGGCCGCCTCGACCGCACGGTGCTGGTGCTGCCGCCCGACGAGGCCGCCCGCGAGTCGATCCTGCGCCACCACCTCAAGGACCGCCCGGTGGCCCGCATCGACCTGCGCAAGCTGGTCAAGCGCACGGACGGCTTCTCCGGCGCGGACCTGCGCCACCTGTGCGAGAGCGCGGCCGAGCGCGCCCTGATGGACTCGGTCCGCACCGGCCGGCCCCGCATGATCGAGACGGACGACCTGCTCGCGGCCCTCGCCCAGCTGCGCCCGTCGACCGGCCCGTGGTTCGACTCGGCGCGCAGCGTCGCCCAGTTCGCCAACGAGGGCGGGCAGTACGACGAGCTGCTGGCGTACCTGAAGAAGAAGAGGATGCTCTGAGCGTGAGTGACACCCCTTACGGCGGTGGGCACCCGAACGTGGCCCGTGCCGAGGCGCTGCTGACCGTCGGCCGGGTCGACGACGCCTGCGACCTCCTCACCCGGCACACGAGAGAGGTCTCCCACAAGGACGCCGACGTCTACGCCCTGCTCGCCTGCTGCCTCTACCGGAAGCAGGCGTGGCCCGCGAGCCTGGTCATGGCGGAGGCCGCGCTCAGCCTCAACCCGTCCCACACCGACGGCCACATCTACCGCAGCGAGGCGCTGTGGCGCCTCGGCCGTGCGGACGAGGCCGTCACCGCGGCCCGTGAGGCGATACGGATCTCGCCGCACCACCAGACGCCCTATCAGTCGCTGTCGAAGGCGCTGCGCGCGACGGGCGATCTCGACGGTGCGCTGGCGGCCGCGAACGAGTCCGTGCGCGTCAGCCCGGAGTCCGTGAACTCGCACTTCGCCCGGTACTCCGTCCTGATCGACATGGGGGACAAGGCGGGCGCGCAGCAGACGATGCGCGACGTCCTGAGCTTCGCCCCCGAGGATGCCGACGCGCGCGCCGTGCTCGCCGGGCTCAAGGACGAGTCCCGCGAGCTCAGGCTGCCGGAGCTGGCCAGGGAGTACACCGCGGCTCTGGGGACCGACCCCGGGAACGCGTACGTCGCCTCCAAGCTGGAGGACGTCGCCCTGCGCCTGGTGCGCCGCACCCGCTGGGTCGCCCTGCTCTGCCTCGTGTACGCCGCCATCACCTCCCGGGCCTTCCCGACCGGCGACGACCCGACCTCCCTGCCCGCACCGCTCGGCACCCGGATGTGGTTCTTCTTCCTGATGTGCGTGGCGTGGGGGCTGTGCATCTGGCGCACGTACTACAAGCTCCCGCAGGGCGCCCAGCTCACCCTGCTGTCGGTGATCCGGCGCGCCTTCGCCGCGAAGCTGGCCGTGGTGCACTCGCTGTGGGGCACGCTCTGCGCGGTGCTGCTGGTGACCGTGCCCTGGACGGACCGGGGCTACGAGCAGGCGCTCGCGTGGATCGGCGGCGTTCCCGTGGTGCTCGCCATGTGGTGGGGCAACGCCCGGCGGCGCAATGAGCGCGAGGACGCCAGGAAGGCGAAGGAGAAGCGGCTGAAGAGCGCCCGCCGGAAGGAATCGGAGGCCGCCCGGTAACATCCGGACGGTACGAGCCGACGACCCGTGAGGAGCCCACCGGTGGCGGGAGAACCGCAGGCGGACTGCCTGTTCTGCAAGATCGTCAAGGGGGAGGTGCCGGCGACGGTCGTCAAGGAGACGCAGACCACCCTCGCCTTCCAGGACATCAACCCCCAGGCGCCCGTGCACGTCCTGGTCATCCCCAAGGCGCACTACCCGGACGCGGCCGCTCTCGCCGCGGCCGAGCCGCTGCTCGCCGCCGACGTGCTGAAGACGGCCGGCGAGGTGGCCCTCCAGGAGAACGGGGACAAGGGCTTCCGCATCGTCTTCAACACCGGCGCCGGCGCCGGCCAGACCGTCTTCCACGCGCACGCCCACGTCCTCGGCGGCCGTGGCTTCAACTGGCCCCCCGGCTAGGAAGCACCCCTTGTCCGTACGTGAACTCGTCGTCCTGGGCACCGCCAGCCAGGTGCCCACGCGACACCGCAACCACAACGGCTACGTCCTGCGCTGGGACGGCACCGGCCTGCTCTTCGACCCGGGCGAGGGCACGCAGCGGCAGATGCTGCGCGCCGGGGTGGCCGCGCACGACCTGAACCGGCTGTGCGTCACCCACTTCCACGGCGATCACTCCCTCGGCCTCGCCGGGGTGATCCAGCGCATCAACCTCGACCAGGTGCCGCACCCGGTCACCGCGCACTACCCGCGCAGCGGCAAGCGCTTCTTCGAGCGCCTGCGGTACGCCACCGCCTACCGCGAGACGGTGCAGCTGGTGGAGGAGCCCGTCTCCGGCGCGGGCGGGGTGCTGGCCGAGGAGCCCTCGTACCGCCTGGAGGCCCGCAAGCTCTCGCACCCGGTGGAGTCCTACGGCTACCGCCTGGTCGAGCCCGACGGCCGGCGCATGCTGCCCGAGCGGCTCGCCGCGCACGGCATCGCCGGGCCGGACGTGGGCCGGCTGCAGCGCGAGGGCGCGGTCGGCGGCGTCACCCTGGACGAGGTGAGCGAGATCCGGCGCGGGCAGCGGTTCGCGTTCGTGATGGACACCCGCCTGTGCGACGGGGTGTACGAGCTGGCCGAGGGCTGCGACATGCTCGTCATCGAGTCGACGTTCACCGACGAGGACGCCTCCCTCGCCGAGGACCACGGCCACCTGACGGCGGGCCAGGCGGGCCGGGTCGCCGCCGGGGCGGGAGTGCGGCACCTTGTGCTGACGCACTTCTCGCAGCGGTACGACGACCCGGCGGTCTTCGCGGAGCAGGCCCGGGCGGCGGGCTTCGAGGGCGAACTCACCGTCGCCCGGGACCTGATGCGGGTGCCCGTGCCCAAAAGGCGTTAGGGCAAGGCGGTTACGGCAGGAAGTACATCGGGTTCGGCAGCTTGTACGTGTGCTGCGCGTACCCGCCCTGCAGGTCGCTGAACTGGTCGCCGAAGTTGGCGACGATGCGGTAGCCCTGCGACTCGATGTGCTTGCGCGTGCCCGCCTTGTACTCGACGGTGGTGCACGTGGCGCCGCACGGCAGGTACGCCGGCGGCGTCTTCTTGTTCTTCAGGTAGAAGTGCGCGGTGTCGGCGGCGGGCTTGTAGCCGGCGTTCCTGAGGTTGCGCACGCTCCAGTCGCGCTGGTGCTCGTCGCGGCCGGTGACGAAGAAGACCGTGATGCCCTTGGACTGCGCCCAGTTGACGAGCTGCGGCATGCCGAAGACCGGGGCCATGTCGGTGGACTTCAGGTACGCGTCCTGCGACTCGGGCGTGAAGTGGAAGCCCTGCTGGAGCTCGTAGTTGTAGGTGAGCAGGGTCGTGTCGTCCACGTCCAGGACGATGGCGGGCTTGGGGGCGCCCTTCTTGCCCGCCTGGTTCTTGACGGCCTTCTCCAGCTGCGCCTTCGCCTTCTTCTCGATGTCGGCGACCTGCTTGGCGTAGTTGCTGTCCGGCGACGCGTAGTGCTGGCCGTTCTTGTCGACGGTGTCGCCGTAGTAGGCCTTGATCTTGTCCGTCACCTTGGTGAGGTTCGGGATCTCCTTGTCCGTGCGCGGCACGGAGTGCTCGGCGCTGGCGGCGCCGGCCGTGTAGAGACCGGCGCCGACGGCGAGGGCGGCGCCGGCCGCGGCGATGCGGACGCGCTTGGACGCAAGGCTGAGCTGCACGTGTGTACTCCTGAGTAGCAAGGGCGGTGCAGCGCGAAGCTAGGGCCTTGGCCGGTGCAGGTCAAGCAAGTGCAGGTCAAGCCTTGTCTACGCGAGTAGGGGCGTCGTTTCCCCGCCCCTGCGCCGGGCGCCCCGCCCGGCCCGTTCCAGGATGCGGGCCGCCACCGCCGGCGAGTCGACCAGCGGGTGCAGGGCCAGGGCGCGCAGCGCGGCGTCGTGGTCCTCGTGCACCGCCGCCGTGATCGCGGCCCGCTCGACCGCCTTGAGCTGCAGCATCAGCCCCAGCTGGTCCTCGCGCAGGGGCGCGCACGGCAGCGGCCGGGCGCCCCGGGCGTCCACCTCGCAGACCGTCTCGATGATGGCCTCGGGGGCCAGCCCGGGGACGGTCGTGCCGTTGGGGACGTTGAGGATCAGGCGCGTGGGCTCGTCCCGGGCGACGGCCTGCATCAGCGCGAGCGCCACCTTGTCGTAGCCGCCGCCGTCCAGGTCGCAGGAGTCGCGCTGCCAGCCGCCGCTCGCCGCGCGGCTCTCCGCCATATAGGTGGACTCGCGCTGCAGCCGGGTGCGCTCCCACAGCTCGTACGAGCGCTCCGGCGCGGCCGCCGCCTCGGTGAAGAAGCCGCTCTGCTGCTGGTCGAGGAACTGGCCGCGGGTCTCCGGGGACTCCAGCACCGAGCGCAGGGTCTCCCTGCGGAAGTAGTAGTAGTGGAGGTATTCGTTGGGCAGGGCCCCCAGGGCGCGCAGCCAGTCCGCGCCGAAGAGCTTGCCCTCCTCGAAGGAGGAGAGGGCGTCGTCGTCCGCCAGCAGCCCCGGCAGCAGGTCCTTGCCGTGCAGGCTCAACGATCTGAGCCAGCCGAGGTGATTGAGCCCCACGTAGTCGAAGGTCACCCGATCCGGGTCGGCTCCGGCGGCCCGCGCCGCCCGCCGGACCAGCCCCACGGGTGAATCGCAGATGCCGATCACCCGTCTGCCCAGGACGGCCGACATCGCCTCCGTCACCATCCCCGCAGGGTTGGTGAAGTTGATGACCCATGCGCGGGGGGCGACCGCCGCGACCCGTTCCGCGATCTCCAGCGCCACCAGCACCGTGCGCAGGCCGTACAGGACCCCGCCCGCGCCGACGGTCTCCTGCCCCAACACCCCTTCGCTCAGGGGGATCCGCTCGTCCAGCACCCGGCCGGCCGTGCCGCCCACCCGGATGGCCGAGAACACGAAGTCGGTGCCGCGCAGTGCGTCGTCCAGGCTGTGCGCGATGCGCACGGAAGGGGCGCCGGGCACCCCTTCGGCCTGCGCCGCCAGCACCGAAGCGATCACTCTCATGCGCATGGAATCGGTGTCGTAGAGCACGAGTTCCGTACAGCGGCCCGGGGTGTCGCGCCGCGCGTCGTCCAGGAGGGCCCGGTGCACCAGAGGCACCCGGAACCCGCCACCGCCGAGAATCGTCAGCCTCATATTCCGGAAGGTACCTCAGCATCGGGCACACTGTCCGGATCCGCACCCCGTGAGAGGAGCAGCGAGCGCGTATGACGACCTCTTCGCCCCACTCGACGCCCCGGCAGGACATCCGGAACGGGCACTGCCCGGGCGAGCGCACCGAGGGATTCGAGTTCCAGGGGGCGGCTGCCGTCCTCGACCCGCTGGCCGAGGTCCGCTCGGCGGAGGACCCGCCCACCGACGTGTACCTGACCGGAACGGTCTTCCTCGACATCATCTTCACGGGCCTGGACTCGGCCCCCGTGCGCGGCACGGAGTCCTGGGCGCGCGGCATGGGGTCGAGCCCGGGCGGCATCGCGAACATGGCCACCGCCCTGGCCCGGCTGGGCCTGCGCACCTCCCTCGCCGCGGCCTTCGGCGACGACATGTACGGGGAGTACTGCTGGGAGGCGCTCGCGCAAGGGGAGGGAATCGATCTCGGCCTGTCGCGCACGGTGGCCGGCTGGCACTCGCCGGTGACCGTCTCGATGGCCTACGAGGGCGAGCGGACGATGGTCTCGCACGGGCACGAGGTGCCGCCGCCCGGTGACGGAGGGGTGCCCGCGCCCGAGTGCCCGCCCCCGTCGCGGGCCTGCGTGGCCCTGCTGGTGCCCGGCCGCGAGGAGGAGTGGATCGCCCGGGCGGCGGCCCGCGGCAGCAGGGTCTTCGCGGACGTCGGCTGGGACGAGACCGGCCGCTGGGATCCGGCCGACCTCGCGGGCCTGGAGCACTGCGAGGCCTTCCTGCCGAACGCCGAGGAGGCCATGCGCTACACCCGCACCGACTGCCCGCGCGCCGCCGCCCGCGCGCTCGCCGAGAAGGTGCCGGTCGCCGTCGTCACGATGGGGGAGAAGGGCGCCTTCGCGGTCGACAGCCGTACGGGGGAGAGCGCGGAGGTCCCCGCGATCGCCGTCGAGGCGCTCGACCCCACCGGCGCCGGGGACGTCTTCGTCGCGGGCTTCGTCACGGGCACCCTGGCCGGCTGGCCGCTCGCCGACCGGCTCGCCTTCGCCGGGCTGACGGCCGCCCTGTCCGTACAGGAATTCGGAGGGTCGCTGTCGGCCCCCGGGTGGGTCGAGATCGCCGCCTGGTGGAACCACGTGCGCTCCTACGACGACCAGAGCCCGGCCGTCCGCCGCCGCTACGGCTTCCTCGACGGACTGCTGCCCGCGGCCGCCCGGCCCTGGCCGCTGCGCCGGGCCGTGCCCACGCTGGGCTTCCGCAGGCCGTAGGCCCCCGCCGGAGGCGCAGGAAAAACTCTCGGGCCCCAGGGCCTGCCGTCGTACCCTGGTATTCCAAGGTTTTCCGGACACCGGCCGGACACAGGAGTGCAGAAAAGAGGCGATGAGCAGGCCTTCGGGCCGGCCCATGACTCAGACACCCACACGACCGCAGGCGACGGCGAGGTTCACGGTCCCGGCCAAGCACCCCATGGTGACGGTCCTGGGCTCCGGTGACTCCCTCCTGCGGGTCATCGAGAAAGCGTTCCCGTCGACGGACATCCACGTACGGGGCAATGAGGTCAGCGCCACCGGGGAGCCGCGGGAAGTCGCCCTCGTACAGCGCCTGTTCGACGAGATGATGCTGGTGCTCCGCACGGGTGCGCCGATGACGGAGGACGCGGTGGAACGCTCGATCGCCATGCTCAGGAACGAGGAGCAGGGGGCCGAGACCCCCGCCGAGGTCCTCACCCAGAACATCCTCTCCAGCCGCGGCCGCACGATCCGGCCCAAGACGCTCAACCAGAAGCGCTACGTCGACGCGATCGACAAGCACACGGTCGTCTTCGGCATCGGCCCCGCCGGCACCGGCAAGACCTACCTGGCGATGGCCAAGGCCGTCCAGGCCCTGCAGTCCAAGCAGGTCAACCGGATCATCCTGACCCGCCCGGCCGTCGAGGCGGGCGAGCGGCTCGGCTTCCTGCCCGGCACGCTCTACGAGAAGATCGACCCCTACCTGCGCCCGCTCTACGACGCGCTGCACGACATGCTCGACCCCGACTCCATCCCGCGCCTGATGGCCGCCGGGACGATCGAGGTCGCGCCGCTCGCGTACATGCGCGGCCGCACCCTCAACGATGCCTTCATCATCCTGGACGAGGCCCAGAACACCAGCCCCGAGCAGATGAAGATGTTCCTCACCCGGCTCGGCTTCGACTCCAAGATCGTCATCACGGGCGACATCACCCAGGTCGACCTCCCCGGCGGTACGAAGAGCGGACTGCGCCAGGTGCGGGAGATCCTCGAAGGGGTGGAGGACGTCCACTTCTCCCTGCTCACCAGCAACGACGTCGTCCGGCACAAGCTCGTCGGCCGTATTGTCGACGCGTACGAGCAGTACGACAGCCGAAACGAAAGCACCCCCCGGTAAAAAACGATGGCTATCGACGTCAACAACGAATCCGGCACGGACATCGACGAGCAGGCGGTCCTCGACATCGCCCGCTACGCCCTGGCCCGGATGCGCATCCACCCGCTCTCCGAACTCTCGGTCATCGTTGTCGACGCCGAAGCCATGGAGCAGCTCCACATCCAGTGGATGGACCTGCCCGGGCCGACCGATGTGATGTCCTTCCCGATGGACGAGCTCCGTCCCCCGGCCAAGGACGACGACGAGCCCCCGCAGGGCCTCCTCGGCGACATCGTGCTGTGCCCGGAGGTCGCCAAGAAGCAGGGCGAGGACGCCCCCACCGGTCACTCCATGGACGAGGAGCTCCAGCTGCTCACCGTCCACGGCGTCCTCCACCTCCTCGGCTACGACCACGAGGAGCCCGACGAGAAGGCCGAGATGTTCGGCCTGCAGGCCGCCATCGTCGACGGCTGGCGCGCCGAGCGCGGGATCGAGGGGCCCTCCCCGGCGCCCACGATCACGTGAACGGGCAGCTGATCGCGGTCGCGGTCCTGCTGCTCGTCGTCGCCTGGCTCGCCGCCTGCGCCGAGGCCGGCCTCGCGCGGACCACCCGGTTCCGCGCCGAGGAGGCCGTCCGGTCCGGGCGGCGCGGCGGCGCCCGGCTGCTGGCCGTCGCCGCCGACCCCACCCGCTATCTGAACGTGGCCCTGCTGGTCCGCGTCGCCTGCGAGATGGCGGCCGGAGTGCTGGTCACCTACGTCTGCCTGCAGGGCTTCGAGAAGACCTGGCAGGCGCTGACCGTCGCCATCGCCGTCATGGTCCTCGTCTCGTACGTGGCCGTCGGCGTCTCCCCGCGCACCATCGGGCGCCAGCACCCGCTGGGCACCGCCACCGCGGCCGCCTACGTGCTGCTGCCGCTCGCCCGCATCATGGGCCCGGTGCCGCAGCTGCTGATCCTCATCGGCAACGCCCTCACCCCCGGCAAGGGCTTCCGCAAGGGCCCCTTCGCCTCCGAGGCCGAGCTGCGGGCGATGGTCGACCTCGCCGAGCAGGAGTCGCTGATCGAGGACGAGGAGCGCCGCATGGTGCACTCCGTCTTCGAGCTCGGCGACACCCTCGTGCGCGAGGTGATGGTGCCGCGCACGGACCTCGTCGTCATCGAGCGCGGCAAGACCATCCGCCAGGCCCTCACCCTGGCCCTGCGCTCCGGCTTCTCCCGGATCCCGGTCACCGGCGAGAGCGAGGACGACATCGTGGGCGTCGTCTACCTCAAGGACCTCGTCCGCAAGACGCACATCAGCCGCGACGCGGAGTCCGAGCTGGTCTCCACCGCGATGCGGCCCGCCGTCTTCGTGCCCGACACGAAGAACGCCGGCGACCTGCTGCGGGAGATGCAGCAGCAGCGCAACCACTGCGCCGTCGCCATCGACGAGTACGGCGGCACCGCCGGCATCGTCACCATCGAGGACATCCTGGAGGAGATCGTCGGCGAGATCACCGACGAGTACGACCGCGAGCTGCCGCCCGTCGAGGACCTCGGCGACGGCCGCTACCGCGTCACCGCCCGCCTCGACCTCGGCGACCTCGGCGAGCTCTACGGCCTCGACGAGCTCGACGACGAGGACGTGGAGACGGTGGGCGGCCTGCTGGCCAAGTCCCTGGGCCGGGTGCCGATCGCGGGCGCCGTGGCCGAGGTGGACCTCGCCGACTACGGGCTCGGCGAGCCCGGGGGCGGGCTGCAGGGCCTGCGGCTCACGGCGGAGGCGGCGGCGGGCCGGCGGAACCGCATCGTGACGGTGCTGGTGGAACCGGTGCACTGATCTTGTAAAGCCCCCGGCGTCGCGGCCGGGGGCTTTATGAGCATTTCGTATCAGAGGCGGATTGCCGGGGCGAATCCGGAACCCCGGGGCCGGATTCGTTCATCTGCAGGCACAGAACCGATCGCCACTGCCTGCCGGAGCACCACGATGACGAACCCGTCCACCGGGGCCTACCAGTCCCGAGGCCGCCGCCGTTCCCACCGCGCCCGACGCTGGGTCATCGCGGTGGCGTCCGTAGCCACGCTCGGGCTGATCGCCTGGCCCGTGATGAGCTACTACGAGATACCGCCCTTCACGGACAAGGGCGATCCCGTCAGCTACGGCCAGGCCGGCGGCGGCACCGGCGGGAAGGGCGCCGACGCGAAGACCCTGATGCCCACGGGACCGCAGGCGTCCTTCAAGAACGCCAAGACGCTCGCCGACGGCACCCACGTCAGCGTCGTCACGCTGGACGGCAAGAAGTCCGGGTTCAAGGGCAAGGTGTGGGTGTGGGCGCCCAAGGAGTACACCGACGACCCGAAGTTCGCCTCCAGCGGCTTCCCCGTCATGATCGCCCTGCCCGGCGGCCCCGGGAACGACAGCAACTACTGGGCGTTCGGCGAGTTCGGCCCGGACAAGCTCTCGCTGGAGAAGAGCGTCTCCAAGTGGTACCAGGAGGGCAAGAGCAAGCCGTTCCTGCTGGCCATGCCGATCCTCAACCCCGGCCCGGACGACAAGGGCATCTACTGGGACGCCAGTGACATCCCCGGCCAGGCGAAGATGGGCACCTGGCTGACCGAGGACGTCCCGGACCTGATGAAGGCCAACTTCCGCACGATCAAGTCCCGCGACGGCTGGAGCTACATGGGCTCCTCCACCGGTGGCTTCGCGAGCCTGAAGTCCGTGCTGAAGCACCCCGACAAGTTCAAGACCGCGATCGCCAACGGCCCGGACATCGTGCCCGACTCGCCGCTGTGGCGGGGCCACGAGAAGGAGAAGGCGGAGAACAACCCCGAGGTGCTGGCCAAGCAGCTGGCGGCCACCAAGGGGCCGGACGTCTACATCGCCTTCCAGTACGGCTCCAAAGAGAACGCCAAGATGATCGCCGACGTCAAGAAGTTCACCGCCACCTACGGCAAGGGCCCGGTCCACACCAAGACCTGGGAGATACCCGGCGGCACCCACAACGGCGCCACCTACCTCAAGAACATGGAAGAGCCCATGAAGTGGATCGGCGACCAGATGGAGGGGCCGACGCCCTCCTCCTGATCACCCTTCTTACGGATCTCACACGCGGAGGG
>NZ_BMUT01000002.1:462139-573287 GCF_014650335.1 Streptomyces hiroshimensis
GGCGGGCCGGAATCTCCGGCCCGCCCCCTCCGCGTGTTTCTCAGGCCGCGCGCCGCTTCCGCAGGCCCACCGCGACCGCCGCCGCCACCACCGCGACGATCAGGGCGTCCACGCCCAGCCCCACCCGGATGCCGCCCAGCGTCGCGGCCGCGAAGCCCGAGCCGCCCTCGGAGAGCGCAGCGGTACGGGCCGAGGCCACCGCGCTCAGCAGCGGGATCCCGATCGTGAGCCCGACCTGCTGCGAGCTCGTCACCAGGCCCGTGGCCAGACCCTGCTCGGTGTCCGGCAGGCCCGACGTCGCCGTCACCCCGTAGGCGACGATCGCCCACAGGTGCCCGACGCAGGCGACGCTCGCCGCCACCAGGGCCAGCCACGCGCCGGAGGAGTCCTGCCCCAGGGCCAGCAGCGCGGCCGTGAAGACGGCCTGGACGGCCAGGCCGGCCAGCAGCGTGGTGCGGGTGCCGAAGCGGGCGATGATCTTCGGCGCGGTCATGCCGGCGACGACGGCGAAGACGCCCTGCACGCCGAAGACGAGCCCGGTGCGGAACGCCGAGAGCTCCAGCACCTCCTGCAGGTAGAGCGTGAGCAGGAAGACGACGCTGCTCATCATCGCGAAGGTGATCAGGCCGGCCAGGTTCCCCCAGGCGACCGTGGGCCGCCGCAGCATCGGCAGCGAGACCAGCGGCTGCGCGGCGCGGGACTCCACGACCACGAAGGCCACCAGCAGCGCGACGCCCAGGACGAGCGAGACGAGGACGTCCGCGCCGCCGAAGCCGCGCTGGGCCGCGGTCGACAGCCCGTAGATGAGGGCCAGCAGGCCGCCGGTGACGGTCACCGCGCCCGGGATGTCGATCCGGGGCCGCTCAGCGGGGCGGGACTCGGCGAGCAGGCCCGGTGCGAGCGCGAGGATGCCGAGGCCGGCCACGGCCAGCAGGCCCATCGTCGAGCGCCAGCCCAGTGTGTCGGTCATGACGCCGCCGAGCACCATGCCGATGGTGAAGCCGAGGGAGAGCAGCGTGCTGCTGATGCCGAGGGCACGCTCGCGCTGCGGGCCCTCGGCGAAGGTCGTGGTCAGCAGCGACATGCCCGTCGGCACGATGACGGCCGCGCCGAGCCCCTGCAGGGCGCGCCCGGCGAGGAAGACGGCCGGGGCCCAGGCGAGCGTGGCGAGCACGGAGGACGCGGTGAAGAGCGCGAGGCCGGCGAGGAAGACGCGGCGGCGCCCGTAGAGGTCGGCGATCCGGCCGGAGAGCAGCAGGAAGCCGCCGGAGGGCAGGGCGAAGGCGGTGACCGCCCACTGCAGGTCGGCCTGGCCCATGCCGAGGTCGTCGCCCAGGACGGGCAGGGCCACGTTCAGGATGGAGAAGTCCAGGGCCACGATGAACTGCGCGGCGCACAGCACGAGCAGGACCAGCTTGTCGCGGGCGGACATGCCGGGCCCGGCCGCGGTGGCCGCACCGGCAGGGGATGTACGGGGAGGGGTCGTACGGGAAGGGGAGTCGATCGCCATGCGCTCAGCTTCCGGCGCGCGGAAGAAACGTGGGGAGAGCGTGCTTATGGTGGTGGCCGCACCACCAGGCAAGGGGGAGAAAGTTGACCGGGTCGACCGCACAGCCGCGTCGCCGTCAAGAGCTGCGTGATTTCCTGATGAGCCGTCGGGCCAGGGTGTCCCCGGCCGACGTGGGCCTGCCGGACGGCGGGGGACGCCGGCGCACGCCCGGGCTGCGCCGCGAGGAGGTCGCGGTCCTCGCGGGCGTGGGCGCCTCCTGGTACCAGTGGCTGGAGCAGGGGCGGGAGATCACCGTCTCGCCGCAGGTGCTGGACGCCGTGGCGAACGTGCTGAAGCTGAGCGGCGACGAGCGCCGGCACCTCTACGTGCTCGCCGGGCTGAACCCGCCGCAGCCGCAGTCCCCGTACGACCCGGACTACCTGTGCGAGGGCCTGCAGCGGCTGATCGACGGCTGGATGCCGTACCCGGCGCACATCATGGACCCGTACTGGAACCTGGTCGCCTTCAACGACTCGGCCCGCATGGTCATCGGCTTCCGCCGCAAGACGCGGCCGAACTGCCTGGTCGACTTCTTCACCGACCCCGCCTACCGCGCCCGCGCGGCCAACTGGGAGCAGAACGCCCGGCGGGTCGTCGCCCAGTACCGCGCCGCGTGCTCGGAGCGCCCGGACGACGAGGGGTTCCAGGAGATCGTGGCGGAGCTGTCCGCGGCGAGCCCGGAGTTCACGGAGCTGTGGGCGCAGGGCGACGTGCAGGCGGGCGGCCAGCTGATCAAGGAGTTCGACCACCCGGTGGCCGGGGAGCTGTACCTGGAGAGCACGCAGCTGCGTGTGCCGGCCCGGCCGGACCTGACGATCGTCATGCACAACCCCGTGCCGGACACGGGCACGGCCGCGAGGCTGGAGTGGCTCGTCTCGCCGGAGGGCCGGCGGGGAGGCATGTACTCCGTGGCGGGCTGACGCGGACACGAGAACGGGGATCTTTACTATTGGCATGCCTTTGGCATGCATTCCCTTTACTTAAGGATCTTCGTCGTGTCCGCTTTCCTGCGCCGTGGTGCGCTCGCGGCCCTCGCCGCCGCCTCCCTCCTGACCCTTTCCGCCTGCGGAGACGGCGACAAGAAGGGCGAGGACGGAAAGCCGTCCGCCGCGCAGGACACGGCCGGCGCCGCCCCCGCCCCGGACAAGGGGTCCCGTCCCCTGACCGCCGAGCAGGCCAAGGCGGCCCTGCTCACCCCCGCCGACCTGCCCTCCGGCTGGGAGGTGAACAAGGACATCCCGGCCTACGACGTCGGCGCGACCGGCATGCAGTTCGGCAAGGCCGGCAAGGCCGCGTGCCAGCCCCTGCTCGACGTCTTCGTCGGCGCGGACAACGGCCCCAAGGCACAGGCCCACGCCATGACCGACCTCAAGCAGGCCGGCGAGACCGGGATCCAGATGACCCAGGGCGTCACCTCCTACCAGGAGGCCGAGGCCGTCAAGGTCATGCAGCGGAAGACCGACCTCGCCGCCTGCGGGAAGTTCACGGTCAAGGGCGCCGACGGCAGCACGGACGAGGCGGCCGGCAGCGAGCTGACCGTGCCCGCGCTCGGCGACGAGGCCCGCGGCGTGCGGGTGGTCTTCGCCGCGACCGAGCAGGGCGTGAGCATCCAGCACGACATCGCGGCCGTCCGCGTCGGCGGCACCGTCGTGACCGTCTCCCAGGCCAGCTTCACCACCGCCGACACCGCCGCCTTCGAGACGTCGCTGCGCAAGGCCGTGGAGAAGGTGCAGCAGGCGCAGCGGAAGGCCGGCGGCAAGGCCTGATCCCGCGGCGGCCGGGCGGGGCGGCGCTGCTTATGCTCCCCGGTATGACGGAGACGACGCTGGACCCCGAAGACCGCAAGCTCATCACGCTGGCCCGCTCCGCGCGCGCCCGCAACGCCGTGCCCGAGGGCGCCGCCGTGCGCGACGAGACGGGCCGGACGTACGTGGCCGGCACGGTCGCGCTCGACTCGCTGCGGCTCAGCGCGCTGCGGACCGCCGTCGCCATGGCCGTCGCCAGCGGGGCGAAGTCGCTGGAGGCCGCGGCGGTCGTCTCCGAGGCGGGCGCCGTCTCCGACGAGGACCGGGCCGCCGTACGGGACCTGGGCGGGGCCGCGACCCCCGTGCTCCTCGCTGGGCCGGACGGCGCGCTGCGCAGCAGGGTCGACGCGGGCTGAGCCGTGGCCCGCAACGAGACCCCGGCCGGCTTCGCCTGGCTCATGACCGCGGTGACGGCCGCCCTCACGCTCACCCTGGTCGTCGACTGGGCCGGCGGCGAGGGCTTCGACTGGATGACGGCCGCCTGGCTGATCGTCCTGTGGCCGCACGCCCTGAGGGACCTGCTGCGCGCACGCGGCCGCCGCCGGGCCGCCGACCGCGCCCACGCCGCCGGGTCCTGGAGCCTGTTCCTGGCCACCGCCGTCCTGTGGACCGGCCTCGTCCTCGGCTGGACGCGCGGGGAGAGCGCCAACTGGTTCGCCCTCGCCGCCGCCCTGCTGCTGCCCGCCGCCGGGGTCGTGTGGCTCGCCGCCGCGCTGGCGGGGCGGCGCACGCGGCGCGCCTGAGCCCGTCCGGGCCGCTGGTCGGCGGGTGGGCCGGGATCGGGGAGAATGGCCGGTATGGATAACGCCTCGTCCCCCTCCCAGGCCCCCCACCGCGCGGGCTTCGCGTGCTTCGTCGGCCGCCCCAACGCGGGCAAGTCGACCCTGACCAACGCACTGGTGGGGACGAAGGTCGCGATCACCTCCAACCGTCCGCAGACCACGCGCCACACCGTGCGCGGCATCGTCCACCGGCCCGACGCCCAGCTGGTGCTCGTCGACACCCCCGGTCTGCACAAGCCGCGCACGCTCCTGGGCGAGCGGCTCAACGACGTGGTCCGCACCACCTGGGCCGAGGTCGACGTCATCGGCTTCTGCCTGCCCGCCGACCAGAAGCTCGGCCCGGGTGACCGCTTCATCGCGAGCGAGCTGGCCGGGATCAAGAAGACCCCGAAGATCGCCATCGTCACCAAGACGGACCTGGTGGACTCCAAGGCGCTCGCCGAGCAGCTGATCGCCATCCAGCAGCTGGGCGAGGAGCTGGGCATCCAGTGGGCGGAGATCGTCCCGGTCTCCGCGGTGGGCGACAAGCAGGTGTCGCTGCTGGCGGACCTGATCGCGCCGATGCTGCCGGAGAGCCCGCCGCTCTACCCCGAGGGCGACCTCACCGACGAGCCCGAGCAGGTCATGGTGGCCGAGCTGATCCGCGAGGCCGCGCTGGAGGGCGTCCGGGACGAGCTGCCGCACTCCATCGCCGTCGTCGTCGAGGAGATGCTGCCGCGGGAGGACCGGCCGGCGAACAAGCCGCTGCTGGACATCCACGCCAACGTCTACATCGAGCGCCCCAGCCAGAAGGGCATCATCATCGGCCCCAAGGGCGCCCGCCTCAAGGAGGTGGGCATGAAGTCCCGCAAGCACATCGAGGCGCTCCTGGGTACCCCGGTCTACCTCGACCTGCATGTGAAGGTCGCCAAGGACTGGCAGCGGGATCCGAAGCAGCTGCGGAAGCTGGGGTTCTAGGGCGTTCGGGGTGCGCCGTCGCCGTCCGAAGCCAGCGAAGCGCCCGCGAGGGCGGCCGAGATAGAGGGGTATCGGCCCGAAGGGCGCCCGCCTCAAGGAGGTGGGCATGAAGTCCCGCAAGCACATCGAGGCGCTCCTGGGTACCCCGGTCTACCTCGACCT
Source organism: Streptomyces hiroshimensis (assembly GCF_014650335.1). Lineage (GTDB taxonomy): Bacteria > Actinomycetota > Actinomycetes > Streptomycetales > Streptomycetaceae > Streptomyces > Streptomyces hiroshimensis. The sequence goes on from NZ_BMUT01000002.1 coordinate 467,395, forward strand.
GCATGTGAAGGTCGCCAAGGACTGGCAGCGCGACCCGAAGCAGCTGCGGAAGCTGGGGTTCTAGACCCTGGGCGGCCGGGCGCTACGCGCCTTCCCGTAGCACCAGCCTGATCAGCTCACGCTGATCATGGCTGACATGAGGGTCCGCGCAGTGCACCGTGCGGCCGTCCACGTCGATCTCGTAGTGGAAGCCGTCCGGCACGCCTCGCACGCTCGCCGCCTCGGCGGGCGACGCGGCGAGCGCGCGGTGGGCCAGGGCCTGCACATGGGTGGCGTCGGGCCGGCCGTTCGTGTCCAGCTCGGCCCGGCGCTCGATGCCGGCGAACCCGCCGGTCCGGGTGATGACGATCCGCATGGCGCCATTCTCGCCCCGGCGGGCGGCCCTTACGAGGCGGGTACGCCCACCTGCGACCACGCCTTGAGGACGGCCTGGACCTCGTCGCCCTCGCCGTAGAGCGACTTCGCCGACGCCACCGTCAGCCGGGCGAAGTCCGCGAACTGGGCGTCGGACGCCAGCTCGCCGCCGGTCAGCGTCGCGTACCAGACCTTCCCGGCCCGCTCCCAGGCGTTGCCGCCGAGCGCGGTGGCCACGAGGTAGAAGGCCCGGTTGGGGATGCCCGAGTTGATGTGCACGCCGCCGTTGTCGCGCGAGGTGCGGACGTAGTCGTCCATCGTCGCCGGCTGCGGGTCCTTGCCGAGGACGTCGTCGTCGTAGGCCGTGCCGGGCGCCTTCATGGAGCGCAGGGCCACCCCGTGGTCGATGCCCGGCCCCAGCAGCCCCGCGCCGATCAGCCAGTCGGCCTGGTCGGCGGACTGCCCGAGGGCGTACTGCTTGATCAGTGAGCCGAAGACGTCCGAGACCGACTCGTTCAGCGCGCCGGACTGGCCGTAGTACTCCAGGTTGGCCGTGTGCTGGGTGACACCGTGGGTGAGCTCGTGGCCGATGACGTCCACCGGGATGGTGAAGTCGAGGAAGACGTCCCCGTCGCCGTCCCCGAAGACCATCTGGCTGCCGTCCCAGAAGGCGTTGTTGTACCCCTGGCCGTAGTGGACCGTGGCGTCCAGCGGCAGGCCCGCGTCGTCGATGGAGTGCCGGCCGTAGGCCTTGAGGTAGAGGTCGAAGGTGGCGCCGAGCCCGGCGTGGGCGCGGTTGACCGTCGCGTCCTTCGAGGGCGCGTCGCCTTCGCTGTGCACCTTCTTGCCCGGCTGGGTAGCCCGGTGCCCGGCGTCGTAGATCGTCCGCTGCGGGCTGTCGGAGGGGGTGCCCGCAGGGGCGGCGACGCCGCGCAGGGCGGTGACCCGGCGCCGGGTGCGCTGCAGGGAGTCGTGTTCGAGGGTGCGCTGCGCGAGATCGGCGCGCGCGGCGTCGTCGGCCTGCGCGAGCCTGTCGAGCACGTGCGGCGGGACGATGGTGCAGAAAACGCTCTTCACGGTGTCACTCATGGCCCGAATCTGACAGCGGCCCCCGGCCTTGTCAGGCCCCGGCGCACCGATTAACACAATCGAGTGGCACCGTTCCGTGTGCCGGGCCGTGTCCCGCATGCTGGAACGCCCGTACCGCATCCCGTCCGGCTCGGCTACCGTGCTGTGCATCATGCGTTTCGGGCTGCTTCTTCTTAGCTGCCGCGGCGAGGGTCTGTAGTCGATCGGCCGACCCCCTCCCCGCGGTGTGAGGCGTTGCGGTCACCCGCGGTGACCTGCCCGTCGGCCTCCCCCGAGCTCGCAGCGAGCCGGGCGGAATCCCGTCTCAGGACATACGAGGAGCCCCCGCAGATGCCCGAGATCCCCGCTTCCGTAGGCCGTCCCACCCCCCTGACCGCGGCCACGGTGACCCAGCGCCCCTCCGGGATGCCGGTGCACAAGTACCGCCCCTACGACGCCGTGGACATCCCCGACCGCACCTGGCCGGACCGGCGGATCACCAAGGCCCCCCGCTGGCTGTCGACCGACCTGCGCGACGGCAACCAGGCCCTGATCGACCCGATGTCCCCGGCCCGCAAGCGCGAGATGTTCGACCTGCTGGTCCGCATGGGCTACAAGGAGATCGAGGTCGGCTTCCCCTCCTCCGGCGCCACCGACTTCGACTTCGTCCGCTCGATCATCGAGGAGGGCGCGATCCCGGAGGACGTGACGATCTCCGTCCTCACCCAGGCGCGCGAGGAGCTGATCGAGCGCACGGTGGAGTCCCTGCGCGGCGCCCGCCGCGCCACGGTCCACCTGTACAACGCCACCGCGCCCGTCTTCCGCCGCGTCGTCTTCCGCGGCTCGCGCGAGCAGGTCAAGCAGATCGCGGTCGACGGCACGCGCCTGGTCGTGGAGTACGCGGACAAGATCCTGGGCGACGAGACGGTCTTCGGCTTCCAGTACAGCCCGGAGATCTTCACCGACACCGAGCTGGACTTCGCGCTGGAGGTCTGCGAGGGCGTCATGGACGTCTGGCAGCCCGAGGCCGGCCGCGAGATCATCCTGAACCTGCCGGCCACCGTCGAGCGCTCCACGCCCTCCACCCACGCCGACCGCTTCGAGTGGATGTCGCGGCACCTGTCGCGCCGCGAGCACATCTGCCTGTCCGTGCACCCGCACAACGACCGGGGCACCGCCGTCGCCGCCGCCGAGCTGGCGGTCATGGCCGGGGCCGACCGGATCGAGGGCTGCCTGTTCGGCCAGGGCGAGCGCACCGGCAACGTCGACCTGGTCACCCTGGGCATGAACCTGTTCTCCCAGGGCGTCGACCCGATGATCGACTTCTCGCAGATCGACGAGGTACGGCGCACGGCCGAGTACTGCAACCAGATGGAGGTCCACCCGCGCCACCCCTACGCGGGCGACCTGGTCTACACCGCCTTCTCCGGCTCCCACCAGGACGCCATCAAGAAGGGCTTCGAGGCGATGGCCGGCACCGCCGCCGCCGAGGGCAAGACCGTGGACGACATCGAGTGGGCCGTCCCCTACCTGCCGATCGACCCCAAGGACGTCGGCCGCTCCTACGAGGCCGTCATCCGCGTGAACTCGCAGTCCGGCAAGGGCGGCATCGCGTACGTCCTGAAGAACGACCACAAGCTGGACCTGCCGCGCCGGATGCAGATCGAGTTCTCGAAGATCATCCAGGGCAAGACCGACGCCGAGGGCGGCGAGGTCACCCCCGCCGAGATCTGGTCGGTCTTCCAGGACGAGTACCTGCCCACCGACGGCAACCCCTGGGGCCGGATCGCGCTGCGCTCCACCCAGACGTCCACCACGAGCCAGGGCGGCGACGCCCTGACCGTCGAGGCGGTCGTGGACGGTGCCGACACCGTGCTGACCGGTACCGGCAACGGTCCGATCTCGGCCTTCGTCGACGCACTGGCCGCGATCGGCGTGGACGCCCGGGTCCTGGACTACAGCGAGCACACCATGAGCGAGGGCGCCGCCGCGCGCGCCGCCTCGTACATCGAATGCGTGATCGACGGAAAGGTGCTGTGGGGCATCGGCATCGACCCGAACACCACGCGTGCCTCGATCAAGGCCGTGGTCTCGGCGGTGAACCGGGCGTACCGCGCCCTGTAAGGGGCGCGGGGAACTGCGCGACAAGCCCCCACCGGCCCGCAGTGGACCGCGCTTCCAGCGGAGTGCTCGGTGCCGGTGCGGCGCGTCGTCAAGAGGCCCCGGGGAAAACCACCGTATCCGGTGGCCTCGTGGCGAGATCCCCCGTATGACGCCCGCAGTCTGCGCACGGGGTACTGACGTCGCATCATCGATGTGGCTAACATCACGTCAACGCGGCGACGAGGCCGTGGCGTTATGGAGGTGTGCGCCGTGATGCACGCGCAGGGCCGACCCGGCCGGGACCGCTGTGTGGTGGGCGTACGCACCGTATGGCGCACGGTGGGCGACGGCGAGTTCTACTGCCCCGGATGCGGCGGCGACCGCAATTACCGCCGCCGCACCGGGCGCCGCCGCCTCGTGGCCTTCGGCCTGCCGCTGCTGCCGCGCGGCCCCGTCGGACCGGTCGTGGAGTGCTCCGCGTGCCGCGCCCGCTACGGCACGGACGTTCTCGACCACCCCACCACGATCCGCTTCTCCGCGATGCTGCGCGACGCCGTGCACACCGTCGCCCTCGCCGTCCTCGCCGCGGGCGGCACCGAGGCCCGTACGGTCCGAAGAGCCGCCGTGGGTGCCGTCCGGGCCGCGGGCTTCGTGGACTGCAGCGAGGAACAGCTGATCACCCTGATCGAGGCCCTCGCCGCCGACACGGGCCGTCTGCCCGGCGCCTACGGCACCGACCTGGGCACGCCGTCCCCCTACGCCGGGCGTGACGGCTTCGACCCCCGGGGTACGGCCCTCGCCATCGAGCTCCACGAGGCGCTGGAGCCCCTCGCCCCCCACCTCGCCCCCGCCGGCCGCGAATCGATCCTGCTGCAGGGCGCCCGCATCGCCCTCGCCGACGGCCCCTACCGGCCCGCGGAGCGCGAGGTGCTCGCCACGGTGGGCCGGGCGCTCATGCTCTGTCCGGAGGACACGGACCGGCTGCTGGCCGCGGCGCGGACGCCCTCGTAGGGAGCGGCGCCCGCCTGCAGGCCCCCGCCGCTCAGGAGCCGTACCCGGACAGCGGGACGGCCTCCTGCGCGCCTTCCCCGGCCCGGGCGGGCTCCTGGAGGGCGCCGAGCACCCACGGCGCGTGCTTGCGCTGCACGCCGATGAGCACCTCCCCGTCGCCGTCGCGGCAGACGAGGACCACCTGGCGAAGCGCCCTGCGCCGGCCGCCGGCCTCCGCGGTGACGCGCGCCGGGTCCGACCGGTAGGGCACGCGGATGCTCTCCACGACGAGCGTGCGCGGCAGGGGCCTGCGGAGGGTGCGGCCCTTCGGATCGGGGGTCACCGCGAGCAGGCCGGGGCCCGCCACCAGATACGGGCCGATGAGCTCGGGACCGTACGCGGTGTCCGCCGCGACCCCGCCCTCGACGCACTCCTCCTTGCCGGGGACGGCCGGGGCGAGCCCGGTCTCCGCCGGCCGCCGCCGCACCCGCACCCGCCACAGGGCGCCGAGCACGATCGGCACCGCGCCCGCGCCGGTCAGCGTCACGGCCGTCGGCACCGTGTCCGTGACCAGGGCCGCGACGACCGCGACGGCGGCGATCAGGACCCCCGCGCACATGGGCACGGTGGTCTGCCAGGTGTACCGCTCGGGGGCGCGGGGGGAGTGCCGGACCATCCAGTAGGCGATCCCGGCGAACGTCGCACCCAGGACGAGCAGCCCCAGGCCGCAGGCGAACGGCACGCGGTAGGCGTCCTTCGGCTGGTCGGCCGTCAGCTGCACGGTGCCGCGGAAGTCGACGAAGCGGATCTTGCCGCGCCAGTACGTGGCACGCACCTTGTCGCCGGGCTTGACCTTGCCGAAGACGGAGAGCGGCCCGTTCATGTCCGCGTGGTGGGTGGAGCCGTCGCGCCCCGTGAACGTGAGCCAGTAGTGGGTCTTCTTGCCCTGCGGAGCGGTCTCGGTGTGCTTCACCGCACCCTCGACCACCTTGCGGCACTCCAGGGCCGGCTCGTCGCCCACGCACGCGGGCGCCGTGGCGAAGGCCCGGCTGTCGGCGCGCTTGTCCGGCACGGTGACGAACAGCAGGAACAGCGCGGCGAGCACGCACACGAGGGCCGCGGCGGCGGTGGAACGGACGGGGTGGCGCCTGCGGCGTCGGCGGCGGATGGGGGTCACCGGGTACTCACTGGGGGGAGGAAGATCGACATGGGGGTCACATTGTGCCTCCGGAGGCGCGGACGTTCAGCCTTCGTCGGTACGGGACAATAACTGCATGAGCCTCTTCCGCGACGACGGCGTCGTCCTGCGCACCCAGAAGCTCGGTGAGGCGGACCGCATCATGCTGCTTCTTCCCGGGGGGCAACCCCCGGACCCCCGGCCGGACACCCGCGGGGGTGCGCGTTGAGTCTCTTCCGCGACGACGGCGTCGTCCTGCGCACCCAGAAGCTCGGTGAGGCCGACCGCATCATCACCCTCCTCACGCGCGGCCACGGCCGTGTGCGCGCCGTCGCGCGCGGGGTGCGGCGGACCAAGTCGAAGTTCGGGGCGCGCCTGGAGCCGTTCTCGCACGTCGACGTGCAGTTCTTCGCGCGGGGGAGCGAGCTCGTCGGGCGGAGCCTGCCGCTGTGCACGCAGAGCGAGACCATCGCCGCGTACGGCGGGCCGATCGTCGCCGACTACGCGCGCTACACCGCCGGCACGGCCATGCTGGAGACCGCCGAGCGGTTCACCGACCACGAGGGCGAACCGGCCGTGCAGCAGTACCTGCTGCTCGTCGGCGGGCTGCGCGTGCTCGCCGCGGGCGAGCACGCCCCGGGCCTCGTCCTGGACGCCTTCCTGCTGCGCTCCCTGGCCGTCAACGGCTACGCGCCCAGCTTCGACGCCTGTGCCAGGTGTGGAATGCCCGGTCCGAACCGGTTCTTCTCGGTGGCCGCGGGCGGCGTGGTCTGCGGGGAGTGCCGGGTGCCCGGAAGCGTCGTACCCTCCTCGGAGGCGATCGGGCTGCTCGGCGCGCTGCTGACGGGCGACTGGGCGACGGCGGACGCCTGCGAGGCGCGCCACGTCAGGGAGGGCAGCGGCCTGGTCGCGGCGTATCTGCACTGGCACCTGGAGCGCGGTCTCCGTTCGCTCCGGTATGTCGAGAAATAGGGAAACAGGGACCAAGGAGTAGTGGCACGCATGGCACGACGCGGGATTCTGGGCCGTTCCCGACGCGAGTACCGCACACCCGACCCGCACCCGTCCGGGGCGCGGCCGCCGAAGATCCCCGGCGAGCTGGTCCCCGAGCACGTCGCGATCGTCATGGACGGCAACGGCCGCTGGGCCAAGGACCGCGGCCTGCCGCGCACCGAGGGCCACAAGGTCGGCGCCGAGCGCGTGCTGGACGTGCTGCAGGGCGCGATCGAGATGGGCGTCGGGAGCATCTCCCTGTACGCCTTCTCCACCGAGAACTGGCGGCGCTCGCCCGACGAGGTGCGCTTCCTGATGAACTTCAACCGCGACTTCATCCGCAAGACCCGCGACCAGCTCGACGAGCTCGGCATCCGGGTGCGCTGGGTGGGCCGCATGCCCAAGCTGTGGCGGTCGGTGGCCAAGGAGCTCCAGATCGCCCAGGAGCAGACCAAGGGCAACGACAAGCTCACGCTGTACTTCTGCATGAACTACGGCGGGCGCGCGGAGATCGCGGACGCCGCGCAGGCGATGGCGGAGGACGTGAAGGCGGGCCGCCTCGACCCGTCCAAGGTCAGCGAGAAGACCTTCGCGAAGTACCTCTACTACCCGGACATGCCGGACGTGGACCTCTTCCTGCGCCCCTCGGGCGAGCAGCGCACGTCCAACTACCTGATCTGGCAGAGCGCTTACGCCGAGATGGTCTTCCAGGACGTGCTCTGGCCGGACTTCGACCGCCGCGACCTGTGGCGCGCCTGCCTGGAGTACGCGTCGCGGGACCGCCGGTTCGGCGGGGCGATCCCCAACGAGGAGCAGCTCGCGGGGGAGCAGGGCTCCGCGTGAGCTGAGCGCGGATCAGAACAACATGAGGGCCCCGGGCATCGCCCGGGGCCCTCATGCACACGGTGGGTTCAGCGCTTCGCGGCGCACTCCCCGCACGTGCCGAAGATCTCGATGGTGTGCGCGACGTCCACGAAGCCGTGCTCCTCGGCGATGGAGTCCGCCCACTTCTCGACGGCGGGGCCCTCCACCTCGACGGCCTTGCCGCACACCCGGCACACCAGGTGGTGGTGGTGCCCGCTGGAGCAGCGGCGGTAGACCGCCTCGCCCTCGCTGGTGCGCAGCACGTCGACCTCGCCGGCGTCGGCCAGGGACTGCAGCGTGCGGTAGACGGTGGTCAGACCGACCGACGCACCGCGGTGCTTGAGCATGTCATGGAGCTCTTGCGCGCTACGGAACTCGTCCACCTCGTCGAGCGCGGCCGCCACCGCTGCCCGCTGCTTGGTGGACCGGCCGCGTACGGGGGGACCCGCGGTCGCCACAGTTGCCTCCTCCAGCTCGCCTGAACACCCATCCGCACATGTCGCACGGCAATTGTGCCAGTCCGCGCGGCCGGGTGGGCAAGCCCGGACGTGCGTCAGACCTTGACGTCGTCCGCCGCCGTGCGCGCGCCCGGCACGTCCAGGGTGCATTCGGCGGCCGCCTGGGCCTTCCCCGCGCGCCGCTTGGCCAGGGGCGCGGCGAGCGCGGTGAGGAGGACGAACAGGCCGATGGCGAAGAGCACGATGGTCGCACCGGAGGGCACGTCGGCGTAGTAGGACGTGGCGGTGCCGGAGACGGTCACCGTGACGCCGATGCCGACCGCGAGGGCGAAGGTGGCCTTGAAGCTGCGGGCGATCTGCTGCGAGGCGGCGACCGGGATCACCATCAGGGCGCTGACGAGCAGCAGGCCGACGACGCGCATGGCGACGGTGACGGTGACGGCGGCGGTGACGGCGACGAGCAGGTTCAGCAGCCGCACCGGCAGCCCGGTGACCCGCGCGAACTCCTCGTCCTGGCAGATGGCGAAAAGCTGACGGCGCAGCCCGACCGTGGTGAGGATCACAAAGGCGGCCAGGATGCAGATCGCGACGATGTCCTCCTCCGAGACCGTGGCGATCGAGCCGAAGAGGTAGCTGCTGAGGTTGGCGCTGGAGCCGCTGTCGGAGAGGTTCATCAGCATCACGCCGCCGGCCATGCCGCCGTAGAAGAGCATGGCGAGGGCGATGTCGCCGCGCGTCCGCCCGTACCAGCGGATCAGCTCCATGACCACGGCGCCCACGATGCACACGGCCGTGGCCATCCACACGGGGCTATCGTTCAGCAGGAAGCCGAGGCCGACGCCGGTGAGGGCGACGTGCCCGAGGCCGTCGCCCATGAGCGCCTGGCGGCGCTGGACGAGGTAGGTGCCGATGGCGGGCGCGGTGACGCCGACGAGGAGCGCCGCGAGCAGGGCCCGCTGCATGAAGGCGAGGTCGAGGATGTCCATCAGGTCAGCAGCCCTGTCCGAATCGGTTCCGCAGCCGGTCCGGCGTGCGGGTGTACATGGTCGTGGCCGGGGAGGGCGTGCTGGCCGACGGCCTCCGGCGGCGGGCCGTCGTGCACGACGCAGCCGTCGCGCAGCACGACCGCCCGGTCGATCAGCGGCTCCAGGGGGCCGAGCTCGTGCAGCACGAGCAGGACGGTGGCGCCGCGGGCGACCTGGGCGCGCAGGGCCTCGGCGAGGACCTCCTGGCTCGCGAGGTCCACGCCGGCCATCGGCTCGTCCATGATCAGCAGCTCGGGTTCGCCGGCCAGGGCGCGGGCGATGAGCACCCGCTGGTGCTGGCCGCCGGAGAGCGCGTCGACGGAGTCCCCGAGCCGGTCGTCCATGCCGACGAGCTCCAGGGCGCCTATGACCGCCTCCTTGTCGGCCTTGCGCATCATCCCGAACCGGGTGCGGGCGAGCCGCCCGGCCGAGACGACCTCGCGCACGGTCGCGGGGACCCCGCCGGCGGCGGTGGTGCGCTGCGGCACGTAGCCGACGCGGGCCCAGTCGCGGAAGCGCCGCCGGGGCGTGCCGAAGAGCTCCAGCTCGCCGCCGGTGAGCGGCACCTGGCCGACGATGCTGCGCACGGCCGTGGACTTGCCCGAGCCGTTGGCGCCGAGCAGGGCGACGACCTCGCCGCGCCGTACGGTCAGGTCCACGCCGCGCAGGACGGGGCGGCCGCCCAGGCTCGCGGTGGCGCCCCGCAGGGATATGACGGGCTGCTCCATGGTGATCTCCTCGGGCGCGCTCACTTGGTACCGAGCGCCTTCTGCAGGGCGGCCAGGTTGGCCTCCATGACCTCGACGTAGTCGTGGCCCTTGGACGCGTCCGTGATGCCCTCAAGGGGGTCCAGGACGTCGGTCTTCAGCTTGAGGTCCTTGGCCAGCGTCTTCGCGGTCGCCGGGCTGGCGAGGGTCTCGAAGAAGATCGTCGAGACGTGGTGCTCCTCGGCGAGCTTGTGCAGGTCCTTGATGCGGGCCGCGCTGGGCTCGGACTCGGGGTCGAGGCCGCTGATGGCCTCCTCGGTCAGCCCGTAGCGCTCGGCGAGGTAGCCGAAGGCCGCGTGGGTGGTGATGAAGGTGTCCGAGGCGCGGTTCTTCAGGCCGTCCTTGAACTTGGTGTCCAGGGCGCCCAGCTTCTTCACCAGGGCGTCGGCGTTCTTCTCGTAGTCGCCCTTGTGATCGGGGTCGGCCTCGGCGAGGGTCTTGGCGACGCCCTTGGCGGCCTCGGCGTACTTCACCGGGTCGAGCCAGATGTGGGGGTCGGCGCCGCCCTCGGACTCGGAGTGCGAGTGGTTGTCGCCCGTGGTGTGGTGGTGGCCGTCGACCTCGGTGCCGTGCTCCTCCAGCTCGGTGAGGGAGGCCACGTCCACGGCGTGCTTGTTCTTCGACTGCTTGATCGCCTCGTCCACGGCGGGCTGGATGCCCTTGAGGTAGACGATCGCGCCCGCGTCGGCGAGGGAGCCGATCTGCTTGGGCTTGAGCTCCAGGTCGTGCGGCTCGACACCGGGCTTGGTCAGGTTGGACACGCTGACGTGCTCGCCGCCGATCTGCTCGGCGAGGTACTGCATGGGGTAGAACGACGCCACCACGGCGAGCTTGCCGTCGGCGGCCTTGCCCGCGTCGTCCGAGGAGGAGCAGGCGGTGAGGCCGAGCAGCCCCAGCGCGGCGGTCGCGGCGACGGCGGCGGTGCGTATTCGGGGAGCGAGCGCGGGGTGGAGGCGGCTTACGTTCATGACAGTCATTTTCAACAAAAATGGAAACGATTGTCAACAAGAGAGGGGTAAGAGGGGGGCAAAGCGGGTGGCGGAGGGGCGTGGTCAAGCCAAGGCCAGAGCCGATTTGATGAGAGGGGGTGCAGCGCCGGTAACCTGAATCATTCGCTGTTCGTCGTCGCAATGAAGAGAGCACCGTGGCCGCCGACAAGATCGACACCATCGTCAGCCTGAGCAAGCGCCGTGGCTTCGTCTATCCGTGCAGTGAGATCTATGGCGGACAGCGTGCCGCCTGGGACTACGGTCCGCTCGGCGTGGAGCTCAAGGAGAACATCAAGCGCCAGTGGTGGCGCTCCATGGTCACCTCGCGCGACGACGTCGTCGGTCTCGACTCGTCGGTGATCCTGGCCCGTGAGGTCTGGGAGGCGTCCGGCCACGTCGCGACCTTCACGGACCCGCTGACCGAGTGCACCTCCTGCCACAAGCGCTACCGCGCCGACCACCTGGAGGAGGCGTACGAGGCCAAGCACGGCAAGCTGCCCGAGAACGGCCTCGCCGACCTCAACTGCGCGCACTGCGGCACCAAGGGCGCCTTCACCGAGCCCAAGCTGTTCTCCGGCCTGCTGTCCACCCACCTGGGCCCGACGCAGGACTCCGGTTCGGTCAGCTACCTGCGCCCCGAGACCGCGCAGGGCATCTTCACCAACTTCGCCCAGGTTCAGCAGACCTCGCGGAAGAAGCCGCCGTTCGGTATCGCCCAGACCGGCAAGTCCTTCCGTAACGAGATCACGCCGGGCAACTTCATCTTCCGCACCCGCGAGTTCGAGCAGATGGAGATGGAGTTCTTCGTCAAGCCGGGCGAGGACGAGACGTGGCACGAGTACTGGATGGAGCAGCGCTGGAGCTGGTACACCGGCCTCGGCATGCGCGAGGAGAACATGCGGTGGTACGAGCACGCCGCGGAGAAGCTCTCCCACTACTCCAAGCGCACCACTGACATCGAGTACCGCTTCAACTTCGGCGGCACCGAGTTCTCCGAGCTGGAAGGCATCGCCAACCGCACGGACTACGACCTGAAGGCGCACTCCCAGGCCTCCGGCCAGGACCTGACCTTCTTCGACCAGGAGGCCGGCGAGCGCTGGTTCCCGTACGTCATCGAGCCGGCGGCCGGCCTGAACCGCGCCATGCTCGCCTTCATGCTCGACGCGTACAACGAGGACGAGGCCCCCAACGCCAAGGGCGTCATGGAGAAGCGCGTCGTGATGCGCCTCGACCCGCGCCTGGCCCCGGTCAAGGTCGCCGTCCTGCCGCTGTCCCGCAACCCGCAGCTGTCCCCGAAGGCCAAGGGCCTCGCGACGGACCTGCGCAAGAACTGGAACATCGAGTTCGACGACGCGGGCGCGATCGGCCGCCGCTACCGCCGCCAGGACGAGATCGGCACGCCGTTCTGCGTCACGGTCGACTTCGACACGCTGGACGACAACGCGGTGACGGTGCGCGAGCGCGACACCATGAAGCAGGAGCGGGTGTCTCTCGACCAGATCGAGGGTTACCTGGGCTCGCGTCTGCTGGGCTGCTGACGCCCGGGCAGGCTGCTGCCCCTGCGTTTTCCGGAGGCCCCGGCTCCCCGCGTCTGGCGGGGGGCCGGGGCCTCCGGCTGTTGTCAGGCCTTCCAGCCGGCGGTGTCGAGCTCGCAGCTGAAGGGGGCTGGGACGTCGACCTTGTCGCCGAACTTGACCTGGGTGTGCCTCCGGTAGCCGTCTTCGGGGCTGGGGTCGGAGTACACGGTGACGGTCGTATTGATGATGTCGACCAGGACGTACACCGGTACCCCGGCCTTGCCGTAGATCTCGACCTTGTCGCGACGGTCGAAGTCGGCCGTCGAATCGGACGTCAGCTCGCCGACCAGGGAGAGCGTCTCGCCGGGAGTATGGATGCTGTCCACCTTCGACAGCTCTTCGTCCGAGACGTGGACGTCGGGGCCGTAGCTCCTGCTGTGGCCCTGGAACCGGAAGAGCAGCGGGGACCTGTCCGCAATGTGGCCTTCGGGTACGTGCGGCTCCAGCTGACGCGTCAGGCTGATCAGAATGGGACGGTATTTGGCCTTGGGCCACGGTGACACGACGATTCTCCCCCTGATGATCTCCGATCGAAAGCCATCCGGGAGGTTCTGGTCGACGATCTCCAGGACGCGGCACAGTCCCTCGAACCCGTACGGGTCTCGGGCGGGGCTTATCGTCTGGGGCGGCGGTGTCTCAACCATGACTGCCATGATGCGCCTCCTTCTCTGCACGGGTGGTCAGACACTCAACGTAGCGACGCCCAGGGGGCCTTCGAGCCTCATTCCCTCGCACGTTCATCCGATGGTGGCACTGGCTGTACCAACAGCCCGGGTACCCGTACCATCGCCCGCCCTGACCTGCGCACTTACCGTGTGACCATGCGAATCCCCACCCCCCTCCGCCGCCCCTTCGACGGGGCCGGCCGTGCCGTCGCCTTTCTCGCCGTCGGCGTGCTCGTCCAGACCGGGGCGCTCTTCGTGCTGGCGGTGCCGTGGCTGGACGGCGGGCCGACGAAGGCGTCGAGCTGTCTGCTGGCCGTCGCGGTGATGGTGGCCGTCCTCGGGGCCGCCTGTCCCGTGCTGAGCCGGATGCAGCGGGCGCGGTTCCGGGCGTGGTTCGGGGTGGAGATACCGGGCGCGGGGCAGCCCTGGTCGTGGCGGCAGCTGGGCTACCACCTGGCGGCCGGGCCGCTGATCGCACTGGGCGGCGCACTGACGCTGCTGCTGTGGGCGGCGGCCGGCGTCGCCGCGACGGTCTACGTCTGGGTCTGGGCGCTGCCGCCGGAGACGCGCGTCGCGAACTTCGGCTACACCACGCAGGCGGCCTACGCCACCGCCGCCGGACTCGCCGGGCTGTACGGGGCTGCGTGGCTCTCCCGCGCGCTCGCCCGGATCGACACCCGCGCTGGCGCGGCCCGCCTCGGCCCCAGCCGCGCCGACCTGCTGGAGCAGCGCGTCGAGGAGGTCACCGAGAGCCGCGCCGGCGTCGTGGACGCCGCCGACGCCGAGCGCCGCCGCATCGAGCGCGACCTGCACGACGGCGCGCAGCAGCGGCTCGTATCGATGGCGGTGAACCTGGGGCTGGCCAAGGCGACGCTCAAGGACCTGCCCGAGGAGGCCCGCCAGGTCATCGACGAGGCGCACCGCGAGGCGAAGGAGGCCATCGCCGAGCTCAGCAACCTCGTCCGCGGCCTGCACCCGGCCGTGCTGGAGGACCGCGGCCTCGACGCCGCCCTGTCCGGCATCGCCGAGCGGACGCCCCTGCCCGTCGGGCTGACGGTCGAACTCGCCGACCGGCCCGCCCCGACCGTCGAGGCCGTCGCCTACTTCGTGGTCTCCGAAGCGCTCGCCAACGTCGTCAAGCACGCCCGGGCGAGCCGGGCCGACGTCCGCGTCGAACGGCGTGGGGGGATACTTCATGTCGTCGTCACCGACGACGGCGTGGGCGGGGCCGACCCTACGGGCGGCAGCGGGCTGGCCGGACTGGCCAAGCGGGTCGCGTCGGTCGACGGCACGTTCTCGATCAGCAGCCCCGTGGGGGGCCCGACCGTAGTGACTGTGGAGCTGCCGTGCGCGCCGTGATCGCCGAGGATTCCGTCCTGCTCCGGATCGGCCTGGTGAAGGTCCTGGAGGCGGCCGGGTTCGACGTGGTCGCGGAGACCGGCGACGCGGAGGCGGTGCTGGCCGCGGTGGAGGAGCACCGGCCCGGCCTGGTCGTCCTCGACGTGCGCATGCCTCCCGGTTTCACCGACGAGGGCGTGCGCGCCGCGCTCGTCATCCGCAAGCAGTGGCCGGACACGGCGGTGTTGCTGCTCTCCCAGTACGTGGAGGAGCGCTACGCCGCCGACCTGCTGTCCGGGGACACGCGCGGCGTCGGCTATCTGCTCAAGGAGCGGGTCGCCGACGTGGAGGAGTTCATCGACGCCCTGCGGCGTGTGGCGGGCGGCGGCACCGCGCTCGACCCGCAGGTGGTCTCGCAGCTGCTGCTGCGCCGGCACAGCGATCCGCTGGACCGGCTCACGCCGCGCGAGCGGGACGTGCTGGAGCTGATGGCGTCCGGGCGGTCGAACGCGGGGATCGCGGAGGGGCTGGTCGTCAGCGAGAGCGCCGTCGCCAAGCACATCAACTCGATCCTGGCGAAGCTGGACCTGCCGAAGGCGGATGCGGACCACCGGCGGGTGCTGGCGGTCCTGCGCTTCCTGGGCGTGGGCTGACGCCCCGCTGCCGTCCCGCTGCCGCTAGGCCTCCAGCCCGCGCAGCAGCAGATCGCACACGGTGTCGAACGCCGCCTCGATGCCCGGGGCCGACCAGTCCGCGGCGTAGGCCGGGTCGTGGAAGCGGTTGGTCGCGTCCCACAGGGCGCGGGCGGTGGCGGCGGGGTCGGCGGCGGCGAACTCGCCGCGGCGGACGCCGCCCTCCACGATCCGGGCCAGCTGCCCGATCATCGTCTCGATGTGCCGGTCGACGGTGGTGCTGTTCTCGCCGACGAGGACCATGTACGTGGCGAACAGCTCGGGATCGTCCCCCGCCTTGCGCCGCTTCGCGGCGAACAGCGCGGCGAGCCAGGAGCGCAGGCGCGGGCCGGCGGGGCCGTCCGCGTCGGCGATCGCCGACAGCTCGGCGTGCGACAGGTCCAGCCAGCGCTGGGTGACCGCCTCGCGCAGGGCGGCCTTGCTGCCGTAGTGACGGTAGACGCTGCCGTGACTGACCCCCAGCGCGCGGGCGACGTCGACCACGGTCGCCTTGGCTGGGCCGTAGCGGCGCAGCACGTCCTCGGTCGCTTCGAGGATGCGTTCGGGGGTCAGCGGCGCGGGCGGCATACGGGCTCGTACCTTTCGGCTAGGGGCGGGCGGTCCGGGAGTGACGTACGCCCAGATGGACGGTACCTGCCCGGCGCCGGGCGCGTTCTCCTGCCGGGGGCAGGGAGAGCAGAGAGGCCGCGCGTCTCTGTCCCGCCGCCGCGGCGGGCAACCACCGCGG
Source organism: Streptomyces hiroshimensis (assembly GCF_014650335.1). Lineage (GTDB taxonomy): Bacteria > Actinomycetota > Actinomycetes > Streptomycetales > Streptomycetaceae > Streptomyces > Streptomyces hiroshimensis. Next base: position 483,182 of record NZ_BMUT01000002.1, read on the forward strand.
CGGAGTCCGGCGGTGCCGGGCCGGCCTCGGGGCCTGGGTTGTGTGGCACCGCCGGGACGTGCCGTCCGGGTTTCTCGCCGTTGCGGCGGGTTTTCCTGCCGGGGGCAGGGGGCGTAGAGAGGCCGCGCGTCTCTGTCCCGCCGCCGCGGTGAGCAACCACCGCGGTGGAGTTCGGCGGTGCCGGGCCGGCCCCGGGGCCTGGGTTGTGTGGCACCGCCGGGACGTGCCGTCCGGGTTTCTCGCCGTTGCGGCGGGTTTTCCTGCCGGGGGCAGGGGGCGTAGTGAGGCTGTGCCTCTCTGTTCCGCCGCCGCGGTGAGCAACCACCGTGGTGGATTTCGGCGGTGCCGAGCCCGGCTCGGGCCGTGTGGCACCGCCGGGACGCGCCGTCCGGCTTCCCGCCGTTGCGGCGGACACAGGGTTCCGCCGCCGCGGCGGCGTCCGGTGGTGCCGGAGGCACCCCGGGCCGGGGGTCGGGCGAGCCGCCCGCAGGGCTCACCGCTCGCTGTCGAGGTGGGCCATCTGGGACTCCGGATAGCGCGCTCCGGACGCGGCGCCGGCCGGGACGGCCTCCTCGATGGCGGTGAGGTCGGCGGCGTCCAGGGTCAGGTCGAGCGCGCCGAGCGCCTCATCGAGGCGGTCGCGGCGGCGGGCGCCGACGAGGGGGACGATGTCCTCGCCCTGGGCGAGGACCCAGGCGATGGCGGTCTGCGCGACGCTCGCGCCCTTGCTCTCGGCGACCTTGCGCAGGGCGTCGACCAGGTCGAGGTTGCGCTGCAGGTTCTCGCCCTGGAAGCGCGGGCTCATACCGCGGAAGTCGCCCGCACCGAGCTGCCGGTCACGGCTGAAGTGGCCGCTGATGAGGCCCCGCGAGAGCACGCCGTACGCGGTGATGCCGATGCCCAGCTCGCGCGCGGTGGGCAGGATCTGCTCCTCGATGCCGCGGGAGATCAGCGAGTACTCGATCTGCAGGTCGGAGATGGGCGCCACGGCCGCGGCCCGGCGCAGGGTGTCGGCGCTCACCTCGGAGAGGCCGATGTGGCGCACGTGGCCGGCCTCGACGAGCTCGGCGATGGCGCCGATCGTCTCCTCGACCGGCACGTCGGGGTCGACGCGGGCGATGCGGTAGACGTCGATGTGGTCGGTGCCCAGGCGCTGCAGGGAGTAGGCGGCGAAGTTCTTCACCGCGGCGGGCCGGCCGTCGTAGCCGGACCAGCCGCCGTCCGGGTCGCGCAGGGCGCCGAACTTGACGCTGGTGAGCGCCTTGGCGCGGTCGGCCTCGCTCGTCGTGCGCAGGGCCTCGCCGATGAGCAGTTCGTTGTGGCCCATGCCGTAGAAGTCGCCGGTGTCGATCAGGGTGACGCCGGCGTCGAGCGCGGCGTGGATCGTGGCGATCGACTCGGCGCGGTCGGCCTCGCCGTAGAGGGCGGACATGCCCATCGCGCCGAGACCGAGGGCGGAGACCTGGGGGCCGGTGGTGCCGAGGGTGCGGTGCTGCACGGGGGCTCCTTCAAAGGGGAAGCGGGAAAAAGGGAGCAATCCGCCTTGAAAGGGGTAAGCCGGATTGCGGGCTCCCCTGAAGAGTGACACATGGACTGACAGATTTCAATATCTGTCAGTCCATGTGTCTTTCCCCTGTGTCTTTCCTCCGTGTCTTCCCTCCGTGTCATCCCTCCGTGCGTGGCATCCGCAGTGTCAGCAGCACCGTCGCCACCACCGTCACCAACTGCACCCCCAGTGTCACCGCCAGCGCATCCCGCATCCCCATCGCATCCGACAGCGACAGGAACAGCGACCCGAGCGTGGCCACGCCCAGCGCCATGAACGACTGCTGCGTGGTGACCATGACCCCACTGCCCACGCCCGCCTGCGCCACCGGCACCTCGCTCAGCACCGTCCGCAGCGTCAGCGGCAGCAGCAGCCCCTGGCCCAGCCCCTGGACGGCCAGCCCCGCGCACGGGCCCCACACGCCCGGCCCGTCCCAGCCCCAGAAGAAGGCGGCCGCCACCGCGAGCAGCCCCGCCCCCTGGATCAGCGCCCCGGCCGTCACGACCCGCCGCCCGTAGCGGCTGAACAGCCGTGGCCCGGCCAGCGAGCCCGCGAAGAACGTCAGGCACATCGGCAGCAGCGACAGCCCCGCCGACAGCGGACCCATCCGCAGCCCCTCCTGCAGCACCACCGCCAGGACGAACATGAAGCCGCCCCAGCCGAGCGAGAACGGCACCAGCACCGTCAGCCCCGTACGCACCGACCGCACCCGCAGCAGCGACGGCGGCACCAGCGGCGTACGCCCCTCCTCGCCCGACCGCTCCAGGCGCCGCTCCGTGACGGCGAACGCCACCGCCGCGAACGGGAAGACCGCCAGCAGCACCCACGACCACACCGGCCAGCCCGTCGCCCGGCCCTCCGTCAGCGGCACCAGCAGGGAGATGAGGGAGAGCGAGAGCAGCGCCGTGCCCAGGACGTCCACCCGCGTCGGGCGCGCCGAGCGGGTCTCGGGTACCGCACGGCCCGCCAGCAGCAGCGCGACCGCCGCGACCGGCGCGTTCACCAGGAAGATCGACCGCCAGCCGCTGCCCGCGACGTCGGCGGCGACCAGCACCCCGCCCAGCACCTGGCCGACCGAGGCGGAGACCCCGGCCGTGCCGCTGTAGAAGCTGAGCGCCCGGGACCGGGCCGCCCCGCTCGTCGTGGCCTGGATCGTCGCCAGCACCTGGGGCAGCATCAGCGCGGACGCCGCGCCCTGCGCGATCCGCGCGATCACCAGCTCCCAGGCGCCCGGCGCGAGGCCGCACGCCACCGAGGTCACACCGAACGCCGCCGTGCCCCACAGGAACAGCCGGCGCCGCCCCACCATGTCGCCCAGCCGTCCGCCGAGCACCAGCAGGACGGCGTACGCGACCCCGTAGCCGCCCACCACCATCTCCAGGAGCGCCGGGCCCGCGTGCAGGTCGTGGTCGATGGCGGGCAGGGCGACGTTGACGATGAAGAAGTCGACCATGGGCAGGGCCGCGCCGGTCAGCACGGTGAACAGGCCCAGGGGGGTCAGGACGGGATGGGGGGTGGTGACGGGGGTGGTGACGGGGGCGGTGACGGGGGCAGGGGCGGCAACGGCCGCGGAGGCCGGGGAGGTTATTCGGGTATCGCTCACCGTCCTGACGATGCCCGGCCGCCCAGCCCGGTACCAGAGCGTCCTTATCCTGGTACCAGCACTACCTGGAACGGGCCGCCCGGCTCGCGCACGCTGGAGAGATGACCACGATGCTGCAGGAGTCCCGGGCCGTCCCCGCTCCCCTCCTCGCCCCCGCGCCCGCGCCCGCGCCCACTCCCGACGACGTACGCCGCGGGGAGCTCGCCGCCTTCCTGCGCAGCCGCCGCGAGCGCGTCTCCCCCGAACAGGCCGGGCTGCCGCGCGGGCCCCGGCGGCGCACGCCCGGGCTGCGCCGGGAGGAGGTCGCCCATCTCGCCGCCGTGGGCGTCACCTGGTACACGTGGCTGGAGCAGGCCCGCGACATCAAGGTCTCCCCGCAGGTCCTCGACGCCGTCGCCCGCGCCCTGCAGCTCGACCGCAGCGAGCGCAGCCACCTCTTCGCCCTCGCGGGCGCGGTCGATCCGCTGCCGGAGACCGACTGCCCCGGGGTCTCCGCGGACCTGCGGATGATGCTGGAACAGCTGGAGCCGTTCCCCGCCTGCATCCAGAACTCGCGCTACGACATCCTCGCCTACAACCGCACCTACAGCGCGCTGATGTGCGACCTCGACAAGCTGCCGCCCGAGGAGCGCAACTGCATGTGGCTCGCCTTCACCAACGCCGAGGTGCGCGCGACGTTCGTCGACCGGGAGGAGACGATCCGGGCGATGGCGGCGAAGTTCCGCGCGGCGATGGCCGAGCACCTCGCCGATCCGGCGTGGAAGAACCTGCTGGCGAAGCTGCTGCGGGCGTCGCCGGAGTTCCGGGTGCTGTGGGCCCGGCACGAGGTCGCCCCGGTCACGGCGTACCGGGTGCGCACGCTGTGGCACGCCCGGACGGGCGAGCTGCGCCTGAACCACACCAGCCTGTGGACCGGCCCGCACCCGGGCGGCCGCGTCGTGACGTTCACCCCGGCGGACGAGGAGACCCGCGCCCGCCTGGCCGCACTGACGCGCGGCTAGCCACCCTCAGCGGTCGGGCCCGGCCTCCGGCCGGAGGCCGGACCGGCCCGCCCCGGCCGGAGGCGCGGGCTGGTTCGGCACCGCCGGAGAGCGCCGTTCAACATCTCGCCGTTGCGGCGGATATCTTCTGCCGCCGCCGCGGCGAGCAACCACCGTGGTGGATTCCGGCGGTGCCGGACCGGCCTCCGGCGCGGTGCCGATCCGGCCTCCGGCCTGGGTCGCGTGGCACCGCCGGAGCGCTCCGTCCGGGTTCTTGCCGCCGCAGCGTGCACTTTTCCGCTGTGGCGGACTTTCTGCCGCCGCCGCGGTGAGCAACCACGGCGGTGGAATCCGGCGGTGCCGGTCCGGCCTCCGGCCTGGGCCGTGTGGCACCACCGCCGGACAGCGCCGTCCGGGTTCTCGCCGTTGCGGCGGGTATTTTTCCGCGGTGGCGGTGAGCCACCATCCGCGGCACCGTTCGGGGTCTCGCCGTCGCGGCGGACTTTCTGCCGCCGCCGCGGCGGGCGACCACGGTCGTGGATCCCGGCGGTGCCGGACCGGCCCCCCAGCCGGCCCGTGGGATCACCCCGTGGGGTGCCGCTCTGTCAGGCCCGCCATATGGGCCGTGATGCGGTCCAGTGCCGCCAGGTCCTCCGCCGGGAGGGCGAGGAGGGACGGCGGCGGGGTGCCCAGGATGGCTTCCGCCCGGGCCGCCGCCTTCCGGCCCTCCGGTGTGGCCGAGACGATCTTCGAGCGGCGGTCGGCCGGGTTCGCGGTGCGTTCCACCAGGCCGCGGCTTGCCAGGTCGTCCACGACCAGCGTCGCGTACGGGCGGTCCGTCAGCAGTTGCTCGGCCAGCTCCCGGAGGGTGAGCGGGCCCCGGGCGATCCGCCGCAGCGCCTTGATGCGGAAGAAGCTCATGCCGAGCGCGTCGACGACCTCCTTGCGCCGCTCGTTGCCGCCGAGGACGATCTCCCGCAGCTGCATCCAGGCACGCTGCGCCGCCGCCTCGTGTGTGTCGTGCGTGGTCATGGTGTGGTCACCGGGATCCTGCTCCGCTCGGCGTGGGGGTCGGGGCGGGCCGCGGCGCGCTCGGCGGTCCGGGCGGCCCAGCGGCCGGTGGTGATCGTACCGACCACGAGGACGGCCGCCCCGCACCCGGCGACGATCCACCAGCCGGTCTCCTGCAGCCCCGCGGCGACCGTCGCGCCGATCACGGCGACGCCCAGCGAGCTGCCGACCTGCCGGCTGGTCGAGGCGACGGCGGCGGCGACCCCGGCCCGGGCGCGCGGCAGGCCGGAGACGGCCGTGTTGGTGATGGGCGCGTTCACGAGGCCGAAGCCGATGCCGAAGAGAACGTAGGCGGTCAGCAGCAGGGCGTCGGAGGAGCTCGCGTCGAAGGCCGCGAAGAGCAGGCCGCTCGCCGTCATCGCCACTCCCGCGAGCAGAAGCGGCAGCCGCGGCCCGCGGGCCCCGACCAGCCGGCCCGACAGGGGCGCGAAGACCAGGCACATGACGGCCATGGGCAGCATGTAGAGGCCGGCGTCGAGGGCCGAGAGCCCGCGCTCGTTCTGCAGGTGCAGGGTGTTGAGGAAGAGGAAGCCGCCGAGCGCGGCGAAGGCGGACACCGCGGTGACGGTGGCGCCACTGAAGGGCGCGCTGCGGAAGAGCCGCGGCTCGATCAGGGGTTCCGCGCGGCGCCGCTCGTAGGGGACGAGCACGGCCAGGGAGGCGGCGGCGACGGCGAAGCAGCCGAGGATCAGCGGCGAGCCCCACCCCGCGGCGGCGCCCTCGATGATCCCGTACGTGAGCGAGCCGAGCAGCGCGATCACCAGCAGCTGGCCCACGGGGTCCGCCCGGCGGGCCGTCGCGGCGCGCGACTCGGGGACGTACCGCGCGGTCATGGCGAGCGCGGCCAGCCCCACCGGCAGGTTGATCCAGAAGATGGCCCGCCAGCCGGTCGTCTCGACGAGCGCGCCGCCGATGATCGGCCCGGCGGCCATGCTGATGCCGACGACGCCGCCCCACACGCCTATCGCGCGGGCCCGCTCGCGGGGGTCGGTGAACGTGTTCGTGATGATCGACATGGCGACGGGGTTGAGCATGGAGCCGCCCACGGCCTGCACCATGCGGAAGACGACCAGCCAGCCGAGCCCCGGCGCCAGGCTGCACAGCACGGATCCGGCGGTGAAGAGCACGAGCCCGGTCTGGAAGACGCGTCTGCGACCCAGCCGGTCCGCGGTGGAGCCGGCGAGCATCAGCAGCGAGGCGAGGACGACGGTGTAGGCGTCGATCGTCCACTGCAGCCCGGAGACGGAGGCGTCGAGCTCCCGCTGCATGGAGGGCAGCGCCACGTTGAGGATCGTGTTGTCGAGGCTCACCATCAGCAGGCTCGTGCAGCAGATGGCGAGGATCAGCAGCCGGCGGCGCCGGGAGAGCTCAGGCACTGGGGACCCCCTGGGGAGTGGGCGCACAACAGATGGTTGTACATCTCCAATGATTTTAAGAGTACAACTAAACTTCCGGTCGCGGTACGCGACAATGGGGCCATGACGAATGACGCCGCCACGCCGCTCCAGATCGGCCCGCACACCGTGTGGCCGCCGGTGGTCCTCGCCCCCATGGCGGGCATCACCAACGCGCCCTTCCGCACGCTGTGCCGCGAGTTCTCCGGCGGCAAGGGGCTGTTCGTCAGCGAGATGATCACCACCCGCGCCCTGGTCGAGCGCGACGCCAAGACCATGCGGCTGATCCACTTCGACGGCACCGAGAAGCCCCGCTCGATCCAGCTCTACGGCGTCGACCCGGTCACCGTCGGCAAGGCCGTCCGCATGATCGTGGACGAGGACCTGGCCGACCACATCGACCTCAACTTCGGCTGCCCGGTCCCCAAGGTCACCCGCAAGGGCGGCGGCTCGGCCCTGCCGTACAAGCGCAACCTGCTGCGCTCGATCCTGCGCGAGGCCGTCGGCAACGCCGGCAGCCTCCCGGTGACGATGAAGATGCGCAAGGGCATCGACGACGACCACATCACCTTCCTCGACGCCGGCCGGATCGCCGTCGAGGAGGGCGTCACCGCCATCGCCCTGCACGGCCGCACGGCCGCCCAGCACTACGGCGGCACCGCCGACTGGGAGGCCATAGCCCGCCTCAAGGAGGCCGTGCCGGAGATCCCCGTGCTCGGCAACGGCGACATCTGGTCGGCGGACGACGCCGTGCGGATGATGCGCGAGACCGGCTGCGACGGCGTCGTGGTCGGCCGCGGCTGCCTCGGGCGCCCGTGGCTCTTCGGCGACCTGGTCACGGCCTTCGAGGGCGGCGGCACCCCCGCCGCGCCCACGATGCGCGAGGTGGCCGCCGTGATGGTGCGCCATGCGACGCTCCTCGGCGAGTGGCTGGAGAGCGAGGAGCGCGGCGTCATCGACTTCCGCAAGCACGTGGCCTGGTACACCAAGGGTTTCTCCGTCGGCTCGGACATGCGCAAGAAGCTGGCGGTCACCTCGTCCCTGGACGAGCTGAACGCTCATCTGAGCGAGCTGGATCTGGACCAGTCCTGGCCGGCCGGTGCCGACGGCCCCCGTGGCCGTACGTCGGGCCGCAACCGCGTGGTGCTCCCGGACGGCTGGCTGGACGACCCGTACGACTGCGCGGCCGTCGGTGCGGACGCCGAACTCGACACATCCGGCGGCTGATGCGTCGTCCGGCGGCGTGATTCTCGCCACCCCTGATCAGGTGCTCGCTCAGATGAGCGGTATACACAGGGGTGCATCTCTTGAGGGGTGGCACTGCGTGCCACCCCTCTTGCGTTCATGACTTGATGTCGCATCCTCCATTTGGTCGACGCTCCGTGTTGCTTAGACTTCAGCCGGTCATCCTGTCTTCAGAAGTCGAACAATCGGCTTTCGGACCCTTTACCGGGGCGTGACTTTCGATCTGCTGGCTGACAGGCGGTTACGCCCATATGGCCGGGGGGTGGACCTCCTCATAAGCCTTCGATCTGGGTACGCTCCCCGCCGTCAGCACGTTTGAGCACGCCTTCCCCCAACTGTGTACGGGGGGACCCCAGTGAGGAGTCGAGTCCCGTGCCGGAAACCACAGATCAGCAGAAGTTCGTCTACGACTTCACCGAGGGCAACAAGGACCTGAAGGACCTGCTCGGCGGGAAGGGCGCCAACCTCGCCGAGATGACCAACCTCGGTCTGCCCGTCCCCCCCGGCTTCACCATCACCACCGAAGCCTGCAAGGTCTACCTCGACAGCGGCACCGAGCCCGTCGCCCTGCGCGACGAGGTCTCCGCCCACCTCGAGGCCCTCGAGAAGCAGATGGGCAAGAAGCTGGGGCAGGCGGACGACCCGCTGCTGGTCTCGGTCCGCTCGGGCGCCAAGTTCTCCATGCCCGGCATGATGGACACCGTCCTCAACATCGGGCTCTCCGACGCCTCCGTGGCCGGGCTCGCCGCCCAGGCCGGGGAGGAGCGGTTCGCGTGGGACTCCTACCGCCGCCTCATCCAGATGTTCGGCAAGACCGTCCTCGGCGTCGACGGCGACCTCTTCGAGGAGGCCCTCGACGAGGCCAAGCGCGCCAAGGGCGTCACCACCGACGTCGAGCTCGCCGCCGCCGACCTGCAGCGCCTGGTCGAGGAGTTCAAGGCCATCGTCGCCAAGGAGACCGGCCGGGACTTCCCGCAGGAGCCGCGCGAGCAGATGGACCTCGCCATCCGCGCGGTCTTCGACTCGTGGAACGGCGACCGCGCCAAGCTCTACCGCCGCCAGGAGCGCATCCCCGGCGACCTCGGCACCGCCGTCAACATCTGCTCCATGGTCTTCGGCAACCTCGGCCCCGACTCCGGCACCGGCGTCGCCTTCACCCGCGACCCCGCCAGCGGCCACCAGGGCGTCTACGGCGACTACCTGCAGAACGCCCAGGGCGAGGACGTCGTCGCGGGCATCCGCAACACCGTGCCGCTCGCCGACCTGGAGCGCATCGACAAGGCGTCCTACGACCAGCTGATGCAGATCATGGAGACGCTCGAGACGCACTACAAGGACCTGTGCGACATCGAGTTCACCATCGAGCGCGGCAAGCTGTGGATGCTGCAGACCCGCGTCGGCAAGCGCACCGCGGGCGCGGCCTTCCGCATCGCCACGCAGCTGGTGGACCAGGGCCTGATCGACGAGGCCGAGGCGCTGCAGCGCGTCACGGGCGGGCAGCTCGCGCAGCTGATGTTCCCGCGCTTCGACGAGAAGGCGAAGACCGAGCTGCTCGGCCGCGGCATCGCCGCCTCGCCCGGCGCCGCCGTCGGCAAGGCCGTCTTCGACTCCTACACCGCCGTGAAGTGGTCGCGCTCGGGTGAGAAGGTCATCCTCATCCGCCGCGAGACCAACCCCGACGACCTCGACGGCATGATCGCCTCCGAGGGCATCCTCACCTCGCGCGGCGGCAAGACCTCGCACGCGGCCGTCGTCGCCCGCGGCATGGGCAAGACCTGTGTCTGCGGCGCCGAGGAGCTGGAGGTCGACACCAAGCGCCGCCGGATGACCGCCCCCGGCGGGGTGGTCATCGAGGAGGGCGAGGTCGTCTCCATCGACGGCTCGACCGGCAAGGTCTACCTCGGCGAGGTGCCCGTCGTCCCGTCCCCGGTCGTCGAGTACTTCGAGGGCCGCGAGCGGGGTGCGGACAGCACCGACGAGCTCGTCCAGGCCGTGCACCGGATGATGACCTACGCCGACGGCGGCCGCCGGCTGCAGGTCCGGGCCAACGCCGACAACGCCGAGGACGCCGCCCGCGCCCGCCGCTTCGGTGCCCAGGGCATCGGCCTGTGCCGCACCGAGCACATGTTCCTCGGCGAGCGCCGCGAGATGGTCGAGCGCCTGATCCTCGCCGACACCGACGCCGAGCGGGACGAGGCCCTCGGGGCCCTGCTGCCGCTGCAGAAGGCCGACTTCGTCGAGCTCTTCGAGGCCATGGACGGGCTGCCGGTCACGGTCCGCCTGCTGGACCCGCCGCTGCACGAGTTCCTGCCCGACATCACCGACCTGTCGGTGCGGGTCGCGCTCGCCGAGGCCCGCCGCGAGCCGCACGAGAACGAGCTGCGCCTGCTGCAGGCCGTACACAAGCTTCACGAGCAGAACCCGATGCTCGGCCTGCGCGGCGTCCGTCTCGGCCTCGTCATCCCGGGCCTGTTCGCCATGCAGGTGCGGGCCATCGCCGAGGCCTCGGCCGAGCGCGTGGCCGCGGGCGGCGACCCGCGCGCCGAGATCATGATCCCGCTGGTGGGCACCGTCCAGGAGCTGGAGATCGTCCGCGAGGAGGCCGAGCGGGTCATCGCCGAGGTCGAGGCCGCGACCGGCACCGGCCTCAAGCTGCCGCTGGGCACCATGATCGAGCTGCCGCGCGCCGCGCTCACGGCCGGTCAGATCGCCGAGGCCGCCGAGTTCTTCTCCTTCGGCACCAACGACCTGACCCAGACCGTGTGGGGCTTCTCCCGCGACGACGTCGAGGCGAGCTTCTTCACCGCGTACCTGGAGAAGGGCATCTTCGGCGTCAGCCCCTTCGAGACCATCGACAGGGACGGCGTCGGCTCGCTGGTGCGGTCCGCCGTCAAGGCCGGCCGGGCCACCCGCCCCGACCTCAAGCTCGGCGTCTGCGGCGAGCACGGCGGCGACCCCGAGTCGGTGCACTTCTTCCACGAGGTGGGCCTGGACTACGTCTCCTGCTCCCCGTTCCGCATCCCCGTGGCGCGCCTGGAGGCCGGCCGTGCGGCCGCGCTCGGCGCCGGGGGCTCTGACAGCCGCTGATGCGGCGGCCGCGGCGACCTGGCACGAACCGGGTCGCCGCGGCGGAGCCGTCGCCGAGGCAACCCGACCCTCAGCCCCGGCGACGGCTCCGGATCCTGAAGGGGCGGCACCCGTGCGGGGGGCCGCCCCTTCGTCCGTGCGCGGCGGTTGCGTACGGTAGACGGGCGGGCGCCCTGTGCGATGCCGGGACGACCGTTCGGTACGTACCAAGCCCCCTCGGCCGAAGGGCCGATGGCGGAAAATCGCCCCTCGCGTGGGGCCTGTGGGGCGTGCGGTGGGGCGCCGGTGTCTCCGGCACATGACGCCGGGGTTACCGGTAGGTGATCGACCTGTGGTGATCCTGCGCCCGAGATGTGCCCGGCCTGTGGCTGACCTGTGGTCATGCCGGTGCCGGACAGGGCGAAGGGGCGGCGCCCGTGCGGGAGCGCCGCCCCTCTTTACTCCCCCACCGGGAGTTGTTGCCGCCCGCATCGGCTCGGGCGGCAACTCGCATACTCAGCGGCCGCTTTTTCGCTCGCCACCCCCCACGGGAACGAGCGGGGGCGGCCCCGAGTGCGTGAATAGCATTTCGCTTCCCCCACGTTCCCCGCGAGTCCTTTCAACTGTGGCCAAAAGGGCGTGGTAACAGCTCGTATCGGTGTGCATACTCAGTGAGCGGGGGGTGGTTGCGGATGTCTCATGTGGGGGTTTGGTGCTGCGCGTCCATTTCACTGGACTCGATCTGGCCCGGTTGCGCCTGGCCGGAGACCCGGACGCACTCTGGGAAACCGTATTGAGCCTCCACCGGCTCCGGGACAAACAAGGCGAGTCGATCTTCGGGGATTGGCGCTCGGAAACCCGGACCAGGTTGAATGGTGAAACTCGGCTTCTCGCCCCGCTGGTGCCTTCCCGCGGGTATTTTCCGGACTTCCTCACACCCCCCGAAGGGGTACTCGGACTCGACTCCGGCATGCAGGCCCTGCGCGAGACGCCGGGGGAGCGGGTGCACCGCGAGCTCGGGCGCCTCTCCACGGCCCGCACGCTCCCCGCTTGGATACGATCCATGGCCGAGGGGGACGACCGTGCCTTCGCCAAGCTCACCGGGGCGCTCCAGGCGTACCACGAAGCCGCGATAGCCCCCTACTGGCAGCACATCCAGGCCCAGATCGAGGCCGACCGCGCCGTGCGCGGCCGGGCCCTGCTGGACGGCGGCGCCGACGCCCTGCTCTCCTCGCTGCCGCCGATGATGCGCTGGCGCGCCCCGGTCCTGGAGGCCGACTACCCCGTCGACCGCGACGTCCACTTGAACGGCCGCGGCCTGCTGCTCGTTCCCTCCTTCTTCTGCCGGCGCACGCCCGTCACCTACCGGGACCCCGACCTCACCCCCGTCCTCGTCTATCCCGCCCGGCACATGTCGGAGTCCGCGCCCGCCGTGCAGACCGCGCCGCGCTCGCTCGGCAAGCTCGTCGGGCACACCCGCTCGGCGGTGCTCGGCTCCATCGGCGGCGGCTGCACCACGAGTGAACTCGCCCGCCGCGTCGGGGTCTCGGCGGCCTCCGCCAGCCAGCACGCGGGCGTGCTCCGCGAGGCCGGCCTCGTCCTGACCCTGCGCAACGGCAGCGCCGTGATGCACACCCTGACACCCCTGGGCGCGGCCCTCCTGCGCGGCGGCCACAGGACGACGCAGCTCGCACCGAGGCCGCCTCAGCCGTCGATCCCCGAGCGTTCCACCCCGGCAACGATGCTGCAATCTCCCGGGGGGTAACCCCCGGACCCCCAGTCGGGGGTCGGGGTGCTCGCCGCCTCAGCCGTCGATCCCCGAGCGTTCGACCCCTGCGACGATGTAGCGCTGCAGCACCAAGAAGACCACCAGTAGCGGTAGCACCGACACGGCCGCTGCCACGAACAGTTCGTGCAGTTTCACCGACTGGGCGGTGGTGAACGTCGACAGGGCCACCTGGACCGTCCACGCGTCGCGGTCCTGGCCGATGACCAAGGGCCACAGGAACGAGTTCCAGGCCCCGATGCTGCATCTCCCGGGGGGTAACCCCCGGACCCCCAGCCGGGGGTCGGGGTGCTCGCCGCCTCAGCCGTCGATCCCGGAGCGTTCCACCCCCGCCACGATGTAGCGCTGCAGCACGAGGAACACCACCAGCAGCGGTAGCACCGACACGGCCGCTGCCACGAACAGTTCGTGCAGCTTTACCGACTGGGCGGTGGTGAACGTCGACAGGGCCACCTGGACCGTCCACGCGTCGCGGTCCTGGCCGATGACCAAGGGCCACAGGAACGAGTTCCAGGCCCCGATGAAGACGATCGTGCCGACTGCCGCGAACACCGGGCGGGAGTTGGGCACGACGACGAGCCAGTACGTGCGCCAGGGGCCCAGTCCGTCCACCTGCGCCGCGTCCTCCAGCTCCCGCGGGAAGCCGAGGAAGTACTGGCGGAAGACGAAGCACGCGAAGGCGCTGAAGAGCGTCGGCACGATCAGACCGCGCAGGCTGGAGACCCAGCCCAGCGACGACACCAGCACGAACGACGGCACGAAGGTGACCGCCGCCGGCACCAGCAGCGTGCCCAGGACCGCGTAGAGGACGGCGTCGGCGTGCCGGTAGGGGATGCGGGCCAGGCCGTAGCCGGCGAGCGAGGCGAGGAGCAGCGTGCCGAGCGTGGTGGCCACCGCGATCAGCGAGGAGTTCAGCAGCGCGTGCGCCATCGGCACGTCGGGGTCGGTGAACAGCTCCCGTACGTTCGACCAGTGCACCTCGGACGGGAAGAACGTCCACTCCGGCGAGGTGATGTCCTCCTCGGCCGCGAGCCCGTTGCGCACCAGCAGGTAGAAGGGGACGAGGAACAGCACGGCCAGCGCGATCAGCAGGACCAGCCGCAGCGCCCGCCCGGCCCGTACGAGGGCGTCGTCCGTCCGCCTCGCGCCTCCCCCGGTACCTCCCGTCATGCCCCCCGTCACGCTTCCCGCCTGCCCAGGCCGAACCAGCGCACCTGCACCACCGACACCACCGCGATCACCAGCGCCAGCACGACCGCGCCCGCACTGCCCAGCCCCAGGTTCTGCCCCTGCCCGAGCGCCGTGTAGTAGAGGTAGACCAGCGGCGGCCGGGCGTACGGCGGATAGCCGCGCGCGTCCGACAGGAGGTTGTAGAACTCGTCGAACGCCTGGAAGGCGTTGATGACCAGCAGCAGCACCACCGCGACCGACGTGGCCCGCAGCGCCGGGAAGGTGATGTGCCGGAAGGTCTGCCACCCCGGCCGCGCCCCGTCGACGGCCGCCGCCTCGTACAGCTGCGGCGGGATGCGCTGCAGTCCGGCGAGGAAGAGCACCATGTAGAAGCCCGCCTGGAGCCACAGCCGGACGGTCACCACGACCAGCCAGTACCAGGGCGGGTCGGTGGCCGACAGCCAGGCCACCGGCTCGGCGCCGAACCAGCCCAGCACGGTGTTGGCCAGCCCGAACCGCACGCCGTTGAAGACCGACAGCTTCCACACCAGCGCCGCCACCACATAGCTGCAGGCCGTCGGCAGGAAGAACACCGACCGGAAGAAGGCCTGCGCGGCCCGCAGCCGCCCCACCGCCAGCGCGAGCCCCAGCGACAGCACGTACGTGGCCGGCACGATGAAGGCCGTGAACAGCACGAACGTGCCGAGCGCGGAGCGGAAGGCCGGATCGCCGAGCACCTCCCGGTAGTTGTCCAGGCCCGTGAAGTCGGTGGGGGAGACGGTGTTGTGCGCGTCGAAGAAGCCGAGCCAGACGCTCCAGGCCAGCGGCACGTACGTGAAGAGGGCGAGGCCGAGCACGAAGGGGCCGGTGAACACCCAGAACCACAGGGCCTGCCGCCGCCTGCGCGCCGCACCGTACGCCGCCGCCACGTCAGGACTTCTTCCCGGCGCGCCGCAGCTCCTCCGCGGTCCGGCGGACGGCCGCCTTCACCTCGCGCTCCGGATCGGCCCCTTCCTTGATGATCCGGCTGAGCGCGTCCTGGTAGGCGGTCTGCGCGGCGACCGTCCACAGCAGCGGCTGGGCGTAGCCGTAATCGTTGGTGAACCCTACGATCTCGGCCGCCGCGCCCTCCTTGAGCTTCGCCGCCTTCGCGGCCAGCGAGGTGCGGGCGGGGATGTGGAAGCCGTAGGAGAGCGCGAAGTCCTCCTGGTGGTCGGTGCGCTCGACCCACAGCCACTTCACATAGGCCTTCGCCTCCTCCCGCCGCCCGCTGCGGGCGCTGACCGCCGCGGCGTACGCGCCGACGGGCACGGCCGGCTTGCCCGCGGGCCCGTCGGAGGGGAAGGGCAGCACCCCGAAGTCGTCGCCGAGCGCCTTCTTCACCTGCGGCAGCGCCCACAGCCCGGACCACTGCATGGCGGTGAGGCCCTGGATGAGTGCCGCCGGGTCGGACCAGTCGGCGGGCGCGCCCAGCAGCAGGGACTTCCCGGCGTAGAGCCGGTGCAGCTTGCCGAGGGTGCGGGCGGCGGTCGGGTCGTCGAAGCCCGGCTTGCCGTCGTCGGTGACGAGCGAGAGGCCCGCCGCGTACAGGGGCGTGCCGCCGAGGACGCCCGCGCCGCCGTCGTTGCCGAGGAAGAGGCCCTTGACCGGGCCGGCGGTGAGCCTGCCCGCGGCGTCGACCAGCTCGTCCAGGGTCCGCGGCGGGCGCACCCCGGCCTTCTCCAGCAGGCTCCGGCGGTAGTAGAGCAGCTGTGTGTCGATCGCCTGCGGGATGCCCCACACACGCCCGTCCCAGGTCTTGGGGGCGAGGACGGCCCGGTTGAAGTCGCCCTTGACGCCCTCCAGCAGGCCGGTGAGGTCGACGACCTGCCCGCCGCGGATCTGGTCCAGGGTCGGGCCGTTGACCTCGAAGACGTCCGGCCCGGAGTCCGTCAGCAGGGCGGCGGCGGTCTGCTGGTCGTAGTTGCCGGGCCGCCACTCGACCCGCACGCCGGCCTTGTCGTACGCGGCGGCGTACCGGCCCACGGCCTGCCGGGTGCCCGCCTCCCCGTACTGGTGGTACCAGTGGGACAGCCGGGGCCGCCCCGAACCCTCCCCGCCGCGCCCCGTGTTGGACCCGCACCCGGTCAGTGCGATGCCCGCACCCCCGGCCAAGAGCAGTCTGCGGCTGATCGGCATGTTCGGTTCTCCCCTTGCTCGCGTCGATGCGCCTGTGCCGTGGGGCGCGGCGTATGCGATCGCACGCCGCAGGGGCTGACGACGGAGGGTGCCTGTAAGAACGTCGTTCTCCGTACCCACAGGACCAGCTTCAGTACCATCGTGCCGATGCAACTCCGTTACAACTACCGGGTGTATCCGGACGGCGGTCAGTGCCGTGCACTGGCGCGGGCGTTCGGGTGTGCCCGGGTGGTGTGGAACGACTGCCTACGGGCCCGCAAGGAAGCGCATGAGGCCGGGCTGTCCTACGTGACGTCCGGTGAACTGTCGAGGCGATGCATCACCCAGGCCAAGCGCACCGAGGAGCGCGCATGGCTCGCCGAGGTGTCAGCGGTGGTGCTCCAGCAGTCCCTGCGAGATCTGGACACGGCCTACAAGAACTTCTTCGATTCGATGAGGGGCAAACGCAAGGGGCCGAAGGCGGCCCTGCCCCGGTTCAAGTCGAAGAAGGACGGAAGGCAGTCCGTCCGCCTGAACACCAACGCCTTCTCTCTCCAACCGGACGGCTCGGTGTACGTGGCCAAGGTCGGTGACATCAAGGTCAGGTGGTCCCGGCCCGTTCCTGCTGCGCCGCCTGTTTAGCTGCGCGGACCAAGCCGCACCGCGATGTCGCGGCAGAGGGCAATGAACTCCTCACGAGACATGCCTGACTTGGCTCGATTCACGTCTGGGTGAACCCACTCAATGTTGTCTGCGGTCAGCGCCTCACGTCCCCCCTTCGACCGAGGGTGTACGTGGTCGATCTCAGCAGTCCCGTAAGTAAGCTTCCGTCCGGTATAGGGGCAAAGTCCCTCTTGGCGTTCAAATGCCGCGATCAGGGCTTTCGCTCCCGCCACTGTTTCGGCCCCCAGGGCCTTTCGTGCTCGGCGCGCAAGGTAGTGGATCAAGCAGCGATCTGTGGAGAACTCGCAGATGGGGCGGGTGCATTTGTGGCATCGATCCAGAAGTGTCTGCCTGTTCCGCCACTTGCGGTGGTAGGTACTCCTTTTGGCTGGGTTGGCCTTGCGCCACTCTCGGTTGTAGGCATTCCGGCACTCGCGGCAGTATCGATCACTGTCCTTGGGCGTCGGCCTTCCACAGTCCTTCCCGCACAGTCGCATGACGTTTATCGTGACACACGAGGCCGATCTTTAGGGGGAAAGCGCGGACAGGCTAAACGCCTGGCAGAGCGCAGGTAAGACCGGGGTGAGAGTCCCGGCACAGCGTGGTGAAGCAGGAAGCCATCGAGACGGCCGTAAGGCCGTGGCAGGAGTCCCCGGTCGTTAGGCCGGGGAGCACGTCAAGACAGGGTGATTAGCGCCGCGTGACGGTCCGCCGGGCGGTCGGTTCCGCGCCGATGCGGAAGCGGAGGCGGCAGATCACCGCGTCCGTGTCCCGGCGCACCGCGTGCGCCACGACCGCGCCGCGCTGGTTCTGCAGCAGCCGCTGCCAGATGTGGGCGGGCTCGACCTCGGGGATCAGGACCGTGACGCGGTTGTCGGGGTGCCGGGCGGTGAGCTCGTGGACGTAGTCGACGATGGGGCGGCCCAGCGCGCGCGTGGGCGCGGGCAGTTCGACCAGGTCGACGCCCGGGTTCCACAGCTCCCAGTCGCGCCGCAGGGACTCGGCGGCCCGCGCCCCCTCCGCGTCGGGCTGGACGGCGGTCACCGCGACCACCTCGTCGCCCAGCGACACGGCGGCGGTCAGGGCCTTGCTGGTCAGCCGGGAGAGGGAGGAGACGGGCACGACGACCACGCTGTGGCAGCGGCGCGGCGCCTCGGGCACCCGGCCGAGCCCCAGCCGCTCGCCGATCCGCCCGTACGCGCGGTGGACGGTCTCGAAGGCCAGCACGATCAGCGGCAGCGCCAGGACGATCAGCCAGGCGCCCTCCTCGAACTTCGTGGCCGTGACCACGACCGCCGACACGCCCGTCAGCAGCGCGCCGAAGCCGTTGAGGCACGCCTTGCCGCGCCAGCCGGCCGAGCGCTCCCGCCGCCAGTGCCGCACCATGCCCACCTGGCAGATGGTGAAGCCCACGAACACCCCGATCGCGAACAGCGGCACGAGGGTGTTGACGTCGCCGCCGGAGAAGACCAGCAGCAGCGCGGACACGGCGGCCAGGGCCAGCACGCCGTGCCGGTGCACCTGCCGGTCGGCCTTGAGGCCGAAGACGTGCGGCAGGTAGTTGTCCCGGGCCAGCAGGGCCATCAGGACCGGCAGCCCGCCGAAGGAGGTGTTCGCGGCCAGCGCCAGCAGGACGACGGTGGCGAACTGCACCACGTAGAAGGCCCAGTTGTGGCCGAGCGAGGCGTCGGCGAGCTGGGCGAGGACGGTGACGCCCTCGGCCGGCTGCAGGTGGAAGCGGCCGATCAGCACCGACAGGCCGATCAGCATGACGCCCAGCAGGGCGCCGAGCGCGACCTCCGTGCGCTGGGCCCGCCGCTGCGCCGGGGCGCGGAAGGACGGCACGGCGTTGGCCACGGCCTCCACGCCGGTCAGGGCGGAGCAGCCCGCGGCGAAGGCCTTCAGGAGCAGCAGCGCGCCGACGGACGTGGCGTTGCCGGTGAGCACGGAGGCGTGCCCGGCAGCGGCTTCGGTGCTCGCGGGCGCGTCCCGCAGCAGCCCGGCCACGATCATCGTCAGGACCGAGCCGACGAAGACGGCCGTCGGCACCATGAACCACTTCGCGGACTCCACGATGCCGCGCAGGTTCACCCCGGTCACCAGGGCCAGCACGGCCAGGCAGATCCACAGCCGGTCGCCGTAGAGGGAGGGGAAGGCGGAGGTCAGGGCCGCGACGCCGGCCGTGACCGACACGGCCACGTTCAGCACGTAGTCCAGCACCAGGGAGGCCGCGGTCACCAGGGCGGTGCGCCGGCCCAGATGACGCTTGGCGACCGCGTACGAGCCGCCGCCGTCCGGGAACGCCGCGATGACCTGCCGGTAGGAGGCGACGAGCACCGCCAGCAGGGCGGCGATCGCGAGCGTGACCGGGAGCGTGAAGCCCAGCCCGTACGCACCCGCCGCGGCCAGCACCAGGACGATCGACTCGGGGCCGTAGGCCACCGACGCCATCGCGTCCAGGGACAGGGCCGCGAGTCCCTGAGTGGCCGTCAGCCGGTGCCGGTCCTCGGCGGACGGCCGCGCGGCGCCGGTATCCGGCGGTTCCTCGTCGGCCCCCCCGGGCCGCTGGTTCGCATGCGCGAGCAGGGACATTCTGTTCGTACCTCCGTGAGTGGGACGCCCAGCGTGCAGCCGCTCCCGCGCGCGTGCGCACGGCCTTGGCGGCCTCTTGGCGGGTTCCGGGGGGATCTTCACGCGTTCTTGACGGCCCGGGCCGGATTACGTCAGCAGGGCGTAAGGGTTGGCCCGAACAGCGTCAGCGCTCCGTCAACAGCGGGCGGTCCGCCCCCGGCCCGGGCCTAGCGTCACGAGCATGGGACGGCGACAGCCCTTGAGGGTGCGGGCAGGCGGGCACGGCACGCACGTACGGCGGACGCAGGCGCAGCCGCCGGGCGGCGAGGTCCTCGCCCACGACCGCGAGTGGCTGCGCGAGGCGCGGGCCGCCTGGTACTGCGGAACAGGCCTCGCGGGCGTCCTCGTCCTCGCCGACCTCGGCCGGGGCAGCCTCGACGGGCCGCGCGGCGCCTGCTGGACCGTGCTCGGGGCCCTGCTCGTGGCCGTGCTGCTGCCGCACCGGGTCACCGCCGGCGACGGCTGGCTCGCCGTGCGCGGCGTGCTGGGCGAGAAGCGCGTCCGCACCGACCTGCTGACGCAGGTGCGCCGCGCGGACGGCATGACACCGCGCCTCGTGCTGCGGGACGCCGGGGGCGGCCGTGTGGAGCTGGACCCGCAAGTCCTCGTCGCCAACCCGCTGCTGTGGCACCGGCTGGACGCGGGGGCCCGCCGCTCACGGCAGAGCGGGCTGCTGCGGGAAGGCGGGGCGGCGCTGGCGGAGCTCACGGAACGGATCGACGGCGAGGGAGCGCGGCGGCTGCTGGACAGCTGTGGCTTCTCCAGCCTGCCCGGCTCATGAGGGCAACGGGGCCCGGGGCGGAGCCCCGGTCACACCCAGGTGTACGTCACGCCCGTCAGCCGCTCCGACGCGGCCCAAAGGCCCGCGCTCGCACGGTCGTTACGCGTCCAGGGCGCCCGGACCGCCCGCCGCGTAGGCGTCCGGCTGCGGAATTCGAAGCGCGGGCCGAAGTAGTCGTCCTGCCGGACGTCCTGCGACGTGGCCGCGTAGAGCGTGGGCAGGGCGCCGTTCTCCGGGCTCTGCGCGAAGAGCCGGTTGCCGAGCTCGACGATGCGCTCGGCGACTTCCCGGCCCTCCATCCGCACCCCGGCCGTCTGCAGGTTGGTCGCCGCGTAGCCCGGGTGCGCGGCGACGGCGACGACCCGCGAGCCCTCCGCCGTCAGCCGCTGCGCGAGCTCGTGCGTGAAGAGCAGGTTGGCGCTCTTGGAGCGGCCGTAGGCGATCCAGCGGCGGTAGCGGTGCTCCATGTTGAGATCGCGCGGGTCGACCGTCCCCAGGACGTGCAGCCCGCTGGAGACGGTGACGACCCGCGCGCCGTGCCCGGCTTCCCGCAGTCTCGGCAACAGCAGCCCGGTCAGCGCGAAATGGCCGAGATGGTTCGTGCCGAACTGCATCTCGAAGCCGTCGACCGTGCGGCGCTGCGGCAGCGCCATCACCCCGGCGTTGTTGATCAGCAGGTCCAGCCGGTCGCCGGGGAGGTCCGCCGCGAAGGCCCGGACGGAGGAGAGGTCCGCGAGGTCCAGCGGGGCGAACTGCACGTCGGCGCCGGGCGCCGCCGCCCGCACCCGCTCCTCGGCCGCCTTGCCGCGCGTGGCGTCCCTGCAGGCCAGGATCACCCGCGCGCCGCGGCGGGCCAGCTCGCGGGCGGTGACGAGGCCGATGCCGCTGTTGGCGCCGGTGACCACCGCCGTGCGGCCGCTCTGGTCGGGGATCTCGCTCGCGTTCCATCCAGTCACGTCTGCTGCGCTCCTCTGCGGTCCGCACCCGGCCCATACGCGTCAGTAGCCCTCGTAGGTCCCAGCGTAGGCGAGGCCGCGGCCGTGCAGGACGGGCATTCGCCCGATACGGTGGCCCGCGCGCGGGGCGCCCCCGCTCAGCGCAGCCGGACCGTATACGCCGGGACCGAGACCGCCGCGTCGTCCAGGCACCTGCCGTCCGTCAGGTCGAAGCGGCGCCCGGCCGGCGGCGAGGCGACGTACGCCCGCCCGCCCGCCGAGCCGAGCGGCCCGCGCGCGAGGACGTACGCGCCGCTGAACGGGTCCTGGTTGCCTATCGCGTACGCCCGTCCGGCCCGGTCGAGGAAGACGGCGGCCTGCTGGCCGTCCGGCAGCAGGACCGCCACGCCCCGCCCGGGCCGCAGATCGCCCAGCTCGCACAAGGCGTGCCACCGGCCCCCCAGGAGCGCTTCGACGCGTACGGACACGGCTGCGGATACGGCTGCGGAAGCAGAGGCCGGTGCGGCCACCGGTGCGGGCACGTGCGGCAGCTGCTCGGGTGCGACGGTCATCGCGGGAGGTCCCTTCGGGAGAGCGGACAGGGACGGTGGGGGAGCGGGCTGCGGAGTGCCCAGAACTGTGGCACAGCCGCCGCCGTCTGTCGCCACCGTGGCACACCTTTTCACCGCCGCCGTGTCGTTCGTGTGTCCGAGTCCCGCCGGGGCTGCGGCCCTGTTCCGCGGGCGAGTTGGGCGGAGCCCGTACGATCGCCGGGGTGACCACCGACATATCGCTGTCGACCCTGCTCGTGCTCTGCCTCGCCGCGGCCGCGGCGGGGTGGATCGACGCGGTGGTGGGCGGCGGCGGCCTCCTGCAGCTCCCGGCGCTCATGGTGGGCCTGCCGCACGTGCCGCCCGCGCACGTCCTCGGCACCAACAAGGCCGTGGCCATCTGCGGCACCGCGGCGGCGGCCGTCGCCTACGCCCGGCGCGCGCCGGTGAACCCGCGCACGGCCCTGCGCATCGGCCTGGCCGCGCTCGGCGGCTCGCTCGCCGGGGCGGTCTTCGCGACCGGCATCAGCAACGCCGTCCTGCGCCCCCTGATCATGGCCATCCTGCTGGCCGTGCTCGCCTTCGTGCTGCTGCGCCCCACCTTCGGCACGACCGCGCCCTCCACCGAGCCGGTCTCCCGGCGCCGCGCCCTCGCCGCGGTCCTCGTCGCCGGCCTCGGCATCGGCTTCTACGACGGCCTCATAGGGCCGGGCACCGGCACCTTCCTCGTGCTCACCCTCGCCGGGATCCTCCACATGGACCTGGTGACGGCCTCCGGCACCGCCAAGATCGTCAACGTCTGCACCAACGTGGGCGCCCTCGTCACCTTCTCCCTCCACGACTCCGTGATCTGGCAGGTCGCCGCGCCCATGGCGCTGTTCAACCTCACCGGCGGCGCGGTGGGGGCCCGGATGGCGCTCAAGCGGGGCAGCGGCTTCGTCCGGGCGGTGCTCCTCGTGGTGGTCGTATCGCTGGTGTGCAAGCTGGGCTACGACCAGTGGGGCGGCTGACCGGAGGACAGCGGGAGGTAAAGCAGGAGGTAAAGCGATAGGGAAATCGGCCCGGCGCGATCCCGTCCACAGCAGATGCGGTTAGCCTGTCGACTACCTTCCTGACGTGGTGGGGGTTCTCGTGCGTTTCTCCCGGTGGGGCCGGGTCCGATGGGTCCGGGCCGTGCTCGCGGGGCTCTATGTCGTCACCCTCGCGGCGGCCGTGCCCCGGGGGGCCGGAGGCCATGGCCGGGAGGGCAGCTGGTCCAGCGAGGAGGCCCGCCGGTTCTGGGGACCGACGCGGATGGAGCAGTCCGTCAAAAGCGGCGGCAGCAGTGACGACGACGCCGACGGTGACGCCGCGCCCCCCGCACAGCGCATCACCGGCAGCGCCCGCCACTTCGACGGCGTGCCGTCCGTGGGCGTGCTGTTCTCCGTCGGCGAGGACATGCGCGACCACCACTGCACGGCCAGCGTGGTGCACAGCCCCAAGGGCAATCTGATCGTCACGGCCGGGCACTGCTCCGTCGGCTCCGACGCCGCGTTCGTCCCCGGCTACCGGGCCGGCGCCGACCGCCAGCCGTACGGGGTGTGGGCCGTGGACCGCGCCTTCACCGACCCCCGCCGCTCCGACGCGGGCGAGGGCTCCGACCTGGACTTCGCCTTCGCCACCCTCAGACCCGACGGCCGCGGCCGCCAGGTGGAGCGCGTCACCGGCGCCAACCGCCTGGTCCGCACCCCCGGCTACGTCAACCGGGTCACGGTCATCGGCTATCCCGACGCCGACGACGACCCCGCCGACCAGGCGATCCGCTGCACGGCCATGACCACCCGCCTCGACGACCGCCGCCAGCTGAGGATGCGCTGCGACGGCTACGTCTCGGGCACCTCCGGCAGCCCCTGGCTCGCCCACTTCGACGAGCGCACGAAGACGGGCGACCTCGTCGGGGTCCTCGGCGGTCTGAACGGCGGCGGGCCGGAGGGGGAGGAGAGCGCGCAGATCTCCTACAGCCCGGTCAACGACGACGAGATCTTCAAGCTGTACCTGGACGCCATAAACGGCCGGGAGCCGGTCAGGAACTAGCGCGCCGACCAGTGGCCGAGCCGGCCAGTGCGCTGACCGGTGCGCCGACTAGCGCGCCGGCCCGTCCGCCAGCGCCTGCTGCACTCCCGGCTCACGCGGCCCCAGGAACTGCGGCCCCGGCCGCACGATCGCATCCAGCGCCGCCTTCCCCGAGGCGAACACCTCGCGCGCACCGCCCGCGTACCAGGTGACGTCGTGCTTGGCGGTCACGCCCACCCCGTACGCGTCGACGCCCGCGGCCCCGCACAGCGCCAGCGCCCGCCGGATGTGGAAGTCCTGGGTGACCAGCACCGCCTTCTTCACCCCGAAGATGCGGACGGCGCGTGTGCACGAATCCCAGGTGTCGAAGCCCGCGAAGTCGCTCACGATCCGCCCCGAGGGCACCCCGCGGTCCGTCAGGTACTTGCGCATCGCATCCGGCTCGTCGTACTCCGCGCGGCTGTTGTCGCCGGTGACCAGCACGACGCGGACCTTGCCCGCCCGGTACAGCTCGACGGCCGCGTCCAGGCGGTGCGCCAGATAGGGGGAGGGCTCGCCCTCCCACAGGCCCGCGCCGAAGACGATGGCGACCGGCGCCGCCGGCACGTCCGCAACGGTCCGCAGACGCGGCTCCGCCGCCGCGTACACCCACGTCACCGGCAGCAGCCCGAGCACGCAGCCGGCCACGGCCGCCCACAGCAGCCGCCGTCTCTCCCGCCGCGTCCGCGGCATCCGCACCCGCATCCGCAGTACGCGGCCCCGCACCATGTCGATCATCCTCCCCGTCGACCGGTAAGGACGTCCCAAAGGCCCCCCGGGTTCCCGCTCCGCCCCGGCCGGGTTCCCGCTCCGCCCCAGCTCACGCCGTCGCTGCTGTCACACCCGCCGGTTACCGTCGGGGTATGAACGCAGCGGCACGCACACCCGGCGAGAAGCCCGTCATCGCCGGATACGACGAGCAGGACCTGGAGCGCTGGGCCCCCGAGCCGGACAAACGCCCCGGGCGCACCGCCTTCCAGCGGGACCGGGCCCGCGTGCTGCACTCGGCGGCCCTGCGCCGGCTGGCCGGCAAGACCCAGGTCGTCACGCCCGGCGTCAGCGCCCAGGCCTGGGACGCCAGCCCCCGCACCCGCCTCACGCACTCCCTGGAGTGCGCCCAGGTGGGCCGCGAGCTCGGCGCGGCGCTCGGCTGCGACCCCGATCTGGTGGAGGCCGCCTGCCTCGCGCACGACATGGGCCACCCCCCGTTCGGCCACAACGGCGAGGAGGCGCTCAACGAATTCGCCGCTCCGTGCGGCGGCTTCGAGGGCAACGCCCAGTCGCTGCGCCTGCTCACCCGCCTGGAGCCCAAGCGGTTCGTCCCCAGCGAGCGCACCGGCGAGCTCGTCAGCGTCGGCCTCAACCTCACCCGGGCCGCTCTCGACGCCGCCACCAAGTACCCCTGGCCGCGCGGCGGCCACCCCACCGACCCGGCCTCCCGCAAGTTCGGCGTCTACGAGGACGACCTCCCCGTCTTCACCTGGCTGCGGCAGGGCGCCCCCGAGGGGCGGCAGAGCTTCGAGGCCCAGGTCATGGACTGGTCCGACGACGTCGCCTACTCCGTGCACGACGTCGAGGACGGCCTGCACGCCGGCCACCTCGACCCCAATGTGCTGCTGGCCGAGCCCGAGCGGCAGGACGTCTTCGCCGTCGCCGCCGGCCGCTACGCCCCGGGGGCCGGGCCCGAAGAGCTCGCCGAGGCCCTCGACCGCCTGCTGGAGCAGGAGTGGTGGCCGCACGGCTACGACGGATCCGCCGTCGCCCAGGCCCGCCTCAAGGACGCCACCAGCCAGCTCATCGGCCGCTTCTGCCTGGCCGCGGAGAGCGCCACACGCGCCGCATGGGGGTACCTCCCAGGCCGTTCAGGCTCTGGGGGAGGGCCCGGTCGGCTCACGCGTTACGGGGCCGAGCTCGTCGTCCCCCGCGAAACCCGCCTCGAATGCGCCGTCTTGAAGGCCGTGGCCGACCGCTATGTGATGCAGCGCCCGGACCAGGAGAAGCTCCGCGCCGACCAGCGCGTCGTCATCGCCGAGCTCGCCGAGGCCCTCACCGCCCGTGCCCCCGACGGCCTCGACCCGCAGTTCCGCTCCCTCTACGCGGCCGCCGCGGACGACGCCGGACGCCAGCGCGCCGTCGTCGACCAGATCGCCGCCCTGACCGACGTCTCCGCGCGCTCCCTCCTCGCCCGCCTCACCGACGGACGTGCTGTGGCAGAAGGGTGACCGAATGTCCACAGAATCCGAGGACTTCCCCCACACCTTGCGGGTACTGACCCGTCCGGGGTAGTCCCTCTTCCGGCGGCGGGCCCCGTGCGGCAACCTCTGCACGGGCGATTCCGGCCGGGGGCGGTTCACCGCAGACGCACTGCAGACGCACTGCGTGGCAGCGAGGAGGCAGCAAGTGGTCGACGCGAACCA
Organism: Streptomyces hiroshimensis; assembly: GCF_014650335.1. Classification (GTDB taxonomy): domain Bacteria; phylum Actinomycetota; class Actinomycetes; order Streptomycetales; family Streptomycetaceae; genus Streptomyces; species Streptomyces hiroshimensis. The sequence goes on from NZ_BMUT01000002.1 coordinate 509,269, forward strand.
GACGTTCGTCATCGTCGGAGGGGGCCTGGCCGGGGCGAAGGCCGCGGAGACCCTGCGCGCGGAGGGCTTCACCGGCCGGGTGATCCTCATCTGCGACGAACGCGAGCACCCCTACGAGCGCCCGCCGCTCTCCAAGGGCTACCTGACGGGCAAGGAGGACCGCGACAGCGTCTTCGTCCACGAGCCGGGCTGGTACGCCCAGGCCGACGTCGAGCTGCACCTCGGCCAGCCCGCCGTCCACCTCGACCGCGCGGCCCGCTCCGTCCGCCTCGGCGACGGCACCTTCGTCCACTACGACAAGCTGCTGCTGGCCACCGGCGCCGAGCCCCGCCGCCTCGACATCCCCGGCACCGGCCTCGCCGGCGTCCACCACCTGCGCCGCCTCGCCCACGCCGAGCGGCTGCGCGGCGTCCTCGCCTCCCTCGGCCGCGACAACGGCCACCTCGTCATCGCCGGCGCGGGCTGGATCGGCCTCGAAGTCGCCGCCGCCGCCCGCTCCTACGGTGCCGAGGTGACCGTCGTCGAGCCCGAGCCCACGCCGCTGCACCCCGTCCTCGGCCCCGAGCTCGGCCAGCTCTTCACCGACCTGCACAGCGAGCACGGCGTCCGCTTCCACTTCGGCGCCCGCCTCACCGAGATCGCCGGCCAGGACGGCATGGTCCTGGCCGCCCGTACCGACGACGGCGAGGAGCACCCCGCCCACGCCGTCCTCGCCGCCATCGGCGCCGCCCCCCGCACCGCCCTCGCCGAGGCCGCGGGCCTCGCCCTCGTCGACCGCGCCGACGGCGGCGGCATCGCCGTCGACGCCTCCCTGCGCACCTCCGACCCCCAGATCTACGCCGCGGGCGACGTCGCCGCCGCCGAGCACCCCTCGCTGGGTACGAGGCTCCGCGTCGAGCACTGGGCCAACGCCCTCCACACCGGCCCCGCCGCCGCCCGCGCCATGCTCGGCCAGGAGATCGCCTACGACCGGGTGCCCTACTTCTTCTCCGACCAGTACGACGTCGGCCTGGAGTACTCCGGCTACGCCCCGCCCGGCTCCTACGACCAGGTCGTCTGCCGCGGCGACGTCGGCAAGCGCGAGTTCATCGCCTTCTGGCTCGCCGGGGGGCGCCTCCTCGCCGGGATGAACGTCAATGTGTGGGATGTCACGGAGACCGTCCAGAAGCTCATCCGTTCCGGTGCCCCGCTGGACCCCGAGGCCCTCGCCGACCCCGCCGTGCCCCTCGACGCCCTGCTGCCCAGCCCCGCGCAGTCCTGACGGTCCCGCGCCGACGGCCCCCGCCCGTAGAATTCACGCGTGGCAGGACGGATCAACGACGACGACGTGAAGGCGGTACGGGACGCGGTCCCGATCGACGCCGTCGTATCCGAGTACCTCCAGCTGCGCAACGCGGGCGGCGGCAACCTCAAGGGCCTGTGCCCCTTCCACGACGAGAAGTCCCCGTCCTTCCAGGTCAGCCCGGCCAAGGGCCTCTTCTACTGCTTCGGCTGCCAGGAGGGCGGGGACACCGTCGACTTCGTCATGAAGATCGACCACCTCTCCTTCGCCGAGACGATCGAGCGGCTGGCCGCCCAGGCCGGCATCACCCTGCGCTACGAGGAGGGCGGCTACACCCCGGGCCGCCAGCAGGGCGAGCGCATCCGCCTCGTCGAGGCCCACAAGCACGCCGCGAAGTTCTACGCCGAGCAGCTGGGCAGCGCCGAGGCCGAGATCGGCCGGCAGTTCCTCGCGAGCCGCGGCTTCGGCCAGGAGGCCGCCGAGCACTTCGGCGTCGGCTACAGCCCCGCCGGCTGGGACCACCTCACCCGCTTCCTGCGCGGCAAGGGCTTCAGCGACAAGGAGCTGATCCTCTCCGGCCTCGCCCAGGAGAGCCGCGGCGGCCGGCCCATCGACCGCTTCCGCGGCCGCCTGATGTGGCCCATCCGCGACATCACCGGCGAGGTCATCGGCTTCGGCGCGCGCAAGCTCCGCGACGACGACAACGGCCCCAAGTACCTCAACACCCCCGAGACGCCGCTCTACCGCAAGTCGCACGTCCTCTACGGCATCGACCTCGCCAAGAAGGACATCGCCAAGACCAGCCGCGCCGTCGTCGTCGAGGGCTACACCGACGTCATGGCCTGCCACCTGGCCGGCGTCACCACCGCCATCGCCACCTGCGGGACCGCCTTCGCGGGCGACCACATCAAGATCCTCCGCCGGTTGCTGATGGACAACTCCGGCGCGAAGGTGATCTTCACCTTCGACGGTGACGCCGCCGGGCAGCGCGCGGCCCTGCGGGCCTTCGAGGACGACCAGAAGTTCGCCGCGAGCACCAAGATCGCTGTCAGTCCCGGCGGGATGGACCCGTGCGAGCTCCGCCTCGCCGACGGCGACGACGCCGTACGGCGACTGGTCGAGGAGAGCACCCCCCTCTTCGAGTTCGCGATCCGTTCCGTGGTCGCCCGGCACGCCGTCGAGGAGCCCGAGGGACAGGCCGCCGCCCTGGAGGAGGCCGCGCCCATCGTGGCGAACATCAAGGACGGCTCCATCCGGCACCAGTACGCCGTCCGGCTCGCCGGACTGCTGGGCATCCTCGACAGCCAGTTCGTCGTCATGCGCGTGGGACAGCTGGCGCGCTGGGCGCGCGAGCGCGGGGAGCGCGGCGGCCCCCAGCAGCGCTCCGCAGGCCGGGCCGGCGCGCCGGCCCCCGGGCCCGCCGCCGGGTCCGCGGCGGGGCCCGACCACCGCCGGACCGGCGGGCCGCAGGCCGTCCGCGGCCCCGCGCTCAATCTGCGCAGCCCCGCCGCGCTCACCGAGCGCGAGCTGCTCAAGCTCGCCCTGCAGCGGCCCGAGCTCGTCGCCCCCGCCTTCGACGCCTACGGCGAGGACGAGTTCACCGCCGTGCCCTACGTGGCCGTGCGCCGCGCCGTCGAGGAGGCCGGCGGCGTCACCGGCGCCCCCGCCGACTACCTCACCCGCGTCCGGGACGCCGCCCCCGACGACACCGTCCGGGCGATGATCACCGAGCTGGCGGTCGAGGCGATCCGGCACAAGAACGTCGACGAGGTCTACGCGGGCATCCAGCTCGTCCAGGTCCGCCTGCGCGCCGTCGAACGCCGCATCCAGGAGGTCCAGGGCAGCCTCATCCGCCTGGGCAGCCGGCCGGACCCGGAGCACCTGGCCGCCGTCCAGAACGAACTGTGGGTCCTGGAGCAGTACGCCCGCTCCCTGAAGGACCGCGGGGCAGCGGCCCTCTAGGGCCCCGGCCCCCGAAGGGCCCCGGCCCCTTCACTTCCACCGCAGCGGCGCGTGCCCCTCCGCCGGTCACGCGGGTGAAGGGCCCGGCCCTTCGATCCCGCCGCCGCGGCGAGCAACCCCCAGGGCGCTGTCCGGCGGTGCCGAGCCGCGCGGAAGCTTCGTCGGGCACCGCCGGTCTGCGCGGTGTCGGCTGATCGCCGCGGCGGCGGTTCAAAGTGCCGGCCGGTGATACGCCCTGAAGGGGCCCGGTCCCCTCGAACCGGCCGCAGCGACGCGTGCCCCTCCGCCGGTCACGCGGGTGAAGGGCCCGGCCCTTCGATCCCGCCGCCGCGGCGAGCAACCCCCAGGGCGCTGTCCGGCGGTGCCGAGCCGCGCGGAAGCTTCGTCGGGCACCGCCGATCTGCGCGGTGTCGGCTGATCGCCGCGGCGGCGGTTCAAAAGTGCCGGCCGGTGATACGCCCTGAAGGGGCCCGGTCCCCTCGAACCGGCCGCAGCGACGCGTGCCCCTCCGCCGGTCACGCGGGTGAAGGGCCCGGCCCTTCGATCCCGCCGCCGCGGCGAGCAACCCCCAGGGCGTGACCCGGCGGTGCCGAACCGGCCGGGAGCTTCGTGAGGCACCGCCGGTCTCCGCCGTGGCGGCGGATTCGAGGGAGCGGTGCTCCGGGAGTGAGGGGCCTGGCCCCGGCCCCCCACCGCCGCGGAAGCGGAGGTCGTAACCCCCGGTCACGGAACGGACTCAGAAAGTGCCCGCAAGCCCCTCGTGGCGGGCCCGCGTCGTACCCCACACTGGTGGGCGGTGCCTGAGTCCTCGGACGCGGCAGGCCCGGCCGCTCGGACCCGGAACTCGGAACCCTTCGCGAAGCCGCTCCTGATCCCCGGGACGGCCGGCGGCCAGGCCGCTGCCGCCCCTCCGGCGCATGCCGCCCCGAAACCGGCAGCGATCACCTTGGAGGTCGCCCCCGTGCAGACCCGGACACCGACCAGGCTCCCGTCACGGCCCGCGGCCGCCCCGGCCCAGGGCGTCCCCCGGCAGCCCGCCGCGCCCCAGGCCGAGAGCCTCTCCGACGAGCCGCCCCTGCCGGGGCCCCTGCCGGACCCCTCGCCGGACCCGGCGGGAGGCGAACCGGCGGCGGCCGAGGCCGAAGAGACCGCGTCCCCCCGGGCCGCGCGCGCCGAGCACTCCGAATCCGTCCGCGCCGACACCGGCGGCCCTTCCTCCGACCTCTTCCGGCAGTACCTGCGCGAGATCGGCCGCATCCCGCTGCTCTCCGCCGCCGAGGAGGTGGAGCTCGCCCGCTGCGTGGAGGCCGGCCTGTTCGCGGAGGAGAAGCTCGCCGGAGCCTCCGACCTCGACTCCCAGCTCGCCCTCGACCTCGACCGCCTCGTCGTGCTCGGCCGGATGGCCAAACGGCGGCTGATCGAGGCCAACCTGCGCCTCGTCGTCTCCGTCGCCAAGCGCTACATCGGCCGGGGCCTGACCATGCTCGACCTCGTCCAGGAGGGCAACCTGGGCCTGATCAGGGCCGTCGAGAAGTTCGACTACGCCCGCGGCTACAAGTTCTCCACATACGCGACGTGGTGGATCCGCCAGGCCATGTCGCGCGCCCTCGCGGACCAGGCCCGTACGATCCGCGTCCCGGTGCACGTCGTGGAGCTCATCAACCGCGTCGTCCGCGTCCAGCGCCGCATGCTGCAGGAGCGCGGCTACGAGCCCACGGCCGACGAGGTGGCCGCCCATCTCGACCTGACCCAGGAGCGGGTCAGCGAGGTCCTGCGGCTGGCCCAGGAGCCGGTCTCGCTGCACGCGCCGGTCGGCGAGGAGGACGACGTCGCCCTCGGCGACCTGATCGAGGACGGCGACGCGGCGTCCCCCGTCGAATCGGCCGCCTTCCTGCTGCTGCGCGAGCACTTGGAGGCGGTGCTGTCGACGCTCGGGGAGCGCGAGCGCAAGGTGGTGCAGCTGCGCTACGGGCTGGTCGACGGCCGCCCCCGCACCCTGGAGGAGATCGGCCGCATCTTCGGCGTGACCCGCGAGCGCATCCGCCAGATCGAGTCCAAGACCCTCAACAAGCTGCGCGACCACGCCTTCGCCGACCAGCTCCGCGGCTACCTCGACTGACCGACTGACCGACCGACCGGGGGAGCGCCGGTCAGCCGGCGGCGTCGAACGCCCCCGGATGGGTCTGCTCGCGCACGGCCGCGTACTGCTGCCGCACCGCCTGACCCACCGGCAGGTCCTCACCCGGCTCGAACACCTGGCTGGCCGCCGCGGGCCACAGCGGCGGCTCGTGGGGGCCCAGAGAGCCCTGCTGGACGCCCAGCGCCCAGGCGGCCTGCCGGGCCGCGCCCAGGGCCGCGTAGTCCGCCGGCTGGGGCACGACGACCTGCGTGCCGAACAGCGCGGGAGCGGCCGCCTGCACGGCCGGCAGCTCCGCCGCGGCCCCCAGCAGGAACACCCGGCGCACCTGCACCCCGCGCCCCCGCAGCACGTCCAGCGCGTCCGTGAGCCCGCACAGCATGCCCTCGAACGCGGCCCGCGCCAGATGCTCGGGCTTCATGCTCTCGCGCCGCAGCCCCGCCAGCGTGCCCGCGGTGTGCGGCAGGTGCGGGGTCCGCTCGCCTTCCAGGTACGGCAGCATGACCAGCCCGTACGAGCCCGGGCTCGACTGCAGGGCCAGCTCCGACAGGCCCGCCAGGTCCGTGCCCAGCATCTCCGCCGTGCCGCGCAGCACCCGTACGGCGTTGAGGGTGTGCACCACGGGCAGGTGCATGCCGGTGGCGTCGGCGTAGGACGTGATCGTCCCGGAGGGGTCCACGAGCGCCTCGTGGTGCACGGCGAAGACCGAGCCCGATGCGCCCAGGGAGACCACCGCGTCGCCCGGCCCCACGCCCAGCCCGAAGGCGGCCGCCATCGTCTCGCCGGTGCCGGCGGAGATCAGCAGCCCCTCGGGGGTGTGCCCGGCGGGCTCGGCGGGCGCGAGCACGTCCGGGAGCACGGCCGGGTGGCCCAGGGCCAGCTCCACCAGGTCCGGCCGCCAGGAGGCGGTCGCGGCGGACCACAGGCCGGTGCCGGAGGCGTCGCCGCGGTCGGTGGTGCGCCGCAGCGGGCGTCCGAGCAGCTGCCACACGAGCCAGTCGTGCGGCTGGAGCAGGGCGGCGATGCGCTGGGCGGACTCGGGTTCGTTGCGGGCGAGCCAGCGCAGCTTCGCGACCATCTGGCCGGGCTGCGGCACGGAGCCGACGGCCTGGGCCCAGGCGGCGCGGCCGCCCAGCGCGTCGGTCAGATCGGCCGCGGAGGGCTGCATCCGCTTGTCGTTGCCGAGCATCGCGGGCCGCACGAGCACCCCGCCGGCGTCCAGCGCGAGCAGTCCGTTCTGCTGCGCGGAGACCCCGATGGCCTGGACGCCCTCCAGAAGGCCTCCGGCGGCGGCTTCGCCGAGGGAGATCAGCCATGCCTGGGGGTCACCGTCGGTGTGCGGATGAGGGGCGTACCCCTGGCGGAGCACGGCCCCCGTGTCCGTATCGCAGACGACGATCCGTGTGCTCTCGGTGGAACTGTCCAAGCCCGCGACTATGCCCATGCCGAGATGATGCCAAACCCCGGGGCATGCTCCGTCCCCCGGTCGGGTGTCGAACGGCCCCAACGGCGGCCGGGTCAGGGGCCTACGGCCGGGTCAGATGTTACTGGTGCCCCAGTCGTCCTCGGAGCCCTGCCCCCGCTCGCGCAGCGACCGCACCCGCTCGCTCACCGAATCCGGCAGCCGGTCGCCCACCTTCGCGAAGGCCCGGGAGCTCATGGCCCTGCCGTTCTGGGCCGCGGACTCGACCGTATTGCGGACCGCGGGGTTCTGGGCGATCTGCCGGGCGCCCTTGCGCAGCTGCTCGTACCGCTCGCGGCCGGCCCGTGCGCCCAGTACGTACCCGACGGCTGCCCCGATCATGAACGTCAGCCGGTAGCGCATCCCGCTCCACCCTTCCCTCGGACGCTGTGGTCGCCGCCTACCCGCCGGGTGCGAAGGTCACTCCCGGGGAACCGATTGGCGGAGCACCCCCCTGCTTGCGCTAATGTATGTCTCGCAGCGAGCGCACGCCGCCCGGACGTCCGGACGGCACAGCATTCGTGGCAAACGCAGCAATCCCCTGTAGCTCAATTGGCAGAGCAGCCGGCTGTTAACCGGCAGGTTACTGGTTCGAGTCCAGTCGGGGGAGCGCGATCCTCTGTAGCTCAATTGGCAGAGCAGCCGGCTGTTAACCGGCAGGTTACTGGTTCGAGTCCAGTCGGAGGAGCAAGCGATCGAGGACCCCTTCGGGGGTCCTTTTTCGTATCTTCAAGGGTTCCGGAGGGAACCGTCCCGGCGTGATCGAAGTCCTCATGGTCAGGTCGGTCACGCAATACGCCCCCTCAGGGGCAGCAGATCGTATGAGCGGCTATGCTGCGGCAGACGGCGCGCACAGATGTGCGCGACGCGCCGTGAACGGGGCGGTAGCTCAGCCGGTTAGAGCAGCGGACTCATAATCCGTCGGCCGTGGGTTCGAGTCCCACCCGCCCCACACGCGTGACGTTGGTGCAGAAACGATGCGACCAGCGTTTTCGATGCCCCGCCCGGTTCCGGACAGGAACGACCCGGCGGGGCTTCGTGCTGTCGGGGGCCGGGCGCCGTACGTCTTCGGCCACGCCGTCCGTCTGCCCCGTCCCGGCGCGGGTATGCGGCGGAATACGGTCCGGCTTCATCCTGTTGGCGCTGCTGGGCCGGTCCGACGGTCACCCGACGCACAGCGGAAGCAGGTAGCGACGCATGAGCAGCAGCACGGTGGAGCTCACCAAGGACAACTTCGACGAGATCGTCTCCGGCAACGGATTCGTCCTCATCGACTTCTGGGCGTCGTGGTGCGGCCCCTGCCGGCAGTTCGCGCCGGTGTACGAAGGGGCCGCGGAGCGCCACGGGGACCTGGTCTTCGCCAAGGTCGACACCGAGGCCCAGCCCGAGCTGGCGGCCGCGTTCGACATCCGGTCGATCCCCACGCTGATGGTCGTGCGGGACAACATCGCGATCTACGCACAGCCGGGCGCGCTGCCGGAGGCCGCCCTGGAGGACGTCATCAAGCAGGCCCGCGCGCTCGACATGGACGAGGTGCGCGCCTCCGTCGCCGAGGAGCAGGCGAAGGCCGGGCAGCCGGCGCAGGGCGAGGGGCAGCCCACCGGTGAGTGAGCTGCTGCTGGTCCGGCACGGCGAGACCGAGTGGAGCCGTGACGGACGGCACACCGGCTTCACGGACGTGGCCCTGACCGGCCGCGGTGAGCGCCAGGCGGAGGCCCTGCGGCCGCTGCTCGCGGGCCGTACGGTCGGGAAGATCCTGGTGAGCCCCATGAAGCGGGCGCTGCGCACGGCCGAGCTCGCCGGGCTGGACGGCGCCGAGGTCGACCCCGACCTCCACGAGTGGGACTACGGCGGCTACGAGGGCGTGACGACCGCGGAGATCCACCGCACCCGGCCGGACTGGTACCTGTGGGACGACGGGGTCGTCCCCGGGCCGCCGGAGCACCCGGGGGAGACGCCGGAGGAGGTCGGCGCCCGCGCCGACCGCGTCCTCGCGCGCATCACGCCCTGGCTGGACGGGGAGCACGGGGACGAGGGCGACGTGGTGCTGGTGGCGCACGGTCACTTCCTGCGCGTGCTGACCGCCCGCAGGCTCGGCCTGCCGCCCGCCGCGGGCGCGCTCTTCCGCCTGGACACCGCCACCCTCAGCCGGATCGGCACCGAGCACGGCCGCCCCGCGCTCGCGGCCTGGAACCTGCCGTCGGCCTGATCCGGCACGCCGCTTCGCGCCGTGCCGGGCGCACCACGGGGCCCGGCCCGGGCCCGAGCCCATAAGCTGTGATCCCCGAGAACCGAACAGTGACTGGAGGACGCATCCGTGGCTACCACCCGCACCGCGCACACCGTCTGGGAAGGTGAGCTGCTCACGGGCAGCGGCACCGTCAGCTTCGACTCGTCCGGCATCGGCTCGCAGCCGGTGTCGTGGCCGTCGCGCGCCGAGCAGGCCAACGGCAAGACCAGCCCGGAGGAGCTGATCGCGGCCGCGCACTCCAGCTGCTTCTCCATGGCCCTCTCGCACGGCCTGACGGGCGCGGGCAACCCGCCCGCCCGCCTGGAGACGAAGGCCGACGTCACGTTCCAGCCGGGCGAGGGCATCACCGGCATCCACCTCACCGTGCGCGGCGAGGTGCCGGGCCTGGACGCGGACGCCTTCCAGGAGGCCGCCGAGGGCGCCAAGAAGAACTGCCCCGTCAGCCAGGCCCTCACGGGTACGACGATCACGCTGACGGCCGAGCTGATCTGACCCCTGGCCCCCCTTTGCCTTTTCGCGCTCCGCGGCCCTGCCTACGGCGTTACGTCGTCAGGGCCGCGTAGACGATCAGGTTCCGCGCCGGGTGCCCGTCCGCGTCGAGGTCGCCCGTGCAGGTGACCAGGCGCAGCACCCGCTCCTTCGTCTCCCCGTAGACCTTCTGTGTCGGGAAGGCGGACTTGTCGACCGTCTCCTTCCCGGTGACGGAGAAGCGCAGCACCTTGCCGTCGCCCCGCCGGACGACGACGGCGGTCCCCTCGTCCACCTTGCCGAGGTCGTGGAAGACGGCCTTGCCCTCGCGGGTGTCGCCGTGGCCGATGAGGACGGCGGCGCCGGGCTCGCCGGGCATCGCCCCGCCCGTGTACCAGCCGGCCGTCCCGCCCTTCTCCGGCGGCGGCACCTGCACGGTGCCGTCGCCGTTCCTGCCGAGCCGCAGCAGCGCGCTGTCCACGCCGATGGACGGGATCGAGACGCGGGCGGGCTCCTGCGCCGAGGCCGGGGTGCCGCTGGCGGCCGTGCTGCCGGTCGTGCCGGACGAGCAGGCGGTGAGCAGGACGGCGGCGAGCGCTGCGGGCAGGATCAGGGCCGCCATGAGGGTGGGTACGGAAGAGGGCCTGCGAAGCCTGCGAAGCATGGGGTTTCCGTCCGGTGTGGGGGATCCGGTCGTGGTACGCGTCCACGCTAGGTACCGGCCGGGGCCCGGGGCCTCGGGTGAACGGCCAGTTCTGTCTCCCCCCAAAGGATGAGGACGGTTCAGGTTTGAAGCACTGACCACCATCCTCGTACCGACGGTTCGTCCTATACGAACCGTTGCAGGAGCCCCCACGTGAACTCGGCCACGTACTCGCGCCGCTCACCGGCGGTGTCCGGCGCCGTGAAGGCGAGCCGCCAGCGGGTGGGGGCCGTGCCCTCCAGCGGCCGGGCGGGGGCGAAGGCGCGCGCCACCTCGTCCACGGTGCACGACCAGGGCTTCAGGTCCTCCACGGTCCGCAGGTCGGGGCCCGGCACACCCGGGGCGCGGATCAGCCACTCGTTCCAGACGGCGCCGCCGGGCGCCGCCAGCACCTCGAACCGCAGGCCGGGCCAGAGCGGCAGCCGCCACGTCGCCGCCTCGAACGTCAGGTCGCCGACGCGCCGCTCGCCGGTGGCCTCGGGCGGCCCGAGCACCGAGCGGTAGCGCGCGCCGGCCCCGCGCCGCCCGGGGGAGTGCACCATGGCCTGCCAGCGGCGGTTGGCCTCCCGCATCTCGCCCCGCCCGACGCCGAGCTCGCGCAGGGCCTCCTCGACCAGGCCGGGCTGGTGGTCGGCCATCCGCCGCAGCAGGACGAGCTGGAAGCCGAGGGGGCCGAAGGAGTCGGTGGCCGGGTTCATGAAGGCCATGGTCGCGCACCCGGCGGCGGACCGGGCACCGCCCGCTCATTAAGGTCGAGGCGAGTGATCACCGGCGTACGGAGGCTTCTGATGTCCGGCTCGAAGGCCCCGCGGAGCGGCAGCCCGGCCCCGCTGCTGCGGCTGCGCGGGATCAGCCGCACCTACGGGGAGCGAAAGGCCCTGCACCCGCTCGACCTCGACCTGGAGCCGGGGAGCTGCACCGCCCTCTTCGGCCACAACGGATCGGGCAAGTCCACGCTGCTGCGCATCGCCGTCGGCCGGGACGAGCCCACCGGCGGCACCGCGCAGTTCGCGGGCCGCAAGATCTCCGAGGACGACCCGGAGGTACGGGCCAGGGTCGCGGTCGTGGGCGACACCGTGGCCACCTACCCGGACCTGACCGTGCGCGAGCACCTCGAACTCGTCACCGTCGCCCACGCCGTGGAGGACGCCGGAGCCTGGATCGACCACGTGCTCGCCGACCGCCGGCTGTCCGACCACGCGCAGGCGCTGCCCGGCTCGCTCTCCTCCGGCCAGCTGCAGTCCCTGCTGCTGGCCGCCGCGCTCGTCCGCCCCCGCGACCTGCTCATCCTTGACGAGCCCGAGCAGCGGCTCGACCCGGACGCCCGCATCCGCCTCGCGGAGCTGCTGAACGGCGAGAAGCGCGACGGCGTGGCCGTCCTGCTGGCGACCCACCAGGCCGACCTGGCGGAGTCCGTCGCGGACCGGATGATCGCCCTGGAGGACGGCCGGGTGATCGCCGAGGGCCCGCCTGCGGAGGTCCTGGGCGCGCTGGGGTTGCGCGGATGAGCGGCGAGGCACCGGGCGGGGTCCCGGCCGCCGACACTGACAGAGGTACCGACACTGACAGAGGTACCGACACCGGCAGAGGTATCGACGCCGACGAGCCCACGTGGACCGAGGAGGAGGACGACCGCACCGCCGAGACGCTGGCCTGGCTGCGCGAGAAGCGCAAGGCCCACCGCCGGCAGAAGGGCCGCGACCTCGCCGTCTACCTCTACTCGATCGTGCTCGTCGTCGCCGTCTACGGCAGCAGCTACGCCCTCCACTTCCTGCAGCGGGCCCGCCTGGGCGCCGGCTACGGCGGCCTCGGCGAGCGCGTCCAGGACACGCTCCCGGCCCTGTTCACGCTCCTGACCGCGGCCCTGGCCCTGCTCGCCGCGCGCGACGCCCTGTGGCGCGGCCCCGTCGTCGTCCCCGCCCCCTCGGTCGGCTGGCTGCTCGCGCATCCCGTGCGCCGCGCCGCCGTCCTGCGCCCGTGGTTCCGGCTGTCGGCCGGAGTGTCGGTCGTCCCGGCGCTGGTGGTGGCCGCCGCCGCGGCCGTCGTCCTGCGCGTCATGGACCTCGCCCCGCTCGGTGGAGCGCTGCTCGCGCTGCTGCCGGCCGCGCTGTGCCTGCCGCTGCTGGCCGTCGCGGTCGGCATGGCGGTGGAGCACCGGGCCGGGCTCGCGCGCCTCGTACGCCGCTTCTCGCCCCTGGCCGTCCTCGTGCTGATGCTGCTCGCCGGACAGGTCGCGGCCGCGGCGTACGGGCACCGGATCGCGGTGCTGGAGCAGGCGGAGCTGTGGTCCGGGCCGTGGGGCTGGGCCGCCCAGCCCGTCGTCGCCGTGACCGGCGGGCACGCGCCCGCCTGGCCCGTCGCGGTGGTCCTGCTGGCGCTGCTGGCGGCCGCGGGTCTGGTCCAGGGGAACCGGGACGCCGCGCGCGTGCCCACCACCCACCTGCGGCGGCGTGCGGCGACCGCCCAGACGGTCTCCTCGGTGATGTACTCGGTGGAGCTGCGGGCCGCCAAGCTGGCCCTGGCGGACGCCACGGGCACCGGCAGCACCCGCCGGGTCCGGCTGCCGCGCCCGCGCAGCAAGTATCTCGTGGTGGTGTGGCGGGACCTGCTGTCGCTGCTGAGGGCGCCCGCGCGCCCGGCGAAGGCCCTGATGTGGGTGGTGTGTGCCACGGCGGCGGCCGCCCTGGGGATGCAGTTCGGCGGTCCGGAGCGGGTGATCTGCCTCGTGGCCGCGCTGCTGCTCGGCTACGTCGGCGTGGGTGCGCTCGCCGAACCGGCCCGGCTGGAGACGGACGACGTGCGGCGCGCGGCCTGGTCCCCGTTCCGTTTCCGCACGCTGATGCTCCAGCACGCGGTGGTGCCGGCGGTGCTGGGCGCCTTGACGGCGCTGCTCGCGGCGGTGCCGTTCGCGGTGTCGGGTGCGCCCTGGGCGTTGCTGCTGATGCCGGTGTGCGCGGTGCCGTTCGCGGCGGCGGCGGTCTTCGCGGCGTGCCGGGGCCCGGCCCGTACGCACCTGATGGCCACCGGCATCAGCACGCCGATGGGCGACCCCGGCGTGTTCCTCTTCCTCGGCTGGTACGCGGCGGGGCCGCTGGTGACGGTGGGCGGTCTGGGGATCGCCCTGCACAAGGCGCTGGGACGGGGGCTCGACGGGGGTGCCGTGGCCGATGTGGCGTCCGTGGCAGCCGTGCTGACGGCGGGCCTGCTCACCTTCGCGGCGTGGTCGGCGGACCGGCTGGTGCGTCACTGAAGTTGACGTGAGACGGCACACTTCGCGCTGGTCACAGGCGTTTCCGATCCGGACATAGTCGCCCGAACGGGCGATTCCGGCCGGGAGTTGACGAGAGCAGACTCTGAAGCAGGGCGGCGCGCGCCTCCTCCACCGAAGCTCCCGGCCGCTGTTCCGCCGGGATCGCAGCGAAGTGAAGGAGGACCCATGTTCTCATCCGCCACCCGCCGCGTGGCCGCCGCTGCGGCTGCCGCCGCCGGTGCGCTCACGCTCGGGCTGGGTGTCACGACCGCCACCGCGGCGGACGGTGACACGATGGCTGCGGTGCTGAGTTGCGCGGGCAACCTCACGGTGCAGGTCAACACCTCGACGGGTGTGGTCTCGGGGTTCGGCAACCTGAGATGCTCGGCGGCGGGTCAGCCGCTGATCAACTCGGCCACGCTGCAGCTGGCGGGTTCGGCGGCCGGCTCGGGCAGCGTGGTGCAGACCAGGACGGCGGACCGGCTCACCTACAACACCGGCCAGAGCACCACGCTCAACCCCGTCACCCGGACGTTCGTGAACTTCCCGGGGCGCACGGCCGAGCAGGGTTCGGGCTCCACCAGCGGCGGGCTCTTCCACCCGTCCCGCCTGGCCGACTCGGGCGTGGGTACGTCGTCCCAGACCGGTGTCATCAGGACCTTCAGCCTCGGCGTCTACGCGCTCTCGCTGAACGTCCCCTGATCCCCTGATCCACCCGGTGGTCCGGTCCACCCTGAAAGGCGCCCCGCTCCGTCCAGTGCGCCCGGAGCGGGGCGCCGCCGCGAGCTTCACCTGAACGGGTGATTCCGTAACTGCTGCTGACGCGAGCACACTCTGGGCAGGATGGTGCGCACCCTCCCTCCAACAGGGGCTTCCGGAATGCCGTCTTGCCGGGCTGCCCCTCGAAACGAAGGAGGACGGCATGTTCTCATCCACGCAGCGCCGGCTGACGGCCGGCGCGGCCGCACTCGCCGGGGCACTCACGCTCGGGCTCGGGACCTTCGGCAGCACCGCCGCATCGGCCCAGCAACTCACGCTCGTCCGCTGCACCGGCGGCGGCTTCACCATGGACGTCAACGCCTCGGCGATCGGGAGCGGCACGCTCAGCGACTGCAGGGCTCCCGGTCACCCCGAGCTCACCTCCGCGGTCATCAGCATGACGGGCCTGCCCACCGTCTCCGACGACATCGTGGAGACCACGACCAGCGACAAGATCACCTGGAACACCGGCGCCGTGACCCGGCTGACCGAAGCCAGGACGTTCGTGCCGACGCTCGGGAACAGGGTGCGCGAAGCGGGTGAGGGCGCCACGGTCAGCGGTCTCTTCCACCCCTCCGATGAGACCGAACTCGGCCGTGGCACCCAAACGTTCAACCACGCCCACCACTTCGTCATCAACAACGGATTCACCCTCGCCCTGGCCGACGGCGCCCTCGGCTGAGGCGGCGGCCCCGCCCGGGCAGACCGCCCGGGCGGCCCCGCCGGGTCACTGCCCCACCCCGTGGCCCCGCCGGGTCACTGCCCCACCCGGCGGGGCCACCCCCGGCCCTCCGCCCCTCCCCGCTCAGCCGCCGGTGACGCCGTCCACCCGCTCCCGCAGCAGGTCCGCGTGCCCGTTGTGGCGGGCGTACTCGCCGATGAGGTGGAGGTGGACGAAGCGGAGCGAACACATCTCGCCGTCGACGGTGAACGTGTCGTCCAGGGACGCCCCCGCGACCGCCTCGTCGGCCAGCCGCTGCTCCTCCAGCAGGCACGCGTAGTACGCGGCGGCACGGGCCGGGTCCCCGCCCTCGAAGTCGGCGTTCCCGTTCTCCTCCGTGGCGTAGAGCCGGGGCAGGTCCTGTCCGGCGAACCGCTCGCGGAACCAGATGCGCTCGACCTTCGCCATGTGGCGGATCAGCCCCAGCAGCGACAGGTCCGACGGCGGCACGCTCCGCTCGGCCAGCTGCTCACCGGTCAGGCCCGCGCACTTGTGCAGCAGGGTGCTGCGGTGCCAGGCGAGCAGGCCGGTGAGCAGGGTGCGTTCGCCGGCCGCGAGCGATCCGGCGGGGCGGGTGACCTCGGGTGCTGTCCACGTCATCCGGTGATCATGCCCATGCCCGTACGGTCCGCGCGAGCCCTTTCTCCGGCCGCCCTGGCCATGGCCCTGACCTTGACCCCGGCCCGGCCCTCAGCCGTCCGAGCCCTCGGGCTCCGGCTGCAGCACCACGAAGTCCGCCCCCGCCGGGTCCAGGCAGACGGCCAGCCGGCCGACGCCCTTCGCGTTCTCCGGGCCCATCTGCACCGTGCCGCCGCCCTCGACGACCTTCGCGACCGTCGCATCGCAGTCCGCGGTGGCGAAGACCGGGTGCCAGTACGGGCGGCCGCCGTTCAGGGCGAGGTGCTCGGAGGGGAGCTGCATCAGGCCGCCGTGCATGAACTCCTTGTCCCGCCCCGCCGGGGTGAGCAGCACATACGTCCCTCCGCCGCCCGGGAGCGGCGTGTCCTCCGCCGTCCAGCCGAGGGCCGCGCCGTAGAACTCCTTCGCCGCCGCCGCGTCGGTGGTGTACAGCTCGGTCCAGGACAGGGTGCCCGGGGTGTCGGCCGCCTCCAGGCCGCGGTACGTCCCGGGCTGGAAGACGGCGAACTGGCCGCCCTGGGGATCGGTGAACTGGGCCATCCGGCCCTCGCCCTCGGCGGGGCCCATCGGCGCCACCCGCACCGTGCCGCCCGCGCGCTCGACGGCCTCGGCCGTGGCGTCCGCATCGGAGGTCCCGAAATAGATCATCCAGGCGGAGCGGGCGCCTTCCTCGGTGAGCGGGCCGATGCCGGCGACGGACTTGCCGTCCAGCCGGAAGACGCCGTAGTCACTCGCTTCCCCGCCCTCGGACCGGAACTCCCAGCCGAACACCGAGCCGTAGAAGGCGGTCGCGGCCGGGACGTCGGGCGCGCCGAGGTCGAGCCAGGAGGGGGAGCCGGGGACAAAGTCGGTGGTGATCATGGAAGCGATCTCCCTTCGCGGATCCTTTGCGAAGCCAGCGTGACACCCGCCACTGACAATCGCCCGTCGGCGCAGGTCGCACGGGGCTACTCCCCGGCGTCCTGGTGCGCCCGCAGCCCGACCCCGATGATCCCGTCCCAGTACGTCAGCTCCTCCACGATCGGGTAGGCCGGTCCCTTGCCCTCCAGGCTCAGCACGACGCCCGTCTCCTTGGGCTTGCCCTTCTCGCGGCCGTCCGGTGTCGCCGCCGCCTGCTCCGGCTCGATGTGCACGTCCGTGACCCGGAAGCCGCGCTTCGTGCACAGCTCCAGCACCCGCGGCAGCAGCCCCTTGCGGGTGCGGTACGCCAGGTGCAGCTCGACGCGGTCGCCCGGCACGAGGGCCATGCGCCGGGTGATCACGGGGAAGCCGCGGACCACCAGGAAGTGCACCAGCGTCGCGGCGGCGCCGAGCAGCGGCAGGCCCCCGCCGCAGGCCATGCCGAGCGCGCAGGTCAGCCATATCGTGGCCGCCGTCGTCAGGCCGCGCACGGCGTCGCGGCGCACGAAGATCAGGCCGCCGCCGATGAAGCCGATGCCGGAGACGATCTGGGCGGCCACGCGCGAGGGGTCCTGGCGGGCGCCGACGAGGTCGGCCACGGCGCCGAAGCCGTGGATCGAGACCTCCATGAACAGGGCGCTGCCCACCCCGACGAGGGTGTGGGTGCGCAGCCCGGCGCTCTTCTGCTGTAACTCGCGCTCCAGGCCGATGAGCGAGGAGAACAGCAGCGCGAGCCCTAACTCGGCGAACTGCCGGGCACCTTGACCGCTACCGGGATCGAACAGGGGAGCCGCAATGTGCTGCACGGTGTTCATGCCTCATTGTGGCTTGAAATCCACTGTC
The DNA here is from genome assembly GCF_014650335.1 of Streptomyces hiroshimensis. Lineage (GTDB taxonomy): Bacteria > Actinomycetota > Actinomycetes > Streptomycetales > Streptomycetaceae > Streptomyces > Streptomyces hiroshimensis. The sequence continues at coordinate 526,646 of NZ_BMUT01000002.1, forward strand.
TCATAAGGGAGTTGACACCCCTCTATCGTACGACCAGGCGCAGTGGATACCTTCCGGCTCATGAATCCCTTGAGACTTGGCGGAATACCCCTCGGTGCGGCGCTCGGCGCCGCCCTTCTCGCCGCCACCGCCACCACCGCAACCGCCGCCGTGGCCGTCCCGCCCGCCACCGCCGCCCCGGCGCCCGCTCCCACCGCCCTCACCGCCCTCACCACCGAGGAGCAGCGCCTGTCCGGCCCCGTGCCGCAGGAGATCCTGCGCCGCGGCGGCTTCGCGGACGCGGCCCCGGACTTCGCCGCCGCCCTCGCCCGTACGCGCACCCTGCCGCAGGCGCAGCGGCTCGCGACCGCCGAGGGGCAGCGGCTGTGGCGGCGGGCCGTGGACCGGGCGCAGGGCCGCGGGCCCGGCCCGGAGCGCGCCGGGGACCTCAGCCGGGACGACGACCGCCCGCTGTACTGGGCGCGGCTCGGCATGACCCGCGCCCTGCGGGAATGGAAGCCTGCCTTCCGGCTGTCCGGGCCGCAGCGCGCGGAGCTCACCGGCCGCGTCGAGCGCTCCTCGCGCGGCCAGGACTCCGTCGACCTCCCGGCCGGCGAGCAGGTCAAGCGCGTCCTCATCACCGGCTTCGACCCGTTCCAGCTCGACGCGGACCCCCGCCGCTCCAACCCCTCGGGTGCGGCCGCGCTCGCCCTGGACGGCACGACGATCGACACGCCGGCCGGCCCGGCGCGCATCGAGGCCGCCGTCTTCCCCGTCCGCTGGGCGGACTTCGCCGAGGGCACGGTGGAGCGCACGCTGCTGCCGCACTTCCTGCCGGGCCCGCGCCGGGTGGACGTCTTCACCACCATCAGCCAGGGCCGCCCCGGCCGCTTCGACGTCGAGCGCACCAACGGCGCCTGGCGCGGCGGCTACCCGGACAACGCGAACGTCTCCCGCACGGAGACCGTGCCCGTGCCGCCCGGCGTCCCCACCGTGCACCCGCAGCCGCAGTGGACGACGACCAGCCTGCCGTACGCGGCGATCGCCGCGGCCGCCACCGGGCCGTTCCCCGTGCACGACAACACCGAGGTCACGGAGATCCCAGCAGGTGCCGACGAGCCGGTCGACCGGCCGGACGGGCCGACCCCGGGCTCCACCGCCCGCGCGGGCGGCGGGGGCGACTACCTCTCCAACGAGATCGCCTACCGGGCCACCCTGCTGCGCGACGCGGTGGGCCTGCGCGTGCCGGGCGGGCACCTGCACACCCCGGTGCTGCAGTTCGGCCAGGGCAACACCGATCCGGCGACCGGCACGGTCACCGACCCCGAGTTCGTACGCAACCGGCTCGCGATCGTCGCGCAGGTGCGGTCGGTCACAGCGGTGGCCGTCGCGGCGGGCCGGACGCCATGATGGGCGGATGATCATCGCTGCAGCCCAGTTCACCGCCCAGCCGTGCGACATCGAGGCGAACGCGGCCCGGATGGCCGCGTTCGTCACCGAGGCGGGGGAGCGCGGCGCCGCGCTCGTCGTCTTCGCCGAGCTCGCCGCCACCGGCTACGAGCTGGACGCGATCGTGGCCGGCGCGGACCGGCTGGTCATGGACCCCGACGACCCCCGGCTCGCCCCTGTGCGGGACGCGTGCCGCACGGCGGGCGTCGCGGCCGTGGTCAACTGCGCCGGCCGGAGCGGTGCGGGCCCGACCATCAGCAGCTACGTCTACGGCCCGGACGGCGCCCTCCTCACCCGCTACGACAAGGTGCACGTCACGGACACGGAGCGGGCCGCGGGCTTCGCGGCGGGGACGGGCGAGGGCCGCTTCACGCTGGACGGCGTCCGCTTCGCGCACGTCATCTGCTACGACGCCCACTTTCCCGAGTGCGCGGCCCGCGCCGCCGCCGACGGGTGCAGTGTGCTGCTCGCCGGCTCGCTGTACGGGCGGGGCGGCGGCGCGCAGGAGCGGATGGAGATCTTCCCCGCGCTGGCGAAGGCCCACGGCCTCCACGTCCTGCTGGCCAACCACTGCGGCCCGTCGGGCCCGTACGACGCCTGCGGCCTCAGCGCGGTGTGGGCGCCGGACGGCACCGTCCTCGCGGAGGGCGCGGACACGGAGGCGGAGCTGGTGACGGCCGGGCTGTCCCTCAGCTGAGGGCGCTCTCGTCCTGTGCCCGGGGGCCGTCGGAGGTGTCCTCCGCGGCCCCTTCCCCCATGAGGTCCCGGACGAGCAGCGTCGCACCGGCGACCGCGCCCGGCATCACGAACACCGCCACGACCGGCACCAGGAAGAGCAGGGTCAGCGGCACCCCGAAGCCCAGCGCGAGCAGCTTGCGGGAGCGCAGCAGCCGCAGCCGCTCGCGCAGCGGCACGCCGCGGCGCTGCAGGGCGACGGCGGTGAGCTCCTCGGCGAGGAAGTAGCCGGAGACGCAGAAGCCGAGGGCCGGGATCACGGTCTGCCCGACGACGGGCACGAAGCCCAGAGCGAAGAGCAGGACGCCCCAGACGGCGACGCGCACGAGCACCGCGAGGCTCTCGCGGGCCGCGATCCACAGCTCGCGCCAGAGCGGCAGCCCGGACTCGGGGACGTCGCCGCCCTCGGAGCGGTCGACGCGCTCGGACAGCTCCTCGTAGAAGGGCTGGCCGACCAGCAGGGTCACGGCGGTGAAGGAGATGAGGGCCAGCAGCAGGCCGCCGCCGAAGAGGAGGACGGTCAGCCCGCCCCGGAGCAGGCCGGCCCAGGGGGAGGACCAGCCGTCGGCGAAGGGCGTGGCCCAGGCGACGGCGTCGTCCGCGTACAGGGCGAGGCAGACGACGGCCGCCGCGTAGCCGACGAGGGTGATGAGCCCGGGCAGCAGGCCGAAGCCCCACTGCCGCCGGTTGCGCGCCACCCAGCGCTGGCCCTTGCCGAGGTACGTCAGTCCCGCCATGAGATCTCGCATGGCGGGAAGGGTATCCGCGGCGGCGGGATCATGGGCGCGGGCCTCCGCGCCCCCTCCCGCCGCAGGTGCGGCCCCGGATCAGAACGTCACGATCATCTTGCCGGTGTTCTCGCCGCGCAGCATGCCCAGGAATGCGTCCACGGCGTTCTCGACGCCGTTGACGACCGTCTCGCGGTACTTGAGCTCGCCGGAGCGCACCCAGCCGCCGACCTCCTGGACGAACTGCGGCTGCAGCGCCTGGTGGTCGCGGACGATCATGCCCTGCAGGCGCAGCCGCTTGCCGATGATCGAGATCATGTTGTGCGGGCCGGGCTGGGGCACGGTGTCGTTGTAGCCGGCGATGGCGCCGCAGAGCGTGGCGCGGCCGTGCAGCTTGAGCGCACCGATCGCGGCCTCCAGGTGCTCGCCGCCGACGTTGTCGAAGTAGACGTCGATGCCGTCGGGCGCGACCTGCTTGAGCTGCTCGGCGACCGGGCCCTTCTTGTAGTTGAAGGCGGCGTCGAAGCCGTACTCCTCGACGAGGGCCTTGACCTTCTCGTCCGTGCCCGCGCTGCCGACGACGCGCGAGGCGCCCTTGAGCCGGGCGATCTGGCCGACCTGGAGGCCGACCGCGCCCGCGGCGCCGGAGACGAAGACGGCGTCGCCCTCCTTGAAGGAGGCGACCTCCAGCAGGCCCGCGTAGGCGGTCAGGCCCGGCATGCCGAGCACGCCGAGGTAGGTGGACAGCGGCGCGAGCTCCTGGTCGACCTTGACCGCGTGCGCGGCCTCGACCAGGGCGTACTCCCGCCAGCCGAGGCTGTGCAGGACGTGGTCGCCCGGCTTGAAGGCGTCGCTGCGCGAGGCGACGACCTCGCCGACGGCGCCGCCCTCCATGGGCCGGTCGAGCTCGAAGGGCGGGACGTAGGAGCGGACGTCGTTCATCCGGCCGCGCATGTACGGGTCCACCGACATGTGGATGTTGCGCACCAGGATCTGCCCCTCGCCGGGCTCGGCCACGGCGGCCTCGCGCAGCGCGAAGTCCTCGGGCTTCGGCCAGCCGTGCGGGCGGGCGACGAGGTGCCATTCACGGCTGGTGGTGGGCGTGACGGACATGGAACGCGACCTCCTGATGGTCAAGCAAAAGGTTAAGCAACTGAAACAACCATGCTCCTCGATATTTCATGTTGTCAAGCAACGCGCTAACCTGGAGTCATGGTCCCCCGAACCGATGCCCTGACCCGTGAGGTCGTCGATCTCATCGCGGCCGTCGTGGCCCGCTATCACGAGGAGTACGAGGAGGCGGCGGCCAAGCACGCGCTCACCGGCGCCCAGGCCAAGGTCCTCGCCCTGCTCGCGCGCGAGCCCCTGCCGATGCGCCGCATCGCCCAGCTCCTCAAGTGCGAGCCGTCCAACGTCACCGGCATCGTCGACCGCCTGGAGGCGCGCGGCCTGGTCGAGCGGCGCCCCGACCCCGACGACCGCCGCATCAAGCTCGCGGCGGCCACCCCGGCCGGCCTCGACACCGCCGGCCGCCTGAGCGAGTCGCTGGACTTCGCCCGTGAGCCGCTGGCCGGCCTCTCGGCCGAGGAGCGCGGGGTCCTGCGGGACCTGCTGCGCCGGATGCTGGAACCGGGCGCCTGAGCGGGCCTGCCGGGGTGCGCCCGGCAAGGGGCGCGGGGAACTGTGCGACCAGTCACCCGCGACCCGTAGTCGGCCGACTACGCAGGGAACCGCAAGTCCGCGGCCGTGGTCACCGTGCCCAGGCGCGGCATGTCCAGCGCCACCGACGCCCGGTGCTCCTCCGCCGTCAGCGCGCTCATCGCATCTTCGGCGAACACCAGCCCGTAGCCGTGGTCGGCGGCCGCGCGGGCCGTCGACTCCACGCCCAGGTTGGTGGCGATCCCGCCGAGGACCAGCGTCCGCACGCCGCGCTCGCGCAGCCGTGCGTCCAGGTCCGTGCCGTGGAAGGCGCCGACCGACCGCTTCACCACCTCGACGTCGCCCTCCTCGGCGAACCCCGCGAGCAGCCCGCTCCCCGGCGGCTGCTCCGCCACCCCGGGCCGCTCGGTGCGCACGACGACCACCGTGCCCCCGGACTTCCGGAACGACCGCGCCAACTCCTCCGCCGTACGGACCACTTCGTCCCCGCTGCGCGGAGCGAGGGGGAGCGCCACGATGCGCTCCATCAGGTCGACGAGGACGAGGGCGGTGCGCTGCGGGTCGATTTCCGTCATGGCCAGACCGTACCGGTCGGACACGGGACGCGGGCGGCCTCGGGAACGCCTCCGGGATGACGATAGGTAAAGCTTGGCCGACGTCTGCGTGCCTGCCGGCGCCTGTCGGTGCCCGCCGGGGACGGAAGTTGACCCGCGCAGGGGTGAACTTGCTTATGAGTAAGGTGTGTTCATCGGATACCGTGCTGATGAGCAGGCGCGGACGCCCGCCCGGGCATGGCTTTGGCCAGAGCCGGGGGCGCGTGGTGCGTGTGCACGCGGTGCCGGATGTCCGGAGCGAGGGTACGTATGTCCGCGCCGCGCGCAGTCCGCACGACCGTGCCTGACCGGGGCGGGGCCACCTGACAGGTCCCGCCCCGAGCCGTCTTCCGGCCCGGCCTCAGGCCGGGGGCTTCTCCGCGGTGATGGTCCGGTAGGCCAGCGCCGCCAGCTCCCCCTGGCCCTTCTTGCTCGGGTGGAACCAGTCCCACTGACTGAGCGCCTCGCCCGTGAAGTCGTAGCCGTGGACCGTGCCGTCGTAGCGGCACAGCGCATCCCGGCCGCAGACGTCCTTCAGGATCGCGTTGTACTCGGCGACCCGCTTGACGACCTGGGCGCGGCGCTGCTCCGTCGCCGGGTCGGCGGACTCGGAGTCCTTGAGCATCGAGGGGCAGATGCCCAGCTTCCAGACGGTCTTGGCCCAGCCGTTCGTGCGGCCCTGCGACCACAGACGCTGCAGGTCGGGCACGCTGGCCACGTACAGCTGGGACTTCGGCAGGGACGTGCGCAGGTTCTTCACCGCGGCCTCGAAGTCCGCGCGGAAGGAGGCCGCCGGGGTCATGTCGGCCACATCGGTGCGGCACGCGTCATTGGCGCCCAGGAGGACGGTCACCAGCTGCGGCTTGTGGGCGATCGCGGACTGCATCTGGGCCGGGAGATCGGCCATCCTGGCGCCCGTCCGCGCGTAATTCCAGCTGCTGGTCTGCGGCGAGGCCAGCAGTTTCCGGGCGACGCTGTCGACCCGGGTGCCCGTGGCCCAGGAGACCTCCGGGCAGTCCTTCATCACCGAGCAGGCGTCGAATCCGCGCGTAATGGAGTCGCCCAGCGAGGCGATGGACTCCGGGCGGGTATTCCATGCGGGGGCGGCGGGCGAGGCGCTCGGCTTTCCCGCGGAGGTGTCCCCTCCGCCGCTGTCACAGCCCGTGACGAGCAGGGCCGCCGAGAAGGCGGAGACCGTTGCGACGACCGCCCTGGCGGCTGCGCGCACCTTCCGCACCGTGCTGCGGCGCATCGCTTTTTCCCCTCCGGCCGGGTGATATCTGTTCGGGTCCGACGGTACGTCACCGCGCGGGTCCGTTCGCACGGTAGCTTTTCCCCGGGGCGGTCGTGCCGGGCCCCGGGGCGGCTTTGCGCTTCCGGCACAACTGAAATACGACACGTCACATCCTGTCCCTTTCAGGAGAAATGCTCCCGATGGTGTTTACTGTTGGTAACCTCGCGAGCTGGTGCGGGAGTGGCCATTGGGGCAGAATGTTTCACGCTGTCCCAGGCGGGACCGGTACGGGTGCGAGGCCGCTGGGGAAGGCGAACCTCGAACCGCACTGGAGGTCCCGGTGACGACACGTGGAGTTCTGTATGTGCACTCCGCGCCGCGCGCGCTGTGCCCGCACGTCGAATGGGCGGTCGCGGGCGTGCTCGGTGTGCGGGTCACCCTCGACTGGATCCGGCAACCCGCCTCGCCCGGCACCTGGCGTGCCGAATTCTCGTGGCAGGGCCAGGTCGGCACCGCCTCCAAGCTCGCCTCCGCGCTGCGCGGCTGGCACCTCCTGCGCTTCGAGGTGACCGCCGAGCCGTGCGCCACGGCGGAGGGCGAGCGCTACAGCTCCACCCCCGACCTCGGCATCTTCCACGCGGTCACCGGCATCCACGGCGACATCCTCGTCCCCGAGGACCGGCTGCGGGCGGCCCTCGCCCGCGCCGCCCGGGGCGAGACGCAGCTGGAGGCCGAGGTCGCCAAGCTCCTCGGCAAGCCCTGGGACGACGAGCTGGAGCCCTTCCGCTACGCCGGCGAGGGCGCGCCCGTCCGCTGGCTGCACCAGGTGGTCTGAAGCGGCAACGGCCGGGCATGCGGACGTTTGCCCTGGAGTGCGCTCCAGCCTCTAGCGTCGGGGCATGACCGAAACGAGCACACCGGCCGTCGCCGTCCTCGGCACCGGCATCATGGGCGCCGCCATGGCCCGTAACCTCGCCCGCGCCGGGCTCTCCGTCACCGCCTGGAACCGCAGCCGGGACAAGGCCGAGCCCCTCGCCGCCGACGGTGTGCGGATCGCCGGCACGCCCGCCGACGCCGTCCGCACCGCCGACGTCGTCCTGACCGTGCTCTACGACGGCCCGGCGACGCTCGCCGCGATGGGCGCCGCCGCCCCCGCCCTGCGGCCCGGCACGGTCTGGGCCCAGTCCGGCACCGTCGGCCTGGAGGGCTTCGAGGGCCTCGCCGCCTTCGCGGGCGAGCACGGGCTCGCCCTCGTCGACGCCCCCGTCCTCGGCACCAGGCAGCCCGCGGAGGAAGGGAAGCTGACCGTCCTGGCCGCCGGGCCGGAAGGGGTGCGAAAGGCCCTGGAACCGGTCTTCGCCGCCGTCGGCAGCCGGACGGTGTGGCTCGGCGACGACGCCGCGGGTGGCACGGCCACCCGGCTCAAGCTCGTCATCAACAGCTGGGTGCTGGCCGTCACCCACGGCACGGCCGAGGCGCTCGCCCTGGCGAAGGGCCTCGGCGTGGACCCGGCCGGCTTCCTGGACGCCGTCGCCGGGGGCCCGCTCGACATGGGCTATCTGCGCGCCAAGGCCGCGCTGATCCTCGGCGGCGACCTCACCCCCAGCTTCGCCACCGCGACGGCCGAGAAGGACGCCCGGCTCATCGTCGCCGCGGGGGAGCAGGCCGGGGTGCGGATGGACGTGGCGGCCGCGGGCGCCGAGCGCTTCCACCGGGCCGTCGAACAGGGCCACGGCGAGGAGGACATGGCGGCTTCGTACTACGCGTCCTTCGATGCCCCTTGACGGGGGAGCTGGTGTAAAGGGCCGGTCACGGGCTGGATAGGGTGATTCGTTCCCCACCCGCGACCGAAGGACGACGCACGCATGACCATGCCCGGGCACCACCACGGCTACCCCGGGGCGTACTACCCGCCCTACCCGCCCCCGCAGCCGCGCAACGGCCTGGGCATCGCGGCGATGAGCGTCGGCATCTGCGGCGCGGTCATCGGGCTCATCCCCTTCCTCTTCTTCCTGTCGGCCCCGCTCGGGCTGACCGCCCTGGTCCTCGGCTTCTTCGCGCTCCGCCTGGTCCGGCGCGGCGAGGCGACGAACCAGGGGATGGCCCTGGCCGGCACGATCCTGGGCGGTGTTGCCACCGTCATGGCCGCCGGCGGTCTGATGTTCGTGCTCTACCTCATGGACAAGGCCGACGAGGAGAACGACGAGCTCTACGAGGACCGCCCGGCCGCCGCCGCGGCCCCGGACCCCACTCCCTCCCCGGGCCGCTAGCGCGGGCGCCCGTCACGGGTACGGAAACGGCAGCGGCCCGCCCCCGGAATCCCCGGGGCGGGCCGCTGCCGTCAGGCGGAGCGCTGCGGTCAGACCGAGCGCAGGGCCAGGACCACGTTGTGGCCGCCGAAGCCGAACGAGTTGTTGATCGCGGCGATCGGGCCCTCGGCGGGCAGGGCACGCGGCACGTCGCGGACGATGTCCGCGTCGATGTCCTCGTCCAGGTCGTCGACGTTGATGGTCGGCGGGGCCGTGCGGGTGTGCAGGGCGAGGACGGTCATGACCGTCTCGATGCCGCCCGCGCCGCCCAGCAGGTGGCCGGTCATCGACTTGGTCGCGGAGACCGCGACGTGGTCGAGGTCGTCGCCGAGGACCTTGCGCAGGGCCTTGATCTCGGCCGCGTCACCCTGCGGGGTGGACGTGGCGTGCGCGTTGAGGTGCACGACCTCCGACGGCTTGAGGTCGGTGCTGTCGAGCAGGCTCTGCAGCGCGGCGGCGATGCCGCGGCCCGTCGGCTCGGGCTGGGCGATGTGGTGGCTGTCCGCGGACAGGCCCTGGCCCAGCACCTCGCAGTAGACGCGCGCGCCGCGGCGGGCGGCGTGCTCGGCCGACTCCAGGATCACGACGCCGGCGCCCTCGCCCAGGACGAAGCCGTCGCGGGCCTTGTCGTACGGGCGGGAGGCCTTCTCGGGCTCCTCGTTGTTCTTGGACATCGCCATCATGTTGGCGAAGGCGGTGATGGGCAGCGGGTGGATCGCCGCCTCGGTGCCGCCGGCGACGACCACGTCGGCACGGCCGCTGCGGATCATCTCGACGGCGTAGCCGATGGCCTCGGCGCCGGAGGCGCAGGCGCTGACCGGGGTGTGCACGCCCGCCTGGGCGTTCACCTCCAGGCCGACGTTGGCCGAGGGGCTGTTCGGCATGAGCATGGGCACGGTGTGCGGGGAGACGCGGCGGACGCCCTTCTCCTTGAGCACGTCGTACTGGTCGAGCAGGGTGGTCACGCCGCCGATGCCGGAGGCGATGACGGTGCCGAGGCGCTCGGGGGCGATGGACGAGTCCTCGCCGGCCATGGCGGTGTAGCCCGCGTCGGCCCAGGCCTCACGGGCCGCGATCAGCGCGAACTGCGCCGAGCGGTCCAGCTTGCGGGCGAGCGGGCGGGGCAGGACATCACCGGGGTCCACCGCCGCGGAAGCGGCGATGCGGACCGGAAGGTCGGCGAAGCGCTCACCCTCGAGGGGCTTGACGCCGGACCGGCCGGCGAGCAGAGCCTCCCAGGTCGTCGCGCTGTCGCCACCCAGCGGTGTGGTTGCGCCGATACCGGTGACGACCACGGTGCGATTGGTCGAGCTCACAGGAATTCTGTCTCCACGTGTAGAGGTGCTGGTGAAACCGCCACCGCTGGGGTGGCGACGAACGCTTCGGTCAGTCCTGGTGCTTCAGGATGTATTCCGCGGCGTCGCCGACGGTCTTGAGGTTCTTGACGTCCTCGTCGGGGATCTTGACGTCGAAGGCCTCTTCGGCGGCGACGACGACCTCGACCATGGACAGCGAGTCGACGTCCAGGTCGTCGGTGAAGGACTTGTCCAGCTTGACGTCCTCGACCGGGATGCCGGCGATCTCGTTGACGATGTCGGCGAGGCCCTTGAGGATCTCTTCCTGGGTGGCGGCCATGTGCGGCGCTCCTTCTATTTGTGCGTGAAACTGCGTGGTAAGGAACTGCTGGCGGTGAGTTCCGCGCGACGCGGCCGGGCCGGGCCGCGCGGATCTCGCCTAGGGGAGGGTAACGACCGTGGCGGCGTAGACGAGACCCGCCCCGAAACCGATGACGAGCGCGGTGTCCCCGCTCTTCGCCGCGCCGGTGGCCAGGAGCCGCTCCATGGCCAGCGGAATGGAGGCCGCGGACGTGTTGCCCGTGGTCTCCACGTCACGGGCGACCGTGACGCTCTCCGGCAGCTTGAGGGTCTTGACCATCGAGTCGATGATCCGCATGTTGGCCTGGTGCGGGATGAAGACGTCCAGGTCCTCGGCGCTGACCCCGGCGTCGTCCAGCGCCTGCTGGGCGACCTTCGCCATCTCGAAGACGGCCCAGCGGAAGACCGCCTGGCCCTCCTGCGTGATGGCCGGGAAACGGAGCTCGTCGAGGGCCTTGCGGGCCTCGGGGCCGTCACCGCCGGGAACAGGGGTGGTGCGGTAGGCGTCCCACCCCAGGGTCTGCTTGATGGTGTGCGACTTGTCGCCCTCGGAACCCCACACCGTCGGGCCTATGGCCGGCTCGTCGGAGGGGCCGACGACCACGGCGCCCGCGCCGTCGCCGAAGAGGAAGGCCGTCGCGCGGTCCTCCAGGTCGGTCAGGTCCGACAGCCGCTCGACGCCGATCACCAGAACGTGCTCCGCCGAGCCCTCGACGACCAGGCCCTTGGCGAGCGTCAGCCCGTAGCCGAAGCCCGCGCAGCCCGCCGAGATGTCGAAGGCGGCCGGCTTGCCCGCGCCGATCTTGTGCGCGATCTCGGTCGCGACGGCCGGGGTCTGGTGGAAGTGCGAGACCGTCGAGACGACCACGGCACCGATCTGCTCCGGGGTGATGCCCGCGTCGGCGATGGCCTTGCCGGCCGCCTCGACCGACATCGCGGACACCGTCTCCTCCGGACCGGCCCAGTGGCGGGTCGCGATGCCGGAGCGGGAGCGGATCCACTCGTCCGAGGAGTCGATGTACTTCAGGATCTCCTCGTTCGGCACCACCCGGGTGGGGCGGTAGCCGCCCACGCCGAGAATGCGGGCGTACGGGGCGCCCTTGCTCGGCTTGATCTTCGAGGTCATGCTCTGAGGCTCCTTATTCGGCCGGGGACCCGGCGGGTGCGGCGTGCTCGGCGATCAGCTCACGGGCTGCGTCGAGGTCGGCCGGCGACTTCAGGGCCAGGGTCTTCACGCCGGGCAGGGCGCGCTTGGCCAGACCGGTCAGGGTGCCGCCGGGGGCCACCTCGATCAGGTCCGTGACGCCGAGCTCCTTGAAGGTCTCCATGCACAGGTCCCAGCGGACCGGGTTGGCCACCTGGCCGACCAGCCGCTGCACGATCTCCGCGCCCGAGGCGACGACGCCGCCGTCCTTGTTCGAGACGTAGCGGGTGTGCGGCTCGGCGGGGGACAGCTCCTGCACGGCGGCCTCCAGGGCCGACACGGCAGGCGCCATGTGGTGCGTGTGGAACGCGCCCGCGACCTTCAGCGCCACGACCTTGCGGGTGCCCTCGGGCTTGTCCTCGGCCAGCGCGGCGAGCTGCGCGGCGGTGCCGGCGGCCACGATCTGGCCCGCGCCGTTGACGTTGGCGGGGGTCAGGCCGAGCTTCTCCAGGTGCGGCAGGACGACCTCGGGGTCGCCGCCGAGCAGCGCGGACATGCCGGTCTCGGTGACGGCCGCGGCCTCGGCCATGGCCAGGCCGCGCTTGCGCACCAGCTCCATGGCGGAGCGCTCCGGCAGCACGCCGGTCAGCGCCGCCGCGGCGAGCTCGCCCACGCTGTGGCCCGCGGCCGCACCCACCAGGCGGGCGAAGTCCTCCGCCGCCGGGAACAGCTGCCGGGCCGAGACCAGCGCGGAGGCGACCAGCAGCGGCTGGGCGACGGCGGTGTCACGGATCTCGTCCGCATCGGCCTTCGTGCCGTAGTGGACCAGGTCCAGGTCGATGGCGGCGGACCACTCACGGAGCCGGTCTTCGACACCGGGGAGGTCGAGCCAGGGGGTCAGGAAGCCGGGCGTCTGAGCGCCCTGGCCGGGAGCGACGAGTACGAGCACCCTCACACTCTCTCTCGTGGACGGCTCCGGCCACCCGTGGGGATGGGGACCAAGAACCGTCAGGGGAATTGTTGACGTTCGACAAAAGGCTAAAGCGCCGTCTCCGTGTCGGCCAGACGCCCCAGGATGAGCGCGATCCGCAGCGTGAACGCCGACCGGACATCGGAGGGTGACCACCCGGTGACGTCCGTCACACGTCGGAGGCGGTATCTCACGGTGTTGGGATGCACGAACAGCATCCGTGCCGCACCTTCCAAACTACTCGCCTGCTCCAGGTAGACACTCAGCGTCTCCAGCAGCGCCGAGCCCGCTTCCTGGAGCGGTCTGTAGATCTCCTCCACCAGCTGATCGCGCGCCGTCGCATCCCCGGCCATCGCCCGCTCCGGCAGCAGATCGTCCGCCATCACCGGACGGGGCGCGTCCGGCCAGGCCGCGCACGCCTTCAGACCGGCCGCCGCGGCCTGCGCCGAGCGCGTCGCCGACAGCAGGTCCGGCACCACCGGGCCGGCCACCACCGGGCCCGCCGCGAACGGCCCGATCAGCGCCTTGGCCGTCTGCAGCGGATTGTCGGAGCCGCCTGTGATCACCACCAGGCGGTCGCCGAGCACCCCCGTGAGCACCTGCACCTTGGCGTGCCGCGCCGCGCGCCGGATCGCCTCGACCGTCAGCTCGCTGTCCCCGTTCGGGGCGGTGCCGAGCACCACGCTGACGTGCGCCGGGGCGCTCCAGCCGAGGGCCGCGGCCCGGGACAGCGCGCCCTCGTCCGCCTCCCCCGAGAGCACCGCGTTGACCACCAGCGACTCCAGCCGGGCGTCCCACGCGCCCCGCGCCTCGGCGGCCTGCGCGTAGACCTGTGCGGTGGCGAAGGCGATCTCGCGGGCGTAGACGAGCAGCGCCTCCCGCAGCACGCCCTCGTCGCCGGGGGCCGCCACCTCGTCGATCGCCGACTCCATGACCTCGATGGTCGTGCGGACCATCTCCACCGTCTGGCGCAAAGTGATCGCCCGCGTCAGCTCGCGCGGGGCCGTGCCGAACACGTCCGTGCTGATGGCCTGCGGGGTCTCCGGATGCCGGAACCACTCCGTGAAGGCCGCGATGCCGGCCTGGGCGACCAGGCCGATCCACGACCGGTTCTCCGGGGGCATCGCCCGGTACCACGGCAGCTGGGCATCCATGCGGGCGATGGCGGCGGCGGCCAGCGTGCCGGATGACTTCTCCAGGCGGCGGAGGGTGGCGCTGTGCGGATGCGGGGTGTTAGCGGCGGGTTCAGGCACGGGGACAAGCCTGCCTTATTCGGGTCCGGTGCGGGGTCGCCGGGCTACCGTAGCCCGATGACGCACGTACAGCGGTCCGTCCAGCGAGCCGGTGAACGCTTCCGCGGCGGGGACCCGGACGCCGGGATCGAGACCTGGCACGCCTTCTCCTTCTCCGGCTTCTACGACCCCGACAACGTGCGGTTCGGGCCGCTCGCCGCCTGCAACGAGGAGCGGCTCGCCCCCGGCGCGGGGTTCGCGGAGCACCCGCACCGCGATGTCGAGATCGTCACCTGGGTGGTGGAGGGGGAGCTCACGCACGAGGACTCCACGGGCCACGTGGAGCTGGTGCGGCCCGGTGACGTGCAGCGGCTCAGCGCCGGCGCCGGCGTCCACCACTCGGAGCGGAACGAGGGCGCGGTGCCGCTGCGCTTCGTGCAGATGTGGCTGACCCCGTCGGAGTACGGCGGGGAGCCCTCGTACGAGGTGGTGCGGGGCGTCGCCGACGACGCGTCGTATGTGTTGCCGGGGGCGGAGGCGGTGCTGCACGTGCGGCGGCTTCGCGCGGGCGAGCGGGGTTCCCTGCCGGGGGCGCCCTGGTTGTACGTGCACGTCACACGTGGGTGCCTGCGGCTGGCCGGGGAGGAGCTGGGTGAGGGGGACTCGGTTCGCATCCTCGATGCGGAAGACGCGACCGTCGAGGCGGTCGGCTCCGAGGTGGAGTTGCTGGCCTGGGAGATGCACGCCGAGCCGCACTTCGGGTGACCCGGCGCTTCGCGCCGGGCTTTCGCCCACCCACCCGCCCGATCACCCAGGACGTGCTGATGAAGGTCAGGCCGCGCGCAGCTCGGCCAGGACCGCGTCCGTCAGAGCCGGCCAGACCTCGATCGCCCACGGCCCGAACGCCCGGTCCGTCAGGGCGACGCACGCCGCGCCCGCGGCGGGGTCCACCCACAGGAACGTGCCGGACTGCCCGAAGTGACCGTACGTACGGGGTGAGGACGACGCCCCCGTCCAGTGCGGGGACTTGCCGTCGCGGATCTCGAAGCCGAGGCCCCAGTCGTTGGGCCGCTGGTGCCCGTAGCCGGGCAGGATCCCGGTGAGGCCGGGGAAGGCCACCGATGTCGCCTCGGCCACGGTCTCCTGCGAGAGCAGCCGCGGCGCCTGCAGCTCCGCGGCGAACCGCGCCAGGTCGGCGACGGTCGAGACGCCGTCCTTGGCGGGCGAGCCGGGCAGGTCCGTCGCCGTCATCCCCAGCGGTTCCAGCACCGCCTCCCGCAGGTACTCGGCGAAGGGGATGTCCGTGGCCTTGGCGATGTGGTCGCCGAGCACCTCGAAGCCGGCGTTGGAGTACAGCCGCCGCGTGCCCGGCTCGGCCATCGCCCGGTGCTCGTCGAAGGCGAGCCCGGAGGTGTGGGCGAGGAGGTGGCGGACCGTCGAGCCCGCGGGACCGGCCGGCTCGTCCAGCTCGACCGCGCCCTCCTCGACGGCGACGAGCGCGGCGTAGGCGGCGAGCGGTTTGGTGACGGAGGCCAGCGGGAAGCGGTGCTCCACCGGGCCGTGCGCGCCCGCCGTCGTGCCGTCGGCCCGTACGACCGCCGCCGCAGCGGTGTCCACCGGCCAGTTCTCGATCATCCGCAGGCTCTCCATGGCTCCGAGCCTATCCCGGCCCCGCCGCCCGGCCGGTCCCGCCAAGATTCCCCCAAGTCTTCGCTTGCCTGGAGTGCACTCGAACTCTCTAGCGTTGTGGTCATCGCAAGGGCAACGACTGCGAACGCCCGCGAACAGGGGGAAGCTCGATGACCGTCTTGGACACCGAACCGGCCGTCTTGGACACCGCACCGCCGGCCGCCGTGTGCACCGTGCTGGAACAGCAGCGCCACGGCCGCCCGGTGGGGCGCGACCGCTACACGATCAGTGAAGTGGCGGGCTGCACAGGCCTGTCGGTCCACACGCTGCGCTGGTACGAGCGGATCGGGCTGATGCCGCACGTGGACCGCTCGCACACCGGCCAGCGCCGCTACACGGACCGGGACCTGGACTGGCTGGACCTGGTGGGGCGGCTGCGCCTGACCGGCATGCCGGTGGCCGACATGGTGCGCTACGCACGGCTCGTCCGCGAGGGCGAGCACACGCTGGCCGAGCGGGAACGGCTGCTGACCGCGCACCGCGAGGACGTCCGCTCACGCATCGCGGAGCTGCGCAGCACCCTCGAGGTACTGGACTACAAGATCGACATATATGCCGACGCCCGGCGACGGGCCGAGGCCGCCGAAGGGGCCTGAAGCACTGATGAGCAACAGCAACGACAAGATGGCGACCGCGGCGCTCGGCACCGGCGGCCCCGAGGTGGGCGTGCAGGGCCTCGGCTGCATGGGCATGAGCTCCGCCTACGGCCCGACGACCGATCAGGGCGAGGCCCGGGCGGTCCTGGAGCGGGCGCTCGAACTGGGCGTCACGCTCTACGACACCGCCGACTTCTACGGCTTCGGCGAGAACGAGAAGTTCATCGCGCCGTTCGTCCGGGCCCACCGCGACGAGGTCGTCCTGGCCACCAAGTTCGCCCTCTGGGCCGACCCCGAGAACCCGCAGGTGCGGACGATCCGCAACGACCGCCCCTACATACGGCAGGCCGTCGAGGCCAGCCTGCAGCGGCTCGGCGTCGACGAGATCGACCTCTACTACATGCACCGGCGCGACGTGAACGTCCCCATCGAGGAGACGGTCGGCGCCATGGCCGAGCTGGTCGCCGAGGGCAAGGTCAAGCACCTGGGCCTCAGCGAGGTCACCGCCGGCGAGCTGCGCGCCGCGCAGGCCGTGCACCCGATCGCCGCCGTGCAGTCGGAGTGGTCGCTCTTCAGCCGCGACATCGAGACGCACGTGGTGCCGGCGGCGCGGGAGCTGGGCGTGGCGCTCGTGCCCTACTCCCCGCTCGGGCGGGGCTTCCTGACCGGCTCGTTCGTGCGGGCGGACAGCGAGCTGTCGAGCGACGACTTCCGCCGCACCATGCCGCGCTTCACGGGCGACAACGCGGAGGTGAACGCGGCGCTGCTGGAGCCGGTCCGGGAGATCGCGCAGCAGCGCGGCGCCTCCCTCGGGCAGGTGGCGCTGGCCTGGCTCCAGCAGCAGGCGCAGGTGCACGGCCTGACGGTCGTTCCGATCCCGGGCACGCGCCGCCGCTCGCGCCTGGAGGAGAACGCGGGCGCGACCCGCATCACCCTGACGGCGGACGAGCTCACGGCCCTGGAGCCGATCGCGGGCAAGGTCGCGGGCGGCCGGTACGCCGACATGTCGTTCACCTCGGCGGGCCGCGAGTGACGTCCCGTCACTGCTCTCCGGGGGCCACCAGCCCGGACTCGTAGGCGAAGATGACCGCCTGGGCGCGGTCGCGCAGGTCCAGCTTGGCCAGGACCCTGCCGATGTGCGTCTTGACGGTCTGTTCGGCGAGCACCAGGGACGCCGCGATCTCCTGGTTGGACAGTCCTCGCGCGATGAGTTCGAGGACTTCGGTCTCGCGCGGCGTGAGCCCGTTCAGCCGCAGGGAAGGGCCCCTGCGGCGGGCGGGCCGCTGCTTGGCGAAGTCGGCGATCAGACGGCGCGTCACGGACGGGGCCAGCAGGGCCTCCCCGGCCGCCACGACCCGCACGGCCGAGATCAGGTCCGCGGGCGGGGCGTCCTTCAGCAGGAAGCCGGAGGCGCCCGCGCGCAGCGCCTCGTAGACGTAGTCGTCCACGTCGAACGTCGTCAGCATCAGCACCTTCGGGCGGTGGTGCACGCCGGGCGGGGGGTCGAGGAGCCGCCGTGCGGCCTCCAGCCCGTCCATCTCGGGCATCCGGACGTCCATCAGCACGACGTCCGGATGGGCGCTGCGGCCCAGCTCGACGCCCTGCCGCCCGTCCGCGGCGTCGCCGACGACGTCGATGTCGGGCTGCGCGGCCAGCAGCGCGGCGAAGCCCGCCCGCACCATGGCCTGGTCGTCGACGATGATCACCTTGATGGTCATGGGGCGGGGGAGTCCTCTTCTGCCTTTGTCTTCGTCTCTGTCTCTGTCTCTGTCTCTGCCGTGAACGGGAGCAGGGCCGCGACGCGGAAGCCGCCCTCGGGCAGCGGGCCGGTGTCGAGCGTCCCGCCGACCAGACGGACCCGCTCGCGCATGCCGACCAGGCCGTGGCCGGTGCCGCCGGTCTCCACCGGCGGCGCGTCCCGGTCCGCCGCGGCGGTGTTGACGACCAGCACCATCAGGCCCGTGCCGGTCTCGTCGACGGACACCGACACGCGCGTGGCCGCCCCCGGCGCGTGCCGGACGACATTGGCCAGGGCCTCCTGGACGATGCGGTACGCGGAGAGGTCCACGGTCTGCGGAAGGGCGTCCGGCAGCGGTTCCGGCACGGCCAGCTCCACCGGCAGCCCGGACCGTACGGTCGCCTCGACCAGCTGCGGGATCCGCGCGACGCCCGGCTGCGGCGCCCGCTCGGTCCCGCCGGTCCCGCCCGCACCGCCGGAGGCGTCCTCGCTGCGCAGCACCCCCAGCAGCCGCCGCATCTCGGTCAGCGACTCCCGCGCCGTGGCGGCGATCGTGCCGAACTCCTCGCGCGCCTGCTCCGGCAGGCCCTCGATGCGGTACGGGGCGCTGTCCGCCTGCACGGTGATCACCGACATGTGGTGGGCGACGACGTCGTGCAGCTCGCGGGCGATGCGGGTGCGCTCCTCCAGCAGGGTGCGCCGGGCCCGCTCGGCCTCGCTGATGGTCTCCTGCTCGGCGAGCGCCCGCCGCGCGTCGCCGCGCTCGCGCAGCGCCCCGGCGATCAGCATCAGCATGCCGCCGATCACGAACAGGGTGATCCAGACGTTGGAGGAGCTGCGCTCCGGCGCCAGGCTCCGCAGGGCCGCGCCCGCAAGGCCCGTGGCCAGCCAGACGGCGACGAGCGTGGGGCGCCGCTCCCGCATGCCGACCGCGAGCATCAGCAGCAGCATGCCGATGACGGTCATGGGCGGCCACGGCCACGGCCAGTCGCCGTGCACGGGCTCGGACAGCACGGCCACCGCCGCCACGAGGTCCGCCGCGAAGGCGATCGCCCAGGCGAGCAGGGGCCTGCGGACGGCGACGAGCAGCGGCACGGCCTGGGCGACGCCGAGGGACAGCGCGAGACCGAAGCCCAGGCCGTACTCCCGGCCCAGGACGTAGCCCGTCAGCGGCAGCAGCAGGGCGGTGAACAGCCAGGCGAACACGTAGGGCAGCTTCCGCACCCAGCCCCGGCGCGACCGGCCGCACAGCGGTACGGGCGGCCCGGCGGGGGTGCAGACGTCGATCACGAAGGCGCGCGCCCGTGCGAGCGGGGAAGGGGGTGACTGGATCATGACCCCTTCAGCCTAGGCCGCGGCCCGGGCCGTGGCGTCACCCCGGGGTGGGGGCTCGCGGGTCATACCGGGGTAGCACCGGTAGTACCAGTGGCAGCGGCCTGCGTGGCACGGAGGGTCGTCACAGCTCGGCGAGCAGCTGCGCCTTCTTCGCGCTGAACTCGTCGTCCGTGAGCAGCCCCGCCTCGTGCAGCGCGCCCAGATGGCGGATGCGGTCGGCGATGCCGCCGGGGTCGGGGCGGGCGGCCGGGACGCGCGCGGAAGGCCCGGCCGGGGCCGCGGCGCGGACGGCCTCCAGGACGGCCGCGGCGAACGGCAGCGACTCGTGGAGCAGGCCGTAGCCCATGCCGAAGACGACGGCCGCCGGATCCTGGTCGGCCTGGCCCGGCAGCCGGTCCTCGGCGCCGCGCGGCACGAGCCGCAGATAGCCGCCGGCGATCTCGGGGGAGCGCCACTGGACGCCCGAGAGCTCCTCGACGGCGAACCGCTGGTCGCCGGCCTTCCACTTGGCGGAGGACGCGCCGGTCCAGAACCACCGGAAGGCGACGGACCTGCCGTCGAAGGAGGCCTTGCCGTCGTAGGCCTTGAAGGACGCCGGCGGAGTGGGGGCCGCGACCAGGGGGCGCTGGGCGGGCTCGGCGGCATCCGGGCCCAGCGCGGCCCGTATCTCGTCGGCGTAGTACTCGGCGAGGGCGTCGCGCTCGGCGGGCAGCACCAGCCGGTAGGGGTCGCTGCCCTCCTTGAGCTGGCCGTCGGCGACGTCCATCAGCGGATCGGCGCCCGGTCTCGGGACCGCACGCAGCACCACCGTCCCGCGCTTCCCCGGGGCCTGCTCGACGGCCGCGAGCGCCTCGTAGGGGATGCGCCGCTCACCGAGCGCCTGGAGCAGCTTCGGTGTGCGGATCCCCCGTTCGAAGCGGATGAGCACGGAGTCGGTGTCGAACTCCCAGACGGTGTGGAAACCCGTCAGCACATCACCCATGCCGTCATCGTATGCGTCGCCCGCCCGCGCGTCCCCCCTGCGGGGAGAGGGGAGCTACGCGCGTTGTCCGTGCGGCGGGGCCCGGACCGGCGCCGCCGGTCCGCCGCGCAGGGGCTAGGCGCCCTCGGCGCAGGAGGCGTCCGCGTCCGCACAGGCCACTGTCGCCGGGGCGCCGACGCCGATGCCGGCGAAGTTGGCGAGGCTCGTCGTGCCGGGCTCGAAGTAGCCGGCGTGGCCCTCCGCGCCGCGGGCGGACAGCACCCGCGCCCCGAAGGCCTGCGAGACGGGGTCGGCGCCGTGCCCGAGGCCCCCGACCTCCAGGTGGGGGACGCCCTGGATCCAGTCGTCGGGGTCGCGCATGGCCCATATCCGGGCGCTGGTCCGCAGCTCGGAGACGTGCTCGGCGCGCATCCCGGGGCTGCCCGCCACCGCGACGTCGGTGACCCGGGGGGACATCTCGCGCGCGGCGACGCCGCACACCACCGAGCCGTAGCTGTGGCAGATGAGGGAGACCCGCGAGGTGCCGGGCAGCGCCCGCACCGCGGCGCGCAGTCGCACGGCGCCCTCGGCGGCGAGCTTGCCGGTGGCGGCGTCCATGCCCACGCCGGCGGGCGAGGTGTAGTCGGCCCAGGCGATGACGGCCGTACGGATGCCGGGGGCCGCCTTGCGCTCGGCGGCGTAGAGGGAGCGGGCCATGCCCACGGGGGCGCTGTAGGACCGCTGGGACTTCTCGAAGGTCAGCACGTTGGTGTCGACGCCGGGGACGACGACGGAGACCCGCTCGGCCCGGTCGAGGTCGCCGATGACCTCCGCGACCCGGCCGTCGCCGGTGGGGTCGAAGGAGAGGATCTGCCGCCCGTCCTCCCGCAGGGACTCGAAGCGGTGCATGCGGCGCGTGGCCTCCTGGCGGCCCACCGGGCTGAGGCCGCTCGCGTGGCTGCGGCGCTTCTCGACGGCGCGGGCCTGGTCGAGGGCGGCGCGGTTGGCGCGGTAGCGCAGGGCGGGCGGGGCCCCGCCCAGGTTGCCGACGACGAAGGGGTGGTCGTCGGCGAGCCGGGCCTGCTGGGCGCCGGTGAGGGAGGCGAAGAAGCGGGCCACGGCGTCGGGGGCCGTCCCCGGGGCCGGCAGCGGTCTGCCCGCCACGGAGTCGTGCAGCCAGGCGCTGAGCGAGACCGTACGGGCGTCCCCGGCCGCCTTGTGGCTTCGGACGGCCGTCCAGCCGGTCGTCCCGAGCATCACGAACACCACGGCCAGTGCGAGCAGTGCGCGCCACACGGTGGCCGTGGTCGTCCACGGTACGGAGGAGGGGGAGCCGAGCTCCGGGAAGGAAGTCACCGCGAAACACAGTAGGAGAAACGCGGCGGCGACTGCGAAGTCCGTGAGCTATCTCACGTTTGAGTGGGGGGAATTGGGCACAAGCGTGGGCTTCTCGATCAGGCGCGCCAGTTTCCGGCCAATGCCGGACCGAGCTGGTCCAGATAGGCGACCGTGAGCAAACGAAGATCTTCCAGACCGTCCTCGCCGCGCTCGCCCCAGATCCTCGCCGTGACGCGCATCACCCCGCCGAACGCCGCCACGAGCACGTGCGGCCGCGGGTCGGCGCCCGGATCGAGGCCCTCGCGCAGGGCGATCTCCCGGGCCAGCCGCTCCTCCATCTCCGAGAGCGCCCGCAGCCGGGCCGCCAGCAGCTGGGGCGTCGACTCGACCATCCGGTAGGTGCGCATGTACAAGGCGAGCGGCACGACCGACTCGACGACCTCGCCCGCGCCCTCCCAGGTGGCGAGCACGGCGCCGCGCAGGGCGGCCAGCGGCGCCTCGGCCGGCGGGCGGGAGCGCAGCGTGGACAGGAAGAGGGCGTCCACGGAGGTCTGCATGGCCAGCGCGACCTCCTCCTTGTTCGCGAAGTAGCGGAAGAAGGTGCGCTGGGAGACCTCCGCGGCCTCGGCGATCTCGTCGACCGTGGTGCGCTCGTAGCCCTTGCGGTCGAACAGCTCCAGGGCGGACCGGATGAGGGTGTCCCGCGTGCGCCGCTTCTTGCGCTCGCGCAGCCCGGACGGCGGTGCGGTACGGGCCGCCGCATCCTCGATCGCCGGCATCGTTCGTCTCTCCTCCGCCACGTTTGTGCTGCTCAGGATAGCCGTGAAGGAAAGTGACAGGCATCGGCGGATGCGGTCGACGGCCAATTGGCAGGCACTGACATAATCTCCCCATGACGTCTCAGACCGCTGTCGCCGAGGCGCAGCCGGACCTCGGGCCCCGCAAGGGGCTCCGCGGGCACCCCTGGCTGACCCTCTTCTCCGTGGCGATAGGCGTGATGATGGTCGCGCTCGACGGCACGATCGTCGCCGTCGCCAATCCCGTCATCCGGGATGACCTCCACGCCTCGCTCGCCGATGTCCAGTGGATAACCAACAGCTACCTCCTCGCCCTCGCGGTCGCCCTGATCACCGCGGGCAAGCTGGGTGACCGTTTCGGCCACCGGCTGACCTTTCTCATAGGTACCACCGGCTTCGCCGCCGCCTCCGGAGCCATCGCGCTCTCCGGCAGCGTGTCGGCCGTCGTCGCCTTCCGGGTCCTGCAGGGCCTGTGCGGTGCGCTGCTGATGCCGGCCGCGCTCGGCCTGCTGCGCGCCACCTTCCCGGCCGGGAAGCTCAACATGGCCGTCGGCATCTGGGGCATGGTGATCGGCGTCTCGACCGCCGGCGGCCCGATCCTCGGCGGCGTCCTCGTCGAGCACGTCAACTGGCAGGCCGTCTTCTACATCAACGTGCCGGTCGGCGCCCTCGCCCTCGCCCTGGGCCTGGTGATCCTCAAGGACCACCGGTCCGACCACGCCCCGCGCTCCTTCGACCTCCCCGGCATCGGCCTGCTCTCGGCCGGGATGTTCTGCCTCGTCTGGGCGCTGATCAAGGCCCGGGACTGGGGCTGGGGGGACGGGAAGACGCTGCTGTTCCTGGGCGGCGCGGCCCTGGCCCTCATTCTGTTCGTCCTGTGGGAGAGCCGGGCCCGCGAGCCGCTGCTGCCGCTGCGGCTCTTCCGCTCCGTCCCGCTGAGCGCGGGCACCGCCCTGATGCTGCTGATGGCCTTCGCCTTCATCGGCGGGCTGTTCTTCGTCACCTTCTACCTGCAGAACGTGCACGGCATGAGCCCGGTCGACTCGGGCCTGCACCTCCTGCCGCTGACCGGCATGATGATCGTCGCCTCGCCGGTCGCCGGCGCGATCATCACCCGGGTCGGGCCCCGGGTCCCGCTGGTCGTCGGCATGCTCCTGACCACCGTCGCGTGCTTCGGCATGTCCCGCCTGGAGGCCGGTTCGGGGACGGGGGTGATGTCGGTGTGGTTCGCCCTCTTCGGCCTCGGCCTGGCCCCGGTCCTCGTCGGCGCGACCGAGGTCATCGTCGGCAACGCACCGCTGGAGCACGCGGGCGTCGCGGGCGGCCTGCAGCAGGCCGCCATGCAGGTGGGCGGCTCGCTCGGGACGGCCGTCCTGGGCGCCGTCATGGCCGCCCGGGTCGACAGCGCCCTGCCCGGCAAGTGGGCCGGCGCGGGGCTGCCCCCGGGCAGGCCGGAGGAGATGGCGCAGGCGGCCGACGCCGTGGCGGTCGGTGTGCCGCCCATCCCGCCGGGGACTCCGCCGGACGCGGCCGGGAAGATCACGGGCGTCGCGCATGACACTTTCGTGTCAGGGATGAGCCTGTCCTTCACCGTCGCCGCCGTCGTCGCGGCCGTGGCCGCCGTGGTCGCCCTGTTCACCAAGCGCGGATCCAGCCCCGGGGCCGCGGCCGGGGCAGGTCATATTTGAGCCTGTCCGGACTGCTTCCCCTATCAGGGCCCCGCACCGCGGGGCCCTCTTGGCAGCTCCGATCACTCCCGTGCAGGATGCGGAATGCAACACCGCCGACACAGGGAGTGATCCTCATGCGTACGATCCGCACCGCCGCCGCCGTGACGACCGCGGCCGCCGCTCTGGCCCTGCTCTCCGCGCCCACCGCAGGCGCCGCGGGCACGGCCGGCCAGGGGCGGCTCGGTTCCTGCGCGGCCGGGCAGCTGTGCCTGTGGCCGAAGGCCGGCTTCCACGGGACGCGCAGCACGAGCGAACTCGCGGACATCGGCATCGAGGACTGCGTGGCCTTACCGGCGGGCAGCAGCGCGTCCTCGCTCGTCAACCGCACGGGGCGCCCTGTCACTACGTATCAGAGCGCTACGTGCGCGGAGACGGGTGAGTTCAACACGTACCCGTCGGGGACGTGGGTCCCGGAGAGCCCGTACGTCGTCCGGGCGTACAAGGTCTGGGAGCACTGACCGCCGCTGAAAACGCCGGTGCCCCCGGGCCAGCATCGCTGGCCCGGGGGCACCGGCAGGGAAACGGGGTGACCGCTTAGGCGTCGCCGCCCGCGGCGCCCGGGTCGGCCGCCGTGACGTCCAGCAGCTGGTAGCGGTCCACCGCCTGCTTCAGCACGGAGCGGTCGACCTTGCCCTGCTTGGCGAGCTCGGTGAGCACGGCCAGGACGATCGACTGGGCGTCGATGTGGAAGAAGCGACGGGCCGCGCCACGGGTGTCGGCGAAGCCGAAGCCGTCGGCGCCCAGGGACTGGTACGCACCCGGCACCCAGCGCGAGATCTGGTCCGGAACGGCCCGCATCCAGTCGGACACGGCCACGAACGGGCCCTCGGCGCCCTGGAGCTTCTGCGTCACGTACGGGACGCGGAGCTCCTCCTCCGGGTGCAGGAGGTTGTGCTCCTCCGTCTCGATGGCGTCCCTGCGCAGCTCGTTCCAGGAGGTCGCCGACCAGACGTCCGCCTTGACGTCCCACTCCTCGGCGAGGATCTTCTGGGCCTCGATCGCCCACGGCACCGCGACACCGGAGGCCAGGATCTGGGCCGGGATCGCGCCCTTCTCGCCCTGCGCGAAGCGGTACAGACCCTTGAGGATGCCCTCGGCGTCCACGTCCGCCGGCTCGGCCGGGTGCTGGATCGGCTCGTTGTAGACGGTCAGGTAGTAGAAGACGTCCTCGGCGTTCTCGCCGTACATCCGGCGCAGACCGTCCTTGACGATGTGCGCCATCTCGAAGCCGAACGCGGGGTCGTAGGAGACGACGCCCGGGTTGGTGGACGCCAGCAGCTGCGAGTGGCCGTCGGCGTGCTGCAGACCCTCACCGGTCAGGGTGGTGCGACCCGCGGTGGCGCCGAGCACGAAGCCGCGCGACAGCTGGTCGGCCATCTGCCAGAACTGGTCGCCCGTGCGCTGGAAGCCGAACATCGAGTAGAAGACGTAGACCGGGATCAGCGGCTCGCCGTGCGTCGCGTAGGCCGAGCCCGCCGCGATCAGGGAGGCCGTGCAGCCCGCCTCGGAGATGCCGTCGTGCAGCATCTGGCCGGTCGGCGACTCCTTGTACGCGAGCAGCAGCTCGCGGTCCACGGACTCGTACTGCTGGCCCAGCGGGTTGTAGATCTTGGCCGACGGGAAGAACGCGTCCATACCGAAGGTGCGGTACTCGTCGGGGGCGATCAGCACGAAGCGCTTGCCGATCTCCTTGTCCCGCATGAGGTCCTTCAGGATGCGGACGAACGCCATGGTGGTGGCGATCGACTGCTGGCCGGAGCCCTTCTTGGCGGTCGCGTAGACCTTGTCGTCCGGCAGGGCCAGCGGCTTCGACCGGTCGACGCGGGTGGGCACGTAGCCGCCGAGCGAGTTGCGGCGGTCGTGCATGTACTGGATCTCCTCCGAGTCGCGACCCGGGTGGTAGTACGGCGGCAGGCCGGACTCCAGCTCCTTGTCGGCGATCGGGATGTGGAGGCGGTCGCGGAAGCGCTTGAGGTCCTCGACCGTGAGCTTCTTCATCTGGTGGGTCGCGTTGCGGCCCTCGAAGTTCGGACCGAGGGTCCAGCCCTTGACGGTCTGCGCGAGGATCACGGTCGGCTGGCCCTTGTGCGCCTTGGCCGCCGCGTACGCCGCGTAGATCTTCTTGTGGTCGTGACCGCCGCGGCCCAGGTGCAGGATCTGGTCGTCGGTCATGCCCTCGACCATCTTCCGCAGACGCTGGTCGTCGCCGAAGAAGTGCTCACGGATGTACGCACCGGTCTCGGTGGCGTACGTCTGGAACTGGCCGTCCGGGGTGCTGTTGAGCTTGTTGACCAGGATGCCGTCGCGGTCCTGCGCCAGCAGCGGGTCCCAGGAGCGGTCCCAGACCAGCTTGATGACGTTCCAGCCGGCGCCGCGGAACTGGGACTCCAGCTCCTGCATGATCTTGCCGTTGCCGCGCACCGGGCCGTCGAGGCGCTGCAGGTTGCAGTTGACGACGAAGGTCAGGTTGTCCAGGCCCTCACGGGCGGCGATGGACAGCTGGCCGAGCGACTCCGGCTCGTCCATCTCGCCGTCGCCCAGGTACGCCCAGACGTGCGACTTGGAGGTGTCGGCGATGCCGCGCGCCTCCATGTAGCGGTTCATGCGGGCCTGGTAGATCGCACCGAGGGGGCCGAGGCCCATCGAGACGGTCGGGAACTCCCAGAAGTCCGGCATGAGGCGCGGGTGCGGGTAGCTGGAGAGGCCGTAGGGGGCCTTGGACTTCTCCTGGCGGAAGGAGTCCAGGTTCCGCTCGGAGAGCCGGTCCAGCAGGAACGCGCGGGCGTAGATGCCGGGGGAGGCGTGGCCCTGGAAGAAGATCTGGTCGCCGCCGTCGCCCTCGTCCTTGCCGCGGAAGAAGTGGTTGAAGCCCACGTCGTACAGCGAGGCGGAGGAGGCGAACGTGGCGATGTGACCGCCGACGCCGATGCCGGGGCGCTGGGCACGGGAGACCATCACGGCCGCGTTCCAGCGGGTCGCGTTGAGGATCTTGCGCTCGATCTCCTCGTTACCGGGGAAGAACGGCTCGTCCTTGGTCGCGATCGTGTTGACGTAGTCCGTGCTGCGCATCTCGGGCACCGCGACGCGCTTCTCGCGTGCGCGCTCGATCAGGCGAAGCATGAGGTAGCGGGCACGTTCCCGGCCTCGCTCATCGACGGCTGCGTCGAGCGAGTCGAGCCACTCCTGGGTCTCTTCGGGATCGAAGTCCGGGACCTGGCTGGGAAGGCCGCCAATGATGATCGGGTTGCGATCGGATCCGGAAGCCACGCTGTTCCTTCGCTGTTCGGTCGTGGTCGTGCTCTGCACGCGATGTTGCTGCGCACGCGGTCAAATATGGCTCTGCTTTATGTCGCGCCGGTCCCATCGTGGACCGCGGCGGCGGAAACGTCATCTCTACTGGGCGGTAACCACCACTGGTGAGACGAAGCAGCGTTTGTTGGTCGCCCGGGGCGGCCAAATCGCAACCTTACGCCCCCAAAGAGGGTCCTCCGTGTACGGCTGTTCGGGGTCGGCGGGCGTCATCGCATGGAGTAACTTCGCAAAACGGGCAAAGTTCTGTGTTGTGAATCACTTACCCCTCCTGCCTCATGGTTGGAGTTGCCATAGGACGTCCGCGTCCGTCAACGTTTCGGCGGTCTCGATGGCCGGGTACTTGCGCGATCCGTCCGTCACGTGTGGACTACGCCCATCGTTTCGCGTACGCGCGAGACGAATGCAACGTCTCGAAGGATGACAGGAGGAAATCCGTGAGCGCGACCGCGGACCACGCGGAGGAGCGGACCAATCCAGCCGCAAGGCTGGGTTTCGAGCCCGGACAGGTGGTCCAGGAGATCGGTTACGACGACGACGTCGATCATGATCTCCGTGAAGGTATTGAGTCCCTGATCGGCCAGGACCTCGTCGACGAGGACTATGACGACGTGGCCGACGTCGTCCTGCTGTGGTTCCGGGATGAGGACGGAGACCTCACGGACGCGCTGGTGGACGCCATCGGCCTGCTGGAGGACGGCGGCAACATCTGGCTGCTGACGCCCAAGACCGGCCGCGACGGCTACATCGAGCCGAGCGACATCCAGGACGCCGCGCAGACCGCCGGGCTCTCCCAGACCAAGAGCATCAGCGTGGCCAAGGACTGGACCGGCACCCGCCTGGCCGCCCCCAAGCGCTAGGGCCGACCGCCGGCCCCTGGGCCCGCCGCCGAAAGCCGCCGCCGCGCCCCCCGACAGCACAGCTGACGGGGGGCGCGGTGCGTCGTATGCCGGGGGCGCGGTGCATCGCACGGGGCGCGCAGTGACACACTGGCGCCCTACCCGCCGGTGGCCGGGGCCGGGCGCACGACGGCCCCCGGGCCGGCCCCTGCCGAGATGAGGGATGCGAACATGGCGATCGAGGTCGGCACCAAGGCCCCGGACTTCGCGCTGAAGAACCAGCACGGCGAGACCGTCCGGCTCTCCGACTACCGCGGCGAGAAGAACGTCGTCCTGCTCTTCTACCCCTTCGCCTTCACCGGTGTGTGCACCGGCGAGCTGTGCGCGCTGCGCGACGAGCTGCCGAAGTTCGTCAACGACGACGTGCAGCTGCTGGCCGTCTCCAACGACGCCCCGTTCTCGCTGCGCGTCTTCGCCGAGCAGGAGGGCCTCACCTACCCGCTGCTCTCCGACTTCTGGCCGCACGGCGACGTCAGCCGCGCCTACGGCGTCTTCGACGAGGAGAAGGGCTGCGCGGTGCGCGGCACCTTCATCATCGACAAGGAGGGCGTGGTGCGCTGGACCGTCGTCAACGGCCTGCCCGACGCGCGTGACCTGGACGAGTACACCAAGGCGCTCGCGGCTCTCTGAGCAAGAAGCATGTAATCGGTGGGAACCGGTCACTAGGATCCACACGTTGACCGGATGCCATCGCACACGGGGGCGCAGGCGGAGACCTGCCCTCTCGAACTCGAACCAATGGAGGACTCGTGGGAGTCAGTCTCAGCAAGGGCGGCAACGTCTCGCTGACCAAGGCGGCCCCGAACCTGACCGCGGTCATCGTCGGTCTCGGCTGGGACGCCCGTACCACCACCGGTACGGACTTCGACCTGGACGCCAGCGCACTGCTGACGAACGACCAGGGGAAGGTCGCCAACGACCAGAACTTCGTCTTCTTCAACAACCTCAAGAGCCCCGACGGCTCCGTCGAGCACCAGGGTGACAACCTCACCGGTGAGGGCGAGGGCGACGACGAGGTCATCAAGGTCAACCTGGCCGGCGTGCCCGCCGATGTCGCCAAGATCGTGTTCCCGGTCTCGATCTACGAGGCCGAGTCCCGTCAGCAGAGCTTCGGCCAGGTCCGCAACGCCTACATCCGCGTGGTGAACCAGGCCGACAACACCGAGCTGGCCCGCTACGACCTCAGCGAGGACGCCTCGACCGAGACCGCCATGGTCTTCGGCGAGCTCTACCGCCACGGCGCCGAGTGGAAGTTCCGTGCCATCGGCCAGGGCTACGCCTCGGGCCTGCGCGGCATCGCGCAGGACTTCGGCGTCAACGTCTGACCGACAGGCCATCCGCGTCCGGCGCCGCACCCCCGCTTCCCGGGAGTGCGGCGCCGGACGTGCACGGTGCCCCCACTGCCCGGGGGCGCCGGATCTCGACCGGGGAGGAAACAAGATCATGGGCGTCACGCTCGCCAAGGGAGGCAATGTCTCCCTCTCCAAGGCCGCACCCAACCTCACCAATGTGACCGTCGGTCTCGGCTGGGACGCGCGCTCCACCACCGGAGCCCCCTTCGACCTCGACGCCAGCGCCCTGCTGTGCGCCACGGGCCGGGTGCTCGGCGACGAGTACTTCGTCTTCTACAACAACCTCAAGAGCCCCGAGGGCTCCGTCGAACACACTGGCGACAATCTCACCGGTGAGGGTGAAGGCGACGACGAGACGATCCTGGTCGACCTCACCCAGGTCCCGGCCGCCTGCGACAAGATCGTCTTCCCGGTCAGCATCCACGACGCCGATGTCCGCGGCCAGAGCTTCGGCCAGGTCAGCAACGCGTACATCCGTGTCGTCAACCAGGCCGACGGCACCGAGCTCGCCCGCTACGACCTCAGCGAGGACGCCTCCAGCGAGACGGCGATGATCTTCGGTGAGGTCTACCGCTACGGCGGCGAGTGGAAGTTCAGGGCGGTGGGACAGGGGTACGCATCGGGCTTGCGCGGCATCGCCCTAGACTTCGGGGTCAACGTTTCGTAAAGCCGCGCACGGCGCGGGGGAAACCCCATAACGAAGGATTGGGTAGCCAGTGCTCCTGAAAACCTTTGGTTGGTCGTTCGCCATCACGGCGGCCGGACTGGCCTTGGCCGGTGTTCTCTGGGGGTGGCAGGGGCTCGCGATCGTCGCGATACTGTCCGTCCTCGAGATCTCGCTCTCGTTCGACAATGCGGTCATCAATGCCGGAATCCTCCGGAAGATGAACCCGTTCTGGCAGAAGATGTTCCTGACCCTGGGCATCCTCATCGCCGTCTTCGGTATGAGGCTGGTGTTCCCGGTCGTCATCGTCGCCATCACGGCGAAGCTGGGGCCGATCGAAGCGGTCAAGGTCGCCATTCAGGATCACGACCGGTACGAGGCGCTGGTCACCAGCGCCCACCCGGCCATCGCCGCATTCGGTGGCATGTTCCTGCTGATGATCTTCCTGGACTTCATCTTCGAGGACCGGGACATCAAGTGGCTCGCCTGGCTGGAGAAGCCGCTCGCCAAGCTCGGCAAGCTGGACACCCTCTCCGTCGTCGTCTCCCTGGTCGTCCTGATCATCGCCGCCACCACCTTCGCCACCGCCGTTCCGGTGCACGACGGTGAGGGCACGATCGACAAGGCCTCGACGGTCCTGCTCGCCGGAATCGGCGGTCTGGTGACGTATCTGATCGTCGGCGGCATCTCCGGCTACTTCGAGGAGCGCCTGGAAGAGGACGAAGACGAGGACGAGGGCGACGAGGGCGCGGGCGGGAAGAGCGGGGCCGAGGCCGCGAAGAAGGGCGGCGGCTCGGTCGTCGGCCTCGCCGGCAAGGCCGCCTTCTTCATGTTCCTCTACCTCGAGGTCATCGACGCCTCCTTCTCCTTCGACGGTGTCATCGGCGCCTTCGCCATCACCAACGACATCTTCGTGATGGCCCTCGGTCTCGGCATCGGCGCCATGTACATCCGGTCCCTGACGGTCTTCCTCGTCCGCAAGGGGACCCTGGACGACTACGTCTATCTCGAGCACGGCGCGCACTACGCCATCGGCGCCCTCGCCGTCATCCTGATCGCCAGCATCAAGTACGAGATCCCCGAGGTCGTCACCGGTCTCATCGGTGTGGTCCTCATCGGGCTGTCGTTCTTCTCCTCCGTGGTGCGCAACCGCAGCGAGGCGGAGGGCGGCAGCGACTCCGGCGCCAAGTCGGAAGTCGCTTCCGGGGTGTGACCCGTCCCCTCCGGGATGGGCCCCGGCTTTGCGGGGTGTGACCCATCCTTTGCGGGGTGTCACCCTTCCCGGGGTGTGACCCTGGCACATTTGAGGAACGCTCTCAGCGGGGCGGTCGTGAGGCTCACCTCACGGCCGCCCCGCGGCAGTTGAGCGGGAATGTGCAAAAAGGGTGGGGGTTGGTTCTCATGGCGGTCTGGGACAGGTTCTTCAGCAACTGGGGGCGCGCGGCCGCGCAGCAGCTCGACTTCGGCGGTGCCAACGGCGCCGTCGAGCTGACCAAGCGTCATCCCTCGTTCTCGCTCACCAAACAGGGGGCCGTCACCGGCAATCTGCGGGTCAACCTCTCCTGGCGGATGCGCACCTCGGACTTCGGCGACCGTCCCGGCCGCGTCCAGGGCCTGCGGCACCCGATGCGTAAATTCCGGCCCGAGATGGTGCAGGCGCAGGGCCCGGCCATGGTGAACGTCGACCTCGACCTCGCCTGCATGTACGAGCTCCAGGACGGCGCCAAAGGCGTGGTGCAGCCCCTCGGGAACATACTGGGCAGCATCAACAGCCCGCCGTACGTCCAGCTCAGCGGCGACGACAGGTTCGGCTCCGGGTCCGGCGAGACGATCTACATCAACATGGACCACCGCGCCGAGATCAAGCGACTGCTGATCTTCGTCTACATCTACGACGGCACCCCGGCGTTCGACCGTACGCACGCCATGGTGACGCTCTACCCCGGCAACGGCCCCCGGATCGAGATCGCGCTCGACGAGCGGGCGCCGGAGGCGCGGTCGTGCGCCGTGGTGATGCTGGAGAACGTCAAGGGCGAGATCCTGCTGCGGCGCGAGATGAAGTACGTGTATGGGTTCCAGGCGGAGCTGGACCGGCTGTACGGGTGGGGGTTGCAGTGGGGGAGGGGGTACAAGACGAAGGTGTGAGCCTGGCGTCCCGCGGTGCGGGGGGCCGTAAAAAATTCAGCCCGTCCGGCGCTTGAGGACCGGGGTCCGGGGCAGAGCCCCGGGACGGTGCTGCGGTCAGCGGTTCGGCAGGAACTGCGGCCCTTGCGGCGGCAGCCGGAAGGCCGGATCCGGCACCGGCCGGTACGGCGGCGGATACCCGTAGGCCGGTGCGCCCGTGGGTGCGCCCGCGGGCGCGGGCTGCTGCGGGTAGCCGTACGCCGGCTGGGGCGTCGGCTGAGGAGCCGGCTGCGGCGGTGCCACCGGCGGGATGGGGGGCGGTGGCGGGTAGCCGTATCCGCCCTGCGGCTGCGGCTGCGGCTGAGGCGTCGGCTGCGGCGCCGTCGTCGGCTCAGACGTGTGCACCGGCTCGGACGCCGGCGCCGGCCCCGGTACGTTCGTCGGCGCGGGCGCAGCCGCCCCCGTCGGCGCGGGCGCGGACGCCCCCTCCTCGGACTCGTCGACCGAGATCCCGAACTCCGTGGCCAGTCCGACCAGCCCCGAGGCGTAGCCCTGCCCCAGCGCCCGGAACTTCCAGCCCTCCCCGCGCCGGTAGAGCTCCCCGCAGATCATCGCGGTCTCCGAGCCCGTCTCCGGCTGGACCTCGAACAGTGCGAGCGGCTCCCCGGACTGGCCCGGCGGGACCGCCGCTGCGTCGTAGACCAGGACGCACAGGTCCCGTACCTGGCCGAAGTCGCCGCCGTCCGCCGAGGCGGCCAGCACGACCCGCTGCACCGAGGGCTCCAGCGCGGTCAGGTCGGTCTCGATCGCGTCCGTCAAGCCCTCGACCAGTCGTTTCTTGGGCAGATGGCGGACGGCGCCGGAGGGGTGGCGCGGCTGGTTGTAGAAGACGAAGTCCTCGTCCGAGCGGACGCGGCCCTCCTCGCCCACGAGCAGGGCGGAGGCATCCACGTCCGGGACGCCCGGGCCGGGGGTCCAGCGCAGTACGGCCCGCACGGCGCGGGCGTCCAGCGGGATGTTCGACCCCTTCAGCATGGCGTGCGTCATGTCCGCAATCCTGCCCTCCCACGGCTGCGAGGGACAACGCAGGGGGCAGTGGCGGTGCCGACGATCACGAAACCGGCACACGGCGCACCTGCCGGATCCCCGTGCTGACACTTTGGAGACTCATGTGGGGCCCCAGATTTTCATGCATTTGGGGAACTCTTGACCCGTCGCCGGACGTACGATAATCGGCCACACTTCTGCCCGGACGAGCCGGTGGGAGGTCTGGTACGCGGGGAGAGTAATGAGGCATTTCGAACACCTTGCGCCCTCAGTGCGGAATGGACTATTCCACCGGGAGCCGGTCGCCTTCGACGCCGGCTCCCCGGCCCGTACGCTCTCCGTCGCCCTCGGCGCCACGCTCTACAGCCCCGCCACGCGGCCGGCCCTCGCGGCGGACATCGCCAAGCAGGCCGAGCGCGGTGTCGTGTCCATGGTCCTCTGCCTGGAGGACTCCATAGGCGATCACGACGTCGTCGCCGCCGAGGAGAACCTCGTCCGGCAGTTCGCCGCCCTGGACGGGGCGGGCGGTCCCGTGCCCCTGCTCTTCATCCGGGTCCGCGAGCCCGGCCAGATCACCGATCTCGTGCGGCGGCTCGGGCCCGCCGTCCGGCTGCTCTCCGGCTTCGTCCTGCCGAAGTTCACCGAGGAGCGGGGAGTCCCCTTCCTTGAGGCGCTCACCGAGGCCGAAGCGGAGTGCGGGCGGCGGCTGTTCGCCATGCCGGTGCTGGAGTCGCCCGGACTGCTGCACCTGGAGACCCGGCGCGAGACCCTCGCCGGGATCGCCCGCACCGTCGACAAGTACCGCGGCCGCGTGCTCGCGCTGCGGCTCGGCGTGACCGACTTCTGCTCCGCGTACGGGCTGCGGCGGGCCCCTGACATGACCGCTTACGACGTTCAGCTCGTCGCCTCCGTGATCGCCGATGTGGTGAATGTGCTGGGGCGGGCGGACGGCAGCGGGTTCACCGTTACAGGGCCTGTGTGGGAGTACTTCAGACAGCACGAGCGGATGTTCAAGCCGCAGCTGCGGCGGACGCCCTTCGCCGGGCCCGCGGAGGAGCTGCGCACCGCCCTCATCGAGCACGACATGGACGGGCTCCTGCGGGAGATCCAGCTCGACCGGGCGAACGGGCTTCAGGGCAAGACGTGCATTCATCCTTCGCATGTTGCCCCTGTGCATGCCCTGTCTGTGGTGAGCCATGAGGAGTTCAGCGATGCGCAGGACATTTTGCGGCCCGAGCGGGACGGGGGCGGAGTGCTGCGGTCCGCCTACACGAACAAGATGAACGAAGTGAAGCCGCACCGGGCCTGGGCCGAGCGGATCATGCTGCGCGCCGAGGTGTTCGGCGTCGCGCGGGAGGACGTGAGCTTTGTGGAGCTGCTGGCGGCGAGTGTGGGGGCGGGCGCGTGAGCGCTGTGTGGTCGGGGCGGTGGGTTGCGGACCGGCTGGGGGTCTCGCTGGACGGTGACGCGCAGCTGGAAGGCCTTCTCGGGCTCGCGCTGCGGCGCAATCCGAAGCGGGCGCATCTGCTGGTGTCCAACGTGCTGGGCAAGCACGTGCCGGCGCGTCCGGCGGTGGTGTACGAGTCCGGAGCGGGGCTCGGGCGGCGGGTGCGGGCGCTGCTGGGCGAGGCGGAGGCGGCGCGGGCCGTCGTCCTCGGGTACGCCGAGACGGCCACGGGGCTCGGGCATGCCGTGGCGGACGGGCTGGGGCTTGCGCCGTATCTGCACTCGACGCGGCGGGCCGTGGCGGGCGTCGCCCCGGTCGGGGGCTTCGAGGAGGAGCACAGCCACGCGACGTCGCACCTGCTGCTGCCCGAGGATGCGGGGTTGCTGGGCGGGGACGGGCCGCTTGTCCTGGTGGACGACGAGTTCTCCACGGGGCGGACGGTTCTGAACACGATTGCGGCGCTGCACGCGGGGTTTCCGCGGTCGCGGTACGTGGTCGTTGCGCTGGTCGACATGCGGTCGGCGGAGGACCGGGGGCGGCTGGAGGCTTTCGCGGCGGAGCTGGGTGCCCGGGTGGACCTGATCGCTCTGGCTTCGGGGACGGTGCGGCTGCCGGAGGGGGTGCTGGAGCGGGGGCAGGAGCTGGTTGCGGAGTGGGAGCGGGAGGCGGCTGCGGCTGCGGGTGCGTCCGGGGTCCGGTGCCGGGGGCTCCGGGGTGGGGGTCCGGGGCCGTATATTTACGGGCCGGCGCCCCGGACGTCACGGGCACCGGCGATTGGCCCACAAATACACGTCAGCGCCCCGGACCCCCACCCCTGCGCCCCCGCCACCTCCCGCGCAGACCTCCCCTGGCCGCCCGGAGTCCCGGACGGCGCCCGCCACGGCTTCACCCCGGAACAGAGGGAGAGGCTGGAAGCCGCCCTACCGGCCATGGCCGCCCGCCTTGGCGCCACCTTGGTTGTGGGCAATCGCGCCGACCTCACCACCCTGGTTGTGGGCAATCGTGCCGACCTCACCACCCTGGTTGTGGGCAATCGTGCCGACCTCACCACCCTGGTTGTGGGCAATCGTGCCGCTGGGGCGGCACGGGTGGGCACAACCGCACCCGCAGACGGCAATGGTGCTCAGCCCCCGCTAAGGGAAGCCGCACCCGCAGGCGACAACGGCGGCACCCCGCGCCGCATCCTCGTCCTCGGTAACGAGGAGTTGATGTACGTACCCCTGCGCCTCGCCGCGGCGCTGGACGACGTCCTCGACGGCGCCGAGGTCTTCTTCTCGACGACCACCCGGTCACCCGTCCTGCCCGTGGACGACCCGGGCTACGCGATCCGATCGCGGATCACCTTCCCCGCACACGACGCCCCGGACGACGGCCCGGGCGACCGCTACGCGTACAACGTGGCGGGCGCCGGCTTCGACGCAGTCGTCGTCGTGGTCGACTCCCGTGGCGATACGCCCGAACTCCACGCCCCCGGCGGCCTGCTCGACGCAGTCGCCCCGCATACCGGCCAGGTGCTGCTGGCCGTCGTTCCCTCCTACGTTCCCGAGGTCGCTTCCTCCATGCCCGAACCGCTCAGAGGCCCCGCCTTCTCCTCCTACGAGCCGGAGGACGTCGGCTGGCTCCTCCAGGACCTGTCCGGTGTCGAGCTGGAGGCGCCCACCGAGGAGCGGGAGGAGGCCATTCAGAGCGGTGGCGCGCACTACGCCGAGTCGCTGCCCGTCGAGTACCAGCCGAGCGAGCAGTACCAGGCGCTCTTCCACGCCGCCCTGAAGACGTCGGCGCGGCGTATGGCCCGTGCCGTCGGGGCCGTCACCGAGACCGTGCTCGCCGAGCGTTCGCCCCGGCCGGTGCTCGTCTCGCTGGCCCGGGCCGGGACGCCCGTCGGTGTGCTGATGCGCCGCTGGGCGCGGCACGCGCACGGTCTGGACCTGCCCCACTACGCGGTCTCCATCGTGCGGGGCCGGGGCATCGACCGTGTCGCCCTGCGCTGGCTGGCCGAGCACCACGACCCCCGTGACGTCGTTTTCGTGGACGGCTGGACGGGCAAGGGGGCGATCACCCGTGAACTCGCCGAGGCGCTGGAGGAGTTCCCCGGATTCGACCCGCGGATCGCCGTGCTGGCCGACCCGGGGCAGTGCGTGGACACCTACGGCACCCGGGACGACTTCCTCATCCCGTCCGCCTGTCTCAACTCGACCGTTTCCGGGCTGATCTCCCGTACCGTCCTGCGTGCCGACCTGGTGGGGCCGCAGGACTTCCACGGGGCGAAGTTCTACGGCGAGCTGGCCGGGGCCGATGTGTCCCGGGCCTTCCTCGACGTCGTCGCCGGCCGTTTCGGCGAGGTGGGGGAGGACGTCGCGCGGGACGCCAAGGAGCTGGCCGCCGCCGACCGGACGCCCACCTGGGCGGGCTGGGCGGCCGTGGAGCGGATCAGCGAGGAGTACGGCATTCACGACGTCAACCTCGTCAAGCCGGGGGTGGGGGAGACCACCCGCGTGCTGTTGCGCCGTGTCCCGTGGAAGATCCTCGCCCAGCGCGGGGCCGGGGCGGATCTGGACCACGTGCGGCTGCTCGCCGGGCAGCGGGGCGTGCCCGTCGAGGAGGTGGACGGGCTGCCGTACAGCTGCGTCGGCCTCATCCACCCCCGCTACACCCGCGGCGCCACCGGCGCCGACGGCAAGGCGGTGACGGGCCGGTGATCGTCGCCAGTGATCTCGACCGGACCCTCATCTATTCGGCTGCGGCGCTCGATCTCGCCGGGCCCGACGCCCTTGCGCCCCGGCTGCTGTGCGTCGAGGTCTACGACCGCAAGCCGCTGTCGTACATGACCGAGGCCGCGGCCGGCATGCTGGCGGAGCTGACCGCCTCCGTCACGTTCGTGCCCACGACGACCCGGACGCGTGAGCAGTACGGGCGCATCAGCCTGCCCGGCCGGCCCGCCGCGTACGCGATCTGCGCCAACGGCGGCGAACTGCTCGTCCACGGCGAGTCCGACCGCGGCTGGCGGGCCGGTGTGGAGCGGCGGATCGCCGCCGAGTGCGCCACGCTCGCCGAGGTGCGCGAGCGCCTGGTGCGGACCGCCGACCCGGTGTGGCTGCTCAAGGAGCGCACCGCCGAGGATCTGTTCGCCTATCTGGTGGTGGACCGTTCCCTGCTGCCCGGGGAGTGGGTCACGGAGCTCACCGAGTGGGCCGGGGCCCGCGGCTGGAGCGTGTCCCTGCAGGGCCGCAAGCTCTACGCCGTGCCCCGGCCGCTCACCAAGAGCGCCGCGGTCGCGGAGGTCGCGCGGCGTACGGGCGCCTCCGAGGTGCTGGCCGCCGGCGACTCCCTGCTCGACGCCGATCTGCTGCTGGCCGCCGGCCGCGGCTGGCGGCCCGGCCACGGCGAGCTCGCCGACTCCGGCTGGTCCGCCCCGCACGTCACGGCCCTGGAGACGCGCGGCGTGGCCGCGGGCGAGGAGATCCTGCGGGCTTTCACGGGCGCGGCGGCGTAGGCTCGTTCGCGGTTTTGCGGCAAGTCGTCGGCGAGTCGAGGAGAACCCCCGTGGCAGAGTTCAAAGGCACTTCGGTCACGCCCGAGCTGCACGCGTACGTGCTCGCTCACAACCCCCCGCTCGACCCCGTGCAGCGAGGGCTGGTCGAGACCACCCAGCGGGCTCTCCCCACCCATGCGATCAAGCAGATCGCCCAGGAGCAGGGGCCGCTGCTGGCCTTCCTCGTCCGGCTGACCGGCGCCCGGCACATCGTGGAGGTCGGCACCTTCACCGGCCTGTCCGCGCTCTCCATGGCCGAGGCCCTGCCCGAGGACGGCAGCCTCGTCACCCTGGACATCTCCGAGGAGTGGACGGCCTACGCACGCCAGGCCTGGGAGCAGGCGGGCGTCGACGGCCGTATCGACCTGCGCATCGCGCCCGCGCTGGACTCCCTGCGGGCCATGCCCGAGGAGGCCCACGTCGACCTCGCGTTCATCGACGCCGACAAGGACAACTACATCAACTACTGGGAGGAGCTCGTCCCGCGGATGCGGCCGGGCGGGCTGATCGTGGTCGACAACGTGCTGATGATGGGCTCCGTCCTCGACCCGGGGAACCACCCCATGGGGGCCGCCGTGCGGCAGTTCAACACGCACGTGGCGGCCGACAAGCGCATGGAGTCCGTGATGATCACGGTGGCCGACGGACTGACCCTCGCGCGGCGCGTGGGCGCCTAGCGGCTAGGCGCAGCAGCCGCCTCCGCAGCACCCTCCGCCGCCGCCCTGCGGGGCCGGCGCGGAGGAGGAGCCGCCGCCCGTGACGGCCACGGCGGACAGCAGCTTCACGGTGTCCTCGTGCCCCGCGGGGCACGAGGCGGGCGCGGACGACTCGGCCATGGGCCGGCTGAGCTCGAAGGTGTCTCCGCAGGCGCGGCAGCGGTACTCGTAACGAGGCATGGGGGCAGCATAGCCAGCCCCTGTAGCCGCCGGCGGGTGCGGTTGTGCCCAACCCCCTACCGCCCCAGCTCCTCCCGGATCTCCTGGACCACCCGGGCCACAGACCCCCGCACGGCCTCCGTCTCCGTCAGGAAGTGCCACCAGTCCGGATGCCGCCCCTCCAGCCCCGCCACCGCCCGCTCCAGCCGCTCCACCGCCTCGTCGAGCGGCCGCGCATGCCGGGGATCGGGCGTGCTGCGCCCGGCCATGGCGAGCCGCTGCGCGTCCCGGATCGCGAACCGCGTGCGCTCGACCTCCCCCTGGTGGTCGAAGGACACCTCGTCCAGCCGCCGCAACCGCTCCCCGGCGGCGGAGACGGACTCGTCCGTCGTGCTCAGCACGGCCCGCACGGTCGACAGCAGGGCCAGCGCATCCGGCCACCGCTGCTCGTCCCGCGCCCGGCGCGCCTCGGCGAGCTTCTCCTCCGCCGCCGCGACGGCCCGCTGCGCTTCCTCCGGCACCTGCTGGAGGTCCTGCCAGCAGGCGGCGCTGTAGCGGCGGCGCAGCTCGCTCAGGACCGGCGCGACGCCCGAGGCGCGGGTCGTCAGCGCCTGCGCACGCGTGCGCAGGGACACCAGCCGCTTGTCGATCTCGGCGACCTTCGCCGGCAGCGCCTCGGCCTCGCCGCGCACGGCCTCGGCCTCGTGCAGGACCCTTTCCGCGCGCTGCAGCGTCTCCCGCACGCCGTGCTGCCCGGCGCCCTGGTTGAGCCTGGTGAGCTCGGGGCCGAGCGCCGCGAGCCGTGCGG
This sequence comes from Streptomyces hiroshimensis, assembly GCF_014650335.1. Classification (GTDB taxonomy): domain Bacteria; phylum Actinomycetota; class Actinomycetes; order Streptomycetales; family Streptomycetaceae; genus Streptomyces; species Streptomyces hiroshimensis. The sequence goes on from NZ_BMUT01000002.1 coordinate 566,574, forward strand.
CGAGGCCGTCCGCCTTGAGGCCCGTGTCCCGTACGGCGTCGAGCGCGACCGTGGCGGCGAGGAGGCCCTGGCGGGCCCGCTCGACGGCGGGGGCGAGCCGGGTGAGCTGCGTCTCGGCGGCGGCCAGCAGCGGGCCGAGGCCCTCCCCGAAGCGCTCCAGCTCGGCCTTGGCGCGCAGCAGCTCGTCCTTGGCGGCGGTGAGGTCCGCGCGGGCCCGGGCGGCGGCGCCGGAGTCGAGGTCCTCGCGGTCGATATCGTGGGAGTCGACGGCGGAGATGTAGGTGTGGGAGACCTCGTCGATGCGCTGCCCGAGGGCGGCGAAGCCGGCCTCGGCCTTGCGGGCGGCGGGGGAGGAGTCCACCGCCGTGATCGTCTCGATGGAGATGCGCAGTTCGCGCTGGGCGGTGTCGAGCTCGTAGAAGGCGGCTGCGGCGGCGTCCTTCGCGGCCTGGGCGTCCGCCCGCTGTCCTTCGCCGCGGCCCCGGCCCCAGCGGCGCGTGCCCCCGCCGGCGAAGGCGGCGGGCGCGGCGGTGACGGCGGCCGCGGCGAGCAGGGGGAGCGGCAGGAGCGTGAGGGCGAGGGTGTCCCGGGCGGCGGCCGTGAGGGCCCTGACAGCCCGGAAACGGCGGTGTGCCGGTCGTGCGGACTGCGCGAAGGTCGCCGTCACTTGCCTTCTCCCGATGGATCGCCCCTGGCCCGGATGCCATTCTCCCACCCGGTAAAGACGAACACACAGGACGGTTGGTTCGCGCTACCCCGCTGTACGGATCTTCAGCTCGCCGTTGCCGGTGTGCGCGGAGACGACGTGCTTGCTGTCGTCCTCGCGCGGCACGTCCACGTGCTCCGCGCCGTTGCGGCTGCGCGCGTCGACCCGGTAGGCGGCGCGGGGGAGGTCGAGGGTGAGCGCGCCGTTGTCGCTCTTGGCCTCCACCCGGTCCGGGACGCGGTCGAGGGTGAGGTGCAGCGCGCCGTTGTCCGAGCCGGCCTTCACCCGGGTCGAGGTGGTGCCGGTGGTGCGGACGGTGCCGTTGGAGCTGAAGAGGTCGAGGGCCCCGCTGCTGTCGGCGACCTGCACCGCGCCGTTGTCGGAGGTGACCTTGAGGTCGGTGTCGAAGCCGCGGGTCCTGACCGAGCCGTTGTCGCTCTTCACGGTCACCTTCACCCCGCGCGGGACCTCGATCTTGTGCCGGGCCTCGCAGTCCGCGCTCAGCCCGCTGCACTGCTCCTTCAGCTTCAGCACGGAGCCGTCCAGCTCCCAGGTGACCTTGGTGGTCCCGCCCAGGGTCCACCCCGAGAACCAGCGCGTGACCTGCACGTCCTTGACGTCGGCGGGCGCGATCTCCAGGGCGGAGTTGTCGGACTCGACGGTCAGCTCCTTGCCGGCCAGGGCGAACGCCTTGTGCTCGGGCTTCGCCTCGCTCGCATCGGCGCTCCCGCAGCCGGCCAGCGCCGCCCCGGCGGCCAGCACACCGGCCGTGACGAGAGAGATACGGGCGGCGGAACGGGCGCGGGAGCGCGGCTTCATCGGAACTCCGGGAGGCAGGTCGGCGGGGCGGTGTGCGTACGGGATCAGCGTAGAAGTGGATCTCTCCCGGGCACGATGAAGCCTGCTACCGAACCGAGGTGAAGCCTGCTACCGGACCGGGGGTGGGGATAACCCCCGCAGGCGCCCCGCCGCCCTGACATTTGCGGGGAACCGGGCGGTGCCATGTAGGCTGTCACCTCGTGCCAGGGCGCATAGCTCAGCGGTAGAGCGCTGCTCTTACAAAGCAGATGTCGGCGGTTCAAATCCGTCTGTGCCCACTCTTTCATCCTCACGGCCTCTTCCCTCTTCACGGCCGTGCAGCCGCGACGCCTGGGCGTCGTAGCCGTTCAGGACCTCTTTCAGCTGATCCAGCGCCTCCTCGCTGATGTCCGCCGGAGCGGACTCGGCCACATAGCGGGCCGCGGCGATCAGCGCCGCGAACTCGTAGGCGTGCGAGGTCACCCGCAGGACGCCCGGGCGGGCCCATTCGACCTGCATCGGTCAGTCCTTCCCCGTGGCTCAGCCCCGCGAGGCGAGGTACCCCTTGATCTGGCCGAGCTCCTGGGCGAAGTCGTCGTAGTCCTCCCGGATGCCGTTGAGGTAGGCGCTCCAGCCGAGGCTGTGCTTCGCGTAGTGCACCGCTTCCTGGATCTCCTCCTCCGTGGCGCCGAAGATCCTGGCCGCCTCGGTGTGGAAGAGCGTGCAGTACCGGCACTTGGTCTCGGAGTGCAGGGCGATTCCCATGAGCTCCTTGTACTTGTTCGGAATGAGGGTTTCGCCGAGTTCGAGCTTCTTGAAGAGTTCCCATTCGTGTTCGAGCAGGTCGTCGGGGATGCCGGAGAAGAAGTGCGGGACGAGCCCCAGCGCTTCCTTGATCTCCGACTCGACCTCACTGCGGCTGCGTTCTCCCATGGCGGCCACCCCTTTCGGACGGGACGAGCAGCTGTCCTCTTTATTACGATAGATCCGTGAAGTCCGGGTGTCGCGGGCGTGTCACGCCCGCCCCGGGGCCCTGCGCTGCTTACGCCGCCGGCAGCATTCCGCCGTTGCGGTGCAGCCACGACCGGTAGGACGGGTGGGCGTACGCCAGCGCCCGGTAGGCGTCCTCCAAGTCACCGAAGACGGCGTCGAGTTCGGGGAGGGAGAGGGCGCCGGGGCGGGTGGCCAGGGAGAGTTCGGCGGTCAGGGGGTCGCCGTAGAGGGGGCGGAGCACCGTGCCGGGCGTGGCCTCCGCGGTGGGCTGGCAGGCGCGTACGGCCTCGCCCGAGGCGACGAGGTCCGCGGCCGTGGCGGCGTCGCGCACGTGCACCAGGCGCGGGTCGGTGCCGGCCTCGGTGAAGGCCCGCTGCAGGGCCGACCACTCGTGGTCGGCGGCCGGGTCCACGATCCAGGCGTCGTCGGCGAGTTCGGCGAGGCCGACCAGCGGGCGGCCCGCCGCCGGATGCGTGGCGGACAGGGCGACGAACCTCGGCTCCCGCGCCATCAGGACCCGTTGCTCGACGCCCGCCGGTATGTGCAGCGGGAAACCCTCCGCCTCGTGGACGAACGCGACGTCGAGCTGGTTGGTCGCGAGCAGCTGCAGCAACGTGCCTGCAGAGACCTCGATATGAATGGTGATGTCCGTATCGGGCAGCCGGGCGTGCAGCCGCCGCAGCCATCCCGCGACCACGCGGCCGCCGATGCTGCCGACCCGCAGCCGGGCCCCGCCCGCGCCCGCCGCCGCGTCGCGGGCCGCCGCCATCAGGGCGCTCATCTCGGCGATGATGGGCCGCGCCCGGGAGAGCACCGAGTGGCCGAGGGGCGTGGGGCGGCTGCCCGTCTGGCCGCGGGTGAACAGCAGGCCCCCGACGGCCCCTTCGATGCGGCGGAGCTGAGTGGTGAGCGAGGGCTGGGTCATGCCCAGCTGCAGCGCGGCCTTCCGCACACTTCCCGCATCCGCAATGGCGCAAAGCGCGCGGAGGTGCCTGACCTCGAGCTCCACGGGGGGAGCATAACTGTGCCTCGCACGTCACACCAGGCACATGCCGGGGCAGGGTAGGTGATTGGACGGTGCTATGGCCAGTTGGCATCATCCGCACCGCTGATAACTCGTCACAGACTCTCCGGGACCAGCAGTTCACCCGACGGACATCCGGCCGGTGTACCCACCACGCCTCCGGACGTCCTCGGCACGAATGGAGTCCCCCACATGAAACGCTCCACGACTGTGCTGTCCGCGGCGATCGGCCTCGGTATCGCGGCAGCCATGACGGCAGTGCCCGCGTCCGCCGCCCCGGCGATCACGGGATCGCAGACGGCGACGCAGTCCGTCCGGTCCTCGTACGCCGGCTCGGCGGCCGAGGAGGCGGGCAACAAGGCGTTCTTCGACGCGGTGATGAAGTCGGCGCAGGCCAAGGCCGCGAAGTCGCCGGGTCTGCAGACCGTCACGGTCACCTACGACCCCAGCAGAGCGCCCAGCTTCGCCTCCCAGATAGCCGCCAGCGCCCAGATCTGGAACAGCTCCGTGCGCAACGTCCAGCTGCGCGCGGGCAGCAACGCCGACTTCAGCTACTACGAGGGCAACGACTCCCGCGGCTCCTACGCGAGCACCGACGGCCACGGGCGCGGCTACATCTTCCTCGACTACCGGCAGAACCAGCAGTACAACTCCACCCGCGTCACCGCGCACGAGACCGGGCACGTCCTCGGTCTGCCGGACCACTACTCCGGGCCGTGCAGCGAGCTGATGTCGGGCGGCGGCCCCGGCACGTCCTGTCAGAACACCCGCCCGAACAGCGCCGAGAGCAGCAGGGTCAACCAGCTGTGGGCCAACGGCCTGTCGGCCTTCAAGAAGGACGACAAGGGAGTGTTCACCACCGTTCGGTAAGCCTCTTGCCCGTCCGGCGGCCCGGTTCCCTCGCGGAGCCGGGCCGCCGCCCGTCTCCGGGCCGGCCGGCCCGTGCGCCCATACTGGAACCGATGACACACGTGCCCCCTGGCCTCACCTACCCGGAGGCCGGCGCCACCGGGCGCCGCCCGCTCCCCGCCGGCTACCACCACCTGTATGAGGTGGGTTACATCGGCCGCGGCCGCCCCGTCTTCGAGGCCGCGGCCGACGCGCTCCTGTCCTGGCGCATGCACCGCGCCGCCGGCGTCCGCATCCCCGCCGGCACCCTCCCGGCCGCCCCCGGCGTCACCGTGGACCTCTCCCTCGGCCTCGGCCCCCTGCGGGCCTCGGGGGCGTGCGCGGTCGTCTGGACCGTGCGGGAGGAGCGCCGCGCGGGCTTCGCCTACGGCACGCTGCCGGGCCATCCCGAGTGCGGCGAGGAGTCCTTCGTGGTCACCCTCGACGGCGCGCAGGACGTACGCCTGGCCGTGACCGCGTTCAGCCGCCCGGCACGGTGGTTCACCCGGGCCGCCGGGCCCCTGGTGCCGGCTTTCCAGCGCAGGTACGCGCGCCACTGCGCCCGGGTCCTGCGCGCGGAGACCACCCGCCGTGCGACGTAGAAGAGCGGACGGCCGGGCGTACGAACTCTCGTGCGACCGCGGAATCCTGTCGTCCGTCCGTCACCGACCGGACGTACGGTCGCTGCCGTAACAGGTGCTACCGAAGGTGCGGGCGAGGCCGGGCCGCAAGCCCTGCCACGCCTCTTGCTCCCTGCTACGCCTCTTGCGCCCCGGGGCGCTTCACGACGAACGCGGCGCCCGCGCCGGCGGCGAAGAGGGCGAAGAAGGAGACGGCCGTGCCGATCCAGCCGGCACCGAGCCACTGGCCGCCGAAGTAGCCGAGGCTCACGCTGTACGCGGCCCAGGTCAGGCCGGCCAGGGCGGACCACGGGAGGAACTCGGCGACCCGGCGGTGCATCACACCGGCGCCGAGGCTGACGACCGACCGCCCGGCCGGGGCGAAGCGGGCGACGACCACCAGGGGGCCGCCGCCGCGCAGCAGCGCCGTGCCGAGCTTCGCCTGCGCGGCGGTCAGCCGGCGCGAGCGGGCGATGGCCCGGTCGAAGCGGTCGCCGCCGCGCCAGGCGAGCCGGTAGGCGACCATGTCGCCCATGACGGACGCGGTCGCGGCACACATGACCAGCGGCAGCATCTGGGAGAAGCCGGCGTGGCCGTGGGCCGCACCGCCGACGGCGGCGTCGGCCGCGGTGCCCGCGGCGGCGGTCGCCGCGGTGATCACCAAAACGCCGCTGGGGAGGACCGGGAGGAAGACGTCGAGGAGTACCGAGATCCCGACGATCACGTAGATCCATGGGGTGTCGGCCAACGCCCCCAGCTTCTCCAGCACGTCCTGATCTCCCGGTACGGTCCCCCGCCGCGACGTCGCAGGGGAGCGGCAGGGGCGGCCTTCACAACCGGACAGCGTACGCCTGGGGCGCGTGTGACGTGTGAGCGGGGGTGGTGATGTTGTGCGCATCACGGTACGGATCACGACATCGATGACGCCAGGTCACGCACCGGGCGGGTCCGGGCATGTGTGTGCGCGGGGCCGTGCGGGGTCGCACGGGGTCACGCGGGTCCCCGTGCGGGTCCGGGAGCGGTCCGGACCCGCTCCGCGGGCTCAGCCGCGGCGGGAGAAGAGCCGGTCCAGGGACAGCGCGCCCGGGCCGGTGAAGACCAGGAGCAGGAAGGCCCAGCAGAACATCGCGGAGGCCTCGCCGCCGTTCTGGATCGGCCACAGCGCCATGCTCTGGTGCACGTCGAAGTACGCGTAGGCCATGGAGCCGGAGGCGATCAGGGCCGCGGTGCGGGTGCCCGCGCCGAGCAGCACGAGCACGCCGGCGACGAGCTGGATGGCGGCCGCGTACCAGCCCGGCCAGGTGCCGACCGCGATGGTGCCGCCGTTGGTGCCGGCCGCGCCGCCGAGGACGCCGAAGAGGGAGGCGATGCCGTGGCAGGCGAAGAGCAGGCCGACCACGACGCGGAAGGCGGACAGGGCGTACGGGCGGGCCGCGTCGAGCCGCTGCGTCAGGGCCGGGACCGCGGCCGCCGAGGTTCTCTCGGGGGCGGTGGGCGCCGGGGCTGAGGGGGAGGCGGCGGTGGGCGTGGGGGGCATGACAGGGGCTCCTCGTATCGGGGACAGGAACGATGAGGAGACCAGGTTAGGTACCCCTAATCGATACTTGCAAGTTCAAGTTCTTGATTCATTGTGCCCTCTGTGTGCCAGTGGGGCGGTCCGGTGTGGGTCCGGTGCATGCCAGTGG
>NZ_BMUT01000002.1:573300-700187 GCF_014650335.1 Streptomyces hiroshimensis
TCCGGATATCGATCCGGACCGCCCCACTGTGTGAAATCCGCCTCAGCGGCCGCCTCAGCAGCCGTTGAGGACGGCCGTCAGCTTGTCCTTCTCGGCGGAGTCGACGGTCAGCTTGTAGTAGTGCTTCACCGTGACCCACATCCGCGCGTACGTGCAGGCGTAGGAGTTCAGCGGCGGCATCCACTGCGCCGGGTCCTTGTCGCCCTTCGCCTGGTTGACGCGGTCGGTCACCGCGATCAGCTGCGGCCGGGTCAGGTCGTTGGCGAACGCCTGGCGCTGCGCCGTGGTCCAGGTGTTGGCGCCCGAGCGCCAGGCCTGGGCGAGCGGCACGATGTGGTCGATGTCGATGTCCTGGGCGTCGTGCCAGGTGGCGCCGTCGTAGGGGGAGTTCCAGGTGCCGGAGACGGCGGCGCACTTGGCGTCCTGCTGCACGTTCTCGCCGTCGCGCTTGAGGACGACCTCGCGGGTGTTGCACTGCCCGGACTGGGTGATCCAGTGCGGGAACTTCGTACGGCTGTAGCCGTCCATGGAGCCCTCGGGGCTCACCTGCAGCTCGCCGAGGTAGCCGCGCACGGTCGCGGCGTCGGGCGGGGTGGGCGGGGCGGCGTGGGCGGTGCCCCCGCCGAGGGCGAGCGAGCCGACCAGCGCGGCGAGGCTGCACGCCACGGCGGTGCGACGCGCGTAGAGACCGCGCGCGGCGGAGGGGATGCGTATTGCGGTTCCGGACATGGGAACTCCCTGTGGAGTGGGGGGTCTTCGGCCGTCGCGAGCGGCCAGGATCGCGGCGCCCGGTTTCCTGGGGGTGGTCGCCAGGTAACAGGGTGACGACGCGATCATGACAAGGCAAGGGTCCGTTCACGTGACCTTGACCGCGATCGGTGCGGAGCTCCGGCGGATTCCTGACAGGTCGCCATGTGACCGTCGGTAAGCGGTCGTTCGGGTCGTTCGGGCGGTGCGGGTCGTTCGGGCGGGGGCGGGGCGTCCGGGCCGTGCGGGGCGCGCCGGTCACGCCGCCGGGCGCGTTCGTGGGCATGCTGCCGGGCGTGCGGGCGGTGGGCGGTCGGCCGGGTGTGCAGGCGGCGGCCGGGTGATCCGCAGGCCGAGGCGATTCGTCCGCCGGTCGCGTACCCTGTACGGAGCAGAAGGGGAGTAGCTCTTCGCCGGACCGTCGACATACTGCCGAGCTCGCCTCGGCCGGCGCCCGGAGGCAGGCGTTCACGCCCGCCAGCGAGACCTTCGGCCGCAGTGTCCACGACGCTGCCGTGCCGAAGCGACCCCTGAATGACTCAGGTCCCCTCGGTGCGGCAGCACCCCACCGACTGAGGGAATGCCTTCCGTGTTCAGCATCACCGTCGCCGCCCTGGCCTTCGGCGTCGTCTTCCTCGCCGAGCTGCCCGACAAGACCGCCCTGGCCGGCCTCATGCTCGGCACCCGCTACCGCGCGAGCTACGTCTTCGCCGGGGTCGCCGCCGCCTTCGCCGTGCACGTCGCGCTCGCCATCGCCGCCGGCAGCGTCCTGACGCTGCTGCCGCACCGCCTCGTCCAGTGCGTGGTCGGCCTGCTCTTCCTCGCGGGCGCGATCATGCTCCTGTTCAAGAAGGACGAGGACGACGAGGAGCTGCGCAAGCCCGCCGACCAGTCCTTCTGGAAGGTCTCGGGGGCCGGCTTCATGCTGATCCTCGTCGCGGAGTTCGGCGACCTCACCCAGATCATGACCGCCAACCTCGCCGCCCGCTACGACGACCCCCTGTCGGTGGGCCTGGGTGCGGTGCTGGCCCTGTGGGCCGTCGCGGGCCTGGGCATCGTCGGCGGCCGCACCCTGATGAAGCACGTACCGCTGGCGCTGATCACGAAGGTGGCGGCGGTGGTGATGCTGGGCCTGGCGGGCTTCAGCCTGTACGAGGCGGTCGCGGGCTGAGCCGCCCGGCTCCCGCCCTGCCTGCGCCGAAGGGCCCCGCACGACCGCGTGCGGGGCCCTTCGGCGCAGGCAGGTGTGGGTGGTGCGGGTAGTGCGGGTCAGGCCGAGACGTGGAGCGTGATGCCGCCGTCCGCGGCCGCCTCCACGCGTATCCGGGTCAGGTCCGCGACGTGGACGTCCGGGCCGTGGGCCGCCGCGCGCGGGCCGACGCCCACCACGCGCATGCCCGCCGCCTTGCCGGCCGCGATGCCCGCCTCGGAGTCCTCGAAGACGATGCAGTCCGCGGGGGCGAAGCCCAGGGCCGCGGCACCCTTGAGGAAGCCCTCCGGGTCCGGCTTGCTCGCGCCGACGGACTCCGCGGTCACGCGGACCTCCGGCATGGGCAGGCCCGCCGCGCCCATGCGGGCCTCGGCCAGGGCGCGGTCGGCGGAGGTGACCAGCGCGTGGGGGAGGGCGGCGAGGGCCGCCATGAAGGCCGGGGCGCCGGCGACCGGGACGACGCCGTCGACGTCGGCGGTCTCGGCGGCGAGCATCCGGCGGTTGTCGGCGTGGTTCTGCTCCATCGGGCGGTCCGGGAGCAGCACGGCCATCGTGGCGTAGCCCTGGCGGCCGTGGACGACCTTCATCACCGCGTCGCCGTCGAGGCCGTGCTCGGCGGCCCAGCCGCGCCAGCAGCGCTCCACGACGGCATCGGAGTTGACGATCGTCCCGTCCATGTCCAGGAGCAGGGCGCGGGCGGTCAGCGTGGTCGTGGTGGGGGCGAAGGCCTGCATCGACGGCTCCAGGGCGCGGGAGAAAGGCAAGGCGGTCCCGCCCGCCGGTCAGGGAATACGGGCGGGACCACTTTGTTTCCTAACGATACAAAAAGTCCCACCCGGAAAGCCAATGGCCTATCCCGGCGGGCCGGACGGGGCGATCCGGACCACGATGGGAGTGCGCGTCACCCCGGCACCCCCCAGACCCCCGAACCCCAGATCCCCCAGACCTCCCAGGAGACCCGAGGAGCGCCCATGGTGGACGACACCCCGGGCCCCACCGTGGCCGCGGAGCCCGAGCCCCTGCCCGCGCCCGGCGAGGGGCAGCCACGGCGCACCGTCCTCGTCGCGATGGGGGCCCTGCTGCTCGGCATGCTGCTGGCCGCCCTGGACCAGACGATCGTCTCCACCGCCCTGCCCACGATCGTCAGCGACCTCGGGGGGCTCGAACACCTCTCGTGGGTCGTCACCGCGTACCTGCTCGCCTCCACCGCCGCGACCCCCCTGTGGGGCAAGCTCGGCGACCAGTACGGGCGCAAGAAGCTCTTCCAGACGGCCATCGTCATCTTCCTCGCCGGCTCCGTGCTGTGCGGCATCGCCCAGAACATGGGCGAGCTCATCGGCTTCCGCGCCCTGCAGGGCCTCGGCGGCGGCGGGCTGATGGTGCTGTCGATGGCGATCGTCGGCGACCTCGTGCCGCCCCGGGACCGCGGCCGCTACCAGGGCCTGTTCGGCGCGGTCTTCGGCGGTACGAGCGTGCTCGGCCCGCTCCTCGGCGGCCTGTTCGTCGACCACCTCAGCTGGCGCTGGGTCTTCTACATCAACGTCCCCATCGGCATCGTCGCCCTCTTCACCATCGCCGCCGTCCTGCACATCCCGGCCCGCCGCACCCCGCACCGCATCGACTACCTCGGCACGTTCCTCATCGCCGTCGTCGCCACCTGCCTGGTCCTGATGACCTCGCTCGGCGGCACGACCTACCCCTGGTCGTCCTGGCAGATCATCGGCCTCGGCGTGCTCGGTGTGGCGCTGCTCGTCCCCTTCGTACGGGTGGAGCGGCGCGCGGCGGAGCCCGTCCTGCCGCTGAAGCTCTTCCGGATCCGCACCTTCGCGCTCTGCTCGGTGATCGGCTTCGTCGTCGGCTTCGCGATGTTCGGCTCGATGACCTACCTGCCGACGTTCCTGCAGGTCGTACAGGGTGTCTCGCCGACCATGTCCGGGGTGCACATGCTGCCGATGGTGGCCGGGCTGCTGATCGCCTCGACCGCCTCCGGCCAGATCGTCAGCCGCACCGGCCACTACAAGGTCTTCCCGATCGCCGGCACGGCCGTGATGACCGTGGGCCTGCTCCTGCTGCACCGGCTCGACACGGCCAGCGGCACCGGCGAGATGAGCGCGTACTTCTTCGTCTTCGGCTTCGGGCTCGGCCTCGTCATGCAGGTCCTCGTCCTGATCGTGCAGAACGCGGTCGCCTACCGCGACCTCGGCGTGGCCACCTCCGGCGCCACCTTCTTCCGCTCCATCGGCGCCTCCTTCGGCGTCTCCATCTTCGGCACGATCTTCGCCAACAAGCTCGGGCCGCGCATCGCCGACGCCCTCTCCGGCGCGCGGCTCCCCGCGGGCGTCAGCCCCGGCAGGCTCCAGGCCGACCCGCGGGCGGTCTCCGCCCTCCCGCCGGGGGAGCGGGCGGGGGTCCTCGCGGCCTACTCCGAGTCGATCACCGACGTCTTCCTCTACGCGGTGCCCGCCGCGCTGGTCGCCTTCGCCCTCGCCTGGCTGCTCAGGGAGGAGCCGCTGCGGGGCAGCGTCACCGCGCCCGACACCAGCGAGGTCATCTCCAGCAACCCCGTCGAGCGCTCCTCGCGCGACGAGGTCGCCCGCGCGCTGTCCCTGCTCGGCAGCCGCGAGGGCCGCAAGAAGATCTACGAGGTGATCACCGAGCGGGCGGGGCTCGACCTGCGGCCCGCCGCGAGCTGGATGCTCCTGCGCATGAACCGCTACGGGTCCGTCGAACCGTCCCTGCTCGCCGAGCGCGTCGACATCCCCCTGCGCGCCGTCACCGAGGCCGCCGTCCAGCTGGAGGTCCGCGGCCTCGCCCGCCGCGAGGGCCTGCCCCTGGTCCTCACCGACGAGGGACGGCGCGTCGCGGGCCTGCTCTTCCGGGCCCGCGAGGAGTCCCTCGCCGACCTCCTCGGCAACTGGTGGACCCCGGACCGCCCGACGGACCTCGACGCCCTCGTCCGCGAACTCACCACCGAACTGTGCGGCTCGGACGCGGAACAGCCCCACGACGGGGACGCGCTCCCCAGACGGGACCACGACGCGCGACGGGACCGGGGGAAGAGCGGGACGTGACGCCCGGGCAGCCGCCCGTACATTCGGGCCGTGCACGGCCGTAGGACATTGCGGTGCGGTGCCTCCGCATGCCCTTGCCGCCACCGGTCGTCCCTCTCGTCACGTCGGGCCGCTGAGGCCCTTGGGGCCGTTCGGGCCGTTCGGGGCCGGAGAGATTACCCGCGCGGCCGCCCGCCCACCCGTGTCATCCCGCCACCCGAAGGAAGTTGTCAGGTGTCTCGACAGTGACCTGCGTCTCTTCTTCCGGACTCAGTAAGGTCTCAAAGAGCTCTACGAAGGTGACCGCGACAGGCGACTGGAGGAGGAGCTGCGGGGCGTGGCGAATGCACAGAGAGGCGGGCTGGGAAGTCCGCCGGGAGCGGGGTCGAGGACCGGTCTCGTCCTGGGTGCGCTGTGGCTCCTCGCGGGGCTGCTGGCCGTGCGTCAGGCCGCCGTGGTGCTGCGGCTGCCTCCCGAGCGGCGCTTCACCGACCTCGGGCGATGGATCGGTGACAACGGTGTCCTGCGCATCCGGGGCTCGCTCTACGACACGGACCGGTTCACCGGCACCCCCTTCTCGGGGCTCGTGCTCAAACCGCTGACGAAGGCCGCCGAGCAGAGCCTCGGCATCTTCTGGACGCTGGGCACGCTCCTGCTGGTCGTGGTCCTCGCGCTCGTCGCCGCCCGCTCCCTCCCCGGGCCGGTCCCGCGCCGTACCGCCCTGCTCGCCGCGCCCGTTGCCGTCATCCTCACCGTGCTCTCGCTGCCCGTGCGGAACACCTTCACGCTCGGGCAGACGAGCATCATCCCCGTCCTGCTGGTGCTCCTCGGCTGCTGCCTGCCCCGCCTCGCGCAGGGCTCCGGCCGTACGAGCGGCCTGCTCATCGGGCTCGCCGCGGCGCTGCAGCCCGCCGTGCTGCTCTTCGCCGTCCTGCTGTGGCTGACGGGCCGCCGCCGCGCGGCCGCCGCCACCGCTGTCACCTTCGTGGCCTGCTCGGTGCTCACGTGGGTGTTCATGCCGGACGACTCGTGGACGTACTGGGTCCACCACATCGCCGGCGCCGGCCTCGGCCACGCGCCCGACGGGCTCGCCAACCAGTCCCTGCACGGCCTGCTGCTGCGCCTCGGCCTGCGCGGCCCGGCCGAGCCGGCGCTGTACGGGCTGCTGGCCGCGGCCGTCGCCGTGCTCGGCCTGCGCCGCGCCGCGCGCTACGCCCTCGACGGGCAGATCCTGCTGGCGACCGCCGTCGCCGGCTGCACCGCCGTCGCGATCTCGCCGACCGCCTGGCAGCACCAGCAGCTGTGGATCCTGCTCGCGGTCGCCGGCCGGGTCGGCAAGCGCCGCGCCGACCGGCTGGTGTGGCCCGTACTCGTCGTCCTGGTGATGACGCTCACGAGCACCGTGCTGATGCCGGACAACCCGTTCCTGCGCCCCCTCGGCGACAACGCCCCGCTGCTCGCCGCGCTCCTCGCCGCCTGCGCGGTGCCCTTCCTCCCCCGCACCGCGGAGGACTGGGCGCGGCCCGCACCGACGCCGGTGACCGAGCCGCAGCAGGGCCGCTTCGCCTGGGTGCCGCTCCTCCGCTTCTGGAGGCGCCCGCTCACCCGGCCGAACGTCCTGCTGGAGCTGATGCTGATACGAGTCGGCTACTTCGCCTACGCGTTCATCCGCGGCCAGGCCCCGGACGAGCGCTCCCTCGCCGAGTCCCACGGCCGGCAGATCCTCGGCCTGGAGGAGTTCCTGCACCTCGACGTCGAGCACGGCTTCAACCGCTTCGTGGCGCGCACCGGCTGGCTCACCGACGGCATGAACTACTACTACGGCACCTTCCACTTCCTGGTGCCGGTGTCCCTGCTGGTCTATCTCTACGTGCGCCGCCCCGGCACCTACCGCTGGGCCAGGACCGCGCTGTCCCTGGCCACGCTGCTCGCGCTGGCCGGCTTCTGGTCCTATCCGCTGGCGCCGCCGCGGCTGATGCCCGGCCTCGGCTTCGTCGACACGGTCAACGGACCGCAGGACCTCGACAACCCCGACTTCGGGGCGCTGACGGAGCTGTCCAACCAGTACGCGGCGATGCCGTCGCTGCACATCGGCTGGTCGCTGTGGTGCGGCACCGTGATCGCCGTCGTCGCGCCCAGGCTGTGGATGAAGTGCCTCGGCATGCTCTACCCGCTGCTGACGTTCTCGGTGATCGTCGGCACCGCCAACCACTACGTGCTCGACGCGGTCGGCGGTGCGCTCGTCGTGCTGTGCGGGTTCGCCATCCAGTACGCGCTGAGCGGTCCGGGGCGGCGGGCCTTCGGCAAGGTGCCGGCGGCGCGCAGGGAGAGCGATCCGCTGCCTGCAGAGGGCACGGAGCCCCCCGGCGCTCTCAGCCGCTCACGGTGATCTGGGAGCCCGGGTCGGTGGTGTCGGTGACGTCGTAGACGGCGTTGAAGACCGACGACGTCGCGCTGGTCGGGCAGCCGAATCCGCCGGTGACCTTCACCGGGACCGCGGCGTTGGCGACCGTGAGCTGGGACGGAGCACCGTTGGTGTAGGTCGTGACGATGTCCGCGGGCGCGGTCGGTGCGGCCGTGATGGTGCAGTTGGCCAGGCCCTTGGACTCCAGGACGAAGCCGCCGGACGGGATGGTCAGGGTGGCGGTGGCCGGCGACCCGTACTGCATGGCCACGCCCCACGTGCCGGACGTGGTGACGGTCGCGGTCACCCCGGCGATGCTGGCGGTGCAGCCGGAGTACGTGGGCGGGTTGATGCTGCTGGAGACCGGGCCTGCGGGGTTCTGGTTGCCGGGCGCGTCCGGTATCCGGTTGTTGCCGGAGCCGTCCGACGGCTGCGAGCTGGAGACCGTACACGTGGCGGTCACCGAACCGGCCTTGAACGTGGCCTTCCCGTTGAGCGTGGCCGCGAAGGAGTGGCCGGCCGGGGTGACGGTGGTGGGGCCCGCGGCGACGGCCGGACCGGCGGACGGGCCCGCCTGGGCGCCCGCGGCACCGGTGAGGGTGAGGGCGGCGGTGGCGGCCAGCCCGGCACCGCAGGCGAGGAGGGCGCGGGGACGGAGTCTGCGAGAGGTCGCGTAGGTCATCGGGTCTCCTTGTGTGGGAGGTGCGCGGGGGGATCGGAGGGCGCCTGCACAGGCGGGGGCTGTGGCCCCGGCTCCGGCTGTGGCTGCGGCTGCGGCTCCGGCGGTACGGGAGGCATGGGGGGTACGGGAGGCGGCCCGTCCTGTACGGGGCCCGCCGGCGCCGCCGACGCCGGTACCGGCTGCCAGGCGAAGACCATGGCCCCGCCGATCACGCCGAGGATCGTGCCGAAGAGGAACCCGCCCAGGTTCGACATCACCAGCGCCGCGGCCGCGAGCATCACGGTCACCACCCCGGCGAGGGTCCGGTACTGCGGCGCGAACCACGCGCTCAGGCCCATCAGCACCATGACCAGGCCCATCAGGACCGAGGGGATGCCCGCGATCCCCTGATGGAGCATGATCTTCAGCGGCGCCAGCGGGATGGCGGCGATCTCCGCCCCTGCGAGCACGGCGGCGAGGCCGCCCCAGAAGGGCCGCGCCTTGCGCCACCGGCGCCACGCGGCCCACGGGCGGCGCCGGGGGCGGGTGGCGGCGGGCTCGGTGCCGGCCGCCACGTCAGAAGCACTCCTGCTTGCCCTTGAAGATGCTCATGTGCAGGCCGGCGAGCTTGAACGTTCCTGCGTTGGTCGCCCAGGCGACCTGCCGGACCTTCTTCATGCTGACGCGGTCGGCCTGCTGGGCGAAGAGGTCCTGCATGCCCTGGGCGCTGTCCGGGCCCTTGTCGAGGGTGGAGGCGTCGCGCCCGATCTCGATGTTCGTGAACTCGGCGTCGCCGCCCAGCTGGGTGGCGTCGATGAAGAGGTTGCGGGCCTGCACCGGGGTGCCGCTCCCGCCCGCCGTCAGGTTGAGGGAGATGTCCCCGATGACGGGCAGGTGGGTGACCACGGACTGGCAGAGCTTCGTCAGCTCGGCCTCCTTGATCGCGGTGACCGCCACGGGCAGCAGGTCGCCGCGCGCGTTGGTGTCCACGCCGCCGTACTGCGCGAAACCCTTGCCCTCCAGGCTGTCGGCCGAGACCTTGAACTGCTGGCCCGACACGGCGAACGAGGCCGCGAGGGCCCCTTCGGCGAGCGCGACGGCCAGCGCCGCCGTGGCCGCGAAGCCGGGCACGGCCAGGACGGCGAACCTGCGCCACCTGACCCGTCCCGTGACCGGTCTGCCTTGAGCGTCCTTCATGCTGATCGTCCCCTCGGAGAGCCTCGGATGAGAGCTGCCGGACGGGTGGCCGCCGTGTCCCGCCGCATCGCGCGGGTCGGTGCTGTGACGGGCGTGGGGCGTGACGAACGGCCTGCCCGGAAGGTGTACCCGAGAGTAAGTCCGCGGCCGTCGCCGTACAAGGTTCCGGTACGGACTATTCCCCTGCAGGCAAAGGAAATTGACGATGAATCAGCTACCGGCTACCGGCTACCGGCTACGGGTCGTCGGCCGCCGGCCGCAGGTCACCCGTAGCGGACCTTCAGCTCCTTGATCCCGTTCAGCCAGGCCGACCGCAACCGCCGCGGCTCGCCCTCCAGCCGGATGTCCGGGAGCGTGTCGGCGACCGCGTTGAAGACGAGGTCGATCTCCAGCGCGGCCAGCGACCGGCCGAGGCAGAAGTGCGGCCCGCCGCCGCCGAAGCCGAGGTGCGGGTTGGGGTCACGGGTGATGTCGAAGACCTCGGGGTCCGTGAAGACCTCGGGGTCGTTGTTGGCGGAGGCGTAGAAGATGCCCACGCGCTGACCTGCGCGGATGCGGGCGCCGCCGAGCTCGGTGTCGCGCGTGGCCGTGCGCTGGAAGGAGACGACGGGCGTCGCCCAGCGGACGATCTCCTCCGCCGCGGTCGCGGGGCGCTCGCGCTTGTAGAGCTCCCACTGGCCGGGGTGGGTGAGGAAGGCGTGCATGCCGTGGCTGATGGCGTTGCGCGTGGTCTCGTTGCCGGCGACGGCCAGCAGCAGCACGAAGAAGCCGAACTCGTCGGAGGCCAGGTTGCCCTCGTCCTCGGCGGCGACCAGCCGGCTGACGATGTCCTTCGCCGGGCACTCCTTGCGTGCGGCGGCCAGGTTCATCGCGTACGAGATGAGCTCCATCGCGGAGTTCGCACCGACCTCCTCGGTGATCGCCAGCTCGGGGTCGTCGTAGGCGATCATCTTGTTGGACCAGTCGAAGATGCGGGCCCGGTCCTCCTGCGGGACGCCGATGAGCTCGGCGATCGCCTGCAGCGGCAGCTCGCAGGCGACGTCGGTGACGAAGTCGCCGCTGCCGCGCTCCCGTGCCGCGGCCACGATCGCGGCCGCGCGCCCACGCAGGGCCGCCTCCAGGGAGCGGACCGCGCGCGGCGTGAAGCCGCGCTGCACGATCTGGCGGACGCGGGTGTGCTCGGGCGGGTCCATGTTGAGCATGATGAGCCGCTGGACGTCGATCTGGTCGCGGGATATGTGCTCGTTAAAGCGGATGATCGAGGTGTTGAGGGCGGCGGAGTAGAGGTCCGGGCGCGTGGACACCTCCTTCACGTCCGCGTGGCGGGTGACCACCCAGTAGCCGTCGTCGTCGAAGCCGGCGATGCCGTGGGGCTGGGCGTTCCACCACACCGGTGCGGTGCGCCGCAGCGCCGCGAACTCCGGGAGGGGAACGCGGTGGTGGTAGACGTCGGGGTCGGTGAAGTCGAAGCCGTCGGGGAGCGCGGGACAGGGCATCGGCCCCTCCATGTCTGACGGTGCGTGCCTGACCGTCTCTGACGGTCCATCAGCTATGTCCTGAAGGTAGTGACGGCGCCCGGCGGGCGGCAAGGGAGGGCGCGAGGCCATCTGTCGCGGGCGCAGCACGTGCGCGACTCTTGCGTACCGGGGGTAGCGCTCATAAGACTGCGAGCGAACGAGCGGAATAAGAACGTGTTCTTGTTTGCCGGGGGCGCCGGGACGCCCAGCGGATGCCACGAGAGGACGAACCATGGCCGCGGAACCCGTCATCGTCGAAGCCGTACGCACCCCCATCGGCCGGCGCGGAGGCACGCTCGCCAATCTCCACCCCGCCTACCTGCTGGGCGAGACCTACCGGGAGGTGCTCGCCCGCACCGGGATCCAGCCCGACTGCGTCGAGCAGATCGTCAGCGGCACGGTCACCCACGCCGGCGAGCAGTCCATGAACCCCGCGCGCACCGCCTGGCTGGCCATGGGCCTGCCGTACGAGACCGCGGCCACCACCGTCGACTGCCAGTGCGGCTCCTCGCAGCAGGCCAACCACCTCGTCGCCAACATGATCGCGGGCGGCGTCGTCGACGTCGGCATCGCGTGCGGCGTGGAGGCCATGTCCCGCGTCCCGCTGGGCAGCGCCTCCAAGCACGGGCCGGGCAAGCCCTTCCCCGACGAGTGGAGCGTCGACCTGCCCAACCAGTTCGAGGCCGCCGAACGCATCGCCCGCAAGCGCGGCCTGACCCGCGAGAACGTCGACGAACTCGGCCTCCTCTCCCAGCAGCGGGCCGCCCGCGCCTGGGCCGAGGAGCGCTTCAAGCGCGAGACGTTCGCCGTCCAGGTGCCGACGACGGAGGAGGAGCAGTACGCGGGGCAGGGCATGTGGCGGCTCGTCGACCGCGACGAGGGGCTGCGCGACACGAGCACCGAAGCGCTCGGCGGGCTCAAGCCCGTCATGCCCACCGCCGTCCACACCGCCGGCAACTCCTCGCAGATATCGGACGGCGCGTGCGCGCTGATGTGGGCGTCGAAGCGGATGGCCCGCGCGCTGAAGCTGCGCCCCCGGGCCCGTATCGTCGCCCAGGCGCTCGTCGGGGCCGACCCGCACTTCCACCTCGACGGCACGATCGACGCCACGCGCGCCGTCCTCGGCAAGGCGGGCATGTCGCTCCGCGACATCGACCTCGTGGAGATCAACGAGGCCTTCGCCTCGGTCGTCCTGTCCTGGGCCCAGGTCTTCGAACAGGACCTGCAGAAGATCAACGTCAACGGCGGCGCGATAGCCCTCGGCCACCCGGTCGGTGCGACGGGGGCCCGGCTCATCACGACCGCGCTGCACGAGCTGGAGCGGGCGGACAAGGAGTTCGCGCTGATCACGATGTGCGCGGGCGGGGCGCAGGCGACGGGGACGATCATTCAGCGGCTGTGACGGCGGTCATGGGCTCTCGCCCGGTGCGGTAATAGTCTCTGCCTCAGTAGATCTATTACTTCACCCGTACGGGGGCACAGGTGATCATCAGACGCGCCACGGCAGCGGACGCGGGACGGCTCACGGAACTGGTACGCGGCTCGGGCGCGTACCGGGGCGGCTACGCGGCCATGGTCGAGGACTACGAGGTCACCGCGGAGTACATAGCGGCCCACGACGTCTTCGCGGCCGAAGGGGACGACGGGACGCTGCTCGGCTTCTACGCCCTGCTCCTCGGCCCGCCCGCCGAACTGGACCTCATGTTCGTCGCGGACGCGGCCCAGGGACGGGGTGTGGGCCGCCGCCTGGCGGCCCACATGAAGGACCGGGCCCGGTCCGCAGGGCTGTCCCGCGTACGCGTCGTCTCCCACCCGCCGTCCGAGGGCTTCTACCGGAGCGTGGGTGCGGTGCGGGTGGGGACGGTGCCGGCGACGCTGCCGGGGGTCACGTGGGAACGGCCGGAGCTGGTGTTCGCGCTGGGGTGACGGCCCGGACCGTGCGTGCTGGCTGGCTGTCGGCTGCTAGCGGGCGCGTGCGATCTGCGAGTTCACGAAGACGGCGGGGCCGTCGTCCGGGTGCTGGTCCGGGTTGTTGAACGGGACGGTGAACTCGTCGACGATGCCCTGCTGGAAGACCAGGGCCATGCTGGAGCCGCCGTAGCTGAACCAGCCGAGCTCCTGGCCCCGCGTGACGGTGGCGTTCACCTCGATGCCCGGAGCCCAGGTGATCGAGGAGACCTCCTCCATGCCGATCACCACGGCGCACACCATGCGACGGCCCAGCTCGGGGCCGGTCCTGATGAACGCCAGGCCGCGGGTGCTGATGTTCGCCTGATACCCCTGGGAGTGGCTGAAGGTGGTCGGGTCGGGGCTCTCGGACTCGACGTGGCTGAACGGATAGCCCTTCACGATCTCCAGGTGCTCGATCGTCCCGTCCACCGGCACGTGCCACCGGTGGTAGGTGCTGACGGACAGGAACGCCTGGTACACGTCGCCGCCGACGAATGCGCTGACGTACTCGGACCTGCACTCCGGCCCGTAGAGCATGTTCTCGAGCGAGTACGGCTGGCCCTTGAGCCAGAAGTCGGAGCTCCTGGGCACGTCGCGCTCGATGTTGTAGACCGTGCCGTCGTTCGAGGCGACGATGACCGAGGGGTCGTCCTTGCCGGCGAGCGGCCTGAAGTCCTTCTTGATGGCCCGGTGGAAGAAGTCGTTGAAGGACTGGAAGCCCCAGTGCTCCTCGCCGCGGTGGTCCCAGCACTCGTACTCGTAGAGCTTGTTGAGCTCGACGGCCGGCTGGGAGAACCAGTCCCGCGCGTTGAGCACGTGCGCGCTCTCCCGGCTGTCCAGGTACGTACACCACTTCCCGAGAATCGCATCGATCCTCTCGCCGAACGCCTGGTTGCGGAACACCACCTCGCCCGACGGCGTCAGCCGCATGTAGCCGAAGAGCGCCGACATCGGCAGGAAGATCTGCTTCAGGGGATCCCGGTTGTAGGACGGTGCCCAGCCGACGATGACGTTGAGGTGCTGGATCAGCTCGTCGACGCTGCGGACGTGCCGGTGCTCCTCCGGAACCTCCTGGAGCATCTGCGACACGTACATCCGGACGATGCCGTCGGAGTGAACGAGCTCCGCGAACTCCCGCACGGAGGGGTCGAGGTCGTCCTTGAGGTCCGCCGCCCGCTGGGCGAGGCCCTTCTGGAACTCGTCGATCGCGAGGGGGTTGCGCGGCAGATAGCCGCCCACCCGCCCGAACGTCCTCTGGTAACGCGCGTGCAGTTCCTGTGCCGTGACGACAGCAGCCATGACCTCGACCTCGCTCCTCATCGAGCCCGGCCCCCGCGAACGGGAACCGCCGGAAGGACGCTGGCGAACGTACAGCGACCGTTCGGGAGACCGCATCGGCGGGAACCGGTCAGGGGGCGGGGGACCGTGCTGATCGGGCCATCGGGCCATCGGGCCACCGGGCCATCGGGCCAGGGAACGCGACGCGTCAGCCGGGGGTGATCAGCTGCCGGCCGTCGTGGATGCGTACGTGCGGCCCGTCGTCACTGAGGGCGTCCATCAGCCGCACCGCCTGGGCCTCCGCCATCCTCGCGGTCACCTCGTCGGGGGTCAGCCAGGACACGGCGAGCGACTCGTCGGAGGTGCGTTCACTACCGCCCACGGGGACGCATCGGAAGACGAGGGCGACGACACTACGCGCCATGTTCTTGTAGACGCCGGTCAGCCGCTGCACCTCGACCTCGATGCCGGTCTCCTCCAGCACCTCCCGGCGCACGCCTTCCTCCGGAGCCTCGTCGATCTCCAGAACCCCGCCGGGGAGCGCCCACTGGCCGTTGTCTGCACGCTTGATGGCCAGCATGCGCCCGTCGTTCCTTATGACAGCCCCGGCGACCGCGACCGAGTGCAGGGGCAGGGAGCCGGGAGCCGGGTCTGCTGCATTCATGGGGCGAGCCTAGAGGCGGACAGGCTGCCTGGGCCAAGAGGGCAGGACAGCTCCGGCTCGGCGCGGTTCGGGGAGCACGTCACCAGCGCCACCGACAGGAACAAGGCCCCTCGCAGGTACAACCCGAGCGAGACATCCCCACCCCGGGTCAGACGCTCGGCGGCGGAGGCAACGAGGACAACCATCCTTGTGGCGTCCCGGTCGTGCTCCGACGCGAACCGGGACGCGTGCTCGGCGAGCTGCTGCCCCAACCAGTCCGCGGCCTCCTTCGGCTCCTCCCACGTGCCCCGGATCAGCCGGGCCGGCTTCAGCAGCCAGTACGCCGTTTCGATCGGCGGAACGTCGGTCGTCTTCCACTCCGCCGCTGCTTCCCGGTACCGCTGCTGTACTTCGTCGGGGCTGGTGGCCGTCGGTGCCGACGAGGGCGCCGGACGGCGGACGCTCTCCTTGTCGAACGTCGTCTTCTCGCCGGTCCAGAGGTACCCGTGAACGTGCAACTGGTCTTCCCGTTCCGGAGCAAAGGAAAGGCGGCCTCCGTCCTCTCCGGGGAGCGGAGGCCGCCGGTCAGCGAACGGCAGTGAAAGCCGTGGGTCAGGCCGTGAGGTCGAAGCGGGCCGGGTCGATACCGGCCGCGTCCAGTTCCGCCGTGGTGAAGCGCAGCGGTTCCGCGCCGGGCCGCTTGCTGTCGCCCATGGCCCAGGCGTCGTCACCGATGCGGGCGAGCGTCACGCACGCTTCGCCGTCGGGGTGCGTGTTGCCCCCGCATGCTTTGGAGAACCGAGCGCCGTCGAGGGTGAGGCTGTACAGGTCGGGCATGATGTGCCTTCCTGATCGAGGTGGGCTACGAACACCGAGCCGGCCGTCGGCTGTGCGGCTGCTTCGTTGTCCGTGGACATTGGCACATCGTGGCCTCGCGGTGAGGGTGGTTCTAGCGTGTTTCCTGTTGAGGCAAGAACTCGTTCCGGATGCTCTCCGTGAGGGCTCTCATGCCGTCGCCGTACAGGGCGACAGCGGAGAAGCGTTCGAAGGTGTCGGCGTAGAGCCGAACGTCCCTCGGGTCTCGTGTGGTGACCTCGGAATGGAACGTCTCCACGATCACCAGGCGGTCATCATGGAGGCTGAAGCACGTCATGGGGAAGTCCGGCATCCGAGGGCCGACCGGAACAACTCCCAAGGAGACATTGGGCAGCCGGGACACCGACACCAGGCGGTCGAGCTGTAGCGCCATGATCACGGGCTCACTGATCAGCCACCGGAGCACGTGCTCGCAGACCAGGAAGTGGAAGGACCGGTCACGGTCGTACAGGGTCGCCTGACGCTCAATCCGGGCGGCTACGGTCCTGGCCCGGGACTCTGCGGGGAGTTCCGGGGGCAGGCTGAGCACCGCCGATGCGTACTCCGGTGTCTGGAGCAGCCCGGGAATGAGCTGTCCCTGAAACAGCTTGAGCGTTTGCGTGCCGGCTTCGATGGCCTGGATGGTCCGCTGGTGTTTCCACGGGCCCATGCGCCGCAGGACGCGCCATGCGGTCTCTTCTGTGGCCGCTGCCCGAGCAGCGGCAAGGAACTGTTCCTTGGCTTCCCCGGCGACGCCAAGGGCGGTCAAGATCAGGTCGACGTCTTGGACGGTCGGCCGGACCTTCCCGTTCTCGATCTTCGAGAGCTTGCCCGCAGACATGGAAGCCCTACGGGCCACCGCGTCACCCGTCTGTCCGGATGCGTCGCGCAGCGCCCGCAGGGCTGTCCCAAGGGAGTCAGTGGTCAGTGGTGCCGTTCCCAGTAGGAAGCAAACGGCACAGCGGCGGTGACGACCCGGTCGCGGTAGTCCCTGTACTCCGGGAGCCGTTCTGCGGGCAGCAGCTCGGCGCCGGCGAACCCACCGGCCTCGGTGTAGTGCATCCGGTACACGTCCCGGTCGTCGAAAAGCCAGAAGTCATGATCAGGCAGGCCGGTGACGGTCTGCTCCGACAGATCGATGATGCTGATCTCTTCTCCGGCCTTGATGTTGCCCGGGTACGCGGACAGCTCGTAAAGCAGATAGTCGGTCAGCGGGGACCGGAGCACGTGAACGCGGGACACCCGCTTGCCCTTGCCGGTCATCGACCGCACCCAAGGGTTGTCCGCCCACTCGGGTCCCATGTCCTCACCCGCGAGGAACCGCGCGAACTCCTCGCGCTCCTCCTCGATGTCGTACTCGTCCCGCGTCTCCAGCCGGAACGCCGTCCGCTCGAAGGTCTCGAAGAGACGGCCGAACTCCTCACCGGCGAGCACGGAAGTACTCCTCAAGCACAGCAGCCGGGACGATGACGGCCATTTCTCCCTCAGGCAGGTCGAGCTGCGCCAGCCGCTCCGGGTCGGTCTCGATGTACCCCTGGACGACGTAGCTCTCCTTGGTCTCCGTGCCCCATAAGGCCGGGCACGTGCCGTTCTTGCAGTCAGGGTCTCCGGACAGCTTCCGCAGCGGTGCGCCCATGGCTTCCCCTCGGTGTCGGTCGCGTCTCGTCGATGCTCCCGACCGCGTGGGATCAAGGTCAAGGGGACGGGCTTTCCAGAACGGGAAAGACCACCCGGTGCCACGTCGCGCAGGCCGCCTCCAGGTGCCCGACCTGAAGCTGCCGCTCGGCCAGCCACGCAAACGACGCTTTCCGAAGCCAGGCCCAAGGCCGCGGCCACATGCTCGGGCGCCGGCTGTTTGGTGACCTCGATGCGGGCCACGACGAGGTCGCGGTCCTCGCTCTCTTTCCCCTCAGGGCATCGCATCTGCTCGCCGTGCCAGCTCCTTCAGTTCGGCGGAGGCGGAACGGCCGGCCACCAGCACCAGATCCCGGATCGCCGAACGTGCCGAAGTGTGTGAACGCATCATCTCGGGAGCGAGGTGCTCGGCTCTGAGGAAGTACGAGAGGGCTTCGCCCGAGTGGCGCAGCTGGGCGTGTGCCCTCCCGAGGTCCAGTGCCAAGCGGGCCTGTCGTTCGGTGGACAGGCCCGATGCGTTCAGGGACTCACCGGCCTCCAGGGCTTCGCCTGCGTCGCCGAGGTCCACGGCGATGGCGACCGCTTGGACCTCGACGTTCGTCGGACCGAATTCCAGATGCAGATCGTTCCGGTCTCCGCCCAGTCGAGCGGCCAGCCGACGGGCGGTCGCGATCTCCTGCCGGGCCTCCGTGCGGCTCCCGCATCTCGCGTGGACGACCGCGAGCGCAAGGTGAAGCGAGCCCAGGACGGACAGCGACTCCGGAGTCTCCCCCGTGCGGCTCAGGTGCCGAGCGAGTGCGCTCGCAGCGGTGCGTGCCGTGTGGTCGGCCTGGTCGTACCGTCTGAGACGGACGAAGGCGTGAGCCAACCGGAAAGTACCCGCGAAAACCTCCAGTGGCCGGCCCGACCTCTCGGCGGCCGCAATGGACCGGTCCGCCGCCACCCAGGCTGCATCCGCCTCGTTCTGGCGGGTGAAGGCCGCCGACAGCGCCTGATAGGCACGCGCGAGCAGACTGAACGCCTGGGCACGCTCACGTTCCGCCACTGTTCGCGTGGCGCGCTCCAGCTGCGGCACGAGCGTGTTCATCTCTGCACTCAGCTGCGAAAGCCGGCCGTCGTGCGCAAGAGACCACGCGAGGTCGACTCGTACCAGGAGATCCGCCAGTGACGGACGCTCCTCCGGCTCCTCCGCAGCGAGGAGAGCGCCAAGAGCGGCATGCCCGGAAATGAGCAGCCTCGCCTGATCGAGGTCGTTGGGCTCGGGTGCAGGTTCGGCGGACTCCGGCTGGGGTGCGTCGGGGCGCAGCTCGTTGACCGGAACCCCGAGAGCGTCTGCGAGGAGGCGCAGAACATCGAGCCGGTTGACCGGCTGGACCCCGCGCTCCACCTGTGACAACCAGCTCGTCGTGCGGCCCACGGAGCTTGCCAGCGCCTTCTGGGTCAGTCCGCGCTGTATTCGCAGGTTCGCGACCCGTGCACCGAACGCGCGCCGCCCTTCGGGATCCACTCTTCTCTTCACGCCTTTCCGTCGAGGCGCTCCAGGAAGGTCACCTCGGTCTTGGCCACGAACTTCTCACGAGCTTCGAGGAAGTTCCTGGTATGCGGCTGCTGTTCATGGGCGTCGAACGCAGCACGGTCCTCGTACAACTCGTAGAACAGCCGTACATGCGGCTCGCCCGGCACGCGGTGGTTCACGTACACGACAGTGCCGTGCTCATGCCGCCTGATCCCCTCCAGGGTCCGGGACGCCAACTCGTCGAAGCCCTCCGCGGCTTCGGGGCTCCGCAGCGTGAAGCGCACGACCAGACCAAAGCCTGCGGCCATCTCCGCCCTCCTCTCGGTCGCACCAAGACTTCCAGAAGGTGAGCGATGGAGGTAGTCGCAGAACTTCTTGACTCACAGAAATACTGCTAGTAGCTTCGCAGTTGTGCTGCTAGACCTGCTTCGGGAGTAGTCGCGAAACGAACGCAGGCAGGGCCCCGCCGGCCCGCCCCGCGGGCGCCGAGGCCGACATCTGATTCCCTGATCCGAGCGTGGAGGCGCGGAACAGTGACGTATCGAGTGGGCGCGTTTGTAGTGGACACCCGGGAGGACAGGGTCGCCCAGGTGATCGGGCACCGGGGTTCGCGTGTGCAGGTGCGTACGCCCGGTGGCGGGCTCGAATGGGAGGTGTCCACGTCCGCGCTGCGGCTGGCCATGGGCCAGGAGCGGGAGGCGTTCCGGGCGCTGGCCAACAGTGACGGCACGCACTGGTCGGGTTGCGGCAGATGCTCCGAGCTGGATGGGGCCTGGCGTGCGGCATCCGCAGCCGGGGAGCGCACGAACGAGGCCGTCGATGCCCTGAGCAGGTTTCGTAACCACTGGCGGCTGGACCACGCCGTATCAGCGGCTGACGACAAGGACCGGGACGGGTGATGAAGCGGGGCGAGGATCTGATCCAGGACCTGCGAGAGCAGGGCTTCATGCGGTGCGAGACCACCTCGGACGGTAAAGCCGTGGTCATGCGCAGGCGCGACCGGTGGACCGTGGTTCCCCTGCGATGGCTCACTGATGAAGCCGTGGACACCATCAAGGCCCAAGCAGGCGTCGGCCTCGTCTGAGCGCGGGGTGGGGCCGGGGCCTCCATAATTCGGGCGCGCGCCCGGAATTCCCCGTGCGACCATGCCGCCATGACCGGCACCACCCCGCTCTCCGTGTCCTGGACCATCGCCCCGCAGCCCGTCGGCTCCGCCGAGGCCGCTGCGTTGCTGCGCGAGTACCTGACGGACGTCGCCGACCGGTGGCACCTGATGCACGACGGCCGCCGCTGTACGCCCGAAGAGATCGACGGTTACCTCGCCGAGGACCCGAGCGACTCTCTCGACCCGCCCGCGGGCGTGCTGCTCGTCGCCCGGCGGGACGGGGACCCGATGGGGTGTGTGGGGCTGCGGTGGTTCGACCGGGAGCGGGGGACCGCCGAGTTGAAGCGGATGTACGTGCGGCCCGCCGCGCGGGGGAACGGGCTTGCGCCCGCGCTGCTGGGCGCGGCCGAGGGTCTTGCCCGGGAGTGGGGCGCGGAGCGGATCGTCCTGGATACGCGGAAGGACCTTGTGGAGGCCATCAGGCTGTACACGAGGCACGGATTCACCCCCGTACCCCGGTACAACACCGTTGACGAGAACCCGTACGCCGAGGTGTGGATGGGCAAGGAGCTGCAGGCCTGAGTCGCTGCAGGCCTGACCGGCTCAGCGGCGGGGCGGCTCGTCAGCGGCGGGGCGGCTCGGTGAATGTCGCCGGGGCGTCGAACGCCGCCCTCCGCGTCGCCCGCCGCAGCGCCTTCAGGACCGTCGGGCCGAGCGTGAGGGTCGCGGTGACGGTCACGATCGCGCGCGGCACGTCCCAGCCCAGGGACGTCGCCAGACAGTACGCGACGAAGCGGGCGAGGTTCTCCTGGACGGGGTCGCCGGGGACGAAGGAGACTCCCGTGGCGAGCGAGCCGATGTAGGGCCAGCCCTGGAGGTTCATCACCGTGCCGTAGCAGAGGGACGCCGCCGCGCCGTAGCCCGCGAGCATCAGCACCTCGCGGGGGCCGCGCAGGCGGTCGGGGCCGGGCAGCAGACCCGCGCCCATGGCCACCCACCCCATCGACAGCATCTGGAACGGCATCCAGGGCCCGACGCCGCCCGTCAGCAGCGCCGACGCGAACATCGACACCGAGCCGAGCACGAAGCCGAAGCCGGGGCCGAGGACGCGGCCCGACAGCACCATCAGGAAGAACATCGGCTCGATGCCGGCCGTCCCCGCGCCCAGCGGGCGCAGGGCCGCGCCCGCCGCCGCCAGGACGCCGAGCATCGCGACGGCCTTCGCGTCCAGGCCCGAGTCGGCGATGGCCGCCACCACGACGGCCAGCAGCAGCGGCAGCAGCGCCGCGAACAGCCACGGGGCGTCCTGGGAGTGCGCGAGCCCCGACGCGGAGTCGGCGAGCAGGGGCCAGCCGAACGCCGCCACCCCGACCGCGGAGACGAGGAGCAGGGCGGCGATCGAGCGTCTGCCGAGGCGGATCGCCCGCGCCTGGCGGTCGGGGGCGAGGCCCTTGCGGTCGGGGACGGTGTCCTGACGGTCGGGGACGGTGTCCTTGTGGTCGGGTGCGGCGTCGTTCATGACCCCGCCCCCAGCGCGTCCCGCACCTGTCCCACCGTCAGCCACGGCTGTGGCGCGAGCACCTTGGCGACCTGTGGTGCGAAGGCCGGCGAGGAGACCACCACCTCGGCCGTCGGGCCGTCCGCGACGATCTCGCCGTCGGCGATGACGACGACCCGGTGGGCCAGCTCCGCGGCCAGTTCCACGTCGTGCGTCGCCAGGACGATCGCGTGCCCGTCGGCGGCGAGGCCGCGCAGGATCTCCACCAGGCGGTGCTTGGCCGCGTAGTCGAGGCCGCGGGTCGGCTCGTCGAGGAGGATCAGCGGCGGGCGCGCCGTCAGCACGACCGCGAGGGCGAGCGCGAGACGCTGGCCCTCCGACAGGTCGCGCGGGTGCGTCGTACCGGCGACGTCCGGGAGGAGCCGGGAGACGAGCGCGCGGCAGGTGCCCGGTTCCGCGGCCGCGTCGCCGTCGGCCGCCGTGCACTCGGCCGCGACCGTGTCCGCGTACAGCAGGTCGCGCGGCTCTTGTGGTACGAGGCCCACGTGGCGCAGCAGTTCCGCCGGGGACGTGCTCTGCGGGGCGACGCCGCCCACGCGTACGGAGCCCGCGGCGGGCTTGTGCATGCCGACGAGCGTACGCAGCAGCGTGGACTTGCCCGCCCCGTTGCGGCCCATCAGGGCGACCGTCTCCCCGGCCCGTACGGACAGGTCCACGTCGCGCAGCGCCACCAGCCGGCCGTGCCGGACGGCGAGCCCGGCGGCGGCCGCTGCGATCGCGGCGGGGCCGGGACCGGGGCCGGGACCCGCCGCGCGGCGGGCCTTGCGCAGGAAGCCGGTACGGCGGCGGGGGCGGGCCGCGAGGCCTTCCCCGTCCGCCGGGGCGGCCGCGGCCTGCGGCGCCAGCGGGGCCAGCCGCTCCCGCAGCGGTGCCGCCTTGCGGCGCGCGTCCCGTACGGACAGGGGGACCGGCGACCAGCCGGCCAGGCGGCCGAGGTCGACCACCGGCGGGTGGACGGGCGATACGGCCATGACCTCGGCCGGCTCTCCCATGACGGGGGCCTGCCCGGGGCCCGGCAGCAGGATGACGCGGTCCGCGTACTGCACGACCCGCTCCAGCCGGTGCTCCGCCATCAGCACGGTGGTGCCCAGGTCGTGGACCAGGCGCTGCAGGACGGCGAGCACCTCCTCGGCCGCGCCCGGGTCGAGGGCGGACGTCGGCTCGTCGAGGACCAGCACCTTCGGGTGGGTGGTCAGCACCGAGCCGATCGCGACGCGCTGCTGCTGGCCGCCGGAGAGCGTGGCGATGGGGCGGTCGCGGAGGGTCGCGAGGCCCAGCAGGTCCAGGGTCTCCTCGACGCGGCGCCGCATGGTGTGCGGGGGGATGCCGAGGGACTCCATGCCGTAGGCGAGCTCGTCCTCGACGGTGTCGGTGACGAAGTGCGCGAGCGGGTCCTGGCCCACGGTGCCGACGACGTCGGCCAGTTCGCGCGGCTTGTGGGTACGGGTGTCGCGGCCGGCGACGGTGACGCGGCCGTGCAGGGTGCCGCCGGTGAAGTGCGGGACGAGGCCGCTGACGGTGCCGAGGAGGGTGGACTTGCCGACGCCGGAGGGGCCGACGAGGAGGCAGAGCTCGCCCTCGGGGACGGTGAGGTCCACTTCGTGGAGCGAGGGTGCCTCGGTGTCGTCGTAGGTGACCGACACCTGATCGAAGCGGATCACTTGGGCTCCTCGGGGTGGGGCATGCGGGTCGTTTCGGCACCGCCGGGCTCCCCGGCGGGGGCTGAGCGCCGTCGCGGCGGAGAGGGATGCCCCGGTCCCACCCTTTCACCGTTTCCCGGGGCTGTGCCCCGGACCTCGGGGGGTGGGGTGGTGGAGGCTGTGCCCCGGACCTCGGGGGGTGGGGTGGTGGAGGCTGCGCCCCGGGCCCCGGGGGGTGGGGTGGTGGAGGCTGTGCCCCGGGCCCCGGGGGGTGGGGTGGTGGAGGCTGTGCCCCGGGCCCCGGGCCGTGGGCTGGAGGCCCCGTCCCCGGCCCCGGGCCCGGGCCGTGGGGCGGCGGCTGCGCCCCGGGCCCCCGGCGGGGTGGCGGACGCTTCGCCCCGGCTCCCGGGAAGTCGGGGGCCCGCCCCCGGATCCGGGAAGGGGCGGGACCGGGGAAGATCTCCCGCCGCAGCGGTGCTCCGCCCCCACCGGCCTGTTCGGCGGTGCCCGGCAGCCTCCGGCTCGGCTGCCCCCCGCTCGGCAGGGCCCGTCCCGGCGCCTCGCTGCGCGCGCCCCGGCCCGGCGGTCGCATCCCGCGAGCCCCCGCCGGAAGGCGCCGGCGCCACGAACGCCGGCAGCAGGCCGATCAGGACCGCCGCCGCCGGCCACAGCGGCAGCTGCGGCACCGTCAGGGGGACCGCCTGCGGGTGCAGTGCGCCGGGCGCGTAGGAGCCCGCCCGGATCATCAGGGCCGCGACCGCCACGCCCGAGCCCGACACCAGCCACGCTCGTACGCCCCACCGGTCCGGCCGGTAGCGCGTGCGGACCGAGCGGCGGCCGCCCAGCCACAGGCCCGCCAGCGCGGCGGCGAGGCCGGCCAGCAGGACGGGCATCCCGTAGCCCGCGCCCTGGTCGGCGAGCAGCCCGTACGTGCCGGCGCAGACGCCCATCAGGCCGCCCAGCGTCAGCACGCTCGTGGTGCGGCGGACGGAGCGCGGCACCCGGGCCGTACGGCCGTAGCCCCGTGCGTCCATCGACGCCGCCAGCGCCACGGATCGCTCCAGCGCGCCCTCCAGCACCGGCAGCCCCACCTGGAGCAGGGCGGCGAAGCCGCGGTCAGGGCGCCCGCGCAGGCGGCGGGCGGCGCGCAGCCGCTGGACGTCGGCGACGAGGTTCGGCGCGAACGTCATGGCGACGACGACCGCGACGCCCGCCTCGTACAGCGCCCCCGGCAGGGACTTCAGCAGCCGCGCCGGGCTGGCGAGCGCGTTGGCCGCGCCCACGCACACCAGCAGCGTGGCCAGCTTCATGCCGTCGGCGAACGCGAAGAGCATTCCCTCGGCCGTCACCCGGCCGCCGAGCCGCACCCCCCGCGCCCAGTCCGGGAGCGGCACCTCCGGCAGGGTGAAGAGCGTGTGCGTGCCCGGGATCGGGGAGCCCAGCACGATCGCGAAGACCAGCCGGATGCCGATGACGACGAGGCCGAGCTTGAGGAAAGCCCCGTACGAGCGTGCCCACGGCGCGTCCGTGCGCCGCGCGGCCACGACGTAGCCGGCGACGGCGATCAGCAGGCCGAGCAGCAGGACGTTGGTGGTGCGGGAGGCGGCCGCGGCCAGACCGAGCGCCCACACCCACCAGGCGCCCGCGTGCAGCGCGGAGGCGCGCGAGGTCAGCGGCGCGCCTCCTCCGCCGCCGCCCCCGCCGCCCCCGGTCTCGGCTCCGGTGCCGCTGTCGGCACCGACCCCGCCCCGCAGCGGCTTCTTCCTGTCGTTCATCCGCGGCGTCGGCGGGCCTGCCAGAAGGCCGCGGCACCGAGGACGACCACGGCGGCGACGCCGCCGATCAGGCCGGCCGACGGGCCGCCGTCGCCGGAGTCCCCGCCCCCGGCGGCGTCGCTCCCGGCCGGGCTCGGCTGTGCGCTCCCCGCGCCCTGGGAACTCTTCTTCCCGCCGCCGACCTGCTCGCCGCAGCCCGTCCGCGGGTAGCCGGCGATGGCGCACAGCAGTGCGGAGGAGTCGTAGCGCAGCGGCTTGGCGACGGCGGCCAGGGCCTCGCCCGCCGTCGCGTCCTCGCCCACCTGGGCGCAGGCGGAGCGGGCCGCGGGCGGCGTCTCGCCCTCGGGGGCGTCCGCGGCCGTGCCGAAGTCGAGGACGACGGCGACGCGCTTCGTGCCGTCCTTGGCGGGCGTACGGTCGCAGACCGCCCCGAAGCCGGCGGCGGCACGCGGCTTCGCGGCGTCGGAGGAGTCCGCGCTGACGGCGAACCGGAACCCGACGGCCTCCCCGTCGCCGGGCCGCGCCGTGGCCGGCCCCTGCGTGGCGTACGCCCACTGCCCGCCGGAGCCCTGCCAGAACGACCAGTACCGGTACCCGGCGGCGTGCGCCGGGGCAGTGCCGAGGAAGGTGAGGAGGGTGATGAGGGCGAGGAGTACGGCGGTGGGCGCGGCGACGGCGCCGCCGCGCATCCCGGCAGCTCGCATCCCGGCAGCTCGCGTCACAGCTGCTGCTTCTTCTTGCGGCCGCTGATCAGGAAGCCGATGCCGGCACCGAAGGCCAGGCCGACGCCGACGATCCACCACACGTTGATCGTGACGGAGTCGTCGTCCTTCTCCTCGTCCTTCTTGTCCATGCCGCCGGTGGCCTTCTTCTCCGGGGCCGGGCCGGTGGCGTTCAGCTGCTCCACCAGGTCGGTGCCCGCGAAGTCGTGCGGGTTGCCGCCCGCCGCGTCGGTGGCCAGGATCAGCTTGGCGAGCCGGCCGGGCTGGCCCTTGGCCCACTCGGCGGTGCCGCTCTCCTTGGACTGCAGCCACTTCAGGGGCTTCTCGGCGGCGGCGCGGTGGCCTCCCGCGGCGAGGGCGAGGGCGGCGTCGGCCGTGTTGCCCTGGTCGGGCTTGGCGGGGGCGCCGGGCATGGACGGCAGCAGGTAGCCGCCGTTCTTGTCCATGGCGGCCACGAGGTAGCCGTCCACGGCCTCGGCGGACGCGGCGGCGTCCTTGGGCTTCGCCTGGTTGTCGCCGGAGCACTCCAGCGGCTTGACCGGCCGGTCGGCGTCCTTCTTCAGGGGCTCGACGAGGTAGCCCTTGCCGCGCGTGGCGAGCGCGGCGGCGGCGCTGGCGAGGTTGTCGGCGCGCAGCCCCTTGTCGTCCTTGAGGTACGCGAACGCGCCGCGCTCGCCCTCCTCCTTGGCGTCGCAGCCGAGCTGGAAGGTCAGCAGCGTCTCGGCGGGGTTCTTGCCGCCCTTGGCGGCCTCCTTGGCCGGGTCCTGGCCGGCCGCCGCGAACGCGCCGAGGGCGATGGAGGTGGAGTTGGCGTCGCTGGGGCTGCCCGCCTGGTAGCCCCAGCCGCCGTCGTCGTTCTGGTGGGCCTTGAGCCAGTCGAGGCCCTTCTTGACGGCGTCCGAGCGGCCGCCGGCGGCGGCGAGGCCCTGCACGGCCGCGGCGGTGGCGTCCGTGAACTCGTCCTTCTTGGGGTCGCACGCCTTGCCGGTGTCGGCGCGGTAGCCGGGGAAGCCGCCGTCCGCGCACTGCTGGCCGGCGAGCCAGTCGACGGCCTGCTTGGCCGGGCTGACGCTCACCGCGCTCTGCGCCATGAAGGCCAGGGACTGCCGGAAGACGCCGTCGAACTTGGGGTCCGCCGTGCCGTAGAGCCCCGGGGCGGCCGGGGACGGGGAGCCGTCGGCGAAGGCGGCGGGGGCCACGGCCGTGCTCAGGGCGGCGGCGGTGGCCAGGACCGCGGCGCCGCGGCGCGCGTGGACGACGAGGGAGGGGGCCATGGGGTCGTGCCTCTCGGGTGGGTGTCACTGCGGTGGCCGGCATGCCGGGGTACGCGGTCGCGCAGCCGCGCACGGCCGCCGCCCCGCGAGCTCCGTCGGCTCCGCGCGGTGGCACCGGGCTCGGCTCCGCATACCTCGACGGTGCCGGTGGACCGGGCGGCACCGCCATGCGGTACGACCGGCTCCGGAAGCCTGCCGCCTGGCCCGGGTGGTCCGGCTCGTACGGCGGCGCCGGGCGGCGGGCCGTAGTCACGGTTGCGGGTCAGCGCCGGATTTGCACCGGCTTCCCCCGTTCCGAGGCGGGATGAAGTTGTCACGGACACTTTAACCGGCCGGGTCGGGGCCGGGTCGGGGTCCGGTCGTGCGGCTCGGTCGTGCGGCTCGGTTGTGTGGCCCGGTCGTGCGGCCCGGTCGTGCGGCGAGCCCGCCGACCCCGTTGCCCCGGCGCCGGAGGAGCTGCTAACTGTCTGATACAGCGTCAGATCCGACGCTCGCGGCTCGCTCCGCAGACGCGCGGGAGGCATCGACATGAACCGGGATGCGAATCGGCATACGAACCAGGACAAGAATGGGCTGAACCGGAACAAGAACGGACTGATCGAGCACGGGCAGCTCTTCATCGGCGGCACCATGACCGACCCGGCCGGCCGCGCCGTCATCGACGTCGTGTCGCCGCACACCGAGGAGGTCATCGGCCGCGTCCCGCACGCCTCGCGCGAGGACGTCGACCGCGCCGTGGCCGCGGCCCGCACCTCCTTCGACTCCGGCATCTGGGCCGACCGGCCACCGGCCGAGCGCATCGAGGTCGTCACGCGGATCAAGGACGGCATCGCCGCCCGGCACGAGGAGCTGGCCCGCACCGTCTCCGCCCAGAACGGCTCCCCGTACTCCTGGAGCGTGCTCGCGCAGGCCCTCGGCGCGATGATGGTGTGGGACTGCGCCATCGCCGTCGCCCGCGAGCTGTCCTACGAGGAGCGGCGGGCGGGCGCCCTCGGGCCGCTGCTGGTGCGGCGCGAGCCCGTCGGCGTCGTCGCGGCCGTCGTGCCGTGGAACGTCCCGCAGCTGGTGGCCGCGGCGAAGCTCGCGCCCGCGCTGCTGACCGGCTGCTCGGTGGTGCTCAAGCCCTCGCCCGAGACGCCCCTGGACTCCTACCTGCTGGCGGAGATCGTCACCGAGGCGGGCCTGCCGGAGGGCGTGCTGTCGATCCTGCCCGCGGAGCGGGAGGTCAGCGAGTACCTCGTCGGCCACCCGGGCGTCGACAAGGTGGCCTTCACCGGCTCGGTCGCGGCGGGCAAGCGCGTCATGGAGGTCGCCGCACGCCACCTCACCCGCGTCACCCTGGAGCTCGGCGGGAAGTCCGCGGCGATCATCCTGCCCGACGCCGACCCGGAGGAGGCCGTCGCCGGCATCGTCCCCAGCGCCTGGATGAACAACGGGCAGGCGTGCGTCGCCCAGACGCGCATCCTCGCGCCCCGCGCCCACTACGCCGAGCTGGCCGAGCGCTTCGCCGCGGCCGCCTCCGCCCTCGTCGTCGGCGACCCCCTCGACCCCGCCACCCAGGTCGGCCCGCTCGTCGCCGAACGGCAGCGGCGGCGCTCCCTGGAGTACATCGCGCTCGGGCAGCGCGAGGGCGCCAAGGTGCTCGCCGGAGGCGGGCGGCCGGCGGACCGCGACACCGGCTGGTACGTGGAGCCCACCCTCTTCGGCGACGTCACCAACGACATGCGGATCGCCCGCGAGGAGATCTTCGGCCCCGTGATCTGCCTGCTGCCCTACGACACGGAGGAGGAGGCCGTGCGCATCGCCGACGACTCCGACTACGGGCTCTCCGGCAGCGTCTGGACCCGCGACGCCGAACGCGGCATCGAGGTCGCCCGCCGGGTGCGCACCGGCACGTACTCGGTGAACACCTTCGCCCTCGACATGTTCGGCCCCTTCGGCGGCTACAAGAACTCCGGCCTGGGGCGGGAGTTCGGGCCCGAGGGCTTCGCCGAATACCTGGAGCACAAGACGATCCACCTGCCGGCGGGGCACGGGGAGGTGCCCGGGGCGCCCGAGGCGCCTGAGGCACCCGGGGCGCCCGGGGAGCACGCCGGGGGAGAGGTGTGACTGCGGTGAGCGGGCGCTGGCGCGTGCAGGTCGACCAGGGGCTGTGCGTGGGCTCGGGGATGTGCGTGGGGAGCGCGCCGGAGGCCTTCGCGCTCGACGCCGGCCGGCGCTCGCGCCCGGTCGCGGAGGAGATCGCGGAGGAGGTCGCCGAGGAGACGGACGCATCCGGTCCGGTGCTCGCGGCCGCCGAGAGCTGCCCGGTGGAGGCGATCACGATCAGCGTCCTGGACACGGGAGAGCCCGTCTTCCCTCCGGACGAGTGAAGCGGGCGCGTGTGCAGCAACGCCCTTCGTACGCATGCGCGTTGTTACTCATGCGTTCCGCACGCTTCCTTGATGACACATGTGACTGGCCGGGCCCCTCACGGCGTGGAAATCTCTAGGCAACAAAGCCGAGGGGGGCGACGATGGACGCGCGGTACGAGGTCTACTGCCTGGCCGACAGGCATTTCTACGAGACCCCGGACCGCCTGTCCGTCCCGGGGGCGGGCGGCGAGGGAGCCCGGGAGGCGGGCCTGTACGAGACCGCCCGCCGCCCTGCCCCCGGCGGCTGGAGCACCTCCCGCCACGGCGACTGGCTCCATGTCTTCCCCGCCGGGGAGGACGGCGGCCCGCGCCCCGGGCAGCCCCTCCAGGGCTGGAAGATCCACGTCTCCGCCACCGCCGACACCGCGGACAAGACCGCCGCCGACGTCTGGGACTACTGCGTCGCCCGGGACATCCCGTTCAAGTTCGTCCCCGGCCCGCACCTGCTGCACCTGCGCAACAACAAATACGCGGAGCGCGGCCACAGCGGGAAGTTCGTCACCATCTATCCGTCCGGTGAGGAGCAGCTGCACTCCACCCTGGCCGGGCTGCACGAGATCCTCGGCGGCCGCCCCGGCCCGTACATCCTCACCGACCTGCGCTGGCACGAAGGCCCGCTCTACGTGCGCTACGGCGCCTTCGCCCGCCGCTTCTGCATCGACGGCCGCGGCACCCTCGTGCCCGCCGTCGAGGACGGCGACGGCAAGCTCGTCCCCGACTCCCGCAACCCGGCCTTCCAGGTCCCCTCGTGGGTGACGCTGCCCGCCTTCCTCGCCCCGCACCTCGCCGCGCGCAACGCCACCACCGTCGGCGACCTGCCCTACCGCATCGAGAAGGCCCTGCACTTCTCGAACGGCGGCGGCGTCTACGCCGGTACCGACACGCGCGACGGCCGCAAGGTCGTCCTCAAGGAAGGCCGCCCGCACGCCGGGCTCGCCGCCGACGGGGCCGACGCCGTGGCCCGGCTGGAGCGCGAGAAGGACGCCCTGGAGCGGCTCGCCGGCCTCGGTGTCGCCCCCGAGGCGCGGGACTGGCTGACCATCGGCGACCACCGCTTCCTCGTCATGGACTTCGTCGAGGGAAAGCCCCTCAACTCCTTCTTCGCCCACCGCCACCCGCTGCTCGCCGCGGACCCGGAGCCCACCGCCACCGCCGACTACACCGCGTGGGCGCTGCGCATCCACCGCGCCGTAGAGGAGGCCGTCGAGAAGGTCCACGCGCGGGGCGTCGTCTTCAACGACCTCCACATGTTCAACATCATGGTCGCGCCCGACGAAGACTCCGTCGTCCTCATCGACTTCGAGGCCGCCGCCCCCGAATCCGAGCACGGCCGGCAGGTCGTGGCCCATCCCGGTTTCTTCGCCCCGCCGGACCGCCGCGGCGCGGACGTCGACCGCTACGCCCTGGCCTGTCTGCGGCTCGCGCTCTTCCTGCCGATCACCACGCTGTTCGTGATCGACCGGGCCAAGGCGGCGCACCTGGCCGACGTGATCGCCGAACAGTTCCCGGTGCCGCGGGAGTTCCTCGACGAGGCGGTGGCGGAGATCACGCGCGGGACGGAGCCCGCGGAGGCCGCTGAGCCCGTGGAGGCCGAGGAGGCCGTCCGGGAGGCGGCCGAGCCCGCTCCTTCCGCGGCCTCCGGACCGCCCGGGCGCCGCACCCGCACCCTCGCTCCCGGCGCCGGACACGCCCTGCCCCTGCACGACCTTCCCGACCCCGCCGAGGACTGGCCCGGCGCCCGCGCGTCCATGGTCCGCGCCCTCCTCGCCTCCGCCACGCCAGGGCGGGACGACCGCCTCTTCCCCGGGGACATCGCCCAGTTCTCCGAGGGCGGCGGCCTCGGCCTCGCCCACGGCGCCGCCGGGGTCCTGCACGCCCTCGCCGAAGCCGGCGCCGAGCGCTACGAAGAGGGCGAGCAGTGGCTGCTGCGCCACACCGACCCCGTGCCGTCCGGCACCCCGCTCGGCCTCTACGACGGCCTCGCCGGCGTCGCCTGCACCCTCGACCGGCTGGGCCACACCCGGCGCGCCCTGGAGCTGTCCGGGCTCATGCTCGGCGAGCAGTGGCAGCGCCTCACCTCCGACCTGCGCAGCGGCCTGGCGGGCGTCGGCCTCGCCCTCGACCACCTCGCCCGCACCACCGGCGAACGCCAGCTGCACGACCAGGCCGTCGAAGCCGCCCAGCTCCTCGCCGACCGGCTCGCCGCCGACTCCTCCGGCCAGGGGGAGGACGGCAGCGGCCCCCGCCGGCGCGCCGGCCTCATGCGCGGCGCGAGCGGGCCCGCCCTGCTCTTCCTGCGGCTGTACGAGCGCACCGGCGCCCCCGCCCTCCTCGACCTCGCCGAGCAGGCCCTGCGCACGGACCTCGCCCGCTGCACCCGCACGGCGGGCGGCACCCTCGAAGTCGACGAGGGCTGGCGCACCATGCCCTACCTCGGTGACGGCAGCGCCGGGATCGGCATGGTCCTGGACGACTTCCTCGCCCACCACCCGGACCCCGACCCGTACTTCACCGATGCCCGCGACGGCATCCTCACCGCCGCCCGGTCGCGCTTCTACGCCCAGCCCGGGCTGTTCCAGGGCCGGGCCGGGATGATCCTGCACCTCGCCCGCACCACCGCGCCCGGCGCGACCCCCGGGCACCTGGCCGCCCAGGTCCGCGGGCTGTCCTGGTACGCCATGTCCTACCAGGGCGAACTCGCCTACCCCGGAAGCCAGATGATGCGGCTGTCCATGGACCTCGCCACCGGAACGGCCGGCTGCCTGCTCGCCCTCGCCGCCGCCCTCGACGACGACGGCGCCCGGCCCGCAGGGGCCGCGCCCGCGCAGCTGCCGTTCCTTCCGCCCCTGCGGGGGCCCCGGAGCCGGCTCCATGCCGTTGTGGAGCCGTAGCAAGAAAAGCAACACCAGCAAGAAAAGCAACACCGGCAACACCGGCAAGAACAGTAAGACGCACACAAAGAAACCGAACCCCGTCCCCACGGGAACCCCACGAAAGGAACACGACCATGGCGCTTCTCGACCTGCAGAACATGGAGTCCGACGAGAACACCGGTCACGGTGGCGGTGGCCAGAGCACGGTCAGCCTGCTCTCCTGTGTCAGCACCGCCAGCGTGCTGATCTGTCTCTGATCCGGCACCCGGATCCGTCTCCGGTCCGGCACCGGACCGGACGCTGAGCAGGCACCGGGCGGGCCCCTCCTGCGACGAGGGGCCCGCCCGGGTCCGCATTCGCCTGCGGACACTTTCCCTACGGATGGTACGGACGCGAGGGCCACCGATCCATGGCACACACCCGCACCGCCACGGCCTCCACCGGAGACCGGCTGCTGCTCGGCACCGCCCGGCACAGCGCCGCCCGGGCCGCCGCGCTCGCCCTCCTCGCGGTCGCGTCCACCGGGGCGGCCCTGCTGCTGCCCGTCACCCTCGGCCACACCCTCGACCTGCTCCTCGCCCGCCGCGGCGCCGACACCGGCCGCTGGGTCGGCCTGTGCGCGCTCCTCGTCGCCGGCCCCGCCGCCCTCGACGCGCTCGCCGAACTCCTCACCGGCACCACGGCCGCCCACGCCACCGCCCGGCTGCGCCACCGGCTCCTCGGCCACGTCCTCGCCACGGGCCCGCAGGCCACCGGCCGCTTCCCGCCCGGCGACCTCGTCACCCGCCTCGTCGGCAACGCCGCCGACACCGGCACCGCTCCCGCCACGCTCGCCCACGCCGCCGCGTCCGTGGCGGGCCCCGTCGGCGGGATCGTCGCCCTCGGCCTCATCGACCCCCGGCTCGCGCTCGCCTTCCTCGCCGGCGCGCCACTGCTCGCCGTCCTCCTGCGCGCCTTCACCCGCGCCTCCACGGACTGCGTCGCCCGCTACCAGCAGCTCCAGGGGGACATCGCCGGGCGCCTGGTCGAAGCGCTCGGCGGGGCGCGCACCATCGCCGCCGCCGGGACCACAGCCCGGGAAGAGGCCCGCATCCTCGGACCGCTGCCGGGGCTCTCCCGCGAGGGGCACCGCATGTGGCGCGTCCAGGGCCGCTCCACGGCCCAGGCCGGCACGCTCGTGCCGCTGCTCCAGATCACCGTCCTCGCCGTCGCCGGCCTCCGGCTCTCCCAGGGCCTCCTCAGCGTCGGGGACCTCCTCGCCGCATCCCGCTACGCCGTGCTCGCCACCGGCGTCGGCAT
Source organism: Streptomyces hiroshimensis (assembly GCF_014650335.1). Taxonomy (GTDB): domain Bacteria; phylum Actinomycetota; class Actinomycetes; order Streptomycetales; family Streptomycetaceae; genus Streptomyces; species Streptomyces hiroshimensis. The sequence continues at coordinate 606,624 of NZ_BMUT01000002.1, forward strand.
GCTCGTCGGCCACCTCAACGCCGCGGCCCGCGCCCGCGCCGCGGCCGCCCGCGCCGCGGAAGTCCTCGCCGTGCCCGCAGCCCCGTACGGCGAGCGGCTGCTGCCGCCCGGGCCCGGCACCCTGGAACTGCGGGGCGTGCGGGCGGCGCGCGGCGGCCGGACGGTCCTGCAGGACGTCACCGTGACGGTGCCCGGGGGGAGTTCACTGGCGGTCGTCGGACGATCCGGCAGCGGCAAGTCGGTCCTCGCGGAAGTGGCAGGCCGCCTCGCCGACCCCGACGCCGGCACCGTCCTCCTCGACGGCGTCCCCCTCTCCGCCCTCCGCCACCACGACCTGCGCCGCGCCGTCGGCTACGCCTTCGCCCGGCCCGCGCTGCTGGGCGGCACGGTCGGAGGCACGATCGGCTTCGGGGCGGTCACGCCGGGGCGCGAGGTGCGGGAGGCCGCGGCGCGGGCGGCGTGCGCGGACGACTTCGTACGGCGCCTCCCGCACGGCTACGACACGCCCTGCGCGGACGCCCCCCTCTCGGGCGGCGAGGCCCAGCGCCTGGGCCTCGCCCGCGCCTTCGCCCACGCGGGCCGCCTCCTCATCCTGGACGACGCCACGTCCAGCCTGGACACTGCGACGGAACGCCGCGTCACGGCAGCCCTCCACGCGTCGTCCGCCCCCACGCGCGTACTGATAGCCCACCGCGTGACGACGGCCGCGAGCACGGACCGCGTCCTGTGGCTCCACGAGGGAAGAGTGCGGGCGGTGGCCCCGCACGCCGAACTGTGGGACGACCCGGACTACCGGGCGGTCTTCGATGCGTGAGGCGACGTCATGACCGCGGGCCCGGCCGACGTGGGCAAGCCGCTCCGCGGCGGAGCCCGCGGGCGCAGGACGGCCTGTCCGGCTACGGGGCCGCGGGCTTGCCCTTCCCGCCGCGACGGCGAGCCGCCCCGTGGCGGCTTCCGGCGGTGCCGGGCCGGTCTCGGCTGTCACCGGGGGAGTTGTCCGGCGGTGTCGACCCGGTGGCTGGAGCCGGCCGGGTGTCAGCCACTCCTCTTCCGCCGCGACGGCGAGTCGTCCCGCGGCGGTTCCCGGCGGTGCCGGGCCGGTCTCGGCTGTCACCGGGGGAGTTGTCCGGCGGTGTCGACCCGGTGGCTGGAGCCGGCCGGGTGTCAGCCACTCCTCTTCCTCCGCGACGGCGAGTCGTCCCGCGGCGCGTCCCGGCGGTGCCGAGTCGGCCCTTCTCGTGGCGGCGGGTGTCATCCGGCGATGCCGGACGGGCTGCCGAAAGCAGCTGGGCCGCAGCCGCCCTCCTCCGCCGCGACGGCGAGTCGCTCCACGGTGGAGTCCGGCGGTGCCGACCGGACGGACCGGCCGAGCCGGCCGGCTGCGGGGGCGTCGGCCCGCTCCTTCCGCCGCGGCGGCGAGCCGAACCGTCCCTGCCGGGCGGACCGCACGCTTCCGCGCTCACCCTGGAGGTCCCCGTGACACCCGTTGAGCCCGGGCTCGCCCGGCGAGGGGTCCGTTATCTCGCCCGGCGGCGACGCGTCGTCGCGGCGCTGCTCGCCTGGTCCGTCGTGGAGGCCGGGCACACCTTCGCCCTGGGGTACGCGCTGGCCGAGGCGCTCGACGAAGGGTTTCTCGCCGGGCGCCCCCGTACCGGCCTCGCCTGGCTCGGCCTGGCCGCCGTCGCCGTGGTCGCCGGGGCGTACGGGACGGGGCGTACGTACGGCGGCGTCGCCGGACTCGTGGAGCCCTTCCGGGACGGGCTCGTGCGGACGGTCGTCTCCCGCGCCCTGCACCGCGGCGGCGGCAGCGACACCGCGGCCGTGTCCCGGCTGACGCACCAGGTGGAGATCGCCCGTGACGCCTTCGCCGGCCTGGTCATGGTCTCGCGGTCGTTCGTCTTCACCGCGGCCGGCGCCCTGACGGGCCTGTTCCTGCTCGCACCCCCGCTGCTGGCGGTCGTCGCACCGCCCCTCGTCCTGGGGCTCGGCCTGTTCCTGGCGACGCTGCGCCCGCTCGCCCGCCGCCAGGAGGCGTACCTCGCCGCGGACGAGACCCTCGCCGCCGGGCTCGGCGACGTCTTCGCCGGCCTGCGCGACGTCACGGCGGCCGGCGCCGAGCCCCGCGTCCGCGCGGAGACCGGCGCCCTCACCGATGCCACGCTGCACGCCTCCCGCTCGCTCGCGCGCTGGTCCGTCGTACGGGTCGTGGCGCTCGCCCTGGCCGGGCAGCTGCCGGTGGTGCTCCTGCTGGCGGGGGCGCCGTGGCTGCTGGACCACGGCGTCACCGCGGGCGGCCTCGTGGGCGCGCTCGCCTATCTGACGCAGTCCCTCATGCCCGCGCTGCAGAACCTCGTCCACGGCCTCGGTACGAGCGGCTCCCGCCTCGCCGTGGTGGTGCGCAGGCTCACGGCGCCGGGTCTGCCCGACGGCCCGCCGGGCGAACCGGCAGCCACAGCAACAGCCGCACCACAGGACGCCCCAGCCCCCGCGCTCGCCCTGCGCCGCCTCACCTTCGCCTACGGCGACCGCGCCGACCCCGTCGTACGCGATCTGGACCTGACCCTGCCCCGGGGCGCGCACCTGGCCGTCGTCGGCCCCAGCGGCGTCGGGAAGTCGACGCTGGCCGGGCTGGTCGCAGGCCTCCTGCGCCCGGGCGGCGGCGAGGTCACCGTGGGCGGCGCCCGGGCCGGCACGGCGGCCGCCGCCGCACGGCGGGTGCTGATTCCGCAGGAGGCGTACGTGTTCTCGGGGACCGTCGCCGACAACCTCGGCTATCTCCGGGACGACCCCGTCCCGGAGGAGGAGCTGCGGGCCGCTGCGGAGGCGCTCGGCATGGCGGAACTCGTCCGCCGTGTGGGCGGCTTCGCCGCCCCCCTCGCCCCGGCGGAGCTTTCGGCGGGGGAGCGGCAGCAGATCGCCCTGGCACGGGCCTATCTGTCGCCCGCCCCCCTCGCCGTGCTGGACGAGGCGACCAGCCACCTCGACCCCGTCGCGGAGGCCCGCGCAGAACGGGCCTTCGCGAGCCGCCCCGGCGGCACCCTCGTCGTCATCGCGCACCGGGCCGCCTCCGCCCGCCGTGCGACCCGCATCCTGGTGATGGACGGCGCGGACACGGTCTGCGGGGAGCACCACGAGCTGCTGGCGCGGTCCCCGCTCTACCGCGACCTCATGGGCGCCGCCGACCCGGCCCACCGAGGCCCCGAGCCCCGGAACCCGGCACACCGGGACGGCTCTTCATGCCGAGACAGCCCCTCATACCCACCCCGCCCCCTGCGAGATACGGATCGCGTCGACCCGGTTCCGCGCCCCGGTCTTCCGGGTGATCGCGGCCATGTAGTTGCGCACCGTCCCGTTGGACAGGTGCAGGCTGCTGGCGATCTCCCCGACGGACGCCCCCTCCGCCGCGAGTGACAGCACGCTCAGCTCCCGTCTCGTCAGCGGGATCTCAGCGGCCTCCAGGAAGCCGAAGCCGAGCGTCTCGTCGATGTACCGCTCGCCTTTCGCCACATGCCTTATCCCCTCGACCAACCGGTCGGGAGAAGCGTTTTTGCTCAAGTACCCCAGAGCCTTCTCCTCGTACGCCCGGCGCAGCGGCCCCGGCCGCCCCGCGCTGGCCAGGGCGAGCAGGGCCGCCCTGTCGTCGCGCGCGTCACCGTGCCCGGACAGCTCCCGCAGGCCGCCCGGCCCGCCCGCCTCCGGGCTGTCCATGTCCACCACGCACACGTGCGGCCGCAGCGAGTCCGACATGACCACCGCGCGTTGCCACGATGCCGAGGAGACCTCCAGGTCCGGCTCTCTGCCGAGGAGAGCCGCCAGTGCCGCCCGCAGCAGATAGGTGTCATGCACCAGAAGCACCCGGATCACGGTCCCCGCCTTCCCGCTCCCCCGCGCAGCGAGTGCTGCGCCGGACACGACGCTCATTCATACCGGCGTGTGCCACCGCTCCGGGCGCGTATACCGGACATGGAGGGGGCGCAAGGGCGCATGAATTCCGCCACGTGCGCCCCAAGTTCACTCGAAAGCGCCCCCCATGAATCGGGTGCCGGGGGTAGCGCGTCAGGCCTGCTGTGGGGTAGTGAGCCGAATGAGCCGGCAGACGGTCTCGATGTCGATCCGCACCTGTGCGATCGAAGCGCGCCCCGAGAGCCAGGTGATGAGCGCCGAGTGCCAGGTGTGCTCGATGACGCGGACGGCGGAGAGCTGCTCGGGGGTGGGCGGCCCGGCCGGTCCCATGGCGTCGAGGATGATCGTCGTGGTGAGCCGGGAGACGGTGTCGACCTCGGAGCTCACCGAGCGGTCGGCGAAGGTGAGGGCGCGCACCATCGCATCGGCCAGGTGCGGCTCGCGCTGCATGGCGCGGAAGGCCCGCATCAGGGTCTGGGCCACGCGCGCGGCCGGGTCGGCGTCCGTCGGCGGGCGCTTGCGCAGCGTCCCGTGCAGCCGCTGCAGCTGGTCCTGCATGGTGGCGACCAGCAGGTGGATCTTGGAGGGGAAGTAGCGGTAGAGCGTGCCGAGCGCGACGCCCGCCGCCTCGGCGACCTCCCGCATCTGCACGGCGTCGAAGCCGCCGCGGCTCGCGAGCTCCGCGGTGGCCTGCAGGATCCGGCGGCGGCGGGCCTCCTGACGCTCGGTCAGGGGAAGGCTGGGCCCGGCGGGCACGGCCCGCGCGGTCGGCGACTTGGGTTCCGTCGTCATATGTCCCATTCCGTGGCAATCCATCCAGGGGTGTCTGTCCGGCCCGGACGGCACAGCATGGCAGGGGCCGGGCCGTGGCGCGAATCACCCGATCCGGTCCTGGAGACCGCCCTTCCGGCCGGTAGATTCGAGGCTTCTGGACGACCCAGTCTGAAACTTGTTCTAGATTAGCGCGACCGGTTACGCTCCGGCCGGAACAGCAGCCAGAAGGAGGCCGGGGGAGTGACCGCTGAGGCCACTGAGGCAGCTCTCGCAGATGCGGCGGCGCGCGAGGCGCGCGCGGGGCAGGACGCACGGAACGACGGCCTCCGGGACGGGGACGGCGACCGCCCCCTGCGGATCGCGCTGCTCACCTACAAGGGCAACCCGTTCTGCGGCGGCCAGGGCGTCTACGTCCGCCACCTCTCCCGTGAACTCGCCCGCCTCGGGCACAGCGTGGAGGTCATCGGCTCCCAGCCGTACCCCGTCCTCGACGAGGGCGTGACCCTCACCGAGCTCCCGAGCCTCGACCTCTACCGCCAGCCGGACCCCTTCCGTACGCCCGGCCGCGACGAGTACCGCGACTGGATCGACGCGCTGGAGGTCTCCACCATGTGGACGGGCGGCTTCCCCGAGCCGCTCACCTTCAGCCTGCGCGCGCGGCGTCATCTCGCCGCGCAGCGCGGCCGGTTCGACGTCGTCCACGACAACCAGACCCTGGGCTACGGGCTCCTCGGCGGCCCCGCCGCGATCGGCGCTCCGCTGGTGACCACCGTCCACCACCCCATCACCGTCGACCGGCAGCTCGACCTCGCCGCCGCGGCGGACTGGAAGCGGCGGGCCTCCGTGCGGCGCTGGTACGGCTTCACCCGGATGCAGAAGCGGGTCGCCCGGCGGCTGCCGTCCGTGCTCACCGTCTCCGGCTCCTCGCGCCAGGAGATCGTCGACCACCTCGGCGTCCGGGCCGAGCGAGTGCACGTCGTGCCCATCGGCGCCGACACGGACCTGTTCTCGCCGGACCCGTCCGTGCCCGAGGTGCCGGGCCGGATCGTCACCACCTCCAGCGCGGACGTGCCCCTCAAGGGCCTGGTGCACCTGATCGAGGCCCTGGCCGTGGTCCGCCGCCGGCACCCCGCAGCGCACCTCGTCGTCGTCGGCAAGCGCGCCGAGGACGGGCCGGTCGCCACCGCGATCCGGCGCTGCGGGCTGGAGAACGCCGTCGAGTTCGTCAAGGGCATCACCGACGCCGAACTCGTCGACCTCGTGCGGTCGGCGCAGGTCGCCTGCGTGCCGTCGCTGTACGAGGGCTTCTCGCTGCCGGCCGCCGAGGCCATGGCCACGGGCACGCCGCTGGCGGCCACCACCGGCGGCGCCATACCGGAGGTCGCGGGCCCCGACGGGGAGACCTGCCTCGCCGTCCCGCCGGGCGACCCCGGGGCGCTCGCCTCCGCCCTGGGCCGGCTCCTCGACGACCCCGGACTCCGCCGCCGCCTCGGCGCCGCGGGCCGCGAACGCGTCCTGTCCCGCTTCACCTGGCGCGAGGCCGCGATCGGTACGGCGCGGCACTACCGCGAGGCGATCGCCCTCGCGGGCGGCGCCCGAAGCGCCGGACGGCCCGCCTGATGCCGGGCGCGGCACCGCACGCCACGCGGCGGGCGGCTTGGCACCGCCGGTCGGGCACGACTGCGCTGCCGACGACAAGCGCTTGCCGTAGCGGCGCTCAGCTGCAGCGTCGCGTTCCGGCGGCGCCGGACCAGGCCTGTTCGGCACCGCCGGAGACCGCCGCGGGGCTTGCTCGCCGTTGCGGCGGAGGGTTCTTCGGGCGCGGCGGCAGTGCCGCAGGCTATGTCCTGCCGCCGGCAGAAACCCCCCGCCGCAGCGGTGCTCAGCCGCATCGGCGCAGCCCGGCGGTGCCGGGCCGGGCCTGTTCGGCACCGCCGGACACGGCTGCGGGGCTTGCTCGCCGTTGCGCCGGAGGGTTCTCCGGGCGCGGCCGCAGCGCCGCAGGCCACGCCCTGCCACCGGCGGAAATCTCCCGCCGCAGCGGTGCTCAGCCGCATCGGCGCAGCCCGGCGGTGCCCGACCGGGGCCACCCGGTGGCGTCCCGCTCCGGTGACCCGGGCCGGAGGCCCTCCGTTTCCGCAATCAACCACCCCGTCCCGCCGGCCGAAGGCAAATACCCGTGCTGACCGTCGATTTCTCCCGCTTCCCGCTCGCCGCAGGCGACCGCGTCCTCGACCTGGGCTGCGGCGCGGGGCGGCACGCCTTCGAGTGCTACCGGCGCGGAGCGCGCGTCGTCGCGCTGGACCGCAACGGCGAGGAGATACGCGAAGTCGCCAAGTGGTTCGCGGCCATGAAGGAGGCCGGTGAGGCGCCACCCGGGGCCACCGCCACCGCCATGGAGGGTGACGCCCTCGCGCTGCCCTTCCCCGACGACAGCTTCGACGTCGTCATCATCTCCGAGGTCATGGAGCACATCCCGGACGACAAGGGCGTGCTCGCCGAGATGGTGCGCGTCCTCAAGCCGGGCGGCCGGATCGCCGTCACCGTCCCGCGCTACGGCCCGGAGAAGATCTGCTGGGCGCTCTCGGACGCCTACCACGAGGTCGAGGGCGGCCACATCCGCATCTACCGCGGCGACGAGCTCCTGGACCGCATGCGCGAGGCCGGCCTCGTCCCGTACGGCACCCACCACGCCCACGGCCTGCACAGCCCCTACTGGTGGCTCAAGTGCGCCTTCGGCGTCGACAACGACAAGGCGCTGCCCGTCCGCGCCTACCACAAGCTGCTGGTCTGGGACATCATGAAGAAGCCCCTGGCCACCAGGGTCGCCGAGCAGGCCCTCAACCCGCTCATCGGCAAGAGCTTCGTGGCGTACGCGACCAAGCCGCACCTGCCCGCCACCGGGACGGACGCGTGACTCTCTTCAGCCGCGGCTCCGGCCGCACCGAGCGCCTCGTGCTGCCCGGCGTCCTGACCGCCGAACAGGTCACGGGCACCGTCGCCGGCATCGCCGCCGTCCAGCGCGAGGACGGCGCCATCCCCTGGTTCCGCGGCCACCACCTCGACCCGTGGGACCACACCGAGGCCGCCATGGCCCTCGACGCCGCGGGCGAGCACGACCGCGCCGAGGCCGCCTACCGCTGGCTCGCCCGCCACCAGAACTCCGACGGCTCCTGGTACGCCGCCTACGCCGACGGTGCCGCCGACGAGCCCACCGACCGCTCCCGCGAGTCGAACTTCGTCGCCTACGTGGCCGTGGGCGTCTGGCACCACTACCTCGCCACCGGCGACGACGCCTTCCTCGACAGCATGTGGCCGACCGTCTACGCGGCCGTGGAGTTCGTCCTGGCGCTCCAGCAGGCCGGCGGGCAGATCGGCTGGAAGCGCGAGGAGGACGGCACCCCCGTCACGGACGCGCTGCTGACCGGCTCCTCGTCCATCCACCAGGCCCTGCGCTGCGCCCTGGCCATCGCCGAGCACCGCGAGGAGCCGCAGCCGGACTGGGAGCTGGCCACGGGCCTGCTCGCGCACGCGATACGCCGGCACCCGGAGCGGTTCCTCGACAAGAGCCGCTACTCGATGGACTGGTACTACCCCGTCCTCGGCGGCGCGGTCACCGGCGTCGCCGCCAAGGAGCGCATAGAGGAGGGCTGGGACCGCTTCGTCGTCCCGGGCCTGGGCGTGCGCTGCGTGCTGCCCAACCCGTGGGTGACGGGCGGCGAGAGCTGTGAGCTCGCCCTCGCGCTGTGGGTGATGGGGGAGTCGGACCGCGCCGTGCAGATCCTGCAGTGGATCCAGCACCTGCGGGCCGCGGACGGCATGTACTGGACGGGCTACGTCTACGACGACGACGCCGTCTGGCCCGAGGAGCGCACCACGTGGACGGCGGGTTCGCTGCTGCTCGCGGCGGCCGCGCTCGGGGGCGACGAGGCGACGACCGCGGTGTTCGGCGGGGAACGGCTCCCTGCGGGGCTGGAGCCGGACTGCTGCGCGTAGCGCCTCTGAACGGGTCCCTCCGCGTGGCGGGCGGCTGGCCGGAACGGTGAACCGGAGTCTGAACTTCCGGGCCTGTCAAGGGCGTTGTCAGTGGGCCGCTCTACAGTGAGGTCATGACGACGACGATGCTCAGCCACGACCGCTACTGTTCCGAGATCCTCCGTCAGACCGAGCTGCTGCGGGGCGCCCTGGGCGAGGGCGCCGACGCATCGGTCACCGTGCCCACCTGCCCGGAGTGGACGCTCGGGCAGCTCCTGCTGCACGTCGGCCAGGCCCACCGGATGGCCACCACGCTCGTGCGCGAGCAGGTCAAGGAGTTCGTGCCGCCCGCCGGCGCTGGCCACGGCGTCCCCACGCCCGCCCCGGGCCAGCCCTCCGCGGACGACCTGCCCGCTCTGACGGCGTGGCTCGCCGAAGGCGCCGAGGCGCTGGTGGCCGTCCTGCGCGAGGCGGGGACCGACAGCCCCGTGTGGACGTTCTCCGAGGACCAGCGGTCCGCCTTCTGGGCCCGCCGCATGACGCACGAGACCCTCATGCACCGCGCCGACGCCCTGGGCGCCCTCGGCCTCCCCTTCACGGCCGAGCCCGAGACAGCGGCCGACTGCCTCGACGAGTGGCTGGACATCCTCACCTTCCCGGCGGCCGTCGCGTTCAAGCCGCGGCTGGCGGAGCTGCCCGGTCCCGGCCGCACCGTCCACCTGCACGCCACCGACACCCCGGCGGAGCTCAATGCGGAGTGGTTCATCGACCTCACCGGCGAGGGCGTCACCTGGCGCCGGGCCCACGAGAAGGCCGCCGTGGCCGTGCGCGGCCCGGTGACCGACGTGCTGAGCGTCCTCTTCCGGCGCCTGCCCGCCGACACCGACCGCATCGAGGTCCTGGGCGACCGCGGCCTGCTCGACTTCTGGCTGGAGCGGGCCGTCTTCTGAGACGCCGTCTCCTGAGGTGTCGTCTCCCGAGGTGCCGTCTTCTGAGGCGCCTCCGGGCCGTCCCGGGTCATGTCCTGACGGGCCGTCCCGCAGTCTGATGAGAGCATGACCGTATGACCGTTGTGCCCAGATCCTCCGTGCCCCGGCGGCTGTGGCAGGCCGCGCTGCCCACCGCCTTCGTGCTCGTCGCGGCGGCCTGTGGCGGTTCCGGTGACGCCGCGTCCCGCAATGCCGGCGCGCCCGGCGCGGGGGACCCGCTCTTCCCCCGCCTGGGCAACGGCGGCTACGACGTCCGGCACTACGGCCTGACCCTCGACTACGACCCCGAGGACAACCGCCTGGAGGCCACCGCCGTCATCACTTCGCGGGCGACGCAGGACCTCGGCGCCTTCAACCTCGACCTCAAGGGGCTGACGGTCCGCAGCGCCAAGGTCGACGGCCGGCCGGCGCGCACGGCCAGGAAGGGCAGCGAGCTGACGGTGACGCCCCGGGCGTCCATCACCAAGGGGCACGAATTCGAGACGGTCGTCGTCTACGGCGGTAAACCGAAGGAGATCAAGGACGAGAACGGCGACGTCGCGGAGGGCTGGGTCGAGACCGACGACGGAGCGGTCGGCCTCGGCCAGCCGACCGGCTCGATGGCCTGGTTCCCCGGCAACCACCACCCCTCCGACAAGGCCTCCTACGACTTCACGGTGACCGTCCCCAAGGGCTACACCGCCGTGGCCAACGGAGAGCTGCAGCGACAGCAGGCCAAGGGCGACCGGACCACCTTCACCTGGCACAACGCCGAGCCGATGGCGAGCTATCTGGCGAGCGTGGCCGTCTCCCCCTTCAAGATCACCACCACCCGCGCCGGCGACCTGCCCGTCTACATCGCCACCCACCCCGAGGAGGCCGCGGCCACGCCCCGGCTGGTGAAGCTCCTGCCCGAGGCCATCGCCTGGGCGAGCGAGCTCTTCGGGCCCTACCCCTTCTCCTCCGCCGGCGCCGTCGTCGACCACAACCCCTACATCGACTACGCCCTGGAGACCCAGACCAAGCCGTACTTCGACTCCGCCCCCGACGACGTGACCGTCGTGCACGAAGTCGTCCACCAGTGGTTCGGCAACTCCGTCAGCCCCCGCACCTGGCGCGACATGTGGCTCAACGAGAGCTTCGCCGCGTACGCGGAGTGGCTGTGGGAGGAGAAGCACGGCGGCCGTTCCGCCCAGCGGATCTTCGAGGACTACTACGCCGGCAAGGACCCGCTGAGCGAGGGCATCTGGGCCTTCCCGCCCTCCGACCCCGCCCCGGCCACCGTCTCCGACCCGCCCGTCTACGGCCGCGGCGCGATGGTGCTGCACAAGCTGCGCCGGGCCGTCGGCGACGAGACCTTCTTCGAGACCGTCCGGGCCTGGGCGAGCGAGCACCGGCACGGCAACGCCGACACCGCCGAGTTCGAGCGCTTCTGGCAGGAGCGCACCGGGAAGAACCTCGGCGGCGTCTTCGGCCCGTGGCTCCACGGGCACGGGAGGCCGGACCGGCCGTGACCGCCGGGCGCGCGGTTCCCCGCCGCCCCGGTCACACCAGCTCCGCCAGCACCCGCAGCGTCTCCATATCCGGCGCGGTCACCAGCAGGTCCGTCACCGGCCCGGCCCGCCACAGCTCCAGCCGCTCCGCGATGCGGCCGCGCGGCCCCACGAGGGAGATCTCGTCGGCGAAGGCGTCCGGCACGGCCGCGACGGCCTCCTCCCGCCGGCCCGCCAGGAACAGCTCCCGCACCCGCTGTGCCTCCTCCTCGTACCCCATGCGGCCCATGAGGTCGGCGTGGAAGTTGCGGCGCGCGTGCCCCATGCCGCCGATGTAGAAGCCGAGCATCGCCTTCACCGGGAGCAGCCCTTCGGCGACGTCGGCGCAGACCTGCGCCCGGACCAGCGGCGCCACCAGGAAGCCTTCGGGCGCGGTGGCGAGGGCGGCCGCGTGCAGGTCCGTCCGCAGCGGGGACCAGTACAGCGGCAGCCAGCCGTCGGCGATGCGCGCGGTCTGGGCGACGTTGCGGGGTCCCTCGGCGCCGAGCAGGACGGGCAGGTCCGGGCGCAGGGGATGGGTGATGGGCCGGAGCGGCCTGCCGAGGCCGGTCGCGCCGGGGCCGCGGTAGGGGAGGGCGTGGTGGCGGCCGTCCAGCGTCACCGGGGCCCGGCGGCGGAGCACTTGGCGGACCACGTCCACGTACTCGCGCGTCGCGGTGAGCGGGCTGTCCGGGAACGGCCGCCCGTACCAGCCCTCCACGACCTGCGGCCCCGACAGCCCCAGCCCGAGCAGCAGCCGACCGCCGGAGAGGTGGTCGAGGGTGAGGGCGTGCATCGCCGTGGCGGTGGGACTGCGGGCGGCCATCTGCGCGACCGCGGTGCCGAGCCGGATGCGGGTGGTGTGCGCGGCGATCCAGGTGAGCGGGGTGAAGGCGTCGGATCCCCAGGACTCGGCCGTCCACACGGAGTGGTAGCCGAGGCGCTCCGCCTCCTGCACGAGGCCGAGGTGGCGGGGGTCGGGGCCGCGTCCCCAGTAGCCGAGCGCGAGACCGAGCCGCACGCGTGCCCTCCCGGCGGGTCAGGTGAACTGACGGTATGTCAGGTCCGGGGATCCGGGCCTCTGACCGTAGGCCCGCGCCGCCGCCCCGGCAAGCCCGCCGGCAAGCCCGCCGGAAAAGGCGACGGCCCGCCGGGAAGTCCCGGCGGGCCGTCATCGTGCACAGGCGACTGCGGTCAGCCGCGCTGGATCCCCGTCGTGTCCTGCAGGACGCCGCGGCGGCCGTCCTGCGTCTGGGCGACGAGGGCCTGGCCGCGCTGCTCCACCGCGAGGTACCAGGTGCCGGGCGCGAGCTCGGCGATCTGCGTCGGCGAACCGTCCTCGCCGTACAGCGGGCGGGGCACCGGCACCGCGAACCAGAACGGGGCGAAGTCCCCGGCCGGGGCGGCCGCGGCCTGGCCGGCGGCCGGCTGCGGCGCCGCGGCGGCACCGCCCAGGCTCGCGTCCGGCTGGCCCGGCTGCGCGCCGAAGGGCTGCTGGGCCTGGGCGCCGTACGGACCGGCGGCACCCGGCTGGGCACCGCCCGGGCCCGGGTAGCCGTAGCCCGGGTTCGGGCCGGCGCCGTAGGGGGACGGGGCCTGCGGGCCCGGGGCGCTCACCAGCGGGGCCTTCAGGGCCGGGACGCGCGGGGTGAGCAGCGCCGCCGCGGCCAGGGCCGCGTTGCCGAGGAGGCCGAGGATCTGGCCGACGCCCGGGGACACGCCCGGGGCGCCACCGATGATCGTCCACAGCGAGGACCACGCGGCGAACACGGCGAACGCGGTGCCCCACTGGCCGAGCTCCAGGCCCATGAGCTTGCGGCCCTCGGGCTGGAAGCGCGCGGCGACGACGAGCCCGGCGGCGATGATCCCGGCGAGGAAGATCGACGGCAGGACGGGGAAGAGAGCGGCCTTCCAGCCGTTCGGCCCCGCGGGGCAGACCGACCCCGCGCAGTCGTACGAGTAGAAGCTCAGGAACGAGGCGATGAACAGCAACACCGCTGCTCCGATCACCACGCCGTCGCCTCGAGTGAGGGAGCGGATGTTCACCTAAAGTCCTTTGTCAGTGTGATCATTAACGTCGCTGTCGCCGGCACGCGAGCATGCGGGGGCGCGGGGGTGGCCCCCCATCGTACGGGTGAACCTATCGCCTGCACGGCCGGGGCGTCCTCTTCGTATCTGCCTCGTGACAAGCGCGCGGCCCGCGGGCGCCGCTACGGCCCGTTACCGCCCGCGGAGCCCTACCCGTCCAGGAAGTCCGTGATGCCGTCGGCGATCCCTTGCGCCGCCTTCTGCCGCCATGCACCGTCCGTCAGCAACGCGGCGTCCTGGGGATCGCGCATGTTGCCGCACTCGATGAACACCTTGGGAACGGTGGAGAGGTTGAGCCCGCCGAGGTCGCCCCGGGTGTCCAGGCCCGTGCCGCCGCCGATGTAGTTGGACGGGGCGCTGCCGGTGCTCCGCACGAAGTGGCCCGCGATGCGCACCCCGAGGTCCTTCGACGGGCCGACGATGGGCGAGGTGTCCGCGCGGCCCCCCTTGACGGAAGCGGGCAGGATCACATGGAAGCCGCGGTTGCCGACGGCCGAGCCGTCGGCGTGCACCGAGACGGCGGCGTCGGCGTGCGCCTGGTTGCCGATCGCGGCCCGCTCGTCCACGCACGGGCCGTACGGGCGCTCGCCGTCGTGCGTGAACACCACCTTGGCGCCCTGCGCCCGCAGGAGCGTCCGGATCCGGTGGGCGACGTCGAGGCTGAACGTGGCCTCGGCGTAACCGGCGTCCGTGGACGTCCCGGTGGTGTCGCACTCCTTGCGGCCGGTGCCGATGTCGACGGAGCGGTTGATCTCGGTGGTGTGCTCGCTGTTGCGGATGTTGTGGCCGGGATCGACCAGGACCACCTTGCCCTTGAGGGGGCCGTCCGGCAGCGGCCCGTCGTCGGCCGCGGCGGGCGACGCGCTCGGCGGCGCGGGCGACCCCGGAGCGGGCGACCCGGGAGCGGACGGCCCGGACGCCGAAGGCTTGCCGTCCGACGGCGACGGCTGCCGGGACGGGGCCTGCGACGAGGGCGACCCGCCCGGCGAGGCCGACGACGCGGCGGCCACCGGGGCCTTCTTCCCGCCGTCCGCCTCCGCGTCCCACAGCAGCCAGCCCGCGAGGCCGGCCGGCACCAGGGCCGCCACCGCGACGACGACGGGCCTACGGATGCCGCCCGGACGGCGGGTCACACGGGGAAAGCTGCCTTTGGACACCCGGCGATGCTACGCCGCCGCTCCGCCGCGCAGGGGGCCTACGCCGCAACCGGTACGCGCCGCAGCACCCGCAGCGAGCGCGTCACCGACACTTCGGTGAACTCCCCGGACTCCAGTGCCCTGCGGTACACGCGGTACGGCGCCTGGCCGCCGTCGGCCGGGTCGGGGAAGACGTCGTGGATGACCAGCAGCCCGCCCGGGGCGAGGTGCGGCACCCAGCCCTCGTAGTCCGCCGTGGCGTGCTCGTCGGTGTGCCCGCCGTCGATGAACACCAGCCCCAGCGGCGCCGCCCAGAGCGAGGCCGCCAGCGGCGACCGCCCCACGATCGCCACCACGTGCTCCTCCAGCCCCGCCTGATGCAGCGTGCGCCGGAACGCGGGCAGCGTGTCCATCCGGCCCACGGCCTCGTCGACGAGCGACGCGTCGTGGTACTCCCAGCCCGGCTGCTGCTCCTCGCTGCCCCGGTGGTGGTCCACCGTGACGGCCGTGACCCCCGCCTCGCGCGCGGCGGCGGCCAGCAGGATCGTCGACCGGCCGCAGTACGTCCCCACTTCGAGCAGCGGCAGCGCGAGCCGTGCGGCCTCCTCCGCGGCGGCGTGGAGGGCGAGCCCCTCGTCGAGCGGCATGAACCCCTTGGCCGCCTCGAAGGCGGCGAGTATCTCGGGCTTGGGGGGCATGGTGTCGTCCTCCTGGGGTACGCGGTGGTCGGCTCATTGTCCTCACGGTCCGCCGCGCGCGGTGCGCGAGGGGTCGATACCGTGGGGAGGACGCCGGGGAGAACGCTGGGAAGAACGTACGGGGGACTCTCGGGAAGCCGCTGCTGAAGCCGCTGAAAGGGGCGGAAGATGTCCTTCGCCGTAACGCTGCTCGCCGCTTCGATGGCCGTCGTGCCGCCCATGGGCGGAGCCCACTGCCAAGGGGCCGACGTGAGGGCCGTCTTCGCGGACCCCACGGGCGACGTGCTGCGCGCTGTGACGTTCGACCAGGCCGCCGTCCCGCCGGGCGCGCACGTCTCCGTCGTGGAGCGCACCGGCCGGCACGGCACGCACATCCGCCTGAGCCTGCACGGCCTCCAGCCGGGACGCACGTTCGGCGCCCACGTCCACACGAACCCGTGCGGCACCCGCCCCGAGAACTCGGGTGCGCACTACCAGCAGGTCAAGGACCCCAAGCAGCCCTCGACCGACCCCGCGTACGCCAATCCGCGCAACGAGGTCTGGCTGGACTTCACCACCGACCGGCGGGGTGACGGCGCGTCGTCCTCCACGGTCGCCTGGCGCTTCCGCCCCGGCGAGGCCCGCTCCGTCGTCATCCACGAGCACGCCACCGAGACGGCCAAGGGCCGGGCGGGCATGGCGGGCGCGCGGCTGGCGTGTGTCAACGTGCCCTTCAAGTGAGCGTCGAACAATAGGACGAGGCACTCGCAAGGGTGATCGTGCGCGCTGCAGGCCCCGGGCACGGTCCCCGGCGCCATAGCCTGCTGCCGCCATGAACGATTTCGTTGACGAAGCACGCTCACGCGTCGCACACCTGCTCCGGATGGCCAACACCACGGACGACCGGGTCAGGGCGCGGATCATCGAGTACGCGGACACCACCCCGGAGCCGCCTGTCATGAGCCGGGCCGGGATCGTCACGACCGGATGCGCGCAGTGCCTGAGGACCGCGTGGAGGCAGCAGGACGCGGAGGGGCCCGTGTGGGTCTGCGCGTCGTGCGGCCATGTCGAAGGAGTGACCGTGAACTGCCCCCACTGCAAGGTGGCCATGACCCCGCCGCCGCTCGGCGCCCCCGACCGGTGGCAGTGCCCTCGGTGCCCGCGGGTCGCGGCCACGGGGGAGAGCGCGCAGGACATCGAGGAGCGGGAGCGGCAACGGGTTGCGGCCGTTGCCGCGCTGGAGTCGGCGATGGCCCTGCGGGCGGCGGACTGAGTGCCTCGCTGGGGTGCCGTCGTCGGCTGCGGGTCGTTCGTGGCTGGTCGCGCAGTTCCCCGCGCCCCTTATGGGGGCGTGATGCCCGTGCCCGTGCCCGTGCCCGGTGCGGAACCGCCCTACGGCAGCCCGGCCGGTTCCCGGCCGCCTACCGCAGGTGTGACGTGTCGTTGAGCAGTCTCAGCGACGCGTTGCCGTCCGCGTAGTAGGCGACGGCCGACACCGACGCCGCCGACAGCTCCATGCGGAACAGGGACTCCGGCGGGGCGCCGAGGGCCAGTCGTACGAGCGTCTTCACCGGCGTCACGTGCGTGACCAGCAGGACCGTACGGCCCGCGTACCGGGCGAGGAGCTTGTCCCGCGTGAGGGACACGCGGCGGGCGACCGCCGCGAAGCTCTCGCCGCCGCCGGTCGGGGCCGCCTTGGAGGAGGCGAGCCAGGCGTCGAGGTCGGCGGGGTGGCGCTCGCGGACCTCCGCGAAGGTCAGCCCCTCCCAGGCGCCGAAGTCGGCCTCGCGCAGGCCCTCCTCGACGCGCACCTCCAGGCCCAGGCGCGCGGCCACGGCGTCCGCCGTCTCGCGGCAGCGCCGCATGGGCGAGGAGACGACCGCCTGGATCGTGCCGCGCGCGGCGAGTGCGGCGCCCGCGCGCTCGGCCTGGTGAAGGCCTACGGGCGAGAGCTCCGGGTCGCTGCCGCCACTGCCGGAGAATCGCTTCTGCGGAGTGAGGGCCGTCTCACCGTGCCGCAGCAGCACGAAGGTGGTCGGCGCCCCGAGGTCGGCGGGGGCGGCCCAGCCGACGGGAGCGGGCTTGGGCTCCTCCAGCGGCTCTTCCAGCGGCTCCGCCACGGGCTCCGTTGCGCGCGGGGCCGTGCGCGCGGCCGTACGCTCTGCGAACGCCGCCGCGGAGGCGCCCGCATCCCACTGACGGCCCGCCTTGCCCGCGTCCATGGCCTCGTTCGCGAGCCGGTCCGCGTGCTTGTTCTGCTCGCGCGGGATCCACTCGTAGGCGACCTGTCCCGCGGGGAAGAGCGCCCGCGCCCGGGCGGCGAGCGGCCGCATGTCCGGGTGCTTGATCTTCCAGCGGCCCGACATCTGCTCCACGACGAGCTTGGAGTCCATCCGGACCAGGATCCCGGCGTCGGCGTCGAGAGCCTTCGCGGCCTCCAGGCCGGCGATGAGCCCCCGGTACTCGGCGACGTTGTTCGTGGCCGTGCCGATGTACTCGGCGGCCTCGGCGAGCGCCTCGCCGGTCGCCGCGTCCAGCACGACGGCGCCGTAGCCGGCGGGGCCCGGGTTGCCCCGGGAACCGCCGTCCGCCTCGACGATGAAGCGAGGGGCCACGGGGCTTACAGGCCGGACTCGGAGGTGCGGACCAGGATGCGGCTGCAGTTCTCGCAGCGGACGACCTGGTCGGCGGCGGCGGCGCGGACCTCGTTGAGCTCGGTGATGTCCAGCTCCAGGCGGCAGCCCTCGCAGCGGCGCTGGTTCAGGCGCGCCGCGCCGATGCCGCCCTGCTTCTCCCGCAGGCGGTCGTAGAGCTTCAGCAGATCGGCCGGGACGGAGGCGGCGACGATCTCGCGCTCCTTGGTGACCGAGGCGGCCTCGGCGTCGATCTCGGCGACGGCGGCGTCGCGGCGCGCGACGGCGTCGCCGACCTTGGCCTGGACGGACTCGACGCGGCCGGTCAGCTCGGTGACGCGCTCCTGCGCGGACTCGCGGCGCTCCATGACCTCGAGGACGACGTCCTCCAGGTCGCCCTGGCGCTTGGCGAGGGAGGCCACCTCGCGCTGCAGGTTCTCCAGGTCCTTCGCGGACATGCCGACGCCGGTGTCCAGGCGCTGCTGGTCACGGGCGGCGCGCTGGCGGACCTGGTCGACGTCCTGCTCGGCCTTGGTCTGCTCGCGGGCGGTGTCGCTCTCCTCGGTCTGCGCGGCGACGAGGAGGTCGCGGTGCTGGGTGAGGTCGGCCTCGAGGGAGGCGATCTCGGCGTGCTCGGGCAGGCTCGACCGCTTGTGGGCGAGCTGACCGAGGCGGGTGTCCAGCGCCTGGAGGTCGAGGAGGCGGATCTGGTCGGCGGGCGCGGCGTTCAGTTGGGGGCTCCTGGGGTGATTGTCGTAAGAAGGCTAGGAGGCGGAGAAGGCGGACGCCGCGTGGGCGGTCCAGGGGTCGGTGACGGTTTTCGAGACGTGGGTGCGCAGGCCCCAGCCGTGCCGGTCGGAGATCTCGTCCAGCTGGGCGGCCGCCTGCTCGGCCCAGGGCCACTCGGTGGCCCAGTGCGCCGCGTCGACGAGCGCCAGCGGGCTGTGCTGCTGGGCCTCGGACGCCGGGTGGTGGCGCAGGTCGGCGGTGACGTAGGCGTCCACGCCGGCGGCCCGCACCGCATCGAAGAGGGAGTCGCCGGAGCCGCCGCAGACCGCCACCGTGCGGATGGTGCGCGTGGGGTCGCCTGCGACGCGGATGCCCTGGGCCGTGGCGGGCAGCCGCTTGGCGGCGTGCTCGGCGAATTCGGCCAGATTCATGGGCGGGTCGACCTCGCAGACGCGACCGAGGCCGCGGCGGCCCGCGGGGTCGTCCGGGTCGGGGACGAGCGGGCCGGTGACGCGCAGGTCGAGCGCGCCGGCGAGGGCGTCGGAGACGCCGGGGTCGGCGCGGTCGGCGTTGGTGTGCGCGACGTGCAGCGCGATGTCGTTCTTGATCAGGGTGTGCACGGCGCGGCCCTTGAAGGTCGAGGCCGCGACGGTCGTCGTTCCGCGCAGATAGAGCGGGTGGTGCGTGACCAGGAGGTTCGCGCCGAGCTCCACGGCCTCCTCGACGACCTCCTGGACGGGGTCGACCGCGAACAGGACCCGGGTGACCGGGGCGTCGGGGTCGCCGCAGACCGTGCCGACGGCATCCCACTGCTCGGCCCGCTCGGGGGGCCAGAGGGCGTCGAGGGCGGCGATGACTTCAGACAGTGCGGGCACGGAGGAAAGGCTACCTGTCCGCCGTGCCCGCGCGGCCATCGCTCGGCGACGGCCGTGCCGGGCGCCCGGCACGGCCGGGCCAGGAGTCGGCGACGGCCGTGCCGGGGACCGGCTACTTCACGAGGAAGCCCCGGAGGTCGTCGAGGACGCTGTTCGCGGCCGTGACGCCCAGGCCCAGGTACCAGGTCTCGTCCTTGACGTCCTTGGCGTGGCCGTCCTTGACCGCCTTCAGGCTCTTCCACAGCGGGTTGCCCTCGGCGGCGTCGCGCTTGGTCTTGTCCGGGGAGCCGTAGACGCCGGTGAAGATCCAGTCGGCGTCGGCCTGGTCGATCTGCTCCGGGCCGATCTCCACGGCGAGCTTGTCGGCCTGCTGGTTCTTCGGGCGCGGCAGGCCGGCGTCCTTGAGGATGGTGCCGATGAAGGACTGGCCGGCGTACAGGCGCGTGAACTGCGGCAGGTAGCGGACCATCGAGATCGTGGGCTTGTTCCCGCCGAGGTCCTCGCCGAGCTTCTTCGCCTTGGCGGCGTACGCGTCGAGGTTCTTCTTCGCCTCGGCGGTCTTGTCGAGCGCGGCCGCGTTGAGGAGGTAGTTCTCCTTCCACGTGAAGCCCGGGCGGACGGAGAAGACGGTCGGGGCGATCTTGGCGAGGTCCTTGTAGTTCTTCTCCGCGCGCAGCTTGCTGCCGAGGATCAGGTCCGGGTGGAGCTCGTTGATGGCCTCGAGGTTGAGGTTGTTGATCGTGCCGACGTTCTTCGGGTCGCCGGCGTCCTTCTTCAGGTACTCCGGGAGCTCCTGGCTGCCCTCGCTGGGGGCCCAGCCGACCGGCTGGATGCCGAGCGAGACCACGTTGTCGAGCTCGCCGACGTCGAGGACGACGACGCGCTTCGGGCGCTCCTTGAGCTCGGTCGTGCCGAGGGCGTGCCTGACGGTGCGCGGGAACTGACCGGGCGCGGCGTCCGTGCCCATCTTCGCCGTCTCCTCGGCGGCCTTGCCGAAGTCCTTGCCGCCCTGCGCCACGGCCTTGGAGCCGCTGCCGCCGTCCTTGCCCGCCTCGTCCTTGCCGTCCCCCGACGATCCGCAGGCCGCGAGGGAGAGCGCGGCGGCTACGGACAGGGCGACTGCGGCGGTGCCGCGGCGGCGAAGGGACATCACGTACTCCATGTCGGTCCGGCCGGCCGTCGGGGCCGGCGGGTGGTCAAGGGGGCCTTTTCAGCCACCCCCCGCGACTACTTAGGCACGCCTTACCTTACGTGACGGTGCGAAACGTGTGAAGCACAGCCTCCGTGCACTCCTCAGGCGAATCGGACAAGAGCCACCCTTACGCGTGAAGCGGGCCGACTCTCATTGTTCGGCTGGAAGTGCGATAACTACGTTCAGTGCCGGAGGTGACGTTTCTCATGACGGTCTGTGCCCCCCAGAGCACTCCACAGAGCACCCCGCGGAGTGGCTCGATGGACATGAGACGCGCGGCGTTCACGGTCACGGCGAACGGCTCGTACGCCGCCCGGCTGGCCCTCGACGGCGGCACGGGCGGCTGGTTCCCCGAGCGCTGGACGCTCGACGGCCCCGAGCCGTACGCCGTGCCGCTGCCCGGCAGCCAGCCCGAGGAGCCCGACAGCGAGGTGCAGCCGCTCGCCGACGGGCGCGTCCTCATCCGCCGCCGGGTCGCCGAGCGGCACACGCTCTCGCTGCTCTACCCCACCGGCCCCGGCACCGGGGAGGTGTCCGTCGGCGCCGTCGAGTGCGCCCGGCTGACCCTGCTGCCCCCCGCGCCGGGCGGCGCCACCGCCTACGGGCTCGTGCACGCCGAGCGCACCACCGCGCTGTGGCGGCTGCACGGCGGCTCCTTCGGGCCCGAGCGGGTCGTGGAGGTGCCGGGCAGCTGCGCGGGCGGCGCCTGGCTCGACCGGACGGGCCGGCTCCTGGCCCTCGACCGCGAGCTGGACGGCCGCACCAAGACCGTCGTCGTCGACCTGGAGCGCGGCGGTGAGACCAGCCCGCTGCTGCAGATCACCGAGGAGAGCAACGACCGGCTGCTGCTCGCCGACCCCTACAGCGGTCTCCTGCTCGTCCGGTCGGACGCCCCCGGCCAGGACCGCCTCGGGTGGGGCGTGCTCGGCTCCGCGCGGCCCGTGCGCTTCCCGGAATGCCTGCGGCCCGCGGGCGCGGTGCTCACCCCGTTCGCCGCCCAGCCCGGGCAGGAGCTCACGCCCGAAGGATGCGCCGTGGCCTTCCGGGTCGAGGGCGCGACCGGCAGCTGGGTGGGGGTGTGGCGCCCGTCGGGCCGTCAGCTGCAGCAGTTCCCCGCACCGGCCGGCTGGCTGGTCGGCGCGGGCCTGTGGACCACCGGCGGCGAGCTCCGGCTGCCGTTCGTCACGCCGTACGTGCGGTGCGGGCTGGCGCGGCTGCGGCTGCCGGAAGGGGAGCGGGGGGAGACACGGGATACCGGCGGGCGCGGTGCGGCGCGGGACGCGGCCCCCGGCGGGCCGCGCACCGCGCCGGAACAGCGGCCGCCGTCGCCCTCCGGGCCGGAGCCCGGGCAGCCCTCCGGGCCGGAACACCGGACCCAGCCGCCGCCGGCGATGGGGCGGCAGCCGCAGGGGCCGCTCCTGCAGGCGCCTCGCCCGGCGCCGGAGCAGCCGCCTTCGCAGGCGGCGCCCGCGTCCCAGCCGTTGCTGAGGGAAGTCCCCCGCCTCGTACCGCCACAGCCACCCCGGCCGGAGCCGGCGGCTCCGGGTGGACCGCAGCTGCAGACACCACTGCTGCAGGAAGTGCCGCGTTCGGTGCCGGGGTACGGGACCTCCGTAGCGCCGCAGCGGGTGGTGCAGCCGTTGCTGCACGAGGTGCCCCGCTCGGTACAGCCGCAGGCGCCCCTCCTGCAGGAAGCAGCCCGCCCGGCGGAGCCGACGGCGCCCATCGCGCCGCAGGTGCAGGTGCCGCTGTTGCAGGAAGTGCCGCGTTCGGTGCCGGGGCACGAGGCCTCCCCGGCGCCGCAGCGGGTGTCGCAGCCATTGCTGCACGAGGTGCCCCGCTCGGTGCAGCCGCAGGCGCTCCCCCTGCAGGAGGCGTCCCGTCCGGCGGAGCCCGCCGTGCCGCAGCAGGAGGCACCTCTCCCGGCCGGGCAGCCGTTGCTGCAGGAAGTGCCCCGTCCGGCGGAGCCGGCGGCTTCCGTGGTGCCGTCGTTGCTGGAGGAAGTGCCGCGCTCGGGGCCGCAATCGGCCCGGTCGGTGCCGGAGTCCGCGTCTGCGGGCGGGCCGCAGCTGCAGTCGCTCCTGCAGGAAGTGCCCCGCCCCGCCCCGCCGCAGGCGCAGCCGCATCAGGCGCCCTGCCCGCCGCAGGCGGCCCCTCCCCTTCTGGAGCGCCCCCACGAAGGGCCCCCGCCCGGCCCGCCGCAGGCGGCTCCGCAGGCGGCTCCGCAGGCGGCCCCGCAGGCGGCCCCGCAGGCGGCCCCGCAGGCGGTGCGGGCGGAGTCGCCCGCCTCCGTCTGGACCGCCGTGCCTCCTACCGGGCTTCCCGGGGCCGGTATGCCCGGGGCCTGGTCCGTGGCGGCCTCCGCGGGCGGGGGGCAGGGGGGCGTGCCGCCCCGGCCCGTGCCCCTGCAGCAGGCCCCGCTGGGGAGGGAGCACCGCACCTGAGCGGCCGCCGACTCGCGGTCCGGCCGGGTGGCCCGGGCGATCAAGGTCCCGTTAGAATCCGGGCGGGGGTTGCGCAGCTGTACCGGACGGTCACCGTCGTGAGCCGGACGGCCGTGCGCGGAGGGCGTGTCGGCGTCCGCCGACACCGTGCGCCACTGCCGTGGCAGCCCCCTACGCGCAAGCCACGCATCCCCATCCGACGGAGTGACTTTCCCCATGCCCGACGCCCGAACCGACACGACCGAGGCACGCCCCCTTGAGGCGTCCCAGGCCGCAGCCGCCGGCTCCGGCAGGCACCGTGGTCCGGCTTCCCCCGAAGACAACAGCGCCCCTGCCCACGGCAAGCACCGCCGTACGCCGGAAGGCCACTGACCGGCGTCGTCGACGCGATTCCGGTCAGCCCTCGGGCGCCGGGTGGTCCCGCTCAAGCGGACACCCCCGGCGCCCGAGGCGTTTCCGGGGCCCGACGCCCCGTCAGCCGGGCCCCAGCTGCCACACCTCCGGCGCGGCGAACGTCTCCCCGGGCGGCCGCCCGGCGAAGTGCGGGGTGAGGAGCCCGTCCAGCTCCTCGACGGTGAACACGTCCTTGGCCGTATCGAACCGCGCCGCGACCTTCGGCCGCTCCATGACCGCGACCATGCCGCCGTGCACGAGGAGCACCTGCCCGGTCACCCCCGCCGCCGCCGGCGCGGCGAGATAGCCGACCAGCGGCGCGACGTGCCCGGGGGCCAGCGGGTCGGTTCCCCCGTCCGCCGGCGTGCCGACCCCGGCGAAGATCCGCTCGGTCATCCGGGTGCGGGCCCGCGGGCAGATGGCGTTCACCGTGACCCCGTACTTGCGCAGGGCCTCCGCCGTGGAGGTGGTGAGGCCGACGATGCCGCCCTTGGCCGCCGCGTAGTTGGGCTGTCCGGGGGAGCCGATGAGGAACGCCTCGGAGGAGGTGTTGACGATCCGTCCGTACACCGGCCGCCCGGAGGCCTTCGCCCGCTCCCGCCAGTGCGCGGAGGCGAAGCGCACGGTGTTGAAGTGGCCCTTGAGGTGGACGCGGATCACGGCGTCCCACTCGTCCTCGGCCATGGAGAAGACCATCCGGTCGCGCAGGATGCCCGCGTTGTTGACCAGGACGTCGAGCGAGCCGCCGCCGGCCGCGACGGCGAGCCGGACGAGGTCGCGGGCGGTCTCGAAGTCGGCGACGTCGCCGACGTGGGCGGTGGCGAGCCCGCCCGCCGCCCGGATCTCTGCGGCGACGGCCTCGGCAGGCGCGGCCGACGCCTCGCCGGAGCCGTCGGCGCCGGGCTGCCCGTAGTCGTTGACGACGACGTGCGCGCCGAGCCGGGCCAGTTCGAGGGCCTCGGCCCGGCCGAGGCCGCGCCCCGCGCCGGTGACGATCGCGGTCCTGCCGCGCAAGGACAACATGCCGCGTCACACCCCTCTCATCTCAGGACTCATCCCGGACTCGTCTCAGATCTCGATGCACGTGCGCAGCGCCTCGCCCGTCCGCATCTGTTCCAGGGCGTCGTTGACGCCGGACAGCGGGACGCGGTGCGTGATCAGGCCCGCGAGGTCGATGCGGCCGGCCCGCCACAGGGCGATGGCCCGTTCGTACGAGCGCAGGACGTCCCCGCCGCCGTACAGGGACGGCAGGATCCTCTTCTCGTCGAAGAACAGCTCGAACATGTTGATCTGGAAGAGGTCGTCCATGGCCCCGGCCCCGACGACGCAGAGCGTGCCGCCGCGCCGCGTCGCGTCGTACGCGGCCCGGGCGGTGGCGGAGGTGCCGACGACCTCGAAGGCGTAGTCGAAGCCCTCGCCGCCGGTGACGCGCGCCCGGGCGTCGGCGAGCGCCTCGGGCGGTACGGCCTCGGTCGCGCCGAAGCGCAGGCCGGCCTCGCGCCGGGAGGCGACCGGGTCGACGGCGACGATCTGCGCGGCGCCCGCGGCCCGCGCGCCCTGGATCGCGCAGATCCCGACGCCGCCGCAGCCGATGACGGCCACCGAGGAACCGGCGGTGACGTCGGCGGTGTTGAGGGCGGCGCCGAGGCCGGTGGTGACGCCGCAGCCGATGAGGGCGGCGATGTCGTAGGGCAGGTCGTCGGGGATGGGCACGGCGCAGCCCGCGCCGACGACGGCCTCCTCGGCGAAGGTGCCGGTGCCGGCGAAGCCGAAGAGGTCGGCGCCGCCCAGGCGGAAGTTGGGGGTGCCGGCCTCCATGAGGCTCGCCAGGCACAGCTGGCTCTGCCCGCGCTTGCAGGCGGGACAGCCGCCGCAGGGCGGCAGCCAGCAGACCAGGACGCGGTCGCCGGGCTGCAGTCCGGCGACGCCCTCGCCCACCTCGACGACTTCGCCGGCCCCCTCGTGCCCGGGGACGAAGGGCACGAGCTGGGGGAGCACCCCGCTCATGGCGGAGAGGTCGGAGTGGCAGAGCCCGGTGGCCCGCATGCGCAGCCGGACCTTGCCGGGGCCGAAGCCCACCGCCTCGACGTCGTCGCGGACTTCGAGCCGGGGCCGTCCTGTCTCGTGCTGTACGGCTGCGCGCATGACCACTCCTTTGACGCGGTTTCCGACGCGTCGTGCGTGTCGGTTGCGGTGGCTGCGGAATCCGCCGGGCTCCCCGCCGCCGCGGCGGCGGGCGGGCGCGACGCGGCTTATCGACGGTGCCGTGCGGATTATCGGCAGTGCCGTGCGGCTTATCGGCGGTGCCGTGCGGGCCCGCACCGGGCGGATGTCCGCCGGACCGGCCGGAGGCTCACCCGTGCGTGACGACCGTGTCCGCGAGGACGGGCGCGTCGTCGCGCTCCACGGCGCTGACGGAGACCTGGATCCGGCCGGGCGCCGGGGTCTCCCGCCACATCCGCACGCGCAGCGTCTCGCCGGGGTAGACGACGCCGGCGAAGCGGGTGCGGTACGCGCGGACGCGGGTGACGTCCCCGCCGAGGGCGGTGTCGACGACGGCCTTGAGGGTGATGCCGTACGAGCACAGGCCGTGCAGGATCGGCCGGTCGTAGCCCGCGAGCTTGGCGAACTCGGGGTCGGCGTGCAGGGGGTTCCAGTCGCCGGAGAGGCGGTAGAGGAGCGCCTGGTCCTCGCGGACGGGGCGCTCCACGACGGCGTCGGGGGCGCGGACGGGCGCCTCCAGGCGGGTGGAGGCGCCGCGCTCGCCGCCGAAGCCGCCCTCGCCCTTGACGAAGATCTCGCTCTCGCCCGTCCACAGCGGCCCCTCGGCGTCCGCGGCCTCCGAGCGCAGCACGATGACGGCCGCCTTGCCCTTGTCGTGGACGGCGGCGACGCGCGAGGTGAGGGTGACGGAGCCGCGGACCGGGAGCGGGCGGTGCACGTCGAGGGACTGGCCGCCGTGCAGCACCGCGGCGAGGTCGATGTCGATGCCGGGGGCGGCGAGGCCGCCGGCCTGCGCGGTGCCTCCGCCGGCGACGGTGGCGAAGCTCGGGAGGACGTGGAGCCGGCTCTCCAGGGTGTACCGGAGCTCGTCCGGGTCCGTGGCGGGGGTGCCCGCGCCGATGCCGAGGTGGTAGAGCAGGACGTCTTTGTGATCCCAGGTCAGGGAGGTGCTGCGAGGGGCGGCGGCGACGGCCCGGCGTACGTCGATGGGCATCGGGAACCTTCCTAGAACGCGTTCTAGCCGATCCGATGGAACCCCCTGTATAGCCGGGTCCGGGACAAATGTCACGGGTGGTCGCCCACACTTGCATCTGCCCAGCTCAGAGCCGCGTTCCCTAGAGTTCTGAACATGAGCGAAAGCAAGACCGAGCGCAAGACCGGGTTCAAGGCGGGCCGCAAAGCGGGCCGCTGGGCCGGCCGCAAGTCCGAGCTGGAGCGGCACAAGCCACCGGGGAAGTTCGCCTTCCTGCCCTGGCTCTTCATGCTCACCGGGGACGTCCAGGAGCTGCTCCGGGGCGAGGTGCCGCTGCCCTGGCTCGGCTGGGTGGGCGTGGTGGCCTTCGCCGCCCTGTACATCCTCACGGTCTTCACCGGGCTCGACCAGCGGTACCGGGGGACCCGCGTCCCGCTCCTCTCGCTCATCGGCATGGCCGTCGCCACGTACGCGCTGACCATCGGTTACGGCGGCGACTGGCTGCTGTGCTTCCCGCTCCTGTCGCTGGCCACCGGCATCGTGCTGCGGCGCGGGCTGACCGAGAGCGGGCGCCGGCTGGGCGTCATCGTCCTCGCCCTCGCCGGCTCGGCCGGGGTGATCGCGAGCTTCCGGGGCGGCCCGTCGGAATCCCTGACCGTCGCCTACGGGACCCTGCTCTCCGGCTTCGTCACCGCCGCGATCCTCAGC
The DNA here is from genome assembly GCF_014650335.1 of Streptomyces hiroshimensis. Taxonomy (GTDB): domain Bacteria; phylum Actinomycetota; class Actinomycetes; order Streptomycetales; family Streptomycetaceae; genus Streptomyces; species Streptomyces hiroshimensis. Next base: position 633,847 of record NZ_BMUT01000002.1, read on the forward strand.
CTCTTCGAGACCGTGGCCCAACTGCGCGCCACCCGCGAGGAACTGGCCCGCAGCGCCGTGGAGCGGGAGCGGCTGCGGTTCTCGCGCGACCTGCACGACCTGCTCGGCCACACCATGTCCGTCATCGTCGTCAAGGCGGAGGCGGTGCGCCGGCTCGCCCCGCGCAACCTGGACGCCGCGATCGGGCAGGCGGCCGACATCGAGGCCGTGGGCCGGCAGGCCCTCACCGAGATCCGCGAGGCCGTCACCGGCTACCGCGAGTCCACCCTCACCACCGAACTCGACCGCGCCCGCTCCCTCCTGGAGGCCTCCGGCATCACCCCGGACATCCGCCAGTCCGGGCCCCCGCTGCCGCCGCAGAGCGCGGCCCTGCTGGGCTGGGTCGTACGGGAGGGCGTCACGAACGTCGTCCGGCACAGCGGCGCCGGCCGCTGCACGGTCGAAGTGCGCGGCGAGACCGACCAGGTACGCCTGGAGATCACCGACAACGGCGGCGGCGTAGGCTCGGACGCGGCCCCCGCCTCGCCCGGGAACGGCCTCAAGGGCCTGACCGAGCGGCTGGCCGCCGCCGGCGGCCACCTGACGGCCGGCCCGGACGGGCGCAAGGGCTTCCGGCTCGTGGCCGAACTGCCCGTGGACTCGGAGTCCGAGGAGGACCACCGCTCATGATCAAGCTGCTCCTCGCCGAGGACCAGGGAATGATGCGAGGTGCGCTCGCGCTGCTGCTCGGGCTGGAGGAGGACATAGAGATCGTCGCCCAGGTCGGCGACGGCGACGCGATCGTCCCCAAGGCCCTGGAGACGAAGCCGGACGTCGCGCTCCTCGACATCGAACTGCCCGGCCGCAGCGGCCTGGACGCCGCCGCCGACCTGCGCGCCCGGATGCCCGGCTGCCAGGTGCTGATCCTCACCACCTTCGGCCGCCCCGGCTACCTGCGCCGCGCGATGGAGGCCGGAGCGGCGGGCTTCCTCGTCAAGGACGGCCCGGTCGAGGACCTGGCCGCGGCGATCCGGCGGGTCCTGGCCGGAGAGCGCGTCATCGACCCGGCCCTGGCCGCCGCCGCCCTCAGCGCGGGCCCCAACCCCCTGACCCAGCGCGAGCGCGACGTCCTCGCGGCGGCGGTCGACGGGGCGACGGTGGCCGACATCGCGGCGAAGGTCCACCTGTCGCCCGCGACGGTCCGCAACTACCTGTCGGCGGCCATCGGCAAGACCCAGACCCGCAACCGCATGGAGGCCGTCCGCGCGGCCCGGCAGAACGGCTGGCTCTGACCCGGTAAGCACCGGAAGCGCCGGTAAGCGCCGGAAGCACCGGTAAGCACAAGAGCCCCTCCGGCCGCCTGCGCATCGGCAGGCGGCCGGAGGGGCTCGTGCAAGACAGGCGGCGGACGAGTCGGCCTGTAAGCCGGGTTCTGTCTCCCGAGGCCCTTGCGGTCCTCGGGGAGGCGGCCATCCATCTAGGCCTGCCGTTGCCGGCAGGCTCAAGCGGTCTACCCGCGGACTCGGGCGGGCAGCCCTCGATCGTCCGCGCAGGGCCGCCGTGAAGCGGCCCCTCTTGACCTTGCTCCGGGTGGGGTTTACCTAGCCGCCTGAGTCACCTCAGGCGCTGGTGGTCTCTTACACCACCGTTTCACCCTTACCGGAAGCCTCGCGGCTCCCGGCGGTCTGTTTTCTGTGGCACTGTCCCGCGGGTCACCCCGGGTGGGCGTTACCCACCACCCTGCCGTATGGAGCCCGGACGTTCCTCGGGGGATCCGAAGATCCCACGCGGCCGCCCGGCCGGCTCGTCCGCCGTGCCGACCATGCTACCTGGCGGGGGCTGCCACGATCGCCCCGGGAACCCGGAGCCCGTCACCGCCGCTCCCGGCTAGGCCGGGGCGAACCACACCTTGTCGCGGCCCGGGTCCGCCTCGATCACCCGCACGCGCATGCGGTGCCCGAGGGGCAGCGGCGGCCCGTCGCCGTCGCCCTCGACGTGGCCGACCACCGCCGGCTCGTAGAGGTGGACCGTGCCCGCGGTCGGGCGGTCCTCCTGCACGTCCACCACGTACGCGTCGAAGACCTGCCCGATCCGGTCGCGCAGCAGCGCCGCCTCGACCAGGTCCACGCACTCCCGCTCGACCTGGGCCGCGCGCCGCGCCCCCGTCTCCATCTCGCCGGGCAGGGCGTCGAGCGCGGCCCGTACCCACTCGGGCGGGTCGGTGCCCGCGGCGGCGGCCAGGCACAGCTCGCCGGTGTAGCGGTCGACCAGGCGGCGCAGGGGAGCGGTGCAGTGCGCGTACGGGGCGGCGAGGGCGGCGTGGCCGGGGTCGGCGGGTACCGGGCGCTCCGTGGGCCGCTCGCGGTCGAAGACGGTGTAGCCCGCGCCGCGCAGCAGCGCCGTGCACTCCTGGAGGAAGGCCGCGTGCTGGGTGTGGGAGGGGTCGAGCGCGCGGATGACGACCGCGTACGGCATGTCCTCCGGCCAGGTGACGCCGAGGGCGCGGGCCACGCGCCGCAGCCGGTCGACGGCCCGCTCGGGCGCGGTGGGCAGCGTGCGCAGGATGCCGGTGCCCGCGCGCAGCATCAGGCCGGCCGCGGCCATGCCCGTCATCAGGGATATCTGGGCGTTCCAGCCCTCCGCGGGCAGGGGAGTGCGGTAGGCGAGCGCGTAGCGGTTGCCGCGGTGCACGATCTCCTGCTCGGGGACGTTGAGCGAGATCCCGCCCCGGGCGCGCTCCAGCGCCTCGCGCCGCATCCCGGCCTCGCGCAGCAGGCACAGCGACTCCTCGGCCGTGCCGGAGTCCAGGGCGTGCTGGACGGCCGCGTAGTCGAGCCGGGCCCGGCTGCGCACGAGCGCGCGCCGCAGGTCCGTCGCCTCGACCCGGCCGTCCGCGTCGAGGTCGAAGCGCCACAGCAGGGCGGGCCGGCTGTGGTCGGGGAGCAGGCTGGCCGCGCCCTCGCCGAGGACGGCGGGGTGGAGCGGAACGCGCCCGTCGGGGTAGTAGAGGGTCATCACACGGCGGTGCGCCTCGGCGTCCAGGGCCTGGCCGGGGCGGACGAAGGCGGCCACGTCGGCGATCGCGTAGTACACGCGGAAGCCCCCGCCGTCGCGCCGCTCCAGGTGCATGGCCTGGTCGAGGTCCATCGAGCCGGGCGGGTCGACGGTGAAGAGCGGCAGCTCGGTGGCGTCGTACGCCGGGAGGCGGGGACGGCGCGCGGCCTGCTCGGCCTCCGCGAGGGCGTCGGCCGGGAATTCCTCGGTCACCCCGGTGTCCTCGCGCAGCCGGCGCAGCGCGGCCCGCAGGGGACTGCCGTCCGCGTCGGTCACGTGCATCTTGCGGCGGGGCATGGGACGAGCGTATTTCCGGTGCGGGCGCGGGGCACGGCGAGCGTGGCGTGCGGCGCCGGGCGCGGCGTTAGGCTCGTCCGGATCGACCCGCACGCATCCGTACCGATGGGAGAAGACACCGTGCTCGTGCTGTTGCCGCCGTCCGAAGGGAAGGCCGCCGCCGTCGGATCCGGCGCCGGGGCCGTGCTGGAGGCCGGCGCGCTGTCGCTGCCGGGGCTGGCGGGGGCGCGGGAGACCGTGCTGACGGAGCTGGTGGAGCTCTGCTCGGGCGACGAGGACAAGGCCGCGGAGGTGCTCGGCCTGTCCCCGGGGCTGCGGGGCGAGATCGCGAAGAACGCGGCGCTGCGGACGGCCGGCACCCGCCCCGCGGGCGAGATCTACACGGGCGTCCTCTACGACGCGCTCGGCCTGGCCTCGCTGGACGCCGCGGCGCGGGAGCGGGCGGAGCGCTCGCTGCTGGTCTTCTCGGGGCTGTGGGGCGCGGTCCGGGTCGGTGACGCGATCCCGTCGTACCGCTGCTCGATGGGCGTGAAGCTGCCGGGGCTGGGCGCGCTGGGCACGTACTGGCGCGGCGTCATGGACGACCACCTGCCGCAGGAGGCGGGTGACGGCATGGTGCTCGACCTCAGGTCGGCGGCGTACGCCTCCGCGTGGAAGCCGAAGGGCGCGCTCGCGGAGCGGACGGCGACGGTCCGGGTGCTGCAGTCGAAGATCGTGGACGGGGTCGAGAAGCGGTCCGTCGTGAGCCACTTCAACAAGGCCACCAAGGGCCGGCTGGTCCGGGACCTGCTGACGGCGGGCGCGGAGCCGGCCGGGCCCGCGGAGCTCGCGGAGGCGCTGCGCGACCTCGGGTACGCGGTGGAGGGCGGGGCTCCCGCGAAGGGCGGCAAGCCGTGGGCGCTCGACGTGGTGGTGACCGAGCTCTGAGGACCCCTCGCCGGACCTCTTGTTGCACATAGTGCAACGATCGTTGCGTTAGGTGGCGGTGGTGCGCAGGATGGCCTCGTGACCGCCGCCGCGCCCGTCCCGGCGCCCGCCTCCGTCCTCGGCCTCGCCCCCGTCCTCCCCGTCGCCGTCCTCTCCGAGGCCTCCGACGCCGTACCCCTCGCCCGCGCGCTCGTCGCGGGCGGGCTGCCGGCGATCGAGGTGACGCTGCGGACGGACGCCGCGCTCGATGCGATACGGGCCGTCGCCGCGGAGGTGCCGGAGGCGGTCGTGGGCGCCGGGACCGTCCTTTCCCCCGCCCTCGCGCGGGCGGCGGTCCGCGCCGGGGCCCGCTTCCTGGTCAGCCCCGGCTGGACGGATCCGCTGCTGGAGGCGCTGCGGGAGACGGGGCTTCCGTTCCTGCCGGGCGTCTCGACGGTCTCGGAGGTCATGGCCCTGCTGGAACACGGGGTGCGCGAGATGAAGTTCTTCCCCGCCCAGGCGGCGGGCGGCGCGCCGTACCTGCGCTCCCTGGCCTCCCCGCTCCCCGGGGCCCGCTTCTGCCCCACCGGCGGCATCGGCCCGGAGACGGCCCCGGCCTACCTGGCCCTGCCGAACGTCGGCTGCGTGGGCGGCTCCTGGATGCTCCCCCCGGACGCCCTCGCCCGCCGCGACTGGGGCCGGGTGGCGGAACTGGCCCGCGGGGCGGCGCGGCTGCGGTCCGGTGCGGCCCCTGCCTGACGGATCGCCTCCGCCGTCTGCCTGCTACCCGCCGGCTACGTGCTCGCGATCGCCCGCCTGCCCGCCCGCGATCGCCCGCAGCGCCGCACAGTGCGCGGCGAACGCGGCCCGGCCCTCGGCGGTCAGGGCGAGCCACGTGCGCGGCCGCTTGCCCACGTACCCCTTGGTGACCTTGACGTAGCCCGCCTTCTCCAGCGTGGCGACCTGCTTCGACAGCACCGAGTCGCTCACTTCGACGGTGTCGCGCACGAACGCGAACTCGGCCTTGTCGGCGGCGGCCAGGGTCGCCGTGATGGAGAACCGCACCGGCGCGTGGATCACCTCGTCCAGGCCGTGCCGCGGATGGCTCGCCGTCACCGCCGCCCCTCCCGCCAGGCGCCGACCAGCCCGGGCAGGGCGACGACGACGGCCCCGGGCACCCACCACGCGAGATCGCCCCGGAACCAGATGGTGCCCGGCGTGATCACGGCGGCGTGGAGCAGGCCCCAGGCGGCGATCATCACGTGGTGCCGGCGGCCGAGCCCGTGCCGGCTGACGGGCTGCCGGTTCGCCCAGACGGCCAGGGTCGTCACCGCCGCCACCCAGAGCACGGCGAAGACGATCGCGCCCGCCGGTCCGTCGATCAGGCCGCAGGCGAGTACGGCCACCGCGGCCGCGCAGCCGAACAGCCACTGGTAGCGGACGAACCACCGGGAGCCGCTGCGCACCGTGGAATCCAGGGCCTGCGCCCGGGCCAGTGCCGTCGCCGCGGCGGTCGCTTCGTAACCGGGCATATGAGCCTCCGTCGGTCGCCTCGTGTCCGTTGTCCGTTGCATGGATACGATGGCAAGTACTTTCCAACATGGCAAGTACTTTCTGGTCGACTCCCGGGTTTTGCTACACCGCGAACGTGAAATTCGAGTGATTCGTGGCCAGTTGCCTGCCGTCCGGGCCGTACGCCGTGACCTGCAGCTGCCAGCGCACCGACGGCGTCGGGACGAGGAACGTCGGGTGCCAGTCCGTGCTGTCCCAGGCCAGGACCGGGGAGCCGAGCTCGCTGTCGCCGCTCATGCTCTGCTTGGTGACGTCGTTGTAGGTGTGCCACCTGATGGTGGCCGTCCTGCCCTTGAGCCCCTTGAAGGTCACGTTCACCTGGACCTTGGTGACCGCCGGGGTGACCGCCCCCTGGGTGAGGACGCTGACGACCCGTGCGGACACCGCGGGCGAGGACGGGGTCCGGGCCGGTGAGGGCGTGCCCGGCCGGGGGAGCGAGCCCGGAACGGTGGGGCTCGCCGGATCCGCCGGTCCCGGCGGGCCGGCGGCCGGCGGTCTCGTGAGGGACGGGCTCGCGGCCGGCGGCGGCGCGGGCGCCGGATCCCGCCCGCCCGCCTCGTCCGCCTCGAAGGGCCCCGCCTTGAACAGCACCGGAAGGACCGCCGCCAGCACCACGGCCAGGCCTGCGGTCACCCAGTACTTCCACACGTGGGACCAGAAGCGGTTCTCGGGCGGTTGTGGTGGTGGAGGCTCTCCGTCGTGGCTCACCGCGCCACCTCCCCCGTGGTGTCGGCCTCGCCTGCTGGGACGGTACACCTGGAACGAGCCGTTCGGGCGGGTATGGAGCGGGTGCGGAGCCGGTGGGGAGCAACTGCCGGCGAAGGCCGTGACGCGACTCTTCACAGCCGCCCCAGCCGCGCGCAATCTGAACGGCATGACCCCCCTCTCCGAAAACCCCTTCACCCTCGGAGTGGCCTCCGGCGACCCGCTGCCGGACTCCGTCGTGCTGTGGACACGGCTGGCTCCCCGGCCCCACGAGCCGGGCAACGGCCTGCCCGCCGAGGGCAGCATCGCCGTCCAGTGGGAGCTCTCCGAGGACGACACCTTCCGCCGCGTCGTGCAGAGCGGCACGGCCGCCGCACCGGCCGCCGACAACCACACCGTGCACCTGGACCTGCGCGGCCTCGAACCCGACCGGGTCTACTGGTACCGCTTCCGCGCCGAGCGGTGGATCAGTCCCGCGGGCCGCACCCGCACCGCGCCCCGGGCCGACGCGGCCGTCGCCGCGGCCCGCTTCGGCCTGCTCTCGTGCCAGCAGTACGACGAGGGGTACTACACCGCCCTCGGCCACCTCGCGCGCGAAGACCTCGACGCCGTCTTCTTCGTCGGCGACTACATCTACGAGAACGCCATCGACGCCCGGGCGGGCGCCCGGAACTACCCGGACCCGCTGCCGGCGTTCTACGACCACTGGACGGTCACCCTGGAGGACTACCGCCAGCGGTACGCCCTCTACAAGTCCGACCCCGAGCTCCAGGCCGCGCACGCCGCCCACCCCTGGTACCTCACCTGGGACGACCACGAGGTCGAGAACAACTACGCGGGCGACATCTCCCAGCACAACGACCCCGTCGACCTCTTCCGTGCCCGCCGCGCCGCCGCCTACCGCGCCTACTGGGAGAACATGCCGCTGCGCCGGCCCCAGCGGCCCGCCGGGCCGGACATGCGCCTCTACCGGCGCTTCGCGTACGGCCGGCTCGCGCAGTTCGACCTCCTCGACACCCGCCAGTACCGCTCCGACCAGGCCTACGGGGACGGCTGGCACATACCCGGACCCGAGTCGCAGGACCCGGCCCGCACGATCACCGGCGAGGAGCAGGAACGCTGGCTCCTCGACGGCTTCCGCGCCTCCACCGCCACCTGGAACGTCGTCGCCCAGCAGGTGTGCTTCTCCCAGCGCAAGGAGAACTCCGACGAGCCCTCCCGGGTCAGCATGGACACCTGGGACGGCTACCCGGCCTCGCGCGCCCGCGTCCTGGCCGGCGCCGAGCAGGCCGGTGTCCGGAACCTCGTGGTCCTCACCGGCGACGACCACACGCACTGCGCGTTCGACGTGAAGAAGGACTTCGACGACCCGGACTCCGCCACGCTCGGCGTGGAGTTCCTCGGCACCTCCGTCTCCAGCGGTTTCGACGGGCAGGAGCACCCCGAGGACTGGGAGACGACGCTCGCGGCCAACCCGCACCTGAAGTACTACGACGCCCGGCGCGGGTACGTCGTCGTCTCGCTCGACCCGGAGCGCGTACGGGGCGACCTCCGGACGGTGTCCGGCGTCACGACGCCGGGCGCGCCGGTCTCGACCGCCGCGTCGTTCCTCTCGGAGGCGGGTGCGCCGGGGCTGCGGGAGGCGTGAATGCCTTGGTGATGCCTGGTGATGCCTGGTGATGCCTGGTGATGCCTTGGTGATGCCTTCCGAGGCCGTCAGTGCATCCCGTCACACCCGCCCCCCGAATAACATGTAAGGCCCACCTATCGGTCGCGGTCATGACACCATGGTTGAACAGACGACAACCATGAGCCACGGAGCGCGACGCATGACGGACCCCGGCCAGGACACGGCCGAGCAGCAGCAGCCCGCCCGGCCTGCCGAACCCCGGCCCGCGGGCCCCGGCATACCCGGGGCCCGTGCCGCCCGCGCCACGGGCCTGATCGTCACCCTCGTCCTCGGCGGCCTGACCGCGCTGCCACCGCTCTCCATGGACATGTACCTCCCGGCCCTGCCGGAGGTCACCGGCGCGCTCCACAGCCCCGCCGCGACCGTCCAGCTCACCCTCACCGCGTGCCTCCTGGGCATGGCGCTCGGCCAGCTCGTCGTCGGCCCCATGAGCGACAAGTGGGGGCGCCGCCGCCCCCTCCTCGCCGGCATGGCCGTCTACGTCGTGGCCACCGCCGTCTGCGCGCTGGCCCCCACCGCCGGGCTGCTGATCGGCTTCCGCCTGGTGCAGGGCCTCGCCGGCGCCGCCGGCATCGTCATCGCCCGGGCGGTCGTGCGCGACCTCTACGACGGCGTGGCCATGGCCCGCTTCTTCTCCACGCTCATGCTGATCTCCGGCGTGGCCCCCGTCGTCGCACCGCTCATCGGCGGCCAGATCCTGCGCCTGACCGACTGGCGGGGCGTCTTCGTCGTCCTCACCGCCGTCGGACTGCTGCTCACCCTCGCCGTCTGGCGCTTCCTGCACGAGACCCTGCCGCCGGAACGGCGCCAGGCCGGCGGCCTCGGCGCGGCCCTGCGCACGATGGGTAGCCTGCTCGCCGACCGGGTCTTCACCGGCTACATGCTCGCGGGCGGCTTCGCCTTCGCCGCGCTCTTCGCCTACATCTCGGCGTCGCCGTTCGTCGTCCAGGACATCTACGGGGCCTCCCCGCAGACCTTCAGCCTGCTCTTCGGCCTCAACTCGGTCGGCCTCGTGCTGGTCGGCCAGATCAACGGCAAGCTGCTGGTCGGCCGCGTCAGCCTCGACAAGGCCCTCGCCGTCGGCCTCGCGGTGATCGCCCTGGCCGCCGTGGCCCTGCTGCTGATGGCCTCCGGCGTCTTCGGCAAGGCGGGCCTCGCGCCGATCGCGGCCGGGCTGTTCGTGCTGATGTCCGCGATGGGCCTGGCCATGCCCAACACCAACGCCCAGGCCCTGATGCGCTCCCGCGACGCGGCGGGCTCCGCCTCGGCCCTGCTGGGCACGTCCACGTTCCTGCTGGGCGCGCTCGTCTCCCCGCTCGTGGGCATCGCGGGGGAGGGCACGGCGGTGCCGATGGCGGTGGTGCAGCTGGTGTGCGCGGTCGCCTCGGCGGCGTGCTTCCTGGGCTTGTGCCGCCCGTGGCAGCGCCACGGTTGAGCCTGCCGGCGGGGTATGCCGGGCGGGACGCTGCGCCGCCCGCGCCCTGACCACGGCCGCGCTCGCACCGGGCCCCGGCCGTCTCCCGGTCCGGCACCGCCGGTCTCGTACGAGGCTGCCGCCCGGCAGACCCTTCCGCCGCGACGGCGAGCGGCCACGACGGTGCGGCCCGGCGGTGCCCGCCCCACGGCCGTACCGGCCCGCGGCCGCCTCCCGGTTCGGCACCGCCGGGCACGTGCGTCGTGGCTTTTCGCCGTCGCGGCGGAAAGATCTGCCGAGGCAGCCTCAGCGCATCCGCCGCAACGGTGAGCCACCACGACGGCGCGGCCCGGCGGTGCCGGACCTGCCGGGGTCGCCGTGGGGCAGCCGCAGGCGTGCCCGCGCGTGCCCGCATAGAATTCGTCAAATGCACGTCCCCCATTCCCTCCGGTCCGGCGAGGAACTGCGTACCGCGCTCGCCGGGCTTCTCGACGGGCTGCCGCCCAGGCAGGCCGCCCAGGCCGTCGACCGGCTGATCGCCAACTACCGGGGCCTGACCCCGACCGACGCCCCGGTGCTGCGCGACCGTTCCGACGTGGCCGCGTACGCCGCCTACCGCATGCCGGCCACCTTCGAGGCCGTGCGGTCCGCGCTGGCGGCGTTCCGGGACCGGCTGCCGTCCTTCACCCCCGCCTCGCACGTGGACGTGGGCGGCGGCACGGGCGCGGCGACGTGGGCCGTGGCCTCCGCCTGGGAGGGCGAGGACCGGGAGACGACGGTCCTGGACTGGGCCGCACCCGCCCTCGCGCTCGGTGCCGAACTCGCCGGGGAGGCCTCCGACCCGGCCCTGCGCGCGGCCCGCTGGGAGCGGGGGATCATCGGCGACGGCCTGAAGGTGCCGGAGGGCACGGACCTCGTCACCGTCTCGTACGTGCTGAAGGAGCTCACGGACGCGGCCCGCGCCGCGATCGTGGAGGAAGCCGCCCGCACCGCGCAGGCCGTCGTGATCGTCGAGCCGGGCACGCCCGACGGCTACCTGCGGATCATCGAGGCGCGCGACCGCCTGATCGCGGCCGGTTTCCGCGTCGTGGCACCCTGCCCGCACAGCGCGGCGTGCCCCATAGAGCCGGGCACGGACTGGTGCCACTTCTCGGCCCGGGTGAGCCGCTCCTCGCTGCACCGGCAGGTCAAGGGCGGCTCACTGGCGTACGAGGACGAGAAGTTCTCGTACGTGGCGGCGGTACGGGGCGACGTGCCGCAGGACGCGCCCGCGCGCATCGTGCGCAAGCCCCAGATCCGCAAGGGCCAGGTCCTCCTCGAGCTCTGCACGGCCGAGGACGGCCTGACCCGTGAGACGGTGACCAAGCGCCACGGCGGTGCGTACAAGGCGGCTCGCGACGCCGCTTGGGGCGACGAGTGGCCTCCGGCCGGGGTGTGACCCGGGTGCTCTGCCGGCCGCGGACCTTCCCCCGGCGCGGAACCACGACGCAGGAGCTACGGCGCTAGCCGCGTAGCTCCTGCGTGCAGCACTTCACGCTGCCGCCGCCCTTGAGCAGCTCGCCGAGGTCCATCCCGATCGGCTCGTACCCCCGCGCGCGCAGGGGCTCGAAGAGCCCCACCGCCGCCTGCGGCAGCACGACGTGCCGCCCGTCGGACACGGCGTTGAGGCCGAGGGCCGCGGCGTCCTCCTCGCTCGCGATCAGGGCGTCGGGGAACAGCCGTCTCAGCACTTCCCGGCTGCCGGCCGAGAACGCGCCGGGGTAGTACATGATCTCGCCGTCGGATCCGCCGGATCCATCGGTGCCGCCGGTGCCGTCGTCGAGGACGCACAGCGCCGTGTCCAGGTGGTAGTAGCGCGGGTCGACCAGGTCCAGGCCGATCACCGGGCGGCCGAAGAACTCCTGTGCCTCGGGGTGGGAGAGCGGGCTGCTGCGGAAGCCGCGCCCGGCGAGCAGCCAGGAGGCGGTGACGGCGAAGTCGCCCTCGCCCTCGTTGATGTGCTCGGGTTCGAGCACGTCGGCGTAGCCCTGCTCCCGGAACCAGGCCGCGTGGACCGCGGCCTCGGCGGCCCGCTCGGGATGGGCGAAGCGCGCGCCGAGCACCCGGCCGTCCACGACGGTCGCGCCGTTGGCGGCGAAGACCATGTCGGGCAGCCCGGGCCGGGGCTCAAGCTCCTCGACGGTGTGCCCGAGGGCCAGATAGCGGTCCCTGAGGTCCTCCCACTGCGCGAGTGCGAGCGGGATGTCGACCGGCTTGGCCGGATCCATCCAGGGGTTGATGGAGTAGGTGACCCGGAAGTGGGCCGGGGGGCACATCAGGTAGCGCCGCGGAGTGGCTGCGCGTGGAGCTGTACTACGCAAGGAGTGCTCCTCACGGTGGTGTTGGGCACGTACGGGATCGTCGTGCGTGCCCAAATCGTCCACGCTCCACGGGCTTTGGCGCATGAACCGTACGGGTGGTTTACCGCTGGCTCACTCACGCGCCGGTGGTTCCGCTTCGCCCTTCCCGCAACTTCCGCAGCAGTTCCCGCTTCTGGGCCGCCGCGTCGCCGCCGCCTCCCGCGCGCCCGCCCCGGCCGCCGCCGCGCAGGGCGCTGCGGGAGAGGTTGCTGCGGGTGCCGCCGACTCCGAGCATGCCGCCTGATCCGCTCCGGCTCATGGGGTTCTCCCTTCGTTGGGCGAGACGCCGCGTCTCGCATGACCGGAAGCATCTAACGAGACGATGCGTCTTGTCAAGACGATACGTCTCGCTCCATGCCTCGCTAGGATGCCGCCATGACCGACGCCCCGCCCCCGTCCTCGTCGCCCTCGCCGTCCTCGTCGCCCTCGCCGTCCTCGTCGTCCCCCAAGGCCCCCGACGCCTCCCGCCGCAGCGAGCGCTCGCGCCGCGCGATCCTCGACGCCGCCCTGGAGCTCGTCGGCGAGAACGGCTTCGCGAAGCTCACCATCGAGGCCATCGCCGCCCGCGCCGGCGTCGGCAAGCAGACCATCTACCGCTGGTGGCCCTCCAAGGCGGCCGTCCTCTTCGAGGCCTGCGTCCCCGAGGGCATCGACCCCGCCTCCATCGAGCTCCCCGACACCGGCGACATCGCCGCCGACCTGAAGACCGTGCTGCGGGCCACCGTCGACGACCTCAACAACGAGCGCCTCGACGCCCCCACCCGCGCCCTGACCGCCGAGACCGCCAACGATCCCGAGCTCGGCCGCGCCCTCACCGAGAAGGTCCTCGAACCCCAGCTCCAGTCGTACGTCCGACGGTTGCGCGCCGCCCAGGAGGCCGGCCAGGTCGACCCGGACATCGACCTCCGCATCGCCCTCGAACTGCTGGTCGGCCCGCTCTTCCACCGCTGGCAGACCCGCACCCTGCCGCTCACCCACGCCTACGCCGACACCGTCGTCGACCTCACCCTGCGCGGCCTCACGCCGCGCCCGTGACCCGTCCGGCGCAGGCCCGGGACCGGCCGGGACGGCGGGCCGGATAGATGGCCCCGCCCGCGCGAGCGGCCGGTCTCACACCCCCTGGATACGTCCGACGGTCACACCAGGCGCAGGATGGTGGCAGCATTGACCGCAGACCGCGGTCGAAGTGAGGGGATAGATGGAACGCAAGAGCAGGTTCTCCCAGTGGCTGCGCCGTCCCAGGAGCGGAGCGGGCGGCGGTACGGGCACGGGCGCGGCATCCGAGGCCGCCCGCGAGGAACTGCTCCTGGCCGCGGCAGCCGCGGGCTTCCCGCTGGCTCCGGCCGCGCACCCGTCCGGGTACGGCTGTTCCTGTGAGCGCATCGGCTGTCCCACCCCCGGCCGCCACCCCGTCTCCTTCGCCTGGCAGACCCTCGCCACCACCGACGCCGAGAAGGTCACGGCGTGGCTGCGCAGCCAGCCGGAGGCCAATTTCGTCACCGCCACCGGCATTGCGCACGATGTGCTCGACGTCCCCCTGGACGCCGGCCGGCAGGCCCTGGAGCGGCTGCAGAAGGCCGGGGTCGAGACGGGGCCCGTGGCCACCGTCGCCCCCGACCGCATGCTCTTCTTCACCGCCACCCGCGGCACCCCGGACGACGAGGACGAGTGGTGGCCCTGCGAGCTCGACTGCCATCCCGAGACGATGGACGAGCACCCGGGCCTGCGCTGGCACTGCCGGGGGAGCTATGTGCTGCTGCCGCCCTCGCGGCTGCCGGAGGAGTCCGGCGTGGCCTGGCTGCAGGGCCCCGAGCGGCCGCTGCCGGATCCGCTGACGCTCCTGGAGACCCTCACCGACGCCTGCGCCCAGTACGCGGGCGGCCGCCCGGACCACGAGGCGGCCTGGCCGATCGGCCGCTGACCCGCCCCGGACCGCCTGCCGTTCACCCCGGACCGCCTGCTGCGCGTCCCGCTGTTCGGCCTGCTGTCCGCCCTGCTATTCGCCTTGCGCGGCCGTCATCGTGTCGATCCGGTTGAGGAAGTTGATCATCCCGCCGTCCGCGCCCCGCGGAGGCACCTCGACCGCCGCCTCCGAGACCCGTGTGTACGTCACCGAGCGCTTGAGCTCGCCCTTCAGCAGCGCCTTCGTCCGCGGATCGGTGACCGCCGGCCGCAGCCCCTGGGCCATCGTCCGCTTCTCCCGGTGGTGCGCGGTGAAGAACACCAGCGCACCTCCGCCCTTGACCCGCAGCGCCGGGGCGGTGAAGGCGGGCGCCTTCTCGGGGGTGTCGATGAACTCCGTCCAGAAGGTGGCCGTCCGGCGCACCTTGTCGCGCTCCTCCCGCAGCCCCGTGGTCCGCGGCCCCGGCACGAAGTCCCTGCCCTCGCCGGTGCGCAGGAATTCGGTGTAGACGGTGCTCACCTTGCCGGGGTCGGCCAGCAGGCCGTGGCCCTTGCCCCCGGCCGCCGGGACGGCCTCCGCGAAGCCGTCCTTGTCCGTCGTGAACTCCGGGACCTTGCCCGGATTGACGATCGAGAGGTAGGCCGCCTTCCACGGCTCCTTCACCCCGTACCGCGTGAAGACCACGAGCCAGCGGTTGCCGTCGCGGTTGCTGCGGGTGTCGGCGAGGAAGAACTTCGGCCAGCCGGCCTGCTTGGGGATCGTGAAGCGGGCGTCGTCGAGGACGAGGGAGGGGTACTGCGGGTTGCCGCCCGGCGTCTGGACGCTCTGCGCCGCCAGGTCGGCCTTGCCTATCTCGGCCAGGGCACCGGTCTCGACCCGGGCGATGACGCCCGGGTCGAGCTTGCGGTAACCCTCGTTGTAGCCGTCGGTGAAGGTCTTGAGGACCTTGGCGGCCTCAGCCTTGCCCACCGACGGGATGATCTCCCGTTCCCCGTGCACCGTCATGCACCCGGTCGCCGTCAGCAGCAGCGCCGCCGCCGTCACGGCCGCCTGCGTCGTGCGCGGCGGTCTGCCGGCCCGCCGTCGTCTCATCGGGCTTCGACTCCTTGGTGGCTGCTCGGTTCGGCGCCACCCTACCGGGGGCGAAGAACACCAGGAGGGTGGGGACCAGATACAGCGCCCACACCGCCACCTGCAGCCACGTCGGGTCCGGCTGGAAGTTGAAGACGCCCTTGAGCAGGGTGCCGTACCAGCTGTCGACCGGGATCTGCTCGCTGATGTCGAAGGCCTTGTTCCCCAGGCCCGGCAGGACGTCGGCCTCCTGCAGGTCGTGGAAGCCGTAGGCGAGCACGCCCGCCGCGACGACGATCAGCATGGCGCCGGTCCACGTGAAGAACTTCGCCAGGTTGATCTTCAGCGCGCCGCGGTAGAACAGCCAGCCCAGCACGACGGCCGTGAGCAGCCCGAGCAGCGCGCCGACCAGCGGCCGGACGCCGTCGTCGGTGGCCTGCACGGCCGTCCAGATGAACAGCGCGGTCTCCAGGCCCTCCCGGCCCACGGCCAGGAACGCGGTGACGACCAGCGCGGTCGTGCCCATCGCGAGCGCGGCGTCCAGCTTGCCGTGCAGCTCCTTCTTCAGGTGCCGCGCGGTGCGCCGCATCCAGAAGACCATCCACGTCACCAGACCGACGGCGATGACCGACAGCGAGCCGCCGAGCATCTCCTGGGCCTCGAAGGTCATCGTCTGCGAGCCGTACTGGAGCAGCGCGCCGAAGCCCATGCTCAGCAGCACGGCCACGGCGATGCCGGCCCAGACCGGGCGCAGGGCGTCCCGGCGCTCCGTCTTGACCAGGTAGGCGACGAGGATGCACACGACCAGGCTGGCCTCCAGGCCCTCGCGCAGGCCGATCAGGTAGTTGCCGAACACGCGGCACCTCCGTTCGGGAAGGACGGTCGGGTCACGCGAACAGGGCCTTGCCCCACCAGTCGCCCTTGTCACGGACGCCCGGCGGCACGGCGAAGACCGCCGAACCCACGTGCTGGATGTACTCGTTGAGGGCGTCGTTGCGCGCCAGGTTCATCTGCAGCGGCACGAAGCCGTCCCGGACGTCCTTCTGGTATGCGATGAAGAACAGCCCGGCGTCCAGCCGGCCCAGTCCGTCGGTGCCGTCCGTGAAGGAGTAGCCGCGGCGCAGGATCGTCACGCCGTTGTTGCTGTCGGGGTGGGCGAGGCGCACGTGCGCGTCGGGCTTCATGGCCTTCAGCAGCGGCTCGTCGCGCTCGCGCTCCTTGCCGACGGGCGCGCCCTCGGACTTGTCGCGGCCGAAGACGTCCTCCTGCTCGGCGAGCGAGGTGCGGTCCCAGGTCTCGACGTGCATCCGGATGCGCCGCGCGACCAGGTACGAGCCGCCCGTCATCCAGGCCGGGCCGTCCTTCTCGCCGACCCAGACGTGCTTGTCGAGGCGGTCGGTCTCGGTGCCGGCGATGTTCCGGGTGCCGTCCTTGAAGCCCATCATGTTGCGCGGCGTCTGGGCGTCCGGCGTCGTCGAGGACGTCTTGCCGAAGCCGAGCTGCGACCAGCGGATGGCGACCTTGCCCATGCCGATACGGGCCAGGTTGCGGATCGCGTGCACCGCGACCTGCGGGTCGTCGGCGCAGGCCTGGACGCACAGGTCGCCGCCGCTGCGGGCCGCGTCGAGGTTGTCGCCGGGGAAGGCCGGCAGGTCGATCAGGGCCTTCGGGCGGCGGTCCTTGATGCCGAAGCGGTCCTTGCCGTCCTTCTCGAACAGGCCGGGGCCGATGCCGAAGGTGAGGGTCAGCCGGGACGGCTTGAGGCCGAGGGCCTCGCCGGTGTCGTCCGGCGGCAGCTCGTCGTTGCCGGGGACGGCGCCCTCGCCCACCTCGTGGCCCGCGGTCATCCGCGCGGCGGCGGCCGTCCACTCCTGGAGCACCTTGACCAGCGCGGCCCGGTCGGTCGTCGTCACGTCGAAGGCGGCGAAGTGCAGCCGGTCCTGGACGGGGGTGGCGATGCCGGCCTGGTGGGCGCCGTGGAAGGGCACGGCGTCCCCGGCCGAGGCGGCCGGGGCGGCGTCCTCGCCGATGCGCAGCGCGGCGGCGGTGCCGCCCGCGGCCGCGGCGCCGAGCGCGAGGCCCGCGCCGCCCCAGCCGAGGACGGAGCGGCGCGAGGGCTTCGCGGAGGCCTGCGCGGTCTCCGGGGAGTCCGTGGTGCCGGCGGCGGTGCTGTTGCCGTCGGCCTCGTTCGTCTTGATCGTCTTGTCCGTCATCGGAAGTCCCCTGTTACTTCGCGACCGCGCCGGCGAGCTTGGACAGGGGCTCCGCGAGGGCGTTCACGGCGTCGGACAGCTTCTTGCGGTCCTCCTTGCCGACGCCGTCGTACGCCTTGAAGGTGTCGCCGTCGCGGTACTCGCCGAGCAGCTTCTTCAGCTCGCCGAACTGCTTGTCGAGCTCCTTGGCGAGCGCGGCGTCACTCTTGGCGGCGACGGGCTTCAGCAGCTCGTAGGACTTCTCGGCGCCCTCGACGTTGGCCTGGAAGTCGACGAGGTCGGTGTGGCTGTAGCGCTCCTCCTCGCCGGTGACCTTGCCGGTCGCGACCTCGTCGAGCAGCTCCTTGGCGCCGTTGGCCATGCTGGTCGGGGTGATCTCGGCGGTGCCGACGCGCTTCTGCCAGTCCTTGAGGTCCGTCATCAGCTGGTCGGCCAGCTTCTTGTCGTCCTCGTCGATCTTCTTCTCGTCCCAGAGCGACTTCTCCAGCTTGTGCCAGCCGGTCCACTTCTGGTCCTTCTCCAGGCCGTCCTCGCGGACGTCGACCTTCGGGTCGATGTCACCGAAGGACTCCGCGACCGGCTCGGTGCGCTCCCAGCCGATGCGGGAGACCGCGTAGAGCTTCTTCGCCTCGTCGACGTCGCCGCTCTTGACCGCGTCGGCGAACTTCTGCGCCGCCGGGATCGTCTCGTCGGCCTGCTGCTGGACGTACTTGCGGTACTCGGCGACCGCCTTGTCCAGCTCGGGGTTGGCCTTCTCCGCCTTGCCGTCGCCCGTGACGGTGATCTTCTGGCGGATGCCGTCGCCCTTCATCCCGGGCTTGCAGGCTATTTCGTAATCCCCGGCCTTCTTGATCGTCGCGGTGATCTCGGCCTTGGTCTTCGGGCCGATGTTCTCCCGCTCCGTCACGATCCGGTCGCCCGCGGCGTATACGTACACCTCGGTGATCTTGGAGCCCGTGTTCTCGATGTTGATCTTTATGTGACCGGCGGGGAACGAGGTCTTCGAGACCTCGCACTTGTCGTCGGAGGCGGTCACCTTGATCGCATCGGAGTCCTTGCCGTCCGACTTCTCGGCGCAGCCGGACACGGCGGTCAGGGCCGCGGCCGCGGCGACGGCGGCGACGGCGGAGGAGCGGAGGGCGCGCATAGGGGCTCCAGGCGTGCTCGGAGAGGACGGAAAGGGCATTCATGCCATAAACCGTGTGGCCGAAAATCGGCTGTCCGGATAAGGCCGCCCTAACTTATCTGAGGCTTGCCTACCCTGTTCCCAGGAGGGTGCGTGATTCTGCTCTCACGAGGCAAAATCTCGTACCGCGCGCCTCGGGATCACCAAAGGTTCACCGGTGCGCGGATGATCAATAACCTCGATCGGCTGCGCATACACGCGACTGAGCGACTCCGCTTCGAAGACGCGCGCCGGCGGCCCCTCCGCCGCGATCCGCCCCCCGTGCAGGACCGCCACCCGGTCCGCGTACGCGCCCGCGAGGCCGAGATCGTGCAGGACGACCGCCACCGCGTCCCCGGCCGCAGCCCGCTCCCGGCAGATCCGCAGCACCAGTTCCTGGTGGCGCAGGTCCAGCGCGGCGGTCGGCTCGTCGAGCAGCAGGAGCGGGGTGCGCTGCGCGAGCACGCGCGCCAGGGCGACCCTCGCGCGCTCGCCGCCGGAGAGCGCGGCGAACGGGCGGGAGGCGAATCCGGTCACCTCGGCGGCGGCCATGGCGGCGCGGACGGCCGCGTCGTCCTCGTCCTCGGCCGGGGTCCCGGCCCAGGGCGCGCGCCCCATCCGGACGACCTCCTCGACCGGGAACGGGAACGACAGCTGCGCCGACTGCGGCAGCACGGCCCGGCGCACGGCGAGTTCGGCGGCCGTCCAGGCGGCGGCGGGCTCGCCGTCGATCCGGACCTCGCCGGACCCGGCGGGCAGGTCGCGGGCGAGCGCGGCCAGGAGCGTGGACTTGCCCGCGCCGTTGGGGCCGACGAGCGCGAGGACTTCACCGGCGGCGACCTGAAGATCGACCCCGTCGAGAACGGTGCGGCCGCCGAGGCGCACGTGCAGGGCCCGGGCCTCGGCGCGGACGGTGCCGAGGGGGGAGGGGAGGGGGAGGCGGCGCTTCCGCCCGCGCCCGCGGAGCAGTTGCGTGATCACGCCCATCCCCCCTGCTTCCGCCGGGTCCGCCTGAGCAGCCAGAAGAAGAACGGGCTGCCGAACAGGGCCGTCAGGACGCCCAGGGGCAGCTCCGCCGGCTGGGCCGCCGTGCGGGCCGCGAGGTCGGCGGCGACCAGGACCAGCGCCCCGCCCAGCGCACTGCCCGGCACCAGGAACCGGTGCCCCGGACCCGCCGCCATCCGCAGCACGTGCGGCACCAGCAGGCCCACGAACGTGATGACCCCCGCCACGGCCACCGCCGCCGCCGTCAGCAGCGCGACCACCAGCACCAGCGTCAGGCGCAGCCGTTCGACGTCCACGCCCAGGTGGCGCGCGGGCCGTTCGCCGAGGGCGAGGAGGTCCAGCTTCCGCCCGTACAGCGGCGCGACGGCCAGGCCGGCCAGGGCGCACGGCAGGACGGCGAGCACCTTCGGCCAGGTCGCCTGCGCGAGCGAGCCCAGCTGCCAGAAGGTGATCTGGGTGACCTGGGCGTTGTCGGCGAGGAAGACGCCGAGGCCGACGAGCGCGCTCCCGAACGCGTTCACCGCGATGCCGGTGAGGATGAGCGTGACCACCTCCGTACGGCCGCCCGAGCGCGAGAGTGCGTAGACGAGCAGGACGGTCACGAGCCCGGCCGCGAACGCGCAGGCGGTGATCGTCCAGTTGCCGAGGAAGTTCAGCCCCAGGGAGATCGCGGCGACCGCGCCGACCGCCGAGCCCATGGAGATGCCGATGACGCCGGGTTCGGCGAGCGGATTGCCGAACACGCCCTGCATCAGAGCCCCCGCGCACCCCAGCGACGCCCCGACGAGCAGGGCCAGGGCCACCCGCGGCAGCCGTACGTTCCACAGCACGCTCTCGGGAACGCGGTCCAGCTCCGCCCCGCCGAGCCCCGCCCGGTGCAGCAGGGAGCCCACGACGTCGCCGAGGGGGATGTCGTACGCGCCGAGCCCGGCGGAGAGCAGGCAGGCGAGGAGCAGGGCCGCGGCCATGCCGGCGGCGAGGAGGGCGGTGGTGCGGCGGCGGCGCGGCCGTTGCCCGCCGCCGGGCGGTCCGGCTGCGGGTGCGGAGGAGGGCGTGGTGCGCAGGAGGGTCACGGTCGCTTCCCGCCGTGGATCTGCTCGATGAGGGAGGCGAGGACGGTGTCGGTGCGGGGGCCGAAGTTCAGCAGGACGCCGTCGTCCACGGAGGCGACGCGGCGGTCCAGTCCGGCCGGGGTCTGCCCGACGCCCGGGATCTTCACCAGGCCGTCCACGCCGCCGACGGACGCGAGCCCCTTGCTCATCACGAGGATGACGTCGGGCGCGGCTTTGGCGAGGGCCTCGCTGGTGAGGGGCGTGAAGTCCTTCTTCAGACCGGACTCCTTGCCCGCGTCCACGCCGCCCGCCGCCTCGATGAGCGAGTCCGCGCCGGACCCGGCCCCGCCGAGGAGGTAGACGGAGGCCGAGCCGCGCAGGTAGAGGAAGGCGACGCGCGGCTTCCTGCCGTCCTTGCCGCTCTTGCCGCTCTTCCCGCCGTCGTGCGGGACGGCCTCCGCGGCCTTCTCCAGGCGCTGCTGCGTACGGCGGTTGAGCTCGTCCCCCGCGCCGCGGACACCGAGGGCGGCGGCCACCTTGGCGGTGCGCGGCCCGATGTCGGCGAGCTTCCTGGCCGGGTCGAGGACGACGAGGGGGATCCCGGCGGCGCGGATCTGGTCGACGGCCTCGGCGGGCCCGGTCGTGGTCTCCGCCAGGACGAGCGTGGGCTTGAGCGAAAGGACGCTCTCGGCCGAGACGTCGTGGGCGCGGGTGACCACGGGCAGCTTCGCCGCCTGCTCGAAGGTGGCGGTGACGTCGCGGGCGACGACCCGCTCGCCGAGGCCGAGGCTGAAGACGATCTCGGACAGCGCCCCGGTGAGCGGAACGATCCGGTCCGCGCTGCGGACGGTGACGTCGTGGCCGTCCGCGGACCGTACGGTGGCGGGCAGTTGGGCCTTCGGCGTGTCGGGGAGTGGCTCGATACGGTCGGCGGCCGGCGCCTTGTCCGTCTTTTTCGCGGCGGTTGTGCTGCTCGAACTGTCCGAGGAGCCACAGCCGGTGAGGGCCAGGGCGATCAAAGTGAGCCAAGTGAGCAGTGCGGCGCGTACGCCGGTGCGGCGCGGGGTAGCTACCGGAGGGCCCGCCGACTGCCGTTGAAGCACTGTTCCGCCTTTCGCTCCGGCCGGGGGTTTCCGACCTGATGGGACGTAGCTTAGGTTAGCCTTACCTAAGTCGCTATAGCGCGGTGTCTTGCGATGTCTTGCGATGCCTGCTGTTCCGCGCTGTCCCGCCCGGAAGGGGCCCTTTCGATGCTGCCGCCGCCCAGACCCGCCCGCGCCCCCGTCGTCGCCCTGCTGGCGGCGGTGCTGGCGGGGTGGGCGCCCGGGGCGGTCGCCCGCGCGGACGGAGAGGCCGGCGCGGCGCGGACGGTCTCCGGCGGCCGCCTGGACTGGGGCGTCAAGTCCTCCTTCCAGAGCTACGTCACCGGCCCCGTCGCCCAGGGCGGCTGGGAGCTGCGGGGCGGGGCCGCCACGATCGACGGCAGCCGGTTCCGCTTCCACTCCGCCAAGGGCGGCTACGAGGCGGGGAGCGGAGCCTTCGAGGCCGGCTTCTCGGGCGGCGTGCACTTCACCGGCCACAAGAAGCCCGACGGCTCGTACGAACTCGACCTCACCCTCAGCCGCCCCACCGTCCGCATCAAGAACGGGAGCGGCACCCTCTACGCCGACATGACCAGCAAGGCCAAGGGCACGGGCGCGGTCACGCAGGCGGCACAGGTGCCGCTCGCCGCGCTCGACCTGAAGGGCGTGAACATGCGGGGCGCCGGGACGGCCGTGACGCTGGCCGACGTCCCCGCGACGCTCACGGCCGACGGCGCGAAGGGCTTCGCGGGCTACTACGCGGCGGGCACGGCGCTGGACCCGGTCGCCCTGTCGGCGGACGTCCTGGCGGCGACGAGCGGTGCGCCGGCCTCCGGAGCGCCGTCCTCCGGCGCACAGCCCTCCGGCGCGCCGGATCCGGAGAAGAAGGACGCCCCCAAGGGCGGCTTCACCGGCGCGGCCGTCGACTGGGGCGTGCGCCGCACCTTCCGCGAATACGTCACCGGGCCCGTCTCCCAGGGCTCCTGGAAGCTGACCGACGGCGCCCAGGACGGCGGCGCACTCTTCCGCTTCCCGGACGGAAAGGGCACGTACGACGCGGAGGCGGGCACCCTCGACGCCGCGTTCACCGGCGCCCTCCGCTTCACCGGCAAGCACCTCGACCTGACCCTGAGCGCGGTCAAGGTGACGGCGAAGGACCGTAAGGGAACGCTCGCCGCCGACGTGAGCGGCAACGGCGGAAGCCCGCAGAAAAACGTTCCGCTCGTCACCTTCGACGCCTCCGGGCTGAAGGAGAAGGACGGCCTCGCCGCCGTCACCGAGGCCCCGGCCACCCTCACGGCCGACGGCGCGAAGGCCTTCGGCGACATGTACCGGGAGGGCACGGAGATGGACCCGGTCTCCCTCGCGGTCCCCCTCGGCGCGCAGGCGAAGCTGCCGTCGCTGCCGGACCTGGGCAAGGCCCCGGCGCCGCTGCCGAGTGCGGGTCAAGAGGCGGCTTCCGGCCGCAAGGTGGCCGCAAACGGTGCAACCGATGCCTCCTCTTCCTCGTCCTTCCCGGTGCTCCCGGTCGCCGCGGGTGCCGCGGGCGTCGTCGTGGTGGCCGCGGCCGCCGTCGTCGTCCTGCGCCGCCGCCGGTCCGCCGACTGAGACCACCCGACTCCGCGCCGGCCGCGGCGCACCCCTCACACGGCGCGGCCGGCGCGGCCTCTTCTCATCTCTCAAGGAGACAACTGACGATGACCGCCACCTCACGCCGGGCGCTTGCCGCGCTCGCCACGGCGACCGTGCTCGGCGCCACGGCGCTGACCGTGCCTGCGCTTGCGGCCGACACCCCGGCCAAGACCGACGGGGCGTCGAAGACGGTGCTCAAGGAAGGCACGCTGGAGTGGGGCGTGAAGGAAGCCTTCCGGGATCACCTCACGAAGCCGATCGCCCGTGGCGAGACCAAGGTCGAGGACGGAGCCGAGCAGCCGGAGAAGAACGGCGTCTTCACCTTCACCGGCGGTGAGGGCACCCAGGACCCCTCCTCGCAGGCCATCGCCACCACCTTCAAGGGCAGCGTGCACTTCTTCGCCTACCCCAAGAAGGACGGGGGGTGGACACTCGACATCAAGCTCGCCGACCTGAAGCTCTCCACCGACGCGCAGAGCGGCGGCAAGAAGGGCAGTATCACTGCGGACGTCACGACGCCCGAGGGGACCCGGGACGACGTGCCGATCGCTGCGCTCGACCTGTCGGGCGTCAAGCCTGCCGACGGCGCGGACGGCGTGAAGACCTACGCGAAGATACCGGCGAAGATCACGGCAGAGGGCGCGAAGGTCTTCAGCGACGGGGAGAACCCGTACTACAAGGAGGGCGAGGACCTCGACCCGGTCACGCTCTCCGTGAAGGAAACCCCCGGTGAGGGCTCGACGTCGGGCGGGGGCGCGTCGGCGGGTCAGGGTTCGTCTCAAGGTTCGACGTCGGGTCAGGGTTCGTCTCAGGGCTCGACGTCGGGCCAGGGGTCGTCTTCGGGTCAGGGTTCGACGGCGGGCGAGGGCTCGTCGGCGGGTCAGGGTTCATCGTCGGGTCAGGGTTCATCGTCGGGCCAGGGATCGTCGTCGGGCCAGGGGTCGACGTCCGGTCAGGGCTCCCAGACGGAGGACAAGACCGGCAAGGTCATCGTCGACGGCAACCTCGACTGGGGCATGAAGAAGCGCTTCCGCGACTACATCGCTAAGCCGGCCACCGGCGGCAAGACGGAGCTCGGGGACGAGGCGCAGAAGTCCGGCGACAACTTCCGCTTCGTCAAGGGCAAGGGCTCGTACGACGCCACGGCGGGCGCCCTCGACGCCGGCTTCACCGGCTCGGTGCGCTTCACGGGCCACAAGGGGCAGCTGGACGTGAAGTTCAGCAACTTCAAGGTGACGGCGAAGACGGCCGACAAGAGCGGCAAGCTCAGCGCGGATGTCAGCACCAAGGACATGCAGTCCGGCGAGATGAAGACCACCCAGGGGGTGTCCCTCGCCGAGCTGCAGCTCACCGCAGACGCCCTCAAGGCCAAGGACGGCATCGTCACCCTCTGGGCCCTCCCGGGCGCGCTCACCGAAGAGGGGGCGAAGGTCTTCATGAACTACGAGAAGGGTGAACCCGTTGCCCCGGTGACGGTCAGGGTCGCTGTCGACAAGAACGCGAAGCTCCCGACGGACCAGGCTCCTTCGGGCCCGGAGACCGGCATCAGCACGGGTTCCGGTTCCGGCTCCCAGGGCTCCGGCAGTGGCAGCAGTGGCAGCGGCTCGGATGCCGGCTCCACCGGCGGCGGTTCCACGACCGGCGGTTCCACCACCGGCGGTGCGGGGACGACCGGTGGCGGCTCCACCACCGGCGGCGATTCCACCGGCGGCAGCCTCAGCACCGCCTCCCTCGCCAGCACCGGGGCCAACACCCCGGCCGGCCCCCTGCTCGGCGCAGCCGGAGCGCTCGTGCTCGTGGGCGGCGGCGCCGTCTTCGCCGCCCGCCGCCGCGGCGGGGCCCGGGGCTGATCGCAGGGGCCTGATGGCAGAGGCCTGAACGCAGAAGGACCGTGCTCCCCGCCGCCCCGGCGGGGAGCACGGCCCGGCCGGGGCGGCCGCCCCGGCCGGCACGCGCACGCGCGCACACGCGTGCGCGCTACGCACTCAGCGGGAACTCCCGCCCCAGCGCCTGGAAGACCGCCGTGTTCAGCGCGAACGCGCGCTTGCACTCGTCGACCACGCGCTGCTTCTCCAGATCGTCCACCGGCAGGGCGTCCAGCAGCTCGCGGTACTCGCGCTTGAAGGCGGCCGGGTTGGCTATGGCCTCGAAGACGTAGAAGCGGACGCCATCGCCCTTGCGGGCGAAGCCCCAGGTCTTCTCGGCGGTGCCGCGGATGATCTGGCCGCCGGAGAGGTCGCCCAGGTAGCGCGTGTAGTGGTGGGCGACGTAGCCCGCGGGCC
This sequence comes from Streptomyces hiroshimensis, assembly GCF_014650335.1. Lineage (GTDB taxonomy): Bacteria > Actinomycetota > Actinomycetes > Streptomycetales > Streptomycetaceae > Streptomyces > Streptomyces hiroshimensis. Next base: position 659,268 of record NZ_BMUT01000002.1, read on the forward strand.
AGTCGCGCGCGCACTCCTCGATCCGGGCCGCGTACTGCGCGGTCGCGGGGAGGGGCGTAAGGCCGCTGTGCCAGTCCGGGCCGCCCAGGTGGGCCAGGTCGCGCTCCAGCTCGGCGGTGCGGGCCAGCTCGGGGCGGATGAAGGGCCCGGCGACGGGGTCGCCCGCGAGGCCCGGGGAGGCCGCCTCCAGGGCGCGGTAGACGAACCAGAGCTGTTCGGTGTAGCGCCGGTAGGCGTCGACGCCGAGGCGGCCGCCGAGCATGTCGCTCATGAACGACGAGTTCTCCGCCTGCGTGTGCTGCTCGTGCGAGGCGGTGCGGATGAGCGTGGAGAACGGCGTGGTGGCGGGCGCGTCCAAGGCGGACCTCCGGGTGACCGAGGGACGGGCGTGGCGTCGGGAAGCCATTCTTGCTACTTAGGTTTACCTAAGTCAATGAGTTCCCGACGTCCCGTCGGTAAAAACGTTAGCGCCCGGACGGCCGCCCCGCAGGCTTACGGAAGAGTGAGGATCTCCGCACCCGTGTCCGTCACCACCAGCGTGTGCTCGAACTGCGCCGTCCGCTTCCGGTCCTTCGTGACGACCGTCCAGCCGTCCTCCCACATGTCGTACTCGTACGTCCCGAGCGTCAGCATCGGCTCGATCGTGAACGTCATGCCGGGCTGGATCAGGGTGTCGTGGTGCGGGCTGTCGTAGTGGGGGACGATCAGGCCGGAGTGGAACGAGGAATTGATGCCGTGGCCCGTGAAGTCGCGGACGACGCCGTAGCCGAAGCGCTTGGCGTACGACTCGATCACCCGGCCGATGACGTTGATCCGGCGGCCCGGCTTGACCGCCTTGATCGCGCGGTTGAGGGCCTCGCGCGTCCGCTCCACCAGCAGGCGCGACTCCTCGTCCACGTCGCCGCACAGGTAGGTGGCGTTGTTGTCGCCGTGCACGCCGCCGATGAACGCCGTCACGTCGAGGTTCACGATGTCGCCGTCGCGCAGGACGGTCGAGTCGGGGATGCCGTGGCAGATGACCTCGTTGACCGACGCGCACAGCGACTTCGGGAAGCCGCGGTAGCCGAGCGTCGACGGGTAGGCGCCGTGGTCGCACATGTACTCGTGCGCGACGCGGTCCAGCTCGTCCGTGGTCACGCCCGGCGCGATCAGCTTGGCCGCCTCCTCCATCGCCTGCGCGGCGATGCGGCCCGCGATGCGCATCCGCTCGATCGTCCCCTCGTCCTGGATCTCCGGGCCGGAGTACGGGGTGGGAGCGTCCTTCCCGACGTACTCGGGCCGCGCGATGGAGGCGGGGACGGGGCGGGTGGGGGACAGGGTCCCCGGGGCGAGAAGCGACTGGCCAGACATGTCAGCGAGTGTAGCCAGCGCTCATCGGGGACCATGTGGGCGAGACGACGGATGTGAGGGAGGTCCCGATGCCACTGTTCAAGAAGCGGACGGCCGGCAAGCCGGGCGAGTGGTACTACTGCCTGGAGCACGGCGTGGTGGAGGAGGGCCCGCAGTGCCGGGCCGCGGACCGGCTGGGGCCGTACGGCACGCGCGAGGAGGCCTCGCACGCGATGGAGACGGCGCGCGAGCGGAACGAGGAATGGCGGACCGATCCGCGCTGGAACGACGATGCCGGCGCCGGCGGCGAGGGCCCGAAGACCGGCTGAGGCCGGTCCGGCACCGCCGATCCCCCTGGTGGGGGTTGCGCGCCGTCGCGGCGGGAACTCCTTGCCTACGGCAAGGAACGCAGTGCGGTTGAAAGGCCTCGCCTTTCACTCCCGCCGCGACGGCGCTAAGCCCCCACCGGCGTGACCGGCGGTGCCTAGGCGGCCTCGGCCACTTCGTCCGCGGCAGCCTTCACACGCCGCATCCGCACCGCGTGCTCGTCCGTCCGCTGGTCGTAGGCCAGCAGCTTCGGCAGCGACAGCGCCAGCAGGCCCACGGACGCCACACACGCCAGGCCGCCGGCCCACACCGAGGCACGCACGTTCGTCAGGGAGGCCATGCCGCCCGCACGGACCTGCCCCAGCTGCGGGCCCACCGAGTACGACAGCATCTCGATCCCCGCCAGCCGGCCCCGCAGCTCGTCCGGGATCGTCTGGTCCCAGATCGCCGAACGGAACAGGCCGCTCACCATGTCGCAGCCGCCCGCCACGGCCAGGAACAGCAGCACCAGCCACACGTTCCCCAGCCAGCCCGCGACGGCCATCGCCGCGCCCCAGCCCAGCGCCGCGTAGACCACCATCCGGCCGTGCCGGTGCACCCGCGACACCCAGCCGCTGGTCAGGCTCACCGCCAGGGAGCCCACCGCGCCCGCCGCGTACATCAGGCCCAGCGCCCAGGGCGCGTCCAGATCGTCCGCCAGGAACGGGAAGATCGCGGTCGGGAAGGCGAACAGCATCGCCGCCATGTCGATCGCGTACGTGCCGAGCAGGTCCTTACGGCTCCACGCGTACTGCGCGCCCTCCAGGATGCCGCGCAGCGACGGCTTGTCCGCCTCGTGCGCGGCGGGGGACGGGGCCAGCCCGAGCAGCAGCAGCGCGGAGACCGCATACGAGACGACGTCCAGCGCGTACGCCCACTGCAGGCCCGCGTAAGCGGTGATCACACCGGCCAGCGACGGGCCGGCGATGGCGCCGATCTGCCAGCGCATCGAGTTCAGCGCCACGGCCGCGGGCAGCTGCTCGTGCGCGACGATGCGCGGCACGATCGCCTGCAGCGCCGGCCGCTGGATCCCGCTCAGCGCACTGACCAGCGCTGCCACCACGTACAGCGGCCAGATCATCGGGTGCGGCAGGAGGGTGTTGAGCAGCAGGAGCCCGGAGAGGACGCCGAGACCGGCCTCCGTCCACAGGATCAGCTTCCGCCGGTCGAGGGCGTCGGCGAGCGCTCCTCCGTACAGCCCGAAGATCACCAGCGGCACCAGCTCGACGGCCCCGACCGCACCGACTGCGAGCGCGGACCCGGTCAGCTCCTTGAGCTGCAGGGGCACCGCGATGAAGGTCAGGAAGGTACCGAAGACGGTGACCAGACCCGCCACCCACATACGGCGGAAGTCACGGGAGGAGCGCCAGGGCGTCAGATCGGGCAGCAGGGCGCGGAGCCGTCCGGAAGAGGGTTCCGGGGCAGGGGAGGGGGAAGGGGGGTCTTGCGCAGTCACGGGAGACCATGGTCCATAAGCGGAAGATCGGGAGCAAACGCTTTTTCGAACGCGGACCTTCGAGTGCGGACTTCCGGATCCGGCCCCGCCCGCGCCTACCAGCGCGGCGGAGGCGGCGCCGCCAACTGGTCCGCGAGCCGCGCCAGCCGGTCCCGGAACCGCCGCCGCCCGCCGCGCGGCGCGGGCAGCCCGTTCTCCCCGGCGGCCGCGCTCACCAGGTGCTGCACGGTGTCGAGGTCGAGCTCAGTGGTCGTCGAGACGCAGGACGTCGGCGGCGGCGCGGGCACGGCGAGCCGGTCGTGGGCGAGCGCCGACATCTCGGAGCCCGCGCCCTCCGGAGCCCCGTCCAGGGACAGCACCGTCGCCCCGCCCCGCCGGGCGTCGTGCACCCGCTCCAGCAACCCCTCGCCCGCCTCGTCCGCCGTCACCACCAGCAGCGTCTCGCCCCGCCGCGCCGCCTCCAGGCGGCCCAGCCCGACCGACAAGTGGGCCGGGACGCCCGGCGGGACCCGGTGCCGCACGAGCGTCGGCGACAGCTCCGGCAGCCCCGACCACGCGGCCTCGTCATCCAGATGCGCCGCCAGATGCCAGGGCTCGTACGCCTCGGTCCCCACGAGCAGCAGCCCCCCGTGCCGCCGCGCCACGGAGGCGCGCAGCGCCCCGGCGAACCGGCGCGTGTCCTGCAACCACTCGGTCCCGGCGAGCACTTCCCGCAACAGCGCGACCCGTACGGCGTCCATACGCCGAGCTTCGCGCAAGGGCGGGAGTGGAAGGGGGAGTTACGGGGGTTCTCACCCATATGAGCGGGGCGCGTATGAGGGAATCAGTATCCGATGGTGAAGCGGCGCTGCACGAAGCGGGGCAGCTCCACCTCGTCGATCAGGGCGACCGCGGCGTCCTCCGCCGAGACCCGGCTGCGCCCGTCGGCATCCCGCACTGCCTGGTCTCCGCCGATCCGGAACCGGCCGGTTCGCTCGCCGGGGGCGATGTCCTCGGCCGGGCTGAAGTAGGTCCAGAGGCGGTTCGACGTCCGCAGGACGTTCAGGCCGTCCCGGGCTCCGCGCACGGCGGCCGCGTACTCCCTGGGCAGCCCGACCTCGTCGAGCGTCCGGTACAGGTGCTCGCCGGAGTCCGCGAGCGCCACGCCGGGCTCCACCTCCAGGCTCCCGGCGCCGCCGATCACGATCAGCCGCGTCCTGGGGTGGCTCTCCAGGGCCTTGAGCAGTGCCCGGGCGGCGGTGGTGTGGACGGTGGGGTCGGCGATGGAGCGCTGGAGGGTGTCCGCCATGTCCTTGGCGGCGTTGCCCGGCTGGAAGCCGCTGATCAGCACGTCCAGACCGGGCAGGACGGCGGCGATGCTCGCCGCGTCGAGGACGTCGACGCTCGCCCACGTCACGTTCGGGCGGCTCTCCTCGATCCGCGAGGCGTCGCGGCTGAACGCCGTGACGACATGGCCCCGGCCGAGCGCTTCGGTGACGACTCGGCTGCCGATGGTGCCGGTAGCTCCTATGACTCCGATGTGCATGGTTCTCCCCCTTTGGAATGCGTCTCTGAGTGACGCGGTGTCGAAACTATACGGTGTGAAGTTTCGATACGGCAATCAATCCAGTGACCGCTGTAGAGTGACGGGGTGGCGGAGACGAGGACCAGAGGGCGGCGCGAGCGGCTGCGGGCCGAGACGACGGCCGAAATCAAGGACGTGGCACTGCGGCTGATGGCCTCGGGCGGCCCGGACGCCATCACCCTGCGGGCCATCGCCCGCGAGATGGGCATGACCGCCAACGCCATCTACGGCTACTTCGCCACCCGCGACGACCTGGTCACGGCGCTCATCGACGACGTGTACACCGCGCTCGCCGACGCCGTCGACGCCGCGTGGGCCGCTGCCGCGGCGGACGATCCGGCCGGCCGCATCCGGGCCTGGGCGCACGCCTTCCGTAACTGGGCCCTCGCCAACCCCGCCGGGTTCCGCCTCATCTACGGCGACCCCGTCCCCGGCTACCAGGCCCCCGAAGGCGGCGCGGCCCCCGATGCTGCGCAGCGCGTCTGCACGGGGCTCACGGCGCTGGCGGCCGTGGCTTGGCCGAAGGCATCCCAGGCCTCCCCGGCCTCCGAGGACTTCCAGTGGTCCGACTTCGACCCCGGCCTCCTCAGCAAGATCCGCCCGGCCTTCCCGGACCTCCCCCCGGCGGCGGTGGCGCTCGCGCTCCGCATCTGGGGACACCTGCACGGCCTGCTCTGCCTGGAGATCTACGGCCACCTGCGCACGCAGATGCTGAGCCCGGACAAGCTCTTCCGCGAGGAACTCGCGCAGCTGGTCCGGTCTTTGGGCCTGGCTGCCTGACTCCGTCCGGGGTCGTTCACTCACACGTGGGATGCGGGTTCGAACCCGGCTTGTACGGGGCTTGTCCGCCGTAGCGTCCGTTGATACGGACGACTTACGGGAAGGGCGGGGAACCGTGAACGACAGTGTGCTCTCTCAGCCGCCGATGGCATGGCGGCTCTGCGGCAACCAGGTCAAGCTGTGGAGGACGGAGGCGGGAGTCACCCGCGAGGAACTGGGGCGTGAGGCGGGGTACGGGGAGGAGACGGTGAAGTCGATGGAGCAAGGGCGTCGGAAGCCGACGCCGCAGCTGCTCCGGGTGGCGGACGAGATGTGCGGAGCGCGGGGGAAGCTGATCGCGACGCAGGACTACCTGCAGCCGGATCGGACGGCCCCCTACGCCCGGGACTTCGTGCGCCACGAGGCCGCGGCGGTCGCCCTTCACTCCTATCAGCCTCTGCTCATTCCGGGTCTGCTCCAGACGGAGGAGACCATGCGCACGCTGTTCAGCTCGCATTGGCCGCCGGTGGACGACGCGACGGTCGAGGAGCGAGTTAAGGCCCGGCTGGATCGACAAGCGGTACTCGCCACCCAGACCAAAGCGTTCACCTTCCTCATTGGGGAGCCTGCACTGCGCAATACGCTCGGCTCCCCCCAGGCGCACAAGAGGCAGCTCCTGCACTTGCTGGAGATGGGTGAGCGGCGAAACATCGTCGTCCAGGCCGTGACGTTCAACGCGTCGCATCCGGGGCTCGACGGGCCGTTCGTACTGGTGCAGACGCCTGAACACGAGCATTTCGCCTACGAGGAGGGTCAGACGACCAGTTCGATGCACTCGAACTCGGAGAAGGTCGCTGCCCTTATCCAGCGGCACACAATGATCGCTCGCCATGCTCTCAGCCCCGAGGAAACCGCACGATTCATCAAGGAGTTGGCAGAGGAACTATGAGCACCGAACTCATATGGCTCAAGTCGAGTTACAGCGGTGGCGCGGCCGGAGATTGTGTTGAAGTGGCCACGCACCCCCACACCGTCCACGTGCGGGACTCGAAGCGCCCGCAGGGCCCCGCGCTAGCCGTTCCGGCCGTCGCGTGGGCCCAGTTCGTTGTCTTTACATCCGTGGGTTGACTGCGGGTCAGAACAGGCACGGCAGGGCGGCGAGTCGTACACGGGTGCTGGGGGACACGTTCGGGTGAGGTGACGCTTAGCCCATTCGGGGGATGGGGAAGTCTCACGACGGATCCGCTGGCCCGCAGGGCCTCACGTGCGTGCGCCGCCTGCCCGCCTACCGCCGGAGAGGACCTGCCTTGCGTCGTGTCTTCCGCGCCTTCACCACCACCGCCCTGCTGACCCTGCTTGCAGTCGGCCCCGCCGCTTCCGCGCAAGCTGTGGCGGCGGACGGCAATGCCCGTCAGGGTGAGGCCGCCGCCCGCCCGATGATGTTCGATGTCATCCCACGCTGGGCCCTTGCCCTGGGCGTCGGCACGATCAGCTCCACCGGTGTCGGCACCATCGCCTTCGAAAGCCTCGGCTCCGCCGGTGTCACCACCAATGCCGCCGAAAGTCTCGGCAATTCGGGCCCGGCCTGTGCCAACGTCGACAACGCCGTACTCACCGACAGCCGTGCCTGCGCCACCGTTGCCGATCGATCCACCGTGGCGAGCCTCGATGAACTCAAGCTCCAGCTCGCCTCCGGCAGCCGCGGGTAGCGCGTCCGGCCCCACTGGGATTTCGCGGGCGGCAGAACGGCTCAACACCTTCGGACCGTTGCCGTCGTTCTAGGCTGAAGTGGTGACCAGCCAAGCGTCGAAGACAGCCGCGGCCGCCGCCCGCGTTATCCCCCTGTGCCCCGCCACCGCCACCGAACCCCTCTGGCGGAACATCGTCGGGGACGTCCTGCGTCGTGAGCGGCTTGCTCAGAAGCGGACGCTCAAGGACGTGGCCGACGCCGGGCGGATCTCCATGCCCTATCTCTCCGAGGTGGAGCGCGGGCGCAAGGAGGCCTCCTCCGAAGTGCTCGCGGCCGCCGCCAAGGCCCTCGGCCTCAGTCTGGCCGAGCTCCTCGCCCTGGTTCAGGCGGAGCTCATCCGTCTCGCGAGCCGCACTCACGTAACTCGCGTAACTCACGTAACGTCGGCCCGGCGGGGCGCGCCCCCGCGGCAGGGTGAAGTACGCCTGGCGGCGTGACCGCCGCATCGGCAGGGCGGCCGCCCACCCCCGTAGCGCGGCCGCCCGTCACCATCACAGCCCTCCCCCTCAGGCGGCAGCTGCCAGCTCCCTGCGGCTGAGGACCGCGTCGGCGAGCCCGTACGCCACCGCCTCATGCGCCGTGAAGACCTTGTCGCGGTCCATGTCGGCGCGGAGGGACGCGACGTCGTGGCCCGTGTGCCGGGACAGGACTTCTTCCACCTCCGAGCGGATGCGGAGCATCTCCTTGGCCTGGAGGGTGAGGTCCGAGACCGTGCCCTGTCGGCCGCCGCTCGCCGGCTGCCCCAGCAGGATCCGCGCGTGTTCGAGGACGAAGCGCCGCCCCGGGTCGCCTCCGGCGAGGAGCACGGCCGCGGTGGAGGCGGCCTGGCCGACGCAGAAGGTCGAGATGGGGGCGCGGACGAAGGTCATCGTGTCGTAGATGGCCATGAGGGAAGTGAAGGATCCGCCCGGGGAGTTGATGTACAGGGCGATCTCGGTGTCCGGGCTGGAGGATTCGAGGTGCAGGAGCTGGGCGATGACGACGTTGGCGACGCCGTCGTCGATCTCCGTGCCGAGGAAGATGATGCGCTCGGAGAGCAGCCGGCTGAAGACGTCGTAGGCCCGCTCGCCGTTCGGGGTGCGCTCGACGACCGTCGGAATGGTGTACTGGCTCATGTCGTCAGAGTCCGATCCGTCGCTTCGTACCGGCCGGGCGGACGTCCTCCAGGGACTCCACGACGCGGTCGATCATTCCGTATTCCTTGGCCTGCTCGGCCGTGAACCACCGGTCGCGGTCGCCGTCGCGGGAGATGGTCTCCTCGGACTGGCCGGTGTGCGCGGCGGTGAGGCGCTCGACGGCCTTCTTCGTGAACTCGAGGTTTTCTGCCTGGATGGCGATGTCGGCGGCGGTGCCGCCGATCCCGGCGGAGGGCTGGTGCATCATGATCCGCGCGTTGGGCAGGGCGTAGCGCTTTCCCGCCGTGCCGACGGTGAGGAGGAACTGCCCCATGCTGGCGGCGAATCCCATGGCGAGGGTGGAGACGTCGTTGGGGATGAGCCGCATCGTGTCGTAGATCGCCAGCCCGGCCGTCACCGAGCCGCCGGGGCTGTTGATGTAGAGGGCGATGTCCGTACGGGGGTCCTCGGCGGAGAGGAGGAGCAGCTGCGCGCAGACGCGGTTGGCGGAGACCTCGTTGACTTCGGTGCCGAGGAAGACGATGCGCTGCGTGAGGAGCAGCGAGGCGAGGTGATCGTCGAAGCGGGTCGGGGACGCCTCCCCGTCGCTGGCGTGCGGTGCGAGGACGAGTGGTGACATGGAGCCTCCTTGGCCCGGTGGCGGCGTGGTCCCACCACTCTCCGGCCGTCGGCGCCCCCGTCACAGCCTTCTCTGCCCCTGGCAGATTCGCCGACGGCAGAGCAACGACCCGCCACCAGCCGGGCCCGGGCGGCTACGACACCCGGTCCGCCGTCGGCGCCCGGTCCGCGTCGCCCGCGGCGGCGTCGCCCGACGCGACCACCTTCGACGGCTCCCCGCCGTCGCGGTCCAGCGCGCCCGACACCACCGCGCACAGCAGGCCCGCCGCGGCGAGGGCCGCGCCGACCAGCGTGGGGGACGTCCAGCCCCAGCCTGCCGCGATGGCGACGCCGCCGAGCCAGGCGCCGCCCGCGTTCGCGAGGTTGAACGCGGAGTGGTTGGAGGCCGCGGCGAGGGTCGGTGCGGCCTTGGCCTTGTTCATGATCAGCATTTGGAGCGGGGTGCTGGTCATGGAGCCGGCCGCGCCGAGCAGGACGACCGTCACCAGCGCCGCCCACTTCACGTGCACCGTGAAGTCGAAGACGACGAGGACCGCCGCGAGCCCGGCCAGCGCCCCGTAGAGCGTGGGGCGCAGGGCGCGGTCCGTGAGGGGACCGGCGGCCAGGACGCCCAGGGTCATGCCGGTGCCGAACAGTGCCAGTACGAAGGTGACCGAGGTCTCCGAGAAGCCGGTGACCTCGACCGCCATCGCCGAGAGGTAGCTGTAGACGGCGAAGACGCCCGCGAAGCCGAAGACCGTGGTCAGCAGGCCGAGCAGCACCTGGCGGCCGCCGAGCGCGCGCAGTTCGCGCCCCAGCCCCGCGCCCTGCTCGCGCGGCAGCTCGGGGATCAGGCGGGCGAGCGCGGCCATCGCCGCGAGGCCGATCGCGGCCACGACGAGGAACGTCGCGCGCCAGCCCAGGTGCTGTCCCAGGAGGGTGGCCGCGGGGACGCCGATGATGTTGGCGACCGTCAGGCCGAGGAACATCATGGCGACGGCCCGGGCCTGCCGCCCCTCTCCCGCGAGGCGGGCGGCGACGACGGAGCCCACACCGAAGAACGCGCCGTGCGGCAGCCCGGCCAGGACCCGGCCCGCGATGAGCGTCCCGAAGGTGGGGGCGAGCGCCGAGGCCAGGTTCCCGAGGGTGAAGACGCCCATGAGCAGGATCAGCATCCGCTTGCGGGGGATGCGCGAGCCGAGGGCGGTGAGCAGCGGGGCGCCGACGACGACGCCGAGGGCGTAGGCGGAGACCAGGTAGCCGGCGGTGGGGACGGAGGTCCCCAGGTCGTCGGCGACGTTGGGCAGGAGGCCCATCATCACGAACTCGGTCGTCCCTATGCCGAAGGCGGAGACGGCAAGCGCCAGCAGAGCCAGGGGCATGAGGAGGGGGCCTTTCGGACGGGCGTGCGGGGCAAGCCGTCCAGCCTACGGGATGGCCCCGCCGCGACCGGCCGCGCTCCTCAGGCCCCGTTGCGTCAGGCCTCGCCGCGTCCGGTCCCGCCGCCTCCGGCCGCGTTCCTCTCGCCGGCGTTCGCCTCCCACTCGCGTCCGATCATCCGGAGCAGCGCCGGATACACCCCCACGTACCGGAAGGCCTTGATGCCCGCCATGTACACGGCGCCGAACAGGCCGTTCGGCTTCACCAGGACCGCCATCTGGGCGTGGTAGCCCCCGTTCCCGTCCGGGACCCAGCCGAGGTGCATCACCCCCCGGCAGGTCTCGTTGGACATCTCGGCCGCCCACTCGTCGTGCGTCTGGTAGACGGAGGTGAACTTGCGGAAGTCGGGTCCGCGGGGGCCCTCGCGGAGGTCTGCGGGCAGCCGGTCCCGCAGCCCGGCCTCCCGCTCGCCCACGCCGGTGCCGGGCTTGTCCCAGCCGAACAGCGCTCCGAGCTTCCAGCGGAGCGCGAAGAGCGTGCGCCCCACGCGGGTGTCGACGTAGGCCCCCTGCCCGGTCGAGACCTGCTTCACCAGGTGCGCGAGGTCGTCCGGGCCGCCCGGGGTCGGCAGGGCCCAGACGTCCTCCAGGCGGAAGTCGTGCGCGATCTCGTGGATCCGCCAGGGTCGGGAGGTGTGTGCGGTGCTCGGCAGCCTCATGGCCGTTCCCCCATCCATACGATCTATACGATGCCGTATAGATCGAAGGTAGACCCGTTTATACGGTGCCGTATAGACGGGGGTCGCGTGAGGGGAGACACAGTCATGGGCGCCATTCGCACGCCCCGAGAGAAGTGGATCGAGGAGGGGCTGCGGGCGCTCGCGGCGGGCGGCCCCGAGGCCGTCCGGATCGAGCCGCTGGCGCAGGCGCTCGGCGTCAGCAAGGGTGGCTTCTACGGCTACTTCCGCAACCGGGACGCGCTGCTCGCGGAGATGCTCGACACCTGGGAGCGCGAGGTCACGGAGGCGGTGATCGAGCAGGCCGAGGGCGGCGGGGGAGACGCCCGGGCGCGGCTGGCGCGGCTGTTCGCGATCGTCGCGGCCGCCTCCGACGGGTCGGTGATCAGCGTGGCGGCCGAGCTCGCGGTCCGCGACTGGGCCCGGCGGGACGAGGCCGTCGCGGAGCGGCTCCGGCGGGTCGACAACCGGCGCATGGACTACCTGCGCTCGCTGTACCGCGCGTTCTGCGCCGACGAGGACGAGGTCGAGGTGCGCGCCCTGCTCACCTTCTCGTCGCGGATCGGCACCCGCTTCATCGCCGCCGACCACGGGGGCCGCAGCCGTCAGGAGGTCATGCTGCTGGCCAGGGAGTGGCTCATGAGGTAGCCGCTCCCCGGCCGGGGGGACGGGAGGGGGAAGCTCAGATCTTGACGCGGGCCGCGATCGGCAGGTGGTCGCTCTTCGTCGCCGGCAGCGTCCACGCCGAGACCGGGTCCATGCCGCGCACCATGATCTGGTCGATGCGGGCCATGGGGAAGCTCGCCGGCCAGCTGAAGCCGAAGCCGTCGCCCGCGGCGCCCTGGGCGGAGCGCAGCTGGGAGGTGATCGGGGCCAGCGAGCGGTCGTTCATGGTGCCGTTGAGGTCACCGAGGAGGACGACGCGCCTCTCGGGCTCCTGCGCGATCGCCCGGCCGAGCGCCTCGGCGCTGCGGTCGCGCTGCCCGGCGGTGAAGCCCGCGTTGAACTTCACGCGCACCGACGGCATGTGGGCGACGTAGACGGCGACGGGGCCCTGGGGGGTGCGGACGGTGGCGCGCAGGGCGCGCACCCAGCCGAGCCGGATGTCGACGGGCTGGACCAGCTCCAGGGGGTACTTGCTCCATATGCCGACCGTGCCCTGCACGGAGTGGTACTTGTACGAGCCCGCCAGCGCCTTCTCGTAGCGCGAGGCGTTGGTGAGCTCCTCCAGGGCCACCACGTCCGCCCCGGAGGCGGCCACGGCCCGGGCGGTGGCGGCGGGGTCGGGGTTCTCGGCGTTCACGTTGTGGGTGGCCACCGTGAAGTTGCCGCCCTTGCCGGTCTTGTCGCTGAGCAGGCCGCCGAAGAGGTTCACCCAGGTGACCACGGGGAGCAGCAGCGCGATCAGCGCGGTCGCCGAGCGGCGCACGAGCGCCAGGACGAGCAGGACGGGGATACCCAGGCCCAGCCAGGGCAGGAAGGTCTCCGTCAGGCTGCCGAGGTTGCCGACCCGGTTGGGCAGCTGGGTGTGCAGGAGCATCAGCAGGCCGAGCAGGACCGCGAGGGCGGCGAGCACCAAGCCGCGCCGCCAGACGTCGCGGTCCCGCCACCGGTCCATGAGGCGCCGGGCCCCGGATCCGGTCCCCTCCGGACCGGATCCGTCTCGGCCCGTCTCCTGCATGTACGCCTGCGCCATCCGTCGTCCTCAACTCTTCATCCGCTGCGGCCCCGCCCACCAGACGATAGGTGATCATCCGGTGGGTGCGGCATGCGCCGCTTCCGCTTCTGGCGTGGCACCCCTGGAGGGGGTGTCGGTGGGAAGGACGACGGCCCGGCGGAGGGAGGTTCCGGGCGAGGGGCCTCTCGGGGCGTGCTGTGACACAACGGGCATATTCGCTGGATTCCGGGGCGGGGAGGGGCGCGGCGCGGCGGTCAGCGGGGGCGCACGCCCTCCAGGACCGTGTCGACGATCTTCCCCGGGAGGTCCTCCGGCAGCTCCGCCCGCTCGTGGAACATGGCCCGCGACAGCATGGGGCTGACGATGAGATCGCCCATCAGCTCGACGTCCAGGTCGGAGCGGATCTCGCCGGTGGCCATGCCGCGCCGCAGGACGGCGTGGACCGCCTCGCGGCGGGCCCTGACGACCTTGTCGTGGTACTCCTGCCAGAGCTCGGGATGGGCCTTGACCTGGGCGAGGACCGTGCGCAGGACGGCGGAGGAGCGCTTGGCCAGCCCGCGCCGGCGCAGCGTCTCCAGCAGCGTCACCAGGTCGTCCCGTACGGACTCCCCGGCGAGCTCGGGGGCGGCGTGCTCCAGGGAGCGCATGACGTCGAGCATCAGCGCCTCCTTGCCGGGCCAGCGGCGGTAGACCGTGGCCTTGCCGACGCCCGCCTCGCGCGCGATGCGCTCCATCGACAGCTCGCCGAGGGTCACGCCCTCTTCGAGCAGGCCCAGGACGGTCTCGACGACGGCGGTGTCGAGGGCGGCGTTACGGGGCCGGCCGCGGCGCTCGGGAGCGGCCGCTTCGGACGTGGTGGCCGCCTCAGGCGTGGTGGCCGCTTCGGGGAGGGTCATGCGCCGGCTCCCGCCTGTTCCTTCTGGCCGTCCGGGCGCGCCGCGCCGGGCTCCTTGCGGGCGGCCGCGCGCCTGGGCAGGAAGAGCGCGACGACCACCGCGCCGACCAGGGCCGAGGCGCTGGCGCCGAGGACGGTGACGTGCATGGCGTGGACGAAGGCGTCGTGGGCGGGCCCCACGAGCGCCCTGCCCTCCGGGCCGAGCTTCGCGGCGGCGGTCAGGGTGGCCTCGACGGACTCGCCCGCCGCGTGCCGTGCCTCGTCCGTCAGGCCGGGGAGGGCGTCGAGCCGGGCGGAGATGCCGTCGCGGTAGGCGGTGGACAGGACGGAGCCGAGCACGGCGATGCCGAGCGCGCCGCCGACCTGCCGGAAGGTGTTGTTCACGGCGGAGCCCGAGCCGGCCTTGTCGCGCGGCAGCGACTGCATGATCGAGACGGTGGCGGGCGGCATGATGTGCGCCATCGAGGCGCCCTGGAAGAACAGCAGCACCTCCAGCACCCAGACCGGGGTGTCCCGGTCCAGCAGCAGGAAACCGGCCATGGTCGCCGCGACCATCACCATGCCGCCCGTGCACACGATGCGCACGCCGAGCTTCTCGACGACGCGGCGGACGCGCACGGCGAAGAACATGTGGGCGGCCGCGAGCGGCAGCATCAGCAGCCCGCTCTGCAGCGGGGTGAAGCCGCGCACGCTCTGCGTGTAGAAGACGGTCATGAACGTGACGCCCATCAGCGCGAAGAAGACCAGCGCGATGGAGGAGACGGCGGCGGAGAAAGCAGGGTTGCGGAACCAGCGCACGTCGAGCGAGGGGTGGTCCGAGCGCCGCTCGTGCAGGACGAAGAGGGCCAGGACGAGCAGGCCGCCGCCGGCCGTGCCGAAGACCTCGGGGTCGGTGAAGTCGGCCAGCTGGCCGCCCTTGATGATGCCGTAGACCAGCAGGACCAGGCCCACGACGGAGAGCACCACGCCGACCGGGTCGAGGCGGCCCGGCCGCGGGTCCTTGGAGTCGGGGACGAGCACGGACATCGCGATCAGGGCGGTGATCACGATGGGCACGTTCACCAGGAAGACCGAACCCCACCAGAAGTGGTCGAGCAGGACGCCGCCGGTGATCGGCCCTATGGCCACGGCGAGGCCCACGGCGCCCGCCCAGATGCCGATGGCCTTGGGCTGCTCCTCGCGCTCGAAGACGTTCACGATGATCGCGAGGGTCGCGGGCATCACGAACGCGCCGCCGAAGCCCATGACCGCGCGGAAGGCGATGAGCTCGGTGGGCGAACCGGAGAAGGCGGAGAGCACGGAGCCGGCGCCGAAGACGACCATGCCGAAGAGCAGGACCTTCTTGCGGCCCAGCCGGTCGCCCAGCAGGCCGGCCGTGAACAGTATCCCGGCGAAGACCAGCGTGTAGGAGTTGATGGCCCACTCCAGCTGGCTCTGGGTGGCGCCGAGGCCGGTGGGAGCGGGGGTGGCGATCGTCTTCATCGCCACGTTCAGGATCGAGTTGTCCAGCACGACGATGAGCAGGCTGAACAGCAGCACCGCCAGGATCGCCCAGCGTCTGCGGTGCACCGCTTCCGGGACCTTGCGGTGCGGTGCGGCGCCCGGGGCGCCGGAGGGATCGGGGGTCATGCCCGCCAGCCTAGATCTTTTCCGATACGAACCCGTCTCGTATTGGAAAACCTTTACTCCGGTCCGACGAACAGGTGTGCGTGGGGGTCCCTTCCCTGCCCGGAGCGGGCGTGTCAGCATGGAGGTGATCCGGGGACGCCGTCAGGGCGCCTCGAGACGACACATCAACAGGAGCACCGCCATGACGACGACGCATGTCCCGAACAGCCCCGACAGCAGCCGCGACCCCAAGGCGCTGTACGGAGGCAAGGGCTCCCGGCGCATCACCGTCCGCGACATCGCCGCCGCCAAGGCGCGCGGCGAGAAGTGGCCCATGCTCACCGCGTACGACGCGATGACCGCCTCCGTCTTCGACGAGGCCGGCATCCCCGTCCTGCTCGTCGGCGACTCGATGGGCAACTGCCACCTCGGCTACGAGTCCACCGTGCCCGTCACCATGGACGAGATCGCCGTCCTCTCCGCCGCGGTCGTCCGCGGCACCAAGCGCGCCATGATCGTCGCCGACCTGCCGTTCGGCTCCTACCAGGAAGGCCCGGTCCAGGCGCTGCGCAGTGCCACGCGGCTGATCAAGGAGACGGGCGCGGGCGCGGTCAAGCTGGAGGGCGGCGAGCGGTCCGCCGAGCAGATCAAGCTGCTGGTCGAGGCCGGCATCCCGGTGATGGCCCACATCGGCCTCACCCCCCAGTCCGTCAACGCCTTCGGCGGCTACACGGTCCAGGGCCGCGGCGAGGAGGCCGCGCAGCAGCTGCTGCGCGACGCCAAGGCCGTGCAGGACGCGGGCGCCTTCTCCGTCGTCCTGGAGCTCGTCCCGGCCGAACTGGCCGCCGAGGTCACCCGCACCCTGCACATCCCGACGGTCGGCATCGGCGCGGGCTCGCAGTGCGACGCGCAGGTCCTCGTGTGGACGGACATGGCCGGCATGACGTCCGGCCGCGTACCGCGCTTCGTCAAGCAGTACGCACAGCTGCGGGACGTTCTCGGCGATGCGGCACGGGCTTTCGCCGAGGATGTGGTGGACGGCGCGTACCCGGCCGAGGAGCACGCCTTCCACTAGGCGTGGGGCCCCGTCGCCATCGCGGCGCGGGGTGCCTGCCGGGCTCGCCGCGCCTTCCTTCCGCCGCGGCGGTGCTCAGCCTCGATGGTGCTGTTCGGCGGTGCCGAGCCCGGCTGTGGGCCGGTCCGGCGCCGCCGGGCTCCGCCGCGTGGGTTGCGCGCCGTTGCGGCGGGTCTTTTTCTCCGCCGTGGTGGCGAGTAATGCCCGCGGCGGGGCTGCGCCGCGCTTTCCTTCCGCCGCGGGCATTGGGTTGTGCCGCGCCTTCCTTCCGCCGCGGCGGTGCTCAGCTCCCATGGTGCTGTTCGGCGGTGCCGAGCCCGGCTGTGGGCCGGTCCGGTGCCGCCGGTAGCCGCCGCGCGGGTTGCGCGCCGTCGCGGCGGGAGGTTGCCGCGGCTCTCGTGGGTCGGCGGGCTGCCTGAGGGCGGGCGGTTCCGTTGGCAAGACGCCTGCCGCCTACAGGTCACCGACAGCAAGCTGTCGGTGACCTGTAGGCGGATTGTCAGTGGCACCTGGCACCGTGGTGGGCATGACGCGAAACGACACCTCACGGGGGGCGGGCAGCGGCGGGAACGCCGTAGAAGTCCGTGGCCTCGTCAAGCACTTCGGCGCCACCAAGGCGCTCGACGGCATCGATCTGGACGTGCGCGAGGGCACCGTCCTCGGCGTGCTCGGGCCCAACGGCGCCGGCAAGACCACCCTCGTGCGCTGCCTGTCCACGCTGCTCCGGCCGGACGCCGGCACCGCCCGCGTCGGGGGGTACGACGTGGTGGCCCAGCCTCGCCAGCTGCGCCGCGTGATCGGCCTGACCGGCCAGTACGCCTCGGTGGACGAGAAGCTGTCCGGCTTCGAGAACCTGTACATGATCGGCCGGCTGCTGGATCTCTCCCGCAAGGAGGCCCGCCGCCGCGGCGAGGAGATGCTGGAGCGCTTCTCCCTCACCGAGGCCGCCAAGCGCCCCGCCGGGCAGTACTCCGGCGGTATGCGCCGCCGGCTCGACCTCGCCGCTTCCATGATCGGCCAGCCGTCCGTGCTCTATCTGGACGAGCCCACCACCGGTCTCGACCCCCGCACCCGCAACGAGGTGTGGGAGGAGGTCCGGCGGATGGTCTCCGAGGGCGCCACCGTCCTGCTCACCACGCAGTACATGGAGGAGGCCGAGCAGCTCGCCCACGAGCTCACGGTCATCGACCGCGGCCAGGTCATCGCGGGCGGCCGGGTCGACGAGCTGAAGGCGAAGGTCGGCGGGCGCACCCTGCAGATCCGTCCTGCGGACCGCGCCGAGGTGCCCCGCATGGTCGGCGCGCTGGCCCAGGCCCGGCTCGACGGGATCGCCGGCGCCACCGCCGACGAGGCCGAGGGCACGGTCAACGTCCCGATCATCAGCGACGAGCAGCTGACCGCCGTGGTCGGCCTGCTGGGCTCGCGCGGCTTCGCGATCTCCGGCATCTCCACCCACCTGCCGAGCCTCGACGAGGTCTTCCTCGCCGTCACCGGCCAGAAGGCGTCCGCCCCGCAGCAGGACGGCGCCGACACCGACACCGACGCACTCCAGGAGGTCGCCGCATGAGCGCGGCTACGGTCAGCGCGCCCGCGGCGGCGGCGCCCGCCCGCGAGGGCCGCATCGGCCTGCGGGCCAACCTGCGGCACATCGGCGCCCTCGCGCGGCGCAACGCCCTGCAGATCAAGGCGGACCCGGAGTCGATGTTCGACGCCGTGATCATGCCGATCATCTTCATCCTGCTCTTCACCTACGTCTTCGGCGGCTCGATGGCCGGCAAGGGCCACGAGCAGGAGTACCTCAACTACCTGGTGCCCGGCCTGATGGCCATGCAGGGCATGAACATCGCGATGGCCGTCGGCGTCGGCGTCAACGACGACTTCAAGAAGGGGGTGATGGACCGCTTCCGCACCATGCCGATAGCCCGGTCCTCCGTCCTCGTCGCGAAGATCGTGGTCGAGGTCGGCCGGATGCTCGTCGCCACGACCATCCTGCTGGGCATGGGCTTCGCGCTCGGCTTCTCCGTCAGCACCTCCCCGCTGCACCTGCTGGCCGCGGTCGCCCTGGCCATGGTCTTCGGCGCCTCCCTGATGTGGATCTTCATCCTGCTGGGGCTCACCATGAAGACGGCACAGGCCGTCCAGGGCATGGCGATGATCGTCCTGATGCCGCTGCAGTTCGGCAGCTCGATCTTCGCGCCGACGGCCAACATGCCGGGCTGGCTGGAGGCCTTCACGAAGTACAACCCGCTGTCCAACCTCGCCGACGCCGTACGCCACCTGCTGCGGGGCGGCCCCGTGGCCCACTCGCTGTGGATGACGCTGGCCTGGGCCGCCGCCATCACGCTCGTGACCGCACCGCTGGCCGTCTCGAAGTTCCGCAAGAAGACCTGAGCCGGGCCGGTGTCCGCGTCATACGAGGGCGGTGGCCTCCTTCAGAGTGAGGCCGCCGCCCTCGGCGTACGCGCGCTCGTACGCGGCGTCGCCGAGCGCCTCCCGCGCTCCGGCCCCCGTGCGCTCGTACACCTCGCGTTCCACCGACGCCACCGGGAAGTCGGCCGGGCGCAGGCCCTCGGCCGCGCCGAGCAGCCGGGCCGCGCGCAGCGCGTGCTCCTCGCCGGACGGCCCGCCGGCCAGCTCGGCGTGGGCGAAGGCGGCGAATACCAGGTGTGTCATCGGCAGCTGCGGCACCGCAAGCGTCGACAGCGGGTCGTCGGCCATCGCCAGGGCCTTCCGCAGCCTCGGCAAGGCGTCCGCCGGGCGGCCCTCCAGTGTGTCCAGCCAGGCCATCTGACCGCACATCAGGGCCTCGAACATCACCACCGAGCGGATGCCGAAGTCCGTCACCAGCTCCTCGAAGATCTCCCGGGCCTCGGCCGTGCGCCCGGTGCGGGCGATCCGCACGCCGAGCTGCAGCCTGCCGAAGACCGCGGCATCCGTATTGCCCTGCTCGGCTTCCGCGATGGCGTCGCGGAGCATCTGCTCGCCCTCCTCGTCGCCGACCGTCCCCGCCTCGACCAGGGCCCCGGCCAGCCGGGCGCGCAGCGCCGGCAGCTGCCCGGTCGAGCCGAGCTCACGGACCTGCTCGACGGCCTCCCGGTAGGCCTCGGCCGCCAGGTCGAACTGCCCGCGCCGCTCGTGCGCCTCGCCCAGGCCCGTCAGCCCCTCGGCCACGCCCCAGGAGTCCCCGAGCCGCCGGAAGACCTCCACGCTCTCCTGCGCGTCTGCGGTGGCCTGGTCCAGCCCGCCGGGGTGGTCGTTGAATATCTTGGAGCGCAGCTGCAGCGCGTGGCCGAGCTCCCACGTGTACCCCAGCTCGCGGCAGCGCGTGACGATCGCGTCCAAGGTCCGGTAGAGCGTCTCGAAATCGCCGGTCATGAGGATGGCGAAGAAGACGATGTAGCCCGGCACGCGGCAGGTCTGCGGCGGCCCGTCGGCGTAGGCCGCGGCGATGGTGCGCAGTCTGCTCTGCATCTCCGGCGACTGGACCAGCGCCATGTCCGTGATGCTGACCAGCCGCGTCAGGTGGACCCCGCGCCGCGCCTCCGCCAGCACCTCGGGCGTCATCGGCGGCGGCTGCTCCGTGCAGGAGACGTACAGCGGCGGGACCGGGGCGACCGGCCCGGCGAACGGGTCGGGGCCCAGCGCGCCCACCGCCTCCGCCCAGTGCGAGGCGTCCGCGCGGTGCTCCCTGAGCTGCCAGAACCAGCCGAGGGACAGCACCAGGCACAGCGCCTCCTGCTCGTCCCGCGCCGCGACGGCGTGCCGCAGGGCCGTGCGCAGGTTGTCGTGCTCCAGCTCCAGCTGCTCCAGCCAGAAGCCCTGCGCGGGGCCGCGCAGCAGGGGGTCCGCGGTGCGGGCCAGCTCGCGGTAGGCCAGCAGGTGGCGGTGCTCGGCGCCCGCCCGCTCGCCCGCCTCGTCCAGCCGCTCGGCGGCGTACTCCCCGACGGTCTCCAGCAGCCGGTAGCGCATCTCGCCGCCCGCCGCGGGCTCGGCCACCACGAGGGATTTGTCGACGAGCGAGCCGAGCAGGGCGGCGACGTCGCGGGCCCCGACGGCGTCGGCGGCATGCGCGGCGGCCACGTCCGGGCCGTCGGAGCACACCGCTTCGGCCGCCGCCAGGTCACAGCCGCCGGAGAAGACCGACAGGCGGCGCAGCACGGCCCGCTCGGGGCCGTCGAGCAGGTCCCACGACCAGTCCACGACGGCGCGCAGCGTCTGCTGGCGCGGCAGGACGGTGCGGCTGCCGGAGGTCAGCAGCCGGAAGCGGTCGTCCAGGCGGTCGGCCAGGGTGCGCGGGCCGAGCAGCCGCAGCCGGGCGGCGGCGAGCTCGATGGCCAGCGGCAGCCCGTCCAGGCGGCGGCAGATCTCGGCACACGCCTCCGGGTCGTCCTCGATGCGGAAGCCGGGGCGGGCCGCGGCGCCGCGGTCGGCCAGCAGCCGCAGCGCGACGGTGTCGGGCAGCGGCTCCACCGGCCGCACCGCCTCGCCGGGCACGCCGAGGGGCTCGCGGCTGGTGGCGAGCACGGTGACGCCCGGGCAGTGGGCCAGGAGCGTCTCGGCGAGGCGGGCCGCGGCGTCGACCACGTGCTCGCAGTTGTCGAGGACGAGCAGCATGCGGCGCGGTGCGCAGTGCTCGGCCAGCCGCGCCAGCGGGTCCGTCGCGGTGGCGTCGCCGGCGGCCCGCAGCCCGTCGGCGGTGGTCCGCACCACGGTCTCGCGGCCGCCGAGCGCGGTCAGCACCGCCTCGGGCACGGTGGCCGGATCGTCGACGGGCGCGAGCTCGGCGAACCACACGCCGTCGGCCCACCCGCCGCCGTTCGCGGCGGCGGCCTCGGCGGCCTCCAGCGACAGACGGGTCTTCCCGGCCCCGCCGGGGCCGAGGAGCGTGACCAGGCGGTGCGCGTGCAGGTCGCCGCCGATGGACGCGATGTCGTCCTCCCGCCCGACGAAGGAGGTCAGCCGGACACGGAGGTTGCCGGGCGGGGGCGTGGTGCCGGTGCCGCCTCCGGCGTGGGGCGGGACGGGAGCGCCGTGGGCGTCATGGCCGTGCCCGGGCGACAGCACGGTGCCGCCGGCCGCCGGGGCGGCGGGCGGGTACGGGTGGCCCTGCTGCGCCACGGTGCCGTGCGCGGTGGGGGCGCCGGGCGGATAGGCGGGCGGGTTGTGCGGCGACGTGGTGCCGCCCGGGGCCGGCGTGGTGGGCGGGTACGACCGGTCAGGCGCCACGGAACTGTCCGGCGCGGCTCCGTTGTGCGGGGTTGCGGTGCCGTGCGCGGCGGGGGCGCCGGGCGGGTAGGGCGTGCTGTGCGGCGGCGCGGGGCCGTCGGCGGTCGGTGCGGCGGACGGGTACGGCCGGCCATGTGGCGCCACGGTGTTGTCCGGCGCGGCTCCGTTGTGCGGTGCCGGGGTGCCGTGCGTGGCAGGGCCGGGGAGCGGGCCGGGCGTGCCCTGGGGGTGGTCCGGGGTGCCGCCCGGCGCGGATCCGGGGAGATGGCGCGGTGTGCCCTGCGCAGTCCCGGCGGTGCCGTGCGCGGCGGGGCGGTCCGCCGGGTAGGGCGCGTCCTGGGAATCGGCAGAGCCGTCCGGCGCGAGCCCGGCGGGTGCGTAGGGCGAGCCCTGCGGCGGTGCGGCGCCGTTCGGGGCGGGGAACGGGTGCCGGGCGCCGGGCGGCGTGCCCTGTGGCGGTGCGGCGCCGCGCCGGGTGCCAGGTCGTATGCCCCGCTCCGGGTTCAGGAGCTCTGCGTGGAGGGCGCGGAGTTCCGGGCCCGGGTCCGTGCCCAGGCGGCCGGCCAGGTCGCTGGCGATGTCCGCGTACGCGGCGAGCGCCTCCGCGGGGCGCCCCGCCGCCCGCAGGGCGCGCAGGCGCACGGCGTGCAGGGGCTCGTCGAGCGGATGCGCCTCGCACAGCGCGGAGAGCTCCGGAAGGATCTGTTCCGACCGGCCGAGGGCGACCGCGGCGGACAGCTGCGTACGGCGGGCGTCCAGGTGGCGCGCCTCGTAGCGGACGGCGAGGGCCGCCCGGCCCGGGAGGTCGGCGAGGACGGGCCCGCGCCACAGCGCGAGGCCGGCGCCGAGCAGGCCGGCGGCCTTGGCGGGGTCGCCGTCGGCCAGGGCCCGCGCCCCCTCGTCGGCGAGCTGCTGGAAGCGGTACAGGTCGACGTCCCCGGGCTCGGCGCAGAGCCGGTAGCCGCCGGCCGCCGAGGCCACGGCGTCGTGCCCCACGGCCCGCCGGAGCCGGCCCACGAGGGCCTGCAGCGCGCCCGCCGCGTCGGCGGGCGGCTCGTCGCCCCAGACCTCGCCGATCAGCGCCTCGGCGGTGCGGACGCGCCCCGGGTGGAGGGCGAGCGCGGCGAGCAGGGCGCGCAGCCGGGCGCCGCCGAGGGCGGCGGGCCGGCCGTCGCCGGTGTGGGCCTGGGTGGTGCCGAGGATGCCGTAACGCACGGCCCCATTCTCCCCCGGGCCCGTACCGGCCGGGTTACGGGCCGGGAGGGTGGAGGAAGTACCGTCACCCGGTACGTCCGCCGCAGCCGCCCTCCGGGCCGGCCCGCGGCGGGACCGCCCCACCTCACAGGAGCAGAAGCTATGCCGACAGCGACCCGCGGCGAACGGCGCGTGAGTCCCGTCTTCCTCGCCCTCGTCGCCATCATGGGCGTCTCCATGTGGGCGGTGTGGACGGACTTCTCGGCGAGCCCCGGCTTCGCCGTCTTCCTCTTCGTCGTCTCCGGCTGGGTCGTCTCGCTGTGCCTGCACGAGTACGCGCACGCGCGCACCGCCCTGCACGGCGGCGACCTCACGGTGGGCGCCAAGGGCTATCTGACGCTGGATCCGCTGAAGTACACGCACGCGCTGCTGAGCATCGTCCTGCCCGTCATCTTCGTGATCATGGGCGGGATCGGCCTGCCCGGCGGTGCGGTCTTCATCGAGCGGCACCGCATCCGCGGCCGCTGGAAGCACAGCATGATCTCGGCAGCGGGCCCGCTGACGAACGCCGCGTTCGCCGTGGTCGTCACCGCCCCGTTCTGGCTCGGCGCGATGGACGGCGTCCCGGACCACTTCCGCTACGCGCTCGGCTTCATGGCCCAGCTCCAGGTGACCGCCGCGATCCTCAACTTCCTGCCGGTCCCGGGCCTGGACGGCTACGGGGTGATCGAGCCGTGGCTGTCGTACAAGGTGCGGCGCCAGGTGGAGCCGTTCGCGCCGTTCGGGATACTGGCCGTCTTCGGCTTCCTGTGGATCCCCGAGGTCAACCACGCGTTCTTCGACATGATCGACTCGGTGCTGCGGTTCCTCGACGTGACGGCGTGGGACACGTACTGGGGCCGGGAGCTGTTCCGCTTCTGGCAGGGCACCCCGGACATCCCGCCGCTGTCGGCCGTCGTCTTCTGACCGGCTGATTCGCGGTACGCGAAAGCCCCAGGCCCCCCGTGTGGCCTGGGGCTGCTTCATGCCGCGCTCACGCCGCGTCCCAGGTGACCGGGAGGCTGTGCACCCCGTAGATGTTCGAGTGCGTGCGCAGCGGCACCTCCTCGGGCGCCACGGCCAGGCGCAGCGCCGGGAAGCGGGCGAAGAGCGCCGGCAGGGCGACCCGCATCTCGACGCGCGCCAGCTGCTGCCCCAGGCACTGGTGGATCCCGTGGCCGAAGCCCAGGTGCCCGGTGGCCTTGCGGCGCAGGTCGAGGGCGTCGGGGCCGGGGAAGCGGAGCGGGTCGCGGTTGGCGGCCTGGAGGGAGAGGGTGACGCTCTCACCGGCCTTGATCAGGTGGCCGTCCAGCTCGACGTCCTCCAGGGCCGTCTTCAGACCGGTGTGGGCGATGGTCAGATAGCGCAGCAGCTCCTCCACCGCCTGGTCGGCGAGGTCCGGTTCGCCGCGCAGGGCGGCGAGCTGGTCCGGGTTGCGCAGCAGGGCGAAGGCGCCGTGCGCGATCATGTTGGCGGTGGTGTCGAGGCCGGCGCCCAGCAGGAAGCCGCCGAGGCCTGCGAGTTCCTCCTCGGTGAGGTCGCTCGTGGTCAGATCGCTGAGCATGTCGTCGGTGGGCTCGGCCCGCTTGGCCGCCACCAGCTTGTGCAGGTACTCCTGCAGCCCGGCCATGGCGGCGTACCTCTCCTCTTCCGAGGAGCGCATGTCGGTCAGCGTCGTCGTGTGCCGCTGGAAGAGCTCGCGGTCGGCGTAGGGCACCCCGAGGAGTTCACAGATCATCAGCGCGGGGATCGGCTGGGCGAACGCCTCCACCAGGTCGGCCGACGGGCCCCGGCGCTCCATGGCGTCCAGGTGGTCGGCCGTGATCTCTTCGAGGCGTTCGGTGAGGGCCCGCATCCGGCGGACGGTGAACTTGCCGGCGAGCAGCTTCCGGTAGCGGGTGTGCTCGGGGGCGTCCATCCCCGTCATGTCCCCTACGGGCGCCGCGGGCAGGCCGCCTTCGGGCACGCCGGGCACCTCGACCGGGAGGTGCATGAGCTCGTACCGCGAGCTGAAGCGGGAGTCGGCCAGGATCGCGCGGACCGTGGCGTAGCCGGTGGCGAGCCAGCCCAGGTGCCCGTCCGGGTAGCGCATCCGTATCAGCGGTTGCTGTTCGCGCAGCGCGGCCAGCTCGGCCGGCGGGTCGAAGGGGCAGCCCGCGGGGCGGGTGGTCGGCAGCGCCGACAGGGGCTGGACGCCGGGCAGTTCGCGTTCCATGGAAGTGGTCCTCCGGGTGCAGAGTGCGGAGTGCGAGTGGAAGTGCCGGTGGTCGTGCGGCCGGAACGGGGGGTTACCGGGTGCCGCGGCGGAAGGCCGCGCGCGCCCACAGGTAGCCGACCAGGGTCAGGCCCAGGCACCAGGCGAGGGCGGCGATGCCGCTGTTGCCGATCTCCGTGCCCGTCAGCAGCCCGCGCAGGGTCTCGATGACGGGGGTGAAGGGCTGGTACTCGGCGAACCAGCGCAGCCCGGTGGGCATCGACTCCGGCGGCACGACGGCGCTGCCGAGGAAGGGCAGGAACGTCAGCGGCAGGGGGATGTTGCTGGCGGTCTCGGGGTTCTTGGCCACCAGGCCGATCGCGGCGGACAGCCAGGTGAACGCCAGGGTGAGCAGCGTCAGGAGGCCGGCGGCCGCGAGCCACTCGACGGGCGTGGCGTCCGGCCGGAAGCCGATGAGCAGCGCGACGCCGACGACGAACGTGATGCTGACCATCGTCTGGATGACGCTGCCGACGACGTGCCCGGTCAGGAACGAGGCGCGGGAGATCGCCATGGTGCGGAAGCGGTTGACGATGCCCTCGGTCATGTCGACGCAGACGCTGACCGCGGTGGCCACGGCCCCGGAGGTCGCGGCCATCAGGATGATGCCGGGCGCGACGTAGTCGATGTAGTCGACGTCGCCCTTGGGCACCCCGCCGATGCCGGTGCCCAGGGCGCCGCCGAAGACGTAGTTGAAGAGGAGCAGCATCATGACGGGCATGACGACGACCGAGATCGTCATGGAGGGGTAGCGCAGCGCGTGCTTGAGGTTGCGCCGCAGCATCGTCCGCGCATCGCTGACGGCGTGGGACACGGTGCTCATCGGGCGCTCTCCTGCAGGTTCGTGACAGGGGTTGTGTCAGGGGTCATGTCCGGGGTCGTGTCTGTGGTGAGGAACGGGGCCGGGTGCGCGCCCGGGCCGCCGGTGAGGGCGAGGAAGACGTCGTCGAGGTCGGGGGTGTGCACCGTGAGGCCCTCGGCCCGGACCGACACGGCGTCCAGGACGTCGAGGACGGCGCGCAGGGTGGGGATGGTGCCGTCGCCGGGGATGTCCAGGGTGAGCGCCTCGGGGTCGCGCTTGGCGATGGTGCCGAAGAGGCCGGCGGCGGAGTCGAGGTCGCGCGGGCTGGAGAACCGCAGGCGCACGTAGCCGCCGGGGACACGCCGCTTCAGCTCGTCCGCGGTGCCCTCGGCGACCAGCACCCCGTGGTCCAGGACGGCGATCCGGTCCGCGAGCTGGTCCGCCTCCTCCAGGTACTGGGTCGTCAGGAAGACGGTGACGCCCTTGTCGTCGACCAGGCTGCGGATGATCTCCCACATGGTGCGGCGGCTGCGCGGGTCCAGTCCGGTGGTCGGCTCGTCGAGGAAGATGATGCGCGGGTCGCCGACCAGCGTCATCGCGAGGTCGAGCTTGCGCCGCATGCCGCCGGAGAACGTGGAGGCCGGCTTCCGGGCCGCCTCCGCCAGGTCGAAGCGGTGCAGCAGTTCCGCGGCCCGGCGGCGGCCCTCGCGGCGGCCGAGGTGGTGCAGGTCCGCCATGAGGATCAGGTTCTCCTCGGCGGTGAGCAGGTTGTCCACGGCCGAGAACTGCCCGGTGACGCCGATCGCGGCGCGCACGCCGTCCGCATCGCTCTCCAGATCGTGCCCCGCGAGCTGCGCCCGGCCGCCGTCGGCGGGGATCAGCGTGGAGAGGATCTGCACCGTGGTGGTCTTCCCCGCGCCGTTGGGGCCGAGGAGGGCGAAGACGGTGCCCTGGGGGATGGACAGATCGATGCCGTCGAGGACCGTCTTGTCGCCGTAGGACTTGCGCAGGCCGACGGCCGATACCGCCGGTTCCGTGGGGTTCATGGTGCGGGGGTGCCTCTCGTTTCGCTGGGGTGGCCGGGAGCGGTGGTGCTGTTCAGGCACGGTGGTTCTGTTCGGGCGCTGTGGTTCTGTTCAGGCACGGTGGATCAGGACGTTGCCGACGCCCGTGCCGGCGTGCACCTCGACGGTCTCCGCGGAGCCGCCGGGGCCCTCGGACGAGCCGAGGGAGTTGCGCACCGCGCCCACGCCGGTGTGCACGTCGAGCCAGGCGGCGCTGGTCTCCCGGATGCCGACGTCGAGGTCGCCCGCGGCGGTCCGCAGCGAGACCTTGCCGCGCGCCACCTCGCCGATCCGGATGTCGCCGAGGGAGGTCCTGGCGTCGACCCCCGCGTGGGCGACGCCGACGGAGATGCGGCCGTTGGACGCGTTCGCCCGCAGCTCGCCGGAGACCTCCCCGACCGTGGTCTCGCCGTTGGCGTTCTTGACCTTCGTGTCGCCCGCGATCTCGCCGAGGTCGATCCGGCCCGCCCCGTAGACCTCGGCGTCGCCGGCGACGCGGCCCGCCCGGACGGCGCCGAGCGAGGTCTTCAGGTACACGGTGTCCGCCTCGTCGACGTGGATGTCGCCGAGCGAGGTCGTGATGCGGAGCTCCCCGAAGCGGCCCTCGCAGAGGAAGTCCGCCATGGGCGAGTCGCCGTGGACGTCCGATCCGGCCGGCAGTTCGACGGTCACGTCGAGCGACCCGCACTTGCCGAACGGGGAGCGCTTCTTGGGGCCCTTGACCAGCAGCTTGCCTCCCGAGCAGCTGACCTTGGTCTGCTCCGCGGCCCGCACGTCGACGTCCCTGGCGCCATCGGTGGGCCGCACCTCGACGACCGTGTCGGTGCGCTTGCCCGCGGTGACCCGGACCGTTCCGAGGTCGAATTCGAGGGTGACGGAGAGGGGCCCGGGGGTGTCGAAGGCAGGCATGGCTGTCCCGTTCTCATGGTGACGGAAAGAGCTGGTGGAGAGATCCGCGCGGTGTGGCGTTGCGCTGTGACGTCATCATGGCACCATAGATGGCGCCATCGCAAGCGGGATGGCGCAACCAGGGGTTCCGTGGCGTCACGGCCGTGGCGCATCAAACGGGAAAGCCCCAGGCCGGGGCGGCCTGGGGCTCAGGAAGGAACGGTCGGGAAGGAACGGTCGGGGACGGACGCGTCAGGAGAGCGCGTCCTCGGTCGTGGACACCCAGTACGTGACGCGCAGTGAGCTGTCGATGTACACGCCCTTGGCCGGGAGGGCGGCCCTGGCCATCGCATCGCTGCCCTGGAAGCCGACTTCGAGGCTCCGTGCCGTGTAGCCGTCGCCACCGCTGCCGTCACCCGCGGAGAGGATCACCGCCGCGTAGCCCTTCCCGCCCGGCGGGAGCGAGGTGACCGCCTGCGGCTTGGAGTGCTCCATGACCGGCGGGACGGACTGGGCGCCCTCGAACTTCACGACGGGGTACCCCTTCAAGTCACACATCTCGGAGCCCGTGTTGGTGACGGTGAGGAGCATGTGGTTGAGCGGACGGGAGAGCGCCGCGGCGGCGACCTTGGTGTTGGCGGCGGTGCAGGGAACGCGGTTCTCCGGGGCGTACGGGTCGTGCGTCGCGCCGGTCCGCTGTGCGCCGTGCGGCGTGGCGCCGGTCGAGGAGCCGGCCGAGGGACCCTTCCCCGCGGTCGGCTTGCCCTGGGGCGCCTGCCCCGCCTGCGAGGGCGACGAGGACTCCGAGGGCGGGGCGCCCTCGCCCTGCTTGGAAGGCTGCGAGGAGGCGGCGCCCTCCTTGCGTACGCCCTCGCCCTCCCCGCTCTGACTGCACGCCGCCAGCGTGAGCGTGGCGAGCGCGACGGCCGCCAGGCCCGCGCCGGCGAACGGACGGGGGCGGGGGTGGGCTCGGCGGACGGAGGCACGCATGGCTGATCTCTTTCGTCACGGGTGGGAAGCGGAGTGCCGTTCGACCGGATTGCGGGAGCGGCGTGCTTGGATGGCGAAAGCTTGTGCGGTAATGCGTCCCGGGCGCCAGGGCAACCGGCAGATCAGGGACGCCGGAACGTTCGCATAGGCTCTGACCTGCGGGAATGGTGATTCCCTGGAACGGGGACCTGGGATGGGGGAGTGACGTGGGGGCGGGCGATCTCGCGGAGATGCTGCGGTCGCTGAAGGAGCGGTCGGGCCTGAGTTACGGGGTACTGGCCAAGCGACTGCACGTCAGTACGTCGACGCTGCACCGGTATTGCAGCGGGTCTGCCGTGCCGACGGAGTTCGCTCCGGTGGAGCGGCTGGCCCGGCTGTGCAAGGCCACGCCGGAAGAGCTGATGGAGGTTCACCGGCTGTGGATCGTCGCGGATGCGACGCGGGGGCGCAAGGTGTCGGCGGCGGCCGCTCCGGAAGCGGCGGCGGCTGAGCCCGCGCCTGCGGCTGCGGCTGTTGCTGAACCCGAGCCGGTGGCTGAGTCGATGGCCGAGCCGATGGCGCCACCGCTGGCTCCAGCGGGTGAGGGTGCGGCGCCACCGCGGCGCCGCCGCCCGCCCCGGAAGGCCGTCTTCGCCGCGTTGTCCGCCGTCGCCGCGGTCACGGTGCTGGGGTCCGCCGCGCTGGCCGTCGGCCTCGGCGGCGACTCGCCTGCGGCCGGTGGGGAACGGCCTGCCGGAGCGGCCTCACCGGCGGGACCGGGTGCGCACGCAGCAGGGAAGCCCGGGAAGCCGGGCGCGGGCCCGAGCGGGATCCCCTCCTCCTCGGCGTCCGGGAACGGGAGCGAGAACGGGAACGGAAAGAACGAGAAGGGGGAGGCCGGGGAGAAGGAGGGGGAGAAGGAAGGCGGCGAGCCCGCGGCGTCCCCGCCGCAGGACGGCTCCGCGTCCTCCGCCCCCGGAGGCAAGCCGCACGGCGGCGGCGCGGAGACCGGCACCCCCGTGACCGCGCACGTCCGCCCGTACGCCTTCGAGGACCCCTGCTCCCAGCGCTACCTGATCGACCGGGCCCCGGGCGACGTCACACCGCCCCCGCCGGAGCAGGACGCGCCGGGCTGGGTCTCCGCGCTGGGCGGCGTCGCGGCCGGCGGGCAGTTCATCGAGATCACCCTGCAGGGCACCGGCAAGGACACCGTCGTCCTCGAAGGGCTGCACGTCCGCGTACAGGGCACGAAGGCGCCGCTGCCCTGGAACAGCTACATCATGGGCGTCGGCTGCGGCGGGGACGTGTCGACGAAGTCCTTCGGCGTCGACCTCGACGCCGCCCGGCCCGCCGTCACCCCGAAGGCCGGGCAGCGCGACTTCCCGTACAAGGTGAGCGAGAACGACCCCGAGGTCTTCTACGTCAAGGCGACCGCCGCGCAGCGCGACGTGAAGTGGTACCTGGAGCTGCAGTGGTCCAGCGGCGGCCGGCGCGGGGTCCTCCGGCTCGACGACCGGGGCAGGCCCTTCCGCACCAGCGGAGCCGCGGGCAGGCCCGTCTACAAGCAGCCGCCGGGCTCGCCGCACGGGTGGGAGCCGGCCCCCGGGGCGTGATCCCTCAGGGGCCGCCTCAGGGGCCGGGGCCCGAGGCCCGGGGGCCGGGGTGTCCGGGCCCGGGGGCCCGTCCTACGCGTTCCCGCCGCCCTCGGCGGCGGCCTTGTCGTTCTTCGCCTTGCGCACGTAGTACCAGGCGATGTTGGACGAGACGCCGAGCATCAGGATCCAGACGATGCCGAGCCAGCTGCCCCGTGCGAAGGAGACGGCGGCCGCCGCGACCGACAGGACGCAGACGGCGAGGGCGTAGAGGGCGAGGCGGGGCATGGGGGACGGCTCCTGTCCGGGGGCGCATACGGTCACGATCCCGGCCATTGTCGCTCAGGTGCCGCGCGGGCGCGGCGTCCCCCCACCCGCCGCCGGTCAGACGTCCGTGACGCGCAGCCCGGCGTGGGCCTTGTAGCGGCGGTTCACCGAGATCAGGTTGGCGACGAGCGACTCCACCTGGTGGGCATTGCGCAGCCGGCCCGCGAAGACGCCGCGCATGCCGGGGATGCGGCCCGCCAGGGCCTGCACGACGTCGGTGTCGGCACGCTTCTCGCCGAGCACCATCACGTCGGTGTCGATCGCCTCGATCTCCGGGTCCTGCAGCAGCACGGCGGAGAGGTGGTGGAAGGCGGCGGTGACGCGCGAGTCCGGCAGCAGCGCGGCGGCCTGCTCGGCGGCGCTGCCCTCCTCCGGCTTGAGGGCGTAGGCGCCCTGCTTGTCGAAGCCGAGCGGGTTGACGCAGTCGACGACGAGCTTGCCGGCGAGCTCCTCGCGCAGCGCTTCGAGGGTCTTGGCGTGGCCGTCCCACGGCACGGCGACGATCACGATGTCGCTGCGCCGGGCGCACTCGGCGTTGTCGGCGCCCTCGATGCCGAGGCCCAGCTCGCCGGCGGCCGCCTGCGCGCGCTCCGCGGCCCGCGAACCGATGATCACCTGCTGGCCGGCCTTGGCCAGCCGGTAGGCGAGGCCGCGGCCCTGGTCGCCGGTGCCGCCGAGCACGCCGACCACGAGGCCGGAGACGTCGGGGAGCTCCCAAGGGTCCTTCAGCGGGGCCTTCTTCGCGTCCTGGGCAACATCAGAAGTAGTCATGACAGCGATACTGTCACGCCGCTGCCGGGCCCTCCCCGGAACCCGTCGGTGCACACTGGAGACATGTGCCGCAGCATCAAGACCCTGCGCCCGCCGATGATGCCCTCCGTCGAGGACGAGGACATCCGCGCCGCCGCCCTGCAGTACGTACGGAAGGTGTCGGGGTTCCACCACCCCGCCGCCCACAACCAGGCCGTGTTCGAGGAGGCTGTGGCCGCCGTGGCGGCGGCCACACAGCGGCTTCTGGACGGGCTGGAGGTGCGCGGCGCAGCGAAGCCGTAGCCGCCCGGCCGCCGGATCGGACGGCTCAGACGGATCGGACGGCTTAGACGGCTCAGACGGCGCAGGCGCCGTCCGCGCAGGCCTCGCCGGCTTCCGCCCCGGCCTCGGCTTCGGTCTTCGCCCCGGCCCCGGTCGCCTCCGCGACCTGCCGGAGGATGTCCAGGAAGGTGGCCGGGTCCTGGCCGCCCTGGACCGCCCACTGCCCCTCGAACACGAACGTCGGCACCGCGGTGACGCCCCGCTGCCGCGCCTCTTCGATCTCGTCCAGGACCTCGTCGTGCAGGTCGTCGCCGTCGAGGAAACCGGCGACGGGGTCGCGGTCCAGGCCCACGGTGACCGCGGCGTCCGTGAGGTGCTCGCGGTCGCCGATGTCGAGGCCCTCGCCGAAGTGGGCCTCCAGCAGCCGGCCCTTGAGCCGGGCCTGGGCGTCCGGCCCGTACTCGTCGAGGACGAAGCGCAGCAGCCGGTGGGCGAGGAGGGAGTTGTTCTCCACGACGGTGTCGAAGTCGAAGGTGAGGCCCTCGTCCGCCCCCAGCCGCGTGATGTGGTCGTCCATGGCGACGGACTGCGGTCCGTACTTGGCGGCCAGCACCTCGCGGTGGGGGAGCGGCTCCTCGGGAGCGTGCGGGTCGAGCTGGAAGGGCCGGTAGACCACCTCGACGTCATCGGCACCGGGGAACGCGGCGAGCGCCTGCTCGAAGCGGCTCTTGCCGACGTGGCACCACGGGCACGCGATGTCGCTGTAGATCTCGACCTTCACTGCGGCTCACTCACTCCACTGATTGCTTGAACGATCAATCAATGCTAACGCGAGCGGCGGGGATCCCGTCAGCCGACGAGCTGGATCTCGCCGTGGGTGCCGGAGGCGTCCGCGTCGGCGTAGTAGCTCAGGTTGCCGTCGGCCCAGCGGGCCAGGAGGTCCTCCTGCTTGCCCCCGCCGAAGGAACCGGCCATCAGCGGCTGGGCGTACTTCCAGGCGGAGCCCTGCGGGCGGAGGCTGATGCCGTCACGGAAGCCGCGGGCGTCCAGGCCGGGGAAGAGGTCGGTCCTGCCGTCCTTGCGGCGGACGATCACATCGTCCGCGTCCTTGCCGGTGAACCGGCCGGAGGTGATCTGCGCATCGACCCGGGTCTTGTCGGCCGAGGTCAGCCGGGTCTCCTTGGAGACGCCGTTGAGGCCGGCGTCCGCGTACATGGAGGTCGAACCGTCCGCCCACAGGACGACCAGGTCGTCGCGCCGGTACTTGTCGGTGTGGCGGCCGGCCGCGAGGGAACGGGCGTTCTTCCAGCTGTCGCGGTACGCCAGGGTCTTCTCGTAGCCGAAGCCGGACTCGTTGACCTCGCTGAAGGTCGACACTTTGCCGGAGCGCCAGCGGACGGCGAGCCCGCCGCCCCCGCCGGACTGGTTGACGCTGATGCCGGTGACGGCTTCGGCGTCCTTCCAGTAGCTGCCCTCGGGGGCGAGCTTGTGTTCCTTCAGGAAGGGGTACTTGGCGTCCTGCTGACCGGAACCCTCGAAGAGGCTGGCCGACCCGTCGGCCCAGACGACGAAGAGGTCCGAACGTTCCTCTCCGCTTGCGCGGCTGAAGTTGCCCGCGGTGACATGCACGGCGTCCTTCCAGTTCACCCGTGACAGGACGTTGCGGGAGGCGACGGCCTTGATCCACCCCGCGATGTCGTCCACACGGGTCTCGGAGGCGGTCCGGCGCTTCTCCGGCGCGTCGGTGCCGAAGCAACCCGCCTGGCCGCTCGTGCTGTGGATGGCGGCCAGCGCGGCGAAGCTGCCGTACTGCGCGAGGACGGGGCCGCCCGTATCGCCCTGGCACACGGCGGCGTCATCGGATTCTCCGGTGATGCTCACCGTGGTGCCGGTGGCGGGGCCGACCCTGAAATCGGCGTAGTGCAGATAGTCGGGGACCCACTCGTCCTTCGTCCGGCCGTAGCCGATCGCCTTCACGCGCTCGTTCTCCGCCGGAAGGCTGTTCGCGATATCGGCGATCGGCCGGACACCGGTGACCGGCTTCGCCGGCCGTGCCATCACCAGGTCGCGGTCCTCCCGCGGCACGAGCTCGACGACGTCCACGACCGCGCCGGTGTCCTCGCGCCGGAGGTCCGTGCGGCCGATGGTGGCGGTCGTCTTCCCCTTCGGGGCGCCGGCGAGGATCTTGAACCCCTTCGCCGGGTCCTCGGCGAAGCAGCTGGCGGCGGTGATCAGCCACTCCTGCTGGACGAGAGTGCCGGAGCAGCTGCGCATGCCCTCGTCGATGTCGAGCTTCGCGGTGTAGGCGTACGTGCCGTCGGCGACCGGCTCGCCGGCGAGGGCGTGCGCGGGAGCGGCGGTCAGCAGGCTTGCCGCGGCGGCGGACGCGAGGAGCCCGGCCCCCCACGCGGCGCGCGGACGGTTTCCGGGCAAGACAAAGCCGGAGGAATCATTCGATTCCCCCGGCTCCGTGTGGTGGTCCTGCGGTGGTGGGCCCGGCGTCAGCCGGTCTCGCGCCAGCGGTTGGTGATCGGCAGGCGCCGGTCCTTGCCGAAGCCCTTCGCCGAGATCTTCGTGCCCGGCGGGTACTGGCGGCGCTTGTACTCCGCCGTGTCGACCATCCGCAGGATGCGGGTGACCAGCTCCGCGT
Source organism: Streptomyces hiroshimensis (assembly GCF_014650335.1). GTDB lineage: Bacteria > Actinomycetota > Actinomycetes > Streptomycetales > Streptomycetaceae > Streptomyces > Streptomyces hiroshimensis. Next base: position 693,634 of record NZ_BMUT01000002.1, read on the forward strand.
CGAAGCCCTCGGCGACGATCTCGGCGTGGCCGCGGTCGCGGTCGACGTAGAGCTCCAGGATGCGGTCGAGGACGTCGTAGTCCGGCAGGGAGTCCGTGTCCACCTGGCCCGGGCGGAGCTCGGCGCTCGGGGGCTTGGTGATGGAGTTCTCCGGGATGGGCGGGGTCTCGCCCCGGGACGCGGCGTCGGCGTTGCGCCACTTGGCGAGGCGGAAGATCCAGGTCTTGTAGACGTCCTTGATCGGCCCGTACGCGCCGACCGAGTCGCCGTAGAGCGTCGAGTACCCGCACGCCAGCTCGGACTTGTTGCCCGGCGCGAGGACGATGTGGCCCTCCTGGTTGGAGACGGCCATCAGCATCGTGCCGCGCAGCCGCGACTGCAGGTTCTCCTCGGCGAGGCCGGTCAGGCCCAGCGCGCCCATGTACGCGTCGAACATCGGCGCGATCGGGACGGTGCGGAAGTTCAGGCCGGTGCGGCGGGCGAGCTCCTCGGCGTCGGTGATGGAGTGCTCGGAGGAGTAGCGCGACGGCATGGCCACGCCGTACACGTTCTCCGCCCCGACCGCGTCGCAGGCGACGGCCGCGACGAGCGCGGAGTCGATGCCGCCGGACAGGCCGATGAGGACGCTGCGGAAGCCGTTCTTGGCGACGTACGCGCGCAGGCCCGTGACCAGGGCCTGGTAGACCTCGGCGTCGTCGCTCAGGTGCGGTGCCGTGCCGCCCGGCGTCTCCGGCTCGTACGGAGGGAGCGGGTCCGCGGAGAGGGTGACGTGGTCGATGCGCAGGCCGTCGTCCACGACCCCGGACGGCGCCTCGGGGGCGGCGGCCGGCAGGTCGAGGTCGATCAGGACGCAGCCCTCCTCGAACTGCGGGGCCCGCGCGATCACCCCGCCGTCGCGGTCGACGACGATCGTGTCGCCGTCGAAGACCAGCTCGTCCTGGCCGCCGGTCATGGCCAGGTACGCGGTCGTGCAGCCGGCCTCCTGGGCGCGCTTGCGCACCAGCTCCAGGCGGGTGTCGTCCTTCTCCCGCTCGTACGGGGAGGCGTTGACCGACAGCAGCAGCCCGGCGCCCGCCGCGCGCGCCGCGGGCACCCGGCCGCCCTCCTGCCACAGGTCCTCGCAGATGGCGAGGGCCACGTCCACGCCGTGCACCCGGACCACCGGCATCGTGTCGCCGGGCACGAAGTAGCGGAACTCGTCGAAGACGCCGTAGTTGGGCAGGTGGTGCTTGGCGAAGGACAGCGCGACCGCGCCGCGGTGCAGCACGGCCGCGGCGTTGCGCGGGGCGCCCGCGGGGCGGCCGAAGCGCGGCCGCGCCTCCTCGCTGCGGTCCAGGTAGCCGACGAGCACCGGCAGCTCGCCGAGGCCCTCGTCGGCCAGGCGCGCGGCGAGGGCGGCCAGCGCGGCGCGCGAGGCCTCCACGAAGGAGCGGCGCAGGGCGAGGTCCTCGACGGGGTAGCCGGTCAGCGCCATCTCGGGGAACGCCACCAGGTGGGCGCCCTGTCCGGCGGAGTGCCGGGTCCAGTGGACGATCGACTCGGCGTTCCCGGCGAGATCGCCGACGCAGGAGTCGATCTGGTTCAGAGCGAGGCGAAGTTGAGGCACGCCGCCCAGAGTACTCGTCTATCTGACGCGATCTCTGAGCGGCGAGGTGCGCCGGCGGACGTTACTTCCGGTAGCCCAGCAGCGTCATCATCCCCGACTCGGAGTGGTAGACGTTGTGGCAGTGGAGCATCCACAGGCCCGGATTGTCCGCGTCGAAGTCCACGTCCAGCCGCTTGCCGGGCAGCACGATGGCCGTGTCCTTGCGCGGGCCGCCGCCCGGCAGGGCGAAGGTGTGGCCGTGCAGGTGCATCGGGTGCCACATCGTGGTCGCGTTGACGAAGGAGAGCCGCACCCGTTCGCCCGCGGCCACGGGCAGCCGCCGCGAGGGCGCGTACTTCTCCCCGTTGATCGCCCAGTCGTACTTCGCCATGGAACCGGTCAGCCGGAGCGTGATCGTCCGGTCGGGTGCGCGGTCCCGCAGCCGTACGGCCTTGTCCGCCTTGAGGCGGTCGGCGGTGAGGAGCCTGCCGTCCAGCTCGCCGGGGCGGGCGGACGCGCCGGGGGCCTCGCCGCCGCCCGTCCGCAGCAGCGCCAGCGCGGCCTCCTTCTTGCCCTCGGCCAGCGCCGTCAGCGGGAAGACGCCGTCTTTCGCCTCGACCAGCACGTCGTAGCGCTCGCCCATGCCCAGCAGCAGCGCGTCCGTCTCCGCGTGCTCGACGGGGAAGCCGTCCGTGTGCGTGACCGTCATCTTGTGGTCGCCGAGGGCCACGCGGAAGGCGGTGTCCCCGCCCGCGTTGACGAAGCGGATCCGGATCCGGTCGCCCGGCCTGGCCGTGAAGGTCTCGGGGTCGGCCGCCGTGCGCCCGTTGACCAGGTAGTGCGGGTAGGCGACGTCGCCCGCGTCCCCGCCGAGGAGCGGGCTGGTGGCGCCCATCAGCATGCGGGAGGGGGCCTTCTCCGGGGAGGGCGAGGCGGCGGACGTCATCGACATGTGGTGCATGCCGCCCCCGCCGCCGTGGCCCATGCCTCCGCCGCCGTGGTCCATGCCGCCCATGTCGTGGTCCATGCCCTTGGCCAGTTCCGCCAGCACCGCGTCCGGCGTGCTGCCGTCCACCCCGTCCACCCAGTCGTCGAGGACGACGACCCACTCCTTGTCGTACTGCAGCGGCTCCCTGGGGTCCTCCACGATCAGCGGCGCGTACAGCCCCCGGTCCTGCTGGACGCCCGAGTGCGGGTGGAACCAGTAGGTGCCGGGGTGCGTGACCGCGAAGCGGTAGGCGAACGAGGCCCCCGCCTTGACCGGCTGCTGCGTGACGCCCGGGACGCCGTCCATGTCGTTGCGGAGCGCGAGCCCGTGCCAGTGCATCGACGTGGCCTCGGGCAGGTGGTTGGCGAGGGTGAGCGCGAGGGTGTCGCCCGCGGTGACCCGTACCTCCTTGCCGGGCAGCCGGTCGCCGTAGGCCCAGGTGTCGACCGTACGGCCGCCCAGGTCGATCCGCGTGCGGGTGGCGGTCAGCCGGACGTCGCGGACCGGGCCGCTCCCGCGCTTCGCCTCGGCCGCGGCGACCTCCTTGCCGTCGGGCGTGACGAAGGCGGCGGGCGGGGCGGAGGGGGAGGAAGAGGAGGAGCTTGCGGCGCCGTCGGAGCAGGCGGCGAGCAGGCCGCTCCCGGCCGCGGCGAGGCCGGCGCCGAGGAGGGCGCGGCGGGTGTGCGTGCGGTTGTGCGTACGCATGGGTGAGTACACCTCTGAGGGGTCGGTGAAGAAGGGGGCAGGGACACGCAGGAAGCGCGCTCCTACACCCGCAGCACCGACAGCCGCGCGAGGGACTTGTGCCGCGGAGGCGGCGGAATCGGCCACAACGCCCGCAGCAGCCGCGCCCGGACCGCGGCCACGGCTGCGGCGGGACGGCGCAGGGCCGCGGTGACCAGCAGCAGGACGAGCGCCAGGAGAGCGGCGCCGAGGACGGCCAGGCAGACGGACATGGGGTCCATGCCGGGGGCGGTCAGCGGGTCGTCCGCGACGGGGGAGGTGGTGGGGGAGACGGCGGGGGCGGAATGCGTCTGCGGGTGCGCGCCGGCCGTCGCATGCGTGTGTGTACGGGCCTCATGGCTCATTCCCGCGTGCCCCGTCGGATGCCCCAGCGTGTGCATCGTGACGATGCCCAGCAGCAGGGCGGAGAGCAGCAACAGCCGGCCGCACCACGCGGCCGCCGTCCCCTGCCGTCCGTTACCGATCACCCTCGCACCCTACCCCTACGGGGTATGCCGGCTCCACGGCCCCGGAAATGGGATTATGGGGCGAAAACGATTGACGTACGGCCTGAAGGACGCTCCCCCTCCCATGACCATCACGGAACAGGTGAGGGACGACCGTCCCGTCGCCGCCGTCCCCGCACCGCCGAAGACCCCGCAGTCCCAGCCCCCGTTCATCTCGTGGGTCACCCTCGCGATGATGACCACGGCCTCCGTCGCCAACCTGCGGCCCGCGCCGTCCATGGCGCTCTACGGGCTGGCCGCCGTCTTCCTCTACCTCCTCCCGGCCGTGGTCTTCCTGCTGCCGACCGCCCTGGTCTCCGCCGAGCTGGCCTCGGGCTGGACCGGCGGCATCTACCGCTGGGTCAGCGAGGGGCTGTCCAAGCCGCTGGGCTTCCTGGCCGTGTGGTGCCAGTTCGCGATGACGATCGCCTACTACCCGAGCCTGCTGGCCTACGTGGCGAGCACCTTCGCGTACGTCGTCGACCCGCGGCTCGCCGACAACGGCCTCTACGTCGCCATCGTCATCGTCGTCGTCTACTGGGCCGGCGTGCTGATCTCCTCCCGCGGCACGAAGGCCGTGGCCGGCCTGTCGAGCATCGGGCTCGTCGTCGGCACCCTGATCCCGGGCGTCGTCCTCGTCGTCCTCGGCCTGGTCTTCCTCGGCCAGGGCAACGCCTCCGCCGCGCCCATGGACAGCGGCCACTTCCTGCCGCCGTGGACCGGCCTGGCCAGCCTCGTGCTGATCGTGGGCAACTTCCTGTCGTATGCGGGCATGGAGATGAACGGCGTCCACGTCTCCTCGCTGCGCGAGCCCGGCAGGCAGTTCCCGCGCTCGGTGTTCGCGGCCACCGGGCTCGTCCTGCTGATCTTCATCCTGCCGGCGCTGGCCATCAGCTGGGTGATGCCCGGCGAGGACCTCAGCCTCACCGCCGGAGTGATGCAGGCCTTCCAGGGCTTCTTCGACCACTTCCACGTGGGCTGGCTGACCAAGGTCGTCGGCGTGCTGCTCGTCGCGGCGGCGCTCGGCGGGATGCTCGCGTGGCTGGCCGGGCCGTCCAAGGGACTGCTGATGGTCGCCCGGCAGGAGGGCTATCTGCCGCCCGTGCTGCAGAAGCTGAACAAGAACGGCGTCCAGCGCAACATCATGGTCGCCCAGGGCGGGCTGACGACCGTCATCGCGCTCCTCTACGCGTTCATCCCGGATGTCTCCAGCGCGTACTGGATCTTCTCCGTGATCACCACGCAGATCTACCTCGTCGTCTACCTGCTGATGTTCGCCGCCGCCGTCCGGCTGCGCCGCAGTCAGCCGGACCGGCCGCGCGGCTTCCGCGTGCCCGCGCTGCACCTCGTCGCGGGCGTCGGCTTCGCGGCCTCGCTCGCCGCCATGTGCATCGGCTTCGTCCCGCCCGAGCAGTTCGGCGGCGGGCCGCTGTGGCGCTACCTGCTCACCGTCGGCGGCGGGCTGCTCGTGCTCGGATTCCTCGCGCCGCTGGCGTTCCTGAAGTTCCGCAAACCCCACTGGGTGGCGCCGGAGCACCGGGAGAGCCCCGTCCGTTAGCTTGTCGGAGAGCGACGAGGGGGAGCCCATGATCAGCGCAAACGGCGGCAACGGCGTGAACGGCACGGTGCGGCCGCGGTCCCCGGGGCGTGACACGGTGCGGCCCCCGGGGCGCATGCTGCGGGTCGGCGGGGTGCCGCTGCACGTGGTGCGTGAGGGGTCGGGGCCGGTGTGCGTGCTCAGCGCCGGGCTCGGCATGGGCTGGTTCGACTGGGAGCCCGTCGTCCCGCTCCTCACCCCGCACCGCACGGTCGTCCGCTTCGACCGGCCCGGCCTCGGCTTCAGCGCCCCGCCCCTGGAGCCGCCCACCGCCTGCGGCGAGGCCGACCGGATAGCCGGCGTCCTCGACGCGCTCGGCCTGCACGCGCCCGCGACGGTCGTCGGCCACTCCCTGGCCGGCTTCCACGCCGAGGCGTTCGCCCGGCTGCACCCGCAGCGGACGGCCGCCATCGTGCTGGTCGACGGCAGCGTCGAGGAGGACGCCCGCCCCGCCCCCGCCCGCGAGCTGCGCACCACCGCCGCGCACGCCCGCGGCGTGGTCCTCGCCGCCGCGGGGCTGCCCCGCGCGCTCGGCCCCTCCCTGCGCAGGCTCACCGTCCGCGCCTCCTCCGTCAGCCGCCAGGACCCGGCCCCGGCCGACCTCGTGCGGCGCACGTACGGCACCGGGCGGGTGGTGCGCGCCCTGCTGATGGAGAACGCCCGCTACCGCGACGTGGCCGCCGAGCTCGACGCCCTGCGCGAGAGCCACGCCATGCCGCCCGTGCCGGTGAGCGTGCTGGCGGCCTCCCCGGGCACCGGCTCCTGGCTGGAGCGCCGCTGGCTGGAACGGCAGCGGGGGCTCGCCGAGCGGCTCGACGGGCGGTTCGAGGCGGTGGCCCCGGCGGGGCATCTGCTGATGTACGACCGGCCGCAGGCGGTGGCGGCGGCGATCCTGGCAACGACCGGCCCTGCGGGCCGCTGAGGCCCTCCGGGCCGGGCCGTTGAGACCTCCTGGGCCGGCCGGTCCGGCAACAACTTCCGGTTCGGCCGGTCCGGCATCGCCTCCGGTCCGCCCGGTTCGGCACCGCCGGACCGCGCCGCGGTGGTTGCTCGCCGTTGCGGCGGGGGAGGGAGCCCCAGCCCCACCCTTTCACCGTTTCCCGGGGCAAGCCCCGGACCCCGGACCCCCGGCCCCGGCCTCCCGGCCCCCGGCTC
>NZ_BMUT01000002.1:700218-769107 GCF_014650335.1 Streptomyces hiroshimensis
GGTTTCGGGAAGGGGCGGGGCTGGGGCATTTCCCTCCGCCGCAGCGGTGAGCAACCAACCGCGGCGCATCCCGGCGGTGCCGGACCCGCCCGGACCCGCCCGGACCCGCCCGGACCCGCCCGGACCCGCCGGGACCCACCTGGCCCCCCGCCCCCGTACGGCACCCCCCGCCGGCAGGCGTAAGCGCACGGAACCGGCCCCTCCAACCCGCGTTCACGCGCCCCCCGCCCCGCGTTCGGATCCCGTCAAACCGGAGAATCCCGGGGTTTTGGCCCCCATGGCGGCGGAAAACCTCGTGGCGCGTTCGGTACGCCGCCGACTGAAGGGTCGCCATGCCCGCCACGTACGTGTCCGGAACCGCTCCCGGGGCCCTGCCGCTCGTAGGCCATGCCTGGCCGCTGATGCGCAGGCCCCTCGACTTCCTCCGTTCCCTGCCCGCACACGGCGACCTGGTGGAGATCCGCCTGGGTTCCGTCCCGGCCTACGTCCCCTGCCATCCCGGGCTCCTGCGGCAAGTGCTCTTCGACGACCGGACCTTCGACAAGGGAGGACCGTTCTTCACCCGGCTCCGCGACATCGTCGGCAACGGCCTGGGCAGCTGCGAGCACCGTGACCACCGCCGGCAGCGGCGCCTGGTCCAGCCGTCCTTCCACCGCGCCCGCCTGGAGGGTTACGCGGCGGTGATGGCGGACGAGGCGGCCCGGCTCTCCGCCTCCTGGCACGACGGCCTGGTCGTCGACGTCTTCCCCGCCATGTTCGGGCTCACCCTGCGCACCGTCACCCGCACCCTCTTCTCGGCCCACCTCGCCGAGGACGACGTGGCCCGCCTGCAGGACTCCTTCGGCATCGCGCTCAGCGGCCTCTTCCGGCGGATGTTCGTCCCTGCGCCGGTGCAGCGCCTGCCCCTGCCCGCCAACCGCCGCTACGAGAGGGCCCTCGCCGGCCTGCACGACACGGTGGACCGCCTCGTCGCCGCGTACCGGCGCGGCGGGCAGGACCACGGCGACCTGCTGTCCACCCTGATCGCCGCCCGGGAGGACGACGGCCGCGGGGGACTGACCGACGCCGAGGTCCACGACCAGGTGATGACGATGGTCTTCGGCGGATCGGAGACCATGGCCGCGACCCTGACCTGGTCGCTGTACGCACTGGCCCGGCACCCGGAGGCGGCCCGCGACCTGCACGCCGAACTCGACGCCGTCCTGGGCGGGCGGGCCGTGACCCCCGCCGACCTCCCGCACCTGCCCCGCACCGGGCAGACCGTCACCGAATCGCTGCGCCTTTACCCGCCCGCATGGCTGTTCACCCGCGTCACCACGGCCCCGGTGGAGATGGCCGGCCGCCGGCTGCCGTCCGGCACCACGATGGTCGTCAGCCCCCCGGTCGTCCACCACAGCCCCGCCGTGCACCTGCGCCCGGGCGAGTTCCGCCCCGCCCGCTGGGCCGCGGAGCAGCCCGGCCGGCCGCCCCGCGAAGGCTTCGCGATCTTCGGCGCCGGCGCGCGCAAGTGCATCGGCGACGTCTACGCCATGACCGAGGCCACCCTCGCCCTGGCCACCCTCTGCCACCGCTGGCGGATGGACTTCGCGCCCGGAGCGGACACCCGTCCGCCCGCCCTGGCCACCGTGCACTACCCCCGCCGGCTGCTGATGCGGCTCTCCGAGCGCAGGCGGGCCGCGGCCTGACGGGAGAGCGGCGGGCCCGACGGGGGAGCGAGGAGCCCGGCGGGAGAGCGAGGGGCGGCCCGGCCGTGCAGGGCGGGCAGGTCAGCAGGCAATATGGGGGGTGGGGAGTCCGGACGTCGCATTCGGACTCGACGATGCAACGCACCCGACATCATGTGGTGGGATGCTCTATGCCCCCGGACGTGCCCCGCGGCTAGGGAAGGGGCGGCCTGACCAGCGAGGATGGGTAGCTATGGATAAGCAGCAGGAGTTCGTGCTCCGCACTCTGGAAGAGCGCGACATCCGCTTCGTGCGGCTGTGGTTCACCGATGTGCTGGGCTATCTGAAGTCCGTGGCCGTCGCTCCCGCCGAGCTTGAACAGGCCTTCGACGAGGGCATCGGCTTCGACGGCTCCGCGATCGAGGGCTTCGCGCGGGTCTACGAGTCCGACATGATCGCCAAGCCGGATCCGGGCACCTTCCAGATCCTGCCCTGGCGCGCGGAGGCCCCGGGCACCGCCCGGATGTTCTGCGACATCCTCATGCCCGACGGCTCGCCCTCCTACGCGGACCCGCGCTACGTCCTCAAGCGCATCCTGGCCAAGACCTCCGACCTCGGCTTCACCTTCTACACCCACCCCGAGATCGAGTTCTTCCTGCTCAAGGACAAGCCGGTGGACGGCACCCGCCCGGTGCCCGCCGACTCCTCCGGCTACTTCGACCACACCCCGCAGAACGTGGGCATGGACTTCCGCCGCCAGGCCATCACCATGCTCGAATCCATGGGCATCTCGGTCGAGTTCAGCCACCACGAGGGCGCCCCGGGCCAGCAGGAGATCGACCTGCGCTACGCCGACGCGCTCTCCACCGCCGACAACATCATGACCTTCCGGCTCGTGATGAAGCAGGTGGCGCTGGAGCAGGGTGTCCAGGCCACGTTCATGCCCAAGCCGTTCTCCGAGTACCCCGGCTCCGGCATGCACACCCACCTCTCCCTCTTCGAGGGCGACCGCAACGCCTTCTACGAGTCCGGCGCCGAGTACCAGCTCTCCAAGGTCGGCCGCTCCTTCATCGCCGGCCTGCTCCGGCACGCCGCCGAGACCTCCGCCGTCACCAACCAGTGGGTCAACTCCTACAAGCGGATCTGGGGCGGCTCCCAGCGCACCGCCGGCGCCGGCGGCGAGGCCCCCTCGTACATCTGCTGGGGCCACAACAACCGCTCCGCGCTCATCCGCGTCCCCATGTACAAGCCCGGCAAGACGGGGTCGACGCGCGTCGAGGTCCGCTCCATCGACTCCGGCGCCAACCCCTACCTGACCTACGCGGTCCTGCTGGCCGCCGGCCTCAAGGGCATCGAGGAGGGCTACGAGCTCCCGGCCGGCGCCGACGACGACGTGTGGGCCCTGTCCGACTCCGAGCGCCGCGCCATGGGCATCGAGCCCCTGCCGCAGAACCTCGGCGAGGCCATCGAGCTGATGGAGCGCAGCGAGCTGGTCGCCGAGACCCTCGGCGAGCACGTCTTCGACTTCTTCCTGCGCAACAAGAAGCAGGAGTGGGAGGAGTACCGCTCGGAGGTCACGGCGTTCGAGCTGCGCAAGATGCTGCCGGTGCTCTGACGCGGAGACGGGCGGCCCCGGGCCGCCCGCCCCGCCCTGCCCCGCCGCGTTCGCCGCCGGCGCTAGCGCGGGCTGCCGCCGGACCTGCGGTCCTTGGCGTAGCCGAGCAGCCGCTGCGCGATCTCCGCGGCGGCCGGGGTCTTCTCCAGGTCGCGCAGCTGGGACCGGGAGATGTTGAGCCGGGAGAACTCGCCGAAGTCCAGCAGGTACATGCTCTTGGTGGACAGGGACACGCACCCGATGTGCTGCAGGAAGTCCAGGACGTACCGGGCCCGCTGGTTGGTGCCGATCACCAGGTTGTCCATCATGGGCTGGTAGACGGCGGCCTCGCCGTTCTTGGCGTCCTTGAACCGCAGGACGATCCGGCGGAACTCCAGGTACAGCTGGTCGGTCTCCCAGGAGTCGTTGTCCTCGGTCCGCACCTCGACCTTCCGCTGGTACTTCGACCAGGGGTAGGCCAGCTCGTCACTCATGATGATCAGGTCGTCGGCGTCCGCCTGCACCTTGACGTGGTCGCTCACCAGCGCGCTGACGCGGAGGGTGACGGGCACCTCCTCCTCCCCGGGGAAGACGCGTACGTCGCTCGACGCGACCATCAGCTCCCCGCAGGAGACGGAGACGTGGGCGCCGAACTTGAAGGACCGCTGGTCGCCGCCGAGGATGACTTCCGGGACGTCCCAGATGTTCGCCCGGCTCAGCTCCCGGGGGAAGGTGACGCTCTTGGTGCCGGGGTGCGAGGCGAAGGCCAGCGGGCCGAGGATCACCTTGACGTCGGCACCGTCGGCATCGTTGGTCCCCTCAGTCCCGTCGGCCCGGGAGACGGCGAAGGTGGCCAGCAGGCGGTCGCCCTCCCTGCCGACCGCGACGACGAGGTCGTCCTTGGCCTCGCACATGGACTTGAACGACTCGTAGAGGGCGCCGATCTCCTCGGAGTGACAGGACGAGACGGCGGCCCCGGCGGCCCGGCCCAGGCTGTACGAGAAGTAGCCGTACATGGGCGAGTGCTTCCAGGCCGAGCTGAGGATCTGGGTCCGGATGGTCTGTGCGGCCGCACCGGAGGTGATGGGGCTGTTCAGGGACCGGGCCGTCACATAGTCCCGGAAGATCACGTTGAACCAGGCGTCGTTGCGCAGGAACGGGTGGTTGATCAGCTGCGCCTCGACGGACTCCTCGTAGGCGTCACGCATCCCCACCGGCAGGACGGCGGGCACCTCCAGCGGCAGGGCGAAGCCCTCGACGTAGTCGAGCAGGCGTGCGCACTGCTCCTCGGGGGAGTAGAGGTTGGGCAGCAGCGCCTCGCTGCCGTGCTGCCGGAAGCCGGGCGTCTCCTTGAACTGGGCGACGAATTTGCCCTGTTCCCGGTGGAGGAGCTTGTCGATGACCTCGGCCACGATGTTCCAGTGCGCGAAGTCGTCCCCCACCGAGCTGGAGAGGTCCTTGGTGACCGTGGCGAAGTTGTCCACGGCCAGGTATTCGGCGACGACGTCGAGCACCGGGGCGTACCCCAGGAGATCGCGGACCGCGGCGTTCTCCCAGAGCTTCCCGGTCGGGTCGACGGCGGAGGCGAGCGTGGCGAAGAGCCGGTCCCGGGCCTCCTCGTAGGGCCGGATGTGCTTGTGGTGGGTGAATTCCTTGCCGAGCTTCCCGAACACCTGGCAGATGCGCCGGTCGAGGTAACTCTTGGCCTGGTCCTCGGTGAAGGGCTGGATCTCGTAATGGAGGTAGGGGAGCTTGTTCTCCGCGAACGTCTCCCGCAGGCCGCGGGAGCTCTCGGCCCGGGAGAACACGACGAACGAGGGGCCGCCGGTGACCTCGGCCGCCCGTTGGGTGAGGTCCAGGATGAAGGCCCGGAAGTTGGCCTGGCCCGACCTGACCTCCGCCTCGTCGAGCGCGTCGATGATCAGTGTCGCCTCGCCCGCCGTCACGGCGTCGAAGAAGTCGGCGGCCTCACGCATCCCCAGGGCGTCGCTGACCCGGCCGGACAGCGTCCCGCTGCCCACCTGCAGTGCCGCGAGGTCCTGGATCGGCGCGCGCAGGACATGGCTCATGTACTGCGCCGCCGTGCTCTTCCCCACTGCGGCGGGAGCCGTGATGAGGAGCACCGAAGGTTCAAGGGCTCCGCGCGGTTCGATCAGCCGGACCTCGGGAATCTCGTAGTCGGGGTTCTCCGTGCGGACCTCGCGTAATCCGGCGTCGGTGCGCTTGAGCCCGCACCACTGGGACTGCGTGCCGAGATAGGAACAGAGATCCGACAGGAGCATGACGAGCGCCCTTCCGCAGGGGTGATCTGTGTGCGGATATGGACAGCACTCCGGAGGCGGGCAGGGGCCGGGAAAGCGATATGAGCGTTTGATCCGGTGCGGCCGGTCCCGGCCCGGCCGGGCGCCCGCCTGCCGCAGGTCCTAAGCTCTGCAGAGGGCCGGTCGGCATAGGGGACAGGAGGCGGTGGCATGTCCGCACCGCAGGGGCGCCGCAGCAGCGGGTACACCCGGCTGCTGAAGTTCGGCTTCACCGACCCGGCGGCCGCCGAGCGGCGGCTGGAGACTCCGGCGCTCGCGGCGAGACGCACCGACCCCGTCCTGCTCGACGCCCTCGGCGCCACCGCCGATCCCGACCTCGCGCTGCACGGCCTCCTGCGGCTCGCCGAGGCGCTGGACGCCCGGGACGGCGGCGACCGGCAGGCCCTGATGGACACGCTCGTCACCGCCAAGCCGCTGCGCGACCGGCTGCTCGGCGTGCTCGGCGCCTCCGAGGCGCTCGGCGACCACCTCGCCCGCCACCCCGGCGACTGGCACGCGCTCGTCGCCTACGAGGCGGCCGACCTCAACCCCGGCGTCCCCGAGTTCGAGAAGGCGCTCGCCGACGGCGTGCACGGCGGGCGGGAGGCCGGGCTGGGCGCGGCCGACGCCCTGCGCGCCGCCTACCGCCGCTGCCTGCTGACCATCGCCGCGCGGGACGTGTGCGGCACCACCGACGTGGCCCAGACCGCCGCCGAGCTCGCCGACCTGGCCACCGCCACCCTGCGCGCCGCCCTCGCCATCGCCGCCGAGGAGCAGCCCGAGGACGAGGCGGCCTGCAAGCTCGCGGTCATCGGCATGGGCAAGTGCGGGGGCGGCGAGCTCAATTACGTCTCGGACGTGGACGTCGTCTTCGTGGCGGAGGCGAAGGACGGGACGGGCGAGGGCCCCGCCCTGCAGGCCGCCACGCGGCTGGCCTCCCGGATGATGCGCGTCTGCTCCGACGTCACGCCCGAGGGCACCATCTGGCCCGTGGACGCCAACCTGCGGCCGGAGGGCCGCAACGGCCCCCTCGTGCGCACCCTCTCCAGCCACCTCGCCTACTACCAACGCTGGGCCAAGACCTGGGAGTTCCAGGCCCTGCTCAAGGCCCGCCCGGTCGCCGGGGACCTCGCCCTGGGCCGGGCCTACGTGGACGCCGTCTCCCCCCTGGTGTGGCAGGCCGCCGAGCGCGAGAACTTCGTGCCCGACGTGCAGCAGATGCGCCGCCGCGTCATCGCCTCCATCCCGGCCGGCCAGGTCGACCGCGAGCTCAAGCTGGGCCCGGGCGGCCTGCGCGACGTCGAGTTCGCCGTGCAGCTGCTGCAGCTCGTCCACGGCCGCGGCGATGCCACGCTGCGCGCCTCCGGCACCCTCGACGCCCTGACGAACCTGGCCGCAGGCGGCTACGTGGGCCGCTCCGACGCCGCCGCGCTCGACGCCGCCTACCGCTTCCTGCGCACCATGGAACACCACATCCAGCTCCACCGCCTGCGCCGCACCCACCTGATGCCGGAGGCGGAGGCCGACCAGCGGCGCCTCGGCCGCTCCCTGGCCCGCGTCCTGCAGTGGCCGCCCGGTACGGAGCCGGTCGACGGGCTCGGCCGCGAGTGGAAGCGGCACGCGCGCGAGGTGCGCCGCCTGCACGAGAAGCTCTTCTACCGGCCGCTGCTGGACGCCGTCGCCCAGCTGGAGCCGGGCGAGATCCGGCTCAGCGCGAAAGAGGCCGGAAACCGCCTGCAGGCCCTCGGCTACGCCGACCCCGCCGCCGCCCTGCGCCACCTGGAGGCGCTCGCCTCGGGCGTCTCCCGCAAGGCCGCCATCCAGCGCACCCTGCTGCCCGTCCTGCTCGGCTGGTTCGCCGACTCCGCCGACCCCGACGCCGGCCTGCTCAACTTCCACAAGGTCTCCGACGCCCTCGGCCGCACCCCCTGGTACCTGCGGCTGCTGCGCGACGAGGGCGCCGCCGCCGAGAACCTCGCGCGCGTGCTCTCCGCCGGCCGCCTCGCCCCCGACCTGCTGCTGCGCGCCCCCGAGGCCGTGGCCCTGCTCGGCGACCCCGAGGGGCTGCGCCCGCGCGACCGGGAGGCCCTCGAACAGGAGACGCTGGCGGCGGTCAACCGCTCCGAGGGCGCCGAGGCCGCGATCGTCGCCGTCCGCGGCGTCCGCCGCCGCGAGCTGTTCCGTACCGCCGCGGCGGACATCATCGGGGCGTACGGGCGCAACGGCTCCCAGGCCGCCCGGGAGGAGGCCGCCGCCGCGCGCGACCCCCACGTGCGCGTGGACGCCGCCGGCGACGCCGTCTCCGACCTCAACGCCGCGGCCGTCGCGGGCGCCCTGCGCGCCGCCGTGCGCGCCGAGTGGGGCGACACCCTGCCCACGCGCTTCGCCGTCATCGGCATGGGCCGCTTCGGCGGCCACGAGCAGGGCTACGGCTCCGACGCCGACGTGCTCTTCGTGCACGAGCCGCGCGAAGGCGTCTCCGACGAGGACGCGGCCAAGGCGGCCGCCGCCGTCGCGGGCGAGATGCGACGCCTCCTCCAACTTCCCACGACCGATCCGCCCCTGCACATCGACGCCGACCTGCGGCCCGAGGGCAAGTCGGGCCCCATCGTGCGCAGCCTCGCCTCGTACGCCGCCTACTACCGGCGCTGGTCGCTGGTGTGGGAGAGCCAGGCGCTGCTGCGCGCCAAGCCGGTCGCGGGCGACGCCGAGCTGGGGCGGCGGTTCATCGACCTGATCGACCCGCTGCGCTATCCCGCCGAGGGCCTCGGCGAGGACGCCGTGCGCGAGATCCGGCGGCTCAAGGCGCGCATGGAGAGCGAGCGCCTGCCGCGCGGCGCGGACCCGGCGACCCACACCAAGCTCGGGCGCGGCGGACTGTCGGACGTGGAGTGGACCGTACAGCTGCTGCAGCTGCGGCACGCCTGGGCGGAGCCCGGGCTGCGCACGACCCGTACCCGCGAGGCGCTCGCCGCGGCCTGTGCCGCCGGGCTGCTGAGCGCGGAGGCCGCGGCCATACTGGACGATGCGTGGGTTCTCGCGACGAGCGTGCGCAATGCGGTCATGCTCGTGCGCGGCCGGTCCGGGGACACCTTCCCCACGGAGCCGCGCGAGCTCGCGGCCGTGGGCCGCTACCTCGGCTACGAGCCGGGCCACGTGGGGGACATGCTCGACGACTACCGGCGGACGACGCGGCGGGCCCGCGCCGTCGTGGACGAGCTGTTCTACGGGGCGTGAGCCGGGACGGGAATCGGGGCTTGAGCCGCGGCCGGAGCCGCGCTCGCTACGCCACGTGCCGGGCGAGCCGGCCCGGCGTCGCCCCGAACCACACGAAGGAGGCGGCGAAGCCGAACGAGAGGCAGAGCAGGCCCCCCACGGCATCGAGCCAGAAGTGGTTGGCCGTCGCCACGATGACCATCAGCGTGGCGACGGGATAGAGCAGGCCGAGGACCTTCGCCCACACCGGGCGCGCCACCATCGCGACGACGACGCCGCACCAGGTGGACCAGCCGATGTGCATCGACGGCATCGCCGCGTACTGGTTGGACATGTCGGCCAGGTTGCCGGAGGCCATCGAGCCCCAGGTGTGGTGCACCACGACGGTGTCGATGAAGTGCTCGCCGGACATCAGGCGGGGCGGCGCGAGGGGGAAGAGGTAATAACCGAGCAACGCCACGGCCGTGGTGGCGAAGAGGGCCAGCCGGGCGGCGGAATAGCGGCCGGGATGCCATCGGTAGAGCCACACCAGCACACCGATCGTCAGGACGAAATGCAAGGTGGCGTAGTAGTAGTTCATGCCCACGACCAGCCACGTCACCGAATTCACGGCGTGGTTGACGGAGTTCTCCACGGCGATGTGCAAGGTGTGCTCCGCCCGCCATATCCAGTCGGCGTTGCGGAGGGCGGCCGCCCGCTGCTCGGGAACGGCGTTGCGCACCAGGGAGTACGTCCAGTAACTCACCGCGATCAGCAGCACCTCGAACCACAGACGCGGCCTGCGCGGAGACCTGAGCCTCCGCAGGCCGGTCCGCTGCCGGGTGGCACGATCCGCCGGCGGCCGGTCCGCTCGCTCCTCGGTGGGTGGCGGGGCGGCCGTCCGGCCTTCCAGTGTCCTTGCCGTCGCTTCACCCATAGGGAAACAGTCTGCCAGAAACCGGCCTGCGGCAGATCATCCCCAAGTCTGGTCTTCGCCCGCTTTCGGCCGGGATTCCGGCACCGATGCGGTTGAACCACGAACCACCAGTTCGGGCAGGAAGACGAACTCGCTGTGCGGCGCCGGGGTGCCGCCGATCTCCTCCAGCAGGGCGCGCACGGCGGCCTGACCCATCGACTGCACCGGCTGCCGGATCGTGGTCAGCGGCGGGTCCGTGAAGGCGATGAGCGGCGAGTCGTCGAAGCCGACGACCGAGACGTCGCGCGGGACCTCCAGGCCGTGCCGGCGGGCCGCCCGGATCACGCCCAGCGCCATCATGTCGCTCGCGCACACCACGGCCGTGCAGCCCCGCTCGATGAGCGCCGATGCCGCCGCCTGGCCGCCCTCCAGCGTGAACAGCGAGTGCTGCACCAGCTGCTCGGCCTCGGCCTCCGCCATGCCCAGCTCCTCGCGCATGCTGCGCAGGAAGCCCTCGATCTTGCGCTGCACCGGCACGTACCGCCGCGGGCCCAGCGCCAGGCCGATCCTCCGGTGCCCCAGTGCGGCCAGATGGGTGACGGCCAGCCGTACCGCCGCCCGGTCGTCCGGCGAGACGAAAGGCGCCCGCACCTTCGACGAGAAGCCGTTGATCAGCACGAACGGCACGCCCTGGGCCCGCAGCCGCTCGTAGCGCCCCATGTCCGCCGAGGTGTCGGCGTGCAGCCCGGAGACGAAGATGATGCCGGAGACCCCGCGGTCGACGAGCATCTCCGTGAGCTCGTCCTCCGTGGAGCCGCCGGGCGTCTGCGTGGCCAGCACCGGGGTGTAGCCCTGGCGCGTCAGGGCCTGGCCTATCACCTGGGCGAAGGCCGGGAATATGGGGTTGTCCAGCTCGGGCGTGATCAGCCCGACCAGGCCCGCGCTGCGCTGCCGCAGCCGCACGGGGCGCTCGTAGCCCAGGACGTCGAGCGCGGCCAGCACGGACTCGCGGGTGGAGGCGGCGACCCCCGGCTTCCCGTTGAGTACCCGGCTGACGGTTGCTTCGCTGACACCCGCTTGGGCTGCGATATCGGCCAGCCGTGCGGTCACAGGACTGGACCTTACCGGTCGCATTTCAGACTGCCCACCAAACACATGAATCAGAGGGGATACGGACCGTACCACCGGTGAATTCCAAGGCGGCCGTGGCCAGCACCGGGCGGCCCGGCACCGGCATCCCGACCTCCTCCTCGCGCGTGTTGAGCGTGCACACCAGGCCCTGCCGGGCGAAGGCCAGCACGCCCTCGGGCGCCTCCAGCCACGTCATCCCGCCGTCGCCCAGCCCCGCCAGCTCGTGGCGCAGGGCGAGCGCCGAGCGGTAGAGCTCCAGCGTCGAGCGCGGATCGCCGGACTGCGCCGCCACCGACAGCTCCGCCCACTGCTCGGGCTGCGGCAGCCAGCTGCCGCCCGGCCCGAAGCCGTACGGGGCCTCCTCGCCCGACCACGGGATCGGCACCCGGCAGCCGTCGCGCGTGCCGTCCTGCCCGTCGCCGCGGAAGAACGCCGGGTCCTGGCGTACCTCGTCCGGCAGGTCCACGACCTCCGGCAGGCCCAGCTCCTCGCCCTGGTAGACGTACGCCGAGCCGGGCAGCGCCAGCATCAGCAGCGCCGCCGCCCGGGCCCGCGCCAGCCCCCGCCCGCCGCCGCCGTAGCGCGTGGTGTGCCGCACCACGTCGTGGTTGGAGAGCACCCAGGTCGTGGGCGCGCCCACCGACAGGGTCGCCTCCAGCGACTCGTCGATCACCGTGCGCATCGCGCCGGCGTCCCAGTCGCACGTCAGGAACTGGAAGTTGAACGCCTGGTGCAGCTCGTCCGGGCGCACGTAGAGCGCGAGCCGCTCCGAGGTCGGCGCCCACGCCTCCGCAACGCCCACCCGCTCGCCCGGGTAGGAGTCCAGCAGCCGCCGCCAGGCGCGGTGGATCTCGTGCACCCCGTCCTGGTCGAAGAACGGCAGCACCTGCGCGCCGATGAGCTTCGCCTGCTCGCTCAGCCCGATGTCCGGCAGGCCCTCCGCCTTGACCATGCCGTGCGCCACGTCGATACGGAAGCCGTCCACGCCCAGGTCCAGCCAGAACCGCAGCACGGACTCGAACTCCTCGCGGACCTCCTGGTTCTCCCAGTTGAGGTCCGGCTGCTCCGGCGCGAACAGGTGCAGGTACCACTCGCCGGGCGTGCCGTCCGCGCGCGCCGTGCGCGTCCACGCCGGGCCGCCGAAGACCGACTCCCAGTCGTTCGGCGGCAGTTCCCCGGCATCGCCGCGGCCCGGACGGAAGTGGTAGCGCTCCCGGGCCGGACCGCCCTCCGCGTCGGCTAGGGCCGCACGGAACCAGGCGTGCTGGTCGGAGGTGTGGTTGGGCACGATGTCGACGATCACCCGCAGGCCCAGCCGGTGCGCCTCCCGCACCAGGTCGTCCGCGTCGGACAGCTCCCCGAACAGCGGGTCCACGGCCCGGTAGTCCGCGACGTCGTAGCCGCCGTCCGCCTGCGGCGAGGCGTAGAACGGCGTGAGCCACACCGCGTCCACGCCCAGCTCGGCCAGGTACGGCAGGCGGTCGCGGATCCCGCGCAGGTCGCCGATGCCGTCGCCGTCGCTGTCGGCGAACGAGCGCACGTACACCTGGTAGATGACGGCGCTGCGCCACCAGCCGCCCGTTTCGGACGGGGAGGCGGCGGCCGGGCGGACGGAGGGCGCGAGGTCCTGGGTCATGTACGTCCTATCGAATCGGTTGCGGAGGCGGGAAGCAGTGGATCTCGTGGAGCGCGTGGATCTCGTGGATCGTGCGGATCGTGCGGATCTCAACGGGTCAACGACGGCGGGCGGACAAGGTCAGCGGGTGCCGGTGGTGGTCAGCCCTTGGTGCCGCCCGCGGTCAGGCCGGCCACCAGGTGCCGCTGGGCGATGAAGAACACCAGGGCCGCCGGAATGGTGATCAGCACGGCGGCGGCCGTCATCAGGCCCCACTCGGCCTTCTGCTGGCCGACGAACGTCTGCAGGCCGACGGCGAGGGTGTAGTGCTCCTCGCTGCTCATGAACTGGGTGGCGAAGGCGACCTCGCCCCAGGCGGTGATGAAGGAGTAGAAGCCGGTCACGGCCAGGCCCGGGCGGGCGAGGGGCACGATGAGCCGCCAGAACGTCCCGAAGGGGGTCAGCCCGTCCACCCGCCCCGCCTCGTCGATCTCGACGGGGACGGTGTCGAAGTACCCCTTGAGCATCCACGCGCAGAACGGCACGGAGATCGAGCAGTACGTCACGATCAGCCCGGTGTAGGAGTCCAGGAGTTCCAGGTCGCCGAGAATGTTGTACAGCGGCACGATCAGCACCGCCATCGGGAACATCTGAACGACCAGGAAGGTCCACATCAGCGGCCGGTGACCGGGGAAGCGCATCCGCGAGACGGCGTAGCCGGCCGTCGCCGCGATCAGCACGCCGAGCACCGTCGCCCCCAGCGCCACGATCACCGAATTGCCGAACCACGTCAGGAACTTGGTCTCGCCGAGGATGTGGCTGTAGTTCGAGACGTCGAAGCCGGCCGGCCGCGTGGGCTCCTGCCAGCCGTCGCGCCCCCGCAGCGACACGAAGACGATGAAGGCGACGGGGAAGACCGACACCAGGCTCGCGGCGACCAGCGCCGTGTGCAGCGCGGCCGACGCCGTGCGCGAACGCTGCTCGCGCGGGCGGTGCTTGGGGGCCCCTGCGGGCCGGGCGGTGCTCATCGCACGGCCTCCTGTCGGGAGAGCATCCGGCGGTAGAAGACGGCGAAGACCAGCAGCAGCGAGAGGATGAGGATGCCGTACGTGGCCGAGCCCGCGTAGTCGCGGACGCCCTGGAAGGCGAGCCGGTAGGCGTACGTCACGAGGATCTCGCTCTCGGAGCTCGCGCCCTGCCCGATCAGCAGGTAGATGACCTGGAACATGTTGAACGTCCAGATCACGCCGAGCAGGATCACCGTCCCGCTCACGGTCTTCAGCCCCGGCAGCGTCACGTACCGGAAGCGCTGCCAGGGGGTGGCGCCGTCCATCTCCGCGGCCTCGTGCAGCTCCCGCGGGATGGACTGCAGCCCGCCCAGGATCGCGACCATCATGAACGGCACGCCCAGCCAGACGTTCACCGCCACCGCCGACACCTTCTGCAGCGTCGCGTCGCCCAGCCAGTCCACCGGGTCCATGCCCAGCTTCGTCAGGAAGGCGTTGAGCACGCCGTACTTCTCGTTGAACATCAGCCGCCAGGAGAAGGTGGCGACGAAGGCCGGCACCGCCCACGGCAGGATCAGCAGCACCCGGTACACCGCCCGGAACCGCATCGGCCGGTTGAGCAGGAGGGCGAGCCCGAGGCCGAGCGTGTAGTGCAGGAACACGCACGACCCCGTCCACACGACCGTCCAGCCGAGGCGGGAGTAGAAGTGACCCTCCTGCCCGGAGAGCACCTTCCAGTAGTTGTCCAGGCCCACCGACTTGTAGGTCGCCTCGATGTGGTTGACCCCGATGGTGCGCCCGACGTTCGCCTCGTTGGCGTCGGTGAAGGACAGGTAGACGCCCTTGCCCAGCGGGTATCCGACGAGGACCGCGAGGACGATGACGACGGGCAGCACCATCGCCCACGCGTACCAATGGGTGCTGAAGGAGCGCCGGACCCTGGTGACGACTGTGGCCATCAGGCCCTACTCCTCGATGCCGTAGTCCTTGAGGAGCGCGGACTGCCAGGCCTTGGCCGTGGCGTCCAGCCCTTCCTTCGGCTCCTCCTTGAGCGTGAGGATCTTCGTGTAGTGCTGGAGCCAGTCCGTGAACAGGTCGCCGCCCTGCGGGATCGCGGGCCGCGGGTGGGCCTTCGACAGCGCCTGGTAGTACGCGCTGCGCACCGGGTCGGCCAGGACGTCCTTGGTGTAGGCGGACTTGCGCGTCGGCAGCACGCCCACGCCGGTCGAGGCCTGCTCCTGCTGCGCGGCGTCGGTCATGAAGCGCGTGAACAGGTAGGAGGCGTCGAAGTTCTTCGAGCCGGCGTAGATCACCAGGTTGTGGCCGCCGACCGGCGCGCCCGCGGTGCCCGTGGAACCGGCCGGGATGGCCGAGATGCCCAGGTTGTCCTTGGACTTGTACGCGTCGCCGCCGAAGATCTCCTTGGTCGCCCAGGGACCGTCGATCAGCATCGCCAGCTTGCCGTTCTTGAAGTCCGTCTTGAGGGCGTTGTAGCCGTCGGTGCCGGCCGGCTTGGGCGCGGCGCCGGACTTCACCAGGTCGACGGCCGTCTCGACGCCCTTGCGGGACGCGGCCGAGGAGATGGTGATCTTCTTCTTGGCGACGTCGACCATGTCGCTCTTCTCGCCGTAGAGGAAGGGCAGCGAGTAGTAGCTGTCGGGGCTGAGGCCGATGCCCTCCGCGCCCGTCTTGTCCTTGATCTTCAGGGCGGCGTCCTTGACCTCCTGCCAGGTGGCCGGGGGCTTGTCGACGCCCGCCTTCTGGAACAGCTCCTTGTTGTAGAGCAGTCCGAGGGTGTCGGTGACCTGCGGGACGCCGTACGTCTTGCCCTGGTACGCCGCGTTCTTCAGCGGGCCTTCGAGGAAGTCCTCGGGCTTGTCGAGGGCCGGCGTGCCGGTGAGGTCCTTGAGGTAGCCGAGCTGGGCGAAGCCGGGCGTCCAGCCGACGTCGGAACGCAGCACGTCCGGGGCGCCCTTGCCGGTGGCGGCGGCCGTCTTGAACTTCTGCTGGGCCTGGTCGAACGGCACGTTGACGTACTCGACCTTGATCTTCGGGTACTTCTGCTCGAACGCCGAGACCAGCTTCTTGAACGCGGGCGCCTCGTTGGTGGCGTCCGAGGTGTCCCACCAGGTCACCGTGCCGCTCACACTGCCCGGGTCGCTCGCCGCCTTGGCGCCGTCGTTCCCGCCCCCGCCGTCACCGCCGCACGCGGTCGCGGTGAGTGCCAGCACACCGACGACGGCAGCGACCGATATGCCTCTTCGCATATGGATCTCCTCATGAAGGAGGCCGACCGTCGCGGGCGGCCCCGAGCTGTGGAGGAAGGTAACAGGCTGCAATCTCTTGCGAAAGGGTTTGCAAGAACGAAACGGCGAGATTTCTCGGTGGTAACCGTCTCGTGTCCAAGGGGTTGACCGGCCGTTTCCCGGCTCGTACGGTCTCGTGCGCGGCAGGTTCCGGTTGGCTTGCGAACGGCTTGCGCAAGAACCTTCATTGCTGCACATCCCCCACCTCCAGGAGCTCCGCATGCCTGCGACAGCCCGAAGAATCCTTTCAGCGGCTTTTGCCCTGGCGGCCGCCGCCACGGTCTGCGCCCCCCGGGCGGAGGCCGCCGCGCCCGGCGACAAGGACGTCACCGCCGTCCTCTTCGAGTGGAAGTACGACGCGGTCGCGAAGGAGTGCAAGGATGCGCTCGGACCGGCCGGTTACGGCTACGTCCAGGTCTCCCCGCCGCAGGAACACGTGCAGGGCCCGCAGTGGTGGACCTCGTACCAGCCGGTGGGCTACGCGATAGCGGGACGGCTGGGGGACAGGTCGTCCTTCGCGAACATGGTGAATTCATGTCATAGCGCGGGCGTCAAGGTCGTCGTCGACGCCGTCGTCAACCACATGGCCGCCGGATCCGGCACCGGAACCGGCGGCTCCGCGTATACGAAGTACGACTACCCCGGCACCTACCAGCGGCAGGACATGGACGACTGCACGGCCGTCGTCAGCGACTACCGCGACCGCCGCAACGTCCAGGACTGCGAACTCGTCGGCCTCGCCGACCTGGACACCGGCGAGGAGCACGTCCGCGCGCGCCTCGCCCAGTACCTGAACGACCTTTTGTCGCTGGGTGCCGACGGCTTCCGCATCGACGCCGCCAAGCACATCCCGGCGGCCGACCTCGCGGCCGTCAAGGCGCGGCTGAGCCGCAGCGGCGTCTACTGGAAGCAGGAGACGATCTACGGCGCCGGCGAGGCCGTGCAGCCCGAGGAGTACACCGGCACCGGCGACGTCCAGGAGTTCCGCTACGCGCGCGACCTCAAGCGGGTGTTCCAGGGCGAGCGGCTCGCGTACCTCAAGAACTACGCCGAAGGCTGGGGCTACCTGCCCAGCGGCCAGGCGTCCGTCTTCGTCGACAACCACGACACCGAACGCGGCGGCGACACCCTCACCTACAAGGACGGCGCCGACTACACCCTGGCCAACGTCTTCATGCTCGCCTGGCCCTACGGCTCACCGGACGTCCATTCCGGCTACGAATTCACCGACCGCGACGCGGGGCCGCCGAACGGCGGGGCGGTGGGGGCGTGCTGGCGGGACGGCTGGAAGTGCCAGCACCAGTGGCCGGAGATCCGGAGCATGGTGGGGTTCCGCAATGCGGTGCGGGGGGCGGCGGTCTCCCACTGGTGGGACAACGGCTACCAGGCGGTTGCGTTCGGGCGCGGCGACAAGGGCTATGTGGTGGTCAACCACGAGGGCTCTGCGCTGACGCGCACCTTCGAGACCGGGCTGCCCGGGGGTGACTACTGCGACGTGCAGAGCGGACGTCGGGTGACGGTGGGTTCCGACGGGCGCTTCACGGCGACCGTGGCGCCGAACACGGCCCTGGCGCTGCATGTCGGCGCGCGTACGTGCGGTTGATTTCTCCCCTGACCCGCCCCTTCCCGAACCCGGGGCTTCGCCCCGGACCCCGTTGGCCTCAAACGCCGGCCGGCCTGGATTGTGTGAGGCCGAACCGGAATGCCGAGGCCACACGCATGCCAAGGCCCGCCGAAATTTCAGCCCGTCCGGCGTTTGAGGACGACGCGCGTCCAGCGCGGATCGGGGGTCCGGGGGCTTGCCCCCGGTTACGGGAAGGGGCGGGTCAGGGGAGAAGACCTGTCTTTGACCTCAGCTCAAGGAGCGCCCTTACGTGAAACGACTAGCCACCCTCGCGGCAGCCATAGGCCTCGCCCTCCCCCTGGCCGGGACCGGCGTCGCCCACGCCGAACCCCCGCCCCCCGCAGGGGCAAGCGTCCAGTGGATCGACCGCACCACGGTCGCCTGGCCCAAGGGCCTGGGCGACCCGGCCCACCCCCACCACCTCCTCCACGACGGCGGCAGATTCACCCTCACACCGACCCCCGGCGGCCTCACCCCCGCCCAACGCACGAAATACCCCCACCTCGCCGGATACGACGCCTACCGCGTCACCGCGACCCCCGATCAGGAGCGCGCCGCGCTCAGAGGCGCCCTGACCGCCGTCACCGGCGACGTCGCGACCGGCGTCCAGATCCCCGGCGTCCTCGACGACCTGTACGCGGCCACCGCCGCCAAGGCGGCCCTCGGCCCGTCCTTCCGCGAGGGCCGTCCCACCCTCTCCCTCTGGGCCCCCACGGCCCGCAACGTCGCGCTCGAACTCGACGGCCGCACCGTGCCGATGCACCGCGACGACGCCAGCGGCATCTGGCGAGCCACAGGCACCCGCGCCTGGACCGGCAAGCCGTACCGCTACGCCGTCACCGTCCACGCCCCGGCCGCCGGCAAGGTGGTCACCAACCACGTCACGGACCCGTACTCCACGGCCCTGACCGCCGACTCGGCCCGCAGCATCGTCACCGACCTCGCCGCCCCGGCCCTGGCCCCGGCGGGCTGGCGCACCCTCCGCAAGCCGAAGGCCGTCCCGCTGCGCAACGCGCAGATACAGGAACTGCACATCCGGGACTTCTCCAGCGGAAGCGGTGGCAGCGGCAAGGGCGGCTACCTCGCCTTCACCGACCCCTCCTCGTCCGGCATGCGGCACCTGAAGTCGCTGGCCGACGCCGGCACCTCCTACGTCCACCTCCTGCCCGCCTTCGACTTCGCCACCGTCCCCGAGAAGCGCGCCGACCAGGCCACCCCGCCCTGCGACCTCGCCGCCCTCCCGGCCGACTCCGACCGCCAGCAGGACTGCACGGGCAGGACCGCCGCCCGCGACGCGTACAACTGGGGCTACGACCCGCTGCACTACACCGTCCCCGAGGGCTCGTACGCCTCCGACCCGGACGGCCCCGGCCGCACCCTCGAGTTCCGGCGGATGGTCCAGGGGCTGGCCGGTGCCGGGCTGCGGACCGTCATGGACGTCGTCTACAACCACACCGCCGCCTCCGGGCAGGACGACAAGTCCGTCCTCGACCGCATCGTGCCCGGCTACTACCAGCGCCTCCTGGACGACGGGAGCGTCGCCACGTCCACCTGCTGCTCCGGCACCGCCCCCGAGCACGCCATGATGGGCAAGCTCGTCGTGGACTCCGTCGTCACGTGGGCGAAGGAGTACAAGGTCGACGGCTTCCGGTTCGACCTCATGGGCCACCACCCCAAGGCGAACATCCTGGCGGTGCGCAAGGCCCTCGACGCCCTGACCCCGGCCCGGGACGGAGTCGACGGCAAGTCGGTGATCCTCTACGGCGAGGGCTGGAACTTCGGCGAGGCCGCCAACGACGCCCGCTTCGTCCAGGCCACGCAGAAGAACATGGCGGGCACCGGCATCGCCACCTTCTCCGACCGCGCCCGCGACGCCGTCCGCGGCGGCGGCCCCTTCGACGCCGACCCCCGCCTGCAGGGCTTCGCCTCCGGGCTGTTCACCGACCCCAACGGCGCCCCGCAGGGCACTCCGGCCGATCAGCGCGCCCGGCTCCTGCACGCCCAGGACCTCGTCAAGGTCGGCCTGACGGGCAACCTCGCCGGCTACCGCTTCACCGACTCCGCAGGCCGCAGCGTGCGCGGTGCCGACGTCGACTACAACGGCTCGCCGGCCGGCTACGCCGCCGCCCCCGGGGACGCCCTCGCCTACGCCGACGCCCACGACAACGAGACCCTCTACGACGCGCTCGCCTTCAAGCTCCCGCAGGCCACGTCGCCCGCCGACCGGGCCCGCATGCAGGTCCTCGCCATGGCCACGGCCGCCCTGTCCCAGGGCCCGGCGCTCTCCCAGGCCGGTACGGACCGGCTGCGCTCGAAGTCACTGGACCGCAACTCCTACGACAGCGGCGACTGGTTCAACGCGATCCAGTGGGACTGCGCCGCCGGCAACGGCTTCGGCCGCGGACTGCCCCCGGCGCGCGACAACGCCGCCAAGTGGGACTACGCCCGGCCGCTCCTCGCGGACCCGGCGCTGAAGGCCGGCTGCGGCCCCGTCGAGGCGGCCTCCGCCGCCTACCGCGACCTGCTGCGGATCCGTACGACCGAGAAGGCGTTCGGCCTCGCGACCACCGCGTCCGTGCAGGAGGCGCTGTCCTTCCCGCTGTCCGGCCCGGACGAGACGCCCGGCGTCGTCACGATGCGCCTGGGCGGCCTGGTCGTCGTCCTCAACGCCACCCCGCAGCGGCAGGACCAGCGCATCGCGGCCCTCGCCGGCCGGCCCTGCGCCCTGCACCCGGTGCAGGCGGCCGGAGCGGACGAGGCCGTCAAGACCGCCGCATGCGCGCCCGCGACGGGCACCTTCACCGTCCCGGCCCGGACCGTCGCCGTCTTCAAGGCCGGCTAGCGGTCAGCCGGTCAGGTCGGCTGAGGCTGCGGTGCCACCGCGCCGAGCCGGTTCACGAGGTCGGCGAACGGCCCGTGGACCGGCTCGTCCTCAAGGATGCGGTGCAGGACGGCCGCCATGCCGTCGTCGTAGGCGGCGCTGACGGCGGCGAGCGCCGCGAAGGCGTGGACGAGCTGCAGCTCCAGCTCGCCGCGCGGGATGCGGCGGCCGTCGAGCCAGAGCAGGGCCGTGGTCTCCGTGAGCGAGATCCAGGACCGGAGGGCGAGGTCCAGGCGCGGGCCGGGGGCGGGGATGCCCAGGTGGTCGAGCATCTCGGCGTACGCGGCGCGCCGCACGCCGTCGATCATGGCGCAGGTCTTGCCGGAACCCGCCGCGGGGCCGCCGCGCATGAGGGCGGCGAAGCCCGTGCCGTGGTCCTCCACGTAGTCGAAGAAGCGGCCCATCACCCGCAGCAGGCGGGCGCCGAGCGGGCCTTCGCGGGGCTCTTCGAAGAGGGCCGACAGCTCCTGCGCGGCGCGGCTGAGCGCGGCCTCGTAGAGGCTCTGCTTGCCGGGGAAGTAGTGATAGACGAGCGGCCGGGATATCCCGGCCGCGGCTGCTATCTCGTCGATGGAGACATCGTCCGGGGAGCGGTGGCCGAACAGCTCGAGCGCGACCGAGATCAGCTGCTCACGGCGCTGCTCGACACCCATCCTGCGACGTATCCCGGTCCTCATGGCGGTCATCTTAGGGCAGACCGGAAACCGTCATTCGCCCCTGGTTTCCGGCCTGCTGACTCTATTTCAGCTTCTGGAGCGCCGCTATCGCAGAGTGGAAAGCCGCCGCCCGTCGGCGAGGAGCGCGCTCAGCTCGGCCTGGGCCCCGGCCTCGGCCGGAACGGCCAGCCGGTCGCCGGGCGCGCTGCCGCGGACCCCGCCCGAGGCCGTGACCGAGCGGACGTCGCCGCCGCCCGCCGCCGCCAGGGCGTACCACGTGCCGGCGGCCGACTTCCACAGCACGCCCGCGAGGACGTGGGGGTCGCGGCTTCCGCAGGCGGCGGCGTCCTCGGCGCGGGCGACGACGGTGCTCGGCGCGGCGGCCCGCGCGCCCGACACCTGGAACAGGCCCAGCACCCGGCTGCCCGCACCCCGCCACGTCTCGGCGCGGGCGCACGTCCACTCGGCGCTGCCGGCCCCGCCGGGCAGCTGCTGCGCCGCGTACGGCCAGGCGTTGACCGCGCGCACGCCCTGGCCGCGCATGGTCTGCAGGTGGCAGGCGGTGTGCGCCCAGCCGGCCCGGGCCCGGTCGCCGCTCACGTCGCGCGGGGCGGCGGGGGCGCCCGTGGTCAGGCGCGCGGGCGTCAGCTCGCCCAGGTCCGTGACGAGCCGGTCGCCCATCTGCAGGGCGGGCCAGCCGTGGCAGTCGCTGGTGGGGGCGGGGCTGGGCGTCGGGTCGGTGACGCCGTCGGCGCCTCGGCGCAGCGGGATCGGCGCCTCGCCCGGCTTGAGGAGGTCGCGCACGGAGACCCCGTCGACCCAAGGGGCGGTCAGGTAGCGGACGTTGTTGTCGGCGCGGCCCACGACGACGGCCGTCGCGGTGTCGGCGTCCGCGGCGTCGGTCCGGGCGAAGTCCAGCGCGGCGGCCCCGGCGTCGCCGCTCTTCGACTCGGCGTAGCGCACGACGCGCAGCCCGTCGTGGAGCAGGACGACCGCCGCCTGGCCGACCTCGCCCGCGTACAGCAGCTGGGGCGGGCCCGCGGCGGGCCCGGACGGGGTGCCGGGCGTGGCCGTCACCTGGACCGAGCGGCCGGGCCGCGCCCACACGGCGAGGGCGCGGTGCAGCAGCTCGCGGTCGCCGAGGCGGTCGCCGCGGGCGGGCCAGGAGGCGAAGCCGGGGCGGTCGGCGGTCTTCCAGGCGCCGGGCGCCGCCTTCGTCAACTTGGCGGGGTCGAGGGCCTGTTGCGCCGCGGCGTTCTCCGCGTAGGGCGGGGCGGCCGCGCCGTCGGGCCCCCAGCCGTCGCCCGGCAGGCCGAGGAGTATCCCGCACACCACGGCCGCCGCCAGGGCCGCGAGGGCCGCCCGGGTGTGCTGGCGGCGGCGCATCAGGTCCGTCGGCCGGGCCTGCAGGGAACAGGGGTCGAACTCCATCGACTCCAGCAGCGAGGCGTCCCGGCTGCCGGCGGGCGCGCGCAGCCCGTCCGCTTCGAGGACCGCGGCCCCGGGGTCCTCGACCCCCGCCGCGGCCAGCACCTGGCGCACGTCACGGTCGGCGGGCAGCTCCAGGGCGCGCAGGACGTACGCCGCACGGCCGGGGCCCGACAGGGAGGCCAGCGCCTGGTCCAGCGCGAGCTCGTCGGCGCCGCCCGAGCGGGGGAACAGCCGCAGCCCCCACACCTGCGGCAGCAGCGGGGGCAGCTGGCCGGGGCGCGGCAACTGCCAGCGCCCGCGCGGCCGGCCGGCCTCCAGCGCCGCCCGCAGGACCCGCAGCCGCACATAGGCATAGCCGGGGTCGGCGGGGGAGCCGTCGGGACCGCGCGGCGCCGGCACCGGAAGGCCCGACTGCTCGCCCGCCACGACGCGGTTGCGCGGCAGCGCCCGCTGGGCGAGGGCGTGCGCGGTCAGCACACGGCGGTTGCGGCCCAGCGACGGCGGCAGGACGAGATACCCGAGGCGCACCAGGCGCGGGTAGTGCTCGATGAGCGCGGCCTCGGCCTGCTCGACGTCGACGGGGGAGGGGAGGGGGCGGGGGGCTGTTGCTTGCTGCTCCACGATCCGTAGAACGAGTGAATGGTGAGATGGTCACCTCACCCTTGCGTGCGGCGGCCCCCGGGGTGCGTCAGGCGATGCAGCGCGCGCGGATGCGGTCGACGGCGTCGTCCGGGAGGCCGAGGCCGTCGCGGACGTAGGCCTCCACCCCGCCGTAGGCGCGGTCCATCTCCTCCAGCGCCGCCGTGAGGTAGGCGGAGCGCACCCCGAGGATCGCGTCGGCGATCTCCGGGTCGCCGCCCGCCGTCGTGAAGCGGTCGATGAGGGGGGCGAAGGCGCTCCGCACGGCCGGGTTCACCGCGAGGTACTCGGCGCGGACCGTCTCCTCGTCCGCGCCCAGGAGCAGCAGGATCACGGCGGCGGCCCAGCCGGTGCGGTCCTTGCCGGCCGTGCAGTGGAAGAGCAGCGGGCCGCAGTCCGGCTCGGCGAGTGCGGACAGCAGGCGGCCGTAGGCGGAACAGGCGGACTCGGAGGAGACGAAGGCCCGGTACGACTCGCACAGCAGCTTCTCGGCCTTGCCGTTGCCCAGGTACTCCTCGGCGACGGCGGGGTTGCCGAGCACGGAGTCGAGCCTGGCCGGCACGTCGTCGCCGGCGGCCGCGCGGGCCGCCGCACTGTCGGCCATCACGTCCGCGACGATCAGCCGGGCGCCGTCCGGCACCTGGTCGGGCCGCTCCTCCCGCTCGTGCTCGGTACGCAGGTCCACGACCGTGTGGATGCCGAGGGCGGCGACCGCGGGGTCGGCGGCGGGGTCGAGCCGGTCGAGCTGGCCGGAGCGCAGCAGCAGGCCGGGGCGGACGGCGGAGTCGCCGGTCAGCGCGATGCCTCCGAGGTCGCGGAGGTTGATGATCGTCGAGGCGTCGAACTGCGGCATGCGGGCGTCTCCTGTGTCTGTAGCGCACAGCGTGTCTGATATTGCTCAGATATCTGCCGTTTATCTACCGTTATTGTGCCGAACGGAGACCGAGCCCGCGCTCGCACCCCTGCCCCAGGCCGATTCCGAGGCCCAGGGCGGTCAGGTGCCCCGCGTCCGTGAAGGCCGGGCGCCGGTGCAGGAGGGGGCGTGCGCAGAGGGCCAGGAGGGCGGTGTACGCGCCCGTGCGGGCCGCTCCGCGCGGGAGGAGCGCACCGAGCGCGCCGAGGGCGGCGTAATACCCGTAGCTCGGGCCGACGTCGGTCGCGGACCGCGTGTGCGCGGGGGCGTGCACGGCGCGCAGACCCCGGTAGACCAGGAGCGATGCGCCCACGTGCCCGAGGACGAACGCGCCCGCCGCCCACCAGGCGCCGTACGCGTATTCCGCGTACCCGAGCACGGCCAGGAGCAGCAGCGCGTAGGGCAGTTCCAGGGGCCCCTCGGTGAGGAGCGCGCTGGTCGCCAGGGTGTCCCAGCGACCGGCGTCGAGATTGTCGACATTGGTCGAGCAGCGGCGCAGGATCCGGTCGCGGGCGGCGGGGGAGAGCATGCGGTGCACGGCGTACGAGCCGGCGAGGAGCCCGCCGACGTAGACGGGCGCGATCCGGGGAATCCGGGGCAGGGACATCACGGGCCTATGGTCACCCGGACCACCGGCCCCGGACCAGAGCGGAGCTGCTTGCCGCAGGGGTATAGGGCCGATCCTTGAGGCAGTCCGGCACCGCCGGGCTGCGCCGCGGGGGCTTGACGCCGTCGCGGCGGCGCGCAGCCTTCCACCAGCCCCTTGCCGCAGGCAAGGAAAATCCCGCCGCAACGGCGCGCGACCACGACGGTGGAATCCGGCGGTGCCGAACCGGCCTACACGTCCACGGCCCAAGCCGCGAACTGCGCGGTCCCCCGCACCCCGCTGCCGTCGTTGCCCGCCGTCAGGAACAACCCCGCGTCCTGCCACGCGGCAGCGCCCCGCACCGTCGCCGTGGCGACCGGGAGCCACGCCTCGCCGTCCGTCGAGTACTCCGCGGTGAACGTCTCGGCGCCGGTGCGCGTCAGGCGCAGGGAAACAGGGGCCCGGACGCCCGTCACCCGGCGGTAGGCGTCGAACGTGCCGTCGCCGTTCGCGTCGTAGGACAGCACCACGCCCTGCCCCGGCGTCACCGCCAGGTTCACGGCTCCGGCCGACCACGGCGTGCCGAGCGCGTTGCGCACGATGATGCCCGTACGCGCCCAGCTTCCCGTGTCCGTCTGGCTGAGGACGCGCACATGCGCGCCCGCACCGGCCGCGAGCGCGCCCGCCCGGTACACCGTGCCGAACTCCTCGGTCCGCCTCCACAGGTCGTCGCCCGAGCCGTCGATCGCGAAGCGGTCCGCGCCCAACTGGCCGAAGACGGCGCCGTTGTTGGTGAACGTCCGCCATTCGGGGGCCAGCGGGCCGGCCAGGAACAGCGTCCCGCCGCGCACCGCCCGCACGGGCGCCTCGCCCTGCGGCCCGTAGCGGGCGCTCACCTCGTACGGCAGGGGCTGCAGCGGCCGCTCCAGCGGGCCGGCGGGGGTGGTGACGCGCCAGCGGGCCGAGCCCGTGGCCCCGGGGGCCAGGCGCGGCAGGGACACCGGGCCCTGCCGGGCGGCCGCGAGGCCGGAGACGGCGAGGTCGACGGGGCCGGTGGCGCGGAAGCCGTTGACGTTGGTGAGGGAGACGGTGAGCGCCGCCGTGCCGCCCGGTGCGACGGCCGCCGGTTCCAGGGCGGCGGCGAGCGCCCCCTGGTAGGGCGCGGCCGCCAGCGTGTCCCGTACGCGCACCGCCGTGCGGTACGGGTCGCCCACCGGCCGCTGCGCGTGCTCGGTGCGCTCGCGCGTCCAGAACTCCTCTATGGCGAACCAGTCCACGGCCCGCGGCGCCCGCCCCGCCCGCAGCGCGTCTTCCAGCTCCTCCAGCCCGCGGCGCCACCGCGGCAGGTAGAAGTCGCCGACGAGGCCGTGCCAGTCGCGGCTCGCGTAGTCGTGCAGCTTCCCGCCGTCGGAGGTGCTCCGCCCGCCCCACACGGTGACGAGGGCGCGCGCGGTGCGCTCCAGCTCGGCGGCCTCGTCGGGGTCGGTGCCCATGGCCCGGGCGGCCGCGGTCCAGGGGCCGAGCATGAACGCCTTGTGCGTCCCCGCGATGTCGTCGGCGAGCCGCATCAGCTTCAGCCACAGCGCGGACAGGGCGCGGAAGGCGGCCAGGTCCTTGCGCGCGTACGCCTCCTTGAGCTGGGGGAGCAGCTGCCGGCTGCGGTGGGCGACGGCCTGCCGGGCCACGTCGACCAGGTCGTAGCGGTAGGTGTCGGCGCCGCGCAGCCCGGCGGCGGCGCCGAGCAGCGAGGCGAGGACGGTGTCGAAGCGGGCCGGGTCGTAGGACGGGGCGCTCGGCGCGTACTCGGCGGCCCGGTCGGCACCGAGGGACGGGCGCGCGGCGAAGAGGCTGTCGTGCGGGTCGCTGCGCTCGGGCGCGCTCTGCCGGTAGGCGGTCTCGCCCAGCACGGTCCACGCCTCCCGCGCCGCCTTGTCCGCACGGCCGTAGCGGAATCCGGCGTACGTGCCGAACCACTGCGCCCGGTCCGGCGCGCGCTCCAGCCAGGCCAGTTCGGAGAAGTACTCGAAGGCGGCGGGGTCGCGGTCGGCGCCCTCCGGCATGAACGCCGTGCCGGCCAGGGCGCTGCCGGGCTTGTCGCGCCACGCGAAGAACTTCTCGTCCCACACGTGCGTCTTGGCGCCGAGCGTGGTCCGCCCGCCGAAGTTCGGGATGCTGCCGAAGGCGTACGGGGTGCCGCCCCAGTCCTTCTCGCGGTCGGTGACGCCCTTGAAGCGGTCGGAGATGCCGTCGACGATCAGCATCCGCTTCCGGTCGACCGCGCCGAGCAGCTCGGGCAGCGGGTTGTCCTCCCAACCGAGGATCACCCAGGTCGCCTCCGGGTGCGCGGTGCGCAGGGCCTGCTCGACGGCGCGGGCGGCGGCCGCGACGGGCACGTCGCCCGCGGCGCCGCCCTCGTGCAGCAGGTCCATCTTGAAGTGCTGCGCGGGGCCGAGGAGGCGGGCCTGGTGGCGGTAGAAGGACGCGGCGACGGGGGCGAACGCGCCGCAGCGCGGGTCGAGCCAGTCCGGGCGCCGGAAGCCGTGCCAGACGCCCTGCGGGACGACGCGCGCGTCCGCGTTGCGCGCGGCGAAGCCCTCGGGCACCGACCCGTAGTAGCCGGGCAGGACGGGCGCCATGCCCAGCTCGCGCAGCCGGGCGGTGATCCGGGCCCCGAGGGCGGCGCGGGCGTCGATGAGCTTCCGGCTGAGCGGGCCGCCGTAGCCGCTGAGGTTCTGCAGCAGCCACCACGGCTGGTGGGAGGGGGCGGGCAGCCAGCCGCGGGCCTCGGCGTCGGTGTAGCCGAAGTCGCGCAGGACGCGCTCGTAGACCGCCTCGTGCCCGCTTATCACCAGGACCTCGTTGCAGCCGTGCAGGGCCAGGACGTCGATCATCCGCTCCCAGTAGGCCCAGTCGGCGTACGGGAAGGTGTAGCCGTCGTTGGTGTCGTTGAGGGCGAAGCGGTGCCGGAGCCCGGTGGAACGTTTCAGCGGGCGGGCCGGGGCCGGCAGGATGCGCGGCAGATCGACGTGGCGGGCGCTCCAGGTGATGTGCGCGCCGCACACGTACTTGAGGTACCAGTGCACCCCCGTCAGCAGCACCGCCGGGCTCGTCCCGGCCACCTCGATCCGGCCCGTGCGGCCGGTGACCTCGAAGCGGTCCCCGCCCCCGGCCGCCGCGAGCGGAGTGAGCCGGAACTGCTCCGCGTGCCCGCCCAGCAGCCGTACGAGCGCCGCTTTCGCGGGGGCGGTGTCGAAGGGCGCGCGGTCGGTGGCCCGGTGGGTGGCCCGGGCGGCGGCACGGGCGGGTGCGTGGGCGGCGAGCGCGGCTCCGGCCCCGACCGCACCGGCGGCTCCCAGCAGCAGGCGTCTCGACGGGTTCGGCTGATCGGTCGGCTGAACGGTCGACCGGACGGCCGGCTGATCGGTCATGGCGCTCCCCACTGTGCTGAAGGCGACAACGGACGCGTGCGCGGCGCACGTTAACCGCCGTCACTGGTGGGGGCAATGGGACGCGCTCGGCGTTCAGCCCCGGCCGGGGTGCCGGTGGGCCGGTCGGCCGTGGCGGGTCAGCCCGGGCCGGTCAGACCCGGCCGGGATCGC
Source organism: Streptomyces hiroshimensis (assembly GCF_014650335.1). GTDB lineage: Bacteria > Actinomycetota > Actinomycetes > Streptomycetales > Streptomycetaceae > Streptomyces > Streptomyces hiroshimensis. Next base: position 728,276 of record NZ_BMUT01000002.1, read on the forward strand.
CCCGGTCGAGATAGGCCAGCACCGCGAGGACGCGGCGGTTGTCGTCGTCGGACGGCGGCAGGCCGAGCTTGCCGAAGATGTTCGACGTGTGCTTCGCGACCGCCCGCTCGGTCACCTGCAGCTGCGCGGCGATCGCCGCGTTGGACCGGCCCTGCGCCATCAGCTCGATCACCTCGCGCTCGCGCGGCGTCAGCCGGCCCATCGGCCGGTCCTGCTCCCGCCGGGACAGCAGCTGCGAGATCACCTGCGGGTCCATGGCCGTGCCGCCCGCCGCGACCCTGCGGACCGCGTCCACGAACTGCCCGGCGTCGAAGACCCGGTCCTTGAGCAGATAGCCGACCCCGCCGCTGCCGTCGGCGAGCAGCTCCCGCGCGTACAGCTGCTCCACGTGCTGCGACAGCACCAGCACCGGCAGGCCCGGCGTCTCCCGCCGCGCCGCGAGGGCGCACTGCAGGCCCTCGTCGGTGAACGACGGCGGCAGGCGTACGTCCACCACCGCCACGTCCGGCCGCAGCTCGGCGAGGGCCCGCGACAGCTCCGGGCCGCTCTCCACGGCCGCGGCGATCTCGAAGCCGTACGCCTCCAGCAGCCGGACCAGACCGTCCCTCAGCAGGAACAGGTCTTCGGCGAGCACAACGCGCACGGGCACTCCATCGTGAGCAGGGGCGGCGCCCCACGACAGCCCGGCGGGCAGGGGCGGTTCGCCCCCATCGTCGCCGATCCCGCAGGGGCCGCGGGGACCGGGCGCCGGTGCAGGCGGCGGCGGGCCGCGGCGGCGCGTCAGCGCAGGGCGCAGGGGATCTCCATCGTCACCATCGTGGGGCCTCCGGCCGGGCTGCTGACGGCCAGGACGCCGTCCAGCGTGCCGAGGCGGCGCTCGATGCCGGCGAGCCCGGAGCCCGTGGCCCCGGCCGGGCTGCCCGGGCCACCCTGGCCGCCCGGAACGACGGCCCCGCCGCGGCCGTCGTCGGTGACCGCTATCCGCAGCATGCCCTCGGCGTGGTGCACGTCGAGCCACACCTGCCGGGCGCCCGAGTGCTTGGCGGCGTTGGTGAGCACCTCGCTCACCGCGAAGTACGCGGCCGTCTCGACGGGCTCCGCGGCCCTGCCCGCCAGCTCGACGTCCACCTCGACGGGCATCCGCATCCGCAGCGCGAGGGCCCGCAAGGCGTCGCCCAGGCCGCGCTCCGCGAGCACCGGCGGATGGATGCCGCGCACCAGGTCGCGCAGCTCGGTGAGGGCCTCGGCGGAGTCGGCGCGGGTCGCGGCGACGAGCTTCTTGGCCCGCTCCGGATCCGACTCGATCAGGGCCTCGATGGCGCCGAGGCTCATCCCCATCGCCACCAGGCGGGCCTGCGCCCCGTCGTGCAGGTCGCGCTCGATCCGGCGCAGCTCGGCGGCGGAGCCGTCCACGGCGTCGTGCCGCGTCTCGGTGAGCCGGTCGACGCGCTGCGCCAGCTCGCGCTCGCGGAGGGTGGCCCACCCGGGCGCCAGCAGCTGCCTGGCCAGCAGGAAGTCCAGGCGCAGCAGCGGCCGCGCGACGAAGACGGCCAGGACGGCCAGGGCACAGCCGAGGCCGGCCGCCAGGTTCGCGGTGAACTGGTCGGTGACCGGGATGAACGCGTACCACTGGGCGCCGTCCGCCCGGACGATCGGCTTCCAGACGCCGAGGGCCAGCACGAAGCCCCAGGGCAGATAGAGGAAGAGGGTGGCCGGCAGGAGGGCCAGGAACGAGCCCGCCACCGCATCCACCGGCAGCCACATCAGATCGCGCCAGGTGGCGGGGTCCTTGAGCAGGGCCGTGCAGTACTCCACCTGACCCGCGAGACCGGGGCGCCGGGCGGGCAGCGCCCGGTACGGATCGGGGATCCCCACGTCCGCCCACGCCTGTGCCTGGCGGCGCCGCAGGGCCGCGTAGGCCCGTACGCCCGCCAGCATCACCGGGGTGGTGAACAGGCCGATCCCCAGCACCGTGAGGACCAGCGACACCAGCGTGAGTGTGAGCAGCAGGATCGATGTCGCCATGCCGAAGATCGCCAGCCACAGACCGCGGGCAGCGGCCAGTAGTGCGTTGCTGACCTTCATCCGGTGTCCCCCCGAGTACGTTCCCGAGCCCGTCCCTCGGGCCCGGGAACCAGTCTCGACCACCGCGGGCAAGATCGTCACGGGGGGCACCGCCCCGGCCGGGGGTGTACCTAACCCCCCTCTGACCTCGGTCTCCGGCCGCGAGGGAGGAAGATCAGAAGCCGGCCGGAGGCGCGTACTTGTAGCCGACGCGGCGGACGGTGACGATCGAGGCGCGGTGCTCGGCGCCCATCTTGCGGCGCAGGCGGGCCACGTGCACGTCCACGGTCCGGCCGTCGCCCACGTGCCCGTAGCCCCACACCGTGGTCACCAACTGGTCGCGGGTGTGCACCCGGTGGGGGTGCGCGACCAGGTGGGCCAGCAGCTCGAACTCCAGGTACGTGAGGTCGAGCGGGCGCCCGGCCACGCTGGCCGTGCGCTGCTCGGGGTCGATGCTCACCAGCGCGTCCCCGTGGGTGGCGGCGGACGCGGACTCGGGGGCCTGCTGCTCGGCCGGCACCAGCACCAGGTAGCCGATCATCGGCGGCTGGCCCGGCAGGGAGGGCACGGTGTGCTGCGGCGCCGGCATCCACGTGGCCGCACCGGAGTGCAGCAGCTCGGCGACCGGCGGCACGTCGTCCGGGGAGACGGCCCGCAGTCGGTGGCGCTGCGCGGTATGGGAGGGGTGGACGGGGTGCGTGGCGGTGGACGAGGCCGTGGCCGTGGCGATGGCCGCAGCGGAGGGGGCGGGCACGGTGAGGGTACGGAGATTCGTCATGGAGAGCTCAGCTCTTTCGCGCGAGAGACCGTCGAGGGGTCGTGCGTGTGCGCGGGGCCGTTGGCCGGGACCGGGGACCGGCAGCTGACTTCGACGTGGGGGTCAGCGGGAGGAGAGGGCCTGCGCGGAAGTCGCGCGGCAACACACTCGGTCGAAGTCGTCGTGCTGACGGGAAGGCCAGAAGGGCTCGAGGTCGCTGCGACCCGTCGCGGTGTTCTGGAAGCTGGCCATGCCCCTATTGAAGCATGACCTGCGACGGGACAGCAGACTCGGAGGGCAGGCGGATACGCAATCTTGGCGTGATGCGGACCACCGTGAACGCCCCGACGAATGCGGAGTAATCAACTCCGGATTGTTCTTCCCCTCAGGCCGCGGGCAGCCGCCTGCGCCAGTCCAGCGGCTCGACCCGTATCGCCCGGTCCGGGTCGCCGTCCCAGCGCACGGTCAGGCCCGCCGACGTGAGGGCGGCCACCACCTCGCGCCCGACGGCGACGGCGGTCTCCCCGTCCCCCGTCCCCGGCTCCGCCCCGGCGGCGGCGTGGGCCCCGTAGGACAGCAGGAGGGCGCCGCCGTCCGCGGCGTGCCGGGTGTCCTCGTACTGGAAGAAGACGTAGCCGTGATCGCCCTCGGCCGCCTCGCCGCCGATCTCCGCGAAGGCGCAGGTGCCGCAGCAGGCGAAGTGCATCCGGGCCGTGACATCGCTGCCGTTCAGCGCGGCGAACGCCGCCGCCACCCGGTCGGCGTCGGTGACCTCGGGCCAGCCCTCCTGCTCCGCCAGACGCTCGCGCCACAGGCGGCGCACGATCCGGCCTGCGGCCGGCACGGAGAGCGGCGTGCCGCCGTCCACGTGGAAGTGGTCGGAGACGGCCTCGGTGATCTCCCCGGCCGTGTCGAACCCGCACCGGATCAGCAGCCCCGCCAGCGTCTCGGCCTCCGCCAGCAGCTCCGGATCAAGGCCTACGTCCCCTCCCTCGCCCTCTTCCTCTGCTTCGCCTTCGTCCGCCGGAAACCGGACCTGCTCCCAGGCGTGGCCGTCCGCCCACCCCTCCTCGCACCGGGCCCACGCCAGGAACACGGCCACCACCTCGCCGGCGCCGTCCATCCGCACCCCGAAGTGCCGCTCGGCGGTGCCCTCGCGGTACTCCACCTCGTACGGCCCGTCGCCCTCGCGCCAGGTCTGGATGTAGTGATCGCCGCCGGCCTCCGTGCCCGCCGCGGGCTCCGCGCGCTCGACCACCGCGAAGTGGTCGCCCTCCCCGCCCAGCCGGGCGACGAGTGCGGTCAGCTCCCCGGCCGTGACGTGCGAACGGACTTCTCCGGACTCGGTGTTGACGGTGATGGGCAGCATGGAATCCCCCTCGCTGATGGCCCGCCCGCGATCGGCGGCCCGCGTAGCAGAATCCTGGCACCCACCACTGACAATCCCGTCGGGAGACCGTCGAGAGACGGTGGGGGAGTCCGTGGGGCGGCCCTCAGTACGTGACGGTGATCCGCCGCGCCGGCCCGTCCACCCGCACCAGGCCCCCGTACGGGATCACCAGCTGCGGATCGGTGTGCCCCAGGTCCACGTCGAACACCGCCGTCGCCCCGGGGGCGTACGCGTCCAGCGCGCGCTCCACCGCCTCCCGCTGCGCCCGCCGGTACGCCGCACCGTCCTCGCGGCCCAGCGGCCGGCCGAAGGACCATGCCTTCGCCCGCCCCATCAGCAGCGCGGAGAACCGCTGCAGCAACCCCCGCTCGCCCATGCTGCGCAGAATGCGGAAGACCTCCTCGGCGGACGGCAGCTCCTCCGAGGTCTCCAGGAACAGCACACGGCCCTCGTACGCCTCAGGAGCCCCGATCTCCCGGTCCGCCATCAGCAGCCACGACAGCACCTCGATATTGCCGCCCCACGCGATGCCCTCCACCACACGGCCGGCGTTCCGCCACGACCAGTCGTCGCAGGGCGCGAGCACCGGCTCGCTCGCGAAGGTCTTCGGGTCGTCCCAGGGGCGGTCCACGTCGTTCGACGCGCCGGGCGCCGTGAGCTCGTACGGCCCGGGGGTGAAGAGCGCGGCTCGCAGGGAGGCCGCCGTCCGCGGGTGCAGGGAACCGGGCCGGCCGAGCTCCGCCATCACGCTGCAGCCGTGATATCCGACGACTCCCGTGGTGCTCAGCCAGGCCAGCAGGGCGGTGTTGTCGCTGTATCCGAAGAACGGTTTGGGGTGAGCACGGACGAGTTCGCGGTCCAGCAGCGGCAGTACCGTGATCTGGTCGTCCCCGCCGATGGCGGCGAACACGGCCGTGATGCCCGGGTCGGCGAAGGCCGCGTGCAGATCCGCGGCCCGCTCGGCGGGGCTCGACCCCATTTTCCGGGTCGTCGGATATTCCACCGGACGCAGCCCGAATTCCGACTCCAGCCGCCGCAGCCCGAGTTCGAACGGGCGGGGGAAGAGGCCCGGCAGCCCCGAGGACGGTGAGATCACCGCGACGCGGTCGCCGGGCCGGGGTTTGGGCGGGTACTCGGGTGCGTCCATGCGGTCACCCTAGGACGCCCCGGGCCGCTGCGGTCAGGAGTTTCCGGCGATTACCGGATAGTGGTCACTGAGGTCGGTGTAGGTGTACTCCTTGCCCCAGCTGGAGACGGTCCAGGGCGCGGAGGCCTCCTTGACCACCGTGTTCTTCCAGTTCCCCGGGCGGGCGTGGCCATTGCGGTGCAGGACGTAGTCCAGATCCTCGCGCCCGTCCGCCGGATAGCGATAGGCCGCGATGGAGTTCTCCTTCGTGTCGAAGGAGTAGGGGTGCCCGGTGCGCTCCGCCGCCGGGGCGAGATCGGCGTTCGCGAGCATGGCGGCGTATTCGCTGCTGTGCGAGTCCACATTCAGGTCGCCGGCGACCATGACCTGCTCGTTCGCAGGAATGTTCTTCGCATCGAGGAAGGCGTCGATCTGCCGGAACTGCTTGGCCCGGTCCGCCGCCGCCTCGCCCGCCTTGCAGCCGCTGTCGGTCGACTGCGCGTGCGTGCCGACCACGTGCACCTTCGTACCGTTCACATTCAGCACCACGTAGGCGAAGCCCTTGTTGGACCACCAGTCCGCACCGCACGCGTCCTGGTAGATCACCTGCTCCTTGCGGACGATCGGCCACTTGCTGAGCACCGTCACCCCGCCGTCCTCCGGGGTGGTGGACGAGTAGTTCCCGCCGGTGGCGTCCCAGCCGTCCTTGCTGCGCCCGACGACCGGCGTCTGGTACGGATACCCCCGGCCGGCCGCATTCGCCTTCAGGGCCTCGGAGGCGCCGTTGTCGAACGCCTCCTGCAGGACGACGACGTCATTGCCCTGGAAGAAGCCTGCTGCGGGTATCGCCTCGGCGCGGTGGTCCTGCCCCCAGTTGGGATAGAGGTTCTTGCTCATGAGAAACACGTTGTATGTCAGAACCTTCAATTCCGGCACGGCGGCGCCGGCGCCTGAAGCGGCGGAATCGGCGGAACCGGCCGGTGTGGCCTGGGCGGCCGTTTGCGGCAGGGCGGCCGTGAGGGCGACGGCGGCGAGCGCGGTCGCGAGCGCGGAGGCCATTCGGGCGGGCTTGAGGATCGGCACTGCAACTCCCTGAGGGGGGCGGGGGCACCGGGACGGAAGGTGCCCCAGTGCGAGCTGGGGAACGAGCCGCCCACATCAAATCAGCCCGCGTTACTTCCGGACAGCCTCCGGGTGATCAATTCCCCTACGCGGGACGACGACTTCGTGCCGGGACTTTGTACCGAGCTTCGTGCCGGGACTTCGTGTCGTGGGCGCGCATAAGTCGTTGAGTCCGTTGGAAGAGATATGTCCGGAAGAGGTGTGGTGTCCGGCCCACCGTGAGGAGTTCCCATGCCCCTGCCCCTGCGACAGGGCCTCGTTCTCGATTTCGGCGGGGTCCTGACCACTCCGGTCGCCGAGTGCACCCGGGCCTTCTGCCTGCGCGAGGGCCTCGCTCCGGATGCCTTTCTCCGGATCATCTCGGCGGACCCGGAGGGGAGCGAGATCTACGCCCGGCTGGAGCGCGGCGAAATCGCCCAGGCCGAGTGGAACGAGCGCACCGCCACCCTGCTCGGAGTCGATCCCACGGACCTGATCGGCCGCGTCCTGGCCGACCTCAGACCGGAACCTCTGATGCTCGCCGCGGCCCAGGCGGCCCGCCGCGCGGGCGTCAAGGCGGGGATCCTCTCCAACAGCCTCGGCTCCGGGCCGTACGACCCCTACCGGGGCTACGGCTTCGACACCCTGTACGACGCCGTGGTGCTGTCCGGGCGGCACGGGATCCGCAAGCCGGAGCCGGGGATCTACCCGCTCGTCCTGAAACAGCTGCAACTCCCGGCCGAGTCCTGCGTCTTCGTGGACGACTCCGCCCGGAATCTGCCGCCCGCCCAGGACCTCGGCATGACCACCGTCCTGGACGGCGATCCGGCGGAGACGGTCAAGCGCCTGGAGGAGATCTTCGGGATCCCGCTGAGGTGATCCCCTGAGGTGATCCCGCTGGGGTGATTCCGCTCAGGTGATCCCGCTGAGGCGATCCCGTTCAGCCCACGTGCCAGTGCCGGGACGCCGGACCGTGGTGGGCCGCGATGGCGCGGTCCAGGTTCGTGGCGGCGCTGATCAGGGCGAGGTGGGTGAACGCCTGCGGGAAGTTCCCGAGCGCCTCGCCCGCCGGCCCGATCTCCTCGGCGTAGAGGCCGAGGTGGTTGGCGTGCGTGATCATCTTCTCGAAGACATAGCGGGCCTCGCCGATCCGGCCCGAGCGGGCCAGCGCCTCGACGTACCAGAACGAGCAGAGGTTGAACGTCCCCTCCTGGCCGTCCAGCCCGTCGCCGCCCCCGCTCCCGTCGCCGCGGTCACCGCGGCCGCCGCCGTCGGTCCGGTAGCGGTGCACGAGGCTGTCGCTGACCAGCTCCTCCTCGATCCGCCGCACCGTGGACAGGAACCGCGGGTCCCTGGGCCCGGCGAACTTCACCAGCGGCATCACCAGCAGCGAGGCGTCGAGCGTCGCGCTGTCCGGGTACTGGCAGTAGGCGCCGAGCTCCGGCGACCAGCAGTGGTCCTGGACGAACCGGTAGGCGGCCGCGGCGGTGTCCCGCCACTGTTCGACGGGGGCAGGCATGCCGCGGTGCCGCGCGATGCGCATGGCCCGCTCGAAGGCGACCCACGTCATCAGCGCGGAGTACGTGAAGCGCCGTCGGCCGCCGCGGGTCTCCCAGATCCCGTCGTCGGGCTCCTCCCAGTTCTTCTGCAGCCAGTCCAGCTGGCGGGCGAGCGCCTCCCACAGCTCGTAGGAGATGGGCTCGGCGTGCTTGTTGTACAGGTAGACGGAGTCCATGAGCTCGCCGTGGATGTCGAGCTGGGTCTGGCGGGCCGCGGCGTTGCCGATGCGGACCGGGCGCGCGCCGCGGTAGCCGCAGAGGTGGTCCAGGACGGTCTCCGGCAGGTCGGCGCGGCCGTCGACGCCGTACAGCACCTGCAGCCCGGCGCCCGGCGGGACCTGCGCGCAGCGCTGGTGGAGCCAGTCGATGAAGGCGGCGGCCTCCTCGGTGAAGCCCAGCCGCATCAGGGCGTAGAGGGTGAAGGCGGCGTCCCGGATCCAGGTGTAGCGGTAGTCCCAGTTGCGGCCGCCGCCCGGGGACTCGGGCAGGGAGGTGGTCGCGGCGGCGACCAGGGCGCCGGTCGGCTGGTAGACCAGCAGCTTCAGGGCCAGCGCCGAGCGCTCGACCACCTCGCGGTAGCGGCCCCGGTACTGCGACTGCCGCAGCCAGCCGTCCCAGTACTGCAGCGTCTTGTCCAGCAGCCGGGCGGCCTCCGCGCCGTCGAGCGGGCACAGCACGCCCTCCCGTACGGCCCCGTCCCCGTCCCACTGCGCGGCGAGCTCCAACGACTGGCCGGGCTCCAGGGTCACCGTCGTACGGGCCGCCGCGCCGTCGGGCGTCAGGGGCACGGAGGAGCGCAGCACGAGGAAACCGGCCGGCCCGGTGAAGGTCACCCCGGCGTTGCCCACCGCATGGACCTCGTGCGGGGCCCGGCCGTAGTCGAAGGCGGGCCGGCAGTACACGTCGATCGTGGCCCGGCCGCGCAGCACCCTGACCTGGCGCACGATCTGGCGGATGCCCGAGGCCGGGCAGGACGGGTGATCGGGCACCATGAAGTCGTAGAGCTCGGCCACGGACTCCTGGCCCAGGAAGCGCGTCAGCAGCACGTTCGAATCCGGCATGTACATCTGCTTGGTGCGCTCCGCGTCGCGGACGGTGACGGAGAACGAGCCGCCGCGCTCGGCGTCGAGCAGGGAGCCGAAGACGGAGGGCGCGTCGAAGCGCGGCAGGCAGCACCAGTCGATCGTGCCGTCGACGCCGACGAGCGCCACGGTGTGCAGATCGCCGATGATCCCGTGGTCCTCGACGGGCAGATAGCCGCTGTCCTGCGGGCGCTGCTGCATCCCGGATATGTGCTTCATGGCCCCTCCTCGGCGGGGCACGCCACACCACCCGTTATACCGCCGCTGCCGGGCCGGTGCCCGGTGAGGCCGTCAGCGAGCGGTCAGCGGGCCGCTAATGATCAGCGGGCCGTCAGTGAGCCGTCTGCGACCGGGACAGGGCTTCCCGTACGGCCTCCTCCGTACGGGCCACCACCGCCGTGCCGTCGTCGGCCGTGATGATCGGCCGCTGGATGAGCTTGGGGTGCCCGGCGAGGGCGGCGATCCACCGCTCCCGTGCGGCCTCCTCGCGCGGCCAGTCCTTGAGGCCGAGCTCCTTCGCCGCGGCCTCCTGGGTCCGCGTGATGTCCCACGGCTCCAGGCCGAGGCGGTCGAGCAGCGTGCGGATCTCGTCCTCCCCGGGGACGTCCTCGAGGTAGCGGCGGACGGTGTAGCCCGCGCCCTCGGCGTCGAGCAGGCCGACGGCGCTGCGGCACTTCGAACAGGCGGGATTGATCCAGATCTCCATGCCCCACACCGTACCGTCTGCCACCGTCAAATCCCGTCTGAGCTGGGGCGATTGTCAGTGGGGGGCAGTAAAATCGAAGGTAGACGAGAGAGGTTACGAACCCCTCAGGAGGAACGCCGATGGCCGTAGCAGCACCTACTCTTCCCGATCTTCCGAGCCTTGCCACCCTGCCGAAGAAGCCGATGCCCGCGGGCCGCCCGCGCGGCTGGTACGAGGCGCACAACCGCCAGCTGAAGGCCATGCGCCTGGCCATCGCCCTGCTGCACACCGGGGTCTACCGCCCGGAGCAGGCGAGCAACCGCCGGATACGGGCGACCGCCGTCCGCATCGGCGTCCACTCGCCCTCCGACACGACGTGCCGGGCCGTGCGCTCCCTCATCCACGAGGCCGCCAACTACTGACACTGACAGGGGAAGGGCCTCTCCCGGCCCGCATGCGAACCGCCGGACTTGCCCATAACGTGGCAAGAGGGTCGTCATGCCGTCACTGGGAGAGGCTCATGCCCGCTCGTACGCTCAAGGACAAGGTCGTCGTCATCGGTGGCGCGTCGAGGAACCTCGGCGGCCTCATCGCCCGCGAGATCGCCCCGGACGGCGCCAAGGTCGTCGTCCACTACAACAGCGACTCCTCCCGCGACAAGGCCGAGCAGACCGTCGCGGACGTGAAGAAGGCCGGCGGCGACGCCTTCGCCCACCAGGGCGACCTCACGAAGGTCGCCGAGGTCGAGCGGCTCTTCGACGCCGCGGTGCGGACGTTCGGCAAGGTCGACTGCATGGTCAACACGGCCGGCATGGTCGTCAAGAAGCCCATGACCGAGACCTCGGAGGAGGAGTTCGACAAGATGTTCGCCGTCAACACCAAGGCGGCGTACTTCATGATGCGCGAGGCCGCCAAGCGCATCGAGCGCGACGGCGCCATCGTGACCATCGTGACGTCCCTGCTCGCCGCCTACACCGGCCTCTACTCCGTCTACGCCGGCAGCAAGGCCCCCGTCGAGCACTTCACCCGGGCCCTGTCCAAGGAGCTGTTCGGCCGGAACATCTCGGTGAACAACATCGCCCCCGGCCCGATGGACACCTCGTTCTTCTACCCGGCCGAGACGGACGACTCCGTCGCGTACCACAAGTCCTCGTCCATGAACGGCGAGCTCACCAAGATCGAGGACATCGTCCCCTACGTGAAGTTCCTGCTCACCGACGGCTGGTGGCTCAACGGCCAGACCCTCTTCATCAACGGCGGCTACACCACCCGCTGACCTGCCGGGCGGGGGCCCGGGCCTGCCGCCACCTGCCGCATCGCGGCCCTGTGCATGCGCTTAGGGTTGCCTCCCATGTGGCAAGGGCAGCAGCCTCCGGGGAATGAGCAGGACCCGCAGGGCCGGCAGGTGAATCCGTATCAGCAGACGGCCCCCTACGGGCAGGCGCAGTGGAGCGCCGGCTCCGGGGAAGCGCCCCGGCCTCCGGAGGGCGGCAGGAAGAAGACCGCGGTGATCGCCGTCACCGCGGCCGCGGCGGTGGTCGTGGCCGCGGGCGTCACCGGATTCCTGGTGCTGGGAGGCGGCAAGGACGCCAAGGCGAAGGACCCGCAGCCGGCCACCGGCTCCTCGGCGCCGGCCAAGGGCGCGGACCCCACCGCCGCGGAGAGCGACGACAACCCCCGCGCCGGCCACGACCCCAAGCCGGTCGTCCCCGGCTGGAAGACCCTCGTGAACCCCAAGCGCGGCATCGCCTTCGACGTGCCCCCCGAATGGGACCGCAAGGAGAGCGACTGGGTCACCTTCGTCACCGAGGACTCCGACGACAAGCCCCTCGTCGCCATCACGGGACCGGCGGTGCTCAACGAACAGTGGTGCCGTGCCGACGCCGACGGCGACGGCAAGGAGGACGACGTGTCGCTCGCCTCCGTCGGCTCCCGCAACGAGGGCTCCACCCCGGACGCCGGAGAGGCGGCCCGGACCAACGCCGGGCTCTGGGTCTACGGCCGCTACGCCCAGCCGGACAAGAAGAAGGTCGAGACCGGCCCGGCGGAGCCCTACACCACGAAGTCCGGCCTCACCGGCTCCGTGGCGACGTCCGGGTCCAGCGGCGTGCGGAAGAAGAACAAGTGCGACTCCGACGGCAAGGCCACCGCCTTCGTCTTCAAGAACGCCAAGAACGAGCTCGTCTCCTGGACCTTCTACGGCGCCAAGGGCGTGAAGGACGAGGTGCCGGACGAGACCGTCCGAAAAATCCTCAGCACGGTCCGCCTCACCGAGCCCCCGAAATAACAACGGCCCCCGGACACGCCGGCACGCCGAAAAGCCGGCACGCTGACAAGCCGAAAAGGCCGGCGGCCGTGCCCTCCCCCGAAGGGGACGGCACGGCCGCCGGAAAAACCTGCTCTGATCTGCGGGGTTCTTAGATGTCGAAGTAGAGCTAGGGAAACGCTCTGACTTGCGGAGATTCCTTCTGATCGACATGGGCGGTGCACAATCGGCGCACATCCAGGGTCAGGGGCGACGAGGTATCTCTCCTGGCGCGGTGTTCCGGCCAGGCGGCCTGTCCCCCAGCTGAGGATTCCCGTGCTGCAGGCCATGCTGCGGCCAATCTCTGCTCAGGGGCAGGGTTCACGGCCGTGCCGGGCCAGATGCAGCTGATGATCGCCCAGGCCATCGAGGTCGGGTACGCGGCCGCTCTGAGCCCGACTAGGGCTGGTCATCTCGTGCCTCGTGCCAGCTGCGGCGGACCTCATGCCATGCGCGGATGACCGCCGGCAGTCTCTCCAGCACCTCGTGAAGCTGCGAGAGAATCAGTACGACGACTCCGAACGTCGCCAGGACGAATAGCAGGATGGCGTCCCAGTTCATGAGCCGCCCTCCTCACGCGAGGACCGCGATGTTCTCTCATGGTCGGGGGATGAGGAAACGTCTGGGCTGCTCTTTGGGAGAACACGGTCGAGCCACTTTGCGGGGCTGCCCAGACGCTCGAGCGTGGAACGTGTACCTCCTGAGTAGGCGCCTGGCCCATGGCGGAAGCGTAGCTGTAAGCCACCGCGCCCGTTGGTATCAGGATGCGCAAGGTGGTATGTGCACTGGAGCGTGTAGGTGCTGTGGCCCAGCTGATGATCGGGATCGCAGGAACAGTGCTGGCTGTGAATCCGGAGCGGGATTCCCCATAGCGGGTCCATGAGTCGACTCAGAAAAGCATCGTGGTCGAGCTTGATGCCGCGCACTGTGTCCAGCTCGAAGATCCATTCATCGTCATGGATCCATGACCGGCTTGAGTATGCGGTGCTGGACGTGTGGAAGACGGCGATGCGGCGCAACAGCGCGGATCCGAGCCAGTCGAGACCTCGGTGAGCGCGCCAGACCCGGGGATAGTCCCGAATGTGTGTCTCTTCGTGGGAAGTTAGCTGCGGCTCTTGCCACAGTGGTGGGGACCCTGCCTTCTCCAGGCGGTGCCACCGTTCATCGAGCTCCTCGGCCCAATCCGTCCCAGCCGTGCCACGCAGTATCAGGTGGCATTCGCCGCCAGCGAGGGTGAGGTGGAGATCTGGGCCCTCGATGCCTGCAACGCGAAGGCCAACGATGCCGTTCACTTGAACGCCAAGCTCGGCCCCGGGTAGGAGATCGTCGAGGGCATGGGCGCTGCGAGGGTACGGGTCGCCACTGCGGAACGTGGTGTGGCTGTCAAGGTATACCACTGCTGACTTGGCCTCCGCTTGTACAGAGGCGATCCCGAAAGGATGGGCCCACCATTGACCCCCGCCGCAGAGTTTGGCGAAGGTCTCGGCTTCGAGACGGGCCTGCCGCACGGAGGCGACAGGAAGAGGAGAGCGATTGTTCCCGCCGCGCACTGTCTCTTTCGCTACGTGGAAGGGCTCACCCGTGTAGAGCTGCCGCGTTCGCGCGAGCTTGATGAGACGCCCACCGCTGGTCATGTGCGACCCGTCCCCGAATACCGTCGCCCCTGGGCATCCGACAACTGATCTGCGAGCCCTGCTTGAGGGCATGGGTGGACAGCGTCGAGGAATGTACAGGTGGGGCTATGGCTCCTTGACCCCCTATGTGGTCCGGCAAAGAGGCGACGCAGGACCGGGGGTGGCCTCCTGAAGGCCACAGCCAAGTGTGGGGGAGGGTGAGCGCCGGACGCAAGTGTTGCAGTACAGAGGGGATTTTGCGTCAGTGGCTCTCACGCGGCGGTTCGGTAGCGCCTACCGATTGCCTTCCTCGCCTTCTCCGCCGCGTCGGTTACTCGGTGCACGTACCGCCGGAGGGTGAAGGCAGGATCCTCGTGGCCGAGCAGGTCGGCGAGGGTGTAGACGTCAACGCCCTCGTTGATCGCCTCCGAGGCGAACAGGTGTCGTAGGGCATGCATCATCTTGTCGCGGCATGCCTCCCACTTGCGGCCCTTGCCGACCGGCTTGTCGTTCACCGCCTTGATGACGCCGATGGCCTCCAGGGCCGCCTTCCAGAGGTAGTTGAATAGTTCCCGTTGAGCGCCTTGCGCTCACGCGTGGTGAACATGAGACGTACGGTGACCAGCTCTCCGTCCTTCTCCAGCCACGGCAGAGTGACCTCGACCGGTGGGAACACGCGCATGTGCTCGCGCAACCGTGTCGCCAAGTCCTCGTCGAGGGGCACGTACCGGTCCTTCGGGTCGTCCTTGGTGCCGCCCTTGGGCGGAGCGAAGACGAGGGTGCCGCGATGATGCGTGATCTGGCGACAGATGCGGAGGGTCTTGTCCTCCTCCGACCAGTCCATGCCGTCCGGGCTGATGCGCGCCCCTCTGAGTCACGGATGAGAATCGGAGCCACTTGCATGCGAGAGTAGTCATAAGTGATCATTTGACTTTCAAGTGCCGGTTGCTGGGGGGACGTTGTGAGGGGATCGGAGTATGGCTGGCTGGCTGAGGCCGTATCAGACTTCGGGAAGGCGTGTAAGGACAGGCTGAGTGGCCCGGGCGGGCCCGAGGCAGTGATACGCCGCCCCATCGAGGACCTCCTCCAGACTGCTGGTCGCCGCTATGGGCTGAAAGAGGTCCTGTGGCATGACGAGACCCGGCTTGACGAGCTCGGCGTACGCCCCGACTACGCGGTACAGGTCGACGGGGCGATCATCGGCTACATTGAGGTGAAGAAGCCCGGGTTGAACATTGACCCAGAGTCCTTCACCGGGCAGAACAAGCGCCAGTGGGAACGGCTGCGCGATCTGCCGAACCTTCTCTACACCAACGGGACCACCTGGCGGCTTTTCCGCGGAGGCAAGGAAGCTCGGGAGCCAGTCCACTTTGAGGGCTCCCTCAAGAACGCGGGCGGCAAGCTGTCTGTACCGACGCCCACCAATCTGGACAGCCTGCTGCGCACTTTCCTTGGTTGGGAGCCGGAGCCCATCCGGTCCGTGTCGGCCCTCGTCCAGCGGATCGCGCCATTGTGCCGGCTGCTGCGCGCCGCAGTCCTGGAACAGCTTGCCGCCGAAAAGAAGGCCGTGAAGGATGGCGCCAGCCTGAGCAAGCTGCCGTTCACCGGTCTGGCCCGGGACTGGCGCAAGCTGCTGTTCCCCACCGCGGACGATGCCACCTTCGCCGACGGATACGCGCAGGCCGTCACGTTCGCGCTCCTGCTCGCCCGTACCGAGGACATCGCCCTGACGGGCACCTCGCTCCACGAGATAGGCAGGAAGCTGCATGCCGGACACTCCTTGATGGGCAAGGCGCTTCAGCTGTTCACCGACAACGTCGACGACCGGTTCGAGGTGACCCTCGACCTTCTCGTCCGGATCGTGGCCTCCGTCGACTGGGATCCGATCCGCAAAGACCGCAAGGACGCCTACCTGCACTTGTACGAGTCTTTCCTGGAGGTCTACGACGACGAGCTGCGACAGAGAAGCGGCTCGTACTACACGCCGCGCGAAGTCGTGGAAGAGATGGTCCGGCTTACAGAGGACGTGCTGCGTACCCAGCTGGGCAAGGTGGAGGGGTTTGCCGACCGGACTGTCTTCACCGTCGACCCGGCCATGGGGACGGGCACGTACCTACATGCGATCATCGAGCGCGTGGCCCAGCGGGCTGCCGAGCGGTATGGCCCGGGCATGGCCCCCCAGGCCATCAGCGACCTCGCGGCCCGCCTCGTCGGCTTCGAATTGCAAATGGGGCCTTCCGCGGTCGCCGAACTGCGTACGTCGGACCTGCTGAAGAAATACGGTGCGGCGCTGCCGGAGGGCGGGGCGAATCTCTATGTGACGGACACACTGGACAACCCGTACGTCAAGGAGGAGGCGATCGCCTCCACTTACGGGGCAATCTCGGAGTCCCGGGACCGTGCCAACAAGGTCAAGGCCCGGGTGCCCGTTAACGCTGTCATCGGCAATCCGCCCTACGGCGGCAAGGCCGAGGGACGGGGCGGCTGGGTGGAACACGGTGCGGAAGGCAAGGGGAGGCCGCTGCTGGACGACTTCCGCCTCGCGGGAAACGGCCGGCACGAGCACCTCTTGAAGAACCTCTACATCTACTTCTGGCGCTGGGCCGCGTGGAAGGTTTTCGACGCACATCCCGAGGACCAGCACGGAGTGGTCTGCTTCATCACCCCCAACGCCTTCGTCAGTGGGCCCGGAGGACGGGGCATGCGCGCCTACCTGCGCGACACCTGCGATGAAGGCTGGATCATTAACGTCTCCCCGGAGGGCCACCGGCCCGATGTGCCGACCCGTATTTTCCCCGGCGTTGCCCAGCCCTTGGCGATCTGCATCTTCCTGCGCTGCGCGGACGCCGACCACACCCGCCCGGCCGTCATCCACTACCGCGAGGTACACGGCCGCCAAGCCGAGAAGTACCAGCAACTCAAGAACATCCGCCTGGACGACGACGCCTGGCAGGTGGCCCGCACGGACAGTGATGCCCCCTTCACCCCCGCACAGTTGGATTGGGATGCATACCCGCTGCTTAACGACCTCTTCCCCTGGGGCAGCCCCAGTGTCAAGACGAACCGGGGCTGGGTGCACTCGTCCGGACGGCAGATCCTCGAACGGCGTTGGAACGGGCTGATCGGCGAGGAGGACCCCGAGCGGAAGGCGGAACTGTTCAAGGAAACCCGCGACCGGACCCTGGGCAAGAAGCTCGACGCTCTGCCGGGCCGTAGCCCACACGATGTGCCGATCGGGCAGGAGACAGCCCAGCGCCCTGACCTCCTGCGCATCAGCTTTCGGAGTTTTGACCGGCAGTGGCTGATCGCGGACCGGAGGGTGATCGACTTCCCGCGCCCCGAACTGTGGGAGGCACTGCTGCCCGGGCAGGTCTTCCTCAATCAGCAGTCCGCCCGCCCCATCGAGTCCGGCCCGGCCGTCGTCGCCACCGGCCTCCTGCCGGACACGAACCATTTCAATGGGCGCGCGGGCCGGGTGATGCCTATGCTGCACCCGGACGGCACCGGCAACGTGCCTACAGGACTGCTCGCCACCCTGGCCTCCCGGTTGGGACTCGCCAAAGTGACCGTCCAAGATCTCACCGCGTACGTTATGGCCGTGGCCGGCCACCCGGGATTCACGAAGCGCTTTAAGGAGGAACTCCTCACCCCCGGAGTACGGATGCCGCTGAGCGGTGATTCCGTACTTTGGAAGGAAGCGGTGGGGCTTGGCGAGGAGGTGCTGTGGGCCTCCACATACGGCGAAGCGTTCGCCGACCCGGGAGTCGGACGTATGCCTGGCTCCATCACCTACGCGCCCGATGACCCCCGGCAGGTCCGCTACCTGACTCCCATCGGCAACGAAGTCCCTCATGAAATGCGCTACGAGGCTGCCACGCAGACCCTCCACCTTGGCACCGGATCCTTCGGACCGGTACCCGAGGAGGTGTGGACCTACGACGTAGGCGGGATGGGCATCCTCAAGAAATGGTTCGGTTATCGCAAGGCGCGCCCGGACAGCAAAAGGTCCAGCCCGCTGGACGATATCCACGCCGAGCAGTGGCCGAGCGAATGGAGCACCGAACTCATCGAGTTGCTCACGGTGTTGCGCCGTCTGGTCGAGCTGGCTCCCGCCCAGGGGTCCCTGCTGGAGCGGATTCTCGCCGCACCGCTGATCACTGAGGAAGCTCTCAAAGCTGAGGGAGTTCTTCCGGTCACCGACAAGGCCCGCAAACCGCGTCTTTCGGTGACCTTCGACATCTTCGAGGCAACGGATGACGCCGATCGCCAGGCCGATCCTGCCGAGGAGTGATGGAGTCGGCGGCCCTGGCCGTCGGCGCGTCCCGGATGTACCGTCCCTCTGTCTGCCCGGTCAGGTCCGGTCGAGGTGAGCGAGCGCTTGGTCCACGGCCCAAGCGCCTTGCGCGAGCTGGCGCAGACTGTGCGGCACCGGGCTGACCGGGTCTCGGTGTTGCAGCTCATCGGCGAGCGCAGACACATCGGTCAGGGTCGCTTTAAGCTCGTCCCGCTCGGCAGCCAGGTACGCGACCATCCCGAGCTCGGTGATCGACAGTCGCCCCTCGGTCACCGTCACCTGCCCGGTCCTGCGCAGTTCCTCGATGTCCGAACGCAGCTGGCGCTCGTCCAGGCCCCGTGCGGCAGCCGACTTGGGCTCGACGTCCGGGTGCGGGAAGTCTGCGAGAGCAAGATGCCCAAGTATCTGTCTCTCGGAAGACGTGAGAGCGGGGATGGGGACTGGCATGGTGGCGGTCCTCGGACGGGTGAAGCGGGCAGTTCTCCCCCCCCAAGATGCTCAAGTATCCCATAAGCGGGTCGAAGGGCATGTGCGTCCCGCCGCCCGCCGCGGCGAATGCGAGGGCTGAGGAACGCCGAGGACGTCGCTAGCGGCACATGTGCGCCCAACGACATCACACGGGGATCCGGGGATGGCGTCCAGGCAGTTGATCTCTCGGATGGCGACGATGGCGGGGATGCCGTGGGGCATCCCCGCCATCGTTCGTTCATGTGGTCGGGCCTGTGACCTGCGCGAGGAAGTCGGTGTTCGCCTTCACGTCGTGCCCCAGGGTCAGGGCGTTCCGGGGAAGTTCGCCAAGGAGTTCGAGCAGAGGCTGAGTGCTGGGGAGGTCGGCGGGCAGGAGGCCGAAGACGTCGGGGTAGCGGTCTTCGGTACCGGCGGTGAAGAAGTCGCCGGCCCCTACGCTTCGGTCCTCGTCGAGGAGGGCGGGCTTGGTGCCGGGGGTGATCTCGGGGAAGAGGATGCGGGCGGCGTGTCCTTCGGTGGCCAGGGTCAGGCCGAGCCAGGAGTGGAGCTGGTCGGGGAAGAACTGGGGCTTGAGCTCCTTGCCGGACTCGTTCCACAAGGGTGTGCAGTTGCCGGAGTGGAGGGCACCGGTGACCTTCTGGTGCTGGGTGGGGTGGAGCTGTTCGCCGCCGAGGAGACGTTCGCGGACGGTCTCGTACCAGTCGAGGGCGTCCACGAGGCCCAGGCCGATGGCGGCGGCCGAGGGCCAGGGCAGGACCCGCAGTCGGTCGTCCTCGCGACGGATGAAGACGCGGTCGTTGGCCAGCAGCTGCCAGCCGGCACGGGCCAGGAGGAGGGCGGTGGTGGTCTTCCCTGCGCCCTTGTCGCCCAGGGTCAGCACGGTCTGCCCGTCGCGGACGACGGCGGAGGCGTGCAGGATCGACCAGCCGTCCGCCAGGAGCTGCCCGCGGACGACCTCGCGGGTGAGCCGTGCGGTGGCCAGGGCGACAGGAATGTCTTCACACCCGTAGATGCGCAGGGGCCCGCCGGGCTCGGCCCGGTAGACGAGCTTTTCGTCGGGCTGGGAAGCGGCCACGGTGCCGTCGTCGTCCTGGTCGAAGAGCATGTTCGAGTTCGCGTAGACGGTCTTCTCGTGGGGGTGGTCGGCCACGCGCTGGGCGATCTCGGTGACCCGGCCGGCGTTGACGTCGGTGATCACTGCTGCGTTGGTGTCCGGGGCGGTGCTGGTGGCATTCCACCAGGGGCCGAAGTAGCGAAGGGCCCAGTCTGTGACCACCGGGCTGTTGCTGGTGACGGTCGCGGCCTGGGTGGCCGTGGCGATACGGACAGCGGTCTGAGGCACTGCGGTCTTCTCCTTCTGTCGGGGGTGCGCAGGGAGGTACAGGCGGGCCAGGGGCTCGTAGGCATCACGGAGCTTGGCGTCGGCGGCTATCAGCTGACGGGCCTCGGCGGCGTCCAGCCGGGGGAGGCACACGGTCGGGGTTCCGGCGGTGAAGCGCAACGGAATTCCCCTCCACCTCCCCTCGTGGTTGACGCACAACTCCGTAACCGCGTCGTCCAGGCCCAGGCCTGCGCGGAGGGCAGCGATCACCGCCCCGGCCGGGCCGCAGCGGGTACGGCCCAGCCCTGCGTTGATCCGCCGGGGCCGGTCGCTCAGCTCGTCGCGGACGTGCCGCAGGGGCACCGGCACGGGCAGGTCACCGACGCGGGTAGCCGACGCGCACACCACGGCCTGGTCGCCGTGCTCGCCGATCACGTGGCCGACCACGGCCTGCGGGGGCACGTCCAGGAGGCGGGCAAGGGCGAGGCGGTAGCGGGCGGTGTCGGTGTTCGAGCCGACCCCGTACACGTGGGGGCAGCCGGAGACCTCGGCGAACAGGCGGGTGAGGACGTCGACGGGGTTGGTCACCATGACCACGAGTCCCTGGTACTGGTCCAGTTTCCGCGCGAGGTCGGCGATGACGGGGGCATTGGCGTTCAGGCCGGCCATCCGGATGTCGGTGCGGGTGGTGTTGGTGAAATCGCCCCGCGGGCAGACGACCACCGCTTCGCAGGAGGCGAGCTGTCCGGCGTCGGTGACGTGGACCGCCCGGACGGAGGAGGCGGTGACCTGGCACATGTCCTCCAGATCGGTCACCAGGGCCCGGGCCGAGAGCCCGGTGCGGGAGACGATGCGGACGGACTCGCACCAGCCTCCGGCGGCCAACAGCATGGCCACGCTCTGGCCGACGGCTCCGGCGCCGATTACTCCGACCGCGCCGACCGGCGGTGGCGTCAGCGGTGGCGTCACCGGTCGGCCGCCTTCGCCACGTCAGCCAGGGCGAGCCGCCACACCGCCCGCGGGTCTGCCCCGGCGAGCAGGTTCGCGGTGGTGCGGTCGAGCAGGGTGCACACCGACATGGCCTGATGGGTGATTTTGACGGCGTGCTCGGGCAAGGGCAGGTCGGCTGGGCAGGTCAGGTAGGTGCTGAGGATGTTGGTGGTGTCCATCAGCCACAACACCACCAGGTGCTTGATCCATGCGGCTCGCTCGTCGGGCCCGAGGTCGGCGGTCATCACGTCGACGAAGACCTCGATGCCGCCAACAACCGCTTTGGCCGCTGCCCGGTCCGGAGGTGAGGCGACCAGGTTCAGCACCGTCCGCGAGACCAGCTTCGCCGCATCTGTCTGGGGCCGGCCGCGGGCGAGGGCCGGGTCGAGGAAGACCGGACGGTCCTCGGGGCCACCGGGGAAGACCGCGTGGTCCGGCTTGAGGTCGCCGTAGACCACCGGCCGCCGCCCGGCCGCCGGAGCCGGTCGCAGCCGTCGCAGTCTGCCCACCATGCCCGCCAGCACTTCACCCGTCTGCCCCGCTTTACGCAGGTAGGTCGGGCCGCTGATGCCGTTGAACTTGCGGTGAAAGGTTGGCCCAATGCCCCGTTCGACGATCGCCACTTCGTCCACGGACTTGGCGATCGCGGGCCGCTGCAGACCCGCTAGCTCCACCAGGACGCGGGTCATCAGCTCGCCACTGCGGTGGGGCTCCTTGGCCAGCAGGTCGGCCAGCGTCGGGCCCGTCACTTGCTCGGTGAACAGCACGCCACTCTGGAGCCCGGCGACGCGGCAGGCCAGCACTCCGGCCTCCTCGCGCAGGATGTCCAGTCCCCGGGCTTCCCGCTCCAGCAGAGTGCCCGGCGAGCCCTGGTAAGCCGCCTGGGCGGCCCGGACCTGGGCCCAGTCCCCGGCCGTACCTCGCAGCACCGACACCAGCGACAGGCCCAGCAGTGAGACCTTGGCGAACAGGTCCCGCTCATCCACCTGAACTCGACGGACGTAGGCCGTCACGCTCGGCGTGTGCACCCCGAGCCGCACCGCGGCCCCCGGCCACAGCCTGGCCGCGGCCTGCTCGATCTGCCGGTCCGCGTAGGCGAAGACATCCGCGGCCGCCAGGGAGGCGCTCGATGTTTCCGCCATCTCAGTGGACCTCCGGCCACGACACCGCCGCGACACCATCCGCACGATGGGTCAGGTCATGGCCCACGATGGTGGTCAGGCCGCTCGCCGCCGCGAGCGTGCCGAGAGCCCAGATCCAGCCGAGCGTCACGCCCAGCCAGTCGCCACGGGGCTTCCTGTCGCTGGTTGTACGGGACTTGTACGTCACCGTCGTCTCCTTCGGGAATGGATGCAGCGGGCCGCCGGCACGGCGAGGAGACAACTGGTGGGCGCCGGGGGCCCGCTGCGGCTTCATAGGCCGCCAGTCAGTCGGGCAGGGAGCTGCCGAGGGGAGAGCCAGGATGCGTTCGGGCAGTTCCAGGCGGCTGCGATTAAGTGAACCGGCGGTCACGCACAGTGGGTACGGTGAAGGCGAGGCCAAGCGGTATACGCGGTTTACAGCCCCAGGACGGAGGAGGTCATGGCGGCACCCAACAGACCCAATATCCGTCTGCGCGAGGTCATCGACGCGATCGGCTGCACGTACGAAGCACTGGCCAGGGATGTGCGCCGGATCGCTGCGGAGAACGGCGAGATCATCCAAACCAACAAGTCGGCGATCTCCCACTGGGTGAACGGCACCCGGCAGCCCACTGGTCAGACCGGTCACTACCTGGCGGAAGCTCTCTCGCGCAGGGCCGGCCGCACCATCACCCTCACCGAGATCGGCCTGCGCGACCCCGAAGTCACTGTCCCCGACGACCCCGATCCCGTCGTCACAGCGACCGACCTCGGCCGCGCCGACGTCGAGCGACGCCGCTTCCTGGCTGTGGCCGCCTTTACCACCGCAGGCGTGGCGATGCCCCTGGCCTACGACCACGAGGCGGCATCCCGCATGCTTCGCGCACGCACCGGTAGGTCCCTGGTCGGGTCGGAGGACGTCGAGGTGGTCCGCCAGATCACCGCCGCGTTCAGCGCGGCCGACGAACGCCTGGGCGGTGGCCACGGGCTCACCACCGTCACCGCCTACCTCGCCGACACCGCCTCCCCCATGCTCCGCGCCCGCTTCCCCTCTGATGCCTTACGCCGTGCCGCCTTCGGCGCCGTCGCAGAGCTGGCATACCTCGCGGGCTGGAAGCACCACGACCTCGGCCAGGAAGGCGCCGCCCAGCGCTACTACCAGGTCGGCTACCAGCTCGCCTGCGAAGCCGACCCGCACGGCCACGCCGCCTGGATGATGCGCGCCCTCGCTCACCAGGCCCTCAGCCTCAAGCAGCCCCACCACTGCGTCGACCTCGTCGAAGGAGCCCTCAGCCGCGGCCTCGGCCACGTCGACGGCCAGACCGAGGCACTGCTCCACATCACTCACGCCCGCGCCTTCGCCGCAGTCGACGCGAGGTCCGCAGCGGCCCGCGCCCTGCTCGCAGCCGAGGACGCCCTGCTCCGCGACGACTGCCCCCAACCCAGCTTCTCCCTCGTCAGCGGGCCGGCCGCCGGCACCGTCGCAAGCCACACGGCCCGTACGCTCACCGACCTCGCCGATCACCTCGGTACCGAGCAACAGCACCGCGATGCGCTCGTCCGCTGGGATCCCGAGAAGTACAAGCGCGTCCACGCCCTCACCTATGCCGACCTCGGCGACAGCCTCGCCGCCCAGGCCCGTGCCGATGAGGCCGTCGCCGCCTGGAACCAGGCCCTCACGCTGATGGAGGGCATGACCTCCGACCGCACCCGCAAGGCGATCACCTCCATCCGATCGACCCTGGTGATCTACCAACGGCGCAAAGTGCCCGGCGCAGCCGATCTCGCCCGCCGCGCCCGGGAGGCGCTCGCCTAACATGCCCACCAACCCGGCCGACGAAGGGACCCCCGTGGCTCAGCCGACAACCGATGACCAGCCCAAGGCGCTCAAGCCCGCCCTGGAATCCATGACCCTGCTGGTCGCCGCCGTCATCGTCCACGACAAGGCCACCAATCGCGTGGTCCTCCTCCAGCGCAGCGACCAGGCCAAATTCGCAAAGGGCAAGTGGGACCTCCCCGTCGGCAAGAGCGAGCCCGGCGAGCCGATCACCGAAACGGCCGTCCGCGAGCTGTACGAAGAGACCGGCTTGGTCGTGAAGCCGGACGCGCTCAAGGTCGCCCACGTCATCCACGGCGCCTGGGGGGTTGAAGCCCCGAATGGCTTCCTCACCGTAGTCTTCGCAGCCCACGAGTGGACCGGCGAGCCCGAGAACCGCGAGCCGCGCAAGCACGCCCAGGTCTGCTGGGTCGCCGCCGACGCCATCCCCGAGGAGTTCGTGGATACCACAGCCAGTGCCCTTCACCGCTATCTCGACGGCGGACCGCAGGTCTCTCTCGACGGCTGGCGTTAAAAGGGGGTAGGCCATGGCGTACGACGGCGAGGGAAGCCTCTGAGTGGACATGGCTGAGACCGACCGCGCGGCCACAAACACAGAGGCTTGGCGTGTTACTCGGCCGAGCCCCGTTGTATCCGCTGGCGGGCCTTCTCGTAGAACTTGTTCGCCATTGGGGTGTCGGTGGAGGTGATGCGTACGTATTCGGCGCTCAGCTCTCGGGTTCGGGCTTCGAGGGCCGCCGGGTCGGATGCCTCGTTCATGAGGCTGATCTCAGTGTCCGCGCGGTGCTTAAGCGCGGTGTAGGCGCGGGCGGACGCGAGGTGGTCAGCAGCCGTCTTTGGGGAGCCCAAGAAGGCCGCGGTGGCAGCGATGGCTCCGGCGACGGCACCGAGCCCGCTGAAGAACACTTCGGGGCCGACCTTGACCGCGACCAGGAGGCTACATATGGCGGTCGCGCAGGCGGGGATGAACACCATCAGTCGCCCCCACATCGCGGCGCTCTTGGCCGCTTCGAAGTAGCCTTGAGCGGTGTAAAGGCAATTGCTCTGGATGCGCTTCAGCTCGGTCTTAGTGCTCTCGAACTGCGTGTCAGAAGTAGGCATAGGGTCCAATCCGGGGTCGGCTTATGCGAGGGGTAGTGGCAAGGAAGTTACAGAGCCATTCCATACCAGGGACGGAGGCTCTGATCTCGTTGCGATAGCGGGTGGTGAGGTAGCCCGCCTCGTACAGCGCGACGAGTACGGCGCGTCGGACGGCAGTGTTAGTTTCCCCCTCGAAGCGGTGGCGGAGCATCTGAGCCTCGGCAATGGACGCGTTCTCTCCGATGTAGCGGGCGGCGAACTCGCGAGCGTAGTCGACCCGGTTACGGTCTTCGAGAATGTTCCACGCTGCTTCTTTCACTCGTTCGTCCTTGATGCCCATGGCGATGAAGTAGCGCAGGACGCGCTGCTCGATCAACGGGTGGGCGGCGCTTTGGGTGGAGTGCAGAAAGTGGACCAAGGCGCTCTTTACCTCGGGGGTTCTACTCTGGGCCGCGTTGAGGTACTTGAACACATGAGTGATGGCGTGGGGGAGGCGGGTGAGATTATCCAGGCACCAGCCGACCGCGCGATCATCTCTGATCCTGCTGAGCTGCCCGAGGACGAAACGAACCTGGTTACCGTTGAACGCTCCCTCTTTGGCGATCCTCTCGAAGTAGTTCACGAGATCCTCCCGAGCGCGCGGACGGCCATACCTGATGGCGCCAGCCAGGGAGTCATGCCGGATATCGGTTTCGCGTTCCCGGGCGTCCTGGGGGTCGAGGATGACGGTCTTACTGGAGGAGATAGAGAGTCTTCTGGAGCGCAGTTGACTGTTCACGCCGAGGAAGAGATCGCGCAGCTCGCTCCAGTCGGGGTGGAAAACCTTGATGTCGTCGGAGTAGCGCAGGAACCGGGCACTTTTCCGGGCCAGGTAGGAATCGACAGGAGTGAGGTAGAGATTGGCAAGTATGCCGGAGGCGTCCGGTCCTTGAGGCAGGCCCCAAGCATGATTGATGGTCTGAAACCGGCTGAGGAAGTTGGTGATGTGACCGGCAGCTCGTTGGTCGCCGCCGAGGGCTTCTAGATCGTCTCCGAGGATGGCCACGTCGATGTGCTCGTAGAAGGCCGCGATGTCGAGGTAGGCGACCCTGAGCGAAGTGTCGGAGCGGATGGCCTGTAGCGACTTTGCCCGGTAGGACGTCCAGTTGGACCACCATCGGATGGGCTCGCCCCTGAAGCGGTTCCATCGGTAACTGGAGACGCCGGGGTGAAGCTGGCGGTCGATCTCATCGGCGACCGTGAAGACAAGAGCGTCGTAGATAAGCCGGTCTCGTGTGGAGAAACGAGCCAAGGGGCGCACAGTCAGGTCTGTCTTGGGGAAGTCGATGATGTTG
This sequence comes from Streptomyces hiroshimensis, assembly GCF_014650335.1. Taxonomy (GTDB): domain Bacteria; phylum Actinomycetota; class Actinomycetes; order Streptomycetales; family Streptomycetaceae; genus Streptomyces; species Streptomyces hiroshimensis. Next base: position 754,403 of record NZ_BMUT01000002.1, read on the forward strand.
GTGCTGTCTGGGCCGCATGCGCCGTCTGCAATGGCCTGCTCCAGCGTCTCACGGTAGCCGCGTTCCCACTGGTGCCGGACGTCCTGGTACCCGATGACATCGGGCACCTCCGATTCGTCTTCTCCAGCTAGCAGCAGATCTTTGGCCTTGGTGAGCCTGCCGGAAAGATCCACCGTCCCCCTTTGCCGAATGAAGTCGCCCCGCCGGGATGCTACCGGGGCGGGGCGTGAACTGGCCTGCGGTCTGAGACCGTGTGACTGGTCTCCCACCAGCCAGTGATGGCGGAGGCGCGGGCGATGAAGCGCATGGCCCACCGGTTGCCGTTGTGATGGCGTCCCGCTGGGGACGTGGCCGCCGTTGTCGTCTCCGGGCTCGGGTGGCAAATGGCAAACGCGACATGACTGTGAGTCCATCGCGGACGTCTTCAAAACGGTGGGGGCTGCTTCCCTGGTACCAGGGAAGCAGCCCCCACCGATAGCTCTGATGCACAGCCAGGGAACTGCCGGACCGGTGCACACCCGGTGCACAACAGCCTGGAAATCGAACGGTACCAATGAGAAACACTGGAGAGTGTTTCCGCAGGTCACATCAAGTTTCCGGACCTCCAGTCAAGGTCACCCGACCCCGCCCTTTAGATGTCGAAGTACATCTCGAACTCGTGCGGGTGCGGGCGCAGCTGGATCGGGGCGATCTCGTTGGTGCGCTTGTAGTCGATCCAGGTCTCGATCAGGTCGGAGGTGAAGACGCCGCCGGCCTGGAGGTACTCGTTGTCCTGCTCCAGGGCGTCGAGGACGGCCGGCAGGGAGGTCGGGACCTGGGGGACGTTCGCGTGCTCGTCGGGGGCGAGCTCGTAGAGGTCCTTGTCGATCGGCTCGGCGGGCTCGATCTTGTTCTTGACGCCGTCGAGGCCGGCCAGGAGGAGGGCCGAGAAGGCGAGGTAGGGGTTCGAGGACGGGTCCGGGGCGCGGAACTCGACGCGCTTGGCCTTCGGGTTGGAGCCCGTGATCGGGATGCGCATCGCGGCGGAGCGGTTGCGCTGGGAGTAGACCAGGTTGACCGGGGCCTCGAAGCCGGGGACCAGGCGGTGGTAGGAGTTCACCGTCGGGTTGGTGAAGGCCAGCAGCGACGGGGCGTGCTTGAGGATGCCGCCGATGTAGTAGCGGGCGGTGTCCGAGAGGCCCGCGTAGCCCTGCTCGTCGTAGAAGAGCGGGTCGCCGTTGCTCCACAGGGACTGGTGGACGTGCATGCCCGAGCCGTTGTCGCCGAAGATCGGCTTCGGCATGAAGGTGGCGGTCTTGCCGTTGCGCCAGGCGACGTTCTTCACGATGTACTTGAAGAGCATCAGGTCGTCGGCGGCGGCGAGCAGGGTGTTGAACTTGTAGTTGATCTCCGCCTGGCCGGCGGTGCCGACCTCGTGGTGCTGGCGCTCGACCTGCAGGCCGGCCTTGTCCAGCTCCAGGGAGATCTCGGCGCGCAGGTCGGCGAAGTGGTCGACCGGCGGGGCCGGGAAGTAACCGCCCTTGTAGCGGACCTTGTAACCGCGGTTGTCCTCGACCGCACCGGTGTTCCAGGCGCCGGCCTCGGAGTCGATGTGGTAGAAGGACTCGTTCGCCGCGGTGTTGAAGCGCACGCTGTCGAAGACGTAGAACTCCGCCTCCGGGCCGAAGTACGCGGTGTCCGCGATGCCGGTGGAGGCGAGGTAGGCCTCGGCCTTCTTCGCGATGTTGCGCGGGTCACGGCTGTACTGCTCGCCCGTGATCGGGTCGTGGATAAAGAAGTTGATGTTGAGCGTCTTGTCCCGGCGGAAGGGGTCGAGACGGGCCGTCGACAGGTCCGCGCGCAGCGCCATGTCGGACTCGTGGATGGCCTGGAAACCGCGGATCGAGGAGCCGTCGAAGGCCAGCTCCTCGGCCGGGTCGAACGCCGCAGCCGGGATCGTGAAGTGCTGCATCACGCCGGGCAGGTCGCAGAACCGGACGTCGACGAACTTGACGTCCTCGTCCGCGATGAACTTCTTGGCGTCGTCGCCGTTCTGGAACATCCAACTCCTCCTAGCCCGTCCGCGAGCGGCCGGGGTTGTTTCGGTGGCGCGGTCCCTGTGCGGATTCGTGCAGGCTCCGCAGATGCAGTTCCCATGCAGTGGTGCGCGCTGGGGCCGACCCTAGAGAGACGGGATTTCCCGGGCATGACCCATTTGTTTCGCCGAGGTTAACCGGGATGCGGCCGGGACGTGCCGTGAAACACGGTGCGACCCCGGGCCGAAGGGAACGAATGCGGGCGCAGTACCGTGGACGGGTGGACAACAGGCAAGCAATCGGCTCATGGCTCTCCGGCCCGCGCGCGGCCGCCGAGGAGATGGGCGTCGACTTCGGGCACCGGGGCGAGCGCCTCGGGCTCCCGGCGGAGGGTCCCGGCTCCATCGCCCCGCTCGGACGGCGCTTCGGCGCCGTTTTCATCGACTGGGCGCTGTGCATGCTCATCGCCTACGCCCTCCTCGCGGACGGCGAGCCCCAGCGGGCGGGGAACTGGGCTCTGCTGATCTTCTTCGTACTCAGTGTCGTCACTGTCGGTACGGTCGGCTGCACCCCCGGCAAGCGCCTCCTCGGGCTGCGCGTCATCGGCGAGGGCGGCGGACGCCTCTCGCTGCCCCGCGTCCTGCTCCGCAGCGTACTCCTCGTCCTCGTCATCCCGGCCGTCATCTGGGACCGCGACACCCGCGGCCTCCACGACCGCCTCTCCCGCGCCGTGCAGGTGCGGATCTAGCCCGCAGGCGTAGGAAGCACGCAGACGTACGAAGAGGGCGGGGCGGATCCTTCGAAGGATCCGCCCCGCCCTCTTCGTACGCGTCTGCTCCCGTCGGTGCCTCAGCGGCCCTTCGGCATCCGCATGCCCTTGGGCATCGGACCCTTCGGGATCGGCATGTTCTTCATGGGGTCGCCCATGGCCCGCAGCCGGTCGGTGGTCGCCGTGACCTTGTCGCCGGGGACCACGCGCGGCAGCTTGGCCAGCGTCGTGCGCAGCTTCTTCAGCGGCAGCTGGCCCTCGCCGTTGCCGATGATGAAGTCGTGCACGGGGACGTCCGTCACGATGCGCGCCATCTTGCGCTTCTCGGCCGCCAGCAGGCCCTTGACCCGCCCGGGGTTGCCCTCGCCGATGAGGACGATGCCGGCCTTGCCGACGGCGCGGTGGACCATGTCCTCGTCGCGGTTGAAGGCGACGGCGGGCGTGGTCGTCCACTGCCGGCCCATCTGCTGCTCCAGGATGGAGGCGGCGGCGCCCGGCATGCCCTCGATCTTGCTGTTGTAGGCGCGCTGGGCACGCTGTCCGAAGACGATCGCCATCGCGAGGAACGCCAGCAGGACGCCGAGAATGCCCAGGTAGACCGGGTGGCCGATCGCGAAGCCCACGGCGAGCAGGACACCAAGGGTCACGATGCCCACGCCGGCGACGACCAGACCGACCTTAGGGTCGGCCTCTCGCGTCAGCTTGTAGGACAGGACGATCTGCTGCAGTCGCCCCTGCTTCTCAGCCTGCTTCTCAGGTGTTGCCTTCCTCGCCATAAGGCGAAGTTTACGTCGCCTGCGGACCGGGGGCCGCCACGGCCTCCAGCACGTGCTGTGCCTCGCGCCGGTCCTTGGCCCGGCGGCGGTCCTCCAGCACCGCGGTCCAGGCGTTGCGCCGGGCGGTGCGCTGGCCGCTGCGCATCAGCAGCCCCTCCAGGGCCCGCAGGGCCCCGGTGACGGACGGGGGCCGGACGGAGAGCGTCGCGGGCAGGGCGGAAGCGGCGCGGGTGGCTGTCGCCATCGCTGCGTGGGCGGGCGCGGCCTGCATGTCGTTGTCCCCTCGGGAGCGGAAGTGAACCAGTGGGCAGCGGGGGGCTGGCGGTGCGTACCGATGGAGAGGGCGGAGGGTGCGAGGACGGGGAGCGGGGGCGAAAAATGTACGGGCTCGCGTACGCAGTGGGAACTGCTGTGCGTACCCCCATCGTCACCGAACGGTGTTACCAACGGATGACCTCTTGGTCAAACACCTATGAAACGTTGACGCGGCCCATATCGTCCCCACCGCCTGGCGGGGGGAGATACGGGCCGCGTCCACTGCCGTGCCGAGAGGCGTCGATGCAGGTCAGACCGCCTGGGCTGAGGGCGCCGCCGCGCGCCGCTCCATCGCCTGCTGGTAGAGGCGGCCGGCCCGGTACGACGAACGGACCAGGGGGCCGGACATGACACCGGCGTAGCCGATCTCCTCCGCCTCCTCCTTCAGCTCGACGAACTCCTGCGGCTTCACCCAGCGCTCCACCGGGTGGTGCCGCGGCGACGGCCGCAGGTACTGGGTGATGGTGATGAGCTCGCAGCCCGCCTCGTGCAGGTCGCGCAGGGCCTCGCTGACCTCGGCGCGCTCCTCGCCCATGCCCAGGATCAGGTTGGACTTGGTCACCAGCCCGGCCTCGCGGGCCTTGGTGATGACCTCCAGCGAGCGCTCGTAGCGGAAGCCGGGGCGGATGCGCCGGAAGATCCGGGGGACGGTCTCGACGTTGTGCGCGAAGACCTCGGGGCGCGAGGCGAAGACCTCTTCCAGCAGCTCGGGGACCGCGTTGAAGTCCGGCGCGAGCAGCTCGACCTTGGTGCGGCCGCCCTCGCGGCCGGCCGTCTGCTCATGGATCTGGCGCACGGTCTCGGCGTACAGCCAGGCGCCGCCGTCGGCCAGGTCGTCGCGGGCGACGCCGGTGATCGTGGCGTAGTTCAGGTCCATCGTGACGACGGACTCGCCGACGCGGCGCGGCTCGTCCCGGTCCAGGGCCTGGGGCTTGCCGGTGTCGATCTGGCAGAAGTCACAGCGCCGGGTGCACTGGTCGCCGCCGATGAGGAACGTCGCCTCGCGGTCTTCCCAGCACTCGTAGATGTTGGGGCAGCCCGCCTCCTGGCAGACGGTGTGCAGACCCTCGCGCTTCACCAGGCCCTGCAGCTCGGTGTACTCGGGGCCCATCTTCGCCCGGGTCTTGATCCACTCGGGCTTGCGCTCGATGGGGGTCTGGGCGTTGCGGACCTCCAAGCGCAGCATCTTGCGTCCGTCGGGTGCGACTGCCGACACGTCCGGCTCCCTATGGCTTCGATTCTTCGGCGGACACCAGGGTACGCCCGATATTTCCTACGCTCTTACTCGTATGCCCAGGGCAACTCATGGAACCCGGGACGCATTCCCCCCACCGGCCGTCACCGGCGCGGCTAGCCCGCCGCGCTCTCCACGGCCCGCGGAAGCGGCTCCGCCGTCTCCAGGATCTCCCGCAGGTGCTTCTCCACCACGGGCAGGACCTCTCTCACCGGGACCCGCCGGCCCAGCTCGTTCGAGAGCGAGGTCACGCCCGCGTCCCGGATGCCGCAGGGCACGATCCGGTCGAACCAGGTGTTGTCAGGATCACAGTTCAGCGCGAAGCCGTGCATCGTGACGCCCTTGGCGATCCGGATGCCGATCGCGGCCAGCTTGCGGTCCTCGCGGCGCTGGCCGGCGTTGGACGGGGCGTACTCCGGGCCGTTCAGCCGGGGGTCGAACTCCTCGTCCGTCAGCCGCGGGTCGAAGTCCAGGGACAGGCCGCCGACCGCGGGGCGCTCCTCGACGGGGTCGCCCAGCACCCACACGCCGCTGCGGCCCTCGACGCGCGTGGTCGCGACGCCCAGCTCGGCGCAGGCGCGGATGAGCGCCTCCTCCAGCCGGCGGACATGGGCGATCACGTCCACCGGGCGCGGCAGCTTGAGGATGGGGTAGCCGACGAGCTGACCCGGGCCGTGCCAGGTGATCTTCCCGCCGCGGTCGACGTCGACGACGGGGGTGCCGTCCAGGGGGCGCTCGCTGTCCTCCGTGCGCCGTCCCGCGGTGTAGACCGCCGGGTGCTCCAGCAGCAGGCAGGTGTCCGGGACCTCGTCCGCGAACCGGGCGGCGTGGACCCGGCGCTGCTCCTGCCAAGCCTCCTGATACTCGACGGCGTCCGCCCCGAAGCCCAGGTGGACGAAGCGCAGCTCATTCACGGCGGCTCCTCAGCTCCTCTTCGACTCTGCTCTGACCGATCCGGCTGTTACCGGTGGTCTCCGGCTGTGCCGGGCGTCCTTGCCACTGTACGGCGGCCCGCCGGCATCGCCGCAGGCGGGCGGCGCACCGCGGGCCGGGGGCGAGTGGGGTCCGGGGCGCCCTCCGGGTGTATTTGATCTGTCCTCACACGATCGGATGAATGCGGGGCGAAGGGAGCGATCAGGGCGTTGGGGACCGCTAAGTTCGCGCCGTTCCAGAACGAGATCAGGGAGACCGGCAGGCTGATGACGGAACGACCCCCGCAGCGCATCCCCAACCGTCAGCTCGCCGCATTGATCGCGGAGGCGGGCTTCTCCAACGCAGGGCTGGCTCGGCGAGTCGATCAGTTAGGGCTTGAGCACGGCCTCGACCTGCGTTACGACAAGACGTCCGTCACCCGCTGGCTGCGCGGCCAGCAGCCCCGGGGCACCACTCCGGCGCTGATCGCCGAGGTCTTCACCCGGCGGCTCGGGCGGCGGCTGTCCGCGCAGGACCTGGGCCTGGACGCCTGCGCCCCGGTGTACGCCGGGCTCGAATTCGCCGCCTCCCCGGAGGAGGCCATCGACATCGTCAGCGGGCTCTGGCGCAAGGACTCCGGCAGCCACACCGAGCTCCGGAAGATCGCCTTCACCCCGGCCGGGCTGGTGGTGCCCAGCCGGGACTGGCTGATCGGCCGGGCCGACGAGCGGGTGGCCCGCGGCGCCCCCGCCTCCGAGGGCGGGCGGGTGCCCGCCCAGGGGCGCGGCCACCCGCCCCGCCAGCGGCACATCGAGCGCGGCCCCGGCGGCCGGGTCTCGATGGGCGACATCGCCGCGCTGCGCTCGGTCGGCGAGCTCTTCCGCACGCTCGACCACGCCTACGGCGGCGGGCACGCCCGCCAGGCCCTCGTGCGCTACCTGGAGCACGAGGCCGAGCCGATGCTGCGCGGCACGTACGGGGAGGCCACGGGGCGGCGGCTCTTCGCCGCCGTCGCCGACCTCACCCGGCTCGCCGGGTGGACGTCGTACGACATCGCCGCGCACGGCCTGGCGCAGCGGTACTTCGTCCAGGCGCTGCGGCTCGCCCAGGCCGCCGGGGACCGCTCCTACGGCAGCTATGTGCTGGTCACCATGAGCCGACAGGCGGTCTACCTCGGCCACGGCCGGGAGGCGGTGCAGCTGGCCAGAGTCGCCCAGCAGGGCATCGGGTCCAGCGCCCCCTCCGTGGTGCAGTCGCTGCTGCACGCGGTGGAGGCGCGCGGGCACGGCGTCCTCGGCGAGGTACGGGCCTGCTCGGCGTCGCTGGCGCGGGCGGAGCGGGCGCTGGAGTCCTCCCGGCCGGGGGACGACGTGCCGTACTGGGCCCGCTTCTTCGACGAGGCTCAGCTGGCGGACGAGTTCGGGCACTGCCACCGCGATCTGCAGCAGTACCGGGCCGCGGCGCAGCACGCCGAGCGCTCCCTGCAGCTCCGTAGCCAGGCGTACGCCCGCAGCAGGCTCTTCTGCCGCGTGGTCCTGGCCACGGCGCGGCTGGGCCTGGGCGAGCTGGAGCAGGCGTGCCAGCTGGGCGCGGAGGCGGCGCAGGCGGCGGCCGAGATGCGGTCGGTGCGGGCGCTGGAGTACATCCGCGACTTCGAACGGCGGCTGGAGCCGTACCGGGATGCGGCGGCGGTCCGGGCGTACCGGGAGAAGGTGGCGGCGCTGTAGCCCTCGCGGGCGGCGGTGGGGGCATTCCCGGGCGTGCGGCTGAGCCTGAGGCCTGTTCGGCACCGCCGGGATCCCCGGTGGGGGCTGAGCGCCGCTGCGGCGGACTCAAGAGGCTCGGCCTCTTGGGCTCCGGGTTCTTGCCTGCCGCAGGCAAGAACTCCCGCCGCCGCGGTAAGTCACCCCCCACCGGGCGGTCCGGCGGTGCCGTGCAAGCCGTGCAGAGGGAACCCGGCCGGAGGCCGCGCGGCTACGCCGCCTGCAGTTCTTCCGCGTCCTGGGGGGCCCGGATGCCCAGGTCTCGTAGGACTGCCAGGGCCGCCCTGCGGCCCGAGAACAGGGCGCCCTGGACCGTGCTGGTGTCGCGGTGGTCGCCGCAGACGTACAGGCCCGACAGCAGCCGTACCGGGCGGCGGCCGTCGTGGGGCGCCGGCATGGCCGGAACCGCTTCCGGGTCGTGGTGGGCCGCGAGGAGCCGCCAGCCGGCGGCAGGGGCGCCGTAGACGCGGGCGAGCTGGGCGCGCGCGGCCCGGTCGAGCTCGGCGAGCGGCAGGCCCGCGGCCGCGCCCAGCACCGTCGAGGTGATCAGGGGCCGCCCGGCGGGCGCCCGCGAGGGGTCCACCTCGCTGGCCACCATCGTGTGGGCGACGGGCCCGTGCCGGCCCGCGGCGATGATGAGCGAGGCCTCGCGCAGCGGCGGTTCGTCGGCGGTGTGGTGGAGCACGGTCACCGGGTGGAAGCCGGGCAGCCGCAGGCCGGGGATGAGTTCGGCGGCGGCGCGCGCCCCGGTGGCCACGACGACCGAGCGGCACCGCAGCACGCCGTGCTCGGCGGTGGTCACGGAGGTGGTGCAGGCGGCCTTGGCGTGCACGCCGGTGCGCACCGTGCCGGGCGGGAGCAGGTCCGCCAGCAGCGCCGGTACGGTGTCGGCCCCGCCGGCCGGCAGACAGAGGCGGCCCCGCGCGTAGCCCCGCAGGACGAGGTCGGCGCAGCGGCTGGAGGTCGTCAGGTCCGGATCGCACAGCAGGGACGCCAGCAGGGGCCGCAGGAAGACCTCGACGGTGCGGGCGGGCAGGCCGCGGCCGGCGAGCGTCTCGGCGGTGGGCCGGTCGGGCCGGGCGAGGACGCGGTGGGCGGGCAGGGCGGCGAGGCGGCCCAGCGCGGTGCCCAGCCGGGCCTGGTCGAGGCCGCCGGCCCGGGACGCGCGCGCCGCGGTGGCCAGGGCGCGTGCCGTGGTGAACGCGCGCTTGGCCGTGCGGGGTTCGGCCGTGCGCTGGTTGCGTCCGTCGGCGTGGACGAGGACCCCCGGCGTGAACGGCTTCAGGACCAGCGCGTCGAGGCCGGGGGTGCGGAGCAGCTCCGGGAAGGAGGTGTTGAGCAACTGGGCCGTGCGGTCCAGCCGGAAGCCGTCGGCGCGGTCGGTGGCCATCCGCCCGCCGACGTGGGGGGCGGCCTCCAGGACGGCGACCGTAACCCCTGCGGCCGTGAGCCGGTGCGCCGCCGAGAGTCCGGCGAGGCCGGCTCCCACGATGACGACGTCGGCGTCGATAGCGGTGTCGCGTGCGCTGCTGAGCACGTGCCCTCCCGGGTTCGGTCCGCTCGCTCGGTGCCCTGATGCCCTCAACGGGCAGAGGCGATGCGCGATTTGCCTTGACCGTAGAGAGAAATTCGGTCAATAACAGTCGCGCACGGACAGGGCACGGTCGCACGGCGGGTAGCACGGTCGGCGGACGGGTGCGCGGTCCGGGGTCAGCGTGTGTCCGTCAGCGCCGCCCGTACGGCGCTCTCGACGTCCGGGCAGGCGAAGGAGAAGCCGGAGTCCAGCAGCCGCCGGGGTACGACCCGCTGACTGCCCAGCACGTCCGTGGCCATCTCACCGAGGGCCAGCCGGAGCGCGGGGGCGGGCGCGGGGAGCAGCGCCGGGCGGTGCAGCACGCGCCCCATCACCTCGGTCACCTGACGGTTGGTGACCGGATGGGGGGCGGTCAGATTGACGGGCCCGGCCAGCTCGCCGGCCTCCAGGAGGTGGCGGAGCGCGGCGACGTGGTCCTGCAGGGCGATGAAGCTCCAGTACTGCCGCCCGTTGCCGAGCCGCCCCCCGAGGCCCGCCCGGAAGAGCGGGAAGAGCTTCGCCCACGCCCCGCCCTCCCGGGCCACGACCAGCCCGGTGCGCGCGAAGACCGTCCGTACGCCCGCCTCTACAGCGGCCCCGGCCGCCTCCTCCCACTCCTGGCAGACGCCGGCGAGGAAGCCGTGCCCGGGCGGGGTGTCCTCGTCGGCGAGCCGGTCGCCGGTGTCGCCGTAGATCCCGATCGCGCTGCCGCTGATCAGCACGCGCGGCGGGGTGTCGAGGGAGGCGACGGCCTCGGCGATCGCGGCGGTCCCGAGGACGCGGCTGTCCCGGATCTCCTTCTTGTAGGCCGCCGTCCAGCGGTGGTCGCCGACGCCCGCGCCCGCCAGGTGCACCACGCCCGTACAGCCGGCGAGCCCGGAGACGTCGACGGTCTGCCGCAAGGGGTCCCAGGAGACCTCGCCCCGCGCGCGGGGTTCGCGCCGCACGAGGCGTACCACCTCGTGGCCGTCCGCCCGCAGGGAGCGCACGAGCGCCGTGCCGATGAGCCCGGTGGAACCGGTGATCGCGATCCGCATACGCCTCATCCTGCCCCCGGGTCCCGAAAAAATGGCAGAGGGGTCACGAGGCGCGCCTGGCACAGTGTCCCCATGGTGAATCCGATCATCCGTACGGCCACCGAGGCCGACGGCACAGCCCTCGCCGAGCTGGACCGGCGCACGTGGTCGCCCCTGCACGCGGTGCAGCCGCGGCCCGAGCCTCCGTACGAGCCGTTCTTCACCGAGCGCAACCGGCCCGAGCAGATCCTGGTGGCCGAGGTGGGCGGCCGGCTCGCGGGATACATACGCCTGGTGGCGCCCACGCCGCTCGCCTGCAACGCCCATGTGCGCCAGATCCAGGGGCTGGCGGTGGACGACGACTTCCGCGGGCACGGCATCGCCCGGGCGCTGCTGCGCGCGGCGGCCGAGGAGGCCCGCCGCCAGGGGGCGGTACGGCTCACGCTGCGGGTGCTCGGGCACAACGCGCCCGCCCGGAGCCTGTACGCCTCGGAGGGCTTCGTCGTGGAGGGCGTGCTGCCGGGGGAGTTCCTGCTGGAGGGCGCCTACGTCGACGACGTGATGATGGGACGCTCCCTGACTCCCTGACTCCCCGGCTCCCCGACTTCTTTACTCTCTGACTCCCCGGCTCCTTTACTCCCCGACTCCCTGAGCGGGTCTCACTCCCCGAAGCGGTCCCAGAGGAGCGGGAACCGCTCGGCGAGCGCCGCCTCGTCCTCCAGGTCGATCACCGCGCCGAGCGGCTCCGACGGCGGGTCGGCCAGCCCCAGGTCCGGGGTCTCGCTCCCGGTGAGCTGCTCGTACGCCTCGTCGGCCGCGTAGCCGAGGTCCTCGCCGTCCCCGTCGACCTCGTCGTCGAAGTCGTCGAGCAGTTCGGCGAGGTTGTCGGGGTCGTGCATCGCCCCTTCGAAGACCTCCCGGCCCTGGCCGATCAGCCAGCACCGGAAGTAGTCGAAGACGTCGTCGCTCGCGCCGCTCAGCAGGATGGCCGCCGCGCCCCACAGCTCCCAGGTGTACGAGCGGTTGTAGCGGGACTCGAAGTGCCGGGCGAAGTCCAGCACGCGCTCGGGGTCGAGCTGCAGCAGCCGTTCGACCAGCAGATCCGCCTGGTCCTCGGCGTCGCCCTCGGCGGCTTCGCGCGTGGTGTCGATCAGTTCCCAGAACTCCGTCTCGTCCACGCCACCAGCATCGGGCCAAGCACGGGCCCCCGCACGCGGAGCGGGGCGGATGCGGCCGTCTCGTTACCGGAGCGTGTCACCGGGCGCGGTGTGACGTGGGAAACAGGACAGAGGGTGTCTTGTTTCGGTGGAAGGGTCACGGGCGCACCGAGAAGAGGGGACCTGAGGACATGAGCACGCAGGCACATACGCAGGACGACCGGCCGCTCGCCGGCAAGGTCGCGCTCGTGGCGGGGGCGACCCGCGGCGCGAGCCGCGCGATGGCGGTCGAACTCGGCAGGGCCGGCGCGGTCGTCTACGTGACCGGGCGCACCACGCGCGAGCACCGCAGCGAGGTGGGGCGGCCGGAGACCGTCGAGGAGACGGCCGAACTGGTGACCGCGGCGGGCGGCACGGGGATCGCCGTCCCCACCGACCACTTGGAGCCGGCGCAGGTCGAGGCGCTCGTACGGCGCATCGACCGCGACCACGGGCGGCTGGACGTGCTCGTCAACGGCCTGTGGGGAGGCGACCACCTCGTCGGCTTCCCCGAGGCCTTCAGCAGGAAGATGTGGGAGCACGACCTGGACGCGGACCTGCGCATCCTGCGGCTCGGCATCGACTCCCACCTGATCACCAGCCGCTTCGCCCTGCCGCTGCTGACGCGGCGGCCCGGCGGGCTGGTGGTCGAGGTGACCGACGGGACGGCCGGGTACAACGCGAAGTACCGCGGCCACTTCGCCTTCGACCTCGCCAAGTACGCGCCGCTGCGCATGGCCGCGGGACTCGCCGAGGAGCTCCGGGACCTCGGCTGCACCGCCGTCTGCCTCACGCCGGGGTACCTGCGGTCGGAGGCGATGCTGGACACGTACAAGAAGGTGACCGAGGAGACCTGGCGCGACGCCCTGCCGGAGGACCCGCACTTCTGCATCTCGGAGAGCCCCGCCTACGTCGGGCGCGCCGTGGCCGCGCTCGCCGCCGACTCCGGCGTGGCGCGGTGGAACGGGCAGTCGCTGTCCAGCGGACAGCTGGCCCGCGTCTACGGCTTCACCGACACCGACGGCACGCAGCCGGACGCGTGGGGGTACATCACCGCCTTGGAGGCGGGGGAGGAGCCGAAGGAGGCGGACTACCGCTGACGGTGGAGCGGGGCGCTTGAAGTGCCCGGGCGGTTCAGCCGTACAGGGCCGCCGCCCGGGCCGCCGCCTCCGCGAAGCGCTCGCGCAGCTCGGGCGGGCCCAGGACCTCCGCCTCGGGGCCGAGCGCCAGCAACTGCTCGTAGGCCACGTCCAGGGACTCCACGGCCAGCGTGACGGTGACGCGGCCGAGACTGTCGGGGGCCGGGGCTGCCGCCAGGGCCTCGGCGGCGGCCGCGCGGTCCGTCACGTGCGGCAACCGCCGGGCGCCGTCCGGGCAGAGGCGCAGCTGTACCCGGTCGCGCAGGATCGAGCGGGCGAACTCCGCCGCCCGCTCCTCCCAGAAGGCCGGCAGGTCGAACGTCTCCTCCCGTACGAAGCGGTCCGTCCCCGCGGCCACGGCCGTGAAGCGGTCGACCCGGTAGACGCGGAACCGCCCGCCGGAGCGGGCCGCGACGTACCAGACGCCTCCTTTGAGGATCAGTCCGTACGGTTCCAGCTCGCGCTCGGTCTCGGTGTCCCGCCGCCGGTAGCGCGCCGTGATGAGGCGGTCGTCCCAGACGGCGTCCGCGACGGCGGGCAGCAGGGGCGGCGGGTCGCCCTCGCGCCACCAGCCGGGTGCGTCGAGGTGGAAGCGCTGGGCCGCGGACGCGGAGGCGTCGCGGAGCTCGGGCAGGAGGGCGGCGGAGACCTTGAGGCGGGCGGCCGAGGCCGCATCGGCCAGGCCCATCTCGCGCAGCGCGGAGGGCACCCCGGAGAGGAACAGCGCCTCCGCCTCGGTGCGCCCGAGGCCGGTCAGGCGGGTGCGGTAGCCGCCGACGAGGCGGTAGCCGCCCGCGCGGCCGCGGTCGGCGTAGACGGGGACGCCTGCTTCGGACAGCGCGAGGACGTCCCTGGCGACGGTGCGCTCGGAGACTTCCAGCTGCCGGGCCAGCTCGGTGCCCGTCATGGACGCCCGGGACTGGAGCAGCAGGACCAGTTTGATCAGCCGTGCGGCGCGCATGGCCAAAGGGTAAGGGGGAGTGGCGACAGGAGCCGGTGCGCAGCCAGGGCAGGAAGACGCACGGGCTCCTGTCGTCACTTCTGAGCCGTACCGCGACACAGGACAGGGCGGCACGGGACGGCTCGAACGAGACTGTACGCCCCTGATCGATGATCGATCAATCCTTGAGGCCCAACAGAATTCTTGAGACCCAACAGAGACGCAGACCTCCGCAACGGAGACCCGGATCCCCGGACCCCGGGCCTCAGATTCTCGGCGCGCAGCTCAGCACATGGGCCTTCAGCAGCTCCCCGATCGCCGGGTCGCGCCGCCGGAACGCGGCCACGATCTCGGCGTGCTCCTCCGCGTGCGTACGCGGCTCCGGGCTGAGCCAGCGGATCGACAGCGTCGTCCACACCTCGATGCCCAGCGACTCCCAGGTGTGCAGCAGGACGGCGTTGCCCGCCGCCTTCACGATCTCCCGGTGGAAGGCGACCGTGTGCCGCACCTGCGCCTCGCCGTCGCCCACCCGGTCCGCCTCGTACAGGGCGGCCACCTCGGGCTCCAGCGCCGAGACGTCCTCGGCCAGCGCGGGCGCGGCCAGCTCCGCGGCCACCTGCTCCAGGCCCGCCCGGACGGGATAGCTCTCCTTGAGGTCCGTGGCGGTCAGCTCGCGGACCCGGACGCCCTTGTTCGGCGAGGACTCGATCAGCCGCAGCGACTCCAGCTCGCGCAGCGCCTCGCGCACCGGCGTCTGGCTCACCGAGAGCTCGGTGGCGATCCGCCGCTCGACGATCCGCTCGCCCGGCTGCCAGCGCCCGCCGACGATCCCTTCGAGGATGTGCTCGCGGATCTGCTCACGCAGCGAGTGCACGACGGGTGTGGCCATGGGAGGGGCTCCTCAGCGGGATGGTGCGGGGTGGTGCGGGTGGTGCGGTCGCCCTGGGCGGTACGGGGGTGCGGGGTGGGTGCGGGCGGTGCGGGCGCGGCGGTGCGGCGACGGGGCGGTGACGCCATTATCCCGGCGGTGCACAAGGGCGCGGCCCCGGCTCGTATG
>NZ_BMUT01000003.1:0-40761 GCF_014650335.1 Streptomyces hiroshimensis
CGCACGCTCAGCGTGCGCGCGCCGCGTCTTGCCCGCGGTTCCGAACTTGCCGATCGAGCACCCCACCCACAGGTGGGGTCTGCTCAGCGCCCGTTTGATGCAGAACCGCTGGTTGTCCCTGTGGTGCTCGGCGTGCACCATGATCCTGGCGCCCTGGTGGGTGCTGGCGTGCTCGACGTCCATCACCTGGTCGGTGTGGTAGTGACGCAGGCCGAACGATCCGTCGCTGTGCGGTTCGAGCGTCCAGACGGCGGACCAGTTCCTGTTCCTGTCGTCGTCGTTCCCGTCACAGCTCATGAGGTGGACCTGGGAGCCGGAGTGCCCGGCGCCGAGGCACCGGTCCGGGTGCATGGCCGATCGCAGCATGACGTGTACTTGTGGATCCGTTTGACCACGAACATCTGGTTCTGCCCGCCGTTGAGCGGATGCTGGATCGCGTTGTGGCCGCCGGCGATGTCGACGACGGGGTTGCTGCCGCTGTGCTTGGGCACCAGCTGGTACGCCATGCCATCTGTGATCTCGTCGCTCCGGTGCTGGACGGCCGGAGCGGCCAGGGCCGACCGTCCGCCGCAGGGCGCCACCGCGAAGCCGCAGGCCAGTATGGCGGAGCCGGCACCGAGAGCCGCCGTACGCGCGGTGCGCCTGACCCATGCGGAGCGGTTGACCGACATCGCCGCCCTTCCTCCCGGTGCCTTACTCGACAAGCTAAGCGCGCCGCCCGTGCCGCCGAGTCCTCCGGACATCCATTCGAGTGACTCCGCCACGCCAGACACTCCGGCCTCGGGTCACCGTGCGCTTAGGCAACTCCTGTCCCTCACCCATGCCGAAGCACCCGACCGGCAAGCCGGGCAAGTTGGGCCGGATTTGATCGTTTATTACATGATCCGCGCAGGGCAGGCTCCTCTCGCGACATCCGAATCTTCTATCGAATAGGGAAGGCTCTCCCATGAAGCTCCTCGTTCGGACCGGGCTCGCCGTGGCAGTTGCGGCCGGAGCCATCGCCACCGCTGTTGCCCCTGCTTCCGCTTCCGCTTCCGCCGCCGTCAGTGTCAGCGACGCTCATGTCGTGGCAGGCGCACACTCAGTGGTACCGAACCCTAAGACGATCAAGGCGGCCGCATACAACCAGGCCCGCAGCACCCTGGCCAACGCCGGCAGCCAGACGGCGGCCAAGTCGCACCCCATCCACGGGAAGGTCGACGTGCCCGTCAGCTACGGCACCAGCCTGCTGGCCGCCGCCCGAGACGAATTCCGGCAGACCGACCGCAACCTGCCGCCCAAGGACAAGAAGTCCGACATGTCAATACCGCACTACAACGCGATTCACAGTGCGGCGAAGACCATGGGCATCGACAAGTGGTGAAGCAGTAGAAAGACGCCGCGGCTGATCTTTGACCGGCTCAGACCGCCCAAGTCCTGGCCTGGCCTCCCCTGTGGCCTGGCCTGGCCACAGGGGAGGCCAGATCATCGTGAGACGGATGAAACGGATGAGACGAAAGAGACGGATGATCGGCGAGGCCAGGGGACGGTGGCTGAGGCGCGGGAGCTTCCTCCTCGCGGCTCTCGTACTGGCGGGGGCGGCCGTGCCGGCGCGGGCGGACGCGGAGGGGGACGACACCGTCCAGGTCAGTCTCGGCCTCGGCGGCGCGCATCCCGACGGCTGGTCGGAACCGCTCGGGCTGAGTGCGGACGGCAGATACGGCCTCTTCTCGTCCCTGGCCTCCAATCTGGTGCCCGGCGACACCAACCGCCTGTACGACGTGTTCGTCCGGGACTTACGGGCCGGGCGTACCGAGCGGGTCAGTGTCACCGACGACGGCTCGCAGTTGAACGGGTCCACGAGTCAGGCGGCCATCAGCGGCGACGGCAGGTATGTGGCGTTCAGCTCCGATGCCGCCGACGTCGTGGCGGGACAGCCGGCGAACGGCGGCTCGAACATCTTCGTCCGGGACCGCAGGACGGGACGCACCGAGCTCGTCACCGCCGGCGACCCGGCCGGGAGCGACAGGACAGGAAGCTCCCACAGCCCCGCCGTCAGCGGGGACGGCCGGTACGTGGCGTACTCCTCCGACCGGAGTGACCTGGTGGCCGGTGAGCAGCCCGCACCGGGACGGAACATCTACGTCACCGACCGTTGGAAGGGGACTACCCGGCTGGTCACCGTCGGCGCCGACGGCTCCCCGGCCGACCACGAGTCCTACGAGCCGGTGATCAGCGCGGACGGCACCACCGTCGGCTTCCGTTCGAAGGCGACCAATCTGCTGCCCCGAGGCCGGACCCCCGCCATACGGACATCCGCCGTACTGACATCCGCCGTACGGACATCCGAGGCGGCCGGCGCGCGGCCCTCACCCGCGGCCCTCGCCGGTTCGAAGCCCCCTCCGGCACGCAACATGGTCCCCTTCTACGTGTACGACGCGCGTACCGGCCGGATCCAGGGCGCCAGCATCGACCCTGCCGGCGTACTGCGCGACGCGGCCCAGGGCGCAAGCCTGAGTCCTGACGGGCGGTATGCCATGTTCAGGATCTTCGAGCCCGGCTACGGGACGGATCCGGAAGCCGCGCATAAGGAGCTCTACGTCCGCGATCTGCGGCAGGGGACGGACACGAAGGTGGGCACTCCGCTGCCCGGCACCACGACCGTCCTCGACTCCTTCCTCGCCACCATGACGGCCGACGACCGCTCGGTGTTCTTCGCCTCGGACGCCGACAATCTGGTTCCCGGTGACACCAACCGCGTCTCGGACATCTTCCGGCGCGATCTGCGGACCGGCCGGATCGAGCGGGTCGGCGTGGCCGGGGACGGCTCGCAGACCTCCTGGCCCTCCTCCGCCCCGTTCGTGGACGGCCTCGGCACGACCGTGCTCTTCGGCGCGAACGGCAACGTCTTCGCCCGCAAGCTGCCGCGCGTGTGACCGGTCCACCGCCACCCGTGATGGGCACCTGCGCGCGCCGGCCGGCCGCTCACAGCCGGCCGGCGCGTCGACTCCTCCAGGCTGCCGGTGTGCCGCACGCGCCCGGCGAGGAGTGCGTTGCGACGTGCGGACACAGGCATCATTCCCGGCAATCTCCCTATGCTGTTTCCGTGGCCTTGATGTACTGCTTGATGAGCTCGTACGAGCGAATGCGGTCGCGGAGGTCGTAGACGGGTGTCGTCAGCATGAGTTCGTCTGCTCCGGTCTCACGGGCCAGTTGGGTGAGACGGTGCACGACAGCCTCAGGAGTCCCGAGAGCTTGCTGCCCGCGGAAGGCGTCCAGTGCTTGTCGTTCTTCCGTCGTGAAGGGGTAGGCGGCCGCGTCCGCCGGCGTGGGGAAGGGGATCTCACTCCGGCCTTTGAGAAGCCCGGCTTTGACGACTTCCATCGGTCCGACTCGCCGCACGGCCTCTTCTTCCGTCTCAGCACACACCGCCTCGACGCACACCAGCACCCGAGGTCGCTCGCACCAGCGGGACGGGGCGAACGCCGCCCGGTAACGGTCCAGGAGCGCGAGGGTGTTCTGCGGCCGGATGTGGTGCGCGACGGCTATCGGCAAGCCGAGTTCTGCGGCCAAAGCGGCGCCCGCCGTGCTGGATGCCAGCAGCCACGGCTCGGGCAGCGGGCCCAGTGCGACCTCGTCGACCAGGCAGGACAAGGTCGCGGCAATGTCGCCGTGGTACTCCTCGTCCGTCGCCGGTCCGGCTCCCCGGCGCAGTGCCCGTGCGGTGGCCTCGTCGAAGGTACCGGGGCCACGGCCGATCCCCAGGTCGATGCGATCCTCATGCAGAGCAGCCAGCGTTCCGAACTGCTCCGCCACCGTGATGGGGGCGTGGTTGGGGGCCAGCACCCCGCCCGAACCAAGACGGATGGATGAGGTCGAAGCGGCAGAGTGTGCGGTCAAAACGACTGGCGGAAAGGCGCCGATCGCGGGCGAGTGGTGATGCTCGGCGTACCAGAGCCGGTGGTAGCCCAGCCGTTCCATCGCCTGCGCGAAGGCTGCGGTGTCACGCAGGGTGTCCACGGCTCGGGCGCCCGTTTGGACCATCGCGACTTCCAGCGCCGAGAGAGGGATGTTGATCATGTCGTCAGCATAGAGTTCAAGCGATCGGCGAGGGACACAGTGATCTTCCCCGGGAACCTGCGGCGCCCCAAGCGGCCATCCTGGAAGACGTCTCGGAGCGGCGGAATGATCCTTTTCCGGATTCCTCCGCAAGGGGCGTCGTGCCACGTCCCGCTGTGTCATCATGATGGACTTGAAGGCCGAGCACCTTTAACTGGGCGGCTGTACAGGCCAGTTGGGGGTCACGTGCGGATCCCCGGAGTGCGAGGTGGCGTGCCGGCGTCGGTGATCGGCGGATCACCACGGAGGGTCGGGGGAGTCATCGGATGGGGGGATCTCGCATTGACCAGATATGCCCGGTGTGCGGAGCTCCCGAGCAGGGTCGCGAGTTCTGCTCGGTCTGCCAGTGGCGGCTCTACGACGATCCGGTTCTGGGAGAGCTGACCGCGGAGGACGTACAACAGGCGAAATCGGCTTTGCGGACAGCCGGTCACGCCTGGGACGCGAGGGCTGCGGAGCTCTCGACGCCGGACCGGGGCGGCCGTGCCGACGGCGACGGCGGACCGGTTGAGGCCATCCTCCGAGGCGGACCACTGAGACCGGGAGAGAAGAAGCAGCCGAGACCGGCCGAGAGGGAGCAGCCCGCCCCGCCGGATTCCCGCGAGCAGCCGTTCGTACCGGATCCCTTCATATCGGATCCAGCGGAATGCAGAGAAATCCTCGACACCTTGCTCGACCATCGCACCAAGGGACTGCGGTTCATCGAATTCACCCCTGATGGCGTACATATAGTCAAGGTGGCGGTGGGCAGCGACGGAATACCACGCCAAGTCGATGCGGAAAGCACCGAATGGCATTCCATAGCGCCGATGCTCGACAGCTGCGCCGATATCCGCCGCTTCCAACTCGCAGGCGGCATAGGCACCTTACCGCCCGTTTCACGCAGGGATTTCGACGCCGCCGTTCTGCACTGGCTCAAGGCTTCCTTCCCGCCCACTGACGAGTGCTCCGGCGTGCTGCTGACGCCCCGCAGCGGATGGATACTGCTGGAGCGCGCCGCGACCACAGTCCGCACCGCGTACTCCCACTACTCCCACGCCCACCCCCACACCCACTCCCTCCCCCTCCTGGCCGAGCTGCGCCGGGGCAGGTCCATCGCCGCGGACGGCACGACCGCCGACGCCGTGCGGGAGGTACTGCGCACTGCGCCGCTCCTCGCCGACCACACACTGCTGCTGGCCCGCGCCGACCGGCTGACCGGCGCCGTGCGCCTTCACAGTCACGTGCTCTTTCCGGCGGGTGCCCGGCTCAGGCGCGGAGAGACCGCGACCACGAATGTCACCGTGTTCGGCGGAGTCGGCGGCACGGAGCCATTGCTCCTTCCCGTACTGGCCGGCACGCCCGCCGCCGACGGCACCGGTGCCGCACCCCTGACCGTGCACCAAGTCACCGTGGGAGCAGGCGAACAGGCCCGGCTGACGTTCGCTCTGCACGGGCCCGGCGAGGTCGAGCTGGTCGCCCCCGGAGACGGCTCCCCCGGTGCGACCGCCGACGGCTCCCCGGGCGCGACCGCCGACGGTTCGCCCGGGGAGCGGGTCGCCGCCGTCGACGTGCCCGCCCTCCGCCTGCCCCGCCGGATCGTCCGCCCGCCTCGGCTGGAGCTCCTGCTCACCGTCGAACTCAGCGGCGGCGACGAGGCGGAGGCCGAGGAGCGGCTGGCGTTCGCCCGGGATCTCGTCTCGGCACTGGCCCGGCACGACGACTCCGGAGCCCTGCTGCGCACCGGCGCGGTCGGCCACTACGACCACGCGATCCGCGAGAGCGTCTACACCTCCCGTCGTACGCTGCTGCAGGCACCGGTCCCGGCCGGTCCCGCGTCCGCCACCCTGGCGGCACTCGCCGGCTGGCGACCCGCGCGGCGCAAGCAGGACATGGCGTCCTCGCTGGAGGACGCGCTCAAGGCAGTGGTGCCGCTCGCCACCGTGGCGAGCGGCGGTGCGGAGCACGTGCGGCGCGTGGTCCTGATCGTCGCACGGCGACCACCCGGACTCCCCCGTCAGCACGGCATCGTCCCGGCCTGTCCGCTCGGCGTCGACTGGCAAGTGGAACTGGGCCGCTTACGCTCCGCCGGGGTGCAGGTGATGACCAGGGCGGATCCCGTCACAGGGCCGCCACCGTCCGATCACCCGGGTGTGGCGGCCCGCCGCTACGCCGACGCGGCGTGGGCCGCTCTCTCCGGCGGGGGCGCCTTCCGTCCCGGAGCCGACCCGGCGGCCGCCGTGGCGAAGGCGCTCACCCCGATCTGGCAGGTGGAGGGCCCGGACTGCCGCCTGGCCTTCGCCTCTCCCCTCCTGTGACCCGCCCTCCTGTGACCCGCCCTCCTGTGACCCGCCCTCTTGTGAACCGCCCTCCTGTGACCCACTCTCCTGCGACCCACCCTCCTGTGCCCTGTCCTCCTGCGACCCACTGCTTCCTGTGACCCACCGCTCCCGTGCGAGGAGACCCCATGTCCGCTGATTTCTACGACCCCAACAAGAAATCGACCGGCGGCCCCCCGTGGGGCCCGGCCGCCCCCCGGTCCGGCGAGTCCGCGCAGCCCGCCGATCCGGAGAACAACGGTGCCGGGCAGTGGGGGTCCGCCTCGGTACCGCCCCTGGCGCCCGAGCAGCCCGGGCCCGTGGCGTCCATACCGCCGTCTCCGGGCGTGCCCGCCTACCCGGCTCTGCCGCCCCTGCCCCCCGTTGCGGACGGCAACCTCGAACCGCTGCGGATCCCGACGGCACCGCAAGAGCACGGGACCGGCCCGGACCGCATCCGGATCGGGCTGTGGGGCGCGCCTCGCTCGGGCAAGACCACCTTTCTGGCCGCGATGCCGATCGCCGCGCTGCAGTACCAGCGTCACGGACAGGGCAACTGGCTGATCAGCGGCATGACCCCGGAGTCCAGCAACTTCCTCAGCGACAGCGTGTCGCAGCTCGCGGTCCGGCGGGTCTTCCCCCAGGCCACCGTGGGTATCCAGGGCATGAGCTGGGCGTTCCAGGGCCGGGAAGCGGTGTCGGGGATGATGCGGTACCGGCCGCGGGAGTCGGGTTTCGTGCTGGAGGTCCAGGACGCGTCGGGCGAGGTGTTCAGGGCGGACCATCCCCAGCACCAGGGGGTCGTCGACCAGCTCGCGCGGGCCCAGGGGCTGATCTACCTCTTCGATCCCCTGGGGGACGCCCAGGAACTGACCGACAGCCTGACCTTCTTCTATTCGACGCTGAACGAGCTCAGCGCACGTGTCCGGGACAGCGGCGGCCTCCACCGCGGCCGGCTGCCGCACCACATCGCCGTCTGCGTCGCCAAGTTCGACCACCCGGACGTCTTCCGGCCTGCTGTGGAAGCGGGCTGGGTCACCCAGGACTCGGTGGGCTCACAGCTGCCGCGCGTCCCCGAACGGCTCGCCCCGCGCTTCTTCCAGTGGATGTGCGACGAGTTCCGGGGCTCCACCGCCCGTCTGGTGCGCGACGGGCTGGCCACCTTCTTCCACCCCGAGCGCATGTCCTGCTACGCGACGTCCGCCATCGGTTTCCGACTGAACCCGCAGCACGTATTCGACTACCGCAACTACGCCAACGAGGAGACCACCGACGGGATCCGCCGCATCTGCACAGCCCCCGAGCCGATCAACGTCCTGGAGCCGCTGACCGGCCTGGAGCGCCGGATCCGCAGCGGACGCGGCGGGCGCATGAGGTGGCGGCGGTGAACGACGGCCTCGGAACGGTGCGGTTGACCGCCGATTGGGCGGTGCTGGGCAAGCATCCGGGGCAGGCCATGGGATACGACGTCCTGGACGGCAGTCTGCCGGCGGACCGGGCGAAAGCGTACCTCTGGGGCGCCACCACCGGTGTCCCCGACAGCCGGACCCCCACCGAGAGCCTCCCGTGGCGGGTGTTCCTCGGCAGCGTGAGCAAGGATCCGGCCCCGGTCTGCGCGGTCGTGGAGACCACCTGGGACGGCTGCACCGACGGCACCGGCGCCCCCAGCTACGCCTGGCGGCTGCTCCTCCTGGAGTGGTCGCAGGCCCGCACCGCCGGACTGACCTGGTCCGCGCTCGACCACGTGCTGCCGGACGACCGGCTCCCCGCCACCGGGGCCCGCGTGTCCTTCTCCGCCTCCCGGACGCCGGCCGCCGAACTCGCAGCCACAGTCGACGGGTTGTCCTTCGATTGGACTGCCCGCGTCGCCGCCCTGCTGCTCGACAACCGGCAGGTGGCGATCACCAATCCGCCCGGTGCAGTGCTCCCGGACACCTCCGGACGCGTCCGCGTCCTCGACGCGATCTGCTCGCTGCTGCCCTACGGATGCCGGGCCTGGCTCAGTGCCGCGACCTGGACGGGGCAGTCCGAGCACACCCTGCGGCTGGTCTTCGCGGCCGCCGCGCGATCCGGCCAGCTGGAGGTCCGGCCGGGAGCCGGCAGCCCGCCCGAGCCTCAGGGCGCAGCAGCCCGCAGCTACCTCAGCGAGCTCCTGAGGCTGCGGGCGAGCGGCCGGTCCACCGCTGACCTGGTCGGGCACCTCCTGGGCGCCGACGACGTCGTTCCGCTCCGCAGCCCCGAGGCGGCCGTCCGTGCCCTGCGCGAGGCCGACCTGCTGGAATCGGTCGTCGAGCAGGTCGGCCAGGGCCATGGACATCTCCGCGACGTACGACGTGTGCTGGAGCTGCACCCGGTGCACACCCTCGGCGAGAGCCGGCTGGGCGTCCTCGTGCCCTTCCTGGCCCAGCGCGCACTCGGCACCGGAGGCGATCTGGCCCAGGCTGTGCTGCAGCAGCACTGGAGCCCGTCGGCGCCCCACCTGCTCGCCCGGGACATCGTCCTGAGCGGCTCGACGCAGCATTCCTTCGAGCGCGCGCGGGGCTACCTGAGGCTGATGAACGCCCTGGAGACGGACCATCCCGGCGCCTTCGACGACCTGTTCACCGCTCTGGTGGGGGCCACGAACCAGGATCCCTCCTGGACCGGGCCCTTCGTCTACATGGTGGAGAACGAGTTCGGCCGCAGGACGGACGCCGCCGACGCGTTCCTCATCCGCTCCCGCGAGGCGGGACTCGCCTGGCTGCGCACCCTGCTGAAGAACGAGACCCGCGACCTGGCGCCGCTCCGCCGCCTGGCGGAGCGGGCGCGGCGCACCGCCGGAAGCGGCGGATCCGGGTGGCTCCGCTTCGCCGGGATCCTCATCGGGATCAACGCTCCCGACCACACCTCTGCGTACGACGCCGACGAGTTCCTCCGGGCCGCCGACGACACCTGGAGAATCGCTCTGGACCTCGCCGAGGCCGCGGGCCGGCCGACGGTGACCGGCCTCATGTGGCCCCGCCTCCGGGAAGTCGCACAGGGGCCTGACGGGAGGCGGCACCTGCTGCCCGCGCTGGACCGTCTCGTCCCGCCCGGCCGTCCGGACACCGCTGCGGACGCCGCCGCGGACGCCGATCTGCTGCACGCGCTCATAGCGTGCACACCGGACGGGGCAACGGTTCCCTGGGCCATGCCACGGCTGCGGCAGATCACCGACAGGGGAGCACAGGACGCCTACGCATCTGCCCTGATCCGCCGGATCGGGTTCGACTCCAACCTCAAGCAGCTCGCGGTGGACACCTTGCTCGGTGACACGCCGGACGCAAGTTCCTGGCAGGTGCTCCGCCTGCTGATGGAGCACTGGCCCCTCACCGAGTCCCTCGTGTGCGACGGCCTGGAGCAGCGGCTCACCGAGGACCACCACCGCTGGCTCGACCTGGCGTTCCCCGAGGACCTGGTAGCAGCCCTGGACCGCCGGCAGCGGCTGACCTGGCTGCGCCCGGTCCGGGACTTCCGGAAGGCCGCACGCGGCGGCGAGTCGTCCGAGGACCTGGCCCGGATCATCGCCGGGGCCTCTCCCTATCACCGTTTCTCCCCGCAGTTGCTGGACGAGATCACCGCACACCTGACCGACAGGGGGCCGAGGGACGGCTACCTCCTGAGAGTCGCGCTGGATGCCACGGCACCCGGCATGGGCCAGAACCTGTACGCGGCGATGGCCCGGGAGGAGCGGGGCAGGGCGTTCTGCGAGCGGCTGGCCGCGTTCCTCCGCGACGAGATGGCCGCCTACGAGCACACGGCGGCAGCTCTGGAAGCCACACTCCGATCCGCTGGGCAGGTGCCGGCCGCTGCCCCGCCACCGCCGTGGGACACCTCGCCGCCCCGGGCAGCCCTGCCACCGGTCGATCAGCCGCAGCACGCACAGAAGAGAGGCCGGCGTTGGCACATCGCGCACCCCCTCAGGTTCCGAGACCCACGATGACGACGTCCACCGCGATCGCCGTCGACGTCGGCGCCCGCTTCACCCGCATCGCCCATGGCGCCGCGGACGGCACGCCGGTGCTGGCCGAACTGCCCGGCCTGCTCTCCGAGGAGGGCCTGCCCACCCCGGAGAGTCCCGGTCCCGATGGCCACAACGGTCCCGCCCTGCGGGCCGCATACGCCGCATACCTCGAGCACTACGGCACGCCGGAGCAGGTGGTCCTGGTCGTCCCGCAGCAGGACCGGGCCGGCCACACCCGCCGGGCGACGGACGTGCTGACCGCTCTCCACGGCTCCGGTCCGGCACCACGGCTGCGGACTCTGGGCACACCGCACGCGGTCATGGCTCTGCTGCGGCACGCGGGCACGGCGACCGCGCCCCGCTACGCCGTGTGCGATCTCGGCGCCACCGCGGCGGAGGTGTCGGTGTGCGCCCTGACCCCCGGTTCGGTGGCCGTGACCGGCTCCGCCCGGCACGCGCCCTCCGGCGGATACGGCGCCGGATTCGACGCCGCGCTGCTGGCCGGCGCCGGACTGCCGGACGATGCGGCGGGACGGCGGGAGCTCGCCTGGGCCAGGGCGCGGGAGGGTGTCGCCCAGCGCATCGACACGGCCCTGGAGCGGACCGCGCGCCGCCCCGGACGGTACGAGAGCACCGTGGTCCACCAGGTGGCCGGGCGGGAGATCACCGTCGGCGTGGTGCGCCGGGCGCTCGGCCGGCTCACGGACGGGCTCGGCCGGACGCTGGACGAGGTGCGGCTCGGCCGGCCGGCCCCGCCGGTGATCGCGGTGGGCGGTGCGGCGCGGTTCGGCCCGCTGGTGCAGTACCTCACGGGTCTTCAGGGCGCACCGGTCGCGCTGCCCGGCGGTACGGACCCCGCGCTGGCGGTCGTGTTCGGCGCCGCGCTGGTCGCCGCCGGGCGAGTGGACCCCGCCGACCGCTATCCGTACGCCGTGAGCGTGGGCACCCACCGGACCGTGGCGGGCGAACTCCGTGCGGAAGACCTGCTGATCAGCCCCGCGGGGGTGCTGGAGCCGGGCGGTGGGACCGTCTTCGCCGAAGCCGGTGGACAACGCGTCCGCATCCGGACCGGTTCCGGCGGCCGGTCCACCGCACGACCGGTCCGGATACGGGTGCACGACGCCGACGGAGGCTCCGGAACCCCGGTGGGCGTCGTATCGATCCCCCCGGGCAGCGAAGGGGAGCGCTACCACGTGGGCGTGCGCATCGCCGTCGACGGGACGGCTCGTCTCGTACTGCAGCCGCTGGGGTCCGGAACGCCCGGCGAATACCCGCTCGGTGTCCTGCCCGCCGACCTTGAGGGGGCCCACTCGTGATCCAGTCCGCCGGGGGGCAGTGCACTGCTCCCCCACGCCCCAGGCCTGCCGCAGGGCGCATCCGGCGCTTCGCCGCACGAAGCCGGGCCGTCGTCGCAACCGTCGTCGCGGCCGTGGCACTGCTGGCCGCCTGGTCGCTCACCGGCTCCGCGGCGTCCGCCGACTCGGGCCCATCGCGCGACGACGTCTACCGGGCTCTCGGCCTCGGCGAGCAGCCTGCCGACTACGTCGTCCTCGTGGACACCTCGGGGTCGATGGCCAACGGCGGCCGCTACGACACCGTCCGCTCCACGCTGCGCCCGTTCCTGGACAGCCTGTCGTCCCGGGACCACGTCGCGCTCATGACCTTCGACTCCCATCCCGAGCCGCGCTACATCGGGTCGGCCGGCAACACCGATGCGATCGTGTCCCGGCTGCCCTCGTCCCCCAACCCCGAAGGGGACACCGACATCGGGGCGGCTCTGGACAGTGCGCTGAGGGAGCTCGAGCGGCCCGGCGCCGCCGAGATCGCCTCCGTGGTGCTGCTGACCGACGGCGAGCACCGTCCGCCCGCCGGCTCCCGCTACCCCGGGCCGGCCGGCGCCGCCTGGGACGGCCTCAAGAAGCGGGCCGAGGCCGTCGGCAAGCGGGCCGGGCTGGCCGGATACGCACTGCCGCTGGGCAGCGGGGCCACGGGCGCCAGGCTGCTCAAGGGCGTCGTCGCCGACACCACCGTGCTGCGGCCGGGCAGCATCGAGGACCTGGGCTCCTACTTGCGGCGGGCGGGCGACGCCACCCGGGCCCGTAAGGCACGCCTTCTCCTCGCCGGCGACATCGGCAAAGGGATCACCGCCTCCTGGACGGACAGCGGCCGGCGCGACGTCACGGACGGCTCCGGGACCGCTTTCGTCACCTTCCGGTCGACGACCCGGCACGTGCCGCTGAGCGTCAGCGATCTGAGCGCCTCCGTCGGCGGCGCCTCCCTCCGGGTCGGCGGACTGCCGTCGCAGCTCACCCTGGGCCCGGGCGAGTCCAGGTCGTACGAGGTGCGGTTGCACGGCACGCTGCCGGCGGGCCCGCTGCCGTACCGCCGCATCGAGGACACCGACGGCGAGCTGCGGCTGTCCGGCCGGGTGACGTCGGACTGGGAGCAGCCGCTCGCCCCGGACGTACGGCTGGAGGTGCCCGGCCGGGTGCGCGTCACCGGGGCGGCGCTGCCACTGCAGGCCACGGTCGGCTCCGCGGTCTTCCTGCCCGCGGTGCTCGCGGGCCTCGCAGCCGCCCTGCTCGCAGCCTGGCTGTGGTGGCGGCGCACCCACCGCCCCAGGCTCCTCGGCGATCTGCTGCTCGTCCCTGCGTTCGGCGGGGAACTGCCGGACCGCATCGCCCTCTCCGGGCGCAGGAGGGTCGTGCTGCGTCCGCTGGCGGGCGGGCGCGGCACGGTCCACGGCCGGCGCCGGAGGACGGACGACGGGCCGCGGGTGGAACTGCTGATCCGCTACACGCCGGACGGCTCCGCGGACCGGGAGAGCCGGGCGACGTGCAGGCCCGGCCGCCAGGTCGTCGTCAACGGGGTGTCGTTCACTTATCTCCTCGGGCAATGGGCCGACGGCCTGCCCTCCTTCACCGGGCGGCCGCGATGAACGCCCGCCCCGCCGTGCTCAACGTCGCCGCCACGTACGTCGGCACCGAGGCCCTGGGGCCGGGGGTGCGGTCGGCGCTGTGGGTCCAGGGGTGTCCCTTCCGCTGCGCCGGCTGTATCGCCCCCGGCTGGATACCCGATCGCGCGGCACGGCGGGCCGGGCCCGGGGAACTGGCGGCGGAACTGCTCGCCGACCCCCGGGTGAGCGGTCTGACCCTCTCGGGCGGGGAGCCGATGCAGCAGGCGGCCGGACTGGCCGAGACGGTCCGGCTGGCGCGGGAGATCCGGGACGTCTCCGTCATCTGCTTCACCGGATACCGCCTGGAGAGACTGCGCGCCGAGCCGCCCTCCCCCGGCGTGCCGGACCTGCTCGCCGCCGTCGACGTCCTGATCGACGGCCGCTACGTGGCGGCGCTCAACGACGGGCGCGGGCTGCGCGGCAGCTCCAACCAGGTGATCCACCATCTCACTCCGCGGCTGGCGGACTGCGGATACGACTTCGGCCACGGAGCCCGCATCGCGGAACTCGCCGTGCGCGGCCCGGAGACCCTGCTCGTCGGCGTACCGCCGAGGGGTCTGCCGGCCGCCTTCGACACCGCGGTCGACGCCGTCCGCGCCCGCATGTTCCCGGGAAGGAAGCAGCACCATGAGCGGTAGGAAGCGCATCCAGGTCGACGAGTCGGAGTGGTACCGCGTCCAGCGGAAGGCGCAGCAGCTCAAGGACGTGCAGCGCAACCTCCCCCGGCTGATCGACGAGGTGCGGGCGCAGACGCGCGCGGACGTCGACCGCGCCTTCACCACCGTACGGGAGCGGCAGCAGCGCCACGAGGAGGCGGTCCGCGGGCTGAGCGACCGGACCCGGCAGCTGGAGGCCGACACCACGCGCAGGCTCCGCGAGCAGGCCGCTCAGCTGCACCGCACGCTGCACGAGACCGCGGGCCGGATCCAGGAGGAGACCCGGCGCCGGCTGGCCGAGCAGCAGGCGGAGACACGGAAGGCCATCGCCGCGGAGCGGGCCGAACGCCGCGCGGGAATGGCCCGGCTGTCCCGGGAGATCGACGCGATGAAGGAGGACCGGGCGCGGGCCGGGGAGAGCGTACGGACCTGGCTGGCGGACGCCCGCACCATGGCGGGGCTGATCGCCGCGACGCTGCCGCACGAGCGGTACGCCCCCGGGGAACTGGCCCGGCTCACCGGGCGGCTCTCCACCGCGGAGCAGAACGCCGCGGAGGGCAGGTTCGACGCCGCCCTCGCGGTGGCGCAGGAGACGTACCACTCGCTGAGCGAGCTGCGGGTGGACACCGAGCAGCGGGAACTGGAGCGCTGCTCGGCCCAGCAGGAGGCGGTCGAGGCCCTGGTGCGCGTCGAGGCCCTGGTCGAGGGCAACGAGCAGCGGCCGGTCATCGGGCCGGACGGCGAGGCCCTGGCCGGATACGCGCTCGACGTCGTGTACTGGTCGGAGGGTGAGCTCGAGGCGCTGCGCCGGGAGGCCGCGGCGGCGCTCGCCCGGGCTCGCGACGACGAAGCGGGCACCGCCGAACTGCGCGACCTGCGCGACCAGGAGGCGCCCCGGCTCGAGGCGGACCTGGGCAGCACGGTGGAGCGGGCCGGCATGCGCCACCTCGCCTCGCAGATACGGGTGAACCTGGCCGACGCGGTGGCCCATTCGCTCGGCGAATACGCCTACTACGACCTCGTCGACGGCGAGTACGAGAACGCCGACCCCCGGGGCAGGTACTACGCCAAGCTCCGCAACGAGGCCAACGGCAACGAGATCGTGGTGGACATCGCGCAGGCCGACCGGGACTCGGAGCGGTGCGTGGTGCGGGTGATGTCCTACGACCACGACACCACGGCCGAGGCCGAGCTCCACGACCGGGCCGAAGCCGTTCAGCAGGCGCTGGCGGCGGACGGTCTCCGCGACGGCCTGCGCCCGTCGGCACCGGTGAGCGAACCCGGCACCCCGGATCCCGGCTTGCTGGACGTCGCGCGCCACCACAAGCCGTTCCCCGCCGCCCCGGCCACGCCCCGGCCACGGCCCCGGGAACAGCCGCAGCCGGGGACGGTCGCGGAATGACGGAAGCGGCAGCGAGAACGTCCTCCGCGCCCTTTCCGACGGCGGAACGGCTCGATCCCGCCGCCTTGCACAGCGGCGAACCGTTCACCATCCTCTACGGCCCGGGGGTGGGGGACGTCTTCGTGGACAGCGCCTACCGGATATGCCTGCTCGAACAGGTGCTGTGGCGGCTGCTGCGGGCCGACGGCTTCGAGCGCATCGTCTTCAGCTCCCTGCAGCATCCGGTCTACTTCCGTGACCACGCTTCCCGGGAACTGTGCCGCAGCAGTGCCGCCCGCGCCACGGCCGCGGCGGAGCCCCCGCGCCGGCGCACCATGCGGCACCCGCAGCTCCGCGGCCCGCTCGACGGGCTGCTGGTGCGGGACTTCGGCTCGCGCGGCCCCGCAGAGCCCCACGGAGACCGGCAGGGCGGCACCGACGGCGGCACCGGATCCCCGCCCCCTGCACCACCGGCCGGCATCTCGGATCCCTTCGGGGTGATGACCCTCACCGGCTATCTGCGCCGGCCCGGACACCGCACCGCCGTGGTGTTCCCGCACACCGAGGAGATCCTCCGGCACACCAGGGCCGCACGGCAGCTGGCCGACGCCATGGCGGCCTGGGCCGATCACGCCGACGACGGGAACCAGTGGATCCTGGTCTTCCGCAAGCCGACCCTGGACGAAGTCAGGGACTTCGTACGGCTGCGCGGGGACTTCCCGCTCCTGGACTCCTTCGTGACCGAGCGCCGTTCCGCGCCGGGACGCAGCGGCACCTTCCGGATCGGCCACCCCCAGGCCGCGGAGCTGGAACGGCTGGTCCATGCGGTCCGGCTGCGGGAGGGGATGAGGATCGCCGACTGGCGGGAGCTGGATGCGATCGTCAAGGCGATGGCGGCCGACCCCGGTACGGCCCGCTCCTGGCGGGCCAGGCTCGCACAGGTGGCCCGGACAGGGGAATCGCTCAGCCGCCGGACGGTGCAGCAATGGGTCGGCACGGTGACCGGCGACGACAGCACTCCCCGGGAACGGCTGGCCTCCATGCCCGGACTGGACATGCTCAAGCACCACGTCGACCAGCTGCGGGCCGAAGTGGAGGCGGACGAGGAACTACGGGCCTCAGGACGGCTCGGGCTCACCGGCTCCGAACCACCGGCCCTGCACCTCGTGTTCACCGGGAACCCGGGAACCGGGAAGACCACTGCGGCCCGCCTGGTCGGCGAAATCTACCGGGACCTGGGACTGCTGAGCCGCGGTCACGTCATCGAGGCGAAGATGAGCGACCTCGTGGCGGGATTCACCGGGCAGACGTCCCCGCGGACCGAGGAGACCGTCGACCGCGCCCTGGACGGCGTCCTGTTCGTCGACGAGGCCTACGGCCTCAGCGACCAGCGGGACGGGTTCGGCGACGAGGCGATCCAGACGCTGCTGAAGCGCATGGAGGACGACCGCGGCCGCCTGGTGGTCATCGTGGCCGGATACCCGGGGAAGATGAAGGAGTTCCTGGCGGCCAACCCCGGTCTCGAGAGCCGGTTTCCCCGGCACAACGTCATCGAGTTCCCCGATTATCCGCCCGGCACCCTGCACACGATCCTGCTGCGGCGCCTCGACGAGCGCGGCCTGCGGCTCGCCGAAGGTACGGGCGAGCGGCTGCGGGAGATCGTCACGGAGATGCACCGGACGAGGGACGAGAACTTCGCCAACGCCCGGGACATGCGCACCCTCGCCGACGCCGTGCGCAAGCAGTGGGTGCACCGCGTCCGGCGTGACGTCGGGGAGCCCGTCACCCCCGAGGACATTCCCGAGCGGTACCGGGCCTATCTGCCCAAGCCCGCGCCCGACCCGGCGGCCCTGCTGGCCTGCCTCGACGACTACGTCGGGATGGGGCCCGTCAGGGAGGTGCTGGGTGACCTCGCCAACCGGCTGAGGATGCGTCAGGCGCTGAACAAGGGCGCGCTCGCCCCGCCCCATCTGCTGTTCACCGGGCCGCCCGGCACCGGCAAGACCACCGTGGCCCGGCTGACCGGCCGGCTGTTCCGCGAACTCGGCCTGCTGCGCAAGGGACATGTGGTGGAAGTGACCCGCACCGACCTCGTGGCCGGCTACGTGGGGCAGACCGCGCCGCTCGTACGCCGGGCGGTCCACGACGCACTGGACGGTGTCCTGTTCATCGACGAGGCCTACAGCCTGGTCCGTGACGCAGGAGGACACGGGGGCTTCGGCGCCGAGGCCGTCGACGCACTGGTCCGCGAAATGGAGGAGTGGCGCGGCCGCCTGGTCGTGATCGCTGCGGGATATCCGCGGGACATGGACAGGCTGCTGGACTTCAACCCGGGGATGCGGTCCCGGTTCACCGCCCGGGTGCCCTTTCCGGAGTACGCGCTGGAGGACCTGGTGGAGATCCTGCGCCGGATGGCCGCCGCGGACGGCTACACGCTGGGCGAAGGCGTGCCCGGGCGGGCCGCGCGCTGGCTGCGGCACACCCGGCAGGCCGACCCGGCAGGCTTCGGCAACGCCCGGACGGTGCGCGGACTGCTGGGGGCCATGGAGGGCCGGATGGCCGCCCGCTACGCAAGAGGGGCCGCCGGTACGGAGTTCCTGCCCGAGGACGTGCCCGGGGACCTGCCCGGCCCACCGGTCATCCGGACGTACGAAGGAGCATGACCCGTCCTTCCGCGTCCTGCCTCCGCTGTTCCTCCAGTACGCGCCCCAGCGCCTCGTCCGCCTCTCGGAGCCGGCGTTCGATGGTCTCCGTGACGGCCTCCACCTCCGCCGGTGTGACGTGCTGCTCCTGCGGGACGGAGGCGGCTCCGGCCGCTCCGGCCGCTCCAGTCGCTCCAGTCGCTGCAGCGGCCTCGCGGAGCGCTCGTGCCAGCTCGCGGTCGGCCTGCGCGTGGCGGCTCAGGGACGCGAGCTGCGCACCCCGCTCGTCCCGGATGCGCTGCAGCCGGTCGCGGCAGGAGGCGAGCTCCTCCGCGGTCGCGTGCTGCTCGCGCTCCGCTGCGGCCAGCGCACCCTGTGCCTCGGCGGCCCGCTCCAGGGTCCGCCTCGTCTGCGGGGCCAGCACCGCGAGCTCCTCCTCCGTGAGCCTGACCAGTGCGTCACTGCTCGTGCGGAGCGCCTCCTCGACCCCGGCGTCCCGCCCGCGCAGCGCCGCCAGCCGTTCGCCGATGACCTCCTGCTGTTCGCGCAGCGCGTCCAGCGCGGCGACCAGGCGCTCCAGGCGGCGCAGCTCGTCGACCTGCCGGCGCAGCATCTCGTGCTCCGCCAGCCGTCGGCGCAAGGCCGCCTCCGTCGCCACGAGTTTCTCCAGGGTCGCGCGTTCGCCGGCGACCTGGTCGGTCGCATCCGCGAGACGCCGCATCAGCTCCTCCGTACCACTGCCTACCTCGTGCCCGGGCCGGGCCGCTGCCAGCAGCCCGGGCAAGGCCCCGGCCAGGGCACGGCCCTCCTCCAGCGCGTCGTCCAGCCCGTACAGGGCCGCAAGCGCGGGACTGCCGCTCGCGCCGCCGTCCAGACGGCCTATCGCGGCCGCGGCCCACCGGAAAGCACAGCCCAGTACGCGCAGGGCGGCTTCCTGCTCGGGGATGTCGGCTGCAGCCAGCACATCCGCGATCTCACGTCCGGCGTCGTCCACGATGTCCCTCCGTCCGTCAGCGTATCGTCGCGAACCCGCGCGCAGCCGGTGCTCCCGCCACTATCCTTCACGGACAACTTCCGGTGTTCGGGGGACTCATGGCCGAGCTGGTGCGTTTCAGTGGCCCTGAAGGGGCTTCTCTGCTGGTCGAAGTGGAGGACGACGGACCCGGGCTGGAGCTCATCTCCCGGGACCCCGACGGCGTCGTGCAGGCCGGCCGGCGGCTGGAGGACGCGCTGGCGGCGGTCCGCCCGGCCATCCGCTCGGTCGTCGACTCGGTCCGGTCCCTCGCACCGGACGAGTACGAGGTCGAGTTCGGGATGAAACTCAACGCCGAGTCGGGCGTGGTGATCGCGAAGACGGCCGTCGAGGGGCACTTCACCGTCAGGATCCACTGGAACCGGCCCGCCGCCCGGCGCACCGAGGCGTGAACCGGTGTCCGCAGCCCGGGAGCGCCCGCCCTGGCTGGTGAGCATCCGCCGGTCCCCGGCGGAGGACCCGGTCGGCGCCGGGCTGCTGGTCACCCCGCAGCACGTGCTGACCTGCGCGCACGTCGTGCGCCCGGGAGCGGCACCCGGGGTGCCCGAGGAGCCGGTGTTCGTCACGTTCCAGTACGCCCGGGCGCACGATCCCGTTCCCGCCACCGTCGTACCCGACGGCTGGCACCCGGCCACCGGTTCCGAGACCGGTGACATCGCGGTCCTGGAACTCGGCGCCCCGGCGCCCCCCGAGGCCGGGCCCGCCCCGCTGCGCGCCACGGATCCCGGCACCTGGGACCACCGGTTCCGCGCGTACGGCTACCCCAAGGAGCGTTCCCGTCAGGGAGTCCCCGTACGGGGCGAGATCATCGGCCACGCCGGCGGCGAGTGGCTGCAGGTGGAGGCGAATCCGCACGGCGGCTGGGCGCTGGAACAGGGATTCTCCGGCTCCCCGGTGTGGGACATGACGAGTCAGGGCGTGGTCGGCATGCTGGTCGCCCGCGACTCCGTGAGGAAGGCCGACCGGCGCACGGCCTATGCGATCAGGGTCGAGGCCCTGGCCCGCTACTGGCCCCGGCTCGCCCCGTACGTACGCGACGCGACGACCGAGGAACTGCGGGGCCGGCTCGAGAACCTGCTGTGGATCCCGCTCACCGCGGACGGGGAGATTCCCCGGGTCGGCCAGGTGGACCCGTACGACATCGGGATCGCCCGCTCCAAGTACAGCGACCAGGCGAGCGACCCCGCGGACGACGCCGCTCCCTACGTACCCCGGCACCGGCAGGACGACCAGCTCGACGCCGCCCTCGCCGACGCACGGTTCGTCGTGCTGGTCGGGCGCTCCAAGGCCGGCAAGTCCCGCACGCTGTACGAAGCCCTCAGGCGCGGGTTGCCCGGCGCGCGGCTGATCGTGCCGCGTCGGCACAGCCCGGACCACCGGGTCCTCGACGACATCAGCCGGCTCAACCTGCCCACCGGGCAGGACCGGTCCGTGCTCTGGCTGGACGACCTGCACCACTACCTTCAGCCCGGTGGCCTCGATCTGCAGATCCTCGACCGGCTCGGCCGCCGGAACCCGGCCGTCACCGTCGTCGCCACCCTCCCGGCCAAGCAACGGGCCGCACTCACCGCGATGGAGAACGATCTCGGCCGCGTCGCCCGTACCGTGCTCGGCAAGGCACACACCGTCGAACTGCCGTCGCACCTCGCCGCGGAGGACGCCGCGCTCGCCCGGCAGCTCTACCCGAGGGAGGACTTCTCCACCCGCGGAATCGGGGAGCTGATGGTCGCCGCCACCGCCCTCGAACAGCGCTTCGACGACGCGGCCGAGAGCTGCCCCGCCGGCTGGGCGCTGGTCAAAGCGGCCACGGACTGGCACCGGATGGGCATGACGGCACCGGTACCCGAAGCCGTTCTGTCGGAGCTCTTCGACGCCTATCTATCCGAAGCACGCTCGCCCTTCGACGCCGACGCCTCGCTGTACCGGGCGAGCCTGGCATGGGCACGCGAGCCGGTCGCCGGAAGCATCGCCCTGCTGGAACGCGTCTCCGGGCCGGACGGCCGTTCCGCGTACGCAGGATCCCCGTATCTGTCCGAGTACCTGGACAGCCGGACCGAGGACCCGGCCGCCCCGGTACCGCTCTTCGCCTGGGAGTACCTCGCCGGGCGGCAGCCGGCCGGGGAACTGCTCCGGACCTCGTACATGGCGCTGATCCGTGAGGAGTCCGGCATCGCCGTGCGGATCCTCCAGCAGGTGGCGCGGACCGCGGACGACCCGGACAGCTCGGCCCGGGCGTCACTGATGCTGGGAGAGATCCGGCTGTACGAGGGCGACTTCCAGGAGGCGATGGCCCTGTTCGGCACTGCGGCCTCCTCGGCCGTGGAGGACGTGGCTCCGCTGGCCCAGGTCGAACTGGCCGGAGTGCTCACGATGACCGGCGAGCGGACACGGGCGCGCGGGCTGCTGGAAACGGCCCTCGGCTCCCGGGACCCACAGGTGTCACAGCTGGCCCAGATCGGTCTCGCCCGGGTGCTGGCCTTGCAGGGCGAGACACAGCGAGCCGAACAGCTGCTGGAGGCCGTCCTCGCCGCAGCGGATACCGAGGTGGCCACGCTGGCCCAGACCCAGTGGGTCCGGGTGCTCACCGGCAACGATGCACGAGGAGCCCGCTCCGGGCACACGCAGGGCCTCGAAAGCGCCAAACCGGGCACGAAGACGGGAGGCGGCGTCCGCACCGGCTCCGCCGAGCTCGCGGAGCGGCCCTGGGCGCTGTCCCGGACGGTGGGAGAGTCGGTCACGGATCAGATCACCGCGCTGGCCGAGGTGAATCTCAGCGGGCTCTACGCCAACCAGGGCAGGCTGGACCGGGCCGAGGAGCTGCTGAAGTCGGCGGTGAGCAGCGGCGGGTACCACACCGTTCCCCAGGCCCAGTGGGGTCTGGGCGAGCTGTACATGCTGCAGGGAAGGCACGCCGAGGCCCACCGGATGCTGGAGGCCGTGCTGCTCTCCGGCCATCCGCTGCTCGCCCCGTACGCCAAGGTCAGCCTGGGCATCGTGCTGCTGCACCAGGGCGACGCCGGACAGAGCCTGCCCCTGCTGCGCGAGGTCGCGGATCTGGAGCATCCCGACCAGGGGCCGCGCGCGACCTGCGCGCTCGGCGAGTGGTACACCGCTCAGGGCGACGCCGAGGCCGCCCGGAGCTGGCTGGACCGGGCTGTCGCCTCCGGTCACCCGGACTGGTCGGTCACGGCCCGCGTCGACCTCGCGTTCGTGGCGGCGGCCGCGGAAGAGCCGACGGTCCGGGCGGAGGACCGGACGGCCCGGGCGGAGGGGTTGCTGACCGGGGTGATGGGGTCCGGGCATCCCCATCAGGCGCCACGCGCAGCCGTCACCCTGGGCGACCTCCTCGCAAGCAACGGCCGCCTGAACGAAGCCGAACACGCCTACCAGAGCGCAATCGACTCCGGCCACAGCGACTGGGCCCAGATCGCCCGGATCAACCTGGCCTCCGTGCTGGCGGCCGCCCGGGGCGGTACGGCGCGGGCACGAGAGCTGCTGACGGAAGCGATGGGGTCCGGGCATCCCCATCAGGCGCCACGCGCAGCCGACATCCTGGGCGACCTCCTCGCAAGCAACGGCCGCCTGAACGAAGCCGAACACGCCTACCAGACCGCAATCGACTCCGGCCACAGCGACTGGGCCCAGATCGCCCGGACGGACCTGGCCACCATGCTCGCCGACAGCGGGGACTTCGCACGCGCCGAGGACCTGCTGCGCGTGGTGGCCGCATCGGACGACACCACGGTCGCGGTCGCGGTCACGGTCTGGGCGACGGCACTGCTCGGCATGGTGCTCGTGCACGGCGGCCGACGAGCCGAGGGAATCCGGTACCTGCGCGAGGCAGGGGCGAGGAGCGACGCGCCCCCGGCGCAGCTGGCCCGTTTCCAGCTGGCGAAGTTCCTGCTCGAGGGCGAGGCGGGCGCTGAGCACGACACGAACGGCGCGGCGGCTGAGGTGGCTGAGGACGAAGCCCGGGAACTCCTGCAGTCGGTGGTCGAGTGCGCGCCCTCGGACGTCACCGAGGTGGCCCGCGCCTATCTGTGCGTGCTGCTGCTCCGCAACGGCGACCACGATGCGGCGGAGGAACTCCTGCTCGGCGACGTGGAGAGGCCGGGCGACGCCGAGGCGGTCGCGGTCGCCTATCTCGGCACAGGCGAGTATCTGCTCGACGCCGGTGAACTGGAGGCAGCCGGGGAGCTCCTGGAGAGGGCACTGTGCCAGGACTCCCCGGACACCGCCCCCTGGGCAGCCGCGCTGCTGGGTGTCGTACGACGTTCCACCAATGACTTCGGAGAAGCGAGGCGGTTGCTGAGCGACGCTCTGGCCACCGGGGACCCGGAGGTCGAGCCGATGGCGCGGCGCTACCTCGGCAGCACGCTCTTCCGCATGCAGCTGCTGAAGGAAGCCGAGGAGACGCTGCTACCCCTCGCCCGCTCGGGGGATGTCGAGCACCGGCCCCAGGCACTGCGGCTGCTGGGACAGGTCCTGGTCGCGGACGGCCGGCCGGAGGAGGCCTACCCCTGGTTCGAGCAGGCCATCGAGTGCGGCGATCCGGAGACCGAGTTCGCGGCGCGCTACGACTTCGCCGAGCTGCTGCTCAGCATGGGGCAGCAGGAACGCGCCCGCGAAGTCTGGGCCCCGGAGGTAGCCGAAGGGGAGCCGCCGGAAGACCCCCCGGAGACCGTCGTGCTCCCGGGCTCCCCCGCCACCCCACCCGCAGCCACCGAACCCCCGGGCCCCGTCCCGCACCCCCTCCCGGCGGTCGTGCTCTCTTCACTCGGGGACGTGGCATCCGCCGAGGGTGACGAACAAGAGGCCCGGTACTGGTACGGCCTGGCGCGAATCCGCGCCGCGGCAGAGGCCGAGGGGATGCGCGGCTGACGGGCGGGGGGCGAGGCGAGGTCTCGGAGGGATATAGCTCCGCGGAGTGATATCCCTCCTGCACCGTCCATCGCCGCCGGCTTGACTCAGAGGTGGCTGCGCTTGGAACCATGCCGCGGAGGGTCCGTGCGGCGGGGCCTCTTGAAGTCGATGTCGTGCCGGATCTGAAGCTTTGCCTCGACCATGAAGAGCTCTGCATCCGTCCGGGACCGGATGGCTTCGAACTGCTCGATCCAGCGAACACGCTCAGGGTATTGAGCGGTTTGCAGCACTTTCATGAGGGCGACCTGGGCGAATCCGAGGTGACTGGAGCTGGGGACCGGTTCCTCTCTCACGGGTTCTTCCGGCTCGGTCTCTTCCGGGAAGCGTGGCCTGCGTTGCCTGAGCCGGAGTTCCGAGCGGCGCCTCAGAAGTTCATCCTCCGACTCGGGCTCGCCGGAACAGCCTAGTGGTGAAGGGTTACGGGCAGGCTCGGGCAGAGTGGTGGGGGTGTCGCCACGGGGAGCGTCCAGCGAGAGGAGGTGGAGGAGATCCGCGGCGGCGTTGTCCCGCTGGGTGAGGGCGCGCATGCCGAAAAGTCGCTCGGCGGTCGCGAGTACCGAGGTGTGGTCGTAGGTGGTGTGGTCGATGACTCCGCGGTGCACGTGCGGCGAGATGACGAGCGCGGGGACGCGGACGCCGAGCTGGTCGAAGGCGAACCCGTGGTGGTTGTAGTCGTCGACCGCCACGTCGCCCGGCGGAGTGGCCGCGGGCGGCGGGACATGGTCGTAGAAACCGCCGTGCTCGTCGAAGGTGATGATCAGCATGCTCCTGTCCCAGTGCGGGGAGTTGCGGATCGCCTCGTACGTCTTCTTGATAAGCCGCTCGCCGCGGGTGACATCGTCCAGAGGGTGCATGGAGTTCCCGCAGGTGAAGTCGCCGGGACCGCCGATGTCGAAGGTGCTCTCACCGTATTGAGGTTCGATGAAGACGAAGCGTGGGCGGTAGTCGGCCGATCCGACGGCGTCGATGAAGTCGTCGAAGTCCTGGAACCTTCCCTGCAGGGCGTTGAGGTTCATACCGCTCAAGGCGAACGACACCGGGAATTCGTCGCCCTCCACGATGTTCCACGTGATGCAGTGTTCGTCGAGCCGGTCGAAGACCGTGCCGTTCTGGAAGCGATAGCCGTCGACAGTCGTGGAGGTGACCACGTCCACGTCGCTCGGGCTGTCGTCCAGACCCCCCGAGGAGGCGGCCATCGCGAAGAACCGGTTGGGCCACGTGGGGCCGGGCAGGGAGGAGAACCATGCGTCGCACAGGGCGAACTCGCGGGCCAGCGTGTTCAGCACCGGCAGCTGCTCCGGAGAGAAGCAGCTCATGACGCGCCCGGCGGAGGCGCCTCCACTGTCGACATAATTCTGAATGAATCCGGAATTGTCGATGGGAGGATATCCGGCAACAGGGTCGTAGGGACCGGCGCTCACGCCGCACAGGACGGCCAGCGCGTCGTCGAACTCATGGGGCGGATCCTTGTCGACGTTCTTGAGCGCAAAGTCTGCCGGGGAGCTGACAGAGATGGGGAGCCCGGTAGCGGGGTCGGCGTTGGTGTCGGCGGGCCCCGCCACATCGAGGGAAGCGGGTCGGCCGTCGCTACCGACGCCGGTAATGCCACTGAATGCGTACATGTGGTCGAACGAGCGGTTCTCCAGCATGAGGACGAAGACCCGGTCGATCTTCTTGCGCTCGGGATGGCGCCGGCCCAGCAAGGCAGCGATGGCATCGACAAGGCCTATCACCGCGCAGCGCAGCCAGTCCCATGCCACGCAGACCAGGGAGAACACCCATGAGAACGCGACGCAGATGTACTTGACCACCCAGGCGAACCCTTTACAGACCCACTTGGCCACCCAGTACCAGGCCTTGCAGACCCATTTGGCCACCCAGTACCACGCTTCACAAAACCATTCGACGACACAGTTCCAGAAGGTGTACCAGTGGCACTCCTTGCCCCATTCGGAGCACTGACTGGATCCTTCGTCAGCCCATTGAGAACACTCATTGGACCCTTCGTCGGCCCACTGCGTGCACTCGTAGTCGGTCCTGGTCGACCAGTTCTTGCACTCGATCACCGCTTTGGTGACCCACTTGGTGCACGTCGACATGCGGCACCTCGTTCTCGGC
Organism: Streptomyces hiroshimensis; assembly: GCF_014650335.1. Classification (GTDB taxonomy): domain Bacteria; phylum Actinomycetota; class Actinomycetes; order Streptomycetales; family Streptomycetaceae; genus Streptomyces; species Streptomyces hiroshimensis. The sequence continues at coordinate 26,087 of NZ_BMUT01000003.1, forward strand.
CAGTCGGTGCTCCACCTCACGGCGGACGACGAGCAGTTTCATTCGCGCCGCCGTCAGCCCGGCGAACTTGCCCAGCATCGAAAAGGCGAGCAAGCACACGACGGAAAGCAGCAAAGTCACCATGCGAGGACTCTCCACGGTGACGAAAAAGATGACGGCCAGGAACGTCCCGACGGCCAGGAAGATCCCTCCCAGCCGGCAGCCGCACTCTTGGCCGAGCGCCGCAACGCGAGAGCGCAAACCCGCCTTCTGCAGATCACTGTCAGGCAGCAGTTTGGCCAGTGCATCAACGCGAGCGGCGAGCGTTGTGCGCATGACGGGAACCCTCTCGTACGAGACGCTCGAGCCCATCAATTCCACGAAAGCAGGTGACGGCTGGGGCCGCAACCCAGGAGCTCGGGCAGAGTTCATGCGGGGGGGGCGAAGCAGCGGCGCGTGTACGCATAGGCCGCGCCGCTGTCCGGGTCCGCGAAGCCGAGCGAGCCGGGCGACGTGGGGCTCAGTGCTGGGCGCAGGGCCCGGCCGGGGCTCCCGAGCGCCAGACCGTGAACGACTCACCGGGCCGCGGCGGTCGCCTCCACGACCGGGTCTTGAACCGGTGCAGGAGGCAGTCCGCTCGCGTCAAGACGAAGCGTGGCAGCGAGACGTCGAACTCGGCGGCGATCGCCTCCAGCGCCCGGCGCTCGCTTGCCCGCCCCGCTTCGTCCGCCGCCTGCGGCGTCGCGCCGTTCACAGGGCCGTAGAAGAGGTCCGGGTCCAGCGCCGGAGGTATGTCTCCGCTGCGCCGGATCTCCGCACCGTGGACGGTGAACGCGTACTTCTCTTCGCCGTTCTCCGCCACGGACAGATGGAAGACGACGGAAGAAGGGCGGTCTTGTCCGGCGGGAGTGCTCCACACCACCACCGCGCGGGTGCCGTGCGACGCTGCCACGGCCGGGGAGACGAAGCGTTCCCTGTCGAAGGCAGGCGGCTGATCGTCGAAGGCAAAGCTCCACCCCGGGCCGGCGCGGCCCACGGAGACCACCGGCTTGTCGCCATAGATCGAGCTCTCGTCGTTGGAGTGCAGCAACCTGCGCGCATCCCAGCCCGTCATCAGCTCGTGCAGGCCAGTGTCCCCGTCCGCGCCGAGGCGCGCGGGCAGTCCTGCCGGATCGGTCCCCTCCACCAGGACGAAGCGGTACCCGGCGCTCAGGATGGTGCCTTGTTCCTGGTCGGCCAGCCATGCCAGTCCGCCGGGGTCCAGGCCCTTCGCCACGGGGCCGGGGCCGGAACCTGTGCCTGCCAGGGCCTTGGGACCTCTCGGCACGGCCAGCAGTTCCCGTGACTGCTCGGGGGTCAGCAGGGCACCGAGGAGGGAATCCCGGAGCAGGCCGAACGGTGCAAGGTGGGTGGGGTCCAGCGGCTGCCACCGGGGCAGGGCTGCGAGCAGCGTGTGCCACGCCGCCTCCGCATCACCCCAGCGGACCAGATCACGGGCCTGTTCGACGGCCGCCCCGAATGGCCCCGGCGCCGTGTAGTGAAAGGGCGCGTCCTGGTGCCGGAGCCGGCCGACATGCAGCGGATACGCTCCGTGGTACCGGTCGTCCGCCTGCGCGGGCGGGTACTCCTGGGTGCGTACCTCTGCCGACAGGCCCGGTCCCATGTTGTGGAAGTAGATTTCCCCGAGCAGCAGCCGGAGCTGTCCCAGCAGGGCCTGCGCCCGGGGCCTGCCGTACGCCGCCGGTTCCTCGAGCATCCTTCCGGCCCTCTCGTACTCCCCGCTCAGCGCCTCGTGCCAGGCTTCCTCGACCACCGCGTCCAGCGCCCGGGTCGTGTCGTTGACGAACTCCGCCTCCCCCGATTCCTTCGCTCGCAGGCTGTGGAACTCGCGGTACATGTCCTTCATGAATGCACGGAAGGACACGTACCGTTGGGGCGGGGAATGGCTCCAGGCCTTGTGACAGTAGACGGCCCATTCGCCGTCGCCTGTGATGTCCTGCGGGTCCATCAGGACGTATGTGGCGTCGGACTCCACGTCCAATTGCAGTGCGCGGCTCCACATGCCGGCCGCCGTGATCTCCTCGTGCGAGGAGTGTTCGCCCAGCACACTCCGGTACGTCTCACCGAAGCCGGATTCGTCCTCGTACCAGCGGGCCTTCCCCGTACCGGCGAGAAGGTCGACAAAACCGCCGGCATTCCGCCAACCGTCACTGACTTCCAGGAACGCCCGGTAGGACGGGGGGAGCCGGCGCCCAAGGCGCTGCTCAAGCGCCGCGATCTGCGAGCCGGAAGCGGGCGCGAAGCCCAGCCAGCGGGCCTGCCGCGCTGCTTCCTCCTCGTCCCGGAGCGGGTCGTCGGGGTCACAGGAGTCCGCCCACTCCTCGCTCCACCGCGCGAGAAAGGGCCGCCATTCGAACGTCGCGTCATTCGCTTCAGCCATGTCAGTGATGGTTCCACCCACCACTGACAAGGCCTGCCCCCGAACACCCCCGGAACACTGCCGCCCGCCCACCGCCACCGTGCTCGGCGCCGGGTGGGCCACCCCGGCGACGCTGCGCGGCAGCTCCAGGACCGCCGTCCCTCGCGGCGCGTGAGGTGCAGCCGCCGGCCGCCAACCGCCAGCCGCGGCCCGAGAACGACCGGCCCGAGAACCAGCCTGGTGGTCGGCAGTCACCGCTCTCCCGTGGGAGGCGTGCGCGTCGGGGCCACCGACGTGGGCGGGAGGCTGCCGGACACCGCCGGTGCGGACGCAATGGTGGCCGGTGCGGGGGCACACATCAGGCACTCTGTCTGCATGCGCAACACCCTCGCCTCCGTCCGCCTCCTGCCTCTGGGTACCGCAGCCCTGGCCCTTCTCGCCGGCTGTTCGCCGACCTCGGACGGGACCAGTACCGCCCCTCCGCCGACCGCCACATCCCCTGCGGAGACCGGGGGCCTCGCCCCGGCTCAGCGGCGCCGCGCCGACCAGCTGGTCAGCATCTTCGAGAACGGCACCCCCGAGATCCAGTACGGCTACGTCGAGAACCTCGGCGACGGCCGTGGTGTCACCGCCGGCCGGGCGGGCTTCACCACCGGCGACGGAGACGCACTCGAGGTCATCCGGGCCTACACCGCCAAGCACCCCGGCAATCCACTGGCCCGCTTCATCCCGGCCCTTGAGCGGTCGGCGGCCGACGAGGGCAACGACGCCGACGCCCTGCCCGAGGCCGAATACATCGCGGCCTGGAAGCAGGCCGCGCGCGACCCGGACTTCCGCAGCGTTCAAGACGCCCAGGTCGACGCCCGCTACTTCTCACCCGCCCAGCGTCTGGCCGACCAGCTCGGGCTGAGGAGCGCGTTGGCGCGCGCCGAGCTCTACGACGCCTCCGTTCAGCACGGCAACAACTCGGACCCCGACGGTCTTCCCGCCCTGGTCCACCGCACGTCTGACCGCGTCGGCAGCCCCGCCCAAGCCGGCGAGCGCGCCTGGCTCAACGCCTTCTTCACCACCCGCCTCGATGACCTCCGCCACCCGTCGAACAAGGACACCCAGCAGGAATGGGCGACCTCGGTCGATCGGGTCGAGTGCCTGCGCCGGATCGCCGCAACCGGCAATGACAACCTCAAGGGTCCGCTCACGGTCACCGCCTTCGGTACCACATACACCCTTCAATAGGCCCTGCCTCGGGGCGTCACCCGACCGCCGTCACACCTCGCCCGTATAGCGGGACACGGTTGCCGGTCAGGCAGTACGCAGGCGCCGCCGGGTGTAGGCCACCGTGAGGACGGCGACCATGGGCCCCCACAGCAGCAACGGCACATAGCAAGCATTCATGATCCACGCTGCCACGCCCTGGGGAGCATCGGAACCGCCCGCATCGGCGGGCATGCCGCCCCAGAACATCGGCAGCGTGAACGCCGTCACCGCGAGTGCCCCCAGAGCCGCCGGAACGACCGCCGCCCCCACCGGGATGTGCTTGCCGCCCAGGAAGGGGATCCAGTGCGGCACCCTCTCGCCCCACTGACTGACCAGGCCGATCGTCAGGAAGGCGAGCGTCTCGGTGACGATGGTCAGCAAGGTGATGTAAGAGGAGGTCTCCAGGCCGGGCTGCCAGTCCTCCGCCAGTTGACCGCTCCAGCCGACGGGTATCCCCACGGCCATGGCCATCCTCCACAGCCCTGACGGCAACACCGCAAGTGGCACGGCCCGGGCCGTCAAGACCACCCAGCGAGGGCTGGAAAGGTAAGCGGCATCTGCGGGAGTGCTGGTGTCGCCTCCAGCGTGGATGTTGGCGTTCGTATTGACGTTCACGTGCATGTTGACGTTCGCGTCGGCAGGCAGCGTCTTCGCTGGGTCCATCACCATCTCCTGAGGGGCGTGGGCGATGCCTCCAGGCTCACAGAGCGCCCCATGGCTCACATCCCCCCGCCTCTTACAACCGACCACGGACAGTTACGGTACAAAAGTACCACCATGAGTTAGTGGTGCCCACATCGAGTTAACCCACCCCCTCTCATCCGAGATGGGGGCCACGCATCACGAGACGCCTCGCGCGGGAATCCTTCGCAATTAAACCTAATGTCCGCATTGCCCAGTCCATGCGATGCGCTGTACGGTACTAATGTACTGAACGACTGATGGGTGGTAGCCCGGCTCACTACGTCCGCGCCGCCGGTCGCCACCGGCCCTGGGCGGGCTCCCCGCCCCACGCCCTACGCCCCCTCCCCGCTTTTCCTCAAAGGAGCGATCCGCCATGAAAGCCCCCGCCATCGCCCCCTGCCTCGGTGTGAAGGACACCCAGGCGTCCGTGGACTTCTACGAGAAGATCGGCTTCACCGCGCTGCCCGCGGGCGACGACCCGAACGACGACATCCGCTCGCTGCTCTTCGGCGAGGACTTCGCGCTGATGGTCTACCGCGACGCCCACCTGCGGGACTGGCTGCCGGTCCTGAAGGACCGCACGCCCGGCGCGTTCGGCATGTTCTACCTGGCCGTCGACGACTTCGCCGGCTACGTCGCCAAGATCCGGCCCCTGGTGAACGCCACCAAGGAAGCCACCCACAACGGGCAGAACCTCTTCTACTTCACCGACCCCGACGGCTACGTCATCGGCGTCGTCCAGAAGCAGGAGTGGTGAACCCCATGACCACCACCAAGGCCTCGACCCCGGTCGCGAAGGTCGCCTCGTACGCCTTCTGGGCCCGTGACGGCAAGGAGCTCGCCAGGTTCTACGCCGCCGCCCTGGGCTTCCAGCTCGTCCAGGAGTACCCCGACGAGCAGGGCGTGCCCACCGCGTTCCTGGTCAGCAATGCCGACGGCAGTGTGCTCTACACCTTCTACACCGCCCGTGATTACCGTGCTCCCGCCTGGCCCCAGGACGAGTTGCCTTTCCACCTCGACCTGTCCTTCGACGACGTCGAGGCCGGTGAGAAGCGACTGCTGGAGTTGGGCGCGACCAAGCCGGACCACCAGCCCGGCGGCGGTCAGTGGACCGTGTTGCTCGACCCGTCGGGTCAGCCGTTCTGCATCAGCGCCGCCGCCAACTGGCAGTACTGACACCCCAGGGCGCCGGGCCGCCCTGGCCTGTGGCCCCGCACCCCGCCCTCGCCCTCCCGAGCGCCGGCCGGGAGGCATCCGAAGGTGGGGCTCCCATGCCGTTCGCCTCGTGTTTCAGCGTCAAGGACACCGCGGTCACCAAGCCCTGACGGTCAACGACACCAACCACAACTACGCCTGACCGCCGCTCGTGCCACCGAAATACTCAAGCCCCTCTACCTCACCCTCGTACGGGTCCTGGGCCACGAGCACTTCAACCTCCACCTGGTCCGCTGACCCCCTCCGCAGCGAACCGGACCGAATCCCCCCCCCGGAAGCCCTCGCACGATGACTGCCCTGCGCCGTATCACCCCTGCCGAACGCCGTGCCCGGCTCGCCGAACGGCACCTGCTCGCCCCGGCCCACCGGGCCACCGCACCGCAGGAGGTCGCCGAGGCGCTCATAGGCCTCCACGCCACCGACCCCGCCACGGTCTTCCTCTCGGCCGCCGCCCGCATGACCGCCCCCGCCACCGCGACCATCGACCACGCCCTCTACGACGCGACGCCCCCGCTCGCCCGCATCCGGTGCATGCGACGCACCATGTTCGTCACCCCCCCACCACCTCGCGCCCACCCTCCACGCGGCCACCGCCAAGGATGCCCACCGCAACCGCGGCAGCGCCCTCGACCATCTCCGCACCACGCTCGGCTGGACCCCCGCCCGCTACGCCGCCGTGGAGAAGGCCACCCTCGATGCTCTGGTCGCCCGTGGCAGGGCTTCCGCCGCCGAGCTCGCCGCCGACATCCCTGACCTGCGCGAGGGTTACACCCTCAATGCCGGCAAGTCGTACGAGACCCGTCAGCGCGTGACCGCCCCGATCCTGGGAACCCTCGCCGCCGAAGGCCGCATCCGCCGCAGCCGCCCGGCCGGTTCGTGGACCTCGGCCCAGTTCCGCTGGGAACCCGCCGAACCCCTCCCCGCCATCCCCGCGGCCGAGGCCCAAACCATGCTGGCCCGCCACTACCTGGCCGCCTTCGGCCCGGTCACCGCAGCGGACCTGAAGTGGTGGACGGGCTGGACGCTGACCGACACCCGCAAGGCGATCGCAGCCACCGGCGCCGAAGCCGTCGAACTCGACGAAGGCACCGGTTACCTCCTCGCCGAGGACAACCAGCACCTCGCAGAGATCGACCACGAACCCTGGGTGGCACTGCTGCCCGGCTTGGACCCCACCTCCATGGGCTGGCGCCACCGCGACTTCTACCTCGACCCGCACCACACGGCGGCCCTGTTCGACCGCAACGGCAACATAGGCCCCACCGTCTGGGCCGACGGCCGCATCATCGGCGCCTGGGCCCAGCACCCCGACGGCCACATCAACCACCACCTCCTCACCGACCCCGGCCGCCACACCCGCGCCCTGATCAACAACGCCATCCAGCGCCTCGCCATCTTCCTCGACGGCACCCGCGTCACCCCCTGCTACCGCACACCCCTCGAACGCCAACTCGCGACCACAGCCGCTCCCGCAACCCGCCACGGCTGAGACGCCGGCAGTCCTCCGGAGCAAGACACGTCCCAACGGCCTACCTCCCTGGAACCGCCGCCGGGCCCGCGCCCGGCCCGTCCCACCCAGCGGTGCGGCCCCTCCTGAGGGGCAGTGTCGCTTCCCCACAGACCCACACACAGCCACCGCCCTCCCCTGCAACGGCTGAGCAGCGGGGAGTGCTACGGAGTCAATCCCGGCCTCCTGGCCTGTGCCCGGCCGCGGCACCGCCCTCGTACGGCACTACCGGAAAGAAGAACACCTCCATGTCCCCCTCCCGGCACTCCGTCACGCCTGCCGTACCCGGCACGCTCCGCGGCCGCGGCCGCGCCCGTTGGACGGCACTGGGACGGGCTCTGCTCCAACGAGGCCTCCCCGGCCCGGGTCGGCACGTCATCCTCCTGATTCGGCCGCCCGCGGGCAGTGCTGCCGGCCCCAGAGGGATGTCCACCCGCCGGACCGTACGGCTGTCGTCGCCCAGCCCGGACCGGGCCGCCACGTGGGCACCGGTGATCGTCGGGCTCATCGGGCTCGGCATCGGACTGCGGGGGATCACGCGCCCTTCCGCATGGACCGACGAGATCGTCACCCTGGACGTGGCACGGCGGTCCTGGCCGCAGCTGGTGGAGCTGCTCGGACGCGTGGACGCGGTGCACGGCCTGCACTACGTACTGATGTACCTGGTCGGGCAAGTTGCCGGGGTCAGCGAGTTCACGATGCGTCTGCCCTCAGCGGTGGCGGTAGCCGTCGCGGCAGCCGGCCTCGGATGGCTGGGGCGGCTGCTCGGAGGCCCGCGCCTCGGCCTGTACGCGGGGCTGCTGCTCGCCGTCCTGCCCACCGTGTCGCGCTACGCACAGGAGGCCCGCTCGTTCGCCTTCGTCATGGCGGTCGCGGTACTGGCCACGGGCGCACTGGTGAAGGCGCTGGCCGGCCGTGCCCGGTGGGCGGCCGGCTACGCCGTGCTGATCGCCCTGCTGGGCTGGTTCAACGTGATGGGGCTGCTGCTGGTGGCCGCCCACGCGGTCACGATCGCCCTGCGGCGTCCCGGCCGCCGCGTAGTCATGCGCCTCCTGCCGGCCCAGGCCGCGGGCATCACCGCCGTCATTCCGCTGCTGCTCCTGGGCTTCTCCCAGCGCTCCGCCGTGGGCGAGGTTCCACAGGTCACCGCCGGAACCCCGTACAGCTACTTCACCTGGCTGCTCACCCCCGGCCAGGACACCCTCCCCGCCGCCCTGAAACTCCTGCTCACCCTCACGTCCCTCGCCGCGATATCCCTCCTCGTGGCCCGCCGGCACACGGCCCCGCCCCTCGTCTTCGCCATCGGCGTGCCCTGGCTGGCCGTGCCCCCGCTGCTCCTCCTGGCCCTCTCCCTCGGTCAGCCCCTCTTCGCCTACCGCTACCTGCTGTTCTGCCTCCCGGCCCTGGCCTTGCTGCTCGCAGCGGCCGCCGCCCTCCTCCCGCCGCGTCGGCAACTGCTGCTCGCACTCCTGCCGGCCCTCCCGATCACCATGTCCCACCTCGCCATACGCCAGCAGGACAGCCGTCCCTGGGACACCAGCACCGTGATCACCACCCTGCGCAGCCGCGCCGTCCCCGGGGACGCCATCCTCTTCAGCGGCGCCCGGTGCGACCTGATCGCCACCACCCACCCCGAAATCTTCGCCCGCCTCCCCGACCTGGGCACGGCCCGGACAGCCGCCGAACGCGGCACTCTGAACAACCTGCCCGCCGACTCCACCCTCCTGAACCAGCGCCTGGCCCGTGCGCCCCGCGTCTGGCACATCACCTGCCGCCATCTTTCCCCCGGCGCTTACCGGACCGGCGACCGCACGACCGTTGCCCAGGAATACGCCCTCACCCGCACTGGCCACACCCCGGCCTACCACCGCAGCACCCGCGGCCTGGACATCACCCTTTACCAACGCTGACCCGCCACCGGGCGGTCGCCGGTGGACCCGTCCGCCGAGCCCGGGGCAGCGAGAGCAACCCGGCGGCCCGGCCGGTGATGCCGGCACACAAACACCGCCCTTGCGGCGCCGCGGCAGTCCGGGGGCGGTCCGGCTGGTCGTGGCAGATGCGCTGCATCCAGGTGGCCGGGGTTGCGACCTTCGAGAACTTGCTGCACCACGGCGGCAGGATCGCCGAGGAGAACCGCCGGGGCGCAGCTCCTCGACGAGGCCCGCGGCGGCGAGGGCGGCCAGCGTGGTGCCGCCCAGAAAGGCGGCGCCGAGTTCCGCGGCCGTCAGCCGCAGGTCGGCTGGGGCGTTCGTACGCTCGCAGCTGACGTCGGCGCCGTCGGCGCGGAGCCGGTGGGGGGCAGTGTTCCACGGGCATAAGTCGTCCCGTACGTCTAGGACGAGGTCGAGCGACGCCAACCAGTCGTATCCACAGCCGGTCCACGACGGTCGACCGGACCGCCCGGGACTCGGCCAGCAGATGTGGCAGCGGCTCGTCGGTCGCGCCCTCGTAGTCGATCCAGGTCACCAAGTCGAGCCTGGCGAGGAAGAACCACAGCGCGGCGTACGCCTGACGCGAGAGCGCCGCCAGTTCCACCACCCGCACCACACCGGTGCCGCCGGACGGACCCCCCGGTGGCATCCTTACCGGTCCGACCAGCCGACCGTCTCGGCCCGCGCCCGGTCGTAGATCTGCTCGATGACCAGGCGCGTTCGCGGCCCCTCAGTCGAGACAGAACTCGTTGCCCTCGATGTCCTGCATCACGATGCACGACTCGTTCTCGTCATCGGCAGGCAGCAGTCGCACGCGTACCGCGCCGAGCGCGATCAGTCGTGCGGACTCGGCCTCAAGTGTGGCGAGGCGTTCTTCACCCACAAGCCCGGTGCCGACCCGCACGTCAAGATGAACCCGATTCTTGACGACCTTGCCTTCGGGAACGCGCTGGAAGTACATTCGCGGGCCCACACCTGAGGGATCCATGCAGGCGAACGCTGACCCCTGGCTCTCAGGCGGCAGCGAGCGATTGAAATCGTCCCAAGTAGCAAATCCCTCCGGCGGCGGCGGTACGACGTACCCCAACACCTCGCACCAGAAACGAGCGACGCGCTCAGGTTCTGCGCAGTCGAAGGTGACTTGGAACTTCTTGATCGACGCCATCGTTCCACCATAGTGGCGCGTGCTGTTCACCGAAACCCCGGAGTGTCATCGCCGCGCGGGTCAGTGAAGGTGAACCACGCCGAGGCTATGACCACCAGTGGGTCATCTTGACCGAGACAGGGTGCGGCCCCGCGTTACGGTCAATCTGACACTCGTGAGCCCTGTGCTCGTACCCGGTCAGGCACGCCGTCAGCATATTGCTTGCTCCGGCCCGCCGGCCCCGTCCAGACGCGACTGCGACCGGGCGGTCGATACGCTCCTGCCATCAGCGCGGTACCGACTACTCAACGGCCTTAGGGACAGGTGAAGTTGAAGTGACCGCACAAGCGATGGCGATGGCGATGGCGATGTTACAGGCGGCCGGAGCCGCAGAGATCGAGCACCCCGGAGGCACGCTGCTGGCACATCTTCAGCGGGTCAGCGCCCTCCTCTCCGCGTGGGGCGCTCGCCCGGCGCTGGTGTCGGCCGGGCTGTGTCACGCGTTCTACGGGACCGACGGCTTTCCCGTCGCTCTGCTGGACCTGGGCCGCCGGGCCGAGCTGGCCGAGGCGATCGGCACCGAGGCCGAGGCACTCGTCTACTTCTACGCCTCCTGCGACCGGAAGTCCTCGTACCGCGGACTGACCGATGACACCGGCCTGTTCACCGACCGGTTCACCGGCACCCGGACGCATCCAGGCCTCGAAGCGCGTCGGGACTTCGCCGAGCTCACCGCCGCAAACGAGCTGGACATCGCCGCGATCAGCCCACAGATGCGCGCCCGCCACGGAGCGGACCTGCTCGCGCTGTTCACCCGATGGCGGCCGCTGCTGTCCGAGCCGGCCTGGACACACTGCCGCAGCGTGCTGGGCCAGGCCGACCACTGATCGGCCGGGACCGAGCGGTGTCACGGTCACCAGCAGCGCGGCGAGCAGGGGAAACGCGAGAGCACGAGGGCCCAGGTGGTGTCGTTTCACGGGATCTGATCTCCTTCGCCGGCGGTAGGTCTGCGGGCTGTTACACATCACCCCCGAGGGGGGTCCGGACCCTCGCCGCCGGGCGCACTGCCGCTGACGACGACGGTTGCACGCAGCATCGCAATCTCCGGAGCGCCCGCGTGGCGATGGCCATCCCGACGGCCTGAACAGCAACGCTCGGCCATTCGGGTGACATCGGCTGACATCTCCGCGCCTACAGCAGGCCAAGGTCGTCTTCGGGCCCGTGAACCGTTGAACCGCGAAGGCTCGCGAGGTGCTCCACGCCGTGGCAAGGCGGGCCCCCGGCGCCGATGCGCCGGGAGCCCCGCCGTCGCTCATCCGTGGCGCGGTCAGCCGTAGGCGAGCGCCTTGAGCCTGTTGTACACGCCGTTGAAGCGGTCATGGTCGCCGACTGTGGGGCCGGTGTCGGTGTGCTGCCAGAAGGTGTAGAAACCCCAGCCGTTCGGGAGCTCACCGGAGGAGGAGCCGTAGCGCGGTACCCACAGCGGGTTGTACTTGCCGAATCCGCCGTAGTTACCGGTGCACTTCTTCCACCACGCGGTCGAGGTGTAGATCACCGCGTCGCGCCCGGTGTGGTCCCAGTAGGCGTCGAGGAAGTCGTCGATCCAGTCGATCATCCGGCCCGTGCTCAGCCCGTAGCAGGGGCTGCCGTAGGGGTTGTACTCCATGTCGAGCACGCCCGGCAGCGTCCAGCCGTCGTCGGTCCAGCCGCCGCCGTGGTGGACGAAGTAGTCGGCCTGTGCGGCGCCGCCGGAGTTGCCCGGCAGCGCGAAGTGGTACGCGCCCCGGATCATGCCCGCGTCGTACGGGCCGTTGTACTGCTGGGCGAAGTGGGGGTTGGTGTAGCTGGTGCCCTCGGTCGCCTTGGAGTAGGCGAATCTGACGCCGCTGTTCCAGAGCTTGGACCAGGAGACGTTGCCGTTGTGGCTGCTGACGTCCACGCCTTTGACCCCGGCGCTCCCCGAGGGGCCCTCCGGGGAGACGTCGGGCAGCGAGGGGTCGGGCAGCGAGGAGCCCTTGGTGGCCGGGCTGCGTTCGCCCTCGTGGGCGCGGACGGTCGAACCCATCCAGTCCTGCTCGGGGTGGATCGGACTGCTACTGCTCCCGGCGCTGTTCCCGGTGCTGCTCCCGGCCGCCGGGGCAGCGGTTCCGGGGAGGGTGACGAGCAAGGTGAGTGCGGTCAGCAGGGAGAGGAGGACGGCCGCCGCTGTGGGGGGATGCGGGCGGCCCGGGCCGGAGTGGTGCTCGGACATGAGGTGCCTCCGAGGCCATGGTGGGGGACGGTTCGGGGGGCAACGGTCACCGCATGGGTATGACCGTGCCGTCTATCCGGATGCGGATTCGGATACGGATGCGGATCCACATCCGGATGGGCTCGGCGGTGTCACGCTGGGCCTGGTGAGAGCGGGCCGTGTGCCCGTCCACGGCGCCGTACAGGCTCATGGGCACGCTGACCAGGCCGGACGTGGGGACCTCCGACCAGATCGATCCGGCCACACGATCGCCTCCTCCGGCACTCGGCTCCAAGCTGCACTGCCACGTTCACATCCAGGCCGCGGCAGCGCACGGGGGGACAGGCAGCCGGATGACCCTTGGGGTACATGGGCCGCTATGGCACGTGAGCGGCTCCGGGGGGTGGCCGGTCGTGGTGGACCGGGCGAGGCAGATCGTGGGCGGGACGTGCTCTCGGTCGCCGAGTCGAAGAATCTGGTGACCTTCGGGGGCCGCCCGGGCAGTCACCCGTGGCGCGATCAGACCCTCTGGCGCACCTGCGCGCGTCGGCCCCACCCTGAGGACAACGGTTCCGTCGGTCGGGACATCCGGGAGGGCACATGCTGTACGTCTTCGGTTTCGAGCGGATCGGCGTAGTGGCGAGCGACATGTACTTCGTGGATCCCGACCCGATCCCGGGTCAGGAGGGCGCCGAACGGGGTGTACGTCTGGAGGTCCGCGTCCTGCGGCCGGGGGACCTGCCGGGAGGCATCTACGCGTCGCGGCCCATCGTGGTCGACCGCCCGGTGTGGCGGGCCGACCTCCTGGAGTCCGCGGCGGGCCCGTCCGGCAGCCTGGACCGGGCGCACCACCACCCGAGGTTCGACGGCTGGGAGCCCGGCGGACGCGTCTTCGTCGACGAACTCTCCGCCGCACCGCTGGACTGGGTGGCCGGCAGGCTGGCGGACCTCGACACCCTTCTGGCGGAGGCCGACGTCCCGGCCTCCGAGGCGGGTCCGGACGACGCCGCCGACCTCCGCAACGCCGTCCCCGACATCATGGCGGCGGTGCGCAGGCTGCTTGACGGCGTGGCCAAGGGGGAGCTGGCCCGTCCGCCCGCCGGCCTGGCCGAGGAGGACATCGCGGACGCCCGTGTCAGTTGGCTGTGACGGTCTGCCCGAACGCGCTGGCACGGTCTGGGTGGCGGCGCCATGAGGCGGGCGCCGCCGACCGGACAAGACCCGGCTCAGGGGCGTGAACGCGCAGGCGCGCGCCCATGGTGGGCATCAGGGGTGCGCTCCCTCCCCCGCGACGGAGGCGCCGCGCGGTCGTCTCCGCCGTCGGGAGGAACCGCCGGTGGACCTGCCTCATCCAAGAGGGCGCCCATGAATCGTTACACAGCATGAGGATCCAGTAATTAACGGTCGAGATGATGGCATTACCTGCAAAACGCCCCGCGCCTCACTGTCGGTCACGCGGGCCGCACACACGGGGGACCATCATCAACATCAAGCGCACCACCTCATGCCAGTTGTCCCAAGAGGACATCCTCTCGGTCGTCGAGGGCACCACTCTGGCCGTCCACGTCCCGGGGTTCGTGCACCCGGAGGCGCTCGCCTCGGCGCAGCGGCAGCTCTTCGACCACCCCGACCGGGGCAGCCTGAGTCAGGCCGCGGAGTTCAAGCGCATCGGATTCGCCTACTCCGAGATCAGCGACGGTACTTCGCGCGATCGCTACCACGCGGAGGCGCGCACCAACATCCAGCGGATGCGCGATCTGTTCGCGCCCTACGCCTCGCCCAGTGACGTCCTGCGGCTGCTGCTGGAGGAGACCTGGGCCGCCGGGGCCGGCTTGATGCACGTCGAAGGCCGCAAGGCGTTCATCGGCATCTGCCGCTACCAGGACAAGAACGTCGACCTCAACCCGCACACCGACGCGCTTGAGCGGAACCTGCCCGCCGAGCACGCGCGCCGCCTCAAGGCGCAGCTCTCGGTCAACATCTACATCAACATCCCGCGCACCGGTGGAGAGCTGGAGCTGTGGGGAACGGAGCCCGGCGAGGACGCCTACCACCGCCTCATGGGCGGGCGGACCTGGGGAATCGACCGCGAGACGATCGGCCCGCCCGTGGAGGTCGTCAAGCCGGCCCCGGGCGATCTGCTCCTGCTCAACCCGCGCCAGATCCACGCCGTGCGCCCGTCGGGGGACGAGCCCCGCATCACCCTGGGGCACTTCCTCGGCTACTACGGCACCGACCGCCCGCTCGAACTGTGGAGCTGACGGTGAACAACGACGTCAAAAGCATCGAGCACGGCATCAACGAAAACG
>NZ_BMUT01000003.1:40782-104542 GCF_014650335.1 Streptomyces hiroshimensis
CCAACGGCACCGACGACACGGCTCGCATCAACACCGGCATCAACGCCGGTATCGACGGTCGCAGCAAGGCGAGTTTCGGGGAAAAGGCCAAGTCGCTCCCTCTCGCCGGGAAACGGGCCGTCCTGCTGGTGAGCGTCGGCCAGCGCTATCACGAGGGCGACAAACTCCGGGCCACCGTGGAACTCGTCCAACGCGGCGGGTTTCAGCAGGTGACCATCGCCGTGGCTGATACTCTGCAGCGCACCAACTATCTCGGGATTTCCCGGCAGGACGCTTACGACCGCGCACTCAAGGCGGGAGACGAGTGGCTGCAGCGCAACGAGAAAACACTCGCCCGGCTCGCCGCGATCAGCGATGTCCTTCGCTGGGACGAGGCGCTGCGCGACCCGGTCTACCCACAGTTCCGCCGACGCGTCGAGGACGCCTACGAGCACGACCTGCGCTACCGGCAGGCCCTGCTCCGTACCGTCGGAAAGTTCCTCGATCGCCTCACGGCTCGCGACCCGGAAGCGGATATCGCCGTGGCGTCCCGGAATTGTCTGGGCTACCTCATCGAGGAATGCCCCGTCATCATGCCGACCTGGGCACACCGCGGATACGACTATGTGATTTATCCGCAGCCCATGACGGTGGCCATGGCGGAGACCCGACGGCTTTTCGTCGAGGACGCATACCCCGGCAAGGCGGAGTGGCTTCCCTTGAAGTTCAAGAAACGAGCCATGACCGCCCCGCACGTCATCTAGACCGCATCCAGACCGAATCCAGATCCCGTCCAGCCCCCATCCAGACCGCCCTTGACCCGGTGTAGGGGAACATCACCGTGACAGCATCGACCGACCGCAAGTGGTGGGCATTCGCCGGTGTCAGCCTCATCAGCTTCCTCGGCTGCATCGACCTCACCATCGTCAATACTGCCGCCCCACAGATCCAGGCCGATCTCGGCGCCTCCGTGACCGACCTCCAGCTCATCGTCAACATGTTCATCGTCGCCTTGTCGATGTTCATGGTGACGATGGGGCGGCTGGCTGACATCTACGGCCGGCGTCGCGTCCTCTACACCGGAACCGTCGTCTTCGCCCTGGCCTCCCTCGGCGCCGGACTCGCCCCGGGCACCGGCTGGCTCATCGCCTTCCGGTTCCTCCAAGGCGCCGCGGGAGCCGTTCTCTACACCTCCACGGGCGCCATCGTCCAGAACGCCTTTCCCCGGTCGCAGCGCGGCCGTGCCATCGGCGCCCTCTACGGCGTCAACGGCCTGGGCCTGGCCGTCGGCCCGCTGCTCGGCGGAGTCATCGTCTCCTCCGTGGGCTGGCACTGGGTGTTCTGGCTGAACGTCCCCCTCATCGCCGTCGCCCTGACCTTGTGCTCCTTCAGCGTCAAGGAGTCCCGCGACCAGGGCGCCCCCGGTCTGGACTGGCCCGGGCTCGTGCTCATCAGCCTGGGCATCCCTGCCGTGGTCCTGGCCTTCACTCTCGGCGACCACTGGGGCTGGTCCAGCGCCCGCACCCTCGGCCTGCTGGCCTTCGCGACGGCCTGTCTCGTCGCCTTCTACGCCGTCGAACGCCGTGCGGCCGACCCCATCATCGCCTTCCGTCTCTTCCGCCACCGCGCCTTCCTCGGCGCCATCGTCTCCGACTTCGCCCTGGCCTGCTTCTACGCCACCGTGCTGTTCTTGCTGCCCCTCTACCTCAGCGACGTACGGGACTACGGCGGTTACGCCACGGGTGCGCTGCTCCTGCCGTGCACCGCCGTCATGGCGGTGCTCTCCCCCGGCGTCGGCCGGCTCACCGACCGCTACGGACCCAGGAAGCTCCTGGCCGTCGGCTTCGCCGCGTTCACGGTCTCGGCCCTGCTGCTCGCGCGGATCGCCCCTGACACCTCCATCGGATACCTCGCCCTCGCGCTGGTGGCCATGGGCCTCGGCTGGGCGTTCATTCTCGGTCCCGCCACCGTCTCCGCGCTGTCCTCCGTGCCCGAGCGGCAGGCGGGGCTCGCCGTCGGATCCTCCTGGACCTTCCACAACCTCGGCGGAGCCATCGGACTGGCGGCTGCCATCAACCTCTACCGCCTTCAGAGCGAACACACGCTGACCACCGCACTCGCCGAACGCCACGCACCCACCGGCCCCTGGACGCAGTCCGTGGTCGGCGACCCGGAGCACGCCACGGCGCTGCTCCGGCAGCACACCTCCCTCAGCGGCCCGGAGATCGGCGAGGTCTACGGCCAGGTCTTCTCCCACGGCATGCAGTCCGCGATGTGGATGGTGGCCGGCACCTCACTGGCCGCCCTCGCCGTCCTCGGTCTCCTCGGCCTGTCGGCACGCCGCTCCACGGCCGCCGCCTGCGAGGTGACGGTCGACAACGAACTCGCCCGGTAAGCCGCCGCCGGGCGCCCCCGGCCTACCGGCGAACGTCTGCGCGCGCTTCCCGCCACATCGACCAGAGTGTCGGGCCGCCTCCGGGTACGTGGATCTCGCCGCGCACGGTGAACCCGAATCGCTCGTAGAAGCCGATGTTGGCTTGCTTCGACGATTCGAGGTGGGCCGGCAGTCCGGCTGCGTCCGCCTTGGCCAGGCCCGAAAGCAGCAGGGCGGCGCCGTGGCCGCTGCCCTGGGCCGCCGGGTCGGCGCCGAGCACCGCCAGGTACCAGTGGGGTTCCCGGGGAGTCGCCTCGCCGACCAGTTCCAGCATTTCCCCCAGCCGGGCCGCGTGCTCGCCCAGCAGCCCGTTGATGCGGGCCAGCGTCCCCTCGTCCGGGTGCTGCTCGGCCGTGCCGGGCGGTGTCCAGAAGGCCGCTGCCGCATCGGTGCGTTCACAGTGCCCGAGCGGGCCGTACTTGTGCGTGAGCATGACGTCGAACCACTGGGCGAGACGGCCCTCACGACCGTCTTCGTCAGGGAACAGCCACAGCATCATCGGGTCGTCCCCGAAGGCGCGGGCCAGGGTGCGTGTGATCTCAGGAGCGTCGCCGCTCTCGATCGGCTTGGGCGTGTTCTTGGGGGTGTTCGTTGACTGCATGCCGACAACGTAGGTTCCGAGATCTTTCCAGCGCATCGGTCGTTCTACCGATAGTCCGGGTTCCGCCGAGAGTCCATGCCCCCGGGGCGACAGTCCAGGCCCCCGGGGCGCTGGCCGCTCGACAGCACAATCGGTGCGACGAGACCCCGCAAGGGCGCCGTAGCACGGGGTTTCCCTGCCCGAGGCCGAGGAGGAAACAGGAAACCTCTCGACCTCGGGGACCCGTTCCTGTGTAGTGATGGCCAGGGCCCGCAGCAGTGCCCGACCAACAGGTCCAACCGACGTTGCCGCTGCCTCGCCCTTTCCCATTGTGCCGAGCACTGCCTTACTCATTGCATCAGGGGAAGTGATTCGATTGCGCCACCGATCCACCGTCGTGGGCGGCGCTCTTGCCGCCTGCCTCCTCCTCACCGTTCCGGCCTCGGCCGCGACGCCCACGCCCGGATCCGCCGGGATAGGGGACCCGTACCTTCCTGATTCCGGGAACGGAGGTTACGACGTCTCTCACTACGACCTGCGTCTGCAGTACCGGCCAAGGACCGATCGGCTGGACGGCACGGCGACGCTCCTTGCCACCGCCACCCAGGATCTGAGCCGCTTCGACCTGGACTTCGTCCTCGACGTCCAGGAAGTCCTGGTCGACGGCAAGAGAGCCGCCTTCGCCAAGGCCGGTGCACACGAGCTGCAGGTCACGCCACGTACCCCGCTGTCCAAGGGGCGCCCGTTCACCGTCGTGGTCCGCTACGGCGACGTCCCGTCGGAGAAGAAGGTCGACGGGCACTCCGCGTGGTCCCGTACACCGGACGGAGCCGTGGTCGCCGGGGAGCCCGCCGCGGCCGCCTGGTGGTTCCCCAGCAACGATCACCCCCGGGACAAGGCCACCTACGACATCTCCGTCGCCGTACCGGAAGGCCTCCAGACCGTAAGCAACGGCATCCTCAGCTCCCGGTCCACCCAACGCGGCTGGACCCGCTACACCTGGCGCTCCACCAAGCCCCAGGCCACCTACCTCGCCACCCTGGCCGTCGGCAAGTTCGAGATCGCTCAAGGCACCACCTCCAACGGCCTGCCGGTCATCAACGCGTACAGCAAAGACCTGGGTGACGGACTCGCACCGGCCAAGGCGAGCATCGAACGCACCGGCGAGGTCATCGACTGGGCGAGTACGCTCTTCGGCCCCTACCCTTTCGAGGCGGCCGGCGGCTACGTGCCGAACCTGCCCGGGCGCGGCGCACTGGAGACCCAGACACGGCCGGTGTACGCCTCCGGGACGTTCCAGAACGGTGCCTTCATGGAAGTCGTCGTGCACGAACTGGCGCACCAGTGGTTCGGTGACAGCGTCTCGGTGCGCAACTGGCGCGACACCTGGCTCAGCGAGGGCTTCGCCACGTACGCGGAGTGGCTGTGGTCGGAGAAGGAGGGCGAGGGGACGGCCCGGGAACTCGCCGACTACGCCTACGCCTCCCAGCCCGCCGACGACCCGTTCTGGAAGGTCCGGCCTGCGGACCCCGGCAAGGACAACCCGCTCCACAACGCGGTCTACCTGCGCGGGGCCATGGCACTCCAGGCCCTGCGCGAGAAGATCGGCGACAGCACCTTCTTCACCGTGCTCAAGGAGTGGCAGAAGCAGCGCCGCCACGGCAACGCCACCGTGGAGGACTTCACCCGCCTCGCCCAGGACGTCTCCGGCAAGTCGCTGCGCCGGCTCTTCGACACCTGGCTTTACACCCCCGGCAAACCGGCGCAGGGCCCGGGGGCGGCCGGCGGCAAAAACGGGATTGCCCAGGCGGCCCAGCCTGTTCAGCCGAAGTCCTGGAAGAATCTCGAGCGGGCTCGGCTCAGCCACCGGCACCGACCGGAGCTGACCGGAGCTGACCGGAGCTGACCGGCACACAGGTCACCTGTGGTGAGGGAATCGTTGCGCTACGGCACCACGCGCTGAAAAGATCTTCCTTGGTATTGCAGCCGCATCCGGTGGGGGCCTGGGCACGCTTGAGCCGGGAAGCCCTCGATGGGCGAGCCCCCGCTGGGACGTGCCAGGAGGGGGTGATCGGCGATGGACGGGAAAGGCCAGGCTTCCGGCAGGGATCAGGCCGGGGCGTCGGGCCCGGCTGCGCCACAGGCCGGGGAGCTGTTGCGACGGCTGAGGCGTGAACGGGGCATGACGCTGGACGGGCTGGCTCGCCAGGCGTTCTACAGCAAGGGCTATCTGAGCAAGGTCGAGAACGGTGAGAAGCCGTTGACGCTGGAGCTGGCCCGTGTCTGCGACCGGGTGCTGACGGCGGGCGGGGTGCTGGAACAACTGGTCCGGAGACCGGCCGGAGGAAGACGCAAGGCACAGACCGAGGACGTCTGCCCGTATCGGGGGCTGGCTCCGTTCGGCACCGGGGATGCCCGGTGGTACTTCGGACGCGACGAAGCCGTCGCCGACGTGGTCTCTCAGCTGACCGAACGGCTCCGCATACCGGGGACGTTGCTGCTCATGGCCCCGTCCGGAGCGGGGAAGTCCTCGTTGCTCAGGGCAGGGCTGCCGCCTGCCCTGGCACGCGGGGTCCTACCCGCCTCCGGCTCGCAGGCCTGGCCTGTCGTGCTGTTCACGCCGGGCGAGCACCCTCTTGAGGAGCTCCTCGACCGCATAGCGGTGGCGACCGGAGCATCCCGCGGGCTGTTGGGCAAGGCCTTGGAGGAAGGAGGGGGCGCTCTGGCCGCCACCGTGCGCGCCGCGCTGGACAGCCTTCAGCAGGCTGCGGATTCGGGCGCCGGCACGGGACAGGCGTCGCAGGACTCGGTCGCACCCGGCTGCGCTCGTAAGGCCGCTTCCCTTGTCGTCGTGGTGGACCAGTTCGAAGAAACCTTCATGCTCTGCCCTGACGAGAAGGAGCAAACGGCGTTCATAGAGGCGCTGGGGGCTCTGGCGGAAGGACGGAGCGAGGAGAGCGAAGAGAGAGACGGCATTTCTCCGGCCCTTGTCGTCCTCGGGGTCCGCGCCGACTTCTATGACCGCTGCCTGGCCTTCCCCGGACTGGCCGCGTCGCTGCGGCGAGGCCACGTCACGCTGGGGCCGATGGACGACGCCCAGTTGCGTACGGCCATCACCGGACCGGCGCACGCCGCCGGCTTGGAGGTGGAATCGGGGCTGGTCGAAATCCTGCTCCGTGACATCGGCCTCACGCCGGGTGATGCGAAGCATTCCGGCGCGAACGTGAACAGGGCCAAAGCGCTTCCCCTGCTCTCCCACGCACTGCTCAGCACCTGGCAGCACCGCAAGGACACCACGCTGACCGTTGACGGCTACCAGCTGACCGGCGGCATCTCAGGCGCAGTGGCCGCCACGGCCGAGCGCGCCTACGCCTCTCTCCCCGCTCGCCGACAGGAGATCGCCCGGCAGGTCCTGCTTCAGCTGATCCAAGTCGGAGAAGACAGAGAGACCAGCCGGCCCAGGCGACGAACCGAACTGCTGGAGGCCGGTGAGGACGTCATCGAAACGTTCACCCGGGCCCGCCTGTTGACGGTGGACACCGATCACGTTGAGGTGGCCCATGAAATCCTGCTGCACGTCTGGCCCCGCCTGCGCCAATGGATCGATGACGACCGCACCAGTCTGCGCATCCGCCAAACCCTCGCGGACGCGGCCACCGCTTGGCAGAACGAGGACCGCGACACCGGCCTGCTCTACCGCGGCACCCGCCTCGCCGCAGCCCTCGAAGCCGCCGCGATCCCCAACGGTACGGCTCTCCTGACACCTGCGGCGCGGACCTTCCTCGAGGCAAGCGCCGGTCTCGAGGCGTCCGAGAAACTGACGGAGCGCCGACGTCTGCGTCGCCTGCGCATCCTCACCTCCGGCCTGGCAACCCTGCTCGTTCTCTCGCTCGTGGCCGGTGCCCTCGCCTTTCAGCAGAACCGGGAAGCGGACGCCCAACGCCGCATCGCGGTGTCCCGGGAACTTGCCGCCCGGGCCGACGGCATGCTGCGAGACCGGCCGGAGGCCGCCATGCTCCTCGCCCTCGGCGCCTACCGCCGCTCCCCCACTGCCGAGGCCCGCAGCAGTCTGCTCAGCGCTTACGCCCAGTTCCCCGGCAACCAGCTCACCGGGCACACGGACGACGTCTACGGGGTGGCATTCAGCCCCGACGGCCGCACGGTGGCCACAGCCGGTAATGACCACTCGGCCAAACTCTGGGACCGGGCCTCGCAGCGTCTCATCGCGACGCTCGCCGGGCACACCGATCAGGTCGTCACCGTGGCCTTCTCGCCGGATGGCCGTATCCTCGCCACGGCCGGCAGGGACCGGACGGCGAAGCTGTGGGATACGAGCGATCACCGTCTCATCGCCACGCTCACGGGCCATACCAGGGGTGTCAGCGGAGTGGCGTTCAGTCCTGACGGACGCGCCCTGGCAACGGCCGGCGACGACGGCACCGTTCGCCTGTGGGATGTCACCGGACAGCGGCCAACAGCCGTCCTTGCCGGCGGAAACAGCAAGGCTTGGCGGGTCGCGTTCTCACCCGACGGCCACACGCTGGCAGCCACCTACCACGACAAGGTCGCCAGGTTGTGGGACACGGCTTCACATCGGGAAGTCGCAACCCTCACCGGACACACCGACACCGTGACGGGTGTCGCGTTCTCCCCCGACGGGCACACACTGGCCACAGCAAGCGCCGACGCGACGGTGCGTCTGTGGGATGCGCGAACACATCGTGTCCTCACCACCCTGACCGGGCACAAGCAGTCCGTCATGTCGGTGGCTTTCTCCTCTGACAGCCGTACCCTCGCCACTGCCAGTTACGACGGCACCACACGGCTCTGGGACACCGCCACGCACCGCACCACCGGCACGCTGGCAGAAACAGACACGCCTCGACCGGGGTTCCCGGTGAGTGTGGCTTTCAGCCCGGACAACAAGTATCTGGTGACAGGGACAGTATGGGGAGCGGGTGGCAATGGCAACGCTCCAAGCCCTCAGTTGTGGGACGCCTCAACCCAGCGGAAGGCCGGATCTTTCACGGGCACCGACAACGCCGTCACGGCCGTGGCTCTTTCCCCCGACCGGCGCACCCTGGCCGCCGGCGACTCCGGCGGAATGGTCACGCTGTGGAACACCGCCGCCAGAAGCCCGTTTGCCGCCCTCACCGGACACACCGAAGCCATCACCAGCCTGGCGTTCTCACCCGATGGCCGCACCCTCGCCAGCACCAGCAGCGACCGCAGCGCGCGGTTGTGGGACATGAGCACGCACAAGGAGATCGCCGCCCTCACCGGACACACCTCAAAGATCCTCACCGCAGCCTTCAGCCCCGACGGCCGGACCCTGGCCACCGCCGGCAGCGACCGCACCACGCGCCTATGGGACACACGCACACACCGTGCCATCGCCGTCCTCGGCAAGGAACCCGACGCCGTCTCCGGCCTGTCCTTCTCCCCCGACGGACACACCCTCGCGACCGGCAACTACGACGCGACCGCCCGCCTCTGGGACACCCGCTCCCACAAACTCATCACCACCCTGCCCCACACCGGCCAGACGTGCAGCATCGTCTCCCTCGCCTTCAGCCCCGACGGCCGCACACTCGCCGCCACCAGCTGCGACGCCGTGCTGTGGAACGCAGAAACCCACAAGTACGTCACCAGTCTCTCCGGTCACACAGCAGCCCCGAAGCAACTGGCCTACTCTCCGGACGGGCGCACCTTGGCCACAGCCGGTTTGGACCGCACCATCCGCCTATGGGACACGAGGGACCGGCATGCAGTGGCCACCCTGACCGGACCGGGCGCCTTCATATCCGCCCTGGCCTTTTCCCCCGCAGGCGACTTCCTTGCCACCGCAAACACAGACCCCACCATTCGGCTATGGGAACTCAACCCGGAGGTCGTCGCTGATCGCGTCTGCGACCTCAGCCGAAGCCACCGCTGGCATCAGGCCATCGCCGACCTCCCTGCCGATACGCCCTGCCCCTGAGCCTTGTGGCCCACGCTCCACGGCCAGGGCTGCTGCCATTACGGCGACCGCCGTGGCCGCCCGGCCAGCCCGGCGACGGGGATGCCGGCCACGGCATCGAGCACGTGGTGGTAGCGGCAGTAGACGACCGCGACGGTCACGACGCGGCCGCGGCTGCCATGACGCGCGCAGCTGCTCTCGGCACGCCGCTCGTGCGCATGACGAGGGCAGCGGCCCAGGCGCCCGCCACGTGGGCTGAGGGGAAGCGCAGGCACATGCAGAGGACGTAGCGCTCCAGCGCGAACACCACGAACACCGCGAACGTCACAGCACGTTCACGTTGTGGGCCCAGGGGCACAGCCATAAGGTCACCGGTATGTCTGTACGTCTGCGTATGCGTCAAGCACTGCCGGAAGCGATGCGTGCCCGTGACAAGACCGCAGTGAGCGCACTGCGCGCAACACTTGCCGCGCTGGACAACGCCGAGGCGGTGCCCGTGGACGAAGCCGCGCTCCGCGGCGGGGCCTTTGAGCAGTCGCCGGTCGGCGCCGGCGCCACCGAAGCACCACGGCGTGAGCTGAGCGAGCGCTGCATGATCGACGTCGTGCGCGCCGAAGCCACCGAGCGGCTGGAGGTTGCAGCGCAGCTGACTGCACCCGCGCATGCCGACCGAGCCGCGCAGCTTCGCGCGGAGGCCGCCGTGCTGCTTCACTTCCTTGACAGTGCCTGGACCGGTCCCGGCACCGGTCCAGGCACCACATAGGACACCGCACTAGCGCACGGCGGCCGCCCGCACCGCGGCCTCGGCCAGCCGGTGGTTCTCGGGGCCCGCGCCGAACCCCGACGGGAAGCCGAAGCGCCGGCGCGTGTAGGCATAGGCCACGCCGCTGTCCGGGTCCGCGAAGCCGAGCGAGCCGGTCGCACCGCTGTGACCGAAGGCATCCGGGCCGAGGAACGGATAGCGGCCGCTCAGCTCCTCGAAGCCCAGACCGAAGACATCCTCGTTACCGGTGACCAGGTCGGTTCCGCGGTACTGAACGCGGGCGAACTCGGTGACGGTCTCCGGCTTCAGCAGCGGAGCCCGGCCGTCCACCTCACTGATCGCCGCGGCGTACATCCCCGCCACGCCCCGTGCGGTGCCGACCCCGCCGGCCGACGTGGAGCCGAGTGCCCGGACGGCACGGGTGTTGGCGAAGGCCACCAGGTCGGTCGGCGGGGTCGCGTTCTGATTGAAGGCGATGCCCTTGACACTGTCCGGGGCAGCCGCGTTGGCCGCGAGCCGCTCGGCCTCCTCCGGAGTGGGCAGCATCGGCAGCACGTCGGCATAGCGCGCTTCGAGCGACTCGGGCAGGCCCAGGTGGAAGTCGAGCCCGTACGGCGCCCGGATCCGCTCTTCGTAGATCTCCTGGATCGAGCGGCCGGTCACCCGTCGCACGACCTCGCCCGTCAGGGCGCCGATCACGAAGGCGTGATAGCCGTACGCCTTCCCCGGCTCCCAGAAGGGCCGCTGCGCGGCGAGCCGCGCGGCCGTCAGCCGGTCGTCGGCCAGCTCCTCTGTGGTGAAACCGCCGTCGACGCCCACGACCCCGGAACGGTGCGCGAGCAGCTCGCGCAGGGTCAGCCGGCCCTTGCCCTCCGCCCCGAACTCCCGCCAGTACGCGGCCACTTCGCGGTCCAGATCGAGGACGCCGTCCTGCACCAGGAGCGCGACCACGAGGTGGGCGGCGCCCTTGGTGATGGAGTAGAGGCCGGTCAGCGTGTCCGCCGCAGTACCGGGACCGCCCCACAGGTCGACCACCCGGCGGCCGTCCACGTGGACCACGAGCTGCGCCTCGGGCGCGTCCCGTTCCTCGCCGAGCACTGCGGCGAACGCCTCCCGTACGCCCTCGAAACCCTCTGCCACCGTCCCATGCACTCGGTCGTCGTCGCGCGCCATGGCCTGCCCCCTCGTCGTTGATCACGTGCTGTTCGAAAGATCGCAACAGCCGTATGCAGGCGGTCATTCCCGGGGGTGCCGGCGCACTGCCGTGCGGCGTAAGCCCGAAGGCGGCTATCGTGCAGCGGTGATCGGTTCTACGCTGCCTCTTCTCTTCCTCGATGTCGACGGGCCCCTGATTCCCTTTGGTGCCGCAAACGGGTATCCGGCATACGGAACAGGGCGCGAGCCTCAAGCAGCCGACGCGAATCCGCTGATCACCAGGATCAATCCGGCGCACGGGCCCCGGCTGATGGCGCTGCCGTGCACTCTGGTGTGGGCCACGACGTGGATGTCCGACGCCAATGAATGCATCGCACCCTGGCTCGGCCTGCCGGAGCTGCCCGTGGTGACCTGGCCGGACCCCTCCGACGACGACATCAGAGGAGGCCTCCACTGGAAGACCCGTCCCCTCGTCGACTGGGCGGACGGACGCCCGTTCGTCTGGGTCGACGACGAGATCACCGACGCCGACCGGTCCTGGGTCGCAGCACACCACCCGGGCCAGGCCCTTCTGCACCGGGTCGATCCCCGGCAGGGCCTGACGGAGCGGGACTTCACCCTCCTCGGCCAATGGCTGCGACGAAGCACGGGCTGACTGCCGAAAGCATGCGACATGCGCGTCAAGCCGCTGTGACGTACGCAGTACCATCGACCCTCCATAGATGATCACATCGGCTGATCCTGTTTCTGCCTCCGGATTCTGCCTCCGGAGCAGGGCAGGACAGGGAGCAGCCAGGAGGGCAGAACCGTGTCGGGTGGAAGCACGTCCTGGCTGGCGGCGAGACGCGCGGAGCGGGCCTGGCTGGACGCCGTCGGCCTGCTCGGGCAGGGGAACACCGACCGGGCGGCGGTGCGCTTCGCGGACGCTGTGCGCGAGGACCCGACCGCGGCCGATGCCTGGCTCGGCCTGCACGCGACGGGGCAGCGCCAGGACGAGGCCCTGGCCGCCATGGCCCGGCACTCGGCGAAGTTCGGCGCCCTGCGGGCCAAACACGACAAGTCCCTGGCCTCCACGTTCCCGATCGGCGTGTTCGTCAACTTCTCCCTGGAGACGGGCCGGGACCTGTGGCTGGCCACCCAGAGCGCCCTCCTGGGCGCCGGTGCCCTCGACGAGGCGTGGCAGGAGCTGGCGAAGGCGGAGCTGGACTGCGACGAGACGCGCTTCGTCGCCACGCGGTACGCCTATCTCGCGGAGCACTGGGAGTGGGTCCTGTCCTACTCGACCGGCATCGACGACCCGCTGCTCAGCGCCGAGGCGCAGCTCTACGTCGCACAGGCGCTCATTGCGCAGAAGGTCTGGCACGAGGCCCTCAATACGCTGGGCCGGCTCTCGGAGGAGACCGAGGCCGGCAGCCCCTTCGACGCCGAGCTGGCCTACTGGAGCGGCCGGGCCCACGAGGGTCTGGGAGCGCAGGAGGAAGCCCTCAAGAGCTACCAGTACTCCTTCCGGTACTGGCCCACGCTCTACGACGTCGCGGAGCGGGCACAGGTGGTCCGGGCCGGGGCCGGCTCCGCCGCCGTGGCGGCACAGGAGCGCACGGACCTGCTCGCCCAGGCACGGGCCGAGCTCGACGGGATGATCGGCCTCCAGTCGGTCAAGCGTCAGGTCCACACCCTGATCGCCCAGCTGGAGATGGCCAAGCTCCGCGCGGATCAGGGCATACCCACCCGCACCCGGCCGCAGCACTTCGTCTTCGCCGGCCCGCCCGGCACCGGAAAGACGACGGTGGCCCGCATCGTGGGCAAGGTCTTCGCAGGGCTCGGCCTGCTGGAGCGCGGCCATGTCGTCGAGACGCAGCGCGTCGACCTGGTCGGCGAGCACCTCGGCTCCACCGCGCTGAAGACGTCGGCGGTCATCGACTCCGCCCTGGACGGCGTTCTCTTCATCGACGAGGCGTACGCCCTGGTCAACGACGGATACAACAGCGGTGACGCGTTCGGCAACGAGGCACTGCAGGTACTCCTGAAGCGCGCCGAGGACGACCGCGAGCGCCTGGTCGTGGTCCTGGCCGGCTACCGGCGGGAAATGGAGACCCTCCTGGCCGCCAACCCCGGACTGGCCTCACGCTTCACCACGCACGTCGACTTCCCCTCGTACGCGCCGGGCGAACTGCGGGAGATCGCGGCCGTGCTGCTGGACGGCAACGGCGACGTGCTGTCCCCGGAGGGCGGGAGCGCCCTGGCACAGAGTCTCGACGCTGCGGCGGACAGGATCGACGCACTCGGCAACGGACGGTTCATCCGCACCCTGTGCCAGAAGGCCGCCGCCCAGCGCGACCTCCGCCTCTCGGCCTCCTCCCGCGACGGCCGGCCCCTGAGCCGGGAGGACCTCGTCACGCTGCACGCGGCAGACGTCTTCGCGGCCTTCGACGAACTCATGGCGAGCGGCAGCGGGAGCGGAAACACGGCTGGCGTCACGGCGCCGTGAGCTCTGTGAGGTCGGACAGGAGTTCCGACGCCTCGACGTCGTCGAGCTGCCCGAGCCGGAGCGCGTACTCGCGGACCGGCATGTAATCGGCCGGCCTCGTGTCGAGCCAGACCGTCTCCAGCGTCTGCTCCGGGGCGGCGTCGATCTGCCCCACCGGTATCCCCTCCCACAGGGCTATGACCACGAACCGGTTCGCATCCAGCCGCTTGGAGATCCAGCGCTCTACGCCCGCGTCCATCGGCTCGCCCCGCTCCCAGCCGTGCCGCTGAAGCCCCAGCACCTTGCCCGTGGGCACAGTGATCCCCTCGAAGCGCGGAAGCCGCCAGCCGTCCGCTTCCTCGGCCGTCAGGTGGTGGACCGGGCGGTGGAGTTGCGGGAAGGGCTGACCGATCCCGGCATCCACGAAGTGTGCCGCCCAGGCGGCGAGACCGTCGCCCAGGTGCAGAGGATGCGGGAGCCGTACGGTCGCCGACCCGGGCAGGGCCACCTCGCGTCCGGCCAGGTCGCGCGCCGTGCCGTCCTCGTGCACCCGGAACACCGCGCCGGCGCCGTCCTGCCACACCAGGCGCCGCGCCAGGTGCCCCAGCAACGGGTGCCGGACCAGATACTGCACGAACTCCGGCGCCTCCCACGTCCGCCCCGTCAGCATGGCCGACTCCAGGCGCCCCACCTGCACCAAGGCGATGGCCCGCACCTCCTTCTTCAGGGCGGTGAAGCGCTTGCGTTCCGCTGCGGCCAGCTCCGCGTCGTCCCGCGCGGCCGGGGCGGGAAGCGCCTTGCGGAGCTTGCCCGCCTCGTCCCGGATGTACGGCTGGAGCCGCTCGTCGAAGCCGACGGTGAAGCGGCGGGTGCCGTAGTCGATGACCGTGGAGCCCGTGGGGCCGAGCTCGAGCGTGGGCACCAGGCGGTC
The DNA here is from genome assembly GCF_014650335.1 of Streptomyces hiroshimensis. Lineage (GTDB taxonomy): Bacteria > Actinomycetota > Actinomycetes > Streptomycetales > Streptomycetaceae > Streptomyces > Streptomyces hiroshimensis. Next base: position 55,051 of record NZ_BMUT01000003.1, read on the forward strand.
CGCGAGCCGGTCACCGGTCAGCCCGAGCTCCTCGGCCACCTCGTCGATCTTCTGCCGGGCACGGGCCTTCAGCGCCTTGAACTTCACCCGGTCGGCGACGCCCGCCAGCTGGGACAGCGCGGTGTCCGTGCCGATACGAGCCAGGACGTCCAGGCCTGCCACCGCACTGTGGTGCGCGCTCTCCCCCGGCCAGGCCATGATCAGGGGAGTGAGCTTGCGGACGGTCTCGTCGTCACCGAGCATCCCGAGGGCGTGCAGCGCCCAGTTCTCCTTCGGGGTCATCCCGTGGAGCCGCCACTGCTCGCAGAGCTCCCACGCGAACGCCGCGAGCGACTCCGGCTCGCAGGACTCCCGGAGGACGGCGATTCCCGGGTAGACCTCGCCGGGTGCGGAGAGGGCCAGCATGGTCACGGCGTTCCGGATCGCTTCCGCGGGCAGCGCGCCGCCCTTGCGCAGCACGATCTGCGGCAGCACCACCGGGGCGGCCCACCCGGGCGTCTCGGGCATGCGGGCGGGCAGGGCGCTCACCAAGGGGTCTGTCGCCAGGAGCTCGCCTACGGCCTCCGCCGCCGCGCGACCGTAGGCCTCTGCGGCGTTTCGTACGGCCTGTTCGCCGTGCTCTGCGGCGATCAGCCGCAGCGCCTGCTCGGCGCCGCGGCGGGCGGCACCGGGCTTGCCCACCGCGTCGGGCACCAGCAGCGCGGCGGCTTCCGTACCGTGCCGGAGGAACCAGGTACGGGCGACGGCCGACGCCGACCTGAGCCGGATCAGCCAGTCGGCCATCAGCCGGGCGACGCCGAGGCCGACGAACGGGAGCAGCAGCGGGCCCGCAGTGACCGGCTGACGCGAAGCGGCGTGCAGCACAGGGGCCAGAGCGGCGACTTCGAACCGGGCCACGATCGGCTTGAAGGCGGCCTCGGCGGCCCAGAGGGGGTCCGGCGCCCATTCGTCCAACAGCGGCAGCACCTGCTCCGGCGGGAGATGAATGAACAGTCCCGCCGCGCGGAGCGTCGTCAGGAGCGTCCCGCTGCGCAGCGCCTCCAGGCTCGGCTGCCTCGCCCAGTCCGCCGCTGCAGCCTGCTCGGTCCACCAGGTCTCCGTGGCCGCCCACGTCTCCCGCTCGCCCGGAAGCCAGGCGACGCGCGATGTCCCACCCGGGGCCGGCACCTTCACGGACGTGACCTTGCGCTGCTCGGCCGCCGTCCACGGCGGGCTCGTCAGCAGCTCCGGCACGGAGCCGGCAGGAGCCTCCGGGATCAGGTCGTCGCCGTGGGCGAGCGGTGCCACGAGCGCTGCGACCTTTTCGGGGAGCCGGGGCAGCAGGGACGCGGCGAGTGCACGGTGAGTGCGGATGTGTGAGGTGAACAACTGCCGCACCAGGGACGATGGTTCGCCGGGCCCGGCGCATGCCTCTCCGAGAAGCCGTACAGCCCGATCGGGATAGCGGAGCGCGGCGTCGAGCAGCGCGGGGCGGACGGATGCGTCACCGGCCTTGGTCAGCAAGATGCGGAACGCCTCGTCGGACGGGAGCTCGGCCAGGGCGCCGCCGAGGAACTTGAGGGTGCCGTTGAGGGCGTGGTTCGCGTTCAGGTCCTGTGCGAGGAACGGGGCGATCTGCGGGCCGAGGGCCTCCGCGAGACTGGCGATCGTGGCAAGGTCCCAGCCGCGCCACGTGTAGTCGTCCCGTCCACGCAGTTGTGTGACCTGCTCGGCGGTGGCGAGGGAGCACAGCATCATGGAGATGACGACGTGGTCGCCGATGAGGCCGGGGCCGTCGTCCGCACACCACTCGTCCACCCACACGGCCTCTCCGGGGACGAGGTACGACACGACTGCGCGGAGTCGGGTGTCCGTCCGGTGCGCTGCCAGTGCGGTCACCGTCCTCGCGTACGTCTCCTCGTCCGCCACTGCGAGCAGGGCCCGGACGCGGTCGGCTGTGGGACGGTGCACATGGGAGAAGTAGGACCCGTCGCCGCCGGCGCGATCGACGACCCCGAGAGTGCCGCTGCCTCCGAAGGAACTCAGGCAGAGCCCGAAGAGCTCCATGACGGCCTCGGCGGCGAACGGCAGGCCGTGGGCTCGGACCCAGGCGTCCACCTGCAGGTCGCGCGGAACGCCCTGCCCGCCGTCGGCCAGGGCCAGGACCGCAGCCCCCAGCGGGCTCACGTCACCACCCTGCTGAGCCCGAGCGGCGGCGACCAGCCGCTGGTCGCTCCGCGGGTGGACAAGGACCTTCTCGGTCCGCTCCGCGGCACCTTCGGCCAGGCGCGCGGCCTGCTCCGCGGCGTCCGCCGCAACCGGGGCGACCGGTGTGGACAGGCCTCCTCTGCGGGGGTGCAGCTCACGCCGCCACACGGCAGGCATGGTGAAGGTGTTCTCGTCATGTGGCGCAGCACCCTCGGTGTGCTCGTCGAGCAGCACAGGTCCCCCTGGAATCACGGACTGTCGTCGGATGGTCCCCACGCTAGGGGCCTCCACTGACAACGAGCTTCCGGCGAGGGCTCAGGCCGGCAAAAGACAGCCGGCAAAAGACAAAGGCAAGGAGGTTACCCACTCCTTGCCACTCTTAACTTATAGCGCACCGGGGGGCTTGCGGCAAGGCCCGGGTCGGGCCGCAGAATGGTCGGCCACGGCCGGAACCTGCGGAAATGAATCCAATCTCGCTGAATGGGCGTTTCGATGATTGATGTGATCGTGGTCGGCGGCGGACCTACGGGCTTGATGCTGGCCTGCGAGTTGCGGCTGCACGGCGTGCACGTGGTCGTGCTGGAGAAACTGACCGAGCCGACCAAAGAGTCCCGCGGGCGCGGCCTGCACGCGCGCAGCGTCGAGATCATGGACCAGCGCGGCCTGCTGGACCGGTTCCTCGCAGTCGGTGAGAAGTTCCAGGTCGGCGGTTTCTTCGGCGGCGTCTACAAGCCGTGGCCGGACCGGATGGACACGGCGCACCCGTACGGCCTTTCCACGCTGCAGCCGGATACGGAACGGCTGCTCAATGAGCGTGCGCTCGAACTCGGCGCCGAGATCCGGCGCGGCTGCGAGGTGGTCGGGCTGAGCCAGGACGAGGACGGGGTGAGCGTCGAGCTGGCAGGTGGAGGCACCCCCGCCGATGAGGGCGTAGCCGATGAAGGCGTAGCCGGCGGGGGAGGTACGCGCCTGCGCTCGCGCTACCTCGTCGGTTGCGACGGCGGCCGCAGTACGGTGCGCAAGCTGCTCGGCGTCGGCTTCCCCGGTGAGCCCGCCAAGGTCGAGACGCTGCTGGGCGACATGGAACTGACCGAGGATCCGGCGACGGTCGCCTCCGCCGTCGAGGAAGTCCGCAAGACCCAGCTGCGGTTCGGCGCCATCCCCAACGGGGACGGGACGTACCGCGTCGTCGTGCCCGCCGAAGCGGTGGCCGAGGACCGTGCGACCGCGCCGACGCTGGAGGAGTTCAAGCAGCGGCTGCAGGCGTTCGCAGGCACGGACTTCGGCGTGCACTCGCCGCGCTGGCTGTCCCGGTTCGGTGACGCCACCCGGCAGGCCGAGCGCTACCGGGTCGGCCGGGTGCTGCTGGCCGGCGACGCGGCGCACGTCCACCCGCCGACCGGCGGTCAGGGGCTCAACCTGGGCGTGCAGGACGCGTTCAACCTCGGCTGGAAACTGGCCGCCGAGGTGAACGGCTGGGCACCGGAGGGCCTCCTGGACACCTACCACGCCGAACGGCACCCGGTGGGCACCCGCGTACTGAACAACACTCGCGCACAGATGACACTGCTGGGGGCGGATCCGGGTGCGACCGCGCTACGGGAGCTGCTCTCGAAGCTGCTGGACTTCGAGGAGGCGAACCGGTACGTGACCGGGATCATCACAGCGCTGGCGGTCCGCTACGACTTCGGCGAGGGCCACGAACTGCTGGGCCGGCGGATGCGGGACGTGGGGCTCAAGCGGGGTCGCCTCTACGACCTGATGCACGGCGGCCGAGGGCTCCTGCTCGACCAGACCGGACGGCTGTCGGTGGAGGGCTGGGCGGACCGGGTCGACCACGTCGTCGACGCCGGCGAGGAACTGGACGTGCCCGCCGTACTCCTGCGGCCGGACGGGCATGTGGCGTGGGCCGGTGAGGAGCAGCGGGATCTGCTGCGCCACTTGCCGAGGTGGTTCGGCGTTGACGCCGGTCGGAGTTCGCTTGTCACCTGCTGACTGCCAACTGCACGCGGCTGTGGCGCGGCGTCTCGATCTCGTCCAGCACGGCGATCGCGAGATCTGCGTGCGAGATCCGGCCGGGGCCGTCCAGTACCGTTCCGACCGCCGTCCGGTAACTGCCGGTGGGTTCGGCGTCCGCGTTCAGGTCCAGCGGCGGCACGACCATCAGCCAGTCGAGGTCCGGGCCCGCCGTGGAGAGGAGTTCGTATTCCGCGACATGTCCTTGAGCGAAAGCCCGCCACGCCTCGGGGAACTCCGGGCCGTCCATGATCCGTACGCCCGGGGCCGTCTCCAGCGTCGTGGCGATGCCCAAGGTCAGCAGCCGCCGTACCCCTGCCTCCGCCAATCCCGCGATCAGCGCTCTTGCCGCCGCGGTGAAGTACTCCTCCGAGCCGATGTCGAGGCGCACCGAGGCGTTGAGCGCAGCGTCATGGCCTGCGGCCAGGGCCGCCACCGATCGCGGGTCGGTCACGTCTCCCTGTACGACGGTGACGCGTTCGCCGCCCAGGTCCTGATACTTCGCGGGGTCGCGGACCACCGCCGTCACCCGGTGGCCGCGGGTTACCGCCTCCGCCACAGCCGCCCTGCCGACCCGTCCGCCTGCTCCGAAAATGATGATGTCGTTGCTCATGACGGTGACCGTAGGACAGGGGTGCCTGGTTACTGCAAAGGTACTGGGCTAGCGTCGGGCGGATGAGCACGACTTTGAACGCAGAATTGAACGCGGAATTGAACGCCGAGATGTTCGACGACCCTGACTGCTCCGACCGGGCGCAGCCGTTCCGTGTCGGCGACAAGTGGACCGGGATGGTGCTGCGCTGCTTGGAGGGCGGCCCGCGCCGGTTCTCCGAGCTGCGAGTCCCGCTGCACTGGATCACCCCCAAGGTCCTCACCGAGACCCTCCGCTCGATGGAACGCAACGGCTTCCTGACCCGGACCGTCCACGACGAGAACCCGCCCCGCGTGGTGTACGAACTGACCGCGCTCGGCCGCTCGCTGCTCGTACCGCTGGACACCGCCTGCGAATGGACTCGCATGCACCTGCAGGAGGTCGTCGAGGCCAGAACGGCGTACGAGGCGGACTGATACGGCCACCGCGCACTCCGCCCCGGTCAGGCCACCACCTCGGTGGCAGGGCGAGGCCGGGGTGTGTGAGGGTGGGCTCTGCTGAGCCGGCCACGTGGGTATGGGGGTGTTGTGAGCCAGGTGCTCTATAGCGAGCGGTCGTGGAATCCGCTGGCGCGGACCGTGGAGCTGACCGAGGACGGGCTGCGGAGGGGCGGCGTGACCACGCCGTTGAGTGAGCTGAACCTCGGTGCCATGGCTGAGGCGTTCCAGCGCGCGTGCTGGCTCGGAGGCGGCGGGGCGGAGCGCCCGCTGGAGCGGCTGCCGGACGGGCCCGGAATCGTCCCGGTGACCCGCGTCACCGGCACCGCCACACCGGTGAAGGTGCGGCAGGCCGCCGCGTTCGCCGACAAGCTCGGGCAGTTGGCGGTGCGACGGTGCGGCGGGCCCGGGCAGGTGGCCGGCCTGGCGGCCCGGGCCCGGGCCGAGGGCGTACCGCTGTGGATCGCGCGGCGGTTCGCGCCGGGGCCCGCCGGGCCCGTCACCGTCGCCGTGGACCGGCGTTTGGTGCGCGTGGACGTCTGGGGGCCCGGTGCCCCCGTCGTACGGATCCGAGCGCCGCACGGCTTCTACCGCGACGCCACCGAACCGTCCAAGGGTCTGCGCCTGACGGTCGGCGACGTTGCGGCGGAGCTCGTGCTCAAGAAGAAGCTGCGCAAGTCCAAGAGTTTCGCGGAGGCCAGGCTGCCCGGGCAGCACTGGGTGCTGCGGCGCGAGAACGCGATGAGTTCGTGGCTGCTGCGCGACGAGCGGCGTGTCGTCCTCCTGACGCGTCCCCCGCGCCGACCAGTGCTCGAACCGGGCACGGTACTGCTGCCGCTGGCCCCCGTACGGTACGAGAGCCCCGACCCGCTGGATGCCGTCATGGCGCATGTCTTCGCCGTTGCCTTCGGGCTCGGGGACACGACAGGTTTGGTGCGGTTCCGGTCGGAGCGGCGCCGCGTGAACGGGGGTGAGCCGGTCGCCACCGACGAAGGGTGGGGCCTCCCCTGGTTCAGCAACCTCGGAAAGGGCGGCGACGACAACGAGCCCGGCGGCAGCGACGGCTGGGGCGCGGACGGCGGAGACGGCGGAGACGGCAGCGACTCCGGTGGGGGCGATGGCGGGGACAGCAGCGGGGGCGGCGACGGTGGCGGCGACTAGCCGGCCGTCCCCGCCGCAGGGCGCGATGCGTTAGTGGCCGGGCTCAGCTGGTGTGGGCGGGGTGCGCGTCCGGGAGGGTGTCGGACGGCCAGAGGGTGTCGGGGAAGAGGGCGTCGTCGGAGCCGGTGTCGGGCATGAGAGTGGCGAGCATGTGCTGGGCGGTCTTGGCGTGCCCGGTTGCGCGGGGCAGCATGGCGCTCTCATAGGCGTCGAGGGCCGCGTCGACGGTGGAGTGGCCGATGACGGCTTGGGCGAGTTCGGCGCCGTCGAGCAGGGCGAGGTTGGCGCCGACGCCGACGGGCGGCATCAGGTGGGCGGCGTCGCCGAGCAGGGTGATGCCGGGCACGCGCTGCCAGGAGTGGGGAACGGGAAGTACGAACATGGGCCGGTTGATGAAACCGCCTTCGTTCTCGCGCAGGATGTCCAGCAGCCTCTCGTGCCAGCCCTGGTACCGGGCGAGGAGGCGCGCGCGTACGGCTTCGGTGTCCGCGAGGTCGAGGCCGGCGTGCCAGTCCTGGGGGCCGCGGAAGGTGATGTAGGCGCGGGCGTGTCCGTTGCTGTTGCGCTGCAGCATCAGGCTGCGGCCACCCGCCTTGGCCGCCATGGTGCCGCGGCCGACCAACTGGGCGATGCCGGGGTGGCGGTGGTCGATGTCGTCGAAGTGGGCTTCCACCATCGTGACACCGGCGTAGGAGGGCTGGGCGTCGGAGAGCGCGGGGCGTACCCGGGACCAGGCGCCATCGGCACCGATGACCAGGTCGAACTCCTCGGTGGTGCCGTCGTGGTGGTGCAGGCGAGCGGCACCGTGGGGTAGCGGAGTGACTGCCTCTACGGGGTGGCCCCAGCGCACCGTGCCGGGGGCGAGGGACTCCAGCAGGAGCGCGCGCAGCTGACCACGGTCGATCTCGGGCCGGCTCAGATTGCCCTTGCCGGCCTGGTCGTGGCGTATCAGGGAAGCGTGGCGGTCGTACAGGTGCCACTCCTGGTCTTCGGGCCGGGACAGGGCGAGGAACCGGTCGAACAGCCCGGCTGCGTGCAGGGCTGCCTGGCCGGTGTCTTCGTCGATGTCGAGAGAGCCGCCCTGCGAGCGGGAGTCGGGGTCGGTCTCACGCTCGAAGACCGTGACCGGCACGCCGTGCTGCTGCAGGACGCGTGCGCAGACGAGGCCGCCCAGGCCGGCGCCGGCGATCGCGATACGAGGGGTGGTGGACACGAGGGTCACGCTCCGTTCGATGGTGAAGAGAGTGCTGGTGTCTTTGCGGTGACGCCCTGACGCCCCTGTTCCGGGCATGGCACATCAGTCGTTCCGGTGTGCGGACGCGCCCCGGGGTCGGCGGCTGAGTGCCGGGTCAGGCTTACTCACCCACAGAAGCACAGCAGCTCCAAAAGTACAACTGCTCCGACTTTCCATCCGATCGCCTTTACGATCGGATGCCCTCAAGCGGGTAGGGTGGGTGCATGGCCAAGACGACGACCGGGACGACGACAGGGCGCCGCGAGCGCAAGAAGGCTCAGACCAGGCAGGCTCTGGCGGATGCCGCGCTGCGGCTGTTCACCGAGCGCGGCTTCGACAACGTCGGTGTACGCGAGGTGGCGGAGGCGGCCGACGTCTCGCTGAGCACGCTCTTCAAGCACTTCCCCAGCAAGGAGGCCCTCATCTTCGACCTGGACGCGGACATCGAGAGCGCCCTGGTCACCGCCGTTCGCGACCGGGCCCCCGGCCAGTCCGTGCTGCACGCCCTGCGCGACCACATGGTGCACACCCGTACCGCCGTGCGGACCGACGACCCCATGTTCGTCCTCGTGGAATCCACCCCTGCGCTGCGGGACTACGCCCGGCGCATGTGGGGGCGCCACGAGAAGTCACTGGCCGCCACCCTCGCCGAGGCCACCGGGCTCGCCCCGGAAGACCCCACTGTCACCGGCCTGGCACGCTTCGCCCTGGAAGCCCCCGGCATCGCCAATGCAAGCGACGACGCGGTCCGCACCATGCGCGACTTGTTCACCCTGCTGGAACACGGCTGGGCCGCCACCCCCCTGGCACGGCAGGAGGACCGCCCCGGTCGGGAGGGGTGACGGCGCATCCGATCCCGTCGGGGTCAGCTCAGCCTGGTCGTGGCGTACGCCTCGATAAGACCTACCGGAAGGTCGACCGGAAGGCCTGCTGATCGGCTTCGCCGCCCCCTCCGAGCACGGGTATCCCCTCGCTTTGGAGGCCTTGTCCTCGGTCATGGCGGACGCCATACGCTGACCGGCGGCTACGGGAGCGCCCCGGGGCTACGGGACGCCCCGCAGGCGAAGGTCAGCCGATCGTGATCATCTTGGCGACGCTGGGAACCCCCGCCGCGTCGAGGGCGAAGAGCATGTAGGTGCCGGGCAGGGCCACTCCGGGATCACCGGGGACGGTCAGCTCATAGGAGGTCGCGCCCGTCTGCCGGAAGGTCAGCGGGACTCTCCGCTGGTCGTTGTCGACCGAATGGGTCGCCGCTCCGGCTCGTACCAGGGAGAAGGCGGTGACCGGCTTGTCGGTCGTCACCGGCAGGACGGCACCGTTCGCGACCCTGGCGGGCGGTGTGGTGGTGAAGGCCGGGCGGGGCTTCCGGGTGCCGTCCGGGTTGAGGAGGTACGGCGGGGTGAAGACGGCCCCGTCGGAGTGGTTGGTCGCGCAGTCGCCGCACAGCCCGCCGCCGCCCGAGAAGATCCGGCCGTCGGGCAGCAGGTTCGCCACGCTGTGATAGTTACGCGGGACCGCCATGCTGGCCATCTTGGTGAAGGCGCCCGTCGCCGGGTCCCAGATCTCCGGGGTCATCACCGAGGTGGCGTCACTGAAGGGGACCGGATAGGACTGCCCGCCGAACACCGCCACCTTGCCGTCCGGCATGACGACGCTGTTGCCGAACGAGCGGGCGTAGGCCATGTCGCCCGTGCGCTTGCTGACCGGCCGGGTGCCGTCGCCGAGATCGACGGTGTAGGCGCGGCGGGTGGCGTTCACGTTCTCGTACGCGGTGGCGCCGCCGAGCGTGAGGAGCTTGCCGACGTCGTAGGAGACGGCGTTGCCGTTCATGGCGTCCGGGCTGTCGGCGCGCGTGCCCGCCGACGTGATGGTGCCGTTGCCGGTGGTGTCGATCCAGTTCAGCTGCTTGCTCGGACCCAGGTGCAGCACCCGGCCGCGGGAAGTGGCGTGCAGCCACTGGTGGTTGTCGGCCCGGTAGGGGCCGGCGGGGTCGGCGGTCATGGTGTCCTTGACGGGTACGCCGGGCAGCCTCCGCCACTTCCCGGTCGCCGGGGACCACACCTCGCCGTCCTTGCCCCCGCGGGCGCCGCTCCAGGATCCGCCGAGCACGAACGCCTCGCCGTTGGAGAGCAGTGTCATGGCCTGGTACCCGCGGGGGATGTTCATCTCGCCGGTGGCGGACCAGGTGTCGGTGCGGGGGTCGTAGATGCTGGCGCGGGACGCGTTGCTGCCGCCGGTGACCAGCACCCGGCCGTCGGCGAGCATGGCGATGCCGGGGCAGAACATGTCGTGGCCGGTGTTGTCGACCCGGCGCTGGGTGACCTGCCCGGTGCCGAGGTCCATGATGGCGGTCTGGGTGTAGCCGTTGCTGCCCCCGAACCGGTCGATGGCGTACGCGGACCAGGCCAGCAGCTTGTTGTTCGGCAGGACGGCGGTGGCCACGGGGACGAGCGGGAATCCGGTGACCCGGTCCCAGGTGCCGGAGACGGCGGGGTCGGCGGGGCCGCTCAGCCGGACTTCGGCGGCGGAGCTCCAGGGTCCGCGGTTGCCGGCCTCGGTGGTGGCGGTCAGCCGGACGAACCGGGCCGGGACCGGCCGGGTGAACGTGGTGCTCTTGACGGTGTCGTCGTCCTTCCATACGCCACCGGCCACCGGACTCCCGAAAGAGACCCCGTCGAGGCTGGTGGCGACGGAGTACGCGCCGATGCGTCCGTTGGCCCCGGACCCGGACTTCCGGGGCTGGTAGGTGAGCGCGGAGACCGTCTGCGTGCGGTGCATGTCGATGGTGACGGAGTGGGGCAACGGCGTCGCGCTCCCCGACCACCGGCTGTGCCAGAGGGTGTCGGCGTCTCCGTCCAGGATGTTGGCGGCGCGGTTGTCGGCCTGGGCCGTCTCCTCGTCGCTCGCGGAGGCGGTCCAGCCGGTGGTCGGCAGGTCGACGACGGAAGCAGGCAGCCCCGGGTCGCCCAGCAGCCGGATCTCGGCGGCGGAGCTCCAGGGCCCGCGGTTGCCCGCTTCGGAGGTGGCGGTCAGCCGGACGTACCGCGTGCCGCGGGCGGCGAAGCTCAGCGTCTTGGTGGTCGTGTCGTCGGCCAGGGTGCCGCTCGCGACGGCCGCGCCCCAGTTCTGCCCGTCGGTGCTGAGGTGGATGGCGTACTCGCCTACACGGCCGTTGGGGCTGTCGGTGCGCGGCTGGTAGAGGAGCGCGGACACCACCTCGGTGCGGTGCATGTCGATGACCAGGGAGTGCGGCATCGGAGCCGCGCTCCCCGACCACCGGCTGTGCCAGAGCGTGTCGGCCTTGCCGTCCAGCACGTTCGCGGCGCGGTTGTCGGCCCGGGCGGTCTCCTCATCGCTCGCGGTGGCGGTCCAGCCCGCCCGGGAGAGGACGGGCGCCGCCGGCTCCATGGCCGAGGCGGGTGCCGCGGCGTGGTGCGGGCGCGGCGGGCGGGCGCCCTGCTCCTCGGCGGCGGCGACCCCGCCGTCGCGCGCGCCCAGCACGGGCAGGAGCGCGACGATGACGGCCACCAGGGCGAGCAGGACGAGCCGCTGGGATCTGAGACGGGAAAGGCGGAACAGGCCGGCTCGGCGGGATAAGTCGGGTAACACATCGGCTCCTGGAGGACTTGGAAGACCTGAAGATCTGAAGGGCCCGGAAGGCCCGGTAGACCTGGAGGTCAGGCACTGAGTCGGTACGGGCAATGCCCGGAACCGGGACGGAAGAGGTCACTCTTCTTGCCGGGAAGAGAGGTGTAAAGACGTCAATCCGGCCGATGCCTCGTGCGGTCTTGCCGATGTGGTGTGAGCGAGTGGTGTCAGCGATGGGGTGTTGCCTATGTGTACGCGATGGGCAGGTGGCGTGGCCCGCGCAGAACCGGGCTGCGGCGGTACGGCGGCGGGTCTTCGAGCAGGCGCGGGTTGCCGGGGTGGCGCAGGAGCGTGTTCAGCGCGATCTGTGTCTCGATCCGGGCCAGTGGTGCGCCGAAGCAGCTGTGGATGCCGCTGCCGAAGCCGAAGTGCTGGTTGTCCTCGCGTGCCGGTTCGAAGCGGTCGGGGTCGGGGAAGCGCAGGGGGTCACGGTTGCCGGAGGCGAGCACGAGGATGAGGGGCGCGCCCTTGGGGATGGTGACGCCCGCGACCTCGATGTCGGCCAGCGGGGTGCGCTGGGGCAGGAACTGGACGGGCGGTTCGTAACGCAGCAGTTCCTCCACCGCGCCGGGCATCAGAGCCGGTTCGTTGCGGAGCCGTTCGAGCGCGTCGGGGTTGCGCAGCAGGGTGAGCATGCCGTTGGTGATGAGGTTGACGGTGGTCTCGTGGCCGGCGATGAGCAGCAGGACCATGGAGGACATCAGTTCCGGCTGCGTGAGGCGCTCCTGAGGGCTTTCGTCGTTGACGAGGGCGGAGAGCATGTCGTCGGTGGGGTGACCGCGCCGTTTCCCGGCGAGCTCCCCCAGGTACATGCCCATGGCCGACCGTGCCTCCAGTGCGGCGTTCCGGCGTGGTGCGGGGTCTTCGCCGGCGGCGGGGTCCAGGCTGTCCACGATCGCGTCGGCCCAGGTGTGGATCTGCGGTACGTCGTCGTGCGGCACGCCGAAGAGCCGGCAGATGACGGTGACAGGGAGCGGAAAGGCGAAGTCGTCGACGAGGTCGATGCTGTCCTCGTTCCGGAGCGCACCGGCCAGTTCCTCGGCGATGCGGGTGATGTCACCGTGCAGGGCGTCGATGCGCTGCGGGGTGTGGGGCGGCCCGAAGGGGCGCATGACCAGGCTGCGCAGGCGCTCGTGTTCGGGGTCGTCGACCGAGATGAAGGCCGGTGGGAGCTGGTCCGCCCCTTGCAGGGTGTCATCCGGTTCGGTGCGGTTACGGCGGTCCGAGCTGATCCGCGGGTCGTGGAGCAGCGTGGCGATCTCGTGGTACGTGCCCACGAGGTAGCTGCCGTCTTCCTGCCGTGCGACTTTCTTCTCGCGGAGTTCCTCGTACAGCGGGTAGGGGTCGGCACGGTTGGCGTAGTCACTGATCCGGCGGAAGAGGGTGTCGGCGGACATGTGGCTCCTCGTGAGGGGGCGAGCCGTGGGGGCGAACCGGGTGGGCGGGCCATGGGGGCGAGCCGGTGAGGTCAGCTGTCCGGCCGCAGCAGGGTCAGGCGACGGTCGGGCAGATGGCCGGTGAGGGCGACGGTCGGGCCGTGCGAGAGCACGTGGGGGTCCGGCACGTCGGAGGGGACGGGCTCGCTGCCCGCGACGCCGTCGGCGGCACCGGGGCCGGGCGGGAACGGCGCGGCCGTTTCGATCAGATGCCGGTAGTAGTCCAGCCACTTCGCCATGTTGACGCTGACCGCGGCCGTGACGCGCCCCCGGTAGCCGTAGACCGCGACCAGGCGACGCTCCTCCGGCGAGCCTTGGGCGATGACGACCTGATCGGAGAAGGTCGGCACGCCGACGGACTTGATGTTGAGGCCGAACTGGCTGGACCAGAAGGCGGGCACCGCCAGGTGAGGGCGTCTGAGCGTCGCCGGGCTGACCATGTTGTGGGCCGCCACCTCGGCCTGGGCGACGGCGTTGCCCCAGTGTTCGAGGGCGAGCATCTGGTATTCGAAGAGCGGGTGGGGGAAACGGGCGACGTCACCGGCGACGAAGATGTCGTCGGTGACGATCCCGTACATGTCGAAAGCCCGGCATCCCGCGTCACAGGCCACCCCACGGGGTCCCGCGGCGAGGCCGGAGTCGGCCAGCCATTCGGTGTTGCGGACCGCGCCCAGCGCGACCACGGCCACATCGGCGTCGATCCGGCTGCCGTCGGAGAACTCCGCCCCCGTCAGGCGGCCGCCGCTGCCCCGGAGAGCCGTGACGGTCACCTCGCAGCGCAGGTCGACCCCGTGCGCCCGCTGCAATGTCGCCGCGAAGGCGCCGGCCGTCGCCCCCAGCGCGCCGATCAGGGGTGCGCGGCCGCGTTCGGCGACGGTCACCTCCAGGCCGCGCTCCCGGCAGGCCGAGGCGATCTCCGAGCCGGTGAACCCGGCGCCGATCACGAGGACGCGGCGCGGCCCGGATTCCAGACGCTCGGCGAGGCGGCCCGCGTCATCGCTGGTGCGCAGCGTGAACACCCCGTCCAGGGCAGCCTCGCCGGAGTCGGGCCAGGGCCGGGCCCGGGTGCCGGTGGCGATCAGCAGCCGGTCGTAGGGCAGCTGATCCCCGTTGCCCAGGAGCACGCGCTTCCCTGCCGGGTCGAGTCCGGTGGCCCGTACACCGAGCATCCACTGCGCGTCCGTCTCCCGCCGGGCGGGCAGCCCGCAGTCCTGTGCACGTACCCGGCCGAGCAGCACCTGTTTCGACAGCGGCGGCCTGTCGTAGGGAGGGTGCGGCTCCTCCCCCACCAGGGTCAGCGAGCCGCTGAACCCCTCGTCGCGCAACGCCTCGGCGGCACGCAGCCCGGCCAGCGACGCGCCGACGATGACGATCCGCCCGTCGCGCATGTCCCTCACGCCCTGCCTGTCCCGCCTGTCCTTCCCGTCCTGCCCGTCCCGCCCGTTACCGGACATACGGGCCCTCCGAGCCGACCGGCTCGCCGGTGACAATGGCCTGCACGGGACAGGCCGCCGCGGCCCGCAGCACACGTTCACGCTGATCAGCGGGCGGGGCGGGCGTGTACATCAGCGCCTCGTCGCCATGCAGCTCGAACACGCCCGGGGCGAGAAACACGCACTGCGCGTATCCCTGACAGCGATTGAGGTCGACAGCGATGCGCATTCCGGACTGCTCCCTTTCCCCGCGCCCCGCTACGCATTGGTTCTCTCCTTCCTACCTCGCGTGGGGCGGCGGCGCGGGCGGTAGCGCGAGCGATTGGGCCATCCGGGGTCCGCGGCGGGAGACCCCGGGCCGGTACGGCCCGGGTCGCGGAGGCGGGGGACGCCCCGCTGACAGCAGGGCATCCGGCCGTTGACCGAGGCGCAATCGCTTCCAACACCGCCGGGACGGCCGGTTCGGTTCAGGACAGCAGACCGTCGTAGTCGGGCAGCTTGAAGGCCTTCTCGTAGAAGCCGCCCTCGAAGTCGGTGGGCCGGTTGCCGATGTTGGCGGTGATCGTATAGCCGTCGCGGGTGAGTTCCTCGCGGCAGCGCTCCTTGCCCTCGTCCTTGCTCTCGCCGTGCTCGCGCGTACATATGGCGTCCACGGGGTAGCCGGCGTCCTTCAGCTGCTTCCGGGCGGACGACGAGGAGGTGCGGGCGGTGACGAACAGGACCGACACCCGGTGCTCCTTCGCCCACTGGGCCACCTTGAGGACCGGCTTGTCAGGCTGTCCCGGGTGGTAGTGGGTCTCCAGCGCGGTGTTGTCGATGTCCAGTACGACGGCGAGCCTTCCGCCACCCCGGCCGACGCGGTCCTGGAGCCACGGGACGGCCGGGCCGACGGCCTTCCGGACGTCGGCCTGCCAGGTCTCGTAGCCGGGCACGCCCCGCGACGAGGCGGCTTCGGCGGCGGAGGCGGTGCCCAGCGACGCGGCAGGCAGCGCGAGGGCCGCCAGGGCGGCGAATGCGGCGGTGCGGAGCTTCCCGACGAACATCAACCTTGTTCCTTCCGGTGTGCAACGTGTCCGTCGGCAAGATCACCACTGCAAGAGGGCGCACGGGTGACCGAAAAGTGACGTGAGCATGAAGAGGGCGGGACCCGGCGAGACGAAGAGGCGGCGCGCGCGGGCTCCTGACGTACCGTCAAGAGGTAGTGGATGCGTACGGTGCCGGAGCGGGGCCGCCGACGGCCCCTACGAGGGCAGGACGGCAACCGGCTCGGGTATCCGCGCCACCGTCAACCCCTCGCCGTCCTGGAATTCGATCAGCAATCCGCTGTCGGCGAGGAAGATCCAGCACCGGGCAGCCCACTCCAGCACCGCCTCCGCGTGGTCGGCCACCAGCGCGGCGTCCAAGGCGATCGACGGTATGACGAAGTTGTCCCAGAACACGACGGCCAGCTCGTCCGTGGCGGCGTGCGCACGCACCGTCCTGCGCAGTTCCGCGGGGTCGAAGCCGTCACGCCACTCGATCACCTCGGCGCCGCTCCAGTCCAGCCGCACCGATCCGACGGACGGAAAGCGGTTCAGGCTCAAGGAGGCGAAGGCTCGGTCTTCGGCATAGGTGAGCAGCATCGCCGAGTCTCCCACTGCCTCCAGAACATGCCGGATCGCCTCGGGACGCGTCCCATAGCCCTTACTGCCGCTCACCCTGTGTCCTTCCTCGCCCTCCTCCCCCGCCCGGCCCTCGGCCGCCGGCGAGACACGAGAGAATCCCCCACGCTGCAAACCGTGGCCTCCGGGCCGGTCCCGACGGTCACATTACCCGGACAATCGGACAGCGGATCCGGGCCGCGTCGACAGCCCTGGTGGCGGGTGACACCCACCGCGTCAGGCCGTGGCGTCCCATCGCCGGCATTCATGGACGCGGCAGGGCCGAAGAGTCTCAGTCGATGAACGACATCTCCGGGTAGGCCGCCGAAGGGCCGTCGAAGAGGCCGCGATCCGGGTGATGCCTCAGGTGCACATCGAAGAATGCGCTCAGGTAGACGCGTTGCGCACGGACGGAGCGGGCGGGGTCGACGGTGCCGACAAGCCCGGTCAGCTTGTCCGCGGGCATGTTCCCGGTGCCGGCGACGGGCGGCAGCTGCGCCTGGAGGTCGGTGTAGGCGTAGTGGCCTGCCGAGGGCATCTGCAGGTTGCGGCGCCAGCCCCGTAGGTGTTTCCACAGGGTTGCCAGCACTTCGTCGCGGTGGTTGCCGAGCACGCTGTTCATCAGGAGGAACGGCTGGTCGAGGCCGTCGTCGACCACAGAGCCCACCGCGTTCGAGCCTGCGCCGACTGCTCCGTCCAGGTCTGCGGCCGCGCCGATACGCGGGTCGTCATGCATCGCCTGGGCGGCAGTGGCGCCTCCGATCGAGTGGCCGAACATGCCGACCGAGGTCAGGTCCGCGCACCCGATGATGCCGGGCGGGAACGGTCGACGGCCGGCGCCGGGTGCGCCTCCGCGGTTGAGCACCTCCAACCAGTCGAGCACGAAGCGGATGTCGGCCACCCGTACGTCGACCAGCGTCCGCAACGTGGCTTCCTCCGTCGCGTCCAGGACGGGGGTCACCCGGCCGTCCGGGAATTCCACGGCGATCGTCTCGTGGGTGTGGTCGACAGCCACCACCAGGTAGCCACGGCTCGCCAGTTCCTCCGCCAAGACGGTGCCGAACCCCCGCGGCACGTTCCTGCCCGGCGAATACAGGATCACGGGGATGCCTCCGCGCCCACGCCTCACCGGGGCGCAGGTGACGGCGTGCGTCCGGGTGGCCGCCCAGTCGGCGCCCCCGGGCCTGATGGAGAAGTCCTCCTTCGTCTCCACGAGTTGCTGCCACTCGGCCGCCACTCCGGGCGGCAGCTGACGGGCAGCCGGTCGACCTGGTGCCGGCCGGGCCGGGTACCAGACGGTTGCCATCAGTTCCCGCGGAGCCCGCGCGGTGAGCCATGGGTCGGTTCTCGTCCGGTCGATGAGATGCAGCGTTGCCGTGCCGACCGGGTACGGCCCGGTCGGAGCGGGCAGTGTCATGGTCACGGGCCGTGCGCCACCGGCGGTTGCCGCGGCCTCGGCGAGCCGCGGGCTCACCAGGGGAACGGCCAGGGCGAGCCCGAGCGCACCGACGAATCGTCGGCGTTGAAGGTGTCGGAGGTGTCGGAGGTTCGGTGAATGCATGGCCCCGACGCTAGGGAGCCGGCGGCGCCGGTCACCTCCTCCCTCGGTCCCGACCACCTCCGCCGGAAGGGGGAGCGGCTCGACCCTTGGCTGCCGACGCCGGCTTCGCCGACCAGGCCCACCTCGCACCCGAACAGCCCGCCATCTGCTCGGCCGCGCACCTTCCACCGTACGAATTCCACCGTGCGAAGCGTGACATACCCACTCGACCCGTCACGCTCAGTTAACAGATGTTCGGGGTCTGTGGCGACCGTGGGGGCCGTGGAGGTGGGTGCGGTGGGGCGGGATGCGTACTCCGCGTATGCGTGTGAGCCTGAAAACGGGATCGAAGTGAGAGGGACGGGGGTTGCGCCATGACTTGGCTGCCAAAGAGGAAACACAAGGAAGCCCATGCCTCCGAAGACGGACGCAAGCGGCAGGACAAGGCGGCAGGAACCGGGAAAGGGAAAACGCCGGAACCGGAACCGGAAAAGGCGAGGGACGACGTCTACAAGACCCCACCTGAGCAGGATGTCCTCGGCTGGGGCCACCGTAAGGACTATCCCCCCGACTGATCAGCGACTGAACTCGGTTGCGACGAGAGCGTGGTGGGCGCTGAGATTCCGGCATGAGCAGAATCGCTGAGGTCATCGTCCTGGCGCAGGACGCAGACGAGGTCATGGAACCGCTGACGCGCCCGGACGACACGCGCCCCTGGCGGGGAAGTTTTTCCGAGATGAGGCCCGGGGGGATGTGGGGGTTCGGCTGGGGTGCGGAGTTTGTGCAGATGCGACCGCGTTCAGGGTTGCTGAAACACCTGGAGTCGTTGGCGTGGCCCCGGCCGGAGACGCTGCAGGTGCTGATCCACGACGAGGAGGACGACTGCTTCGGTCTGTGGATGATCCACGACGGCAGGCTCACGGAGATACCGCTTCCACGAACACGGCGGTACTGGAACCGTCCGCACAACGAGGATTTCCCTCCCGATCCCGGAATCCTGCGCCGGACGGACTCCGGCCCCCTCGACCGGCCGGAGGAGATCGAGGGCGGCGACCGCTCTCGGCCTCCGGCCTGGTGAGCACAGCCATATACCGCTACGTCCTTCTGCTACAGAGGAAATTCACAGGAGACGTGCGGGGACAGCGCACGGAGGAAGCCGGGGGCGTCGAAGATCTCGCCCGCCGAGGCCACACCGACCGTCCTGGTCTCTCCCGTGAGGATGCGGTGTACCGCCTCCACCGCGAGCGGTGCGGTAACGGCGTAGATGTCCTGGCCCCGGGCCACTGCGCGCCGTTCAGTGCTGCCGGAGCGCACGACGGCATCGACGAGGAAGGTCTGCGCGGACCGCCCGTGCTCGTCGGTCGCGACGGGCGCCGGCGTGTCGGGGGCCGTCACTTCCCTGGCCGCCTCGACCGTCATATAGGTGCACACCTCGGGAATGGGCAGGTGGCTGGGGATGGTGATGACATCGGCCATCGTGAACTCCCCTATGACGGCCCGGGAGCCCATAGGGTCGGGGAAAGGCCACTGAAGCGCAGGCGGGGCGTCATAGCGGTGTTCCAGCCGCCCGCCGGTGTAGAGGAACCGTCGGCCGTTGCGCCGCTCACGGGCGACCTGGCTCGTGGCGCGGGTCCCGGCAGTGGGGTGCCAGCTGCTCAGCGCGTAGGCGACATGCGCCTCGTCCGCCGCCGTCCAGTCGCCCATCGCCGCGGTGACCAGCAGGTCACCGAGACCGCCGTAGAAGGCCATCGCGGGGACGATCACCGCTCCTGCGGCGCGGGCACGGTCGGTGAAGCGCGCGAACGTATCGACGTTGGCCTCGATCTCGGCTGCCACGTCCACATACGGGATCCCGGCCCGCAGGGCCGCCTCGATCACGGGGGCGGCCGTGGTGGCGAACGGCCCGGCGCAGTTGATCACTGCCGCCGTACCGGCCAGTGCGCGGTCGAGCGAGGCCGGGTCGTCGACCGACGCCGTACGGACGTCGAGCCCGGGGCCGGATGCCGCCAGCGCCTTCAGCTTGCCGGGGTCACGCCCGGACAGAACCGGAACGAACCCGCGATCCCGCAGTTGTGCCACCACGAAGCGCCCGGTGTGCCCGTACGCGCCGAACACCGCCACCGTGAGTCCCGATCCCATGGTTTCTCCCCCGTACTCAAATGATCCGTGATCCGTGATCCGTGATCCGTTGTGAACCGACACGGACATCCTGACGAGGGTGCGGTGTCCCGCACGAGTGTCCGGAACGCCATGACCCGTACAATTCCGGACGTGGACTCCATCGCGCTGGCCGTCACCGACGGGATGCTGCACTTCGAACTGTCCTTGGCCTACGAGGTCTTCGCCGCCGCTCCGCCCGGCGTGGCCGATCCCTGGTACAGCGTCGCCGTCTGCGGGCCGGGGCCCGCACGAGCCGGCCGGTTCCGGCTGGAGCCCGACCACGGCCTCGACCGGCTCCCGCTCGCCGGCACCGTGATCGTCCCGGGCTGGGCCGACCTCGACGAGGACCCGCCCGCCGATCTGGTCGACGCGGTACGCGCTGCTCACGAAGCCGGGGCGCGCGTGGCCTCCCTCTGCACGGGCGCGTTCGTGCTGGCCGCCGCGGGCCTGCTGGACGGGCGGCGCGCGACCACGCACTGGGCGCACACTGAGGCTCTCGCAGCCCGCTACCCCCGGGTGGAAGTGGATCCGGACGTCCTCTACGTGGACAACGGCAGCGTGCTCACCTCCGCCGGCAAGGCGGCCGCCTTGGACCTGTGTCTGCACCTCATCCGCCTCGACCGCGGCTCGTCGGTCGCCAACGCGGTCGCCCGCCGCCTGGTCGTGCCGCCGCACCGGGCCGGCGGACAGGCCCAGTTCGTCACCACCCCGGTGCCCGCTCCGGACAACCACCCGCTCGCCGAACTGCTCCCCTGGGTGACCGAACGGCTGGACCAGCCGCTGACCGTGGAGGACCTGGCCCGCCGGGCGCGGATGAGCTCGCGCAACCTGGGCCGCCACTTCAGGTCGGTGACCGGCACCACCCCGCTGCAGTGGCTGCTGACCCAGCGCATCCGTTACGCCCAGGAGTTGCTGGAGACCACCGACGACAGCGTCGAGACCATCGCAGCAGCCACCGGCATGGGCACCGCCACGACGCTGCGCCGGCACTTCAACCGCACGGTCGGAGTACCCCCGGACACCTACCGCCGCACCTTCCGCTCACGGACACGCCCCGGCCCGGACGACGTCCGGCACCATCACGAACGCCTCTGAGCCGTGGGAAGACAGGTCAGCGAGCAGGGGAACGACGTTCGCCGACATGCGGCGAGGGCGGTGGCGCCCCGTTGGTGTGGGGTGCCACCGCCCTCGGCAGTGTGTGGTGCTGCTGATCAGTACGCGGAGTTGACGTTGTCCATCGAGCCGTACTTGTCAGCGGCGTAGTTGCAGGCGGCGGTGATGTTGGCGACCGGGTCGTAGATGTCCCAGGACGTGCCCTCGACGTGATACGCCTTGAACGTCGGGTCGATCATCTGCAGCAGACCCTTCGACGGAACACCGTTCACCGCATTGACGTCCCAGTCATTGATCGCCCGCGGGTTACCCGTCGACTCACGCATCACATTCTTCTTGATGCCCTCATACGAAGCCGGGATACCCTTCGCCCGCAGAATGTCCAGCGACTGACCGATCCAGCCCTCAAGATTATCCGCGTAGGCCTTCTTCACCGGAGCAGCCGGCTTGGCAGCAGGCTTCGCCGCAGCGGCGGGCTTGGCGGCTATGGCCTTGCGCTCCGTGGAACGGTTGGCAGCCTGCTTCTCGGCACGCTCCGTGTCGGTCTTCGCCTTGGCGGCAGCGTTCGCGCCGGCCTTGGCGGCAGCAGTGGTGTGCTTCTCCAGGTCGGCCTGCTGCGTCTCACCGAAAGCCTCAGCACTCCACGCCACCGGCTTCACCGCAGCAGCCGGAGCCGCATCAGCAGCGAAAGCATGCGGAGCGACGGCCACCGCGACGACAGCGGCACCGGTCGCAGCAATACCGGCAACAGAGAACTTGTGAATCTTCGGCAGACGAACATAAGCGGAGACGGTGGAGCGCATAACTGAGCTGAACCTTCCGATCGCGGGATGTCGCCCGGCCCTGAAGCGGCGCAAAAACAAGCGCCGTTTCTCGGTCGACGGCGCCCAGCGACTCCACAAGTTTTAGCGACCACCGAAAACCCTGACAAGGCCTGTGACCTACTACGCCCATTCATCGCCCGCACACGAAAACCCGACCCGGCGCCTTAATTCCGCCACCGAATTCCACTAACGGCATTCGTAAGTGACCCAGGCCTCATGGGCGCCCTCACACGCACGGGGCCCGTTCGTCACCGTGAGCACGCATGCGCATACACATCCGGGGCGCCACGCACGGACCGGATCGCCGCGTACGGACCTGGATGGCGCGCACGGACCTGGATGCGAGACTGACGAGTGAGCGCGGACAAGCAACGGGGTCGGCCGAGGAGGCGTGAGGGGTATAGGCACTCATGGATCTCGACGAGGTCGCCGACGAGCTGTACGGGCTGCCGCCGAAGGAATTCACGGCCGCCAGGGACCAGCGCGCAGCGCAGGCCCGCCAGGCGGGTGAGCGGACGCTCGCCCATGAGATCCGCGCGCTGCGCCGGCCCACCGCGGCGGCCTGGGCCGGCAACCTGCTCGCCCGCCACCGGCCCGAGGAAGCCCGGGCTCTCACGGCCTTGGGGGACGGCCTGCGCCGGGCGCACAGGGAGCTCGACGGCGAACGATTGCGTGAGCTCACGCGCCGGCAGCGCTCCCTCGTCGCCACGCTCGCGCTCCAGGCCCGGCAGCTGGCCGCGGAAAGGGGGCAGCCGATCAGCGAGGCCGCGCAACAGGAGGTAGAGGCGACGTTGCAGGCGGTCCTCGCGGATCCGGAGGCGGCCCGGGAGTGGACTGCCGGCCGCCTGACGAAGCCCTTCACCGCCCCGGCCGGGTTCCCCGCCCTCGCCACGGCCGCCGTGCGGCACCTCCCGGCTGCACGCGAGCGTCACCCTGCCGGAGAAGAGGGCCACAAGGCCGTGGCTCCGGTGAGCAATCTGGACGCCGCACGGGCTCGGCGTCAAAAACGCGAGCGGGATCAGCAGCTCGCCCGCCACCGGCGCGAGCTTCGCGAAGCCCAGGACGAGCACCGGGCACGCGAGGACGACTTGGCGCGGGTGCAGAGAGAGTCCGCCCGGG
This sequence comes from Streptomyces hiroshimensis, assembly GCF_014650335.1. Taxonomy (GTDB): domain Bacteria; phylum Actinomycetota; class Actinomycetes; order Streptomycetales; family Streptomycetaceae; genus Streptomyces; species Streptomyces hiroshimensis. The sequence goes on from NZ_BMUT01000003.1 coordinate 77,651, forward strand.
CGCAAGCGGCCGTAACACGTGCCGAAGAGGAGGTGGAGGCCCTGGAGCAGGAGCTCAAGGCGGCCCGGTCCCGCCATCTCGCCGCGAAGGAAAGCGTGCAGCAGGCACGTATCAGGGAGCGGGACGCCGAGCGAGCGGCGCAGAAGGCCGCGCGCCGCGCCGAGGCGGCGGCTTCGGACTCAAGGAAACCGGACGACTCCCCCAGCGGCTGACGCCGCCTGCCGTCTCTCGTCTGCCGCATGCCAGCCGACCGTGCGGCTGTGCGGCTGTGCGGCCGCGGACGTCATTCCGTGTCGGGTTCGGGCTTGCCGCCTGCGATGCGGCGGCGGACCTGGTCCTCCTGAGCGAGCCGCCGCAGCAGTTCGAGCACGGGGGCGGAGAGGGCGAAGACGATGACCGCCTGCTCGGCCAGGGACACCGGGTCGTCGTCGAAGGTGGCCGCGCGATCGAGGTCCAAGCGGGCGGCGGACCGGGCCAGCTCCGCGTAGGCGACGAGTTCGCCGGGCCGGTAGTCCGCGTCCAGTCGCTTGAGTTCTCTCAGCGCTGCCGTCAGCCCCTGCACGTGGGGGGAAGTGCCGGGCATCTGCCAGTCCATGGCCGCGATCAGGGCTTCCACCTCTGCTTCCGCGGCCGATCCGGTCTCCGCTTCCCGGTCGGCGTCACCGACCGGGGACTCCGCGACGGGCACCGGCAGGGCGTAGCTGACCGCCCCCAGGGCGCTCTCGGTGCTGTGGGCCTGGTCGACGGCCGTCAGGACCTCGCGGGCGGCGGCGATGGAGAGTCCGCCCAGGGTGGTCAGCGCCTTGATCAGTCGCAGGCGCTGGACGTGCTCCTGCCCGTACTCGGCCAGGGTCGCGGCCGTCGCCTTGCCTGCGGGCAGCAGGCCTTGCCTGCGGAAGTACTTGATGCTGGCGACCGGCACGCCTGTGGTGCGGCTGAGCTCCGAGATCTTCATGCGACTTCCTCGCTGGTGGTGCTGCCGGGCGTCCTGCGACGACTGGACACTCCTGGAAGATACTGCCACTATCTAGCTACTGGATACCTTCAGTATCCAGTTACTCTAGGTAATAACTCGGAGCGAATATGCCTTCCCCCGAGCCCTCCTCCGTACTCCGCAGCCCGCGGCTGTGGATCGGTTCAGGCCTCATCGTCGCGGTGGTCTCCATCTTGTTCGCCCTGCTCTACGTCGGCGGCAACGTGAACCCCAAGGGCAATCTGCGCGACCTGCCCATCGCACTGGTCAACAGCGACCGCGGCGCCGACGCCAACGGCAAACACCTCAACCTCGGCGACCAGGTCGTCTCCGGGATCGAGAAGTCCGCCGCGAGCAACCACAGCTTCTCCTGGCAGGTCGTCAGCCGGCAGGAGGCCGACAAGCGGCTCGGCAAGGGCAAGGTCTACGGCGCGCTCGTCGTGCCGGAGAACTTCACCGCCACGGTGGCCGGGCTGACCAGCCCGAAGCCGGCGGAGACCACCCGGCCGACCCTGACGGTGCTGACCAACCAGTCCGCCGGCAGCATCGGTTCCTCCATGGCCAGCCAGGCGAACCAGAAGGCGGCCCACGCCGCCTCCGCCCAGCTCGGCAAGGAACTCCTCAACCGCGCCGCCGCCCAGAAGGCCCAGCTCGCCCCGGCGGCCAAGCTGATGCTCACCGATCCCGTGAACGTCGAGGTGGCGGACGGCCACCCGCTCGGCACGCACAGCGCCATGGGTCTGAGCGCCTTCTACTACGCGCTGGTCCTCATCGTCTGCGGCATGCTCGGCGCCAACGCGATCGTCTCCCAGGTCGACACCGCGCTCGGCTACCTGCACACCGACTTCGGCCCCTTCCGCCAGCGCATGCCCGTCCGGCACACGAGCCGGGTCCGCACGCTGGCCGTCGGCACGGTGCTCATGCTCGGTCTCTCCCTGGTCATGGGCTCCCTCGTCGAGCTCGCCACGGTCGGCATCCTGGGCATGGACGCCTCCCACCTCGGCCTGCTGTGGCTCTACTCCGTGGGCACGATCGCGGCCGTCGGCGTCAGCGCGCTGGCACTGCTCGCCGTCTTCGGCACGCCCGGCATGCTGATCTCCACCATCGTCTTCGTCGCCATGGCCGTCCCGTCCTCCGGAGCGACCGTGCCGCTGGAGGCGCTGCCCGGCTTCTTCCACACGCTCTCGGAATTCGAGCCGCTCCGGCAGATCACCGGGGGCATGCGCTCCATCCTCTACTACGACGCCCAGGCCGACGCCGGCCTCAGCCGCGCCTGGATCTCCATGGGCATCGCCCTGGCCGCCGCCGTGCTCTTCGGCTTCGGCGTCACCCGCTTCTACGACCGCAAGGGGCTGCACCGCATCCCCCGCCCCGCCGAATCCGCCGAGGCTGCGGCGGCGCCTGCCGCAGCCTAGACAGCTCTGGAAGGCGCCCAGAAGGCGTCGGCGAAGAAGGACCAGTGAGCCCCGGCGTCTATCGCCGGGGCTCACTGGCTGGGCATCGCACCCAGCAGTCACCCACTCGAGGGGTGTCGCTGTGTCCCTGCCGCTCCGTACCGGGTCCCGGCTGCATGCTCGACTTCATGACCCCGTTCCACCGGCCTCTGCCGGGCCGCGTCCTCGCCGGCATCGTCGCCGGCACCGTCGGCGGCGCCGGCATCGGCCTGCTCATGGTGGCCGCGTCGGCCGCCCCCGCTGCCGCCCTCTCCTCCCCTGGCCCGCCGGCACCCGCGCGCCCGCCGGTGATCGGACAGGCCGTCAGCCTGACCTGCGACGCCTTCGGACCGACGCTGTTCGTACGTCTTCCCACTCAGCTCTCCTCTCTCCCCGCAAAGGCCACTCCGGAGCTGAAAGGCTTCCCCGATTGTCTTCACGGCCTGAAGCCGCCCGGAGACTGACTCCTCGGCGAGGCCGACCGCCGGACGCATGCCACCGACCGGCGCACGCCGCGTTCGAAAACCCGTGTGCGTCTGCTCGCGTGCTTCTGGGATCATGCCCGGATGTCACACCGTCTCGAGCCCCTGGTCATCCGGCACACCCGCCGCCTCCCTCTCCCCTCCGGTCCTGTCGGGCAGGGCGGGGTCGCGGCGCGGCAGTTCGACGCCGCGCTGTTGTCCGTGGGCTTCAAGCTCTCGGCAGACCTGATGGAGCGTCTGTCGGGGCTGACCGAGGGGACGGTCGTCGAGATCGCCGCGCGCACGCTGGACACCGTCCGTGAGATGGCCGGCGATCACGTCCGGCACAACGTCTACTTCGTCGACTTCCCTGCCAACGTGCCGGACACGTTCGACTTCTGGATGTGGTGCATCGCCGAGGCGCTCGCCGACGACGCCTCGCGCGACGGCACGCTCGCCCGGCTCAGCACCGGCGTGGTCGACCTGCTCACCCTCCCGTCGTACGGCAGCTACCAGCACACCTACGCCGAGATGCTCGCCGCTCACGACGAGCTGATCGCCGCCGCGGGCGACCGCATGACGGTCCTGCACCTGGGCGGTACCCCGGACGGCGAGGTCACCGCCCTGTACCTGGCCATGGCCGGCAGCACCACGCCGCTGGGCGAGGAGGGCCTGCGCGACCTTCGTCTGCTCGCCGGGGCTTGCGCCGACGGCCCGCAGCCCGAGGTGATCCCGGTCCGGGAGAACCGCGCCGTCGTCAACCTCGCCCGCCTCCATGCCGGCGCGGACCTCCTGCTGGACACCGTCACCGATGTGCTCCGCCTGGCCTGCGCCCTGTCGGACGGCGACGTGACCCTCACCGAACCGACCCGGTTCTCTTCGCTGTCCCGGCCGCTCCGCCGCGCCCTGCTCGCCGGCCTCGACTCGGTCGTCGCGGCGGCCCCCGCCAAGCTCGCCGACGTCAGCGCGCACCGTGAGATGTTCAAGCGGCTGGGCGAGCGCCTCCACCCCCATGAGTACCCGCGCTGGCCGCACGCCGCCGACGTATTCGCCGTCGCCCGGGGCGAGAAGGAGGCCCGGTCCTTCGACAGCCGCATCGAGGAACTGATCGGCACGGACGACATCGGCGGGGCGGTGCGGCTGCTGACGGCAGCGCCGGGCAAGCTGTTCCGTTCCCTGGACCGCCTGCTGCGCATGTGCCGCACCCAGGACGAGCGCGACGCCGTCGTGACCGCCGCCGAGCAGGCCGCCCCGCAGGTCTCCGGCCGGGTCCTGTTGTCGGTCCGCGAACACTTCCACAACCGCACCCGGGAGGCCGGCGAGCGGCGCGTCTTCATCAACCGTCTCGGCCGCGCCTGGGTCACCGCCGACACCCGTCCCCCCGTGCTGCCTCCCGAGCGCACGCGCCTGATCGCCGCCCTGGACGCGGAGACGCGCCGCCGCCTCCCCGAGCCGGGGCATCTGCTGATCGACCCCGACGTCCTCGACGTCGCGCTCCCGCTCAGCGGCAAGGCCACGGCCGCCGGCCTGGGTGTGCTGCCCCGCGGCTCCCTCTCCCCTGTCGACGGCGAGCTGCTGCGCTTCTTCACCTACTGGAAGCAGACCAGCCACACCACCGACTTCGACCTGTCGGCGCTCATGCTCCGCGCCGACTACTCCACGCTCTCCTGGCTGTCCTACACCGCCCTCACCGCTGTCGAGGGCGAGCACTCCGGCGACATCACCAACGCACCCGAGGGCGCCTCGGAGTTCATCAACCTGCGCCTCGGCGCCGTGCGCGGCGCATTCATCGTCCCTCAGGTCAACATCTTCTCGGGAGAGGGCTTCGAGGAGGTCGAGGAGTCGTTCTTCGGCTTCATGCTGCGCGACGCCGAGCAGGAAGGCCGCCCCTTCGAGGCGCGTACCGTGCGCATGAAGTCGGAGCTGCGCGGCCCGGGCAAGGTCGCACTGCCACTGGCGTTCCTGCGCGGCGATGACGGCCGCTGGCAAGCCAAATGGCTGCACCTGTACCTGAAGGGCAACCCGAGTTCCAACCGGGTCGAGGGGAACCGCGTATCGGTCGCCACGCTGCTGCGCGGCATCGTCGAGCGTGACTACCTCACGGTCCGGTATCTCACCGACCTGATGAACGACCGGGCCACAGCCACCACCTTGTGGGACGGCAAGAGTGTTCCGGACGGCCCCGTCACGTATATCGGCCTGGAACGCCCGGAGGGACTCCACGCGGACTCTCTGATCATCACTCCGGAAAACCTGCGCGACCTGATCCCCGCCTGACTGCTAGCCTTGGATCAGGCGAGGCCATGAACGGACTTCCTTCTCACACCTCACTGAATCTAGTCCCTTCGCTTTCCTCGCCTTCAACGCCGGAGCCGGGTGCCATTCGGTACCCGGCTCCGGCGTTTTCGTTCACTCGGCGACCGCCTCCACATGATCGCCGGTGTCCTCGCAGCGTTCGACGAGGAGCATCGCCACGTCGTCCGCCAGGCTCCCTCCGGTGTGCCGGAGCAGGCCCTGGTGCAGATGGTCGAGGAACTCCTGCGGAGTGCCGGCCTCGACCGCTTCCACGGCTTCGGCCAACGGGAAGAAGTCGTTGTCGCGGTTGCGGGCTTCGATCACGCCGTCGGTGTAGAGGAGGAGACGGTCGCCGGGGGCGAACGGGAAGCTCTCCGCCTCGGAGAGTCCGATGACGACGTCCTCCAGCCCCAGCGGCGGCTGCGGGGAGGCGGGTATCAGCAGGCGGGCCTCGCCCCGGTGCAGTACGAGCGGAGGCGGGTGGCCGCGGTTGACCACGTCGACGACGGGCTCTTCCGGCACCTGGGCCACGAGCGCGGTGACGAATCCCTCCGCCAGGGATTCCTCGCCGAACGCGCCCGGCACGGCGCGCTCCCGCCTCAGCGAGGCCATGCAGTGGTCCATGACCTCGGCCAGGTCCTGTTCGTAGTGCGCGGCCTCCCGGAAGGCGCCCAGCACGGCGGCGGCCGCGCGCACGGCGGGCAGCCCCTTGCCCCGGACGTCCCCTACAAGCATCCGGACCCCGTAGCGGGTCTGCACGGCTTCGTACAGGTCACCGCCGATCTGCGCGCCCTTCTCGGCCGCGAGGTACATGCTGGCTGCCCGGACCGGGTCCAGCCGGGCGGGTACGGGACGGAGGACGACGTCTTGCGCCACCGCGGCGATGCGGCGTACCTGGTCGAGCTCACTCTGCCGGCGCGTGCGCACGGCGCTGCTCGTCGCGATGCTCGCCACGGACACCATGAAGAGAGCCAGAAAATTGGAGTAGACCTGCTGGCTGCCCCACGCCTGGTTGTAGGTGGCCGTGCACACGCTGACAGCGGTGGCGAGGGCCGCCGCGGCGACGGTGCCCCTGGGGCCCATCGTGACCGCGGCCAGCGCCGGTGTCGCAGTGAGGAGAGGGCCGGTGTACAGGAAGTGTGCAGGTGAGAACTCGATGCCCACCACGAGGAGGGCGATCGCGAACGGCAGGCACTGCCCCAGCGTGAACAGGTTCCGGTTGTGGGCGTCCCGGCTGTGGGCGTCCGTTCCCGTTCGAGGGGGCGAGCGGAAAAGCCACCGCATGATTACAGGCTCCCCCGTGGAGCCTCGGAGGTCCACTCGCGCCGGTCCCGGCTCTACGAGGAGTCGTCGATGGAGTCCCGCAGCTGCCTGGCGGCGTAATGCGCTGTTCAACCACCCACCCGGGGTACATAGCATGCACATGACACGCACGCGCGCGGTTAAGAAGATGACCACCGCACTGGGAATCGCACTCACCGCCTGCGGCGGTAACGGAAGCGGCAAGGAATCCGGCGCTCCCGAGGAGGGTGCGACGAAGAGCGAGAGCAGCAAGGCGACTCCGGCCGCGAGGGTCGAGTGGAGCCCCGCGCTGACGATGGGCCAGCCGGCTCCGGGGCTGTACGAGCCCAAGAATTCCGAGGGCGGGAAGTTCCAGGTGACAGCTACGAAGATCGTCAAGGGAACCCGGAAACAGCTGGAGGAGGGCCACTACGTCGATGCCGACCGGAATCTGGAGGGCGGCACCCCGTACTACGTGTACGTGACGTACACGCTGAAGGAAGGGAAGCCGAGCGTCGTCAATTCCGACCTCAATGCCCAGGCCGTGGTCCTCGATGAGAACGGCGAACCGGCAGCGGAGCGACCCGTCATCCACTCGGGCTTCGACGAGGGTGGTTGCCCGGTGGACAAGGTCTACATGAGCTGGGACATCGGCGAGCAGCGCACCATGTGCTCGATCTACATCGCGAAGGCGAATGCGAAGCAGCCTGCCCGACTCGCCTGGAGCGCGGACGCGACGACCGCCGACGACTACAAGAAGGGCGCCTCGTGGGGGTGGACCACCCGGTGACCGGGCACACGACGAACTCGTCTTGGCCGCCCTTGCCCGGCGTCAACCCGGCCTTCCGCGACTGAGCCTCAACGCCGCGCGTGGCGGATCTTCAACCGTCCGAACCCCATGGTCCCGGAGATCCGGATTCTCGGCCCTCCGGGGCCGGAGGACAGCCGGGTCTTGTAGAGCGTGTCCTTCCACCCGGTATGCAGATCATCGAGGTCGACGATCGCGTCTCGAGGCACCGTGATCCTGGCCCTGCCGGTGCCGAGTTGCAACTCGATGTCAACTACCGGATGCTCGATGACCGCCCGGGACAAGTCCAGGTACACCCTTCCGAATGCGGACGCAACCTTGAGGGTCCGAGGTACCCGCCATGCGCCGCGCCGTTTGATCCGCCCGCCGGCGGCGGCAATCGTGGACGCCGTGCCCGCCTTCTCCTCCGGCAACGAGGCAAGAACCGGCACAAGCTCGCTGTGCGTCTTGGCGATGAGCACCTGGTGGAGGCGTTCGTCCATCTCCTCGTGCGAGATGTGCCCTTCGGCGTACGCCTCCTGCACGCGCTGCACGGCCGTGTCGCGGTCGTCTTCGCCGAACGGTGACGGCGGGTCTTCCGGCAGAGAACTCACCGTCTCATCCTAGTGCCGTATCAGCGATGCGAGCATGCCAAGGTCCGTAGAGAGTCGTCCACTTCAACTGGTTCCGGCTCGATATCAGGTGACACCATACGGTGCCATGACAGGCGACAGCAGCAGTACGTTTCAGGCGGGGCAGACGGGGCTCATCGTCCGGATCCCGGAGGCCGAGCCGGTCGTCCACGGGTGGCGTGAACGGCTGGACCCCTCGGCCCGGGCCGGAGTTCCCGCGCATATCACCGTACTCTTCCCGTTCCTCGACGAGAGCCGAATAGATTCGCTCGTCTCCTCAGCCCTCGCCGATGTGCTGGGAAAACACCGGGCCTTTGACCTACGGTTCGAGCAATGTGGACGACTGCCGGAAGTGCTGTATCTCGTTCCGCAACCCGACACACAGTTACAGCGACTCACGGAGGCGATTGCCGATCGATGGCACGAGGCTCCGCCGTATGGCGGCCGGTTCACCGAGATCGTGCCGCACCTGACCGTCGCCCAGGGCCAGGAGCATGCTGTCCTGGAAGAGATCGAGGCCGGCCTCTTCAGCAAACTCCCGTTCACATCGCACGTCTCGTCGGTTGAACTCATGGTGCACGACGGGACGAAGTGGCAAGGACGGGCGTCGTTCGCGCTCAGGCCCGCGCCGAAAGGCCGCACGCCCGACGGGAAGTCGTAGGGCGCGCGGCCTGCCACAGGTGCTGTTTCCCCTGTGACCCTCGGCGGCTGGAACCGGGGCTTACTTGTTGATCAGGGCGTTGTCGTGGCTGCTGTTACCGACGCCCACCACGGAGATCACGTTGCCGCCGACGTTCGGGGAGATGCGAGGGGCGACCTGCAGCACGTTTCCGGCGGCCACGCCGGGGGAGTTCTCCGCGGTGCCGACCGCCTGGCCGTGCGCACTCGCCACGGCGCCACCGGCGCCGAGGGCGGCAGCGGCGAGAACGGTCACGGCGGCGGCGTTTCGGATGCTCATAGCTCTCTCCAAGAGATGGAAGAAGGGGAAGTAAGCCAGGTAAAAGCTCTGGCAACAACGAGTCTTGCGTAGGAAAAACAGCTGGCACTACCAATGGCCTGTATGTTCATCCTCCCCCGTGACCGCGTCCTCGGCATTGACCCCCTACGGGTGCGGCCTGCCAACCGCCTGACGAACATGAGTAGCCGAGCGATGCGTGCGATGGACATGCATGCAGGCCACACCGACGAGCCGACGCACACATCGACCACTTCTCGTGTTTGGCTACGCGCGCGCAGGCCCGTACAAGCGGTAGCGGCTGTGCGGGACTCCGGGGCCGTGGGCGGTTTCCAGGTCCGCCGCACCGGCCGTACCAGCCGCAACCGACCATTCCGCGATCTCCACCACACGCTCCCCGTCGATCGTCAAGTGGAAGTGGGCGGCGAGCAGTCCGTCGTGCCCGGCGTCCGTCAGGGCGGCCGCCCGCGCGTCGGCCCAAGCGCGCTGTTCCCCGGGGCCTCCGCCTGTGCTGTGGCTGGTGACGACGAAGACGTCCGCTTCTCCATCCGCGTCGAGGACCGTGCTGCGGTACCTGTGGGTGCGCTCCAGGCCGGGCCGCTCGATACCCGGAACCCGGGTATCGATACGAGCCACCCTCGCGGACCGCCCTTCCCGCACGAAAGCGAGATGCTCCTCAGCGCTCGTCCACTGCGCGTAAATGAGCAGGCCCGCGCCGCCCTCCTCCTCGAAGACGTGCATGGCCAGCTGCGCTGCCGGCGCATCCGCCGCCGACGCGTCCAGGAGCGCGTCGGCGGCGGCGCGTGAGCGTTCAGGGCTCCCGGTGATCCAGCGGCTGATGAGGGTGATCCCGGCAGCGGGGTGCTGCAGTGCAGCGATACGTGTCATGCCAGGACACTCACACCTCAACCTCAGTTGAGGTCAACCCACGACGCTTACGGCCCAGGAAAGCGGACGGCGCTCGTCCTTGCCGCTCTCGTCCTCCGGGCCACGGGTCCTACGGAGGTGGGGATCCGGCGAGCGTAGGCCACAGCAGCGGGTCCTCGAAGTCCAGCGCCCACAGTGCGGTGTGCTCGACTCCGTACTTGCGCAGGACGGGCAAGTGGGCGGCGATCCCCCGTGCGTCCTGGTACCAGACCTCGCGCTGCCGGCCGTCCTCGGTGTAGGTGAAGTGCGGGGTCCGAGAGCCGCCGTCGAGGGCGTAGGGCGCACCGACGCGCCGACGCAGCACCTCGGCCTCGCGGGATGTGCGGTGGGCGGCGCGGGCGGGGTCGCCCACACGGTGGTCCCAGCCGTAGGCGGGGATACCCATCTCGATTTTCTGCGGGGGTACGCGCGCGGTCGCGTAGCGCAGGATGTCCTCGTACCACGCGGGGCTGGAGAGCGGGCCGGGCGGGTCCAGAGCGTTGTGGAGGTTGTAGCCCATGATCCGCAGGCGGTCGAGAGTGCGGCCCAGGTGCGCGTAGTCGTAGACCGGGCCCTCGTCGCGGGCCGCCGTACGGGGGAAGACGGCGGCCGTGCATTCCTTGTGCAGGGTGTGCAGGCGACCGCACACCTCGGTGATCAGGGAGTTGAAGCCCGTACGCACCTGCTCGACGACGGCCGGGGCGGCGCCGGTTTCGTTCATCTTCTCGTAGTCGAGGTCGAGGCCGTCGTACGGGCGGCTGGTGACCAGGCGCACGAGGGTGTCGACGTGCACAGCACGGGTCTTCGGGTCGGCTGTCAGTCGTGCCATGCCGGCGGCGTCCAGGCTCTCGGTGACGGTCGGCACGACCTTGATCCCGCCCTGGTGCAGCCCGTCGATCACGGCCCGGTCGCCCGCGCCGGCGTGTTCCTCGATGCGGTCCGCGGCGGTGGCCTCGTACCAGAAGGGGCTGACGGTGTGGAGCTGGTCGGCGTGGGCGAGCGCGTCCTGGTAGGCGCCCGGTTCCCAGAACGGCAGCCAGGCGGAGACGGTGCGCTGCTCCGGGGTCCGGGAGGCGGGTGGATCGGCGGTCGCGGACGGGGGCGGCAGCGGGCTGAGGAGGGCGACGACTCCGGCCAGGACGGCGGCGGCCGGGACGACGGCGTGTCTGCGGGCCATTCATCCAGCGTGGTACGTGAGCGACCGGTGAGCGAGCCACGATGGCCCACTCGGGAACGGCGTCCACCGGGGCTAGCCGGGCCCGCCCAGGGGCGGGAGAGACGGTGCACCGAGCGCTTCCCTGGTGTGGACGTGCTCGTCTTCGGCCACAGTCACATCCCCTGGGACACCACCGCCCCCGGCGGTATGCGCCTGCTCAACCCGGGCTCCCCCACCGACCGGCGCCGCCCACGGGACCTGGGCGCCCCTCCCCGGTTGTCAGTGGCCCCGTTGTCAGTGGCCTCGTGCATCATCACCGGTATGACACAGAGCACCACCGACGCCCTGCACACGCTCGCCCGCGAGCACCTGCCCGCCGAGATCGCCGAGAGGTGGATCGGCCTGCTGCGACCGAGCCTCCGCTTGGAGAAGGCCACGAGTACGAGCACCGGCACGGGTACGGGTGCGGGTACGGAGGGTGAGCCTGTCGTCGGCCGGCTCGGAGGCCTGCCGGAGCTTCCGGAGAGCGAGGAGTGGCCCGTGTGGGAAGGGCACGGCCCGCTGTCCTTCGTCGCTTCGCTCGACTGCGCGGCTCTCCCCTCCGCAGCCCTCGACATAGCCGTCCCTTCGGACGGCACGCTGGCCTTCTTCTACTTCGACGGGCAGCTGGACGACGGCTGTGCAGTGGTCTCGCCCTACGAGTCCGGCACCTGGGCGGGGGCGCGCGTCCTGTATGTGCCGGCGGGAGTCCCCGTCGCGGAGCGGGCGGCGCCCGAGGGTCTCCGGCCGTACCCCGAGGTCGCATTGACGGCGCGCGTGGAGACGACGGCGCCCTATCTCCGGCACCCGGTGGTCTACCGGGAATTCGCCCCGATGCCCGACGACCACCCTCTGTGGGACGAGGATTTCCAGGAGGGCCTGTGGGACTTCTCCGAGGGCACCGAGCACCGCCTCGGCGGACACGCGAACCCGGTGCAGGACGAGGTGGAGTCCGAGGTTGCCTGTGGCGTCCTCGAAAACCCGCCGTGGACGGATCCCCGTATCAACGACGAGGCACTGCGCTGGGTCCTGCTCGCCCAGTTCGACACGGACGACGACGCCGACATGATGTGGGGCGACTGCGGTGCCCTCTACTGGCTCATACGCCCGGAAGACCTCGCGGCGCGCCGCTTCGACCGCGCGATGTTCACGTGGCAGTGCAGCTGACGAAGAGCCGGCCGGTGCGCAAGCCGCAGCCGCGGGCAGAGCGGAAGCAGGCCGAGTAGCGCCCATTCGCTCGCCATGCAACAGTTCGACAGCACTGAAGGCGCTATCCCCTTGCCGCATTGGGTAATTCATCTTCAAACGCGCTACTCGAAGATGCGGAAATTCTCCACAACTACACCCCTGTCGGCTGCGGCACCGGGTCGTTGCTCCGCCAGGCTCGTTCCCGCTTCCCCGGCAGCGCCTTGACCGGGATCGATCCCGCGCCGTCGATGGTGCGTACAGCCCGTGTGCGTGCCGCGGAGACATTCTGGAAGGACCAACAGCTGGGGCTGAGGGAGATCGAGCGCGTGTTGCGGACAACAGGATGCGTCGTCATCGCCGACCATTTCGCCACCGGCTGGCTGCGGCCCTTCTTCGCGGCCGTGCGGAAGCGCGACCGCATGCACACGCGCCGCGAAGTCGACGTCATGCTGCGTGCGGGTGGCCTGACGCCGACCGATTGGCGGATCGCACACACGGTCCCGGCGTTCCTTCTGGGAAGGCCACGCCGGCATACGAACGCCCCCTCTCCCCTGCCACTGGCCGCCGTCATCACAGCGCTGAAGCTCTGAGCGACGATCGGGCGAGACTGGCGTCATGGATCTCCTGTCGTTGCGATATTTCCAGGCCGTGGCCCGTCACCAGCACATCAGCCGGGCCGCGGAGGAACTCCGGGTCGCCCAGCCGTCGGTGAGCCGGACAATCATCCGACTTGAATCGGAACTTGGCATTCCGCTGTTTGACCGACGGGGGCGCCGGATACGGCTCAATGAGCACGGAGCGGCCTTCCTGCGCCGTGTCGAGCGGGCACTGGCCGAGCTCGACGACGCCCGGCGGGAAATGTCCGATGCCGCAGGCGCCGGCCCGGGCCGGATCGCCGTCGCCGCCGAGACCCTTCCTCAGCTGGCCGGGACGCTGGCCGCCTTCCGTATGCACCGTCCCGGAGTGCGCGTGCGCTTGTTCCAGGCTCCGGTGGACTCGATGAGACGTCACCTGCGCTCCGCCGAGGTGGACTTCGCGCTCGCCTCCCAGCCGTTGGCCGGGCCTGAATTGTGCTCGCTGGAACTGTTCCGGGACGAGGTGCTGCTGGCTGTGCCGCCCGGGCATCCGCTGGCCGACCGGGGGTGCGTCACAGTGGCCGAGCTGGCCGACGAAGAGTTCGTCAGCACGCGCACCGGCCACTGGCAACGCGCCCTGCTGGAGAGGCTTTTCGCCCACGAGGGGCTTACGCCGCAGGTGGTCTGCGAGGGCGACGAAGCCGCCGCCACCCCGGAGCTGATCGGCGCCGGGCTGGGCATCGGCCTGATGCCGGCCGTCGCCCGGCGGACCCTCGGCGAGCGCAGCCCGGTGGCCTGGGTGCGGCTGGATGCCGCGGACTGCCACCGCACGCTGACCCTGGTATGGCGCCGGGACGCCTACCTCTCCCCCGCGGCCCTGGACTTTCGCCGGCTGGCCACGGAACAGCTCATGCTCCAAGAGTCATAAGCACATGGCGGAACCGGTCGTGGAAGGCATGAGTGGACGGCGCTAGCGTCAAGGTCGTCCACGCGTCCACCCGTCCACGCATCCACGCATCCACCGGTTTCCGGCAAGGGAGAACAGCGATGAGTCACCAGCGCCCCGCTACGCATGGCGGTTTCAGCAGTTACGTGGAGGCCGTCCTCGACGTGCTGTCCGCCGAGCCGGGGCGGGCGGCCGTCACCACGACCGAGGGGTTGGTGATCAGCGCGGCAGAGTTCCGGGACCAGGTCTACCGGCTCGCCGGGGAGCTGGCGGAGCGCGGTGTGGCCCGCGGCACCACGGTCACCCTGCTCACCGGCAACACCGCCGAGGCCATCGTCGCCCGCTACGCCGCCAACCTGGCGGGTGCCCGGGTGGTCGGTCTCTACGAGGGCACGAGCCCGCCGACCATGGCCCGCATCATGGCGAGCGTGGACTGCTCGCTCCTGCTGGTGGACGGCCGACGGGACGCCGCTGCCGAGGAGCTGCGACAGCTCGCCGGCGTTCCCCCCATGCTCTCCCTGGGCCCGAGCGGCTTCACCGAGGACGTACTGGCCGTGGCCGCCCGGCGCCCGGCGCGGCCCATGGGCGGCCTGGTGGGCCCGGACGACGACTGGTGCATCCGGCACACGGGCGGGACCACCGGAATCCCCAAGGGCATCCAGATGACCCACGGTTCCTACCGGCGCACCCTGGACCACCGGCTCGCCGGAACCGGCGACCGGCCCCGCTATCTGGCCTGCACCTCGCTCGCCCATCTCGCCGGAATCTTCGCCGACATGACGCTCTACCGAGGCGGCTCGGTGGTCCTGCGGCACGAGTTCGAGCCCGGGGACGCGCTGGCCGCGATCGAGCGCGAGCGCATCACCCACACCTGGCTGCTGCCGCCGCTGCTCTACCAGCTGCTCGATCACCCGGACCTGGCCGGCACCGATCTGTCCAGCCTGCGCCGGATCACCTACGGCGGCACCGCCGCCTCGCCGGCCAGGCTGCGGCAGGCGGCCAAGGCCCTGGGGCCCGTCCTCTACGGCTGGTACGGGCAGTCCGAGGCGCAGTACATCACCGAAGCGGGTCCCGGCGAGCAGGAGCTGACCGGCTTCGGCGGGCACCTGACGGTCGGCCGGGCCATGCCCGGCGTGGAGATCGCCGTCCGGGACGCCGCCGGCACCACCTTGCCGCCCGGGGAGCGGGGTGAGGTGCAGGTGCGCTCGCCCTATGTGATGTCCGGCTACTGGAAGCAGCCGGAGCTCACCGCCGAGGTGCTGCAGGACGGCTGGGTGCGCACCGGTGACGTCGGCTATCTCGACGAGGACGGCTACCTTTACATCGTGGACCGGATCAAGGAGATGATCGTGGTCGTCGGCGGCCACGTCTATCCGGCCGAGCTGGAGGACCTGCTGCTGAGCCACCCCGCCATCGCCCAGTGCACGGTCTTCGGCAGCCGGGACGAACAGTCGGTGGAACACGTCCACGCCGCCGTGGTGCCCGCCGCCGGACATCGACCCCCCTCACTGGAGGAGATACGGGACTTCGTCACCTCCCGCAAAGGACGTCTCTACGCTCCCGAGACCCTGCAGCTGATGTCCGCCATTCCGCTGACGGCGGCGGGCAAGCCGGACAGGAAGACGCTGCGGTCCCAGCTGCCCGGCTGATATCCGGCAGTACACACAAATGATTTAGTGACCCCCCGTGGGGGTGACGGGCGAGTGGCGGCGCATTGCGCCGGGGTAGGGGGCCCTGGGCCATAAAAGAGGCCCGCATTGAGATTGAGGGGGACATGTGAAAGCAGTCAGGTATCTGGTCGCGCCGCTCGCCGTGGGAATGGCGTTGGCCACGGGGTCCGCCTCCGTCGCGGTACCGGCGGCGCGCGTCGCGCTCACGAACGCCGACAACGGGCGATCCGTCCCGGCGGCCCTTGGCGATGACATCGAGGTGCGCCTCACCTCCTACCGCGAATCCGGGCTCACCTACACGTGGAGCACCCCGCAGTCCGGCAACACCACGGTGCTCCGGCGGACCACGGGCGGTACGAAGCCGGACGGCGGCGCATCGGCGGTGTTCCGCGCACAACACGGGGGTACGGCCACGATCAGCGCCGCACGCAGGTGCCATGCCGATGCCGGCCATGTCTGCCCGTTGGTCATCGCGCCGTGGAGGGCCAGAATCCGGGTGGAGTGACCCCAGGTGGAGCGACGGGGCCCGGTGACCGGCGGGCCACCCCGGCAGCCGCCGGTCAGGGCCTCACCGCACCTCGCGCGTCTCACCACTCACGGCAGCCATCGCACTGCAGACACCTCGCGGATGTGGATGAGCACGTCGAATGCGTCGGCGAGAGAGGCAACGGCCATGTACTCGGAGGAGTCGCGAGAAGGGTCGTAGACGCCGCTGATGACACGGGCCTTCGCGGGCCCGTCCCACCGGCGGCGTACGGCGTCGTCGCGCAAGTCCAGCCAGTGGGCCGGGAGATGCATCGTGCCGAGCGTCGCGTCGATCAGATCTTCGGCCGGCTCCGGGACGACTGCGACACCGAGGTCTCCGTGATGGAAGCCGATCGCCACCGAGACGTAGCCGTTGCCGTACCGCTTGCGCAGCAGACTGCCGACGCTGGGCTGCGGACCGCGATCGGAAGCCAGCCCCAGGGTTGCCTCGGTGGCCGACGTATGGCCGATGCCGTCCCAGTAGACCATGCGCAGGCCGGTGCGGCGCTGATGGTCGCTGATGACGTCGGCCCATACGACGGCGTCACCCGCATAGCTGCCTCGCCCTGCGACGCTGCGTTCGTGGAATTCCACGATCAGACGCATCCGCGCCAGGATTCCCTCGTCATGGCCGGATCCGGAGCCCCCGCCGGAACCAGGGCCCCCGCCGGGGCCGGACAGCGACCGGATCACTGCGAGCGCGTCGCGGGCGTGGTCGGCGAAGGGGCGTCCCGGGTGCGTTCCGCGGGCGTGCTGCACGTGCTCATCGATGTGGTGAGCGCTCCGGATCACCTCCAGGTGGGAGGCCACCTCCGCCCACCGTTCCGGCGCCGACTCACGGACATGATCAAGGACGGCGTCGTAGTCGCCGAGCTGCGCCTGTACAGGTTTCGCACCGAAGATCCGGACGGGGGCGTCCGGGTGGTCCCGGTTGAACTCCCGGATCCACTCCAGCGCCGCGGCCATGTCGCCCGTACGCCAAGGACGCCAGGCCCCCTCGAGAGCGGATTCCGCCGAACCGTCACCGGCGTGCACGTACCGGTCGAGCTGAGCGGCGACGACGGCGCTGTCCTGGATGACCAGCGCCCGGAACCCATGGTTCTGGACCAGCCTGCGGAAGATCCGGTCCCGCACACCGAAGGTCTCCCGGGAGAAGCGAGTGGACTCCCCGATGCCGACGACGGTCGCCCCGACGGAAATCTCCGCTGCCAGCGCATCAAGTGCAGTGTCGGAAAGCGGGCGGACGTCGGCGTGCCGCGGATCGGACGGGCTTACGGGCGTAGGAATACGGTCCCGAGCGGGAGAAGTGGTGTTGTTCATGCCCCCAGCCTCACACCTGAAGCGTGGTTGAGGTCAAGAAGATCGAGACCTGACATGTAGGCGGGCGACAACCCGCCGGACGAACCCGTCGCCGGTCGCCGTGCGGTCGCCGACTGCCGTACGGTCGCCGACTGCCGTCCTCTCGCCGTCAGCCGACCCGCCTGGCCAGTACCTGTCCCGGCCAGGCCCCGGACAGGAAACGGTCGGTGGGGATGAATCCATTGCGCTCGTAGAACGCGACCAGTTCGCCCCCGCCGCCCGCCCAGCAATCGACCCGCAGCAGCCCCACGCCGGCCCGCCGGGTCTCCTCGACGGCATGGGCCAGCAGCGCCGCCCCGATGCCCCGGCCGGCATACCGCCGGTCGGAGACCAGCAGCCGGACGTACCGCTCGGGTTCCCCTGCCGGTGCGATCGGCATCTCCGGACTGGGCCCGGAGTCCAGCACCAGGGCCCCGACGGGCGTGCGGCCCGACTCCGCGATGTACGGGGCGTTCTCGGTCGTATACCGCTCGACGCGCGCCGCCCCGCCGGGCCTCTGCGAATACGGTGTCGTGCCCCACTGTTCGGTGTTGCCGCGAGCATTCATCCAGACCACTGCGGAGTCGAGCATGTCCAGAACGGCCGGCGCGTCAGCGAAGCTGCCTGGTCTGATTCGTATGCCACGTGGGGTGTCGTTCACGACGGAAGCATAGGCCTGCCGGGCGGCGGAAACGGGCGCGCGCACCGCCGATCCGGTGGCACGGCGGCCGGCGACCGGCGACCGGCGACCCGTCGGCGTAGCGGCCCGGTAAAGTCGCCCGATGCTGCGTATCGACTCTCCCATCACCACCGCCCGGCTGATACTCCGTCCGTTCCGGCCTGAGGACGCCGAGGACGTCCACGGCTACCAGCACCGGCCCGATGTCGCCCGCTTCATGCGGTGGGAGCCGCGCGGACCGGAGGACGTCCGGGCGGCGGTCGAGCAGATGGCCCGGGAGACCGAACTGGCCTCGGACGGGGACTGCCTCAGCCTGGCGGTCGTCCAGCCGGGCACGGGGACGGTCATCGGGCAGGTCGAACTGGTCCTGCTGAGCGCGGAACATCGCCAAGGTGAACTCGGCTGTGTCCTCCACCCCGCCCACCAGGGCAAGGGCTTCGCCGCCGAGGCCGCGTTCGCCGTCCTGCGCCTGGGATTCGACGCGCTGGAGCTGCACCGGATGATCGGCCGCTGCCACGCGGACAACGCCGCCTCCGCCGGACTCCTCGAACGCCTGGGCATGCGCAGAGAGGCCCGCTTCATCGGAACGGGGTTCTTCAAGGGGGCATGGCGCGACGACCTGGTGTACGCCATGCTCCGGCGGGAGTGGCGGGCCCGGCTGGGGCGCGTGCGAGAATCCCCGGATGGGAACGATCACGGACTCCACGCCGCTCACCCTCCGTCCCGCGACCGCTGAACTGCGGCCTGTCATCGAGCAGTTGGCGCAGTTGTACCGTCACGACATGTCGGAGTTCCTCGGTCACCTTCCCGCGGCCGACGGAACGTTCGGGTTCAGCATCTTGCCGCTGTTCTTCGACGAGCCCGAGCGGGAAGCCCTGCTGATCGAGTACGGCGCGGCGCCGGGCGGTTTCGTCCTGACCCGTCCGACGTCCGAGGGCAGGACCTCGATCTCCGCGTTCTTCGTCGTACGCGCGCTGCGCAGGCGGGGCGTAGGCCGGCGGGCCGCCCTGCAGTTGCTGCACTCGCGTCCCGGCGCGTGGGCGATCGCCTTTCAGGAAGCCAACGCGGGCGCCGCTCGCTTCTGGCGTGGAACCGCCACGGCGGCCGTGGGCTCCGCTTGGCACGAGGAAACCCGCCCGGTTCCCCCGCCGGCCCCCGCGACCCTTCCGGAGGACAATTGGATCTTCCTCAACACAGGCGTCCGGAGCCTGCCCCTCACCGCACGGGGTGAGGGGTGAGGGGCGAGTCCTCCACTCGACGCCGCCCGGAGCGCCCAGGGTGGCCGGGGCCCGGGTGTCCGGGTGTCCGGGTGTCCGGGTGTCCGGAGCGGAGCTCAGTACGCGCCGCCGCGGAAGTACATGCTGTGGTGCGGGCGCGGACGGTCGTCGCGCTCGTGTGCCGCGTCGGAGCGGTCCGCCGCGGCCGACCGCCCGGCCAGGGCGCGGAGTCTCTCCAGGCCGGCCAGGACCTTGTCGCGGTTCTCGGCCCGTTTCATCCAGGCAGGCAGCCGCGCGAGCATCGCCATCGTCGGACGGGCGAGGCCGCGCTCGCGCAGCCGGGCGCCGGTGTAGGCGGTCAGTTCGGCGAGATGCGCCTCGTTGTACGCCCAAAGGATCTTCCCGCCGCAACGCGTCTGCAGCCACAGCGGCCGCCGGAAGAACGGGTCCTCGGTACCGCCCATCACCGCGCCGACCAGCCCGGCGCCCTGCATCCCGGGCTCCCAGCCGTCGGTGGCACCGCACTCCGGGCAGGACAGGCGGCGCGGCTGGAACAACAGCTCGCTGAAGTACTTGCGCTCGGGAAGTCCCGGCCTGGGCACGACGAGGGCACGGCCGCCGCACCGCGGGCAGACCACGAGGATGCGGTCGGCGAACTGCACCAGCCACCTTCCCGGGTCGTGGTGGCGGGCCGGGCCGCTCGGCTCAGTGTTCATGACGGACACCCTCGCAGGTGAGCGGGGGTCCGCGCGACTCCATAGCCGCTCCGTCGGAACCGGCAGTCCGCGGCCCCCCATGGACGTCCCTGCAGGTCGGCTGCATATGCTGCACCGATGGCTGAAGTGGACATCAAGAAATCGCACGGCGGGACCGGAACCGTGGACCGGGGTGCATACCTGCTGTTCACCTTCGTCGTGATGGGGCTCGGCTGGGGCATCGCCGCAGTCAACACCGGAATCTCGTACCTCGCGCTGGGCACGGACCTCGTCCCGATCATCACCGGGCTCATCGGGTGCCTCGTCTTCGTGATCGTCCTGCGCTTCCTCCACTGTGCGTGGTGGCTTGCCGCCCTCTCCGTCCTGCCGGCGGTGTTCGTCCTCATAGGCTCGGTCCAGTACGCCCCCGAGTCCACGCTCGACGACCGGGGCGTACGCGAGACCGTCCGCATCGCCGCCGACAGCGCCGCCGGCGGCAGCGCGTCGAGTCACCGCTTCACTCTCGTCGGCCGGTCGGGCAAGCTCAAGGAAACCCTGGACTACGACGGAGACCATCCGCAGTGGGAGGTGGGTGACCGGATCGAGGTCGTCAGCGACCCGAAGGGCGTCGTCCCACTCGAAGCGGCCTCCGACGTCAACCCGGACAGACAGCTCGCGTCTCTCATCACGGGCGTCGTGGGATGGACCTGTATCACCCTGCTCGCCGGACGGCGCGGATTCATGCGGCGTCGTGCAGGCCGCCGCCCCGCCTTCGAGGACCTCGACTGAGCCCATCGGGCTCACGGCCGCCCGGGGGCTCCCGCGCGCAGTCCGTCCATGACGAGGTCGAGCAGCCGGGTGGCCCGCGGCTGCCAGTCCGAGCCAGGGTCGATCTGCCAGAGGCCGGCGATGGCGAGGAGGAAGTCGTCCGGGGTCACTCCGGGGCGGATGGCGCCGGCGTTCTCGCCGGCGCGCAGCAGGAGGCCGGCCGCCGAGGTCACCGGGGCGTGTCCCGGTTTCGACGGGCCCCCGGGCGCACTGGTGACCATGCGGATCGCGTCCGCGAGGCCGGCCTTGGTCATGGCGAACCGGGCGAGGCGGTCCATCCATTCGCGCAGGGCCTGGGCCGGTTCGCGGGTCTCGAGCAACTGGGCCGCCGCATCGGCGACCTGCTGCATTTCGTAGCGGTAGATCTCGAGGACGAGTGCCTCGCGATTGGGGAAGTTGCGGTAGAACGTGCCCTGCCCGACGCACGCCTTCTTGGCGATCGCGCTCAGCGGGGCGTCCGGGGAGCGCGTCAGCTCGGCCACGGCCACTTCCAGGATGCGCTCGCGGTTCCGCCTGGCGTCCGACCGCAGAGCTGCGTCCTTCTTCTCCTGCACTCGTCCTCCCGGCGGCGCGTGCCCGAATCCCGCCCTTGTTAAGCGGACAACTGTCCACTACGCTCTCTAGGAGCGGACAGTTGTCCGCTTGCTTGTGCTCACCATAGCGGCGGATCCGGTCGGCCGGTGACCGTCGGCACCGGCGTTGCGATCTCCGCCGCCTGCAGTGTTTCCCCTACGTCGCCATGCACAGCGCCATCCCCTGCCCGCCGATACCTCCCTCACCTCCCCCACCTCCCTCGCTACGTCTCCTGATTCGTCCGCCTGCCGGTCGCCTGCCTACCGGTCGTCCGTCTTCCGGTCGTCCGCCCGCCGGTTGGTCTCCGCGACACGCTCCGGATACGCGAAAGAAGGCTGATCATGGCCCCGGCCCCCACGTCGACGTACAGCTCCATCACCTTGAGCGTCAACGGCGACAAGCACACGCTGACCGTCGACCACCGCACCACCCTGCTGGACGCGCTGCGCGAGCGTCTCGATCTGACCGGCACCAAGAAGGGCTGTGACCAGGGGCAGTGCGGAGCCTGCACCGTCCTGCTCGACGGACGCCGAACCGTGGCCTGCCTGCAACTCGCGGTGGCCGCCGAGGGGCGTGCGATCACCACGATCGAAGGCCTGGCCGAGGGCGAGCAACTGCACCCGGCCCAGCAGGCGTTCCTCGACCTCGACGGCTACCAGTGCGGCTACTGCACGCCGGGGCAGATCTGTTCGGCGGTCGCGATGATCGAGGAGCACGCGGCGGGCTGGCCGAGCGCCGTCACCGACGACGTACGGCCCGAAGCAGGGCCTCCCCCGCTGACCGCGGACGAGATCCGGGAGCGCATGAGCGGCAATCTGTGCCGCTGCGGTGCCTACGTGTCGATCGTCCAGGCGGTCGCCCGCGCTGCCGCGGTCCGGGCGGAGACCACGGCAACTGCGCACACCACCCACACCACGATGACCACGCAGACCCAGGGGGCGGCGTGAAGGAGTTCGGATATCAGCGCGTGTTCGACGTCTCCGGCGCTCTCGCGCTGCTCGACGCCGATCCCGACGCCCGCTTCCTCGGCGGAGGCACCAACCTCGTCGACCTGATGAAGGCCGGCGTCGAGCGCCCCGCCCGCCTCGTCGACGTGCGCGAGCTCCCGTTGGACCGGATCGAGCCGACGGCGGACGGAGGCCTGCGCATCGGAGCCACCGTCACCAACAGCGACCTCGCCGCACACCCCGAAGTCCGTCGCCGCTACCCGGCGTTGGCACAGGCGGTGCTGGCCGGCGCCTCCGGGCAGCTGCGCAACATGGCCACGGTCGGCGGAAACCTGCTCCAGCGCACCCGCTGCGGCTACTTCACCGACGTGACCCGGCCGTGCAACAAGCGCACCCCCGGCAGCGGTTGCCCCGCCGTAGAGGGCGAACACCGCAACCACGCGATCCTGGGCGCTTCCGGTCACTGCGTGGCGGTCCACCCCTCGGACATGGCCGTGGCGCTGACCGCCTTCGACGCCGTCGTCTCCTACGAAACGACCGACGGGCCGGGCGCGTTGCCGCTCTCCGAGTTCTACCTGCCCGTGGGCGGCACACCGCACCTGGAGACGGCTCTTCCTCAAGGAGCGCTGATCACCGGCGTCACCCTGCCGCCCGCTCCGATCGCCGCCGTCTCCCGCTACCGCAAGGTGCGCGAGCGCGCCTCGTATGCGTTCGCGATCGGCTCGGTCGCCGCCGCGCTCGACGTCCGGGACGGCGTGATACAAGATGCGCGCCTGGCCTTCGGGGCCGTCGCGTCCCGGCCGTGGCGGGCCCGGTCCGCCGAGCGGACGCTGACCGGGGCACGCGCCGACGGCGAGACGTTCGCCGCCGCCGCGGATGCCGAACTGGCGGCCGCGAAGCCGCTCCCCCACAACGGATACAAGGTGACGCTGATGCGCAATCTCGTGGTGGCGGTGCTGACCGAACTCTCCGAGGAGGCCGCCCGATGACCACCGCCCCGACCGCGCACAAGGGCTCCGTCGGCGTGGCCCGCACCCGGGTGGAGGGCCGCGACAAGGTCACCGGGGCGGCTCGCTACGCCGCGGAGGTGCCCTTCGCCGGACTCGCGTACGGCTGGCTGGCGTTGTCCACCGTCGCGCGTGGCCGCATCCGGTCGGTGGAGACCGCCGGGGTCCTCGCGATGCCGGGCGTGCTCACCGTTCTCCATCACGGGAACGCCCCACGGCTCGACACCGGCTTCGTCGGTTTCCTGGGCGCACCGGATCCGACCTGCGCCGTCTTCCAGCACGACCGGGTGCCGCACCGGGGATGGCCGGTGGCGCTGGTCGTCGCCGAGACCTCCGAGCAGGCCAGAGAGGCCGCCGAGGCGCTCGTCGTGCACTACGAGGAGGAACCGCACGACATCGCCTTCGACGGCGAGCGCTCGGACGCGTACCCCGTGGACGGCCATATGCCGGCCGTGACGGCGAAGGGGGACCTGGAGGCCGAACTCGCGGCGTCCGCCGTCGTCGTGGACGCGGAGTACACCACCCCGGAAGAGCACCACAACCCGATGGAGCCGCATGCGGCCACGGCCCGCTGGGACGGCGGCCGGCTCGAGGTCGTCGACTCCAACCAAGGCGCCACCTGGGTCGTGAGCGACCTGGCGCAGCTGTTCTCGCTCGACCCGGCCTCGGTGCGGGTACGGTCCGAGCACGTCGGCGGAGGGTTCGGCAGCAAGGGGGTCCGCGCTCATCAGGTGGCCGCCGTGATGGCTGCGACCGCCCTCCGGCGGCCGGTCCGGGTCGTCATGACGCGCCGCCAGATGTTCTCGCTCGCGGGCTACCGCAGCCCCACCGTCCAGCGCCTCCGGCTCGGCGCCGACGCCGGAGGACGGCTGCGCGCGCTGGAGCACCGTGCCCTGAGCCTCACCTCGACCGTCCACGAGTTCATCGAGCCGAGCGCCGGGGCGGCGCGGGTGATGTACGACGCCGACGCCCACCACACGGCCAACCGGGTGGTGCGCCTCGACGTGCCGACGCCGACGTGGATGCGCGCGCCGGGCGAGGCACCGGGGTCGTTCGCGCTGGAGTCCGCGCTCGACGAACTCGCCGAGAAGTGCGGCCTCGACCCGATCGAGCTGCGCGCACGCAACGAACCCGAGCGGGGGCCCGTATCCGGCCTGCCGTTCAGCGGCCGCAACCTCATCGCCTGCTTCCGGGAGGGTGCCCGCAGGTTCGGCTGGGCGGACCGGGATCCCCGTCCCGGCCTGCGCCGTGAAGGCCGCTGGCTGCTCGGCACCGGCACGGCGGCGGCCTCCTTCCCGGCCCGGGCCCGGCCGTCCACCGCGACCGTGACGGCCGAGGCGGACGGCACGTTCACCGTACGGATCTCCGCGGCGGACATCGGCACCGGGGCGCGGACCGCACTCACCCAGGTGGCCGCCGACGCGCTGGAGGTCGGGCCGGAGCGCGTCCGGATGCGGATCGGGGACAGCGACTTCGGACCGGCGATGATCGCCGGAGGATCGATGGGGACCCGCTCCTGGGCGTGGGCGATCACGGCCGCGGCCGACGAGCTGCGCGAGCGGCTCATCCCGGGCGCCGGCATCCCTCCGGAGGGCGTCACGGTGCGGTCGGACACCACCGCGGCCGTCGCCGCCCTCACGGAGACGGAACGTCATTCCTTCGGAGCGCAGTTCGCCGAGGTCGCCGTGGACGTCGCCACCGGCGAGGTGCGCGTACGGCGCATGCTCGGCATCTTCGCTGCAGGCCGGATCGTCAACCCGCTCACCGCCCGGAACCAGTTCGTCGGCGGAATGATCTGGGGCATCTCCATGGCCCTGCACGAAGAGGCGGTCCGGGACCGCGCCTCCGGCGGCCACTACGCCGCCGACCTCGCGGGATATCACGTCTCCGCGCACGCCGACGTACCGCACGTCGAGGCGGACTGGATCGACGATCCGGACCCCGACGACCCGGTCGGGATCAAGGGCATCGGCGAGATCGGCATCGTGGGCGCCGCGGCGGCCGTCGCCAACGCGGTCTGGCACGCGACGGGCGTACGTCACCGGAGCCTGCCCATCCGGCCGGACCGCGTCATCCTCGCCGGTACGGGGGAACCGCATGCTTGACATCGCCGAGGAGTTGCACCGCTGGGCCGAGCAGGGCCGGGACTTCGCCGTCGCCACCGTCGTGGCCGTCGGCGGCAGCGCCCCGCGCGGCCCCGGCGCCGCCCTGGCCGTCGACGGCAAGGGCACGGTCATCGGCTCGGTCTCCGGAGGCTGCGTGGAGGGGGCGGTGTACGAGCTGTGCCGGCAGGCGCTGGCGGACGGCGAGACGGTCGTCGAACGGTTCGGCTACAGCGACGAGGACGCCTTCGCTGTCGGGCTCACCTGCGGCGGAGTCATCGACGTCATGGTCACGCCGGTCACGCCGGCCGCTGCGGACGCGCCTTGGCGGGCGGCGTTCCGGGCGGCGGTGTCGACCGCCGCCCGGGGCGGGCCGGTGGCCGTCGCCCGTGTCGTCCGGGGCCCGGCCGGACTCCTCGGCAGGATCCTGACCGTGCGTCCTGAGGAGGCCGCGGGCTCCGGCTCCGAGGGGTCCGGGGGCTCCGGGGCGTCGTACGAAGGCACCCTCGGCGGCCACGCGGAACTGGACCGGACGGCGGCGGCCGAGGCCCGCGCCATGCTGGACTCCGGCCGTACCGGCACGGTCGGTCTCTCACAGGACGGATCGCACTGCCCCGGTGGTCTGACGCTGCTCGTCGAATCGAGCGTGCCACCGCCCCGCATGATCGTCTTCGGGGCGGTCGACTTCGCGGCGGCGCTCGTGCGCGCCGGCAAGTTCCTCGGCTACCGCGTGACCGTGTGCGACGCCCGCCCCGTCTTCGCCACCCGGGCCCGCTTTCCCGAGGCCGACGACATCGTGGTCGACTGGCCGCACCGCTACCTGCGGCGCACCGCGGTCGACGGGCGCACGGCCTTGTGCGTGCTCACCCACGACGCCAAGTTCGACGTGCCCCTGCTGAAGGAGGCGCTGCGGAGGCCGGTCGCATTCGTCGGCGCGATGGGCTCGCGCCGCACCCACGCGGACCGCAACCGGCGGCTGCGGGAAGCCGGCGTGACCGAGCGGGAGCTGGCCCGGCTGAGGTCGCCGATCGGCCTCGACCTCGGCGCCCGTACGCCCGAGGAGACCGCCCTGTCGATCGCGGCGGAGATCGTCGCGACCCGGCGAGGAGGGACGGGCGTCCCCCTGACCGGCTCGGACGTGCCGATTCACCGTGCCGAGAGGGAGCGGGGCGGTGCCGGTGCGCTCCGGCTTGTCCGCTGACCGGCTCTCCTCACGCCGCGTGCGGTTCGGTCCCGCCCGCGCGGGACGTGCGGGAATGCCTGCTCCCGCACGCCGGGGACACCGGCTTCCTACGGTGCCGCTCCGGGCCCACTATCGGAGCAGACGCTGGAAACGAGAAAGGTAAGCCCGTGACACCGAGGAACTTGCGCCTCGTCCCGGCGGTGGTGGCCACCGCGGGACTGCTGCTGGCAGGCACGGCGGGGGCGGCCGTCGCGGCGCCGTCGGAGGAGTCCCCGAGCCCGACGAGCAGCGCCGCGAGCGAGGAAGTGAAGTCGGACTGGAAGCCGGACGGCTGGTACGACAACGAGGGGGCGTGCCGCGAGGCCGGCGAAAAGGGCAAGCACGACGGCAAATGGGGCGAGTACCGCTGCAAGCACGAGGAGAGGCACCACGGGCAGTACGACTACCAGTGGCACCTGTACTACCACCGCTGAAGAACGGGCCGGTACGGCATCACGCCCG
>NZ_BMUT01000003.1:104548-582173 GCF_014650335.1 Streptomyces hiroshimensis
CCGCCCGCGCCACCAGTCCACCGTCGCCCCGACCTGCTCGTCGACCGGGGTCGCCCGTACCGCGAATTCGGTCTCGTAAGCGCTTGAATCCACCACGAACGGACGGTCGAACTGGTAGCGGATCTCCTTCAGTTCGCGAATCAGCGGGGAGAACAACGCCACGACACCCAGCAGGGCCGGGGAGAGCCTGCGTACGGCGACCGGACCCGAACCCGCCCGGGCGGCAAGGCGGTCGGTCATCTCCCGTATGGACAGCGCGGGTTCCGTCGGGACGTGCCAGGCCCGCCCCCAGGCCCGCTCCTCGCCCGCGACCTCGGCCAGGGCCCTGGCCACGTCGGGCAGATAGCTCCAGCTGTGCGGGGCGTCCGGATCCCCGAGCGCGGAAACCGGCTTGCCGCGCAGCAGGCGTGGCATGAGCCGCGCGGCCAGGTGCCCGCCGTCGGTCACGCCGGGCCCGAAGAAGTCCGAGGCCCGCACTTCGACCGCCTTGATACGACCTTGCTCGTGCAGGTTCTGCGCCTGCTCCCAGACTGCGGCGCGTACCCGTCCCTTCGGGCCGGTCGCGGTGAGCGGCAGCTTCTCGGCCATGGGCCCGTCGACCGGTCCGTAACCGTAGAGGTTGCCCAGCATGACCAGGACGGCTCCGGTGGCCTCGGCCGCCGCGCAGAGCGACTTCGCCAGCGGCGGCCAGTCGCTCGCCCAGCGGTGGTACGGCGGTGCGGCACAGCTGAAGATCGCGGCAGCGCCCTGTGCCGCCTCGGTCAGACGCTTGCCGTCCGTCGCGTCCAGCGCGACGTGCTCGATGCCGGGCTCCGGGCTCCGCCCCGACCTGGTGACAACCCGTACCGCATGACCCTGTTCGGCCAGCAGCCGAGCAGTGGCCGCCCCGGCGGCCCCGAAACCCACAACGACGTAAAGACTCACGCACGCACACTAGCGCGAGTGCGTATGCGTGGGCCGGGCCCGGAGCCGGCCCGGCCACGGCGCCCCTGCCGGGGTCAGGGCTCGATCCGGAGCCGGTCGCCGAGGAAGGTGGCCCGGCCGCTGGTGGTGTGTCCGTCCCACACGTGACCCCGCCCCCCGTAACGGGGAGAGAAATAGTGGTAAGGGACGTTACCGGCGATGAACTCGCCGATGCCGTCCAGATAGGCGTCCAGGTCCGGGTGGCGCCCCGGGGTCTCCTTGACGGCGTCGGCGAGGTGGTGGAGGCGTCGTTCGTGGTCGGCGATCAGTTCGCACAGGGCGTCGGTGGCTTCCTGGAGGCTCAGCCCTTGGTGGAAGTGCAGGATGCCCAGGGCGTTGAAGGGCCATTGCCCTTCGCGGCATTCACGGCCGAAGGAGAAGAGGTCGTTGACCAGTGCCGAGTGGAGCACCGCAAGCTCGCGTGCCTGCTGCATGTCCGGGCTGTCCAGCAGGTCGTCGGGGAGGTCCAGGCCCAGCACGTGGTCGATCATCGCGGTGAAGGGCCGGGCCCCGATGGCGTAGCCGCGTACGGGCAGGTACTCCTCGACGGTCAGCCGGCGGCCGGTGCGATGGATCTCGGCGGCCATGGCTTCGCCGGCGAAATAGTCGCGCACACCCGCACACACCCGCGCACGCTGCCGCGGACGCATCGGGGCCGTGAGTGCCTGCCAGGCCCGGCCCGTCATGACGGCCTGCGGATCGTCGGCCGGTGCTGCTTCGCCTGCCACGATGCGCAGGACGGCGGCGGACATCGCGGCGGACCGGTCGGGTCGCAGACCGCGCTGCATGTCGGTCATGAGGTTGTCGCACACGGATACACAGACCGTGAGGTCAGCGGCGTGACGCACCCGGTCCGTGCGGCCGCGCGGGTATACCCGGCACGGCCAGTGCTCGTGTCGCATGGAGACGAAGACGTCGATCCAGTCCGCTTCGAGGCCCATCAGCTTCAGGTGCTGCCTGGTCCAGGTGTCCGAGGCGATGCGGATGGCCTCGTGATCGGGATGGAGCCCGGCTTTCAGGCTGACCAGCAGTTCGGGGACACGCACGGTGTGACCTAAGGGGTCCGTGCGAGGTGTGACGGTCATGGCGCCCTCCTCCTGCGATGACGGAACCTCTGGGGGGTCCGGACTCAACGGCCGTAACGGCGGTGCCGTGCCGCGTAGGAGTCCAGTGCCGTGCGGAAGTCGGCCCGGGTGAAAGCGGGCCAGGGGACGTCGCAGAAGTGGAACTCGGAGCACGCCGTCTGCCACAGCAGGAATCCCGAGAGCCGGTGCTCTCCCGAGGTCCGGATGATGAGGTCGGGGTCTGCCTGGTGGCGGGTGTAGAGGTGCTCCGCGATCAGGACCTGCCAGATGTTCGCCGGGTCGCCGTCGTCGTCGGGGAGAGCGATGCCGGCACACAGTATCTGCCGCACCGCGTGGGCGATTTCACGGCGGCCGTCGTAGCCGACGGCGATGTTCACGGTCATGCCCGGTGCTCCGCGGCCGATGTCGTGGGCCCGCTCCATGCTCGCGCGCAGGTGGCCGGGCAGCACCTCGAGGTCGCCTATCGGGTTGACCGCCCATCGCCTGCGGGCGGCGAGGTTCTCGATGGTCTCGCCGATCAGCGGCAGCAGGCCGGCCAGTTCCCGCTCGGACCGCTGCAGATTGTCGATGGACAACACCCACAGGGTGAGGGTCTCCAGCCCCGCCTCGTCGCCCCACTCGCACACTTCGCCCAGCCGTAAGGCGCCTTCCCGGTGCCCTTCGACGGCTTCGAGCCCCCGGGCACGTGCCCAGCGGCGGTTGCCGTCCATGATGATGCCGACGTGCTGCGGTGTCAGCCGGGCCCTCGTGGGGACGGCGCCGACGGAGGAAGTACTGGTTCCTGTCACGACCTGGTTCCTCGCTCTCAGAGCCTGGGCCTTCACCTCACTCCTGTCGGCCCGGGACAGCAATCACCCTCACGGGGGGCGTGCGGGCCAACCGGCGCAAAAACGCGTGCCTCTTGGAGATTCCTCGTGAGGCGTGCCCTCGTGAACCGCTTCTCGCACGCCCGCGGCAATGGTGGACGGGTACGGCGAAGTAAGGCACCTGGGTGCCTCACTTCAGCGTCAGGAGGGCGCGTGCGCGGTCTTCGGCACTGCGTGCCGGTCTCCGGGCGCCTCCCGTTCACTTCCCCGTGTCCCTCCCGTCCGCTTCCCCATGCCGGGGTTTTCCGGCGGAGCTCCCGGTGCGTCAGTGCAGGATCTTCTCCTTCGCCCGGCGGAATTCCTCGTCGGTGATGTCGCCTCTGGCGCGGATCTCCGAGAGTTTCATGAGCTCGTCCGCCTGGCTTCTGCGGTCCGTTCCTCCGGCCGCTTCACGGATGTACTGGTCGAACGCCTCCTGCTGCGCCTGGAGGTGGCGCCGCTCCCGGGTGCCCATGCTCCGGCCCCGGGCGAGGATGTAGACGAACACGCCCAGGAAGGGCAGCACGATGGTGAGGATGAGCCAGCCTGTCTTGGCCCATCCGCTCAGTGTGTCGTCGCGGAAGATGTCGGCGATCACACGGAACAGCAGGATGAACCACGAAACCCACAGGACTATCCAGAGGACGGTCCAGAAGGCGCCCAGAAGTGGGTAGTCGTAGGCCAGATAGACGTTTTCATTCATGATCTGGGTCCTTTTCCGGTGCAGTGTCGTGTGCGGTTCCGTGGGGTGCGGTGCCCTGTGCCGCGGGGACGTGCGTCGCGGAGGCGGCGCCGAGGATCGCGAGGGCGGCCAGGACGAGGACGGTGATGCCGAGGACCAGGGCCACGACCGCCGCGGTGGGGTAGTTCCAGAGGAGCAGGGCCACTGCCGCCGCCGCGATGACGATGCCCGTGGTCCAGCGCCGGTGCGTCTCCAGCCAGTGGCCCGTGGCGCCGGTGCGCAGACCGGAGCGGGCCATGGCCCGGCCGGTGGCGCCGGTGCCCCGGGAGGTCGTCGAGCGGATGAACCGGGCGCCGCGTCCGGGGCCGTAGAGGTATCCGGCCAGTGCCGTGATGACCGCGATGACGAGGACCGTGCGGGTGCTGTTGCGCAGGAAGCGGACGAAGGTGTCGTAGGCCGCGGCCGCCGCGGCCGGGGGCAGCGCCGTGGGCGGGACGGAGTCCAGGTAGATGTGTCGTGCGACGGCGAGCCCCACGAGGAGCAGCAGCATCATCACGCCGACGCCGGTGGCCGCGGCCATGAGCGTCACCCTGTGCGCGGGCGCCGACCACACGGCGAGTGCGGCCAGGACGATGACCGCGACGGGCAGCCATGTGCCGACGACGTCGAGCAGGCGCATGGCGGCCTGGGCGTCGTCGAGCTTGTCGGTGCGGAAGAGAGTGATCTGCTTGTCGACGTCGGGGATCTTCGCGGCCTTCTCGTAGCCTTCGTCGACCAGCTTCTGCCGGACCTTGTCCACGACCGTGCCCAGGTCCAGGACGACGGCATCGCCTTTGGCCTGCACGGCGCTGTTGCCCTCGCCGGTGAGCGTCTTGACGACGGCTGCGTGGGCCCGCCGGTTCGCTTCGTCCCACAGCTGCGCGAACTGGTCGCTCGTGACGACCTTGTCGACCACCTTGTGGACGACCGTGGTGAGGCCCTCCTTCAGGGGGCCTGCGAGGAGGTGCGACTTGTCCACGATCGCCGGTGGGGCGTCGGTCTTGGCGAGCGCCCCGGAGAGCGCGTCCGTGATGCCCTTGACGTCGACGTTGTCGACCACGCGGGTGGTCAGCCGGTCCGTGACGGCGTTCTGTACGGAGGGATCTTTGGCCAATGGTGCGACGGTCTGGACGTAGCGGTCGGTGTCCGAGACCTGGCTGTCGGCCCAGGCCGCCACGACCGCCAGCGGCGAGAGCACGAAGGCGAGAACCAGCAGGACGGATGTCGTCGCGTAACGCAGCCGCCGGTGGTGCAGGGCCTCGCGTTCGCGCAGACGCCGGTAGTGGTCGCGTTCGCCCGGGGTGAGGGGGCGGTCGTCGGACGGGGGACCCGGAGCTCGGGGCGCGTTCATGCCTGCTCCCTCCTGGCCGGCGGGGTGCCGGGCGCGGCGGCGGTCTCAGTCGCAGCCTCGCCGGAGCCCGGTCCCCGTCGCATCACCCGTAGCGGGCGAGCCGGGCCCGGGTGGCGTGCACTCGTCATTCCGGCAGGCGCCGCATCTCCTCGACCCGCAGTCCGAGGTCCTGGAAGCGGGCGAGGATCCCGTACAGATGGGCCTCGTCCGTGACCGTGCCGAAGAACCGCGTCTGCCGTGGGAGCGGTTCTGCCACCAGGTCCGGGAACGTTTCGGCCAGGAGAAGGGAGACGCTGCCGGTCACGCGGAATTCGTAGCGCATGGTCGTGCCGCTTCCACCGCCGGAGAACAGAACGTCTGGAGAACAGAGCGTCTGGAGAACTGGGCTTCTTCGGTCACAGGCTGCGCCGGCCGGGTGCCCGGGCCACCACCCGGAACGGGTGGGAACGGCCGGGCCGGGCGGCGTCAGAGGATGTGCAGTTCCCTCCCCCGTTCCACGGCGTCACGGCGCCGGGAGACGCACAGCTTGCGGTAGACGCTGCGCAGATGGGTCTTCACGGTGTTGACGGAGAGGGTGAGCTCGTCGGCGATCTCGTCGGTGGACATCATCTTCTGCACGCACAGGAGCACATCGCGTTCGCGGTTGCTGAGGGGCTGTACGGGTCCCGGGAGATCCCTGCCCCCGTGCGCGGTGAGCCAGGTGTCCCGGGCCTGTGCGGCAGCGGTGCCGCCGGCCCCCTCCAGCAGGTGGCGCAGCCAGGGGCCGGCTTCGGCGAAGGGCCGGCGCAGCCGCTCGGGCCGGGCGGTGTCCAGCGCCCTGCCGAGCAGGCACTGAGCGGTCGCCCGGTCGCCTGCCAGGAGCGCGGCATGGGCCCGCAGCAGCTGGATCCCCACCCGGTCCGGCAGGCCCAGGTGCGGGGAGTCCTCGGCGCGGTCCAGCAGCCGCACGGCCCTGGCGGCGCGACCGGCGGCGAAGTGGGCGCGGGCGAGGGCGACGAGGGGCGCCGGTCCGCCGGCGGGGGTGCCGTGCAGCGCGGCGACGGCTGCCCGGTGCTCCCCTCGCGCCAGTGCCACGGCCGAGCGCGCGAGAGCGATCCGCTGGGTGGGCCACGGCTCGTCGCTCCCGCCCGGGCGGCAAAGAGCGGTGAGGGCCTCCTCGCGGCGTCCGCCGACCAGCTCCAGGCGGGACCGGAGCACGGCCGCCTCGGTGGCCAGGACCGGGTCCTCGTCCACGTCACGGCATGCGAGGGCCTGTTCCAGCCGGCGGTGGGCGACTCCCGGGTCGTCCCGTTCGAAGGCCGCTTCGGCCCATGCGAGGTATGCGGCCCCGGAACGGTGGTCCGCCGTGATGCCGTGCTGGTCGGCGATCACCAGCGAGCGCAGCGCATGGTCTTCCGCCGCGGTCAGGTCGCCCTCGGCACTCTCGGCCAGGGCCAGCAGGCCGAGGGACATGTGCCGTACGGGGAGCGTCGCCTCGGTCGCGCGGACACCGGCGGCCTCGCCGCAGAGGCGGCGGGCCTCGGCGAGCCGGCCGGATCCCAGAAGGGCCCTGGCGAGCCCGTGGAGCCGTAGCGCCTCGATCTCGGGGTGCGCCCGGATGCACTCGGGCGGTATCCGCTGCATCAAGTCCGAGACGGCGCGTGCCGTTTCCTGGGCCGGCCGCCCTTCCGTCTGCGGTTCGCACAGCAGGCGCAGCAGCGCGTGGGTGAGCGCGGCCTCCGGGTCCGGTGCCGCACCGTTCTCACCGTGCCCGCCGTCCTCACCGCCCCCGCCCTTCCCGCCGTTCCCGCGCAGGTGCCGCTCGGCCACGGCGAGGCGCTCGCGGCAGCCGGCGCGGTCGTGGCGGGCCAGCCGGCACGCGGCTGCCACCAGGGCCGCATCGGCTCCCGGCACGGAGGCCGGCATACGGGAGAAGGCCCGTTCGACGCGTTCGGCCTGCGGAGCGGCGAGCACGGCCCCGACCAGCAGCCGGTGGACGGCCTCGGAGGCGCCGTACTGCCAGTCACCCGCCTCCGCGGCGTGCTCCAGCGCCTCGGTGACGCGGCCCGCCCCGGCCAGCCACCGGGCGGCCCGGGCATGGAGCCGCGGTACGAGGCCGGGGTGCCGGATCCGCAGCCGGGTGCGGAGCACCTCGGCGAACAGCGGGTGGATCCGGCACCAGGCCGTGCCGGGGACGGGCTCGACGAAGGCGTTCTCGCGCGTGAGCCTCGCAAGCACCGCCTCGGCGTCCCTGCGCCCGGTCAGGGCGTTCACCAGGTCCGGGTGGAGCCGGTCCAGGACACTGGAGCGCAGCAACAGCTCCTGCACGGCGGTGGGCCGGGCGTCGAGCACTTCGGCGAGGAGGTAGTCGGAGACCGCCTGTTCGGAGGCCGTGAACGAGCGGGTGAAGCCGGCCGGATCGCCGGTGCGCCGCATGGCCAGGGCACACAGCCGCAGGCCGGCGGCCCATCCTTCGGTGCGCTGTGTGAGGGCGCGGACGGCGTCGTCCCCCGGCGTGAGGTCGTGCCTGCGCAGCAGCACGGCCGCCTCGTGCGGGGTGAAGGCCAGGTCGGCGCCGCGGATCTCCGTCATCCGGTCCCCGGCCCGGTAGCGGTGGAGCGGCAGCAAGGGGTCCACCCGGCTGGTCACGACCAGCCGCAGCAGGGGCCCGCAGTGGTCGAGGAGGAATTCCAGACCGGCCGGCACCCGGCGGCCCGCCACCTTCTCGAAGCCGTCGAGCACCAGGACCACGGGGCCGGGCAGGCGTTCCGTCGCAGCGGCCAGCCGGGTCAGCAGGGAGGTGCCGACGCCGCCGGGGCAGGCGGGCACGGTGACCCCGCCGGGCAGCCGGGTGAGGGCACGCCGCAGGGCTTCCACGACGTAGCTCCAGAAGACGCCCGGCGCGGCGTCGTGCGCGTCGAGCGTCAGCCACGCCACGGCTCCGGGTGGTGCGCCGTCCCGCGTCCAGGCGGCGGCGAGGGTGGTCTTCCCCGCGCCGGCCGGGCCGGTGATCAGGGTCAGCGGACCGTTGGCTCCGTCGCCGAGCCTGCCGAGCAGCCGGCGCCGGGGCACGTGGGCCCGGGGAGCAGCGGGTACCGAGAATTTCGCGTCGAGCAGGGGATCGCCCGACCACGGGAGCGTCGCCCCGGGCCCGCCGTCGGAGAGCGGGGGTTCGGAGAGCGGGGGTTCGGTCGGGGGCATCCGATCACCGCCGTGCCATGGGGAAGTGCCGCTCCGGCTGCACGGACCCGCACCGTGCGTCCGGCCCGCACCGTGCGTCCGGGCCACGTCAGCAGGCCGTTCGCCTCCATCTTCACCCCCTGCGGCCGGTGATCGCACACGGGCCGGGCGGCCGCGTACGGACGGATCCGTGACCGGCCGGCCCCGGGCCGGCGGGCGACACGCGCTCGCCCAAAACACCCGGCGGTCGCCATGCGGTTCTAGGGTGCGATTGGTGCGATTGGTGCGATCAAGCGGCCGCTCGCCCGTCACCGGGGCACACCGCAAGGCGAAGAGGGTGCAGGCGTGAATCGATGGCGGGCTCTGATCGTGCTCGGGACGGCCCAGTTCCTGATGGTGCTGGACACGTCGGTGATGAACGTGTCGATCAGCACGCTGGTCGAGGACTTTCACACCGAGGTCACGGCCATCCAGGCCGTCATCACCCTCTACACCCTGGTCATGGCCGCCTTCATGATCACGGGCGGGAAGCTCGGCGACGCGTTCGGACGCCGCAGGGCCTTCACCATCGGGCTGATCGTCTACGGAGCCGGGTCCGCCGTCACCTCGCTGGCGCCGTCGCTGTGGGTCCTGGCACTCGGCTGGTCGGTGGTCGAGGGGCTCGGAGCCACCCTCGTCCTCCCGGCGCTCGCGGCGCTCGTCGCCGGCGCGTACCGCGGCCGGGAGCGGTCGGTCGCCTACGGCGTCATCGGAGGGCTGGCCGGTGCCGGCATCGCCGTGGGGCCGCTGCTCGGCGGATGGGTGACCACGTACCTCACCTGGCGGCTGGTGTTCGCCGGCGAGGTCGTGCTCGTCATCGCCATGCTGTGTGTCATCCGGTGGATCCCGGACATCAAGCCGGAGCCGAGGACCAGGCTGGACGCGGGAGGCGTCGTGCTGTCCGCGGCCGGGCTCGCCGGCGTCGTCCTGGGCGTCCTGCAGAGCAGCTCCTGGGGATGGCTGAAGCCCCGGAACCCGCCGTTCACCGTCTTCGGCTTCTCCCCGACCGTGTTCGTCATCGCCGCGGGGGCCGTCGTGCTGTGGCTCTTCTGCTGCTGGGAACGGCGGCAGCAGGCGCGGGAGAGGGAACCTCTGGTGCGTCTGTCGCTGTTCGCGGTACCGACGTTGCGGTCCGGCCTGACCATGCTGCTCTGTCAGAACCTCGTCCTGCTGGGCCTGTTCTTCGTCATCCCTTTGTATCTCCAGGTCGTTCAGGGTTTCGACGCCTTCCAGACCGGGCTCCGTCTGCTGCCCGTGTCGGTGACCATGCTGCTGTCCGCCATGGCGGGCCCGTTGCTCGGCCGGTTCGCGGCGCCCAGGACCGTGGTGCGCTGCGGCCTGCTGGTGCTCGTGGTGGCGCAGGTGTGGCTGCTGGCCACGATCGAGCCCCGGATCGACAACCTCTCCTTCGGTCTGGCGATGGCCGTCCTCGGCCTGGGCATGGGTCTTCTCGCCTCCCAGCTGGGCAATGTCGTGCAGTCCGGCGTCGGCGAGGCCGAACGCAGCGAGGCGGGCGGCCTGCAGTACACCGCGCAGAACCTCGGTTCGTCCCTGGGCACCGCACTCATCGGCTCCCTGCTGATCGGCGCCCTGGTCCATGCCTTCACCACCCAGATCGACGACAACCCGAAGATCTCGGACGCGGCGCGCAAGCAGGCCGGCATCACCATGGAGGCCGGGGTCAGCTTCGTGAGCACGGACCAGGTGCGCGGCGCCGCCGAGCGCGCCTCGCTCCCGGCGTCCGAGACCGACGCGATCGTCGACTCCTATGCCGCGGCGCAGCTCGACGCTCTCAAGGCCGCCGTCCTGGCCGCCGCGGCCATCACCCTCGGCGCCTACCCGTTCACCCGCCGCCTGCCGGCCGAGCGGCTGGCCAAGGAGGCGGCAAAGACCGGAGAGACGGGTAAAACGGGCAAGACGACCGGCAAGACCGGGGAGACCGGCCGGTGAGCGTGGTCCTGCGTCCCGTCGCGACCGCGACCGGTCTCGTCCTCGCCTACTACCTCCTCCCCCTGGACAAGAAGTTCCAGGGAGCCGGCGCCGTCGGCCTCGTCCTCGGCCTGGCCGTCGTGGCGGCCCTCTTCACCTGGCAGATCCGTTCGATCCTGCGCTCCTCCCGGCCCCGCCTGCGAGCCGTCCAGGCGCTGGCCACCACCGTGCCGTTGTTCCTGCTGCTCTTCGCGGCCGCCTACTTCCTCATGGAGCAGACGGGGCCGGGCAGTTTCGGCGAGCCTCTCAGCCGGACCGACGCCCTGTACTTCACGCTCACGGTCTTCAGCACCGTCGGCTTCGGCGACATCACTCCCCACACGGAACCGGCACGGATCATGACCATGGTGCAGATGGTGGGCGACATCCTGCTTATCGGCGTCGCCGCCCACGTCGTCGTCGGCGCGGTCCAGTCCGCCCTCGCGCGCAGCCAGGCGGACGGACCACCACCTGCAGCGGGACAGTCACCGGGCTCCGGGAGCGCCGGCCGCGGGTAGCGCACGGCCTGCCGGGAACGCGAGCTCCCACAGGCGCCGCCAGTCCAGCCGCGGCCGCGCCGGCGGGACACCCGGACGGTGCCGGGGAACCCGTACCCGCAGCACGCCGGGCTCCGAGACGCAGCGCACCGGGGTGGGGAGCGTCAGCGCCTCACCGTCGACGCCGACCCGCACTTCCGGCCGGTCGGCATCGACGACGAGCTCGGCAGCGGTGAGGGTGACCAGGCCGGGAGCGCGCCGGCCGCGGAGCAGATCGGCCGCCTGAACCGCAGTGTCGACTTTGACGCTCACCAGCCCCAGCACTCCCCCGTCGAGCCGGTCGCGCCGGCCCAGGCCCGCGCGGTCACCCACGCGGTACGGGTTGTTGGCGACCAGTACGGCCTGCGGGCCGTCGACGGTGACGTCCCCCGCCACGGCCCTCAGCCGTGGGCCCTGCTGGTGGGTCAGCACGCCGGGCAGCAGCCGCAGGAGGGTGCCGGCCTTGTCGTCGCGGTACGCCGGGCTCTGTACGACCTCCGCATACGCGCCGAAGGACGCGTTGTTGACGAAGACGCGCCCGCCGACGCGCCCCAGGTCCACCCGGAGCTCGACCCCGTCGGTGAGCGCTTCCAGGCTCCGCGACGGGTCGTCCCGGTCGAGCCCGAGGTCCAGGGCGAAGTGATTGCGCGTTCCGGCCGGGATCACCACGAACGGCACGCCGTGCGCCGCCGCAACGTCCGCCACCAGCGCCTGTGTCCCGTCGCCGCCCGCCACGCCGAGCAGGTCCGCGCCCCGGACGAGGGCGTCGCGGGCGAGTCCGGCGACGTCCGCGAAATCGCCGGGGCCGAGCAGCACCACCTCCGCGCCGAGCGCCTCGGCCCTCTCCTTGAGCCGGAAGCGCCCCACCTTCCCGCCGCCCGAGCGGGGATTCATCAGGAGGCAGGCGTGCCCGGGCGGCGGGACCGGACGGCCGGGAGCCGTGCCCGGGACCGCGTCCGCCCTCAGCGCGGCCCAGCCCGCGGCGGCGGCCAGCGCCCACAGCGCCAGGCAGGCCAGGACGAGCCAGAGCAGCCTCGCCGCGATGTACGACGCGAGGACGGCCGGCGGTGCCACCCCCGCCAGCACGAGGGCGAAGCCTCGCACCACGCCCCGGTGTGTCAGCGCCCACCACCCGGCTGCCGCCGTGACGGCCAGGCCCGCCAGCCCCACGGCCACCAGTGCCATGCTCTTGAGCCCCGCCACGGACAGCAGCAGGGCCGCGGCGCCGACGGCCGCCACGACTGCCAGGCGCGCACTCCAGCACTGCCTCACTCCTGCGTGTCCGGCGACGTGCCCCATCGGACCTCCTCGGGCCGGCGGCTCGCCCCTTCGCCCAGGGTCGCCGCGCGGAGGGGCAGTCACCGTCACCCGGAACGGGTGAGGCGGGCCCGGCACGCCGGGCACACAGTGGGGCTGCCACCGGTGCCGGCCGGACCTGTGGCAAGGGAGGCCGCTGCGCGGCCCCGGGCACGTACCGCTGCGGCACGTACCGCGGCGCGGCGCAGTGCCGCCCGAGCGGCAGCCGAGGAAGGCAGACCCGGATGAACGGCGGCGGACGCACGACGAGCAGCAAGCCGTCCGGCGAGCCCTCGCCGGCCCGTCGCGACGAGTCGGCGACGGTGCAGGCCCAGGCGCTGCTGCCGATGATCTGGGCCGATCCGCGGCACATGCCCGAGCAGCTGGCCTTCTTCGCGGTACGGCGGTTCGGCCCGCGCGCCGCCGCCTCCGTGGCCCGCCGGAAGGAGCGCAAGCCATCGGCCGGGGACGACGAGCTCCGCCAGGACGCCATCGCCCACGGAACGCGCATGACGATCGCCGACGGCGCCGTGCTGGGCGGCCCGTTCGTGATCTTCATGCCCGTGAGCTTCGTGGCGGCCCTGCTCTCCCAGGCGCGGATGGTGCTCGAACTCGCCGTCCTCGCCGGGCACGACCC
Source organism: Streptomyces hiroshimensis (assembly GCF_014650335.1). Classification (GTDB taxonomy): domain Bacteria; phylum Actinomycetota; class Actinomycetes; order Streptomycetales; family Streptomycetaceae; genus Streptomyces; species Streptomyces hiroshimensis. Next base: position 117,149 of record NZ_BMUT01000003.1, read on the forward strand.
CCGGAGCGAGCACCGGGTGGAGGACCTGCTGGTCCTCCAGGACGTGTACCCGTCGACCGAGGCGGCCGCCGGGGCCCTGGAGGGGGTGAAGCGCCATCCGCCGGGAGGCCGGGGCCGTATCCCCCGGCGGACACGATGGTCCCTGATCGTCCGGATGGCGGCGATCCTCGGCATCGTGGGCGGAGGCGAGAAGCGCAGCAGACTTCAGCAGGCGGTGTCGACGGCCCCGATCGTGGCCCTGTTCCTCGTGGGCATGGTGCTGCCGCTGATATGGGTGCCCGCTCTCGCGGTCATCTACCGCAAGAACACCTTGCGGCTCGCGGCGAAGGCCGTGCAGTACTACACCCCGGGCGCTGCGGGAGAGCTGCTCAGACACCGCAGACGGCTCCCGCACGTGCCCAGGGCAGCCGGCCTCGCCACCGTGCTGCGGGTGTTCGCTCTCGCCGTGGTGCCGTTCGCGGCTGCCGCCACGGCCGTCGTGGCGGGGGTCCGGCTGGCCGGCGGGTTCTGGGGGACCGCGCTGCTCGTCCTCGTCGGGGTCTCCCTTCTCGCAGCGGGCATCTGGTTCGTACGTCGCCGCTCACGCCGCGGTGACGAGGAAAGCCGCAGTGACGAGGGAAGGAGACGGCCGTGAACGCCCAGGAACCCCGTGCGACACCGGCCGAACGCGCGGCACGCGGCAAGGCGGCGCGCGGCCGGGTGCGCCGTTCGGCCCACGCCGCGTTCGAGCCCCGGGCCGACCGGGCCGACCCCGTGGAGATCCTCCAGCGGCAAAGCGCCGACCGCGAGCCGGAACTCGTGCCGATCCGCTACGGGAGAATGCTGGAATCGCCGTTCTCCTTCTACCGCGGCGCCGCGGCGGTCATGGCCGCGGACCTGGGCACCCAGCCCCGCACCGGGATCGAGGCGCAGCTGTGCGGGGACGCCCATCTGCTGAACTTCGGGCTCTTCGCCTCGCCCGAGCGCCACCTGGTCTTCGACCTCAACGACTTCGACGAGACCCTGCCCGGGCCGTGGGAGTGGGACGTCAAGAGGCTTGCTGCCGGCATGGCGGTCGTGGGACGGGAGAACGGCTTCCCGGCCGGGCGGCGCGAAGCCGTCGTCCGCGGCACCGTGCGGTCTTACCGGGAGGCGATGCGCGGCTTCGCGGGGATGCGCAACCTGGACGTGTGGTACGCGCATTCCGACGCCGAGCGCCTGCGCACACTGTTCGCCGACCGGCTCGACAAGCAGGGGCGCCGGCGGATGTCCCGGGCGCTGGAGACGGCGCGCGCCCGCGACCACCTGCAGGCCTTCGAGAAGCTCACCGCGGTCGTCGACGGCGCCCGGCGCATCGCCCCCGACCCTCCCCTGGTCGTCCCGCTGGGCGACCTGCTCGCCGACGCCCCGCGCGCCGAACTCGAAGAACGCCTCCGCCTGCTCGTCGAGAACTACGGCCACAGCCTGGCCCCCGACCGGCGGCACCTGCTGAGCCAGTTCCGGATGGCCGACGCCGCCCGCAAGGTCGTGGGAGTGGGCAGCGTCGGAACCCGCTGCTGGATCGTGCTGATGCTCGGCAGGGACGACGACGATCCGCTGCTCCTGCAGGCCAAGGAGGCCGGCCCGTCGGTGCTGGCGCCCTACGTGAGTGCGAGCCCGTACCGCAACGAGGGGCAGCGCGTCGTCTGCGGGCAGCGCTTGATGCAGGCCGTCAGTGACATCTTCCTCGGCTGGGAGCGCGCCACGGGCCTCGACGGCCGCCGACGCGACTTCTTCGTCCGCCAGTTGCGCGACTGGAAGGGAAGCGCCCGGCCCGAGACGATGTCACCCGGCCGACTGCTGGTCTACGGCGAGCTGTGCGGTGTCACCCTGGCCCGCGCCCACGCCCGTTCCGGCGACCGGATCGCGATCGCCGCGTACCTGGGTGGCGGCGACGTCTTCGACCGGGCCATGGCGGAGTTCGCCGAGACCTACGCCGACCGCAACGCGCTGGACTTCGAGGCGCTTGCGGACGCCGTAGGCCGCGGCCGCGTCACGGCCCGGCGGGCCTGAGGGATCCGCGCCGCCTGTCGCGTCCGCGGCCGCCGTCCTGCGGTCACCACATCTTCCACTCGGGCAGTGGGTGCTCGCCGGGCGGCTTGTCGGCCACCCGCTCCCGCAGGGACGGCCGGAGCGCCCCGGCCTTCTCGTACCACCTGCCGTACCGGTCGGCGAGAACGACGGACGAGACGCCGTGCAGGAGGACGCTGAGCCCGACGGTCACCGCGATCACCGTGCCCATGAGCCGCGTCCCGGGTACGTCCTCGGCCGCCACGAGCAACCCGAGGACGAGGGAGGGCAGGCCGCGGGAGCCGAACCAGCCGGTGTAGGCCAGGGTGGCCGGCCGCAGCCGGCTGCCCGTGAGAGCGAGGGCGGTGGGCAGCATGCGCACGACCGTCAGGCTCAGTACCGCGTAGCCGAGGACACTCCAGCTCAGGTGTGCCAGCGCCGGCCCGAGCAGCACCGCGCCGAAGACCGTGAAGCTCAGCGCGGCAAGCAGCGCCGCCAGGTGCTCGATCGATTCGAGCGTGTCGTCCTCACCGCCCGGGACGGCGCTCGCAGACGCCCCCGCACCGGCGGCTGCCGCGAAGACGAAGCCTGCGACCCAGGCGGCGACGAAGGCGCTGCCGCCCGTGGCGGCCGCGAGCGCACCCGCCAGCGTGACGAGGGCGAGGGGGAGGATGCGGCGCCAGTCGTGGGTGACGAAACCCCGGTCCCGCGCCCGGCGCAGCAGCCGGCCGCCGAGGCCTCCGACGACCAGACCCAGCGCGGGGCTGAGCACCAGCACGTCCCGGAGGATTCCCGTCGCTCCCTGCTGGGAGGCCGCCGTCCCTGGCAGCCCGGCGAGGAGGACGGCGAAGACCGGCAGGACCAGACACTCGTTCAGCCCGCACTCGGCGTTGAGGCCGTGCCGCACGACCGCCGGGATCCGCGGGGCGAACACCGCGGCCTTGCTCACGGACGCGTCGGTGGGCGCGAGGATCACCCCGACGAGCGCCGGCTCCCATCCCGTCATCCCCGGCAGCAGCGCCCACGCCAGGAGCCCGCCGGCCGCGATCGTCAGCGGCAGCCCGACGACGAGCAGCCGGACGGGCAGGAACCAGCCGCTGCGGAACTCCTCCGAACGGATGGTGGCGGCGTCGCTGAACAGGACCAGGGCCAGGGCCACCTCGGCCAGCACGAGCACCGGGCCGGCGTCGCGCTCCAGGTCCAGGAGGCCGAGGCCTACCGGGCCGATGAGCACGCCGGCGGTGGTGAACACCAGCGGGGCGGACACGGCGGTCGCGGCCAGGCGCCGGGAGACCAGGGCGTATCCGCCGGTCACGGCGGCCACCGCAGCCGCCGCCCATGCACCGCTCCCGCTCACGTCCCACCTCCGGCCGCCCGCGGCGCGCTGTGCACCGACGTGTGGCTCCCGCGCGCCGGCCCGGATACCGGAACGGGGGCTCCGATCGCCTGCAGCGTACGCCGCCGGCACTCGCCTCACCTGTACGTCCCTCGTGCGTCGGGGTCAGCCCTCCAAGCCGTACCGCCGTACGGCCTCACCCACCGTCACCGGCTCGACCTCGCCCCGCCGAGCGGATCCAGGCGGTGATCCGGGCCTCCAGGTCCTCGTCACCCGGGTAGCCCGGTTCGGCGGAGGTCGGAGCGTACGGCAACCGGCTGCGCTCCAGTGCGTCCCACAGCTGCCGTTGCACACCCGACACCGCCTCCAGTAGCCCGTGACGCGGTCCTCCTCCTCCGCTCGCCGCACCCGTTCGGTGAGCTCGCCCGGCAGCACCTGCCTCACCTCGTGCGACGCCCCCGCGCTCCAGGCCCGACAGGACGGACTGCCGTGCGGAGTCGCGGTTCAGCGCGCCCCGCCACCAGTCGGCGTCCTCCTCGGCCTCGGCGCTCCGCAGGTACCCGCGCTCTTCGGCCGCCCATGCCGTGAAGCCGGTCGCCTCGCCCAGGTCGGCCGAGGCGTCGTTGTACGAGAGGAGGCCCATGGTCACCCCCGCGTCCTGCAGCGCGGCCAGCACCGCCGCCGTCTCCGGGGGAACACGCGTATACGGCTCCCAGGCCCCGCGGTAGGCGGCCACGCCCTCCGGTGTCCACGGTATTCCGGCCAGCTCGAGGACCTTCCCGAAAGCCACCGCCGTGCCCACGATAAACGAAATCACCGTCGCCAACATTGAAGTAAGTCACTCCACTTGTGAACATTCGGAGATCTCGGAAACGACCCCACCCGCTGATACGATGCATGGCAAGCCGGTATGGGAATCCTTGAGAAAACCCCGGCGCATTCGCTCGCCGGGAATGGTCGGACCGGGAAACGAGAGGGCGTCAATTCCAGCCCTCCAGCAGCGCGCGGCGCGACGGGAAGAGAGGCATGCGGCCGGTCATGGACGAGAAGACCGATACCTCGGAAACCGAACTGACGGGCGGCGGAACGACTCAGGTCGTACGTGTCGGAGAGACCGTCCGGAGAACGGTGCGGCCGTGGAGCGGTAACGTGCACCGGCTGCTGGAGCACTTGAACCGGGCGGGCATCGCGGAAGTGCCCCGCTGGCACGGCATCGACGACAGCGGACGCGAGGTCCTGGACTACCTGCCCGGTGCTGTCGGCAACTACCCGCTCAGCGCCGATGTGCGCAGCGAGCAGGCGCTGATCACTGCCGCCCGGCTGCTGCGCAGGCTCCACGATGCCACCGCGGACCTTGCGCGGACTCTCGACCACGGCTGGTGGGCACCCCCGCTCGAACCGGTCGAGGTGATCTGCCACGGCGACTTCGCGCCGTACAACTGCGTCTTCGAGGGGCAGGAGACGGTAGGAGTCATCGACTTCGACTACGCCAGGCCGGGGCCGCGCCACTGGGATCTCGCCTACGCGCTCTACCGGTTCGCCCCGCTGACGCATCCCGCCGACGAAGACGGTTTCGGCGTCCTTGAGGAACAGGCGCAGCGCACCCGCCTTTTCCTCCGGAGCTACGGCTGCACGCCCGCAGAAGGACAGGCCGCCGTCCGGGCGGTGGCGCCCCGGCTCCAGGCCCTCGTCGACCTGATGCGCGAGTCCGCCGCGGGCGGTGACGAGAACTTCCAACGGGCCATCGACGAGGGGCACGTGGACCTGTACCTGCGCGACATCGAGTACGTACAGCGAAACCAGGACTGTCTCCTGGAAGAAGTGCCGTGCGGTGAAAGGTGAACCAGCCCCTCTACGTGAACGAGCCCCTCTACATGGCGGGTCCGGCCGCCCCCGCCGGCGCGACCGCAGCCTCACAGCCCTCGGTGCCCGGCTCCGCCGCGCTCCTGTGCGACCGCGACGGCACCAGACACGGTCTCTTTCCGGAACTGCGCACGGGCGACTACGGCTGGATCGACGCCGACGGCTACGTGTACTTCGTCGGCCGGGGCGACGACCTCTACAAGGAACGCGGGTTCCGCGTCAGCACCACGGAGGTGGAGGCGGCGGCCCGGCGCGTGCCGGGAGTGGACAGGGCGGTGGTCCTGCCTCCGGACGGCGAACGCACCGCGGAGCTGGTCGTCGTCTCCGCCCTCGCATCGGGGAAGGTCCTCACCCTGCTGCGCGAGCAGATCGAGCCGATGAAGATCCCGCGCTGCTGCACCGTCGTGGAAGACCTTCCGCTGAACGGCAACCGCAAGGTCGGCCGCCGGGCCCTCGCGGACCGGCTCAAGGGCGAGGGGGGCGGTCCGCGCCCTCAGGCGAGAATCTGATTGGCCGGGACGTCGCAGATCAGGTAGGGGATGCGGGCCTCGCACTGGGCGCAGGAGTGGGCGGTCCACGTGCTGCTGGGGGAGCCGTCGGCGCCCTTGCCGTGGTACTGGCGCATGTTCGGCGGGATGCGGTCGCCGTACACGACGACCTGCTCGCTGATGTGCAGGTCGCGCACCTTCTCGTGGGCGGTGTTCAGCTCCGCGAGCTTGAGCAGGAGCTTGACGGCGGCGCAGGGCTGGCCGATGTTCTGGACCGGGACCCCCGCCAGCTGCACGTCCATGCCCATGACGGTGCGCCATCCATTCTGTGTGGCGGGCACCGCGATGCGCGATTCGGGCGTCTCGGCCAGGGTCCATCCTCGCTTGTAGGCAATTCCCTTGAGATGCTTCCCGGTGATCCACGGGAGGTTGTTCGGACCGCCGCTGGAAGCAACGAGCAGGTGTTCCTTGTTGCCTATCTTCGCTTCCAGCACACCCATCATGAACCAGTCCCGGTCCCTGCCGTCGAGGAGATCCCGGTCCGTCTTCAGGTTCGTCCAGATCGGCCCTATGACCTTCTCCCGCAACTCGGGAGAGTCGGTGAGTTCGGGGATGCCGTGCAGCTTGCTTCGCACGCGGTGACACCGAGGACAGGTGTCGGAGGCATGGCCCCCGTGCCGGAGGTTGATGACGGTCATACGCGTCCTCCCTGATGAATACCGCTGGATACGCCGCTGAACACCGCTGGCGCGGGCGAAATTAGCACGCAGCTCCACGCGCTCCGGGTTACCGCTGGTTCGGTTGATCGTTTTTGGACGTCCTGACGCCCGGCGTCACGGTGGCCGCGCCCTCCGACCGACGTCACCCGTCCGTCTCCTGCGGCCCATCAGGGGCGCAGCCCACGACCCCGAACCGTGGCCGAAACCTTACACATGGTGACCATCGCCATGATCACCACTTGATACCGTTCCGCCGAATTTGCATCCGGCATCCATGACGGCCCGTGCCCTGCGCGGCCCGAACGGTCGAGAGGGAATGCGTTGTGGCGATAACCGTCGGCGGGCTCAAGGAATGGCTCCACAGCCTTTCCTCCGGGCAGGAACTCACTCTTCCCGATGGCCTCCCCGATGAATTGGGAGATCTCAAGGGCGCTGTGAACGTCGGCGCCCTGGAGAAGTGGTTCACCGTGGAAACCACCCTCACGGGCCTCGCACTCGATCCGGACCATATGCGTCTCAGCGGAACCATCGCACCGAGCACGCCCCTCTTGTCACTGTCGTTCTTCACCGACGACGATTCGGCTCCCGCACCCGACGATGCCGAGATCGTCGGCGTCCGGATCGCCCTGTCCCTGACCGGAAATCCCGTACTGGGGATCCTCGGCGACATCGGGCTGCAGGACCTCACGCTGGTCTACGAGATCCGCATGCTCGACGGCGCGGCCGTCCGCAAGCTCTCCGCTCAGGGGGACGTCGGGCTGCCGGACGGGGACGCGCTCACCATCACCTGCGCGCTCGACTTCGAGGCCGAGTCGACGAGCTACGAGTTCGTCGTCGAGCCCGAAGAGGGAAAGCAGTTCCACGTCGCCCAGGCGTTCTTCGGGCTGTTCGGCGCCGCGCCGCCGCCCGTGCTGAAGGACATCGCGCTCGAGCGCCTGGCGATCGCCTACGACCGCGGAACCGGAACGAGCGGCTTCCGGGTGGAGGTGGACGCCGCGTTCCCGCTCGGGGACGTCGCCGCGGACCTCGACGTCAAGGTCGCGCTGGCCAAACGGGCCGGCGAACCCGGCTACGACCAGGTGTATTCCGCCCGTCTCGCCCTGACCGTCTCCGACGACCGCACCCTGACCTTCGCCGTCAAGGACGCCCAGCACGCCGACTTCTCCGCCACCTGCGAGGACACCAAGGGCGTCTCCCTCGCGGACCTCGCCGAGCTGTTGGGAGTGGCGGACGCCTCCGCCGCCGAGGTGCTCGCGAAGCTCGGCACCGTCACCGGCCTCACCGTCGGCTACTCGGCCGCCCGCAAGTCCGTCGTGTTCGCCGCCGAGGACAAGCCCGGCGGCGGCATGCTGGTCGTGGTGTCGGACAAGCCTACGACCACCGAGGCACGGGCCTGGGCGGTGCGCGTCGACCTCGGGCTGAACGCCATGCTGTCCCAAGCGCCCCTGCTGCAGGGGCAGATTCCCGAAGACCAGGACGCCGGGGTGCGCGGGCTGGGGGTGCTGATCACCTCCCAGGACCTGCCCGCAGCCCGGATCACCGAGCTGAACAAGGCGCTGGTCGCTAGCGACGAAGCATTACCCCTGCTGCCCGCCGACGGGCTGCGCAAGGGCGTCGCCTTCACCGTCGACCTGCAGCTGCCGGGCCGGTCGGAGACGATCTCCCTCCTCGTACGGGGCGGTGGCGGTGGCAGTGACAGCAAGAGGCACGACAAGCCCACGCCTGCCCCCTCCCCCGAGCGGCCCCGGCTGATCACCGAGGACGGCACACCCGTCGCAGCGCCGCACGCCCAGGCCACCGGCCTTCCCCTCGTGGCCTGGGCCGACGTCCAGCGCTCGGTCGGCCCGCTGCGCCTGCGCCGCGTCGGTGTGGGCTTCGCCGACGGCACCGTCTGGGTGCTCTTCGACGCCTCGATGGGCATGGCCGGGCTCGAACTCGGCGTCGAGGGGCTCGGACTGGGCATCCCGCTGTCCGACCCCAAGCACGTGGGGGTCCGGCTCGACGGGCTGAGCGTCGCCTACTCCCGGCCGCCGCTGGCGATCGAGGGCGCCCTGGTGAACCGGCCCGCCGACCAGACCTACGACACGCTCGTGGAGGGCGCGCTCGCCGTCTCCGCCGCGAAGTTCGGGCTGACGGTGCTCGGCGCGTACGCACAGCCCCATGAGCACCCCGACCAGCCGTCGATGTTCCTTTTCGGGAAGGTCAACGGCAGGTTCGGCGGCCCTCCGCCCGTCCAGATCACCGAGATCATGGCCGGATTCGGGTTCAACACCGACCTCAGGCTGCCCGAGGGCGACGAGGTGCTGACGTTCCCGTTCCTGACCGACATGACCGCCACCCAGCCGCTGGACGTCCTCGACACGCTCATGGGCGGCGACGAGAAGGCGTGGGTGCGCCCGGCGTCCGGCCAGATGTGGTTCGCGGCCGGGCTGGGGTTCAACCTCTTCGAGTTCATCGACGGCCAGGCGCTGCTGGTGCTGGAGGTCGGCGACGACTTCGCCGTCGCGGTGCTCGGCACGGCGACGGCGGAATTCCCCAAGCAGGGGCCGGAGAAGTACGCACGCGTCCTGCTGGGCCTGTCGGCCAAGTACCGCGAGAGCGAGCGCGTACTGAAGATCACCGCGCAGCTCGCCCCCGGCTCGTACCTCATCGACCAGGCATGCGTGCTGACCGGCGGTTTCGCCCTGTACACATGGTTCGACGACGCGCACGCCGGCGACTTCGTGCTGACGCTCGGCGGCTACCACCCCAAATTCACCGTGCCCGCGCACTATCCGCAGGTGCCGAGGCTGGGCTTCTCCTGGCCCGTCACCTCCGAGCTGACGATCAGCGGCGGCTCGTACTTCGCCCTCACCCCCGGCGCGATCATGGCCGGTGGCGCGCTGGACGTGAACTACCGCTCCGGCGACCTGCACGCCTGGCTCAACGCCCACGCCGACATGCTCATCGAGTGGGCGCCCTTCCACTTCGACGCCGAGATCGGCGTGAGCATCGGCGTCAGCTATGTCCTCGACCTGTGGCTGGTGCGCGAGACGATCAGCGTCGAGGTCGGCGCGTCGCTGCGGCTGTGGGGGCCGCCGACGGCCGGTGAGGTCACCATCCACCTCTGGTTCATCTCCTTCACCATCGCCTTCGGTGACGGCAGCGCGCGCGACGACCATGCGGCCCCCTGGTCGGACGTGGTCAACCAGCTGCCGGCCGCCAAGGACGCCGTCCGGCTGGTGCCGATGGACGGGCTGCTACCGGCCCGGTCCGCGGAGGAGACGGATATGTGGATCGTCGGGCCTGGTGCCTTCTCGTTCGCCGTCCGTACGGCCGTCCCGGTTTCCACCCTGCACCTCGCCGGCTCCGGAAGCGACATCCAAGGCAACACCGTCAACATCCGTCCTCGCCGCGACGACGGCAAGGGCCTGGCCTCGGTCCTCACGGTCACTTTGACGCAGGGTGATGACACACACGACCTGAGCACCTGGTACGTCAAGGGCGCCGAGCAGAAGGCCAGCCTGCCCGCCGCGCTGTGGGGCCCGTACGAGGGCCCGTACAAGGACAAGCCCGTCAAGGACATCCCACAGCGCGTCGACGACCAGCTCATGGGCGTCGACCTCCGGCTGCCGCCCGCAAAGGAGGGCGGCTCCCCCGGACCGGTCGAGGCCGGGACGATCGCCCACGACGAGCGCACGCCGGACGGGATCCTGCCGCTCCGGAAGCCTGCCGCCGTCGCCCGGCCCGTCACCCTGGAGTTGTTCGCCGAAGCGGCGGTCAGGAGCCCCGGCGACACCGGGAACGTGGCAGGCGCCACGGGCGGCCAGGCCGGTCCGCTCGTCGACCAGTCGCGCGACCGGCTGTTCGCGGCGATGGAGTACCTGGGCGTGAGCCCCGGCACCAACGACCGTCTGACGGCCGTCGACGCACTGGTGGCCGGCGACGTCACGGCCGAGACGGCGGACCCGGTCCCGGGCACCCCGACGGCCAGCGAGCGGCTGTACGTCCTGGGCGCCGGGCAGACCATGACGCCGGTCGACGCGCAGAGCCTGACCGCGTACGAGCGCTTCCCGCTGAAGAACGCGGGTCCGACGCACATGGCGCTCAGCCCTGACGGCAGCCGGTTGTGCGTGGTGAACCCCACCACGCAGCACGTCGACGCCTTCGACATCTCGGCGAACCCGCCCGCCGACGCCGTTTCCCTTGCCACCGACAAGGTCTGGCTGGCGCAGAACGAGCGCGGAGTGGCGTTCTCGCCCGACAGCAAATGGGCGTACGTCACCTGCGAGCAGCCGAACCAGTTGCTGATCCTCGACCTCACGGGCACCGCACCGGTGGTGCGCCACCAGGTCGGCACGCTGACGAAGGCGGGCGGGGACGCGCGGCCCGCCGGGGTGGCCGCCGCCGTCCCGTGGGACGACAAGCACCAGGTCGTGTACATCGCCCTGCCCGACGACGGCACCGTCGTGAAGATGGACGTCGGCAACCTCGCCAACCCGACCCCGCAGGGCTGGCTGCCCGCCGGCCCCTCCCCCACCCGTCTCGCCGTCGACCCCAAGGGCCGCTGGCTCTACGCGCTCAACGCGGGCCGGTCCACTGTGACGGTCGTCGACGTCACCTCCGCCGGTACGGGCGTGGTCACGACTCTGCGCACCGGCACCGACCCGAGCGCCCTGGTCGTCTCGCCCGACGGCGACCGCCTGTACGTGGCCGGCGCCACCAGCGGCACGGTGGCCGTGTTCGACACCTCCGGAACCGTGCCGCAGGAGGCGGGCGATCCGGTGTGGGTCGGCGCGGAGCCCATCGCGCTCGCCGTCTCCTCCGCCGGTGACCGGCTGTACGTCGCCCGGTCGAAGCAGCGGGCGCTCGTGGTCGTGGACGTCAGCGTCGACCCGCCGGCTCTGCTGCCCGTCACCATCGGGCTCCCCGACGACCCTCTGGCGCTCGCCGTCACCGTACCGGCCGCCGACAGCACCCGAACCAAGGAAGGCGGTGCGGCATGAGCCGGCCCGAGAACGCCCCAGAGCCCGACCCGTCGTCGCTGAACGTGCAGTTCATCGACTCGCTCGTGCCGGACATCACCGCCGGGCGCTACACCCTCACCGCGTACCAGACCCTCGACGGCGACACGAACCCGACGTACCTGCCGACGGCACAACAGCCGGTGAAGCAGCGCATCGAGGTGCGGGCCCCGCGCTTCTCCGTGCAGCCGGAGTGGATCCACGGCGCGTACCCGCCGCCCGGAGCCACCGGACTGTACGACGACGTGCTGCCGCACCTCACGCTCAGCCGTCCCACCCTCCCGTGGGAACGGGAAGAGGGCGTGGACGACTGGGGGCACCTCCCAGCGGTAGCTGGGGGAGGAACCCGGCTGCCGTGGACGGCCCTCCTCGTCTTCGGCGAGGGCGAGCTGCCGGGTGATCCGCACTGCCTGGGGCAGACCGAGGCGCGGACGGTGAGGCAACTGCTCGGAGGCGAGGGCGCCGACGTCGTCCTGCCCGCCTTCGACCAGGTCACCGACCCCGTTCCGGCCGAGGACATGGAGCGGACCTGCCGCACGATCCTGGTGCCCGCCGCCGTCTTCCACGCCGTCGCACCCGCCAAGGACGAGCTGCACTACCTGACCCACGTCCGCCGGGTCGACGAGCGGCACCAGGGCGTGACGCTCAGCGAGGACCTGCTCCGGCCCGGCGACTACGCGGTCGCCGTCGCCAACCGGCTGCCCCGTGCCGCCGGCGGCCGGTACGTCGCCCACCTGGTGTCCCTGGAGGGCTGGCTGTCACGGCTGCCCGAGGGGAGCGAGGACAAGGAGGCGTACACCGGGAATCCCGGCGAGCGGCTGCGGCTGATCTCCCTGTGGTCGTGGTCGTTCGAGACGCTCGCCGACCACGAGCCCGGCTTCGCCGCCCTCACCCAGCACTTCGTCGACACCGAGGGCACCGACGGCTCCGAGCTGCTGCTGCGCGTACCGCTGGGCAAGAACGAAGACCAGCTGACCGGGCCCGAGCAGCGACACGTCGCCGAGCGGCTGAGCGCCGGGTACCTGCCGGTCTCGTGCCGCACCGAGTCCGGGCGCGCCACCTTCGGCTGGTACCGGGGGCCGCTCATCGCGGAACCCGCCAAACCGCTCACGGCGCGCGACCGGCACCGCTGTGCCGCAGAGGCGCTGATCCACCTCGAGCAGTACGGCGTCTTCGACGTCAGCCTCGCCACCGCGTTCACGGCGGGCCGGGGCGTCGCCTTCGCCGATCACCAGTTCTGCGCGACGCTGCTGCGGCTGCGCGGCAAGGTGCGGCAGATCGTCGAGAACGCGCTGGGCGGGCAGGAGCAGGAGGCCGCGTCCACCGGGGCACGCGCCCGGATCGAGCACCTCGTGGCCGGCGGGCTCGGCGACCACCTCCACGAGATTCACCGCCACCCGGTCGCCGCCGTGGCCGGTGCCGCCGCCGTGGCCCCTGCGGCCGCAGGCACGCGCCCGGCCGTCACCCCGGTGCCCGCCGCCACGGACCTGCCCGGCACCGCCGACCTCACGGTCCGGCGGCTCCGGACCGACGCCGGTCTGCAGGCCCGGCTGGGCTCGGCCGTCGAGGCCCTGACCGGTGACGCGGAGGGCGCGGAGGGCGCGGAGGGCGCGGAGGGCGCGGAGAAGGACGAGGACCTCACCGCCGTCCGGAACTGGCTGCTCGGGCTCCGGGACCTGACAGGCGTGCCCTTCGCCCACCTCGTCCCCGACGCCCGGATGCTGCCCGCGGAGAGCCTGCGCTTCTTCCACGTCGACTCCGACTGGACGACCACCCTCCTCGAGGGCGCGCTCAGCGTCGGGCTCGCCCACTCCTTCGACCTCGTCGCCGACGACCTGCTGTTCGGCCCGCTCGGCAAGGCCGCGCTGCCCGAGCCCTCCGCGCCGGTCACCGGTCTGCTGCTGCGCTCGCAGCTCGTCAGCGGCTGGCCGGCGCTGGAGATCCGCCCGTACGCGGACCCGAAGACCGTCGAGGGCGAGAACGCGCTGAAGGTGCTGCGCCGCGAGCCGCTCGCCGACGACGTCCTGCTCGTCCTCTTCGAGGGCGTACCGGGCCGGGTCGAGATCGCCGAGCCGCAGCAGGGCGTCCACTTCGGCATCGACGAGCTCAAGGACGGCCGCAGTGACGACCCGCTCGACGACGGCGTCATCCGGCTGCGGGCGCTCAAGGGAACGATCGGCGAGGAGCTCGGGGAGGACAAGCACTTCCCCTCCACGCCGGGGCTGCGTTCCCATGTGCGCGCGCCCGGGGACGGTCAGCCCGACACCGTCCTGCGGATCGGCAAGCTCGCGGACGGGATCAAGGACGGCTTGGGCAGGCTGGGCCAGCTGGACCCGCAACAGCCCCTGACGCCGGCCCAGTTCGCCATCCAGATGATCAACGCGGCACAGCTCCGCACCTTCACCACCGCCGGTACCACCACGACAGGAGACCACCACAATGGCTGACCGCGACGATACGCACACGCTCGTCGTCCCGGTGAACGTGGACGCCCTGGTGGTCAACGAGCCCGTGCGCGTGCGGGGCGGAAAGGGCTTCCGGCGCTGGCAGCCCAACTTCAACCTGCTGCGCCACAACCTCAGCCCCGAGCCGGAGCCGTTCGCCAACGAGCACAACCTCGACGCCGACGGCGACGGAGTGCACGTGCGCTGGGAGCTGCCCGAGGCACTGCGCCAGGGCGCGGCCCGCAAGCCGGGCGGCCGGACCGAGTTCCCGCTCGTGCCCAACCGCTGGCTGGTCGTCCGGTATGTGAAGGACCAGCAGCAGCACCTCGCCGCCTGGGTGGTGGAGAGCGACTTCCTGCACGACACGGAGGGCACTTCGCCTTCCGTGCACCCCGTCCGGCGCGGCGCCGACCCGGCGCTCACCCCGTACCGCGCGACCCTCATCACGACGAGGATCGGCCGGGCCACGCCCCTGGAGGGCTGGCGCGAGCCGTCCGGTGATCCCGCCCGCAAGGAGCTGTTCCTCACCGCGGTCGGCCCGGGGATCATGACCTTCCACGTCTACCAGCCGTACCACGAGAACGTCTTCTCGCTGCACGACCCACTGGAGGGCATCGACCAGGCGTCCGTCGACTACCAGGTCGTCGGCTGGTACTCGGACCCCGCCCAGGAGGAGCTCAACCGCCTGCTGGGCGCCGAGGGCGCCACAGTGGAGAGCGTGCTGGCCGGGCTCGGGTGGACGGTGGACAGCCGGCCCCACGACTGGAAGCCGGGCAGTACGACCTACTGCGGCAGGGTCGCGAGCGTGGCCTGGGACCGTACGGCCACGACCCCTCCGGACTCGGACCGCCCGGAGAAGGACAAGATCAAGATCGCGGTCGGCAGCAGCGCCGACGAGGCGCACGCCGCCCTGATCGCCGCGGCCCGCGCGGCCCTGCCCGCCGCCTCCGGCAACGGCATCGGCCACGCCGATCCCGCCCTGCTGCACGCGCTCGGGCGCGGCCTGGCCGACACCCTCGACGGTACGGACGGCACCGTCCGCACCGCGCAGGCCCTGCACAAGGGCTGGTTCGAGCAGGTGCCGGGCGGCTATGTGTGGCGGCTCGCCGATACGTCCGGCAAGGGCAACACCTCCGGCGACCCGAAGTCGGTCACATGGTCCGGCGTGGCCCCCGAGCAGGAGCAGTGGCTGGCGCGCCTGAACAACGACCAGGACGCGTACGACACGGCGGCGCGCGAACTCGCCGCGCTCCAGCAGCGGCTGTACGGGCTGTGGTGGATGCACGGCCTGCCCCTCATCCCGCCGCAGTACCGGCGCGAGCAGTTCCGCGCCGAGATCGACCCGGGCAACCCGGACGGCCTCGCCGCCGAGGTGGCCGGGCGGCAGAAGGCACTCGAGGGCCTGCGGGCGAAGGTTCCGCACGGCGCCGACGGGCCGGAGCTGGACCGTTCCATCGCCGCGTACCTGCGTGAGCACCCGCTCCCCACCGGCTACGAACTCCGCCGCGAGGCCCTGCCGCCGTTCTGGCAGGTGACCGACCCGACGGTGGTGCTGTCCGGGGCGAACGACCACACGCCCCACACCCCGCTGACGGGCAAGGACCCGCTGGTCTGCCGGATGCCCGGGCAGATCAGCGGTGGCGTCGAGCCGGGCGGCAAGCTCCCGCCCGCCCTCAGCGGCCTGGCAGTCGGCGAACTGCCCCCGATCGTGACGGCCCTGCTGGGCGAGTTCGTGCGCCTGCTCGACGAGAAGAGCCTCCCGGCGTGGCGGCAGCCGTGGAAGCCGCTGCTGTACCAGTGGCAGGTCGACCACTGGCAGGTGCCCTACGGCGACCTGGGCCGGCAGAACTGGGAGTTCGACGGCAGTCGCTACGAGTGGCGGCGCGGAGACGCGGTCAAGAACGCGCTCCAGGTGACCGGGCGGCGCTTCCTCGTACCGCTGCCGCAGTACACGCTCGGCAACGGACTCGACCGGCACGCCGCCGACCACCCCACCGCCGTACCGGAGACGTTCGCCGCGGCCTCGGACCGGGTCAAGGACCTGGACCTGCTCTCCCAGCGCCTGGACGGGCTGACCGACGCGTTCGCCCGCCGGGACACCGCGCCCAACCTCAGCCCGCCCGGGGAGATCGGCAAGCTGGTCGGCGACGCCTTCCGCCACCTGCCCGACGCGGGCGAGCTGCCCGAGCCGTTCAAGGGCTGGAACCCGTCCGGATTCACCCAGATCCGGGCGGGACAGTTCGCGGTGAAGGCACTGAGCATCGTCGACGAGTTCGGGCAGACGCTCGACGTCGTACTGCAAGGGGACGCGGGCTACGTGGAACCCGTGGTGGCCGACAGCCTGCATCCCGGCGACAAGCACGTCGAGGAGGTCCTGACGGGCCGCTTCGTGCAGTTGCCGCCGCGTCTGCTCCAGGCCGCCAGGCTGCGGTTCGACTTCGTCGACGAGCGCGAGGCCGACAAACCGGTCGACCTGGAGGCGAACACCACCCCCGTCTGCGCGTGGATCATCCCCAACTACGTCGACCGCTCCCTGCTCTGCTACGCCCCGGACGGCGCACCGCTGGGTGAGCTGCGCCTGAAGCTCCGGGAAGACGCTTCAGAAGGTGCTTCACCGGGCCGGATCACGACGGTGGTCGGCTGGGACCCGCTGCCGGACTCGTCGGTCCGTACGCTCGAAGCCCTGCGCACCGCCCGGCCCCAGCTGTACGCGTTCGCGACGCGGCTCACCGCGGGGGGCACCGCCGCCTTCGCGGACCTGATGTCCACCGTCGACCGCGCCCTGGCCGGCATCGACCCGGGCAACCCGTACGGCGACGAGGTGCTCGGCGCCCTGCTCGGCCGTCCGCTCGCCCTGGTGCGGGCGCGGCTCGGCTTCGAGCTGGACGGTCCCCCGGTCACGGACCCGGGGTGGCAGTACGCGCTGGACTGGCGGGCCCTGACGGAGTGGCGTGACCGGATGGGTGACGGAACGTCGGTGCCCGAGGAGATGGCCCACCTCGCCTACCAGTGGCCCGTCCGGCTCGGCAACGCCGGGCAGAAGGGCGACGGCCTGATCGGCTACTTCTCCGAGGACGACTACACGAAGTTCTACGCGGTCGCCGCACCGGAGACCGCGCAGCCCACCGGCTACGTGGAGGAGATCGCCGCGAAGAACTGGCCCCGGCTCGCGGCGGACTCCACCCACCACACGCACCTCACGCTGCTGCTCGACCCCCTGGCGACCGTACACGCCACGACGGACGTGCTCCCGGTGACGGATCTGCGCCTGCCGGAGCGCTTCACGCGGACGGCGATGGCCGCGATGAAGGTGGCGCTGCGGCTGAGCCCCGTGCTGACCACGACCCGGAAGATGCCGACCCGGCCGTCGGGCTTCGTCGACGCCCTCGCCCTGCCGCACCCCACGTCGCCGCAGGGCACGTGGGACTGGGCGGAGCTCGTCGTCCCGGACACGGCGGCGGCCGGTGCCGGTCCGGCACCCGAGTGGGCCCATCAGGCGATCGTCCAGATCGATCAGAAGGCCCGCCTGGACGAGGACGGCCCGGTGGTCCGTACCGGATTCCTCCGCTTGTCCGACGGATTCAGCGACCAGTGACGTCGCGCCCCTCCATACCCCCGTACCCCCGAAAGGAACCGACTCCGTGACCGAGCCGGCCAACGGCGACCAGTGCCTGCTGGACTACGCCATCATCAGCGAGCCCTTCCCGCTCTACGCGGCGGCGCCGGGAGCCGATCCGGAGCCCGCCACCGTGCACATCGTGGTCTCCAACGGCACGGGCACCACTGTCTACTGCCGGGAGATCCTCTTCTCGCTGCCGCACGGTGACCTCGCGCAGAGTCTGATCCGGACGCTGGCGAAGGACGGCGACCAGAGCGGCACCGACGGCTGGACCGTCGGCCGGCTCCAGGACGGCGTGGCCATCGCCGTGCCGCAGGGCGACTACGAGCACTTCATCGCCAAGGCACCTGAAGGCGGAGGGAAGTTGGATGTCTCCGGCATCACGATCACCTTCGACAACCTGACGATCAGCGACAAGCCGGGCACGGCCCGCGTGGAAGTCCGCGAGACGGCCACCCTGGACCAGGGCCAATGGCCGGAAAGCCCGCGCTTCGTCGCCCTCCCGATCACCAAGTTCCCGGCCCCGGCGCCGACAGCGCGGGACGTCTACGACTTCCACGCCGAGAAGGCCGAGGTGAACGCGGGCGACGAGGTGCACCTCAAGTGGCGCGGGCCGAAGAAGGGCGTGGCGTACACGGTGGTGCACGGCGGTACGAGCGAGAAGCCGACCACCGACCTCGAGTGGAAGGGCAAGATCACCCGCGACACCACCTTCCGCCTGGAGTACACCGTCGGCGATGCCACTCACTACCTGACCACGACGGTCATGGTGGCCAACCCGCAGCTCACGGGGCTCGTCGTCGACAACGACGCAGAGATTCACGGCAATCTGACCGTCGGGAAGGACACCACCGTCACCGGAGCCCTCGAGGCCACCGACGACATCACGACCTCCGCGCAGTTCCTGGACCCCAAGGGCACGCCTCTGCGGGGGATGCTGCAGTGACCCCACGATTCAAGATGGGCGGCCGCCTCACGGTCACGGGCAATGTGACTGCCGACAGCCGGCTCGTCATCCGCAATCCGGCGAACCATCGGACTTTTACTTACAGCGACGACGACCAGCCCTTCGAGGTCCCGAGGGACGTCACCATCCTCTCGTTGCACCTGCAGGGTGCGGGCGGCAGCGGATCGAACGCCGGCAAGGGCGCCGATATCAAGGCACTCATGTACGTCAAACACGGCGACCAGGTCACCGTCCGGATCACCCGCGGGGGTGCCTCGGGAGCCTCGGCGAAAGTGCTGCACAACGGAGACCTCGTCGCCGGAGCGGGCAGCGGCGGCGACGCCGGCCGACCGGGCGACACCGGCTCCTCCGGGGACAGCGGCAGCACCGGCGCCCCGGGAACCGGCTCCGGCGCCGAGCGGTCACACGGTGGCTCCGGTGGCGAAGGGGGTGGCGGCGGCCAGGGCGGCTCCGGTGGTGACGCAGGCCTGATCCGCGCCGGCAGCCCGACCGCAGCAGGCTCCCCGGGAGGATCGGGCAGCGCCGGCTCCTCCGGTGGAGGAGGGAGCAGTGGCGGAGGGGGCTGGGGCTTCTTCGGGCAGACAGCCGGCACCGGCGGTGACGGCGGTGGAGGCGGTACGTCTTCCTCCGGCGGAGCCGGCGGAGCCTCACACGGTGGGGGAACTCACGACGGCGGCCGCGGGTCCGAGTCGGCCGGCGGCTCCGGAGGAGAACCCAAGACGTCGGACAGCGCCGGCGTCAATCGCGGTGGTTACGGAGGCCGGGGCGGCGATGGCGGATCCGGTGGTCAGGGAGGCCTGGGCGGCGCCAACGGGGGTGACGGCAACCGCGCGGCGGACGGCAGCACGGGCGCGGCGGGCTGCGGTGGTGGCGGCGGTGGAGGAGGCGGTTCGGGGACGGGGACCAGCGTCTTCGACTCCTACGCCGGCGGAGGCGGAGGCGGTGGGGGCGGCGGTGGCGCCGGAGGCGGTGGCGGCCAAGGCGGCCAGGGTGGCGACAGCTACTTCGACTCCACCAAGGCCACACTGATGTCCGCCAGTGCGGACCACACCGGCTCCGCGCAGGTCACCATCGCCTGGGGCGACCACGTCTTCCCCGCGTGAACCGGCGATGCGGGCCCTGTCGTACGTACACGACGTCGTACGTGCACGACAGGGCCCGCACTCGTAGGCCGCCCGCCCGGTTGGCGAACAGGCGCCGTGTCCGCCGGAGCGCCGCCTCACGCCTGCGGCTCCGCCCGCGCGAGGATCGCGGGGACGCAAAAACGCACCCGCCCTCGGAGGACGCGATGCCGACAAGGATCCTGCTGGAAGGACGGCCGGGCGTGGGCAAGACGACCGCCCTGCGGCGGCTGGCCTCTCTGCTGCACACCCGTGCGCCCGTCGGATTCACGACGGAGGAGATCCGGGAAGGCACCGCCCGCGTGGGTTTCGCGCTGGAGACGCTGGACGGCAGGCGGGCCGTGCTCGCGCATGTCGCGTTCCCCGGGCCGCCGAGCGTCGGCCGGTACGGTGTCGATCTGCGCGTCATGGACGAACTGGCGCTGTCGGCCCTCGCCCCGCTGTCGCCGAGCCCGACGCCCGGGGCTCTCGCGCTCATCGACGAGCTGGGTGGGATGGAGCTGTACAGCTCCGCGTTCCGGAAGGCCGTGGGGGAACTGCTCACGGCCGATGTCGACGTCGTCGCCACCGTGCACGCGCGCCACGACCCGTTCACCGACGCCCTCAAGCGGCGTGCCGGCATCGAACTGGTCGAAGTGACCGCGCGGAACCGGGATGCGCTGCCGGGGGAACTGGCGGCACGGCTGGGGGCGTAGGCTGCGCTCAGCATGGACGCGGCGGGGGGCGGAGCACATGACGGCTGAGACGGCACAGAGGTGGGAGTCGGCCCTCGACTCGGTCGTGGTGTACGCGCAGGGAGCCGTCTGCCGCCGCCTGGCCGGGGGCACCGTGCCGCCGGACGGCCGGGTGCGGGTGACGGGACTGCCCCGCTCGATGGAACCCGACTCACTGCGGGCCCGCGTCCTGGGCGCCCCCGGGGTGCGCGTCACCGAGGCCCGGGTGGAAGTCGAGGCCGAGCCGCGCAGCACCGGCACGCCCGACGGGTTGCAGCGCGAGGTCGAGCGGCTGCGTGACGAGTACGCGGCGGCACAGGGCCGCCGGGACCGGCAACTGGGCCGGATCGAGGAGGTCAGGACGCTGCGCCCGGTTCCGCCGGCCCGCAGGCGCGAGGACCCTCACCGCCGTACCCCGGTCGACGCGTGGCTGGAGCTCGCCGGCTTCGTCGACGAACGGCTGACGGGACTGCACGCCCGCCTCGTCGAGCTGGAGGAGGCTCTGCGCCGCGTCGAGCACGAACTCACCGTCGCCACTGACAGGCTCTTCCGCGCCTCCAGCGACGCACCGTCAGCGCACGTGGAGACCACGGTCTCCGCGGTCCTGACGCTCGACGGCAGCGCTGACGCGGAGACGGGGCCGGACCTGGAGCTGGAACTGGAGTACGGGGTGCCGGGCGCCGTCTGGGTGCCTGCCTACCGCCTCGCCTGCCGTCAGGGCGACGGCACCGGCGATCTGGTGCTGCGCGCCTCGGTCGCGCAGCGCACCGGCGAGGACTGGACCGGCGTGCGCATCGCCCTGGCCACCGCCGACCTGCGGCGCCGCACCGACCTGCCGAGGCTCCGCTCGGTCCGCATCGGACGCCGTCAGCCCGTACCCACCCCTTCGGGCTGGCGCGAGCCCCCGGCGGGGCTCGCCGACCTGTTCGCCGGGTACGAGGCGGCCGGCTCTCGCCCTGAGACGACCGGCGCCGTGTGGGCCGGTTCCGCGCCCGGTGGTGCCGCGGGCGGCTCCGCGCCCGTTTCCGTTCCGCCACCGCCGGCAGTAGTGGCGGCGCCAGCACCGCAGGGCTACGGCGCACCGCCCCCGGCGCCCGGCGGCAGCCCCTTCGCCGTTGCCCCCGCTGCCATGGCACCCGCGGCGCCCGGCCGGGCTGCGCCGCCACCGCCATCGCCTCCGGTGGCCGGTCCGCCGCAGCCGAGCGGCGGCGAGCTCGATTACGCCGCCCTCGTCCTGTGCGGCCCCGACGAGCAGCGCGGCCGCCGGGGCAGGCTGTTTCCCGGCTCTTCCCTCGACGCGGTGGCAACCGAGTACCGCCGCCGCGCTGAGGCGGTGGCCGCGCTGCCGCTGCCCGGGCACGCCGTGCGGCCCCGCGAATCGGCGGGTTCCTTCGACCACCGCTTCGACGCCACCGCCCGCGCCGACGTTCCGTCGGACGGCACCTGGCACACCGTCACCGTCGCCGCGATCCCGGTCGGGCTGCGCACCGAGTACCTGTGTGTGCCGTCCGTGGAGCAGACCGTGTACGCGACGCTGGTGCTCTCCAACGCCACCGACCAGGCTCTGCTGGCCGGCCCGGTGGAGGTCACCGTCGACGACGACTTCCTGCTGACCGCCGCACTGCCCACGCTCGCCCCCGGCGGTGTCCGCCGGGTGGGGCTCGGGCCGGCCGAGGGCATCCGGGTCACCCGCCGAACGAACCTGCACGAGTCGACCTCGGGCCTGCGCAACAACACCACCGTGCTGGATCACCGCGTCCACGTGGAGCTGGCCAACCGGCTCGCGAGGGCCGTCACCGTCGAGGTCCGCGAGCGGGTGCCGGTCACCTCCGAACCGGATGTCCGAATCGAGGAGCGGGCCGGCTGGACGGCACCCGAGGCCGGCACAGGGCCCGAGCCCCGCCATGCCCCGGGTACCCGCATCTGGCGGGTGGACCTGCCCGCCGGCGGCACCGCCGCCCTCGACGGCGCTTACGAGATCCGCATCCCGGCCGGCAGGGCCCTGGTCGGCGGTAACCGCAGGAGCTGACACCCACCATGTCCACGTCGCCGAACGCGTCACCGAACACGTCACCGAAGCCGATCGCCGTCCCCGTCACCGCCGTCACCTGCCTGGAGGACCGCGCCCACATCGAGCGCACCGCCGTGCTCGACCTGGAGGCCGGGGTCCAGCGGCTGCGTCTCGGGCCGGTCAGTGCCCTGGCCGTCGACCGCACCCTCCATGCCGAGCTGACCGCAGATCACCCCTCGACCGTGCTCGACGCACGGATCGTCCGCACCTGGACGCCGCGCGGGCCGCTGCCGTCCGCCGCCGACGACTCCGTCCTGCGTCACCGCGTGCACGCCCTCGAAGAGGAGCGGCTCGCCTTGGGGCAGCGACGCGACCGGCTGCACGCCCGCCTCGACCTTCTCGGCCGCCTGGCCGCCGACGTGCTGCGGGAGATCGGTGAAGGCGCGGGCTCCGGGGAGACCGAAGCAGCCCGCTGGGCGCGCGAACTGGACCGTGTGGACGACGAGCGCGACGCGTACGGCGAGCAACTCCGCGCCGTGGAGGCCCGCCTGGCTGCCCTCGCCGTCGAACTCGGCGAGGTCCAGCGGGCCATGGATCTCGCCGAGGAGGAGCCCGCCGAGCTCGTCGGTCATATCGAGCTGACCGTGGAGGCCGCGGTCGCCGGGCCGGCCGGGCTTCGCTTGAGCCACCTCACCCCGTGTGCGCTGTGGCGGCCCGCCTACCGGGCCGTGCTCGACGGGGACTCCCTGACGCTGGAGACCGACGCGGTGGTCTGGCAGCGTACCGGCGAGGACTGGTCGGGCGTACGGCTGACGCTGTCGACGGCGCGGTCAGCACTGGCCACCGACCCTCCGCGCCTGGGCGAGGACCGGCTGACGCTCAAGGACCGCTCCGCCGCGGAGCGCCGCACGGTCGACGTCGAGGTGCGCGAGGAGGAGATCGGGGAGCTCGGCCCGGCTCCGGTGCTCGGCCTGCCCGGGGTGGACGACGGCGGCGAGACGCGGGTGCTGCGCTCCCCCGCGCCGGTCTCCGTGCCCGGAGACGGCCGCGCTCACCGGGTGCCGCTCTCCGTCTTCACCACGGCCGCGAGCAGCGAGTACGCCTGCTCGCCCGAGCTGTCTCCGCTGGTCACCCAGGTGGCGCGGTTCGACAACCTGTCCGGCCACGTGCTGCTCGCCGGGCCCGTGGACCTGGTCCGCGGCAGCGGATTCAGCGGCCGTGGCACGCTGGACTTCACCGCCCCCGGCGCCTCCGTCGAGCTCGCCTTCGGCAGCTGCGACGACCACCGGGTGGTGCGGCAGGCCGAGGAGTCCCGCGACTCCGCCGGAATCCTGCAGCGGACCGTGGTCACCCGCACGGTCCGGCTGCATCTGTCCCGGTTCTCCGCCCCCGGGGAGCGCGGCGAACGGGTGGTCGTCGTGCGGGAGCGGATCCCGGTCTCCGAGGTCTCGGCGGTGGAGGTACGCCTGCGCAAGGAGGCCTGCTCCCCGGCGCCCGCCGTGGTGGACGCCGAAGGCATCGCCCGCTGGGACGTCCCCCTTCCACCCGGCGGCCGCCGCACGGTCACCCTGGTCTACGAGCTGTCGGCGAGCGCCAAAGTCGCCGGGCTCTGAGCCCGGCGGCCCGCTGCACGCACGCTGTCAGTGGTGGTTACGCGGGGTGCTCTGCGTGTTTTCGTAGCGGTGCGGTCCGCGGTGCGCGACCATACGGATTCCGGCCCGGCATCAGAAAAGGAACAACGCCAAGAGCCTGCAGCCGGCAAACGGAAAGCACCGCGACAGGAAGAAGGACGGACGTGTCCGGCAGCGAAAGCGAGAACCCGGTAATCCCCTCCCCGACTCCCACGCCGACTCGTCCCAGGACGAACCGGGACTGGTGGCCGAATCAGCTGGACCTTCAGGTTCTCCACCAGCACTCGCCTCTGTCCGATCCGATGGGCGAGGAATTCACCTACGCCGAAGAGTTCGCGACCTTGGACCTCGACGCCTTGAAGCAGGACGTCTTCGAGGTGATGACGACGTCACAGGACTGGTGGCCTGCCGACTACGGCCACTACGGACCGCTCTTCATCCGGATGAGCTGGCACGCCGCGGGAACGTACCGCATCGCCGACGGCCGGGGCGGTGGCGGCTCCGGCGCTCAGCGCTTCGCCCCGCTCAACAGCTGGCCGGACAATGCGAGCCTCGACAAGGCGCGCCGTCTGCTCTGGCCGGTCAAGCAGAAGTACGGCCGGAAAATCTCCTGGGCCGATCTTCTGATCTTCGCCGGAAACTGCGCCGTGGAATCGATGGGGTTCAAGACATTCGGTTTCGGATTCGGGCGAGAGGACATCTGGGAACCCGAGGAAATCTTCTGGGGACCCGAGGACACCTGGCTCGGAGACGAGCGCTACCGCGGTGACAGGGAACTGACCGGTCCTTTCGGCGCCGTGCAGATGGGGCTGATCTACGTCAATCCGGAGGGGCCCAACGGCAACCCCGATCCGATGGCCGCCGCCCGGGACATTCGCGAGACGTTCGGGCGTATGGCGATGAACGACGAGGAGACGGTCGCGCTCATCGTCGGCGGCCACACCTTCGGCAAGTGCCACGGTGCCGTCGATCCCTCGTACATCGGCCCGGAACCCGAGGCCGGCCCCATCGAGCAGCAAGGCCTCGGCTGGAGGAACACCTGCGGCAGCGGCAAGGGCGGCGACGCGCTCACCAGTGGGCTCGAGGGCGCATGGACCTCCGAGCCGACGAAGTGGGACAACGGGTACCTGGACAACCTCTTCGGATACGACTGGGAGCTGACGACGAGCCCGGCCGGTGCGAAGCAGTGGACTCCCACGGATCCCTCGGCCAAGAGCACGGTGCCCGATGCTCATGATCCGTCGAAGAGGCACGCTCCCATGATGCTGACGACGGACCTCGCGCTGAAGCTGGATCCGGTCTACGAGCCGATCGCGAAGAGCTTCCACGAGAATCCGGGCAAGCTGGCGGAAGCGTTCGCCAAGGCGTGGTACAAGCTCTTGCACCGCGACATGGGACCTCTCTCGCGCTACCTCGGCCCGTGGATTCCCGGGCCGCAGCTGTGGCAGGACCCCGTCCCCGAGGTCGATCACGAGCTGGTCGCGGGCGAGGGCATCGCCGGCCTCAAGGGCAGGATCCTCGCCTCGGGGCTGTCCGTCTCCCAGCTGGTCACCACCGCCTGGGCCGCGGCGGCGAGCTTCCGCGGCACCGACAAGCGCGGCGGGGCCAACGGGGCGCGGATCCGGCTCGCGCCGCAAAGGGACTGGGAGGTCAACGCCCTGCCCGAGGTGACCGAGACGCTGCAGACCCTGGAGCAGATCCAACAGGACTTCAACCGCTCACAGGCCGACGGAACGAAGGTTTCCCTCGCTGACCTGATCGTCCTGGGCGGGTGTGCGGCCGTCGAGCGAGCCGCGAAGAACGCCGGGCACGACATCACGGTCCCGTTCGCACCGGGGCGCACGGACGCCTCGCAGGAGCAGACGGACGTCGAGTCGTTCGCCGTGCTCGAACCCAAGGCGGACGGCTTCCGCAACTACCTCCGGGCGGGAGAGAAACTGTCCCCGGAGACCCTCCTGCTGGACCGCGCCAGCCTGCTGACGCTGACCGCCCCCGAGATGACGGTGCTGATCGGCGGCATGCGGGCGCTGGGCACCGGCTTCGAGCGATCTCGGCACGGCGTCTTCACGCACCGGTCGGGGACATTGACCAACGACTTCTTCGTCAACCTGCTCGACATGGGCACGGAGTGGAAGGCGTCGGCCTCGGCCGAGAACGTCTTCGAAGGCCGGGATCGCACCACGGGCGAAGTCAAGTGGACGGCCACCGCCGTCGACCTCATCTTCGGTTCGCATTCCCAGCTCCGGGCCGTCTCGGAGGTCTACGCGTCCGACGACGCGGGAGAGAAGTTCGTACGCGATTTCGTGGCGGCGTGGGACAAGGTGATGAACCTCGACCGATTCGACCTCGCCTGAGCCGGAGTCGTCCCCGGTCGGCCGCGCATCAGCCGACCGGGGCATCAGAACTCGGATTTTGAGGAAGCAAGGAGGATTACCCACTCCTTGCCACTCTCAACTTATAGCGTACCCGGGGCCTTGCGGCAAGGCCCCCGTCGTGGGGCACAATCGCGGATCCAAGGTCATGACCTGCAGAAACAGGAGATCCACGAAGTGCATGTGTTGACCACCAGCGCGTTCGACCTTCCCGACCGCCTCTCCCCCAAGGCCGATCAGGCCTTGATCGGCGGCGACGAGCAGCACTTCGCGGCCATCTCGGA
This sequence comes from Streptomyces hiroshimensis, assembly GCF_014650335.1. Taxonomy (GTDB): domain Bacteria; phylum Actinomycetota; class Actinomycetes; order Streptomycetales; family Streptomycetaceae; genus Streptomyces; species Streptomyces hiroshimensis. Next base: position 143,748 of record NZ_BMUT01000003.1, read on the forward strand.
GAGTCTCGAGCAGTCGATCGCCGAGCTGTCCGCCCGCCTGGAGGCCGAGCGCAAGGCGCCCGGCGGCATCGGCCGGGAGGCGATGGACCGCGACGCGGAGATCCACCGCCTGACCGGTCGCCTGCGCACCCTGCGCCGCTTCGGCCTGGACCTGTGCCTGGGGCACTTCGTCCCTGCGGACAGCCCCGAGCCCGTGTACATCGGGCGTCTCGGCCTCACCGACAGCACGGGGCGCCGGCTGCTGCTCGACTGGCGCTCCCCCGCGGCCGAGCCGTTCTTCGCGGCGACGCACGCCAACCCGATGGGGCTGGCGAGCCGCCGCAGGTACCGCTGGACCCGCGGCCGGATCAGCGACTACTGGGACGAGGTGTTCACCGCCGACGGGCTCGAGGGGCACGCCGCGCTCGACGACCAGTCCGCCTTCATCGCCAGCCTGGGCAGTAACCGGTCGGCCCGGATGCGCGACGTGCTCGCCACCATCCAGGCCGACCAGGATGCCGTCATCCGGGCGGGCTCCCGCGGCGCCCTCGTCGTGGACGGCGGTCCGGGTACGGGCAAGACCGTCGTCGCTCTGCACCGCGCCGCCCACCTCCTCTACTCCGACCCCCGCCTCGGGCACCGCCGGGGCGGCGTGCTCTTCGTCGGCCCGCACCAGCCCTACCTCGCCTACGTCGCGGATGTGCTGCCCAGCCTCGGCGAGGAGGGCGTGCAGACCTGCACCCTGCGCGACCTCGTCCCCGAGGGAGCCGGAGCAGCGGTCGAGACCGACCCGGGCGTGGCCCTTCTGAAGTCGTCCGCGGACATGGTGAAGGCGATCGAACCGGCCGTCAGGTTCTACGAGGAGCCGCCCGCCAAGGGGATGACGGTCACCACCCACTGGTCCGACATCCGGCTGAGCGCCGACGAATGGGCGGCGGCGTTCGAAGCGGTGGAATCGGGCACTCCACACAATGAGGCGCACGAGCAGATATGGGAGGAGCTGCTCACGATCCTGATCGACAAGGACGACAGCGACGCCCCGCCCGAGCTGCTCCGCAGGTCGCTGCTGCAGAACCGGGAGCTGATCAGGGCCCTCAACCGGGCCTGGCCGATGCTCGAAGCGAGTGACCTCGTCGGTGACCTGTGGTCGGTGCCCGCCTACCTGCGCAAGTGCGCTCCGTGGCTCAGCCCCGAGGACGTGCGCACACTGCAGCGCCAGGACGCCCAGGCCTGGACGGCGTCCGACCTGCCGCTGCTGGACGCGGCGCGGCAGCGGCTCGGCGACCCGAAGGCGTCCGCGCGCAAGCGCCGGCACGAGGTCTCCGTCGCCGCCGAGCGTGCGCGCCGGGCCGACGCCATCGCCGGCCTGCTGCAGAACGTCGAGATCGACGAGAGCGAAGGCGCGGTGGGGATGCTGCACGGAAAGGACCTGCAGGACACCCTGATCGACGAGAGCGCGCTGCCCGGCACCACACCGGACCTGCTCGCCGGCCCCTTCGCGCACATCGTCGTGGACGAGGCCCAGGAACTGACCGACGCCGAGTGGCAGATGCTGCTGCTCCGCTGCCCGTCCCGGAGCTTCACCATCGTCGGTGACCGCGCCCAGGCCAGGCACGGGTTCACGGAGTCGTGGCAGGAACGGCTCGAGCGGGTCGGGCTCGACCGGATCACCTCGGCCTCCCTGAGCGTCAACTACCGCACGCCGGAAGAGGTCATGGCGGAAGCCGAGCTGGTCATCCGGGCCGAGCTCCCGGACGCCAACGTGCCGACCTCCATCCGCAGCAGCGGCATCCCCGTCACCCACGGATCCGTCGCGGATCTGGACTCGGTCCTCGGCTCCTGGCTCGCCGAGAACGCCGACGGCATCGCCTGCGTCATCGGCGATCCCACGTTCCGGGCGACGCCCCGCGTCCGGTCGCTGGCTCCGGAGCTGACGAAGGGACTCGAGTTCGATCTGGTCGTCCTCATCGACCCGGAGAGGTTCGGCGAGGGTATCGAAGGAGCCGTCGACCACTACGTCGCGATGACCCGGGCGACCCGGCAACTCGTCATCCTCACGAGCTCCTGACGCCGGCCGCGCCCTTGATCTGAGTCATGCCGAGGGGAGACGGCTGCAGCCGAACTGCAACTGCAGCCGTACCACGGCGGAACAAGAGGGCCTTGTGCCCCGAGGAGGCACCTCGCAGACTCCCTTGTATGGCACAGCTTCGCGTACGGGACTACGAGCGCATACTGGACCTCGTGGTGGCGGTCCTCGGGAACGCCGACCCGGAGGCGACATGGCCGCTGATCACCAGGCACTTGCTGGAAGCCTTCGACTGCAGCGCGGTGTCCTTCGCCGGCCTTTACACCACTGAACGCGTCCTTCGGACGGAAGCCTGGGCACCGGAATCCCAAGGCCCCATGGTCCTCGAGCTCGCCGAACGCCACGACACCCCGGCTCAGCACCCCTTGGCCCTCCACGTGGCGTCCGGCGGCACGTGCCCGGTCATCATGAGCCGCATCAGCGAGAGGTGGCGGCATTCCGAGTGGCACGACTCGGCCCGTGATCACGGGGGTGGGGAGCAGCTCGGCCTGCCCACCCCCGGCGACCCGCAGGCGTTGCGCGCCCTCATCCTGGGACGGGAGGACGAGTTCACCGAACGCGACCTCGCCTTGGCGGCCCGTATCCAGCCCCTGCTCCTCACCGCCGACAGCCACACCCGCGAGCTCCGCCGTCTCCACGCCGCCGTGCCGCTCCCCGCTCCCGCCGCGCACGACCTGACGCCGCGCGAGCTGACGGTGCTGGGTCTGCTGACGGAGGGCCTGACGGCCGAGGGCATCGCCCGCCGTCTGCTCATCTCCCCGCATACGGTCAACCGCCACCTGGAGAAGGTCTACCGGAAGCTCGGCACCAACAACCGGGTGTCCACCGTACTGCTGGCGAAGCGGTCGGGGCTGGTGCCGTGAGTGGCAGTCCTCCCCATGACGCCGGGAGGCCGGTCAGACGAACGGAGCAGACAAACGGGTCCAGCGAACGGGTCAGACGAACGGAGTGATCCGCTCCTCGACCCCGAGCAGCACCTTCCCGTAGATCTCCATGCCCACCGCGGGCGTGGACGCCGCGTGCCGGCCGGCCACGCTCGCGTCGCGCCAGATCCGCTGCAGCGCGTTGACGTCCGCGAAGGATCCGGCGCCGTGCACATTGAGCAGGGTGTTGATGGCGGACATGAGGTTGTCGACGGCGTGCCCGGTGTCGGCGCGCACCCGCGCCCTGGTCAGCAGGTCGAGATCGTCGCCCTGCGCCGCGGCCGTGTCGAGGTCGGCGGCGGCCCGGTGCGCGTGCAGATGAGCGGTGTCGATCTTCATGGCGGCCTCGGCGACCTGTAGCTGGACGCCGACCGACGCCGCCTGGGTCTCGTAGTACGTGTACGAGATCGGCTTGGTCGCGGCCTTCTCGGTGACGAGCTTCAGTGCGGCGCGCCCCAGGCCGAGCTGGGGTCCGGCCAGGCCCACGGCCAGGAGCGGGGCGAACGCGGTGCGGAACAGACCGGTCGGGCCGTGGTCGGCGGGGACGTCGCCCTCGATGGCGCTCGGCACGGACATCACCCGGTGCTCGGGCACGAAGACGTCCTCGGCGATCAGGCAGTTGCTGGCGGTGCCGCGCAGCCCGGCGACGAACCAGGTGTCCTCCAGCGTCAGGTCGGACCGCGGCACCAGGGCCATCGCCTGGTCGACCACCTCGCCGTTCTCGTCGGTGAGGGGCATGCCGAGGATGGCCCACGAGGAGTGCGAGGAGCCGGAGTTGTAGTACCAGCGTCCGGACATCCGCCAGCCGCCCTCGACCTTGCTGCTGGTGGCGGTCGGGCTGAACACCCCGGTGACCCGGGCGTCGGGGCCGGCGCCGAAGACCTCCTCCTGCGCCTGCTCGGGGAAGAGCGCGGCGAGCCAGTTGCAGGTGTTGACCACGGCGGCCACCCAGCCCGTCGAGCCGTCGCCCTCGGCTATCGCGGCCGTCACGTCGAGCAGGGTGCGTACATCGCTCTCGTAGCCCCCGAAGCGCCGCGGCACGGTCAGCTTGAACAGCCCGGCCTGCGCCAGCGCGTCGATCACTTCGTCGGTCACCTGCCGGTCCGCGTCGATCCGGGCGGCGTGTTCGCGCAGCAGCGGCTGCAGCGCCTCCGCCCGCGCCACGAGCTCGGCACGGGACGGGCCCTGGGCGGGGACGCGGACAGACGGGACGGCGGACGGCACGGAACGGGAATGCATGGTGGTCATCTGAATCTCCTGACTGAGGTTCACCGCGCGAACGCGGAGTGGGTGCCGAAGGTGCGGTGGCTGTAGACGAGAGGTGCGGCCTTGGCCGTACGGACGTGTGCGACGTCGCCGAGGAGCAGCAGGTGGTCGCCGCCCTCGATCGCCGAGCGGAGCTCGCACACGAGCCAGCCCGGTGCGCCGGTCAGCCGCGGCAGCCCGTGGTCGTCAGTCCAGGGCACCCCGGACGCGGCGAAGCGGTCGGGCACGCGGCGGGCGAAGGTCCTGGCCAGCTCGTCCTGGTCGCGGCCCAGCACGTTCACTCCGAACCGCCCGGTCGCGAGGATGCGTGCGAGGACGGCGGAAGAACGGTCCAGCGCCACCGAAACCATCGCGGGGCGGAGCGACAGCGAGGTGAAGGCGCTGACCGTGACCCCGTACGGGACCTCGTCCTCGGTGGCCGTCACGATCGTCACCGGGGCACAGACCCCGGCCATCGCGTCGCGGAAGTCCTGCTCGATCATCATGCCCGCTCCCCTCTAATCATCATGATGATTACGGTGATCATGCACGCGGTTTACGAAAGGCGTCAAGAGGTGCGATGCTATTCGTCATAATCAATTCCGGTGGGTTGTCGAGGACCGGTCGTCGAGGACCGAGGGACCGAGGAGGCGCTGTGGGAACCGCAGACCATCGCACAGGCGGGCGCGACATGAGCCACGCGCGTGACAGCACCGAACCCCCCGCCCTGCGCCGCGACGACTGGGAGCGCCCCTCGTCGGCCTCCCGCGCCGAGATGGCCGCCGAGCGCATCGCCGAACGCATCACCCGCACCGAGGCGGGCGCCCGCCTCGGCACCAAGGACGAACTGCGCACCGAATGCGGAGTGTCCGTCGGCACCTTCAACGAGGCTCTGCGTCTCCTCCAGGCGCGCGGCCTGGTCACCGTTCGCCCCGGCCCCGGCGGCGGGCTCTTCGCCGCCCAACCGCCCCCCGCCAGACGTCTGGACGCCTGGCCCCAGGCCCTGGACGCGCAGCACCCCGACGAGGCCCTGCGCATCCGCGACGCCCTCGACCCCCTGCTCGTCGAGGACGCCTTGTGGCACGCCTCCCCCGCCGACGTCGCCGAGTTGCGGCCGCACCTGGCCGCCCTGGCCGAGGCGGCCGGCGCCGCCGACCCGGCCGCCTTCGCTCACGCCGACCGGCTGCTGCGCACCCGCCTCGCCGCCCTCAGCCCCAGCACCCTGCTGCGTTCGCTGTACGACGGCCTGCTGACGATCGCCGAACTCGCCGAGCCCGACGCCACCCCCGAAACCCTTCACGCCCGGCACGACCGCCACGCCGCCCTCATCGACGCCCTCGACACCCGCGACCGCGACCGGGCCCTGCGCCTGGTGGCCCTCCCCGCCGGCACGCCGGAAACGGGAGGGGCTCCGGGAACGGGAGGGGCTCGGGTGTGAGATCACGCCTCCCGGGAATGACTGCGGGCCGGCCGCCTTTCCGGCGGCCGGCCCGTTGCGGTGCCACGCGCGTGACGCTGCCCCTCGTCAGGCCGTGGCCGCGGCCAGGACCTCGCGCCGGGAGAGCGCCTCGGACGTCTTGACCGTGGCGTAGAACGAAGCCGCCAGGGTGAGGGCCAGTACGGCGCCCACGGCGAAGATGCTGCCGTTCGCGACGGGCGGAGGGCTGCCGGCCTCGGAGCGGGCGGAGCCGCTGAGGAAGGGGACGACGGCCAGGACGGCGAGGCCGAGGACGACCTCGGCCCAGACCACCTTCGGGAAGTGCTCCAGCGTCAGACGCAGGAGGGAGGCCGTGGAATTCGCGCGGCGGGCCTGAGCGATGCGCGGCATCAGCCAGAACTGGTTGACGCCGCCGGCCGCGACCATGGCAAGGGTCAACACGATCTTGAGGAGGAGGAACAGGCCGTAGGTGGTCGTCCACAGCTGCCCGATCGAGCCGACGTGCTTCCAGCTCATCCAGAGGCCGGAGATCAGCACCGCGCCGACGCAGACCAAGGCGACGAGACTGAAGCGACGCCAGAGGTCGGCCCACAGAACGCCGGCGTTCTCACTCAGCCGCCCGCGGGTGCCGGCGAGGACGGCGAGCAGGGCCAGACCGCCGACCCACACCGTGCCACCGATGATGTGGGCCTGGCTGAACAGGATGTCGAGCACCTTGTCGGTGTTCTTCGGCGCGGTGGCCGGTATCGCCGCGGTGAGCGACACCGCGAGCGAGAGGGGCAGGGCGGTCAGCGCGAGAGTGTTCAGGTGACGGCGCACCCGCGGGACGAACAGCGCGATCAGCGCGGCGGACGCCAGGACCAGGACGGTGTTCTGGACCAGGTAGATCGTGCCCTGCGCCACCCATGCCCCCTTCGCCGCCGGAGCCTGGAGGAAATGCCAGATCCGCCCGGGCGCGAGGGCGTCACCGAAGGGCGTCCCCTTGCCTGCTCGGGCCACGCGGGCGGCGAGCTGGAAATATCCGGCCACTAGCAGGACGATCCCGGCCCAAGCGAGATATCCGGCCATCCGGCGGCGCATGGCAGCGGCATCGCCGCGCTCGCTCTCCGTGGCACGAAGCGCCGGGCGGACTGCCGCCGCGTATGTCACCGTGGCGCCGATGGCCGCGGACAGGCCAATGAAATAGCCGGATTTAGTGAGAATTCTCCAGATCGGAGGCATGGCATAGCCGGCCGAGTCGGCCAGATGAACGAGGGTCATGGCAGGTAAGGCTAACCTAAAGTCGCCAGTGATCCGCTACAGCTCGAACGAAGATCAACCCATCCGATATTGGCCGGATTTCAGCCGGACGCCGTACGGTTCGCTCACTCCTGGGAACGGCCGAGGGTCTCCACGGGGGTCGCGCCGGGTCGGGTCCACTGCGGCACGGGCCGGCTGGTCGGGCCCCAGGTGGCGACGCCGTCGGCGTCCGAGCGCCAGTACCAGCAGGCCTGGCGGCCCTCGGACGGGTACCCCTCGCGGACATTGCCGATCACGGGCCAACCTTCGGGGTTGTCCTCCCATGCCTCGCCGCGGCCGTAGGGCGTCATGTCGAGCAGACCGAGGGACCCGTTGACCCGCTCGTTGCCACGGCCCGTCGTGGAGTAGGTGAGGAACACGCGGTCGCCGTCACGCAGGAAGCAGACGATGTGCCCCATTTCTCCCGCCGATCGGCGCCTCCACACCCCGCACCGAGTACCAGGGCTGGGTGTATCCCATGAACTCGACGTAGCGAGCCACCTCGTCCCACGGGCCCGAGGTCAGGACGGCGAACGAGACGCCCCGGGCGTTGAGGTAGACGGCGTCCTTCACGTGCCAGGCCGTGGTGGTGCAGCCCTCGCACTGCCCCTGGTGCGGCGCGCCGTCGTACCACATGTGCTGGTAGACCACGAGCTCGTCGCGCCCCTGGAACAGGTCGAGGAACGGGACCGGTCCGTCGGCGCCGGTGACCTCGACCGTGCCGTCGAGCTCGACCATCGGCAGCCGCCGCCGGGCCGCGGCGATCGCGTCGCCCTCATGGGTGTGCGCCTTCTCGCGGACCAGCAGCTCCTCGCGCGCCGCCTGCCAGGTGGCCAGGTCGACGACCGGCGGCTTACCGGGGAGGTCGCTGCTCGCATTGCCGGGCGCGGTCGTCATGGCGTCCTCCGTGGTGTCGCGTGCCAGGCAACGTCGTACCACGTCACTGCGACGCTCACCGGAACAGACGCGCGAGACGGCCGGAAGCCATCACCGGCGTGGTGTGCAGGACCGTCGCCGGGCGCCCGCCCATGTCACGCTCGACGTGCCAGCAGACAAGGGGAACACCATGTACGGCACCCGCAGGACCCGTAGCACCCGCATCCGCGCCGCCCTGTTCACCGCCCCGCTCGTCGCCATCGGCATCCTCGGCACCGCCGCCGCGCCGGCCGGGGCCGCCACCTCCCGCCCCGCCAAGCCCCTCACCTGCCGCGGGGAGGGCGTCGACCGCGACGCCCTCGTCCGCCACCGGGCCGAGACCGTGATCGACGCTCCGCTGCGCACCGTCTGGAAGCTGCAGACCGACGTGGAGCGCTGGCCGTCCTGGCACGGCGCCGTCACGACTGCGGAGCGCCTCGACCACGGCCCGTTCCGCAAGGGTTCGGTGTTCCGGTGGACGTCCCCGGTACCGCCCAACCCCACGACTCCCGCCACCCGCCTGGACATCACCTCGACCGTCGAGCAGCTCAGGCGCGACTCCTGCATCCGCTGGACCGGCCCCGCAGTCGGCGAAGGACTGCGCATCGACGGCGTCCACGTATGGAACTTCACCAAGGTCAAGGGCGGCGTCCGGGTGAGCACCGAAGAGACCCACACCGGCGCCGAGGTCGAAGCCGACGTTCCCACCGCGACGGAGATCCTCCGCCAAGGCCTCGAAGCATGGCTGCGCGACCTCAAGGCCGCCGCCGAAGCCCCCGCTCACCACCGGCCGCACTGAACATACCGACAGCAGCGCTTTCCGGACGCACGAAAAGGGCTCACCGGTCAGATTGCCGACGGTTTCGGAAAACCCTTTCCCTCCCACGCCCACCCGGTTTGCGCCCTTGCTGGTCAGCGGCAGGCGGGCACCCGTCCGAGGGCGGGACAGCACTCCTCTGAATTGGCGTCAACAGCCCCTGCTCCACTAGACTTTACGCACACACCAGCACCAAGGAGAGGCGCCGTCCATGGGCACCAAATTCATCGAGGTAGACGAATCCCACAAGGGTCAGCCCAACGTGGAAGAAGGAGTTAAGACAATTGAGGTCGGTGGTCAGACGATCACGACGACGATTTTCGTCCAGCGGATCGACTTCGATGACCTCGCCCCGGAGGTGACGGACAATCTCACCACGGTCAAGTTCGCCGTGACGGTGGCCGAGGAAATGGAGGACCTGACGGGGGAGCTGGACGATGACGGTTCCCCGGTCACGGAGATCAAGGAAATCCAGGTGCCCAAGTGGCTCGAAATCGACCTGGGGCCCGAATCCTTGAAGCAGTACGAGGAGGTAATGGCGCCCTTCTTCGCCGCCGCCCGCGAAACCGAGACGCCGATGGTGCCCGCGCCCCGCAAGCGCCGGAAGAAGTGATCTCCTGCCCCTCTCCTGTCTCCGGGAGAGGGGCTTCGTTGTCGGATCGCGTCAGCCGGCGAACCCCGGTACCACCAGACCGGACTCGTACGCGATCACTACCGCGTGGGTACGGTTCTGCGCGCCGAGCTTGGTCAGCACGTTCCCCACGTGCGTCTTCGCCGTCTCCAGGCTCACCGTGAGCGACTCCGCGATCTCCGGGTTGGACAGACCGGTGGCCATCAACCGCAGCACTTCCTCCTCACGCCCCGTCAGTGCCGCCTGCGGCAACGCCTCGGCGGAGTCCAGCGGGCGGGCGGTGACCATCCGGCGCAGTGCCGCCGGGAAGAGGATCGCCTCCCCCGCCGCCACCACCCGCACCGCCTCCGCGATCTGCCGGACCGGAAGCCGCTTGAGGACGAACCCGCTGGCCCCCGCACTGAGCGCGGCGGTGACGTAGTCGTCGTTCTCGAACGTGGTGATCACCACGACCTTCGGCGGCGCGGCCGACTCGGCCAGCAGCTGCCGGGTGGCCTCGATCCCGTTGCGACGCGGCATCCGCACATCCATCAGGACGACGTCCGGCCGCACCCGCCGCACCTGCTCGACCGCCTCTACGCCATCGGCGGCCTCCCCGACCACGGCGATCCCCGGCTGCGCCGCGAGCAACATACGCAGACCGCTACGGGTCACCTCGTCGTCGTCCGCGATCAGGAGTGTGACGGGAGTGCCGGTAGGACCGGTGGTGGCGGAGTCGGTCATGCCGACGACCGTACCGGCAGCCGGACCGCCAGCCGCCAGCGCTGCGGCCCGTCCGGACCGGCCTCGATCTCACCGTGCAGCAGCCGCACGCGCTCGGCCAGCCCGGGCAGGCCGTGCCCGGACGTCGGGAAGGCCTCCCGGCCCGGACCCGTGCCCCTGCCCGCGTCTTTCCCCTTGCCCGTGCTCGCCCCTGCCCCGGTCCGGTTGACCACACTGAGCTCCAGTCCGTCCGGCGCGGCCGACACACGGACCTCGATCGGACCGCCCGCCCCGTGCCGCAGCGCGTTCGTCAGCCCCTCCTGCAGGATCCGGTACGCCGCCCGGGAGAGCGTCCCCTGCACCTGCGTCAATGCGCCCGACAGCTCCGGCTCCACCACCGCTCCCGCGTGCCGCAACCGGTCCAGCAGCTCGGGCAGGTCGGCCAGGGTGCGGGTGGGCGCCGTCTCCGTCTCCTGCTCGCGCAGCACGCCCAGCACGTAGTCCAGGTCCTCCAGCGCGGCCCGGGCCGACTCCTCGATGCTGCGCAAGACGGACCGCGCCGCCGCCGGATCGGCGGAGAGCACCTCGCCCGCCACCGCCGCCTGGATCGTGGTCGCCGTCAGCGTGTGCCCGATCGAGTCGTGCAACTCGTGGGCCAGTCGGTTACGTTCGGCCAGCGCCAGCTCCCGCTCGGCCGCCAGCGCGAGCCGCTCGGCCGGCGACGGCCCCAGCAGCCTCGGCGCCGACCACCGCAGCGTGCCCGTCACCACAGCGCACCCGGCCGCGCCCAGCAGCACGCAGCCGAGCGCCACCGCCCAGCTCTGCCAGCCGCCCATGACCCGCACCGACCGGCCGAACAGGCTCAGGCCGGCCTCGGCGCCGAGCGGGAGAGTCAGGGCAGCGAGGAGCAGCACACCGCTCACGAGCGCCCCCGTCCACCCGAGTGCCACGTGCAGCAGCAGCCAGAGAGGGGTGCGCCAACGGTCGGCGGCGGGGGCCGGTGCAGTGGGACTCGGCGCGGTAGGGCTGGGCGCGGTAGGAATCGGCCCGTTCTCGGGTGAGTTCGCGGGCCGGCGTGCGGCCACAGGATCCGGCAACGGCACGTTCAGCAGCCGACGGGCGCACACGATCAGCACCCGCCGCGCGGGGCGGGACAGCCCGGCTACGCCGATCAGTACCGCCCAGACCGGCAGGGTCAGAACGACCTGCACGCCATACGGAGCGGATCGCCACGCCAGCGCCGGCAGCATGGCGAAAGGCAGGAGCGGAAGGCTCGCCAACGCGCCGCAATAGGCGAACAGCGCGCCCGAATACGTGGAACCGCGCAGCAGTGGCCGGATACCCATGATCATCATCGGCCAGTATGACAGGGCGGCTCACCGGTGACCTCCCCCGATCGAGGGAGCACTTTCTCCCGCCTTCCAGCGATGCGCGTCCGAGACCCCGGAATCCAGAATCATGTCCCGCCCACCGCCGACGCGCCGGAACCGGACGGCGGCGGCCGACCGCCGAAAGGCGGAAGAACCCTTCACCTCTCCCCAGTAAGGACGAGCACCACCGTGCGAAACAGACGAATAGCGTCCCTTCTGAGCGCCGGCATCGCGACGGCTTTCGTTTCGGCGCTGACACCCGCTACAGCGACAGCCTTTGCCGCAACCGGGGGCTCTGCAGCCAAGGACCCTCTGCGGCAGTACGCGCAGCAGGAGCCCCGGTGGCAGCGCTGTGACGCAGGGAGCCCGGCCACCTTTCAGTGCGCGACTCTTCAAGTGCCGCTGGACTACGGAGATCCCGGCGGCAAGAAGACCGACATCGCGATCTCCCGGCTGAAGGCGAGCAGCGCGAAGGAACGTCGCGGCGTCCTGCTGCTCAACCCCGGCGGCCCTGGCGGGCCGGGCCTGGACATGCCCGTCGACCCGGCATTGAACCTCCCCGAGGAAGTGAAGAGACAGTACGACGTCATCGGCTTCGACCCGAGGGGCGTCGGGCGGAGCTCTCCCGTCAGCTGCGGTCTGACCGACGACGAACAGAACTTCGAGCGCCCGTACAAGGCCGAGACCTTCGCGAAGGACGTGGAGTGGGCATGTACGGTGGCCGGCAAGTGCCGGGCCAAGGCGGGTGACACGCTGCGGCACCTCACCACCCGCAACACCGCTCGCGACATGGACGTCATCCGTGCCGTGCTGGGAGAGGAGAAAATCTCCTACCTGGGGTTCTCCTACGGCACCTACCTCGGCGCCGTCTACACGCAGATGTTCCCCGAACGAGCCGACCGGTTCGTGCTGGACAGTGCGACCGACCCCGCGCGGTTCGGACGGGGCGTCTTCCAGGCGATGGCGGAGGGGACCGAGCCGGCCTTCACGCGATGGAGCGAATGGACTGCCCAGCGGCACACGACGTACAAACTGGGTGACACCCCGGCCGCGGTCCGGAAGACCTTCTGGGACCTCATCGCCCGGGCCGACCACAAGCGCATCGACTTCGAAGGGAAGGCCCTCACCGGTGACGACATCCGTGCTCAGCGCGCCGTGTTCTTCAACGTTCAGCACGCCGCCGAATGGGTCACCGAGCTGAAGGAGGCGGCTGAAGGCAGGAAACCGGCCCCGCCCGGCACGCCCGGGCGAGGCCAGGGCCCCCTTCCGCCCATGCCGGCGTCCGCCCGTGACGTTCCCCCGGACAACGCAGCCGCGAGCGTCTGGGCGGTCATCTGCGGCGACACCCGCACGTCATGGCCGGACGACCCCGAGCAGTACCGCCGCGACGCGATCCGCGACAAGGCCCGGTACCCGCTGTACGGCGACTTCGCGTCCAACATCAAGCCGTGCGCCTTCTGGAAGCAGGGCAGCGAGCCCGCGACAGCGGTGAACAACGACGTCAGGGCACTGATCCTGCAGAACGAGTGGGACCCCCAGACGCCCCTGGCCGTCAGCCAGGGCATGCACCGGGCCCTGCGCGGCTCCCGGATGGTCACCGTCGCAGGCGGGCAGGGACACGGCGTCTACGGCACCGGCTCCTGCGCGGACAAGAGCGCCACGGCCTACCTGACCACGGGCAGGCTCCCGGCCGAGGACCTGACCTGCCAGGCGCCGACCGGGTAGAGGATCAGCGACGGCCATGGGCCGAACGGCCCATAACGATGATGACCAGCCGTGAAGTGCCGAGCACTCCAAGAGCACAGGAGACACACTGCACTCGGAGGTCCGCTACGGCTCATTCGAGGCACAAGGTGGTGGGAACGATGGAGCTTCCCCTGGTCGTAGGCGTCGACGGTTCCGACGGAAGCTTGGACGCCCTGGACTGGGCAGTGGACGAGGCGGTCCGTCTCGGCCTGCCCCTGCGCGTTGTCCATTCGTCGTTGTGGGAGCGCTACGAAGGGCCGGCGTCGTCCTTCGGTACCGAGCGCCCGGCGGACGCGATCATGGCCGAGCACGTCATCGGCTCGGCCGAGCAGCGGGCCCGGCAGCGGGCGCCGGAGCTCGAGGTCCACGCCACCGTAGTGCCCGAGGACGCCGTGGAAGCCCTCGTGAAGGAATCGCGCGAGGCCGCTGCGCTGGTGACCGGGTCCTCGGGACGCGGCGTCATCAAGGGGCTGCTTCTGGGCTCGGTGAGCCTTGCCGTGGCCGGCCGTGCAGACTGCCCGGTCACTGTCGTACGCGGCGAACAGCGCAACGTCCGGGGCATGAGCGGGCAAGTGGTCGTCGGAGTCGGCGAGGCCGACGAAGCGGCGTCCGCCGTGCGCTACGCCCTGCGTGAGGCGAAGGCACGCGGATGCGAGCTCCAGGCCGTCCGGACCTGGCGCTGCCCCCAGCCGTCCACGGACGTCCTGGCCGTTCTGGACGACACCGCCCGCGCCTACGAAGAAGCGGCCACCGCCGTCCTCGACGAGGTCTTGAGCGACGCTCAGAGCGAGTACCCGGACGTCACCGTCCGGCGCACCGTACTTGAAGGGCCCCCTCACCGGATGCTGCTCGGACCGGCCGCCGAAGCCGATCTCCTTGTCCTCGGCACCACCCGGCGGCAGGGACACCTCGGCCTGCAACTCGGCCGGGTCAGCCACACGGCTCTGCACCACTCGTCCTGCCCGGTCGCCGTGGTCCCGCACAAGGCGTGAAGCCAGGCCTTCGGTTACGGGGCCTCAGGCGGCTTTGGCGAGCAGCTGGTCGGCGAGCTTGCACAGGCGGCGGACCGTGCGCTCCTCCATCGCCACCGGGGCGGCCGGGGAGAGGGCGGTGCGGTCGTAGTAGGCGCCCGGGACGAGCTCAATGGCCGGGTCGCACAGTCGTGCGACGCGCTGCGCGCCTTCGGCGGCGGAGTCGCCCTCGTGCGCATAGAGCGGGAGCAGGGCCGTCTCGCAGATGCCGGGGTGAACGCTGACGGAGGTCCAGGGCGCCTTTTCGCGGGTGGAGATCGTCAGGGCGAGCTGGGACTGGGCGTAGGCGGCGAGGCGTGAGTAGCGCTTGGCGCGGTGGGGGTCGGTCCAGGCGATGGAGGCCGTGCGGTGCATGGCGGAGGAGACGTTGACGACGCGGCTGCCGGGCCGGGCGGACAGCGGACCGGAGAGCTCGTGGGTGAGGAGGTAGGCGGCCAGGAAGTTGACCTGGAGGGAGAGTTCGTTGCCGTCGGCGGTCATGGTGTGGCGTTCGGGGGCCGCGACGGCCGCGTTGTTGACCAGGACGTCCAGGGTGGGGTGCCCGTCGGCGATCCGGGCGGCCATGCTCCGTACCTCGTCGAGGCGGGAGAAGTCCGCGACGGCCAGGCACAGGTGCGAAGCGTCGGCACCGGAGGCCACCAGCCGGTCGACGGCTTCCTGCCCGGATGCCACGTCCGGCGCGTGCACGATGACGGTGCAGCCCTGCCCTGCGAGCAATCGGGCGGTCTCCCAGCCGATGCCGGAGGTGGCACCGGTGACCAGCACGGTCCGGGAGGCGGGCGAGACAGCAGACATGATGATCCACTCCGGGATGTGAACGAAGGCGACAGCACTCCGCCGGGCGGCGGGACCGTCGTGCGAACGGGAAGGCATCACCGGGCGCTCGAAGAGCGCCGGGCAGCGAACAGCGCTCAGTTGGCAAGGCGCAGGGCGCAGCGCGCAGAACTCGGCGACGCCGTATGAGGCGGCCGGTCGTCATGGCGCAGCGAGCTGTTCACGTCGTCCAGTCAACGAGACAGCCGCCCCGGGTTCAACCGCCGCACCGCATTCCTGACGCCGTTCTGATACGGGCCGCCCCGGCGTTGCGCGCAGCCCTATTTACCCTATATGCGACATACGCTCGCACAGTGACCAGAGTGACGGAGTTGCTGAAGCGGTTGGCGATCGGCAGGGCCATGCGCAGCGAGGAGCTGCACGAGACGCTGCTGCCCAAGCGGCTGGCCCTGCCGATCTTCGCTTCCGACCCGCTGTCGTCGGTGGCGTACGCCACCCAGGAGATCCTCCTGGTGCTCACGCTCGGCGGGCTGGCGTATCTGCACTTCACGCCGTGGATCGCGGTCGCGGTCATCGCGCTGATGGCCGTGGTGGTGCTGTCGTACCGCCAAGTGGTGCACGCCTATCCGAGCGGCGGCGGCTCGTACGAGGTCGCCTCGACCAACCTCGGCGCCTCGGCCGGACTGGTGGTGGCCGCCTCGCTGCTGGTCGACTACGTGATGACCGTGGCGGTCTCGGTCGCCTCGGGCGTGGACAACATCGTCTCGGCCGTGCCCGGGCTGGCCGGTCACCGGGTGGGGCTGGCGATCGGCTTCGTCGCCCTGCTGACGGGGGTGAACCTGCGCGGCATGCGCGAGTCCGGCCGGGCCTTCGCGGCCCCGACCTACCTCTTCATCACCGGCGTACTGATCATGGTCGTCACCGGGCTGCTGCGCTATCTGCTCGGCCACGCGCCCGTCTCCGAGAGCGCCGGGTACGGCGTCCGGGCGGAGCCGGCGGACGCGGGCCTGGCCGGCTTCGCTCTGATCATGCTGTGTCTGCGCGCGTTCTCCAGCGGCTGTACCGCGCTGACGGGCGTGGAGGCGATCTCCAACGGCGTCCCGGCCTTCCGCAAGCCCAAGTCGAAGAACGCGGCGACCACCATGGCGGTCATGGGCACCATCGCGGTGGTGATGTTCGCCGGCGTCACCACCCTCGCGCTGGTCGCCAAGGTGCACATCACCGACGACGCGTGCCGGCTGACCGGCCTCGCGGGCGACTGCTCCTCGTACACCCAGCGCACCGTCATCGCCCAGCTGGCCTCCGCCGTCTTCGGCGGCGAGCACAGCTTCGGCTTCTACTTCGTCCAGGCGGCCACGGCCCTGGTGCTGATCCTGGCCGCCAACACCGCCTTCAACGGCTTCCCGCTGCTCGCCGACATCCTCGCCCAGCACCGCTACCTTCCGCGCCAGCTGCACAACCGGGGCGACCGGCTCGCCTTCTCCAACGGCATCCTGGCCCTCGCCGTCGCCGCCGGCCTGCTCCTGTGGTTCTACAAGGCCGACGTCACCAGCCTCATCCACCTGTACATCCTGGGCGTCTTCACCTCCTTCACGCTGTCCCAGTCGGGCATGGTCCGGCACTGGAACCGCGCCCTGCGCACCGAGACCGATCCCGCGGTGCGCCGGCACGCCCGAGTGGCCCGGGCCATCAACGCGATCGGCGCCGTGGTCACCGGCCTGGTTCTGGTCATCGTGCTGGCCACCAAGTTCACCGAGGGCGCCTGGCTGGCCGTGCTCGCCGCGGCCGTGCTCTGGACGATGATGCGCGGCATCCGCCGCCACTACGACGCCACCGCCGCCGAGCTGGCGGTCACCGACCCGCACGCCGAACTCGCCCGGCCGTCCAAGGTGACGGCCGTCGTCCTGGTGTCGACCATCCACAAACCGACGCTACGGGCCCTCGCCTACGCCCGCGCCTTCAAACCGGACCAACTGGAGGCGCTCACCGTCGCCGTCGACCACGAGGAGTCACGCGCGCTGCAACAGCAGTGGGAAGAGCTCGACGTCGGCATCCCGCTGAAGGTCATCGACTCCCCCTACCGCGAGATCACCCGCCCGGTCGTCGAGTACATCCGCTCCATCCACCGCGCCGGCCCCCGGGACGTCGTCGGCGTCTTCATCCCCGAATACGTCGTCGGCCGCTGGTGGGAACACCTGCTGCACAACCAGTCGGCACTCTGGCTCAAGAGCCGGCTCCTCTTCACCCCCGGCGTCATGGTCACCAGCGTCCCCTGGCAGCTCACCTCCTCCTCCCGCGCCGACCACCCCGCCCGCCGCGCCCCGGGCTCGGTCCGCCGGGGCGAACCCACGCCGCACCGCGAGCGGCCCGACGGCCGAGGCGCCGGAGAAGGCTCTCCGCACGTGTGATCTCGCGGCCGGCACGGGCAGGGGCACTCTCCGTGACGGACGCATGCCTCCACCGCTGCGAACCCCGCGGACCGGGCAGGCGAGGACCTGATGGATACTCGCCACCTTGCCCGAATGCTCAATCGAGGATCACCGCATGACCACCACACAGGTCGACAAAGAACCCGAAAAACCCGAGCCGGTCCCCCGCCCCTGGCGAGCCTGGCTCCTGGAAGGACTGAGCGAGCAGTCGGCTCGCCATCCGGGCCCGCACGGCACTCCACCGGCCGAGCACAAGGGTCACCGGTGGTGGCGGGTGATGTGCCTGACCGGCGTCGACTACTTCTCGACGCTGGGCTATCAGCCGGGCATCGCCGCGATCGCCGCCGGGCTGCTCTCGCCGCTGGCGACCCTCGTGCTGATCGCGCTCACGCTGCTCGGGGCGCTTCCCGTCTACCGGCGGGTGGCGAAGGAGAGCCCGCACGGCGAAGGCTCGATCGCCATGCTCGAGCGGCTGCTGCCCTGGTGGGCGGGGAAGCTGTTCGTGCTGGTGCTGCTCGGCTTCGCCGCCACCGACTTCATGATCACCATCACGTTGTCGGCGGCGGACGCATCGGCGCACGCGGTGGAGAATCCTTTCGCCCCGCACTGGATGCACGGCGGCAACATGTGGATCACCCTGGTGCTGATAGCCGCCCTCGGCGCGGTCTTCCTCAAGGGCTTCCGCGAGGCGATCGACGTAGCCGTGGTGCTGGTGTCGCTGTACCTCGTCCTCAACGTCATCGTGCTGGCCAGCGCAGCGTGGCAGGTCGTCAGCGAGCCGGTCGTCGTCAACGACTGGTGGCGGGCCGCGACCGCCGAGCACTCCTCCCCCATAGCCATGATCGGCGTGGCCCTGCTGGTCTTCCCCCGGCTCGCCCTGGGCATGTCCGGCTTCGAGACCGGGGTCGCGGTCATGCCGCAGGTCCTCGGGGATTCCACCGACACCTACGAGAAGCCTGCCGGGCGGATCCGTGACACGCGCAAGCTGCTCACCACCGCCGCCCTGATGATGAGCGGTTTCCTGCTCGTCAGCAGCCTGGCCACCACGATGCTCATCCCGGCGAAGGAGTTCGAGAAGGGCGGCGAGGCCAACGGCCGTGCCCTGGCCTATCTCGCGCACGAGCACCTGGGCGAGGCCTTCGGCACGGTGTACGACGTGTCGACCATCGCCATCCTGTGGTTCGCCGGCGCCTCCGCACTGGCCGGCCTGCTCAACCTCGTCCCCCGCTACCTCCCGCGCTACGGGATGGCGCCGGAGTGGACCCGCGCGGTCCGGCCCCTGGTACTGCTCTTCATGGCGACGGCCTTCACCGTCACCGTCCTCTTCGACGCCGACGTCGACGCGCAGGGCGGTGCCTACGCCACCGGTGTGCTCGTGCTCATGCTGTCGGCGTCCTTCGCCGCCACCATCGCCGCCCGCCACCGGGGCCACCGCGCGGCCGCCGTCGGCTTCGGCTTCATCACGCTCGTCTTCGCCTACACCCTGGTCACCAACGTCATCGAGCGTCCCGACGGCCTGAAGATCGCCTCGCTGTTCATCCTGGGCATCCTCCTCACCTCGCTGGCCTCCCGGATCCACCGCGCCTTCGAGCTGCGCGCCGCCGACGTCACCTTCGACGAGGCCGCCGCCCGCCTCATCGACGACGCCGCCCTCTCGGGGCCCCTGCGCGTCATCGCCAACGAACCGGACGAGCGCGATGCGGCCGAGTACCGGACCAAGGAGTACACCCAGCGCGAAGAGACCCACATCCCGAGCGGCGGACCCGTCCTCTTCCTCGAAGTGACCGTACGCGACTCCTCCGACTTCGCCGCCGACGTCACCGTCACCGGCGAAGAGCGCTACGGGGTGCGCATCCTGCGCGTCCAGGGCGCCGGAGTGCCCAACACCATCGCCGCGGTCCTGCTGCGGCTACGCGACCGCACCGGCGAGGTTCCCCACGCGTACTTCAACTGGACCGAGGGCCACCCCCTCAGCCACCTGCTGCGGTTCCTCGTCTTCGGCGACGGTGAAGTCGCCCCGGTCACACGGGAGGTCCTGCGCCGCGCGGTGCCCGACCCGGCCCGCCGCCCCCGCGTCCACGTCGGCTGACCGAGACGACGCCACGGCCGCCCGGCCCGACCGGAGCAGAGCAGAACGGGCAGGCACATACGTGCACGCATCGTGGGTGCATCGTGTGTGCACTGCCCGCTCCGGTCGGCGATCGGTGATCGGCCGTCAGCGGTCAGCGACCCGCTCAGCGGTTCTTCGCGTGGGTCAGGGCTTCCCAGGCGACGAAGAGGTCGTCCGTTCCCACCTTCCGCAGCCGCTGGGCGGCCCGCTGGGCCTGGGGCATCGAGATGCCCTGCCGGTTGCGGAAGTGGTTGAGGGCCACCTCGGTGTCCGGCCCCATGGCGAGGTCCAGATTGCCGCCGCACAGCCAATGCGGCACGTGGGCGCCCAGCTGGTACCGGGCGTGGAGGGTGAGCGCGGCCCGCATCCGTTTGCCGGCCTCGCCGCCGTAGAGGTCGAGGCCCTGGTGCCAGGCGGTCTCCGCGATGTGGGCGGTGGCCGCGAGGGAGTAGCCGATGTGGGTGAAGTTGCGGCAGGTCTCCTGGCCGAGGCCGTTGACGAACCTGCGCTGCCCGAACCAGTACTCCCTGGTTCTGTCGGGGGTCCTGATGTGGCTGCCCGGCGGGCGCTTGGGCAGGGGGCCGTCGGACCTGAGGTAGAAGTAGGCCGGGACACGGGCACGGAACCTGCGCACGGCCTTGTCGAAACCGCGCCGGTCGTCGAGGAACACCGAGATCCCCATGGCCGCGTCGGTCATGGTCAGGTCCCAGTTCCCGTTGTAGTCCGGTGCGGTGGCGGTCACCTCGGGGAGGTAGACCGTGCGCAGCATGCCGGAGAACCGCCGCACCCGGTTGCGCGGCCATCCGCCGTAGGTGTGCCGCATGATCTCCGCCGCCCGCGCCCAGGAGCTGCCGGCCCATGCCGCCTGCAGCCCGGCGTTGCCTTCGGTGTGCTCCCTGACCACGGCGGACCAGGCGTCCATGATCTGCACGGCCTTGCGGGCGTGCGCGCGGTCCCGGGTGACGTACCAGAGGAGCGCGTGCGTGTACGCGGCGATCGCGTCCTGCCGTTCTTCGACGCACCCGTAGCCGGGCCGGTCGTCCGGCGGGCACTCCACGATCCGCTCGGGCCTCGCGGTGTAGTCGAGCGACCCGTACCGGCTGTGGCGCATCGCGGCGAACGACGACCGCCACTCGCCGCCGGCCTTGGCTCGTTTGCGGAGGCGGTTGAGCTGAGTCCTGCTCAGCAGCACCCCCGGATGCTTGAATCCGCGCGCGGGCGCGGATTGCCGTACCACCGGTTCTGCTGTACCGGCGGCTTCCGCCGGGGAGACCGGCGACGTCAATGTAGTGAGCAGAGCAACCGTCAGAGCGGTGGGGCGAAGCAACAGCCTGATGCCGTTGTTGCGGAGTCCGGACACAGCACACCTCCAGGTCGGTGCTGTAAGCCTCACTCCCGCACGGGCCCGCTCGCCCTATGTAGTACGCCAATGGGAGGCCGGGGCCGGGTGCCACGCCCACGTTCGGACGCGTGCGGCCTGCGCATCGTCGGCTTGTCTACATTCGGCTTGTCTGCATGCGTTCGCGGCTGGAGCACAGCCATGTCCAAAAGCCGCCGGGTCACATCGAACTGAAGGAGCGTCAGTCAGCAGCCAGTGAGCCAGTCAGTCAGCCGGCTACTGCTCGTCCTTGTGCGGGGCGCGGGCCCGGACTACGCGGACGGGTGGGTACATGAGCGGTATCAGGCCGGAGCGCTGAACGTCGGCGAGGCCCGCGGCCGAGGCCTCGCGCTCGTACTCCTCGGTCTTCATGAAATCCACGACGAGCAGGCGGCCGGAGGGCCGCAGGACACGGGCGGCCTCGCGGATCGCCCGCGCGCGCTGTTCGGCCTCGGGGATGTTGTGAACGGCCAGGCAGGCGGTGACCAGGTCGAAGGAGGCGTCCGGGAACGGCAGGTCGGTCATGTCGCCGTCCTCCAGGGTCAGACGGCTCTCCAGGCCCAGGGCCCGGGCGTTGCGCAGGCAGGTGTCGCGGCTGCTGCCGCGCTGGTCCTGCGACCGCCAGAGGTCGATGCCG
This sequence comes from Streptomyces hiroshimensis, assembly GCF_014650335.1. GTDB lineage: Bacteria > Actinomycetota > Actinomycetes > Streptomycetales > Streptomycetaceae > Streptomyces > Streptomyces hiroshimensis. Next base: position 165,237 of record NZ_BMUT01000003.1, read on the forward strand.
GTGCCGGTGCCCCGGGGCAGCCGGCCGAGGGCTCCGAGCAGCATCTGCCCGCTGCCGCAGCCGAGGTCGAGCACGTCTTCGTCCCCCTGCAGGTGCAGGTCGTCGAGGAGGCGGTCGCAGAGCCTGATCTTTCCGATTTTGGACGAGGCGGTCATGGCGGTGAGCGTGAGCCCTCCCAGCATCAGGGGCGGCAGTCCGGCCCAGGCCAGGGGGGCGATCCGGGCCCGGATGCCGGCGGCGACGCATGCGGCGCCCAGGGCTCCGACGGCGCCGAAGGCGGCGACCACCGGCGGGGCGTCCAGGCCGTAGACCGGCCGGCGTCGTTCGGGGAGGGAGTCGTGCTCGTTCACGTGCGCCTCCGTCATCGCTTTTGCCATTCTTTTCCGTGGGCCAGAAGTGGAACCTGCAACCCAACTTGCCGTACGGCCAGTGGCGTTGACACTGGATGCGGCGGAACTTTACGCTGCGAGGCGGGACGGGGGCAAGGCGGGGAAATCCTGAAGAGGTCTTCCCGGCGCCTGTGCACAGTGCGGCAGAGAGGAAGACGGGTTTCCATGGAGCCCAGTACTCCAATTTTCCTCAGGAGATCCATCGGAAGGCCCACCGAGAGATCACGGAAACCGTCTCCGCGCTCGCCGGTGAAGAGCGAACCGATCAAGGGCATACTTCACCAGGCATTTCTCCGCCTCCTGCCAGGTCGGGCCGACTGCCTCCGCTCCCCCTGAGCGGACGTCACCATCGCCCATCCGCCCACCGGGTGGACGATTCATCCCGGGCCGAGCATCGTGCCGTAAAGCCATTGCCGCGGAGAAACCACGGACAAGAACGTGAGGAAATCTCCTGCGGCGGCCGGCCGACCGAGCGGTCCGGCAGGGAGGATTACCTTGCGAACCAGGGACATCACACCGGCTCCCTTACCTGCCGCCGGCGGCGGCGAGCCATTCGGCTATTTGATCTCCCATTGGTCGGCCCCTTTGTGCTCCGGCCTTCTCATCGGCGAGTGGGCTCCATGGTCGTATCGCAGCGAGTGTTTCCTCGCCCCGTTGCGGATAAGGTCCGTGGACGGTGGTCCGCGGCGGTGGACGAGGGCGCTGGCCGACGACGGCGAGCCGCCCGACTGGCTGGTGCTCGGGCCCGCGGTGCCCGACGAGACCATCGAGGCGGCCGTCGACGACGCCAAGCACCGATGTCCGGGCATCCGCTGGGCACTTCTGGGCAACACGGCGGACGAGGCGCGGTGCCTGCGCTGGCTGCGGCGCGGATGTGACGCCTATCTGTCGGCGGCGGCCGACCCCGGGTGGGTGGCCGGGGCGCTGCTGGCCGCCACCAGTGGACTGACGGTGGTCGACCAGAGATTCCACCCCGACATGGCGGCCGGCGAGCCGCCGGCGTCCCCGCTGACCCGCCGCGAGCGGGAGGTTCTGAACCTGCTGCGGACCGGGGTCAGCAACCGCGAGATCGGTGCGCGGCTCCATCTGGCGAGCAGCACCGTGGAGTTCCACGTACGCAACGTCCTGACCAAGCTGGGCGTCAAGAACCGCACGGCCGCGACGGCGAGAGCCGCGGCCCTGGGGCTGTAGAGCCCGTCGGCTCACCCCGAAGACCGTGCCGCCTCCGACCGCAGCCAGCCGGCGAGGAAGCCGTGCCACTGACCGGCGTTCGCGGCCGCTTCCAGTGCGTGCCCCGATTCCGGCAGCAGGTAGGCGGTCAGCCGGGTGCCGGTGAAGAGGGTGCGCTCCACTCCGGCGACCTGTTCCGCGGACGTGCAGGTGAGCCAGGGACCGTGGCAGACGAGTCTGTCCTCGCCGCCGAGCGCCACCAGGACCGGGACCCGGACGCGTGCGGCGAGCGCGGGTGCGTAGGCGTCCCCGAGGGTGGCCAGTTCGCCGGAGGTCACGGTGCTCTTGGTCACCTCGTCCCGTAACACGGTGCCCGGCCAGGTGTCGGAGAGGTTGTGGAAGAACCTGGCGCGGGTGCCCGGGCGGGTGGTGGAGTAGCCGGCCGGCGGGTGGTCGTGCGACAGGACGGGGTCCTCCGCCGCCGGGTGCAGGCTGCGGCCGAACTCCTCCAGCAGCGGGCCGGCGCCGTGCCCGTACCCGGTGAGGACCAGGGCGTCGACGTCCGCGTGGCGTACGGATTCGGCGAGCGCCACCCCAGAGCCGAAGGAGTGGCCGACGGCCACCACCCGGCGGTAGCGCGGTCCGCCCGCACCGGTTCGCAGGGCGCCGACGACTGCGTGGAGGGCGTCGGCCTCCGAGCCGAGGTCGGTGGCGGAGGCGTCGGGGCGGCCGCTGGCGCCCGTGCCCGGCCGGTCGACGGCGACGGTGGCCAGGCCGGCGGCAGCCATCGCTTCCTGGAAGGAGGCGGCGCCCGGTGCGGGCCGGGACGTCCAGTAATGGCGGTCGTAGGTGATGCCCGGCACCAGGACGAGCACGGTGTCCGGAGCCGGTCCCGCGGGGCGGCACAGCCGTCCGGCAACGGTCACCGAAGTGCCCGGCGCCGGTACGCGCAGTTCGCGGCAGGCCGGTGTCCCGTGCGACGGCGCGGAGGGGGTGGCCGCGGCCGGGGCGGCAGCCGGGGCGAGGACGAGGCCGGCGGTGAGGGCGAGGCCCGATGTGCCGGCGGTGAACAGGGCGGACAGGCGGCGCGGGGCGCAGCGCAGTCTCCTGGGCAGCATGGCGTCCTTCCGAGGGTTCGACGGGTCGGTGAATCGGCAGGCCGTCCTCACGGCAGCGCCGGCAGGACCTTGTCCACGAACAGCCGCAGGCTGCGCTCGGCCACGTCGCCGGGCGCGGCTCCGTAGTCCGCCTGCCACAGCAGGCAGTCGGGTGCCAGGGCCTCGGTGACGGCGGCGATCTGTTCCGTCACGCTCGCCGGTCCGCCCACGACGGCGCTGCCCGTCTCGCGGAAGCGCTGCGGGGTCATCGCCCGGATGGCGCGGGACATGCCGGTGTAGCCGGGGTAGTCGCGGGACGCGGTCTTCTGCCACGTCGAGGTGGCCTCGGCCCACACGTCCAGGTAAGCGGCGAGCAGCGGGTCGGCGGTCGCCCGGGCCGTGCGGTCGTCGTCGGCCACGAGCAGCGGCAGGCTGGCGGCGACGAAGGGGCCCGGGCCGTCCGTGCCGTGGCGTGCCCGGTACGCCTCCCGGTAGAGGTCGATGTTGTCCCGCATGTCGGCGAGGGGGGTCAGCGCCGGCGTCACCAGCAGCTTGTAGCCCTGCTCCCCCAGCCAGGCGAAGCTCTGCCGGGAGCGTACGGCCGCTCCCCACACGGGCGGGTGGGGCCGCTGCACCGGCCGCGGAAGGCTGGTGGCCCGCCGGTAGGAGAAGAACGGGGTCTCCTCGGTGACGTCCTCTTCGGTCCACAGCCGGACGACCGCCTCGATGGTCTTCTCGTAGCGTTCGCGGCTCTCGTCCATGTCGATGCCGAACGCCTCGAACTCCTGCGGGAGGTAGGCGCGCGCGAAACCGACGTCCAGCCGGCCGCCGCTGATGGCGTCCACCATCGCGGTCTCGGCGGCGAGCCGGACGGGGTGGTGGAAGACGGGCAGCAGGCATCCGGTGAGCAGTCTGATGCGGGTGGTGCAGGCCGCCACAGCGGAGAGGAAGGCCGGCGGGCTGGGGCAGTATCCGCCGTAGGGCGTGAGGTAGTGCTCGGTGATCTTCACATGGCTGAGTCCGGCCGAGTCGGCGATGCGTGCCAGGTTCAGCACGTCGTGGAAGTACTCGGCCGCGCCGCGGCGCTCGGGCCGGCAGTCGGGCAGCAGGGACAGGCCGTGCAACACGTCGTTCCCCCCTGATGGGTCGTGGGTCGTCGGCAGTCGTCAATGGCCGGCGGTGACCGGTCGGTTGTACGTACGAAGCGGGGCCTCCCCTCCCCCGTCACAGGACCGCGAAGAGGAAGAACGTGACGTGCGCGACGATCAGCGGCGGCAGGGCGGGGACCGCCCAGAACAGCAGACCGTGCGCGATGCCCATGACCAGGGCGCCGACCATGGGGAACATCGCCGCACGCCAGGACCCCATGAAGAAGCACTGCATCAGCACGAAGAGCACCACCGAGACGGCGAGGGTCGCGGGGAGTCCCGCGCTGCCCAGGTAGCCGAAGAGGACGCCGCGGAAGACCGTCTCCTCGCAGCCGACCTGGACCGCCATGACCGTCACCGCCAGGGGCAGCGGCAGCACTTCGACGGTCTTGAAGTGGTGACGGAGCCAGCCGCCCCGGCTCATCGCGATCCATCCGCCGACGTCGCGGGGCCCGCCGAGCCTGGCCGTGCCGGCCGACGCCGCGGCCGGCAGCCGTGAGCCGCGCCGTCCGGGCCGTCCGGGCCGCCCGGGCCTGTGCAGTGACGCCTCGATCACCAGCCGGCAGAGGAACGACGCGATGCCCATCTCCCCGATCCCCACCAGGACTCCGAGGACGAGCAGCACGGGGTCGAGGGAGTCCAGATGGATGGCGGACAGGGGCAGGCCGGTCAGCCACAGCAGTACGGCGACGGCGAGGACGTGGCTGACGGCCGCCGCCGACAGTTCCATGACGCCGCCGATCTCGCTGCGGTCGTACCTGCGGTCCTTGGTGAAGCGGTGGGCCCAGCGGCGCGCGCCGGTGAACAGCAGCCGCTTGCACCACCAGTAGTAGACGGGGACGAAGGCGGTGGCCAGGGCCAGCCGTACCGCCCATGGCCAGTGCGCGGTCATGGAGCGGCCTCCTTGCGGCGGTAGCCGATGCGCAGTGCGGTTTGGCGGCGCCACACGTACGCGTTGAAGACCATGTGGGTCACGGCGGCCGCCCAGACGCTGCCCGTGATCAGCGTCGCCGTCGTGGCGAGCACCGACAGCGGCAGCTTGGCGAGCACTTGCGCCCAGCCGAAGAAGATGTGCGACAGGGCGAACATCACGACGACACCCACGACGCCCGCCACGCGCAGCCCGTCGTGCCCGGGGCGCAGCGCCATGCGCAGCAGTACGCCCCGGAAGACGAGTTCCTCCAGTACGGCCACGGCCAGCAGCCACCCCAGGCCGACCCGGTAGTCCTCGGCGGTGGGTACGTAGCCGCCCCGGCCTTTGGCGATGCCCATCACGCGGCGGCGCGGGCCGTCGCCGGGCGAGGCCCCCGGTGCCCTTACCGGCCGCATGGAACGCACGCGGGCCTCCTGAGGGCGGCGCGCGCTCCCCCGCCCGGCGGTGGTGGTTCTCGCGCGCGCCCGGCCGGCGCTCCACCGGGTGACGGCGCCGTCGGACCAGATCACCAGCAGACCGCAGGCCGCTCCGGCGGCCAGCCCCGCGGCACCGGGCCACAGCGGCCCGGTGGCGATGCCGCCGGGCCCGAGTGCGGCGATGCCGGCCGCGGTCAGCACGGTCATGAGGCAGACGTGGACCGGCATGAAGCGCACACCGCGGTGGGCGAGCCACCGGGTGCGCAGGTGTGCGGCGAGCGTGAGGCAGGAGGCGCTGCACAGGGCGAGGGCGGCCCACATGTAGGTGCGGGTGTCGGGGGTGAGGCCGATCCCGGAGGCGAAAGTGATCTCGGAGGTATGGGTGATCTCAGGGGTAAGGGTGAGGTGCACTGCTGCGGAACCCTCCGTAGTCCTCGAAACGGGGGTGCGCCGCGGCCGGAGCGCCGGGCAACGGCAGGCTCAGGGTGTCCGGCGACCAGACGCGGTCCACGAACAGGCCCAGGGCGCGCAGGTCGGGGGTGGTCAGGTCGGCGTGGTAGAGGCGCCGGCCCGCCTCCCGGTAGGCGCGCAGGATCGCGACGGCCTGTTCGCGGGCCGTCCGGGTGTCGTCCGGGGGCAGTTCGCCGGCGACGGCCTCGCGGTGGTCGCCGAACCGCTTCTCGACCGCGGCCGCACCGCCGGGCTGGGCGTAGGCGACCACGTTGCTCTCCAGGTCGAATGCGGGCGACCGTTCGGCCGGTGCCTGTCCTGCGGGACCGGACGCCGCCTCCTGCTCCAGCCGCGCGGTCACCGCGGACATCACCGCGAGGCCCCTGACGCCCGCCGCTTCCAGCAGGGCCTTGTACATGGCGCCTTCCAGGGAGCCGTCGACGCCCTGTCCGGCGACGATCGCGGGGAAGCCGCCTCCCGGCTCGCGCAGCAGGCACACCACGGTGTGAAGACCGGGTACGGACAGCCCGGGGACCGGCAGCCAGTGGTACTCGGGGCGGCCGAAGCCGTCCGGCAGGCAGCGGTCGGTGATCCTCTCGAGCCGGCGGGTGCGGGCGTCCGGGCGGATCCGGGTGCTGGGCAGGCCGCCGTGCCAGTGCCCGATCGCGGCGTCGAGCTGGACGGCCTCGTGCAGTGCGCCGAGCAGTGCCCTGCTGTGGGTGGTGTGGGCCGCGGTGCCCGTGGTGACCGCGGCATTGAGCCAGGGCTCGCCTTCGGTGTCCCGTACGACGTAGCCCACGAGGAACAGCTGGGCCGGGAGCCAGGTGTCGCCGCCGTCGGTGAGGGAGGCCGTCCTGATCCAGCCGACGGGCGCGGCAGGGTCGAAGGCCCGGAACGGGAAGGAGGGCGCGGCGAGCTGCTCCGGGGTGAAGAACCGGTAGGCGCCCGGCTCCAGGACGGTGCGGCCTTCGGCGGTGAGCTGCTCGTAGGGCCGGAAGTCCACCGGGTGGCGGCCGCTGACGGCCGCCATGTACCCGGCGTAGCGTTCGGCCGTCTCGCCGAGGGTGCGGATCTCGCTCTCGTAGCGCAGGAGGCCGTAGCCGCCGATGTGGTAGCTGGACGGCGGCGGTGCCGGCTGATGACGCGGTACGTGCACGCCTGTCATCTCGCCGCCCGCGCACAGGATGCGGGGGTCGGAACGGCCGCCGTGCACGTGGCCCATGGACTGCAGGAGTCCGCACAGGGGGCTGTGCATGCGGCGGCGGAGCCGCTCGGCGCGGGTGGCGGGCGGGACGGCGACGCGGATGGCGCCGGCTTGCGTCATGCCGGCTTCCGTCATGCCGCTTTCCGTCATCGCGGTTTCCGTCATCCCGGTTCCCCTTGCGTCCGTGTCAGTCATGGAGCCACGTCCGGGGGTCGAAATACAGGGTGCTGTCGTCCCGTTCGGGCAGGGAGCCGCACTCGGGGCAGCCGGGCAGGGGCAGTACCTCGCTGTAGCTGATCTCCATCGAGGGCAGGTAGATGCCCAGCGTCTTCTCGATGGTGAACGTCGAGCCGGTGTGCAGGAAGTTGACGACTTCCAGGGCCGTGTGGGAGGCCAGCAGGGCGGCGACGGCGCCCAGGACCGCCGGCCGGCCACGGCGGACGGCGCCGCGGGCGAGGGCGTCCTTGTAGGCGAGGTAGCTGGCGCTCTCCCGCAGGTTCATCGTGACGCGCCGCTCGAAGCAGGAGTAGCAGGCCGAGCGGCCCGGTACGAACGTGGGGCCGACGAACAGGAAGGGTCCGTCGACGACGCCGTGCACCCAGGGGAAGCCCACTTCCAGCGCCATGCGGTTGAGGGCCTGGAAGTGCGGCGGGTCCACCTGGTCCATCACGGACACCACGAGGCCGTCGCGCCACGCCTCGGCGGCCTCGCACAGGGCCGTGACGCGCAGGGAGTCCGCCGCGCCCTCCTCGGCCAGCCGGTCGAGGGCCTGCCGGGCGGGGTCGTCCGCGGGCACTTCGGTCACTCCGGAGGGGACGAGGCCGGCGAGGTGGGCGGCGACGGCGCGGGCCGGCTCGGAGCCGCCCAGCAGGTAAACGGGGCGGTCGGTGGGCGGCGGGTCCTGGGGGGCGGCGAGCGTCTCGACGTGGTCGAGGTAGGCGTCGAGCGCGGTTGCGGGTTCCTGCTCGACGAGACCGAGCTGGTCCAGGTGGTCGACGATGGCCTCGACCTCGGTGCGCGGCATGTCCTCCCGTTTGGCCAGCTCGCCGCGCGAGAGTGCCCCGTCCAGGCCCTTGACCACGCTGAACAGCTTTCCCGAGCGGGCGTGGTCGGTGATGACGAAGGACTGGGCGTTCCACACGCCCGTGCGGAGTTCGACCATGTCGGGGCTGTGCCCGACGACGGTCACGGATCGTTTGATCCTCATGTTCCTGGAGGTGCGCACGTGGTCTTCCCCCTGTGCGTGGCGGTGGGCAGTCGGTGGTCGGTGGTCGGGTGGGGCCGGCGTTCGTCGTCGTTACGTGGAACGGCGCCGGTTCAGCCGTAGACCGCGGCGGCGCCGCGGGCCCGCTTGCCCTCGTCCGGCGCCGAGGCGAACTGTAGGTCGATGAAGGCGTCGGCGATGCGTTCGCGGGGCATCCGCAGCCCGTCGGCGTCTCTGCGCAGGCCGCCCGCCGTCTCGAGGAAGCGCAGGAGCGAGCGGACGGCCGGGATGGCGGTGATCTGGTCGAAGGGGCGTCCGGCGCGCTCCTCCCAGTTGCGTACGAGGGCGCCCTCGAAGGTGGTGAGCGACTGGTACATCAGCCGGGGGGCCACCGAGGCCGATGCGACGGGGTCGCGTTCGGCGCCGGCGAAGGGGTCGCGGTTGAACGCGGCGAGCCGTCCCCGGGGCGAGGCGACGTACTCGCCCCCGAGGAGTGAGGCGGCTCCGGCCCCGAAGCCCACCCAGTCCATCTCCAGCCGGAAGTAGGCCAGGTCGCTGTGGCAGCGCCGCCGGCCGAAGTGGCTGAAGGCGTATTCGGGGTGGCCGTGTTCCTCCAGCAGCCCCGCCCCCAGCCGGTAGGCCTGCTTCTGTTCGTCGCGCAGGATGACGTGGTCGCCGCGCCGCAGTTGCTTGCGCATCACGGTGCCGTAGGCGGGACGGAAGGGGTAGTAGGAGACGTGGGTGACGGGGAGCTCCAGTGCGGTCCGTACGGTGCGCTCGACCTCTGCCAGCTCTTCCTCGGGGAAGCCGCACATCAGGTCGATGTTGAGGTCGCGGAACCCGGCCTCGGCGGCCAGCTGGAAGACGCGCCGTGCCCCGTCGGCCCGGTGGGCCCGCCCCAGGCGGCGCAGCCGGTCGTCGTCGAAGGACTGCACTCCGCTGCTCATCCGGAAGAAGCCGATCTCCCGGAAGGCCTTGAGCTTGGCCGGGGACACGGTCTCCGGGCTGCACTCGATGGTGGCCTCGCGCAGGTCCGAGAGGTCGAGCACGGAGTGCAGCGCCTCGCCGATGCGCATGATCTCCGTCTCGCCGAGGATGCTGGCCGTTCCTCCTCCCCAGTAGTGGATCGCGGGCCGGTAGCCGGCGGCCGTCAGTTCGCGGCCGGTCTGCCGGATCTGCCGGCACAGCGCGTCGACGTACCGTGCCCGCGCCGTGTCGTGTTCCTTCAGCAGCAGCTCGGAGGTGGGGATCTCGGTGACCCAGTCGCAGAAGTGGCACTTCGAGCTGCAGAAGGGGATGTGTACGTAGACCAGCAGCGGCCTGTCCGCATGGGTGCCCACGGCTCAGCCCTGCCACCCGACGACGATGGTGTGCAGCACGGCCGCTGCTGTGCCGTCGGCGCCGATGGCGGAATTGATCTCGTCGTCGTAGAAGCTGGCGCAGTCGACGCTGCCCAGGCCCAGGGCGGTGGCGGTGAGGTGGGTGTTCTGCGCGATGGCACCGGCTTCCTGCAGGACGAAGCGCATCCCGCGGGGGCCGTACTTGCGCATGGAGCGCCACGGGCGGCCGACGAGCAGCAGCAGGGCGGAGGCGGCACCGAGGGTGATGAGGTCCTCGGGGACGGCCATCGCGTCGAGCACGCGGGTGACGGCGTTGGCGCCGCCGGCGGGTGCCAGTGCGTCGGCCGGGGCCCGGTACCGGTACAGGCCGCGCTCCAGGCCGTCGACGTCCAGCGCCGCGCACCAGATCTCGACGGGGTAGAGCCCGCCGCCGCTGGGTGCGGTACGGAAGCGGTAGACGGCCGTCCCGCCGCGCATCAGCTCGACGTCGCCCTCGGCCGTGATGCCGCCGGCGTGGCGCAGTACGGTGGCGAGCTCCGGCAGTCCGACGGCGTCCCCGCTGAACGTGCGGACGCTGCGGCGGCGGTGGACGGCTTCGCCCAGTTCCATGACCACCGGGACGCTCGCGGGCAGCGCGACGGCGTCCCCCGGGCCCGTTTCGCGGTCCAGTTCGGCGAGGGCGGTGACGGTCGGGTCGGCGAAGTAGGCCGAGGCCGACAGGCCGTCCTCACGGTTCCAGCGGCGCAGCCGGCCCGCCGCCAGGAACTCCTCGGCCGGCCGGGGCAGGCGCGCGTCGCCCAGGTTCTCGAAGCGGAGCTGGTGGGTGCGCAGTCCGGAGGCGGCGACGGAGGGGCTGACCGTACGGTAGGAGGTGATGGCCATGGCCGCGTGGCCCAGTTCTCCTGCGGGCACCTCGGGCATGGGGCGGTTTCCTTTCTGCTCGTTCTGCTCGTGTCCCGGAAGGCCTGCTCACTCCTCGAAGATCTCCGCCGGTTGCGGGACGTCCCTGTCCAGCGCGATCATCTGGTCCTTCATCTGCTCCTCGGTCACCGGCCGGGCGTAGGGGCCGAGCTTGAAGGTGGCGTGCGCCCACTCGTTGAACTCCAGCAGCCCGAAGCGGTTGCCCTGCGGGTCCCGGACGGAGGCGCCCGTCCCCAGGGAGTCGCCGGCGTCCTCGTGTGCGAACGGGCTGTGCTTGAACTCCTCCCGGAACTCCGGGCGGATCTTCTTGGGGATCGGCAGGTCGTACGGCCCGGCGATCACTTCCCCGCCCTCTGCGGTGAGTTCGCCGAGGGACTCCTTGAGGCTCTCGACCGCGTAATAGACCGTCACCGGCTCGCCCTCGAACCGCTTTTTCGTGATGACCAGCAGCACACCGTCGCTGGAGACCGGCGCGTGATAGGCGATCGCATACGAGAGATTGCGGGCGAGCGGAATCCCGAGCATCTTCTGGTAAAAGGTGATCCCGGCCGCCACGTCGTCCACGGGGATGTTGACGATCGACGGTTTGAACAGCTTCATGCGGGGCTCCTGCGGCTGCGCGACGATTCGGTCGTGAACAGGCGGCCCGCACCGGGCGGGGGATGGCCCCCGCCCGGCAGGCCGCGGCTTCGGACATCACACGTGGTCCGGCGCAGGCCTACGCGCCGGACGCTGACGCAGGTCTACGCGTCAGGTGGGGCGGACCACAGATCCGCAGGAGCACGAGGAGCAGCCCGCGCAGGAGCAACAGCCCCCCGGCACGGCCATGGCCACACTCGCGCTCTGCCCGAAGGCTGCCAGAGCGGGCTGCGTGGACATGCTGCGGTGCTCGACGAATGCCACTGTTTCCAGCTTCATTCCCGGAATCACCTCCCATTTGCGCTGTTCTTCGTTGCACGAGGGAGGGTTGATGGCGCTACCCGGGCGTGCGCCGTTCCGTTCCCCCGTTGCGCGCTCCGGAGCGCACCCGGAGCGGCTTGAAGAACGTTGTATCCAATGCACGGGCCATCCGGACACCCGGAATTCACGGGTTTGCCGCCTGGGGAATTCCTCAGGGACCGGGGGGAGGAAGTCCGCCCCGGGAGCGGGGACGGCCGGTTCGGCACTCTGTTGCGCAGGTGTGAACCGGGGTACTTTCCGCCCCATGGGGATACATGCGCAGAGCACCCGCATGATCTGCAGATCGCTCGTGACGGCGTTCACGACCGCCGCACTCACCCTGGCCCTCGTCCAGACCCCCGCGCAGGCCGCCCGCACCCCGCCCCGGACCGGCTTCGAGCTCAGCAACGGGTCCCGCTGGACGACCCAGGCCGAGGAACAGCGCCTCCTGGCCGCCCTCGACGGGTGGAACGACCGCGTCGCCGTCCGCCGCATCGGCACCACCCGCCAGGGCCGACCGCTCCGACTGGTCCGCATCGGCCCCGCCCGCCACACCGCCGAGACCCTGCTGCTCGCCTGCAGCCAGCACGGCGACGAACCCGCCGGGCGGGAAGCCTGCCTCATCCGCATCCGCGACCTCGCCCGCGCCACGGACCCGGCCACCCTGCGTTTCCTCTCCCGCACCACCGTCCTGGTCGTCCCCACCGCCAACCCCGACGGCCGCGCCGCCCACACGCGCACCAACGCGGACGGCGTCGACGTCAACCGCGACCACATCGCCCTCAAGACCGCCGAGAGCCGCGCGCTCGCCGCCGTCATCCGGGACCACCGGCCCGACATCGTCTACGACCTCCACGAGTACGGCGCCACCCCTCCGTACTACGACAAGGACCTGTTCGACCTCTGGCCGCGCAACCTCAACACCGACCCTCGTGTGCACCGGGAGTCACAGACCCTCTCGGAGGCCTATGTACGCCCCGCCGCCCACGACGCCGGTCACACCACAGGCACCTACGGCATCTGGACCGACCCCGCCACCGGCGATCCGGTCAAACAGGTCGCCGGAGACGGGCAGGAGCGCATCCTGCGCAACACCGCCGGCATCAAGCACGCGATCGGTCTGCTCATCGAGAGCCGCACCACCCCGGTGACGGACGCGGAGAAGGCGGACCCGGCCCTGAACAACCGGCATCGTGTGCGGTCCCACCTCGTCGCGCTGGACGGGATGTTCGCTTTCGCGGACGAGCGACGCGGGCACATCACCTCGGCCACGGCCGCAGCACGCCTCAAAGGCCTCGCCGACCGGGGACCGGTCCACCTCGACGGTGCCGACAACGCACCCGCACCCCCCGGCCGGACCCTGCCCGATCCGCCCTGTGCCTACCGGCTCACCGCGCAGCAGTACGCGGACACCCAGGACGAACTCGCCCTGCACGGCATCGAAACCCTCCCGTCACCCGCAGGCGGCGCGCTGGTCCCGCTGCGCCAGCCACTGCGGTCCCTGATACCGCTGCTGCTGGACGCCAGGGCATCGCACGAACTCACCGCGGCCGAACCCGTCGACCACTGCTGAGGGACGCGGGCGACTCCGGAGACCGGGGAAGGGAACTGCTCCATGGTGGTACCGGTCAAGCAGGACCTTCCGGTGATGCCACCCTGTGCGAGGAGTGCTGACGGCCTTCCTTCAGCCGTCGTGCCCGGCGGTCCGGCGCTGCCGGGCGCGGTGGGCGAGCACGTCGAGGATCCGTTGCCATGCCGGTGATGCCTCGACGATCCGGGAGAAGACCAGCTGACTCGCCATGTTCCTCGGCCGGCTGCTGTCCCGTTCGTGCTCGGTCTCCCATGCGTCGAGGTCGTCGATGAGCCGGTCCACGCGTGGATCGTGCGGATCCCAGTCGAGCGACTGACCGATGGCGAGATAGAGGCGCGTCGTCCCGGGGTCGTCGAAACTGGCGGTCTTGTCCCGTATCCCCTGCGGCATGGAGTGCGGTTCCAGTGCCTGCATGAGGATCCACACGTCGCGCTCGATCCGGACCGCCCGTTCGCTGACCCCGAGGCTGCGCATCCGGTTGAGGTTGGCGACCACCTCGGGAGGCAGCACAAGAGCTTCGCCGCTTGCCAGTTCGGCTATCCGGCGGCGGTGTTCGGTGAGCTGGTCGATCTTGCGCTGCAACTCGGCGTCGATGTCGGTGACGGCGGCGGCGAACTCGGCCGGCTGTGCGTGCAGCAGCGCGTCGATACGGGCCAGCGGCACCCCGGCATCGGCGAGGGTCCTGATCCGGATGAGATCCACCACCGCTTGCGCGCTGTAGCGGCGGTAGCCGGAGGCATCACGCTCGGGCTCGGGCAGCAGGCCGACGTGGTGGTAGTGGCGGACGGTGCGCACGGTCACGCCGGCGGTCGCCGCGAGCTGGCTGATCGTGAGCACCGTTCACCTCGGGTCGTCGGATCTGATCGGGCCGAGTCTAGGCGCGGGCCACCTGGTCGACGACGTCGCGGATCGCCTGGACCACGGCATCGGGACGCTCGAAGACGAGCTGGCTGTGGCCGGTGTCGGAGAGGATGCGCTGTTCCCCGTGCGATACGGAGTTCGCCATGGCCGCGTACAACTTCGCCTTGCCGTCATGCATCGCCTGCAACTCCTGTTCCGACATCAGCGCCTGCTGGCCGGGGTCGATGCCCAACGGGGTGAGCGCGATCACCGGGACGTCGGGAACGTCCGGCCCGGCCTTCAGCTCGGTGGCGAGTTCGGCCAGCGTGCTGCGCTCGGCCATGCCGACGTGGATCCACCTCTCACTCACGTGGTAATCGATCAGCGCTTCCCGCACGTCCTCCGGGAAGTCCGTGAGCACCTGGGCGCACATCTCGCGTATGGCCGGGATCCACTGCCGGAGCTGCTCCTCGGTAGGCGACAGCCGCACGCTCTCGGCCAGTCTCGCCTCGGGCGGCATGAAGTCGTCCCAGTCACGGTGGAAGGCGTCCAGCCAGACCAGCCCGGCCACCTCCTGCGGGTACAGCTGCGCGAACCGGTGCGCGTAGGCGCCGCCGAGGGAGTGCGGCACCAGAACGTACGGGCCGGCGATGCCCTGGGCACGCAGCAGCTCGTACAGCTCCGTGGCGACCGCGGCGGCGGTGCGCGGCAGCGGGACGTCATCGCTGTAGCCGGTACCGCCGCGGTCGTACACGACGGCGGTGGTGAACTGCGAAACCGCTCGCTGGAGACCGAGATAGTCCAGGCCGACCGCGCTCGCGCCCGGCAGGAACACGACGGCCGGTCCGCCGCTGCCCGACCGGTGCACGAAGACGCGGCGGCCGTCGACCTTCTGGAACCCTCCGACCGGAGGAACGAGCCGAGCAGCCGAGGAAGTGCTGTTGTTCGTCATGCGGCAAGGCTCCAACCCTGACGTAGGGTCAGGGTCAAGCCCCTCCGCCGCCGCGCCCGCAAACTGATGTCACACGACTCAGACCAGTTCGGGTTGCGGTTCCGGTTGCCGCACTGGTGCGGATTTCGGTTCCCACAGTCTGGTGGTCCGTACGTAGCCGTAGATCACGGAGGCCAAGGCCAGAATGAGAAGCGGTCCGAACGCCCACGGATGCCTGGCCATCTCCACCGGCAGATAGCGATATGACAGCAGGAGCGCAGCGAATACGGTCGCGCCGTAGGCGACCAGCTGAACACCGAACCGGTCCCATCCGCGTTCGATCGAGCGCAGCGCCGCCTCGATGGTGAGTGCAAACACCACACCGGCCACGAGGTCCACGCCGTAGTGGTAGCCGAATCCCAGCGTTGCGCTGAGCGTGGCAACCAGCCAGAACGCGCCTGCGAACCGGAGAATCCTCGGGCCCTTGCGGGAATGAATGAAGATCGCCGTAGCCCACGCCGTGTGCAGGCTGGGCATGCAGTTGCGCGGGGTGAGGTCGTCGTATGACACCGGGTGCGGGATATTGATCGGCAGTGGCGTGTCCGGCCACAGGTTGGCCACCGCCCACTGCACGCCACCGGTGCCGGAGGCGCCCGGGCCGTAGGCGAAGACCGGTCCGACCACCGGGAAGATCATGTAGATGGCCGGCCCGAGGAGACCGATCACCAGAAAGGTGCGCACCAGGTGATGGCGTGGGAAGCGGCGCTCGACCGTCACGTTACGCAGCTGGTACAGCGCGACGACGATCGCGGCCACCGCAAGCTGCGCGTAGACCACGTCGAGAAGGTGGGTGCCCACCGGGCCGGTGGCCTTGAGGATCCGGCCTGCCAGCCATGAGGGGTTGCCCAGCGCGTGGTCGGCGGTCGCCACGTACGGGTCGAGCACCGCCGAACGGGTCTTCGCCGTGATGAGCAGCCAGGTATCGCCGGTCTTGCGGCCGGCCACCAGCAGCAGGCCCAGCCCGACGGCCTTCAGCAGCAGAATACGTTCCGGGCCGGTGCGGCGCGTGACGGCGATGACCCCATAGCCCAGCATCACCCACAATGCACCATTGCCGAAGAAATGACCGTCGGCCGTCTTGACGTCCGCCGCCCACCGCACGAGCACGAAGACGACGTCGATGCCGATCGCGATACCGGCCGCGATGAACCGCTGCCGCCAGGTGAGCGCCACCATCATCAGCGCCAGACCGCCGTACAGTGGCCCCGGCTTGGGGGCGAACAGAACCTCTTGCACCTGGTTGGTTATCGGCCCCGGCTGGCCGGTGTAGCGACGCGCGGCGATCTCCAGCGTGACGAGAAATCCAAGGGCGACGACGCCCACCGCAACCCACAGTATCGCCCGCGGCCGGCGCCACGCGGCGACCGCGGCTCTGCAGTTTATTCGCGAAAAAACTCGCGATGCTTTAGGTATCAATTGTTTGGCCGATTTGTTAGATGTTAATTACGTAGTCACTCTTCGTGCCGGACACCCGGACAGCGTTGTTTTCCGGTGAGGACGGGCGATGAGGACGCTCGTCGAGTCCGATCATGCCATCGGAGCGTTCGGGTGGCTTCGCCGGTCACCCCCGAGACCCCGAGCTCCCCATGACCATGACAGGCCCCGACCCCCTGCTGGAGGCGGCCGCCCGAACGCGGCGGCCCGCGCCAAGGGCCTGCTGCGCCAGATGGAGCAGTACGGCTACGGGGACGCAGGCCGGCGGGCAGACCGTCTATGGCGGTCGGCCCGCCGCGGGACAGTGGCGGTATGACCACTTGGGCCATCACCGAGCTCGGTCCGCATGACCGGCAAGCCGTGGCGGACGCCGGCAGCCTGGCCGACGCCGTTTTGGGGCGTGGCATGTTCACCGTCGAACAAGTCCTTGAGGACCTCCGCGACGGGGCCCTGCTCTTCCTGGCCGCATACGCGGGAAAGCCTCCCGTTCCGGTGGGCGTGGCGGCCGCCCGTGTGCTGGATGACGACGGCTACCGCGACCTCACCGCCCCCATGCCGCCCGGTACGCTCCCCGCCACTCCGCCTTCGGCCGGCGGCCGCCGGATCGGCCGGCTGAGCTCCCTGGCCGTGACCGCGCCGATGCGCGGACGAGGCCTCGGCAGCGCCCTGACCGCACACCGCACCCGGTGGCTGCGAGAGCGATGCACCGAGGCGTACACGATCTCCTGGCTCCACAACCGGCAGGGGCGCAGCGAAGGCCTGCTCAGGGCCCTCGGCCGGCAGCCGGTCACCATCCTCCACGACTACTGGCTGCAGGCCACCACGACCGGCGACCTCTCCTGCCTCCAGTGCGGCCGCCCCTGTCACTGCCCTGGCCTGCTGCTGCGCCTGCCCATCACTGGGGGGCGTACGGCCAGCGGATTGGGGGCGGGGAGGTAACAGGGGTCGGTGCCGTCCGCGTCGATCCAGCGGGACAGCAGGCTGGCCTTGCCCGGGACCGTCGGCGCGGTGAGGAGTGCTTCCACCTCGGTCCCGGAGAGGCCGCACTCCTTGTCGCACCGCTCGAATTCCCGCCGCGCGGCGGACCACAGCTCCCCGGCGGCCCCCGGGAAGCGGTGGGCGAGAGTGCCGGCGATCTCGGTGAGGTTGTTGACGACGAGGCAGTACACCAGGCGCTGCCAGGCAGCCTCACGAGACATCCAGGGGATCACCTTGGCGCCCTCGGTGTCGCGGAAGACGGCCTGCACGGGAATGCCGTCGGCGTCCACGGCGACCAGGGTGTTCTGAAGATGGCACTCGACCGCGACGCCGTGCCGGGCGTACGCCTCCAGCACAGGCTGGACGACACAGCCCAGATAGGCCGACCACCAGGGCAGCGGGTCGGTGAGGCGGTCGAGGGGGCTGCCGTCGAAGCCCTCGGGGAGGGCGGCGGCCAGGACGGCGGTGGCGCCGGGGACCACGTGAGCGTCCAGGCCGTCGCGGACGAGGACGGGGAACACCTCGTCAAGGCCGCGGACCGTGCGGTGCCCGCGTTCGGTGAGCCAGGCCGCGGAGCCGCCCATCGCCCGGAAGGCGGCGGCTACCAGCGGGTCGGTGCGGCGCACATGGCGCAGTTCGTGCCGTCGCATCCGCCGGACGTCGTTGGTGATCTGCACTTCCAGGCTGAACTTCAGGAACAGGTCCCCCGTGGCTCCAGTGCCCCCGGCGTGTTCGGTGCCACCGGTGGCCCCGGTGGCCCCGGTGGCCCCGGTGGCCCCGGCGCGTAAGGGCCTACCGGGAATGTGGACCGTGCGCACCGACGAGGTGGCCCGGGCCTGCCAGGGGGTGGTGCCCAGCCGCACGAGGCGGCCTTCGGCGAAGGCGGTGCGCACGGCGGGCAGGTGGTGGGTGAGGTCGAGCTGCCAGGGGTGGGCGGGCAGCAGGCGGTAGCCGGAGGGGGCCTCGCCCAGGGCGTCGAGGGCCTTGGTGTCGCCGTCGTCGATCACTGCGTCCTCGCGCACGCCCAGCAGGATGAGCGGGAAGCGGGCGTACGCCTCGGGGGCGTAGCGCAGCCAGGCGGCGGGTGGGCCGCCGCCGCTGCGGGCCTTGGGGGCCGGGTGGAAGGGGTGGCCCATGACCAGGGCCTGTTCGGAGCGCAGCCACGGGTCGTCGGGCGGAGGGGCGCAAGCCCGGGCGGCCAGGAGGGCCTCCACGGCCGTGCGGCTGGCGGTCATCTCGGCGGCCAGGGCGGCGTTGGTGCGTCCGGTGGCGGCGCGCATCTCCTGGACGGTGAGGTCGACGAGCCCGGAGTGTCCCAGGGGCCGCCAGGTGGCGCCGGACCACAGCTCGGGCGCCGCAGGCCGGTGACCGGTGCGCACACGCAGCAGCCGGCCGCTGGCGCGCAGGCGGTGGACGGCACGGCCGGCGACCGGTTCCCCGGCCGGGGCTGCGGCTTCTCGAAGGAGGCAGTTGAGCAACGGCGTAACGGCCAGTGCGTCGGCTGCCTGGGCAAAGGTGTTCATCGGTCATCAGTATGTGTGGAGTGTGTTCGGACGCGGTAGGACATGCGCGTGTGCCGAACCGTCGCCGAGCGGGACCTCGCAGCCGAACTTGACCGTGAACGGCCGGAATTGCTCTCGCCCTACCTGGCCGCGCTGCCCGGCGCGCGGGCTGCGGTGCTGGCCCGGCTGTGGCGCGGGCTGGTCCATGAGCCGCTGCCCTGGGTCGCGAGCCGCACGTCCGGAGGCGACGGCGTCACGCTGCGGCTGACCGACGGGCGTCGGCTGCACGGCCCGCGGTCGGACCCGTGGGCGACGGGGACGACAGTCGGCTCGCTGGAGCTGGACGGCGCCCCGTACAGCCATCCCGCCCTGCTGATGGCGGCCCTGTCAGTGCCGGGCCGGGCACGGTTCGCCGCGGAACTCGACGGCAGCACCGCCTCGTTGGCCTTGTCCCGGACGGCGCCTCGCCCGACGAAGCCGCCGGCCCGGCCGTGGGAGTGGGAGCAGCGGTCGCCGGACGGCCATCCCTACCACCCCGGTTGCCGGTCCCGCCCCGGCTTCTCGGCCACCGAACAACTGGCGTACGCCCCGGAGCACCGCCCGGTGGTGGGCCTGCGACTGGCACCCGTGACGGGCGCCATGCTCCGCGGCCCGTGGCCGTCCGGGCTCCGGGACGGCGACACGGCGCTGATCCCGGTGCACCCCTGGCAGGCGGAGCACGTCTTGGCCGACCGCAGGCTGCTTCCCGGGCCGCAGGCCCATCCGCTCCTGGCCTTGCGCACCCTCGACCTCGGCAGGGACCTTCACGTCAAAACCTCGGTGAGCGCCCAGCTGACGTCTGCCGTACGGGACATCTCCGCCTATTCGGTGGAGAACGCTCTGATCACCTCCGACGTCGCCGCGCGCGTCGCGGACCGCCTGGGCGGGCGGCTTCACGTCACCCGGATGCTGGCGGCGGCGGGGGCGGGCACGCCGGATCTGGCGGCGGTGCTGCGGGAGTCGCCGTACGCGTACGCCGGGACGGGGGAACAGGTCATCCCCGTGGCCGAGTTGCCCGCGTATCTCGCACCACACTCCCCCCGGGCGCGGCTCGAGCGGATCACCGGCTTCGCGCGGCTGGCCCTCGGCGTCTGCCTGGACCTGCTCGACCTGGGGGTGGCGCTGGAGGCGCACGGGCAGAACCTCCTCGTCGTCCTCGACGCGGAAGGCCGGGCCCGTCGGCTCGTGTACCGCGACCTGGCCGACATCCGGATCAGCCCGGCCCGGCTGGTCCGGAACGGCTTCCCGGCACCGCCGCTGAGCGGCCGGCTCCTCAACGACGATTCCACCGCCCTGCGCCGCAAAGCACTCGGCTGCCTGATCACGGGGGCGCTGGGCCCGCTGGCGGGAAACGCCCCCACGCTGGGCACGGTCCTGGAGGCCGCCACCCGGGATCTCGCCCGGACGGCGGACCTGCAAGCCCTCCGGACGGAGCCGCTGCCGGCGAAGGCGCTCACACTGATGCGGCTGACGGGGGGCGACCAATGGGCACAGCTGCCCAATCCGCTGTTCAATGCGCAGGGTTGACTCTGGTTCAGAGGAGGGGCTGCTGCCGCGGCCGATTGGGCAGAGGGCCCCAGAGGCGGGAGACGTGAACAGCACAGCGGGGCGAGTCGTCGTAGGCCGCAGGCGCGACGGCCAGTGGGTCGCCTCGGAGGTGACCGCTGCCGGTGACGGCCGCCAGCAACTCACCGGGTTCAGCGTCGAAGGTCCGGTCTTCCTGGCGCACCTCGCCTCCATTTTCGACCGGGCCTGGGGCGCGTTGCAGCCGCTCGACGAGTACGTGGCCAGACAGGGCCGGTGACCTCCAGGCGCCGCCATGTCCCGGTTAACGGTTACCGGGATTGCTCACCCCCGAAGGGGCGCCTCTGTACGGACAGGCTCAGTGCGAGAACCCATGGCTCGGCCGACAGCCGCTCAAGGTCCCGGCGAGAGAGGTCGGCGGACATTGTCCGGCGCCCCTCGGGAACGCGGGAGACGCCCGCCGCTTTGAGCGTGGCGAGCTGCTCCGCCGAGGGCGGAGCAGTGAGGCGGATGACTACGGGAAAATCCCGCGCTTCGTCGTCGTCCGCGGTCGCGGCGAGGCGGACGGCGAGGGGAGCGTCGAGCTTTCCGTAGTCCATGTCGGCGCAGCCTCTCACAGGCCGGCCGCGTCGATCAGGCCGTAACCCCATTTCTGGTCGAATTCGCCTGCATGGCTGTGCGGGCGGGCGGAGTGGTCCTTGAGGATCTTCTTGACGCGTGCGGGGTCGAGGTTGTTGTCCCTTTCGAGCAGGAGGGCGCAGACTCCGGCCAGGAACGGGGAGGCCATGCTGGTTCCCTGCAGGGCGACGTGTGCGGTGTCGAGCGTCAATTCGCGGTCGGGTTCCGAGTCCTGGGAGAGAGAGGAGACGACCATGGCGCCCGGCGCGGTGACGTCGGGTTTCCTGGCGCCGTCCCGCAAGGGTCCTTCGCTGCTGAAGTCCGCGATGTCGTGGAGGCGCAGCCACGGGGCGCTGAACTGGTCGTGGTCGATGTCTTCCCAGGTGGTCTTGGTGGCATAGGCGGCGACGGTGATCACGGAGGAGGCACAGCCCGGGGAGCCGATCTTCATGTCGTCGGACGTCATCGGACCGTTGAACCGGGCGTGCCCGCTGGTGTCCAGGATCCACACGTCGGCGGTACCTCGGTCGGATGCCCCGCTGCCGCGGATCAGCAGTTGCCAGGTGGGCAGCAGGCCGGGGGACAGCGATCGCCGTTCGGGCCGCACCATGATGAAGAAATTGCGGTCGTTGTTGAGGGAATTCGTCTCCGGCGTGGCGATCTCCACCTTTCCGTCGGGGAGGTCGTAGGTCCCGGCGGGGTTCTGCGTGGTCGGAAGCAGGGGCTGGAATTCCGTGCTGTGCCCGGAGGGCGCGGCGACGGCGACTTCGAAACGGCTGTCGGTCGCGTACCAGCCGTTGAGCATGAAGTCGTGACGCCGGCCCTTGATATCGGGGATGCACGGCAGGGATTTCACCGCCGTCCCGTCTACGGGTACGCGGGCGTGGATGTCGTCGGTGCCCTCGTTGCCGGCGGCGCAGCACACGATGCGCCCGGGACCGGTCTCGTCGTCGATGGCCTGCGACATCGAGTCGCTGCCGTCGTGGGGGTCGTAGTGTCCGCCCAGGCTGAGGTTGACCACCGTGGGCAGGCCCATCTCTTGACCGATGCGGAAGACGTACTGGACTCCGGCGATGATTCCGGGGTCGAGGAAGTTCGTCTTGACGGCCACGATGCGGGCGTCGGGGGCCACGCCTCCGTAGGTGGAGTCGGCGCCGGCGAAGATGCCGCTCACGTGACTGCCGTGGCCTTCGGTGTCGCGGGACTGGGTGATGTGTGAACCTTTGAGCTCCATGCCGTAGGCGCCTTCGGGGACTCCCGGCCCGTGCAGGGTCTGGTCCCAGATCCGTTCGATGCGACCGGTGAAGGCGGGGTGGTGCGGGTCGATGCCGGTGTCGACGATGCCGACCAGCACGTCCTTGCCGGTGAGGCTGGTGGTGTTCTGGAACGAGTCCAGGCCCACGCTGGTGCGGGCCGCGTCGAGGTACGGGCGCATGAGGTGGGCGGAGACGATCCGCTCGATCTCGTGGTGTTCGGCGAGGGTCTCGAGGCCGTCGAAGGGAACGATGGCGGTACGGATCCGGTCTCCGCCTCGGTTGATCTCCAGGCCTTCGTACCCGACTTTGTCCAGCGTGGCGCCCGGCGTGCAGATGAGAGAGACGACGGCTCTCGTCGGCTTTGCCGGCTCGTCCACGGACACCCAGCCCAGGGAGGCCGACTGGCGGCGGAGTGAGGAGACGTCGTCCTGGCGGTACCGCTCGTAGGCGGCGGCCAATGAGGGTGCGAGCTTGCGATACTCCATGATCGCCCCCGTGCGTTTGATTGAGCGTTTGAGCTCGTGTTTTCCGAGAGCGCGACCCCTTTCAGGCTAGCAACGGTTGCGGAACACGGCATTTTGTGCACACTGTCGCCGCCGAACGCCCCTTCCGCCTCTGCTCACCCGGCGGCCACAGCCGTCCCAGCCCGCCGGGGGCGACATTGCGACGTCCGCGGACGGCGGTCCCGTCGCCCCAGGGGCCCCACCCCCTCGCACCCCCGAGGTATCCGTTGCGGAGCATGAACCGCTCCCCACAATCACGCCCTTTATGCACCGATTCGACCATTGGCCGGATGCAATCACTTCAGTTCAGGTGTTGTCGGCATATGCATGAGGACCTGTCCCGCGCATGCCATGATTCCGCCCGGTTCCACGCCCACTCGTCGCCCATGTCCGGGGAGAAGAACCCATGGCGTTATCGCTCGACGAGCTGCTCGGCCTGTTCCCCGACTCCGGTGAGGACTTCCTCCTGCCCGTCGGCCGGCTCGGGGACATCCCCGGCATCGGCCCGCTGCTGGAGACCTGGCTGGCGTCGTCCGACCTGACCGTGGGCGGTGCCGTCCCCAACCGCGGCGAAGTGACCGTCCAGGGCACGTACTCCTTCACCCTGGTCGAAGGCCCCTGCCCCGTCCTCGTCTCGTTCACCGTGGACGCCGCCATGCTGGTCACCGGGATGGCCCTGGACTTCACCCTCCCGGCGACGGAGGACGACGCCGGCGAAGAGGACTCCTTCGCCCCGCACCTGGTGCTGTCCGCGAGCGGCCAGGGACTGTCCGCCGCGCTCGTGCTGAAGTTCTCCGACGCGGACGGCAAGCCCAAGGAGATGGCGTTCACCGCCACCTTGGACGGCACGACGGTGATCGGCGACTGGTCGTCCGACGACGGTCTGTCCTGGAACGACGTCGCGCACGCGATCGGCTCCGCCCCCGCCGACCTGCCCGACCAGCTGGTCCCCGTGCTGAAGCAGGTCGCGTTCGCCTACGACAAGCGCAAGAGGGCGTTCGTGTTCTCGGCCGCCACCGAGTACGTGCAGCTCGCCTTCGCCTCGCTGCCGCACCGGGCCGGCACTGGCGCCGCGGGGCCCCGGATCCGCGTCGTCCTGCTGCAGGGGAAGTACGAAGCGGGCCTCGCCGACCTGCCCTCGATCGGTGATCACGCCCCGGTCGAGGACGACCTGGTCTTCGCCGGGCTCCAGGCCTTCCACCTCTCCGCCGCCTTGACGGCCCGCAAGGTCAAGGCCCTCAACGAGCTGATGGCCAACACCGGTGTCAACCTGGGCCTGCCCAGCCGCAACCTCACCGCAGGCGCCTCGCTGGCCGTCACCGCCGGCGTCGCCACCACGGTCAAGAACTACGCCCTCGTCTATCCACTGCGCCGCAAGCAGCCGACACCGGGGCCGGGACCGGCCCCGACACCCCCGCCCCGCCTGCCGGCCACCCCGCAGGAGGACCCGGACGACGTCCCCGCGCAGGCCAGCATCCCGGTCGGGGCGACGTTCGGGCCGCTGCGGGTGTCCGAGATCGGCCTGTCCTACGCGAACGGCACGGCGCGGATCACCATCGACGCCACGGTCGACGCCGGCGGGATCGAGCTGAGCGCGTCCGAACTCGGTTTCGCCATCGGTCTTGACCACGGCGACTGGACCTTCCGGGCCACCCTCAGCGGCCTGGGCCTGTCCTACGACCGGCCGCCCGTCAGGATCGGGGGCGCCTTCCTCGTCAAGGAGTCCGAGCCTCCCTACGACATGCTGTTCGCGGGCATGGCCGTGATCGAGGCGCGGTTCGCCGCCGTCAAGGTCCTCGGCGCGTACGCCCGGGCCGAGGGCGGCTACCCGTCGCTGTTCCTGTACGGGGTCCTCGCGGGCCGCAAGGGGCTCGGCCCGCCCCCGTTCCAGGTCCGCGGGATCGCCGCCGGCTTCGGCTACAACAGCTCCGTCCGGCTTCCCGCACCGGCCCAGACGCCGGAGTTCCCGTTCATCTCCGAGCTCGGTCACGGCGGCGCCGAGCGCCCGCCCCTGGAGGTGCTGGACGACCTGCTCGACGGCACCGGGGGCCGGCCCCCGTGGCTGACCCCGGCGGCCGGGCAGGTGTGGTTCGCCCTCGGCATCGACTTCACCGTCTTCCAGCTGGTGGACGGCCAGGCGCTGGCGATCGTCGAGTTCGGCGACGACTTCACCGTCGCCGTCCTGGGCCTGGCCACGGCCGCGTTCCCCGTCCGGCGGCGCGGCTCCGGCGGAAAGAAGTACGCCCAGGTCCAGCTCGCGATGCAGGCGCTGTACACCTCGCGCGACAGCATGCTGGCGCTGGCCGCGGAGCTCACGCCCGAGTCGTACGTCCTGGACCCCGAGTGCCGGCTGACGGGCGGCCTGGCCTACCGCACCTGGTTCGGCGGGCGGCACAAGGGCGACTTCGTGTTCACCCTCGGCGGCTACCACCCCGATTTCCGGCGGCCCGATCACTACCCCGTCGTGCCGAGGCTCGGCTTCACGTGGGGCATCTCCGACGTCGTCACCGTCCGCGGCGAGGCGTACTGCGCGCTGACCCCCTCGGCGCTCATGGCCGGCGGCCGGCTGGAGGTGTCGTTCCACTCCGGCATCGTCGAGGCCTGGCTCGTCGCCAAGGTGGACGCGCTGGTCCAGTGGAAGCCCTTCTACTTCCGGCTCGGCATCGGCGTCCGTATCGGCTTCGCGGTCGACCTGTGGCTGTTCACCGTACGCGGCGAGGTCGGCGTCGACCTCGACGTGTGGGGACCGCCCGTGGGCGGCATCGCGACCGTGCACCTGTGGTGCATCGACTTCGACGTGTCATTCGGGGCGAGCGGCGAGCGTAAGCCCGATCCCGTCTCCTGGAGCGAGTTCCAGGAGCAGCTGCCCGCGCGCGACCAGATCCTGCGCATCACACCGCTCACCGGCATCCTGCCCGAGGACGAGGGCACGCGTGCCCGCCGCATGCAGGCCGGTGACGACCGCTGGGTCGTCTCCGCCGACGGCTTCTCCTTCGCCACGTCCACGGCTCTGCCTGCGTCGCAGGCCACGGCGGGGTCACGGCAGGTGAACGGCAAGACCCTCGACATCCGGCCCATGCAGGCCACCGGGCAGTCGTCCGTCCACCGCCTCACGGTGCTCCTCGGCGGCTACCCGTTCGACCCCTTCGACCCGGGCGTGCCGGAGCAGCGCCGCTGGCTGCTCGAACCGGTCAAGGACAACGTCCCGGAGGCGCTGTGGGGCACGGGCGACCCCGAGGACGAGGACTTCGCGCCGGACCCGATCATCGAGGACCAGCTCACCGGGCTCGGCGTCACCGTGCCCAAGCCCGTGGACGGGCCGACACCGGGCAGGATGACCGACGTCTCCCTCGGCTTCGAGAGGCTGGCTCCCAGCGACGCCCTGCCGATCAGCCCCGCGGACCGGCCCACCGGCCCCGTGCCCCGGCCCTGGGAGCCGGGCGACGAGCCCACCAGCATCGGGACGATCGCCACCGGAATCGCCACGACCACCGTGCCGGCCCGCGACGCGCTCTATGCCGAGCTGACCGCGCTGGGCCTCGCCCCGCCCTCGCACGACCGCCTGGACGGCTTCGCCGCCCTCGCGGACAACACCTTCACCGCCGAACCCATGACGCTCGGCCCCGCAACGCTCTGACACCCCCAACCGCGCGAGGGAATCCGCCATGACGCAACCCGACGCCGCCGGGACCACCGGGGACGAGACCGAGACCCCCCGGTTCGACATCCACTTCCACGACGACCACGTCGCGCCCGCCCCCGGGGGCCTCTACCGGCTCATGCTCGAACACGAGCTGTCCGGTGACAAGGTCGGTAGCGACAAACTGCCGCCGGTCCAGCAGGAATTCGAGATCCGGACACCGCAGTTCACCATCGACGCGTCCTTCGTCCACGCCCTCCATCCCGCCCCCGCGGCGGTCGGCGCCTTCGACCGCCTCCTGCCGCACATCACGCTCGACCGGCTCATCCTGCCCTGGGAGCGCATCCTCAAGCCGGACTGGACGGAGCGCCCGCCCTGGCTGGCCCTGCTCCTTTTCGCCGAGGAGGAGTTGCCCGGCGACCCCAAGGCCCAGGGGCGCACCGACACGAGGACGGTGCAGCAGTTCCTCGACACCACGGACAGCGACGTCCTCCTCCCCCGCATCGACCTCGACGACGTCCCGTCCGAGCTGTGGGACAGCACGTGCACCACCATCGACGTCCCGGCCGCCGTCTTCAAAGACCTCGTACCGCGGCGGGCCGACCTCCCGTTCCTGTGCCACGTGCGCAAGGTCCGGCCGTGGCAGCCGCCCGAGGCGGCAGCGGCCTCCGGCGAGACCCTGGAAATCGGCGACTACTCCGTCGTGGTGGCCAACCGCTTCCCCCGCACCGCCGGGCGCTACGCCGCCCACCTCGTCTCGCTGGAGGGCTTCGGCGACCACCTCGCCGGGCAGCAGCCCGCCCGGCCCGTCGTGCGCATGGTGTCCCTGTGGGCGTGGTCCTTCGAGGCGCGGCCCGACCCCACCGGCCACTTCGACGCGCTGATCCGGCACATGGCCGAGGATCCGGCAGGGCTCGGACTGCGCCTGCGCCCCCGGCAGCCCGCGGGCGCACGGACCGCCGCCACCGACCGCCTCGATCTGGGCTACGCGCCCGTGGACTACGTCCTGCCGTCCGGGGAGCACACGTTCGGCTGGTACCGGGGCCCCTTCACCCCGGTCGTGGCCCCGGCCGTTCCCCGCCCCGCGGAGGGCTACCGGCAGGCGGACGAGGCGCTCGTCTACCTCACGGACACCGGCGTCTTCGACGTCAGCTACGCCGCCGCCTTCACCCTCGGCCGGTCCCTCGCCCTCTCCGACGACACCCTGGCGGCCTCGCTGTCGGCGTTCCGGTCCCGGGCGCGCCACGTTGCCGGACGCGCGCTGATGCGGACGAAGACGCCGCTGGCCACGGCGCCGGGCCAGGCGCACGAGCGCTTCCACGAGCTGATCGCCGGCGGACTGGGGCACCGGCTGCACGCCGCGGCCACCACCCCGGCCGCTGAAGCGCGTACGGGCGGCGCGACGGCGCCACGGCTCCGGGCCGGAGGCGTCCCCCGGCCCCCGGGCGTCGAAGCCCTCGAAGCCCTCCTGGACCGGTCGCGCGACGACCGGGCACGGCAAGGGCTCCGGGCCGCACTGTCCGCCCACCTCGCCCCGCTGATCAGCGCGG
Organism: Streptomyces hiroshimensis; assembly: GCF_014650335.1. Classification (GTDB taxonomy): domain Bacteria; phylum Actinomycetota; class Actinomycetes; order Streptomycetales; family Streptomycetaceae; genus Streptomyces; species Streptomyces hiroshimensis. Next base: position 192,915 of record NZ_BMUT01000003.1, read on the forward strand.
TCGACCAGGTGAAGCTGCTGGCGGCGACGCCCCTGAGCCACCTGGTGCCCGACGCGCGCATGCTGCCCCCCGAGAGTCTGCGCTTCTTCCACGTCGACCCGCAGTGGTGCACCGCCCTGCGCGACGGCGTGCTGAGCACGGGCATCGGCACTTCGCTCGACGCAGCGGTCAACCGGCTCGCCCACGAGGCACTGGAGGAGCCGCGACCGCTCACCGGGCTGCTCATGCGGTCCGCGCTCGTACGGAACTGGCCCGACGTCGTCGTCGAACCCCGCGTCACCGGCGGCAACGGCGAGCCGCAGCCGTTGACTGTCGCCCATCGCGTGATCATCGGCCCGGACCTGCTGCTGTGCCTCTTCGACGGCGTTCCCGACGAGGTGCGGTTCCGCGAACCGCATGAGGGCATCCACTTCGGCGTCGACGAGGGCGAGCGCATCGGGCTGCGCAGGCTCACCGAGCCGGTCGGCAAGTCGCTGGAGGAAGGAGGCACCTTCCCGCCCGAGGGCGAGGAGGGCATCACCCGCTTCCTGCGTGCCGTCGACGGCGGGGAAGAACCCGAGATCCTCGACCTCGCCGCGGGCGCCGATCCCCTGGTCCCCGCCATGGCCGTAGCGCTCCGGGCCGCCGGGCAGCTCGGCCCGGACGACGACCTCTCCCCCGGCGCGTTCGCCGTGGAGCTCGTCAACGCCCCGCAGTGCATCACCTTCTCTCCCTCCGCCTCCGCTCCCGCCGCCTCTGCTCCCTCCTTCGATCAGCCCGGCCGACAGTGAGGACCCGCACGATGAGCTCCCAGCCGCCCCTGATCGTCCCTGTCCAGGTGGACGCGTTCCTGGTGAACGAGCGCGTACGCAACAACCAGCCCCACCACCGCTGGTACGCCGACTTCGAGCAGCTCGACGAGCGGCAGCCGCCCGAGCCCGATCCGTTCCAGAGCGCGGCCGGCAAACCGGGGCTCGGTGTCCACGTGCAGTGGCTGCTTCCCGACGCGCTGCGGCGCGGCCGGCAGGACGGCCCGGCCGGGAAGGTGGAGTTCCCTGTCGTTCCCAATCGCTGGCTCGTCGTCCGCTACAGCCGCCCGGCGGACCGGCCCGACGAGAGGCCGGCCGTGGCGGGCTGGGTCGTCGACAGCGACTTCCTCGACTACGACGACGGCACGAGCGCGTTTCTCGACCCCTTCGCGGACCGGCCGACGCCCACCTATATCGGCAGGGCCCACGACCTGGCCGACGGCCCCTGGTCCGAGCCCGAAGGGCGACGGAAGTTCCTCACGGCGGTCGGGCCCGGCCTGCCGACCTTCGCCACGTACCAGCCGTACAGCGAGAACGTCTTCTCCCTCCACGACCCGCTGACCGGTCTCCCCGGCCCCGCCCTGCTCGGCTACGCCGTCGTCGGCTGGTACTCCGACCCTGAGTGGGACGTCCTGCACGCGCCGCCGGGCGGCGACGTCCGGGCACTGCTGGACTCCCTGCGGTGGTCCACGACCGACGCCGCGGCGGCTCCCGCCCGGTCGTTCTACGCGGGCACCGCCCTCGGCCTCCACTGGGACCTCAAGGGCGATCCGCCGCTCCCGGGCAAGCCGGACGTGCGTGATGTCGACGTCGCCGTCGGGCACATCGTCACCGACGCCGAGACCGCCCTGGTGCCGCCCGCGCTGAACGACCCCGAGGCGGCCCTGCTGTGGGAGGCCTTCACCTACGACCTGCTGGACGTCCTCGACGACGACGGCGAAACGGCCCTCGACCAGGCCACCCGGCGCACCTGGTTCGACGCCGAACCGGGCGGCTACTCCTGGCGCATCGTCGACCGCCCCGCCCCGGCCGACGGCGCGTGGCCGCAGCGGACACCGCAGCAGATCGCCGGGGAGCGGCGCTGGCTGGCCGAGCTGAACCAGGTGCAGGAGGAGCACGACGCCGCCTCCCGCGAGCTCGCCCACGTCCAGCGCCGCCTGTACGGCCTGTGGTGGCTGCGCGGCCGTCCCAGCCGGCCCACCGGCTGGGACGCGGCGTACGAAGCCGAGACCAGGCCGGAGGTGACGGGCACGCTGGCCTGGCAGGTCCGGCAGCAGATCGACACCGTCTTCGGCGCGGGCGGCCTGCGCTCCCGCATCCCGTGGGGTGACACGGCCGAAGACCTCGACGACGCGGTCCGGGTCTACGCCGACGAGCACGGCCTCGCACCGGGCCGGGAGCTGCAGCGGTGCGCCGACCCGGCGTTCCACAGCACCCCCGACCCGTCCGTCATCGTGCGCGGCGCCAAGCTGGACCGGCAGCTCACCGACAAGAACGACCTGCCATGCCGGGTCCCCGCCGAGACCGTGACCGGCATCCGCATCGGCGAAGAGACGGTCCGGCCTCCCGCCGACGTGCCCGCTCCCGCGCTGCCCCAACTGCCGGAGTCCGGCGTACTGCCCGCACTCCTCGGGGAGTTCTTCCTCCTCGACCGCGCCGCCGTCACGCCCGGATCGTCACCCGGTACGACGGCCCTGGAGGAGGCGCTCGCCCACGAGGAGACCCACGTCGAGGGCGCCGTCGGCCGGTGGACCCGGCCATGGGCGCAGCCCTGGTCACCGCTGCACCTCATCTGGCGGATGAAGTGCTACCCCACCCCCTACCGCAGCGGAGACGAGGACAACTGGTCCTTCGACGGCACCCGCTACCGCTGGAACGGCCGCAACGTCGCTCCCGACGGTTTCGTCGACGGGCGTGCCCTGCTCAACCCGCTGCCCTCCTTCAACACGCGCTCCCGCCTGGCACAGCACGCCCGCACGTACCGCAGCGGACCCGTGGCCGAGCTCAACGCGCTGCGCGGCAAGACCGAGGAATGGGACCAGCTGTCCCAGCGCATCCTCGGCGTCAACGACTGGCTGGCCCAGCACTCTCCCGCGACCGGCATCGCCCCCTCCTCGGACGACGAGGACGAGCGCGAGCTCGCGCAACTGGTCGACAACAGCCGTACCCGGGTCTCGCTGAGCGAAGTGCCGGACCCCGGTCCGGCTTCCGGATCCGGTTCCGAATCCCGGACGGCCCGCGAGTTCCGCCCCGTCAGGGCCGGGCAGATCGCCTTCGAAGAACTCCACGTGATCGACCGGTTCGGCCAGTCGCTGGCCGTCATCAGCCCGGACAACGTGGAACGGTTCAGGGTGGAGCGCGCCGACAGCGTCACACCTGGCATCCCCGTAATCCCCGACAACGCGTACCGGTGCATCGAGTTGCCGCCGCGCCTGCTCCAGCCCGCCCGGCTGCGCTTCGACTACGTCTCGGCCCGGGACGACCACCACCGCATCGACGTCGACGCCGGGCCGCGGGAGGCCGCGGGCGAGAGCCCGGTGTGCGGCTGGCTGATCGTCAACCACCTGTCCGGGGCCCTGCTCGTCCACGCCCCGGACGGCGGCGGGCTGGGCGAGATCCGGATCGTGCTCGACACCGCGCACCGGCAGGTCTCGACCTGGTACCCGCTGCCCGGCTCCGCCTACCCCGACCCCGACCCGGAGTCGGAATCGGGGCGGGCCTTCGCCGCGGACCTGCCCCACCTGCACGGCTTCGTCACCGAGCTCCTGCGCGGCGGGGAACCCGCCTTCGCCCAGCTGCTGTCCGTCGTCGACAGGGCCATGTCGGCGACCGCACCCGGCGGGGACGACGACAGCCTCGCCGCCCTGGTGGGGCGCCCGATGGCGCTGCTCCGTTCGCGGCTGCGGTTCGAACTCAACGGTCCCGCGATGACGCCCTCGTCCTGGGAGGACGTCATCAGCCCGCCACCCGTACCGGAGTTCACCGGCTACCTGTGGAACGTCCGGCTGGGGGCCGGGGACATGCTCGGCGACGGGCTGGCCGGATTCTTCTGCGGAACCGACTACACGCGGCTGCACGCCGTTCCGGAACCGGAGCCGCAGGCCACGGACGCGCAGTATGTGGTCCCCATCGACGGCAGCGAGATCGTGCTGCCCGCGCGGCCGGCGGCCGCTCCCTCGCCGGAGACCCGCGCCCGGGACGAGGAGACCGCCGCCTGGGTGACGCTCCTCGCCGACCCCTGGGCGGCCGTCCACGCCGTGACCGACATCCTGCCGGTGGGCCGGCTCCTGCTGCCGCCGACCTGGGTGCGCGAGCCCCTGGCCCGGATGAAGTTGTCCTTCCGGATGGGTCCGCTGCTGGCGGGGACCCGTATGGTGACGGACGGGCAGGGCGGCACGCCCAGCGAGCACGTCGTCACGCCCGGCCCCTCCGGCTGGCGCGGCACGTGGGCCTGGGCCGAACCGGCGGCCGCGAGCCGGGCCGCCGTGCCGGTTGAAGGCCCCGGAGCGTGGACCGTCCGTCCCCTCACCACTCCCGACGCGGCCCTCGCCCTGTCGGACGTCACGCCTGCCGCCCGTACCGGATTCCTGCAGCTCAGCGGCGCGCTGGGCGAGACCGACGAGAGCCGGCAGCGCCCGCCCGCGCAGGGCCCGGCCCCGACCCACGGGAGCACGTCATGAACTCCTCGGCCACCGCGCTGTCCTACAGCGTCCACACCGACCCGGCCCCCTTGCGGGTCGGCACGGAGAAAGCCCCCGCACACGCCACCGTACGCATCACTCTCACCAACTCCGGCCCGGATCCCGTCCCCTGCGGCACGATCGCCTTCACGCTCCCGGTCGGCAGCGGACCCGAAGCGCTCACGGCCGCACCGGACACCATCAGGGCGTCCACGGACGACGCCGGCTGGTCGGCCGAGCACCGGGGCGGCGGGGTCGTGCACGTACGCCCGGCCGCGGACGGCACGGAACTCAAGCCGGGCGCCCGCGTCGTGGTCACCCTCGCGGACATCACGGTGAATCACGCGGTCGGCGCGATCACGCTCGGCATCAGCGAGAGCGGGGGCGCGGGCGGCGGCGTGGGGGGCCTCCGGGCAGGTGGCAGCCCGGAGAGCCTCCGCCGCGCCCCCGGCGGACTGCGACTGGCCAAGGCGTCACCGACTGCGATGCTGGAAGACTTCCGCCCGGACCGGGTCGACGTCCCCAACGGCGGGACGGTGAAGCTGACGTGGAAGTGCGAGGTCGGGCCCGACTACGAGCTCTTCTACGGCGACCAGCGCCGCCTGGTCAACGACTGCATCGACGAGGACGGCAACGGCGAATGGACCTCGCCCGGCCTCACCAGCGCCACCGCGTTCATGATCCTGGGCTCCACGGTGCGGGACGGCGTCCCCGTCACCTACGGCCTCACCACCGCCGTCACCGTCGACGTGCCCGACCTTGAAGTCGGCGACCTCGACGTCAACGGCTCCGTCCGCCTGTTCGGCCGGGCCGCGGAGATCGCCGGGGGCACGGAGAGCAGTCCGGCGGAGTACGTGGCCGACACCGACGGTGTGATCACCGGCTACATCAAGACCACGCAGGACCAGGTGCCTGCCGAGCTCAAGGTCTTCGTCACTCCCCCGGAACTGAGGCGGCAGCAGTTCGCGACGCAGTCGTGGGACGCGCGGGGCGGCACGCTCAACCAGGAGGCGAGCCTGTTCGTCCCGGTGCCCAAGGGCTCGCGTGTGCGGGTGGTCCAGAAGGGCGACACGAACTTCACCGCCGCCCTGACCTGGTTCCCGTTCGGCGCGGGCTCCCTCACGCCTCCCCCTCAGTGATGTGTTCCGTCTCTTCCCGGCGACCCCTGGAGTTCCCGTCATGACCGAGAGCACCGACAGCACTGGCAACACCGACAGCACCGACCTCACGCCCCCGGGCGTCAACGCGGCGTTCAGCACCCCGGACTCGGGCGAGTCCCGGGCCTCCGTATTCATGGTCCGCGGCGACTGGGCCGTCCGGCACGAGGCGGCGGCGGTGGCCCCGCCGGCCGAGGGGGCCGCCGTGCGCGACCTGTGGCCCGGACTCCCCACCACGTACCGGAACGGCTTCGACGCCGCCTGCTCGACGGACTCCGCGCGCGTGTACCTGTTCAAGGGTGCGACCTGCGTGCTGTACGACTTCGTGCAGAACACGACGGTGCCGCCGAACGCCTCCCCGGCGCCGATCGGCGACAGGTTTCCCGGGCTCCGCAAGGACGCACCGGACTTCGCGGAGGGAATCGACGCCGGCCTGCCGGCACCCGACGGCACGGTCTACTTCTTCCGCGGCAGCCGGTGCGTCAACTACGACATCGAGGGCGACGAGGTTCTGGAGCAGGGCGCGATCGCCGACTTCTGGCACAACCCCGACCACCCCGCCCCCGGCATCGCCGACGGCATCGCGGCCGCTTTCAACCACCCGGCCACCAGCAACGGCTATCTCGTCACCCGGGACGGCAAGCGCTACGTCGAGTGCGACACCGACCCCGTCCGGCACCGTGTCACCTCCGGCGCCAAGACGCTCCGGGACCGGTGGCCGTACCGCACGTTCCTGACCGTGCTCGACGGGTCCGACGGCCGGCTCTGGGTCTTCGACGCCGACAGCGGGCAGCCGATCAGGCAGAGCCAGACCGGCCGCGAGCCCGGCGGCGTCGTGATCTCTCCTGACGGCTTCCGGGTCCTGGCGACCGCCAAGGGGGCCGGCGGAGGCGAGGGGACCCTCGCCCTCCTGGACATCACGGCGGGCACCCTCAAGACGGTGGCAGCGGGTGCGTGGCCCTACCGGGTGGCGGTCCTGCCCGACGGTTCCGCGGCCTACGTCACCAACCCGCTGGACGAGGCCGCGCACGCGATCGACCTCGTCACCGGGGAGAAGCACCGCATCGGCACCGGCCCCCGGCCCGACGGCGTCGTGGCATCACCGGAGGGCGACTTCGTCTACATCGGCTGCGACGCCGACCCCGCCGTGGCGGTCGTGGACACCGCACGGCAGGAGGTCGTCAGGGGTCTCGGCGGGTGGACGACCGCGACGTGCATGGCGCTCACCCCCGACGGCGCCACCCTGGCCTTCGGTATCCCACCCGTGAACATGGTGGCCGTCGCCAGCACCTCCGGCAGCGGCGAACCTCCCCTCGTCCCGGTCGGACAGTCCCCGGAACAGCTCGTGGCGTCACCGGACTCCCGGTACGTGTACGTCGCCAACCGCGGTGCGGAGGTGAAGGTGATCGACGTCGCCGCCGTCCGCGAGGTGGCACCCATCCGCGTACGCGACCGCTCGAACGCGATCGCGCTCTCACCCGACGGGGAGCACCTCTTCGTCACCAGTGAGCGCGTCGACTCGGTGCAGAAGGTGCGGGTGTCCGACGGCGTGCAGGTCGAGGAGTTCCCCCTGGGATCGGCCCTGGGCCTCTCCGCTTACCTGGCCGTCGGCCCCGCCTGGGGCTGACAGGACGGCGGAGACCGGAGAGACGGAGGCGAGGCGCGCCATGGGCGTACGACGACCCGAAGAGAGCACCTGTGTGCTGACCTACACCGTGGAGACCGACCCGGCACCGATCCAGGTCTCCCAGGGAACGACACCGGCGACGGCCACACTGCGGATCACCGTCACCAATCACCAGCAGACCCCGGTCCACGTCGAGGAGGTCCGCTTCTCCTACCCGGTGGGAAGCGGGCCCGGGGACCTGACTGCGAAACCGGACAGCGGGGTCCTCGACATCGACGACGGCCAGAAATGGGTGTTCGAGCGCGACTCCGAGACCCCGGCGTTCATCCTCCGGCCGAGGCGCCCGAACCGGCCCTTTCCCTCCAAGGACCAGGTGGAGGTGTCGATCACCGGCATCGAGGTCAACCCGGCGGTGGGCACCAGCAAGCTGACCGTCACCGAAACACTCCAGGGCGGGGGTGAGCCCCGGCAGGAGGAGTGGCCCCTGGCGAAGGTCCCGGCGGGGTTCACCGTGAGCGACTTCCGCCCCACGTACATCCTCGTCCGGAGCGGCTCCCCGGCCGAGCTGACCTGGCGGGGCACCAGCCGGGACGGAGCCACGTACACGATGCTGCACGGCGGCGATCCCGTGGACGTCACCGGCATCCGCAACTGGCCCACGCCGAACCTGCATCGCGACACCGCGTTCGTACTCGCGGTGGAGGTGGACGTGGACGGCAACGTCGCCGAGTACGCGCTGACGACCGCCGTCACGGTCGCCCGGCCCGACCTGACCATCGGCGACCTCACCGTCCACGGGAAGACCACGCTCACCCACCTGCCCACGGAGTTCGGCCTGGGGGAGGCGGACGAGCTCACGTACACGGCGGAGACGGACGGCTTTCTCACCGGGCAGCTCGTCACCGAGGAGGACGCACCGGGCGACGACGCCCCCACGCTCACGGTCACGGTCTCGGCCGACGGTACGGACCGGCTCACCAGCGTCCAGTCACGGCACGCACCGCCGGACCCCGAGGATCCGAGGTTCCCGGGCTCCCGGCTGACGGCCGTCGTCCCCCGGGGCGCCCGGGTGACGATCGGCCGCTCGGGCACCGCTCCGAGCCGGCACCTCCTCTCCTGGCTGCCCTTCGGTACCGGCGAACTCAAGCCCGTGGACCCCTGATGGCCGCACCTGCACGGAACCGGGCCCCGCCCCGGGACCGGGCGCCGGCGACGTGCGGCGCCGGCCCGGCACTGCCCATCAGCGTCCGCGGGGCCTCGGGCGCACTGTAAGCACCGCGCGCGGTCCGAGGGATATCCGGTGCCGACACCGAAATCCACGGCTCCCTTCTCGGGGGCGACCAACACACTTCAAGGGCAGGTCAAGTTACAAAACAACGGACCGAACGCTCAGTCAGGGAGCGAAGACCGCGCTGGCCAGGATCACGTGGGCGGCCGTGCCTCCGAGGATGCTCAGCAGGGCGTTGCGGCGCCACAGGTGCAGGCCGACGGTGACGGCGAGGGCGATCAGCGGGGCCAGGGTGCGTGTCTGGGTGAGGGACAGGTCGCGCAGGCAGTAGACGAGGAGGATCACCATGACGCCGGCGGGCATGCGGGTGCTGAGGTATTGGACGATGCTGCTGGCACGCAGGGGTGTGAGGGCGGCGAAGGGAAGGGCTCGCAGGCCCCAGGTGACGGCGGCGGCGACGAGGACGGCGGCGATGGCGTAGCGGGTGTCAGGCACGGGTCGGCTTCCTGCCGTTGGTGAAGTGGCGGGCCAGGAGGGCGGCGGTGAACAGGGCGAAGGCGGCCAGAAGCATCTGGCCCGGGAAGAGGAGCCGGGCGGCCAGGGCGCTGACCAGGGCGAGCGCGGGGGTGGGCAGGTCGCCGCGCAGGTCCCGGACGGCGTCGAGGGCGAGGACCGTGAACATGGCGGTGAGGGCGAAGTCCAGGCCGGTGACGCCCTCCGGGATGAGGGAGCCGAGCAGGGCCCCGGCCACCGCGCTGACCGCCCAGTACAGGTGCAGGAAGAGCTGCAGCCACAGGATGCGCCGGCCGGGCCAGGAGCGGGCCTGTTTCCCGGTGGTCAGCGCGTACGCCTCGTCGCACAGGGCGAAGGTGGCGTACGTCTTGCCGAGGCGGCCGGTCACGCGGTGCAGGGGGAAGGACAGCGCGTAGAAGACGTGCCGGACGTTCACCATGAACGCGGACAGCGCGATGGCGGCCAGCGGGGCCGCGGCGGTGACCATGCCGATGAGCAGGAACTCGAACGATCCGCCGAAGGCGAGCGTCGCGGACAGCCCCGCCCACCACCAGTCCAGGCCCGACTGGGTCACGAGCGCCCCGAAGGCGAGGCCGAGCGGGATGAATCCCAGGCCGGCGCCCGCGGATTCCTTGAACGCCGCACGCGCCTCGGACGGTCCGGCAGCCGGAGGGACGGGCGCAGGGGCGGGCGCAGGCCGGGAACGGCTCCCGGCAACAGCAGGGCTTATGTTCATGGAGAAATTTTAGGAAGAATCCCGTCTCATATGGTTGCCGATTATCGCTCTATGATGGCGCTGTGAGCAATGAAATGGGCCTTGACGAGCTCGATCGAGAAATTTTGTTTCACCTTCGTCAGGACGGGCGGCTGACCAACGTCGAGCTGGCCAAGCGGGTCGGCCTGACCCCGCCGCCCTGCCTGCGCCGGGTCAAACGGCTGGAGGAGGCCGGCGTCATCGCCGGGTACCGGGCCGTCATCAATCCCGAGGCCATGGGCCGCGGGCTGGAGGTCCTCATCGACGTCGAGATCTACGCCCAGGACCGTAAGAGCTTCGAGGAGTTCGAGGACACCGTGGCCTCCTACGACGAGGTCGTCGAGTTCCGCCGCATGTACGGGCGCCCCGACTACTTCATCCGCGTCGCCGTGGCGGACCACGCCGCCTACGAAGCCTTCCTCACCGGCAAGCTCAGCTGCCTGCCCGCCGTCCTCCGCCTCGAATCCCACCTGACCATGAAGAAGATCAAGACCAACCGGTGAGCGCGGTGCGCGTCTACCCGGCCTGGCCGGTCTCCGGCCTTGCCCGGCAGGACAGTTCCCGTTCGGCTACCACCCGGAAACCGTGGGGCGGGCGACCGGTGAGGCGCTGGACGGTGTCGGTGGTACGGTCCTCGGCTCCCTCGGCGATGGCGCGGTCCATGTCGGCCAGCATCGTGGCGAAGTCGGGCGGCATCAGTGCGGCGAGCCGGTCGCGCAGGCCGTCGTAGGTCAGGTGGTGGTGGGCCACGGGGCGGCCGGTGACCTGGGTGACGATCGTGGCGATGTCGTCGTGGCTGAGTGCTTCCGGTCCGGTCAGGACCAAGTCGGCATTGGGGGCGCGGTCGTCGGTCAAGGCGTGCACGGCGACCGCGGCGATGTCGTCGGCGTCGACGAAGCCGACCCGGCCGGTTCCGGTCGCGGTCAGGATGACGCCCTGCTCGCGAATGCTGTCGGCGTGGGCGTGCGCGCCGGTGAAGTTCTGCATGAACCAGGAGGGCCGCAGCACCGCCCACTGGTCGAACAGGCCGGGCAGGGCCTGGTGCACCGCCCCCACCGCAGGCCCGCCCTCGGGGATGGCCGAGGAGCTGAGCAGTACGGCGCGCCGCACGCCGGCGGCGCGGGCCTGCCGGAGGAAGGGCACCATGACCGCGGCCGGGTCGGGGTCACCGACGGGCGGGACGAGGTAGACACGGTCGGTTCCGTCGAGTGCGTCTCCGAAGGTGGCCGGGGCGTACCAGTCGAAGCGGACCGGTTCCGCGCCCGGGAGCGGGGTGGCCCGGCGGCCGGCGGCCTTGACACGGTGCCCGGCGGCGATCAGCTGCGCGGTGGTGCGGCGGCCGGTGGTACCGGTGGCGCCGATGACGAGAACGGCGGCGCTGCAAGCGCCGGTGGCAGTGGCAGTGGCAGTCATCGGGCGCTGCTCCCCGTGAAGTCCAGCCCGGGTGTGCGGACGGCGAGAGGGTTCCAGTAGTCGCGGTAGGAGGTGAACCGTCCGTCCCGGACGGTCACGACGGCGATGTAGGTCATGTCGAAGGGGATTCCTGTCGCGACCACACGGCCCACCCCGCGCATCTCGACCACGATGGTCCCGGGATCGGTGGTCTTGTGGATCTTCAGGTCGGGGAAGTCGTGCAGGTCGATGCGGTCGGGGTAGTCGTGCATGTAGGCGGCGATGGCCTCCCGCCCCTCCAACCGCTCGGGCCACCCCGGAGGAGCGAACGGGAACTCCATCACGCCGCGCTCGGCCCACAGGCCGACCCAGGCGGGAATGTCCTTGTCCAGGAGCAGGCGCAGGCTGTGGCGGTAGAGCTCCGCCGGTGAGGTGGTTGCGGGCATGAGGTTCTCCGTCCCGTACGATACGGACCAGCGGTCCGCTTCTTCCGGCAAAGATACGGACCGCTGGTCCGCATCGCAACCTGAGGAACCTGAGAAACCGGAGGAATCCCGTGCCCGAACGCAAGCCACGCAAGGACGCAGCCCGTAACCGGGCAGCCGTCTTCACGGCCGCCGACTCCCTCTTCGCTCAATGCCGGAGCCCCGAAGAAGTGACCATGGCCGACATCGCGGCAGCGGCAGGCGTCGGCAAGGGAACGCTCTTCCGGGCCTTCGGCGACCGCACCGCGCTGATCCGCGCGCTGTACGAGGCCCGGCTCGAACCGGTCAGGAACGCCGTCGAAGAGGGTCCGCCGCCTCTGGGTCCCGCCACCCCGCCGCTGCAGCGCGTGCCGGCCCTGCTCGACGCCGTCCTGTGCTTCAAGCTCGACAACCGCCACCTGGCGCAGGCCCTGGAGGGAACCGGCACGGACAGCCCCTACCGGACGGAGCACTACGAGCGGTGGCACACCCTGCTCCGCGACCTGCTGCAGCGCATCCCGGCGCCGGCCGACAGTGACTTCACCGCCCACGCCCTGCTCGCCGCCACCCGGGCCGACCTCGTCGCGTACCTGACCGACGAGAAGGAGATGCCGCGCGAGGAACTGCGGGACCGGCTGGCGAAGTTCACCGCCGGAGTCCTCGGCAGCACCACGTGAAGTTATCCGGCGAAGCTTCGCCGGCGGTCACCCCGTGGAGCCGACGGCCGTCTTCCTGCGGGCGCGGTACGCAGCAGCCTTGATCTTGTTGCCGCAGGACTCCATGCCGCACCACTGGCGCCGTCTGCCGCGCGAGCGGTCGATGTAGACCCGGGTGCACTCGGGGTTGCCGCACTCCTTGAGCAGGGGTACGTCCGGGCCGCTCAGCAGTTCCACCACGTACCGGGCGACGGTGGACAGCGCTTCTCGCTGCGTTGCGGCCGTCCAGCGGCCGGAGTGGGTCAGCTGCGGCGCCGCAGGTGCCCTGCGGGCAGCGTCGTTGACCACGGCCAGCGCTTCGTCGTCGAAGTCCGCGCCCAGGCGCCGGGCCGTGATCAACTGGTAGGCGGCCTCCCGTACGGCCGTCGCCCGCCCCACATCGGCCTGCCGGGCGGGCGAGACGGAGTCGACGATGCCGGACTCCACGTACCACGCGTCCAGACGGTCCGGTGCCGCGAACATCTCGAATCGCGCCGTGCGGCGTGCCCGGAGCGTGGCCGCGAAATCCAGGGCCGGGTTGCCGCACACGAAGACGTGATCCATGTTCACGTCACCATCTTGGCGGGTGACTATGACGCTCGCAAGGGTCGTCGGCCACAACCGGTACAGCCTGTACAGCCGTTACAGCGACGGAACTCCCTCCGTGGCTGTCCAGGGCGATCGGGCGTGGCGCGGGCGGCGCGTCAGCGGCTCAGGTCTGCGGCGCTCCCGTCTCCGTCAGTTCGCCGTCGGCGACCCGCAGCCATCGGTCGACGCCGATCCGCTCCAGGAAGCGCTCGTCGTGGCTGACCACGACGAACGCGCCGCGGTAGCACGTGAGGGCGCTCTCCAGCTGCCCCGCGCTGACCAGGTCGAGATTGTTCGTCGGCTCGTCCAGCAGCAGGAGCTGCGGGGCCGGTTCGGCGCACAGGACGCAGGCCAGGGTGGCGCGCAGGCGTTCACCGCCGGAGAGTACGCGCACGGGCAGGTGCGCTCGGGGGCCGCGGAAGAGGAAGCGCGCGAGCAGGTTCATCCGCTCCGCCTCCGGCCGGTGCGGGGCGAACACCGCGAAGTTCTCGGCCACCGTGCGGTCGGGGTCGAGCAGATCCAGGCGCTGCGACAGGGAGGCGATACGCCCGTCCGCCCGCTTGATGTTTCCGCCGTCCAGGGCCAGTTCACCGTCGATCAGCCGCAGCAGGGTGGTCTTTCCCGCGCCGTTGGGGCCGGTGAGCGCGATGCGTTCGGGTCCGCGGATCGTGAGGTCGACGCCGTCCCCCGCGAACAGGTTCCGCTCGCCGCGGCGGATCTGCATCTGCTCGCCCAGGACGACGGTGCGTCCGGCGGGAACGTCCGTGTCGGGCAGTTCCAGGACGAGCCGCTGCTCGTCCCGCAGGGCACGCCCCGCTTCGTCGAGCCTGGCCTGCGCCTCGTGCAGGCGGCCGGCGTGCATCTGGCCCGCCCGGCCGGCGGATTCCTGGGCGCCGCGCTTCATGTTCCCGGCGAAGATGCGCGGCAGGCCGGCGCTCTTGAGGTTGCGGGCGGCGTTGCTCGCGCGGCGCTCGGCCCGTTCCCGGGCCTGCTGCATCTCGCGCTTCTCCCGCTTCAGCTCCTGTTCGGCGTTGCGTACGTTCTTCTCCGCGACGTCCCGCTCGGCCCGTACGGCCTGCTCGTATTGAGTGAAGTTGCCCCCGTACGAGCGGAGTTCACCGCGATCGAGTTCGGCGATGCGCTCCATGCGGTCCAGCAGGGCCCGGTCGTGGCTCACGACCAGCAGGCTGCCGTTCCAGTCCGAGAGCACGTCGTAGAGGTTGTGGCGGGCTTCGAGGTCGAGGTTGTTGGTGGGTTCGTCCAGCAGCAGTACGTCGGGGCGCTTGAGCAGCTGTGCTGCCAGCCCGAGGCTGACGATCTGGCCGCCGCTGAGCGTGCCCAGGGTCCGGTCGAGGGCGAGATGGGCGAGGCCGAGCCGGTCGAGCTGGGCCCGGGTGCGCTCCTCGATGTCCCAGTCGTCGCCGATGGCCGTGAAGTGTTCCTCGCTCACGTCGCCGGACTCGACGGCGTCGATGGCGCGGATCACCGCGTCGACGCCCAGGACCTCGGCCACCGTCGGCTCACCGGTCAAAGGGAGGTTCTGCGGAAGGTAGCCGATCGAGCCGTTCACGTTCAACACGCCTGCCGCGGGGCGCAGTTCACCGGCGATCAGCTTCAGCAGGGTGCTCTTGCCGGAGCCGTTGGGTGCCACGAGCCCCGTACGGCCGGCGCCGACGGTGAAGGACAGGCCCTCGAAGACAAGGGTGTCGTCGGGCCAGGAGAAGGCCAGCTGGGAGCAGGTGACGGAAGCGGCCGAAGTGACAGACATGGGGATGACCTCGCGAGAGACAGAGGGCAGGCCCGCTCTGCGAGGAAACCGCTGTACGGAATTCGCCACGCGAAAGACACTGCCCCTGAGACAGGGAAAGAGGGGACGACGAGATGACCACGACGGCGGCACTGCCAAGAGTGCGCCTGCCGGTGGTCGATCAGATCCGGGTATCACCCGGAGATGTCGTCGTCACCCGCCATGTCTGGAACTCCTCCGCGAAAGATCAATTACCGGGGCAACGGTATCAGGCTCCGTGCGGTCGCCCGCAAGCCCTTTTCTTCAGAGCACCAGGTCCCACGATTGCTCATCGGAGTCGGTCAGCGTCGATGACCGCCCGGGCGAACGCCCCCGGCGCTTCCTGCGGTGCATTGTGGCCGATACCGTTCAGGGTCCGGTGGTCGTACGGGCCCGCGAATCTGTCCCGGTACGCCTCCCCGCCGCCCGGAACCGTGAACGGGTCGCGCTCGGCGTCGAGCGTCACCGTCGGCACGGTGATGACCGGCCGGGCGGTGAGCCGCTTCTCGTACGGTTCGTAGCGCCGTTCCCCCTCGGCCAGGCTCAGCCGCCAGCGGTAGTTGTGGATGACGATGGCGGCGTAGTCCGGGTTCTCGAAGGCGGCGGCCGTGCGCTCGAAGGTGGCGTCGTCGAAGTTCCACGTCGGGGACACGGTGTCCCAGACCAGCCGCGTCAGGTCGTGCCGCTTGTCCTTGTCCTCCATGGCGATCCGGCCCCGCTCCGTGGAGAAGTAGTACTGGTACCACCAGGCGTGCTCGGTCGCCGGCGCCAGCGGCTGAAGGTTCGCTTCGAGGTTGATGACAAGGTATCCGCCGACCGACACCAGGGCCTTGCAGCGCTCGGGCCACAGCGCCGCGATGACATCGGCGGTCCGCGCTCCCCAGTCGAATCCGGCGAGCACCGCCTTCTCCAGCCCCAGTGCGTCCATCAGGGCGATGATGTCGAGGGCGAGGGCCGACTGCTGCCCGTTTCTGAAGGTCCGTGGCGAGACGAAGCGCGTCGTGCCGTGGCCGCGCAGATACGGCACGATCACTCGGTAGCCCTCCGCCGCCAGCAGGGGCGCGACATCGACGAAGCTGTGGATGTCGTACGGCCAGCCGTGCAGACAGATGACCGGCGGCCCGTGCGCCGGCCCGGCTTCGGCGTAGCCGATCTCCAGCAGACCGGCCCTGACCTTCTTGAGCGGAGGGAACGCGGTGCGCCCTGTGACAGCCGAGGCCTGCGCCGCCCCCGCCGGTCCCGCCAGTGGCGCGGCGACCGCACCACCGGCACCCAGGCCGAGAGCCTTGCCGAACGTACGCCTGTTGATCATAAAAGCCCTCCGCGCGTCCCGAAGTGCCGGCCTGCGAGCGATCTGCGCCTCGCAGGAGATCCCACGCCCGCAGGGGTCCCGACGACCGCCATGGGCGTGCCATACGACTGTGGCACAGCCTGCGTCACTGGTCAAACAGGTGACGTAGGCCAAGTCGCGGCACATCAGAGGGGTTTGACCGCCGAGCGGCCGGCACCCGGTCCCGCAGCTCGGGCCGGATCTCCGCCGCGACCAGCAGGCGCCGGGCCTGTTCCTCGGAGAGCGGCTCCAGCTCGGTCACGTGCAGGGGCCGGGACCAGGCGGGGACGAGCAGCCGGCCTGCCGTGCGGGCGTGGTCCATCATGCGCCGCAGCAGCGTCGACTTGCCGATGCCGCCCGGCCCGTACACGTAGAACGCGAAGGGCGCCTACGGGCGGGCGGCCGGCCTCCTCCGCGCAGACTGCCCCCGAGGAGGACCGGCCGGGCCGGTCCTCCTCGGGGTTCCTCCGTCCGGGGGTTCCTCCGGTCCGCGGTTCAGGACGCGGTGATGTCCTGCTTGATGATGCGCTCGACGTTGCGTTCCGCCAGCGCCGTGATGGTCACGAAGGGGTTGACGCCGATGCTGCCGGGGATGAGCGAGCCGTCCGTCACGTAGAGGTTCTTGTAACCGGCGACCCGGCCGTAGTCGTCGGTGGCCTTGCCCAGCACGCAGCCGCCGAGCGGGTGGTAGCAGAAGTCGTCGGCGAAGGCCTTGAGCTGCTTGCCGAAGAGGTCGTACCGGTACATCGTGGTGTTGGCCTTGTTGATGCGGTCGAAGAGCGACTTCGCGGCGGCGACCGCGGGCGCGTTCTGCTCCCGGGTCCAGCGCAGGTCCGCCCGGTCCTTGGCCGCGTCGTAGACGAAGGTGCCGCGCTGGGGGTTCTTGGTGATGGCCAGGTAGAGGCTGACCCAGGTCTCCACGCCCGCCGGCATGGGCGCTATCTCGGCGAAGACGGGGGCGTCGGGGTTGTCCCAGTCGTCGATGCCCAGGGCGGGGATCGACGACTGCTTGGTGCCCGTGGGGTTCCACACGTGGTTGGCGCGGGCGGTCATGATGTTGCCGTTGGGACCCCAGCCCGCGCCGACCTCGGAGCTGAGGTTCGGCAGGGTGCCGGTCTCCCGGGCCCGCAGCAGCAGTTCGGTCGAGCCGAGGCTGCCGGCGCCGAGGAAGAGGTGGCGGCAGGAGATCTCCTTGGTCGCCAGCAGCTTGCCGTCGGCGTCCTTCTGCTCCACGGTCAGCAGGTACGTGCCGTCCTTCTGCTGACGGATCGTCTTGACCTGGTGCAGGGTCTCGATGGTGACCTTGCCGGTGCCGAGGGCGGCGGCCAGGTAGCTCTTGTCGAGGGAGACCTTGCCGTGGTTGTTGCCGTAGATGACCTCGGCGGCCAGCCCGGACTTGGGCACCGTGCCGTCCGCCTCGCGCCGCATGTAGTCCCAGTCGTAGACGTTGGGCACGAAGGTGGTCTTCAGGCCCGCCTTCTCGGCCTGCTCGCGCGAGACCCGGGCGAACTTGTACCAGTCGGTCTGCTCGAACCAGCCCTTGTCGATGCTGCCCACCCGGAGGGTCGCGTTGGCGCGCGGGAAGTACCGGTCGTACATCTCGGCGGCGTCGACCCGGGGCAGTACCTCCTCGAAGTACGAGCGCCGGGGCGTGACCGCCATGCCGCCGTTGACGAGCGAGCCACCGCCGACGCCGCGGCCCACGTACACGGACATCTGGTCGAAGTTCACCCGGTCCAGGACGCCCGCGTAGGGGTCGATGTCCCGGTTGGCGAGGTCCAGCCACAGGAAGGAGCCCAGCGGGGCCTCCGTGCGGGTCTTGAACCAGCTGGAGCGCTTGTCGGGCTTGAGCATGCCGCTGAAGACGTTGCCGTCCGGGCCGGGCTGGTTCCACAGCTGGCCCATCTCCAGCATCAGCGTGGGGACCCCTGCCTCGCCGAGGCGCAGCGCGGAGACGGCTGCGCCGTAGCCGGTGCCGATCACGACGGCGGGGACGAACGTCCCGCTGCCGCCGGCGGTCCGGGCGGCGGCGGCCGCGCGGGGGGCGGCGGTGATCGTGGTCTGGCCGGCGAGTGCGGCGGCGCCCAAGGCCGCCAGGCCGAGCATGCGGCGGCGCGACAGGGGCTGGTGTGCTACCACGCTGTTTCTCCTGAGCTTTCGGGGAGAGGAAAGGCGGATGCGAGGGCGCGCGGGACGGCACGGCCGTGGGGATGTCCCGGTACGGTCCGGTGCCGGCAGCCGTTCGCGCTTCTCGTCCGGGTGACCGGAGGCGGTCACCCGGCGTGCGGGTGCCGGGTGGTGAGCCTTCTGGAGCACCGCGAACTGGACGCTATGGAGGCCCCGAGAAGGCTGTCAACTCAATCCGGACGGGCCCGGACTAACCCTGTGGATGCCGGGCCCGGAGGTTCGGTTACTCCGGGTACGGAAGCTTCGGTTCGGTTCGGTCGGCCGGTCAGTCGTCCGCCGGGCCGGGCAGCAGGACGGAGAACGCGGCGAGTTCGGCCCGTCCGGCGACGTGGAGCTTGCGGTAGGCGCTGGTGAGGTGCTTCTCCACGGCGCGTGAGCTCACCTCGAGCCGTTCGGCGATGTCCTTGTTGGGCACCCCGTTGGCGGCGAGCCCGGCGACCCTGCGTTCGGAGCGGGTGAGTGCCGCCACCGCCACCGGGGTGCTGGAGCCGGCCGGGTCGGCGAGTTCGCGGGACGCCCGCTCGGCGATCCACGGCACGCCGCAGGTGAGGGCCTGGTCGCGGGCCCTGCGCAGCCTGACCTTGCCCTCGGCGTGCCGCCCGGCGGCCAGCAGCCGCCGGCCGAGGAGCAGTTCGGTGCGCGCGGCTTCCATGGTGTTCACCGAGTCCCCCAGGAGGGCGGCGGATTCGCGCAGCAGCTCGATGCCCCGCTCCCCCGCCGTGGCCGCGCCCCTGACCCGCTGGACGCGGCCCATGGTGACGGGGGTGCCCCAGGCCACGGCCCGTTCGTACTCCTCGTCGGCGATGTCGAGGGCCTGCTGGGTCCGGCCCAGGCGGTGGTACAGCCCTGCCGCCCAGGTGCGCCAGGGGACGAGGGCGGGGTTGCGCCATTCGGCGCGCTCCGCCGAGCGGCCCCAGTCGAGGATGTACTCCAGGGCCGTGGCCAGGTCTCCCTCGACGGCCGCGACGGAGCCTCGCAGGAGCTGGAGGGGTGAGGGCCGGAAGTCGTGGTCGGCGATCTCGCGGTGGTGGGCGAGCAGCCGCCGGGCCAGCCTGGTGTCCCGGCTGTGGACGGTGACCATGACGAGGGCGGCCATGGAGGACAGCGTGGCCCACTCCGTCATGCCGAGTCCGAGGGCTTCCTCGACGTGGGCCCTGGCCTCCTGCAGGCGCCCCCGGGCCAGCTGGAGGTGGGCGAGCTCGGTGGCGATCACCGCCCGGGGGGCGGGAGCGCCGTCCCGGCGGGCGCGTTCCCACGCGATCATCAGCCAGGGGCCGATGGCCTCCAGCGATTCCGCGGCCACCAGGACGCCGGTCAGGTGCGGCAGTGCGGTGTGGACGTGGGAGGGGGCCGCGGGTTCGTGCTGGAGGACGCGGTTGGCCTGGAAGGCGACGTCGGCGGCGGCCATCTGCTGGGTCACGGTGGCGCCGTGCAGGAGTACGGTGACCAGTTCGCGTTCGGCGGCGGTGTGGATCGGGGGCGTGCTGCCCAGGGCGCGCAACCGTTCGCCGCAGCGTCCGATCTCGCCCGGTCCGGCCACGGCGATGTGGCGCAGCCGGGCCTCGAGCCGCAGAGCGGCCTGGCGTTCGACGCCGGTGAGGCCGTCGGGGTCGCCCAGGTCGGCGGCCGCCTTGGCGACGGTGTCGATGACCGGCGGGGGGCAGCTGCCGAGCAGGAAGGGAGGGATGCGGGCGGCGGCGAGCGCGCGCCCGGCGGGGGTGGGGAGCAGGAGGAGGGCCTGGGAGAGGTGCCTCAGGGCGGTCTGCGGGTCGGTATCGCGCTCCGAAGCGGCCAGGTCGAGCAGCAGGGCCGCCCGGTCGGCGCCGGACGACGAGCTGCCGAGCAGGGCCCGGCGCAGGTAGCGGGCGGCGTCCTGGGGGGCTCCGCGCCGTCGCGCGGCGGTTGCGGCGGAGCGCAGTACGTCGACGGTCCAGCCTTCGTGGCACGAGGTGACGGCAAGGAGCCGGGCGGCCGCCTGTTCCGCCGGGTGGCCGCCGCTGTGCAGCAGTTGCGCGGCGCGCAGGTGGATGTCCTCGTGTTCCGCGGGTGTCATCGATTCCTCGGCTGCCTCCCGCACGGAGGGGTGGGCGAAACGCGGTGCGGGGCCGTCGGTCAGCAGGCCGAGGCGGCGCAGGGATCGCGCGGCCTCCTCGCTGCCGGCGGTGTCGAGCTCCGCGAGGTCGCCGGCCAGTTCGAGGCCTGCGTCCTCGCCGAGGACCGCCAGTGCCCTGGCGAGCCGGCGTACCGGGGCCGGCTGGGAGCGCAGGGCGACGGTGAGGCGCTCGTGCAGCGCGACGGGCCGGGGTTCCCGCACGGCGAGGGCGTGCCCGGGCGACGGTTCGTCCGGGGCGAGGGCGGCCAGGGCCGCGGTGAGGAACAGGGGGTTGCCACCCGATGCCTGGTGGCATGCGGCGGCCTGCGCAGGGTCACCTGGGTGGCCCAGGTGGTCGGCGACGAGGGCCTCGACGGTCTCCACGGGGAGGGGGGCCAGGTGAAGGACGGAGCCGGCGCGTTCCGCGAGGGCCTGCACCGGTGGTGCGTCCGCGCCCGGCTCGCCCTCCCGTACTCCGACGACCATGGTGGTACGCGAGCCGGGCAGCCGTTTGGCGAGCGCGACGAGCCAGCGCAGGGAGGGCGGGTCGGCCCACTGGAGGTCGTCCACGAGAACGAGGAGGGGCTTGCCGGCGCTGTACTCGGTGACGAAGGAGAGGAGTTCGGCGAACCGGTCCGGGCCGGGGACGGGGTCGGGGGCCCGGGAGCCCGGGAGCGGGTCGAGGAGCTGACTCACGACGCCGAAGGGGAAGTCCTGCTCCTGCGGAGCGCAGGCGGCGGTCAGGGTGCGCAGGCCGCGCCGTACGGCGAGTGCGGGCAGCCGCTGCAGCAGGGCGGTCTTGCCGCTGCCGATGCCGCCCGTCACGGCCAGCAGGCGGCCGTCGCCCCGGTGGGCGGCGTCCATCGCCGCGGTGATCAGGTCGAGTTCGCGTTGGCGTCCGCGAAGCGGTGTCATGATGTCGCTTTCGGTTGGTGCCCCAGTGCGGCGGCCAGTTCGGCCCGGCCCTGGATGCCCAGCTTGCGGTAGGTCTTGGTCAGGTGCAGTTCGACGGTGCGCGGAGTGACCGACAGCCGGGACGCGATGGCCCGGTTGGGCAGGCCGTCGGCGGCCAGTGCGGCCACCCGCAGTTCGGCGACGGTCAGTTCCTGCCGGGGCGCCGGTGCGGGGGCGGAGCGGGGCGGGGGCCGCAGTTCCTCGGCGCGCCGGTCCTCGGCACGGGCGGCGGGCGGCCTGCCGCTGCGGATCTGGTTGCGGTGGCCGCCGGTGCCCAGGGTGGGGTCTGGTGTGCGCCGGTCGGCGGGTTCCGCAGCGCCGGGGCCCGCGGGCGGCCGTCCTGCGTCCGCCGCGGCGCCGGGCCGGGCCCCGGGGACGCCCCAGGCGCGTGCGAGGTGCTGTTCCTCGGCGAGGAGGCCGGCGGCCACGGGGTCGTCCGCGGGCGCGCCGCAGGCCGAGGCGGCGACCCAGCGCCAGGGCAGGAAGGCGGGGTTGGTCACCTGCCGGGCGAGGAGCCTGCGCCCGCACTCCAGCAGATCGGCCAGAGCCCGCTCCCGGTGGCCGCGGGCCAGGCGGGTCCGGCCCCGGGCGTAGAACAGGAGGGCCCCGGCCAGTCCGGCTGCGGTGCCGTACGGCTGTGCCAGGGCGAGGAGCCCTTCGGCTTCGTCCGGATCGCCCTGTTCCAGCCGCACCAGGGCCGCGAGGGCGATCAGCCCCGGGGTGAGGAACGGGGAACGGCAGTTGCCGAACATGGTCTCCTGGGCCCGTTCCAGCGCGTCCGACGCGGCGCCGGGCCGTCCGCGGCCCAGTTCGGCGAGGCCGGTGACGAGCAGGGCCAGGCCGGCCACCGGGCGCACGTCCGCGTACTGAGCGCGTACGAGCACGGTGTCGAGGGCCGTGCAGGCCTCCTCGTGGTCGCCGCTGAGTACCAGTACGTGGCAGGCGGCCACCTGCAGGAGGAGCGGCACGGTGCGGCGGGCGGCCGGAGCGAGGGCGGTGCGGGCCAGGCGGCGGGCGAGGCCGATGTCCTGGCCGCGCAGGGCGGTGCGCCAGGCCGCGGCTGCGGCCTCCGCCGCTCCGGCGGGCTCCGGGGGCAGCGGCGGGACCGGAAGGCTGTCCAGCTCGTGGGCGGCTTCCGGCTCGCTCTGTTCGGCGAGCCAATACAGGGCGCGCAGGGCGCCCGCGTCGTCGCCGTCCGGTGCGACGCGCTCGGCGGCCCGGGCGATCAGCGGCTGGGCGGCGGCCATGTCGCCGCGGGCCACCAGGAGTTCGGCGGCGCGTACCCAGGCGGGCCCGGCGGTGGCGTCGGCGGGGGTGAGCAGGGCCTGGCGCAGGTGCCGGTCGGCCGCCCCCGGGTCGGAGGGCAGGAGGGCGACCGCGAGTTCGGTCAGCAGCGGGACGCGCTGCGCGGGCGGGGCGGGTTCGCGCAGGGCGCGCCGGAGCAGCCGGGCGGCGTCGGCCGTCCGGCCGGCGGCACGGTGGCGGGCGGCCTCGCCGCGCAGGAGGCCGACGGCCCAGGCGGCGCCGTCGGGCCGCGCGCCGAGCAGCATGCGGGCCACCGCGCCGTCGGGGGCGGCGGCCCGGTACGCCCATGCGGCGGTACGGGAGTGGAGTGTCTCCCGGCTCTCGACGCTCAGGCCGGCCAGGACGGTCTCGGCCGCCGCCGGGTGCCGGAACGCGGGCCGGTCGCCGGGGAGGAGCAGGCCTGTTCCGGAGAGCCGGGCGAGGGCGCGGGGCGCGTGCGCCCCGGTGAGGGCGGCGATCATGGGCCCGGTGCAGTCGGGGCCGGCGGCCGCGATGACGCGCAGAACGGCGCGGAGTTCTTCGGGCAGCACGGTGAGCGTGTGCCGGGTGCGCTGCCGGACGGCATCCGCGGTGCAGTCGGCCAGGCGCGGCAGGTGGTCGGTGGTCGGCCGCCATCCGTTGCATGCGAACTGAATGGTGACCGAACGCAGCAGGGCGGGGTTCCCGTCGACGGCGCGCGCGGCCGCTTCCCGGAACACGGGGTCGGCCGGGGTGTCCCATGCCCGGGCGAGGAGGTGGCTGACGGCGGGGTCCGGCAGCGGGCCGAGGGCGAGGGTGTGCCGGGCGACGGTGTGCTCGCCGTCCAGCGGGCACGCGTCGATGCGGTCCTCGGGTGCGGCGGGGGCGGCGTCGCTGCGGGAGGTGAGCAGCATCAGGGAGGTGCCCGCGAGGCGGCGGCCGAGGGCCTGCAGCCAGCGCAGGCTCGCCTGGTCGGCGTAGTGGAGGTCGTCGGCGACGAGGAGCAGCGGCTCGGTGCGGGCGGCGGCGAGGAAGACCCGGCACAGGGCGGCCCGTTCCGGCTCCCACGGGCCCTGGAGCGGCTGTGGGGCCGCGGCGTGGCCGCTGCGCGCCAGGTCCCTGTGCAGTTCGGCGGCGAGGCTGTAGGGCAGGCCGGTCTCCTCCGGGCAGGCCTGGGCGGCGGCGACCCGGATGCCGGCCTGCCCGGCCAGGACGGCCGCGCGCTCCAGCAGGGCGCTGCGGCCGATGCCGGGCGGCCCGTGCACCTCGGCGAGCACGGGCCGGCCCCCGCGCAGGTGCTGCAGTGCGGCGGAGAGCAGGGCCTCTTCGCGTTCGCGGCCGGAGAGCGGTGAGGGCGCGCCGGGGCCGTCGCCGGGCGTACGGGGAGCGGGCTGCGGGGTGGTGGTCGGTGACATGTCCGTTCTCCCGGTCACCGGCCCGTCGCCTGCAGTCCGGCGGGGCGAAGGCCTCCGGGGAGCTCGGCGCGGCCCCGTACGCCGAGCTTGCGGTAGGCGTTGGTCAGGTGCATCTCCACCGTGCGGGTGGTGATGAACAGCGTCTCGGCGATCTTTTTGTTGCTCGCTCCGTCGCGGGCCAGGGCGGCCACGCGGCGCTCGCCGGCGGTGAGGGAGTCCAGCGGGCTGGCGGCGAGCTGCGGCATCCGTCCGCCCGCGGTGACCAGCAGTCTGCGCGCGATGGCGGCGAGCTGGTGGTATCCGCAGTGGGTGGCTCTTTCGATGACGCGGCGCAGGTGGCGGCGGGCGCCGTCGGTGTCGCCGTGGCGCAGCAGTTCGTGGCCGAGCTGGAATTCGGCTTTGCCGAGCTCCAGGCGGGCCGGGGAGGAGGCCAGGGCGTCCACCGAGTCGCCGAGCAGCCGCAGCCGGGTCCGGCCCTCGGCGACGCAGGCCGCGGCGAGCAGGCCCAGGCCGAGGGCCCGGGAGGTGCCCCAGCGCCGGATGTCCGGCTGGACCTGCTCGACGATCCCGGCGGCCTCGGCGGTCCGGCCCATGCGGGCGAGGGTGGTGGTGGCGGGCAGCCACCAGGGGGCCAGGAGCGGGTTGGCCACGCCTGCTTCCTCCAGGCTGCGGCCGCACCTGCGCCACACCGCCACGGCGCCTTCCAGGTCGCCCTGTTCGCGCAGCGCCCGGCCGCGGACGTAGAGGTAGTGGTGCCACTCGAAGAGACGGTGTTCGAGTACGAAGTCGGTGCGCACGAGGCGGTCCAGCACGACGCAGGCGTCGGCGGTCCGGCCCGCGGAGAGCAGGGCACTGCCCAGGGCGATGTGGGCCATGGGCGCGGGGTCGCCCTGCCCGTCCCGCTCGGCGAGCACGAGAGCGGCCTGCGCCTGCCGCAGGGCGCCGGCGATGTCGCCGGCGTCGTGGAGGGCGAGGGAACGTCCGGCGAGCGCCGGGACCCGCACCCTCGCACCGTGGCGGGCGAGACCGCCGGCGCAGGAGCGCTCCAGGCCGGCCAGCGCCTCGTCGACGGCGTCCGCCAGGCCGAGCACGGTGGAGGGGCCGATGACCCACCAGCCGGCGGCGGGGGCCTCGTCCTCGACCCGTAGCGCCGTGCGGGCGAGGGCGGCCGCCTCTCCGGCCGGCCTGCCCTCCAGGCAGGCCATGACGCTCATGGCGGCCAGCAGCTGGCGCTCGGCGGGGCTGTCGCCGTGCGGCGGCGCCCAGGTGAGGGACCGTTCGCGGGCCGCGGACATGGCCGTCGTGTCGTTGACGGCGGTGACCAGGAGAGCCGAGGCGACGGTGGTGCGCAGTTCGCGGTCGGCGGGCGCGGGGTCGGTGCCGAGGCCGGCGTCGAAGCCGTCCAGGACGTCTCCGAGGATGCGCACGGCGTCGGGCGC
This sequence comes from Streptomyces hiroshimensis, assembly GCF_014650335.1. Classification (GTDB taxonomy): domain Bacteria; phylum Actinomycetota; class Actinomycetes; order Streptomycetales; family Streptomycetaceae; genus Streptomyces; species Streptomyces hiroshimensis. Next base: position 218,267 of record NZ_BMUT01000003.1, read on the forward strand.
GTGGCGGGTCCCGGCGGCCGAGAGGCCGTAGTCGACGGCGATGGCGGCCTTCTCCCGGGCGTCCGGGGCGGCGGTGAGGGCCTGGTGCAGGTGCCAGAGCGCGGCGGAGGGAGCCGTGGGGGCGCAGGCTCTCGCGAGTTCGCGGTGGGCGTCCTTGCGGTCGGCGGACGTGAGCTGTGCCGTCAGGGCGCTCCGCAGGCAGGTGACCACGTCCCTGGTGGCGGTCCGGCCGGGTGATTCGGCGATGGCGTCGCGGAGTACGGCGAGCATCCACGGCTCGTCGATGCGGTCCAGGAAGACGAGCTGGCCGACGATTTCGGCGGCCGGCCGTCCGGCGTCGTTGAGCAGCCCGGCGGCCCGGGAGCGCAGATCGTGCAGGGTGCGGGTCGGCAGGCCTGCCAGAACGGTCCGGCGGAGGGGATCGCACATCACCGGGCCGCGCGGGCCGGGGGTTATGGCTTCGAACCGGCGCAGCACACCGAGGGCGGTCTCCACGTGCCGGGCCGGAACGCCCGACAGTGCGCCCAGCAGGTCGGGCTCGGCACGGCCGAGGACGGCCAGGGCCGTGGCCACCTGCTGTACGGGGCGGGGCTGACCGGCCAGGAAGCCCGGGATCAGCGAGGCGAGGATGTCGTGGTGCACCGCGCGCAGCCGGCGCAAACCTCCGCGGTCAGGGCGGATTCCGGCCCAGCGCAGCCCGGCGAGCAGCCGCCCGAGCAGCTGCGGGTTGCCTCCGCAGATCTCCGCGCAGCGCCGGGCGAAGAGCGGGTCCACGGGGCCGCCCAGCGCCCGGGCGATCATCCGGCCGGTGCCGGACTCGCTCATCGGCCCCAGCTCCAGCAGCGTGCAGCGGTCCTGGGCCAGGAGTTCGGCGAGGGCGGCCGTGCCGGGGCCGTCGCTCTCCGTGCGCTGGGCCAGGAGCACGAGGAGGGGTTGCGCGGCGACCCTGCGCAGGACGAAGCCGAGGCAGCGCAGAGAGGTTTCGTCGCACCACTGGGCATCGTCGAGGACGATGGCCAGCGGGCCGTCGGCCAGCAGCCGGAGGAGGTGGTCGTGGAACCGGCGGCAGCTCGCGTACAGGTCGGACGACGGCTCGGCAGGGCCCGGAGCCGTGGACTCTGAGGGGCCCGGAGCCGCGGGCTCGGCGGGAGGGATCAGCACGTCGACGACCCGGCCGGGCGCGGAACCGCCGCTGACGGTGCGCACGGTGAAGCCGTCGGCTCGCAGCCGGGCGGTGACGGCGGTCAGCAGGCTGCTTCTGCCGATTCCGGCCGGTCCCCGGACCAGCAGGGCCTGCGCGGTCCCCGCCCGGGCCCGCCCGGCCTGCCGCAGCACTCTGTTCAGTTCGGCGGAGCGGCCGACCAGGTCCTGGAAAGCCTCGTGACGCGTCTCGGTACTGACCGCCAAAGTGTTCCTCTCATGAAGCCTGACGCGACCTCGCATGTCGGCCGGCGCGTCGGCAGGCGGCCCTCGGGGAGAGCCGGTGTACGTGATCCACTCGACACGACAGTAAGAAACCGAACGGAACGATTCCACTCACCTTTGAGTCAGAACGCCGACATTGTGGCCGAATTGTCGCTGGTCGGCGGAGCGGGGGCGAGGGGGCGTGTCCGTTCACTTCACGAAGTCCTCCACGACCTCGGGCGGCCACGTCCCGACCTTGAGCACGCCCATGGAGTAGGCACGGGAGACCAGGGCGGCACGGTTGGGCACCTTCAACTTCCGCAGCAGGCAGGTCACGTGGTACTCGACGCCCTGCCGGCTCAGGTAGAGGCGCGAGGCCAGGGGGACGGTGGAGACGCCGGCGGCGATGCCTTCGAGGATGCGGGCGTCCATCTCGGAGAGGATCTTCTTCCGGTTGGTGACCACGCGCGTCCCTTCGGTGTCCCGGGTCGTGGGCATCATGACCAGGATCGCGGTCGTGCCGGGCAGGCCGCCGCGCACCGCGACCGCGGTCAGCGGAACGGTGAAGGGCGGTTCCTCGCCGGGGCCCACGGCGATGACGGGGGTGACGAAGCGCTGGTGCTTGCCTTCCAGAAGGTGGGAGAACTGGCGCATCAGCGGCTGCCGGACGCTCGGGTGCACCACGTCGCGGAAGCTGCGGCCGCATATCTCCTCTGAGGAGCCGTTGAACTGCCGGAAGAACTCCTGGTTCGCCTGCTGGATGGTCAGTGCCCTATCGAGGCTCGCAATGGCGGTAGGGGCTGCATTCGACAAGGGAGGGTTCCCCCTTCAGAAAACTTCATGGAGAGTGGAATTAATCGGAGGCTAGTTAGCGGCGAGACCCGTGGTCAACGATCCCCCGGCCAGGCAGGCTTAAAGCTGCGGCTCCGCGGCAATGGTTCGGTAGCCGGCCTGCCGGCACTACGGGGTTCGGTACGGTCGAAGTCGCGCCAGCGCCCCCGCCTTTGCGCCACGCTTGAGGCTCTGCTGCACTCCCCGTTTCACTCCCCCATAAGCGAACTATTACCCGGCGATTACACGCCGGTAAAAAGTCGCCGTCTTTTCTCCCGGGGCACGGGAACTCCGGGCCGGCCGCCCCCGGCTGTGCACGTGGGGGCCGCGACCGTTCACACGGTCGCGGCCCCCACTGTTTCCTGGTCCCTGCGGCTCATTCGCCGGAGATCGTGACCGCCTGGACCGGGCAGGCCATCGGGACGTCGCGCACGCGCGGGTCGCCCGCCCCGTCCTCCTGGCCCGGGAGCAGGGCGACCACCGCATCGTCGTCCTGGGTGAAGACGCCGGGCGCGGTCATGACGCACTGGCCCGAGCCGATGCACCGGTCGCGGTCGATGGTGATGCGCATGGCTCCGGCCCTCACCAGGTCACGGGGAGCTCGACCGGGCCCTGGGCGTCGTGGCCCGCCTTGATGGGCACCTCGTCGACGGGTACGGCCAGCCGCAGGCCCGGGATGCGGGTGACGAGCGTGCCCAGGGCGATTTCGATCTCGGCACGTGCGAGGTTCTGCCCGAGGCACTGGTGGATGCCGTGGCCGAAGCCGACGTGGTGCCGCGCGTTGCGCCGGACGTCGAAGGTGTCGGGGTCCTCGTACGCCTTGGCGTCGCGGTTCATCAGCGAGATGGAGACCACTACGGCGTCCCCGGCCTTGATGGTCTCGCCGCCGACCTCGATGTCCTCCTTGGCCATCCGGACCATGTAGTCCGAGACGGAGGTGAACCGCAGCAGTTCCTCGACCGTTCCGGAGATCAGGCCGGGATCGTTGCGCAGCGCTTCGAGCTGCTCGGGGTGTTCGAGGAGCGTGAGGGCGCCGAGGGCGATCGCGTTGACGGTGGTCTCGTGGCCGGCCACCAGCAGGACCAGCGCGATCATGACCACCTCGTTGTGGTCCAGTGCGCCTTCTTCGAGCTGACGTGCAATCAGCTCGTCCAGCAGGCCGTCGCCGGGTTCGGCCTGCTTCTTCGCGACCAGGCCGTGCAGGTAGCCGTACAGCGCGGCGAAGGCCGCGTCGGCCTCCGCCGAGGTCGCGGCGCCCACGAAGTCGCGCGAACGCTCCTCGAAGAAGTCGTGGTCGCCGTACGGGACGCCGAGCAGCTCGCAGATCGCCATCGAGGGCACGGGCAGGGCGAAGGCCGACACCAGATCCGCGGTCGGCCCCTTCTCCAGCATGTCGTCCAGCAGCCGGTCGACGAGGTCCTGGATCAGGGGGCGCATGGCGGCCATGCGCTTGACGCCGAAGCTGGGTATCAGCATGCGCCGCTGCCGGGCGTGCTCGGGGTCGTCGACGCCGATCAGCGGGAACGCGAGGCCGCCGCGGTCCTCCGTGCGCTGCACGACGACGGGGAAGACCGGGTGGCCCCAGTCGGAGGACAGCCGGGGGTCGGCGAGCAGCGCGCGCCCTTCGGCGTGCCCCGTCACCATCCACGCCGGGCGGCCGTCGAACAGCTCCACCCGCGACAGCGGGCCCTGCCCCCGCCCGTCCGCGTACACCTTCGGCGGCTGGTACGGGCAGGTCCGGTCCTGGGGGAAGGAGAGGTCCGGCGACCCGGTGGGGCGGATATCGGTCTCGGTCATGTCGTGCCTTTCAAACGATCAGCGAAGCCATCATTCATGGATACGGGCGAGTCAATTCGGTCCGCCGGCAGGGCCTTTCGCAGTCACCAGGTGACGGGGAGCTCGTGCACGCCGTAGAAGACCATGTCGGTGCGGAAGCGGAGCTCCTCGACGGGCTTGGCCAGGCGCAGCGTCGGGAAGCGCCGGAACAGGGTCTCGAAGACGATCTGGAGCTCGATCCGGGCGAGCTGCTGGCCTATGCACTGATGGGCGCCGAAGCCGAAGGCCAGGTGCGGAGCGGGGCGGCGGGTGATGTCGAAGCGCTCCGGGTCCTCCACGAAGGCGGGGTCGAAGTCGGCGGCCAGGACGTGCGCGACGACCTGCTCGCCCTCGGCGATGCGCACGCCGCCGAGCTCCACGTCCTCGGTGGCGACGCGCTCGCCGCCGAACTGGCCGATGGTGAGGTAGCGCAGCAGCTCCTCGACCGTGTTGCCGATCAGCGACGGGTCCTCGCGGAGCAGGGCCAGCTGGTCGGGCCGGTCGAGGAGGAGCGCCGCGCCGAGGCCGATCATGCAGGCGGTGGTGTCGTGGGCCGCGATCAGCAGGGTGCCGGCCGCGTTCATGAGGAACATGTCGTCGACGACGCCGTCGGTGTCCTCGGTGGTGATCAGCGCCGAGATCAGGTCGTCGCCGGGGTTGGCGCGGCGCTCCTGGACGAGCTGGTAGAGCAGCCCGCCCAGGCGCATGCCGGCGGCCTCGGTGGCGGCGACGTCCTGGTCGACGCGCATCATCGCCTCGGCGATCTCCTGGAACTCCGCCCGCCGCTCGACCGGGACGCCGAACAGGTCGGAGATCACCATGGACGGCACCGGGTTGGCGAAGGTCTTCACCAGGTCGACGGGGCCGCTCTGGGCCTCGATGGCGTCGAGGTGCTCGTCGACGATGCGCTGGATGTTCGGCCGGAGCGCCTGCATGCGCCGGACGGTGAACTCCTTGGCGAGCAGCTTGCGGTCGGCGGTGTGCTCCGGCTCGTCCTGCCACAGCAGGCTGCCGCGGCCGGGCTTCTGGGTGACGACGCCGTCCTGGGTGTGCAGCGCGTGGGGCACCTGGACGCTGAACGACGGGTCGCGCAGCAGGGCGCGGACCTGCTCGTAGCCGGTCACCAGCCACGCCTCCCGGCCGCTGGTGAAGGTGGCCCGGGTGACCGGGGCGGCCTCCCGGATGTCGGCGAGGCCGTCCGGCGGCAGGAACGGGCAGCTGCGGGCCTTGGGGACGGCGGGCGCGCCGGCGGTGGGCTGGGACATGACTCTCCTTGCACTTGCTGATGGGAGGGGGAGGGTTCGCAGGGCCGAAAGCGGTCAGGCGGCGGGGAGTTCGAGTGTCGTCTCGCCGCGGCGGGGGGCGTTCACGAGGACGGCCATGTTCCCGGAGGGGTGCACGTTGTCGTGCATCATCTGGTGCATGCGCCCGATGTCCTCGAAGCCTTCGCAGGCGGACAGGCAGGGGTCGAGCATGCCGGCGCCGACGAGGTTGATGACCTCGCGGCACTGGCGGGTGTCGGCGTAGTGCGAGCCCTGGAGGCGCTTGGAGCGCATCCACAGGTGGCGCAGGTCGACGTCGCCGTTGTAGCCGGAGGTGCCGCCGCAGATCACCACCATGCCGGCGTTGTCGCACAGGTACATCGAGGTCGGCAGGGTGTCCTGGCCGCTGTGTTCCAGCACGATCCGCGGGGACTTGCGTTCGCCGAGGATCTCCCAGATCTTCTTGCCGATGCCGCGGGCGCCGCGCAGGAACCGCGCCGACCCCTCGGCGTCCCCGACGTCGGGCAGCCGGCCCCAGTGGTCGAAGTCGCGGCGGTTGATGGTGCCCTCGGCCCCGAGGCGGCGGCAGTACGCGGCGCGGTCCTCGTCGGAGACCACGGCGATGGGGACGCCACCGGCCAGCCTGACGAGCTGGATGGCCATCGAGCCGAGGCCGCCCGCACCGCCCCAGATGAGGACGGGGTCGCCGGGGCGGACCGTGTTGCCCTGCCAGCCGAACAGCTGCCGGTAGGCGGTGGGCCCGGTGAGGAGGAAGGCGGCCGCCTTCTCCCACGACAGGCCGGCGGGCTTGGGGTGGCACTGGTACTCGTCGACCCGGCAGAACTGGGCGAAGGAGCCGTAGTTGGTCTCGTAGCCCCAGGCCTTGATGCTCTCCGAGACCAGCGGGTCGGTGCCCAGCCGGATGTCCTCGGCGGTCTCGTCCCACTGGCCGCTGGTGACCAGCACCTGGTCCCCGACCTTGACGTTGCGGACGCCTTCGCCGACGGCCCACACCACGCCGGAGGCCTCCGAGCCGCCGATGTGGAAGTCCTCGGGCTGCCCCTGGCGCTGCCGCATCCCGATGACGTCGACCGGCGTGCCCAGCGAGGACCATACGTTGTTGTAGTTGATGCCGGCGGCCATCACGTAGACCAGCACCTGGCCCCGGCCCACGGCGGGGGTGTCGACGACCTCGGTGCGGAACGCCTGCTTCGGCTGACCGAAGCGGCTCTGCCGGATCACCGAGGCGTACATCTGCCGCGGGACCTCGCCGAGCGGCGGGGTCTCACCGATCTCGTAGAGCGCCTTCGTCATGTCTGTCTCCCACATCTGCTCTGTCCGGTCCGGGTGCTCGCGGTGATCGCGGGCCCGGTCATCAGGTCGTTGCGTCCGGAGGGACGGCGGGGCCGGACGGATCCGTGACGACGTCCGCCAGCCAGGACTCCACCGCCGCCGCGGTGGTGCCGGCGTGGTCCTCCATCATCGAGTAGTGGTTCCCGGCCACTTCGACGGTCGTGCCGACGTGCTCGGGAGGTGCCGCGCGCCCGTCGCCGTCCGTCGCGCCGGCCGCCGGCATGGGCTCGCTCGCCCGCACGAGCAGGGTCGGCGCGCCGATCTCCGGCGCGGCCCAGTCGTCGAACAGGTGCATGTAGCGGCCCATGGCGGTGAGCTGTTCGCCGCCGGACCTCATGAAGTCCAGGCGCTGCGACTGCGCTTGGGCCATGGCGTTGAGCACCTGGCGGTCGAAGGGGATCTCGCGGCTGAAGCTGTCGACCATCACCACGGCCACGGGCTTCTCTCCCATGGCCTCCAGGCGGGCCGCCACGCCGTGGGCGATCCAGCCGCCCGAGGAGTAGCCGAGCAGGACGACGGGCTTGCCGCCGGCGCATTCCAGCACGGTGCGCGCGTGCAGGCGGAGCACGGCGTCCACGTCGGACGGGACGGGCTCGCCCTTCTCGTAGCCGGGGTGGGTCAGCGCCCACATGTCCATCCGGTCGCGGAAGGGGGCGGCGAACCGCGCGTACTGGTGCGCCCCGGCCGGTACGACGTACGGCGAGAAGCACATCAGCGCGAAGGGGCTGTCTCCTTGCGAGAAGCGCACCGGGGCGGGCGGCCGGTCCAGTTCCTCGGGCCGCTCGAAGGAGCGCCGGAAGCGGGCCGCCTCCATCAGCATCCCCATGGCCTCGGCAGCCGTCCCGTTCTCGCTCGCGTGCTGGTAGAGCTGCACCAGCATGTCGGCCGGCCGCTCCTCCTCCGCGGCGCCGCGGCCCGCGCTGCCGAGCTTCGTCAGCAGGTGCTTGGCGAGCTTCGCGGGCGTGGGGTGGTCGAAGGCCAGTCCTGCCGGCAGCTTGAGACCGGTGGCCGCCGACAGGCGCCGCCGCAGGTCGATCGCGGTGAGCGAGTCGAAGCCCAGCTCCAGGAACTGCGCGGTGGGCTGCACGTCCTCGGCCGACGCGTGGCCGAGGACCACGGCGCTCTGGGAGCGGATGTGCTCCAGCAGCCGCTCCTCCTGCTCGGCCGGGGCGAGTCCGGCGAGTTCGGCCGCCAGACCCGCGTCGGCGCCGGTCTCCTCGACCGCGGCCTGCTCGGCCTCCAGGATCCGCTGTACGTCCGGCAGGTCGGCCAGCAGCGGGCTGGGCCGTCCCACGGTGAAGGCGGGCAGGAACTTCTCCCAGTCGATCGGGGCGACGGTCAGGGCCGCCTCGTCGTGTTCGACCGCCTGGTGCAGTGCGGAGATGGCCAGCTCGGGGGCCATGAATCCCAGGCCCCGCTTCTCGCCGCGCTCTTGGACCGCCTCGTCGACCATGCCGCCGCCGGCCCAGCCGCCCCAGGCGAGAGAGGTCGCGGTCAGGCCGCGGGCCCGCCGCCGCAGTGCCAGGGCGTCGAGGAAGGCGTTGGCGGAGGCGTAGGAGGCCTGTCCGCCGCTGCCCCAGACGCCGGCGCCGGAGGCGAAGAGGACGAACGCGTCCAGCTCACGGCCGTCGAGCAGCTCGTCCAGGTGGACGGCGCCGGTGACCTTGGAGGCCGCGGCCTCGGCGAACTCGTCGAGGCCGGCGTGGGTCAGCATGGACGACCGTGCCGTGCCGGCGGCGTGCAGGACCGCGGTGAGCGGGTGCCAGTCCTCGATGCCGGCGAGCAGCCGCGCGACCGCTTCGCGGTCGGCGATGTCGCAGGCGGCGATGGTGACTTCGGCACCGAGGGCGGTCAGCTCCGCGTGCAGTTCCTGCGCGCCGGGGGCGTCGGGCCCGCTCCTGCTGGTCAGCACCAGGTGCTGGGCTCCCGCCCCGGCGAGCCAGCGGGCGAGGTTGCGGCCCACGCCGCCGGTTCCGCCGGTGACCAGGACGGTGCCGCGGGGCCGCCACGGCGTGGCGGGCTCGGCGTCGGCGGGCCGTGCGCGGACCATGCGGCGGCCGAACACGCCGTCGGCGCGTACGGCGAGCTGGTCCTCGTCGTGCTGGGCCAGCACTCCGGCCAGGCGGCGCAGTGCGTGCTCGTCCAGTTCCTCGGGCAGGTCGACCAGGCCGCCCCAGCGCCGGGGCAGTTCCAGCGCGGCGACGAGGCCCAGGCCCCACAGCTGTGCCTGGTCGGCGTCGCGCAGCGGGTCGGAGGCGCCGGTGGACACGGCGCCGCGGGTCGCGCACCACAGCGGTGCCTGGACGTCCAGGTCGCCCAGTGCCTGCAGCAGGGTCACGGTCGCGGCGAGGCTCGCCGACAGCGTCGGGTGGGCCGGGTGCAGGCCGGGTGCGAGGCCGAGCATCGAGAGGACTCCGGCGGGCTGTTCGGTGCCGAGCTCCTCGGCGAGCCGGTTCGCGGCGTCCGCGCGGTCGCAGTCGACGGGGAGTTCGACGACGCGCACCTTGGCGCCGTGGGCACCGAGCACGCCGACGACGCAGGGCGCCCACTCCTCGTCGGCCAGTCCGGCAGGAAGGACGGCGAGCCACAGGCCGTCCAGGTCCGGGGCCGCCGGGGCGTCGGTCAGCTGCCGGAAGGCGACGCGGTAGCGCCAGCCGTCCACCGTGGACTTCTCGCGGCTGCGGCGGCGCCAGGCGGACAGCACGGGCAGGGCAGGGCCGATGAGGGCGGCGTCGTCCGCCCCGAGCTCACCGGCGAGCGCGGACAGGTCCGCGTCCTCCACCAGATCCCAGAACCGGGCCTCGACCGGATCGGTTCCCGCGGGTTCCGGGTCGGCGCCCTCCAGCCAGTAGCGCTGCCGCTGGAACGCGTACGTCGGCAGGTCCACGCGCTGTTCGGGATGCCCGGCGAAGGGGACCGTCCAGTCCACGTGCACGCCGTTGACGTGCAGTTCGGAGACGGAGCGCAGGAAGCGGTCCATGCCGCCCTGGTCCCTGCGCAGCGACGCGCCGGTCACGGCGTCGGCGCCGGCCTCCTCCGCGATCTCCTGCACGGCACCGGCCAGCAGCGGGTGCGGGCTGCACTCGACGAACACCCCGTGCCCGTCCTCCAGCAGCGTCCGTACGGTCTGCTCGAACTCCACCGTGCGGCGGGCGTTGCGGTACCAGTACTCGGCGTCCAGGGTGCCGGTGTCCAGCACGGCGCCGGTCACCGTGGAGTAGAAGGGGACGTCCGCCGCGCGCGGCGTGACCGGGGCCAGCAGCTCCAGCAGCTCCGTGCGCAGGCTCTCGACCTGGGCGGAGTGCCCGGCACCGGTGGCACCGCGGACCTTGCGCACGCGGACGCCTTCGCCTTCGAGCTCCGCCAGCAGTTCGTCGACCGCGCCGGGCTCCCCGGAGACGGTCAGGGCGGCGGGCCCGTTGACGGCGGCGACCGACAGCCGGTCCCCGTACTTCTCCAGCCGCGCGCGGGCCCGGTCGGCGGGCATCGCGACCGCGAGCATCGCGCCCTTGCCGATGAGCTTGGTGAGCGTGCGGCTGCGCAGGGCCACGATCCGGGCCGCGTCGTCCAGGGTCAGCGCCCCCGCGACGTAGGCGGCTGCGACCTCGCCCTGCGAGTGGCCGACGACGGCGGCGGGCGTCACTCCGTAGGAGCGCCACAGGTCGGCCAGCGACACCATCACCGTGAACAGCGCGGGCTGGGCGACCTCCACGTCCTCCATGCCCGGCGCGCCCGGCTCGGCGCGCAGGACGTCGAGCAGCGGCCAGTCGAGGTAGGGGGCGAACGCCTCGGCGCAGGCCTTCGCCTGCTCGGCGAAGACCGGGGAGGTCTCCAGCAGTTCCGCGGCCATTTCCGTCCACTGCGAGCCGTGGCCGGGGAAGACGAAGGCGACCTTGCCGGAGGCCGTGGTGGAGCCCTGGACCACGGTGTCCGCGGGCTCGCCCTCGGCGAGCGCCACAAGCCCGGACCGCAGTTCGTGCCGGTCGCGGCCGACGACCACGGCCCGCTGCTCCAGCTGGGTCCGCGTGGTGACGAGGGCGCGGCCGACGCCGGGCAGGGAGAGCCCTTCGATGCGGTCGAGGTGGTTCAGCAGCCGGCGGGCCTGCTCGCGCAGGGACCGCGCGGTCTTCGCGGACAGCGCCCACGGGAACACGTCCACGGCCTGGGCGGTGGTGGTAGTGGTGCCGTCCGGGGTCGTGCGGGTCTGCTCGTCCTCGGCGGCGGGCCCGGTCTCCGGGGCCTGTTCGATGATGGTGTGCACGTTGGTGCCGCTCATGCCGAAGGAGGAGACGGCTGCGCGCCGGGGCCTGCCCCGGTCGGGCCAGGCGGTCTGCTCGGTCAGCAGGCGTACGTTCCCACCGCTCCAGTCGACGTCCGGGGTCGGCTCTTCGACGTGCAGGGTCTGCGGCAGGACGCCGTTGCGGATCGCCATCACCATCTTGATGACGCCGCCGACGCCCGCGGCCGCCTGGGAGTGGCCGATGTTGGACTTCAGCGAGCCGAGCCACAGGGGGCGTTCCTCGGAGCGCTCCTTGCCGTACGTGGCCAGCAGCGCCTGTGCCTCGATGGGGTCGCCGAGCTTGGTGCCGGTGCCGTGGGCCTCCACGGCGTCCACCTCGTCCGGGGCGATCCGGGCGTTGGCCAGGGCCTGTCGGATCACCTGCTGCTGGGCCTTGCCGCTGGGGGCGGTCAGGCCGTTGGAGGCGCCGTCCTGGTTGACCGCGCTGCCCCGTACGACGGCCAGCACCTGGTGCCCGTTGCGGCGCGCGTCGGACAGGCGCTCGACCAGGACCAGGCCGACGCCCTCGGCGAAGCCGGTGCCGTCGGCGGTCGAGGAGAACGCCTTGCAGCGGCCGTCGGCGGACAGCGCGCGCTGCCTGCTCGACATCGTGAACGCGGACGGGCCGGCCATCACCATCACGCCGCCGGCCAGCGCCATCGAGCACTCGCCGTTGCGCAGCGCCTGCACGGCGAGGTGGAGGGCGGTCAGCGAGGACGAGCACGCGGTGTCGACGGTGACCGACGGCCCCTGCAGGCCGAAGGCGTAGGAGAGGCGGCCGGAGATCACGCTGGCCGCGTTGCCGCTGGGGATGTAGCCCTCGACGCCGTCGGGCACCTTGAGCGGGCGGGCGGTGTAGTCCTGGTAGCCGGAGCCGACGAACACGCCGGTGCCGGTGGAGCGCACGGTGTGCGGGGCGATCCCGGCGCGTTCGAAGGCCTCCCACGTGGTCTCCAGCAGCAGGCGCTGCTGCGGGTCCATGGCGACGGCCTCGCGCGGGCTGATCCCGAAGACGGCGGGGTCGAACTCGTCCGCGTCGTGCAGGAATCCGCCCTGGGTGGTGTACGTGGTGCCGGGGTGGTCGGGGTCCGGGTGGTAGAGCGCCTCGACGTCCCAGCCGCGGTTGCCGGGGAAGCGGGAGATCGCGTCGCGGCCGGAGGCGACCAGCTCCCACAGGTCCTCGGGCGAGCGCACGCCGCCGGGGTAGCGGCAGGCCATCCCGATGATGGCGATCGGCTCGTCCAGTACGGCGGCGGCCGCCGAGGCCGTGGCCTGCGGGTCCTGGCCGCCGGTGAGTTCGGTGAGCAGGTGGGCGGCGAGGTCCGCGGCCGTGGGGTGGTCGAAGACCAGGGTCGTGGGCAGGGCCAGGCCGGTCGCCTCGTTGAGCCGGTTGCGGAGCTCCACCGCGGTCAGGGAGTCGAAGCCGAGGTCCCGGAAGGGCCGGTCGGCCTCGACCGCGCCCGCGCCGCGGTGGCCGAGGACGGCGGCGGCGTGCGTGCGCACGAGGTCGACGAGGGCGCGTTCCCGGTCGTCCTGCGACAGCCCGGTCAGGCTCTTTGCGAGCGCCCCGGAGCCATGGTTCTCGGCCGGGGTGTCCTCCACGAGCGTCGCGCGCACCTCGGGCAGGTCGCCGAGCAGCGGGCTGGGGCGGCCGAGGGTGAACGGCGCGATGAAGCGCGACCAGTCCACGTCGGCGACCGTCAGTACGGTCTCGTCGCGGTCGAGGGCGTGCTGCAGGGCGGTGACGGCCGAGTCGGGGCTCATCGCGCGGAGCCCGCGGCGGCGCAGCCGCTCCTCGTCGTCCCCGTCCTCGACCATGCCTCCGTCGGCCCAGGGGCCCCAGGAGACGGCGGTCGCGGTGAGGCCGCGGTCGCGGCGCTGCCGCGCGAGCCCGTCCAGGAAGGCGTTGCCGGCCGCGTAGGCGGCCTGGCCGCCGCTGCCCCAGACGCCGGAGATGGAGGAGAAGAGGACGAAGGCGTCGAGCTCCTGATCGCCCAGCAGCTCGTCCAGGTGGGCCGCGCCGCCGGCCTTCGCGGCGAGCGCGGCGGCGAAGGCGGCCGGGGTCGTGTCGGCCACCATGCCGGCGTCGGCGACTCCGGCGGTGTGCACGACGGCGGTGAGGGTGTGCTCGGCGAGCAGGGCCGCGACGGCGTCGCGGTCGGCCACGTCGCACGCGGCGAGCGTGACGCGGGCGCCGAGGGCCTCCAGTTCGGCCCGCAGCGCGGCGGCGCCCGGCGCGTCCGGGCCCCGGCGGCTGGTGAGGACGAGGTGCTCGGCGCCGTTGCGCGCCAGCCAGCGGGCGACGTGGCCGCCCAGCGCACCCGTACCGCCGGTAATCAGGACGGTACCGCGGGGCTGCCAGCGGTTGGTGGCCGGACGGGCCGGGGCGTGGGCGAGCCGCCGGGCGAAGACGCCGGAGGCGCGGACCGCGAGCTGGTCCTCGTCCCACCGGCCCGCCTGCGCCTGTGCCAGCACTCCTGCGAGGCGTGCGGCGGCCTGGTCGTCGACGGTCTCCGGCAGGTCGATCAGGCCGCCCCAGCGCCGGGGCAGCTCCAGGGCGACCGTGCGGCCCAGGCCCCAGACCTGGGTGTGCCGTGCGTCGCGTACGGCGTCGGAGCCGCTGACGGCCACCGCGCCGGAGGTGAGACACCACAGCGGGGCGTCGACGCCCGCTTCGCCCAGGGCCTGGACGAGCAACAGGGTGGGCAACACGGGATCGTCGGTGACGAGCAGGGACAGCACTCCGTCGACCGGTCCGAGCCCGGTCAGCTCCCGGGCCAGGCCGTCGCGGTCGCTCGCCGCGCCGACGACCAGGGTCTGCACATCGGCGCCGCGGGCGGTGAGCGCGGTGCGGACGGAGGCGATCCTCTCGTCGTCCTGTTCCGGCACGGCCAGCAGCCAGGTGCCGCCGAGTCCGGCCGGAGCGAGCTCGCCCAGGCGCTTCCACGACTCGCGGTAGCGCCAGGCTTCGGCGGCGGACCGCTCCTTGCGCTGCCGCCGCCACGACGACAGGCGCGGCAGCACGTCGCTGAACGAGTCTTCGGCACGGATGTCCAGGGTGCCGGCGAGCGCCTCCAGGTCTTCGCGCTCGACGGTGTCCCAGAACTCGGCGTCGACCGGGTCCGCCATCGCGGTGGCGGCAGCGGTTTCGGGCGCGTCCACCCAGTACCGCTCGTGCTGGAAGGCGTACGTCGGCAGGTCGGTCGTCCGCGCACCGGAGAAGAAGACGCTCCAGTCCACTGCGACGCCATGGGTGTGCAGCTGTGCGAGGGCCGTGACGAGGGCCTGGCGCTCGGGGCGGTCGGCACGCAGCAGCGGGACCGTGACAGCCCTGTCCATGCAGCCTTGCGCCATTCCGCTGAGGACGCCGCCGGGGCCGATCTCCACGAAGGTCGTCACGCCCTGGTCGCTGAGGGTCTGCACGCCGTCGGCGAAGCGCACGGCCTCGCGGACGTGGCGGACCCAGTACTCGGCCGTGTACGCCTCGACGAGCTCACCCGTGACGTTGGAGACGACGGGGAGCTGCGGCTCCTCGAAGGTCAGCCCGCGCACGACCTGCGCGAACTCCTCCAGCATGGGATCCATGAGAGGCGAGTGGAATGCGTGGCTGACCTTCAGGCGGGACGTTTTACGGCCCTGCTGCTTGAAGACCTCGGCGATCGCCAGGGCTGCCGTGTCGTCGCCGGAAATCACCACCGACGAGGGGCCGTTGATCGCGGCGATGCTCACGCCGTCGGTGAGGTGCGGCAGGACTTCGTCCTCGGTGGCCTGTACGGCGGCCATCGCCCCGCCGGCCGGCAGCGCCTGCATCAGCGCGGCACGGGCGGACACCAGCCTCGCGGCGTCGGCGAGCGACAGCGCACCGGCCACATGTGCCGCCGCGATCTCGCCCACGGAGTGGCCCACGACGAAGTCGGGCCGGACGCCCCAGGATTCGAGGAGCCGGAAGAGTGCCACCTCGATCGCGAACAGGGCGGGCTGGGTGCACCCGGTCTGGTGAAGCGTTTCCGCATCGACGTCGACCGGCGCGTCCAGGTGCGCGCACACCTCGTCGTACGCATCGGCGAAGACGGGGAACCCCTCGTACAGCTCACGCCCCATGCCGATGCGCTGCGAGCCCTGGCCGGAGAAGAGGAACCCGGTCTTTCCACCGACGGGGCGCCCCAGCAGCACACCGGGCGACGGGGTGCCGGCGGCCAAGTCGCGCAGGCCGTTGAGGAGTTCCTCACGGGTCTCCCCCACCACCGCGGCCCGGTGACGCAGGGCCGCCCGGGTCGTGGCCAGCGACAAGCCGACGTCCGTCGGCGATACGTCACCGTCGGCGACGGACAGCAGCCGGGCCGCCTGGGCCTGCAGCGCCGCGTCGCTCTTGGCGGAGAGCATCCACGCCAGGGGGCCGACGGCGGGAGCCCCGGCGGGCTCCTCGTCCTGGGCCGGGGCCTGTTCGATGATGGTGTGCGCGTTGGTGCCGCTGACACCGAAGGAGGAGACGGCGGCCCTGCGCGGGTGGTCGGACTCCGGCCAGTCCATGGCCTCGGTCAGCAGCCGGACGTCACCGGCCGACCAGTCCACGTGCGGCGTCGGCTCGTCCACATGCAGGGTCTGCGGCAGCACGCCATGGCGCATCGCCATGACCATCTTGATGATGCCGCCGACACCGGCCGCGGCCTGCGAGTGACCGATGTTGGACTTCAGCGAACCCAGCCACAACGGCCGTCCCTCGGGCCGCTCCCGGCCGTACGTGGCCAGCAGCGCCTGCGCCTCGATCGGGTCACCCAGCGTCGTGCCCGTGCCGTGTGCCTCCACCGCGTCGATCTGGGCCGGAGACAGGCCGGCCGAGGCCAGGGCCTGGCGGATGACCCGCTGCTGCGCGGGCCCGTTCGGCGCGGTCAGGCCGTTGGAGGCACCGTCCTGGTTCACCGCGCTGCCCCGCACGACGGCGAGGACTCGGTGCCCGTTGCGGCGGGCGTCGGAGAGCCGCTCCACGAGCAGCATGCCGACGCCTTCGGCCCAGCCGGTGCCGTCCGCCCCGGCGGCGAACGGCTTGCACCGCCCGTCCGGGGCCAGCCCGCGCTGGCGGCTGAACTCCACGAACGCGGTGGGCGTGGTCATGACCTGCACACCGCCGGCCAGTGCCAGCGAGCACTCGCCGCTGCGCAGCGCCTGGATCGCCCAGTGAAGCGCCACCAGCGACGACGAGCAGGCCGTGTCGACGGTGACCGCGGGCCCCTCCAGGCCGAAGGTGTAGGCGATGCGGCCGGACATCACGCTGGCGGAGTTGCCGGTCCCGACGTGGCCGTCGGAGGCCTCGCCGGCCACGCCGAGCAGGAGGTTGACGTAGTCCTGGTAGCCGGAGCCGACGAAGACACCGGTACGGCTCCCCCGCACCGACTCCGCGTCGATGCCGGCCCGCTCGAACGTCTCCCACGTGGTCTCCAGCAGCAGCCGCTGCTGAGGATCCATCGCCACGGCCTCACGCGGACTGATCCCGAAGAACCCGGGATCGAACTCCCCGGCCTCGTAAAGGAATCCGCCGTGCCGCGCGTACGTCTTGCCCGCCGCCTCCGGGTCCGGGTCGTAGATGTCCTCCACGTCCCAGCCCCGGTCCGCAGGGAACTCCCCGACCGCGTCGCCGCCGGAGACCACCAGCCGCCACAGGTCCTCGGGCGAGCGCACCCCGCCGGGGTAGCGGCACGCCATGCCGACGATGGCGATGGGTTCCTGATCCTTCTCCTCGACCTCGCGAAGGCGTTCCCGGACCTGTCGGAGGTCCCCGGTGACGCGCTTGAGATACTCGAGAAGCCTGTCTTCGTTGCTGCTCATCCGCCCCGTCCGTCCTCGGCTGTCGTTAAAGGTAGAGCGCCAAGAACTAGGAATTTTCTAGATCTTGATCGATCAGATCGAAGATGTCGTCGATCGTCGCGTCCTGGAGTTGCCGCTGTGCGTCAGCGGACTCCGCAGCGGATTCCGCTCCCTGTTCCCCGGCGGAGTTCACCAGGGACAGCAGCTCCTGCAGGCGCCTGCGCACCCCTGACCGGACCGTCTCCTCGGCGGAGGCGGCCGTCGAGAGCACCGACTCCAGCCGGTCCAGTTCGCTGAAGACCGACACCTCGGCCGGGCCCGTCCCGCCGGAGAGTTCGGTCCGCAGGTGCCGGGCGATGGCCTCGGGCGTCGGGTGGTCGAAGACCAGGGTCGCGGGCAGGGTCAGGCCGGTGTCGGCGGTGAGCAGGTTGCGGAGCTCGACCGCCGTGAGGGAGTCGAAGCCGAGGTCCCGGAACGCCAGGTCCGGTTCCACCGCCGCCGAGTCGCTGTGGCCGAGGACGGCCGCCGCGTGCGCGCGGACCGTGTCCACGAGCAGGCGTTGCTGTTCGTCCTCGGACAGCCCGGACAGCTTCTCCTTCAGCGCGGACGGTTCCGCGGCCCGCTCGGCGGGCTCCCCGGCCAGGACATCCGCGACCTCGGGCAGCTCGCTCAGCAGCACGCTCGGCCTGCTGACGGTGAACGGGACGACGAACCGCTCCCAGTCCACGTCCGCCACGGTGACCGCGCTCTCGCCGTCGCTCAGCGCACCGTGCAGCGCGGAGATCGCCCGGTCCGGCCGCAGCACGGTCAGACCGCGCTGCCGCAGCCGCTCCTCGTCCCCGGCGTCGGCGACCATGCCGCCCTCGCCCCACGGGCCCCAGGCGATCGCGGTCGCGGCGAGGCCCCGGGCCCGCCGGTGCTGCGCCAGGCCGTCGAGGAAGGCGTTCGCGGCCGAGTACGCGGCCTGTCCGCCTCCTCCCCACACGCCGGAGACGGAGGAGAAGAGGACGAAGGCGTCCAGTTCCCGGTCCCCGAGCAGCTCGTGGAGGTGCACGGCTCCGAGGGCCTTCGCGGCGACCGTCGCCGCGAAGTCACCGAGGGTCGTGTCGGCGAGCATGCCCGCTTCGGCGGTGCCGGCCGTGTGGACGACGGCGTTCACCGGGTGCTCGGCGAGCAGCGCGGCCAGCGCCTCGCGGTCGGCCACGTCACAGGCCGCGATCGTCACCCGGGCGCCCAGCGCCTCCAGTTCGGCCTTCAGCTCACCGGCACCGGGGGCGTCGAGGCCGCGGCGGCTGGTCAGCACCAGGTGTTCGGCGCCCGCACCCGCCAGCCAGCGGGCCACGTGCCCGCCCAGCGCACCCGTACCACCGGTGATCAGCACCGTACCGCGCGGGGACCAGGAACGGCCGGTCCGGCCTGCGGGCATCCGGGACAAGCGCCGCCCGAACACGCCGCGGTCGCGGATCGCGACCTGGTCCTCGGCCGACTGGCCGAGCACCGCGGCGAGGCGACCGGCGACCCGGTCGTCAATCGTCTCCGGAAGGTCCACCAGACCGCCCCAGCGCTGCGCATGCTCCAGCGCCGCCACCCGGCCCAGGCCCCAGACCTGGGACTGGTGGGGATCGGCCACCGCGTCGGCGGTGCTCACGCTCATCGCGGTGCGGGTCGCGCACCACAGCGGCGCGTCGACGCCCGCGTCACCCAGGGCCTGGACGAGCAGGACGGACAGCGCGACGCCGGTGGTGAGCGCGGCGGCCGCAGGGGCGGGCTCGTTGTCGATGGCGAGCAGGGACAGGACTCCCGCCACGGTCTCGTCACCGGCCGCGCCGGCGAGCTGTACGGCCAGGGCCTTACGGTCGGTGGCCGGCTCGACCGGGACCGGCAGCGGAACCAGGCCGCGTTCGGTCAGCCCGCGCAGGCAGGCGGTGACCCATTCGTCGCCGAGTTGCCCAGCGCTGACCGGAACCAGCCATACACCGTTCCGGTCGGCGGCCGGCGCCTCGGGGTCGGGGATCCCTTTCCAGGTGATGCCGTAGCGCCAGCCGTCCACGGTGGACTGCTCCTTGCGCTGCCGCCGCCACGACGACAGGCGCGGCAGCACGTCGCTGAACGTGTCCTCGGCGCGGATGTCGAGGGTGCCGGCGAGGGCCTGCAGGTCCTCGCGCTCCACGGTCTCCCAGAACTCGGCATCGACCGGGTCCGCCATCGCGGCAGCGGCTTCCGGCGCGTCCACCCAGTACCGCTCGTGCTGGAACGCGTACGTCGGCAGGTCGACCGTCCGGGCGCCGGAGAAGAACGCGCTCCAGTCCACGGGGACGCCGTGCGTGTGCAGGTGTGCCAGGGCCGTGACGAGGGCCTGCCGCTCGGGGCGGTCGGCGCGCAGGACGGGCGCGGTGACGGCCTCGTCCAGGCAGCTTTGCGCCATGCCGCTGAGGACGCCGCCGGGGCCGATCTCCACGAAGGTCGTCACGCCCAGGTCGTGCAGGGTCTGAACGCCGTCGGCGAAGCGGACCGCTTCGCGGACGTGACGGACCCAGTACTCGGGGGTGTACGGCTCGGCGAGCTGGCCGGTGAGGTTGGAGACCACCGGAATCCGCGGCTCACTGAAGGTCAGACCGCGGACGACCTCGGCGAAGTCGGCCAGCATCGGGTCCATGAGCGGGGAGTGGAAGGCGTGGCTGACCTTCAGCCGGGACGTCTTACGACCCTGCTGTGCGAAGACCTCGGCGATCTCCAGCACGCTGTCCTCGGCACCGGAGATCACCACGGACTGAGGCCCATTGATCGCCGCGATGCCGACCCCGTCGGTGAGGTGCGGCAGCACCTCGTCCTCGGTCGCCTGGACCGCCACCATCGCCCCGCCTGCCGGCAGCGCCTGCATCAGCGCGGCACGCGCTGACACCAACTTCGCCGCATCCCGCAGAGACAGCACACCTGCCACATGAGCAGCCGCAATCTCACCTACGGAGTGACCGGCCACGTAATCCGGCCGCACGCCCCAGGATTCGAGGAGCCGGAACAGCGCCACCTCGACCGCGAAGAGCGCAGGCTGTGTCGAACCCGTCTGGTTCAGCTCCTCCGAGTCGACGTCGACCGGCGCGTCCAGATGCGCGCACACCTCGTCGTACGCATCGGCGAAGACGGGGAACGTCTCGTACAGCTCACGGCCCATGCCGATGCGCTGCGAGCCCTGGCCGGAGAACAGGAACCCGGCCTTGCCTCCCGGCCGGCCCTGGACGACTCCGGGCGAAGGCATTCCGGCGGCCAGGTAGCCCAGTCCGCGCCGGAAGTCGTCGCAGGTCTCGCCGACGACCGCTGCCCTGTGGCGCAGGGTGCTGCGGGTGGTGGCGAGCGAGAAGCCGACATCGGCCGGTGACATGCCGTCCTTCACGAAGGACAGCAGCCGTCGCGCCTGATCGCGCAGCGCTGCGCTGCTCTTGGCGGAGAGCACCCACGGCAGCAGGGCCGGGACCGGGGCCGGGGCCTCTGCGGGCTCCTCGTCGAACGCCGGGGCCTGCTCGATGATCGTGTGGGCGTTGGTGCCGCTGACGCCGAAGGATGAGACGGCGGCCCTGCGCGGGTGGTCGGACTCCGGCCAGTCCATGGCCTCGGTCAGCAGCCGGACGTCACCGGCCGACCAGTCGACGTGCGGCGTCGGCTCGTCCACGTGCAGGGTCTGCGGCAGGACGCCGTGCCGCATCGCCATGACCATCTTGATGATGCCGCCGACGCCCGCGGCCGCCTGGGCGTGGCCGATGTTGGACTTCAGCGAGCCCAGCCACAAGGGTTGTCCTTCCGGCCGCTCCTGCCCGTATGTCGCCAGCAGCGCCTGCGCCTCGATCGGGTCGCCGAGCCGGGTGCCGGTGCCGTGTGCCTCCACCGCGTCGATGTCGGCGGCGGTGAGGCCGGCGGCGGTGAGGGCCTGGCGGATGACCCGCTGCTGGGCCGGGCCGTTGGGGGCGGTCAGGCCGTTGGAGGCGCCGTCCTGGTTGATGGCGCTGCCGCGGACGACGGCCAGGACCTGGTGCCCGTTGCGGCGGGCGTCGGAGAGCCGCTCCACGAGGAGCATGCCGACGCCTTCGGCCCAGCCGGTGCCGTCGGCCCCGGCGCCGAACGCCTTGCAGCGGCCGTCGGCGGCCAGGCCCCGCTGGCGGCTGAACTCCACGAAGGCCCGCGGGGTGGACATCACCATGACGCCGCCGGCCAGTGCCATGGAGCACTCGCCGCTGCGCAGGGCCTGGACCGCCCAGTGCAGGGCGACGAGCGACGACGAGCACGCCGTATCGACGGTGACGGCCGGGCCTTCGAGGCCGAGGGTGTAGGCGATGCGGCCGGACATGATGCTCGCGGAGTTGCCCGTGCCGAAGAAGCCCTCGGAGTCGTCGATGGCGTTGAACGCCTGGGCGGCGTAGTCCTGGTAGCCGGAGCCGACGAAGACTCCGGTGCGGCTCCCCCGCACCGCGTCCGCGTCGATGCCGGCCCGCTCGAACGTCTCCCAGGTGGTCTCCAGCAGCAGGCGCTGCTGCGGGTCCATCGCGACGGCCTCGCGCGGGCTGATCCCGAAGAACGCGGGGTCGAACTCCCCGGCCTCGTAGAGGAATCCGCCGTGGCGCGTGTACGTCTTGCCGGACGCGTCCGGGTCCGGGTCGTAGATGCCGTCCACGTCCCAGCCGCGGTCCGCCGGGAACTCCCCGACGGCGTCGCCGCCGGAGACCACCAGCCGCCACAGGTCCTCGGGCGAGCGCACCCCGCCGGGGTAGCGGCACGCCATGCCGACGATCGCGATGGGGTCGTCGTCCTCGGCTGCGGCGGTGGCCGTCTCCGGTGCGGCCGCGGCGGTGCGGCCGGTGATCTCGGTGTGCAGCTGCCGGGCGAGTGCCTGGGCGTTGGGGTAGTCGAAGACGAGGGTGGGAGGCAGGGCGAGGCCGGTCTCGGCGTTGAGCTTGTTGCGCAGTTCGACGGCGGTCAGGGAGTCGAAGCCCAGGTCCTTGAAGGCCCGGTCGGCCTCGACCTCGCCGGCGCTGCTGTGGCCGAGGACGGCCGCCGCGTGCGTGCGAACGAGCTCGACCAGCAGAGTGTGCTGCTCGGCCTCGGGCATCCCGGCGAGGCGGGCGGCCAGCGGCGAGGCGGCGGTCGCGCCGTCTGCGCCACCGGTGCTGCCGGCGGTCAGGATCCGCTCGGTCTCCGGGAGGTCGCCGAGCAGTGCGCTCGGACGGCCCACGGAGAACGGGGGCAGGAAGCGCTCCCAGTCGATGTCGGCCACGGTCGCGGCCGGCTCGCCGGAGTCCAGCGCCTGCCGGAGGCCGGCCACGGCGAGCGCGGCGGGCATCGGGATCAGGCCGCGGCGGCGCAGTCGTTCGTCCGCGCCGTCGCTCTCGGCCATGCCGCCGCCGGCCCACGGGCCCCAGGCCACGGCGGTCGCGGTCAGGCCCTGGGCCCGTCGTCGTTCCGCGAGCCCGTCGAGCAGGGCGTTGGCCGCCGCGTAGGCGGCCTGGTAGCCGCTGCCCCACACGCCTGCGATGGAGGAGAAGAGCACGAAGGCGTCGAGCTCCCGGTCCGCGAGAAGTGCGTCGAGGTGCAGGGCGCCGGCTGCCTTCGCGGACAGCACGTCGGCGAAGGCGCCCGGTGTCATGGCGTCCAGCGGCTCCAGGTGGTCCACACCGGCCGTGTGGACGACGGCGTTCACCGGATGCTCGGCGAGCAGCGCGGCCAGCGCCTCGCGGTCGGCCACGTCGCAGGCCGCGATCGTCACCCGGGCGCCCAGCGCCTCCAGTTCGGTCCGGAGGCCGGCCGCGCCGGGAGCGCCCATGCCCCGGCGGCTGGTCAGCACCAGGTGTTCGGCGCCCGCACCCGCCAGCCAGCGGGCCACGTGCCCGCCCAGCGCACCCGTACCACCGGTGATCAGCACCGTGCCGCGCGGCGTCCACTGCTGCCCGGCCCGGCCGTTGCGGCGGGCGGTGGCGTGGGAGAGCCTGCGGCCGAACACGCCGCGGTCGCGGATCGCGACCTGGTCCTCGGCCGACTGGCCGAGCACCGCGGCGAGGCGACCGGCGACCCGGTCGTCAATCGTCTCCGGAAGGTCCACCAGACCGCCCCAGCGCTGCGCGTGCTCCAGCGCCGCCACCCGGCCCAGGCCCCAGACGGCGTTCTGGGCGGCGCTCGGCACCGCGTCCGAACGGCCTGTGGACATCGCCGACCTGGTCAGCGCCCACAGCGGCGCGTCGATGCCGGCGTCGCCCAGCGCCTGGACCAGGGCGAGAGACAGTGCGGTGCCGACCGTGAGGGCCGAGTGCTCAGGGTGGGGCCGCTCGTCGGTGCCGAGCAGGGAGAGCACGCCCTCGACGGGGGTCTCCCGGACGGCGTCGCCGAGCTGCCGCAGCAGCATGCCGCGGTCAGCGGCCGGGTCGACCACGATCGGAATCAGCCGGGTGCCGCGGGCCGTGAGCCCGTCGGCGACAGCTGCGCTCCACTCGGTCTCCTCGGTGACCAGGAACAGCCAGTCGCCCGGCAGTTCGTGCGACCGGAGTCCGCTCAGCGGCTTCCAGCCGACCCGGTAGGACCATCCTTCCGCCGCGGACTCCCGGCGCTGCTGCCGACGCCACGCCGACAGCCGGGGCAGCACCGCGTCCAGCTGCTCGGCGGGCAGGTCGAGGGCGGCGGCGAGGGTCTGTGCGTCCTCGCGCTCCACCGTCTCCCAGAACCCCGCCTCCACGGCGTCGGTCCCCGGGCCCGCGGCGGCGACGGTGGGCGCGACGGTCTCCAGCCAGTACCGCCGGCGCTGGAAGGCGTAGGTGGGCAGGTCCGCGCGCCGGGCGCCGCGGCCGGCGAAGAACGCGTGCCAGCCGACGGGGACGCCGCGCACGTGGAGCTGCGCGACGGCGGCGGTGATCGCCTCGGGCTCGGGGCCGCCGGCCCGGACGGCGGGAACGGTGGCCGCGCCGTCCAGGCAGCCCTGGGCCATGCCACTGAGCACGCTGCCGGGGCCGACCTCCACGAACGTGGTCACGCCCAGGTCGCCCAGGGTCCGGATGCCGTCGGCGAAGCGCACGGCCTCGCGGACGTGCCGCACCCAGTAGTCCGCCGTGTACGCGTCGATGAGCTCACCGGTCACGTTGGAGACGACCGGGACGGCCGGCTTCTCGAAGCGCAGTCCGCCGACGACGCGGGCGAAGTCCTCCAGCATCGGGTCCATCAGCGGCGAGTGGAACGCGTGGCTGACCGTCAGGCGGGACGTCTTACGGCCCTGGCCGGCGAAGATCTCGGCAATCGCCGTGACCTCGTCCTCGGCACCGGAGATCACCACGGACCGCGGCCCGTTGACCGCCGCGAGGCTCACCCGGTCGGTGAGGAGCGGCAGGACCTCGTCCTCGGTGGCCTGCACGGCGACCATCGCACCGCCGGAGGGCAGCGCCTGCATCAGCCGGGCGCGGGCCGTCACCAGCGTGGCCGCGTCCTCCAGGGACAGGACCCCGGCCACGTGGGCGGCGGCGATCTCACCGACGGAGTGCCCGGCCAGATAGTCCGGGCGTACGCCCCACGACTCCAGCAGGCGGTGGACGGCGACCTCGTGCGCGAACAGTGCGGGCTGGGTGAAGGCTGTGCGGTTCAGCTCGTCGGTGTCTTCGGCGTCCTCGTGACCGTTCTCGCCGAAGGTCACCTCCCGCAGCGGCCGGTCGAGGTGCCGGTCGAGATGCGCGCACACCTGGTCGTACGCCTCGGCGAAGACCGGGAACGCCTCGTACAGTTCCCGCCCCATGCCGGGCCGCTGCGAGCCCTGCCCGGAGAAGAGGAAGCCGACCTGGCCGGTGTCGGCGCGCCCGAGGGCGACGCCGGGAGCGGGCGCACCCGAGGCCAGGGCCCGCAGGCCCTCGGCGATCCGGCCGCGGTCGGCTCCGACCACGGCGGCGCGGTGCTCCAGGGCGGCCCGGGTGGTGGCCAGGGAGAAGCCGGCGTCGGTGAGGGACGGCCCGGTGCCCTCCGCCTCCGCGGTGAGGGCCAGCAGGCGCTCCGCCTGGGCGCGCAGCGCGGCCTCGGACTTGCCGGACAGCACCCACGGCACGGTCGCCGAGGCGACCTCGACCGGTGCGACGGCGGCCGGCTCCGCTGCCGGGGCCTGCTCGATGATCGTGTGGGCGTTGGTGCCGCTGACGCCGAAGGAGGAGATGCCCGCGCGGCGCGGACGGTCCGACTCCGGCCAGTCGACGGCCTCGGTCAGGAGCCGTACGGCGCCCGCCGACCAGTCCACGTGCGGCGTCGGCTCGTCCGCGTGCAGCGTCCGCGGCAGCACGCCGTGCCGCATGGCCATCACCATCTTGATCACACCGGCGACGCCGGACGCCGCCTGGGCGTGACCGATGTTGGACTTCAGCGAGCCCAGCCACAGCGGCTCGTCCTCGGAGCGGTCCTGGCCGTACGTCGCGAGCAGCGCCTGCGCCTCGATGGGGTCGCCGAGCGCCGTGCCCGTGCCGTGCGCCTCCACCACGTCGACGTCGGCCTCGGTGAGCCCGGCGGAGGCGAGGGCCTGCCGGATCACGCGCTGCTGCGCCGGACCGTTGGGCGCGGTCAGGCCGTTGGAGGCACCGTCCTGGTTGACCGCGCTGCCCCGCACGACCGCAAGAACGTCGTGGCCGTTGCGTACGGCGTCGCTGAGGCGCTCGACGAGCACCACGCCCACGCCCTCCGCCCAGCCGGTGCCGTCCGCGCCGGCGCCGAAGGCCTTGCAGCGGCCGTCGGCGGACAGCCCGCGCTGCCGGCTGAACTCCACGAAGGCGGCCGGTACGGCCATGACGTTCACGCCGCCCGCGACGGCCATCGTGCTCTCGCCGCTGCGCAGCGACTGGATGGCCAGGTGCAGGGCGACCAGCGACGACGAGCAGGCCGTGTCGACGGTGACGGCCGGGCCCTCCAGGCCGAACGAGTAGGCCACGCGCCCGGAGACGACGCTCGCGGCGCTGCCGGTGAGGAGGTGGCCCTCGACGCCCTCGGGGACCTGCGGGAGGCCGGCGCCGTAGCCCTGGTAGGACATGCCGACGAACACGCCGGTGCGGCTGCCCTTCAGGGAGGCCGGGTCGATGCCGGCCCGTTCGAAGGCCTCCCACGAGGCCTCCAGCAGCAGGCGCTGCTGCGGGTCCATCGCGAGCGCCTCGCGCGGCGAGATCCCGAACAGCGCGGCGTCGAAGTCGCCCGCGTCGTAGAGGAAGCCGCCGTCGCGCGCGTAGGTCTTGCCAGGGGTGCCCGGGTCGGGATCGTAGAGGTTCTCGGTGTCCCAGCCCCGGTCCTCGGGGAAGCCGGAGATCGCGTCGCCGCCGGACATCACGAGCTGCCAGAGGTCCTCGGGCGAGCCGACGCCGCCGGGGAGGCGGCAGCTCATGGCCACGATCGCGATGGGCTCGTCGTCGGCGGCGGCCGTGCTCCGCTCCTGCGGCGCGGCGGTCTGCGAACCGAGCAGTCCGGCGCGCAGGAACCGGGCCAGGGCGGTCGCGTTCGGGTAGTCGAAGACCAGGGTGGTGGGCAGCTTCAGGCCGGTGTCGGCCGTGAGCTTGTTGCGCAGTTCGACGGCGGTGAGCGAGTCGAAGCCGAGGTCACTGAACGCCCGGCCGGGCTCCACCGCCGCGGCGCCGTCGTGGCCGAGCACGGCGGCCGCGCGGGTACGGACGAGGTCCACCAGCGTGCGGTCCTGCTCGCCCGCCGAAAGCCCGGCCAGCTTCGCGGCGAGCGCGTTGCCGGCCTCGGCGCCTACGCCGCCGGAGGCAGGGGCCTCCAGGGCGCGGCGCACCTCGGGCACGTCGGAGAGCAGGGCGCTGGGACGGGTGACGGTGAACGGGCCGATGAACCGCTCCCAGTCGAAGTCCGCCACGGTCAGGGTCGTCTCGTCGTCGGCCAGCGCCTGCTGCAGCGCGGAGATCGCGAGGTCGGGTCGCATGGGCGGCAGGCCGCGGCGGCGCAGCATCTCCTCGCCGTCGCCGACGCCGGCCATGCCGCCCTCGGCCCAGCCGCCCCAGGAGACGGCGAGCGCGGTGCGCCCGCGCGCCCGCCGGTACTCGGCGAGGGCGTCCAGGTAGGCGTTGGCCGCCGCGTAGGCGCCCTGGCTGGCGCCGCCCCAGATGCCGGCGCCCGAGGAGAACATGACGAACGCGTCGAGCTCCTGGCCGTCCAGCAGCTCGTCCAGGTGGGTCGCGCCCGCCGCCTTCGCCGACACCGTGCCGGCGAACCCGGCCGGGTCGGAGTCCTCGATCATGACGTGGTCGCCGACTCCGGCGGCGTGGACGACGGCGTTGACGGGGTGTGCGGCCAGCAGTGCCTGCAAGGCGTCCCGGTCGGCCGCGTCACAGG
Source organism: Streptomyces hiroshimensis (assembly GCF_014650335.1). Taxonomy (GTDB): domain Bacteria; phylum Actinomycetota; class Actinomycetes; order Streptomycetales; family Streptomycetaceae; genus Streptomyces; species Streptomyces hiroshimensis. The sequence goes on from NZ_BMUT01000003.1 coordinate 245,345, forward strand.
CCACGACGGTGGCGGTCGCGCCGAGTTCCTCCAGCTCGGCGACGAGTCCGGCGGCGCCGGGCGCCGCGGGGCCGCGGCGGCTGGTGAGCACCAGGTGCTCGGCACCGGCACCGGCGAGCCAGCGGGCCACGTGCCCGCCCAGCGCACCCGTACCACCCGTGATCAGCACCGTGCCGCGCGGCGACCATCCCTGGGCGGGAGCCGTGGCGCGGTCGGCCCGCACGAGCCGGCGTCCGAAGACGCCCGAGGCGCGGACCGCCACCTGGTCCTCGGCCGACTGCCCGAGGACGGCGGCCACGCGGGCCGCGGTACGGGAGTCCAGCAGCTCGGGGAGGTCGAGCAGACCGCCCCAGCGCTGCGGGTACTCCAGTGCCGCAGCCCGGCCGAAGCCCCACACCTGCGACTGCAGCGGCCGGTCCACGCGGTCGGAGCGGCCGGTGGTCACCGCGCTGCGGGTGGCGCACCACAGGGGCGCGTCGATGCCCGCGTCACCGAGCGCCTGCACGAGGCAGAGGGTGGCGGCGAGGCCGTGTGACAGGCCGGGGTGGCCGGCCGAGGCGCTCTCGTCCTCCTCGCCCTCGGCGAGGAGGGACAGCACGCCGGCGACGGGGCCGGCGGCGGCCAGCTCACGGGCGAGCGCCGCGCGGTCGGTGCCGGGCCCGGCGACGAGCGTGACCAGCTCCAGGCCGCGCTCACCGAGCGCCGTGCGGACCGAGGCGGCCCACTCGCTGTCCGGGGCGGCCGTCACGAGCAGCCAGGTCCCGGACGCGCCGGCGCCGGGCTCCGGGAGCGCGCCGAGCGGCTTCCATGTGACGCGGTAGCGCCAGCCGTCGACCACGGACTGCTCACGGCTCTGACGACGCCACGCGGACAGCCGGGGCAGGATCGCGCTGAGCGAGGCGTCCGCACCGACGCCGAGGGAAGCGGCGAGGGACTCCACGTCCTCCCGCTCCACGGTGTCCCAGAATCCGGAGTCGGCTGCGTCGGCCGGGGTGCCGGTGGCGGCGGACGGGTCCTCGTCCCCCTCCAGCCAGAAGCGCTCGCGCTGGAAGGCGTAGGTGGGCAGGGCGACGCGGTGCGCGCCGGGGAAGAGCGCCTGCCAGTCCGGGGAGACGCCGTGCACGTGCAGTTCGGCGAGCGCGGCGGTGACGGCCTGCGGTTCGGAGCGGTCGGTACGCAGGAGGGGCACGGCGACCGCGTCGTCCAGGCAGCCCTGGGCGAGGGCGCTCAGGACGCCGCCGGGGCCGATCTCCACGAAGGTCGTCACGCCCAGGTCGTGCAGGGTCTGAACGCCGTCGGCGAAGCGGACCGCTTCGCGGACGTGACGGACCCAGTACTCGGGGGTGTACGGCTCGTCTGCCAGGCGGCCGGTGAGGTTCGAAACGACCGGGATCCGCGGCTCGTTGAAGCTCAGACCGCGGACGACCTCGGCGAACTCGTCCAGCATCGGATCCATCAGCGGCGAGTGGAACGCGTGGCTGACCGTGAGCCGGGAGGTCTTGCGGCCCTGCTGTGCGAAGACCTCGGCGATCGCGGTGACGGCGTCCTCCGCGCCGGAGATCACCACGGACCGCGGGCCGTTGACCGCGGCGATGCCGGCTTCGTCCGTCAGGTGCGGCAGGACTTCGTCCTCGGTGGCCTGGACCGCCACCATCGCGCCACCGGCGGGCAGGGCCTGCATCAGTGCGGCCCGCGCCGACACCAGCTTCGCCGCGTCGTCGAGCGACAGCACACCGGCCACGTGCGCGGCCGCTATTTCGCCTACGGAGTGACCGGCCACGTAGTCGGGCCGGACGCCCCACGACTCCAGGAGCCGGAACAGCGCCACTTCGATCGCGAAGAGGGCGGGCTGTGTGGATCCGGTCCGGTTGAGCTCCTCGGAGTCGACGTCGACCGGCACGTCCAGACGCGCGCACACTTCGTCGTACGCATCGGCGAAGACGGGGAACGCCTCGTACAGCTCGCGCCCCATGCCGATCCGCTGCGACCCCTGCCCCGAGAACAGGAAACCGGTCTTGCCGTCGGAACGGGCGCGCCCCAGCGTCACGTTCGCCGCCGGCTCACCGGCGGCGAGGGCGGCGAGGGCCTGCCGGAGCTCGTCCGGGCCCTGCGCCAGGAGCACGGCACGGTCCTCGAACGTCTCGCGGGAGGCCAGGGAGAGACCGACGTCCGAAGGCGTCCAGCCGTCCGTCGCGTCGAGGTGGCCGGCCAGCCGGGCCGCCTGCGCGCGCAGCGCCGGCTCGCCCTTGCCCGACAGCACCCACGGCACGACCGCGCCGTCGGTGCCGGGCATGGCCGGCAGCTCCGCGGCGGCAGGGGCCTGTTCGATGATGGTGTGGGCGTTGGTGCCGCTGACGCCGAACGACGAGATCGCAGCGCGGCGCGGGCGGTCCGACTCGGGCCACTGGACGGCCTCGGTCAGCAGCCGCACCTCACCCGCGGACCAGTCCACGTGCGGGGTGGGCTCGTCTGCGTGCAGCGTCTGCGGGAGTACACCATGGCGCATCGCCATGACCATCTTGATGATGCCGGCGACGCCCGCGGCGGCCTGCGTGTGGCCGATGTTGGACTTCAGCGAGCCCAGCCACAGCGGCTGTCCCTCGGGACGCTCCTGGCCGTACGTGGCGAGCAGCGCCTGCGCCTCGATCGGGTCGCCCAGCGTCGTACCGGTGCCGTGGGCCTCCACGGCGTCGACGTCGCCCGGCGCGAGCCCGGCGGAGGCCAGGGCCTGGCGGATCACGCGCTGCTGTGCCGGGCCGTTGGGGGCGGTCAGGCCGTTGGACGCGCCGTCCTGGTTCACGGCGCTGCCGCGCACCACGGCCAGGATCTCGTGGCCGTTGCGCACGGCGTCGGAGAGGCGCTCCACGAGCACCACGCCCGCGCCCTCGGACCAGCCGGTGCCGTCCGCGTCCGCGCCGAACGCCCTGCACCGGCCGTCGGGCGACAGGCCGCGCTGGCGGCTGAACTCCACGAAGACGTTCGGGCTGGCCATGACGGTGACGCCGCCGGCCAGGGCCATCGTGCACTCGCCGCTCCGCAGCGACTGGACGGCCAGGTGGAGGGCGACGAGCGAGGACGAGCACGCCGTGTCGATCGTGACGGCGGGGCCTTCGAGTCCGAAGGTGTAGGCCACGCGGCCGGAGACGACGCTGGACGCGCCGCCGACCAGCCGGTGCCCTTCGACGCCTTCCGGCGTCCGGCGCACGTCGGCTCCGTAGCCCTGGTAGGCCATGCCGACGAAGACGCCGGTCCGGCTGCCGCGCAGCTGTGCGGGGGTGATCCCGGCCCGCTCGAAGGCCTCCCACGAGGTCTCCAGCAGCAGCCGCTGCTGCGGGTCCATCGCCAGGGCCTCGCGGGGGCTGATGCCGAAGAAGCCGGCGTCGAAGTCGGTGGCCTCGTAGAGGAAGCCGCCGTCGCGCGCGTAGGTCTTGCCGGGGCGGTCGGGGTCGGGGTCGTAGAGCGAGTCGACGTCCCAGCCGCGGTCGGCCGGGAATTCCGCGATGGCGTCACCGCCGGACGCCACCAGGTTCCACAGGGCCTCGGGCGAGTCGACGCCGCCGGGCAGGTGGCAGCTCATCGCCACGATGGCGATGGGCTCGTCGTCGGCGGCGGCGGCCGCGTGCTGCTCCTGCAGCGCGGCGGCCTGCGATCCGAGCAGCTCGCTCTGGAGGAAGCGGGCGAGTGCGGTGGCGTTGGGGTAGTCGAACACGAGGGTGGGCGGCAGCGCGAGGCCGGTCGCCGCGTTGACCTTGTTACGGAGTTCGACGGCGGTCAGCGAGTCGAAGCCGAGGTCCTTGAACGCCCGGTCGGGCTCGACGTCCGCCGCCGAGGCGTGGCCGAGGACGGCCGCGACGTGCGCGCGGACCAGGTCGATCAGGGCCTCGGTGCGCTTGGCCTCCGGCAGTCCGGCGAGCCGGGCCGCGAGGGGCGCCGTGCCCGCGGCGTCGGCAGCCGGCGCGGCGGTCTCGGCGCGGCGCACCTCGGGCAGCTCGGACAGCAGGGCGCTCGGGCGGCCGAGGGTGAACGGTCCGATGAACCGCTCCCAGTCGATGTCGGCCACCACGGCGGTGGTGTCGTCGCAGTCCAGGGCGCGCTGGACCGCGGTCACGGCGAGTGCGGCGGGCAGGGTGACGACGCCGCGGCGGCGCAGGTGCTCCTCGTCGTCGGCGGTGACCATGCCGCCGTCGGCCCAGGGGCCCCAGGCGATCGCGGTGGCGGTCAGGCCCGCGGCCCTCCGCCGGGCGGCGAGCCCGTCGAGGAAGGCGTTGGCGGCGGCGTAGGCGGTCTGGAGTCCACTCCCCCATACGCCGGCGATCGAGGAGAAGAGGACGAAGGCGTCGAGCTCCTGGTTGCCCAGCAGCTCCTCCAGGTGGGCTGCGCCGCCGGCCTTCGCCGCGCTCGTGCGGGCGAAGTCGGCCGGGGTCAGCTCGTCAAAGGGGGCGAACTGCTCCACGCCCGCGGCGTGGAACACGGAGGTGAAGGTGTGCTCGGCGAGCAGCGCCGCCACCGCGTCGCGGTCGGCGACGTCGCACGCGGCGAGGGTGACGCGCGCTCCCAGCTCCTCCAGCTCGGCGACGAGTCCGGCGGCGCCGGGCGCCGCGGGGCCGCGGCGGCTGGTGAGCACCAGGTGCTCGGCACCGGCACCGGCGAGCCAGCGGGCCACATGCCCGCCCAGCGCACCCGTACCACCCGTGATCAGCACCGTGCCGCGCGGCGACCATCCCTGGGCGGTCCCGCTGTGGGTGTGGGTGAGCCGGGCGGTGAACACGCCGGAGGCGCGGACGGCGACCTGGTCCTCCGCGATGCCGGTGCCCTGGGTGCCCTGGTTCAGCACGGCGGCGATACGGCCGGCGGCGCGCTCGTCGACCGCCGTGGGCAGGTCGATCAGGCCGCCCCAGCGCCGGGCGTGCTCCAGGGCCAGGGCGCGGCCGAGGCCCCACACCTGGTGCTGCACCGCGCTGAGCGGTGCGTCGTCCGAGCGGCCGGTGGCGGCGGCGCCCCGGGTGACGCACCAGAGCGGCGCGTCGATACCCGCGTCGCCCAGCGCCTGGGCGAGTGCCACGGTCTGCGCGAGGCCCCGGGAGAGCGCGGGGTGCTCGGGCGAGGCGGTCTCGTCGATCGCGAGCAGCGACAGGACGCCCTGAAGGGATCCGGGTTCGGCTTCGGATGTGGCTGCAGCCTCGGCTACGGCCCGGGTCAGCTCGCCGGCCAGGGACTCGCGCTCGGCGTCCGCACCGACCGTCAGCGGGATCAGGCGCGCACCGCGTCCGGCGAGGGCCGCGCGGACGGTTTCGGCCCACTCGTCGCCCTCGGGTGCGGCGAACAGCCAGGTGCTGCCGGACAGGTCCGTGGCGGGCAGGCCGTTCAAAGGCTGCCAGGTCAGCTGGTAGCGCCAGCCGTCCACGACGGACTGCTCGCGCCGCTGCCGCCGCCAGGCGGACAGCTTCGGGACGACGACGTCCAGTTCCTCGGCGCTCAGGCCCAGCGTGGCGGCGAGCGACTGGGCGTCCTCGCGCTCGACACTCGCCCAGAACTCGGCGTCGACCGCGTCCACGGCGGCCGCCTCGGCCTCGGGGGCCTCCAGCCAGTAGCGCTGCTGCTGGAAGGCGTACGTGGGCAGGTCGGCCTTCCGCGCGCCGGGGAAGAGCGCCCGCCAGTCCGGGGAGACGCCGTGCACGTGCAGTTCGGCGAGCGCGGCGGTGACGGCCTGCTGCTCGGGACGGTCGGCGCGCAGGACGGGCACGGTGACGGCCTCGTCCAGGCAGCCCTGCGCCATGCCGCTGAGGACACCGCCGGGGCCGATCTCCACGAAGGTCGTCACGCCCAGCTCGTGCAGGGTCTGCACACCGTCGGCGAAGCGGACGGCCTCGCGGACGTGGCGGACCCAGTACTCGGGGGTGTACGGCTCGGCCAGGCGGCCGGTGAGGTTGGAGACCACGGGGATACGCTGCTCGTTGAAGGTCAGACCGCGGACGACGCCGGCGAACTCGTCCAGCATGGGGTCCATGAGCGGCGAGTGGAACGCGTGGCTGACCTTCAGCCGCGAGGTCTTACGACCCTGCTGTGCGAAGACCTCGGCGATGGCCAGCACAGCATCCTCAGTGCCGGAAACCACCACGGACCGCGGCCCGTTGATCGCCGCGATGCCGGCCCCGTCGGTCAGGTGCGGCAGCATCTCGTCCTCGGTCGCCTGGACGGCGACCATCGCACCGCCGGCGGGCAGCGCCTGCATCAGAGCAGCACGCGCCGACACAAGCTTCGCCGCATCCTCCAGCGACAGCACCCCGGCCACATGAGCAGCCGCAATCTCGCCCACCGAGTGACCGGCCACGTAATCCGGCCGGATGCCGAACGACTCCAGCAGCCGGAACAGCGCCACTTCGACCGCGAAGAGCGCGGGCTGGGTGCACCCGGTCTGGTGAAGCGTTTCCGCATCGACGTCGACCGGCGCATCCAGAAGCGCACACACCTCGTCGTAGGCGGCAGCGAACACCGGGTACGCCGCGTACAGCTCACGCCCCATGCCGATCCGCTGCGAGCCCTGGCCGGAGAACAGGAACCCGGTCTTGTCCCCGAGGGGGCCCGCGCCCTGGACCACGGCCGCGGACGGGCTGCCCGACGCCAGTGCCCGTACGCCTTCGGTGAGTTCCTCCAGGCTCTCGCCGACGACGGCCGCCCGCCGGTCCCAGGCCGCGCGCGTCGTGGCGAGGGAGAAGCCGATGTCGGCCGACGACCGGCCGGGGCCGGCCTCCAGGAAGGAGAGCAGGCGCTCGGCCTGCGCCCGCAGCGCCGCCTCGCTCTTGGCCGAGAGCACCCACGGCAGCGCGCCGGCGGCGGGCGCCTCGGCGGACTCGCCGACGGGCTCCTCCTCCGGGGCGGGGGCCTGCTCGATGATCGTGTGCGCGTTGGTGCCGCTGACGCCGAACGACGAGACGGCGGCGCGGCGCGGGTGGTCCGACTCGGGCCACTGGACGGCCTCGGTCAGCAGCCGGACGCCGCCGGCCGACCAGTCGACCTGGGCGGTCGGCTCGTCCACGTGCAGCGTCTGCGGCAGCACGCCGTTGCGGATGGCCATCACCATCTTGATGACACCGGCGACGCCGGAAGCCGCCTGCGTGTGACCGAGGTTGGACTTGACGGATCCCAGCCACAGCGGCCGGTCCCCCGGGTGCTCCTGGCCGTACGTGGCGAGCAGCGCCTCGGCTTCGATCGGGTCGCCGAGGGTGGTGGCCGTGCCGTGCGCCTCGACCGCGTCGACCTGGGAGGCGGTCAGCCGCGCGTTCTCCAGCGCCTGCTGGATGACGCGCACCTGCGACGGGCCGTTCGGGGCGGTCAGGCCGTTGGACGCGCCGTCCTGGTTGACGGCGCTGCCGCGGATGACGGCGAGCACGTCGTGACCGAGCCGGCGGGCGTCGGACAGCCGCTCCAGCAGGAGCACGCCGACGCCTTCGGACATGCCCGTGCCGTCGGCGGTCGAGGAGAACGCGCGGCAGCGGCCGTCGGGCGACAGGCCGCGCTGCGCGCTGAACGCGATGAACGTGTTCGGCGTGGCCATCACGGTCGCGCCGCCGGCGAGGGCGATCGAGCACTCGCCGCGGCGCAGCGCCTGGGCGGCGAGGTGGAGGGCGACCAGCGAGGAGGAGCAGGCCGTGTCGACGGTGACGGCCGGGCCTTCGAGGCCGAGGGCGTACGAGATGCGGCCGGAGACCACGGCCGCGGTGTTGGCGGTGACGAGGTGGGCCTCGATGTCGCTGTCGCCCTGGCGCTGGAGGTAGGCGTGGTCCTGGCCGTTGGTGCCGACGAACACTCCGGCCCGGGTGCCGCGCGCGGTGGCCGGGTCGATGCCCGCGCGTTCGAAGGCCTCCCAGGAGGTCTGCAGGAGCAGCCGCTGCTGGGGGTCCATGACCAGGGCCTCGCGGGGGGAGATCCCGAAGAACGCGGGGTCGAACTCGGCGGCGTCGTGGAGGAAGCCGCCGTCGCGCACGTACGTCCGGCCCGTCCGCCCGGGCTCGGGGTCGTAGATCGCGTCCATGTCCCAGCCGCGGTCGGCGGGGAACCCGGTCACGGCGTCACCGCCCGAGGAGACCAGGTTCCACAGGTCCTCCGGGGAGCCGACCCCGCCCGGGTAGCGGCAGGCCATCCCGACGATGGCGATGGGCTCGGTGTCCTTCGCCTCCAGCTCACCCAGCTGCCTGCGGGTGTGGCGCAGGTCCACCATCACGCGCTTGAGGTAATCCCTGAGCTTGTCGTCGTTCGACATGTGTTTTACGTCCTCGGTAGCAGTGCGTGCGTGAGCAGAGAGTCGAAGGGTGCCGAAGAGCGCCGAAGGGCTAGAGAGACCCGAGCTCTTGGTCGATGAGGTCGAACATCTCGTCGTCGGTGGCCGCGTCGATCCGGTCGAGGTCGAAGTCGCGGTCGGTGCCGGGGGCGGCGTCGGCGGTGTTCGGCGCGGCGTCCTGGTGGGTGTCGGTCCACTTCCAGAGGAGCGCCTTGAGCCGGGCGGTGACCTTGTCCCGTACCGCGTCCTCCGGGGCGAGCGCGGCCAGCCGGGCGTCCAGCCGGTCCAGTTCGTCCAGTACCGGTGAGGTCTCGGTGGCGAGGTCGAGGACCAGGTCCTTGTGCAGGAGCCGGGCGATCGCGACCGGATTGGGGTGGTCGAAGACGAGGGTGGGCTTGAGCCGGAGCCCGGTCGCGGCCTTGAGCCGGTTGCGGAGCTCGACGGCGGTCAGGGAGTCGAAGCCGATGTCCCGGAAGGCCGTGGTGGGCTCGATGCGGGCCGCGGTGGCGTGGCCCAGGGCGGCGGCGGCCTGGTTGCGCACCAGGTCCAGCAGCACCTTCTCCTGGTCGGCTTCCGGCATGCCGGCCAGGCGGCGGGCGAGAGCGGGGGTGGCGGCGGCCTCCTCGGCCGCCGCGCCGCCGGTGTCGCCCACGAGGCCGCGGAAGACCGCGGGCAGCATGCCGGCGCGGGCCATGGAGCGCAGCCCCGGGACGTCCAGCCGGACGGGCACGATCACCGGCCGGTCCACGGTGAGGGCGGCGTCGAACAGTGCCAGTCCCTCCGCGGAGGTGAACGGCACGACCCCGGACCGGCCCATGCGGTTGCGGTCGGCGTCGGTGATCCGGTCGCCCATGCCGCCGTTGTCCGTCCACAGGCCCCACGCCAGCGAGGTGCCGGGCAGGCCCGCGGCGCGGCGCTGCCGCGCCAGCCCGTCCAGGAAGGCGTTGGCCGCCGCGTAGCTCGCCGCGCCGGCGTTGCCCAGGACTCCGGCCAGGGAGGAGAAGAGCACGAACGCGGAGAGGCCCAGGTCCTTGGTCAGCTCGTGCAGGTGCAGCGCGCCGTCGGCCTTCGGCCGCAGCACGGTGTCCAGGCGCTCCGGGGTCAGGGCGGTGATCACACCGTCGTCCAGAGCCGCCGCGGCGTGCACCACGGCCACGAGCGGGTGCTCGGCCGGGACCGAGGCCAGCAGCCCGGCGAGGGCGTCCCGGTCCGCGATGTCGCAGGCGGCCACGTCGACGTGCGCGCCCATCCCGGACAGGGCGGCGACGACCTCGCCGATGCCCTCGGCTGCGGGGCCGCGGCGGCTGACCAGCAGCAGCCTCCGTGCGCCGCGTTCGGCGACGAGGTGCCGCGCGAGCGACAGCCCGAGGCCGCCGGTCGCACCGGTGAGCAGCACGGTCCCTTCGGGGTCCCACGCGTGACCGGTGGGCTCCTCTGCCGGGGCGATCCGGGCGAGGCGCGGTACGAACAGCGTGCCGCCGCGCACGGCGGCCTGCGGCTCGTCCAGGGCGGCGAGGGCCGCCACCAGCGCGGGGTCCCCGTTCGCCATGGAGTCGTCCGTGTCGACGAGCAGGAGCCGGTCCGGGTGCTCGGCCTGGGCCGACTTCACCAGGCCGGCCACCGCGGCGTGCGCGGGGTCCGGCGCCGCACCGTCCAGGTCGACGGCGCCGCGCGTCATCACCACGAGCCGCGCATCGGAGAACCGCTCGTCGGCGACCCACTCCTGGACGGCCGACAGCACACCGGCCAGCAACTCGCGCGTCGCCGAGGCGGCATCGCCCTTGCTCGGGGCACAGGGCAGGAGTACGTAGGCGGGCGGGGCCGCACCGTCGTCGACCGCCTTGCGGAGCGCGCCGAGGTCGGCGTAGAGACCGTCGCCGCCGAGGACCGCCCATGCGACCTCGGAAGCGGGAACAGCCGCATCGGCCGCATCGGGGGCGGTGTGCTCGGTCCAGTCGACCTCGAACATCCAGTCCTGGTGCGCCACACGCGAGGCCAGCACCTGCTGCGGGGACATCGTCCGCGTCCGCACGGACGCCACCGAGGCGACGGGAGCACCGTCGGCGTCGGCCAGTTCGATCGCCACCGCGTCGCCGTCGCCGGTGCCGGCGGGCCGGATCCGTACGCGCACGGCCCCGGCTCCCGGGGCGTGCACGGACGTGCCGCTCCAGGCGTAGGGCATGAGCACCTCGCCGCCGGAGTCTCCGGCACGGGCCTGCGCCAGGGTGTCCAGGGCCGCGTGCAGCAGTACGGGGTGAAGGCCGTAGCGATCCGCCCGGTCCCGCTCCGCGAGGGGCAGGGCGATCTCGGCGTACAGCTCGTCCCCGGCGCGCCAGGCGGCGCGCAGGCCCGGGTGCTCCTCGACGTCCACGGGCCCGGCGCCCGACGGCGGCCAGATCACCATGTCGAAGTCCGCCGCCGGAGCGCTGCGGGTGAGTTCTCCGGTGACGTGGCGGACCCATGGCTCGTCGGCACTGCCCGCGGCGGCCCGGCTGAAGATCCGCACCGACCGCCGGTCGGCGTCCTCGCCTGCGCCGATCTGCACCTGAATACGGACGGCGCCCTGTTCTGCCAGCACCAGCGGGGCGTCCACGTCCAGTTGTCCCAGCTGCGGGAACCCGGCCTGCCGGCCCGCGCCCAGGGCGAGCTCCACGAACGCGGCGACCGGGAGCACCGGCACGCCGCCGACCGTGTGTTCCGCGATCCAGGGCATGTCGGCCGCGGACAGCCGACCGGTGAACAGCACGTCCTGTCCCCCGGCGGTCTCGACCACCGCGCCGAGCAAGGGGTGACCGGAGGAGTCCAGGCCCGCCGAGGAGACGTCGAGCGCGGCCGTGCCTTCGAGCCAGTAGCGCTCGCGCTGGAAGGCGTAGGTCGGCAGGTCGACGCGGCGGGCGCCGGGGAACAGCGTCTGCCAGTCCGGGGATACGCCGTGGGTGTGCAGCTGACCGAGGGCGAGGGTGATCGCCTGCGGCTCGGGGCGGTCGGCACGGAGTGCGGGCACGGTGACGACGGCGTCGTCGTCCAAGCAGCCCTGGGTGAGGGCGCTCAGCACACCGCCCGGGCCGATCTCCACGAAGGTCGTCACGCCCAGCTCGTGCAGGGTCTGCACACCGTCGGCGAAACGCACCGCTTCGCGGACGTGACGGACCCAGTACTCGGGGGTGTACGCCTCGGCCAGACGGCCGGTCAGGTTGGACACCACCGGAACCTGCGGCTCATGGAAGGTCAGGCCGCGGACGACCTCCGCGAACTCCTCCAGCATCGGGTCCATCAGCGGCGAGTGGAACGCGTGGCTGACCTTCAGACGGGACGTCTTACGATCCTGACCGGCGAAAACCTCGGCAATCGCGGTGACCGCGCTCTCAGCACCGGAAATCACCACGGACCGGGGCCCGTTGATCGCCGCGATGCCGGCCTGCTCGCTCAGATGCGGCAGGATTTCGTCCTCGGTTGCCTGCACGGCGACCATGGCACCACCCGCGGGCAGCGCCTGCATCAGCGCAGCACGCGCCGACACAAGCTTCGCCGCGTCCTCCAGCGACAGCACGCCCGCCACATGAGCAGCCGCGATCTCACCTACGGAGTGACCGGCCACGTAATCCGGCCGGATCCCCCACGATGCGAGGAGCCGGAACAGCGCCACCTCGACCGCGAACAACGCAGGCTGTGCCGACCCCGTCTGATGAAGCGATTCAGCATCGACATCGACCGGCGCATCCAGCTCCGCGCACACCTCGTCGTAAGCCGCAGCAAAGACGGGGTAAGCCTCGTACAGCTCACGCCCCATCCCGATCCGCTGCGACCCCTGCCCCGAGAACAGGAACCCGGTCTTGCCCCGGGCGCCCTCGGCACGTCCCGTCACCACATGTGCCGCGGGCTCGCCCGCCGCGAGTCCGGTCAATCCTGCGCGCAGTTCGTCCGCGTCGGCGCCGGTCACCGCGGCCCGGTGTTCCAGCGCCGACCGCGTGACCGCCAGCGAAAACCCCATGTCGGCCGGCGACGCGGCCGCGAGGTCCATGGACGACAGCAGCCGCTGCGCCTGCTCGCGCAGCGCCTCCTCGGTCTTCCCGGAGAGCACCCACGGCACCACCGAGGTCCGCGGCAGCAGCGGCTCCTCGGCCGCGGCCTCTCCCCCGGCCTCGTCGCCGGCCGCTTCCTCGGCCTCCGGCTCTGTCGCCTGCTCAAGGATGACGTGCGCGTTGGTGCCGCTGATGCCGAACGAGGAGATCCCGGCCCGGCGCGGGTGGTCCGTCTCCGGCCACGCGGCCGCCTCGGTGAGCAGTTCGACCGAGCCGGCCGACCAGTCGACCTGCGGGGTCGGCCGGTCCACGTGCAGCGTCTGCGGCAGCACTCCGTGCTGCATCGCCAGCACCATCTTGATCACGCCGGCGACGCCCGCCGCGGCCTGCGTGTGGCCGATGTTCGACTTCAGCGAGCCGAGCAGGAGCGGTCGTTCGCGGTCCTGCCCGTAGGTCGCGAGCAGCGCCTGTGCCTCGATCGGGTCGCCGAGGTTCGTGCCGGTGCCGTGGGCTTCGACGGCGTCGATCTCCTCGGCGGACAGCCCGCCGCTGGCCAGCGCTTCGAGGATCACGCGCTGCTGCGAGGGGCCGTTGGGGGCGGTCAGGCCGTTGGACGCGCCGTCCTGGTTGACCGCGCTGCCCCGGACGACCGCCAGCACCTGGTGGCCGAGCCGCCGGGCGTCCCGGAGCCGCTCTACGAGCAGCAGTCCGGCGCCTTCGGACCACGACGCGCCGTCCGCGGCGGCCGCGAAGGACTTGCAGCGCCCGTCGGGGGCGAGGCCGCGCTGGCGGCTGAACTCGACGAACGCGCTCGGGCCCGCCATGACGGTGACGCCGCCGGCGAGCGCCATGGAACACTCGCCGTTGCGCAGGGCCTGCACGGCGAGGTGCAGGGCGACCAGCGAGGACGAGCAGGCGGTGTCGATGGTGACCGCGGGGCCCTCGAAGCCGAAGGTGTAGGCGATGCGCCCGGAGGCGACGCTGCCGGAGTTGCCGGTGCTCATCAGCCCTTCGACGCCGTCGGGGAGGACGCCGGGCGTGAAGCCGTAGTCGTGGTACATCAGGCCGGCGAAGACGCCGGTGCGGCTGCCCTTGAGGGCGGCGGGGTCGATGCCCGCATGCTCGAAGGCCTCCCACGCGGTCTCCAGCAGCAGCCGCTGCTGCGGGTCCATGGCCAGGGCCTCGCGCGGCGAGATCCCGAAGAAGTCCGCGTCGAAGTCGGCGGCGTCGTGGAGGAACCCGCCCTGCCGGGTGTAGACCTTGCCCGGCTGCTCGGGGTCGGGGTCGTAGAGCGCGTCGACGTCCCAGCCGCGGTCCTCGGGGAACTGCGAGATCGCGTCGCCGCCCTCGGCCAGCAGCCGCCACAGCGCCTCGGGCGAATCGACGCCGCCGGGGAACCGGCAGCTCATGCCCACGACGGCGATCGGCTCCTGGTCGCGGGCCTCCAGCTCGCGCACGCGCCGCCGGGCCTGGCGCAGGTCGGTGGTGGCCCGCTTGAGGTAGTCCCGGAGCTTGTCTTCGTTCATCATCGGTGTTGCCCGCCCCTTTTGGCCTGCGCAGTTCAGGAGATGCCGAGTTCGTCGTCGAGGAGCTCGTACAGCTCCTCGTCGCTCGCCGAGCTGAGGTCGTCTTCGTCCCCGGCTCCGCCGGCGCCTCCCGGATCGGCCGGCTCGTTCCCGTTCCAGCGGGCGAGCAGCGCCTGGAGACGCATGTTGATCTTGGTTCGGGTGACGTTGTCGACGCTGTCCGCTCCGGCGCCGTCGAGGGCGGCGGCGAGGCGGTCGATCTCGTCGAACAGCGGCACCGTGCCGCCCGTGCCGCCGGGCAGGTCCTTCAGCACCCGCTGGGCGAGCACCGCCGGCGTCGGGTAGTCGAAGACCAGCGTCGCGGGCAGCCGCAGCCCGGTGGCCTTGTTCATCCGGTTGCGGAGCTCGACGGCGGTCAGCGAGTCGAAGCCGAGGTCGCCGAAGGCCTGGTCGGGCTGGACGGACTTGGCCGAGCTGTGCCCGAGGACGGCGGCGACCTCGGACCGGACCAGGTCCAGCACCACCTCTTCGCGCTCGCTCTCCGGCAGGCCCGCGACCCGCTGCGCCAGCGGTACGGAGGCGGCCCGGTCCGTACGCCGCGGCCGGCCGCCGACCAGCGTCCTGAGCAGCGGCGGCACCGGCGCGGCCGCGTTCCGCAGGGCGGCGAGGTCCAGCCGCGCCGCCACGACCAGGGGCTCGTCCAGCGCGAGCGCGGCGTCAAGGAGTTCCAGGCCGTCCTCGTCGGACAGCGGCATCACGCCACCGCGGGCGAGCCGGGTCCGGTCGGCGCCGCCGAGGTCCTCGGTCATGGCGCCGGTGCGCTGCCACAGGCCCCACGGCAGCGACACCGCGGGAAGACCCTGCGCACGGCGGCGCGCGGCGAAGGCGTCCAGGAAGGCGTTGGCGGCGGCGTAGTTCGCCTGGCCGGGGGTGCCGAGGGTGCCCGCGAGCGAGGAGAAGAGCACGAACGCCGACAGCTCGCCCGTCAGCTCGTGGAGGTTCAGCACCGCGTCGGCCTTGGGGCGCAGAACGGTGTCCAGGCGCTCCGGGGTGAGCGAACCGATCACGCCGTCGTCGAGGACACCGGCCGTGTGGACCACAGCCGTCACCTGCGTACCGTTCAGCGCTGCGGCGAGGGCGCCGCGGTCGGCGACGTCGCAGGCGGCCCAGGTGACCTCGGCGCCCGCGGCGGTCAGCTCCGCCCCGAGCTCCGCCGCACCGTCGGCGTCCGCGCCGCGCCGGCTCATCAGCAGCAGGCTGCGGACGCCGTGCTCGGTGACGAGGTGCCGGGCGACGAATCCGCCCAGGGCGCCGGACGCGCCGGTCAGGAGCACCGTGCCGGTTCCGAAGTCCGGGTTCCCGGACTTCGGGACATCGGCGGCGGCCCTGACGAGCCGGGGCAGCAGAAGCGTGTCACCGCGCAGCGCGGCCTGCGGCTCCTCGGAGGCGACGAGCCGGTGTACGGCCGTCGCCGCGACCTGCTGCCAGTCGGTGTCCTTGCCAGTGTCCTTGTCGGTGTCGAGGAGGACGATGCGGTCCGGGTTCTCGGACTGCGCCGACCGCACCAGGCCCCACACGGCCGCCTGCACCGGATCGATCTGGGCCGGATCGTTCTGAGCCGGAACGTCTCCGGCGGCGACCGCACCCCGGGTCACCAGCACGAGGCGGGCGGCCCGGTCCTCGGCCAGCCACCACTGCACCAGCCCGAGCACCTCGGCCAGGACGTCCCGGACCCGCTCGGCGTCGGTGCCCGAACCGTCCGGGCAGGGGACGACGAAGGCGTCCACGTCCGTCCCGGCCCCGGCCTCCGTCTCCGGGGCGGAGCGGAGGGAGGCGATGTCGTCATAGGCGCGCACAGTCGTGCCGTTCGCCTCGGACGGTGCCGTGAGCGGCGTCCACTCGACGGTGAACAGGGAATCCCGGGTGCTCGTACGGAGCTGGTCGGCCGACACCGGGCGCAGCGTGAGCGATTCCACCGAGACGACGGGCCTGCCCGTGGCGTCGGCGGCCTCCAGCCGTACCGCGTCCCCGCCGGCCTGCGAGAGCCGTACCCGCAGGCCGGCCGCTCCGGTGCCGTGCACCGTGACGCGGGACCACGCGAAGGGCAGCAGGGGCCCGTCGGCGGCCGGTACGAGCCCGCCCGCGCCCAGTGCGTGCAGGGCGGAGTCGAGCAGGGCCGGGTGCACGCCGAACGCGTCCGCGTCCGCCTGTGCCTCGTCGGGGACGGCCAGTTCGGCGTAGACCGCGTCGTTGCCGCGCCAGGCGGCGCGCAGCCCCTGGAAGAGCGGGCCGTAGCTCAGGCCGAGGTCCGCCAGCCGGTCGTAGAAGCCGTCGAGGTCCACGGGCTGCGCGTCGGCCGGGGGCCAACTGCTCAGGTCGGCGGCGGAGGGGACTGCGCCGGTGGCGAGGGCGCCGGTGGCGTTGCGGATCCAGGGGCCTTCACCGGCGCGCGAGTGCACGCTCAGCGGGCGGCGGCCGGAGTCGTCCTGGGCGCCCACGAGGACCTGGAGCTGGACGCCACCGTGCTCGGGCAGCAGCAGCGGTGCCTGCAGGGTCAGCTCCTCGACCAGGTCGCAGCCGGTCTCGGCCGCGGCGTGGGCGGCCAGTTCCACGAAGGCCGTGCCCGGCAGGATCACCGTGCCCAGCACCGCGTGGTCGGCCAGCCAGGGCTGGGCCTGCAGCGACAGCAGCCCGGTCAGCAGGTGGCCGCCGGCGTCGGGCAGTTCGACGGCCGCGCCCAGGAACGGGTGGTGGGCGGAGTCCAGCCCGGCCGCGCGTACGTCGCCGGCCGGCGCGCCCGCCTCCAGCCAGTACCGCTCGTGCTGGAACGCGTACGTCGGCAGGTCGACGCGGCGGGCACACGGCAGGACGGCGTTCCAGTCGACGGCGACGCCGTGCACGTGGGCCTGCGCCAGGGACAGCAGCAGCCGGTGCCGTCCGCCGTCGCCGCGGCGCAGCGTCGGTACGACCACGGCTTCGGCCTCGGCTCCAGCCCCGGCCCCGGCTCCGGCTCCGGCTCCGGCGGCCTCGATGGCGTCCTGGATGCCTGCCAGCTGCACGGGGTGCGGGCTGACTTCGACGAACACGTCGTGCCCGTCGGCCAGGGCGGACCGGATCGCGTCGTGGAACCGTACCGTCTGCCGCATGTTGCGGTACCAGTAGCCGGAGCCGAGCTCGTCCGCGTCCAGCTTCCCGCCCGTCACCGTGGAGTAGAAGGGCACGGCGCCGGGGAGCGTGCCGATGCCGGCGAATCCCTCGGCGGCCTGCGCCTCGACGCGCTCGATCTGCGGTGAGTGCGCGGCGTAGTCGACGGCGACCTTGCGGGCCTGGATCCCCTCCTTCGCGCAGTGCGCGAGGAGTTCGTCCAGGGCGTCGGTGTCCCCGGAGACCACGACGGTTCCGGGACCGTTCACGGCCCCGATGCCGAGGCGGCCGGCCCACCGGCCGATCAGCTCCTGTGCTTCCTCGTCCGGGAGCGTCACGGAGGCCATGCCGCCGCGGCCCTGCAGTTCGCGCACCGCGAGGCTGCGCTGCGCCACGATGCGCGCCCCGTCCTCCAGGGAGACCGCTCCGGCGATCACCGCCGCGGAGACCTCGCCCTGGGAGTGTCCGACGACCGCGTCGGGGGTCACCCCGAAGGAGCGCCACACCTCGGCCAGCGCGACCGTCATCGCCCACAGGACGGGCTGCAGCACGTCGACCCGGTCCTGCTCGGCATCGGACGCGCCGCGCAGCACCGCGGTCAAGGACCAGTCCACGTGCGGCGCGAGGGCACGCTCGCACGCGTCGATCCGGTCGCGGAAGACCGGCGAGGTCTCCAGCAGTTCGGCGGCCATGCCCACCCACTGCGACCCCTGTCCGGGGAAGACGAAGACGGTCTTGCCGCCGGCGCGTGCGGTGCCGGTCACCACTCCGGGCGGCGTGGCGCCGTCCGCGACGGCGGCCAGCCCCTGCCGGAGTTCCTCGGGGGTGCCCGCGACCACCACGGCGCGGTGTTCGAAGGCCTGCCTGGTCGTGGCCAGCGAGTAGGCGGTGTCGGCCGCCGGGGCCGCGTCGCCGTCGCCGCTGCCCAGGAAGGATGCGAGGCCGGCGGCCTGCGCCTGCAGGGCCGCTTCGGTCCTGCCGGAGAGCACCCACGGCACGACCTCGCCGGCGTCCGGCGCGGAGGGCGACTCGGCGGCTGCGGGGGCCTGTTCGATGATGGTGTGGGCGTTGGTGCCGCTGACACCGAACGACGAGACGGCAGCACGGCGCGGGCGGTCCGACTCCGGCCAGTCCATGGCCTCGGTCAGCAGCCGGACGTCACCGGCCGACCAGTCCACGTGCGGCGTCGGCTCGTCCACGTGCAGGGTCTGCGGGAGGACGCCGTGCCGCATCGCCATGACCATCTTGATCACGCCGGCCACACCCGCGGCGGCCTGCGTGTGGCCGATGTTGGACTTGAGCGACCCCAGCCACAGCGGACGGTCCTCGGACCGCTCCTGCCCGTACGTGGCGATGAGCGCCTGCGCCTCGATCGGGTCGCCCAGCTTGGTGCCCGTGCCGTGCGCCTCGACCGCGTCCACGTCGGCGGGTGCGAGTCCGGCGGAGGCCAGGGCCTGCCGGATGACGCGCTGCTGTGAGGGGCCGTTGGGAGCGGTCAGGCCGTTGGACGCGCCGTCCTGGTTGACCGCGCTGCCCCGTACGACCGCCAGCACCTGGTGGCCGTTGCGCTCGGCGTCGCTTAGCCGCTCCACCAGCAGCATGCCGACGCCTTCGCCCCAGCCGGTGCCGTCGGCACCGGCCGCGAACGCCTTGCAGCGCCCGTCCGGCGACAGACCGCGCTGACGGCTGAACTCCACGAAGACCGTCGGGGTCGCCATGACCGTGACGCCGCCGGCCAGGGCCATCGTGCACTCGCCGTTGCGCAGGGCCTGCACGGCCAGGTGCAGGGCCACGAGCGAGGACGAGCACGCCGTGTCGATGGTGACGGCAGGGCCTTCGAGGCCGAAGGTGTAGGACACGCGCCCGGAGGCGACGCTTCCGGAGCCTCCGGTGGTGAGCAGGCCCTCGACGCCCTCGGGCAGTTCGCGCGGGCCCTGGCCGTAGTCGTGGTACATCAGGCCGGTGAAGACGCCGGTTCTGCTGCCGCGGACCGTCGCCGGGTCGATCCCGGCGCGTTCGAAGGCCTCCCAGGAAGCCTCCAGCAGCAGCCGCTGCTGCGGGTCCATCGCCAGCGCCTCGCGGGGGCTGATGCCGAAGAAGCCGGCGTCGAAGTCGGCCGCGTCGTGCAGGAAGCCGCCATCACGTGCGTAGGTCTTGCCGAGGCGCTCCGGGTCGGGGTCGTAGAGCGAGTCGACGTCCCAGCCGCGGTTGTCCGGGAACCGGGTGATGCCGTCCCGGCCGGAGGCCACCAGCCGCCACAGGTCCTCCGGGGAGCGCACGCCGCCCGGGAGCCGGCAGCTCATGCCGACGATGGCGATCGGCTCGTCGGCGGTGACTGCGGTCTGCCGCGCTGTCACCGCGGCCGCCGCCGGGGCCTCGCCGAGCAGTTCGGTGCCGATGTGGCGGGCCAGGGCGGCGGGCGTGGGGTGGTCGAAGACGAGGGTGGCGGACAGGCGCAGTCCGGTGGCGGTGGACAGCCGGTTGCGCAGTTCGACGGCCGTCAGGGAGTCGAATCCCAGGTCCTGGAAGGCGTGCGCGGGCTGGACGGCCCGGGGCGAGGCGTGCCCGAGCACGGCGGCGACCTCGGACCGGACCAGTTCCAGGACGGCCTCGTCGCGCTCGTCGCCGGCCAGCCCGGCGAGACGGTCGGCCAGTGATCCGGTGGTGGCGCGCCGGGCGGTGCCGCGCGTGGTGACGCGCACGAGTCCGCGCAGCAGCGCCGGTACGGTTCCGGCCTCCTGGTTCCGCAGGGCGGCGGTGTCGAGGCGGACCGGTACGAGCACGGGCTCGTCCGAGGTGAGCGCCGCGTCGAACAGCCGCAGGCCGTCCTCGGTGGAGAGCGGCAGCACGCCCGAGCGTGCCATCCGCGACCTGCCCGTCTCGCCGAGGCCGTCGGCCATGGCGCCTTCCTGCTCCCACAGGCCCCAGGCCAGCGAGATCGTGGGCCTGCCCTGGGCGCGGCGGTGGCGGGCGAAGGCGTCGAGGAAGGCGTTGGCCGCGGCGTAGTTGCCCTGGCCGGGGTTGCCGAAGACGCCCGCGGCGGAGGAGAACAGGAGGAACGTCGTGCCCTCGCCGGTGAGCTCGTGCAGGTTGAGTACGGCGTCGGCCTTGGGCCTCAGGACGGCGTCCATGCGCTCCGTTGTCAGGGCGGCGAGCACGCCGTCGTCGAGCACGCCGGCGGTGTGCACGACGGAGTCGACCGGAGTCCCGGCCAGCAGCCGGGCGAGGGCGTCGCGGTCGGCGATGTCGCAGGCGGCCCATGTCGCCTCGGCGCCGAGCGCGGTGAGTTCGGCTTCCAGGGCCGCGGCGCCCGGGGCGTCCGCGCCGCGGCGGCTGACCAGCAGCAGCCGCCGCACGCCGTGCCCGGTCACCAGGTGCCGGGCGAGGGTCGCGCCGAGCGCGCCCGAGGCGCCGGTGAGCAGCACGGTACCGAGGGCGGTGCCCTTGGCACGGCCGGAGGTGGCACCCTCGGTGAGGCCGGGGGCGGCGTCCTCCGCGGCCGGGAAGGCGGTCTTCTCCGTCGCAGAGGGGACGACACCCTCCGTCGCCGGAGAGGCAGTGATCTCCGGTGCGGCGGTGTCCTCCGCGGCCGGGGAAGCGGTGCCCCCCGTCGCAGAGGAGGCGGTGTCCTCCGCTGCCGAAGAGGCGGTGATGTCAGTCGCCGGAGAGGCGGCTCTCTCCGTGGCCGGAGACGCGGGGTTCTCCCCCGCCGGAGACGCTACGCGGGCCAACCGCGGTGCGCTTGTCTCGCCATCTCGGACGACGACGTGCGGTTCGCCGGAGTGCAGAACACCGGGCACGAGCCCGGAAACGTCCGCCGGGCGGTCGGTTTCGAGCAGCACGATCCGGCCGGGGTTCTCCGCCTGGGCGGAGCGCACCAGTCCGCCTGCGGCAGCGTGGGCGAGGTCGTCGCAGCGCGCCACCAGCACGAGGCGAGGCGTCCGGTCCTCGGCGAACCACCGCTGGAGCAGCTGCAGCACCTCGGCGGTGACCGCGCGGACCCGCTCGGCCTCGGGGGCACCTTCCGGGCCGTCGGGGCACGGCACCACGACCGCGTCCGGCTGCGCCGGCGCCTCGACGCCGTCCAGCGCGGCGGCGGTGTCCCGGGCGTACGCGACGGTCGTCCCGTCCGTGGCGTCGGACGGCAGGGGCAGCGGCGTCCACTCGATCGCGAACATCGCGTCACCGGAGCGCGGGCGGAACTGCTCGGCCGAGACGGCTCGCAGCGTCAGCGACTCCACGGTTGCGACCGGCTCGCCGGTGGCGTCGGCCACGAGCAGGGACACCGTGTCCGTACCGGCCGGCGACAGCCGCACCCGTACGGTGGACGCGCCCGTGGCGCGCACGGACACTCCGGACCAGGCGAACGGCAGGAGCGGCCCGTCCGCTTCGTCCACCAGGGAGCCGTTCGCACCGCCCGCGCCGATCGCGTGCAGCGCCGCGTCCAGCAGCGCCGGGTGCAGGAGGAAGGAGCCGGTGTCCGTGCCGTCGGGGAGGGTGACTTCGGCGAAGACCTCGTCGCCCGCGCGCCAGGCGCTCCGCAGGCCGCGGAACGCCTGGCCGTAGGCCAGTCCGAGGCCGGCCAGCCGGTCGTAGAAGCCGTCGAGGTCGACGGGCTCGGAACCCGCCGGCGGCCACTCCGCGAGCACCTGGCCGGCCGCCGGAGCGCCCGCCTCTTCGGTGACGAAGCCGGTCGCGTGCCGCACCCACGGCAGGTCGGTGTCGTCCTCGGGGCGCGAGTGCACGGTCAGCGGCCTGCGGCCGGAGCCGTCGGCCGCGCCGACCCAGACCTGGACGGCGACGCCGCCCCGCTCGGGCAGGAGCAGGGGCGCTTCGAGGGTGAGGTCCTCCAGGATTTCGCAGCCGGCTTCGTCGGCGGCGCGCACGGCCAGTTCGACGAACGCGGTGCCCGGCAGCAGGACGTTGCCGAGCACGGCGTGGTCGCTCAGCCACGGGTGCGTGCGCAGGGACAGCCGGCCGGTCAGCAGCCGCTCGTCGCCACCGGCGAGGGAGACGGCGGCGCCCAGCAGCGGGTGGTCGGCGGAGCCCAGGCCGGCGGCGCGCACGTCGCCGGGCGTGGCGGGTGAGGCGTCGAGCCAGTAGCGCTCGTACTGGAACGCGTAGGTGGGCAGGCCGACGCGGTGGGCGCCGGGGAAGAAGGCGTGCCAGTCCGGCGAGACGCCGTGCGCGTGCAGGTCGGAGACCGCGGCGACGAGGGCGGACCGCTCGGGGCGGTCGGCGCGCAGGACGGGCACGGTGACGACGTCGTCCCCTGCGTCGTCGAGGCAGCCCTGGGCGAGGGCGCTGAGCACGCCGCCGGGGCCGATCTCCACGAACGTCGTGACACCCGACTCGTGCAGAGTCCGCACGCCGTCGGCGAAGCGCACGGCCTCGCGGACGTGGCGGACCCAGTAGTCGGCCGTGGAGGCGTCGACGAACCGGCCTGTGACGTTGGAGACGACCGGGAGCTGCGGCTTCTCGAAGGTCAGGCCGCGCACGACCTGCGCGAAGTCCTCCAGCATGGGGTCCATGAGCGGCGAGTGGAAGGCGTGGCTGACCTTCAGGCGGGACGTCTTGCGGCCCTGCTGCTTGAAGACCTCGGCGATCGCGGTGACCGCGTCCTCCGCACCCGAGACCACGACGGACTGCGGGCCGTTGATCGCCGCGATGCCGGCCTGCTCGGTGAGGTGCGGCAGAACTTCGTCCTCGGTGGCCTGGACCGCCACCATCGCCCCGCCTGCGGGCAGCGCCTGCATCAGCGCAGCACGCGCCGACACCAGCTTCGCCGCATCGGCGAGGGACAGCACACCCGCCACATGCGCCGCAGCGATCTCACCTACGGAGTGCCCGGCCACGTAATCCGGCCGGATCCCCCACGATTCGAGGAGCCGGAACAGCGCCACCTCGACCGCGAAGAGGGCGGGCTGGGCGTTGCCCGTGAGGTGCAGCACTTCCGAGTCGACGTCGATCGTGGCACCGAGGTGCGCGCAGACCTCGTCGTAGGCGGCGGCGAACGCCGGGTAGGACGCATACAGTTCGCGCCCCATGCCCAGGCGCTGCGAGCCCTGGCCGGAGAAGAGGAAGGCGACGCGCCCGCCGGTGCCGGAGTGGCCGCGCGCCACGCCCGGGGCCGGAGCGCCGGAGGCCACAGCCCGCAGTCCCTCGGCGAGCTCCGCCGGCGTCTCGCCCTGCACCACCGCGCGGTGTTCCAGGGCCGTGCGCGTCGTGGCGAGGGAGAACGCCACGTCCAGCGGGGAGACATCGGCGTCGTCCGCGCGGGACAGCAGGCGTTCGGCCTGGGCGCGCAGGGCCTCTTCGGTCTTGCCGGAGATCACCCACGGCACGGGCCCGCCCTCGGCCGGGCGTGCGACCTCCGCGACGACGGCCCGGGGGCTTTCCGCGCCTTCCTCGGGAGTCTCCGGGGTGGCCTCTGCGTCCTGGGTGAACGCTTCGGCCGACGGGGCTTCCTCGATGATCGTGTGCGCGTTGGTGCCGCTGATCCCGAAGGAGGAGATCCCGGCCCGCCGCGGCTGGTCCGACACCGGCCAGGGCGCGGGCTCGGTCAGCAGCCGTACGGCGCCCGCCGACCAGTCGACGTGCGGCGACGGCGCGTCGACGTGCAGCGTGCGCGGCAGTTCGCCGTGGCGCATGGCCATGACCATTTTGATGATGCCGGCCACGCCGGCCGCGGCCTGGGTGTGGCCGATGTTGGACTTGATCGAGCCCAGCCACAGCGGCTTGTCGTCGGAACGTCCCTGCCCGTACGTCGCGAGCAGCGCCTGCGCCTCGATCGGGTCGCCGAGCCGCGTGCCCGTGCCGTGCGCCTCCACTGCGTCGACCTGGGCAGTGGTCAGCTGCGCGGCGGCCAGGGCCTGACGGATCACCCGCTGCTGCGAGGGGCCGTTGGGGGCGGTCAGGCCGTTGGAGGCGCCGTCCTGGTTGACGGCGGAGCCGCGCACGACGGCGAGTACCTCGTGCCCGTTGCGGCGGGCGTCCGAGAGGCGTTCCACCAGCAGCAGGCCGGCGCCCTCGCCCCAGCCGGTGCCGTCGGCACCGGCGGCGAAGGCCTTGCAGCGGCCGTCGGGCGCCAGTCCGCGCTGGCGGCTGAAGCCGACGAAGGTGGCGGGGCCGACCATCGCGGTGACACCGCCCGCCACGGCCAGCGAACACTCGCCGTTGCGCAGCGACTGGACGGCCAGGTGCAGGGCGACCAGCGACGATGAGCACGCCGTGTCGACCGTGACGGCCGGGCCTTCGAGTCCGAAGGTGTACGCCACCCGGCCGGAGGCGACACTGCCGGAGGTTCCCGTTCCCAGGTAACCCTCCAGGTCTTCCGGAGAGTTCTGCAGGGCGGCGAGGAACTCGTGGTTCATCACTCCGGCGAACACGCCGGTCCGGCTTCCCGCCAGCGAGGCGGCGTCGATGCCGGCCCGCTCGAAGAGCTCCCAGGACGTCTCCAGCAGCAGCCGCTGCTGGGGGTCCATGGCGAGCGCCTCACGGGGCGAGATCCCGAAGAGGCCGGCGTCGAACTGCGCCAGGTCGCGCAGGAACGCGCCCTCGCGGGCGTAGCTGGTCCCGCGGTTCTCCGGGTCCGGGTCGTAGAGCGCGTCCAGGTCCCAGCCGCGGTCGGCGGGGAACTCCGAGACGGTGTCCCGCCCGTCGGCGACCAACTTCCACAGATCCTCGGGCGAGTTGACGCCTCCCGGGTAGCGGCAGCTCATCCCGATGATGGCCACCGGCTCCCCGGCGGCGTCCTCGTAGTCACGAAGGCGCCGCCGGGTCTCCTGGAGATCTGCGGTGACTCGCTTCAGGAAATAGCGGAGCTTGTCCTCGTTCGCCACCGAAATCGTCCCTCACCCTTGCGAAGACTTACCGGAATTCGACAAGGGGGTCACCGGGGACGCACCGGAACCGAAACGGTCAGGAGATCCCGAATTCCTTGCCGAGCAGATCGAATACTTCGTCGTCCGTGGCCGATTCCAGATCGCTGCCCGTTCCAGTGCCTTCCGGTACCGGCGGCTTGCCGGATTCACCGGCAATCGCCAATACAGCCTGGAGCTTTGACAGGATCCGGTCGCGAGCTTCACTCTCTGACAACTTCGTGACCAATTCTTGTTCGACCCTGTCCAGGTCAGCAAGTAGGGAATCCACTAGGGCTGGTTCAGCGGCCCCGGCCGTCTCCGTGAGCACGTGACGGGCGAGGAGAGCGGGCGTCGGATAGTCGAAGACCAGGGTCGCGGGGAGCCGCAGCCCGGTCGCCTTGTTCAGCCGGTTGCGCAGTTCCACGGCCGTCAGGGAGTCGAATCCCAGGTCCTGGAAGGCGTGTTCCGGCCGGACCGCGTGGGCCGACGCGTGTCCCAGGACCGCGGCCACCTCGGCCCGGACCAGGTCCTCGACCGCCTTGTCCCGCTCGGCTTCCGGCAGCCCCTCCAGGCGTTCGGCCAGCGAGGATACGGAGGGCACGGCGGCGGCCTGCGCGGTCCTCCGGGCCGCGGCCGGTACGAGAGCGCGCAACACCGCCGGCGCTTCACCGGTGCGCAGCGCACCGGTGTCGATCCGGACCGGGGCGAGCATCGCCGCGTCCGAAGCCAGTGCCGCGTCGAACAGCCGCAGCCCCTCCTCCGGCGGCAGCGGCAGCACGCCGCTGCGCGCCATCCGCGCCCGGTCGGCCTCGGCGAGGCCGTCCGTCATCGCGCCGGACTGCTCCCACACGCCCCACGCCAGCGAAACGGCGGGCAGGCCCTGGGCACGGCGGTACGACGAGAAGGCGTCGAGGAAGGAATTCGCCGCCGCGTAGCTCGCCTGACCGGCGCTGCCGACCATTCCGGCGACGGACGAGAAGAGGACGAAGGCGGCCAGGTCCATTTCCCGGGTGCAGTCGTGCAGGTTCAGCACGGCGTCCACCTTGGGCCGGAACACCTCCCTCATCCTTTCCGGCGTGACCGAGCCGACGACCCCGTCGTCGAGAACACCCGCGGTGTGCACGACGGCCGACAGCGGATGACCGCCGAGCCCGTCCAGCATTCCGGAGACGGCTTCCCGGTCGGCCACGTCGCAGGCCGCCCAGGTGACTTCGGCGCCCCATGCGGCCAGCTCGGCCTCCAGCTCGGCCGCACCGGGCGCCTCCGCGCCCCGGCGGCTCGCCAGCAGGAGCCGGCGCACCTTGTGCTCCGACACCAGGTGCCGGGCGACCAGCGCACCCAGCGACCCGGAAGCACCGGTCACGAGGACGGTGCCGTCGGCGAGGCCCGGCATCTCTCCGCCGTCGGTGACGGCCCCCGCGGCCTTCGTCAGGCGCGGTACGAACACGTCCTGGCCGCGCACCGCGAACTGCGGCTCACCGGAAGCAACCGCGGCGGGCAGCACACGGACGGCCTCGTCGATGTCCTCGGCCTCCACCAGCACGATCCGGTCCGGGTTCTCCGACTGCGCCGACCGTACGAGCCCCCACACCGCAGCATGAGCCAGATCGCCGGGACGGGTCACCAGCACCAGCCGCGCCGGACGCTCCTCCGCCAGCCACCACTGCACCAGCTCCAGAACCTCACTCGCTATGGCGTGCACCTGCTCGGCGGTGTGCGTACCGGACGCGGACGCTGCCGGGCACGGCACGACCGCGACGTCGGGAAGGGCCGGTTCGGCGGACAGAGCAGCCAGGTCCGCGTAACTCCGTACGTCGAGCCCGGCGGCAGGCTCAGTGAGAGCCACCGGCTGCCAGGCGAGACCGAACAGCGAGTCGTCGGCACGCCCGCCGGCGCCGCCCGCCTTGAGCAGCTGCTCCCGCGACACCGGGCGCAGCGACAGCGAGCCGGCCGTGGCCACCAGGCCACCGGCGGCATCGGACACGGTCAGCGACACCGCGTCGGTGCCCGTCCGCGAGATCCTGACCCGCAGCGCCGTCGCCCGGGCGGCCCGCACACCCACCCCGGACCAGGCGAAGGGCAGCAGCGGCCCGTCGCCGACAGGGACGAGCCCGCCCGCGCCGATCGCATGGAGCGCCGCGTCCAGCAGCGCCGGATGCAGGGCGAACGCGCCCGCTTCCGTGCCCTCGGGCAGGGCGACCTCGGCGAGGACGTCGTCCCCGCTGCGCCACACCGACCGCAGACCCCGGAAGACCGGGCCGTAGCCCAGGCCGAGTTCGGCCAGGCCCTCGTAGAACCCCGTCAGATCGACGGCCTCCGCGCCCGCCGGCGGCCACGCACCGACGTCCGCACCGTGCGGCGGCTCGGACAGTGCATCCGTGAGGAAGCCGACCGCGTGCCGCACCCACGGCGCCTCGTCCGGAGCGTCCTCCAGCCGCGAGTGCACGCTCAGCGCGCGCCGGCCCGGCTCCTCTTCCTCGGCCCCGACCCACACCTGCACGGCCACACCGCCGCGCTCCGGGACGATCAGCGGCGCTTCCAGCGTCAGATCCTCGATCTGCGCGCAACCGGCCTCGTCGCCCGCACGCACCGCCAGCTCCACGAGCGCGGTACCCGGCAGCAGCACGCTGCCCATGACCGTGTGGTCGGCGAGCCAGGGGTGGGTCTTGAGCGAGAGCCGCCCGGTGACCAGGAACCCGCCGGCGCCCGGCAGCGCGACCGCCGCACCCGCCAAGGGGTGCTCGGCCGCACCCAGCCCGAGCCCGGTGGCAGCAGCACTGCCGGTGAACTCCTCGGGGGCTTCGAGCCAGAAGCGCTCGTACTGGAAGGCGTACGTGGGCAGCTCGACGCGGCGGGCATCCGGGAAGAACGCCTGCCAGTCCGGGGATACGCCGTACGTGTGCAGTTCGGCGAGCGCGGTGACGACGGCCTGCGGCTCGGGACGATCGGCCCGTACGACCGGGATCGTGGCCGCGCCGCCGTCGAGGCAGCCCTGAGTGAGGGCGCTCAGGACGCCGCCGGGGCCGATCTCCACGAAGGTCGTCACACCCAGCTCGTGCAGGGTCTGCACACCGTCGGCAAAGCGCACCGCCTCGCGGACGTGACGGACCCAGTACTCGGAGGTGTACGGCTCCGCCAGGCGGCCGGTGAGGTTGGAGACCACCGGGATCCGCGGCTCCCTGAAGGCCAGCCCGCCTACGACCTCGGCGAAGTCGGCCAGCATCGGGTCCATCAGCGGCGAGTGGAAGGCATGGCTCACCTTCAGCCGGGAGGTCTTGCGGCCCTGCTGCTTGAAGACCTCGGCGATCGCGGTCACCGCGTCCTCGGCGCCGGAGACCACGAGCGACTGCGGGCCATTGATCGCCGCAATGCCGACCTCGTCGGTCAGATGCGGCAGCACCTCGTCCTCAGCGGCCTGAACGGCGACCATCGCACCGCCGACCGGCAGCGCCTGCATCAACACGGCACGGGCGGACACCAGCTTCGCGGCGTCCTCCAGGGACAGCACTCCGGCCACATGCGCGGCCGCGATCTCCCCCACGGAGTGACCGGCCACGTAGTCGGGCCGGATCCCCCACGATTCGAGGAGGCGGAACAGCGCCACCTCGACCGCGAAGAGCGCGGGCTGGGTGCACCCGGTCTGGTGCAACTCCTCCGACTCGACGTCCACCGGCGCATCCAGAAGCGCACACGCCTCGTCGTATGCCGCAGCAAAGACGGGGTACGTCGCGTACAGCTCACGCCCCATCCCGATCCGCTGCGAACCCTGACCCGAGAACAGGAACCCGACCTTGCCCCCGGTGCCCGGCTCACCCGTGACCACCCGGGCGGACGGGGATCCTGCGGCCAGCGCACGGAGCCCTGCCAGGAGTTCGTCCCGGCTCTCCCCCACGACGGCGGCTCGGTGTTCCATGGCCGAGCGTGTGGTGGCGAGCGAGAAGCCGATGTCGGCCGGCTGCAGATCCGTAGCCGCGTCCGAGAGGGACAGCAGGCGTTCCGCCTGAGCCCGCAGCGCCGCTTCGGTCCTGCCTGACAGCACCCACGGCACCACCACGTCCAAGACCGGAGCCGGGGAGGGCTCGGCCACGGCAGGCGCCTGCTCGACGATCACGTGGGCGTTGGTGCCGCTGATGCCGAAGGACGACACAGCTGCTCGCCGCGGCAGGTCACCAGCAGGCCACTCGACCGCCTCGGTCAGCAGCCGCACCGCGCCCGCCGACCAGTCCACATGCGGCGTCGGCTCGTCCACGTGCAAGGTCTGTGGCAGCACACCGTGGCGCATCGCCATGACCATCTTGATCACGCCGCCGACACCCGCAGCAGCCTGCGCATGACCGATGTTCGACTTGAGCGACCCCAGCCACAGCGGCCGGTCGCCGTCCCGCTCCTGGCCGTACGTGGCGATCAGCGCCTGGGCCTCGATCGGGTCGCCGAGCCGCGTGCCCGTGCCGTGCGCTTCGACCGCGTCGACCTGGTCCGAGGACACACCGGCGTTCGCCAGCGCCTGCCGGATCACCCGCTGCTGCGCCGGACCGTTCGGGGCCGTCAGACCGTTGGACGCACCGTCCTGGTTCACCGCGGTACCGCGAACCACCGCCAGCACCTGGTGCCCGTTCCGCCGGGCGTCCGACAGTCGCTCCACGAGCAGCATGCCCGCGCCCTCGGCCCAGCCCGTCCCGTCCGCACCCGCGGCGAACGCCTTGCACCGGCCATCGGCCGACAGGCCGCGCTGACGGCTGAACTCCACGAACGTCGAGGGAGTCGCCATGACCGTGACACCGCCGACGAGGGCCATCGAGCACTCGCCGGTGCGCAGCGCCTGGGTCGCCAGGTGCAGCGCCACGAGCGAGGACGAGCAGGCCGTGTCGACCGTCACCGCCGGGCCTTCGAGGCCGAAGGTGTACGAGACGCGGCCCGAAGCGATGCTGCCCGCGCTGCCGCTGCCCAGGTAGGCGTCCATGCCCTCCGGGGCCGTCTTCACCCGCCCGCCGTAGTCGTGGTACATCACGCCGGCGAAGACGCCGGTCCTGCTGCCGCGCACCGAGGCCGGGTCGATACCGGCCCGCTCGAACGCCTCCCACGACGTCTCCAGCAGCAACCGCTGCTGCGGGTCCATCGCCAGCGCCTCACGCGGCGAGATCCCGAAGAAGGCGGGGTCGAACTCGGCCGCCTCGTGGAGGAAGCCGCCGTGGCGCACGGAGGACTTGCCGGAGCGGTCGGGGTCGGGGTCGTAGAGGTTCTCGACGTCCCAGCCGCGGTCCTCGGGGAAGCCGGAGATCGCGTCGCCGCCGGACGCGACGAGGCGCCACAGGTCTTCGGGCGACCGTACGTCACCGGGGAAACGGCAGGCCATGCCCACGATCGCGATCGGCTCGTCCGTCCCGGCGACCGCAGCGACCGCGGCCTCGGACTGCTCCTGGACGCCCAGCGTCTCGGCCAGCAGGAAGCGGGAGAGCGCGGCGGGCGTCGGGTGGTCGAAGACCATGGTCGCGGGGAGGCGCAGCCCGGTCGCCGCGTTCAGGCGGTTCCGCAGCTCGACCGAGGTGAGCGAGTCGAACCCGGCGTCCTGGAAGGCGTGTTCGGGCTGAACCGCCTGGACCGAGGTGTGCCCGAGGACTGCTGCGACCTCGGTACGGACCAGGTCCAGCACCACCTGCTCGCGCTCGGCCTCCGGCAGCCCGGCCAGCCGCTGACCCAGCGATCCCTTCGGTGCGGCCTGCGCGGCGCGCCGGGCGGTGCCGCGTACGGGGCCGCGCAGCCCTCGCAGTACCGGAGGCACCGTGCCCTGCAGGCCACCGAGGTCCAGCCGCAGCGGGGCGACGGTCGCCCGGTCCAGGGCCAGCGCCGCGTCGAAGAGCCGCAGGCCCTCGTCGACGGCTATCGGGGCCAGGCCCACCCGCTTGAGCCGGGTGAGGTCCGCCTGGTCGAGCCGGTCGGCCATGCCGCTGCCCTGCTCCCACAGACCCCACGCCAGTGAGGTCGCGGGGAGGCCCTGGGCGCGGCGGGCTTCGGCGAAGGCGTCGAGGAAGGTGTTCGCCGCCGCGTAGTTGCCCTGTCCGGCGCTGCCCAGGATCCCGGACACCGACGAGAAGACCACGAACGCCGACAGGTCGCTCGTCAGCTCGTGGAGGTTCAGCACGGCGTCGACCTTCGGGCGCAGCACCGCGTCCATGCGCTCCGGGGTCAGCGCGGCGATCACGCCGTCGTCGAGGACGCCGGCCGTGTGCACCACGGCCGTCACCGGCGCCCCGGCCAGCACGTCGGCGAGGGCGTCCCGGTCGGCCGCGTCGCAGGCCGCCCAGCGCACCTCGGCACCCCATGCGGCCAGCTCGGCCTCCAGCTCGACCGCGCCGGGCGCCTCCGCGCCTCGCCGGCTGAGCAGCAGCAGGCTGCGGACACCGTGAGCGGCGACCAGGTGCCGGGCGACGAGCCCGCCCAGCGCACCGGACGCGCCGGTCAGCAGGACGGGGCCGGCGCCGAAGTCCGGCGTACCGACGTCCGTCCCGGTCCCGGTGGTCTTCGTCAGGCGCGGTACGAACACGTCCTGGCCGCGCACCGCGAACTGCGGCTCACCGGAAGCGACCGCGGCAGGCAGCACGCGAAGTGCCTCCTCGGTGTCCTCGGCCTCCACCAGCACGATCCGGTCCGGGTTCTCCGACTGCGCAGACCGTACGAGCCCCCACACCGCAGCGTGAGCCAGATCGCCGGGGCGGGTCACCAGCGCCAGACGCGCCGGACGATCCTCCGCCAGCCACCACTGCACCAGCTCCAGCACGGCATGGGTGACTTCGCGGACCCGGGCGGCAATGTCCTCACCGGTCCCTGCCGGGCACGGCACGGCAACGACGTCCGGTGCCCCTTCCGGCTCCGGCTCCGACTCCGATTCCCGCAGTGCGTCGAAGTCCGCGACGGACTCGATCACCAGCGCGTCGGAGTCGGATACGGCGGGCAGCGTGAACGGCGTCCACTCCAGCCCGAACAGCGGGTCGCCGTCACCGGCCCCGCGCAGTTGCTCCGCCGACACGGCCCGCAGCGACAGCGACTCGACCGAGGCCACCGGATCACCGGCGCCATCGACCACGGCCAGCGTCACCGAACCGGTGCCCGTCCGCGACAGCTTCACCCGCACCATGGCCGCACCGGCCGCCTGAAGAGCGACACCGGACCATGCGAACGGCAGGACCGGCCCGTCATCCAGCGAGACCAGCCCGCCCGCGGCCAGAGCGTGCAGAGCAGCGTCCAGCAGCGCCGGGTGCAGGGCAAACGTGCCCGCTTCCGTGCTCTCGGGCAGGACGACCTCGGCGAAGACGTCCTCCCCGCTGCGCCACACCGACCGCAGGCCCTGGAAGACAGGGCCGTACTCCAGGCCCGCAGCAGCCATGTCCGCGTAGAACGCGGTCAGGTCGACGGTCTCCGCGTGTACGGGCGGCCAGGCGCCGACGTCCGCAGCGGGCGGCGCCTCGGCCGAGGACAGCACACCCGTCGCGTGCCGCACCCAGGAACCGTCTTCAACGCGCGAGTGCACGCTCAGCTGCCGCCGGCCGGACTCGTCCTCCGAGCCGAGCGCCACCTGAAGAGTGACGGCGCCGCGCTCGGGCACGACCAAGGGCAGTTCCAGCGTGAGGTCCTCGATCCATCCGCAGCCGGCCTCGTCGCCCGCCCGGACCGCCAGCTCGACGAACGCGCTGCCGGGCAGCAGAACGGTCCCGTTCACGGCATGGTCGGAGAGCCACGGGTGGCTTTCGAGAGAGAGCAGCCCGGTGAGCAGGAACCCGTCGCTGTCGGCGGTCGCGATCGCGGCACCGAGCAGCGGGTGGTCCGCCGCCCCCAGACCGGCCGCCCGGACGTCACCGGGGGTCTGGGGTACGTCAAGCCAGTAGCGCTCGCGCTGGAAGGCGTACGTGGGCAGGTCGACGCGGCGGGCGCCGGGGAAGAGCGCCTGCCAGTCCGGGGAGACGCCGTGGGTGTGGAGCTGACCGACGGCGGCGACGATCGCGTACGGCTCGGGACGGTCGGCACGCAGAGCGGGGACCGTGACGACGTCATCGCCTTCGTCGTCCAGGCAACCCTGGGTAAGGGCACTCAGCACGCCACCCGGGCCGATCTCCACGAACGTCGTGACGCCGAGCTCGTGCAGGGTCTGCACGCCGTCGGCGAAGCGGACGGCCTCGCGGACGTGACGGACCCAGTACTCGGGGGTATACGGCTCAGCCAGGCGGCCGGTCAGGTTGGAGACCACCGGGATCCGCGGCTCGCTGAAGGTCAGTCCGCGGACTACGTCGGCGAACTCCTCCAGCATCGGGTCCATCAGCGGCGAGTGGAACGCGTGACTGACCTTCAGGCGGGACGTCTTGCGGCCCTGCAGCTTGAAGACCTCAGCGATCGCGGTGACCGCTTCCTCGGCACCGGAGATCACCACCGACTGCGGACCGTTGATCGCCGCAATGCCGACATGCTCGCTCAGGTGCGGCAGCACTTCATCCTCAGTGGCCTGAACCGCCACCATCGCACCACCGGTCGGCAGCGCCTGCATCAACGCAGCACGCGCCGACACCAACTTCGCCGCATCCTGCAGCGACAGCACCCCAGCCACATGAGCAGCCGCAATCTCGCCCACGGAGTGACCCGCCACGTAATCCGGCCGCACACCCCACGACTCCAGCAGCCGGAACAGCGCCACCTCAACCGCGAACAACGCAGGCTGCGTCAACCCCGTCTGGTGCAACTCCTCAGAGCCGACATCCACCGGCGCATCCAGAAGCGCACACACCTCGTCATAAGCCGCAGCAAAGACGGGGTACGCCGCATACAGCTCGCGGCCCATCCCCAGCCGCTGCGACCCCTGACCCGAGAACAAGAACCCGACCTTGCCCCCGAGGGCACCGCCCACCGGAGTAGCACCCGAGGCGACCGCCTCCAGCCCCTCGCGGATCTCGGCGAGGTCCCCGCCCACGATCGCCGCGCGGCGCTCCAGCACCGCACGCGACGTGGCCAGCGAGAAGCCCACATCGGCCGACCGGACCCCGGCACCCTCCGCATCCAGGAAGGACAGCAGCCGCCCCGCCTGATCCCGCAGCGCCGCCTCACTCTTCGCCGACAACACCCACGGCACCACGGCACCCGAGGTCGGGGACGGCGTCGGCTCGGCCGTGGCAGGCGCCTGCTCAACGATCACGTGCGCATTCGTACCGCTCACACCGAACGAGGACACTGCCGCCCGCCGCGGCGCGTCGCCCTCAGGCCACTCCACCGCCTCGGTCAGCAGCCGCACCTCACCCGCCGACCAGTCCACGTGCGGCGTCGGCTCGTCCACGTGCAAGGTCTGTGGCAGCACACCGTGCTGCATCGCCATGACCATCTTGATCACGCCGCCGACACCCGCAGCCGCCTGCGAGTGACCGATGTTGGACTTGAGCGACCCCAGCCACAGCGGCCGGTCCTCCGGCCGCTCCTGGCCGTACGTCGCAAGCAGCGCCTGCGCCTCGATCGGGTCGCCCAGCTTCGTACCCGTACCGTGCGCTTCGACCGCGTCGACCTGGTCCGAGGACACACCGGCGTTCGCCAGCGCCTGCCGGATCACCCGCTGCTGCGCCGGACCGTTCGGAGCGGTCAGACCGTTGGACGCACCGTCCTGATTCACCGCAGTACCGCGAACCACCGCCAGCACCCGGTGCCCGTTGCGCCGGGCATCGGACAGACGCTCCACGAGCAGCATGCCCGCGCCCTCGGCCCAACCCGTCCCGTCCGCACCGGCCCCGAACGCCTTGCACCGCCCGTCGGCCGACAGGCCGCGCTGACGGCTGAACTCCACGAACACGGACGGGCCGGCCATCACCGTGACACCGCCGACGAGGGCCATCGAGCACTCGCCGCTCCTCAGTGCCTGGGTCGCCAGGTGCAGCGCCACCAGGGACGACGAGCAGGCCGTGTCGACCGTCACCGCAGGACCCTCAAGCCCGAAGGTGTACGAGACGCGCCCCGAAGCGACGCTGCCCGCACTGCCGTTGACGAGGTAGCCCTCAAGGCCCGCCGGCGAGGTGTGCACGCGCCCGCCGTAGTCGTGGTACATGACGCCGGCGAAGACGCCGGTCCTGCTGCCGCGCACCGAGGCCGGGTCGATACCGGCCCGCTCGAACGCCTCCCACGACGTCTCCAGCAGCAACCGCTGCTGCGGATCCATCGCCAGCGCCTCACGCGGCGAGATCCCGAAGAACTCGGCGTCGAAGTCCGCCGCGTCGTGCAGGAAGCCGCCTTCCCGGGTGTAGCTGGTGCCCCACTGGTCGGGGTCCGGGTCGTAGAGCTTCTCGACGTCCCAGCCGCGGTTCTCGGGGAAGCCCGACACCGCGTCGCGGCCGGAGAACACCAGCTGCCACAGGTCTTCGGGGGACTGCACGCCACCGGGGTAGCGGCAGGCCATGCCCACGATCGCGATCGGCTCGTCCGCCGCGCCGCCAGCCGTGGAGACGGTCGTCATCGCGGTCGCCGGCGCGGTCGCCGCCGCGCCGGAGCCCGCGGCTTCGGCGGTGAGGAAGCGGGCGAGGGTGAGCGGGTTCGGGTAGTCGAAGATCAGTGTGGCGGGCAGGCGCATGCCGACGGCCTCGTTGAGCCGGTTGCGCAGTTCGACGGCGGTCAGCGAATCGAACCCGATGTCCTTGAACGAGTCGTCCGCGCCGACCGCCTGTGCGCCGGCGTGCCCGAGCACGGTGGCGACCTCGGTACGCACCAGGTCCAGCACCACCTGCTCGCGCTCGGCCTCCGGCAGCCCGGCCAGCCGCTGACCCAGCGATCCCTTCGGTGCGGCCTGCGCCGCCGATGCCGCGCGCCGGACCGGCGCGACCCGGACCAGGCCGCGGAGGACCGCCGGTACGGGCTGCCCCTGTCCGTCGCGGAAGGCGGAGGTGTCGAGCCGGATCGGGACGACGGCCGCCCGCCCGGTGGCCAGGGCCGCGTCGAACATCCGCAGGCCGTCCGCCGGCGGGATCGCGGCGAGACCCATGCGCTTGATGCGCGTGAGATCGGTGTGATCGAGGCTGCCGGTCATCGCACTCTCGCTGTCCTGCGCCCACAGGCCCCACGCCAGCGAGGTGGCGGGCAGGCCCTGGGCACGACGGTGCTCGGCGAGGGCGTCGAGGAAGGTGTTGGCGGCGGCGTAGTTCCCCTGGCCCGGCGTGCCGAGGGTGCCCGCCACGGAGGAGAAGAGCACGAACGCGGACAGGTCGCCGGACAGCTCACCGGCCAGTTCGTGCAGGTTCAGCGCCGCGTCCACCTTGGGGCGGAACACGCCGTCCAGCCGCTCGGGCGTCAGCGAACCGATGATTCCGTCGTCCAGGACGCCGGCGGTGTGGATGATCGCGGACAGGCTCCGCCCGGCCAGGAGTTCGCGGACGGCGTCGCGGTCGGCCACGTCGCAGGCGGCCCAGGTGACCTGGGCACCCTGCGCGGTCAGGTCGGCGGCGAGCTCGGCCGCACCGGGTGCGTCCCCACCGCGGCGGCTGACGAGCAGCAGGCTGCGGACACCGTGCTCGGCGACCAGGTGCCGGGCGAACAATCCGCCCAGCCCGCCCGACGCGCCGGTCAGCAGAACGGTGCCGGAACCGAGATCCGGGAGCTCCGTCTCCGTGTCCGGCGCGGCGATGCGCACCAGCCTCGGCACCAGGACCTCACCCGCGCGCACCGCGGCCTGCGGCTCACCGGAGGCGATCAGGGCGGGCAGCAGCCCGGCGAGACCTGCGTCGGAATCGGGTGCGCCATCGGTCTCGACCAGCACGATCCGGTCGGGGTTCTCGCTCTGCGCCGACCGCACCAGTCCACGGACCGCCGACTGGGCGAGGTCTCCCGTACGCATCACCAGCACCAGCCGCGACGGGCGTTCCTCGGCCAGCCACCACTGCACCAGCTCCAGCACGGCATTGCCGACCTCGCGGACCCGGGCGGCGGTGTCCGTACCGGCCCCGGGCGGGCACGGCACGACCACGGCGTCAGTACCGGCGTCCGGCAGCGCGCCTGCGGCCCGCAGCGCGGCGAGGTCGTCGTACGTGTCGATCCTCATGCCGTCCGGCGCAGGCGGCAGGCTGACCGGTGTCCACTCCAGGCCGAAGACCGAGTCGCCGCCACCGGTACCGGCGCGCAGCTGGTCGGCGGGGACCGGGCGCAGCGTCAGGGAATCGATCTGTGCGACGGGCTCGCCGGTGCCGTCGGCCAGCACCAGCGACACCGTGGAGGTGCCGACGCCGGGGCCGGTGCCGGCCCGCGAGACCTTCACCCGCAGGACGGAGGCCCCGGCGGCCGCCAGGCGTACGCCGCTCCAGGCGAACGGCAGCAGCCCGTTCCCCGTCCCGGCCTCGGGCTCGACAGCCCCCAGCCAGACGGTGTGCAGGGCCGCGTCGAACAGCGCGGGGTGCAGACCGTACGCACTCGCGTTCGTCTGCTCCGAGCCGGGCAGTTCCACCTCGGCGAAGAAGTCGTCCCCGCTCCGCCAGGCGGCAAGCAGCCCCTGGAAGACGGGGCCGTAGTCCAGCGCCATGCCCGCGAGGCGGTCGTAGAAGCCGTCGACGTCGACCGGCTCTGCGCCCGCGGGCGGCCATGCGGCGAGCGAAGCTTCCACCGGGCCCGGGGCGACGGCCAGGAAGCCGGACGCGTGCCGGACCCATGTCCGCTCGGACTCGTCCTCCTGCGCGTACGCGTCCCCGTCGTCGATCCGCGAGTGCACGGTCAGCGACCTGCGTCCGGAGCCGTCGTCGGCGCCGACGCGCACCTGCAGGGCGACGCCGCCGCGCGCGGGCACGAGCAGCGGTGTCTCCAGCGTCAGCTCTTCCAGCAGGTCGCAGCCCACGGCGTCGGCAGCGGTGATCGCCAGCTCGACGAACGCGGTTCCCGGCAGCAGGACGACCCCGTTCACGGCGTGATCCACCAGCCACGGGTGCGTGTGCGCCGAGAGCCGCCCGGTGAGCAGGTGCCCGTCGCCGTCGGCCAGCGGCACGGCCGCACCGAGTAGCGGGTGACCGGCCTCGCCCTGGCCCACCGCACGCATGTCACCGGCGGAGGCCGGGGCGTCGAGCCAGTAGCGCTCGCGCTGGAAGGCGTACGTGGGCAGGGCGATGCGCCGGGCGCCGGGGAAGAAGGCGTGCCAGTCCACTTCGACGCCGCCGACGTGCAGCTGGGCGTACGCGGTGGTGATCGCCTGCGGCTCGGGGCGGTCGGCGCGGAGGACGGGGATGGTGGCGACGTCATCGCCTGCGTCGTCGAGGCAGCCCTGGGCGAGGGCGCTCAGGACGCCGCCGGGCCCGATCTCCACGAAGGTGGTGACGCCCAGCTCGTGCAGGGTCCGGACACCGTCGGCGAAGCGGACGGCCTCGCGGACGTGCCGGACCCAGTACTCGGGGGTATACGGCTCAGCCAGGCGGCCGGTGAGGGTAGAGACCACCGGAACCTGCGGTTCGCTGAAGGTCAGGCCGCGCACAACCTGCGCGAAGTCCTCCAGCATGGGGTCCATCAGCGGCGAGTGGAAGGCGTGGCTGACCTTCAGGCGGGACGTCTTGCGGCCCTGCTGCTTGAAGACCTCAGCGATCGCGGTGACCGCTTCCTCGGCACCGGAGATCACCACAGACTGCGGACCGTTGATCGCCGCAATGCCGACATGCTCGGTCAGGTGCGGCAGAACTTCGTCCTCGGTGGCCTGAACCGCCACCATCGCACCACCGGTCGGCAGCGCCTGCATCAACGCAGCACGGGCGGACACCAACTTCGCCGCATCCCGCAAAGACAGCACACCCGCCACATGAGCAGCCGCAATCTCGCCCACGGAGTGGCCGGCCACGTAATCCGGCCGCACACCCCACGACTCCAGCAGCCGGAACAGCGCCACCTCAACCGCGAACAACGCAGGCTGCGTCAACCCCGTCTGGTGCAACTCCTCAGAGCCGACATCCACCGGCGCATCCAGAAGCGCACACACCTCGTCATAAGCAGCAGCAAAGACAGGGTACGCCGCGTACAGCTCACGCCCCATCCCCAGCCGCTGCGACCCCTGACCCGAGAACAGGAACCCGACCTTGTCCGTCGAGTGGGCGCGCCCCGCAACGACGTTGGCCGCCGCTTCTCCCGCTGCCAGGGCCTCCAGCCCCGCCCGCAGTTCGGCCACGTCGGTGCCGATCACCGCGGCCCGGTGCTCCAGTGCCGATCGCGTCGTGGCCGACGAGAATCCGGTGTCGACCGGCGACACGCTGTCGGCGGCTGCGTAGGCCAGCAGGCGCTCGGCCTGTGCCCGCAGCGCCGCCTCGCTCTTCGCCGACAGCACCCATGGCACGGGCACCGGGCGGTGTTCCCCGGCCGGCTCGGCCTCGGCCTCCGCGGGCGCCTCCTCGATGATCGTGTGCGCGTTGGTGCCACCGATGCCGAAGGACGACACCGCGGCCCGGCGCGGCATGCCGCCCGCAGCCGCAGGCCACTCCACCGCCTCGGTCAGCAGCCGCACCGCGCCCGCCGACCAGTCCACGTGCGCGGTCGGCTCGTCGACGTGCAGCGTCTGCGGCAGCATGCCGTGCTGCATCGCCAGCACCATCTTGATCACACCGGCGACACCCGCCGCAGCCTGCGTGTGACCGATGTTGGACTTGACCGAGCCCAGCCACACCGGCCGGTCGTCGGAGTGCTCCTGACCGTACGTCGCAAGCAGCGCCTGCGCCTCGATCGGGTCGCCCAGCTTCGTACCCGTGCCATGCGCCTCGACCGCGTCCACGTCGGCCGGGGTGAGCCCGGCCGAGGCCAGGGCCTGCCGGATGACGCGCTGCTGCGAGGGGCCGTTGGGGGCGGTCAGACCGTTGGACGCACCGTCCTGGTTGACCGCGGAGCCGCGCACGACCGCCAGCACCTGATGTCCGTGGCGCCGGGCGTCGGACAACCGCTCCACCAGCAGCAGGCCGACGCCTTCGCCCCACCCGGTGCCGTCGGCACCGGCCGCGAACGCCTTGCAGCGCCCGTCCGGCGACAGACCCCGCTGCCGGCTGAACTCCACGAAGAGGTCCGGCGTGGTCATGACGGTGACACCGCCGACCAGGGCCATGGTGCACTCGCCGCTCCGCAGTGCCTGCGCGGCGAGGTGGAGGGCCACGAGCGAGGACGAGCACGCCGTGTCGACGGTGACCGCCGGGCCTTCGAGGCCGAACGTGTACGAGATGCGGCCGGAGACGACCGACGCCGCCTTGCCGGTGAGCGCGTACCCCTCGATCTCCTCGGGTGCGTTGCGCAGCCCGTTGGCGTAGTCCTGGCCGTTGGTGCCGATGAAGACACCGGTCCGGCTGGCGCGGACGGACGCGGGGGCGATGCCGGCGCGCTCGAACGCCTCCCACGCGGTCTCCAGGAGCAGGCGCTGCTGCGGGTCCATCGCCAGCGCCTCGCGCGGCGAGATCCCGAAGAGGCCGGCGTCGAAGCGGTCGGCGCCGTCGATGAAGGCACCGTCACGCGCGTACGTCCGGCCGGACCGGTCGGGGTCGGGGTCGTAGAGCGAGTCGATATCCCAGCCGCGGTCGGTGGGGAAGCCGGAGACCGCGTCGCGGCCGGAGCGCAGCAGCTCCCACATGTCCTCCGGCGACTGGACGCCGCCCGGGAAGCGGCAGCTCATGCTGACGATCGCAAGGGGCTCGTCGGTCGCGGCGGCAGTCGTCGCCTGCGCGGCCTCCGCCTCCAGCCCGTGCCGGCCGAGGAGTTCCTCGCGCAGGTGACGGGCGAGGGCGGCAGGGGTCGGGTGGTCGAAGACGAGAGTGGTGGGCAGCTTGAGGCCGGTGGCCGTGTTGAGCCTGTGGCGCAGTTCGACGGCGGTGAGCGAGTCGAAGCCGGTCTCGCGGAACGTCCGGTCGGCATCGAAGGCGCCCTTGCCCGCGTGACCGAGCACCGTGGCGGCCTGCTCGCGGACCAGGTCCAGCAGGATGCGGTCCTGCTCCCCCGGCGTGCCGCCCAGGAGGCGCTGAACCAGCGCGGACGCTGGCACATCGGTGCTCTGCGCCGCCTGGGCGCGCGCTTCGAGGGCCTGACGGGCCTCGGGCACCCCCTGCAGCAGCGGGCAGGGGCGGGTGCCGGCGAAGGCCGGGACGAAGCGGTCCCAGTCCACGTCCGCGACGGTCACGGAGGTCTCGCCGTGGGTCAGCGCGCCGTGCAGCACGGAGATCGCGGGAAGGGCCGCGATCGCCCGGACGCCGCGCCGCCGCAGGTGGTCGCCGGCCGCGCCGTCGGCCATGCCTCCGTCCGCCCAGGATCCCCACGCGACGGCGAGCGCGGGCAGGCCCTGCGCACGGCGCTGCTCGGCGAGGGCGTCGAGGAAGGCGTTCGCGGCACCGTAGGCGCCCTGGCCGCCGTTGCCCCAGACACCGGTCATCGAGGAGAACATCACGAAGGCGTCGAGGTCGTGACGGCCGTCCTGCGTGAGCTCGTGCAGGTGGAGCGCGGCGTCCGCCTTGGGCCGCAGCACGTGGTGCAGGCGCTCGGGCGTGAGCGATTCGACCAAGCCGTCGTCGAGCACGCCCGCGGTGTGCACCACGGCGTTCACGGTGTGCCGGCCGAGCAGCTCGGCGAGCGCGGTCCGGTCGGCCGCGTCGCACGCGGCGACGGTGACCCGGGCGCCCAGTTCCTCCAGCTCCGCCTTGAGTTCGGCGGCGCCCGGAGCATCGGGGCCCCGGCGGCTGGTGAGCAGCAGGTGTTCGGCTCCGGCGGCGGCGAGCCAGCGGGCCACGTGTCCGCCGAGCGCGCCCGTGCCGCCGGTAACGAGCACGGTGCCGCGTGGCGACCACGGTGCGTCCACCGGTGCGGCGCTCTGCGGCGCGCGCACGAGACGGCGGCCGGACACGCCGGAGGCGCGCACGGCGAGCTGGTCCTCGTCGGCCTGGGTCAGCAGGCCGGCCAGCCGCTCCAGCGAGCGGGAGTCGGGTGCGGCGGGCAGGTCGACCAGGCCACCCCAGCGCTGCGGCTGCTCCAGGGCGACGACGCGGCCCAGGCCCCAGACCTGAGCGGATACGGGGTCGGTGAGCGGGTCGGAGGTGCCGGTGGACACCGCGCCGCTGGTCAGGCACCACAGCGGGGCTTCGATCCCGGCGTCGCCGAGGGCCTGGACGAGGAGGACGAGCCTCTGGAGGGCGTCCGTTCCTGCCGCGGCCCCTGCTTCAGCCCCTGCCGCGGCGAACACGATGCCGTCGACCTGTCCGTGCTCTGCATCGGCCAGGGCCTGGGCCAGGGAGTCGCGGTCGGCATCCTCGTCCACGACGAACGGGACGAGCTCGACACCGAGTTCCGTGAGCCCGGCGTGGATCGACGCGGTCCAAGCGGTCTCCTCGGAGACCACGTAGAGCCAGGTCCCCGCCGGAACGGCGCGCTCGATGTCGCCGAGCGGCTGCCAGGCGATCCGGTAGCGCCAGCCGTCGGCGGTGGACTGCTCGCGCCGCTGCCGGCGCCAGGCGGACAGCTTGGGCGCGACCACGTCCAACTCGTCGGGGGCCAGCCCCAGGAGCGCACCGAGAGAGGCGCGGTCCTCACTCTCGACGGAGTCCCAGAACTCGGCGTCCATCGCCTCCGGGGCGCCGGCGGCTGCCGCCTGAGGCGCATCGAGCCAGTAGCGCTCGCGCTGGAACGCGTACGTGGGCAGGTCGACGCGACGGGCGCCCGGGAACAGCGCCTGCCAGTCCGGGGAGACGCCGTGGGTGTGCAGCTGACCGACGGCGGCGACGATCGCGTACGGCTCCGGACGGTCGGCCCGCAGAGCGGGGACCGTGACGACGGCATCGTCGTCCAGGCAACCCTGGGTAAGGGCACTCAGCACGCCACCCGGGCCGATCTCCACGAACGTCGTCACGCCGAGCTCGTGCAGGGTCTGCACGCCGTCGGCAAAGCGGACGGCCTCGCGGACGTGCCGGACCCAGTACTCGGGCGTGTACGACTCCGCCAGGCGGCCGGTCAGGTTGGACACCACCGGAACCTGCGGCTCATGGAAGGTCAGGCCGCGGACGACCTCCGCGAACTCCTCCAGCATCGGGTCCATCAGCGGCGAGTGGAACGCGTGACTGACCTTCAGACGGGACGTCTTACGGCCCTGCAGCTTGAAGATCTCAGCGATCTCCAGCACGGGACTCTCAGCGCCGGAGATCACCACGGACTGCGGCCCATTGACCGCCGCGATGCCGACCTGCTCGCTCAGGTGCGGCAGCACTTCGTCCTCAGTGGCCTGAACCGCCACCATCGCACCGCCCACCGGCAGCGCCTGCATCAACGCAGCACGCGCCGACACCAACTTCGCCGCATCGCGCAGAGACAGCACACCTGCCACATGAGCAGCCGCAATCTCACCGACGGAGTGGCCGGCCACGTAATCCGGCCGCACACCCCACGACTCCAGCAGCCGGAACAGAGCCACCTCAACCGCGAACAACGCAGGCTGGGTGCACCCGGTCTGGTGAAGCGTTTCAGCATAGACATCGACCGGCGCATCCAGCTCCGCGCACACCCCGTCGTAAGCCGCAGCAAAGACAGGGTAAGCCTCGTACAGCTCACGCCCCATCCCCAGCCGCTGCGACCCCTGACCCGAGAACAAGAACCCGACCTTGCCCCCGAGGGCACCGGCCACCGGAGCAGCACCCGAGGCCACCGCCTCCAGGCCCCGCCGGAACTCGGCAAGGTCCTCACCCACGATCGCCGCACGGCGCTCCAGCACCGCACGCGACGTGGCCAGCGAGAAGCCCACATCAGCCGACCGGACCCCGGCACCCTCGGCACCCTCCGCATCCAGGAAGGACAGCATCCG
This sequence comes from Streptomyces hiroshimensis, assembly GCF_014650335.1. GTDB lineage: Bacteria > Actinomycetota > Actinomycetes > Streptomycetales > Streptomycetaceae > Streptomyces > Streptomyces hiroshimensis. The sequence goes on from NZ_BMUT01000003.1 coordinate 288,958, forward strand.
CCCCGCCTGATCCCGCAGCGCCGCCTCACTCTTCGCCGACAACACCCACGGGACCGGTCCTGCAACGGTCACCTCTCGGGCGGGCTCATCGCTCGTCGCGGCCTGCTCGACGATGACGTGCGCGTTGGTGCCGCTGATGCCGAACGAGGACACCGCGGCCCGGCGCGGCACGTCGCCCGGAGCCGCAGGCCACTCCACCGCCTCGGTCAGCAGCCGTACGCCGCTCGCCGACCAGTCGACGTGCGGGGTCGGCTGGTCGACGTGCAGAGTCTGCGGCAGCACACCATGACGCATCGCCATGACCATCTTGATCACGCCCGCCACACCCGCCGCAGCCTGTGTGTGACCGATGTTGGACTTCAGCGACCCCAGCCACAGCGGCCGGTCGCCGTCCCGCCCCCGGCCGTAGGCGGCGATGAGGGCCTCCGCCTCGATGGGGTCGCCGAGCCGCGTGCCCGTGCCGTGCGCCTCCACCGCGTCGACGTCGCCCGGCGCGAGTCCGGCCGAGGCCAGGGCCTGCCGGATCACCCGCTGCTGCGAAGGGCCGTTCGGCGCCGTGAGTCCGTTCGACGCTCCGTCCTGGTTGACCGCGCTGCCCCGTACGACCGCCAGTACCTGGTGGCCGTTGCGCACGGCGTCGCTGAGGCGCTCCACCAGCAGCATGCCGACGCCCTCGGCCCAGCCGGTGCCGTCCGCGCCGGCCGCGAACGCCTTGCAGCGGCCGTCCGCCGACAGGCCGCGCTGGCGGCTGAACTCCACGAACATGCCGGGCGTGGACATCACGGTCACGCCGCCGGCCAGGGCCATCGTGCACTCGCCGCTGCGCAGCGACTGGATGGCCAGGTGCAGGGCGACGAGCGACGACGAGCACGCCGTGTCCACCGTGACCGCCGGGCCCTCAAGGCCGAACGAGTAGGCCACGCGGCCCGAGGCGACGCTGGTCGTCGTGCCGGTCAGCAGGTAGCCCTCGATGCCGTCGACCGGCTCGTGCAGCCGGGGGCCGTAGTCCTGTGCCGTCGCGCCGATGAACACGCCCGCCCGGCTGCCGCGCAGCGTGGCCGGGTCGATGCCGGCGCGTTCGAAGGCTTCCCACGCGGTTTCCAGGACCAGTCGCTGCTGCGGGTCGATCGCGGCGGCCTCGCGGGGGCTGATGCCGAAGAAGCCGGCGTCGAATTCGGCCGCCTCGTGGAGGAAGCCGCCCTGCCGTGTCGAGGACTTGCCGGGGGTGCCGGGCTCCGGGTCGTAGAGCGCCTCGACGTCCCAGCCTCGGTCCGTCGGGAATCCGGAGACGGCGTCACCGCCGGAGGCGACGAGCCGCCACAGGTCCTCCGGGGACTGCACTCCACCGGGGAGCCTGCAGCTCATGGCCACGATGGCGATGGGCTCGTCGGGGTCGGCGACGGTCCCGGGCAGGGCGACCGCCGCGCCCTCGCCCAGGGCCTCCGCGCCGAGGTGGCGGGCGAGGGCGGCAGGGGTCGGGTGGTCGAACAGCAGCCCGCTGGGCAGGCGCAGTCCGGTGGTCTCGCTGAGCTGGTTGCGCAGTTCCACCGAGCTGAGCGAGTCGAAGCCGAGGTCCTTGAAGGTCCATTCGGCCTGGACCTGGCGGGCTTCGGCGTGTCCGAGGACGGCGGCGATGTGTGCGCGAACCAGGTCGAGCACCGCTTCGTCGCGCTCGGACTCGGGCAGGCCGGCGAGCCGCCGGGCCAGGGCGCCCACGGGCTCGCTCGCCGTCCCGGCGATCGCTTCCCGCGGCGGGACAGCAGGCGCCCAGGAGGAGTCGGCGGAGGCAGAGACAAAGGCGGAGACGGAGCCGGAGCCGGAATCGGAGGACGTGGTGGCACCCTCCAGCCAGTACCGCTGCCGCTCGAACGCGTAGGTGGGGAGCGCGACCTTACGACGCGCGCCCCGCCCGTCGTCGCCGCCGAACAGGGCGGTCCAGTCCGGTTCCACGCCGTGGACGTGCAGCGAGGCGACCGCCGCCAGCAGGGCTTGCGCCTCGGGACGGCGGGCGCGCAGGGCGGGTACGAACAGGGCGTCGCCGTCGGCCCCGGCGCCGGCGCGGGCCATGGAGGTCAGTACGCCGCCGGGGCCGAGCTCCAGGTACGTGCGGACGCCGTGCTCGTCGAGGCGGGCGACGCCGTCGGCGAACCGGACCGCGTCACGGACGTGGCGGACCCAGTAGTCGGCCGTGCTCCCCTCGTACTCCTCCTCGGCGGACAGCCGGCCCGTCACGTTGGACACGATCGGGATGCGCGGGGCGTGGAAGCGCAGGTCTTCGGCCACGCGGCGGAACTCCGCCAGCATGGGTTCCATGTGCGGGGAGTGGAAGGCGTGGCTGACCCGCAGCCGGCTGGTCTTGCGGCCCAGGGCCGCGAAGGCGTCGGCGATCTCGGTGACGAGGTCCTCGTCGCCGGAGACGACGACGGACTCCGGGCCGTTCAGCGCGGCGATGCTCACGCGGTCCGTACGGTCGCCGATGCGGGCACGGACCTCGTCCTCCTCGGCCTGGATCGCGATCATGGCGCCGCCGGCGGGAAGCGCCTGCATCAGGCGGCCGCGCGCAGCGACCAGGGCGCAGGCGTCGGTGAGCGAGAGGACGCCGGCCACGTGCGCGGCGGCGAGTTCGCCGACGGAGTGGCCCATCAGCACGTCGGGGGTGATGCCCCAGCTCTCCAGCAGCCGGAACAGGGCGACCTCGACGGCGAACAGCGAGGTCTGCGTGTAGAGGGTCCGGTCGAGTTCGGCCGCTTCCTCGGAGCCCTCGGGTGCGAACATCACGTCGCGCAGCGGACGCGGCAGCCGGGGGTCGAGGTGTGCGCACACCTCGTCCAGCGCGGCGGCGAACGCCGGGAACGCCTCCGCCAGTTCGCGGCCCATGGCGGCGCGCTGGCTGCCCTGGCCCGAGAAGAGGAAGGCGAGCTTGCCGCGCGGGCGGGTGCGGCCCGTGGTCAGGGCGGCGTCGATGCCGCCGGTGGACAGCTCGCGCAGGGCGCGCAGGAAGTCGTCGCGGTCCTCGCCCACGACGACGGCCCGGTGTTCGAAGGCGGTGCGGCCGGTGGCCAGTGACCAGCCGACGTCGGGCAGGGCGAGGCCGGGGTGCGCCTCGGCGTGCGAGAGCAGGGCGGCGGCCTGGGCGCGCAGCCCGGAGGCGGTCCTGGCGGACAGCGGCCACGGCGTCGGAGCCGGTGCCGTGCCTGTGCTCGCTTCCGCTCCTGCCCTCGCCTCCGTACCCGCACCCGCACCCGCACGGTGTTCCGCCAGCACGATGTGGCAGTTGGTGCCGCCCATGCCGAACGAGCTGACTCCGGCGACCAGCGGGCGGTCGTCCTGGGCATCCTGGGCGTCCTGTGCGTCCCACGTGGCGTGCTCGGTCTGCACCCGGAGGTTCAGCCGTGTCAGCGGGATCGCCGGGTTCGGGGACTCGAAGTTGAGGCTGGCGGGCAGTTCGCGGTGGCGGAGCGCCAGGGCGGCCTTGAGCAGGCCGGTGATGCCGGCGGCGCCCTCCAGGTGGCCGACGTTGGTCTTGGCCGAGCCGACCCGCAGCGGCCGCTCGGGGTCGCGTCCGGCGCCGGCGCCGAGCACCGCGCCGAGCGCGGCCGCCTCGATGGGGTCGCCGACCTTGGTGCCGGTGCCGTGCAGTTCCACGTAGCCGACGTGGGCGGGGTCGACTCCGGCCCGTTCGTAGGCGAGGCGGAGCACCTGTTCCTGTCCGGACTGCAGGGGCACGGTCAGGCCGTCGCCGCCGCCGTCGTTGTTGACGGCGCTGCCGCGGATCACGCAGTAGACCGGGTCTCCGTCCGCGACGGCCTGGGCCAGGGGCTTGAGGACGACGATGCCGCCGCCCTCGCCGCGGACGTAGCCGTTCGCACGGGCGTCGAAGGTGAAGCACCGGCCGTCCGGGGACAGGCCGCCGAACTTGGCGGCGCCCAGGGTGCTTTCGGGGACGATGTTGAGGTTCACGCCGCCCGCGAGCGCGATCGTCGACTCCCCCTTGCGCAGGCTCTCGCAGGCCAGGTGGACGGAGACCAGGGACGAGGACTGGCCGGAGTCCACGGTCATGCTGGGGCCGTTCAGGCCGAGGAAGTACGACACCCGGTTGGCGATGATGCTGCGGTGCAGACCGGTGACGGTGTGCGGGGAGATGGCGGTGAGCCCGGAGCGGTGGTGCAGGGTCGCGTAGTCGTCCCAGATGGCGCCGACGAAGACTCCGGTCCGGGTGGAGCGCAGCGTCCCGGCGCGCACGTGCGCGTCCTCCAGCGCTTCCCAGGCCAGTTCCAGCACGAGCCGCTGCTGCGGGTCCATGGCGGCGGCTTCCTTGGGGGAAAGCCCGAAGAACCCGGCGTCGAAGTGGCCGATGCGGTCGAGGAATCCGCCGCGGCGGATGTCGGTCCTGCCCGGTACGGACGCGTCGGCGTCGGCGACCGCGGCCCCGTCCCACCGGTCCGGGGGGACATCGGTGATCGCGTCCGCACCCTCGCTGAGCAGCCGCCAGAAGGCGGCCGGATCGGCGGCTCCGGGCAGCCGGCAGGCAAGACCGATGACAGCTATGTCATCGGTCCTGACCGCCGAACCGGCGCGATTCCCCGATCCGCCCGATCCGTTGAGCCCGGACTCGACCATATTGCGCTCCACCCACCCACACAGAGAACGAAAAGGCACCACCCCAGCCAGCGACGCATGCGATCGGCTCGACGGATCGGAGGCTCAATGACTCGAAGGCGCGAAGGCCCGAAGGCACGAAGGTCCGAAGGCCCGAAGGCGCGACCGGTCGCAGCGTGTGGCGGAGTGACCCCAGTTTCGTTCCCTCGGCCGCCTTCCGGCGCTGCAGCCGATCAGGTCTAGGGGAATCCCAAGCGGACGACGGGCGGGAAGGGCGAGTGAAGGGCACGGCAAGGGCGGCGGCCGAGGCGCATCACTAAGGAGAACCCTAGGGACGGCCGTGGGAGGGTTATCGGCCGTATAACTTCCCCGCACTTTCCTCTGACGAAGAGGTCTCTTCGCTCATGACGCAATCAAAAGAAGCCGAAAACCGCTTAGCCCGATCCTTTCCCACGACGCGCCCCTCAGGCTGTCCCTTCGACCCGCCCGCGCCCTTCGCCGAAGCGCGCGAGGAATGCCCGATGACCCCGCTGCGGTATCCCGACGGGCACATCGGCCGCCTGGTCACGGGGCTGCAGACCGCGCGGAGCGTGCTGGGCGACACCCGGTTCAGCTCGCTGCCGGCCGGGAAGCGCTCCCCGGTGAAGGTGCCCGGCTCCGAGCTGAGCACCGACGCCCTCCCTCCGGGCATGTTCGTCAACATGGACCCGCCGGAGCACACCCGCTACCGCCGTCTGCTGAGCAAGCACTTCACCATTCGGCGGGTGCGGGAACTCCGGCCGCGGATCCAGGAGATGACGGATCGCCTGCTGGACGAGATGGAGAGCGCGGCCGGGCCCGTCGACCTGGTGCAGGCCTTCGCCAAGCCGCTGCCCACGCTGGTGACTTCGGAGCTGCTCGGGCTGCCGGAGGCGGACCGGTCGCAGTTCGGGCATCATGTCGACGTCCTCTTCAGCCTCTCCAGCAGCGGAGAGGAGATGCAGCAGTCGATGATGGGGCTCGGCGGCATGCTGACCGCCCTCATCGCAGCCGCACGCAAGGACCCGGGCCCGGACATCCTCGGCAGGCTCACCCTTGAGACCGACCTGACCGACGAAGAACTGCTCGGCATCACGATCGTCCTGCTCATCGCGGGGCTGGAGACCACCACCAACATGCTGGCGCTGGGCACCTACGCCCTGCTGCGCCACCCCGACCAGCTGGCCGCCCTGCGCGCCGACTGGACCCTGATGGACGACGCCGTCGAAGAGCTGCTGCGCTACCTCAGCGTCGTGCAGATCGGCCCGATCCGTGTCGCCGCCGAGGACTTCGAGTTCGAGGGGCAGTCCGTCCGCAAGGGCGAGGTCGTCACGGTGTCGCTCCCCGCCGCCAACCGTGACCCGCTCGGCTTCGAGGCCCCCGACACCTTCGACATCCGTCGCGGCCCGTCCCGGCACCTCGCCTTCGGCAGCGGCCCCCACCAGTGCATGGGCCACCACCTGGCCCGCCTGGAACTCGCCATCGGCTACGAATCGCTGCTGCGCCGCTTCCCCCGCCTGGAGCTCGCCGTCCCGGCGGAGGAGATCGGTACCCGGGAGATGATGGTCACGTACGGCGTCCTCGGGCTGCCGGTGCGCTGGTGAGGAGGCGGCCGTGATGAGGATAGAGATCGACGAGGACCTGTGCTGCGGCGCGGGAACCTGCGTGCTCCTCGCCCCCGACGTGTTCGACCAGAACGACGAGGACGGCACGGTGATCCTGCTCGATGCCGCCCCGGGCGAAGAACAACGCGCAGCGGTGGAGGAGGCCGCCTCGCGGTGCCCGACGGCGGTCATCAGAATCGCATGAAGCAACCGTGTCCGGTCACGACGAAATTCCGTGACCGGACACGGTCGTCCCTGAGCCCACTGCGCGCCCGGCGTTCCGGGCTCCGGGCTCCGGGCTCCGGGCTCCGGGCTCCAGTAAGCGGTTCCGCCGTGCCCGGATAGGGTTCGGCAATGGAGATCTTCCATCTGCGCTATTTCGTGGCGGTCGCCGAGAATCTCAGTTTCTCCCGGGCCGCGCGGCAACTGCACATGGCCACCTCGCCGTTGAGTCAGCGGATACGGGACCTTGAGCGGGAACTCGACCAGCGGCTGTTCGACCGGGATTCGCACCATGTGGCGCTGACCCGCGCCGGCACGGCGCTGCTGCCGGTCGCGAAGGACGTCCTCGGCCGGTTCGACGACATTCCCTGGCAGCTGCGCCGGGCCCTGGGGCCCGAGCGGCGGGCGGCGTACGTGGGCGTGGTGCCGGCCCTGCATCCGCAGCTGCGGGGGCGGCTCGGGCAGCTCGAAGCGCGCTGCGCCGAGGAGTTCGACGTCAAGCGCTGGCCCGGGAACAGCGGGAATCTCCTGAGCGCCGTACAGCGCGGCGACCTCGCCATGGCGCTGGTGCACCTGCCCGTGCATGCCGAGGGGATCGAGGTCCTGGAGCTGCTGCACGAGCCTCTGGGCGCGCTGCTGCCGGCCGCCGCGTTCGACGGGCAGAGCTCGGTGTCATTGAGTGAACTCACCGAATACACGTATGTGACGTCCGCGCCGGGCACGCTCCCCACGTATTTCGACCAGCTCAAGGTGCGCCTGAAAGCCGCGGGAATCCACAAGGAGATCAACCTCAATATCGGGGATTACGCAAGCGTGCGCGAAATCGTCGCGAACGGTTCGGTATTCGGCATTACGCTGCTCAGCGCGGGAGAGCGCGAGGAAGAGGGACAGGCCGCGAGCGTCGTCCTGCCGTTCCGGGACTTCTCGCCCGCCCTGGCGACCGGGCTGGTCTGGCGCCGGGACCGGGCCGAGCCGGACGGTGACCTGCACGGCCTGGTACGGGAGGCGGGGGCCGTGTTCTCGGCTCCCTCCGACCCCCGCTGATCGTTCCCCGGCAACGGCGTGACCACTGCGGTCACGCCGTTTTTCGTGCATCGGTATCACTGATCACTTGGGTTCCTCCACCGCCGGGACTAGCGTTTTCCACGTGCCCCGGGAATCCCCGGGAACGCTCCCCGAAATTACATTTGTTCCCTTTCCCGTCCCGTTTTCCGTACTGGAGTGGCGATGGAATCCGCAGCAGACGCAGCAGCAGCAAACACAGAAACAGCCGCGCCGACCGGCCCGTTGGCCGACCCTTTGACCGGCCCGTTGGCCGGCGTGCGCGTCATCGACATGGCCACGGTGGTGATGGGCCCGTACGCCGCGCAGATCCTCGGCGATCTCGGCGCCGACGTCATCAAGATCGAGTCGCCCAACGACACCGTTCGGGTCGGCGCGCTGCACCGTACGCCCGGCATGACGCCCCTGAACCTCAACGTCAACCGCAACAAGCGCAGCGTGACGCTGAACCTCAAGGACGACGGTGAGCGGGCCAAGGCCCTTGAGCTGATCGGGACCGCCGACATCCTGATCACCAACATGCGCATCGACGCCCTGCGCCGCCTGGGCATGGATTACGACAGCCTCGCCGCGGCCAACCCCCGCCTCGTCCACGTCCACGCGCAAGGGTTCCGCCCGGACTCCGACCGGGCCCGCCTGGCCGCGTACGACGAGACGGTGCAGGCCGCCTCCGGGCTGCTGGACCTGGCGCAGCGCGCGGGCGACGTGGGGGCGCCCGTCGTCCTGCCGAGCATCTTCGCCGACAAGGTCGCCGCGCTGACGATCGTGTACGCGGCACTGGCGGCGCTCGTCCACCAGCGCGCGACCGGCCGCGGTCAGCACGTCGAGGTGCCCATGGTGGACACGCTGCTGGCGTTCAACCTGGTCGAGCACCTGCAGGGACGCATCTTCGAGCCGCCGATGGGCCCGACCGGCTTCCCGCTGTCCATGAACAAGGGGCACCGGGCCCGCCCGACCAAGGACGGCTTGGCGATGGTCATCCCGTACAGCCCGCAGAACTTCCGCGACCTGTTCGCCGCTGCGGGACGCCCCGACCTGGCCGAGGACGCGCGCGTCAACGGCGAGTTCATCGACTCCACGCGCGACGGTGCAGCCTTGGCCGAGCTGCTGGAGACCGTCACGCCCGAGCTGACCACGGCGCAGTGGGCGGAGGTGTGCGCCAAGCACAGCATTCCCTTCGGTCCCGTGCTGCGGCTCGACGAGGCCGCCGACGATCCGTACGTGCAGGGAGGCCGTCTGCTGGACGTCGCCGAGCACCCCAGCGAGGGCGCCTACCGTGTGGTCGGCATACCGCTGGCGTTCTCCGCCACCCCGGCCTCGGTGCGCCGGCACGCGCCGCTGCCCGGTCAGCACACCGAGGAAGTGCTCGGCGAGCTCGCCCGCGGTGAGGTGCGGCGATGAACAGCACCGCCCGCACGGACACCACCCGCACGGACGCCGTACGCACCGACACCGTCGGCAGCGTCGGCAGCGTCCTCGTCGTGACGATCGACCGGCCGCGGGCCCGCAACGCCGTCAACGCCGAGGTCGCCCGGGGCATCGCCGCCGCCGTCGACCGCCTGGAGTCCGACCCCGATCTGCGAGTGGGCGTCCTCACCGGCTCGGACGGCACCTTCTGTGCGGGCATGGACCTCAAGGCCGCCGCCCGCGGCGAGCAGGTGACCGTGCCCGGCAAGGGCTTCGCCGGGCTCACCGAGGCGCGGACGGCCAAGCCGCTGATCGCGGCCGTCGAGGGCCACGCCCTGGGCGGCGGCTTCGAACTGGCCCTGGCCTGCGACCTGGTGGTCGCCGCCGAGGGCGCCCGCTTCGCCCTGCCCGAGGTCAAGCGCGGGCTGATCGCCGGTGGCGGCGGGGTCGTACGACTCCCCAAGCGCATCCCCTACCACCTGGCGATGGAGCTGCTGCTGACCGGCCGCACGGTCACCGCCGAGCACGCCCGCGAACTCGGCGTCGTGAACCGTCTCACCCCCGACGGCCAGGCTCTGCCGGCCGCCCTGGAGCTCGCCGAGGAGATCGCGGCCAACGCGCCGCTGGCCCTGGCCGCGGTGAAGCGGACCGTCCAACGGGCGGACGGGGCACCGGAGCCGGAGGCGTTCGCCGCGCAGGCCGCCGAGATCGGCGCACTGCTGCGCTCGGCCGACTTCGCCGAAGGGGTCCGTGCCTTCGGCGAGAAGCGCGCGCCGGAATGGAGCGGGCGATGAACCGCGCACAGATCCTGCGGACCCTCGACACGCCCGCCACAGCGCCCGCGTACGCCCCCGCCGCCGTCCGCTTCACGGACCGCGAGTACCTCAGCATCGTCTACCGCACCGACCCCGAGGCGCTGCGGGCCGTGGTGCCCGAGCCGTTGCAGATCGACGTCGCCGAACCGCTGGTCCGGTTCGAGGTGATGAAGATGGGAGACGTCACGGCCTACGGCCCGTACGTCGAGGCCGGGCAGGCGATCCCGGTGCGCTGCGGGGACGAGCGCGGCGAGTATCTGCACGCGATGTACCTGGACAGCTTCGCCGCCACCGCCGCGGGCCGCGAGGTGAGCGCCTATCCGAAGGCGATGGGCACGCCCGCCCTGTACGCCGACAACGCCGCACTGGTCGGGACGCTGGACTACGGGAGCGTACGGGTGGCCACCGCCACGATGGGCTACAAGCACCACCCGCTCGACCCAGGGCTCGCCCGCGAGCAGATCGCCGTGCCCACGTACATGCTCAAGACCGTTCCGGACTACGACGGCACCCCGCGCATCTGCGAGCTCGTCCGCACGCAGATCACCGATCTCGTGGTCAAGGAGGCCTACACCGGGCCCGCGCGGCTGCAGCTGTTCGCGCACGTGCTGGCGCCGCTGGCGGACCTGCCGGTGCGCGGGATCGTCTCGGCGAGCCACATCGTCACTGATCTCACGCTGGACCGGGCCGTTCCCGTCCACGACTACCTGACCGAGGAGGAACCGTCATGACCGCCGCCCCTCCGCACCACACAGCCATCACCCATCCGTACCAGACCTCCACCGCCCCTCCGTACAAGACCGCCACCGTCGTGGGCGCCGGCACCATCGGCCTCGCGTGGGCCGCGCTGTTCGCGGCGTACGGAATCGAGGTGACGGTCACCGATCCGCGCGACGATCTGGACCAGGCCGTCGACCAGGCGCTGCCGATGCTCGCTGCCGGACTGCCCGGCACCGACGCGGCGGAGCTGCGCGGCCGCATCCGCACCACCCGCGACCTGGCCGGGGCCGTGGCCGGAGCACGGCTCGTGCAGGAGAACGGCCCGGAGAACCTGGAGTTCAAGCAGCAGCTGTTCGCCGAGATCGCCCGGCACGCCCCGGCCGACGCGCTGCTGGCCACCTCCAGCTCCGGCATCGTCGCCACCCGGATCGCGGAGCGGCTGCCGGACGAGGCCGCCGCACGGCTGCTGGTCGCGCACCCCTTCAACCCGCCGCACATCGTGCCGCTCGTGGAGATCGTGCCGGGCGAGCGCACCGCGGAGGGAACCGTCGAGGCGGCCATCGCCTTCTACGGCTCGCTGGGGAAGACGCCGGTGCGGCTGCACAAGGAGGTCCCGGGCTTCGCGGCCAACCGGCTGCAGAGCGCGGTGCTCCAGGAGGCGATCCACCTCGTCCTGACCGGCGTGGTCGACGCCGGGGAGCTCGACACGGTGATGAAGGCGTCGCTGGGCGGTCGCTATGCGGCGGTCGGCCCCTTCGAGAGCTTCCACCTCGGCGGCGGCCCCGGCGGCATCAGGCACATGATGCGGCACCTGGGCCCCGGCCTCGCCGAGGGCTGGCAGCGCCTGGGTAGCCCGGAGCTGGACGCCGATGCCGTAGCCACGGTCGTCGGCCAGACGGAGGCCGCGTACGGGAGCGGACCCGAGGCATACCGGCGACGCGCCCTGCTCCGCGACCGCAAACAGCTCGCGCTGAACGCAGCGCTGCGCCAGGCCGATCACCGCTGACCCTGACCGCTGACCACTGACCACTGACCGCAAGAGGAGGCCCCCATGCCCAAGCCCGCCAACCCCACCCCTGATTTCTTCGGCTACGCCGACCTGCTCAGCAACGCCGAGCGGGCCGAGCTCGCCACTGTCCGCGACTACCTGGAAAGCGAGATCAAGCCGCTGTTCGACGCCGCCTGGGAGCGGGCGGAATTCCCCTTCCCGGCGGTCGAGAAGATAGCCAAGCTCCGACTGGCCGGATACGCCTACCCCGAATTCGGCGACGGCCGCCACCGCGGCGAACTGTTCTCCGGCTTCCTGAACCTGGAGCTCAACCGCATCGACCCGTCGCTGGGGGTGTTCTCCGGAGTCCACACCGGCCTGGCGATGGGCAGTATTCACGGCGGCGGAAGCCGGGAACAGCGCGAGCGCTGGCTGCCGGACATGGCCGCGATGCGGAAGATCGGCGCCTTCGCCCTGACCGAGCCCGAGGGCGGCTCCGACGTCGCGGGCGGCATGCGCACCACTGCCCGGCGCGAGGGCGACACGTGGGTCCTCAACGGCGCCAAGCGGTGGATCGGCAACGGCACCTTCGCCGATCTCGTCGTGGTCTGGGCGCGCGACACGGCCGACGGCAACGTCAAGGGCTTCGTGGTGGAGAAGGGCACCCCCGGTTTCACCGCCACCAAGATCGAAGGCAAGATCGCGCTCCGGACCGTGCAGAACGCCGACATCACCCTCGACGAGGTGCGGGTCCCCGAGGCCGACCGTCTGCAGCGGGTCGGCAGCTTCCGCGACACCGCCGCCGTCCTGGCTCGCACCCGGGGCGGAGTGGCCTGGCAGGCGCTGGCCGTCGCGGTACGCGCCTACGAGCTCGCGCGAGCGTACGCGGTCGACCGTGAGCAGTTCGGCAGGCCCATCGGCTCCTTCCAGCTGGTCCAGGACCTGCTGGTGAAGATGCTCGGCAACATCACCGCCATGTTCGGCATGGTCGTCCGCCTCGGCCAGCTCTCCGCGGCCGGCCGGGACAGCGCCGAGCAGGCGGCCCTGGCCAAGGCGTTCACCACCAGCCGGATGCGCGAGTGCGTGGCCTGGGCCCGCGAGCTCTTCGGCGGCAACGGCATCGTTCTCGGCTACGAGATCGCCAGGTTCTTCGCCGACGCCGAGGCCGTGTACTCCTTCGAGGGCACCCGGGAGATGAACACCCTCATCGTCGGCAAGACCATCACCGGCTACAGCGCCTTCGCGTAGCCGCCGGACCGGGTGCCCGCGGCACACGGAGTACTTGAATATTCAAACGAACCCCTCTAGGGTGCACGCAGGGAAGTTCTTGAAGTTTCAAGTGATCTTTCAGGGGCTTCCGTGTCCCCCCTCAAGAAGGAGTCGTTGTGAAGTCCACCCGGAAGGCCTGGGCCACAGCCGTCGCCCTCGGTGTACTCGCCGCAAGCGGAGCCACCGCCGCTGCCGCCGCCCCCTCCGCCCGCCCCGCGTCGCAGGGTGCGAGTGAGGACGAGCAGCTGCAGAAGCTCTACAAGGAGGCCGTCGCCGAAGGCGGGCGGCTGGTCGTCTACGCCGGCGGCGACAAGCCGGGCCAGGCCGACTACCTCAAGAACGCCTTCGTCAAGCAGTTCCCCAGGATGAAGGTCGACACCGTCGTCGACTTCAGCAAGAACCACGACGCGCGCCTCGACAACCAGATAGCCGAGCACAAGGTCGTCGCCGACGTCGTCCACCTGCAGACCCTCGACGACTTCCCGCGCTGGAAGAAGGAAGGGGCGCTCGAGCAGTACAAGCCGGTCGGCTGGAACAAGGTCTACGACAAGATCAAGGACAAGGACGGCTACTACACCGGCCTGTTCTTCATCGGCTTCGCCAACGTCACCGCCACCACGCTCGGCGACAACGCCCCCGTCGAGGCCCAGGACTTCCTCAAGCCCGAATACAAGGACAAGCTCGTCTTCACCTACCCCAACGACGACGACGCCGTCCTCTACTACTTCAAGCAGCTGACCGACAAGTACGGCTTCGACTACCTGCAGAAGCTGCGCGCCCAGAACCCCAAGTTCGTCCGCGGCACCGCCGACGCCTCCGCCCAGGTCGGCAAGGACGGCTACGTGGCGAACTTCGGCAGCTCGGGCAGCTCCAGCGGCCTGTCGAAGACGAGCATCCCCGAGAAGTCGCCCTGGGTCGCCTGGCCTCAGACCGGCGCCATCCTCAAGGACGCCCCGCACAAGGCCGCCGCCAAGCTGTACCTGAGCTGGGTCCTGTCGAAGCAGTACCAGCAGACCTCGTACGGCTGGAGCGCCCGCACCGACGTCGCCGCCCCGGCCGGCCGCAAGGGCATCTTCGACTACGACAACATGAACCCGCTCGGCCTCGGCAAGTTCATGAGCGACCGCGCCGCCCTCGACCGCTACAAGGCCCGCATCAGCCTCTACGTCGGCGACGTCAAGGGCGCCGACCCGGCCGACCCCGAGAGCAAGCTCGGCCTGTACCCCGTCGACCAGAACGGCACGCAGGGCTAGCAGCACAGTCCGTTCCTCCGCCCCGCTGTGCAGGGGCGGAGGAACGGGGCCGGAGTACTTCCCGGCCTTCGTCGGCATAGCGGCAGCCCTCATCGGCCACCGCCGAGTCACCTCGTGAAGCCGGCGGCTACCCGCGTCGCCGAATCACAGCCGTCCCCGCTTCCAGGTCGATGCCCGTGCGTGGCGGCGCGCCACCGTGCACGTCGTCCCTCAGCACCAGCTCCTCCTGCCGCTGCTCGATCTGCACACGCTTGTTGGCATTCATGAACGCGTGCAGCTCCTCGGTCACCGTGGCCCCCAGGCCGACACCGCTGCGCGGCGAGCGCGCGGCCAGCCGACGGCACAGCCAGGCCGGACGCCCCGATCGCAGGACCACGTACCGGACCGAGGCGAACAGGAACGGCACGATCACCAGCACAGTCATGAACAGTAGGCCCGCCATCATCACCATGACCGGCCAACGCCCCGGGCCCGCACAACAGTTCCCTACTGACGCTCCGGGCCGGTAGGACGGTCACACACGCCGATGGCGGGCGCCGGGGTCGGCGCTCTCGGCCTGCTCAGTATCCGGGGACCGAGCCCGGCTCCGGGAGGCTTCCCTTCGGCAGACTGTCCCTCGCCCCCGCGGTCAGGGCGCTGCCGATGGACTGTCCCGCCGATCCCGCCGTCTGTCCGATGAAACTCTGGATGCCGGAGGTCGTCTGTCTCAGGACGCCGCCGCCGGCCCGGCCGACCGCGGGCAGGGTCCTCCCGAGCTCGCCGCCCCCGGCCGCCCGGCCCAGTTCCGCGGTCGTTTTCTGCAGGGCGTTGTCCGCCATCGCGGTCACCGTTCCCGGGTCGATGCCCGTGCCGACCAGGTCGACGCCCGGCACCCCGGCCGCGGCATGGGCAACGGCGCCCGGGCCGGTGACGCCTACGCCCAGTGCGGCTGCGGTCAGGGCAGTGGCCGCGAGGACTCGTCGCATCGAGACTCCTTCAGTCGATTCCGGCAAGAGAGGCCTTTGCCGCAAGAACGATCCGGAGGAGCTCCCGGACACGTCACCTGTTCGCCACACCCGCCAATAGGGTCGCGAGCATCAGCGCGACCCGCCTACAGGATCGTCAACGTCGTCACCCCGGTCGCGCCGGTGACGCCGGTCGTCAGGCACTGCAGCGCGCCGGGCTGAGGCACTGGAATGATCTGGAGCAGTCTCCTGCCCTGGAAGCGGCCGCGGGTGACAGTGCCGGTGACAGGCGTGACCACCTGGCCGGCCACGGCCGTACTGTTGCCGCTGATGTCGGCGGTGCTGGCGTCACCGGTGTTCCAGACATAGGTCCGGCGGGCCCGAAACCCTTCGAGGAGATTGGTGCAGCCGGTGTGGAGCGTGAACTCCTCGTGGTAGCCGCCGCTGCGCACCTCCGTCTGACTCCCGACGCAGGAGGTGAAGCGTCCGTCGACCGTGACGCGGATGTGCCGCGGCTGGAGTACGACCGCCGGCTGGTAGCTGACGGACTCCGTTCCCTGGCACTGCAGCAGCCCGGAATCCCGGGGGTGGGCGGATGCCGGGACGGCCGGCGTGGCCGCGCCGAGCACCACGGCGGCCACCAGGGCGACCGCGCCCAGTCGCTTCTCGACCGCCTTGACGGAGGATCTCTTCACGAAGGATCTCTTCACAGCCAGGACCATGAGGCACACCATGCCCCGCTCGCACGGTCCGCAGACGGGCACATCGGAGCGCCGGCGGATGCCGGGAGCCCGGGGAACCGCGCACGCCCCGTGCGCACGCCCGCCTCTACCCGCGCGCCTGCCCCTACCCGCACGGGCTCTCCCGCGCGTAGCCTCGTGCCGCCTGGTCCCCTGGGGGCCCCTGCAACGGAGCGAGCTGGAGAGAGATGGACCCGCTGGAGAGCGGCACGCTGGCCGTGCCGGGCGCGCGGCTGTACTTCGAGGTGCGCGGCTCCGGGCCGCTGTTGCTGCTGATCCCGGGTGGCGCCTCCGATGCCGAGGTCTTCCGGGACCTGGCCGACGAGCTCGCGGCCCGCCACCGCGTCGTCACCTACGACCCGCGCGGAATTTCCCGTAGCCGCCTCGACGGGCCGCCGCCCGAACCGTGGCTCCTCACCCAGACCGACGACGCCGCCCGGCTGCTCGACCACCTCGCCCCGAACGGTGAGCCTGTGAGGGTGTTCGGCAGTTGCGCCGGCGGGCTCACCGCCCTGGAGCTCATGGTCCGCGATCCGCAGCGGATCCGGCTCGCCGTCGTCCACGAGCCCCCCGCCATAGAGCTTTTGCCGGACGCGGCACGGCACGCCGCCTTCTTCGACGAGGTGTACGCGACGTTCCGCCGGGACGGCGCCGCGGCGGCGCTGGACAGGCTCCGGGCCCTTTTCGGCGGAAGGCCCGCTCCGCAGCTGCCCGAAGCGACCGACAACAGCGCGTTCTTCCTCTCACACGTGATGCTGCCCTCCTCCCGCTGCGTTCCCGACGTCGCCGCGCTGGCGGCGGTGGCGGACCGCATCGTCGTGGCCGGCGGCCGGGAATCCCGTACCTACGACGTCCACCAGCCGGCGGCCGTCCTCGCGCAGCTGCTCGGCCGGGGGCTGGTGGAGTTCCCCGGAGGGCACGCCGGCTACGCGAAACACACCGCCCCCTTCGCGAGGCAACTGACCGGAATCCTGGCCGCCGCACGGACCGTGGCCTGCTGACGCGCCATGCGCATCCTGATGGGAGCCCAGAATTGCGGCTTCGGCCCGGCCTCCGTGCTCGTCGCCGTCTCCCGGCTGCGCTCCGGGCATGAGCGGGTGTTCGTCGGGGACAGCGTCGCGGCGGCGTTCGCCCGCCGCAACGCCACCGCCTTCGACGCCGTCCACGAGCTCACCGAGCCGCACGGGAGCGGATCCGCGCTCCTCGATCGTCTCCTGGCCGACAGCGACCACGTCCTCTCCGTCATGGACGCCGATCTTGTCCTGCGTGCGGTCGTGGCGCGCCGGCCGGTGGTCCTGGTGGACTGCCTGTTCGGCTTCTGGCAGCACCGCACTCCCCTGACACGGATCCACGAGCTGTGCGCGACCGTTCCCCGCACGTCCTTCGCGGCGGCCCGCCGCCACCTCTCCCGTCTCTCGCCGCACGAACACGTGCTCGCCGCCCACCTGCTGGCCGACCACAGCGTGATCCAGAACTTCCCCGGTGTCTCCCGGCGCATGGCCGCGTTCACCGACGCCGACGCACACCGCTCGATGCTGCTCACCGGCCCGCTGGTCGACCTGGAGGGCCTGAACGAAGCGGCAGCGGGTGAACCGGTGCCCGACGGACCGGGACCGGACTACGACCTGCTGATCAACACCGGCGGCTTCAAGAACTTCCTCCTGGACTTCGACGCCAACAACGCCTACCTCCGGCTCATCGACCGCTGGCTCCCGGACCTGCTCACCGACTGGCCCCGCTTCACCCGCGTCCTGGTCTGCGGCGGCCCGTACACCGGTCCCCGCGCCGACAGCCACCGGTCCCCCGGACGACACATCGACCGCCGCTTCCTCCCACAGCGCGAACTGCTCCGGCAGGTCGCGAAAACACCGTACTCCCTGCTTGCGCCCGGTCTGTCAGCGCTCAACGAGAGCACGCTCCTCGGACAGCTGCCTCTGGCGCTCCACGAACAGCACTACGCGCACACGTTCACCATCCGGAATCTCGCGGACACCCTCTTCGGACGTCTGGCGGGCCGCTTCACGGACGTCCTGCCCGGCCACGCGCTGCCGGAGGAGGACTACTCCGGCACCGAGGCCCTCGTGGCCGTCGCGGGCCGGATCCTGGAGGACGACAACCTCTACGCGCGGTTCCGCAGCACCTTCGACGAACGCATCGAGCAGTACCTCTCCCTCACACCGGAACAGCGGTGCGCGGGAGTGGCGGAACTGCGCCACCTTCTCGACGGGCCTCCCGCCCCCTCAGTGATCGCCTCCATCCTGACGACCTCATGATGGCCGATCAGCTTGGCGCTGCCGGCGGCTCACCGTCGTCTGAAATACGACAATGGCCCCTCCCGGGAGGGGACATTGCGGACTACTTGGCGCGCATCTTCCGGCCCTTTGGCGGCTCGCATTCCTTCGCGGCTGCGATGAAGGGCTCGAGCGCATCATGAAGCTTATTCAGCGAGTCGGGCCCGAGCTCGATCTGGTAATACTGGACGGACGGGATCAACCTGGTTTCAAATTCGCTACCGCCGTCCTCATCATTCTTTCCGGCCCCAACCCGCACTTCCATGCCCGGGACCGCGAACGTGTGCAGATGGACGTCCCCGGTCACGGTCGGGTCGAGGTCGTCGTATGCTTCAACCTTCACCCACGTCTCCTGGGTGATGGACTGGTCTCCTACCGTCAATGTTCTGCCTCCCTTCCGCACACCCGGCTCGCCTCGCCGCGATTCGTCTACCTCAATAAATCTGGTGCCCATCAGCGCCCCTTCTCAAGAAGGACCAAATCCTAGCCGCTGCTGGGTAGTTGCACTCAATCGGGAAGACGTCACCCTGCCGCAGCCGCATTCCCCCGGGGCTCAGCAGTAGAGGTTGCCGCCCGGAGCCACACCGAGCACCTGGGCGAATCGCTGGTAGCTGTTCACCCGGCTCTGCACCTGGGCGGGGTTGCGGCCGTCGCACTCCACGGCGCCGTTGATGCTGCGGATGGTCTGCCCGAATCCACGGCTGTTGACCATCGCGTCGTGCGGCGTCATGGTGCCGGGGCCGCGCTGGGTGTTCCAGTACCACAGGGCGGTTTTCCAGGAGACGGCCGCGTCGGTCTGGACGAGCGACGGGTTGTTCAGCAGGTTGATTCCGAGGGCGTCGCCCGCCGCCTTGTAGTTGAAGTTCCAGCTGAGCTGGAGCGGACCACGGCCGTAATAGGCGGCCTGACCGGCCGGGCAGCCGTAGGGCTGGTTCCTGTCGCAGTAGTGGGGATAGTTGGCCGTGTTCTGCTCCACGATGTGGACCAGGCCACCGGTCTCGTGGTCGACGTTGGCCAGGAAGGCCGCGGCCTCCTGTCGCTTGACCTGGTCACTGCCGGTGCCGGCGAATCCCGGGTACGCGGCCAGCGCCGCGATCAGCCCGTTGTACGTGTAGAAGGGGTTCCGGCCCGGGAACATCTGCTGGAACTGGGCCTCCGTCACGGGGAACTTTCCGGTCCCCGGGTTCCCGCCTCCCTGACAGGCATACGGGTCCCAGTACCAGGTGCTGATGAGCGGGTCGTAGCCGGGATTGTCGTGCTCGGCTATGTAGTACTTGCCGTCCGTGTACCGGACGACCGCGCCCGCCTGATACCAGCTTCCGGCCGTCCAGTTGGGCGCGTTGTCGCACGGGCCGGCGGCACTCGCCGTGCCGGACGGCACGAGGACGGCCGCACCGATCAGAGCCAGTACGGCCAGCAGCAAGGTGACGAAGCGGTTTCTTCTCACGGCGGCTCCTGTGGGGTCGGATCGCTGAGGTGACACTCGCTTACTCAAAGCGCGACGGGTCCGGTGGAAGGCGCTGAGGCCGTCGCCTTGCGCAGTGAATAACTCTTCAACTTCATTGTCAACGACATGCATCATAGGCAGCCAAACCAGGTGCGCTTGGCAACCGGTTCCGGACAACTGTCGCTGCAGGGACTTGCGTCGGCGTCGTCCCGCATGGCACTCATGGACCGAAAGCCGGACGCGTGCCGAAGAAATGCCGCTGTCCTTCGACTTCCTGACCGGCGAGCCGTGACGGCTCCGTGATGCCGGTTTCCGGGGCGCTCGCTCCACGGGGCCGTGGAGTACACCCGCCCGCCATTACCCCTGATCGAGGAGAGACCATGCGTGGAAGCAGAGCTGCACGCTCCGCAGCCGTCGTCCTGGCCGCCGCGGCCACCGGAATTGCCGTCGCCGCGGGACCGGCGGCCGCCGACGTTCCGATCGGCCAGCCGATGAACGGAAAGATGACCTACTACACCGACAAGGGATACGGCGCCTGCGGGACGGCCATCGACGCGAACTCCCAGGACCTGGTCGCGGTCTCACCCTCGTGGTGGACCTCCGCCAATCCCAACAACGACCCTCTCTGCAAGGGCATATCGGTCGAGGTCAGCTACAACGGCAAGACCATCAGGGTGCCGGTCAGGGACAAGTGCCTCTCCTGCGACCGCACCCACATCGACCTCGGCCGGCCGGCCTTCCAGAAGCTGGCACCGCTCGACCGGGGCGTGGTCAACGGCATCACCTGGAAGTTCGTGCGCTGAGGCAAGTACCGGCGTCTTCGAAGGCCGCTCAGCGGACGGGCTTGTAAGAGAAGTACGGCTGGGTCGGGTCGTTCCAGGAACGGCCTGATGCGACCAGTGCTGTCGCGCTGTCCCGG
The DNA here is from genome assembly GCF_014650335.1 of Streptomyces hiroshimensis. Lineage (GTDB taxonomy): Bacteria > Actinomycetota > Actinomycetes > Streptomycetales > Streptomycetaceae > Streptomyces > Streptomyces hiroshimensis. Next base: position 309,256 of record NZ_BMUT01000003.1, read on the forward strand.
CAGTTCGCCCTGGGCCAGAGGAGGACCACGCGGTTGGTGCGGTTGGTTCCCCTGATCGCACTTGCCGCCGAGTTGTAGCAGACGTCGATCTCCGGGTCCAGCTCGACAGTCCGGTTCCCCGAGCGGTCGAACCACTCGAAGTAACACTGCCCGGTGCCCGGCGAGTCACAGGCCGGCTCCAGGGCTTGTGCCCGGGCGCGGGGTTCCGCGCTCACAGCGCCCGGAGCCGTACCGGCCGCGGCAAGGATGAGCGCGCAGCCGGCCGCGAGGTTCAGGGCCGTTCTCCGGTACCGCATGGCCACTCCTCGTTGAGCAGGAACTACCGGCCCGACGCGGGCCTACCGCCATGCTCAGCCCGTACCGCACGTCCGTCGATCACTCACACGGGTACTACCGCGCCATGCGGCGCGCGCAATGGGTGCTGGCAGCAGTGGCGACTCCAGCACCGTACTCGGCCTGAGCCTGCCGCGACCGTGAGCCGCCTACCTCACGGCACCGGGCTACCGTGCCCGCGTGCCAGGCGCAACCACAGTCGGCGCAGTCACCTGATCGGGTGACCTCGTTTCCCCCTGCGGGTAGAGGCGAGTGCCCCGGGCAGCCTCTGCGGGAGGCTGCCCGGACGGGAGGAGTCGCTGTCGTGACGCCAGGACCTACCCGGGCCGGTTGGACCGATGCCGTGCGGTTGTTCGTCATCGGCGCGCTCCCGTTCCTCATCCAGGGGGCCTGCCTCCGCCGCCCCCTCGGGGTCAGGCTGATCACTGCCTTGGACACCCACGCCTGGGGTTGCCGGCTCCTGGACGACCTGCGCGAGCGTCATGGCCCGGGACCGGTGCTCGTCACCGCTTTCGGCCGAACAGGGCTCGTCCTCCTCTCGGCCGACGATGTCCGCCGCGTGCTGGAGGAGAGCCGGTACGTCATTCACGACGGCCAACCGCGAGAAGACGGCCGCGCTGTCACACTTCGAGCCCGATACCCTGCTGATCACTCCGGGCGCACTCAAGAAGGAGCGGCGCAGCTTCAACGAGGCAGCCATCGACCACTGCGCGGCCGGGTCGTGGTTCCACGAAGCCGGCCGGGCAGCCGTCGAGGAAGAAATACGGCCACTGCTCGACGGGAACGCGCTCACCTGGGAACGGTTCTACGCCGCCTACCAGCGCATCGTGCGCCGGATCGTCTTCGGTGACGCCGCCCGTGACGACGAGCGCATCACCGAGCTGCGGGACAAGCTGCGCAGCGACGGCAACTGGTTCATGCTGCACCGCAAGCGTCACCGGCTGCGTACGGAGCTGTTCGTCCGCTGCCGGCGCTACATCGATCTGCCCGAGCCGGGCGGCCTGGCCCGTGCGGTGCGCGCCATCCCCGCCACGGCCGAGATCAAGCCCGTGGCCCAGATGCAGCACTGGTTCTTCGCCTTCGACGCCGCCCCCATTTCCGACTACCTCACGCTCGGCCTCCTCGCCTGCCGTCCCGAGCAGTCGGCCAGGGCCCGCACGGACCCTGCGTACCTCCGGGCCTGTGTCCTGGAGGCCCAGCGGCTGTGGCCCACGACCCTGGTCCTCGCGCGCGACACCACTGCCGAGACGCAGTGGCCGGGCGGCTGGACCCTTCCGGCGGGCGCGGCGGTGATCTCCTGCAGCCCGTTCTTCCACCGTGACGCCCGGCGCTTCCCTTACGCCGACCGGTTCGAACCCGAGGTGTGGCTCGACGGGCGGGCCGAGGCGGAGTGGTCGATCGCACCCTTCAGCCACGGCCCCGCCAAGTGCCTCGGCAAGGAGACCGTGCTCTCCACCAGTGCCACGCTCCTCACCGGACTGCTCGGCAACGGCTGGCGCATCACTTCGTCGCACCGTCTCGGCGCCGACCGTCCGCTCCCGCGCACCGCCGATCACACGTCGCTGCGGTTCGCGGCCGGAAAGCGCGCCGTCGAGAACCGCTGACGTCGCGACGCTTCCGCGGGCGGAGCGGACGGCCCGGTAGGCTCGCCCGCTATGGATCAGCAGCACATGTACCCGGCACCAGCGTACCCAGCACCACCGGCCGACGCACCACCCGCGGTCGCCCCCGCAGCCACGGGCGAAAAGGCTGGTCTGCGCCGGCCTCGACGTCGTATACCCAAGCCGCAGCTCGACAGGGTCCTCGACGACAAGGGCCTGCTGGTCGGCATCCTGCTGCTGCCCTTGCTGGCGGCCGTCGCCTTCGTCGCCCAGTTCCTGGAGCTGCTCTACTACCTCTGCCTGCTGGTCTACGGAATCGTCATGAGCCCCTTCTGGTCGGTCCGCGCGCTGTGGCGGGCCTTCGGGCCGGCCGGGACACCGGAGGAACTGGACCGCCGGGCGGAAGCACGAAAGACGGTGAAGACGACCGCCGGCTGCCTGGCCTGGATCGTGGGCCTCGTCCTCGTGGTACTCGGCGCGATGGTGGCGATCGGGCTGAACATGGACAGGTAAGACCCGGAAGCGGCGCGTCAGCCGACGAAGTCCTGCGCCCACCAGTAGGTGCCGTTCGCGTCGATCGTCACGCCGACGCCGGTGTACTTGTGCCGGTCGTCCAGGATGTTCCGCTCGTGCAGCGGCTCCTTGATCCAGGCGTCGACCACCGACCGGGCGTCCTTCCAGAAGCCTCGGGCGCCTGCGGCGTTCTCGGCGACCTCGCTGAACGGGCGCGAGTAGCCGTACTTGCGGAGCGAGTCCATCGTGCCGATGTAGTGGCCCTGCTGCTGGCGCCGGGCCTGCTCGTCGGCCTCGTCCTGGGCGGCGTGCTCGACGACGGGGTCGTACTCCAGGCGCGCCTTGCCGTGCTGCGCGCGGTAGTCGTTGACGAGGTCGAAGACCTGGCGCTGCAGCGACTTGGAGTCAGGCGCCGGATTCGGGTTCCCGTCGCCGCCGCCGGAGAACTTCCAGACCTGGGACGCGGTGTAGTTGCAGCGGTAGATCTGGACGGGGGTGCCGTCGTTGGTGTTGCCGCCGCGCACGTCCAGGCACTTGTCGGACTGCGGGTTGACGAGGACGTCCCCCTGGTAACGCACCCACTTCTGGGCACCCGTGCCGTTGCAGTCCCACAGCTGGACGGGTGTCTCGTCGGCGGTGCCGCTGGACGCGACGTCCAGGCACTTGCCGAACGCGGTCATCGTGGCGCCGATCTCGCCGGGCTGCTCGGTGTACGTCCACCGCTGGGACTCCGTGCCGTTGCAGCTGTACAGCTGGACCGGGGTGCCGTTGTCACGGACGCCGCCGCGGACGTCCAGGCACTTGCCGCCGAGCCCGGCGAGCGGACCGGCCTGCGCGGCCGCCTGCGCCGACACCGGCAGGGCGGTGACGCCGAGCGCGGCCAGGGCGAGGGTGCCCCATATGTGGGACGTCTTGAGCGACTTGGTGGGCGACTTCTTGGTCGACGTCTGCATGGGTCCCGTTTCCTCGTTCCTCGAGTGCACCCGGGACGCGGTGCGTCCGGGTGTGTGACTCGAGGAGGCTAGGAACCGGCGATCAACAAACGATCGACGCCCGTTTGACGGGCTGTTGAACCGATCAGAGTGGAATGTTCCAGCCGGTGATCAGCGGCCGTCCGTGCTCGGTGCGTCGAGCGCCTCGGCCACCAAGGAGCGGAGGTCATGCAGCGACGAGGGCAGCCGGGTCAGCAGCCAGCGCTCCAGGGACCGGTCCCGGTCGGTCCGGGACGTGGTCCCCTCGGTCACCCGGCCGGCAAAGACGTGGATCACGCGGTCGGCGTCCGTGACCGTGAAGCCGCGGTAGCCCAGCCCCGGAGACGGGAGCTGGGGCTGGGGCCGGGCCACCGGGCCGGCGGGCGGGAGACCAGCCGTCAGCGCGCAGAATTCCTCGGCGTCCCCGGGATCGAGGCGCCAACGAGGATTGGGGCGACCGCTGAACAGGTCCAGTTCCACCAGCATCGGTCTCTCTTCATGCTCTGCATGCGCTATATGCGAGGCCCGGCCCTCTCACCCTCACCTGATGACGACCGAGCGTCCAGCATAGAAGTACCCGCAGAAATCACGATAACCCCCGCGGTTGCACGTTTCCGGATTCGTGATCCGGTTACCGCTGTTGTCATAGTCGCGGGCCTGCGTCTGGCCGGGCTTGTGCCCCCAGAAATTTCCGCTGTGGAACCTGTACCAGTGGTAATCCTGGCCCGGCCATACAACCAGCGCAGTGAGCCAACGGGGTTTCTCGCTGTCCGGCAGACACTGGAAGCGCCGGACGAAGCCGTCGGCGAAAGCGGCCTGTGTGACGTTCGGACAGGCCATGGTCCCGGTCTGGGCGCCGTGCGCCCGGCCGGGCTGGGCGAAGGTGTCGGTGCGGAGGTTGCGCGCGTAGTTGTAGCAGTTGTTGCGGGGCTGGACTTGCGGGGTGTTCCAGAAGCCGGGGTTGAACTGCCCGAATTCGATGGAGCAGGTGACGGCCGGCCCGGCTTCCTCGACAGTCGTGCGCAGGGGGTGCGCGGGGAGCGCCGGTGACCGGGTCCAGGCCGGTGGCTCGGCCTCGAAGGCGTCGATCTCACCGAGCACCAGCTCGCGCAGGTCATCGCCGAGCGGCGTCTGCTCGTGCTCGGCAAGCCGCGTGTCCGCGTGGCGGGTCATGCCTTCCACGACCCGGCGGGCCAGCTCGGCCGAGCGGCCGACATCACGGGCGCCCAGAGTACCCAGGGCGAAACTGCGGGGTAAGGACTCGGGCCAGGGCTCGTCGTCGCTGACAGCCGAGACCACGACCTCGCGATATCCCAGGCCGTCATACCCCGCCCCGGGTATCCCCACCGCCCCTTCCGCCGCATCGGCCACCTCCGACAACAGACTTCTCGCCGCGCTCTCGTCAGTGATGATCCAGGAGGGGTCGGGACGGCCGGAGAAAATACTGATGTCAATGCGCAGCATGCCGATGCTCCTCAACTGCCGGGGGACTCACACCTCTTGTTGGTAGCAGTGCCCGGTGAACATGGTCAATCGCTTCCACAGAAGTGATATTGACCCCCTCCGATTAACTTCCGGGTCCGCGGTCGATGGATCAGAGAAAACCGGCCCGCTTGATTCTGAATTACCGAACCGATAGCCGTCACCCACAAGGGTGAATCCATCGGATCCGTTGTCCGATGATCCGGTGGCACCGCTTGCATGGACGCGACACCCAACAACCGCACCCATCAGGAGGGCAACTTGGACCGCCGCACCTTCCACCGCCGACTGACGTCCTTGGGCAGCCTCGCAGCGGCCGGGACACTGCTCGGAATGCCGGGCACCGCGACCGCGGTACCGCGGTACCGGAACGTCGCCTCCCCACCGGCGGGGCCCTCCCGGCGGACAGTGGTGGAGTACGAGCTGCCGCCCGCTGAGGAAACGCACGAGATCGTCAAAATGCCGGGTCGTCCGATGGCCCTCGTGTCCCAGATGTCCAACAGCCGGCTGGTGAAGCTCCAGCTGGACGCACGCACCGAGCAGGTGACGGCCGTCAAGGCGTTCCCGCTCGGCTCCTCCGACGCGATGCTGCACGGGCTGGCGGTCTCCTCGCGCCATCCCGGGCGGATCTGGGCCACGCACGAGGGCGCCGACCGGCTGCTCCTGGTGGACCCCCGGGCGGATTCCCTTGAGGCCGCCCCGCGCGTCGAACGTGAGATCGCTGTTCCGGACGGCGGCCGGGGGCCGCACTACGTCAACGAGTACGGCGACACCTTGTGGGTGACCCTGAAGGGAAGCGACCAGGTACTGGCCCTGGACCACACGCGCCCCGGCCGCCACCGCCTCTTCGACGCCGAGCCCCACCCCATCTTCGCCGCACAACACCCCGTCAGCGGGGACTTCTACGTCAGCCAGGACGGCGCGAGCTCGCTCCTGCGCATCGACCCGCACAGCGGACGCACCTCCCAGATCCCCGTCCCGGCGGAGCAGGGCAGCACCCCGGTCGGCCTGATCAGCGGCCCCGGCGGCATCTGGGTGGTACTCCTCGGCACCGCGAAGGCGGGGACCGGCACCTTCGGCCGGATCGACGCGGACGGGCAGATCGCCTGGCACCGGCTGAGCGACCCGCTGGGCCGGTCGGCGTGGCTGTTGCACCTGGCCTTCGACCCGCCGGGCACGGCGCGAGAGCCCGGACTGTGGCTCCTGGCGTCGACGATCGTCTCCGAGCAGGCCCGCGACCTCATCATCCGAGTGCGGTTCGACCCGTCCTGCGCACGCGTCACCGGCGAGGAGTACGCGGCGCTGCCGACACAGCTGTGCAAGGCACACCGCCTGCTGCCGCTGGAGAACAGCGTGCTCGCCACCGAACTGACGAGCGCCAGGGTGGCCCAGCTGATCAGCGCCCGGCACTGCCGATCAGCGGCAGCAGCAGCGCCGCGGACCAGCTGAAATTGGGCGAGCTGAGGGCGGCTCCGCTCAGCGGGTCGTAGTTCTCCATGATCGGTCCGTTGCCGACCAGACCGGCCGCCCTCTCGGTCAGCCTCACGGCCAGTGCGTCCGCGTCGCGGCCGAATCCGTAACGGCGCATCCCGGTGATCGCGAAGTACGCCTGGTCGAGCCAGACGGGGCCGCGCCAGTACTGCCGGGCGGCGAAGTACGGCGAGCTCCTGGAGACCGTCGGCAGAGGCATCGCGGTGGCGAACTCGGAGGGCTCCAGGAGCCGTTCGCGTACGGCGGCGGCCTGTGCCCGGGTCGCGACGCCGCTCCACAGCGGGATCACACCCTCGATCCCCCTGCCCCGGTCCGTCAGCCGGGTGCCGGAGCCGAGCGCGGTGTCGTAGAACCAGCCGGTCGCCGGGTCGTACATCCTCTCCCGTACGGCCCTGCCGGTGGCGGCTGACTTGGCCCGCCAGCCGTCGGCGACCGCCCGCTTCCCCAACTCCGCGGCGATCCGGCCAAGATGTTCCTGGTCGACGGCGAGATAGGCATTGAGGTCCACGGACTCCTGGGTCAGCGAGTAGCCGATCATCTGCCCCGAGCCGTCCCGGTTCGGCACGACCGAGGTGCCCGGCGCGGCGTCGAACCGGGGCGCGTTGTCCATCCCGCTCTCCCAGGCCGCGGCCAGCCGTTGCTCCCCGGGCGAGCCGTTGGCGGGGTCCACGGTCGCGCCGTACTCCGCGAGCCCGTTGTGGTCATGGTCCCGGTTTCGATACCACCACTCCTGGTACGCGGCCAGCTTCGGGTACACCTCTCGCAGGAAGTCCTTGTTCCCGCTCCGCTCGTAGACCTGCCATACCGACCAGGCGCCCAACGGCGGCTTGCTGTTCCGCTCGTTCCAGTTGGTCCCGCCCCGCTGCGGGTCGTTGTAGAAGACGGTGTCCGGGATCATCCCCGCGTCCTGCGGGCGGGTCGTGGAGCCGGGACGTATCTGGTGGTCGAGCACCGAGCGGATCTGCGCCTCGGCGAGCCCCGTGTCGAAGCGTGCCGTGCCGACCGCCTGCTTCCAGGTGTCCCAGGCCCAGAAGCCGCCGGCGAACCACTTGTACGAGAGGGACGGCGTGATCCCGTCGTGTGCGAGGCGTCCGGCGGCGCTGCGCCAGTTGGTCACCAGCGTCTCCAGGGCCTTGACGGCGAGCCGCCGCCGACCGGCCGGCACCCCGGCGGTCACGCCCTCGACGTACCCGCGCCAGCGGGCGTCGGCCGCCCGGACGGTCCGCGCCGGGGCGGCGAGCACCCGCCCTACCTCACCGGCTTCCGCGGTGCGCTCGGCCTCCGTGAAGGTGTAGCTCTCGGTCCAGTCCAGGGAGCGGGCCGCGCCGGGCGCGAGGGTGAAGGGCGCGGCCAGTTCCGTACGGTAGGAGTCCCCGTCGCCCGACACGGTCGTACGCACCGGGTCCCGGTGCCGGACCTCGAACCGTTCGGTGCCGTCGGCGAGGAAATCGTCTGCCGCACGCACCTTGGCGAAGTCGACGGCGACGCCCCGGGGCGCGACGGCCAGCGAGGGCGCCTGCCTCATGGGCGCTGCGGCAGGCCGCAGCAGACTCCCGGCCCAGCCGGCGCCGAGGGTGCGCGGGATGCGGCCGGTGTTGCGCACCACGGCCGCTACCAGCGCAGTGCGGTGCGTCGCGTACCGAAGCTCAAGGGTGAGCCGGAGGCCGCCGCCGAGGTCGTAGGCCTGGGCCAGGGACCCGGGCCGGGAGGTGAAGCGCGGCGGGCCGCCGCCGGCAAGGTCGAGCGCGCGGCCGTCCTCGCTCAGCCGGATGCGGCTGAAGGAGGTGCTCAGCCACCAGGGGTACTCCTGCGCGATGTAGAGGGGGCCGGTGAATCCGCCGTAGCCGCCCGGGGCGTCCGCCGCCGGCAGGGCGTAGGCGTGCCAAGCCCCTCGGTCGGCGAAGACGTTGATCGGGTTGTTGTCCTTCTCGTGTCCGGGAAGCGCCGCCGTCGGGGTGCCCCGTAGATCGAGCACGTCGTCGTAACGGTTGCCGTTGCCGTAGCCGTTGCCGGCGCAGTCGTAGTTCAGGGCGGCCGTCCGCCGGGGTGGGGCGGCAGCCGACGGCGGGACGCAGGCGGTGGCCACGGCCAGGAGGAGAGCGAGGGCGAACAGGGTGCACGGGTGCGGGCGCATCGGCGAACTCCAGTTCTTCCAAGAGCCGGGGGGCGGGATCCGACGAGGGTGTTCGGCAGCATGAATCAAGCGCAGCGTCCGCATCACGCGATTCACCCTCTCCGGCCGGAACTCGCCCCCCCTGCCGACGGATCAAGAACTCAGGACACCGGAGGTGTGAACCTTCCTTTGCCGGTCTCACGGCCCGGCTCACCTCTCGCGGGAGCGCTCGAGGCCGCTTAGCCTGAGATCAGGGGTTCCTCGAGTGGAGAGGGAGCCTGGAGATGCATTTCGTTCTGCTCGCGACCCACACGCCGGACATCTGTCCGACCGCCAACGCGACGACACGCGACCTGATACTGAAAACCGCTCCTGAGATACCGAGCCTCGCCCAGCAGGCAGGCGTCGACATCGTGGCCGGCCCCTTCGTCAACCGCGAGCACACGGTTGTCGTGGTCGTGCAGTCCGACAAGGCCGAGTATGTCGACCGTTTCCTCAGGGAGGCTCGTCTCTCCCAGTGGAACAGCGTTCATGTGCTGCCATCGCTGACCTTGGAAGAGGGTCTCACCGAGATCCGAGCACAGACGCCGATCTTCTGACCCGCCCGCTCAGGCACGGAGAGGTGTTTCGGTGGTCACCGATAACCGGAAACTGATCGAAGGAGCGTACGAAGCCTTCGGGGCCGGTGACACCCCCGCAGTGCTGCAGACCTTCGCCGAGGACATCACCTGGCACGTTCCCGGACGCAGCCCGCTCTCCGGTGACTACAGAGGGCACCAGGAACTCGTCGGATTCTTCGGGCGAGTCATGGAGCTGTCCGGAGGCTCGTTTCGCATTCGGATCGACGACGTGCTCACGAGCGAATCACGGGTTGTGGTCCTGTGTACGGTCAGCGCGGAGCGCAGCGGTCAGGCGTGGTCTTCGCCGGAAGTGCACGTCTGGGAGATGGCCGACGGCAGGGCCGTCGCGTTCCGCGAGTTCCAGGGGGATCAGCAGGCCGAGGACGATTTCTGGTCGTGAGCGGCCGGCCGGAAGAAGCAACGCGCTTCTCCCGGCTCCCCCGTTTCCTCACCAGACCGGCCGACGCCGGCCGCATCAGGGCTCCGAACGGTCAGCCATCGTCACGGCTCTGCCAGGCTGCGCGCTGGCGCAGCGAGATCCGGTTGCCGTCCGGATCCACTGCCTCGATGCGGATCCCGAACCCGTAGTCCTCCGGTTCGGGCTGGTCGAATGTCACACCGCGGTCGCGAAGCACCTTGAAGTCTGCCAACAGGTCGTCCGATTCGAGGAAGACCGGACCGGGCGTCGTGCCAGGCTCCAGCTCGGCCGGCTGCCCCGCGGCCGCAGCCTCCGGCCAAAGGATGATCTCGAGTGGAGCGCCGGGGACCCCCACAGTGAGGAAGCGTCCGTCGGAACCGGGGTAGTCGACGCGCTTCTCCAAGCCGAGCTGCTCCGTGTAGAAGCTCAGCGCGCGGTCCTGATCAGTGACATAGAGCGTCACGTACATGATGTTCGTCAGCATCGTGTCGTCCTTCCGTCTTCCATCTGTCGGTCTGTGTCACTTCACTGACGGACCCCGACGGAAGAATGTGACGGACGGACGAAGAAAAATTGCCGACCGGCGGCAGCCTCGAGGATCACCGGGCCCACTCTGCAGGCTGACTGCGCCCCACGGCGGCGGGGTGCGCCCCCGCCTACTCGGCTGCGCTGTCGGCCCTGCCGGCGCTGTAGCCCCGCAGTAGTGCGCTCAGGATGCCGGTCAGCCGGGGGGCGACGTCGACGACGGCGTGGGCGAGATCCGGGTCCGACTCGTAGAGGCGGCGCAGTTCGGTTCCCGGGGCGGCCATCTGCCACAGGGCTCCTGCCATCGCCGTGGCCGTGGCGACGACGTCGCCGGCCTGCGCCGGGTTCAGCGCGGCCACCCGGCGCAGCGCCTCGCCCACGGCCGCGACCTCGGCGATGGCGATCAGCTTGAAGGACCGGACGCTCTCCAATGAGACGTTGCGCTCCAGGGTCATCGGCGTGTGGGCGAGCAGGTCGCAGAACAGGGGTCGCGCGACCAGCGACTCGGCCAGCACGCCGGCGGCCGCATGCAGGCGAGCCTCCAGGTCCACGCTGTTCGCGGCCCGCGCAGAGTCCTCGCCGTCCGTGCCGGGCGAGGTGGCGGCGAGCTGCTCGCGTACCGCCTGCGACCACTCCACCCACCCGGCGGCGGCCAGGCGAAGGAAGATCTCTTCCCGGGTCTCGAAATAGCGGAGCATCGCCGACTTGTGCATGCCGACCTCTGCGGCGATGTCGGTCAAGGTCACCGATCGGATGCCGTTCGCCGTGGCCAGGCGGGTCGCCGCGTCCAGGATCGCGGCTTCGCGGGCGCGCTTGGCCTCGGGGCTCCGGGCTCTTGTGGGCTGACTGCTGGACTGACTGCGGCTGGCCATACGGACATCCTAACGCAACGAGGTTGCACTATTAACGCAACCATGTTTTGCTACCTGCATGGCAACCCAAACGTGGTTCATCACCGGTTCCTCCCGCGGCATCGGCCGCTCCCTCGCGGTCGCCGCCCTGGAAGCGGGCGACCAGGTCGCCGCCACCGCCCGCAGGCCGGAACAGCTCGCCGACCTGGTCGAGCGGTTCGGTGACAAGGTCCTCCCGGTCGCGCTCGACGTGACGGACGCCGAAGCGGCCACGGCCGCGCTCGACGCCGCCCGTAGCCGCTTCGGCCGCATCGACGTGGTCGTCAACAACGCCGGCTATGCGAACGTCGCCCCGGTCGAGACGGCTCCGGAGGACGACTTCCGCCGCCAGTTCGAGACGAACTTCTGGGGCGTGTACAACGTCTCCAAGGCGGCCCTGCCCCTGATGAAGGCGCAGGGCGGCGGCATCGTCGTCCAGTTCTCCTCCATCGGCGGCCGGGTGGGCGGCAGCGCCGGCCTGGGCTCCTACCAGGCCGCCAAGTTCGCCATCGACGGCCTCACCCGCGTGCTCGCCACCGAGACCGCGCCGTTCGGCATCCGCTACCTGGTCGTCGAGCCCAGCGGCTTCGCCACCGACTGGGCGGGCGCCTCCATGGACGTCCAGGACATCCCGCCGGAGTATCAGGCGACCGTCGGCGCCTTCCACGACCGGGCCCGCAGCGGCCGAGCCGACGGCGACCCGGACCGCGCCGCCGCGATCCTCGTACGCGTGGTCAAGCGCGACCGCCTCCCCACCCACCTGCCCCTGGGCGCGAACGCGTCCCGGATGGCGCTTGCCTACTCGCAGCAGCAGATCGCCGAGGCCGAAGCCTGGCAGGCCGCCTCCGTCTCCGCCGACTTCGGCTCGCGGTACCCCGTCGAGCTTCCGGCGGACACCGAGTAGACCGGCCGCTACGGAGTGTTCAACCTGACCGACAAGCGGCTGGACATATACACCAACGCCGACTGCACAGGCGCCGCCTCAGCTGACGAACTCCTCGTCCCCGTAGCGCACTTCGGCCGTCTTCCAGTCGACGCCGAGAGCCTTCGTGAACTTCCGGGCCAGCGGCAGATCGGCGAGCGGGGCGACCAGGATGAGTCGCCCGTCGCGGGTGACCGATCCGCCGCCGAGCTTGTCGCGGGCCTCGGGGTTCGCGATCAGTGCGTCGTGGAGCCTGGTCGCGGAGACGCCGGGGGCCTGGATCTCGACCGCGTCGGTTTCCGGGGAGGTGTGCGGCAGACAGCGGAAGGCCAGCACCGACTCCTGGTGGTACTGCTTCGCGATGACGCCGGCGATGTGGTGCAGCCCCTCCCTGCCGACCTTGTTCACATCGAACTCGCGCGAGCGCTCATAGGTGGCCTGCTTGAGGTCGCCGGACCAGAAGACACCGTCGAGGAGCTTCGAGGCGCCGGGCCTCGCGCCGTTGGCGTGGATGATCCCGCGCACCTCGTGCTCGAAGCGCGTCAGGCGGGTTTTGAGCCGGGGGTCCGCCGGATCCGTGATGATCGCGGTGTTGTTGGTGGCGAAGATCTCCCCCGCCGGGCAACCGTGACGCGCCGCGCTCGCCTGGGCGCTTCCCGCGCCCGAAACCCCCAGTGTCAGGGCTGAGACCATGACCAGAATACGCAGCTGCCGCCGCACGATGGCGTTCTTCATACGGTGCCCAACGAGCCTTGGGGGAGTTCGTTGCGCCTACTGCAGGGCCGGTCGGCTGTCCGCACCCTGGCCTCCCCCACCTCACCGTTTATCTTTCGTTGAATTCTCTTTCACCGATGCACGACACGCTCACCGTCATGACATCCACGAGCACGAAGCGTCCTTCGACAGCCCGCCGCCTCACCGCTCTCGCGGCATCCGCGGTGGTCGCCACGGCCGGACTGCTGTTCGCCGGCGGCACGGCCCACGCAGAGATCAACCCCGAGCACACGGCCATCTGGAACGACGAGCCCCTCTACGGGGACTGGCACCTGGACAACGGCCCCGCCAGGCTCATCATGCAGAAGGACGGCGACCTCGTCGTCTACGTCAACGGCGGCCTCCGCTGGAAGAGCAACACCGTCGGCTGCGGCTACAAGACCGTGATGCAGACCGACGGGAACCTCGTGGTCTACGCACAGGACGGGCACGCCTGCTGGGCCAGCGGGACCCGGCGGGGCGATCGCCCCTACCCGGTGAAGCTCTTTCTCGATTCCAGCGGATCCCTGATCATCTACGGTGACAACGGCAGATGGTGCGAGAGCACGGCCCCGTACAGCACGCCCCTCTCCTGCGACGTGCTCTGGAGGTCGTGACACCCGCGCCCTCGCTCACGCACCGGTCGTCCGTCACCGGTCACCGGTCATCCGTCATCCGTCATCCGTCATCCGGTCGACCATGCTCGCCAGCGACCAGTGCGGCCGGGCGGCGAGTCGTGCCGCCGTCGTGCGCAGCAGCGCCGGGTGGCGTCGGCACGCCTCGGCCAGGGCCCGTGCGGCACCTGGTTCGGCCTCGACACGTGAGGGTCCGAGCGCATGGACGAGCAGGCCGAGTGCGTCCTCCGGGGAGAAAGCGCCCAGGGGAAGCCACCGGGCGCCGGGCAGGAGCCCGGTCCCGGTGAGCGCCCGGCCGGTGATCATGGTGGCGCATCCCGGGTGCCGGGGGATCAGCGGGCGGATGCCGTCGAGGTCCCGCACGTCGTCGAGCACGACCATGACCCGGCGCCCTTCGAGCGCCGTCTGGTAGGCCGCGGCCATGGCCGTCTCGTCATCGGGCACGTCTCCGCCGAGCGCCCGGATGAAGGCGGCGAGAACCCGGCCGGGAGGGACCGGCAACGCGTGCGGACCGGTCAGGCCGGCGTAGAGCTGACCGTCGGGGTAGAGGTCGCGCAGCCGGTGCGCGACGTGGACGGCGAGGGCGGTCTTCCCGGTCCCGGCGGCTCCGTGGACGACCACCGACCGCCCGGTGACCCGGTCCACCGGCCGCCCGGTGGCCCGGCCGTCGGGTGCCAGGGTTTCCAGGAGCAGGCCGGCTTCGGCGGTCCGCCCGGTGAAGTCACCGGTGTCGGCCGGCAGGTGGCACGGGCGGACGGGGCCGCGGGGCCCGGGCCGGGCGGGCACGGCGGGGCTGCCGAGGATCTCCCGGTGCGCCCGCTCCAGCTCGGGCGCGGGGTCGAGGCCGAGCTCCTCGGCCCGGGCCCGGGCCCGGTCGTAGACGGCGCACGCCTCGTCACGCCGGCCGCTGCGGAAGAGAGCGAGGACGAGCAGTGACAGTACCTGCCCGGAAGCGTCCGGGGCCTCCGCCAGAGCGGCGATCTCCGGCAGCACCTCAGCGTGCCGGCCGCGGGCCACGTCGATGGACAGGCGCGCCTCCAGGGCTGCCGTGCGGCTGACCGCCAGTCGCTGCCGGATCCGCCCGGCGAGCGGGCCGGGTACCCCCTCCAGGGCGGTCCCGTACCACAGGCCCAGCCCCTGGGTCAGGAGTGTGTGGGCACCGTCCGGATCACCCTTCCTGCGGGCCGCCGCAGCCGCACGCACGGCGTCGTCGAAGCGGTGCATGTCGACGGCCCCGGCCTCGACCGACAGCCGGTACCCCTCACCGGCCTGGAGCAGGATCGCGCCGCCACCGTCCGGCGAGAGGGCCGGCAGTTGTCGGATCCGGTAGACATGGGTCGCCAGGACCCGCTTCGGGCGGGCCGGCCAGTGCTCATCGTCCTCTCCCCATACGGCGTGCAGGAGCTGAGTGGTCGTCAGCGGCCTGCCCCTGGCCACCAGCAACGCCGCGAGGACGGCCTGCTGCTGGGGCCGCCCCGCGGGAACCTCGGCGCCGTCCCGTCGTATGCGCAGCGGTCCCAGCGTCTGGAATCGAACCGTCACCTCTCGCCCCAAGTCAGCTGTGTCACCGCGGCGTTGTGGACAACCGGCATGCCATCACACATACGCACCTTACGCACCGCACGCACCGCACGCACTGCACGCACCGCACGCACGCACGCCCTATGAAACTCAGTCCGTGAGAGAGGAAGCAAGCCATGGAGACGCACGGGGATCCCCATGCGGAGCGTCGGCCGTCCGAGGCAGTGGCACCGGCGTTCCGCTTCTCTCTGCTGGGCCCGGTCCGCGCCTGGCGTGACGGCGCGGAAATCTGCCTGGGCAGGCCTCAGCAGCGCGAGGTGCTCGCCGTCCTGCTCGGCGCCGCGCGGCGGACGGTGTCGCTGCCCCTGATCGCGGAGGGTGTCTGGGACGAGGCGGACCGCCCGTCCCGGCCGAACCAGTCCGTCCGCACCCACGTGTACCGGCTGCGCGGGGTGCTGGGGCACTCCGCCGAGACGCCGCTGCTCGTGACCGTCGGCGACGGCTACGCGTTGCGCGTGCCGGCCGACGCCGTGGACACCTGGGAGTTCGAGCAGGCGGAGGCGGAGGCCGGGCGTCTCCGGGCCGCCGGAGGCACGGCCGAGCAGGCCAGGGACGTCCTGGCGGGCGCACTCGAACTGTGGTCGGCCGAGCCGCTGGCCGGCCTGCACGGGCCGCACGCCCGGGCGGAGCGGGACCGTCTCGGCGCCGTCCGGCAGTCGCTGCTGGAGGCCCGCCTGGAGCTCGATGCGGAGATCGGGGACCGGCCGGACCTGCATGCCGAGGCGGGCGACCTGGTCATCGAGTATCCGGCCAGCCAGCGGCTGCGCGGCGTCCAGATGCTGGCGCTCTATCAGGCGGGCCGGCAGGCCGAGGCGCTGAGCGTCTACGAGGACACCCGGCGGTTCCTGGAGGCCCGGCTGGCCCACCTCCCGCCGTCCGAGCACAGGCCGTGCGCGGCCCTGCGGGAGCTGCACCAGCGGATCCTGCGCGCGGAACCCGCGACCGGGGCCGGGGTGCCGGCCCGAGCGGCCCTCACCGCGGAGGGCGTACCGGGGACCCACCGGCTGCCCCCGGGAATCGACGACTTCACCGGGCGCAGCGAGGCGGTCGGCGCCCTCACCGGCATGCTCACGCACCCCGGGGCACAGGCCATCGTGATCTCCGCCGTCAACGGCGTTCCGGGCGTGGGCAAGACCGCCCTCGCCGTCCACGCGGCGCGACAGGTCGCCGAGCGCTTCCCGGACGGGTACCTGTACGCGGATCTGCGCGGCGCCGACCGCGAGCCCCTGGCTGCGCAGGCGGTTCTGGTGTCGTTCCTGCCCGTCCTGGGCGTGGTCGACGGCGAGATCCCCGCCGACGCCGACGAACGCATCGCCCTCTACCGCTCACTGATGGCGGAACGCCGGGTCCTGGTGCTGCTCGACAACGCCGCCTCCGACGACCAGGTGCAACCTCTGGTGCCCGGGTCGGGGCGCAGCACCGTCCTGGTGACCAGCCGCGCCCGGCTGACCGGCCTGACCGGGGCACAGCACCTGCGGCTCGATGTGATGCCGCCCGGGGAAGCCGTGGAGCTCCTGGGCCGGATCGCGGGCGAGCGCCGCTGCGCGGCCGAGCCCGAGGCTGCCGCGGACATCGTGGCCGCTTGCAGCCGTCTTCCGCTGGCCATCCGGGTCGTCGCCTCGCGCCTGGCAGCGGAGCCGGGCACGCCCCTCTCCGCCATGGTCCGCAGGCTCGGTGACGAACACCGGAGGCTGGGTGAGCTGTCCACCGGTGAACTCGCCGTGGAAGCCACCTTCGAGCTCTCGTACTCCAAGCTGTCTCGCGAACAGGCCCGTGCCTTCCGTCTGTTGTCGGCCGTGGAGGCGCCGGACCTCGGCCTGCACTGCGCCGCCGCGCTCCTCGGCCGGGACCCGAAGAGCACCGAGGACCTCCTAGAGTCCCTGGTCGACCTCAATCTCGTGGAGTCCCGGCGGATGGGCCGGTACCACTTCCACGACCTGATGCGGGTCTTCGCACGGGCCAGGAACGCCCGTGACGGCTCCCCCGCCGGGACGTCCGGGGCCTTCGCCCGGCTGCTGGACTTCTGCCTGGCCACCGCACGTACCGCGGATGCGGCCTCGCACTCCGTGGACCCCGCGGAGCGCCGGCTCATCGACGTGCCGGTGACCGCGGCCGGCCTGCGCTTCGGCAGCGCGCAGGCGGCGACCGACTGGATGCACGAGGAGATACCCGTCCAGCGGGCGCTGATCGACCGCGCCTGTGCGGACGAGTCCCTGCCGCTGGCCCAGGCGGCCGACCTCGTGGACAAGCTCAACAACGTGCTGCCCGGCACGGCCCACCAGACCGGCGTGATCGACCAGGCCGGGCACGTCGCCGCGGTGGCAGCGGCGCGCGGCGACCGGACGTCCGAGGCCCTCGCCCGCTACGTGTGCGGCAACGCCCTGTGGCACACGAACGCCTTTGCCGAAGCCGAGTCCGAACTGCGGCGCTCGATCGCGCTGTGCGACGACGCGGGCGACGCCGGCGATGCGGGCGATACGGAGGGTACGGGGAGTACGCGGGACGCGCGGCTGCGGGGCTGGGCCCACCTCACCCTGTGCGCCGGCGCGCGCGTCCGAGGCCGGACCGACGAGGCGGTCGAGCACGGCGAGGCGGCCGTGCGGCTCTTCCGCTTCTCGGGCGCCGGGACCGCCGAGGGCACCGCACTGGGCGAACTGGCCTTCAACTACGCCCGGCAGGCGCGACTGGCCGAGGCCCGCACCGCGGCCGAGCGGGGCGCGCGCCTGGTGGGGCGAGAGCCCTCGGTGTCCAAGGCGATCGGCCTGTACTACCTGGCCCGTGTGCTGCGGCTGTGCGACGACCTGGGCGGGGCGCTGCACCGCGCCCAAGAGGCGCTGGAGCTGTTCCGGTCCCTGAACGTGCCGGCTTTCGAAGCGGCCACCGGCGCCCTGATCGCCGACCTCCACGTCCAGGCGGGCCGGCACCGCCTGGCGGCGGATGTCGCCGAGACCTTCCTGCCTGTGGCCCGAAGGACGAGCGGCATACTCGAGGCGAGCCTGCTGCGGGCTCTGGCCCGCGGCCTGGTCCACCTCGGCCAGCGGGCAAGGGCCCGTACCTGCCTGGAAGCCGCGCTGGGGCTGTTCGAGCAGCGACAGGCGCAGGCGGACGCCGACCAGACGCGCGCCCTCCTCATGGACCTCATGGACCTCACGGACCTCCGGTGAGAGGGGACCACGGGTGCGAGCGAACCACAGGTCGGCCGCGGCGTTGACCGTCTGTTGAACAGCCGTGCGCCAGGATCGCAGCGTTCGAAGGGCGGTCCAAGTCCCGATGCGAGTGGACTGCGGCCCGTGCCTTCTCCACCTCTGGAAACCGGACGGCCCATGCCGCCGGAAGACTTCCCAGGAGATCCGAAGTGACCAGAATCCTCGCCCGTACCGCCGCTGTCGCCGCACTGGTGACCGCCGTCGCCATTCCTGCCGCCGGCAGCGCCAATGCGGCATCGGACGTCGCCGCGTCCGGCCGCCAGACCGTCGAGCGGGTAGCCAAGTTCGCCGACCAGCCCTCGTCGTGGGCCAGCAAGAACGGCGGATACATCCAGATCAACTGGACGCCTCCGTTCAACGTCGGCAAGTACGACTGGGTGGGCCTGTACAAGAGGGACCCCAACGCGATCGGTCTCGACAACTACGAGACGTACCAGTGGGCGTACGGCCGCGGCACCTCGTACCTCACCTCGACCCCCGCGGTCAGCGGCGACTACTGGACCGCCTACATCTCCTACGACTACGCCTCGGGTCAGTACCGCATCATCGAGTCCCACAAGACCCACATCGACTGAGCCGTGCGCACGCAGACAAAGGCACGGGCGTCCACGGTGTTTACGCTGGCCGCCCTCGCCACATCACTGTTCCTCGCACTGCCGTCGCAAGGAGCCACGGCAGCCGGGATTCCGGCGGCTGCGGGCGTCACACAGATCCAATCGGCCCCCGGCACCTGGGCCGTCGGCGTTCACGTGAAGGAGCTGCAGGTCGTCACGCTCGGATGGGACTACGGCGGCAACTCCGTCGGCAAGTACGACTGGGTGGGACTGTTCTCCTGCGACCCGGAGAAGTGCGGCATCGGCAATTACGTATCGGGAGCCTGGCAGTGGGCGTCCTACGGGACGTCCTTCACCTTCACACGGCCCCTGACCGAATCCCTGGTCGGAATGTACTGGACGGGTTACGTCTCCTACGACTACGCCTCGGGGCAGTACCGGCTGGTGTCCTCGCACGCGAACGTCCTCGCCTGATCCCACGGAACCCGTCCGCGCACCCATGTCGACGATATCGACAAGACAGGAGCGAAACCCAGCGTGAAGCACATGAGAAAGAGATCCGCACTGCTCGCGGCGGCCGCCGTCCTGGCCGTCACCGGCGGCGTCGCGACACAGCTGCCGGCCAGCGCGAGCGCGACGACGGCGGCAGGCGCGCCCCGGTCCATGTCCGCCTACATGTCCGCCGCGGCCTCGGCCTTGGCGGCCGATACCGGCCTGACACCGTCCCAGGCAGCCGGCCGCCTTGCCGCCCAGGACGATCTGTCCAGTAAGGCGCTGGCGTTCCGCAAGCAACACATGGCCGCGACACCAGGCGTATGGATCGATGTCGCCCGCGGGGAGGCCCACGCCAACGTCACCACCAGCGCAGCGGCCCGGGCCGCCCGTCAGGCGGGAGTCGTGCCCCACACCGCCACCTACGCCGCCACCGACCTGAAAAGGGTCAAGGACCAGCTCGATGCGGCGGCACGGGAACTCCCGCCCAACTCCTCCTGGCACGTCGACGACCGCGACAACCGCGTCGTCATCGATCTTCCGAGCGGCACCGATGCCACGAGCATCATGGGGAAGGCAGGCATCGCCAAGGCCGACCGGGAAAAGATCAAAGTCACCACGCACAAGGAAAAGACCAGCCGATACGGCCTGGCCGGTGGTGACGGCCTGCGCATAGGCAAAGCCACATGCTCGGCAGGCATCATGGTCAACTGGAGCGGCACCGATTACCTCGTCACCGCGGGGCACTGCGTGCAGACGGGTGATCGTGTCGAACGCCATGACGGCAGCACGAACCGGCGAGGCGAGAACGTCGGCACCGTGGAGGAACGGCAGTTCCCTTACTCCGACTACGCGTTGGTAAGGGTGAACAGCCCGCGGGAGTGGTTTCCCTCCGGCCATGTGGTCAACAAGTACGACGGCGGCTTCAATTCCTACGACGACTACATCCGCAATCCCAGGCCCGAACTCACGAGCGGGTCCTACGTCTGCACATCCGGAGTCACGTCCGGATGGAAGTGTGGCAAGTTCCAGGAGGACGGGGAAGCCTGGAAGGACTCGGATGGCCACACTACGTACAACCTCATCAAAGCCAAGGTGTCCAACGATGAGGGTGACAGCGGTGGAGCCGCCATCTACGGAACCAAGGCCGTAGGCACCATCGTCGGCGGCCGTATCGGCGGTGAGTACACCTACATACAGCCGCTCTCCACGGTCATCCAGAACCACGGCGGTGACAACTCCATGCGCGTCGTCGACTGGCAGCAGTAGAACCCGCACCCCTCGCGAACGGCTCGTGCCCGCCGCACCGTCATGGTGCGGCGGGCACGACTGGCTTTCCCCCGCCGGGCAGGGCTCAGAAGTCGTAGGGCTTGGCGGTGTTCCAGTTGAGAACGCTCGCCTCGCTCCAGGTGAACTTCGACGGCGTGCCGTCGCTGCCGAAGGAGGTCTGCTCGGCGGCCGGACCGGTGTCGCCCGTGTGGTCGCGCATGGCGATGGAAAAGTCCTCCGAGGTGTGGGTGTTCACGTTGTCGGAGAAGAGGGCCACGGCCGAGTAGACCTTTCCGCCGGGCCGGACCGTGATGCGGGTGTTGCCGCCCGGGGCGTCCTTGCCCGAGTGGGGCAGGACGTTCACGCTGTCGCCGAGCATGACGGACGGGTACGACGTGACCCAGCACGGCTTGGCGTCGGTGTTCTTCGCGGTGATGAGCAGGTGCTCGCCCCGCTCCCCCGGGAAACGGTGCAGCACGGAGTAGGACATCTCCGTGCCGTCGCACTGGCGGACGTCGGGGACTGCCTTGGCGGGGGCTGCCTTGGCGCCGACGGCCTTGACGAGGGCTGCCTTGAGGGTGACGGCCTTCGGGGCACGAACGGTGCTGCTGGGGTACGGCACTGGAACCTCGGTGCTGCTGGGGTACTCAGGAAGCGACTGGCTGACCTTCGGCTCCGGCCGGGGCTTGCCGGGACGCGACTCGCCGGCCTTCGGCTTGGCAGCGGCCTGGAAGGCGGCCATCGAGCGGGGCGCCGCCCCGTCCGTGCCGCCGTCGCCGCCGGTGGCCGCCAGGGCGCCGCCGACGGCGGTCATGGCCAGGGCCAGCGCGGCGGTGGCGGTCGCGGCTGCCGCTGCGGTGGTGCGAGTGCGAGAGGTGCGCATGACGGGGCTCCCTGGGTAAAGACGTGGATCTCGCGGTACGTTCCCGCGACGTGCTCATCCTTGCCGGGCCCGCTGATGTCCCGCTCACGTGCGGCTGTTGTCCCGCTCACGTCGGGCGGCGCACGGGTCACGGACGAGCCGTCAGCCGCCCCAGCGCCGTGTCGTACCGGGCCCGGAACCCCTCGTCCGCCGACACCCGCAGCAGCGCACCGAGCGCCCGTACCGCGCCGTCCTCGTAGCCGGACGACTCCGCCTCCCGGGCCGCCAGGTCGAGCTGCCGGATGCCCTCGGCCTCGTCCCCGAGCCCCAGCAGCGCCTCTCCCCTCGCCATGAGCAGCAGTATCCGGGGCACGTCGACCGTGCCCGGTCGATCGTCGAAGGCGAGGGCCTCGGTCGCCGTGTCGAGGGCCGGGCGCCATTCCCCGGCGTCGACTCGGTGCCGGGCGAGGTGCTGCATGGCCAGCCTCTCGATGGTCCGGTCACCGGCCTCGCGCGCCAGCTCCACCGCCCGCTCGCATCCCTCCGCAGCCTCGTCCGGGCCGCCGAGCGCCGCTTGCGCCACGGCCAGGACGATCAGCGCGTTCGCCTCGGCGACCAGGTCGCCCGCCCGGGAGGCGAGCACGGAGGCGGCCTGCAGGCGAGTCAGCGCCTCCGCGATGCGCCCTTCCTCGATCAGCACCCAGCCGAGCACGTTCAGCACCCGCGACTCGCCGTGCTGATCGGCGTCGGCCCGTGCCGCCTCCAGCCCGGTCTCCAGAAGCGGGACCCAGCCGTCCCGCACGCGCCATACGATCAGCGGCCACAGTGTCAGGACGATCCGCCAGGTCCGGCCGTGCAGTCCGGCGGCGCGCGCCGCGGCCACCGCCAGCGTGAGGTCGTCCCTCTCGGCCGCGTACCAGGCCACGGCGGCGGAGCGGTCGCCGAACTCCCGTACGGCGGCGGGCGGCAGGAAGTCCGCCGGCAGCGGGAAGCACTCCTCGTTGCCGGGCTCGGCCGCCGCCACGGCCGCGAGGGCCGTGGCGATGTAGTGGTCGAGCACGCGCTTGAGCGCATCGGGCCCGGCGTCCAGGCCACGCGCGTAGAGCCGTACGAGATCGTGCAGCGTCCAGCGGCCGGGCGCCGTCTCCGTGACGAGGTGAGCGGCGGCCAGCCGCTCCAGGGCGGTCTCGGCGGCTGCCGGGGCCGTGCCCGCCAGGGCCGCCGCCGCGTACCGGTCGAGGTGCGTGCCGGGGTGGCGGCCGAGATGGGCGAACTGACGGGAGACAGGCCCGGGGAGCTGTTGCAGCGTCAGGCGCAGCGCCGCCCGCACGCCGGTGTCCTCCACGTCCAGCAGGCTCAGGCGGCGCGTTTCGTCGGACAGCTCGGCGGTCATCGCGCCCAGCGACCAGCCGGGCTGCTGCGCCAGCCTGGCTGCGGCCACCCGGAGCGCGAGCGGCAGCCCGCCGCACAGCTCGGCCAGCCGTCGCGCGGCCACCGGCTCCGCGAGCACCCGTTCCGTGCCGAGCGCCCCGGCCAGGAGCTGCGTGCCGTCCTCCGGACCGAGCACGTCCACGGGAACGGGCCGGGCGGCGTCGGTGACGATCAGCCCCGGCAGCCGGTGCCTGCTGGTGACGACGGTGACGCAGCGGGGACCGCCCGGCAGGAGCGGCCTGACCTGCTCGGAGTCACGCGCGTTGTCGAGCACGACGAGGAGCCGGCGGTCGGTGGCGAGCGACCGGAAGAGCGCGGCCGCGCCGTTCGCCGACTCCGGAATCCGGCTCGGCGCGACACCGAGCGCCGGCAGGAACTCGCGCAGCACCTCGATGAGGGCCGGCTCGCCCGTGTCGCCGAAACCGCGCAGATCGGCGTAGAGCAGCCCGTCCGGGAAACCGGCACGGCCGTGGTGTGCCCAGTGCAGCACGAGGGCCGTCTTCCCGACCCCGGCAGGCCCGGTGACCAGACAGACGGGCCCCTCGCCCGCGGCGGCCCGGGACAGGGCGGCGAGCTCCGCCGCCCGCCCATGGAAGCCGCGCGGCACGCGCGGCAGCAGATCGGGCGCACCGGTATGGGGAACGGCAGCCGGTACGGGGGCAGGAGGCGGGGCGGGCGTCGGGGGGGCCGGGCACGGAGCCGGAACCGCGGCGGCGGCCTTCGCCATGTCCCCTGCGGTGGCCTTCGCCACCTCTCCTTCCCTTCCTTCCCCTCCTTCCCTTCCTTCCCCGCCGCACAAGGCCGAGGCGTAGGCGTTCGCCAGTTCCCGGCCCGGGTCCACGCCCAGTTCGTCGGCGAGCAACCGCCGGGTGCGATGGAACCAGTCGAGCGCCTCCGAGCGGCGGCCCGCCCTCTGGAGCGCCCCCATGAGAGCGACGGACAGCGATTCGCGCAGCGGATGGGCGAAGGCCTCGGTCTGCAGGACGGCAGCGGCCCGGGCGTACTCCCCCAACTGTATGTATCCTGCGGCCAGTTGTTCCACCGAAGCCAGCCGGAGCTCCTCCAATGCGTGCGCGGCGGCCCGGATCGGTGGGCTCGGATGGGCGTCGGCCAGCGCGGGACCCCGCCACAGCGACAGGGCCTCCCGGTACATCGCCACGGCCTCGGCGGGGCCGCACCGGCTACGGGCCCGGGCCACCGTTTCCTCGAATCGGTGCGCATCGAGCCGCTCTCGCGGCATCCGCAGGACGTACGTCGCGCCCTGGGTGATCAATTCGACCCCGTACGCTCCGGCGTCGGCACCGTTCAGCAGGGTCCGCAGCCGTGATACATGGCCCTGAATGACGCCGCGGGCGCTCGGCGGCGGCTCTTCTTCCCACAGAGCGGCCGTCAGCTGATCGATCAGCACCGGACAGTTGGGGCGCAGGAGCAGGGCGGCCAGCAGGCTGCGCCGCTTGACGGGGCCGAGCGGCAGCTCACCGGCCTCGGTGACGACCGACACCGCTCCGAGCAACCGGAATTCCATCTGCCCTATGCCTCCCACCAGCACAAAGGGCTCAGGGTATCCGGTGCGGGGCTCGCTGCCGGGGGCTCACTCCGCAGTCGGCAAGGGCTGCTCGGTCCAGATGGTCTTGCCGGTGGGGGTGTAGCGGGTGCCCCACCGCTGGGTGAGCTGGGCGACGATGAACAGGCCCCGGCCCCCCTCGTCGTCGGCGGCGGCGTGGCGCAGGTGCGGCGAGGTGTGGCCGGTGTCGGCGACCTCGCAGACGAGGCTGCGGTCGCGGATCAGCCGGACGTGGACCGGTCCGCCGGAGGCGTAGCGGACGGCGTTGGTGACCAGCTCGCTGACGATCAGCTCGGTCGTGAACGACAGGTCGTCGAGCCCCCACTCGCCCAGCTGCCCACTGGTGACGGACCGGGCCCGCGCGACGCTCGCGGGGTCGGCGTCCAGCTCCCAGACCGCCACCTGGTGCTCGCCGAGCATCCGGGTACGGACCAGGAGCAGGGCCGCGTCGTCGTCCACCGGGCCGGTCAGCAGCTCGGCCACGGTACGGTCGCAGAGCTCCTCCAGGGGGCGCCGGCACTCGGTGAGGACGCCGGTGAGCAGGCCGAGCCCCGTCTCGGTGTCGTGGCCCGGGGCCTGGACGAGACCGTCGGTGAACAGGGCGAGCAGGCTGCCGGCGGGCAGCTGGAGTTCCACACTCTGGAAGGCTGCACCGCCCAGGCCCAGGGGCGGGCCCTCCGGGAGCCCCGGGCGGCTGACGGCACCGCGGGCGGGGTCGACGACGGCGGGCGGCGAGTGGCCCGCGCGCGCCATGCTGCACCGCCCGGACACCGGGTCGTAGACGGCGTACAGGCAGGTGACCCCCAGGGCCTCGTCGCCGCCGGCCCCCGGCGTACCCCCGCCGCGGCCGTGCGCCCGCTCCTCGGCGATGCGCTCCTCGGCGGTCCGTCCGACCACGTCGTCCAGGCGCGCGAGCAGCTCGTCCGGGGCGAGGTCGAGCCGGGCCAGGACGCGTACGCTCGTCCGCAGCCGGCCCATGGTGGCGGCGGCGCGCAGCCCGTGGCCGCGCACGTCCCCGACCACCAGGCCGACCCGGGAGCTCGACAGCGGGATGACGTCGAACCAGTCGCCGCCCACCCCGGAGCGGCTGTCGGCGGGCACGTAGCGGCCGGCCGCCTCGACCCCGGTCAGCGACGGCAGGTGGTGGGGCAGCAGATCGCGTTGCAGTTTGAGGGCGGCGGTGTGTTCCCGCGTGATGACCAGCATCAGGACGACACCGACCAGCAGGGCGCCCAGGCCCACGACGCTCACCCCGCCGGTCCGCCCGAGGAGCGGCAGGTCGAAGGAGGTCGAGCCGTAGTCCGGGGCGGCGTAGACGACGAAGGCGGCGTAGCAGAACAGGCTGAGCATCAGGAGCCCGCCCAGCCCCGGAAGCACCCCCTTGAACAGAAGGTCCCGGGGGCTGCGCGTAAGCAGCCCCCGGTAGCACCAGACGCAGGCGAAGCCGGTGAGGCCGTAGTAGAAGGCGATCGCGAGGCCGACCGCGCTGATGGAGTCGGCCAGTACATCGTGGCTGATCACGGTCAGGAGGACGAGGAAGCCGATGGAGACCAGGCCCATGCCGACGGTCGACCAGGTCGGGGTGAGGAACCTGCGGTGCACCCGGGCGAAGCGCGAGGGGACGGCCTTGTGGGCCGCCATGGAGAAGACGGTGCGGGCCAGCGGCAGGATGGTGGTCTGGGTGGACGCGACCGCCGAGGTCAGCACCGTGAAGATGAGCAGCTTGGTGAGGAACCAGCCGGGGCCCGTAGTGCCGAAGACAGCACCGCCCAGGCCGGAGAGCACGTCCCCGGAGTTGGCCGTGTTGCCCAGACCGGTGCCCTCGGTGCCGATCCCGGCGAACGCCTGCGCCGACGTCGCCACCAGGGCGTAGATGCCCAGCAGGAGCACGGTGGAGACGACCGCCGCGCGTCCGGGGGTGTGCCTGCTGTCGGCGGTCTCCTCGTTGACCGCGACGGCGGTGTCCCAGCCCCAGTAGATGAAGACCGCGGCGAGGAGGCCCGCGGTCAGCTCCTTGGCCGACGGCACATGGAGGGGGTTGAACCAGGAGGCGGAGACGTGGATCGCGGTCGGCGGCCCGTCGGTGTACACCCTGACCAGGGCGGTCACCGCGAACAGGGCCAGCACCGCCACCTCGGCGCACACCAGCCAGCGCTGGAGGGCCGCCGACACCTCGATGCCCACGTAGCAGACCGCGGTCGTCACGGCGATCCAGGTGACCCCCGCGACGGTGGTCCACAGCCGGTCCTCGGCGAGCGAGTCGAACCCCAGCAGCCGGAAGCCGTAGATGCCGGCGATCTCCGCGAGGTTCGCCATGGCGATGACGTCGGCGACGATGATGCCCCAGCCGCCCATCCAGCCGACGCGCGGGCCGAAGGCGCGGGAGGCCCAGGTGAAGGTGGTCCCGCAGTCGGCGTCGCCCGCG
Source organism: Streptomyces hiroshimensis (assembly GCF_014650335.1). Taxonomy (GTDB): domain Bacteria; phylum Actinomycetota; class Actinomycetes; order Streptomycetales; family Streptomycetaceae; genus Streptomyces; species Streptomyces hiroshimensis. The sequence goes on from NZ_BMUT01000003.1 coordinate 335,907, forward strand.
TTGAGCTCCCGGTAGGCGTACGCGATCAGCAGCATCGGGACGAAGGCCAGCATCGTCACGATCGGCGCCTGAAGACCGACCCCCGCGACGATCAGGCCGAGCGTCGCCGCCAGGCTGTACGCCGGAGCGGTGGAGGACAGGCCCATGGCAACCGAGGAGAACAGTCCCAGGGCGCCGGCCTTGAGCCCCTTCTCGCCCGCGCCGGGGCCAGGCGCGAGCGGCGCAGCGGACTCGACCGGACCACCGAAGAGCTTCACCCCTGCATTCATCTCCGCATCGCGCCTGGAGAGCTCGCGCCCCCGAGAGGACTCATGATCACCATTTTCCCCGTGGTCGATCAGGTCCGCCAGACGATGACGCGCCGGGGCAGGTGCGAGTCGCCGCACCGGGGGAGACTTTTCGCGGCCGTCCGGGTGAGGACCGCGGGAGAGGGTTTGCCTGTGGAGACCACCGCCTACCACCACGCGCAGCTCCTGGCTGCTGCCGAGCAGCGCGTCCTGCTGGAGGAGATCACTCCCTGTAGTGCACGTCCTCGGTGATGGGGACGAACGAAGGACACGGCGTGCGGGTGATCTCTCGCGCCGCTTGTGCGCGGACGCTGCGTCAGCTTCGCCCCTCGTCGCCGATCGCCCCTCGGGAGCAGGCCGGGAGCTGCAGAATTCTGCCGTCGTCAGTGGCCGGTCGCGATCGGGAGCGGGACGGGGAGTGGATGGGCATGGGGTATCGGTGGGGCAGGGCGTGGGGGTGCGCGGGCATGGCCGTGGCCGTGGTTCTGGTGGCGGCGGGTCCGGTGGCGCTTCCCGCATCCGCGCATTCCGGGGAGAGAGCGGACGCCGTCCTCAACTGTGCGGGAAGCAACTCCATCGCGTTCTCACCGGGATTGACTTTCTCGGCGAAGCCCACACGGATCACGGGCCACGGTGACTACCGCTGCGTATCGACGGATCCTTCGGTGACGGCGGCGAAGTCCGTGATCAAGGGTGGAGGGGAGAACAGCTGCCTGTTGTCCCATTCGGTCACGGAGGAGCGGATCACGTGGAACACCGGGGAGCAGAGCACGGTGGTGTACGACGTGGGGGTCGTGCCGCAGCCCGCCGGTGAGGCCGTGGTGCTAGTCGCGGGCAAGGTGACGTCCGGCAGGTTCACGGGCAGGAGGGTGGCCTCTCCCGGCGTTCAGCTCACGGTCGATCCGTTGAAGTGCGGAAGCGGCGGGGTGAGGCTGATCGAGGGGCCGTCAGCGCTGGTGTTCTCCTGACCACGGCAGGGCGGCGGTTCCTCGTCAGGACTTACGGCCCTGCTGAGCGACCAGTTCCAGGACGGCCGCCACGTCCGCACGGGTGCTGGTGGGGTTGATGGTGCACATCCGCAGGACGGTGGCACCGTGCACTCGGGTCGTCAGGATCAGGGCCTGACCGTCCGCGCAGATGTCGCGGCTGACGCGTTCCTGGGCGGAGTCGGCGTCCCAGTCGGCCGGCGCGTCGGCCGGGTGGTAGCGAAAGGTGAGGATGGCGAGGCTGGGCGCGGTGACCAGCCTCAGATCGGGGTGGGCGGCGATGAGCGCGGCAGCGTGTTCGGCCAGGTCCATGCCGTGCTCGATGGCCTGCCGGAACGCCTGGGCGCCGAAGGTCTTGAGCGAGAGCCACAGCTTCAGGGCCCGCAGGCCGCGGCTCTGCTGGGGCCCGTAGTCGGAGAGGTTGACCTGATCGCCTCGGGATTCGGTCGGCTCGAGGTAACCGGTGTCCAGGGCGTGGCGTCCCAGTGCGAAGGTGGCGGGCAGCAGCTCGGGGCGGCGGAGCAGGACGCAGCCGGTCTCGTAGGGCTGGAAGAGCCACTTGTGCGGGTCGATGGTGAGGGAGTCGGCCCGCCGCAGGGCGCTGCGCAGATGCCGGCCGCGGGGGGTGGCGGCGGCCGCAGCGCCGTGGGCGCCGTCTACGTGGAGCCACAGCCCCTCCTGCTCGCACAGGTCGGCGAGGTCGTCGAGGGGGTCGATGGCGCCGGTCCCCGTGGTGCCGAGGGTGGCGACCACGGCGAAGGGGCGCAGGCCCTCGTCCCGGTCCCGGGTGATCCGCCCCGCGACGGCCGGGGCGTCCAGACGCAGGCCCTCATCGGCGGGGACGGCGGAGAGCCGGCCGCGGGTGAGACCCAGCAGGTGCGCCGCGCGCGGGACGGACGGGTGGGCCTGGGTGGAGCAGTACAGACGGGCCCGGTCGCAGTCGTCGCCCAGGTGGTGGTCGCGGGCGACGGCCAGAGCGGTGAGATTGGCCAGGGATCCGCCGCTGACAAGCAGGCCGCCGTGGCCGTCGGGCAGGCCGAGCAGTGCCTTGAGCCAGCCGAGAGTGGTGAGTTCGAGCTGGGTGGGCCCGGCGCCGACGAGCCAGGCCCCGGGGACCGAGAGGTGGGCGGCGGCGAGGGCGTCGGCCAGTACGGCCGGGAAGTTGCCGGTCGAGGGGACGAAGGCGAAGCAGCGCGGGTGATCCAGGCGGGTCGCCTCGCCGAGTGCCTGGTGGGTGACATGGTCGAGAAGAGCGGGCAGGTCCGAGGTGCCGTGCTCGGGAAGGGCCTCGTCCAGGGTGGCCCGGAGGGTGTCGGGTGAGGGCACGTGGAGGGGCGGCCGGTCACCGGCCGTGGTGAGCCGGTTGATGATCAGTTCGATGGTGTGGTGGCCGGCTTCGCGCATCCGTTGGTCGTCCAACCGCAGGGGCGGCAGTCCGGCTGCCGGTGGCGCGGCTGCTGATGGCGCCTGCGGCTGGCCCTGGGCAGGGAGGCCGGGAAGACTTTCGGTGCCGATCCGGGACCGCTGGAGGAACGCGGCGATCCACGCCATCGCGTCCGGGAACGGGTGCGGGCGTGGTTCGAGGGCCGCAACGGGCCGGCCGAACTGAACGAGCGCCAGCTCTTGACCGGCACTGACGGGTCCGGGGTGGGCGATGCGCCACCACAGGGCTTCGTCGTCGCCGATGCCGGCACCGGCGGGGAGAGGGCCGGTCACCCCGTGGCCGGCTCTCCGGTAGCGCCCCGGGGAGGCGAGGTCGAGCACGGTGCTCTCCCTGGCGCTGTGCACCACGAGCTGGCTGGGGTGCGGGCCCGGAGGGAGGCCCCGTGCCACCGGATCGGGAAGGGCCGGGAGCAGGAAGGACAGGATGTGCAGCCCCAGGGTCGGCAGGAGTCCAGCGCTGCGCTCGACGGCCTGGACGAGGGAGACGACGGTCTGGAAGCGGGGATTGACCTCGACGGCCATCAGCCGGCCGGCGTCTTCGACGAGGTCCAGGCCGAAGACGCCGCGGAAGCCGCGTCCGCGGAGCACCTCGCCCACGCGGTGGGCGGCCTCGCGGGCCTGTCCGTACAGGCCCGCGGGCAGATCGTCGGGGTGTACGAGCTGGTTGCCGCAGTGGGTGCCCCAGCCAGCGGCCAGTTCCGGAAGGCCTACCAGCTGGTGGGAGACCGCCGAGACAACGGTGCGGTCCGGCCCTGCGCAGGCGGTGACGGTCAAGGAGATTCCGGGAGCGTAACGACTGAGCTTGACCGGCTCGTCCGGCCAGGTGTCCAGGCAGGACCGGAGGCTCGATGGGGAGTCGACGAGGACGGTCCCGTGGCCGATGAGGTTGTTCTCTCTCCGTTGGGCCACCGCCTGCGGCCAGCGGTCGTTCCAGTACGTTTCGGCGGGTGCCCGATCCGTTGCGGGGACGACCCGTGACGGCGGCGTGGGTACGCCCGCCAGCGCGAACAGCTTGACGGCATGGATCTTGTCCGCGGCCCAGGCCGTGACACCGGGGTCCGGGGCGAGCAGTCGGTATCCGTACGTGCGCGCCCAGGTGCGGGCGTTGGCGCCGTGTTCGGGGGCGAAGGACACACACAGCCGGCGCCGGTCGGAGGGGGGCGGCCGATGACCGGGCGGGGGAACGGGCAGCGGCTGGAACGCGGAGACCGGCTCATGTCTCAGCCAGGCCGGTGCCGGCTGGAACGACGCGCTCAGGAAAGGACAGTGGTCCAGCCACACGACCTCGCCGACCGACTCGGCCAGCAGACGCAGTCCCGCCTGCCCGTCGATACCCTCGATGTCCCCGGCGGCCCGGGAAACGTCGCTCCGGAACTCGGTCAGCTGTCGCACAGCGGTTCCTCCCGGGGAGAGCTCTGCGCGAGATGGTGCCTCAGCAGTGAGGTGCCGGAGGGCACGCAGCGCTCGCAGATCTTGACGTGGCTGCTGTGATTTCGGCTTTGGGCTGCGTCGAGGGAGAGAGCCGCGTGGCGGATCTCGTCGACGGGGCCGGTCCCCTGCGGCAGGTCTTTCACTGCCCGCCTGAGACGGTGCATGCCGATCGTCATCGCGCGGTGTTCCCGGTTGAAGACGCCCGAGAACCCGGGCCCGACGAAGGGAGGCTGCATGCTCGGACGGATCTCGTCCTGGTAGGCGGCGGGCGGGAAGTCCGAGGCATAGGCCATGGCGGCGGTGGCCGCGTCGTACAACACCCGTAATTGCTCCATGCCTCGGACCAAAGAAGGCCACCGGGTGCCTTGCGCGGCGTCCAGCGTCTCGTCCAGGACGGTGTTCATGGTGGCCAGCAGCACATGAAGGAGCTGATGGCCGAGTTTCCAGCGGCGCAGTGCGCCGCCCTGCTCCTCCCCCGGCTGCCCGGGCCACGGACGGGTCCCCGTGAACGGCTCGTGCCGGTCCGGGACCGGCCCTGGAGCGGCACGCAGCCAGGATGTGAGCGTTGCGGAGGACGTGTGCAGCAGCCCGGTGAGGATGTCGGCCCGTTGACCGTCGTCAAGGCTCGACGAGTGCGTAAGGTCGGCGAGGACTTCCTCCTGGAGGTCCAGGCAGCTCCTGGTCCACGCGCCCAGGTCCGGTGGAGTCCTGAGGATGTGGAAATACCGGTCGTACTCGGCTGTCGCGCCGCTGTCAGGCTGTGACCGTGACCGGGGAATCCGCGAGTCCTCGGGGAGAACCGCAGCTGTCGTGGACGGGCGTACATGGGGTTCGGTACTCATCGCCCATTCCTTCATGCGTGTCGGATCGATGCTCGTGCCAGGTTCTCCACGCGGGAGTGCAACCGCTCCAGGTAGAGCTCGCTCTCCGGTTTCATCAGCACACTGCGCAGGATGTGGGTGTGATCGCGGTCCGCGGTGACTTCCGTGTGACGGGCGGTGAAGTCGGCGGCTCCGATGCGGGCGACGCTGAGGAAGACGGGGTCTTCCTTGGCGGTCATGCCCCGCTGCATCACATCGTTGCTGGCCACGCCGATCCGGGACAGCACGGCGGGTGCGGTACGCGGGTGGTAGGTGACGATGTCGAGCTCGGGCGGCTGGTACAGCTCCAGCACGGGCGATTCGTCGATCAGCTCCGCCCAGCGCAGTGCGGCCCGGCGCCCGGCCGCGAGGACGGCGCCGAGCCCCTGGCGTGTCAGTGGCAGCAGCTTGAGAGTCAGCCACAGGGCGGCCGCGGAGGCACCGGAACGGGAACACTCCAGACTGATTTCCCCGAGGTGCGGCCGCTGGGACGTGAAGTAGGTGTACGGGGAGTCGTGCTGGTAGAAACGGGCGACAGCCGGGTCGCTGAAAAGCACCGCCCCACAGCCGTACGGCTGCAAGCCGTGCTTGTGCGGGTCGATCACCACCGAATCGCAGTGGGCGATGGCCCGCCAGGGATCCCCTGCCACCAAGGCACCCCGGTGTCCCTCGTCGGCGAGGAGCGTGAAGAAACCACCGTAAGCGGCGTCTACATGGACGCGCACACCATGCCGTCGGGCCAACGGCACGATCAGGTGCAGGGGATCGACGGCTCCCAGCGCCGTGGTTCCCGTGGTGGCGACGACCGTTCCGATGTCCCCGGTGGCCAGCAGATGCCCCAACGCGCCTGAATCCATGCGCCCGTAGACGTCAACCGGCACCGTGTGCACCCGCATGCCGAGCAGGTGGCTCATCCGGGCATGGGTGTAGTGAGCTTCGGCGCTGACGGCGATGCCCCGGCCGGGATGACTCTCACGGGCGACGAACAGGGCCTCCAGGTTCGCCAGGGTGCCACCGCTGGTGAGATGCCCCAAGTGCGTCCGCATGCCGAACATGGCCGCGAGCTGCTCGACCACCTCCTCCTCCATGACCGAGGTGGCCGGACCGCCGTCCAGCGCATGGTTGTTGGAGTTGACGAGCATGGCGGCCAGATAGCCCACGACAGCGACAGGGTGCGGCGGCTTGAGCATCTGCCCGGCGTAGCAAGGGTGGAAGAACGGATAGCTGCCGCGCAGACGAACGCTCAACTCTGCGACCGCCGAGGCGCAGGCACCCTCGTCCACCGCCATGGCGGGATGGGCCGCGAACTCCTCATACTCCCGAGTCCATGCATGAAATGCCCCCACGGCCTGCCCGAGCCAACGCTGCAGCTCCATCCCCACCCCCAAGCCCCCCGGCCGTCCCCAGGCCAGGCCAAGCGACCCTAGCCCAAGCAAAACGCCCAAGCTGGCGATCATTGGGGCAAGTACCTGAATAGGTTGAAAGTTGGCGTCGTGGGGTTGCTCTGGAGCCGCTCGGCCATCCATGCGGGCGGTCCGCGCATGGCGCCGTCTACAGCAAGGCCGTGGGCGCGCCTTCACCGATCCGTCCGGGTGCCTCCATCCCGGCCGGCGGAACCTTCGCAGCCGGCTCGGGACACAGCGTCCGCGTTTGACGGCGTCCGACGAGAGCGAGGTTGCAGAGCCGGGCCACGCCGAGCGCAGCTTGGCCTCAGCCGTCGCTTCCGGCACCGCGATCAGGTGCGCTCATGTCCCCCGTCGCGGGCGTGCCGTCGGCGAGCCCGTAGCGCAGGTACACGGTGCCCTTCGGGCCGGCTGCCGGGGGTGCGAGGAGCGTGACGTTGGTGGGCACTGCGCCGTTGTCGAACACCCTCTTCCCGACGCCGAGCACGATGGGGTGCAGCCAGAGGTCGAGACGGTCGAAGAGCTTCTCGCGCAGGAGGGTCTGCACGAAGTTCAGGCTCCCGACGACCTTCACGTGCTCGTGCCGGTCACGGATTTCGCGCACCGCGCCGGCGAGGTCCGGGCCGAGCTGCGTGGACCCGGCCCACGAGAGGTCGGGCCGGCCGCGAGAGGCCACGTACTTCGGGACGCGGTTGAAGAGCGTGGCGATCTCGTTGTCCTGGCCGCCCTCCTGGTGAGGCCAGTAGGCGGCGAAGATGTCGTACGTCCGCCGGCCGAGCAGGAGGGCGTCCGTGCCTTCGTACGCGGCACCGATCTGCGCCCCGGCGACCTCGTCCAGCAGGGGCGCCTGCCAGCCGCCGAACGGGAACCCCACCGGGTCCTCGTCGGGGCCGCCGGGCGCCTGCCCGACGAGGTCGAGGGTCGCGAACAACTCGATGTGGATGAGGCCCATGGCTTACTCCCGATACGTCGGTTATCTCCCGTCAAGAGATTAGACCGGTGGTGCCCGCAGGCTCATCTCCGACTGCCCGTGTGTTCGCGGCCGTTCCTCAAGGCCGCTCGGAACGCGGCCAACCGAGCGCTCCCATGGCGGGGTCCCGCCAGAGCGCTTCCAGGTCGGACGCCGAGGGGTCGGCCGGGGTCGACAGCGTGACGGTCTGGCTGTCGTAGCTGAAGCTGACTCCGGCGTCCGGGTAGACGCTCGCCGGCCACCCGAGCCCGTGCTGGACCTCCGCGACGGCCCTCGCCCGCTCGGTAGGAGTGGGGACCACGGTGGTGCAGCCGGGCATGCCCCAGCGCTCGCCGGCCCTCGGCCGGTCGGTCTTGGCGGCGACGAATCTCTCCGACTGCCGCAGACGGAGAGCTTCGAGCCCGAGACGCTCGATGTCCTTGAGCCCTTTCTTGCCGTCCTCGAAATCCGACGCCTTCGGTACGGCCGTTGGCGATTCGTGGTCCACATCGGAGACGATGCTGAGCCGTCCGTATCGGTGGATCGTCCGCCCGGGCACCTTCTCCCCGTTCGGCTGTCGCGGGGCTGACGGCTGCTCGGCCGGCCGTGGTTCGCCTGAAACCGGCTCGTCACGCCGAACCACGCTCACCGGGTGCCACGTTCAGGGAAGCGACCGATACATGTCTCAGCTGATCGCCTGATCGCCGAACGGGAGACGGATCCCCGCGCGTTGCGATGAGCGCGCACTGTGCGGTGGGACCGCCGTGACATGTTCGCTGTCGCTCTTCGGACGATCCCGGCCGGGCGCAGCCGTGGGACATCTGTCGGCAGGAGTCGCGACTCGGTACGCGGGAGGCGCCGCGCGGTACGGACCACGCACGTGCCAGGCCGAACTCACAGGCCACCCTCACGGCACCAGCCACTCGCACACCACGTAGGCTCATTCCCGTGCCGGCCTCCCCCTCGCATCGCGTTGCCGTCCTTGTGCTCGAGGGTGCGAAGCCGCTCGATGTCGGAATTCCCGCGCAGGTTTTCACGACGCGCGCGAGCATGCCGTACGAGGTGCGGGTGTGCGGGGCGGCGCCCGGTCTCGTGACCGGCGGCGATGGCCTCGCGTACTGCGTCGCCCACGGCCTGGAGGCGCTTGCGTGGGCCGACATCGTCTTCGTCCCCGGCTACCGGTTCCCGGACCGCGACGACCCACCGCAGGACGTCGTCGACGCACTGATCGCCGCCTACGACCGGGGCGCGCGGCTCGCCGCCATCTCGACGGGCGCCTTCGCGCTCGCCGCCACGGGCTTGCTCGACGGCAGGCGCGCCACGACGCACTGGCACTACACGCGGGCACTCATGGCCAGGCATCCGCTTGTCCGGGTCGATGAGAACGTGCTGTTCGTCGACGAGGGCAGCGTGCTCACCTCGGCCGGCGCCGCCTCCGGCATCGACCTGTGCCTGCACATCCTGCGCGGCGACCTGGGAGTGGCCGCGTCCAACCACGCGGCCCGCCGCCTGGTCGCCGCCCCCTACCGCAGCGGCGGCCAGGCCCAGTACGTGCCACGCAGCGTCCCCGAGCCGCTCGGGGAGCGGTTCGCCGCCACCCGCGAGTGGGCGCTGCACCGGCTCGGCGAGCCCCTCACCCTCGACATACTGGCGCGGCAGGCGGGGGTCTCGCCGCGCACGTTCTCCCGGCGTTTCGTCGAGGAGACCGGCTACACGCCGCTGCAGTGGGTGATGCGCGCCCGCATCGACCTGGCCCGCGAACTGCTCGAGCGCTCGCAGCGCAGCGTCGAACAGATCGCCACCGACGTCGGGCTCGGCACCGGCGCGAACCTGCGCCTGCACTTCCAGCGCATCCTCGGCACCACACCGAGCGAATACCGGCGCACCTTCACCAGCGGCGAATAACCCGCCCGGCACTGCCCTTCACCCGGGGCGAGTAACCCGCCCGGCACCGCGTGGCGGGATCCTTTTGAACCGTGGCGATCCCGCCACTGTCAGCGGCGCCGGCCGCGGGCGACCCTGGTGGCGAAGGAAAAGGAAAGGACATCACTCATGACTCGCATCGCCATCAACGGATTCGGCCGCATCGGACGCAATGTGCTGCGCGCACTGCTGGAGCGCGACAGCGCCCTCGAGATCGTCGCCGTCAACGACCTCACCGAGCCCGCCACTCTCGCCCGGCTGCTCGCCTACGACAGCACGGCCGGCCGGCTCGGGCGCCCGGTGACCGTCGACGGGGACGCCCTCGTCGTCGACGGCCGCCGGATCACGGTGCTGGCCGAGCGCGAACCGGCGCAGCTGCCGTGGGCCGAACTCGGCGTCGACATCGTCCTGGAAGCCACCGGCCGCTTCACCTCCGCCAAGGCCGCCCGCGCCCACCTCGACGCGGGCGCGAAGAAGGTACTCGTCAGCGCGCCGTCGGACGGCGCCGACGTCACGCTCGCGTTCGGGGTCAACACCGACGCCTACGACCCGGCCGCGCACACGATCGTCTCGAACGCCTCCTGCACCACCAACGCGCTCGCGCCGCTGGCCGCCGTCCTCGACGAACTCGCCGGTATCGAACACGGGTTCATGACGACGGTGCACGCCTACACGCAGGAGCAGAACCTGCAGGACGGTCCGCACCGCGACGCCCGCCGCGCCCGGGCCGCCGGCGTCAACATCGTGCCGACCACGACCGGCGCCGCCAAGGCGATCGGCCTGGTCCTGCCGAACCTCGACGGCAAGCTGTCGGGCGACTCGATCCGCGTACCGGTGCCGGTGGGCTCGATCGTCGAACTCAACACGACCGTCGCCCGCGACGTGACACGCGACGACGTGCTGGCGGCCTACCACGCCGCAGCGCAGGGGCCGCTCGCAGGCATCCTCGAGTACTCGGACGACCCGCTCGTATCGTCCGACATCACCGGCAACCCCGCCTCGGCGATCTTCGACTCGGCCCTCACCCGCATCGACGGCCGCCACGTCAAGGTGGTCGCCTGGTACGACAACGAGTGGGGCTTCTCGAACCGCGCGATCGACACGCTCGAACTCCTCGCCACCCGCTGACCGTGGGGCGATCGAGGGCGTCCACGAGGGTGCAGTCGCCGGCCTCGGCTCCGCCGACCCGGCGGATGGCTTCGAGGCTGGATTTCATCCGAGAAGTTCCGGCCTTCTCCGGTCGCTGAGGCTCCGCTCAGCGAGAACCTGGCGTACGCGTTGCGCTGCAAGCCCCAGGGCATGCCGGTGCATCAGGCAACGTTCACCATGGAACGCTCGGATGGCCGGAAGCCGATGCCGTATCCACGTATGTCGTTGAAGCCTCACCATTGCTTTGACTATGGTGGCGTTTCCGCTCAATTACGGCATGGTTACCCAGGGGGCGCCAGTTGGGCAGCAACGGGACCGAAAGGATCATTACCCCGTACGGGGAAGGCGGCTGTGCTCCGCCCGGCCAGGACGACCGGGACGGCCAGGACGACCGGGACGTCCGGGCGTGGTCGCTCGTCCCGGTCGCGCTGCTGCGCCACGCCGGATTTCCGGTCTCTCTCCTGCAGCCGCTCACCGACCCCGTCGCCGCGGAGGGGGCCGACGCGCTCATCACCCACCACGATGCGGTGTGCCGCCTCGCGCAGCAGGTCAAGGCAGAGCTCAGGGCTGCGCGCGCCGGGCGCGAGGGCGATCTGGCCTCCGGTGTGGGGATGATGCGTCCCTTTCGCGAGGAGGCCCTCGCGCAGCTCGGCGCGTGCCTCCCCGCGCCGGCCATGGAGGCCGTCGAGGGCTACCAGTCCGCGGCGCTGCTCCTGGACCGCATGTGGAGGGCCTTCGAGGACGGTGTCATCACCCGGCTCGCCGACACTCGGCGCCACGTCGCCGGACTGTTCCGCGACCCGGCCCTGAAACAGGTCCTCCTGCTGTCGAACGACGCGCGCTTCGCGGAGTTCGAGGCCTGGATCGACGGGGGCGCGGGCGGTTCGGACGGCCACGTCCGGCGCATGACGGACCTGCTGACGATGTATCTCCAGCGGGTCGCCACGAAGAACGAGACCCACTCCCACTTCGGCCCCCTGTCCGTGGCCCGCCTCGCCCCGGACGCCGACGGCGTCTCCTGGACCGAAGGCCCCCTGCGGCGGACCGCGTTCCTGAGCCACTGGGCGGGGGAGAAACTGGCCGAAACGTTCAGCCGACGGCCGGAGGTGTCCGAGGAGGTACGGCCCCGGCGCCGTCCCCTCGCCTTCGCCGACGGCGCGGACATCTCCCTGTACGCGTTCGAGACCACCACCGGCATGCCCGGCGACTGGCGCTTCGTCGCCGTCACCACCGGCACCCTCGACCCGGGCCGGTTGTGGCTGTGGGAGCGGTGCGACGGCGAGCACACGGTCGCCCAGCTGCGCGCCGCGTGGACGGCGCACTTCGGTGCGTCCGGACCGGACTGCGCAATCGACGCATTCGACGCCGCCCTCGACGACCTGACCGGCAAGGACTGGCTCGTCGGCCGCTGGGAGATCCCCATCGGCTCGGCGGATCCGCTGCACGTACTCGAAGGCCACCTGCGGCGTGTGCCCTCACCCGGAGCCGGGCGTCCGGCAGGGGCGTCGTCCGACCTGGCCACGGTCCACCGGCTCCGGGCACAGCTGAGGGAGTTCGCGGACGCTCCCGCCGAAGCGCGCGCACCGCTGCTCACCGCAATGAAGGAGGATTTCCAGAAGGTCACCGGGACGGCGGCCAACCGCGCCGACGGCATGCACTACGCGGACCGCAGCATCCTCTACGAAGAGGCGTACAGCCCGGTCGGGGGCCTGCGGTTCGGCCGGGACGTCGCCGACGTCATCAGCCGCGAACTGTCCCTCGTCTACGAGACGGCCCTTCTGGCGCCGCGCCTGCGGATCCGCCGCGAGCAGGAGATCCTCCGCCGCTGGGTCGAAGCGCGCTTCGGGACCGGCGTGCCCGTCCCCCTCCAGCACTTCTACGCCGCCTTCTACGCCGACAAGCCGGCCCTCGCGCGGGAGTGCGAGGACGTCGACCGGGAACTCGCGGCCCTGGACCGCGAGTTCACCGCCCTCCTGCTCCGGGACGACCAGGGCGACCAGGGCGACATCGACAGCGCGTACGGGGTGCACGAGGTGGTGGTGGAGCGCGAGCGCATCGAAGAGCTGATCGACAGGTACCCGGCGGCGCCACCCGCCCTGTGCAACCCCGACGTGATGCTCGCCGCCGCGGACACCGGGGCGATCGCCCGCGGGGACTTCCTCGCCGTCGTCGGCGACTGCCACGCCGTCCGGGAGGTCCTGACCCACTCCAGCTTCGCCCCGCTGATCGAGGCCGAGGCGCCGGAGGTGCTCGCCGAGGTCCACTCCCGCTACCTGAGCCTCCTGGACGAGGACGAGGAACTCGTCGACCTCGCCCGTTCCCACCCGGACAAGACCGGGGCCCAGCTCCTCCACCCGTGCCCCGACCTGGAGGTCTACGGCCTGTCCCCGAAGAGCCGGGACCAGGTGCTCCAGCCCCGGCAGCTGTACGTCACGGCGCGGGCCGGCCGGGTCGAACTGCGCGCCCACGGCACCGGGAAGCGGCTGAAGCTGCTCGCTCCGCTCGCCGGCGGGCCCAGCATCCGCCAGGACCCGCTGTCGCCGTTCGCCTTCCCCCGCCACTTCGGCGGCATCGGGCTGCGCGGCGCCGACCACGACCACCTGCCCAGGATCCGCTGCGGCCGCGTCGTCCTGCACCGGGAGCGCTGGCGGATCCCCGCGCAGGCCTTCCGCGGCTGGAGCCCCGGTGTGCACCGGGCGAACGGGGACGCCGCCGAGTTCACCGCGGGCCGCCGGCTCCGCCGCGACCTCGGCCTGCCGGAGGCGGGCTTCGCGAAGATCCCGGGCGAGCCGAAGCCCGTGTACGTGGACTGGAGGTCGCCCCTGCTCGTACGGCAGCTCTTCCGGCTCGCCCGGAAGACCGGGCCCGCCACCGGGGCCACCAGCGGATCCGCCACCGGGTCCGCCACCGGACCCGCGGTCGAATTCACCGAGATGCTGCCCTCACCGGACCAGTTGTGGCTGGACGTCGGCGGGCAGCGCCATACCAGCGAGCTGCGCTGCGCGGTCTTCTCCCGCGGCCGGGCATGACGCCGCTCCCCCACCGACTCCCGCTCCGCCACCGACTCCCGTGTTGCAGGGGGAACCGTGATCACGAGTTGCATCGTCCAGTTACCCTTCCCGTCCACCCATGACCCCGACGCCCGGCTGTCCGCCTATTACGAGGACTACGACCGGCGGTTCCGGGCCTTCCTCCCGGAGTACTTCATCCCCTCCGACGGCCTGTGGGAAATGCCGCTGTGGGTGGCCCACCTGACCGCTCTCCTGGACACGGCGGGCCTGGGGTCGTCCTTCCAGGACCTGTCGCGGACGCCCGCCGATGCCGAAGCCTGCTGCGACCCCCTGCTGCGTGCGACGGCGCCCGGTGACCTGGTGCTGTTATCGCCGCTGGCCCAGAACTTCCGGCTCGCCCTCGACATCGCCGGGCGCCTGGGCGCCGCGGGACGGCACGTCGTCCTCGGCGGCAACATGGCCCCGCTGGCGCCCGAGGGGTCGGTCCACACCGTGCACCGCGGGCAGCTCGACGCCGGCCTGGTGTCCCGGCTGGTGGCGATCGCCGAGGCACAGGGCGGCCGCACCGAGAAGCCCCCGCAGCGCGGGCTGTCCGCCGAGCGGATCACCTGGGCGCCGGACTACCGGCACCTGGCCGGATACGGCGGCAAGGTGCCGATGCTGCGGCTCAACGCCAGCCACGGCTGCCTCTACCAGTGCGCCTTCTGCGGCGACGCCTGGAGCAAACAGCTCGTCCTCGTGGAGCGGAACGCCCTGGCCGCCGAAGTGGACGAGCTCGCCGCCCGTTTCCCCGAGACCCGTCTCGTCTACATAGGCGACAAGACCTTCGGCCAGTCGCGCGAAGCCGTCGCCAACCTCCTGCGGGTCTTCCGGGAGCGTCCCGGATACCGGTTCATCGTGCAGACCCACGTCATGCAGGTCAAGGACTGGATCATCGATGCCATGCACGAACTCGGCGTCGTCGCCGTCGAACTCGGCTTCGAATCCGCCGATTCCCAGATGCTGAAGCGGCTCGGGAAGCTCTCCCGCGGCCTCGACGATTACACGACGAAGATCCACGCCCTGAGCGACTCCGGCCTCAAGGTCGTCCTCAACATGATGGGCGGCCTGGACGAGGAGACGGAGGCCTCGCACGCCCAGACCGTCAGCTGGCTCCAGGACAACAGCCGCGCCCTGTGGCTCTTCAACCTCTACAACTTCGTCCCCTACCCCCTCACCCCCGATTTCCCGCGCCTGCGCGAGCGCATCTTCGACTGGGACTACGCGCACTGGCGCGAGGACCTCCCGGTGGTCTACCGGCCCCGCCACCTCACGCCGGAACGCAGCTGGGACCTCTTCCAGGAGAAGATCGCCGCCGCCCACCGCATCGTCCGCACCTCAGCACCGGAATCAGCCGCAGCACCGGAATCAGCCGCCCACGCCCGGCCCGCACAGGAGAGCGCATGACCCGGCCGCCCGACCTGCCCGACCTGCCCGACTTCGAGGCCCTGCAGCACAGCGTCAAACCGGAGGATTTCGCGGCGGACCCGCTGCCCGGCTGGGCCGGAGTCGCCACCCTCTTCGGCTCCCCCGCCGTCGCCGCGACCGGCATCGATGCCGGCACCGACGGCTGGGTGGCCGCCGGCATCCCCTACGACGCCACGGCCAGCTCCCGCCCCGGCGCGGCCGAGGGCCCCCGGGCGATCCGCCAGGCGAGCCTGGTCTTCTCCAGCTACCTGACGAGCCTGGGCGAGTGGCGGATGCTGGACACCCGCAGCGGGGGAACCTTCCGCTACCGCGCCCCGCGCGTGGCCGACGCCGGCGACCTGCACGTCTATCCCACCGACACCGTCCGCACCTTCCAGGCGGTCGCCGCCGAGACCCGGCGGCTCAGCCGCGCCGCCCGCCGCCTCGTCCTCCTCAACGGCGACCACTCGGTCACTTTCCCCGCCTTCGCCGGCTTCCGCGCCGGCCGGCTCGACAACGGCGCCCGGCGGGTGGGCTTCGTCAACATCGACCACCACTTCGACTTCGGGAACTGGAGCACCCTCCACGGGCCGCTCTACCACGGCTCGAACTCCCGCCGGATCAGCGAACTGACCGGCATGCACCCCGAGGACATCGCCTTCGTCGGCGTCGGAGACGTCACCAAATACGACCAGTTCCGGGACCTCCTCGACCGCGGGTTCCACGTGGTGCCCGGCGCCCGCATCATGAAGGACGGAGCCGCCGAGGCCCTGCGCCCGGTCGTGGAAGGGCTCGGCGAACGCTGCGACACCGTCTACGTGTCCCTCGACATCGACGTCCTCGACAGCGCCGTGGCGACCGGCACCGGCCACGTCACCATGGGCGGCATCGGCACCGGCCACCTCCTCGACGTCTACGAGGCACTGCGCGCCCTGCCCGTGGAGGCCGTCGACGTCGCGGAAGTGGCCCCCCGCTACGACCCGTCCGGCAGCACGGCACAGATCGCCGCCCGGCTGCTCTTCGAATTCCTCTTCCGTACCGACTGCGAGCCCCCGGAGTTCGCGCCCTGGGCGGACACCGCTCCCGACGGCCCCCGGGAGGAGCGGTGAGGTTCGCCCCTGCCGAGGCCCAGCTCGACTGCGCCGACCTGGTCTCCGGCCCGCCCGCCCGGCGCGAGGCCGCCCTCGGCCGGCTCGCCGCCGAAGCCGCCGGCCACCTGCACCGCACCGGCTTCGCCGCCTTCCGCATCGGCCGGCTGCGGCAGGGCGTCGAAGACAGCCGCCGGCTCGCCCGCGCCCTCGCCGAACGCCTCCGCGACGCCCTCCTCGCCCGTGGGGCCCCGCCCGGGATGCGCCTGGAGGCCGACAAACCCCAGCAGACTCATGTGCCCGAAGGCTTCTCCACCCGCACCCTGCTCCCGCACCACGACGGCCAGCACTGCTCGTACCTCACCCCCAGCCTCCTGGACGCGCCCGAATGGGACCCCGCCTGGCGTGAGTTCGGCACTTCCGGCTACACCACCACCCCCGCCCACAAGATGTACCAGGGCATCTTCCTGGCCGCCGCCGGCGAGGGCCTGAGCGCCACCACGTACTACGACTGGCTCGGCATCGTCCACGACGTCATCGACCGGCGTGCCGTTCCCGCCGGCGACGATCCGGTGCGCTCGGCCGCCCGCTGGCTCGGCGGGAACCTGCGCGCCGCGCTCGCGCGCCAGCCGGAACACGGCTGCCCCTACCCGTCCTTCGGCGCCATGCTCGGCCTGGAGGAACCGCTGTGGCACGGGCTGTCCTTCCACCACTCCGAGGCCTGCCTCACCAAGGAGGACCGCACCCGCCACCCCGCCGCCGTGCCGCTCGCCGGGCGGTGCACCTGCGGGGAGTGCCGGGGCGAGGCAGCACGCCTGTTCTGCCACCAGGTGGTCATGGCCACCGGCCTGACCTGGAGCGGATTCCGCACCCGCTGGGAAGTGCTCATGCCGGGCGACCAGTGCGACCTGATCTTCGGGCACAACCTGACGACGCTCCACGGCGGCCTCGCCGGCGGCCCCGGCCGCCTCATCGAACCGTACTGCCTGGTCATGGACACCCCGGCCGGCCCCGCCTACGAGCGCTGGCTGGCCGCGTCCTGGCGCCGCTCCCTCCCGGAGGCCGGATGATGCCCGGCGTCCCCGCGCACCGCGCCACCCCGCTCGACCTGCACCTGCACACCCGGTGCTCCGACGGCGACGAGCCCCCCGCCGAGGTCGCCCGCCGCTGCCGGGCCGCCGGCCTGCGCGTCGCCGCGGTCACCGACCACAACACCATGGCGGGCGTCGCCGACTTCACCCGGGCCGCCGGCGGCGCGCTCACCGTCGTCCCCGGGTGCGAGGTCACGGCGCAGTGGCGCGGCGAGGAAGTGCACTGCCTCGCCTACTTCACCGACCCCGCCGACCGGCTCATCCGGCCCTTCCGGCGCAGGATCCGCCGCGTTCACGACGCCGAGCTGGACTGGTGGCGCACCTGGACCGAGCGCGCCCGGGCCATCGGCGTGCCCCTCACCTGGGACCTCGTGACCGAACGGCTCGGCGGCGACCGCGTCGCCTACGTCGGCGACTACCTCTCCCTGCTGGCCGGCACGGCGGGAGACGATCCCCGGTTCACGGCGTACGCCCCCGCCTCGTACGACCGCATCGCGGCCGACTGGTGCCGCCCCGGACAGCCGCTGCACGTCCCACAGCCCTGGCGCCCCGGCCTCCTCGACGTCCTGACCTGGATCACCGAAGCGGGCGGCGCCGCCGTCCTCGCCCACCCCGCCGGCGCCCTGGACGCCTCGGACGACGAGGAGTGCACCACCCTCCTCAAACCCCTGTGCGAGGCGGGGCTGTCCGGGCTCGAAGCGTGGACCAGCTGGCACACCCCGGCCGAGAGCAGCCGCCTCGCCCGGATCTGCGCCGCCCTCGGCCTCGTGGCCACGGCCGGCTCGGACTACCACGGCACACGGGTCAAGTCCTGGGTGCCCGGCCCCGGCCGGCTGCCGGAACCGCCCGCCGACCCCATGGCGATCCTGGACGCGCTGCACGACCGGGCCGCCGCGGCGGCGCCCGGCGGTTCGTACGTCACTGCCGAGCCGCCGTCCACAGCCGCCCCCCGCGTCTCCCACGTCTCCCACGCCCAAGAGGGGACCATGACCTCTGCGACCGCCGATGACCCCGGCCGCGCCGCTCCCGACCCCGCCGGCCCGGCGCCGTTCGCGGAGCGCGCCTGGCACCTCGTCCCCGTCGTCGTCCTGCGGCAGGCCGGCTTCCCGATGGAACTGCTCGCCCCGCTGGTGGACACCGCCGCGGCGGCCGAGGCCGATGCCCTGATGGACCTCCGGGCCCGCCTCGCCGCCCTCGCGGACGACGTGAAGGACCTGCTCCGGGACCACCAGGTGCCCGGTCGGCAGCGGATGTCGTCCTGGGTGGGCCAACTGCGCCCGGTCCCCGAGGCCGAGCTCGCCGGGGCGCTCGCGGAGCTGCCCGGCGACGGCCGGGCGACCGGCGCCCTCCGTGGGTACCAGGAGACCGCCGCACGGCTCGCCGCGGACCGGTCGTCGTTCGCCGCCCGCCACCGCGAGCGGCTCGACGCGGCCGGCTTCGCCGTCGCCCGCGCCTTCACGGACGATCCGGCGCTGCAGGACGTGCTCCTGCTGTCCAACGACGCCGCCTACCCGGGATTCGCCGCGTGGCTCGACTCCTTCACCGGTGACACCGGGCGGCACACCCGCAAGATGACCGATCTGCTGGCCATGTACCTCCAGCGCGTCACTACGAAGAACGAGACCCACGCCCACTTCGGGCCTTTCACCGTCGGCCGCACCGCGCCCGGCTGCGCACCGGGCATCACCTGGACCTCACAACAGCCCCTGGAACGCCGCTCCTGCTTCACCCACTGGGCGGCGGAACGCCTCGCAGCGGCGGCTGGGGAGACCCCGGGCCTCGGCGATTGCCTGCGCCCCCGCAGGCGGCCCCTGGCGTTCCTCCGCGACGGGCGCATCGACCTGTACGCCTTCACCACCCGGGACGGGCTCGACACCGACTGGGACTTCCGGCACCTCGGCGGTGCCGCCGTCTCCACCGGCGAGGCCTGGCTGTGGAGGCAGTGCGACGGCGAGCGTACGGTGGGGGAACTGCGGACGGCGTGGGATGCCCGGTACGGGCCTGATGCGGATACAGATACCGAGGTCGAGGTCGAGGCTGGAGCCGGTTCCGGGGCCGGCCCCGGAACCGGAACCCCCTCCTTCGACCGGACGCTACGGCGCCTGACGGAGCACGAATGGGTGATCGCCGAGTTCGAGATCCCCGTCGGTGATTCCCGGCCCCTGGCCGCCCTGCGCGACCTTCTCTCCGGCGCGCCCGGAGAGCTCGCCCGCCCGCTCCTCGCCGCGACCGAACGCTTCGAGCAGGACCTGACCCGCTTCTCGGCACTGCCCCCGGCAGAGCGACCGGCCCTGCTGGCCGACGCCAAGGACCGGTTCGAAAAGCTGACCCGCGTCCCGGCCAACCGCCACCAAGGCCTGCATTACGCCGACCGCAGCATCCTCTTCGAGGAGGCCCACAGCGGGCTGGCCGGCCTCACCGTCGGCCCGGACCTCGCACGGTTCATCACGGACGAGCTGTCCGTCGTCTACGAGACCGTCCTGGCGGGCCCCCGGCTGCGCATGCGCCGCGAATTCGCGATCCTCACCCGCTGGGCGGCCACGCGGTTCGGCACCGGTACCGCCGTCCCCCTCGACCGGCTGTACGCCGAGTTCTTCCGCGACCGGGAGCGGCTGGCCGCCGAATGCGCCGCCGTCGACACCGAACTGGCCGTCCTGGACGCCGAGATCACCCACGCCCTGCTCGGCGACGACACCGGCCGGCCCGAGACCGTCGTGCCGCGCGAGCGGTTGGAGGCCGTCCTCGGCGCCCACCCGGCCGCACCGCCCGCCGTCTGCAACCCCGACGTCCTCTTCGCCGCCGAGAGCCGGGAGGCGCTGGCCCGCGGCGACTTCACCGCCGTCATCGGCGACTGCCACGCCGTGCGCGAGGTCGTCACCCACACCAGCTTCGGCCCCCTGGTCCAGGAGCGGGCCCCGGAGCTCCTCCCCGAGGTGTACCGCGGCTACCTCTCCCTGCTGGACGACGACGAGGTCCTCGTGAACCTGTCCCGGGGCCACCCCGACAAGTCCTCCACCCAGCTCTGCTACCCCTGCCACGACCTGGAGGTGTACGGCCGCTCCCCGCAGACCCGCGACAAGGTCCTGCAGCCCTCCCAGCTGTACGTGGTCGTGCGGGCGGATGCCGTGACCGGCGGCCGCCTCGAACTGCGCGCCCGCGGCGTCGGCGGCAGACTGCGTCTCATGGCCCCTCCCGCCGGCGGCCCCAGCATCCTCCAGGACCCGCTCTCGCCCTTCGCCTTCCCCCGCCACTTCGGCGGCGTCGGCCTGCGCGCCGAAGCCCTGGAGCACGTCCCCCGCATCCGCTGCGGACGCGTGGTCCTGCAGCGGGAGACCTGGCGGATCCCCGCGGCCGCCCTGCGCGGGACGGCCCTGTCCGGCGGCCGCACGGCCGCCGACGACGCCGCGGAGTTCCTCGCCGCCCGGCGGCTGCGCACCGAGCACGGCCTGCCCCGCCACGTCTTCGCCAAGGTCCCCGGTGAGCCCAAGCCGCTCTACGTCGACTGGGACGCCCCCCTGCTCGTACGCCAGCTGAGCCGGCTGGCCCGCAGGACGGGCGGCACGGTGGAGATCTCGGAGATGCTGCCCGACCCGGACCGGCGCTGGCTGGAGGTGGACGGCCGCCGCTACACGAGCGAGCTGCGCTGTGCCGTGTTCTCGCCCGGGCGGCCGCGATGACGACCACCACCCGGGTCGCCGGCTTCGGCACCGCGTACCACCGGCTGACCGGCGCCGCGGCGGTCTCCGCGGTCGGCGACGGCATGCGGTTCGCCGCCTTGCCCCTGCTCTCCGCCGCCCTGCTGCACGAAGCGTTCCAGGTCTCCGTGGTCACCGCGGCCACGACCGTGCCCTGGCTGCTGTTCGGACTCCCGGCCGGCGCGTACGCCGACCGGTTCGAACGGCAGCGGCTCATGGTCCTCGCCGACCTGCTGCGCGCCGGCACTCTGATCGTCACCGCCGTCGCCCTGGCCGCCGGCCGGCTGACCTTCTGGCCGCTGGTGGCGGCGGCGTTCCTGCTCGGCATGGGCGAAGTGCTCTTCGACTGCGCCTCCTTCGCGCTCCTGCCCGGCGTCGTGCCCAAAGACCGGCTCGAAGCGGCCAACGGACGGCTGTTCGCCGTCCAGACCGTGGGCCGCGACCTGCTGGGCCACGTCCTCGGCGGCGTCCTCTTCGCGGCAGGCCGCGCCGTCCCCCTCGTCCTGGACGCGCTGTCCTTCCTGGCGTCCGCGGCCCTGCTCCGGGGCGTCCGCGGGCCGAGACCCGAACCCCCGGCAGGCCGGCGGCTGCTGGGGGAGATCAGGGAAGGCCTGGAATACGTGGCGCGTGACCCCCTGCTGCGCGCCCTGACCGTCTCCGCCGGCCTGATCAACGCCGTCTACCTCGGCCAAGTGGCCGTCTTCGTCATCCTCGTGCGCGATGTACTGGAGCTCCCGTCCGCCGCGTACGGGGCGCTCGTGGCGGCCGGCGCGGTCGGCGGGGTGGTCGGCGGCGCCACCGCGAGCCGCATCAGCCGCGCGGCGGGCCGGGTCCCCACACTCCTGGGCGGCCTCGTCCTCATCGGCGCCGCGGGGCCCGCCGTGGCCGCGACCGGCAACGTCGCCGTGGTCGCGGTGGCGTACGGCGCAAGCGGGTTCGCCCTCATGCTCTGGAACGTCGTGGCGGTGTCCCTGCGGCAAGGCCTCATCCCCGACCGGCTGCTGGGCCGGGCGACGGGCGTCTACCGCCTGTTCGCCTGGGGCACGATGCCCCTCGGCGCTCTGCTCTTCGGCATGCTCACCGAAGCCGCCGGACCGCGCACGGCCTTCGCGGCGGGCGGGGCGGCGATACTGGCGCTGGCCCTGGCCGTCGCGCCCGTTCTCTTCCGGGACGGCCGGGCACGGTACGACGGGCGGGCACTGGCGACGGCGGACGAGGACTGAAACGCTGAGCCGGCCTCCGACCGTCCAGCCCTCCGACCCCTCCAGCCCGCCAACCCTCCGACCCTCCAGACCTCCGAGCCCTCCGGCCTGACGCCCGAACGGAGCACCGCGCCCCGATGACCCATCCCATGACCATCCTCGGCAGCCTGGCCGAACGCTGGAAGCTCGACGACCTGACGCCGGTCGGCAGCGGCCTCGAATTCTCCGTCTACTCCGCCCGGAACAAGGACGGCCGGGCCGTCGCCCTGCGGCTCGCGCACCGCCGCTTCGACTCCAACGCCAACGACCCGCAGGTCGACACGAGGGCGCTGCTGGTGCAGGAGTACGAGATCACCCGCCACCTGACCGCCCACGGCTTCCCGGTGGCCGAACCGCTGGAACTCCACCTCGCCGAGGACGCGTCGTCCCCCGACGTCCTCCTCTCCGCGTACGTCCCCGACGACGGATCGGACATCGACAGCTTCGCCCTCGGCGAGCTCCTCGCCCGCCTCCACCGCCTGCCGCCGCCGCGCCGGCTCGTCCCCGTGGCGGCGGAGGGCGTGAGCACCCGTCAGGCGCTCGTCGCCCGCATCCGGCGCCGGTGGGCGGAGACCGGCCGGCACGTGGCCGACTGGCCGGCCCCACCGGACCCCGCGCTCCTCGCCCGCCACCTCTCCGGCGTCACCGAGACCGCGCTCGTGCACTTGGACGTCCGCAGCGCCAACATCCGGCGCAGCGGGGGACGGGTCAACGCCCTCCTGGACTGGTCGAACGCCTTGCTCGGCGACGCCATCCTCGAATTCGGCCGGCTCACCGAATACGCCCGCTACCCGGAGAACCAACTCGACCCGGAAGCCCTGCGAGCGGGCTACACGACCCTGCAGCGCGAAGGCCTCCCGCCCGGCACCGCCCCGGCCATGCTGGCCTGCCGCCTGGACACCGCCCTGATGCTGGCCCTGGTCTTCCTCTCGGAAGCCCCGGACCCCACCCGAGGCCCGACGGCGGCGGACCACGCCCGCGAACTGGCGGACGCCCTCACGAAGGAGCGGTGAGAAGCCCGCCGTCCCGTCCAGGGACGCGGTTTCAGCCGGTCCCAAGCCGTGGTCCGTTGCCTACTGGAGCGTGCGGCCTGCGAGCTTCGCGTGGTCGGTGTCCGGGAGCCAGTCGCGCTGGGGAGCGTAGTCCAGCCAGCGCCGGGCGCGGCCGGTCTCGCTGAAGCCGCGCAGCAGGGTGTCGAGCTGCGGGTGGCGGGCGGACTCGCGCCAGGCCAGCGACCAGGCGTACAGCGGCGTCGGCTCGACGAGCGGGATGGCGCGCAGGCCCGCGTGGTCGGGGAGGGGTGCGTCGGCGGGAAAGAGCGTGAAGCACCCGGCGCTGCCGCGGAGGTGCTGAGCGAGGTGGTCCAGGCCCAGGTTGGGACCGTCCTGCCGCCGGGTGAGGGCGAAGTGGTCGGCGAACCGGCGGAGGAAGTCCAGGCGGGTCAGTTCAGCGGGGCACCACAGGGTGCTGTCGCGCAGGTCGGCCGGGCGCAGCGCGTCCGCTCCGGCCAGCGGGTGGGACGGGCCGACCAGCGCGTCGACCGGTTCGAGCCGCACCAGCCGCTGGGTGATGCCCGCGTCGCCGCCGCCGGGCAGCGGGTGCACCCGGCCGAGGCCCAGGTCGGTGTCGCCGCGCAGCAGCGCCTGCGCGACCGAGGGCCAGTCGCGTCCCGGGCCGGGCTCCAGCCGCACCGGCCCGAGCGCGTGCACGGCCTGGGCGACGGTGCGCATCGGAGCGTAGAGGTGTCCCCAGGTGTCGATCCGTACAGCCGAACCGGCACCGCACACGGCCGCGATCGCGCGCTCGCCCGCCGTGAGCGCCTCGTGGGCGGCCGGCAGGAACCGTTGGCCCGCCTCGGTCAGCCGGGTGCCGCCCTCACGCTCGAACAGCCGGACGGCCAGCAGTTCCTCCAGCCGTGCGATGCGCTTGGACAGCGCCTGCTGACTGGTGTTCAGCTCTCCGGCCGCCCGCCCGAAATGCAGAGTTCCGGCGGTCGTGGTGAACGCGCGAACCAGGGCCAGGTCGAGATCCATGCCGCTGACCTTATGTGACAACCGCACGTTGTCGGCCGGGCGGCTTCGTTGTTGGCCGGGCCACCCCGCCGCCCGGTCAGATGGTCTTCGACGCCACACCGGGCGCCACACCAGGCGCCACACCGGGGACGGCCCCGGAGAGCACTGAGGAGGACCACGATGAAAGCCCTGATACCGACCGGGGATCCCGCCGAACCGGTCGTACTCGCCGACGTCCCCGAGCCGGTCCCCCGCCCCCATGAGGTGCTGGTGAAGGTCGAGGCGTTCTCGGTCAACCGGGGCGAGACGTTCAAACTGGAAAAGCCCGTGCCCGGCGAGCGGCCCGGCAAGGACATCGCGGGACTGGTGGTGCAGCCGGCCGCCGACGGAAGCGGACCGTCCGGGATCACTCGGGTCGTGGGCCACCCCATGGCGGGCGGCTGGGCGGAGTACGTGGCGGTGCCGACGGACGCCCTCGCGGTGCTGCCGGACAGCGTCTCGGTGCTCGAAGGCGCGGCACTGCCGCTGGCCGGGCTCACCGCATTGCGGCTGCTGCGGGTCGCCGGGCCCGTGGTGGGCCGACGTGTCCTGCTGACCGGTGCGTCCGGCGGTGTGGGCCACTACGTCACCGAACTCGCGGCCGCGGCGGGGGCGCAGGTCACCGCCGTGACCCGGGACGCCGAACGCGGCGCCCGGCTGGCCGGGCTCGGCGCCGAAGTCGTCCACGACGTCGCCGATGCCCGTGGCCCCTACGACATCGTGCTGGAGTCGACCGGCGGCCGGGCCCTTCCGCTCGCTCTGGCGCGGCTCGCCAGGCGCGGCACGCTCGTCTGGTTCGGCCAGGCCAGCCGTACGCCTGCCACGCTCGACTTCTTCGACTTCTTCAGCGGCCCCGAGTCGGCCGTCATCCGCCACTTCCACTACCTGGACGCGGACTCCCGCCTCGACGACGACCTGGCGGCGCTGGTCCGGCTGACCGACGAGGGCCGTCTGCACCCGGAGATCGGCCGCGTCACGGACTGGGGCCACACCGCGACCGCCCTTACCGACCTGCGCGACCGCCGCATCCGCGGCAAGGCCGTCCTCACCCTGTCCTGAAGCCCGCCCCCAACGAAAACGCCCCGCAGACCAGCCGAAGGAGCACGAACATGAGCACGACCATGAGCACCACCACCGACCCCCGGACCGTTGTCACCCGCTACATCGAGGCCGTGCGCGACGGCGACGCCGGCGTCATCCACGACAGCTTCGCCGAGGACGCGACCTGGCACTACCCGGGCAGCCTCCCGATCTCCAAGGTGTGGCACGGCCGCGACGCGATCATCAACGACTTCCTCGGCGGCATGGGACCCGCCCTCGTCCCCGGCAGCCTGGAAATCGTCCTGGTCAGCACCATCGCCGAGCGCGACCGCGTAGTCGCCGAATGGACCTCCAGGGCCACAACCGTGCACGGCAGCACCTACGACAACCGCTGCGTCGGCATCTTCACCGTCCGCGACGGCAAGATCACTTCCGTCATCGAATACGCCGACACCCACCACGTCGCCGCCGCCCTCTTCCCGGACCACCACGCCCCCCGGCCCGCCGGCGAGGTGTGAGCCGCGACGAACACAGGGCCGGGGCGATAACGTTCGCCGTCGCTCAGAGCCCCGGACTCGGGGCCTGCGACGCCTTCGGTCAGCTCAGGTGAGGAGTTTCGCGAGCAGGGCCATCTCGGTGGGCGGGTCGATCACCGGCTGGATGAGGAGTTCGTCGACGCCGGCCTGTTCCAGGGTGGTGATGCGGGCGAGGAGGTCGTCGCGGGTGCCGACCAGGGCAAGGGTGTTCATCAGCGAGGGCAGGACCAGGTCCCGGTCCTGCGGTGTGATGCGTCCGAGGTAGTTGGGATAGAGCTTGGTGTGCCGGTCCGGCGCAGTGGCGGTGGTGCCGCGCCGGTCGAGGAGCCGCCGCACCGCCTCGCGTTCCTCGGGGCCGAGTTGCCCGGCGAAGGCGGGTGTGTCGGCGGCTGTGTCGGCGGCGAAGGCCAGCAGCGACAGGACGAGGTGGCCCGTCGCGTCCCGGGCCGCGTCGCCGTGGGGGTCCTCGTCCTCGTCGAGTAGGTGGAGCGAGGTGACCACGTAGGAGTCCGCCCGGGAGTCCATGTGGGAGTCGGGGTCGCGGGGTGTGCCCTGGGCGGCGTGGCGGCGGGTGTCGTGCAGCGCGTGCCAGGCGGTGGGGTCCAGCAGGCCGAAGGAGATGAGGCCGGTGCCGCGGCGGCCGGCGACGGCGGCGGCCTTCGGTCCGAGCAGCGCGGCCACGACGAACTCGATCGGGTCGGCGGTGTTCACCTGCGCCCCGGCGTGCAGGAACCGGATGTCGCGGACCCGGTCGCCTTCGCGGTACTCGGTCGAACGCCCGGCGCACAGGTCCTGCAGTGCGACGGTGAAGTTCTCCAGCCTGGCCGCCGTGGTCGGCCGCATGCCCAGGGTGCGCCGGGCGGTGTTCCCGGTGCCGACTCCGCAGATGATCCGGCCCGGCGCCAGGGCGTTGAGGCTGGCGAGCCCGCTCGCGGCGGCCGGGGCCGAGCGCAGCGCCGGTGAGGTCACACCGATGCCGAGCCTGATGCGGCTGGTGGCCTTCGCACACAGGCTCAAGGCGACGAAGGGGTCGCCGTGGACCATCGGGGTGTCGTTGACCCAGAAGCTGTGCAAGCCCAGCTCCTCGGCTCGCACGGCGAGGTCCTCCACACCGGGCTGCGCGGCGACAACGACGCCTGCACGCATCAAAACCTCCAGGGTGTGAGGATCGATTCGAACCCGCTCAGCATGGCAGGTCCCGGCGCAGGGCCGTTGGGCCGCTGCGGCCCCGCAGACCACCCTGGCCCGGCTGGGTACCCGGGTCACCGCCCGCCATGCGGCCCGCAGCCGCGGGCACGGTCGGCGGGAACTGCGGGTCGTCAAGGCCCTGACCGTTGACGGGCTGGAGCCGGACTTTCCCGGCGCGGTCCAGGCTGCCCGGATCATGCGCTTTCGCGCGAACGCCAGAACCGGTCGACGCACCCGCAAGTATCCATCTCCCAAGTATCGCGGGCCGCCGGACAGCCGAGCGCAAAGGGGCCGGCATCCGTAACGACAAGATCGCGTCACGAGCCCTTAGTGACAGATTGGCCGGTTTTAAAGCCGTGATGTTGCTGGGGAGTTAACACAGGGACAGGATCACTGTTCGTATCAACCTCATCACTCATCCAGGAGCCGAGAAGTGATACGCAGAACCGCTCTCCGCACCCTCACCACAGTCGCCATGACCGCGGCCCTCGCCCTGCCCCTCACCCAGGGAGCCCAGGCGGCCACCCCGGCCACGGCCTCTCCGGCAACCGCCGCCACCCCTGCCACGATCAACGCGGGCGACGACAACCCCTTCCGCTGGATGGAACTGGACGGCCTGCGGGCCGACTTCCAGTTCATGTGTCCCGCGGGCCACTGTGTGGGCTTCTGGTCCCTGGTCCTGACGGACGACGTCGCGCAGCAGAAGTTCCAGGGCGGCAAGTTCTTCGTCTACGCCCCGGCCACGCGTGAGTTCAGCTTCTTCCTCGACACGGACATCGCCGTGCGCACGGTCAACCACCCCGGTCGGGTCCGCCTGGCCGACACCGAGTTCATGCGCTCCCACCCGCGCGTCGAGGTCCGCTACGGCGACCTCGACCACCCGGACCGGGCCCGGGTCGTCGCCTCGGCGACGACGCTGATGTAGCCGGCCGCTAACCCCTCCATTGCGTCGTGCTCTCGCATGCCCTCGCATGCCCTCGTTTCACGAGACTTCACCACAAGGGAGTGTTGATTTTCATGTACGCACGTCGGAGACTTCTCACCTTCGCCACTGTGGGTGCAGCCATATGCACCACCGGATTCATCCCGTCGGTCAGCCAGGCCGCCGGCAGCGGCGACAGGGAAAAGACGGGGTCCTACGCCGAAACGCACGGCCTGACGGCGGATGACGTCAAGAACATCAACGCACTCAACGAAAGCGCTCTGCCTCCGAGCGCCGGCTCGCCCTTCCGGGCCCCCGACTTCGTCGACGACAGGGAAACCCCTCCGGCCGAGCCGCTCGAAAGGATGCCTGATGCGTACCGGGCCTACGGAGGTAGGGCCACTACGGTCATCAACAACTACATACGCAAGTGGCAGCAGGTCTACAGCCACCGCGACGGCAAGATCCAGCAGATGACCGAAGAGCAGCGAGAAAAACTGTCCTACGGTTGCGTTGGCGTCACCTGGGTCAATTCGGGCCCCTACCCGACGAACAGATTGGCGTTCGCGTTCTTCGACGAGAACAAGTACAAGAACGACCTCAAAAACACCAGCCCCCGACCCGATGAATCGCGGGCAGAGTTCGAGGGCCGCATCGCCAAGGACAGTTTCGACGAAGGGAAGGGCTTCAAGCGGGCGCGCGATGTGGCGTCCATCATGAACAAGGCCCTGGAAAACGCCCATGACGAGGGGACGTACATCGACAACCTCAACACAGAGCTCACGAACAACAATGACGCTCTGCGCAACGAGGACAGCCGCTCGAACTTCTACTCGGCGCTGAGGAACACACCGTCTTTCAAAGAGAGGGACGGAGGCAACTACGACCCGTCCAAGATGAAGGCGGTGATCTACTCGAAGCACTTCTGGAGCGGGCAGGACCAGCGGGGCCCCTCCGACCGGAGGAAGTACGGCGATCCGGAGGCCTTCCGCCCCGACCAGGGCACCGGCCTGGTCGACATGTCGAAGGACAGAAGCATCCCGCGCAGTCCCGTCAAGTCCGGCGAGAGTTGGGTCAATTTCGACTACGGCTGGTTCGGGGCTCAAGCGGAAGCGGACGCCGACAAGACGATATGGACCCACGGCGACCACTATCACTCGCCCAATAGCGGCCTGGGCCCCATGCACGTATACGAAAGCAAGTTCCGGAACTGGTCCGGCGGGTACGCGGACTTCGACCGCGGAACCTACATGATCACGTTCATACCCAAGAGCTGGAACACCGCCCCCGCCAAGGTGAAGCAAGGCTGGCCGTAACAGAATCGGGCAGGAGGGCCGGATCGCGGCCCTCCTGCATCCACACCGGCGGAGAGCCCCACCCCCGACGATCATCCGCTCCAAGCAGTGGGGCTTCACATCAGACCGTGCAGATCTCGGTGGGGAGGCCGCCGGGGAGGTTGCCGCGTTCGTCGTCGGTGAGGTCGCGGCCGAGGACGGCGCACAGGTGCCGCTTCCAGAGGGCGGGGTCGAGGCGGACCAACCCGAGGCGGCCCCCTGCCTCGGGTGAGCGCAGGAGTGTCTTGCCGTCTTTGGTGGCTGCCAGGAAGCCCTGGTTCTCGCCGAATTCGTGAGTTTCGCGGTACCCGGGATCGTCCGCTTTCAGGAAGCTTACGGAACTCTTGTTGGCCAGGAAGAACCCGGAGCCCCCGGTGCCGCCGGCTGCCCAGCGGTTCGGGTTCAGCGGCCCGAGCGGGCCCGCCACTCTCCTGGGTGTCTGCCCGGGGCGTACCAGCCACAGTTCCACCATGCTGCCCGTGGTCATCACGGCCGCGTAGCGCGAATCTTTCAGGAACACGGCTACGTTGAGGTCGTCGCCGAGGCGTATACGACGCTCCTCGTCTTCCTTGCCTGTTCTCAGATCCACGGCGTGTACGTACGGCTCGCCGGCCACGGTGACGCCCACATGCCCGGGTTCGCGATGGCGGCCCACGAAGTAGGTTGGTCCGTCTTTCGTGGTGAGTCGCAGGTCACGCAGGTCGATCGGCTGCGACAGGCGGCGGCCCTCGCGGGCGTCCCAGTGCTCGACGCCCGTGCCGGAGACCGTCACGAGTCGGTCGTCATCGAGAAAGCGGAACTGCAGCAGTTCCGGTTTCCCGTCCTTGCCGACGGGTGGTTTCGCCGTGGTGAATTCGGCCAGCCGACGCAGCGAGGGCAGGGCGCGGACAGTGATCCGGTTCTGGTCCGACACGTCCGCCATCAGCGTCTCGGCGCTGTTGACCTGCAGTTCCTGCTTGGCGTCCGGGGGCGTGGAGGCGTCACTTTTGACTTCGGCGAGAGTTCGCTCCTCGGCTTCCAATTCCACGATGCGCAGGCTGTCGCCCTTGCGGCCTACTCGGACCACCATCCTGCTTCCGTCACCGAGCAGCTTCGGAGGGCTGTAGGCGGTGCTGTCGTCATACTTCACCAGTGCCCATCCGATCACCCTGTTCTTGCTCCGGGTGATGAGGACAGGCTCGCGCGCAGTCCCCAGGAGGGGCAGATTGGCGATCTCTCCCGGGATGTAGGAGGGGCCGTAGAACCGTGCCGTGCTCTTCGGCCGTGCAGTGGTGTCGACGAGATCCCACTTGTCCGTGTCGACGTCCACCGCGAAGTGCTCGCCCTTCCCGTCGACGGCCACGTCGGCGCATGAAGTGCTGTCCCCACGACGGTAACGACTCAGCACCTGCCCGTCCGCGACGCGCATGGCCTGGTAGTGGGCCGTTCCGACCGAGTTGGGGTCGGCCTTCTCTTCCCGGCAGACGACCACCACACTGCCGTTTCCCGAGACTCCCTTGCCCGATCCCTGGATGCCGCCCGCCAGTTCGCGCACCGATCCGGTAGCGATGTCGACCGCTACCATCGCGTACAGCGCCCCCAACGGCTCGGGGCTCCTGGTGGTGGCCACCAGAGTGTTCTCGTCCGGCCCGAACCACACGTCCGTGAGGCGCGCGACCTGTTTCGGCAGTGCCCGCAGCCGTCCCGTCTCCAGATCCCATACCTGTACCGGCCGATTCGACAGAGCAGCCGACACCCCGACCAGCCGGCGGGCGTCCGGGGAGAAGTCCATGATCTTGACACGGCCGGACGAAGCGGACATGGAGAGGTCCTTGAGCGCACCCGGGAGCGGATGTGCCGGCCCCACCAGCCGCTTCCCCGAGGGCGTCACGTCGTGCCACATCACGACGCCGTCCCCGTCCCTCAGGTAGGCGATGCGCCGTCCGTCCCGGCTGACCACGGGCGACAGAGCATTGTGGGCGAGGCGGAGCTGCTCCTGACGGACCTTGCCCTTGGCCGTACGCACGAACAGGGTTGCCCGGCCGGTCCCGGTCGTCACCAGCGTCACCGCGCCGTCCCTGCTCATGGCCGCGGCCTCCATATCCCCTTCGGCTCCCGACAGCACCCACGCCGCGTCCCGTAGCTTCTCGTAACGGCGCAGAAGCGCGCTGCGGGCCTCCTGCGTCGGCGCGGTCTCGTATGCGGCGAGCGCGGCCAGAGCGGCCTGCCCCGCGTTTCGGTCCATCAGCTCGTCCGACTGGATCGCGAGCGCCCGCGAGCGCCCCTCGGCCTTCCGCTGTGCGCTCACGCTTGATTCCTGTACGAGGAAGGTTCCCAGGCCGGCGATCAGGGCAAGAGCCAGGGTCACCGCGACCCACCCCGCGCGGACCCGGATGCGGCGCGCCCGCCGACGCCGGCGGGCCTGCGTCAGGAATTCCTGCTCCTCCTCGGTCAGGTCCGCCTCACGCCCTTGCAGCCTCGCTTCCACCGCAGCGAGCTGGAGGGCGCCGGGCAGCAGATCGGCCGACCGGTCGGCGTTGCGCCAGCGTTCCAGGTCGTGCTGCACCTCCGCCCGCCCCGCGAGGAAGTCGGCGTCGGCCCGGACCTGCTCTGCCAGCGCAGGCCATGCCGTGATCAGCGCCTCGTGGGCCAGCTCCGCGCTCTCCGGTCGGCCGACGCCTCCGTACAGGACCAGCAGCCGCCGCTGGGCCAGCGCCTGCACCAGGCCCCAGCGTTCGTCTCCTGCCTCCTCACGCGTCAGGGCACGCCGCAGCGGGGCCTCGCCGCCCGGCAGCACCCGCACGAGCCCTGTCAGCAGACCCCGCGCCTTCGCATCGTCCTCCGGGGTGACGCACTCCCGCCACGCCTGATCGGCATGGCGCCGCAGCGCGCCGGACACCCCGCCGAGGTCCTCGTACGTAGCGGCCTGCAGCCGTCCGGCCGCACGTCGCTCCCACAGCTGTGCCAGGACGAAGCCGAGCAGCGGCAGGATGCCGGGTTCGTCG
The DNA here is from genome assembly GCF_014650335.1 of Streptomyces hiroshimensis. Lineage (GTDB taxonomy): Bacteria > Actinomycetota > Actinomycetes > Streptomycetales > Streptomycetaceae > Streptomyces > Streptomyces hiroshimensis. The sequence continues at coordinate 367,966 of NZ_BMUT01000003.1, forward strand.
CCGGACTCGTCCAGGATGCGCCGGTCGAGTCCGGGGTCGTACTCGACCGCTGGAATGCGCCGGAGCGGTTCTGTGATCACCGCCTGCAGCTGGTCCCGGGCCATGGGCGTGAGCGGGAGCGTCGCCCCGCGCTTCAGCGCGGGGCCCAGGCGCGCGTGGCTCAGTGCGGCGTCCATGAAGTCGGCGCGCAGGGTGGCCAGGACCCACAGGCCGGCCGGCTGCTGCTGCGGGAAGAGCAGTTCGACGGTCTCGGCGAGCTCCGCTTCCGAGCGGTTCAGCAGCGCCTCCGCCTGGTCGAGTACGACCAGCAACCGTGCGGCCGACCGGCCCGTGATCCGGTGGAAGGTGTCCGTGAGCCCCAACTCGCGCAGCCAGTGGTCTACGTGATCGACACTGTCCGCCCGCGCGGGGCCGTGCTGCCCCGACCTCACCGACTCGAACAGCTCCGTCGCGAGAGCCGCCCTCGTGGACGTGATGCGCCCGGCATCGATCACCAGGACCTCGTAGCCGTCCTGACGCATCCTGGGCACCACACCGGCCAGCGCAAGGGACGACTTGCCGCAGCCTGAAGGCCCGTAGACCGTGACGCTCGGCTGATTGCCCCGCAGGGCAGTGGCCACCTTTGCCACGTCCTCGTCGCGGCCGAAAAACACCTCCGCGTCGGTCTCTTGAAAGGCCGCAAGTCCGCGAAAGGGGGCCGCCGGGCGCAGCACGGCGGCCAGTTCCGGTATCTCCCGCACCAGTGTTCTCGTACGGAGCACGAACGCCTGCTGCGCCTCACGCACCGGCTGGGCTGCCACCAACAGGCCCACCGCTGCGCCCAGGTCGTCGTCCCAGACGGGGCTGCCGCTGAAACCCGGCTTGACATGCACGGCCTGCCCGTCCGCCCGCGACAGCTGCACCCAGCCGCGCCCGGTGGGCCCGCGGAACCGTCCCTGGTGCCAGATGCCGTCCGGGTGATCGTCCGTGAACCCCACGGCACGGGCCTCGTGGTCCCACACGCTCTCGGCGTCCGCCATCGGCAGCGGGCGCGCCCCGGGGATCGGATCCTGCAGACGCAGTACGGCCACGTCGCCGGTCTGGTCGTCTCTGACAGGCACCCACCGCCATACGGCAGCCGTCCTCGCGTGTGCCTGCCCCGTGGCGTCGGCCATGCCGTCGGACGTGCCATCAGCCGTGCCGCCGGTCGTGCCGTCGGCCAAGGGAAGATCAATGGTGACCTCGGCCCCGGCGTCCACCGCGGCATCGCGGGGTAGGTCAAGGGCGTCAGAGACCACATGGGCGCAGGTCAGGATCAGGTCCGGGGCGATGAGAAAGCCCGCGCCGCCGACCGCGCCGTCCTGACCTGTGACACGCACGACCGCCGACACGAGTGCCGACTCCGGCTCCTGCGCGCCGCGTACTCTGTCTCCGCCCACCTCGACCTCCGCGTGAAACGCGACCCCTTGTCAGGTCAACTCCCCTGGGGAGGATCCCCACTTGGGTCACTACTTGGGTCACTTACGTCGATCCTGTTCCAGGTCAGGTTGACGGAGAAGTTCGCAGCTGTCACGACGCTGGCGATGACCACCTTCGCGTCGGCCGATACGGTCACACCGAACTGCAAGGTCGCCTCGTCCGGCGGATGAGTCATCGCCTGGCACCGCCCGACGAAGGCGTTCGCCACGGGACGTATGACGTCCAGCATCTTCCCGAGCGACTGCTCGGCCCGCGCCACGGTACGGCCACCTCGACCGACCCGCACCAGGTTCTCGTCGACCTCGTCCACCTGGACCCGGACGACGTCATCACCGTCGCCGAGGGGAACTTCCACGGTATGGAAGGGGCGGCGCTCACTCATCGCAACACACCGCCGAGAGCTCGCACGGACGCCGCGAACGCGGCCGGGCCCTGGCCCACACAGGTGACGATCGGGCGGGTCGGAACGAGGGACATAGCGCTCCTTTATGACTGAGACGATGCATTTCGGCGGCATCAGCCGGGGTAGGGCGGAGTTCTCAGGCGGATCGTAACGAGTCGAACAGGCGTGGGGGCGGTTATGGCGCATTCCGGTAAGTGCCTGGCGAGGATGGCGGAGAGCCCATTTGCGATCCAGAATGATCGGATGGTCACACTTGAGACTCCCCGTTTGATCCTGCGTCGCTGGCGCGAGGAAGACGTTGCGCCCATGACTGCCGTCAATGCCGACCCCGAGGTCATGCGGTGGATCCGTGACGGCAGCGTCCGTGACGAACAGCAGACTCGCGACGGGATCCAGGCATGGGAGATCGAGTGGGAGTCACAGGGCTTCGGCCTGTTCGCCGTGGAGATCCGGTCCACTGGCGAGCTGGCCGGATTCACCGGCCTTTCGGTGCCCGAGTTCTTGCCTGAGATACTGCCGGCGGTTGAGGTCGGCTGGCGGCTGGGACGTTCCCACTGGGGGCAGGGCCTGGCCACCGAGGCCGCTGCGGCCGCCGTACGGTTCGCGTTCGAAGAGCGAGGGCTGGAGCGGATCGTCAGCATCGCTCAAGTGGGCAACGACGCCTCCGAACGGATCATGACCAAACTGGGGATGCATCCGGTCCGTGAGACCGTCAATCCCACCTGCGGTCGGCGAGTAAGGGTGTTCGAGTTGTCGTCGGACCAGTACGTCGCAACCACTCGGAACCCTGAAGGTCACGGCGCCAGGTAGGAGTGGAAGACGTTCTCCGGGTCCCATGCGGCCTTGAGTTCCTGCAGGCGGTCCCAGTCGGCGGGTGCGTACGAGCGGCGGACCCGGGAGGCATCGGCTTCCAGGTCCGTTTCGGCGATGTAGTGGCCGCCGTGGCCCGACGGATCGGCCGCGGTCATGGCATCCCGCAGCCACTGCGCGTTGGTCCCGTCCGCGGCGGGGTCGTCCCAGATCGCGTAGCACACGAGGTAGGACGCGCCGAGCGGGGAGAAGGCCATGTTCCGGAGCAGAGCCGGGTCTTCGGAGACGGGCAGTACCGGCGCGAGGACGAGAGACCTGCCGGAGGGGGCGCGGGATATCGCGGCGGCCATACGGTTCAGCTGTGTCTCGTAGGTCTCCTCCGACCACAGCGTGTCCGCCGCGTACCGGTGCACCGAGGGCCATACCGCGTCGGCGCCCTGGTGCAGGCGGGCGAACGACGTCGGTTCGGGTGCCTGGAGGGCGACGGCGCTGTCGGCGAGGGGACAGGACTCCGCCGGCGAGAGAGCGACGAGTGCTTCTTCGTGCGTCCTGGCGAACGCGGTCATGCCGACCAGGATCCGCGGACCGGGCGGGGAGGTGGCGGTCGGTTCGCCGGACGCCGTGAGGACCAGGGCCGTCTCGACGTTCGCCGGGAGTTCGCGTGCGACCCCTTCCGCCCAGGCCGCCACGGGGCCGGTGGCGGCCGATGGGAAGGTGAGGGTGGTGGTCACGACGGCCCCCGGGTGGGGGTGCAGGCGGAGCCGGAAACGGGTGACGACGGCGAAGAAGCCGGGCCCCGCGCCGCGGGCGGCCCAGAAGAGGTCGGCGTTCTCGGTCTCGCTGCACGTGACCGTCCGGCCGTCGGCGGTGACGACCCGGATCTCCAGGACGTCGGCGCATGACGGTCCCCACGCGCGGGAGTTCCACCCGAGTCCGCCGCTGAGCAGGAATCCGCCGACCGCGACGGAGGGACAGTGGCCCACGGGAAAGGCGAGGTCGTGCGGGGCCAGCGCCCGGACCAGGTCCCCTCCGGTGGCGGCGGGCCCCGCAGTGGCCGTCATCGACCCCGGGTCGATGCTGCACTGCCGGAGCCCGGAAAGGTCGATGAGCAGGCTCCCGTCGCGGAGCTGGGAACCTGACCAGTTGTGTCCACCGGAACGCGTCGAGACGCGGAAACCCTCGGAGCGTGCATAGGAGAGGGCCTCCGGAACGTCCTGCTCGGAGGCCGCCTGCACGATGGCCTCGGGGAAGCGCTCCGGCTTGAGCCCGTTCCACACCGCGGCGGCCCTGGCGGTGTCGTACGCGGGGTCGCCCCGCCGGAGCAGGGCTCCTTCGAAGCGTGCTGCGGGCGAACGCCCGGGCATCATGGCCTCCTCCTCGATGGGACGGTTGCGGCAGGGGGCGGGGTCAGGGTCGCAGTCGGGGGCGGGGCGGGATCGGGGTCGAGGTCGGGGTCAGCGGGTTATCAGGCCGAAGATCGCGATGAACAGGAGATAACAGATCACCACGGCCGCGGCACCCGCCACCTGGACGCGCAAGCTGCGCGCGCGGCCGGGCACGAGCCAGAACGCCAGAGCCTTGTTCACCAGAGGCATCAGCAGCCACGTCAGTGCGCTGACGCTCAGCACGTTGCCGAGAAACAGGCCCACGTATCCCGGAACGCCGAGCCGGTCCAGCTCGGCACCCACGGTCAGGTTCAGCACCATGACGGTGGGATAGAGCGCCAGGATCACGGACATGGCCTGCTTCCAGTTCGGCGGAGCGGCGTCCTGTGCGCCCTTGCCGAAACGGAACCAGCCGCTGAACGCGGAGCCGACCTTGCGTACGTCGTAGGAGGCGAAGTAGGTACGCCCCTCCTCGAGCAGCTCGCTGCGGGCATCGGACCCGAGCCACTCCTCAAGGTGCTCGCGGGAGTCGAACCGGAAGACGGCGACCCAGCGGTCCTCCACCCCCTCGACCGGTCTGAACAACTCGGACCCCATGAATCCGGGAGACTTCTCCTGCGCTTTGAGGACCTTCTCCTGCCAGCGCAGAAAGCCCTCTTCGCGTCCGGGCTTCACGTCGTGGGAGATGACGGCGGTGACGGTCTCGGGGGCCTGTTCGGCCGGGGAGCCGCCTCGGAGCACCTCTTGTGTCGGAGCCTCTTCGAAGAATCTCCGGCCTTCGGCGAGCAGTTCCCGCCGGCGGTCCGACTCCAGCCAGGCGGTCAGGTAGTCGATCCCGGAAAACCGGAAGACCGTCACCCATTCGTTCTCGGAACCGGCACCGGGCGGGTACACCTCGGAGCCCTCGAACCCGTCGAATTCGCGGGCCGCCTCGTTCGTCCGGTTCTGCCAGCGCTGATACTCGTCGGCATGGCCCGGTCGCACTTTCTGCGAGGTCACAACGGTGGCGCTGTCGGCCGCGGAGTCACGGCTTGCACGTGGACTCACGTGGAGTAGCGTAGTTCATATAACATTTATACGGCAAACCGGGCATTTGATTGCCTGCTCCGTGAGTCCCTCCGCAGCGGGAAATCGACGCCGATGGGAGACTCCGTGATGGAACACAAAGAACTCATCACCGAGGCTGTACGCCTTGCCACCGAGTCCGTGGAGAACGGCTGGGGCGGCCCCTTCGGTGCAGTGATAGCCCGCGACGGGAAGATCATCGCGCGCGGGCAGAACCGGGTCCTCCTCACCGGCGACCCCACGGCCCACGCAGAAGTCGAAACCATCCGCAAGGCCGTGCAGTGCCTCAACCCCGAGGCGCCGTCCATCGCCGAGGAACACCAGAACGAGAGCACCCTGGAATACGTCCCCCGCCCCGAAGGCTCACCGGACCCCGTGCCCGCGCGAGCACGCATGCTCCAGGGCTGCTCGATCTACATCAGCGGCGCTCCGTGCCCGATGTGTATGAGCGCCATCTACTGGTCCCGCATCGATGCCGTCTACTTCAGCTGCGCCCTGGACGACACCCGGCGCATCGGTTTCGACGATTCGTTCCAGTACGAGGACTTCGGGAAGCCGCTCGACGAGCGCAGGATCAAGATCGAGCAGATGCATCCCGAAATCGGCGCCCACGCCTACGACGCATGGACGAACAAGCCGAACCGGCACCCGTACTGAGTGCGCGCCGGCGCTTGGTGCCGGATTCCACTGAACTCCGGCAGGCGCTTTTTCACGAAGGCCGCCACGCCCTCCTTCTGGTCCGCGGTCGTTCTGACCGGCGGTCGTTCTGGTCCGCGGTCGCGAATCCCACCTGGAACAAGCTGCGTTCGACGCCCAGCACGCCCAGCAGCGACGCTACGGAGGAGTCGCTCGCTGTGCCTACCGTCTGGCAGTGGTAGTTCGCCGGGGCCTCCGGAGTGGGCGGTGCGCAGCCGATGACAGCGGTACCGCCGACGGACGTTCCTGTGCAGTGGACGTCCACGCCGTCGGCGGCGACGGCGGGGGACGCGCTGGCCGCTCCACCGAGCAGGGCGACGGTGGACGCGAGCGTGGTCAGGCTGCGGCGCAGGTGCTTCATACGGAGCTCTCCCTCGGTGAGCGTGAGGGGCGGCGTGCCGGCGGATGCCGTCAGCGGTCTGGCGGGCCGACGGTAAGGGGCTGGGTGCACCGTCCGCCGCCATGGCGCTCCCGCCTCGAAAGCAGCAGACGTGACTGACAGCTGGTGCAGGAACCTTCGGCGGCGTCCGGCCAGACCGCCCAGTCGTGGCACGTGCAGGGCTGTAGGCGGCATCGATGGTCCCTCTTCAAGGAGACTCTGCTGCGCGGTGCACGCCGAAGGCCCGTAGCCGGGCCGACGCCATCCGTATCGCCCGCGCCAACGGCCGGCTCCGATGGATCCACCCAACCAATAGGACATTTACCGACCTATTGGAAATTTAACGTGGGTCACGTCGCAGGGAAGCCTCTCTGCTCATCCCGTGATCAACGGCTTTGCCGGCAAAGAAAAGGAGCCAGTCATGGCCCAGAAGGAAACGATGCAGCGGTTCACCCCGATGCTGTACGTCAACAACAGCTACGAGGCCGTCGCGTTCTACCGTGAGGTCTTCGGCGTTGAGGAGATCGCCGAGCGCACCATGCTGCTGTCGCAGGTCCCGGGCATGGAGCAGGTGCCGGGTGCGGAGCACGTGGTGGTCTACTCCAAGCTCCAGTTCGCCGACGGCAGTGGCCTGAACGTGGCCGAGCTGTCCGACGAGGGCGTCTACGCGAAGGACGGCGGCGCCGTCGTCGGCAACAACATCCACGTCGGGCTCCAGCACACCGACACGGCCGTCCAGAAGGCCGAGTTCGACAGGCTCGCCGAGGGCGGGACGGTCATGGAGCCGCTGGAGGAGAAGTTCTGGGGCACCGTCTTCGGCATCGTCCAGGACCGCTACGGCGTGATCTGGGAGTCCAACTGCTACCTGAAGCAGGGCTGATCAGCTGATGCCCCCGCCTCCGGAACCGTCTAGCGGTCCCGGAGGCGGGGGTTTGTGCTGTCCGAGGTGCGGCGGCCGGCGTCGCGTATGTAGTCCTCCCAGCGCGGCAGTCCGTGGAGGGCGGCCCGGGCGTGGAGGTGGGCGGTGACCTCGCGGACGTACGAGGCGGGCATGGAGCGGCTGTTGGCGTAGGAGGCGGCCAGGCGCTGATGGAGGTGGGGCGGCAGGTGGACGGCGGACTGCCGGAGGAACCAGTCGCGGGCGCCGGGGCTGATACGCATCACGTCGGGGTAGACGGTGACGGCGCCGACCTCGGCGCAGGCGTCGATGAGCGCGTCGAGGGCGGCGGGGTGGTCGCCGGCGTGGGGGATGACGGGGGCGATGAGCACCCCGGCTGGGACACCGGCCGCTCGGAGGGCGGCGATGGTGGCGAGGCGGGCACGCGGGGGTGCGGCGCCGGGTTCGAAGGCGCGCCACACGCGCTCGTCGAGCGAGCCGAGCGAGGTCATGACCAGGACGTTCGCTACCCGGGCGGCTTCGGCGAAGAGGCCGAGGTCCCGGCGGAGCAGGGCGCTCTTGGTCGTGGTGGTGAACTTGACGCGGTGGTCGGCCAGGGCACGGAGGATGCCGGGCATGAGGCGGTAATGGCCTTCGGCCCGTTGGTAGCAGTCGGTGGAGGTGCCGACCATCACCCAATCGTCTCCGGTCTTCCCTCGGCGAAGTTCGCGGCGCAGGACGTCGGCGGCGTTGGTCTTGACGACGACCTGGGTGTTGAAACCTTCCCCGGTGTCGAAGCCGAGAGGTTCGTGGCCGTCGCGGGCGAAGCAGTAGGTGCAGGCGTGGGTGCAGCCCCGGTAGGGGTTGAGGGTCCAGGCCATGCCGCCGGGGCGGGCTCCGGGGATCTTGTTGAGCAGGGTGCGGGCGCGTTGTTCGTGAAAGGTGATGTCCCGGAAGCCGGGCGCGGGTGCGGGCGGCGGTGCCACCAGCGCGGCGTCGAAGAGCCCCGGCCGGCTGTTCACCTGGCGCCCCCTGCCTGTTCGGCGGTGTGCGCGGCGCGCAGGACGCGTTCCCCCAAGGTCCTCAAGTGGGGGCCGAGTTCGGGCGGGTCGAGGACCTCGAAGTCGAAGCCGAGGACGGCGATGCGGTAGGCGAGGTATTCCAGGGAGTCGGCACCGGTGAGGAGCCGGCAGGTGTGGTCGTCGACGGGTTCGACGACACCGAGGGTGGCGGGGACGCGGTCGGCAACCTGCTCGGCGGGGGCGTGGACGAGGAGCAGGGCGCGGTGGCCGGCGGTGCCGCTGAGGGTGGTCGAGACCCAGGTGGCAGCGTCCACGCCGCCGGGCAGTTCGCGGGCCGGGACACGGGCGCCGGTGCGCAGCGGGTCGGTGAGGCGGTCGAGGCGGAAGGTGCGCCAGTCGGCGCGGTCGCAGTCGTGGGCGACGAGGTACCAGCGGCGTCCGGCGGCGACGAGGCTGTGGGGCTCGGCCAGGCGGCGGGTCTCCTGCCCGTTGGCGGCGCGGTAGGTGAAGCGGACCTTCTCGTGGGTGACACAGGCGGCTGCGAGGAGGGCGAGATGTTCGGCGTCGGCGCTCGGCCCGCCTTGCGGGACGGCGACCGCAGCCTCCTGGAGGACGGTGACGCGGCGGCGCAGCCGGGAGGGGAGGACCTGTTCCAGCTTGGCCAGGGCGCGTACGGAGGTCTCCTCGATGCCGGTGACCGAGCCCGCGGCGGCGGTGCGCAGACCGATCGCGATGGCGACGGCCTCGTCGTCGTCCAGGAGGAGGGGCGGTATGGCGGTGCCGGCGGTGAGCCGGTAGCCGCCGGTGTTGCCTTGCGTGGCGTGCACGGGATAGCCGAGCTCGCGCAGGCGGTCGATGTCGCGGCGGATGGTGCGCGGGCTGACGCCCAGACGCTCGGCGAGCTCGTGGCCGGGCCACTCGCGCGGGGACTGCAGCAGGGAGAGCAGCCGCAGCAGGCGGCCGGGAGTGTCACTCATGCCCGGGAGCCTCCCACCGCAATAGGACATTTCCCGGCCTAAAACCACGAGGAAAGCAAGATGCGGGCCGCCGAGCAGCCGTTTTGCCCAATAGAGGCGAATTGACCCATTGGCTTCCTACGGTCGTTGCGTACCCCTGGTCGCTGCATACCCCCTGGAGAAGCCCCCGGGCCCGTACCGACTCCCAGGGATCCCCCTGAATCCATCCGAACCTATCCGGATTCCCCCACACCACCTGGAGCCTGCCATGGCCGAGCAGACTCTGTTCACCACCCCGATGATCTACTGCGACAACGCCCTCGACGCCCTCACGTTCTACACGGACGCCCTCGGCGCCGAGGAACTCACCCACCGCCGCATGCTCGCCTCCCACCTCCCTGGCCTCGAGGACGCCCCGGGCATGGACCGCACCGTCGTCTACTCCGCGCTGCGCTTCCCCGACGGCAGCGGCCTCAACGTCGCCGACCGCTTCGAGAAGGCGGCGTTCGGCTCCCCGGCGCGATCACCGCCGTCGGCACCATCCTGGGTCCCGTCCTCGGCGGCCTTCTCGTCCAGGCCGACCTGTTCGGCCTGTCCTGGCGGCCGGTCTTCCTGATCAACCTGCCCATCGGCCTGGCCGCCCTGCTCATCGCCGCCCGCGCGATGGGCGAATCGAAGGCCGAGCGGCCGCCGCGCCTGAACCTCACCGGCATGGGCCTGGCCGCGCTTGGCCTGCTGACGGTCATCTACCCGCTCACCGAAGGCCGTGCGCTGGGCTGGCCGACATGGGGCTTCGTGATGATGGCCGCGGGCGCGGCCGTACTCGCCGTCTTCGTCGCGCACCAGCGGGCCAAGACCGCGTGCGACGACAGCCCGCTGATGCCCACCGGCCTGTTCACCGCCCGCAGCTTCAGCGCCGGCATCGGCGTACAGCTGCTGATCACGCTCAGCCTGAGCGTCTTCTTCCTGGCCTGGATGCTCTACCTCCAGATCGGCCTCGGGTACAGCGCGCTGCGCGCGGGACTCGCCGGATTGCCGTTCTCCGTCGCCGTCATGCTCGGCGCGGGGCTGGCCATGGGCGCGCTCGTGCCGAGGTTCGGCCGTACGGTCCTGCAGGCCGGCGCCGTCCTGATGGTCGCGGGACTGCTGCTCTTCGCCTGGCAGACAGGTCAGGCCGGGCCCTCGATCGGCTACTGGCAGATGGCCTGGCCCATGGCCGTCTTCGGACTCGGTATGGGAATGATCGTCGCCCCGCTGACCGACACCGTCCTCACCGACGTCCCCGCCCGCGACGCGGGCTCCGCCTCCGGCGTCACCGCCACGGCCGGGCAGCTCGGCAGCGCCTTCGGAGCGGCGCTGGTCGCGGTCGTCTTCTTCGGCCTGCTTCCCGGCCACGCCGCGAACGAGGACGTCACCGACCGGCTCCGCAGCGACCTGGCCGCCACCTCCCTCGCCCCCGACCAGGCCGACCGCACGGTGACCGCCTTCTCGCTGTGCCACCGGGACCGTGCCTCCCGGACCGACCCCGGCAGCACCCCGGTCAGCTGTGCCGCTCTGACCTCCGCACTGACCCCCGCGCAGGCGGACCCGCGCGCCGCGGACGCCCTGCGGCAGGCGGGCGTGCGGGCCAACGCCCAGGCCTACACCGACACGGTCGGCGAGACAGTACGGGCGGCAAGCCGTACTGCAACGTCTTCACCGGCAACCCGTTCCCCTCGGGCGGATGTACGACCACTCCTCCGGCCCGGGCGGCGCCGACTACATGATGCCGTCCTTCCTGGTCACCGACGTCCCCGCCACGGCCGCCGAGGCCACGGCCGGCGGCGCCTCGGTCAGTCGGCCAGGTCCTGCCGAAGTGCCGCCGCAGTATGGGACCTGCGGTTCTTCAACAGCTGGGCCGGGGTCCCGGTGAACAGGACCCGCCCGCCGTGCCGGCCGCCCTCCGGGCCCATGTCGATGACCCAGTCGGCACGCTTGACGACATCGAGGTTGTGCTCGATGACGATGACGGTGTTGCCGTCGTCGACGAGCCGGTCCAGCAGCCGCTGGAGGGTTTCGATGTCCGCCATGTGCAGACCGGTGGTGGGCTCGTCCATGACGTAGATGCCGCTGCGGCTGCCGAGATGCCCGGCGAGCTTCAGGCGCTGGCGTTCGCCTCCGGACAGGGTCGACAGGGGCTGCCCGAGCGTGAGGTAGCCGAGCCCGACCTCCACGAGCGTCTCCAGCGCCGCCCGCACACCCTTTTCTCCCCGCCCGGCGAAGAACGCACAGGCTTCCTCGGCGGTCAGTGCGAGGACATCGGTGATCTTCCTGCCCCGCAGGGTGTGGGCGAGGGCCTCGGCGCTGTAGCGCAGGCCGCGGCAGGTCTCGCACACCGTGGTGACCGGGTCGGCGAAGGCCATGTCCGCCGTGATGCTGCCCTTACCGCCGCACGCGGGGCACGCGCCGGTCGAATTGAAGCTGAACAGTCCGGCGGGCACGCCGCCCGCGTCGGCGAAGAGCTTGCGCACCGTATCCATGATCCCCAGCCAGGTGGCGGGCGTGGACCGGGAGTTGGCTCCGATGGCGCTCTGGTCGATCACAACGGCGTCGGGGCGCTGTTCGGTGAACACCTCGGATATGAGAGTGGACTTGCCGGAGCCCGCCACACCCGTGACCGCGACCAGCACACCGGTGGGGATGTCCACGGAGACGTCCTTGAGGTTGTGCCGGCTGGTGTGGACGACGGACAGGTGCCCCGTCGGGGTACGAACCTCCGTCTTCAGCGGCAGCGTGCGGCCCAGGTGCCGGCCGGTGAGCGTACCGGCCCTGCGCAACCGGGCCACGCTCCCCTCGAAGACCACCTGCCCGCCGTGCGCGCCGGCACCCGGCCCCATGTCGACGACGTGGTCGGCCAGCGCGATGACGTCCCGGTCGTGCTCGACTATCAGCAGCGTGTTGCCCTGGTCCCGCAGCTGCGTCAGCAGCCGTCCCACCCGGCTCACGTCGCGCGGGTGCAGACCGGTGGAGGGCTCGTCGAAGATGTAGGTCATGCCGGTGAGGCTGGAGCCCAGGTTACGGACGATCTTCAGCCGCTGCCCCTCGCCGCCGGACAGGGAGGCGGTCTCGCGGCCCAGGTGCAGATAGCCCAGCCCGATGTCCTCGATCCGCCGCAGGCCCTCGACGGCCGCCCGTGCGATCGGGGTGCCCAGCGGGTGGTCGATCCCGTCCAGGACGCCGATCAGGTCGGTGATCTCCATGGCCATGTGGTCGGCGATGTTCAGCCCGTTGATCCTGGTCCGCAGGGCGGCCTCGTTCAGCCGGGAACCGTGACAGCCGGGGCAGTCGGCGTCGGTGGTGAACTCCTCCACCGCGTCCCGGGTCCGCTTCGAGAGCGTCGACAGGTCCCGGTTCAGATAAAGGCGGTTGAACCGGTCGACGATGCCCTCGTAGACGACATTCTGGATGCCCTTGCGGGTGGCGAGCTCGATCCTCACCTCGCCGTCCGGGCCGCCGTGCAGCAGGGTCTGCCACTCCCCCTTCGTGTACGAGCGCAGCGGCTTGTCGTTGTCGAACAGCCCGGAGCGGGTGAACAGCGTCCACTGCACGCCCCCGACGTTGAAGAGCGGGAAGAGCAGGGCCCCGGTGTTGAGGGATTTGCTCCTGTCGAAGAAGCGGTCCAGGTCGAGCTGGACGGTGCGGCCCAGCCCCTGGCAGGCGGGGCACGCGCCGGACGGGTCGTTGAAGGAGTACGCCGTCGACATGCCCGCCGAGGGTTCGCCCGCGCGGGAGAACAGCAGGCGGATCAGCGAGGCGATGTCGGTCATCGTGCCCACCGTGGAACGCGCCCCGCCGCCGAGGGGCCTCTGATCCACCACGATCGCGGGGGTGAGGTGGTGGATGCCGTCTGCCTCGGGCTTCTCGTACTTGGGAAGACGGTTGCGGACGAACGCCGGGAAGGTCTCGTTGAGCTGGCGCTGGGACTCCACGGCGATGGTGTCGAAGACCACCGACGACTTGCCCGACCCGGACACACCGGTGAACACCGTGATCACCCCTTTCGGGATGGTCAGGCAGACGTCCTTGAGGTTGTGCTCGCGGGCACGGGTGATGACGATGCCGCGCGCGTCGTCACGGCGGGGCTTGGTGCTCACAGCGGTGGTCCTGGCGGTGCTCATGGCGGTGCTCCTGGCAAGCGGTACGGCCCCGGACCGGGCGGTGCGCCGGCCCGGGAAGGGGTGAGGCAAGGCGGTCAGGGCCAGGGTCAGGGTCAGGACCGGGTGAGGGCCTGGTCGATGTCGAGCGCCAGGCGCAGCGTCTCGGTGGCCGCGCGCGGAGTGAGCAGGGCGTCCTCGGTGCCGTCGGTGAGGCGGTCGAGGACGTGGTTGATCGCTGCGGTGTAGTTGTCGGCGGGGGCGAGGTCGATCTCGCGGGAGCCCGCACTGGTGTATTCGGTCAGGCGCATGACCGGGCCGGTGGTCTCGAAGGGACGCTCGTGCAGTTCGAGGACGCCGTCGGTGAACGTGGCCTCGAAGCCGTGGGTGACGCCGTATGAGGCAGGAACCATCGACGAGGCGGTGTACTCCACGATCACGTCGTCGTAGCGCAGCACCGTCTCGGCCGCGGCCCGCCCGTCACCGGCGGCGACCCCGGTGGCGTGGATCTCCCGCGGCAGGCCGAGGGCGGCGACGGTGTAGTCCAGGTCGGAGAGCATCACCTCCAGCGCGAGCCGGTCCAGCCCCAGGTCCACCGGCCCCCAGATGGGGCCCGCCTTGCGGTACGAGCGCAGGGTCCGCAGCTCGCCGAGCGAGCCGTCCCGTATCACCCGGTGCAGGTGCCGGACGGCCGGGTGCACCCGCATGAACATGTCGATGAATACGTGCTTGTCGCTCGCTTCGGCAACGCGGGTGATCTCCTCGGCCTCGGCGACGGTGGGGGCGATGGGCAGCTCGCACAGCACGTGCTTGCCGGCCGCCAGCGCCCGCAGGATGTGCTCCTTGTGCAGGGCCGTCGGCAGGCAGACGTCCACCAGGTCGACGTCCGGGTCGTCGTAGATCGCGTCCATGTCCGTGGTCGTGGTGAAGCCGAAGTTCTGGGCGAACATGGCGAGCTTCTCGGGCCTGCGCCCGTAGACGACCACCTCGGTGTCCGGGCGGGCGGCGTAGACGCCGGCGTGGGCGACGGCGAATCCGGTCCCCAGCAGTCCGATCTTCATGGCGACACATCTCCTCGGCGATATACGGGGGAATGATCTGGTTCATCCCCTCCGGCACATCCCACGCTAGGGGCCTTTTAGGACACGACTCGTCCGCATATGGAGCCACAGTGGAGGCATGACGACCGACATGCCCGCCCGGATGCTCCGCCTGCTCTCGCTCCTCCAGACCCGCCGCGAATGGGCCGGCACCGAGCTCGCCGACCGGCTCGGCGTCACCACCCGCACCCTCCGCCGCGACATCGACCGCCTCCGCGAGCTCGGCTATCCCGTCGAGGGCACCACCGGCCGCTGCGGCGGATACCGCCTCGCCGCCGGCACCGCCATGCCGCCTCTGCTCCTGGACGACGACGAGGCCATCGCCATCGCTGTCGCCCTGCGCACCGCCACCACCGACGTCACCGGCATCGGGGAAACCGCCCTACGCGCCCTCGCCAAGCTCGAACAGGTCCTCCCGGCCCGCCTGCGCACCCAGGTGGCGGCCGTCCAGCAGGCCACCACCGCACCCGTCGCCTACGGAAGCGGTGAACGCGCCCAGGCCGATCCGGCAGTGCTGGCCCTGCTGGCCGCGGCCTGCCGCGACCACGAGATCGTCACCTTCGGCTACACCACCCGCCACGGCACTCCCGGCCCGCGACGCGTCGAGCCCCATGCCCTCGTCCCGGCCGCGGGCCGCTGGTATCTCGTCGCCCACGACGTCCACAAGGACGACTGGCGCACCTACCGCCTCGACCGCATCACTTCGGTCGCCACCACCGGCCGCCGCGTCCCGCCGCGCGAGCTGCCCGCCCCCGACCCCGCCGCCTACGTCGCCGCGAAGATCGCCACCGCACCGGCCCGCTACCGGGCCGTCGCCACCGTCGCCGCCCCCGCGGCGGCCGTCCTCGCCCGTACCCAGGGCCTCCCCGAACGCGTCACCCCCCTCACGGCCGACACCTGCACGGTCGACCTCTCCGGGGACCACCTCACCCGGATCGCCCAACTCCTCACCGCGCTGGGTGACACCACGGCCCTTGAGGCCGACCCCGAGGTACTCGCCCACCTGCGCACCATGGCGCGGCGCACGCTACGACTCGCGGAGGACGGGAGCGAGCCGGATTCGCCTGCGGCGGAGAAAGCGCGGCAGAGGAGGCCGAGCGGCGGCCGCGCCGCACGCGCCGGCACGACCCGAATCGCCGGGAGCGCATCGCCGAGGTCGCGGAGGAGCTGATCGCGGAACGCGGCCTGGAGGGGCTCAGCCACCGGGCGATCGCCGAGCGGGCCGATGTCTCGCTCAGCTCCACGACCTACCACTTCGCCGACCGCGAGGCGCTCGTCCAGGCCGCACTCGAACGGGCCGCTGACCGCTTCGCCGGCTTCGTTCGCCAGTGGGCCGCCGAACATGCGCAGGACACCCGCGAGCAACTGGCCGAGGCGCTGGCGGATTCCGTCATGGCCTGCCTGGGTGAGGGCCGGACCGGGATGGTCGTGGAGTTCGAGCTGTACCTCGCCGCGCTGCGCCGCCCGGCCCTGCGGGAGGCGGCCGCGCGCCTGACCCGGGAGAGTGTCGAGGCGATGACCCCGGTGGTGGGGCCCGTACTCGCGGCGTGCATTCCGCCGCTGATGAACGGGCTGTGCCTGCAGGTGATGACCGCGCCCGAGCCTCCGGGCCGCGAGCAGGTTCTCACGGTTTTGCGGCAGGCGCTGGGGACGGCGGCGTGTCGGCCTGATGTGGGAGGGCAACCCGGAGTCGGACGACCTGGCGAAGTTCTGGAAGACGGGCAAGGCGATGCCATTCCTGGGCACCGACGACATCGACGCCGCCCTCACCCAGCCCGGCGCACGGCCCTACGAATTCCGCGGCCGGACCGCCAACGGCTGGGTGCACGTGGCGGGCGAAGTCCTCGACGACCACGTCCTGGACGAATGGCTGAAGGCCGCCTGGGACGCCACCGCCAGGCTGCCGCCCAAGTAATCCGCCGGGCATGGATCCCACGCCCATGGGCCGGCCCCACCCGTGGCATCCCTCTCTTTCCCCCCGGTGAGGGCCTGACCAATTCGAAGGCCTCTCGGGCGACCGTGCTGCCCACGGCCCGAGGAGCGCTCAGCGGGACTGACCCCGCACAGCGCGGCGAAAGTTTTTCCGCGAACCTGTCACATCTTCGGCACATGAAGCGTCAGGGCAGTGACGGTAGTTGAAACGGTTGCCCGACGATGCCGAAGGAGACCATGGGATGGCTACGCATGTGCGGACCGCGGAGCGGAGGGCCACGTCGACAGGAATCAGCCTTCCGCCGCTGATCTAGCCGTCCGTCCCACCGTTCAAGAACACCTCTTGCCGCACCCCCCACGCGGCCCCCGCATTCGAGCGGTCGGCTGACGACGCCTTCGTCCACGCCGCGTACACCACCCACGCACCTCGCTACGCCGAAGGCTGCCCGAAAACAGAAGACCGAAGAAGGAACACATGAAGATCTCTCGAATAGCCCGTGCGTCATCCGTCGCCGCTCTGGCGACAACTGCGCTTACTTTCACGGCAATTGGCTCTCTCGCTCCGACGGCCGTCGCCGACTCCCGCGCGGCCGCCGCCTCCGGGACGCAGGACGACCGCCCGAGCCCGGGCCAAGGCACCCCCACCTCGAAGCTCCAGCGCCAGGGCCTGATCTCGTCGAGTCTCGTCGCCAAGCCCATCACCCGCAGCGAGACCCTCAGACGCGCGGCCGGCTGGTTCGGCAAGGGCCTCCACTACAGCGGCAGCGGCAGCTATCAGGGCTGGCGCACGGACTGCTCCGGTTTCGTCTCCATGGCCTGGGGGCTGCCCGGCCCGGGCGAGACCACCGATTCGTTCATTCCCGTGGGCGTCGCCCACGAAATATCCAAGGACGAGCTGAAGCCCGGCGACGCGCTCAACAACAAGGCGCCCGGCAACGACGGTCACGTCGTCCTGTTCGAAAAGTGGGCCGATTCCTCTCGGTCTTCCTATTGGGGTTATGAGTTCAGCAGCAGCGGTCTGCATCACCGTGTGATCCCGTACGCCTACTTCTCCAAGTCCGAGCAGTACCGCCCGATCCGCCTCAACACCATCGTGGACGACGACCCGGCCGCAGCGCCCGCCGAGGACAACGCCCGGGTCAAGGGCGACTTCGACGGCGACGGCCGCGACGACGTGGCGGTGCTCTACGACTACGGCAGGAAGGACGATCGCAGTCACTCGGCCCTGTGGACGTTCAACGGCAGCGGCAACGGCAGCGGCTTCAACAGCCCCAAGCGGGTGTGGGACAGCGGGACGACGGAGAGCTGGAACTGGGCCTCCAGCAAGCTGACGGTCGGCGACTTCAACGGCGACGGCAAGGCCGACATCGGTGTCCTCTACAACATGGGCGCGACCGAGGACGACCGCAACCGCACCAAGCTGTTCGTGTTCACCAGCAACGGCAGCGGATTCGCCGCCCCGGTCAAGGTCTGGGACAGCAACGACGACCCCGTCAAGAGCTGGAACTGGAACGCCGGCAAACTGACGGTCGGCGACTTCAACGGCGACGGCAAGGCCGACATCGGGGTGCTGTACGACTACGGCCGGGACGACGACCACAACCGGACAGGGATCTGGACGTTCACCAGCACCGGCAGCGGGTTCAACAGCCCCAAGCAGGTGTGGGACAGCAACAACGACCCCGTCAAGAGCTGGAACTGGGACGCCAGCAAGCCCGTCTCCGGCGACTTCAACGGCGACGGCAAGGCCGACATCGGCATCCTTTACGACTACGGCAAGACCGACTCCGGCAACCGCACCGGGCTCTGGACCTTCACCGGCAATGGCAGCGGGTTCAACAGCCCCAAGCAGGTGTGGGACAGCAACAACGATCCGGTGAAGAGCTGGAACTGGGACGCCAGCAAGCCCGTCTCCGGCGACTTCAACGGCGACGGCAAGAGCGACATCGGCGTCCTCTACGACATGGGCCGCACCGAGGACGGCCGCAACCGCACCAAGCTGTTCACCTTCACCGGCACCACGACCGGGTTCAACAGCCCGGTCAAGGCGTGGGACAGCAACGACGACCCCGTGAAGAGCTGGAACGCGTCCGCCGGCAAGCCCGTCGCAGGGGACTTCAACGGCGACGGCAAGGCCGACATCGGCGTCCTCTACGACTACGGCACGACCGACTCCGGCAACCGCACCGGCCTGTGGACCTTCAACAGCACCGGCGGCGGCAGCGACAGCCCCAAGCTCGCCTGGGACAGCAGCACGGATCCCGTCAAGAGCTGGAACTGGAGCGCGAGCAAGCTCGGCTGACCGGCTTCGCCCCTCCTCACCTCACCGTTACCTCACCGTTCGGGAGAGCCACCGCACATGCGGACCATACGAATGCGAAGAACAATACGAATGCGAAGAACGAACGGCGCGGCCTTCGCTGCCACTACCACTGCCACTGCCGCTATCGCCCTGATGGCCCTCGCCGCCTCCGGCACCGCTGCGGTCCAGGCCGCGCCCTCGGACACCGGACAGCCCGGCACCACTCCGGTCACCTACCACGGCCTCACCCTCGACGTACCCTCTGGGTGGCCGGTCGTGGACCTGGAAAAAGGCCCGGACACATGCGTGCGGCTCGACCGCCACACGGTGTACTTGGGCCACCCCGGCACCCAGCAGTCCTGCCCCTCCCATCTGGTCGCGGACAAGACGGACGCCCTGATATTGGAGCCGATCACCGGAGCGGGCGGCCAGGACGTCTCCCATGCACTGCGCCTCCCCACCGGGGCCCCGATGCCGCACCGACTGCCGGTGACGTACGACCACGAGACGAAGGTCGCCGTCGAAGGCGCAGGAGTCATGGTCACGGCCTCCTACGGCACGTCCGGTACGACGATCGCCGCCGTCCTCGGCTCGGCCCGTCTGGACGCGAAGGCCAAGCCGACCCCCCTGCCCGGCAAGGCGGGCAGCGGCCTCGCGGCTCCACCGGTTGCCGCCGTCACGGCCGACAAGGGGTACACAGGGCCGGGCTTCGAGTCCTGCACCGCCCCTTCGTCCGCCGCGATGAAGACGTGGAAGGCCTCGTCGCCCTACGGGGCCGTCGGCATCTACATCGGCGGTCGCAAGCGGGGCTGTTCGCAACCGCAGCTCACCGCCGACTGGGTGCGCCGGCAGACCGCCGACGGCTGGCACCTGCTGCCCCTCTTCGTGGACCTCCAGGCCGGTGACATCTCTCCGGCCACCGCGGACGCGCAGGGCCGCGAGTCCGCGGACGCCGCCGTAGCCAAGGCGGCGGACCTGGGCCTGGGCCCCGGGACGGTCATCTACAGCGACATGGAGCACTACGACAACCGCTCCTACCGGGCCCGGGTCATCGACTACGTGTCGGGGTGGACCAGCCGCCTCCACGAACGTGGCTACCGCTCCGGTGTGTACGCGGGTGAAAAGAGCGGCATCCGGGACCTCGCCTCAGTGGCCGACAACGCCGACTACGCGTCGCCCGACGTGCTGTGGTCGGCGAACTGGAACAAGACGGCCGATGTGTCGGACGCGTCGATGGGGCTTCCGGGCCCCGGCTACTGGCCCAACGGGCGGCGCATCCACCAGTACGACGGCCAGGTGAACGACACCTACGGTGGTGTCACCCTCGCCATCGACCGCGACTACGTCGATATCGCCCCGGCCTCGGACCTGCCCACACCCGGCGGAGAAGACGGTTCGTCGCGTATCAAGGGCGACTTCGACGGCGACGGCCGGGACGACGTGGCCGTGCTGTACGACTACGGCACGGAGGGCGGCATCAGCCGGTCCGCGCTGTGGACCTTCGCCGGAACCGGTGGCGGCTTCGGCAGCCCGAAGAAGGTGTGGGACAGCAACACGGCATCGGACAGCTGGCGGTGGTCGGCCGCCAAACTGACGGCCGGCGACTTCAACGGCGACGGCAGGGCCGACCTGGCCGTCCTGTACGACATGGGCCGCACCGAGGACGGCCGCAACCGCACCAAGCTGTACGAGTTCACCAGCAACGGCGGCGGCTTCAACAGCCCGGTCAAGGCATGGGACAGCAACGACGACCCCGTCAAAAGCTGGAACTGGAGCGCCGGCAAGGTAGTGGGCGGCGACTTCAACGGCGACGGCAAAACCGACATCGGGGTGCTGTACGACTACGGCCGGGACGACGACCGCAGCCGCACCGGCCTGTGGTCCTTCACCAGCACCGGTGCCGCCTTCACCAGCCCCAAGCTGGTGTGGGACAGCAATGTGGCCTCAGGCAGCTGGAGCTGGGCTGCGAGCAAGCCCGTCGCAGGGGACTTCAACGGCGACGGCAAGGCCGACATCGGCGTCCTGTACGACATGGGCCGCACCGAGGACGGCCGCAACCGCACCAAGCTGTACGAGTTCACCAGCAACGGCGGCGGCTTCAACAGCCCGGTCAAGGCATGGGACAGCAACGACGACCCCGTCAAAAGCTGGAACTGGGACGCCGGCAAGGTAGTGGGCGGCGACTTCAACGGCGACGGCAAATCCGACATCGGCGTGCTCTACGACTACGGCACGACCGACTCCGGCAACCGCACCGGGCTGTGGACCTTCAACAGCACCGGCAACGGATTCGCCGGCCCGGCCAAGGTGTGGGACAGCGGCAATGATGCGGTGAAGAGCTGGAACTGGAACGCGAGCAAGCCGGTCGCCGGGGACTTCAACGGCGACGGCAAAACGGATGTCGGCGTGCTCTACGACTACGGCCGAACCGACTCCGGCAACCGCACCGGCCTGTGGACCTTCACCAGCACCGGCAACGGATTCGGTACACCCCTCTTGGGCTGGGACAGCGCAAAGGATGCCGTGAAGAGCTGGAACTGGCGGACCAGCAAGGTGAGTTGAGTCCCACCTGTGAGACGTGGAGCACCCGTCGACGCCCGTCCGGCCCCGGCCGGACGGGCCCGTCACGCAATGGAAGGAAGAAATGGACCCCTTGATGGGAAAGACCCGCACACCCCGCAGGAAGGGCAGATGCGCGATCGCAGCGGCGGTGTCGGCCTCCGGCATGCTGCTGGCCCTGTCGGTCACCGCCGCCCCCGCCCAGGCCGCATCGCTCGCCACCTGGGAGAAGCTGGCCCAATGCGAGAGCAGCGGGGACTGGGGATACAGCCAGGGACCGTACTACGGCGGCCTGCAATTCCTGGAAAGTACGTGGGTGGCGTACCACGGAACGGACTATGCGCCATACCCCTATCAGGCCACCAAGGAAGAGCAGATCCGGGTCGCGCAACGGGTCCTCGATGATGTGGGCGCGACGGCCTGGCCGCGCTGCGGAAAGAAGGTGGGGCTGGCCGACGACGACGCACGTCCGTTCCCCGACGCGCCGGATGACCAGGGGGCGGACGGCGCCTCCGCCCGGGTCGACGGCGACTTCGACGGCGACGGACGCGACGACGTGGCCGTGCTCTACGACTACGGCAAGGAGGGCGGTGTCAGCCGGTCCGGTCTGTGGACGTTCACCGGGAGCGGTACCGGCTTCGGCAGCCCGAAGAAGGTGTGGGACAGCGGGGCGGCCGGCTGGAGTTGGTCGGCCGCCAAACTGACCGTCGGCGACTTCAACGGTGACGGGAAGGCCGACATCGGGGTGCTGTACAACATGGGCGCGACCGAGGACGGCCGCAACCGCACCAAGCTGTTCGTGTTCACCAGCAACGGCAGCGGATTCGCCGCCCCGGTCAAGGTCTGGGACAGCAACGACGACCCCGTCAAGAGCTGGAACTGGAACGCCGGCAAACTGACGGTCGGCGACTTCAACGGCGACGGCAAGGCCGACATCGGGGTGCTGTACGACTACGGCAAGACCGACTCCGGCAACCGCACCGCACTGTGGACCTTCACCGGCAACGGCAGCGGATTCAACAGCCCGAAACAGGTGTGGGACAGCTCCACCGACCCGGTGAAGAGCTGGAACTGGACGGCGAGCAAGCCGGTCGCGGGCGACTTCAATGGTGATGGCAAGGCCGATGTCGGTGTTCTGTACGACTACGGCAAAACCGACTCCGGCAACCGCACCGCGCTCTGGACCTTCACCAGTACGGGCAGCGGATTCAACAGCCCCAAGCAGGCCTGGGACAGCCGGTCGGAGAGCTGGAGATGGTCGGCTGCCAAGGTGGTCGGCGGCGACTTCAACGGTGACGGCAAAACCGACATCGGGGTGCTGTACGACCTCGGCAGGAACGGCGACCGCAACCGCACCGAACTGTTCACTTTCGCAGGCAACGGCGCCGGCCTCGACGCACCGACAAAGGTGTGGGACAGCCAGGACGACAATGCGGTGAAGAGCTGGAACTGGAACGCGAGCAAGCCGGTCGCCGGGGACTTCAACGGCGACGGCAAGGCCGACATCGGGGTGTTGTACGACTACGGCAGGACCGCCTCCGGCAACCGCACCGGGCTGTGGACCTTCACCAGCACCGGCAATGGATTCACCGGCCCCGGACTCGCGTGGGACAGCCGGAACGATCCCGTCAAGAGCTGGAACTGGAACATGAGCAAGGTCGGCTGAGCCATTCATGTCGTACAGAAGAGAAGAGGAAGGATGAAATACCGACTGAGAACGCTGCTCACTTCCCTGACAGGTGTGTGCGCCCTGCTCATTCCTGTGTATTCGGCGGCGGCGCAGGCGGCCGGGCCGGAGAAGGGGCGATCCGCGGTATCCGCGGCCGCCGTACGGGGTCAAAGTCCGCCTGCGCTGCTCGCCGAGCCGGAACTTCGTGTCGTCTCCTGGAACATCTGCGGCGAGGCCGGCGGAGTGCGCGGTGAGGCCGGCTACTGCCCCTACCGCAACGATCCCCAGGCAAAGGCCGACCAGATCGCGCAGGTGGTCGCGGAGCGCAATGCCAACGCCGTCATGCTCCAGGAGGTGTGCGGCGAGGCGCCCGGCAGCCATATGGAGCGGCTGCGCGCGGCCCTGGGCAGCGGATGGTCGATCGCGCACGCCCCGGGAGCCCGCCCGGGCGGGACCGCTAACTGCCGGGGCGGGCTCAGCGGCACGCTGGGCGTGGGGATCGCGGTGAAGGGGAGCGTCACCGAGACCACCGCGACGAACACCGTGCCCGGGGGCGGCGACCAGCAGACCCTGCCCATCCTCTGTGTACGTGTCGAGGGCTGGTCGACCAGGATCTGCACCACCCACATCCTGTCCGACCCCACCGACCCGCGCAGGCCGGGGCAGATCCAGAACGTGAAGAACGAGATCTGGCCGGACCGCTATCAGCTGGTGCTCGGTGGCGACTTCAACATGTTCCCGGACACCACCGAGCTCAAGCCGATCTCGGACGAATTCGACGAGTGCGACCGCCGCTCCTACGGCCCCGGCGACACGGTCAACGAGGTCACCCATCATTCCTGGGACGAAAGGGGCGGACACGTATGGCGCAAGCGTGACCACATCTTCGCCTCGTGGGGGGAGGCGGGGAGCCAGTTCACCTCCTGCGAAGTCGACGGGATCCGGATGGACACCACCGAAAACGCGCCCAACAGCGGTCTCCCCAACGGGTATTCGGACCATGCGCCGATCGTCGGCTACCTCAAGCCGCCGCGGCACCTGAGCACGTCCGGGGACTTCGACGGCGACGGCAAGGCCGACCTCGCGGTGCTCTACGGGCAGGGGAAGACCTCCGACGGTCACAACCGGTCCAGCCTGTGGATCTCCAACGGTTCCGGTACCGGAGCGGAGACCGGCTTCGCCGCGCCGCGCGAGGTCTGGGACAGCGGTGCCGACAGCTGGAACTGGTCCGCGAGCGCGCTGACCTCCGGGGACTTCGACGGCGACGGCAAGGCCGACCTCGGCGTCCTCTACAACTACGGCAAGGAGGGCGATCGCAACCGCACCGCATTGTGGGCCTTCAAGGGGATACCGAACGGCTTCGAGGCGCCCCGCAAGGTGTGGGACAGCCGCGACGACACGACCGTTCCCAGTTGGAACTGGTCCACGAGCAAGCTCGTCGCGGGCGACTTCAACGGTGACGGCAAGGCAGACGTCGGCGTCCTGTACGACTACGGCAAAACCACCTCCGGCAACCGCACCGGACTGTGGACCTTCACCAGCAACGGCAGCGGATTCGGAAAGCCCCGTCTGGCGTGGGACAGCTCCACCGACCCGGTGAAGAGCTGGAACTGGGCGGCGAGCAAGCCGGTCGCCGGGGACTTCAACGGCGACGGCAAGACCGACCTCGCGGTCCTGTACGACTACGGCAAAACCACCTCCGGCAACCGCACCGGGTTGTGGACGTTCACCGGTACAGGCAGCGAATTCGCCAGTCCCAAGCAGGTCTGGGACAGCGGGTCGGAGAGCTGGAACTGGACGGCGAGCAAGCCGGTCGCCGGGGACTTCAACGGCGACGGCAAGGCCGACATCGGGGTGTTGTACGACTACGGCAGGACCGCCTCCGGCAACCGGACCGGGTTGTGGACCTTCACCGGTGGCGGCAGCGGATTCGGAAAGCCCCGTCTGGCGTGGGACAGCTCCGCCGACCCGGTGAAGAGCTGGAACTGGACCGTGAGCGAGCCGGTGGCCGGGGACTTCAACGGCGATGGCAGGGCCGACCTCGCGGTGCTGTACGACTACGGGAACACGGCCAACGGCCGCAACCGCACCGCGCTGTGGTCCTTCGCCGGCCGCGGCACGGACTTCGCCACACCGCAGGCGAACTGGGACAGCAGCACCACCCAGTGACCCTGAGCCGCCGCACGACGAGCCCCCTCCGGAGCCGACCGGCGGGGGCTCGTTCGCCCTCTCGGCGGCGAACTCCCTTGCCCACAGAACTTTCCGGGTCCGACCAATGCCCGGGGGCTTCACCTCTGCCGTCCCGGCCGCATTGACGATAGCTCAGAAATCCCGTCGTGAAAATGTCGGCGACATCGCGGCGACCACCGTACGAGCCGCCGCACCGATTCCGGAGCGAGACCGGCGAGTGAATGTGAAGCACACCACACAGCGTCAGTTGGCTTGCGGATCGGGAGTGCGCATAGATTTAAGGCGTTGCGCCATCGCTCGCATTGCGCGCGCAATCGGTCGCCGGTAATTCAGTCAACCATTGAACAAAATGATTCAGTTGATCCTTAAACACAGTTGAGAGTCCGCCACTCGGCCGTCGACTTGGTGTCGGACGGCTCCTGCCCCTGGACGAGAAGCCTGCCGGGTTTCCCGAGCGCGCAGCAATCCCTGTTTCGACTCCCCTCCGTTTCCCCGTTCCCGGCCCGGAAGGTGCCTCTTGTTCGCCCTGCTCGTCGATGCGCGACTCGCCGCCAAACTCAGCGACCTCCCCCTGGTCGGCGACCGCATCTCCCCTGACCACGACCTCGGCATCACCGGCGTGAAAGCCGTCATCGCCTCCGAGGCCCTCACCGCCGATCAGGTGAAAGCGCTCAACGAACAGATTTCCCGCCTGGACGGCACCCACCCGAGGTTTCCCGAGGAGACGCGTGGGCGCGCTCTGGTGGCCCTGGACTATGAGTGGGGAGGCGAAAAGCGCACCCCTCTGATGTTCCGTCTCGCCGGCGCGAAGTCCACCGAGGGCCACGAGGAGGACGCCCCCTCCCCGAAGCTGCTCAACGCCGCGCCGACCGGCGGGCCGTGGGCGGCACCGGCCGCATCCACCGACCCGGTCGCACCCGACGACCCGGCGGCTCCCGCCGTCGCATGGGTCACTCTCGACCGCTCCTTCGGCCCGCTGCTCCTGCGGCGCCTGGGCGCGAGCTACCAGGACGAGAAGATCTGGGTCCTCTGCGACGCCTCTGTGCACGCCGGCCCTTTGGAGCTCGGCGTGGACGGGCTGGGGCTGGGCATTCCCCTGGACGGCAAGGATTTCACGCCCTCCGGCCGGCTCGACGGACTGAGTCTGTCCTTCCGCAAGCCTCCGCTGGAGATATCCGGCGCGTTCGTGAACAAGCCGGTCGCCGCCGACTCGCCCTACGACCGGCTGATCGAGGGCAGCGCCCTGATCAAGACTCCGAGCGCAAGCTTCGGGGCGATCGGCACTTACGAGCACCTCAAGAGCGGAACGCATTCGCTTTTCCTGTACGCGGAGTTGGGGGCCGCGTTCGGGGGACCTCCGGCCTTCAGGGTCACCGCGGTGAAGGCGGGCTTCGGTTACAACAGCGCCCTGCGCGTACCCGCCATCGACCAGGTCGCCGGCTTCCCCTTGCTGCGCGGGCTCGCCGAGGCAGGCGGTGGCGCGCCGCCCGAACCTCTGGACGTGCTCAAGGAGCTGACCGAGGGGACCGACGACGCACCCGCCTGGGTGACCCCCGACGAGGGCCGGATATGGCTGGCCCTCGGGCTGAACGCGGACGTCTTCGAAATCGTCCACTGCAAGGCCCTTGCATTCGCCGAATTCGGCCCGGATGACCTGGTGGTGGGACTGCTGGGCTCGGCCAAGGCCCAGTTTCCCGACCCGGAGAAGAAGATGGGAGAGCCGTACGCCAGTGTCGAACTGGACATCTCCGCGGTCTACCGGCGCTCCGCGGACATGCTGGCCGTCGACGCCCGGCTCGCCCCCGACAGCTTCCTGCTCGACCGCTCCGTGCACCTGACCGGCGGGGCGGCACTGCGCCTGTGGTTCGGGAACAGCGACCACCCCGGCGACTTCGTCTTCACTCTCGGCGGCTATCACCCGCACTATGCCGCGCCCGCCCACTATCCGAAGGCGGATCCGGTCGGCGTCAACTGGACCTCCGGCTCCGAGCTGACGGTGAAGGGCACCAGCTACTTCGCCCTCACCCCCTCGGCCGCGATGGCCGGGGGCCGGCTGGACCTGCGGTACGACGGCTCGTGGGCCAAGGCCCGGGTCGACGTCGGGTTCGACGCCCTGGTGCAGTGGGCGCCGTTCCACTACGAGGTGGACGTGTGGGCGGAGGTCACAGCCCAAGTGTGGCTGCTGTTCGGCTGGAGCGGCGAGGCGGCGCTGGGCGCACGGCTGTCGGTATGGGGCCCGCCGTTCGGCGGCAGCGCGCATGTGAAGGTGCTCGGCATCTCCATCCCGATCGACTTCGGCGAGCCCAAGGCCGGTCCCGCGCCCATCGGCTGGGACCAGTTCCGCACGCTGCTGCCGCAGCACCCGCTGACGCTCGTCCCCGTCGACGGCCTCCACCCGGACCACGCCGCGCAGGCGCCACAGGCCGGGACGTCCGGCGGCGGCTCCGGCATGTGGACGGCCACCGCCGACGGCTTCGCCTTCACCGTCGGCACCGCCTTCCCCGCATCGGCACTGAAGGTCAACGGAGTGGCCGAGACGGGGAACGAGACGGGAGACGAGACGGGGAACGAGACGGGAGACGGCCCCGCCAAGGTC
The DNA here is from genome assembly GCF_014650335.1 of Streptomyces hiroshimensis. Taxonomy (GTDB): domain Bacteria; phylum Actinomycetota; class Actinomycetes; order Streptomycetales; family Streptomycetaceae; genus Streptomyces; species Streptomyces hiroshimensis. Next base: position 395,498 of record NZ_BMUT01000003.1, read on the forward strand.
CACATCCGCCCGATGTCCAAGACCGGCCTCGACGTCACGCTCTCGGTCACGGTCGAGGAGGAGACGGCCGACGGCGGCTGGCGACAGCTGCCCGCCGACCGCCGGCAGGACTGGAGCGTCAGCGTCCACAGCACGCCGCAGCCCGCCGCGCTGTGGGGGGCCGGGAAGGCCGACGACGCTCTCGGCGCGGACCCCTTCGTCCAGGGCCTGGTCAGCGGAGCGCGCATCGACGTACCGGCCCCGCGCCTGCCCGAGGCGGCCGAGTCCAGCCGGAGCGGGCGCCTCGACCACGCCCCGCTGCCCGGCGGAATCCTGCCGCTCGACCCGGGCGCGGCCCCTTCCGGGGTCCGCGGGGAGCGGGAGGAGAGCGCCGGCACCGGCGCGCTGCGGGTCGGCACGCCCGAGCAGACCGCGCTGCGGCGCGCCGCGCTCGGCGCCCTGTCCGCCGCCGGCTATCCGCTCGACGCCGCCCCGGAGCTCGACCGCTACGCCCGCGAAGCGGCCTTCTCCTCCCCGCCCCTGCGACTCGCCCACTCGTGAGGACCTCATGACCACGCACCCGACCGAGCAGCCCGCACCGGCGGATGACACCCCCGTCGCCTTCCACGACCATCTGCTGCCCGGCATCGAGGCCGGCCGCTACCGGATCACCGTCGACCAGCAGCTCCCCGCCGAGGACCTGCCGGGAGCCCGCATCGACCCGGTGGAACAGATCGTCGACGTACGGGCCGCGCAGTTCCGCCTCGACCCCTCGTGGGTGCACGCCGTGTACCCGGCCGCGCACAGCCAGGGCCCTTTCGACGGCCTGCTTCCGCACATCACGCTCAACCCGGCGGCCCTTCCGTGGGAGCGCGAGCCCTTCACCGGCGGTGTCCAGAACCCCGCCCGGGCCCCCTGGCTGACACTGCTGCTGTTCGGCGAGGGCGAGCTGCCCGGCGATCCCAACGCACTGGGCACCACCGCCTCGGTGACCGTACGCGCGCTCCTCGACGGCGACGCCGCGGTGTCCGGGCCCGCCCTGGACCGGGAGGCCGTCGACCCCGCCCTGCTCGACACCCCGTGCCAGGTCGTCGACGTACCGCGGGACCTGCTGGCACAGCTGCTCCCGGAGCCGTCCGACCTCGCGTTCCTCGCCCACGTCCGCTCGGGCGGCGAGGACGCCGCGCCCGCTGAAGGCCCAGGCGGCCGGCTGAGCCGGGACGCACACGCGGTCATCACCACCGCCCGGTTCCCCGGCACGGACCAGGGGCGGTATGCGGCCCACCTGGTCTCGCTGGAGGGCCACGCACCGCCCGGACCGCAGGCCGACGACAAGCCCGTACGCCTGGTGTCCCTGCACAGCTGGACGTTCACCTCCTGCCCCGAATCCGGGGACGGCTTCGGCCGGCTGGCCGGGCGCTTCGCCCCGGGGAACGGGGAGCACAGCGCGGCCCCGCTGCGCCCTGCCCCCGCTGCGGGCAGCGGGCTGCCGGACGAGCTGGGCACCCTGCTGGAGCAGGGCATGGTCCCGATGACCCACATCACCGAGTCGGGCGAGCGCGCCCTCGCGTGGTACAGCGGCCCGTTCCTCCCCCGCGTCGCACCCGAGCTGCCCCGCCCGGAGCACGGCCACTTCCCCGACGCCGACGGGCTGTTGCTCCACGAACCCCGCACCGGCACCTTCGCCACCGGCTACGCCTGCGCCTGGAACGCGGGCCGCGCCCTGGCCCTGGCCGACCCCGGCTTCGCCACGACCCTGGTCCGCCTGCGCCACCAGGGCCGGCTGCGCCAGGCGACCGACCGCCAGTACGCGACGTACCGTCGGCAGCTCTTCCACAGCGCCCCGTCCACCGGACCGTCCGCCGGACCGTCCGGACCGGCCCCCCGAGCAGCCGCCCGCCCGGCCGCCCCGACACCGCGCGAGCAGTTCGAGGAGCTGCTGCGCGGCGACGCCCTCAGCGCGCTGGCCGCGTCCTTCGGCACCCCCGGTGACGACGACGCCGAGCCGCACCCCCGGACCGTACCCGCGGCCCCTGCCACCTACCGCCTCCACACCCCGCGGCGCTCCGCGGCGCCGCAGCCTTCATCGGACGCGCGGGAGACGGCGGCATGGCTGGCCAGGCTGCGCACGCTCAGCGGAGTGCCGTTCGACTGCCTCGTACCGGACCAGCGGATGCTGCCGCCCGAGAGCCTGCGCCTGTTCCACGTCGACCGCGGCTGGCTCGACGCCCTGCTCGACGGCGCGCGCAGCCTGGACCGGCATCCCGGCGCCGACGCCACGACCGATGCCGAACTGGACGACCTGCTCGACGGCCAGGGCCCCGTGCCCGCCGCCGGTCTGCTGCTGCGCTCGGCCCTCGTCCCGGGCTGGCCGACGCTGCGCGTCGAAGCCCGCGCCGCGTCCGGGACCGTTCCGGTCGAGGTGATCCGCCGTGAGGCCCTGGGCGGCGACGTCCTGCTGATGCTCTTCGACCGGATGCCCGACCGCCTGACGATCAGCGAACCGCACCAGGGGCTGCACTTCGGCGTGGACGACCAGGGGAACGTGGCCCTGCGCAGCCTGGCCCCCGGCGAGGTCGGCCGGCCGCTGGGGCGCTCGGTGCCCGTCGGCACGGACCCGGCCCTGACCGTCACCACTCCCGCCGGGGCTCGGGTGCTGGACATCGGCCGGCTCGCGGCCCGCCTCGCCGAGGACGTCAAGCCCGGATCCCCGCTCTCCCCCGCCGAGTTCGCCGTGCAACTGGTGCGCGCCCCCGAGCAGCTGACCCTCACCTTCGAAGGAACCACCCGATGAACACCGACCTCCTGGTCCCCGTAAGGCTCCGGGCCCTGGTCGTCAACGCCCAGGTGCGCGGCAGGGACACCTTCCTCCGCTGGCTGCCCAACTACCACCTGCTGGGCGTCCACCGCTCCCCGGAGCCGTCGCCCTACGCGAGCACGGACGCGGAGTTCTCCCAGGAGGCGGGCCACGACGGCGTCCACCTGCACTGGGAGCTTCCGGCGGCGCTGCGCCGGGCGACCACGCCCGGTGGCGAGGTCACACTTCCGCCCGCGCCGAACCGCTGGCTGGTCGTCCGGCACGCCTACGCGGCCGCGGGCGAGTACGCCACCGCCGCGTGGGTCGTCGAGAGCGACTATCTCGACAAGCGCACGGGCACCGTGCCCTATCTACGCCCCGGCCGGGGCCACGTCACCCCGACCCGGATCGGACGCCACACCGAGGCCGCGCAGTGGGCGGAATCCGCGGCGGACCGGCCCACCTTCCTGACCGCGACCGGCCCGGGGACCCTGACCTTCGCCGCCTTCCAGCCGCACTGCCAGGACGTCTTCTCCTTCCACGACCCCCTGGCGCGACTGCCCCACCAGTTCGACCGCCTGGGCTACCAGGTCATCGGCTGGCACGCGACGGGCTCCGACGACCCGCTCGCCGACCCGAAGGTGCGCGAGGCGCTGGAAGGCTCCCTGGGCTGGCAGACGGACCGCACCCCGCCCCCGGGTGCCCGCACCGTCTACACCGGCCGCGTTCACAGCGTGCTGCCGCATTACGACCCCTGCGGCGAGCAGCGGCCCGACCCGACGGTGTCCGTCGCCGACAGCGCCCGTTCCGCGTTCACCGCCCTGACCACGAGCAAGGCGGCCGCCACCCCGGGCCTCACCCTCGCGCCCGCGCTGTTCGACCAGCTCCAGTCCAACACCCTCACCCGGGCGGACGACCCGGACAACGCGCACCGCCTCGCCGACATCCTGCTCGGCGCCGGCTTCGGCGAGGGCACGGCCTCGTACGCCTGGCACGCGGTGCCGCCCAGCACCACGGAGACGGCCGCCTCTCCCGAGGACGAGCGCCGGGCCCGGTCCGTCGAGGCCGCCTTGAACGCCGCGCAGCACGCCCACGACCGGGCGGACCGCGAGCTGGCCGGGCTGCGCCGGCGGCTGTACGGCATGTGGCGTCTCCAGGGCCTGCCCGTACTGCCGCGCGGCTATCACCACCAGCAGCTGACGCAGGAGCTCGACCCCGCGCGCGAGGGCAGCCTCGCGGCGCGCGTACGTGCCGACCGGGAGGCGGTCGACCGCCTCCGGGCCGCCCTCCCCGACGGAGACACGCCCGCACAACTGGCGGAATCGGTCCGCCGGTACGCCGAGGAGCACGGCCTGCCCACCGGCTGGGACCTCAAGCGCGTGGCCCCTGCCCCCTTCCAGCGGGCCCTGGACCCCGCCGTCGTCCTGCAGGGTGCCGGCTCCCTGCCCGTCTCGGACGACACGACACTGCGCTGCCGATTCGGCGACCAGATCGTAGCCGCCGTTCAACTCCTCGGTATTGACGTGCTGTTCACGGCGGAACGGCAGGACCTCGCGTGCAACACACTCGACCTCGGGGCAAGCGAGCACTCCGTCATACCGGGCTCCGCCCGCGCCCTGCTGCGCGAGGCGTTCCTGCTCGACCCGAACGGAGCCGCCGCGCAGCTGCGTCCGGCGGGCAGCCCGGCGGACACGGGAACGGCGACTCCGCACACCGGCACCGCCCCGGCCTTCGGCGGCGAACCCTGGGAACAGCCGTGGCACCCCCTCCACCTGCTCTGGGAGGTCGAGTACCACCCCCTCCCCCACGACCAGTGGGAGTTCGACGGCGACCGCTACACCTGCCCGCAGCCCCGCCCCGAGGCCGCGCGCACCTACACCGGCCGGACACTCCTCAGCGACCACCTGCCGCGGAGCCTGGCCGACCAGCTCCGGCAGTACGCGCCCGAAGACCCCGAACTCGCCGCTCACTGCGGCGCATTGGCCGACCGGGTGGCCCGCGGGGACGTGCTGTCCAGCTCGCTGGCGGGGCTGCGCGACATGCTCATCGGCCAGGACCCCGGCCAGGGCGTCCCGCCGCTGGGCGCGTCGCCGGAGCTGGCGGAGCTGATCGGTGACGCCTACCGCACCAGCCCCGACCCGGGCCCCCTGCCCGTGCCCTTCGAAGGCTGGCCGGACTCCGGCTTCCAGCAGCTGCGCGCGGGCCAGTTCCGCTTCCTGCGGCTGACCCTGGTGGACTCCTTCGGGCGCGCCCTGGACGTCATCACCCCGGCGGGCACCGGCGGGGCGAGCGGTCTCCGGCACCCCGTGGTCGCCGACGCACTGCGCCCGCAGCACGTCGCCGAGGCCCTGGGCACGACCCCTGAGCATGTCGTCCAGCTGCCGCCGCGCCTGCCGCAGGCCGCGCGCCTGGGGCTTGACCTCATGGACGCCGACCGCGGCGCACACCCGGCCACACACCTGGACGACGGCAGTCCGCTCGCCGGCTGGATCGTCCCCAACCTGGTCGACGGCTCGCTCACGGTGTACGCGCCCGACGGCACCGCCCTGGGCCTGCTGCGCTGGGCGTACCGGATCGGCCGGCCGTCCAGGGAAGCGGTGTGGACGCCGCTGCCCGGTGACGCTCCCGCCGGCCTCGACGCCCTGCGCACCGCCTTCCCCCACCTGCACGCACTCGTCACCTGGCTCCAGGGCACCGGTGCGGACGGCAGCACCGGTGCGGACGGCAGCCCGCTGCCTGCCGCGATGGATCTCCTGGAGACCTCGCTGGTGGACATCGTGCCCACCGCGGGCGCCGCCTCGGCCGCGCTCGCCGGGCGTCCGCTGGCCCTCGTCCGCTGCCGCCTCCACCTGGACCTGGACGGACCGCCGCCCACGGACCCGGGCTGGCAGCACATCTTCGACCACGACCCGCCGCACCCCGAGTTCACCGGCTACTCCTGGCCGGTGCGCCTGGGCGAGCGACGGCGCATCGGCGACGGACTGGTGGGGTACTTCGCCGACACCGACCCCGGCGTGCTGCGCACCGTGGTCGCGCCGGGCGACGCGCATCCGCGCATCGCCGCCATCGGCGACGGAACCCACCTGCGCGTCACGGCCGGAGCGCCCCGGCACCTGACCCTGCTGATCGACCCGCACGCCCCCGTGCACGCCACCACCAACCTGCTGCCCACCACGACGCTGGAGATCCCCCACCGCTTCACCGACGGACCGCTGAACCGCATGCGCACCGTCCTGCGCACCGGGCCGCTGCTCACCCCGGCGACCGCCCTTCCGGTGGGCACCGTCGCACTGCCGGTGCGCACCGTCGACGACCAGGCGTGGACATGGGCGGAGCGCGCCGCCGACGGCACCTGGGCCCACTTCGCCACCTCGGCCGCGAGTACCACCCCGCGGTGGGACGGCCGGGCCCCCGTGCTCCGCTCCGGCCTGCTCGCCTCCCGCGGCCCGCTCCCGCAGGCCGGCGCCGACACATCCGGCGCCGCCACATCCGAGTAACTCCCGCAAGCACCCAAGGAAACGCCACCATGAGCACCCACCTCGGCGGCACCAGCCGCCTGACCTACAGCCTGGCCACCGTCCCGGCCCCGCTGGCCACCGGCCGGCCGGCCCACATCGACATCGTCGTGTCCAACTCGGGCACCGAGGCCGTCCTGTGCAAGCAGATCCTCCTCGTGCTCCCCACCGGCGACCTCGCCCAGGACCTCGTACCCGCGGGCCACCGCGTCGTCGCCACCGTCGAACCGAGCGACCAGTGGACCACTGACGAGATCGAGAGCGGGGTTCTCCTCACCCTGCCCCAGGACGAGATGGCGGCCTTCGCCCCGGGCGGCACGCCCGTCACGGTCCGCCCCGCCACCGGCGAGTCCGTCTCCCTCACCACGCACGGACTCCTCCTGCGCCTCAAGGACTTCAAGGCCAACGCCCTCGCGGGCACGGCCCTGCTGCGCATCCGGGAGACCGTGAGCGTCGACAACGGCCAGACCTGGGAGACCAACCAGCTCGTCCTCCCGCTCGCCAAGTACCCGCCGGCCGAAGCCCTCACGGCCGACGTGGTCGGCGACCTCGTCCTCCGCAAGGACGACTTCAACGACAACCCCGGCTCCGCCCCCGTCACTCTGCTCACGTCGGACCAGAAGGCCGTCCTCACTTGGACCGCACCGTCCGACGCGACCTGCGTCGTCTACTACGGCGACGGCCAGTTCTCCGAGCCGCTCAGCGGCCGGGACAAGTGGGAGTTCCCTGTCACCGGCCTCACCCGCGACACCCAGTTCCAGGTCCGGGTGACGCTGCAGCGATCCGGTGAGACGATCACGCACCACCTGTCGACGGCCGTCGCCGTCGCGGAGCCCGTCCTCCCGCATCTGACGGTCGGAGCCCTGCACGGGGAAGCGGGCACGCTCACCGTGCACGACGCCGTGGTCGCGAAGAAGAACCTCTCCGTCGAGGCGGAGGTCACCGTGACGGGCAACCTCACCGTCGGCAAGGACATGAACGTCACCGGCGCCGTCGACGCGACCGGCGACATCACGACCGACGCGCAGTTCCTCGACCCCAAGGGCACGCCGCTGCGGGGGAAGCTCGCATGACCGGAAAAGTCACCATCGGCGGACGCCTCAAGGCCACGGGAGACATCGCGGCCGACGGCCGCCTGAGGATCCGCACCTCAGCGGACAGCGGTAGCCAGGCCTTCTCCTACAACGACTCGGACGACAAGCGGACGTTCATCGTCCCCGACCGCGTCACCATCCTCTCGCTGCACCTCCAGGGTGCCGGGGGCAATGATGCCGACGGGGTGAGCGGGGGCAAGGGCGCCGACATCCAAGCCCTGCTCTACGTCACTCCCGGAGACGTCATCGGCGTCCGCGTCGCCCGATACGGGGCAGCGGCGGCCTCGGCGCAGGTCTTCCACCGCGACACGCTGATCGCGGGGGCGGGGAGCGGTGGAGACGCGGGCGCGGCGGGCAGCTGGGGTCACACCGGAGGCGGAGGCGGCGACGGCGGCCAGGGCACGAACGACGGCTTCGCACATGGCGGTTCCGGTGGCTCCGGAGGGAAGGGGGGCCGGGGTGGCGCCGGTGGGGACGCCGGGGACATCACCGCCGCCGACGCTCCCGTCGCTTCCGGCCGACCGGGCAGCCCGGGGTCGGCCGGAAGCGACGGCAACGGTGGTGAACGCGGCGGCAACGGCTGGAAGTGGGGCGCGTACAACCCTGGTCTCGGCGGAAGCGGAGGAGGCGGGGGAACGGCCTCCAGCGGCGGCAAAGGCAGCGCCGGGGAAGCCGACGCCGGCAATGGAAGCAACGGAAGCGGACAGCAGGGTGGTGCCGGGGGATCCGGGACATCGGGCTACGCCCCCGGCGGCGCTGGTGGCTCGGGTGGCGCCGGTGGCGCCGGTGGCCGGGGAGGCCGGTCCGGTGCCAACGGGAGCGTGCAGGCCCGGGCAGCCGACGGAGGTACAGGGCAGGCCGGTTTCGGTGGTGGCGGTGGTGGCGGCGGAAGCTGGGGTGGGGGCGCCCAATTTCTCGGGCACTCCGGAGGCGGTGCGGGCGGCGGTGGCGGCGGAGGTGCCGGCGGCCAGGGCGGGCACGGCGGAACCGGCGGCGACAGCTACTTCGACGCCGGCAAGGCCACGCTGGTCTCCTCCGATGTGGGCAACACCGGCGCGGCGAAGGTCACCATCGCGTGGGGAAACCACGTGTTCCCCGCGTGAACCTGACCGCTGTGACCAGGGTTCTCCCCCACCGAACGCACACCACTGTGAGTCACACCATGCAACACCAAGTGGCTTACACATATTGAGACGGGATTCGGCAATGCCATTGTCCGTTGAGGACATCACCGAGAGGGCGCGGAACGGAAGTCTGCGGCTCAAGGCCGAGGAGTTCACCGACCCCGCGGTCCGTGACGCGTTCTCCACGTATCTCGGATCCTCCGAACTGGACTTCTCGGACGCAGAATTCAGCGCGGAGAGCATGACGGTCCGGGGGCGCTGCACCGTGCCCGCCCTCGGACCGGAGCCGTGCCCGGTAGTGGCGGAGTTCCTGGCCGGCGCCTCGGGCAGGACGGTCGTGGGGTTCGTCCTGGTCGTGGACGCCCCGAAGTGGCGGCTGCCCGAGCCCTTCCCCGCATACGACCTGAGTCCGCTTCAGGCTCTGGGGGCGCAGTCGCCCGTCGTCGTACTCGACGCCACCCCCCGTACGGACAAGGAAACGGAGCAGGAGCGGACACCGGTCGTCGCGGGAGCCCGGTGGGAGCTGCCCGGCCTCGACGAGCCGGTGCTGTTCCTCACCTCGATACACGAGGGCGCGTTCACGGTGTCCGCCCGCTTCCCCGACGGGCTCTCCCTGCCGTCCTTGCGGTATGTGGCGGACCTACCGGGCTGCACGGGCGCGGACGCCGTCACCGACCACTTCCCCGCGGAGTGGCAGGGGCTCCTCGCCTCGGCGCTGCCCGCGCTCCGTGAAGTCACCCTCTCGTACACCCCCGGGGACGGGCGGGTGACCGGAGAACTCGAGGTTGATCTGGCCGACGAATGGCCGCTGCTGGCGGGAGTGACGCTCGGCCAGGTCCGTGCGCGGATCGCCTTGGACTCCGCCGCCCGGCAGAACGGCCGGGGAGGGCTGTCGGTCGAGCTGAGCGCACACCTGTCCGTGGGCGGACTGGAAAGCGCCGTCACGATCGACCTGCCGGCCTTGACCGCGCACGGCGAACTCGCCGACGGCAGCGGCCTCTTCGAGCGTGCCGCTCCGGACCTCGGCGAGAACGGCTTGGGACGGCTCTCCTTCCTGTGTGACCTCCGGGAAGGCACCTTCGTGGTCGCGGGAGAGCTCCTGAGCCCCTTGGAGATCGCGGGCGTACGGATCGAGGACCAGACGGTCCTGGTGTCCGGCAGCGTGGCCGGGATCCGCGAGGACCGGGCGCTCGAGGTCTCCCTGGCGGGCACGCTCGTCGTGGGCGGGACCCGGATCGGGGTGAAGGCCGCCAGGAGCGCCCAGGGCTGGGGGCTCACCGTGGAGGCGGACCGCATCGCCTTCCGCGACATCAGCGCCTGGACCGAGCAGGCCATGGGCAGCGGCCTGCCCGCCTCCCTGGGGGAGCTGACGTTGCAGGAACTGTGCTTCGAGGTCGTCCCCACACCCTCCGGACGGCTGTTCGCCGCGGCCGGATCCGCCGAGTTCCCCCTGCCCGCCGGACTGCGGGCCCGCGCCCACCTCACGACGCGGATCAGCACCGGGGACGGCCCGTCCGGCGTCGAGGCCACCGGCTCCCTGCTCCTCAGCGGCCCAGAGTCGTCGCTGATGGAGCTGGACCTCGTGGCGGACAAGGATCCGGACGCGACGAGCTGGACCGCGACCTGGGCCGCCCAGGAAGGCATCACGCTCGGGGAAGCGCTCGCCCCCCTCCTGCCCGCGACGGGCTCGCCGACGGCTGGGCTGCCGAACCTGCTGCCAGCCGTCGAGAAGATCTCGCTGCGGTACACCGCGCCGACGGCGGCCGGCGCCGCCCCCTCCCTGGTCCTGACCACCGACACCCGCCAGCAGGCGCGTGCCGTCCTGGTCGTCACGGACTGAATCTCAGCGGACTCCCGAACCGAATCCCCGCGGACTCCCCGAAAGGAAACATCCCGTCATGCGTCGCCTCACAGGGCTCGACCCTGCCCGTCTGACACCACCGCAGCCGGTCCGGGCGGCCGCGGAGTCGCCCATCGAGATCGCCTGGCTCGGCGGCAAGCCGCTCCCCCTCACCGTGATACGGCCCGGCATCGCCGTGTGCCCCGACCCGGACGCACTCGACGTACGCGACGACACCTCCAACCCCGAGCCCGGCCTCGAGCTGGACGACGAGGACTACGCAGGGGAGATCGACTTCCTGCTCCGGCGGATCGAGTCCTCCGAAGCGGGCAAGCGCCTCGTCGAGTTCCTGGGCAACGCCCGGCCGCTGCCCGACCCGGACGGCACCTACGGCGGGCCGGAGGACTGGGACGCGGGCATCAGCACGCGGGTCCTGTGCCGCCACGGCGGCTCCCGGAATAACGGTCGAACGCCGAAGCAGCCGAAGCAGCGGGACCTCGCGGGGATCAACGTCATCATCACGCAGGCCACGGACGGCAAGCCCGCCCAGTGGTCGCTGAACTCCAGGCTCAAGGGACCGCTCTACAACGGCCGGGGCGTGTACTCCATCGTGTCCTTCCACCCCCGGGTGTTGCTGCTCTCCGACGACGTCGCCACGGCCCCCGAGGTGACCCTCGCGCACGAGCTGATCCACGCCGCGCACGCCCTGGCCGGGACCATGGACGACACGGGTCACGACGACGACGAACGCGCCAGGGTCCGGCAGGCCGCGTTGGCCGAGACCGAGCGGCTGTTCCGCGAGAGGTACGGCACCGGCCACGCGGTCAGCATGCAGGACCCGGGCCCGGTGAACGTACGCGGCAGCGGGAAGTCCGAGACGCGCCAGGAGCGCGAGGCGTTCTACAAGGCGACACTCGGCGAGCTGTCCCTGAGATACCTCTACCCCCTCCCGGTCGCGGAGACGGACCGGGGACTCGTCGTGCTGCGCGGCATGAACTGGGAGGAGATCCGCACCCACGGCAGCGACGTGGCCCTGGAGTGGATCGACGGCGTGGTGGAGCGGCACAAGGGCCGTCGCATCTCGCCCTCCCCGGCCGAAGTACGAGCCGAGCGCGTGGCCTTCGACCACCACGCCCGCGCGGTCGTGCGCGCCGGCAGGCGGGACGCCGACGGCCTCGCCGCCTTGCGCGACGCCGCCGCCACCTGGCAGCAGCGCACGCGCGTGCGCGGGGTCACCGAGGTCGCCATCGCCCGCGACCTGGGATTCCGGCACCGCATCGCCTACGTCGCACTGACGAGGATGGAGCGCGTGCACCACCTGGCCGTGCCCCGCAAACGGATCCCCCACCGTCTCTTCGCCGGGGCGAGCAGCTTCGTCTACAAGCGCGACGTCTCCTCCCTGAACGCGCTGGCAACGTTCCTGAGTACCGTCGACCGGGCCGCCGCGTTCCAGGTGTGGGACCACCGGGACAAGATCGGAGCCGCCGGCCTGGAGCAGGGCTACCTGGTCGAACAGCGCGCGTGCCATCGCAGCCCGGGCAGTCCGGTCGAAACCTCCCGGCCCCAGTGGACGAGCCCCGACAGCCTGCCCGAGGAGCAGCGGAAGCAGGCCGGGGTGATCGTCAACCGGGTCCGGCCCAAGACCCCGGCCACCGGCAAGGCGCCCTGGGAACTGATCACCGACGTGTACGAGGGACAGGCGGTCGGCAGTCCCGAACCCCTCAAGGGGGGCGTGGGCTTCGTCGCCATGGTCCCGGCCAAGGTCGACGACCACCGGAAGCTGCTCACCCTGGCGCGCCTCTACCGCGACGAGGCCACCGAGACCCGGCACGGGTGCGCGCTCGTCATCGGGCTCAACGAGGGCTATCCCTACGGCGAGAGCGATACCAAACGCGCGGAACGCGTCGCACGGCAGCGGAAGATCATCGACGACTTCACCAAGGCCTGGCGGCAGGAGAAACCCGGTTTTCCGGTCGCCGTCCTGTCCTTCCTCTGGTGCGCGCCCAAGGGCAAGGCGAGCCTCAGCGATCAGAAGACCATCCCCTACGGCGCCATACGGCAGACCATCGCCGGGAGCAGCCGGGCGCAGGAGTTCGCGAAGGCGTTGTACGCCGACGGCGGGGAAGGCCAGCAGATCTACTTCCACACCGGCGACGCCGATGTGATCTCGCTCAGGACTCCCGACGGCACCCCCCTGTTCGACGCGGCGGCGGCCCGGCTGCAGGAGGGAAAGTGGCCCGACCTCTTCAGCGGAGGCTACCGCCTCCCCGAGAGCGGCGACCCGCGCGTGGACATCGCCACCGCGATGGACCGGGATGTCCGCGTCGCGATGGCGAAGGCCGACCCCAGGACCGTCTACTTCCCGGAGCCCAACACGTTCGTCAAGCTCCTGGACGGCCTCACCCGCCTGGAGGACGGCGTCACCTTCGGCACGGGCGACCAGGAAGGAGAGAAGCTGGCGGAATCGCTCGGGAACCTCCGCGGCGAGGACAAGGACAAGAGGGTGTTCGCCCCCGGCTGCTCCGTCGTCACCGACGGCGACAGGCTCGTCAAGGCCATCCTGGGCACGCCCACAACAGGTCCCGTCAGCGGCCGCGTCGTCGCGCTCCGCCAGTCCTACACCCAGAGCCATGCCCGCCGTGAGGAGTGGCGCAAGCGCGTCCTCAACTTCTACAAGGTGGCGCCTGATGCGGCGCTGGGCCTGTCGGATCTCGTCTTCGGCGTTCCGGACGACACCAAGCTGGCGAAACTCGCCGGAATGGACCCGGCATCGTTCGAGCAGTACGTCACCAAGGAGAGAGGGGCGGAGCTCTTGAAGAGCATCAAGGAGAAGAACCTCGACGCCCCTCTCCGCGCCCAGCCCTCGCTCGGCACCATCATCAACGGCACCCACCAGGCCCTGCTGCGCAACTACGTCGACGCGTATCGTCGGCTGCCGCACTGAGCACGGAACGAGCGGGTCACCGGCCCGTAGAGCTTGTCGATCCTCGGATTGCGGGAATCCCCAGGAGTGGTTTGATGGGATTAACTGTGGTATGAGTGCGGGCCGAGAACTGGAGGCGCCGCCGAGCTGCAGTAGCTGGTGCGCGCAGCGTCCTGTCCGGCCTGCCTCGACCACGAGCGCCTCGACTACCTCGGCAGAGGAGGCGATCATGACGCGGACGATGTACGACGCGGTGACGCCCAGCAAGATTCCAGCGCATGCAAAGATGGTGGCCGGGTATGTAGACGGTCATTTCGCGAACATGGGAGAAATGGCGACGCGGTTCCCGAACGCGACCCGTGTGTCGATCGCGATCAGCCACAACACCAAGGCACAGGTGCTGGACGTGGAGGACGGCGCCTCCTCACCGGAAGGCGCAGTCCAGTGGTGCACCCACACCATGGCTGCTACACCCAACAAGAAGCTGACGGTTTACTGCAACGCCTCCACCTGGCCCGAGGTGCGCGCAGCGTTCCACAAACACGGAGTCACCGAGCCGAATTACTGGGTGGCGCGCTACGACGGCGTTCCCTCGATCCCGGCCGGCGCCATCGCCAAGCAGTACGAAAACACCCCTGGGTTCGACAGGTCGGTGGTGGCGGACGACTGGCCCGGTGTGGACTGAGACGTCGCCCGTACCTGCGGCAGTCGCCCAGCCCCCCGGCAGGCCGCGAGTGGGCGGTCGGCCGGCACGACATGAGGGAGGCCGGGATCGGTGTGAGACTGGGATCGGAAGGGGTGATCCCCGTGCCGGACCCACCGCATGCGTCCGCCGGCCCCGACGCCGCCGTCGACGAGAACCGGCTGGAAGAGCTGATCGTCGAGGCGCAGACGGCCCTGCCGTTCGAACTGCCCGACCTGGCGAACCGGTGCGCCTCGGCCCTCGGCCTGGGCACCGCACTGATCTACCTCGTCGACCTGCAGCAACAGCTGCTGATCCCGCTCGACGAGACCTTGGAGCCGCTTCCGGTGGAGCGTTCGCTGGCCGGCTGGGCGTACCGCACGGTCACTCCGCGCGTGGCCGATGCCGGCGACGACGTGATGGTCTGGATGCCCTTGGTCGACGGTGCGGAGCGGCTGGGCGTGCTGGCCGTGCGGACGCCCTCGCTCGACGGGGTGCGGATGCGCCGCAGCCGGATGCTGGCCTTCCTGTTCGCCATGCTGATCACCTCCAAGCGCGCCTACAGCGACTGGCTCGCCGCCCGCGCCCGCACCTCGACCATGCGGTTGCCCACAGAGATGCTGCGGGCCTTCCTGCCGTCCCACACCATCGGCAGCAGCAGGTGCGTCTCGACCGCGGTCCTGGAGCCGGCGTACGACGTCGCCGGCGACGCCTTCGACCACTCGGTGGTCAAGGACATACTGCACACCATGATCCTCGACTCCATGGGTCACGATCTGAACTCCGGCCTGACCACGTCGGTCGCCATGGCGGCGGCGCGGAACGCCCGCCGCGGCGGTGGCGACCTTGCCGACGTCGTCGGCTCCGTGGACCAGGCGCTCGCCCAGTGGCTCCCCGACCATTTCTGCACCGGCGTGCTGTGCCGGCTCGACGCGCTCACCGGGGAGCTGCGCTGGGTGAACTGCGGTCATCCCCCACCACTGCTGATCCGGGCCGAGCGGGTGCTCGGCGGGGTGCTGGACAGCCCTCCTCAGCCGCCGATCGGCCTGGCCGGCCAATTCGCACCGGCAGCCCGGCAGGTCCACGAAACGACACTGGAACCGGGCGACTGCGTCCTGCTCTACACCGACGGCGTCGTGGAAGCCCGCGACGCGGACGGTGCGGAGTTCGGCCTTGACCGGTTCACCGACTTCATCATCCGCTCCTCCGCTGCCGGCCAGCGCCCGGCCGAAGTCCTGCGGCTGCTCATCCACGCCATCCTCGACTACCAGCGCAACCAGCTGCGGGACGACGCGACCATCCTGCTCTTCGAATGGCGCCCGCAGTACTGGTAGTGCGGCATCGAGACTGGCAGCGCGGCATCAAGCTGAGCATCCGAACGGGCCCCACTGAACTGCCCGGCCCCGGCCGGATTCCTGCAGGGAGACGCCCCCTCCTTCCCAGGAACTCCCCGCGCACACCCCGTCCCTGAATTCGGACGGTCCCATGCGCGTAAGCGGATGCGGCATCAGAACCACTACCGCCGACCGTTCCTGAGACGCCACCGGTCACGCGGGTCTACCACCTTCGACGGGCCACACCACGAGGACACACCGCCACAGCCGTGACATGCACAAGCCATGAGGTATATGGTTCCGGCCACTGTTACCCACGGTGTTGCTGTGGCCAATAGCTGATCGCTGCAGTGGCCCGGGGTCAGTACACAACCCCCCTCACAGCTCTGCCGACGTGCACCGAATCGGCCGTGCACGTCGCAGGAAGGCATGCCCATGTCCCGAATACGGCCTCGCATACGGCCTCGCATACGGCTCCGGAGATCCGCCGCCCTGACCGCGACGGCAGGCGCACTCGCCTGCCTGGCAGCTGTCGCCGTTCCGTCCACCTCCGCGGCCGCCCCCACCCACGGCGACGCCTGTACGATCCGCCCCGCGGAGAAGAACTCCCAGGCACCGCTCAGCTGTCTCGGCGTCACTGCCTCCCTCGACCGCCTGCCCGCCGTCGGCGAACGGGCCACCCTCACCGTGAACGTCAAGGCGCAGACCGGCGTCGAGCACGCCGGCCTGTCCGTCCAACTGCCGCCCGCACTCGAGATGACGGGCGGGAACTCCGGGTTCGCCGCTCCCACGACGGACACCTTCGGTCAGCGCACCAGCCGGATACTCGCCCTCACCCCCGGCACCCGGACTCTCACGCTTCAGGTCAAAGCGGTCGCCTCCGGCCCCGTCCAGATCCAGGCGGACATCAGCGACATCGACCGCCCCGACCCGAGCCGCGCCGGACACGGCTCGGTGGAGATCACCGTCGGCAAGACCAAGGGCTCTTCCGCCAAGGGCATCTCCATCACCAAGGCCGACGCGACCTCGGCCCACGGACCCATGCCCGACGGCCGCAAGGCACGCCCGGTCGCTCCCAAGGCCCCTGCCCCCGCCCCCGCCCCTTCATCCGGCTCAGGCCCGTCCTCGCCCCGCGCCACCGCCTCGGCCGGCGCCACCGCACAGGTCTGCGTCAGCGGCGCCTACCGCAACCGCTTCCAGTCCGCTGAGGGCGGCAGCTGGAACGGCAAGGCCGACCGGGACGAGCCGGTCAGCAACGCCAACATCACCCTGTGGGGCAAGCCCACCGCCAACAGCGGTACGCAGAAGCTCGCCACGGGGATGACCGGCAACGGCAACGGCACGTTCAACCTCTGCTACTCCCCCACCACCTCCGTCACCTCCAAGGTCTGGGTGGAGTTCCAGACGCAGGCGGGCGGCATGTGGTCCGTGGTCGACGGCAACGGCCGCCTCTACACCACCGCCACCTATTCGCTGGACAACATCTCCCGCAGCACCAGCCTCGGCAACGTGTACGCCAACGCCGGGCAGAGCCGGGCCTGGCACGCCCTCGACACCCTCAACAAGCTGTGGTGGAACAGAGGGTCCACCACCACCTGCTGGGCCGGCAGTCAGCAGGGCGACCGCTGCACCCCCATCACCGTCCAGTGGTACCCCGGCTCCACCGACGGGACGTACTGGACCGCCGGCGAGGACAAGATCCACCTCGCGGACAACGACCCCGACTCCGAGCACACCACCGTCCACGAGGCGGGCCACGCCCTCATGGGCAAGCTCTACAAGGGCTGGTGGCCGAACGTCACCAACTGCTCGCCCCACTACGTCAACCGCACATCCTCCACCAGCTGCGGCTGGACCGAGGGCTTCGCCAACGCGGTGGCGTTCCACACCTTCAACGACACCACCTACTACTGGGGCAACGGCAGCTCCCTGAACCTCGCCAATGACCGCACCACGACCGGCATCGACGCAAGCGACGCCTGCGAGGCCCGCGTCGCCACCGCGCTGGTCGACCTGTGGTCCCAGATCGACGGCGGGTGGACGAAGAGCAACACCATGATGACCAGGACCTGGCAGTCCAGCTTCCGCGAGTACTTCCTCACCGACCGGCCCGACTACGGCCTGGACACCGGCGCCAAGGCCAGGAACATCCTCTACAACCACACCATCCAGTACTGATCGATCAGCACCTGCACGGCAAGCTCGTGCGCCCGTTCCCACCCCCCGTGCCGTGACCGCCCTGGTCCCGGCACGGGGACGTCCCACAGGTCCTGGGCGGGACGCAGGAGTTCGAAGGCGAATGCTCCCGCCGCTGCCGTGCGGCGGGACCGGGGCGACCGCCCCGCCGCGCTGAACGCGCAATGGCACCGCCTGGCGGTCGAGCACGGGCTGATCGGCGAAGACGGCACCTTCCTCATCGACGTCGCCACGAGGACAAGGCCCGGCTTGTCGTCGTGGACCGCGTCGAGGAGCACCGCGAAGCCGCAGCGCAGGCCGAGGCGCGGGAGACCCCCGAGGAGCGGGAAGCCGCCTGGGACGCCCTGTTCCGCCGGCTCACGCCCACCGAGCGGCTGCGCCGGGAGTGGGCGAACGGGCTGGCGTTCAACGAGGCGGCGGACGAGGAGGTGCTGACGCGGCTGACGGGCCTGACGTCGCACCACTTCTGGCGCGACCTCCCGGCCGCAGTGATCGACGCAGCCGTCGACCACCCGTCGTGGAGGGTGCGCGGCGCACTCGTCGGCGACCCCGACCCCCGCGTCCGCGCCGAGGCCGCCCTGCTGCCCGGCCTGCGCGCCTCCCTCGCCTCGAACCCCCACCTGGACCCGGACCTCGTCACCGCCCTCGCCGACGACGAGGACGACGGCGTACGGTTCCAGGTGTCGGTACGGCCCGACCTGACCGAGGAGCAGCGCGCCGCCGTCCGCGTCGACATCGACCCGAGCGGCATACGCCGGGAGCTCGCATGGGTCAGGGCGCTCCACGGCGACCCCGAGGCCATGCGCCGCTGCGCGGCCTCCTCCCGCCTGCTGGTGCGCAGCGGCGCCGCCCGCGCCAAGCGCCTTCCCCCGGACGCCGTTGCGCTGCTCGCCCGGGACGAGGACCGCGTCGTGCGCCTCTTCCTCGCCGAATTCTGCGACGACGCCCCGGCCGACATGCTCCTGGAGGTGTGGAGCTGGTGGAGCGGCAGCCTCTCCCATCCCGGACGGCCTCGCACGCACCCGAACTTCCCGCGCCGGGGCCTCCTCCGCTACGCCGAGGTGGCGGGCGCCGGGTCCGCCGCTCAGGAGGGCGGGCGGGCGGCGTCGAAATTCCGGGAGGCCGCCCCTGCCCACCTGCGATCATGTGCCGGTGATACCGAGCACCACCGCACCCGCGCCCGCACCCGCGCCCTCCCTGATACCGGCCTTCGCCGGTGACTTCGAGGCCCATCTGACCGTCCTCCCGCCCGCGACCACCGGGGCCGACCAGGCCCTCCAGCGGTACGCGGCGGCCCACGGGATGAAGTTCACCGACATTCTGCTGGACCGCGGCCGCACTCCAAGCCAGCCGATGCTCACCCTGCGCCGGTCCGGCGCGCTGCCGGACGTGCGAGGGGCGGTGAACGGCGCGGCCCGGGGGCTGAACGGCGCCGGGTTCACGGTCGTACGGACGAAGATCGAGGCGGCCCCGTGGGCCGACGGGGTGCCGGAGACCGACGCGGAGGCGGCGGTTCTCGGGGCGCGCTACTACTTTGAGCACCACCTGAAGCTGCTGCTCACCCCCGGTGCGGACCTCGTGGCGCTGGCCGGCCTCGCCGCCGCCCACCGCGCGCACTTGTCGCGCAACGCCCGCCGGGTGCGCGCCGACGGCCGCGCCGAGCGGTTCGTCACCCAGCGCTGCCGCGCGGTCGGGCGCCGGACGGCCGGGGCCCGGCTCGACGCCCTGGTGGCGGCCGTGCGGGCCGGCAGGCACACCGTCATCTCCGAGGAGCGGGAGTTCGTCGTCCACGACAGCGACGAGTCGCTCGACGCGGGCTGGATCGACGAGACCGGCGCCATCGGTGGCGCGGGCCGGGACGGAGAGGGGACGGGCGCATGACGACGACACCGTGGGAGCGGTTCCGGTACGGGCCGTGGGACGCCGAAGTGGTCGTCCCCCAGCTGCCGCCGGAGGAGGAGACCCGGGCGAAGCGGGACCTTCCCCGAACGCTCCTCCCCGTGCCGGGCGAAGGCGTGGTCCAGCACCCGGTGTACGACCCGGCGGCCAACCACCACGCGCTGGGCATGCGGCTGAGCGAGCCCGAGTTCACCGACCCGGGAACCGGCGACGCCTGGTACACCGCCCGGCGCCGCGCCCTCGGCCTCACCCTCGCGGCGGTCGCGGACACCCCGTGGGCGGAGCACCTGGTGCTGCGCGGGAGCGTGCTGCTCAAGGCGTGGTTCGGGGACGCCGCCAGGGAGCCGGGCGACCTGGACTTCGTCGTCGTGCCCGACACCTGGCAGCTCGGCGACGCCCGTACCAACACGATGCTGGAGGAGATCGCCCGGGCCGCCGAGGAACGCTCGCGGAAGGCCGGGAGCCCGGTGCGGTTCGACGCGGCGGGCGCGGTGAGCGACGAGATCTGGACGTACGACCGAGTGCCGGGTCGCCGCCTCGTCCTGCCCTGGACGGCCGTCGCGGACGGTGTGCCGCCCGGCACCGTCCAGCTCGACTTCGTCTTCAACGAGACCCTGCCCGCCCCGCCCGTACGGACCGAGGTACTCCCCGGGGTGCCGATGCCGGCGGCGAGTCCGGAGCTCTCCCTCGTATGGAAGCTCCTGTGGCTGGTGACGGACATGCACCCCGAGGCCAAGGACCTCTACGACGCCGTGCTGCTCGCGGAACACGTCCGTGTCCCGTACCCGCTCCTGGAGCGGGTGCTGGCAGAGGCGGACGAGCCCGCGAATCTCAGCTGCATCCTCTACCACGCGACCGAGGCCGACTGGGACGAGTTCGCCAAGGACCACGCGGCCCTCGCCGAGCACGGGGAGGCCTGGCTGACGCGCCTGATCGTCGCCCTCGCCCCGGGGTTCCACCCGGAGGAGGACGACACCTACGCGCAACTGGCCGCGGCCTTCGTCCACACCACGGACATCCTCCGGGGCGAGCGCGAGGCGGGCGGCACGGCAGCCGTCGAGGAGTGGCTCGCCGCGCGTTCGCTGCACTGCATCGAGGCGCTCGTGGCAGTCCGTGAACTCCTCGGCCGCGAGGAGCACACCCTCGACGAGGCCGCGGAGGTGCTGGCGTCCTTCCGTGAGACGCGCGACGACCGTCCGCGTCACCTTTACCGGAACGGCTGGCGCGGCGACGCTTTCCGGACCGCCGCCCGCCTGGGGGCCGCTGGCACCTGATGATGCCGTGCGACCGAGCCGAACCTCGTCCACGACGAGGGCCTCTTCGTCGGCGACCTCGGCCGACGAACCCTGCCTGATCCTGGGAAGCCGGGTGACACCGGCGGCCGCGTAGCCGGTCCGGGCGGCCCTGCTGGAAGCACGCCCGCAGGGCTGAGCACCCGCCAGCTCGTCGCCGCCACCCGTATGACGCCGTGGAAAGCCGCGCGCGGAATCGAGCATCTGCGGGACATCGGCGCGGCCGAGCACTTGACCCCGACCCTCGGCCGGCTGACCCGGTGATCACGGGGACGCTCGCCCCCGGACCGGGCGAGCTCGTCGGTGGTGGCCGCTCGGCTGAGTGCCACCCCCTCGCCGCCCTCCGGTCAGGAGGTCTTCTGCAACAGCCAGGCGTTCGGAGTGAAGGAGGAGTTGACGAAGACCACGCAGCCGCCGCTGTAGTAGGTCTGGACCTTGGTCCAGCCCTTCGGCGGTTGTGCGCTGGCGCAGGCGTTGACCTGGGTGCCGACGGGGAGGCCGTCCAGTTGCTTGATCATCTTGATGTTCGAGCCGCTCATCACGCGGCACGAGGCGCTGGTGCCCCAGTTCACGTCGACCCAGCCGTCCGGGGTCATCGAGTCGGCGCACACCGTGCGGGTCTCGCCCGGCGACGCCTGGGCCGGGCTCGCCGTGACGGAGGCGACGAGCGTCGCGCCGAGAAGTGCCAGACCCGCGGTGCGGAGTCGTCTCATGGGGTGTCTCCCAAACGTGAAGAGTGCACTGATGCGCTGATGAGTGATCAGTGTTGGCCAGGGGCATTCAATGGCCTGTGTGAAGGTCTTGTAGAGAGCATTTTCGGCCATGAAAGGCCGCGAGGGGCGGAAGGTACGGCGCTGTTCAGGGGTGAAGCGGGGCAGGGCCTCGTACGTGGGCACAGCGAACCCCACCAGTGCCCCGAGTTCACTTTGACCATCAACACCGTCAGATGGGCCGACACTCTCTGCCATGCCTGGGACCACGTACGAACCACCGCCGGATACTGGCGTCCCAGGTCTGAGGTGGTGAACTCGTCCAGGGCCCCCTCGGCCGCCCGTTCGGAGACCGCGGTGTAGATCTTGCGCAGGGCCGGCACGAACTCCAGGTGAATTACGCAGGTTGGCACCGTGGTGCAGGGCCGGGCCGCGTTGATGGCGTCCGATAGGCCGGGCAGGCCGTCGCAGCAGGTGACCAAGGACGCCCTCGATCCCGCGGAAGCCTTGAGCTCGCCGAGGATGGTGAGCCACTGGCGGGCGCCCCCGCTGCGCCTCCCCGACCGGTGACCCACGTCAGTTCGACCAGCCGGTCAGGCTCCAGCCGCAGGAAGCGGCCGTAGTGCGGGTGCCGGGTCTTGGGCATGCCCGAAGGGCCAGGACTGCGATCACAGTAAGAGGCCACGCCCGCGCCGGGTTGAAGGCATTCAGCCTGGCATCAACCCAGGCGGATCAGGGCTCGATGACCAGACGCTCGATCAGGTCGTCGCGGAGGCTGAACTGATAGCGCAGGTCGACGCTGCCTCCGGGGAAGGTGCCTTCGAGGTGGTGTGTGGCCACGTAGTGGGTCGGATCGGTCTGCTGCGCTTCGGTGAGTTCGATGGTGTAGGTGAATTCGGTGATGGAACGGTTCAGCCACTGTTCGATTGCAGTGGAGCCCTGGTACGTCCTGCCGTCGTCAGTCACGGTGGCGTCGCTGGTGAAGGCGGCGACCGCGGTCGCGGTGTCGTGGTCGTGGTGGGCCCGCAGGTAGCGGGTGATCGTCTTGGGCAAGTCGCTCGGGGCGATGGTGTGGGGCTGATGGCTCGGCATGACGCTCCTCCTGACTATGGGGGCTCAGACGGTGGGGGTGGTGCCGCCGTCGATGACGTGTTCGGCGCCGACGATGGCCGAGGCGCGGTCGGAGACGAGGAAGGCGACGAGTTCAGCGACTTCCTCCGGTCGGTTGGGGCGGCCGAGGGGAATGCCGCCGAGCGAGTCCATGAGCCGGTCCAGGGCGGCTTCCCGGGTGACGCCGGCCTCCTGGGCGATCCGGGCGACCAGATTGTCTGCGGCTGCGGTTTGGATGAAGCCCGGTGAGACGGTGTTGACACGGACGCCGTGCGGGGCGACCTCGTTGGCCAGGCCCTTGCTGTAGGTGGTCAGCGCCGCTTTGGCTGCCGCGTAGGCCAGAGTGCCGTTCCACAGCGGCATGCGACGCTGGATCGAGGTGACGTGCAGGATCACGCCCCTGCCGCTCGCGATCATGCCGGGCAGGAGGCCACGGTCCATGCGGACCGCGGCCAGCAGGTTCACGTTGAGCTCCTTGGCCCAGTCCTCCTCGCCGAGCGCCGCGAATCCACCGGCCGGCGCCTCGGAGCCGCCGAGGGTGTGGACGATGACATCGACACCTCCCAGGCGTGCCTCCACTTCGGCGATCACCCGGTCGGTGCCATCAGCAGTCGCGAGGTCGGCGGCGATGAAGGCCTTTTCCTCGACTTCCTCGGGGCGGCTGCGGCCGGTGACGAGCACGTCGGCGCCGACGCCGGCGAGCCGTCGGGCGATGGCGGCTCCGGTGCCCTTGGTACCGCCGGTGACCAGGGCACGGCGGCCTTCGAGTGATTCGTTGACGGGGCTGGTCATGGTGCCTTCCGATCCCTGATGCGCACGTTCGGCGCCACACTCGGTTACTGCTAAAATAAAACCCACTAACTTCGACTTTAGCAGTAACCAAGGGGATGGTCACCGTGGCGAGCCGCATCAGGCTGGAGGACCGGGAGTGCCCGCTGTCCACGACGGTGGAACACGTCGGTGAATGGTGGACGCTGCTGATCCTCCACGACGCCTTCGACGGCTACACCCGCTTCGATCAGTTCCAGGAGAACCTGGGCATCTCCTCGAGCATGCTCACGACCCGCCTGAAGACCCTCGTGACGGACGGATTGCTGGAGCGCCGGCCCTACCAGACCAACCCGGTCCGCCACGAGTACGTGCTGACCGATCTAGGACGCTCCCTGCGCCCGGTGATCGTCGCCCTGGCCGCGTGGGGCAATTCCCGGCTGGAGCCGCACGAGCGCAGCATGATTCTCGTCGACGCCGAAAGCGGAGAGGAGGTCCAGCCCGTAGTCGTCGACGCCAGGACCGGCCGCCGACTCGACGACAGCCATGCCTACGTCTTCGCGGCGGGCCCTGCGGCCAGCGACGCCATGCGGGGCCGCTACGCCCACCGGCGACCAGTGCCAGTGCCAGTGGCTCCAACGGCGGGTACGTAAGCGGGCCACCGCGAAGGATCGGTCGCCCGCACCCCGCATCGCACAGTGTGCCGTCGGCGAGCGTCGGGTCCTGCAGGGAGTTGGACGTCGCACGGCCCGGACCCCATGCCGCCCCTGGACCCTGTGGAGATGGGTCGCGTCCGGCAGGCGACCGATGCGCTGGCGTACGCCGGGAAGGTCACCGAGGGCGCCGGTGCGATGGTCGTCCCTTCGCGGCGCGGGGGTGCTGGTGACGGTCGGCGGCCTGGACGGCGAGCCGTACGCCAGCGGCCACCCGCTGACCGGGACGCGGGCCGGGCGGCTGCGGGCCGAGTAACTGGTCTCGCCGCCGGCGAGGCCCTGGTCACGCACCTCCGGGACGCCGCGCTCGGCCTGCATGCGGATGCCACGGTGCCGCCGTCGGTGGTCCTGCCCACCGACTTGGCCCGCGCCTTCATCGACTTCCATGGGATAGCCCCGGCGCACTGTCGAAGCCTTGCCGGACCCGCTCTTCGTCCCGTCCGCACAGACCCTGCGCACGTGGTGACCCGAACTGCCCATTAACCACCCACCCACCCACCCGCCGGATCGGCCCGGGCAGCAGCTGCGGCCTGCCCCCCGTAGAAGCCCATCGGGCCGGCAGTACTGAGGTGCGGCCGCAATGGAGTGGCAAGCTCGCGAGGGACCGGAAGCTGCTGGAAGTATCTCGCTGTGACAGCTGACGCCTTCTCAGCCCGTACGGGAGGGAGGGAGCACCATACGGTCCGGCTGAGCCGACACGAAGCGCAAGCGGCAACCCATACCCGCGTTCGGAACCCGCAGTGAAGGGCCACACCATGCTGACGACCACGTACGTCCCTGGCGCTCCCAATTGGCTGGACCTGGGGAGCCCTGACATCGATGCGAGCGCCGCCTTCTACTCCGCCGTCCTGGGCTGGGAGTACCAGTCCGCCGGACCGGAGGCGGGTGGGTACGGCTTCTTCCAGCAGGACGGCAAGACAGTCGCGGGCCTCGGCCCGCTGACCGAAGAGGGCGCGAGCCCGTCCTGGACGGTGTACTTCCACACCCCGGACGCCGACGCCACAGCCCAGGCCGTGGAGCAGGCCGGCGGCACGGTCCGCGTGGCCCCGGCGGACGTGTTCACATACGGGCGGATGGCGGCGTTCACCGACCCCACCGGCGCGGACTTCGCCGTCTGGCAGCCTCGTGACACCGGCGGCATGGAGGTCGTCGCCGTCCCCGGCACCCTGTCCTGGGTGGAGCTCTACACCACCGACGCCGCGGCAGCGAAGGCGTTCTACGACTCCGTCTTCTCCTGGCAGACCACCGACGTGCAGATGAGCCCGGAGCTGACGTACACGGTCCTGCGGCCGTCCGGCACCGGCGAGGAAGCCACCCACGGCGGCCTGATGCAGCTGCCCCAGGCAAACCTCGACGCCGGATCCACGCCGGAGTGGCACCCGTACTTCGAAGTGAGCGAATGCGACGCCACGCTCGCCAGGGCCACCGAGCACGGAGCCATCCTCCTCATCCCGGCCATGGACGTGGAGGGGATCGGCCGCATCGCCATGTTCCTCGACCCCGCCGGCGCCCTCTTCGCCATCATCAAGAGCGCAGGCCCGAGTGGCTGACCCATCCATCACCATGACGACGGACTCTCCGTCACGCCGACCTCACGCCCGCTCAATGCGCGGCCATGCTGCCTGCGCAGTGCGGACCTAGGGCGTGTATCGAAAGTATTTCCGGAGCGGTCGTCGGGCCGCTCCGATACGGTGCGGCCATGGCGAACTTTGTGCTAATTGCAGGTGCGCGACTCGGATCGTGGGCGTGGGACGATGTGGTGCCGCATCTGCGTGCGGCCGGCCATGGCGTCCACCCGCTGACGCTGTCCGGCCTCGCTGAGAAGCAAGGTGTACCGGCTGGTCAGCAGACCCACGTACAGGACATCATTGATGAGGTCGAGCGCCAGGACCTGCGTGAAGTCGTCCTGGTAGGTCACAGCTACTCGGGTATCCCAAGCGGTCAGGCCGCCGGGCGGATCGGCGACCGGCTAGCGCATGTGGTCTTCCTTGACTCCAGTGTTCCGGCCGATGGTGAACCGTTCGTCTCCGCCTGGCCGGACGGCGGGGCGATGGTGAGGGCATCGATCGCCGAGAACGGAGGATTCTGGCCGGTCGCGCCCGCGACCCACTTCGAGGGCCACGGTCTCACCGATGAGCAGATCGCACGGATCGTGGGCGGTGCGACGCCGCACCCGGGTGCCACGCTGACCGAACCCGCCGTGCTGGAAAGGCCGCTCGGCGACCTCCCGGCGACTTACATCAAGTGCACGCTCGGTGACCCCGAGCCGACCGACGACGTAGCCAAGCTGCTGACCAGTGGGCACTGGCGGCTGATCGAGATGAACACCGGCCACTGGCCGATGTTCTCCCAGCCACGTGAACTGGCGCAGGTCCTCCTCGACATAGCCGGGGCGTGACCGCAGGTCCATGCTTGCGGACTCCTTGCCAGCGTTGTATCAACTGCCTTGATCACAGCCACTCGTTGATGGCCGCGACGAGGACGGTCGACTCGTAGCGGACCGCGAGTTTGTCGTACCGCGTGGCCACGGCCCGGTGCCTTTTGAGGCGATTGATGCCGCACTCGACCGCATGCCGAGCCTTGTAGTCCTGCGGGTCGAACTGCGGCGGCCGACCGCCGCGCGAGCCGCGTTTCTTGCGGTTGCGGGCCTGGTCGGCCTTGTCCGGGATGGTGCAGCGGATCCCGCGCCGCCGCAGATAAGCGCGGTTCTTCCGGGAGGCGTACGCCTTGTCGACGTTGATGTCCCAGGTGATCAGCTGTTTCGCGTCGGCCTGGGCCTGCAACGCGGTGAAGATTCGAAACCAGGTGCCGTCCCGCTGCCACCGACGGAACAGGTCGTACGCTCGACCCCACGGCCCGTACTCGGCGGGGAGGTCCCGCCACGGGACGCCGGTGCGAACCCGAAACCGTATCCCGTCGATCAACTGCCGCTTGGCCCACATCGGCGGCCGTCCAGGCCTCTTGCCCTTTGGCAACAGCGGTTCCAACACCGCCCATTGCGCGTCCGTCAGATCTCCCCGCGCCATGGCCCAAGATCATCGCACAGTGAAGATCCACTTTCGATACACGCCCTAGGGGGTATTGCCTATAGGGCGATCAGCCCAGCGGGCGTCTCTCTGAAACCACAGGCATCGAAATAGAACGGACGCAGGTGGTCCTCGAAGTCGACGTGAAGCCAAGAGCACTTCGCGGCACGGGCTTCGTCGGCTGCGAGCGCAACGAGCCTGGCACCGACTCCTCTTCCCTGGCAAGACTGGGCGACCACCGTGTCCAGGACGAAGGCATGGACCCCGCCATCCCAGACAACGTTAACGAAGCCGATCAGAGAGCCGTCTTCCCAAGCGCAAACCCAGCCGAGGCTGTGGCGTTCAAGCCGGGCTCGCCAGTCGACCTGAGCAACCGGGTGGCCGAAACCGTCGGCGTGCAGCGCGTTGAGGGAAGCGTTGCCGAAGTCGCCCCGCCACTCATACTTGATCGTCACGCCTCGATGGTAAGTTCCGGCCGAGCCCGGCATCGACCCGATTACGGAGCCAGAGGAACCCGCTCGCGAAGGAGTTGGAATCCTGCGCGGCCGAACATCCGGCGTTTGAGCATCTTGGCCCGCCCGCCCCGGCCCGACGTAGTCGAAGCCAGGCCGTTGCTGTTCGCCGTCATTCAATCGAAGCGTTTGACAGCGAATCCAGTCGTTCAGGCTTCCTTGTCAGTGAACCTGGTCGCTCTTCGGCCCGATGCCTTTGGTCCTGGTCGGAGTTCCGTCCGGGGCGAACGAGTGGTGGAAGGTGAAGGCGTGCGGTGCGGAGCCGTGGGCGTGGAGGTGTTCCAGCCTGGAAACCCCGTCCTGCCAGGTGGGTAT
This sequence comes from Streptomyces hiroshimensis, assembly GCF_014650335.1. Lineage (GTDB taxonomy): Bacteria > Actinomycetota > Actinomycetes > Streptomycetales > Streptomycetaceae > Streptomyces > Streptomyces hiroshimensis. The sequence goes on from NZ_BMUT01000003.1 coordinate 423,327, forward strand.
CACGCCGTCGGAGACCCACCAGCACACGTAATTCGGGTTCCCTGTCCTCTCGAACCAGTCGTAACGCCTGTTCAGCGCCTCACGGTGCAGACCGGTGTAGATGGCGTCGAAGGCGGGGCGCAGGTCGGTCCAGAGTGAGAGGGTCGCGTCCAGGGCGGCGGTTTCCGCCGTACGGCCCTTGTCGTACCAGGTCGGTACGGCGAACTCTCCCCATGCACCCCAGTCCATGTCGAAATGTGTGCCCCGGCCGCGGTCTGCCGCTTCAGCACGAGCGAGGTATCCGGGGTGCTGGCTGATCTTCCGGTAGATGGCCTTGCCGCTGTCCTGGAGTTCGCGTGTGAGAGGTGTGGGATCGGCGAGAGGTGACTTCAGGACGCCGAATGTGTACAGAGCAAGATGGGGCATGCGTCTCTCCCTGGTTGGGGGTGCCTGGTGTGGACCCGGTTCGGTGGCTTGGGCATGGGGGCGAGGATTCCTGGGGCGGGACCAACTCATCCCGTCGCGGGTGGCTCAGCCTGAAGGAACCCCTGTGCGACCGTGGGCGATCGCCGAAGACCAGGTGAAGGTAGCTGCTTCTGCGAGCCATGTCGAAGTTGCGATTTCCCTGTCCAAGTGCCCTCTTGCACAGGTCCTTGCGGGAACTGGGGCGGTGGCGCTGCCTGCCGCGGTGGAAGTCCGCATCGGCCCGGCAAATGCCGAGAGGCAGCATCGGCAACCCCGCTCAAGCCGGTGTGCCGGGGCGACGCCGGCGGCGTTGTCGGCGGCGACTGGGTTGGATGACGGAGCGACTGGATTCACTGTCAAAGGACAGTTGCTGTAACTCGCCTGGGAGGTCTCATGGGACGGCCGTCCACCGGGGCGGTGCGCTCGACGGGCGACGTCGGCGACGCTGACCTGGATCACGCTATCGCCGGATCGACCCGCGCGGGCCGGGCCGCGAAATCGGCGCAAACAAGCGCCGGTCGAACTCGGGGACCGGGCCGGGGGCGGGCGGCGCCGGATCCGGGAAGGGCGGCGGCCCGGGCGCGGGCGGGGGCACCGGGACCGGCGCGGGATCGGGGCTGGGGCCCGGTGCCGGAACGGGCTCCGGACCGGGTTCCGGGCCGGGTCCGAGGCCGGCCGCGCCCGGGCGGCCGCCACGACCTCCTCGGAGGGCACCGGGGCCGGCTCGGGGTGCTCGGCGGCCCAGGCTGCCGCGTACGGGCAGAGCGGGACCACCGGCGCACCCGCCGGCCGGCGACTCAGCGGCTCGCCGCGAGCGGACTGCGGAGCTGCTCCGTGCCCGGCACCGGGGCGGCGGGATCTGCGCCCAGCTCGGCGACCCGGTTGCCCTCGTCCACGTGCACCACCCGCGGCACCAGCCCCCGCGCCTCGGCTGGGTGACGGTGGCCCGGTGGATCTTGGACTTGAACATGGTACGAAGCATGCGAAACATTCCCGGAATGTCTGCTCCCTGCCTGCTTTCCGCAGGTCAAGGGCGGTCCCCGGAGCCTACATCGATTCGTCCCGCGACGCGGTGGCATGGACCGGGAGACGGGTGAGACCGAGCATGAAGTTGGAGCGGAGGCGGGCCGGCGGGCCGGCGGGTTCGAACGTGATGCCCCGCCGCGCGATCTCCTCCATGAGCAACGCGATCTCCATCTGCGCGGCACCCATCCCGATGCACCGGTGCACGCCGACCCCGAAGGCCATGTGCCGGTTGGGTGTGCGGCGTACGTCGAACCGGTCGGGGTTCGAGAACCGCTCCTCGTCGCGGTTGGCGGACGCGTTCCACAGCGTCACCGAATCACCCGCGCGGATCAGTTGTCCGTGCAGCTCGACGTCGCGCGTGGCGACGCGCTGCACGTAGGCGTTCGTCGACGTCCAGCGGAAGACCTCCTCCACGGCGGTCGGCAGGAGCCCTCCGTCGTCGAGCAGCAGTTGCGCCTGGTCGGGAAAGTCCATGAAGGCCTGCACTGCGGCGGAGGCGGTGAAGGGGGTCGTCTCGTTGCCGCCCACTGCCACGTTCAGGCAGTTGTAGAGGATCTCGTCCTCGGTGAAGCGACGGCCGTTGACCGAGGCTCCCAGCAGAATGCTCACCAGATCGTCCGAGGGCGCGCGCCGGCGAGTCTCCATCAGGTCCATCATGACGTCGAAGACCTCGACTTGGGAGGAGACGAGGACCGCCGACGGCTTCGAGTCACCGTGGTACCGGGGATCCTGGAACCCGATCATGGAGCGGGTGAGTGAGAGCAGGTGCAGGGCGTCCCGCCGTTCGAGCCCGAACAGCGCCGCCAGGAGCCCGGCCGGCAGTTCCGGCGCAACGTCGGCGGCGAAATCACCGCCGCCGTCCTTCAGCATCCTCTCAAGCGCGGCGCCGGCGTAGTCGCGGACCACCCGACGGGCCCGGTCCATGAGGGCGGGAAGGAAGGCCCTGTGCACCTGCTGGCGCATCAGGCGGTGCTGCGGGTCGTCCGAGGCGATCAGCATGCGGCCGGACGCGGAGTCCGCGTCCCTCCTGTGCGAGCCGCCCATCACCGTCCCCCACCGGGACGAGAACAGGCCCGCGTCGACATAGGCGTCGTGGACGTCCTGGTACCGCGTCAGCGCCCAGAAACCGGACGCCCCCGGGCCACCGGTGGCACTGCCGCCGGTGGCGTTCCAGTGGACGGGACGATCGCGGCGCAGCACCCGCCATGCCTCGTGGGGGTCACCGTCGGTGAACAGGTCGAGGTCGGCGAGGTCGATCACCGTGGCGGTCATCGTGCGAGCACCTCCTTCCGCAGACCGTCGATCAGACCGGCCTGCTCCTCCAGCACGCTGTACTCGAAGAGCACTTCCGGGCTGATCGCGACGTCCAGTTGCCGCCGCAGCAGCAGGCGCGCCCTGACCGCCAGGAGGGAATGGCCGCCGAGCGTGAAGAAATCGTCCAGGACACCGACGGACTCGACGTGGAGCAGGTCCTCCCACATCGTCGCGAGGAGGCGTTCGGTGTCGGTGCGCGGGGCCACGTACTCGTTGCGCCGGGAGGCCTGGTCCCCGAGCATGTCCGTGAGGCGGCGCCGGTCCCTCTTGCCGTGGGCGTCCGTGGGCATCGCGTCCAGAACGATGATCTCCGCGGGTACGAGATGGGCCGGCACCGCGGCCCTGAGGTGGCTGCGCAGCTCCCGCAGCAGGAACTCCTCCTGGCCGACGACCACGAAGGCCACCAGCCGCTTCTCCCCCGGCTCCCCTTCGCTGAGGACGGCCGCCTCCGATACCGCCTCGTAGCGGCACAGGGCCCGTTCGACCTCCTGCGGTTCCACCCGGTGCCCTCGGATCTTCACCTGGCTGTCCGTACGCCCCAGGTACTCCAGCGCGCCGTCCTCACCGGAGCGGACCCGATCACCGGTGGCGTACATCCGCGTGCCGTCACCGGCGAACGGGTCGGCCACGAACCTCCGTGCGGTGAGCCCCGGGCGCCCCAGGTAGCCGCGCCCGACTCCCGGCCCGCTCACGTACAGGTCACCGGGCACGCCGGCCGGCACCGGCCGCAGCCGCTCGTCCAGTACGTGCAGCCGGGCGCGGCCGAAGGAGTGGCCGATCGGCACCTGCTCCCCCAGCACCCCGGTGTCGGTCACGGGGAAGCCGGTGCACGCGACGGTGGCCTCGGTGGGGCCGTACAGGTTGAACAGCTCCCCCGAGAAGCCGCCCTCGCGCAGCGCACGGCAGGTCGCGGGGAGCAGGACGTCCCCGCCGGAACACAGCAGGCGGAGCCCCGACAGGGCTTCGCGGTCGTGCCGGGCGAGGTGGTTGAGGGCGATGGCGGGGGCCAGCATGGCGGTGATGCGGCGCCGGCGAAGCTCCTTGCCGAGATCGGCCTCCATCAGCTCCGGGATGCCGGGCACCACGACGACCTCCGCTCCTCCGGCGAAGGAACGCCACAGCTCGAAGGTGAAGGTGTCGAAGGAGATGCCCGACGACTGCGCGGTGCGGTCCCCCGGGCCCAGGAGCGGCAGGGTGTCCGCGAGCGCGAAGTCGACCATCTGGCGGTGCTCCAGCATCACCGCGCGGGGTGCTCCGGTCGAGCCGGACGTGAAGAGCACGCAGGCCGCGCCGGCCGGATGCGAGGGCGGGAGCGGCACCGACGGCACGGGAGCCGGGCCACCCGGCGGGAACGGCCACTCCAGCACGGACGGTCCGGGCTGCGCCGTGCGCTCCGCCCGGCCGGGGGCGACGAGCACGTGGGTCACCGCGCCGTCGCGGAGCATCTGCTCACGGCGTGGTGCGGGATACACCTCGTCGACGGGAAGGTAGGCGGCGCCGGCCCGCAGGACGGCGAGCACGGCGACGACCACGGGTACTCCCCGCGGCATGTGGACGGCGACGGTGTCCCCGGGGGAGACCCCGCGCGCGATGAGCGCCTGTGCCGACGCCCTGACCGCTTCTTCGAGTTCGCGGTACGTCAATCGGGCTTCGCCGTCGCTGACGGCCGGGGCCGTCGGGTACCGCAGCGCGGTTCGTTCGAAGAGTTCGCTCAGCGTGCTGGGCACGTGCGCCGTCATGGTGCGCCTCCCGTGGTGGTGACCGCGCCGGACAGCGCGTCGGTGAACTCGTCCTCCAGCAGCCGGGTCAGTGCCGCGGGCGCGGCGAGATAGCTGAGCTTGCCGCCCTCCAGGACCCGGTGACGCGTGTTCCCGTACGCGTTCCACTGGTGCATGGTCTCGGGCGACACCTCCGGGTCCCCGGTCCAGCCGATCGCCGTCAGCGGGCTGTGCACCGGACGCGGCACCGGGATCCGGTAGCCGTAGCACAGCTCCACGTCCGCCCTCAGGACGCGCAGGGCCAGCGGCAGGAGCTCGGGCATGACCTCTCCGCCGCCCAGCGCCTGTGACACGTGGTTGAGTTCACCGGCGAACTCCTCGTCCGTCATGGACGGGTGGTAGATGCCGCTCACCCCCGGCTCCGGAGAGCGGTACCGCCGCTGCGCCGGCAGGTGCGGCGCGGCGGCGGATGACACCACGAGCAGGGTCGCCCGGGGCAGTCCCAGGTCCTCGGTGCGGGCGGCCAGCGCGTGGGCCAGCAGGGCGCCCATGCAGTGTCCGAACAGCACGTAGGGCCGGTCGAGATGGGGGGCCAAGGCCTCGGCGGCCTCCGCGGCGAACTCCGGCACGGTGCGGAACGGGGTGTGCCGGATCCGGTTCTCCCGGCCGGGCAGCTGAACGGGGCACACCTCCAGCGGCCCGATCCGTGTCGGCCACCGGCGGTACGAGGAGGCGCCCGTGCCCGAGTAGGGAAGGCAGAAGAGCCGGGCCCGGGCATCCGGCGAGGGCGGCCTGAGCAGCCACCGTCCGGTCGATTGCATTGCTGTCCTCCAACAGGCTGTACGCGGACACGGGCGCCTCGCGGGACCGTGCGCCGGTGTCAGTGGGCGGGGGTGCCGGACGCGACCCGGTCGACCGTCGCGCGGAAACCGGCCAGGGCCGTGACCGGGTCCGTCCCGTCCGCGAAGAGGCACGAGTTCACCAGGACCGACTGGAAGCCGAGCTCGAAGGCCTGCTCGACATCGGCGGTGGAACCGATACCGCCGTCGAGCATGACCGGGACCGGGCTGCCGACGAGCATCTCCTTCATCGGCTCCAGGTGCTGGTGCTCGATCCCCCGCCGAGCCCCGATGGGCGATCCCATCACCCGCACCATCGTGCTCCCCAGTTCCACGCACTGCGCGAAGGTCCGGGCGTCGGGAGTGATCAGCGGCCACACCTCGAACCCCTCGGCGATCAGTTCCCGGGCCGCTTCCACCACTTCGGCGTTCACGCTGAGCTTGAAGCCGGGGTCGAGGACCTCCAGCTTGATGACGCGGATGCCGGTCAGCCGGGCGGCCTCGCGGGTCCGCTTGACCGCCTCCGCCGCACTGGTGGGGTGGTTGATGTTCAGGACGGGGCTCAGGCCCAGTTCCTCACCGACGAGCGCCATCACGGAGCCCAGCGTCGCGGTGTCGTAGCCCACGGGCAGGTCGTCGCCCGCGGTGACCCGGTCGATGGTGTGGGTGTTCACGGCGAGGTGCCGGCAGCCACTGGCGCGCAGCATCTCGGCGGCCAGAGGGGTGTCGACGCGGTGGGCGGGCTTGGCACCGAAGCAGTGGAACAGGTCGATCACGATACTCCTCGGAGGTACGAAGTGGATGAATCAGGGTGAGGGACGGGGGTGAGCCAGGAGGAACGGGAGGGATCGCCGCCCAGGACGGCTTCCCGGTAGGCGCGGCTCAGCGCGTCCGTCACGGGACGGGCGGCCGCGTAGGTGTGGGATTCGACGGCCGCGACGGGCACCAGGCCGCTCGCGGTCCCGGTGAGGAACATCTCGTCGGCGGCCGGCAGTTCCCCTGGCTCCACGGGCACTTCGGCGGTCTCGATGCCCAGGTCCCGGGCGAGGGTCAGGACGGTGTCGCGGGTGATGCCCGCCAGGACGCTGTCCTCCAGCCACGGCGTCACCAGGCGTCCCTCGCGCACCAGGAAGACGTTGGCGATCGTGGCCTCCGCCACCCTGCCGGAGTTCGGGTCCAGCTGGATGGCGTCGTCGAACCCGTCCGCCGAGGCGCGCGTCCGGGCGAGCGCGGACACCACGTAGGTGCCGGTCGCCTTGGCGCGCACCGGGAAGGTGAGCCGGGACGGGCGGCACCAGGGCGACACCGTGACCCGTACGGCCGGGGGCGCGGTGTCGTCGGGGGGCAGGGCCCAGATCTCCGTGCCCAGGGTGAAGTGGAAGTCCCGGAGGTTCACGCCGAGGCGCGGCTCCCGGGTGTGGAGCACCGGCCGCACGTAGGCGTTGTCCAGTCCGCTCGCGGCGGCCGCGTCCCGCACGTGCCCCCGCAGGGAGGCCAGGTCGTAGGCATGCGGGATGCCCAGCAGGGCCGCCGAGTCCAGCAGCCGCTGCAGATGCTCGTCGAGCCGGAACAGCGCCGGCCCCGTCGGCGTCGCGTACATGCGGATGCCTTCGAAGACGGCAGTGCCGTGCTGGACGCTGTTGCTCCCGAACGGAAGCTCCCGCGCCTGCAACGAGCCGTCCACGACCGTGCTGTGGGACGCTCCCCTGGTCACCATCGGGCCACCTCCTCCGAGAACCGGTCGGCCGCCGCGAGCACGGCAGCCGTCATGACGTCGTGGCGGCCGAGGACGGCCGCGTGGTCGCCGGGCAGCATGCGCACCGAGGAGCCGGGCCCGCCCAGGCGCTGCCACACCGCCACATCGGCCTCGCGTACCAGCGGGTCCTCGGTACCCCCCAGTGCGTGTACCGGGCAGTCCAGGACCACCGGACGGCGTGGGTGGCTCGCCACGGCGGCGCAGTCCGCCCGCCACACCGGCACCATCATGGAGAGCAGCTCGGGGTCCTCCAGGACCATGCCGGGCACCGTGCCCTGCGCGGCCAGTGCCGCCGTCAGTTCCTCGTCCGCGAGCGTGTGCACGGAGCGTCCGGTCAGCAGGTGCGGCGGCGGGCAGGCCGCGACGACCAGTGCGCGGGCGCCGGTGCCGCGCTGCTGGAGCCGCGCCGCCATCTCCGTCGCGGTCAGGGCGCCCATGCTGAACCCGTACAGCACCAGCCGGTCCGGGGAGCGGCCGAGGCCGAGCTCCGCCTCCAACTGGTTCCACAGGTCGTCGGCCAGATCCGTGAAGCGCGCGGCGGCTGTCTCCGTGAAGCGGCTGTCGCGCCCCGCCAGGGCGGGCAGGTGGCAGTGCCCGTGCTTGCGCAGTTCCGCCACCATCCGGGAGTACGCGCCGCGCCCGCCGCCGACGGGCGGGTACAGGGCGAACCAGTGCTCGCTCACTTGGGCGCACCCGCCTTCTCGCGCAGCGCGACGCGCAGCCGGGCCAGCTCCTCGACGCTCTCCAGGACCTGTTCCCGCGGGAGCCCGAAGTCCACGAGGCAACCGAGTTCGGTGATGCCGGCGGCGGCGAGCCGCTCGACCTTCGGCAGGCAGGTCGCCGCGCTGCCGAACAGCCCCGAGGTCCCCATGTAGCGGCGCAGCCCGTGGTCCAGGAGCGCTCGCCGGTCCGCGTCGGTCACCTCGTCCGGATCGATGCCGGCGCCGCCGCCGGCGGCGTACTTGCTGAACAGGTCCATGTGGGCGGAGAGGTACCGGATCAGCGGACCGCGGACCCGCTCCTCGACGTCGGCCGGCTCGGATGCCAGGTGGGTGTGGAGCATGCAGGTGACCTGGCGGCCGCGGGCGGGGTGCCCCGCCTCGGTGAGCGCCTGGTGATAGAGACCCACCCGCTCGGCGATCTCGTCGACCGTCTGCTCCAGCAGCGCGGTCAGCACATGCAGGTCGAGCCGGCCGGCCGTGCGCCAGGTGTCAGGGTTGCGGGAACTCGTCAGCCAGACCTCGGGGGTGCGCTCCGGGCGCGGGTAGGTGCGTACCTCGACGGGGCGTCCGCCGGGGCCTTCGCGGGTGATGCTCCCTCCGTTCCACAAGGTGCGCAGGTCCGCGAGCCCTTCCTCCAGTACGTCCTTGCGGCGGTCGTACGCCCCGGGATTGAGGACGAAGTCGTCCGCGTGCCAGCCGGAGGCGAGGGAGATGCCCATCCGCCCCCGGCTGAGCGAGTCCAGGACGCCCCACTCCTCCGCCACGAGCAGCGGGTCGCGCAGGGGCAGCACGACGCTGCCGGAGCGCAGGGCGATGCGGCTGGTGCGCGCCGCGATGGCGGCCAGCAGGAGGCCCGGGCTGGGGTAGGGGGCGCCGAAGGGATCGAAGTGCCGCTCCGGCACCCAGATCGCGTCCAGGCCGAGGCGGTCGGCGAGTTCGGCGCACTCCAGCACCAGGGCGTGCTTGTCCCTGGCGTCGTCGTCGGTGTCGGCGGAGAAGAAGAACAGGCTGACCCTGGGCGTGGACGAGCCACTCGCCGCCGTGGGCGGTGCGGCCGGTTCGGGAGTCGCCGGCCCGTTGGCACGGTCCCGCTCGCGCAGGAGCCGTTCGGCCAGACGGCGGCGCTCGGGGCCCAGTGCGTCGAGGGAGGATCGCGGGGTGTCGGTCGTCATGCTCCGGTGTCTCCTTCCAGCTCGGCCAGCCAGGTCCGGACCTCCTCGTCGGACAGGGCGGCGACCTCCGAGAGCAGGGCCGCCGTCTCCTCGTCGTCCTCGGAGGTCTGCGCCGCGCCGCTGTCCGGCACGCGCACACCGAGCCGTTCCAGCTGCTCGGCCAGACCCACGACCGTGGGCAGTTCGAAAAGGGTCGTCATCTCCAGTTCCTCGGCACCTTCCTTGCGCATGCGCGTGACCATCTGCATGGCCATCAGGGAGTGCCCTCCGATCTCGAAGAAGCTGTCGTTCAGACCGAAGTCGTCCGTTCCGAGGAGTTCCGTCCACAGCCCGGCGACGTAGCGCTGCGCGGGCGTGGTGCCGATCTCCTTGCGGGGCGCGGGCTTCCCCGGGGCGTCCTGGACCCGCGGGGTCTCCTCGGCCCGCTCGGGGCGTACGGTCTTCACAGGCAGGGGGTCCAGCCAGTGCCGGGTCCGGGCGAAGGGATAGAGCGGAAGCGACAGCCGCAGGCGGTCCTCCCCGGCGTAGAACGCGCTCCAGTCGACGTCCCCGCCCTCCAGCCAGAACCCGGTGAGCAGGTCGAGCAGGTCCTGCGGCTCTTCGCCGCCCTCTCCCGCGAGCGCCGTCAGGAAGGTGGCCTGAGTCGCCGAGCCCGCGGCCAGGCGGGTCAGCGTACGGCCCGGGCCCAGCTCGATGAAGACGGAGACCCCGTCGCGGGCCAGGGTGTTGAGGCCGTCGCCGAACCGTACGGTGCCGCGCAGCTGCCGCCCCCAGTAGTCGCCGTCGGTGGCCTCCTCGGCGGTGAGGTACTCGCCCGTCACATTGGAGACGACGAGCCCCTGCGGTGCGTGCAGCTCGTGGGCGTCGACGGCCTGCCGGAACGCGTCCGCGGCCGGGTCCATCCGGGGCGAGTGGAACGCCCGGGTGACGTCGAGCCGCCCGCAGGAGACGCCTTCGGTGCGCAGGCGGTCGGCCAGTGCCTCGACCTCCCGGGTCGCACCGGAGACCACCACGAGCTGCTCCGCGTTGACCGCGGCCAGGGCGAGGTCGCCGGGCAGGTCGTCCAGCAGCTTGAGGGCCGCTTCCTCCGCCAGGTTCACGTACAGCATGGCGCCTTCGGGCGTCTCGTTCATCAACCGGCCGCGCAGGGCGACCAGTTCGACTGCCGGTTCGAGGTCGAGTACTCCGCCGAGCGTAGCGGCCACGATTTCACCGACGCTGTGCCCGAGCATGGCGTAGGGCCGGACGCCGTAGTCCATGAGGGTGCGCCCAAGGGCCCACTCCACCGCGAACAGCGCGGGTTGGGTGCACGCGGTGGCGGTGAGGGCTTCCCGCGCCTCCTCCAGGGCGGACGCGTCCGGACGCAGTACCGGCGCCAGGTCGACACCCGCGCGCTCACGGAAGAGTCCGGTCACATGGTCCAGGTGGGCGGCGAACACGGGGTCCCCGGCCGCCAGTCGTGCTCCCATGGCCGGAAGCTGGGTTCCCTGGCCGGGGAAGAGGAAGGCGGTGCGCACCGATCCGCGGGCCTGCGCCTCGCGCTGGCTGCGGCTGCCGCGTGCGGACAGGCCGTAGGCCACGTCGTCCAGGTCGTGGGCGGTCAGGGCGCGGCGCAGCGGAAGGCCGCGCCGGCCGGTGGCCAGGGTGTGGGCCACGTCGGCCACGTCGGCGTGCGGGTTCTCCCGGGCCCACTGCCCCAGCGACTGGCTCAGTTCCTCCAGCGCCTCGCCGGACTTGGCGGACAGCAGGACGGGGTGCCGGCGCCGGCGCGAGGCCCCGCCGGAGCGGGCCGGCGGCGCCTCCTCCAGGACGACGTGCGCGTTGGTACCACCCATGGCGAGGGAGTTCACCGACGCCAGCAGCGGCTCGTCGCCCTCAAGCCGGGTCAGTTCGGTCGGCACCCGGAACGGGGAGGTTTCCAGCGCGAGTTTGGGGTTGGGCCGCCGGAAGTTGACGACGGGAGGAACCTTGCGGTTCTTCAGGGAGAGGACGGTCTTGATGAGGCCCGCGATGCCCGCTGCGGCGTCGAGGTGGCCGATGTTCGGCTTGGCCGATCCCAGCCAGCAGTACGAGGTGTCCTCGGTCCAGTTGCGGAACGCGCGGGTGAGTGCCGCGACCTCGATCGGGTCGCCCAGCGGGGTTCCCGTGCCGTGCGCCTCCACCAGCTGGATGTCCCGGGCCTCGACCCCTGCGCGGCGCAGGGCGCGCTCCACGGCACGGCTCTGCCCGTCCACGCTGGGTGCGGTGAAACTGGCCTTCGCCTGGCCGTCGTTGTTGACGGCCGAGCCGCGGATGACGGCGTGGATCTGGTTGCCGTCCCGCAACGCGTCGGCGAGCCGCTTGAGCACCACCACTCCCACGCCGGTGCCGACGACGCTGCCGCCGGCGTCCGCATCGAAGGCTCGGCAGTGGCCGTCCGGCGAGGAGGTGCCGCCGGGGTTGGCGAGATACCCCGCGGCGTGCGGCATGCGCACCGAGGCACCGCCCGCCAGCGCGATGTCGCACTCCTGGTCGACGAGGGACCGGCAGGCCACGTGCACGGCCACGAGTGAGGTGGAGCAGGCGGTCTGCACCGCGAGGCTGGGCCCGCGCAGATCGAGTTTGTGGGAGACGCGGGTGGTCAGGTAGTCCTTGTCGTTGCCGACCATCGTCTGAAGGTCACCGACCAGGCCGACCACGTCCTCGGCGTGCGGCATCACGTTGTGCAGGATGTACGTGTTCATGGTGGAACCACCGAAGACGCCGACCAGGAGGTCCTCGCGCCGGCTGTCGTAGGCGGCGTCCTCCAGCGCGTGGTAGGCGCATTCGAGGAACACCCGGTGCTGCGGCTCCATGATCGACGCTTCTCTCGCGGAATAGCCGAAGAACGCCGCGTCGAAGCGATCGGCATCCTCCAGCGGTGCGGAGGCGTTGACGTAGTAGGGATCGTCCACCAGGTCGGGGCGGGCTCCGTTGGCGAGCATCTCCTCACGGCTGTGCCGCACGATGCTCTCCACGCCCTCGCGCAGATTGCGCCAGTACTCGGTGACGTTGCGGGCACCGGGCAGCCGAGCCGCCATGCCGATAATGGCGATGGAATCGGGGTGCTCGTGAGCAGGGATCCGAGTCACTGATCATCCTTCACTGTCGCAGCTGCCAGGGTGTCGGCGGGACCGTCGCGATCGATGCGGTCGACGCGCCGCAGAGCGGCCAACCGCCGGGCCAGGTCGCGGGGGCGCGGGTATTCGAAGACCTCGTGGACGGGGAAGTCGACGCCGAGCGCGGCGGAGATGCGGCCGTGCACCCGGGTCACCACCAGGGAGTGGGCCCCCAGGTCGAAGACGTTGACGTCCGGTGCCACTTCGGGGGCGGCCAGGGCGGCCGCCCAGGCGGCGCACACGGCGGCCTCGATCTCGGCCGGGGAAGCGGCGTCCGGGAGGCGCAGCGCATGGCGCTCCTCGGCCAGCCGGGCGAGGGCGGCCTCGTCGAGCTTGCCGTTGGCGGTGGTCGGCAGCCTCGTCAGGAGGACCTCCTGCTCGGGGAGCATGGCCGGGGGCAGGCGCGCGGCGAGGTGGTCCCGGACCGTCCCGCTGTCGATGCCGGCGCCGACCAGGTAGGCGACCAGCCGGGCCGGGGTGCCGATCACACGGACTTCCGCGGACGAGACCCCCGGCACGCCCCGCAGCGTTCGCTCGATCTCACCGAGTTCGGCCCGGTGCCCGCGGACCTTCACCTGGCGGTCCGCGCGTCCGACGACCACGAAGACGCCGTCGTGCCGTGCATACGCGAGGTCCCCCGTGCGGTAGAGGACCTCGCCGGTGTCCTCGCACCTGACGAAGCGTTCGGCGGTCAGCTCCGGCCGCCCCAGGTAGCCGTCGGCGACCCCGGGGCCACCGATGCGGATCTCACCGAGAGCGCCGACCGGCACCGGACGGCCCCGTTCATCGACCAGGTCGATCCGGGCGGCCGCGGTCGCGCTGCCGACGGGAACCACTGCCGGCGGCTCCGCGCCTTCGGGCGGCCGGGGTATCTCGTACATGAGGCAGTTCACCGTGGCTTCGGTGGGCCCGTATCCGTTGAACAGCCGGCAGTCGGGGGCCGCCAGGGCGCGCACGCCTTCCGCGGTCACGCCCTTGAGCACCTCCCCGCCCAGGAGGACGAGGCGCAGATCGGGCAGCCGCTCGCCCGCGGCGATGAGTTCATCGGCGAACGACGGGGTCGTGAACAGCACCGAGACGCGTTCGCGGCGGAGAAACCCGGCATAGGCCCGGGCACTGGCCCGGTCCTCCTGACCGGGCACCACGACACAGCCTCCGAACGGCAGGAAGGTGAAGAGTTCCTGGAGCCCGAAGTCGAAGCCGAGGGAGAGCGTCTGCGCCACTCGCGCCCACGGACCGATCCCCCAGGCGTCGGCGCACCAGGAGACGAGCCGGCCGATCTGCTCGTGCCGGATGAGGACGCCCTTGGGCCGACCGGTCGAGCCGCTGGTGTAGACGGTGAAGGCAGCGGTGTCGGGGTTCTCCGGCAGGTGCGGGGCCGAAGTCCGCGGGAGGTGCTCCTCGCGGTCCGGCACGGCGTCCAGGACGACGACCTCGATGGCGGGTTGCACGGCTGCCGCGAGGCGGGCGGCACGGTCGGCCTGATCGACGGAGGCGACCAGAGCCGCCGGCCGGCAGTCCGCCAGCATGTGCCGCAGCCGCTCGTCGGGGAAGTCGACGGGCAACGGCAGCACGCCGAGTCCCGCCTCCCAGGCGCCGTAGAGGGCGACGGCGAACTCGGCCGGAGACGTGATCAGCAGACCGGTCTGCTGCCGCGCCAGGGCCGCGGTGGTCGAGCCCTGCTCGGCGCGGGCGGATGTGCCGGCGAAGACGGTCATGCGGTCAGCTCCTTCCGTCGGCGGCGAGGCGCAGCGCGTGGGCGACCGCTTCGACCTGCCGGCTGAACTCGGCGTGGCTCCGGGTCCGGTGGGGCCCCTGGATCGCGGGCGCCTCGGGTGTGCGCCCGGCCATGCCCCTGATCCGCTCGACCAGTGAGGGTTCCAACGGCGGGGTGTCACAGCGTCCGATACGTGCGAGGAGTGCAGCGTCCTGCTCGGACAGGACGGTGAGGTCGCAGAGCCGCGCCCCGTGGGCCCGCTCCGACGCGGCGAGGGCCGCGCAGAACGTGTCGAGCACCGCGCGGGCGGTCCGTTCGCTGAACAGATCGACGGCGTAGTCCAGCGTGAGACGGAGGCCTCGGGGACCGGGCGTGACCACCAGGTCCAGGTCGTACCGGCAGCTGCGCCTCGCGATGGGGACGGACCTCAGCACGAGCGCTTCCAGGGTGAGTTCCGTCTCGCTGCCGGACAGCGCCTCCAGCAGTCCCGCCACGTCCGGGAGCGGGTTCTCCTGGTAGGTGATGAGCGTCTCGACCAGGGGTGTGCGGCCGGGTTCGCGACCGGGCCTGACGGCCTCGACGGCACGGGCCAGCGGATACAGACCGGCGTCCATTCCGGCGGCGAGCTGGGCGCGGGCTTCGGCCACCAGCGGTTCCAGCGGCCGGTCCGGCTCGACGTCGAGGGCCAGGGGAACCGTGTTCGTGCACAAGCCGCCGATGGCCCCGTGGCGCCCACCGGTGCGACCGGTGACCGGCACACCGACCACGACGGGCGTCGGCGTGCCGTAGCGCTGCAAGGTGGCGGCCCACAGCACGGCCATGAGGCTGACCGGGTCCTGACCCGCCGGCCCGGCGACGGCGGGGGCGGGAACCCGCGCCTCGACCCGGGCGCCCCGGCTGCCGCGGACGGCGGTGCGGGGGAAGTCGGTGCGCACACCGAGGGAGGCGGCGCGACGGGGCAGCACCCCGCGCAGGTAGGCGTCGCGCTCGGCGGCTTCCGCGGAGTGGAGGTAGGCCCGCTGCTCCCGCACGTACACGTCGTACGACACGGGCTCGGGCAGGTGGACCGGGCGCCCGGCGAGCAGGGCGGAGTACGCGGATCCGAGATCGCGGAGCACCAGGGACAGCGACCACAGGTCGGTGACCAGATGGTGCACCACGACCTGGTAGACGCGCCGCTTCGGGGTCTGCCACCGGTACAGGCGCAGCAGCGGTCCGCGTTCGGGGTCGAAGGGCAGCGCGGCCGCCTCGGAAAGCTGCTGCGCCAGCCCGTCCTCGGCCACGGGTACCGGCGTCAGGGCGAGGGCGTCGTGCATCTGCCGGCCGGAGACGGGTTCCCGGCGTCCACCGGAGCCGGACGACGTGAAGCGGACGTGCAGCTCGGGTCGGTTCTCCAGGGTCGTGCGCAGGGCCTGCTCGAACAGGTCGTGGTCGGTCCCCGGGCCGGGCTCGCAGGCGAAGGAGATGGTGTAGGCGTCGCTGTCGGGGTCGAGCATGTGCAGGAACAGCAGGGATTCCTGAGCCTTGGACAGTGCGCCGGGGTCCCCGTCACCGGCCGGAGCCGCTTCCGGCGCGGGGGTGCCGACCCGCGGCAGGAGGTCCGCGACGGTGGCGCCTTCCAAGAGGTCCCGGACGGGGACGTCCAGGCCGGTGTGGCGTGCGATCAGTTCCGCCAGCCTTACGGCGCCCAGCGAGTCCAGGCCGTGCAGGGTGAGCGGCCGGTCGTCGCCGACGCCCGGGCCGAGCACCTCCTGCACGGCCCGGCGCACGGCGGCCTCGGGGGACGTTCCGCTCGGAGCAGTGGCCCCGCCCTCGTCGAGGCGGTGCCCGGCGTAGTCGCCCGCGAGGTAGCGGGTGCGGCACTCGGCTCGTCTCAGCTTGCCGCTGGTGGTCTTGGGCACGGTGCCCCGGGGCACCGCCACGACGTCGTACGTGGCCAGGCCGAAGGACGTCGCGACGGCAGCGGCGATCCGCTCGTGGTCGTCGCCGGTCAGGCTCCGCCGCGGACGCAGTTCCGCGAGGACCACCACGCCCTGGTCGTCCGGCGCGGCGAAGGCGGCAACGCAGCCGGGGCGCACCGCGGGGCAGAGGTCGACGACGAGCCGCTCGATGTCCTGGGGGTGGTGGTTCCGGCCCCGGACGACGATGACGTCCTTGATGCGGCCCGTGACGTGGAGTTCGCCGTCCTGGAGGAAACCGAGGTCACCGGTGCGCAACCACTTCTTGTCGCTGCCGCGAAGGCTCGCGGCGAACACCTCGGCGGTGAGGTCGGGCCGGTTCCAGTACCCGGCGGCCACGGCCGGCCCGTGCACCAGGACCTCGCCCACTTCGCCCGCGGGCAGCGGTGTGCCCTCCGGCCCGGCGACGGCGATCTCGCAGTCACGCGGCACGCCGCAGGTGACCGCTTCCGCTCCCCCGCCACCGATCCGGGATCGTGCGCCCGCGCCCACGGGCACCGAGGTCACCAGCAGCGTGGACTCCGCCAGCCCGTAGCAGGGAACGAAGGCGTCCTCCCCGAACCCGGCGGGGGCCAGCACCTCGGCGAAGCGGCGGAGGGCGGTGGCCGACACCGGTTCGGCGCCGCTGTAGGCGGTCCGCCAGCCGCTGAGGTCGAGACCGGTCGGCAGTCCGTCGCGGTCCACGGTGCGGGCCACGAGTTCGTACGCGAAGTTGGGGGCGCCGCTGGTGGTCACCCCGTACCTGTGCACCGCGGCGGGCCATGCCGCCGGGTTGCGGATGAAGTCGATCGGCGAGGCCAGGTAGGCGTGGCACCCGGTGTGCAGGGGGTGGAGGATGTTTCCGATCAGGCCCATGTCGTGATAGGCGGGCAGCCAGCTCAGCACCACGCTGTCCGCGGTGTGCCGGAACGCGTCGCGGATGGCGCTCAGGTTCGCCGTGAGATTGCCGTGCGTCACCATGACGCCGCGCGGTTCGGCGGTGGAACCCGAGGTGTACTGCAGGAAGGCCAGCGTGTCGGGGTCCGGGGACCCGCCCGGAACATGCCGGTCCGCGCCGGCGCGCCACAGCGTCGGGGTCGCGAGCGCGTCCGCCACGTACTCGGCCATGCTCGCGTCGGAGGTCCAGGCCACCCGGGAGCCACTGTCCTGCCGGATGCGGCGCACCTTGGCCCGCTCCTCCTCGGTGTCCAGCAACGGGTACACGGGCACCGGGACGCAACCGGCGTACAGGCAGCCGACGAACGACGTGACGAAGTCGAGTCCGGGTGGCTGGACCAGCAGGACGCGGTCTCCGGGGGCGGCTTCTGCGAGCAGCGCGGCGGCCACCGCGGCCGCCGCGTCGTCGAGTTCGGCATACGTGCGGGAGTCGGTGAGGTCCTTGAGGTCGGTGAGCCAGGAGAGCGCGACGGCCTCGCCTTCGCTCTCGGCGCGGGTCCGTATCGCTCCGACGAGGTCGAGCGGCGTTGTAGTGGGGTTCAACCGGGTCTCCCTCATCGTTCACCTGCTCGGGTGCGGTCCAGGTAGGCGGCGAGCTCGCGCAGGCGCGGGTTCTCGAACACGGCGACCAGGGGGACCGTCCGCCCCCGGGCACGGCGCAGCCGCCCGGCCAGCCGGATGGCCAGCAGCGACTGACCGCCGAGCTGGAAGAAGTCGTCCATGACGCCGACGGGCCCTACACCGAGGACGTCCGACCACACTTCGGCGAGCATGATCTCGGTGGCGCTCTGCGGCGGGACGTGCTCCGGACGCTCGCGTCCGGGGTCGAGCCCGTGGTCGGCGGGTGACGGCAGGGCGGCCCGGTCGGCCTTGCCCGCGGCGGTGGTGGGGATGCGGTCCACGGGAACGATCGCGGACGGGATCATGTAGGACGGCAGATGTGCGCGGGCGACCCGAAGCAGTTCTGCCGCGCCGGCCCCCTCGCGACCGGGGACGTAGTGGACGGCGATGCCGCGTCCTCCGGGGCAGTCGTCCCGCACCGAGGCGACCACCTGCCGGACGTCCGTCTCCCGGGAGAGCAGATCCTCGATCTCACCGAGTTCGATGCGGTAGCCCCGCAGCTTGACCTGTCCGTCGGTGCGTCCGAGGTACTCCAGGCCCGCCGGTCCCGGCCGGGCCGTATCGCCCGTGCGGTACATGCGCGAGCCGTCCGCGGCGAACGGGTCCGCGACGAAACGCCCGGCGGTCAGGCCGGCCCGGGCGTGGTAGCCGCGGGCCACGCCGGTACCGGCCACGTATATCTCGCCGACCTCCCCCTGCCGCACCGGTTGCAGGCGGGCATCGAGGACATACACCCGTACACCGGGGAGCGGGGCTCCGATGTGCGGCTGCGGCGCGTCGGCCACGGGCGCGACGGTCGCATCGACCGTGCACTCCGTGGGGCCGTACAGGTTCACGGGGACCACCCCGCCGGCGGCGGCCAGGTCGCGCAGCCTGTTCCACAGGGAGGAGACGATGGGCTCCCCTCCGACGAGCAGCCGCAGGGGGGTACGACCCGGGTCCGGGCTGAAGTGGTCGAGGAGCGGCGCGAGGTGGGAGGGGGTGATGTCCAGATCGGTCAGGTCGTGGGTGTCGATGGCGGCCGCGAGTTCCGCCGGGTCCGATCGGGTCTTCTCGTCCAGCAGGACGAGGGTGTCGCCGCGGAAGAGTCGCAGCCACTGCTGGACGGACGCGTCGAAGGAGATGCCGGCGTTCCAGCCCACGCGGCCCGGGGGCGCTCCCGTGAGCACGCCCTGCTCCAGGGCGTCCAGCAGTCGGGGCAGTGCTCCGTGGGGGACGGCCACGCTCTTGGGGCGCCCCGTCGAGCCCGAGGTGTACAGCGTGTACGCGAGCCCGGCGGGGTGCGGCGGGAGCCGGCGCCGGTCCGCAGGGGGCGCGGAGAGCCACTCCACGCTCAGCGCCCGGGCATCGGTCCCCGGGGGCAGGCGGTCGACCGTGGTGGAGTCCACCAGGACGAGGAGCGCCCCGCTGTCCTTGAGCATGTACGAGAGCCGTTCACCCGGGTGGGCGGGGTCGAGTGGAAGGTAGGCCGCGCCCGACTTCAGGATGCCGAGCAGCCCGGTGACGAGTCCGGTGCCGCGGCCCAGGCACAGTCCGATGACGGTCTCGGGGCCCGCGCCGCGGGTCACGAGGGCGGCTGCCAGGGCATCGGACCGGTGGTCGAGTTCGGCGAAGGAGAGGCGTCCGTCCTCGGCGACGACAGCGGTACGGTCCGGGAACCGGCTCACGCACGCCTCGAACCGCTCCTGCAGAGAGCCCTGTCCGGCCGGCTGTGTCCCGCCGACCGTGGCGGCATCGGACGCCGAATCAGCCATGGTGCTCGTACTCCTTTCCGAAGGTGGCCGGGGTCGAGGTGGATGGTTCAGAAGCGAAAGCGGGTCGGTTTGGCGTCGAGGGCGCCGATGGCGGCCGCGAACCGCCCCTCCAGTGCGCGCAGCTGCGATGCGGACTGCGGGCCGCCGGTGTCGCGGACGCGCATGATCTGCTCGGAGAGCCGCAGGATCGGGGTCAGCTCTTCGACGCCGACGCCTTTGCCCGCGAGGTAGGGCAGTGACCAGAAGTCGAAGTCGTACAGCGGGAGCCAGGTGGAGCCGGTCACCCTGTCGAACATGGAGTCGGTGAGTCCGGCCGCCTCGCTGGAGGTCATGGTGGCGTGGCTCCAGCTGTAGCCCTCCCCCTTGATGCCGAGCACCTCCTGGTTCTTGTAGACGGGCGAGCGGGGGTTCGCCCACCAGGCCTGCGCCCTCCAGAAGGTCGGCTTCGTCTCGTTGAGGAAGTCGACGGTGTTGCTCACCGTGCGGGCGTTCTCACCGGGAAACCCGACGATGATGGAGGCGAAGGTGGTGATGTCGCGTTCGTTGAGCCGTTCCAGCCCGACGCGGTACTGGCTGTCCTGAGCGAGCTTGTGCATGTTGGCGAGGATCTCGGTGTCGCCGGATTCGATTCCCAGGAACACTCCGGAGCAGCCGCTCTCGGCGGCCAGGTCGAACGCCTCCTCGTCGCGGGCGTTGGAGCACCGGAAGTAGGAGTACCACCGCAGCCCCAGGTCCTCCTCGATCATCATGCGGCAGATGTCCTTGAACCGCTTGGGCGGAACGTTGAAGGTGTCATCGACGAACACGACGTTCTTGACGCCGAGTTCCGCCATGGCGCGCAGCTCCTTGCGCACGGTCTCCACGGATGCCGCCGCCAGGGCGCCGGCCCGCGAGGGGTAGTCGCAGAAGCTGCACTTGAAGGCGCAGCTGCGTGCGGTGCGCAGCTGGGCGGTGGCTCCTATCAGGTCCGGGGAGAAGCCCGACCAGTCGATGGAGCCGTCGTCGAGATCGTTGTTCTCCGGACGCCGCCGGGTCAGTCGCCATGCGCCGTCCGTGAAGTGGATGACGTTGTCGACGGCGGAGATGTCCTGCCCTTCCCTGAGGGCCAGGGTGAGCTTCGCGAGGGCGCTCTCCCCTTGTGACTCCTGCACGTACGAGTCGGCACCCATGGCGTCGAAGAGGTCTTGGACGGTGTCCGTGATGCCGTTCAGGCACAGGTTGTCGACGAGGGGGCCGCCGATCACGATGTGGCTTTCGGGCGAGTGCTCCCGGATGAACTCCACGATGGGCACGACCGGGAGGATGTTGACGTAGAAGGTGGTGGTGACCGCCACCACCATGGGCCGCTCCGCGAGGAGGTCCGCGAGCCGGTCGCGCTCGCCGCTGTACAGCGACACCGGTTCCGCGCTCAAGCCGCGCCGGCGGAGAAAACTGGTCAGATACAGCGCCGCGAGGTTGAAGACCTCACCGACGTGATAGCGGTCCTGCCGTCCGGTGACGCGGTTGCGCAGGGTACTGAAGGCGTCCATCCACGGCATCGGGCGACCGTCGACCACCAGATGCTCCTTGCGGAAGATCTGATACTCCGGCGAA
Source organism: Streptomyces hiroshimensis (assembly GCF_014650335.1). Taxonomy (GTDB): domain Bacteria; phylum Actinomycetota; class Actinomycetes; order Streptomycetales; family Streptomycetaceae; genus Streptomyces; species Streptomyces hiroshimensis. Next base: position 444,034 of record NZ_BMUT01000003.1, read on the forward strand.
CTGGGACCCGCCCGTTCGCTCATGACCCGATAGTCGTCGAAATTTCCCTCGTTGTAGCCGATGACCACACAGTCGAGGCCGGCCATGCGATGCACACCCCCGCAGCTCGGTCGGGGCTCACGGACGAATCCGTCGCCTTCCCGGGCTCGCCGGGAACAGATGGACCGTACGCCGGGCCGGTTGTCCTGGAGTTACGCGCCCGAATCTCCATAGGCTTTCGCCACTTAGCCGAATTCCTGCAGCACATCCGCACCATTGCGGACAGACCAGGATGAGCCCTATGCCTAATGCACGCATCGGGACACCGACCGATCGCGATCGCGCCTTGATCGATAATCTCTTGCACCGATCTGGACAAGTGCGTAGCCTCGCCTGCACCCCTAACTCACAACAACCTCATAATTCAACGCTTGGCCACTGCACAAAATTTTTTGTCGGAATGTTTACGTCCGTTTTCCGTCCGAGACCATCACCCCCCACTCTCGCACCGTCATGAGGAGTCTTGCGTTTGATGGATCACGCGATCTCGGTCCATACACTCGGAATCTTCGAACTCGCCATTCACGGAAGGCCGGTTCAGCGATGGAAGGCCGGCAAGGCCCGCGATCTCTTTCAGTTCCTGCTGTTACGCCAAGGGCGAGTGGTACCCCGGGAAACACTCCACGAGTCGCTGTGGCCGGGATCCCACTGGTCGGCGAATTCGAGCTCACTCAAAGTCGCGGTGCACACCCTGCGCAGGGTCCTGGCCGGCTGCCAGGCGTCCACCGAGGAGACGGGCTCGCCGTCGCTGTCCCTGATCACTCGACCGACCGGCTACATCCTTGAGGCCAGAGGGGTCTGGGTGGACTCCGAGGTCTTCGACGACCTGGTCGACCGAGGGCACCGTGCCGAGTCGGCCGGGGCCCATCACGAGGCGAGCCGGCACTACCGGGCAGCGGCCGAACTCTACGCGGGGGACTTCCTGACAGGAGCCCCCATGGAATGGGCCAACGTCCACAGGGAGTGGCTCCGGAGCCGGTTCCTGTACGTCCTGCAGCGGTTGGCCGAAACCAGTCTGGTGGAGGACGATCCGCTCTCGGTGATGCGCTACTGCCGCCGGATCCTCGAGATCGAGCCGTACCGCGAAGAGAGCTACCGCATGCTGATGTACACGCATGCCCAGCTCGGGCAGCTCAACCAGGTCCGCCGCTGGTACGACTTGTGCACCACACGTCTGCGCGAGGACCTGCAGGCCGCCCCGGAACCGGCGACCCGGCTCATGTACTCGCGTGCGATGCACGGCCAGCTCGGCGGGCACAGCTGGGAATCCGTCAACTATCCCAGCCATACGGCAGCCCGCTGACGCGCACCCTCGGCGGCCGCCCGGCATGATCTCCGTCCGCTTTCCGCGGCGGAGGTCGGCCGGGCGGCCTGCACGCCGTCACCCGGTCAGCGGTTCGGCTCCTCCATGGCCGCGGCGAGACTGCGCGGACGCATGTCCCTCCAGTGTTCCTCGACGTGGTCCACGCACGCCGCGTGTCCCGCCGGCCCGTGCACCGTGCTCCAGCCCTCCGGCACGTCGAGGTCCGCGGGCCACAGCGAGTACTGACCCTCCTCGTTGCACAGGACGAGGTAGGTGCCCTCGGTGTCGTCGAACGGGTTGCTCATCACGGTCTCCATCCGTAGGGGTCACCCCGCCGCAGGTGAGGGCGAGGACGAGGGCGAACCAAGGCCGAGGAATTCCACCAGGCCGTCCACCGACTCGCTGTCGAAGAGGTCGATCAGCTCGAGTCCCAGTCCCAGTTCCGTGCCGAGCCGGCGTACGAGCAGCGCACCCATGAGTGAGCTCCCGCCCATGGCGAAGAAACTGGCCGAACAGTCGATCTCCGGAAGTCCCAGGACCTCCGCCCACACGGCCGCGATGCGCCCGTGCAGTTCCGTACGCGGCGCGATCGCGGGCGCACCGCCGCCGGGCTCCGTGCGATGCGGCCCGTTCCCGGCGCTCGCCGGGGGCCTCGTCCCCGCCGCCGGGAGCGAGACCGCCGCCTCGGCGAGCCGGGCGAGCGTCGGGTCGACGGCCGCGACGGCGGCGTCGAGCATCTCGACATAGGCCCGTGCCACGCCATCCATGGTGCCGACGTCGAACAACTCTGTGGCGTAGCGCAGGTTCAGGACGTGCTCCCCGTCCGCGTCCTCCCGCACCTCGGCCAGGAGGTCGAACTCGGTGGTCACCGCGCTGCGGTGCAGCAGCCGCTCGCTCACCTCCTTCGCCTCCACCCCGGTCAGACGGAGGGGCTCGTTCCCGGCCACGTACTGGAAGGCGACCTGGTACAGCGGGTGGCGACTGCTGTCGCGCGCCGGGTTGATCCGTTCGACGACGTGATGGAAGGGAGCGTCTCCGTGCTCGAACGCGCTCGCCAGATCCGTTCGGACCGCGGCGAGCAGTGCGGACAGGGTCAGCTCCGGGTCGCATTCCGCCACCAGGACAACGGAATTGACGAAGTATCCCAGGAGGTTCTCCAGCTCCGGCTCACCCCGCCCCGCGAGCGGGGTGCCGACCACGGCACGGGGCTGGTCCGCCCACCGTGCCACCAGGACGTCGAAGAGGGCCAGGTACACCACGAACGGGGAGACCGAGGCGGTGCGGGCCAGCTCCGTCACCCCGTGGACCGCTCCAGCCGGGATCGCGATCTGGCAGAAGCCTGCGGTGAAGCGCCGCAGGGCGGGCCGTGGCCGGTCGGCGGGCAGCTCCGGCGCGCGGACGTCCCGGAGGCGCCGCGCCCAATACCCGACGGACTCCTCCAGAGCGGCAGCCGCCTCCTCACGCTGCCACCAGGCGAAATCCGCGTACTGGGCGCCGAGTTCGGGCAGCTCGGGCTGCCGCCCCTGGACTTCGGCGGCATACAGCTCCGACAGCTCTCGCCGCAGCAGAACGTCCGAGGCTCCGTCCCAGACGATGTGGTGCGTCACCAGCACCAGCACGTGCCGCTCCGCCGCGAGCCGGAACAGCACGCCCCGCAGCAAGGGCGGGGACGACAGGTCGAACGGCTTCTCCGTCAGTCCTGCCAGGTGGCCGGCCATGGCATCGTCCTGCTCCTGTCCGTCCCGGTCACGGAGGTCGACGCGTCGCAGCTCGAAGGGCCCGCAGTCCCGGACCACCTGCTCGGGCCGTCCGTCCACCGGGACCAGTGCGGAGCGCAGCAGCTCGTGCCGGCCGACGATCGCGGTCAGCGCCCCCTGCAGGGCTTGCGGATCGAGCGGTCCGGTCAGCTCCCAGCCGGCGAGCAGCACGTACGCCGACAGTCCGGGCACGAGCTCCTCTGCCAGCCAGAGCGCCTCTTGGCCGAAGGACAGCGGTGCCTTGTCTTCCATCGTCAGTTCCTTCGCGAAAGGTCGTCCGACAGTGCTCGCCGGTCCGTCTTGCCGTTGGTGTTCAACGGGAGTCGGTCCAGGCGAACGACGCGTCCGGGGAGCATGTGGTCCGGCAGTACGGCGGCCAGTTCCTTCCGCAGCCGGCCCAGGAGGGCCTCGTCCCGCCCGTCCTGCGCGGAGTCCGGGTGGCCCGCACCGTATCGGGACACGACGCACGCGGTCAGGGCCGATTCCCCTCGCGGGGTGTTCTGCACGACCGCGGCCGCATCGGCGATCCAGGGCAGGGCCCGCAGGGCATGGTCGATCTCGCCCAGCTCGATCCGGAAGCCCCGGATCTTGACCTGGTCGTCCTGGCGCCCGACGTAGTGAAGTCGCCCGGCCTCGTCCGTGTGGGCGAGGTCTCCGGTGCGGTACCAGCGGCCCGGCCTGCCGGGCAGCGTGAGGAAGCGCTCGGCGGTCAGTTCGGGCATGCCGACGTAGCCTCGTGCCACCTGCCTGCCGCCGATGAGGATCTCCCCGGTGCGGCCGGGCGGTACCGGCCTCAGTTCCTCGTCCAGGACCAGTGCCGGGCTGTGGTCGTAGGCCGTGCCGATCGGGGTGGCCGATGCCGCCCGGGTCAGCTCCTCGTCCGTCAACTGCTTGAACGTGTTGTAGACCGTGCTCTCGGTGATGCCGTAGACGTTGCACCAGGCCGGCCGCGCCCCGGGCTGGGACCGCGTCCAGGAGCGGATCGCCCGGTAGTTGAGTGCCTCGCCGCAGAAGGTGACGTTGCGCAAGGGCAGGTTCACCCCCTCCTCCTCCACGACTTCGGCGAGGTGGTGGAAGACGCTGGGCACGATGTGCAGTCGTGTCACACGGTGGCGCAGCAGCAGCTCGGCCAGGCACTCGGGATCCTGTTGGGCGGCGCGCGGAACCGCGACCAGGGTGGCGCCGATGGCCACCGCCGCCCACATCTCCCACACACTGACGTCGAACCCGTGGGCGTGCTGCAGGGGCCACACCTCACGGTCGGCGAAGTCGAACAGCGGCAGGGCGTCGGCGAGCATCGCCAGGACGTTGGCATGGGTCACCTCCACGCCCTTGGGCACTCCGGTGGAGCCGGAGGTGTACATCACGTACGCGACGGAGCTCGGCCCGGCCAAGGTGTCCTCGGCCACGGCACCCGCGGAGGGCCCGGGGACCAGGTCGTCTCCGTCGACGTGCAGCGCGGTCAGCGCCTCGATGCCGGGTGCGGCCCGGCCGGACTCGTCGCAGAGGACCACCTGCAGTCCCGCGTTCCGGACGATGTGGCGCAACCGCCGGGAGGGGTGTGAGGCATCGAGAGGGACGTAGGCGCAGCCCGCACGCATCAGGGCCGCGGAGGCCACCAGGGCCAAAGGCCCGCGGGCCACGCTCATGCCGACCCGGTCACCGGGCCGGATCCCCACGGCTCGCACCCGGGCGGCCAGGGCGTCCACACACCGGTCGAGCTCGGCATAGCTCAGGCGTACGGGGCCCGCGACCAATGCCGGACGTTCGGCGAAGCGGCGGGCGGAGTGGCGCAGGACGTCGCTCAGCGTGCCCAGGGGCGGTCCGGGGGGTGCGGTGTTCACGGGGTCCTCCCTGGCGGAGTGGGGAACGACTCGGGTCCGTATGCGCCTGCGTACGGCGCGGGCTCGCCGATCAGCAGGGAGTGGGACTTCCCCTGGGTCCAGCGGACGATGTGGTCCAGGTCTTCGGGGCCGGTGCCGGCGGGGCTCCCGGGGACGGCCAGCAGGCCGCTTCCGGGGCGGGAGGGTGCGACGACAAGACGCATGGCCGCACCGAAGTCGGGCTGAGTGACCCGAAGGCTCTCCGGGCAACCGGAGAGACCGACGCCGCCATCACCCGCATGCCCCTCCGGCGGGCCGCCGTGGACCGGCGCACCCCCCAGGGGCGTCGGCGCGAGGGCGTTCACACTCCCCCAGCGGGTGGGTCCGTCGCTGCCGGTGCGCTTGGTCAGCAAGGCCCTGCCGCTGCCGAGCATGCCCACCACGAACGCGGCCGGCCCGGGCCAGGGCTCGGGCACCATGTCCGCGGACAGGGCGTCGAGGAGCCGGCGCAGGGGTCGTTCGTGGCCGTTGTAGCAGTAGGTGAAGGACTCGTCGTACCGCCGGCAGGGACGGGTCACGGCGGCGAACAGTTCCTCGCGCAGGAGCTCCCGGAACAGCACCAGCAGGGCGAGGCCGTACTCGTCGTGGTCCGAGGTGCCACGCCAGGCCAGGACCTCGTCGCGCAGGGCCCGCAGCGCTGCGGGGGCGCGTTCGGGCAGGTACCGAAGCGCCAGGTCCCGGTAGTACGCGTATAGCGAGGCGTCCACGTCGAGCTGCGGCCCGCCGCAGCCCGCCTCGTCGTGGGGTCCGCCCGCGGCGAGCAGTCCGGCGGCGCGGCGGGCCCGGGTGCCGGGGAAGTAGTTCCAGCCCAGGCTCGCGGTGCGACCGGCCGCGTCCCCGTTGTTGCAGCTGATCACGCGTCCGGTCGGCGGCGTCACCAGCCGTGGCAGCTCGTGGGGGGCGAGGCGCGGCGTCGGCCACGGGTCGCGTGCGGGGTCGGAGAAGCCGCGCGGTCCACCCTCGCGCCGCGCATGGCGACCCGTCACGGTCCAGGCCACGTCGGCCGCCGTGTCCGCGAGCAGGGCGTTCAGGGGAGGCAGGCCGCAGTCGTTCAGCAGCTCCGCCGCCGCGGTGACGTCCGCACTCTCGTAGAGTCCGACGACCGCGAAATCGAGTGCCGTGGGGTCGGTGAGGTTCGAGCTCAACGCCAGGGGGCGGCCCCGCAGCTGGTCGACGACCGGGCCCCACCGGGTCTCGCGCACTTCCACCTCGACGTCGTCACCGCCCATGACGGCGATGCGTTCCCGCCGGATGCCGAAGGCCCGGTCCCGCCCCTCGAACCGGTACGTGCCGGGGGCGGTGCCAGGGGCCAGTTCCCTCAGTTCGCAGGTGTCGGCCGGGAGACGGGTGAACCCCCAGGCGATCCGGCCGTTGGTACCGGCGACGATGGCGGGCAGGCCGGGTACGGTCACCCCGGTGACGCTCGTGTCCCCGACGACGAGCCGGGCGGCGTACATCAGCGAGGGGCTGGTCAGCTCCAGATGCATGTCATTGGCGAGGACAGCGGTGCTTCCGTCGGTGACGGCCCAGGCGTTGCTGCCGACGGGGCGGCCGTCCGAGACGACCAACCTGCCCGATGGTGGAGGTGGTTCGGCCATGAGGGCCCGCAACTCGGCGACCGGCAGGCCGGATCGGGCCGCTTCGGCGGGCGTGCCGTCGATACCGACGGCGAACTCGTCCTGCGGGTCGAGCAGGAAGTCGACGACGGCCGCCGGCAGCGTCCGCCGCATCACCTCGACCATACGGACGTCCTGCCCGTCCGACGACAGCTCCTGGAACAGGCCTTGGGTGACCGCGATGCAGTCGACCGGTGTCCACGCACCGCCCGGGCCGTTCGGTGCGGCGGCGTTGACGCCGTCCGCGTACGCCCGCAGCGTGTTGCGCTGCGCCGTGGGCAGCGACTCCCAGCAGTCGCGGGCCACCTGCGCGAGCCCGAGGACGCGCTGTCGCACGTCGGCCTGCACGGCTTGCGGACCGAGGACTTCGGCGAGCCGTCCGTGGCTGCGGCGCCGCATGAAGTCCATCTGCCCACGGCGGTGCCGGGCGACCGCCCAACCGAGGCCGAACGCGGCGGCCGTCCAGTCGGGCGCGGTGACGACCGGCCGGTCCAGGGCGTCGAAGGCGACTTCGACGACTCCATCGGCGGTGTGCAGCCGAGCGGCCGCGGAGCCGTTCACCGCGGCACCGCCGCCCCGGTCGGTACGACGCTCGCGTCAGGCGCTTCGGCGAACCGCCGCAGGGTGTCCACGACGGCGCCCAGGACCGCGTCCGGCCTCCGGTCGTCTCCGGGCTCCGCCGCCTGTTCGACGGTGACCCTGAGCATTCCGGTGTCGTGCGCGAACAGAGTGACGCTCAGGCGCGGGCCGAGCGCGGAAGGCACCAGGAGGTCTCCGTGGTCGTACAGCGGCGACATCTTCAGGGCGGATCCGGCGGGAGTCCGGTAGGGCCGGTCGAAGGCGACCACCGCGTCCACCAGGTCGTCGGGGCGAAGCCCCAGCGTGGCGCAGGGCGGCCCGAGCAGGTCGTCCAGCGGGCTGTCGGCCCACCGGCGGGCCTCGGCGAGCTGGGCCTGCGTGGCCCGCACGATGTCGCGCGGTGTCGCGCCACCGGGTACGGGCACGGCGAGCAGCGTGCTGTTCGCGAAGGGCCCGACGGTGCGCTCGTGGGCGGCGTGCGCCCTGTTGTCCAGCAGGGTGCCGATGCCGATGTGCCGGCGGCCCCGGGAAACGGCGAGTGCCGTGGCGATGGCGGCGGTCGCCACGACGAAGTCGGTGGCGCCCTCCGGGCCGGCCCATGCGCGCAGCCCGTGCAGTACGGAGGTGTCCAGTTCGGCCCCGCGGCGCACGTAGCGCATGCCGAGCGGGCCGGGTTCGGCAGCTGCGGCCAGGTCCGCCGCGAGATCACGGGCCACCCGCGCCCAGTGGCGGCGGGAGCCGGCGGCCGGATCACCCGGTCCGCGGCGGCGGTGCAGGGCGTAGTCGATGTGGGTGAGGGCGTCGCCTTCGGCCAGGCGGGCGTCGCCTTCGGTGACCAACTGCGTGTAGGCCTCGGCGAGATCGTCGAGGAGTACGGTCTGTGACACGCCGTCGACGGCGAGGTGGTGGAGATGCAGCACCAGCAGGTCGGCCGCATGACGCCGGCGGAACAGCTGGGCGCGGAGGAGGTTGCCCCGCATGAGGTCGAACGGCCTCAGGTGCGCGAGGCGCACGGCCTTCAGGACCGCCGCCTCCTCGGCCTGCCGGTCGGTGCCCGTGGGCAGGTCGCGAACGACCAGTTCGATGTCGGAGGGCGCCCACGGGGGGACGATCGCCTGCTGGTGTGCGCCGCCCCCGTCCGGAACGGGGAAGGCCAGGCGCAGCGCGCCGTGCCGGTTGAGCACTGCGTGCAGCGCCAGCCGCAGGGCAGCGGCGTCGACGGGCGAGTCCAGGGCGACGGGCACGACGATGCTGTGGACCGGTGAGGGTCCGAGGGCGTCCTCGATGCGCAGCAGCCGCTCCTGCTGGGGCGACACCGGCCCTGTGGCGCGGCCCGAGGGGCGCAGCCGTTCACCGGCCGAGCCCTCGCCGAGCACGGCGGTCGTCCGACTGACGAAGTCGGCGAAGACCGGGTGCTCGAAGATGAGTGCGGCGGGCAGTTCGGCGTCAAGTGCCTTGCGCATACGGGACATCAGCCGGGTGCCGAGCATCGAATGGCCGCCGAGCGCGAAGAAGTGCGCGTCGTCGCCGACCTCGGGGACATTCAGGAGGTCCTGCCAGAACCGGCGGGCGAAGTCGGCCACCGCAGGGGCGTCGTGATGCCCCCGGGGTGCGGCGGTGTCTGCGTCCATCAGTGTTTCTCCCTCCTCGTTTCCCACGGGTTTCAACGCTCTTCCCGTGCCAGTGCGGTGCGCAGCTCGGCCCGCACCAGGGCGGTGACCGTCAACGGGTCCTCTTCGATGAACAGATGGCCGCCGTCCAGATCGAGGCGGCGCAGGGGCCGCTGCGATTCGTGGGCCCAGCCGGCCATGACCTCGGGGCCGGCCTCGGGGTCCTCACGCCCTGCCAGGGCGACGATGGGCGTGGACAGGACGGGGCCCGGCGTGTGGCGGTAGCGGTCGGCCAGGGCGAAGTCGGCACGCAGCATCGGAAGCAGCAGGGAGAGCATCTCCTCGTTGTCGAGGACGGCCTGGGGAGTCGCCCCCATCTCCTGCAGCAGGGCGATGAACTCCGCGTCGGGCAGGATGTGCTTGGGTGCCAGCCCCTCGCAGTCGCGCGGCGGTGCGCAGGCCGCCACCATGAGCAGGAGGGGAGGGCACCCGCGTCGGGTCAGGCCCCGCGCGACCTCGAAGGCCAGCAGTGCGCCCAGGCTGTACCCGAACAGTGCCAGCGGCAGGTCCCTCTGCAGCGGGGCGACGGCCTCGACCACATCGTCGGCGATCCGGTGCAGGTCGTGTTCGAGTGGCTCGCCCCACCGATGGGCCCTGCCCGGCAGGCACAGCGGGAGCACGTCCGCGGTGCCCGCGAGTTCCTCGCCCCAGGCGCGGTACATCACCGGTGAACCGCCCGCGTAGGGCAGGCACAGCAGGCGTACGGCGTGGTCGCCGGAGGTGGAGCGGGCGGGGGCGGGGAACCAGCGGCCCGTCGCAGTGGCCGAGCCGCGGCCGGTGTCGTCACGCGTAGGCACGGGACTGCCTCTCGTAGAGGTCTCGGTAGATGCCGTTGCGGTCGGCCATCAGGTGATCGTGGACCCCGAGCTGCGCGATGCGCCCGCGGTCGACGACGACGATCAGGTCGGCGAGGCGTGCGGTGGACAACCGGTGCGAGGCGAACAGCGTGATGCCGTTGGACTGCGCGACGGTCTGCCGGGCGGCCCTGACGTAGGAGGTCAGCAGCACGTCCTCGGCCAAGGGGTCGATGGCCGCGGTGGGTTCGTCCAGGACGAGCAGGCACGGTGCGGTGCGCATTCTGGCCCGGGCCAGCGCGACACGCTGCCACTCCCCGCCGGACAGGTCGACGCCGTCGTCGAAGGAGGTGCCGAGGCGGGTGGCCAGTCCTGCGGGCAGGCCCGCCACGAGTTCGGCCGCTCCCCCTTGCTCGAGCGCCCGGGTGACGTGGGCGTCGTCCTCGGCGTGGGCCGGGGAACCCGCGCCCACGCTGTGCCGCACGTCGAACTCCAGGCGGCTGAAGTCCTGGAAGCAGGCGCTGGTGCGCAGGTGCCAGAGATCGCTGTGGACGGTGGCGAGGTCGACTCCGTCGACGGTGATCCGTCCGCTGGTCGGCCGGTACAGGCCGGCCAGGAGTTTGATCAGTGTGGACTTGCCCGCGCCGTTGGCCCCGACCACCGCGACGACGCTGCCCGCGGGCAGTACCAGGTCGACGCCCTCAAGGGCCCGAGCGTCACTGCCCGGGTAGCGGAAGCCCACCCCGTCGAGGCGGATCCCGTCCACCAGGCGTTCGGCCGGTACGGCTTCGCCGGCTCCCTGTGCCGCACGGTCCGCGTACTCTTCCAGCCGCAGCAGGCGCCGCGAGGCGGCGAGGGTCTGCTGGAGGAAGCCGAAGAACTGGACCGACTGGCTCAGCTGGGTGCTGACCGAGGTGACGAGCCCCAGTATGAGGATCACGTCGCCCAGGGACACCCTTCCCTGGGCGAACCGGTGCAGCACGAACAGCAGGGCCGCGCAGTAGCCGAGGGCGAACAGGGCCGAGGCGGCGCTCGTGGTGACGAGGTTGCGCCATACGGTGCGGGTGACCGTCCGGTCCGCGGTGGTGGCCGCCTCGGCCTGGCGTGCGCGCAGATGGGGTCCCAGGCCCGACAGCCTGAGCTCCTTGGCGGCCGCGGGGGAGGTTCCCACCGCCAGCAGATGGCGGGCCAGCCGGGCAGCGCCGGCCGCTTGCCCCACCGCCTGGTCACGGCGCCGCTGCGCGCGCTTGGTCGCCAGCAGGGGCGGCACCGCGAGCAGCGGCAGCAGGAGCAGCACCGGCTGGACGACGGCCAGGATCACGCCGGTGAACGCGGCACGGACGGCCGCGCCGAGCACGAGCGAGGCCGCGTCACCGCCCTCGGACAGGTGGACGCGTTCCTGGCGCAGGACCTCGATCTGGTCGCGCACCTCCGGGTCGTCGAGGTGCTCGACGCCCGGGAGGCGGCCGATGAGGGTCATCAGCCGGCGGTCGACGGCCGACGCCGTCGCCTCGATCATCCGCACGGACTGCTCGATGGAGTAGGTGACGCTGCCCACCGCCATCGCACTGGCCAGTGCGATGCCGGCCACCGCCGCGTTCAGTGTCCCCGTGTCGTGGGCGACGGCCGCGTCGACCATGACCTTCACCAGGTAGAGGACGAGGACGAGGACGGTCGGCCGCAGCCCGAAGGCGACGAACGTGATGCACGTCGCCCTCCGGTCCGCTTCGAGGGACAGGCCGACGGCGGCTCTCAGAGGGCCGCGGCGCCGCGTGGACACAGGTGTCACCGTATGGTCTCCGTTCCGGCCGTGAACCGCTCCGCCTGCACTCGGAACATGCGCGCGTACAGGCCGTTCGCCGCCATGAGCGCCGCATGGGTCCCTTCCTCCGCCAGCGACCCGCCGTCGAGCACGACGATCCGGTCGGCATGCCGCACCGTGGAGAAGCGGTGTGAGATCAGCACCACCGTCTTGCCCGCCGTGGCGTCGAGAAGCCGGCCGTGGAGTTCGGTCTCACCGCGCACGTCGAGCGCCGCGGAGGGTTCGTCGAGGAGCAGGACCTCCGCTCCGGCGGACAGGGCCCACAGGGCCCGCGCGAGCCCGACGCGCTGCCATTGCCCCCCGGACAGATCCACACCGCCGAACTCCCGGCTGAGGACGGTCGACCAGCCCTCGGGGAGCTCGCCGACGAGGTCGAGGAGGCCCGCCGCGCTGGCGATCCGGTCCAGTTCCGCACTGGTCGAAGGGTGTTCCGGAGCGCCGAGTACGACATTGTCACGCAGGGAAAGGCTCCATCTGATCCAGTCCTGGAAGAGCGCCGCACAGCGACGCGGCCAAAGGTCGGTGCTGATGTCACGCATGTCGACGCCGTCGACCAGGATCCGTCCCTCCGTGGGCCGGTAGAGGCCGCACAGCAGCTTGGCCAGGGTGGTCTTCCCCGCGCCGTTGACGCCCACGACCGCCAGTGAGGTGCCGGCGGGAATCGTCATGTTCAGATCGCGCAGCACCCATGCGTCGGATCCGGGGTAGCGAAACCCGACGCCCTCGAACACGATCGACGTGCGGAAGTGCGCGGGCGCCTCCCCCGTGGGCCGGGGCAGGCTGCCGGTGCTCTCCTCCAACGTGGCGAGCGTCTTGAGCATCGTGCCGCCGACCGCGATGTTCAGCAGGTCCGGGGTGACGGTGCTGAGCCCCAGCAGGCCCGTGCTCGCCACGGCGAACGCGGTGAAGCGGCCGATCGACAGATCGCCGTCCACCAGGTCCCGGGTGAGCACGAGGAACGTCAGGCCCTGGACGGCCAGAACCACGCAGGCGCTGCGCAGACTGACCCGTGCGACTCCGGTGCGGTCGTGCCGGGCACGGGTGATGGCCGAACTCCACTCGGCCGTGTACCGGTCCAGAAGCCAATTGACCAGACCGAAGGTGCGGACGTCCTTGGCAGCGGCGGGTGTGCACAGCGTGTTCTTGAGGTACATGGCGCGCCGCATCATCGCGGGCGCGCCCTCCGCGGACTCCAGCGCGGCCTGGTACATGCGGGAGACAATGACCATCGCATACCCGTAGGCCGCGAGCAGCAGCGCCGCGAGCCACCACCGGTACGCGAGCAGCACCAGGGCACCGCACACCGCTCCGCCACGGGCGATGCCGATGCCGACCAGGCCGACCACGGCGTCCCGGGCAACACTGCCGCCCGCCCCGCCGGTGACTCCGTCGACCAGTCCGGAGGTCTGGGGGCCTTCCAGCCGTACCAGGTCCACCGGACCGTCGAGCGCGGCCATCGTGCGCCGGGACACCGACCGGTCCAGGCTCCGGCCCAGCGATTCGGCGACCGCCTGGGCGACCGGGCCCACCACTTGCAGCAGGAGGAAGACCGTCCCCAGGAGCAGGCCCAGGACGACGGTCTTCCGGCCGAGGCCCTGCGCACCGGAGTCCAGCAGCGAGCCGGCCAGCACTCCGGAGGTCACCGCGAGCGTCGCGGGCAGTACCGCGCCCACGGCGAGCAGGGCCGCCAGCACCAGGCTGTTGCGGCGATCGGTGCGCAGCACTTCGCCGACCAGCACCACCAGGGGCGCCCTCCACCGGATGCGTCGGGCGCCCGCTGCCCGGGCCCCCGTACCGTCCACCACCACCTACGACTCCCTTTCCGCTGCGTCATGTCCACCGCGGCGCCGAGCGCCGGGCCGAAGCCAAGGCGCCGCGCTCTCCGCGCGGTTACGGTAACCCGGCACCTCGCGGACCATCGCCTTCCGCCCCCTCTGCCTGCTCTTCCTCCTCTTCCAGCGCCTCCAGGGCCTGGAGGTACTGGTTGCGCACTTCGGCGAGGTCCTCTTCGTTCAGGATCCGGGAAAACGACGTGGGCACTGGTCTACCTCTCTGTCGCGGACGGCCGTCCGGCCGCTCTCATGTACTGGAACGCCGCGGCCAGTTGCCCTTCCGCCGCCGCGAAGGCGCCTTCGGGCCAGACGGCCAGACGATGGTGCGATACGCCGGCGAGCCCGCGGGACTCCGCGAACAGCTCCAGGACGAGGGGGAAGTTCGTCGGGTCGACGGTGTCGCCGCTCTGCAGCAGGTATTCGGCCGCCAGGACGCCGCCCGGCAGCTCCCTCGTCTGGTGGCGCGGCGGCTGCAGCGCGAATCCGATCTGCGGCCGGCATGCGGCGCCCGTGCCCCGTTCGGCCAGCAGGCCGAGTGCGTGGTCCAGCGGCATCTCCTCGTGCCGCAGGGCGCGGGCGACTTCGTCCCGGGTTTCGGCGAGCCGCTCTTCGGGATCGAGCGAGGGGCGTGCCCGCCCCGAGACGTACAGGGTGTTGGAGAAGCAGCCGATCACGTTCTCGGTGCCCGGAAGCCCCCGGTTGGCCGCCTGCACGGCCACCAGTTGACGCGTCCCACCGGCGCGACGGGCCGCGAATTCCAGCAAGGTGGCCACCAGGCCGACGAAGAGCGTGGTGTCGTGTCGGGCGGCCAGGTACCGCAGATCCCGGACGGTGGCGTCCTCGACCTCGAAGGGCCGGATGCGCGAGGTGTATCCCTTTCCGAGGCCGCCGTCGCCCACGATCGGGGCCGGAGTGTGGCGCACGGCCTCCGCCAGCCCCTGCAGGTGCTCCTCCAGGCGTTCGCCCCGGAGCGTGTCCCGCTGCCAGTAGGCGAAGTCCGCGTAGGTGAACTCCGGGGCACGGCTCTCGGGGGCGGCGCCGACGCGGTGTGCGTAGGCCTGGGCGATCTCGTCGAGCAGCAGGGACTGCGACATGCCGTCGAAGACGATGTGGTGCACGGCGGTGAGCACGGTCCACTCGTGGTCGGCCGTGCGGGCCAGGACGAACCTCACCGGAGGCGCGGCGTGCAGGTCGAACCCCCGCAGGTGCTGTTCCCGAACGCGGCGTCGCAGCAGTGCCGCACCGTTCTCGGCACGCAGGTCGCACATGTCGATCTGCGGGGCGTCCTGCTCGGCGAACCGCTGCGCGGGCCGGCCGTCGTCCTCGCCGAAGACGGTGCGCAAGGCGGGCTGTCTGCGGACCGTGTCCACGAGTGCCTGCCTCAGCGCCACGGGGTCGATGTCCCCGCGCAGGTCGAGCCGGCCCACGTTGTTGAACAGTCCGGCCCCGCCCGTGGCGCGGTCCATGGCGTAGAAGCTCTCCTGGCTCAAGGAGAGCGGGAACCAGGTCCGGCGGCGCCTGGCCAGTGAGGTGATCGAGCGCCGCGGCCGGGGGCGGTCCATCATCTCCCCCAGGCCCCTGGCCACGGCCGCGGCGCTGCTGTCGCGGTACATCTCCGCCAGCGGCAGGCGAACTCCGTGGCGCCGCGCCAGTAAGGCCAGGGCCCGGCCGGCGTGGAGGGAGTCTCCGCCCAGGCGGAAGAACGACTCGTCCTCGGCACAGCCGTCCAGGCCGAGCACGTCGCGGTAGACGGCCGCGACGCTCGCCGCCGTGGGGCGGTCGTGCGCCGGCCGCGCCCGGGCGGCCTCCGTCTCGGCGCACGCACGGACCGGTTTCCCTGTACGACCGGTCACAGCGCCTCCCATTGGTCGTCGTCGAGCTGGAACGCCTCGCGAGTGAAGTCCTGATCGGACCGTACGGGCGCGTGGTTAGACCCTGGTTACGTGGTTCGCGTACCCGTGCGCCGCGGTCACCGGCCCTTGAGGGCCGCCACCACGGCCGCGAACGGCTCGGCCGCCGCGGCGGGCACCGTGACGTAGTCGAATCCCCAGCGCTCGCGCCGGGCCAGGAGGGTGTCGCGGACCTGGGCCGCGGTACCCACCAGGAAGCAGGCGAGCTCGGCCAGTTCTCCGGGGGTACGGCCGACGGCCCGGGCCAGCGCCTCCTGCACCGCCGCGGGCCGCGGTGTCACGAAGCATTCCCACACCAGGTGGTTGAGGCGGGGCGACCGGCCCAGCGCGGCGGCCTCCGCCCGTATCCACGCCATCTTCTCGTCCAGGTGGGCGGGCGAGCAGTCGTCGAGACCCGTGGGCCCGTCGGGGCCGAGCCCGGGCACCACGCTCACGATGTCCGCCTCCTGCACGGCCAGGGAGAGCATCCCCCGCCGGGTGCCGCCGAGCAGGAGGCGGGGGCCGCCGTGACGGCACGGCGGATCCTGGGCCTCCTGACGCACGCGGTAGTGCGCACCGGCTTCGATCGCGCACCCTGCCCAGTGGGACCGGCAGATGGCGACCGCCTCCCGCAGCCGCTCGTAGCGCACCCGGCCCGGGTCGAAGCCGATTCCGGTGCGTTCGTAGTCGACCCGGTACCAGCCGGCCCCGAGGCCGAGCTGGAAGCGGCCGTCCGACAGAGCGTGCAGCGACGCGGCATCCCGGGCGAGCATCAGCGGGTGACGCAGGTCGTTGTTGAGCACGTACGTACCGACGACAAGCCCGTCCGTCACCTCCGCCGCGGCCGCCACCGCGGGCACGGGTGCCAGCCGCTGGTCCACGTGGTCGCTGACGAGCAAGGCGTCGTAGCCCAGATCCGCTGCTCGGCGGGCGAGTTCACGCCACTCCTTCTCGGTCACATCACCATCGCTGACCAGTGCGAACTGAAAGGCCTGAGGTTGCGACATCTTCTCCCTCGTTCTCCCGTGACTGCCTGCCGGCGCCCTCTGCGGGCGGCGGCGACCGATGATGCCCGTATGCGGACCGCGCCGCGAACCCCCCTCCTCAAGACGATCTTCCATTGCTACGGTGACGTCGCTCACCGCGCATCACGGGGGACTCCCCCGTCACTCCCGCGGAAAGGACGGAACCGCCGTTGATACAAGGTGTCGATCCAGAACGGGCCCGGCTCGTGGCGGCGTTGCGCGCCCAGCGGCGAAGGCAACCCCCCGAGGCGCTCCCGATGACCGCTACCCAGCAGGGAATCTGGCTCGCCGAACAGTTGAGCCCGGGTGTCTCCGGTTACCACGACACTGCGGCCCTGCGCATCGACGGCCCCTTGGACGCGGAGGCCCTGCGCGCGGCGTTCGGCGGCGCCCGCGAGGTCCACGAGGCCATGCGGTGCCGTGTCGTCGAGGTCGACGGCGAGCCTCGGCAGTCCTTCGACGCCCCCGCCGCGGAGCTGGCCTACACGGACCTGGGCGCCCTCGACGAGCAGACCCGGGCGGCCCGGGTCGAACGCCTGGCAGCGCTCACCGCCACCGAACCCTTCGACCTGGAGGCGGGCCCGCTCTGGCGGGCCCGCCTGATCCGGGTCGGATCCGATGAGCACGTGCTGGTCCTCGTCTTCCACCATCTCATCAGTGACGGCTGGTCCCACGGCGTGCTGCTGCGCACACTGCTGTCGCGCTACGCGGCGGGAGCCCAGGACGCGGCCCTGCCTCCCGGCCCCGATCCGACCGCCTACCGCAAGTGGCTGCTCGCCCGGGCCGCGCGGGAACGGGCTGCCGTGGACAGCGGCAGGGCACTCGAAGCCGCCAGGCTCCTCGGGGGGGCTCCGTCCCGGGTGGCGCTGCCCGGACTCCGGGGGCCGGCGACCGACCGGCTGGCGGCCGCTGTGGAACTCCCCGTGACCGACGCCGCATGGGCCTCCTTCGACCGGGCGTGCAGGAGAGCGGGGGCCACCCGGTACATGGGGCTGACGGGCCTCTTCGGCCACCTGCTGTCCCGCACGTCCGGATCCGAGCGCACGGTCGTGGCCTCACCCGTCGCGATCCGGGACGGCGGCGGCAGCGGGCACCTGATGGGCTGCCTGATCAACGTGGTGCCCATCGTGCTCGCGCCCCGCCCGGCGGCCGGCCTCGCAGCCGCGCTGTCCTCCGGACGCGAGGCCGTGCTGTCGGCCCTCCGGTACGCGGACGTGCCCTACCGTGACGTGGCCCGAGCCCTGGGGCCGCTGACCGCGTGGGACGACCCGGTCACCAACATCGGGGTGGAGGAGTTCAACGCTCCGGAGGAGCCGGTGCGCGCGGGCGGTGTGGTGGTCACGCCGATGCCGCGCGGCCACGTCCGGCTGCGGCACGACCTCGCGCTGAGCGTCGCACGCAGCGGGGCGAGCGCCCAACTCCTGCACACCGTCCGGAACTGGAGCGCGACGGAGGTGCGGACCCTCGCCCAGGACCTCGCCGAGCTGATCGTCGACGCCTCGGCGTCCTGAGGACGGCACGCGTAACCACGGCCTAACCCCGCGTTCCTAGGCTGGGTCCGGTGTCGGTGACCGGACCGCCATATACGCCGTCACCCGCGTCCGGGCCCCGACGGGCCGCCACGGTCAGGAGGTATCGAGCGTGCGGAACAACTGCTTCTGGGGTGGCGTGCTCGACGACGAGCAGATCGCGGCTCTCGTTCGGCACCACACCGGTCGTCCGGCCGTGCTCGGCGGACCGCCGGACGCGACCGCGCTCCCGTCCCCGCAGGGCGACCTGTGGCGGGCCGCGCGCGCTCTCGCGTCCACCCCGGTGCTGCTGGCGACGGTGGTGTTCCGGTTGCGCGGGGAGGTGCACCGCACGGCGCTGGCCGCGGCCGTACGGCGGCTGTCCCTGCGCCACGACCTGCTGCGTACCGTGTTCGAGAACGGGCCGTCGCCGACCACACGGCTCGCCGAGCCGCCTGACCTGCGGGTGGTGGAGGTGCACGACGCGGTCCCGGACGCGGCAGAGGAACTCCTTCGCAAGATCGCCCGCACCCCGTTCCGGTTCGGCGAGGAGCCGTTGTTCCGGGCCACCCTCGTCCGACGCGCCGAGGAGGACCACCAGCTGGTCATGACCTGCCACCAACTGGTGATCGACGGCTACGGGCAGAACCTCCTGCTCCAGGAGTTCGCCACGCTGTACCGCGCCGAGATCCACGGGACGCCCGACGACCTGCCGGAGATCGGGCAGGCGTACCGGGAGACGGCTCGCCTCATTCGGAATCCGGACCCGGAGGCACGCCGCGCCGACGAGGAGTTCTGGACCTCCCGGCTCCGCGATCTGCCGGTCATGCGCCTGCCCCGTGACCTGCCCGGGCCCGTGAGGGCGGAACTGGCGCCCACCGGGGCCGTCGAGACGGTGCTGGCCGACCCGGACGGTGCCGTTGCGGCCGGGTTGCGCCGGCTGCGGGTGAACCCGTTCGCGCTGTTCTCCGCGGGCACGATGGCCATGCTGCACCGCCATACCGGTCAGACCGATCTCTGGGTCGCCTCCGTGGTCGACAACCGGCTGACACCCGAGTCGCAGGCCCACGTCGGCCCGCTGGCCGGGCCGCGGGTCATACGGGTCGGGTTCGCCGCCGACGCGACGTTCGGTGTGCTGGCGCGGGCGGTGCAACGTGAGGTCTGGGCCACCCTGGAACGGCAGCACCCGCCGTTCCCGGAGGTCGTCACCGCGGCAGGCGGAGACGGTGCCGACCTGCGGAACCTCGGGTCGGTCGGCGTCACCGTGACCCCGTCGGTCCCGCTGCCCGACTGGCCACTCGGCGACCTGGAACTCCTCGAATTCGACCCGTTGGAGGGCGAGCCGAGCGCTGGTTCGCCGCTGGCACTGCTCGTGGAGGAACAGCCGGGAGGATACCGCCTGCGTCTGGAGTTCGACGGGAGCATGTTCAGTCACGGGCGGGCGCTCGACATGGTGAGGTTGATCGCCGATGCCGTGGCCGCCGCCACCGCGGACCCGGAGCGCTCGCTCGCCTCCTGGCCGGCTTCCGCATCCACCGACGGCTGACCGCCCAGTCCCTGCCCCGCGACCTTGGGAGCGTCTCATGATCTCCGATCATCCGCCTCGGCACCCGACTCCGGTCGAACAGTGGAACGAGACCCGGTGCGACTACTCCACGACGAGCCGCATCATGGATCTCATCGACGTCGCGGCGGTCGAGCACGCCGAGGAGCCGGCCCTTCGGACGACGTCCGGAGTCGCGCTCACGCACGGCGAACTCGCCGCCGAGAGCTCGCGGCTCGCCCGTCACCTGGCCGCGCACGGCGTCCTCCCGAGTACGCCGGTCGGCCTGCTGGTCGACCACGTCCCGGAGGCCGTCGTGTCGATCCACGCGGTTCTGCGCGCGGACGCCTACTACGTCCCGCTGGATCCGCGATGGCCTGCACGCCGCATGGCGGAGGTGCTGAAGGCGAGCGGCATCGGACATGTCCTCGTCACGGATCCCTATCGCGACAGGGCGAGCGGCCTCGGCGAGGACGTGGCGGTCATTGCAGTGCGCCGGGGCGGTGACCCCGAGGTGGTCGCGGGATCCGCCCCCAGGCAGCCGGTCCGACAGCACGAGGCCGGGCCCGCAGGACCGGACGCGCTGGCCTACACGATCTTCACCTCGGGCTCCACCGGGCGGCCGAAGGCGGTGGCCGTCCGGCATTCCAGCGTCGTCAACCTGATCGAGTGGTTCAACCGGCGCAACTCCGTCGGCCCGAGCGACATCCTCCTGCAGGTGGCGTCGTTCAGTTTCGATCTGTCGGTCTACGACGTCTTCGGCACCCTGGCCGCCGGCGCGAGCGTGCTGCTGCTTCCCGATGCCGATCTGCAGGAGCTCGAGGAGATCACGATCGCTCTCGTCGAGCACGGGGTGACGCTGTGGAACTCCGCGCCGGCCGTGTTCACCGCCGTGACGCTGCTGCTCGACGAATCCTCCCGCCGGCACCGGGACACGCTCCGACGGGTCTTCCTCAGCGGCGACTGGATCCCGTTGAACACCCGCGAGGTCCTGCGCCGTGAGTTCCCGCGCGCGACTCTGGTGGCGCTGGGCGGTGCCACCGAGGCCTGCGTCTGGTCGAACGACTTCGTCGTGGACGAGGTGGACCCGTCGTGGCGGAGCATCCCGTACGGGCATCCGATGCAGAACAGCCGCTACTACGTCCTTCGGGAGGACCGCACGCCCTGCGAGATCGGCGAACCGGGCGAGCTGTACATCAGCGGTGCCTGCGTAGCCGCCGGATACCTCGGCGATCCGGCCCTGACGGCGGACCGCTTCCTGCCGGATCCCTGGGACCGGGGCGGTGCCTC
Organism: Streptomyces hiroshimensis; assembly: GCF_014650335.1. Classification (GTDB taxonomy): domain Bacteria; phylum Actinomycetota; class Actinomycetes; order Streptomycetales; family Streptomycetaceae; genus Streptomyces; species Streptomyces hiroshimensis. The sequence goes on from NZ_BMUT01000003.1 coordinate 464,584, forward strand.
CACGATGTACCGGACCGGCGATCGCGCCCGCTGGACCTCGAACGGATGGGTCGAGTTCCTGGGCCGCATCGACTCGCAGGTGAAGATCCACGGGTTCCGCATCGAGCTCGGCGAGATCGAGCAGGTGGCACTGCGGAGCCTGGACGTCGACGAGGCCGTCGCCCTGAAGCTGGACGACGGAGACTCTCCGTACCTGGCACTGGCGCTGAGGACCCGGGGCGAATTGGACGCCAGGACCGTCAGGGAAAGCCTGGGCGAATGGCTGCCCGGGTACATGCAACCCCGTCGTGTGGCCGTATGCCGGACCTTTCCGGTGGGCCAGACGGGAAAGGTGGATCGCGCAGCGCTGCGGGAGCTCTTTCAGCCCGCCGGATAGCGACCGCCTCGGAGCCATCAAGGGGAGTCTCGATGTACGACGATCTCTATGACGTGATTGTGATCGGTGCAGGACCGGCGGGCCTGACGGCGGCCACCATGCTCAGCCGCTCCATGCGGAGCACGCTCGTGGTCTCCGGGCCCCGGCGGCGCAATTCGCCGGCGAGCTCGGTCAGCAACGTGCCGTACGCGGACGGAGCCGCCCCGGCGGACATCTACCGGAAGATGGAGGAGGACGCCGGGCGGTACGGAGCGACCATCCTGTGGGACGAGGTCATATCCGCTCGCGCGTACGAGGACCACGTGGTCGTCGAGGGCCGCGGTCATCCCGGTCTGCGCGGCAGAAGGCTGCTCCTCGCCACCGGCCGCGTCGACGTGCTGCCGGCCTGGCTGCCGGACGGTGTCTGGGGCAGAACGGCCTTCGACTGCCCCTACTGCCACACGTACGAGCACAGTGGCGGCACGTTCGTCTGCGTGGGCACCGGGGACGAGACGCTCAAGATGGCGGCCCTGTCCCGGCAGTTCGCCAAGCGGATGACGGTCCTCGTCGGGGACCCTTCGGCGAGCCGGGGAAGACTCGCGCGCCTGCTCACCCGCCACGGCGTCGAAGTCCTGTCCGACGAGGTGGTCCGCGCCTCTGCGGATCCGGCGGGCGGCGTCGTCCTGGAGACGGCCCACGGCCGGACCCTCGACGCCGACACCCTGCTGCTCGGCGATGTGGCCCGGCCCTACCGGAAACTCGCCGAGGAACTCGACCTCGACCTGTCGGCGGAGGGCTTCCCCGAGACCAGCCTGTACGGGATGACGTCCAACCCGCTCGTCTACAGCGCCGGGAACGTCGAAGGGTCCTCGTACTTCATGTGGACCGGAGCGGCGAGCAGCGGGATCAACGCCGCCCGCGCGATCTGCGAGGACCTCGCCTTCGCCAGTGAACTGCTGGACGACTGGGACTGAGGCTCACCTGGCCGGCGCCACCGCCACCGGGCGCGAGGCGTAGTGGACGAGCCCTTCCGCCACCGCCACGAACCTGACGAAGTGCTCGTGGTGCGTGAACGCCTCGGCGTCCAGCGTGGCGTCGACGCGCATGCGTGCGGGGGATCCCGGGCGGATGACGATCCGCCGCGCGTCCGGGAACGACATGCCGGAGTTCGCGGCCCCCGAGACGTGGACGGCGCCGGCCACGACGATCTCCTGGGACACGCTCGCGGCGGGGGTCAGCAGCACGTCGACGGTGACGGTGCCCGGCCGCTCCCAGACCGTCGGGCACTCGATGAGCACGTCGCCGATGACCGGGTCGAGCGGGGCGTCCACTACCGGCCCGCACACGTTGCAGATCAGCGCGCGTCGCCCGACCCGCTCGTACACGGGGTGCAGCGCGACCAGTTCCGCCAGCCGTCCCTTGCAGTACGGGCAGGCACCGTCGGTCGGGCGGACACGCGTGTCGAGGATGCCCTCCCACATCTCGTTGAGGGCGGAGTGGCTCATCTTGCCGAACTCGTGGAAGTCGGCGACCGCACTCATTTCCGCGTCGGCGATCAGACCGCCCAGCCGGTCCAGCGGGCCGAGGACCTCCTCGGCGGGATCCGCGCCGAGGGCCCCCCTCTTCAGCGTCCGGGCCAGTTCGAGGATCTCGGCCTCCATGGCGACGATTCCGTCCGGCGGCATGAACCCGCTCGGCCCGAACTCGCGGAGGGCCCGCACGGTCCGGCCGAAGCGCAGCAGTCGCGGCTTCAGGTCGCCGACGCCGTCGCGGGCACCGGGGCCGGGCCCGGCCCCGGTGGTGGACGGGGGCTCGGATCCGCTGCCCGCGGTCACCCAGGGTAGTCCGAGGACCGCGAAGTAGGGCAGCTCGCGACCGGACTCCCGGACGAGGTCGTTGACCGCGGCGCAGGCCCGTCCGATGTCCGTGCCCGCCGCCGCGGCCTCGTCGACCAATTCGTTGACGGTCAGGTTCGGCCGCATCTGGTGGACGGCACCCATGTAGGCGGCCGGAATCCCGTACTGGAACGCGCCCGCCAGCTGGTACTCGGCCGCCACCAGACCGGTACCGGGCCGCCAGGCCATGCAGGAGTTGGCGAACACGACGTCAGCCCGGACACCGGCCGCCCTGATGACGTCCCCCGCCCGGACGCCGTCCCGGAAGCAGCGGTCCGAGGAGGCGCAGCTCGGTGCGTCCGCGCCAGGGGCGGAGGGCCCCCGGTGTCCGGCGTGGTCGCCGCAGATCACGGTGTCGCCGAGGATCAGCGCGTGCTCGCGGCCGGCCGACGCGAAGGACACGAGTCCGGTGTACTGCTCGGACAGCATCGGTTCGAGGACCGCGCGGCTCGCCCTCGCGCCGACGACCCACTCCGGCACGGCTTCCGCGCCGTCCGGACCCGCTGCCCGGACCGCCGCCGCGTGCCGGCGCAGCCAGGGGACCACGGTCAGCCGGCTCCGCTCCGGAGGCTTCCTGAGGTGACAGCTGAGCCCCTTGGCGAGCAGCCAGCTCAGCTCGGAGAGGTCCGGCCCGATCACGAATCCGATCGTGGCGTGCCGGCCTTCATGGCGGTGCGCGCCGACGGCCTGGAGCGACTCGGTGACCACGTCGAGATCGATTTCGTCGTGCAGGGCGACGAAGACCACCTGCGCGGGTTCCAGGCGTGCGTCGAGGATCCGGTGCAGTCCCCCTGCGGGCAACTCCTCGAACGAGCCGCCGAAGCGGTCCGCCAGCGCCCGTCCCGCGGCCGTGGCCGCCGAGCCGGGAGGCGCCACCACCAGCGTGCCGGAGACGTCCGGGTCCGAGCGCCGGGCGGGTCCTCCCAGCAGGCCCGCGAGGGCGGCGAACCGGCGGTCGTCGACGCCCAGCATCGGCACGAGCGCCGGATCACGCAGGTCTCGCACGTACGAATCGGCTGCCGTATGGACGACGAGCGGGGCCGTCTGTCCCATCTCTACTGCACTCCCTCTCGGTTCGGATCGATGGTGAGGCCGCCCGGACGCCCCGCTCCGGCCGCGATCCTGTGGACCTCCCGGTGATCGGCGGCGACCTGTGCGGGGTCGCCGTGCGCCAGGACCACCGCGCCCAGCCGCTGCGCGTCGAAGATGTCGGCCGTCTCCGGGACGTGGTCTCCGTCTTGGAGGTTGACCTGCAGGTGGTAGCAGCTGGGCAGGTCCGCGATGGCGTCCAGGCCGGCGATGCCGCTGACGGTTCCGGCGGACCGCACCGAGAAGAAGACCACCCGGGTGGTCAGTCGGAGCGGGTAGCCGTCCGGGATGTTCCGGTCCCCGGCCACGTACCGCACCATGCGGTCGATGCTGTTGTCACCGGTCGCCAGCTCGCACGTCCACGGGTGCCCGCCGCCCGAGAGCCGGGCGTTGACCTCGATGAGCATCGGCCCGTCCTCGGTGACCATCACCTCGGTGTGCGCCGCGCCGAACCTGATCCCGAGTGCGTCGAGTGCCGCTTTGACGTAGCCGATGACCGCGTCGTTGCCGGGTGCGTCCATCGGCAGGATCTCCATGCTGGCGTACAGCGCCATGTGCCGCCGGCTGGAGACCTTGTGGTAGCGCACGACGTCGTTGACCGTGCACCTGCCCTCGTAGCTGAAGGTGTCCACCGCGTATTCGACGCCCTTGACGTGCTCTTGTACGAGCACCTCGGAGATGCGTGATCCGTATCGGCTCGTCGAACCGAGCAACTCCGCTACGGCGGCGTGCAGTTCATGTCCACCGGGAACGAACCGGACACTGTCCGTGCCGGCCGAGTCGGCGGGCTTGACCACCAGATCACGGCCGGACAGTCCCTCGCGCGCGATCCACGCGAGCGCGTCGCCGGCGTCGGACGTGCACAGGGACCTGATCGTCGGCAGCCCGGCGGCCGCGACGGCGGCGATCATGGCGCCCTTGTGGTGCCGCGCCGGGCCGAGGTCCGGCGCGTTCGCCAGCTCGGGCGTCAGCACCGCGGCGAGCTCATCGGCCGGCTTGACCCCGGTATGGGTCCCCGGCACGATCGCCACCGGATCGAGGGCCCGCAACCTGTCGACGAGCGGGCCGAGTTCACCACCGTCGTAGGCGATGTGCTCGTCGAAGTCGGACAGGCGAAGCGTCGCGGGGTTCGGTGCCGAGGAGCCGGTCAACGTGACGGCGCAGGGCGAGAAGCCGCCCTGCCGGAAGGCCGGGGCGAGCATGTTTCCCGATGAGTACGGCTCGACGATGACCACGGTTCCCCGACGTCCTTCCCGTCCGCTGCTCGAAGGCATGGCCCGGTTACCCCTTCTCTTCGATCCGGGCCGCCAGAAGCGCGATCGTGGGACATTCCGTGATGTCCTTGAACATGACCCGCTTGCCGAGCGCCGCACGGACCTGGGAGATCACGCGAGTGGCGAGCAGCGAGTGCCCGCCGAGGTCGAAGAAGTCGTCGTCGAGACCGACCTGCTGGTCACGGAACAACTGCTGCCAGATCCTCAGCAGCACCGCTGTGGTGTCGATCTCGGACGTCGACTGGACGTCACTCATCCGGCCACTCCCCTCTCCTGCGTCGCGCGGGCCCGGTTCCGACCCTGGTGCGCGGTCAGCTCCGCATTGACGACGGACATGATCGTTTCCAACGGCTCCGGGCCGAAGACCTCGTAGTGGTTGCCGCCGACGGACCAGGTCCTCACGCGGCCGTCGACGAACCTCTGCCACGAACGCGGATCCATTCCCTGTTCGAGGCTCTCCGCCGCCGTGAACACGAGGACGTCCCCGCTGAAGCGCCCGGACCGGTGCCGCAGCAGGGCGTCGCGGTTGCCGGCGAAGACCTGGGCGAGCGCCGGAAGGGTCTCGTCGGGTAGGGCCGCCGCCGTGCCGGGCGAGGCCTGGAGCACCCGCTCCAGCTCCTCCGCTGTCGACTTCGGGTCCACCGCCACGGGTTCCACGGCCGCCGTCGGATCCGTCTGCTCGCTGTCCCAGGGGTAGCTGTCGAGGAGCGCGAGCATGGAGACCTCTTCTCCGGCGGCTTCGAGCAACACGGCCATGGCGTGGGCGACATTGCCGCCGAACGACCAGCCGAGGAGCTGGTACGGACCGCTCGGCTGGATGCGGCGCAGCTCGCCGACGAAGTCCGCCGCGATGTCCGTCAGCGTCCGGCCGGCGGGGCCGGAGCCGCGGATGCCGCGTGATTGCAGGCCGTACAGCGGGAAGCCGTCGTCCAGCCAGCGGCTCAGCGGTGTGTAGCACCAGCTCAGACCGAGGGCGGGGGGCACGACGAACACCGGGGTCCGGTCGCCCTCGGGACGGATACGCAGCACGACGTCCAAGCCGTCGGCGGCCGGACCCGGCGCGCCGGATGCCGCCTCGGCCCGGTCCAGCCACCGGTCGATGCCCGCAGGTGTCGGCTGGTCGAAGACCACGCGTACCGGCAGTTCCGTGTTCAGCGTCGAGCGAATGCGGCTCACCAGGCGCACCACCATCAGGGAGTGCCCGCCGAGCCGGAAGAAGTTGTCGTCGGCCCCGACCTCCTCCGCTCCGAGGATCTGGGCGAACGCGCTGCAGAGGGCGTCCAGCCGCGGTGTGCGGGGGCGTGCGGAGTCCTCCCCCGCCACCGGGGTCCCCGTGTCGGCGGCGGCCACGCTCGCCGGTCGGTCGTCGAACGGCGACGGCAGGGCCAACGCACTGAGCGGCGCGTCCGGATGCGCGGTCGCCTCGTCGATGATCCGTACGGCGAGGGCGGCGATGCGCTCGACCGTCGGGCGGTCGAAGAGGTCAGGACTGTAGCCGAGCCAGCCCGCGATACCGGCACCGGTCTCTTCGGGCGCCTCGGGCAGGGTGAAGTTGAAGGACAGGTCGAACGTCGGGAGGCCCAGCAGTTCCACCGGCTGCGGCTCGGCGGCACAGCCGAAGAGAACGTCACCGGCACCGATCCCTTCGTCGGCGACGACCATCACCTGGAACAGCGGGTTCCGCGATGCGATCCGGACCGGGTTCAGGATCTCGACGATCCGGTCGAACGGCATGTCCTGGTTCGCGTACGCCCCGAGTTCGGCCTCGCGGACGCGGGCCAGCACCGTCTCGAAGGTCGGGTCCCCGTCCCAGGTGCACCGCAGCACCTGGGTGTTGACGAAGAAGCCGATGGCGTCCTCGAACCCCGGACCGGTCCGGCCGGACACCAGGCCGCCGATCGGGATGTCTCCGCCGCCGCCGAGTTCGGAGAGCAGGACCGCCACGGCAGCGCGCAGGGTCGTCAGCAGGGTGACCCGTGCAGCCGTCGCCTGTGTGAGGAGCCGGCGGTGCACATCCGGCGCGATGGTGAACCGTACGCCCTCTGCGCGTGCGGTCAGCCGCGCGGGACGCTGCCGGTCCACCGGGAGCGGCAGCTCTTCCGGAAGGCCGGCGAGGGTCTGCGCCCAGTACCGCCCCTGGCGGGCGATGAGGCTCTGGCTGTCGGACTCGCGGCCCAGCAGGTCACGCTTCCAGATGCTGTAGTCCGCGTACTGCACGGCCGGCGGCCGGGGCTGCCACGGCAGTCCGTCGCGCCTCGCGAGGTACGCGGCGGACAGGTCCCGCCAGAGCGGGCCCGTCGACCAGCCGTCGCCGGCGATGTGGTGCAGGGATATCAGCAGGACGTGCTCGTCCTGGCTGATCGCCAGAAGCCAGGCCCGCAGGGGAGGCTCTGCGGCGAGGTCGAACGGCAGCGCGGCGCGCTTCGCCAGCTCCTCGGGGATCCGGTCGCCGGCGACGTCGACGACGCGGAGTCCGGGGCGGGCGGCTTCGGGGTCGAGCACGACCTGGCAGGGCTCGTCCTGATCTCGGGGAAACACCGTGCGCAGGATCTCGTGCCGGTCGATCAGCCGATCGAACGCCCAGACGAGCGCCTCGCGGTCCAGCGGCCCGGTCAGTTTCAGCGACAGCAGGATGTTGTGGTCCGCGCTGGGGCCGCGCAGCTGTTCGTAGAACCAGAACGTCGACTGCCCGGGGGACAGCGGGATCCTCTCCGGGCGGTCGGCCGGCCCCGGGACCGGGCTCGTCACGACCGCCCGGTCGAGCAGCTCGGCCAGACCCCTGGGAGTGGGCGCTTCGAAGACATCGCCGAACGTGATGTCCCCCGGAAAGACCTTTCGGATCCTGCCGACCAGCCGGGTGGCCTGCGCCGAGGTGCCGCCCAGGTCGAAGAAGTCTGCATCGGCATCGACGCCGTCCAGCTCGAACAAGTCGGCGAACATCTCGCACAGCACCGGTTCGCTGGAGGAGCGCGGCGACGGAATCGGATCGTCCGGTGCGGGCATCGGCTTCTCTCCGGGCATCATGAGTCCCCTCATCCCCTCACGGCTACGACGGTCACACGGGTGCGAATCGATGTCCCTTGGTCCGACGCGTCCTCCATCTCCCACGTGCTCGCGGGACGCACATGCGACGGGCGCCCGGTGCCGGCCCAGACTAGGGCGGGCGAGTTAGCCGCCGGTTATGCGAAGAGGCCGGTGAGTCCGTCGCCGCTGCACCGGTGCCGCGTGCATAACTGCTCCCGAACCGCCCGTCGGTACGTTCCGAAGGCGCCGTGCGCGCCTGGTCGGCAACGAGCCGGTGCTTGCTCCGGTGCTGAACATCAACCTCCGACGACGACAGAGCGACGGTCGCAGCCGACGCCGCCGTTCGCTGAGTGAAGGGTTCACCGTGGAGCTGAACGACTCGAACCGGGCGGCCGTGAAACCGGGCGGCACCTACGTGCACGCGGTCGGGAACACCCCGCCCAACTGGAACCTGCTCTCGGCGGCCGGCAACGTCGTCGACACGGGCATGGTGCTGCAGCTGATCACGCCGAGCCCGTACGTCGCGTTCCCGGACCTGGAGCACCACTGGAACGAGGACCTGTTCACCCGTGAGCCGGAGTTGGTCGCGGCGGACCCGCAGACCATCGTGTACAGGCTGCGGCCGGAGGCCCGCTGGAACGACGGGGTCCCCGTCGGAGTCGAGGACTTCCGCTACACCTGGCGGGTGTCCAGCGGGCACCACAGCCCCGCGTGCCTGCCGTCGACCCACGCCGGGTACGAGTTGGTCGAGTCCGTGGAAGGCGCGGACGACGGCCGCACCATCGTGGTCACCCTGGCGCCGGGCAAGTCGTTCCCCGACTGGGACGCGATGTTCTCGTACCTCTATCCGGCGCACATCGCGGCGCGTGCCGGTGACCTCGGTACGGCCGACGGACTTGCGGCGGCGTTCGCCTCGTTCGCCCAGACGGTACCCACCTGGTCGGCGGGGCCGTACCAGGTGGAGCACGTCGAGCCCGGCGTCGAGGTGGTGCTGGTTCCGAACCCGAACTGGTACGGCCGCGTCGCGCCGAGCCTCGACCGCGTCGTGTTCCGGGTGGTGACCGACCCGGTGGCACTCGCGGACGCGGTGCGTCAACGGGCGGTGCACGGCATGTCCACCCCCCAGCCGACCAAGGCGCTCGTGGACGCGTTCCGCGACATGCCCGGTGTCCGCTACGAGCTGCGCCAGGGGCTGGTCTGGGAGCACGTGGACCTGAACACCCGCAATCCGTTCCTCGCCGACGCGGTGCTGCGCCGGGCGATCTTCACCGCCATCGACCGGGACGAGATCCTGGCCGAGACCATCGGCACCTTCCACCCGGATGTCGAGCCGCTGAACAGCCACAATTTCCTGCCGGGGCAACCCGCCTACCGCGACGTGATCACCGGCACCGGTCAGGGCAGTGGCGACATCGAGGCGGCCGAGCGGCTGCTGTACGCCGCCGGGTACAAGGTCCGCGACGGCCTCCTGCACGCCCCGGACGGCTCGCCCGTCGGCGTGCTGCGCTTCCGGCACGCACCCGGTGACCTCATGCGCCGGCGCACCGGCGAGCTGGTGCGCGATCAGTTGCGCCGGATCGGCCTGGAGGTCCGCGTCGAACCGACCGACCGGCCCGGCACCATGGTGGCCGGCGACTACGACATCGTCTCGTTCAACTGGATCGGCAACCCGGTGCGGGTCGGTCCGGCCCGTGACATGTGGACCACCGACGGCGGCATGAACTACGGCCGTTTCTCCGATGCCGAGGTGGACCGCTTGATCGGCGAGGCGAACGAGACGCTCGACCTGCCCAAGGCCCACGAACTTCTCAACCGTGCGGACGAGATCCTCTCCCGCGAGGCGTATTCGCTCCCCTTGTGCCAGAAGCCGAGCCTGCTTGTCGTGGATGACCGCTTCGCCAACGTGCGGGCGAACCCGACCAACGGGCTGGTGATCTACAACGCCCAGGAGTGGGGTCTGCGCGCGTGACCGCGCGTGACCGCGCGGGAAACGTCCGGCACCACCATCTGGAACGTCCATACGAGGAGGACACGTTGCCAACCTCATTCTCCCGCATCTTGAGCGAGAGCGACCTGGAGGAGGTGCGCAAGCAGTACCTGCAGGCCCTCACGGAACTGGAAGAGGCCGAGGACGAGGAACCGACCGACGACACGCCCACAGCGGAACGAACCTGAGGAGCAGGCCATGGATTTCGTGAAGGCGGACGACCCGCGCATCGGCGACATGTTGGCCCGCGAGGGCGTCGTTTTCATCGACCGGTTCTTCGATGCGGAGAAGGTCGCCGAGATACGGCGCCAGCTCCGGCGCTACATCGACGACGTACTGCCGACGGTGCCGCGTGCGCATCATGAGTACCACCCGGACGGCGCGCTGCGCAGCATGACGGACATGCACCGGTACGACCCCTGGTTCCGCGAGTTCGGCACGGATCCGCGGCTCCTGGACTTCTTCCGGGAGGCCGTCCCCTGGGACCCGGAGCTGTTCTACCTGGAGATCTTCCCGAAGGCACCGCACACCGGCCCGCTGCTCGCCCATCAGGAACTGTTCGCGACGCCGATGGACCCGCCGCAGTACCTGCACCTGTGGGTGGCGCTCGACGACGTGCACGACGAGAACGCCGGCTTCTACTTCTACCGTCGCAGCCACCGCCTCGGGCTGGCACCGCACGTGTACACCAAGGCGGGGGCGGGCCTGCCGTCGGTCGAGGAGTCCGTGCTGGAAAGGCTGAGCCCCTACCGGGTGCAGCCGGACTTCCCGGCCGGCTCCGCGGCGCTCTTCGACGGCATGACGGTCCACGGGAGCAAGGCCAACGTCACCGACAGGATGAGGATGGCGCTGGTCATCGCCGTGCGCGGCACGGCGACGAAGGTCTCCGACGACCAGCAGATCTTCACCAGCATCATGGCGCGGTTCTTCCGTGAGGAGATCGGCGTCCAGGCGTGCGATCCGAACGACCGGTTCTTCGCTCTGGGCGGCGACGAGGCCGGTGCGGAGCGGGTGCTCAAGCGGATCGAGAACGACTACCACATCGTCATCACCGCCGAGGACTTCCGGGCGCACGACACCCCGCACACACTGGCGATGAAACTGATCGACTCGAAGGGCTGGGAGACGGTCAACAGCTGACTCGGAGAACAGCCGGACGGACCCGGGCACGGATCCGGACACGGCCCCGGACTCGCTGCCGCCGTCGCCGTCGCCGCCGTCGCGGGTGAGCGCCCCCTTGTTGACGAGATCCTGCACGTCCTCGGCGGACAGGCCGGAGACCGGCCCGCTGCAGGCGACCGTGCACAGCAGTTCCGCGCCGCGGCCGGACAAATCGAGGTCGACCTCCTCGATCACCACCCGTCGGCACAGGATGCCCAGCAGGTACGGATGGTTCCCGGCCCGGGCGAGGAGTCCGGGCCGCACCGCGTGGAGGTCGGTCCCCGCGGCCGTCGCCCGGTCGAGCAGCGCGGACACCTCGCCGGGCTCCAGCAGACCGACGTGGCACCGTGCGGAGAGGACGCCGTCGAGCCGCCGTCCCGCATCAGGGCCCCAAGGCGAGTCATGTTCGCCGGCCGTATGCCCTGGCCTCGCCGGGTCACGGTGTCGGTGAAGTAGTCGTGCGGGTGGAGTTCGCGCCTGTTCTGGAAGGCCCGGAGCCGGGGGTGCAAGCGGCTACGCCGCATGATCGTGTCGAGCGGCCGGGCTGGGGTCATCGCCGGCAGGGCCCGGTCGGGCGCGGGTCCGCGAGCGGGCTTCGTCCCCATCGCCTGGGGGCCTCGCCGGCCAAGGGCGGACTCGATCGCGTCGACGAGCTGGTGATGCGCGACATCCTCCGGAGGTGTGGGAGCGCCGGCCGGGCCCGCCGGAGCGGCGGACCCGGATGGGGCGCTGGACCACGAAGGCCGACGGCGTTTCCATGCCTCGGGGTGGTTCGGGCCGTCGCGGCGGCGGGTCGTCCGGATGCGTCGGCTTCCACTGCGTCCCGTTGAGGAGCACCGAACGGGCGATGCCCCATCCGCGGAGCGGGTGCCGGAGGCACGGTGGCGGCGGCGCTGACGGCCTGAGTCGGACGGAGTCCGCGGGGCGTACCGGACTCGCCGCCACTGCCTCCCCGGCCAACTCCGGTGGACCATACAGGAATGGTCTTGCAGATCAGGTTTCGTGTGGAGTGTTCGTGGCGAAATACTTCAACCATGGGCTTATCACCGGTTGCCGGTCATCCTGCTGTCGCTGTCTTCCGAGAGCCCCGAGGCGGGCGGTCCGTGCCGGTGTTGGGCCCACGGGTCGGTGCTGAGGCGAAGCGGACCGCGCGCGTGCTGGCTGCGGTGCCGACCCATGCCGGACCTGTCGAGCGCACCCTCGCGCTGCGGCAGGCTGCCACGGTCGCCGGTGAGTTGGCGGCCGCGCTGTCGGATCTGGCTCCGGCCTTGGTCGGTGAGGAACTGCCGGCGGAGTCGACCAGTCAGTCGTTCTTCCGGGTCCGTGAGCGGGAGCTGTCGGATCAGCAGGCTGCCCTGCACGGTGTCCTGGTCATCCACCGCGGTCTGGAAGATCTGTGTGATGCTCCGCTGTCGGGTTCCGACATGGCGCTGGAGATGACCGGGATGCGGCAGTCGGTGCTCGATCTCACCGGCGCAGCGCCGGGCGCAGACCATGACTCCGTCCCGCCGGTGGCCGTCCCCGAGGCCGGTGCGGGATCGTCGTCGGAGAGTGTGTGGAGTGCTCGGTGGCTCATCGGTCACCAGGTCCATGTCCTGTTCAACGTTTGCGCTGCGGTCGCCGTGGCCGACGCCGCCCGCTCTCTGCGGCTCGGCGACGACGAGGCCGCGCTGCTGCGGCTGGCCGATGCGACGGTGTATGTGCGTGGATTCCCGGCGGCTATGGCCCACGCCAGTACGATCCCGGCCGACTACTACATGGCGGCGATACGCCACACCATGGCGCCTCCGTCGGTGGAAATCCCGTTGAGCGGGCGCCAGCATCGCGGATACAAGCTGTTCCGGGCGGCGATGAAGGACCTGCTGGCCGTGGTTCCCGACTCCTACGAGCGCTTGGCAGCCCGCGCCCCGGAGCTGGCCGAAGCGCGGGGTGCTCTCCTGGAAGCCGACATCGTGGACGGTGAACGGCACGTCACCCTCGCGTACTCGATGGTGCATCTGCGTCGTTCCATCGCTCAGAAACCCGAAGGCCCCGACAACGCGGTCGCCGAACTACGGCTCATGCGCCATCGTCGCGCAGCCCAGTACGCCTCGCTGATCCGATTCGGGGACCACTACATCGCCGACGCCGTGGCCGGCCTGCGCCACTCGTGAGTCCGCGCGTCCGCCGCCCACGCCCCCGGCAGGAGACCCCGATGCCCGAGACGACGACCGATACCACCCAAAGCACCGTCCTCGCCGCAGACCGGGAACTGGATCCGGCCGATGCCGGCACGTGCGAGCGGCTGGCCCGCACTCTGTGCACCCGCGGGCACGGCCAGGTCGACAACCCCGAGTGGGTGGCCCGGGCCCGGGACGCCTGGGAAGACCTTCCGCTACTGCTGCGCCGTGAGGTGCGCCGGTTCCGAAGGCATTCCGGCCCTCACGGCACCTTGGTGATCCGCGGCCTGCCCGTCGATCAGGCGGCCCTGCCCGAGACACCGACCGTACCCGGCTCGGTCCAGCGCCAGGCCACGATCCCGGCGGCGGTGCTCACCATGGTGGCCTGCGGGCTCGGCGAGCCCCTCGCCTACCTGGCCGAGAAATCCGGCGCCCTCGTGCAGGACGTCGTGCCCGTCCCCGGGCAGGAGACCTTCCACGGCAACGCCGGATCGGTGCCACTGTCCTTCCACACCGAGAACGGCTTCCACCCCCACCCGCCCGACTATGTGATCTTCCTGTGCCTGCGCGCCGACCACGACCGGATCGCCGGCATGCGCATCGCCGGCATCCGCCGAGCACTGCCGCTCCTCACCCCGGCCGGCCGCCAGGCCCTGTTCGCACCGGAGTTCATCACCACACCTCCCCCCTCCTTCGGCCCCGGCGCTGCCGCAGGTGAGCCTGGTGTCGAGCCCCGACCGGTGCTGTCGGGAGCAGTCGAGGATCCCGACATACGCATGGCCCAACTCGTCACCACCCCGCTCACCCCTCGGGCCGCGGCGGCGCTGACCGAATTCGGCCGCGCCTGCGAGGCGACCGCCCGCACTCTGCGCCTGACACCCGGCGACCTGGTCGTCATCGACAACCGCGTCACCGTCCACGGCCGCACCGCCTTCCACCCTCGATACGACGGAGCAGACCGCTGGCTGCAACGCACGTACGTCACCACCGACCTGCGCCGCTCCCGCGACCACCGCCCCCACGACGGCCACATACTCGCCCGCTGACCAGCAACATCTTCACCGTCACCGTGTCGCCGAGGCGAACGACCCTTCGGCCGCCACGCGAACAGGACCACCATGTGAGGGCGCCGGCATCCTCCTGTGACTCAGCGGACTCCCAAGTCCAGAAGTGGTCGAGGAACCGGAGATGGGGCCGATCGCGATGGCCCGCGTCGAGATGCGGCGCGGGCCGTACTCCAGGGCGAAGCTGCGGGTGAGGCTCTCGGCTGCAGCTTTGGCCGCGTCGTAGCCGGCCTTGTAACGGTGTGCCCGGGTGCCGCCGACCGAGCCGAGGACAAGCATGGCGCCCGGTACGCGGTGGGCTGCCGCGGCCTCGGCGACCGTACGCAGGACCGCGTAAGTGGTCACCAGGTTGTCCTCGATCGCCGTACGGAAGTCGTCTACGTCGTTGGTGGCGATCCGGGCGAGGTGAGGTACCCGCCCGGCAGCGTGGAAGAGCTCCACGCGTTCAGCTCCGTCGACGAACTCGTCGACCAGCTGCTTGAAACGCTCGGAGCGGCAGTCGACAGCGTGCCATCCCCGCACCGTGCCGGCGGGGGCCCCGGCCGGTTCGGAGTCGACGAGGAGAAGGCGTCCCGGCTGGGCGGCGAGGTATGCGGCGAGCGGGCGGCCGATGAAGCCGGCTGCTCCTACAACGATGCGGTGGACCACTTAGGCCGCCAGGATTCGGTGGTAGAAGTCGCCCAGGGCGTCCGCTGCCTCGTCCCACCGCGGCAGGGTCAGAGCCCCCGGCCCGCTCGCCATCCGTTGTCCTTCCTGTGGGACCATCAGGGCTTCCTGCCAGCGCAGCACGGCCACATCGTCGTCCCACGGCTCCACGATCTGCCAGTCCTCGAGCGCCGGCCCGTAGGCGTCCGCCCCCACCGGCGGTGGTGACAAGATCCGGCGGCCTTGCTGCGCCGCGGCCACCAGCACGCCGCTGGACCACACCCGCCGGTAGGGCAGCGCAACCCAGTCCACCTGCTCCAGCAGCCGCACGAACTCGGAACCGGGGTGGAAACCCGGAAGGTAGCGGACACGGTCGTGGGCGGCCGCGATCTCGGTCAGGGTGTGGTGCGTGGCCGGATCGTCCGGGAATCAGGCGATCAGCAGCCGCTGCTCCCCTCTGGCGTGCCGGACGAACGCCTGCGCGCAGGCAGCGGTCCGCTTGTAGGGTCGCAGCCGTCCGAAGCAGCCGATCGTCGCGCCGTACGGGGATCCCCCTCGGCCGGGGACGAGTTGGGGGTATCGGGGGCGGGGCAGGTGCAGCGCCGGACCGGGCAGGCGACTGCGGCGAGTTCTTCTCGACGGCGTTGCCGCGGTCCATGCGCCGCTGCCGCCAGGCCGGAGAGCCGGCGGGTACACCGTCCGCCTCGGCAGTTCGCCGATCAGCCCAGGGGCCGGACTCGGCGAGCGCGGCTGGTATGGGAGGTGGTGGCGCCGGGTAGGGCGGAATCATGCCCAACATCCCCCTGGCCGGAGTGGCGCTGCGAAGGGTGCTGGCGGTCGTCGACCAGACGGCGGAGGCGGCGACAGAGTGGGCGACCGCCCTTCGGATCCGCCCGGATGACGCCGCCGCGATGCGCACCGCGCCAACGCCGCTCGGCGTCGATGCATCGGCGTTCGCGCCTGCGGAGTTCGAGGCTGTAGCCCGCCATCTGGAACCGCTGGACCAGCTGATCGCGGCCGTCCCGCCATGTGCCGACGGGATGCGGTGGCGCTACCTGGACGAAGTCGTCCTGTTCCGCTGCGAGCAGGAAGTGCCCATTCCGTTCGACGAGTTCACCACATCCCTCGACATCAGCCAGGTGATCGGTCTGACCAGCGGCTACCTCGGCGGCCGTACGGATGTCCGGGCACGCGACGAGGTCGGAAGGCCGATTCGGCAGGTCGAACGCAGCATCAGCCGGGCCCAGCCCGCCTATCTCGCGTTGTCCGGCGCCGATGTACTCGACGTCTGCAAGCTGGAAACCATCGACTACGGCCCCGACGAGCAGCTGCTGCGCTGGCGGCAGATCCACAGCGTGAACGGCTCCGCGCTCCAGGACGACGGCTCGGTGTCCTTCGCCCGGACCACGGACGGCACCAGAGTGACCATCTGTGCCTATCAGCAGTTCGCCCTCCCCCCGCTGTGGCAGGCGATCACCCCCGTCCTGTGGTCCGCAGTCCGGCGCGCCCTGGTGGAGGACGCCTACCGCAGGTCCTTCCACACCACCCTGAACACCATCGCGGCACACGGGCAGGGCAGCACAGTGCCGGTCGCAGGGACGGCCAGTGCCGCCTCCTCGCTCCGGGACACCGTCGCGCGCGTGGCCGAGCCGTTGACCCTGCTGGCCGGGTTGGCCCCGTGGAGGCCGACGCGGCCCGAGTCCACCGACAGTTCCGGGTTCCGCCACTTCAGGCCCGAGAGGCAGCCCCGTTGACGCCGCCCGCCACTCCGCCGCACGGGTACCCGTACGCCTTCCACATCGCCCTCGACGGCAACGGGCTCAACGGACTCGAAGGCCGGGCGGGCGTCTGCGTGTTCCGCTACGACCCCGCCACCGGCCGGTACGCGTACAAGATCGAGTACTACGACGGCATCGTCGGAGGCCACGCCGTCAGCGTCAGCCCGGATCACGCGCTCGGGTTCCTCGGCAACACCGGCCAGCACCTGCTCTTCTACGACACCGCCACGCTCGAGGAGGCCGACCGCCTGTCCACCCTGCGGATCGAGCCCACCGACTCGTCCATCAAAGGAACCACGCACATCGCCTGGCTGGGCGACCGGGACATCGTCGGCGCGATCGGCGAGCACCTGTGGCGGTTCGACATCGACAAGCTCGGCCGTCCCGAGCGCCTGGGCCCACACGGCCTGAAGCTGCCCCACGCCATGAAGACCACGGCCTCCGGCCGTTACCTCGTCTACGGAGGCATGGACCACCCCGGCCGCGGCGAGGCCCGCGAGGTCGGCATCTTCGACCTGCGCACCGGCAAGACCCGGCGCGTCGACTTACCCGCCACCTGCTGGCATGTGGCGGTCCATCCTCGCGAGGACCGGTTCTACGCCCTCTCCTTCCGCGTCCTGCCCCAGGAAGGGCACGACTGGCACGAATGGGCCATGGCCTACCTCAAGGAATACGTCTTCGAGATCGACGCCGAACACGGACAGGTCCTACGCCACTGGGCGGCTCCCCGTGAGACCCCGGCACACATCAACTCGGACGTCTGCGTCTCCGACCGTGAACTGATCTACTGCAACGGCGGCAGCGGCACCATCGTCATGATCGACCTGGACGACTTCTCCACCCACCGCATCATCGACGAGCGCCCCGGCCTGCCCGAGCAACTGCTCGCCGGCCGACAGGCACTGCACCAAGTGACCGACGCCTTCACCCGCGGCTCACCGACCGCGAGCAGCAGGCACTTCCTCGCCGCCCTGCGGGTCTCGCGCGGAACCCTGCTCGATTCGGTGTACGCCTGCCAGCTCTCCGCTGACCAGACGCTGCTGTTCACCGCCAACCGGGGGCTCAACACCATCACCGTCTACGACTATCCGGCCAACACGGTCCGGCAGCGGGTGCGCATGCCACAGCTGCGGCAGTATGTCGACGGCCTCTCCTGGAGGCACGACCCGCGTCTTGGCTTCCACCACAGCACGCTGATCTCTCCTCCGTGAACGCCAATTCACGACCCAGGCCGGTAGCTCCCCGGCATGGGGCCCACGCATCTGAACTAACGAACGGCTCGTGGAACGGTCTACCACGGCCCGCGTCTCTGTGCCGATCCTCGGCAGCGCGCGGCGAGCGATGGCGGCCCGAGGAGCGCTCGGCAGGGTTTACCCCGCACAGCGTGGCGAAGGACGCCTCACTGCAGCACTACCACCCTTCCAGGAGAGGGCCGTGCAGGCGGTCGAGGGCGGCCCGGCTGCGGCCAAGTCCGGGCAGAGCGAACTCGCCAGGATCCGGTCGTCGAAGCGGCCCACGCAGATTTCGCCGCCCTGGCGGTCGGCGCCCCTGCCCAATCTGCATCCACTGGATTGACTACCGACTGAGCACCACATCGACCACAAAGAGCTACGTGCTCACTCCGCCGTGGCTTTGGCAGCACAGTGCCCAGACCGCATGGTCGCATGGGTGCACGCCAGACGTTGCCAGGAGCGTCTTCAGCAACCAGTCCTCCTCCGGCCTGGAGCACTGATGTCCGCCATGTGCCCGCGCTGGACTCCTCCCGAGAGTTACTGCCGCGCCCGCCGTCTGGTCAAGCGCCTCGGTATCGCAGTCGTGGCCGTTGCCGCGCTCACCGCCGCGCCCGCCGCGCAGGCGGCACCTTCTCCGGTGGACATCTACACGATCACCATCCACACATGTGATCGCCGGTATGCCGGGACGGACAACACTCCGCAGGTCCGTGTCACCAACGCCCGTGGGCAGCATTCGTCCTGGACCAAGCTCGACAAACCCGGCTACAACGACTTCGAGCGCGGAGACCGCGACAGCTATCCCGTTCCCGTCCCGATGGGCTTCGGACAACCCACCCGGATTCAGCTCTGGAAAGGCGGGAGGGACGACTGGTGCTTCGACAGCGTGATTTTCTCCGCTCCGGGAGGTTCTCCTTCAGCTGATGCCGACATGCCGCGAGGCAGCTACTACGACCGCGTCTACACCTGGCTCACCAATACCAGGACCAGGCGGGAGGTTCAAGGCGAGCGTGCCTTTAACGTAGTGGACTACTACTACCAACGCTACACACCGGAGTGGCGACTGCTGGCTTGGCTCCCTCGATAGGGCGTGTCCGGAAGATGGCTCTTCCAAGATTTTCGTAGCCGGTGATGGTCATGTCCCCTGTAGGACACCGTTGGCGAATTCGGGGGTCGTTGCCAAAGGATCTCGCGGTCGCGGGATGATGGGTTCGACTGGTGTGGGGGCGCGACCTTGAGGTGATCGATGTGTCGCTGCGCCCCCGTGCTCCTGGTGAAGTCCCCGCTCGGACAGCGGAGGTGGCCCGGCTGGCGTTCCCGAAGGGCTGTTTGTGCATGCGGATCCGGGAGGTGCTCGGTCCGCTGTTCACGGACGAGAACTTCGCCGATCTGTTTCCACAGCGCGGCCAGCCGGCCTGGCCGCCTCATCAGCTGGCGATCGTGTCGGTACTTCAGTTCGTGGAAGGGCTGTCGGACCGCCAGGCTGCGGCCGCTGTCCGTGGACGCATCGACTGGAAGTTTCTCCTGGGGCTGGAGCTGACCGATCCGGGCTTCGACCACTCCCTGTTGAGCGAGTTCCGCGACCGGAACGTGGCAGGCGGGGATCCTGAACGCCTGCTGAACCTGGTGCTGGAGCGCCTGCGGGAGGTCGGCCTGCTCAAGCGCCCAGGTCAGGAGGTTAAGTATCAAGGTAGGTGCCTGTTTCTAAACCCCCTGGAGCGTGGGCGGTAGCCTGACAGCAGGTGGGCCAAGGGTGAAGGTGCTGACCGTCACCTTCGGATCGATCAAGCCGCCGGGCTCCTCGGAAGGCTCTAGGCAGCGGTGGTTCGGGTTGACGCCACGGTTTTAGTAGAGGCATCCTCCACCGTCTCGGCGACACGGCCGGCCAGGTCCTCCCACGGACGTGGAGCAATGACCGGCACGTCGGCCGCCCGCGCCTGTGCGGCGAGCCACCGGCCGTACAGCACGCTGACGCGTGCGCGATGGCGCTGTGGTCCGGCCTCCGGCTCCCGGCGCAGGTAGTTGGCCGTCACCTGCCCCTCATCGTCCTCGTGGAGGAAGACGGCACGGACCGGACCTTTGGGCGTCGCCGGTCCGGGCAGGACATAGTCCCCTTCCAGGATCACCGGGGTGTCGGTGCCCACATGGTTGGCCACCACCGCCTCGATCGCCGGCGCCAGCGCCTCGGCGATCGCGATCTGCCGCTCGACCACCGACTCGGGCGTCCGGCGGGCGGCCTCCGGGTGCGTGCGCCAGAAGTGGACCTCCGGCAGGTGCTCGGGCAGTGTCACCGCAAGGAGCGCCTCCACGATGTCGTCGACCTCCACGACGGGCACGTCGTACCGTCGTGCCAATGCCCGCCCGACACCGGTCTTCCCCATCCCCGACGCGCCCCCGACGACGAGCACCCGCCAGTCGGGAAGACCCCTCACCTCATCCGTACCGTCCACACGGGCAGAGTACTGTAGCCGCTTCTTTCACCTGGGCCATACCAGCCGCAGCGGTTCCCGTTCGGGGAACGGTCGCGGTGACCGTTCCCCGAACGCTTGAACAAAGTTCCCCTTTCGGCCTAACGGCTCTTGATGTCCCGTCTCACGAGATCTTCTCTCCGTCTCCCCGGACGCTGTCCGATCCGCCCGTGAGGGACAAGGTCGCTTTGGGACAGCCCAGCTCGAAGGACTGCCGTCCGGCGGCGGTCAGCCTTGGAAACGCGCCTGAGCGACAACATCAGGTGAGACAGAGGTGCCGTACTTGACGTCGACCGTGCGGCGACGCGGTCGGTACCTCTCCCGGAGCCGCCGGGCCGTACAGACCTGGCGCCAGGGCACGGGCTCACAGTCTGCTGCGGCAGCGATTCGCTGAGAACATCGCCGCCGACGATCTTGCCCGGATCGCCGGGTGCAGCCGCTTCGCGCTGAAAGGGGCTTCCGCGCGGCGTACGGCTTCGCCTCCAGCGAATACCAAGGCGACCTGCGACTGCGCCGCGCCCGCGCGCTCCTCGCCGAGGGCACAGCGCCTTCGACAGCGGCCGCCGAAGCCGGCTTCGCAGACCAGGCCCACCTCACCCGCTGGTTCACCCGCACCTACGGTGTCACGCCGGCCTCCTACCGGATGGCGCTCATGTCCCCCGTCGCGGGCGTGCCGTCGGCGAGCCCGTAGCGCAGGTACACGGTGCCCTTCGGGCCGGCTGCCGGGGGTGCGAGGAGCGTGGCGTTGGTGGGCACTGCGCCGTTGTCGAACACCTTCTTCCCGACGCCGAGCACGATGGGGTGCAGCCAGAGGTCGAGACGGTCGAAGAGCTTCTCGCGCAGGAGGGTCTGCACGAAGTTCAGGCTCCCGACGACCTTCACGTGCTCGTGCCGGTCACGGATTTCGCGCACCGCGCCGGCGAGGTCCGGGCCGAGCTGCGTGGACCCGGCCCACGAGAGGTCGGGCCTGCCACGAGAGGCCACGTACTTCGGGACGCTGTTGAAGAGTGCGGCGATCTCGTTGTCCTCGCCGCCCTCCTGGTGAGGCCAGTAGGCGGCGAAGATGTCGTACGTCCGCCGGCCGAGCAGGAGGGCGTCCGTGCCTTCGTACGCGGCAGCGACCTGCGCCCCGGCGACCTCGTCCAGCAGGGGCGCCTGCCAGCCGCCGAACGGGAACCCCACCGGGTCCTCGTCAGGACCGCCGGGAGCCTGCCCGACGAGGTCGAGAGTCGCGAACAGCTCGATGTGGATGAGGCCCATGACTTACTCCCGATGAGTCGGTTGTCTCCGTCAAGAGATAGACCTGCGGATGTCCGCAGACCACTTCGCCACGACGGAACCCGGCTTCGCCCATTGGGCGGATTCACCAGGAGGTCGCCTCGCTGGTGAATGACAAGGGACCTGTCCGTTGCGGAGGCGATTCACCGGGCTCCTCCGGACCGTGTCGAAACGCGCGGAGGTGCGGCCCCGGCCGTGGCCGGGGCGCGCGGAGGTGCCCTATGCCCCGCCTTCCGTGGTCCAGATCCGGCTGCGCAAATCCCTTCCGCGCAGCACCTGCACCCGCCAGGGCTCGATGCGCAACACGTGGTACTCCGGGTCCGTCGGTCCGCCGGACCAGTAGCGGCGGGGTTCGTAGCCGACCCCGGGAGGGCTGCCCTTGCGGTAGAGCTCCCACGCGCGGCGTTTGGTGGGCTCGTCCTCGACCCACCCGGAGACGCTGTCGATGAACACGGCGTTCTGCCGTGGACTCCAGTAGGAGCAGGTGGTGTGCGGATTGCTCGCCAGGTGCGCCGACTTCACCGGCGTCTTGTAGGCGGCGAGCCAGCCGACGGGCCGGCCGTCGACGACCTCCCAGACGGGCAGGAGCATGCGTGCCCGGGGACGTCCCTTCTTGTCTACGGTGATCATGGTCGCGTATGCGATGTCGCCGATGTACTGGAAGAACTCGCTCTCCACGTCGGAGAAGGAACGCACTTTCAGTGCCATGACGCCACTCCCGTCCCTGCGGAGCTCATCGCGCCGCCCCTGCCGTCTCGGCGCTTTCGGCGGCTGCCCGCGCGGCTCGCGGGGCTTCGCCATCCGTCCCACGGGGGCGACCACGGAGGCCGAACGCGCTGATGAGCGCGGCGAGGGCGGCCGCGACGAGCGGGACGAGCAGAGCGGCGTGGTAGCCGTCGAGCAGGGCCTTGGGGGATCCGCCGTCAGCGGTGGCCGCGACGTTGACGGCACTGACGGTGGACAGGCCGAGGGCGGCGCCGAACTGGAAGGACGTGTAGAGGAGACCTCCGGCGAGGCCCTGCTCCTCCTCGTCGATGTCCTCGGTGGCGACGATGGTGAGCGGGCCGTAAGCCAGGGAGAACGCCAAGCCGAGGGTGATGAAGCTGGGGAACATCGCCGCATACGTCCAATCGGCGCCGACCGGCAGGAACAGGGCGTACGACAGCACGGCCAGCACCAGGCCGCCGAAGATGACCCGGGCGTTGCCGAAGCGGTTGACGAGTTTCGGGGTGAGGGTGGGTGAGAGCGCGGCGTCGATGCCGATCACCAGGAGCGCGAGGCTGGTCTGGACCGTGGACCAGCCACGCAGCTCCCGCAGGTACAGCACGGCGATGAACTGGAAGCCGAAGAAGCCGCCGGAGAAGAGCAGCGCGGCGAGGTTGGCGCGCACCAGGGAGCCGCTGCGGAAGATCCCCAGCCGTACGAGCGGGGCGGCCGCCCGGCGTTCGGTCAGTACGAAGACGGTGAGGAGCGCGAAGCCTGCGGCGAGGGTGCCAAGCGTCTGCCCCATACCGGTGTGGGCGGCGCGTTCGACGGCGAGGACGAAGAGCACGATCGCACCGGTCACGGTGAGTGCCCCGAGCAGATCGACACGCCGGCCGACGCGGACGGGCCGCTCGGACTTGGGGATGAGGGCGAAGCCGGCGACCAGAATGAGGAACGACAGGGCTACGGGGGCGAAGAACACCCAGCGCCAGTCGCCCGAGGCCAGCAGTCCCCCGACGACCAGGCCGATGGAGAACCCTCCGGCCGCGATGCCGGAGTAGACCAGGAGGGCCTTGTCGCGCTGCGGCCCCTCCGCGAAGCCGGTCGTGATGACGGACAGCCCGGCCGGAGTCATGAACGCGGCGGCGACCCCCGTGACGAGGCGGGCGACGATGAGCGTCGGTCCATCGTCGGCGAAGCCGCCCAGACCGGAGAAGAGCAGGAACACGGTGAGCCAGAACAGAAACATCTGCCGGCGGCCGAAGAGGTCCGCCGCTCGTCCGCCCAGCAGCATGAACCCGCCGTAACCCACGACGTACGCGCTCATCACCCACTGCAGCTCACCAGTGGACAACCCCAGGTCAGCACGGATCGACGGCAGGGTCACATTGAGCATGGCCACATCGATGCCCTCCAGGAAGATCGCTCCGCACAGCACGAAGAGCACTCCCCAGGCGCGCCTGCTCAGACGGGCGGCGCCGGGCTCCGGCGGTGGTGACATGGACAGCGTGGACACAGGACGGCTCCTCGAAACGAAGGGAAGGGAAGAGAAGAGAGGGGACGGGAATGAAGGGGAAGGGGAGAGAAGAGGGAACGAAGGCCTCGCATGCGGTTACCGAACCGCCTGTCAGTTCCCCCTTGTTACCGCCACGATCCTGTTGCACCCTGGATGCCCATGGAAGAAGGCACTTTGAAGTCACCGAGTCACTGCACGGGAACCGATGACGACCAGGCCCGCCAGTGGGACACCCGAGAGGGCTGCGAGGTCCGTCAGATCCTCGACCGCGTGGCCGACAAGTGGTCGCTGCTCGTCATCGCCCTGCTCGACCGCCGCACCCTGCGCTTCACCGAACTGCGGCGCGAGATCGACGGGATCAGCCAGCGCATGCTGACGGTGACACTGCGCCAGCTCGAGCGGGACGGGCTGGTGCGCCGCACGGTGCACCCCGTCGTCCCACCGCGCGTGGACTACCAGCTCACCCCGATGGGCGCGACGCTGCACGACACCATCCAGACACTCGTCACCTGGACCGAGGACCACCAGGACGAGGTCGCCGCCGCGCGCGCCGAGTACGACCAGCGCGAGGCCGAGGCCAAGAGCGTGCAGATGGCGACGGGCAGGGTCTGAGCCGGGCCCGACCGTCCTCGCAGCCAGGGCGTGTCCGGCAAAGGTGATCGAACCAGGCCGCGTAGTCCTCCAACGGTCCCAGTGCAGCGGGAACGGGGTGGGCGTTCGGCGCCGTACCCGGCGCCCGGCCCGGCCCGGTGGTGTGCCGGCAGAGTGACTCCGGCTCTGCCGCGTTCTGCACGGGCAGGGTTTCGGAGGCTCAATCGGCCGGACGCAACTTTTTCGCATTAAGCTGGACGTATGAGTGCCCGAGCGACCACACGCCCCGGCGGGCGCAGCGCCCGCGTCCAGCAGTCCGTGCATCAGGCCGTCCGTGATCTGGAGGCGGAGGTGGGGCGGGACGCGCTGACCGTGCCACTGATCGCCGCCCGCGCGGGGGTGACGCCGTCCACCATCTACCGGCGCTGGGGGGACCTGCGGGAGCTGCTGTCCGATGTCGCCGTCGAGCGGCTGCGTCCCGACGGTCCGCCGGCCGACCATGGCAGCCTGCGGGCGGACCTGGAGGCGTGGGCGGTGCAGTTCGCGGAGGAGATGGCCTCGACGGCGGGGCGCACGTACATCCGCGACGCCCTGCTGGGCGACCCGGAGCAGGGCAATGCGCTTCGCTGCTCCGATTACGCCGCCGAGCAGTTGAAGGCCATCGGGGTGCGCGCGGCCGGGCGTGGGGAGGGCGTGCCCGATGTGGAGACCCTGCTGGACGTCCTCGTCGCCCCCCTCATGTACCGCATTCTGTTCCGCCCCTCGGATCTGTCGGAGGCCTACACCGACGGGCTTGTGGCGTCGGCGCTCGGCCGGGGCGCCACCCCCTCCGGCAGCTAAAAGCTAAAAGTTTGCGTTTTGGGGCGCGCGGGGCCTAATATCTCTAACGCAAAGCGTTTGCCTTTAGGCATGAGAGGTTCCCCGTGCTCAGCGTCCTGGCCCCGCCGTCCCCGTCCCGCCGCCTGCCCGTTCTGGGCCGCCGCAGCGCCTTCCCCCTCCACGCCTCCATCCTGGTCGCCCTGCTGGCCGCCTCCAGCGCGCCGACCCCCCTCTACGCCCTCTACCAGGCCGAATGACACTTATCGGCACTGACCGTCACCGTCGTGTTCAGCGCCTACGCACTCACCCTGCTCGGCGCCCTGCTGACGGCGGGCACTCTCTCGGACCACCTCGGCCGGCGCCCCGTCCTGATCGGTGCGCTGCTCGCGGAGGCCGCCGCGATGGCCGTCTTCGCCACCGCCCAGGGCGTTGCGGCGCTGATCGCCGCCCGGATCCTGCAAGGCCTGGCCACCGGCGTCGCCACCAGCGCCGCCGGAGCCGCCCTGCTCGACTTCGAGGACCCCGGCCGCCCAGGACGGGCGACGCTCGCCAACGGCATCACCCCCGTGGCCGGCATGGCGGCCGGCGTCCTGGCCTCCACCGCCCTCGTGCAGTACGCCCCCACTCCCACCCGCACCGTCTACCTCCTGCTGCTCCCGCTGTTCACCGCGCAGGCGGCCGCGGTGCTGCTCACCACCGAGACCGCACACCCCCATTCCGGCGCGTGGCGCTCCCTGCGTCCCGGCATCGCCGTCGCCCCTGCCTCCCGCCCGTCCATGAGACTGCTCGCCCCCGGCGTCGTCGCCGCCTGGGCGCTGGGCGGCTTCTACTCCTCCCTCGGTCCCTCGCTCGCCCGGCTCATCGCCCCGCACACGTCCCGCGCCACCGGCGGCCTGGTCTTCTTCACCCTGACGGCCGCAGCCGGCCTCGCCGTCCTGGCCGCGCGGTCCCTGTCCGCCCGCACGGCGAGCTCCGTCGGCGCTGCGGTCCTGATCCCAGGGGCCCTGCTGACCCTGAGCGCGCCCCACCTGCACAGCCTGCCCACCCTGTTCGCCGGCACCGTCCTCGCGGGCACCGGCTTCGGCGCCGTCACCCAGGGCGCCCTGCGCCTGCTGCTGGCCCCGGCCGCCCCGGACGAACGCGCCGGCACCCTCGCCGCCTACTACGTCCTCAGCTATCTGGCCATGATCATCCCCGCCGTCCTCGCCGGCCTCCTGACCAACCTCTACGGCCTGCAAACCGCCGTCTTCCTCTACGCCGCGACGGTCATCCTGCTGACCCTGACCGGCCTCGTCCGCTCCGTGCGGCAGCCGACCACCGGCTGACCGGATCCTGCCGTCCCACACCGCACCGCACCATCCGAACCGCACCATCCGAACCGCCCCATCCGAACCGCCCCATCCGAAAGGACCACCGGTGAGCACCACCACGCCCCGTCAGGCCACTTCACACGCACGCATGGGATGGGGCCTCGGCGACATCGCCGTACGCCGTGTCGACGAGATCGAACTGCCGCGCCAGACCGGACCCTGGCTGCTGCCGGACGCCACCAAAGAGGTGCTGGACGAGGCGTCGTGGCTGCGCCCGGACTTCGCCGACGCCGACGTCCCCCGTCTGGCGAGCCACAGCTTCGCGGTGGAGGCGGGCGGGCTGCGGATCGTCGTGGACACCGGCATCGGCAACGCCAAGCCGCGCGCCAACCCGGCCTGGAACGGACTCGACACCGACTTCCTGCAGCGCCTGGCGGCGGCCGGCTTCCCGCCCGAGTCCGTGGACCTCGTGATCACCACGCACCTGCACACCGACCACGTCGGCTGGAACACCCGCCTCTCCGGTGACGACTGGGTTCCCACCTTCCCCAACGCCCGCTACCTCACCAGCCGCACCGAATGGGACCACTGGGCCACCACAGACCTGGACGAGGCCCGACGCCAGATGTTCCGCGACTCCGTCACCCCCGTACGCGACGCCGGACAGTACGACCTCGTGGACGTGCCCGAGCAGGGGCACGAGGTCGCGCCGGGCGTCCTGCTCATCCCTGCCCCGGGCCACACCCCGGGACAGGTCGCCGTCGAACTGCGCGGCAGCGACCGCCACGCGCTCATCACCGGCGACAGCATCCATCACCCCGTGCAGCTCTCCCACCCCCACGTGCACAGCTGTGTCGACATCGACCCCGCCCAGGCCATCCGCACCCGCGCCCGGCTGCTCGACACCCTGGCGGACACCGACGCGCTGCTCCTGGGCACCCACTTCCCGCAGCCCACGGCCGGCACCGTCCGCCGGGAGAACGGCCGTTACCGGCTGCTCGCCGAGCACGCCGCCGAGATCCCGGCCACCGCGGCCTGACCGCGCAACCGGCCGCACCCGCACAGGCCGCCGCGGCGTCCTCAGCTGCCCACCCGAAACCTCCGCCTTCAGAGTGCCGACCACACCACCGCCCCAACCCCCCACCGACAGGAAGAACATCCATGTCCGCCGCCGAACTCACACCGCCCGAGGCCGCCCGCTGGGCCGCCCGCGCCGGACTCGACCTGCCCGCCGAGCGCCACGCCGCGGTCGCCGCGGTCGCCAACCACATCCACAGCGTCGTCTCGGTCCTGCGTGAGCTGGACTTCGCGGACGTCCCGCCCGCCGCCGCCTACCACCCCGTACAGGAGAAGCACGATGCAGCCGTATGAGCTGTCCCTCGCCGCTGCCGCGGACGCGATACGGGACCGGCGACTGTCCCCCGTCGAACTGGTCGACTCGGTCCTCGACCGGATCGAGAAGGCGGAGCCGCACCTCGGCGCCTACGTCACGGTCGCCGCGGAGCAGGCGCGCCGGACCGCACGCGAAGCCGAACACGAAGCGGTGCACGGCCGCTACCGGGGACCGCTGCACGGCATCCCGATGGGACTCAAGGACCTCATCGATGTCGACGGGATGGCCACCACGGCCAGCTCCCGGGTCCGTGCCGGCCACCGCGCCGCAGCGGACAGCACCGTCGCCGCACGACTGAGCACAGCCGGCGCGATTCTGCTCGGCAAGACCCACACCCACGAATTCGCGTTCGGCCTGACCACCCCTCAGACCCGCAACGCCTGGGACACCGGCCGGGTCGCCGGCGGCTCCAGCGGCGGCTCCGCGGTCGCCGTGGCGTCGGGCACCGCGACCTTCGCCCTGGGCACCGACACCGGCGGGTCGATCCGGGTGCCCGCCGCGCTCAACGGCGTCGTCGGCCTCAAGCCGACCTACGGTCTCGTCCCCCGCCACGGCGTCACCTCCCTGTCCTGGTCACTGGACCACGTCGGCCCGATCACCCGCACCGTCGAGGACGCGGCCCTGGTCCTGACCGCGCTGGCCGGACACGACCCGCGCGACCCCGCCTCGCTCGCTGTGCCCACCGTGGACTACCGGCCCGGTGCCGGCACCGACCTGACAGGGCTGCGCATCGGTCTGCCGCGCACCTACTACTTCGACCACGTCCACCCGCAGGTGGAAACCGCCGTCCGGCACGCCATCGGGCAGCTGGAAGCCCTGGGCGCCCAGCTCGTCGAGGTCGACATCCCGATGACCCGCTACATCCAGGCCACCCAGTGGGGCCTGATGGTGCCGGAGGCCGGCGCCTACCACGAAGGCAGCCTGCGCACCGTCCCCGGCCTGTACGAGGAGGACGTCCGCATCCTCCTGGAGGCAAGCGAGTTGATGAGCGCCGGCGACTACGTGCGCGCTCAGCGCTCCCGCACGCTCATGCGCGCGGAGTGGGCACGGATGCTGGAGGACGTCGACGTGATCGTCGCCCCGAGCGTCCCGATGCCGGCAGTCGGGGCCGGCCAGGAGACGGTGACCTGGCCCGACGGCACGGTCGAGAGCGTCTCCGACGCCTACGTACGCCTGAGCTCCCCCGCCAACATCACCGGAGTCCCCGCCCTGACCGTTCCGGTCGGCCACGACGCGGCGGGCATGCCCATCGGCATGCAACTGCTGGGCCGCCCCCTCGGTGAGCCCACACTCCTACGGGTCGGCCACGCCTACGAGCAGACACAGCCCGCCCGGGCTCTCGCCACGGCGGCCTGATCTCACCCAGGAGCGGACCACCCCCTACCCGCACATCGGCGACCCCGACTCCTGGGCCCTGTACAAACGGAGGAGGGTGTAGCTCTTCCTGACTGACGAGCCACACCCGCTCTCCGGCCCTAGTGTGTCGAGCTGCCTGAGCGAGATCATGGATGATCGAGCGATGTTGGTTCGTGTGGAGCGTGCGGAAAAAACGCAGGCGGTCTCACTGCCGCAGACGGCAGTACGGGTTCACTCGGCGATCGGGACCGCGGTGGTGAGCTGGCACGGTGACCCGGACGAGACGGACGGCCAACACCATGTCGAGTGGACCGTGGACGAAGATCTCCACTGGGGAGAGAACATTCGGCTCTCTGCCCTTGCCGAACCGTGGCTCGGGCAGGACGGCAACCACGTCATCCTGCGGGGCCGGATCAATGTCTCCGAGGCTGACATCGCAGTCCTTGAGGTAGAGGGCTCGCTGATCATGTTCGGCCTCGCCGCACCGCTTCCGGAAGGCATCGCCGCCCCATGGGTGGAGATCCGCGTCGCAGCGGCCGGCGTTTCTCTCTATCCGGTCCAGCTCTGACTGAGTATTTCATCCCGGTTTGAAGTGAACCATTGGCCACGGAAGCCGGGCCGGCGGCCTGCTGTCCAACTTCGGAAGCAGGAACGCCGCCACGCACTCCAACCAGTGCGGCTCCAGCAGGGTCGGCCTGCTCAACGACCAGACGTGCGTAACCCGGCGCGACACCCACCACCACGGCAAGGACCGTCAGGTGACGGGCCCGAGCGGCGGCCTGCTCGCCAACATCGACTCCCGCAACGCCTCCGGGTCCAGCAACAACTGTGGGACGGACACCGTCGGAATCCTCAACCACACCACTTGCGTCACCGAAGAGAAGTAAGGACGCGGGCGAGCCATGCTCGAGACTGCGGCTTCATCCTCTGACACTGCAGTCCACCGCGCGACGAGCCCCCGCCGAAGCATTCCGGCGGGGGCTCGTCGCGTCACACGCAGTCCCTATGAACGGGGTCCTGACCGTAGCTGTCCGACCGAGCGGGTGCCCCCTCGGGCCGCATACTGACCATTTCATGGCAGGTCTTACCTTCAAGATCCGACGCTCATAGTAGTCCTGGGTGGCCCAGCGGCGGCGCCGCCCGCTGCGGGCACTCGAGACGCTCGACGACACCACAACAGGATCGAGGGGCGGGGCCTCGTCGCCGAGGAACACTGAGGCATCCTGCCAGCACCTGCTCGGCAGGGGGCCTCAGTGACCATCGAGTGCGGGGTCGACGACCAGGGCGATCCCGCACTCGAGGCTCTCGATCCGGGGTCCCAGCTGAAGCGGACCCAGGTGGTGCGACGGTCTCCCAACCCATCGGGCCGAGGAGTCCGCCGGCCCAACGCAGGGTCCGATCCATGCCCGAATGCCGGAGTTCAATGCTCCGTAGTCAGCACCAAGTCAGCACGGGAGTGAGCACCCGATGCCAGATCACCCCAATAACGACATTACTCCGCGCCGAATTCCTAAATCGAGTTGAGTGATACGCCGGGGCCGCAGGGCTCTCATGGGTGCTGTCCTCACACCCCGCCCCCGAAGTGTGGTCCCTCACCACATAGGCCCCTGACCTGCACCTTCCTACGGTGTGGCGACGCAATGACGCGCCCCTCCCCCACCCGGAAGTGATGACCATGGCCAGCCCCTCCCCACACCCCCCAACTCCCAACTCGCTCCCCAGAATCGTCGCGGCAAGCCTCATCGGGACCACTATCGAGTGGTACGACAACTCATCCGGACAGGGCTAGGACCTGCGGTTTTCCTCATTTTGGGGCCCAAAGTCAGCACCAAACCAGCACGGGGTCTCAGCCCGCAGTCGGCACGCGCCGTAGGAGTGATGGAACGCGCCTCAACGGTATTCGACGATGGTGACGGTACGTAGTGCGCAGTGTGGAGCCCCCAGATGTTGATGACCCTGCTACGCAGAAGGGCGGGCCAAGCGGCGCTGCGGGCTGCCTCTCCGCGACGAACGACCGCCTGGCCCCCCCAACCCTCCACGACGGCGGCCCGGAACTCCGAAAGTGAACGAGCCCGCTTCCCCGAGCCTGGGAGCCGGTAGCTGCTGGACACTCCGACCGCGACCCGAGATGTGGGGTGTTGGGCACCCTCGCCAATCGCGGTCGCCTTAGCCGGGCTGACCTCGACGCCTTGCCCTACTTGTCCCGGCTCTCCTTAAAGAGGGAACGGCCAGCCGGGGCGAGCAGAAATCCGGCGATTGTCAGGGCGATTACCACACCGCGGGGAGCCTTTGGAGCAGCTGACCGGATCCGCCCTGCGCCCGGCGCCGCAAGAGCCGACAGGTACTCCACCACACCAGCGTCGCCGCCTGCCGAGGTGGCGCCAGGCTCGGGCAGGATGGACGTACCGCACAGTGGGTAGGCAAGCCATCCGGGGCCTTGGGTACCGCACAGTGTGCACAGCAAGGGCGATGCGCGACCGATTTCGCTCCGCCGGACAGAACCACCCGGTCGGCCGCACGCGGTTCCGGGCATGTGACGCCGAGCCCGTCCGACTATTGACCATGTGTGGTCACCTGAAGGAGCAGACAGAGAAGGTTCCCTGTGCACGCGGCGGTTCCCTCGACAACAAGCAGACTGGCGAGCCCAGTTACCCGGATGCGCTTCAGTGGCCCCTACCTGCGTCCTTTCCCTTCGCCCCTCTCTTCCCGCTCTGCCGTTCGGCAAGGGCAGTGAGGGCGGCCTTCAGTGCAATAGGAAGAGGGTCATCAGCCTCAAAGTCTCGCCCTCGAAGACGGTCTTGCAAATAGCCCTTGAGATCCTTGTCGGGCCACTCCAAGGTGTCGCACTCCATCCCCACCCGGTGCATCTTCACATCGCGCGGGCACGCCCAACGTCGAGATGCCTCTGGTAGCACGTGCTCGTACGCCTCAGTCAGATCCGCACCATTGTCGGCCAGGCGGGCGACGAAGAGGGCACGCAGCTCGGATTTCCGCTCGGGTGCCAGGCCAGTGAAGCCGCGGTATTTGGACACCACGCGATCGATGATGCTGTCGTGGCGCTCGGGTGCGTGGTCAGAGAGAAGGCCGAACCCGGTGGTCCTGCGAGCGCGCTGCGACAACACCTCTTCCCGGGCCGCCCTGTCCAAGGCCGGCGGTGTGACAGTCTCTATGCCCACGATGTCCTGCACCTCCAGCCACTCCGGGCAGAGCTCGGCGGGTGTCTCCTGAGGCTGCCAGTGCTGGTGCCAGCGAGGATCCCCGTCGCTACCCGGCGCTGCTGTAACCCCCAGCGGTGCGCCGATGCCGATGCGAGCCCTGAACGTCTCCGGTGCCTGAACGAGCAGCTTCCCGACCGGAATGTCACCGACGTACCGGAGGTCGCAAGGAGCATGACGCACCAGCTGCTCGAGCACGGCGGCGGTGGCGCGGGCATCGCCGAGGGCCGTGTGTGCGTGCCTTACCCGCTTGCGGAACATCAGCAAGTGCAGGGAACCAAGCTTGCGCCGGGTGTCCATCAACTGCCCGTACGCGGTGATCTGGGTACAGAGCGCCGGGAGGACCGGAACTCGGACACCGGCCCGGGCAAATTCGGCCGCCAGAAACGCACCGTCGAACCACAGATTGTGCGTGACGACAACTGCCCCGTCCAGTAGTTGGACCAACTCAGGGGCCAGATCACTGAATGCGGGAGCATCACGTACGTCCTCATCCACGATGCCGTGCACGCCACTGGCATCGGCCGGGATACCCACCCCTGGGTCGACCAGCGTGCTGGCCTCTCCCAGAACTCTGCCGTCACCGGTCACCCGAACGACGGCAACCTCCACCACACGATCCGCAGCCGGGTCGAACCCAGTGGTCTCTGCATCCACGATGGCATATTCGAGATGCCGAGCGTCGACTCCCTGGGAGCTGCGGGTGACATAACCAAGCCGAAACATCTACGCCCTCCTCCTAACAGGGGCACTCCCCCCCAAAAAAACCTCCCTCGATGATCCCCTACAGACTCCTGGCCCAGTCGATGCCCCACCCCGACGCCGCTTTCAGCCTGGAACCTCTTGGTCTCCGCGATCAGCCCAGCTTCCAGGGACGGAACCACGCTGTCGCCCTGGCGCTATGGAAGGCTTGCCGTCGGATCCGCCCCGACAACCCCGCCTCCGAGCGAACGTCGAGTTCGCCTGTGCACCCGTCCCGACTCATCGGACTGGCAGCCCAGCAGACTCCCGCCAGATGGGGCAGCACGGGACAAAAGGCGACCGCCGAGCAGGGCCTCGACCAGCACCATCGCATCTGCTAGAGGTCGCCGATCCCCTCGGTGTCGACATCGCCGAGTTGCAGGAACGGATCACCGCGCACGTGCCGACCACGCGCTCCGCCCTACACGACGACGATCCAACCGAGCAGAAGACCCGACCAACGCCACGCTGATTGGGGGGCTAGGAAGGCCGGTACCAGCACTGCAGGCCCGTCATGCACCTGGGGCTCTGAGGCCGACCGGGCACAGTCAAGGGCCCTTCGAATCTCAGCACAATCGGTTGATCGTCCGCGCACCCCTTAACCAGGTGCAGTCGGGTCGATACGATCTCCGGACGGCTATGACGGGCCAGGTCCAAGATGGGGGATGCCATGAGTGGGAAGTCTGATCCCTTCGAGGCGTCCGCCGCGGCGCTCGGCTACCTGTACCAGTTGCGCATGGCTTTGCTGGTGTGTGTGGAAAATCTACAGACAGGGTTCGACTGGACAGTTGCCATCGAGGCCGGCGATGACATCGAAACCGTGCGCGATACGTCCACCGACTGGTGGCAGCTCAAGCACCGTGCCCCCGGGACCCGCATGACCGATGCCAGCAGCGACCTGTGGAAGACGCTACGGATCTGGGCCACGGCCGTTGCCGACCAGCAGCTCATTTTGGAGCGGACGAACCTGTTTCTGCTGACAACTGGTATCGCGCCTGAGGGAACCGTCGGTGCCTACCTGGCGCCTAGTCGGCCAGGCGGGCCGAGAAACGAGGCAGAGGCGCTGAAGCTGCTCAATGCTGCCCGTACCAAGTCTTCCGCGAGTAGCTCGACCGCCGTAGCCAACTTCGCAGCCTGGGATGCTCTCGATACAAATCAGCGGATGAACCTGCTCAGTCGAATCCAGGTACTCGACCAGGCGGACGACATCACGAGGACGGGTAGCAAGCTGCATGGCCGCGCTGTCCTGGCTGTCAGTCGCACGCATGCGCAGGCCTTCCTGCAGCGCCTGGAGGGTTGGTTCTTCCAGCGCTGCATCGCTCACCTGGCGGGCATGGGGCCCGGCCCGGTCACCGGAGTCGAATTCGATGAAGTCTTTGACCAACGACGCAACCAGTTCCGGCCCGACAGCCTTCCCATCGATGCCGACGTAGTGGACCTCACCGGTGATGCGAGCGAGCACACGGAGAAGACCTTTGTGCGCCAGCTGACGCTCGCGGGAATCGGCAACCGTCGCATCCGGATGGCGGTCAGGGACTACGTTCGGGCGTATGAACAACGCTCACGGTGGTCCAATGAGAACCTCCTGCGTCCCGGCGAACTCGGGGACTACGAGAGACGTTTGGTTGAAGAGTGGGAGAGACGCTTCAACGTGATGGTCGATGACCTCGGGGAGGACGCGGCAGAATCGGAGATGCGGGAACAAGCAAAGAAGATCTATGCCTGGGTCGAGCAGGACGCCCGAAGCAAGATCAGGGAAGGCTGCGACGAGGCGTTCGTGACGACAGGCTCCTACCAGATGCTGGCCGACGAAATTCGTGTCGGGTGGCACCCTGACTTCGAAGCCCGGCTGATGGCCCTTCTGGAGCCGGCGGCGGGCCGATGACCGCACCCGTCGCGCTCAGCCGCGAGGAGCGAGCCCTGTTCAACCCAGCGTTCATGGCTCTTGTCAGCTGCCGCGCCGTGCAAGGGCACGAGCGCGATGCCGGCTCCTGCCCGCTACCTATCGCGATCACTGCTGCGGTGATGGCTCTCCAGCCAGCCATTCGGGCGATCCTGCCAGGAACGACAAAGGCGAGCCTGCCCAAATGGGCCGCGGACAACCAAACCGTCCGTGTCCTGATGGCCGCCCATGCGCCCGGGCTGGCAGCAATGGTCCGCCCCGGCGTCCTCTTCGCACTGCAGACGGATCTACTCAGCCTCGATGAGAGCGCACGGCTTACGCTGCGCCGTCGAGCGATACCAGCAACGATCACCGGCACCTCAGAGACCGTCGTCGCGATCCAGAAGACGGCACACATGCTCGGCCGCTGGCTGCCGACCGGCGGAGGTAGCTCCACAACCCTGACCTTGCTCGGAGTGCGCCCGTGACCTACCAGATCAAATCGCTCACCTTGTACGGGCACAGCCTGCAGCAGATGCGTGTCCTTTCACTCAATACAGGTCGCCTCAACATCATCACTGGCGATTCCCGCACTGGTAAGACATCGATCTGGACCATCACCGACTACTGCATGGGCAGCAGCGACTACCCCGTGCGCGCGGGCAAGGTCCGTGACTACACCAGCATCTTCGCCCTACAACTGGTGCGCGGCGACCAGCAGCTCTTCATCGCCCGTCCCGCACCGGAGAGCAACACCACCCCGGCCCCGCGGTTGTGTCTGCAATTCCAACAGGCAGGCGCACCTCCGCTCGCCCAGGACGACATCGACTTTACCTTCCCCCTGGATGCCGCCCGTCGCCTTCTCAGCGAGTTCTGTGGCATCGACCGGACCATCCGCATCCCCGCATCACGCGGCACCACCATGTCGCCGTCCATTCGCCACGCTCTGTTCTTCTGCCTCCAGGCTCAGAACGAAATCGCCAACCCGGATCACCTCTTTCACTCCCAGGGGCATGAGTGGCGGCCGCAAGCCATCCGCGACACCCTGCCCTACTTTCTGGGAGCAGTCGATCCCGAACAGGCCATCCGCCACGCCCGACTCAAGCAGCTGCGCAGCGAGCTGAGAACCGTCGAACGGCGGATCGCCCAGGCTGCGCAAGCGGCTCCCGCGTCTGGACAGGCTCGCGCGCTCATAGCCGAGGCCGAGAGCGCAGGCCTCCTGCATGCTTCGGTCGACGAGGCCGTCAGTCTCGACGAGGCGCTGAGCATCCTCGCTACCGTTCTCACGTACTCCCCCGGCGAACTGGAGCACGCAGACGTCAACGATCACGCTGCCCGGCTGGACCACGAGAGACAGGAATTGCGATCCCGCCATCTGCAAATCAGGGCGCGCATCACTGAGCTCCGCCAAACCTTGGCTGAAGAGAACAGCTACCTGGTTCAGGCCAGTGACCAGCGCGAACGACTTGCGTCCCTCGGTCTGCTGCGAACCGCAACCGACCGCGCCGGTGAGCACTGTCCCGTATGCGACAGTGTGGTCGCCCCAGCACAGCAGACCATTCAGGCCATCCGTGAGGATCTGCAGCGTCTGGACTCCGACGTCGCTTTCGTCAGCGAGGACGCCCCTCTCATCCGAAGCATGATCGCCGCTGAGGAAGAACGACTCCAGCAACTGCGCACCGAAGTGGTGCGCAACCGGGAGCAGCGTGAGGCACTCGACGCCGGCATACGAGAGGCGGCCCGCTACCACAGCCAAGCGCTGCGCGCAGCTTCCGTCCAGGGCAGGATCAGTCTCTTCCTCGAAAATGCGACCCGAGCCGAGCATGCTCCTCCCATCACCGACACACGCGAGGAACTGCAGCGGGAAATCACCGACCTTGAGGAAGCACTAGGGGCAGACACACAGGCCGACCGGCTCGCCAGCTGCCTTTCGTTGATCAACCAGAAGATCGCGGCCAAGGCTCGCACCCTTGGCCTGGAACACTCCGAACACCCCGTACGGCTGGATCTGCGCAGACTCAGCATCGTCGCCGACACTCCTCGGGGCCCGGTGCCGCTGAGCGACATGGGTAGCGGCGAGAACTGGTTGGGCTACCACATCGCGGCCCTGCTGAGTCTCCACGAATGGTTCGCAGAACGGGGTCGCCCCCTACCGCGAGTCCTGGTCCTCGACCAGCCGTCCCAGGTGTACTTCCCCTCCGACTACGACGGGTCACAAGTGGATCTCGTCGGCGAGGACCGGACCTCACTGCTGCGGATCTATCAGGCCATCAACGACACGGTGAGCCACCTGGACGGAGGCTTCCAGGTCATCGTGATGGAGCACGCAGACCTGGAGGATGACGTCTTCCGCACTGCGGTCGTAGAACGTTGGCGTGGTGGGCGCGCCGCTCTGATCCCACCAGCCTGGATCACCCCAGACGAGTAATGATGTCTCGTAAAAGCCCAGGTGAGGCATGTCGGGTGCCAGAGGGCCGAGGAACCTCTACGCGCAAACCCCCGGTCGCCACCCAGGACGTCCTACGCGGCTTCGACGAGCGCGTCGAACTGCAGGGGCAGGGTCAGCTCCGTCTCGAGCATGAAGACAGAGTCCATCACGGTCCTGAGGCGCTGTGGGGCGTCGGGCATGATGTGGGCGTAGGTCTGGTGGGTGATTTTGGGGTCGCGGTGGCCGAGCCATGCGGCCATGTCGGTGACGGGTACACCCTTGGACAAGCCGGCGGAGGCGAAGAAGTGCCGGAGCCAGTGAGGGGTGATCTTCCTGATGATGCCGGCGGCCTTCTTGGCGTTGCGCCAGAGCCGGTCGACGAGGGAGTACATGAGGATGTTGGTCCGTCCGATGTTGGAGAACAGGTAGTCCCCCGCGATCCGGTTCAGACCGTCTTCGACGCGGAACGTGCCGTGCAGTTGCAGGTGTTCGCGGATCTTGGCTGCGATGGTGGCCGGCAGGGGGACGGAGCGTCCTTCGTCCTGGTCCCGCCACTTGAGGTGGCGGATGCAGTGGGCACGCCCCCTGCCCTTGGTCACCGCCTTCTGCCGCTTTGTGGTGGGTTCTTCGTTCTTGCCGTCCTGGGTGATCTGCCGGTCGACGTGGAGAGTGCCGTTCTCGAAGTCGATCTGCTGCAGGGACACCGCGCTGGCTTCGCCGATGCGCAGGCCACACCCGGCCATCAGCCAGACCAGGAGCTGGAGAGGTCCGGGGAGGTTGGCGGCGATGGCTTCGATCTCCGCCAGGGTGGGCAGGTAGATGGTCTTCTTGGTCTTGCGCTTGGCGCGGGTGCGGCCTGCCTTGACCTGCTGGCAGGGGTTCTTAGCGATGTAGTCGTTGGCGAAGGCGAAGCTGAAGACCCCGCTGAGGGTCTCGTAGCGGTTGATGGCGGTGCTGGCTTCGTAGCCGCGGTCCTCGACCATCCACTTCAGCCAGGCCTTGAGGTCTTTAGGCTTGATGGCACCTATGGCCCGGGCGCCGAAGTACGGCTCCACGTGAAGGCGGAGACTGGTCTCGTAGGCGTAGCGGGTGCTGTTGACGCGTTCGTCACCGCCGATGTCGATGAACTCGCGGTAGACCTGTACCAGCGGCGTCAGGAAGCCGAGAGGCTCGATGTAGGTGCCGAGATCCTTCTCCCGCTCAATCTTGGCGACGAACGCATCGGCATTCCCCTTCTTCCGAAAGGTCTTCTCACGCTGGCGGCCGGTGCGGCCTCCTGGCTCACGGTAGCGCGCGGTCCAGGGGTGGCCGCACCGTGTCTGATCGCACGGGTAGTTCCTGTTCTCCTCGTCTTCCTTGCACTTCTGAAATACCCTGGCCAAGCTACGCCGTCCACCCCGTGCTCATCATGAATGTCTGCATCATCCGTATCTGCGGTCCAAGTAGGCCACCACGTCACGCTCGCGGAAGCGAAGCAGACGGCCCACCTTCTGGGGCTTCAGCCCCCAACCCCGGTACTTGTTCTTGATGGTGTTCTCGCTGACCTTCAGCCAATCAGCCACCTCCGCCGGCGTAAGCAGGCGATAACTGCCACCCTGCGCCAAGACACACTCCCCTTGATCGTCTGATTCCCGAGCACAGCCGCCCCTGCGGCTGACTGCACCTTTATGGTGCGGAGATATCCCGGTTTGGCTAACCGGGGATCATCGTCTATGTATGACCTCCCCCCCATCGGAGGCCCTCCGGCTGTGAGCAGCACCAGGTGTCAGAAGGCCGATCCGTCCGAGAGAAGGGGGCTTTACGTCGTCGGTTTCCAGGGGCGAGGCGGTAGTCGGCGACGAGGCAGTCGAGGTTGCGGACCACGGCGCGTCCCCGGACGCCGGATGCGGGGGCGATGCGTCGGCACTGGCATCAGGAATACCGGCAAAGTGCGCGACGACCTCCCACCTACGTCGGAAGTCGCTTTGCAGCAAGCCCTTACAAGAGGCTGGCCGCACTAGCGCAGAGATACAGGGCGGTGGCCCAAGTACCGCGCTCTTGGCGCTGCTGTGCTCCAGGCATTCAGTGCGCTGAGAACGAAAAGGGCCGGAGCCTTAAGTATGGGGAACTAAGCACAGTGTTGGACAAGTGGGCTCCTTGGCGCGGTGCCTCTCACGAAGCAGGGACGAAGATGGGGAACCGCCTCATAAGGCGGACTGATAATGAAGGTTGGCCCAGGGCCCGGATTGCAAGACCCTGCGCCTCCATCGGCCTAGTGTTTTCGGGGGACGCTGTACGTTGACATGGCCCTCGGGGAACGTTCCAGTCTTTGGAGCCGTTTCGCCGTCTGCCGTGGGCGAATTTCGGCCGAGGCGCATTCGACCGCGATGCGGGCCGCGTCCTCCATAGGCCGCGATAGATGCCAGTGGAGATCGCCGGGAACACCACTGTCCGCGCACCCAGCTTGTTCGCGACCCCGCAGAGACTCCCGGCAGTAGGAGGCCGGCAGCGACTCGTTGCCACCTGAAATCTGAAACACCGAGCCACCGGGCGTGTTATCGGGTTACGGTACGGCCGTCCATGTCCACGGCCGTGAGCCCTTGCGACCACGCAGGCAATCGACCCGGTGTTGGGCCTCGGCGCGGGCATGCGGGTGTTCGTCGGCGATCTGGAGGGCGAAGGCAACCATGCGCAGTTCCCGGATGCCCGCCAGGACCGGGTACCCGGACCACGAGGTGACGTCCATGCCGTATGTGGAGCAGAAATCCTCGTACGCGGCTGCCGTGACGGTGGCGGTCGTGAGGTGCTTCACCGCGGTGGAGACGAGGTCCCATTCCGGTGGTCCGTAGCAGGTGTTCTCCAGGTCGAGGAGGTAGGCGGTGCCGTCGGTGTCGACGGCGACGTTGCCGTCCCAGGCGTCGCCGTGCAGAGCGCACGGCGGAAGGCCGGCCGGGAGGCCGGCGAATTCCGCGGTGAGCCGGCGAGCGTGGTCCTGGAGCCAGCGGCGGTCATCGGCGGTGAGGAGGCCGGCGTCGGCGATGCGACGCGTGGGCTTGGTGACGGGTTCGAGCGGCGGCAGGCAGAGGGAGGCCAGCGGGGAGAGCTGGTGCATCTGCTTCAGCAGCCGGGCGATGTCGGCGGCGGTTCCCGGCCGGTGGGGTGGGAGCTCGTCCCAGAATGTCACCGGCTGCCCATCGACGAGGACAGGTTGATCGACGACGGCCGGACGGACGGTGCGAACGCCGTTGCCGGTGAGCCAGCGGGCCACGGCCAGTTCTCGTTCCGCGGTCTCCTGGCCGTTGGGTCGGCCGATGCGGGCGACGATCTTGCCCGGGAGCCGCCAGATGGCATTGCCTGCGATCCGTATCGGCTGAGCCCCTTCGTCGGAAAGCCCGATCTGGCGGCAGGCGGCTCTAAGGACCCGGCGGGATTCTACGGCAACGGTGCTCACGCGTTGATCGTCTCCTTAACGCGCTCACGGAGCTCCGTGACCTCTGAGATGGCGCGGTGTCGGTATCCGAGGGTCGCGAGTTCGCGCAGCCCGTCCGCTGCGCGTCGGGAGCGCATCTGCCCGACGTCGGCAAGGGCCAGCGTTCCCAGGGCGACGGCCTCGCGGGGATCCCCGACGGCCATGTGCAGGGCGGCGAGCTTCGTCCGGGACATCGCCCGGGACCGTACATAGGCATCGGTGTGGAGCTTCACCGCGGTGTCGAAGCGCTCCACAGCCGCCGACTGGTGGTGGCCTGCGAGGGCCAGGTCGTACAGAGCGTGGCCGGTGTCGCCCTGGTGCTGGGCTTCGTCGTAGTAGGCCATCCACGGAGGGTCGACGGCGGGGTCGCGCCGGGCGAAAGCATCGTCCGCTTGGCCGACGGCTTTGAGCGCCGCCTCGGTGTCGCCGAGCTTGGCATAGGCGCGGGCCCGGGCGGTGTGGAGCATGGCGTGCTCAGTAGCGGTCAACCGGTCGGAGCGGGCGAGGCCGAGCTCGGCATGGGTCAAGCCGGTGTCTCCGTCGCCGAGCCAGATGGCCTGACGGGCCCGGAAGCTGTAGATCTTCGCACGCAGGTGCCATTCCCCGGCTTCCTCCGCGCAGGCTGCGGCGAAGGCGAACACGCGGCGAGCGTCGTCGTGGGCGTAGGCGTCGAAGTCGGTGGCGCCGACGACCATGCCGAGCCGCGCGGCGGCGGCGAACAGCTGAGGCCGGATCTTCTCCGGGCAGCGGCACTCGAGGAGGGCAGAGGCCCACTTCAGCTGTGCCGTGGCCACTTGTCGGACGATGCCGCCCCCACCGTAGGCGTTGTCCCAGCCGGAGACCACGTTCGCGGCGTCCTGGATCTGCTCGATGTCCTGAAGGCGCACGACAGCCGGGAGCTGCGCGGGCTCGGTGGGCGCGAGCAGGTGGGAGAAGGGAGAGGCCGCTATCGCGGTCGCGCCTCCGGCGGTGAGGAAGGAACGGCGTCGCACGTCACTCCAGTTGTCACTCAGCATGTCATCGTCTAGTGACAGCATGACCGCCTCGGGAACACCCATACGGCCAGAGTCTGTCCCGTCCTTGGTCTTGTACGCATCACGCCGGCCGTTGTCCGCTTCGGCTTCGACGTAGGGGCACATCCACTCCAGAATTCCGCCCGTGTCGAGCGCGGCGTCGAGAAGGCGCGCCAGCGGTGCCCGGCATATCCGCTCACCCTTTTCGATCTTGCCGATCTGGTTGCCGCTGACGTGGACCAGGGCGCCGAGCTGCGTCTGCGACAGGCGCCGGACCATGCGCCAGTGGCGGAGGTGGGCACCGAACCGTTCCCTGACCGATCCTGTCGGGTTCAGTGGCTTCGGCGGCTGCGGCATCGCGTCTCCTTCATCGTCCACGCCGTTGATGCGTACATCCGGGGGCCGTACGCATCCGCTGCTTTCACAGCCGTGGCGGCGAAGTGCAGTATCCGTGCCCAGGCGCATGACTCAACGACCCTGATTCTTACCGGTTTTGGGCAACGCCTTCCATCCCCCGTACACAACGCGGTGGGCCATCGTCTCGAACCGATGGGCAACGATGGCTCGCCGCGCCCGCAGACCGCTCAGGCTGGAGCCTCCCCATGCCCGATTTTCCTGGCACGGCCATGTCCGGACCCACGCCCTATCCGGAGCAGAAGTTCGAGAGCCCCGCCGAATCCCCCGTCGGAGCCCACTACCGGAAAGCGCACGGCGATGCGACATCCTGGCCCGCCCACGACTTCGAGGTCTACTACGACCTCGCCCGCGCGGTCCCTTTCCCCGATCTCGGCCCCGGGCAGATCCAGTGAGCGGGCTCGCGGCCGCGGTCCTACGCGGCCATCTCCTGTCGCATCCGGTCCAGCGCCTCGCCCGCGGTGACCCGGATGTCCGGCAGCCGCTGGCCGGCGGCGCGCATCATGCGCTGCACTTGGTGCGGCAGTCGCTGCACCACCGCTTCGCCCAGCGCCACGCCCAGGGCCTCGGCCGCCCCCGCGCGGTCCCCGCCGATGAGACGGACCTGGGCGACGGTGACCAGCTCAATCACCCGCCACTGCGGCGCCACCCTGGTCGTGAGCGCCGGCCGTTCCTCGACGAGCCGTATCGCCGCCGGTGCGCGGCCCGTGGCCAGGAGTCCGCGCAGGCGGATCTCGTGGAGCGAGTAGGGGTTGAACAGCGAGGTGTGCGCGGCCCGGTCGAGAAGGCCGTCGGTCTCGCGCATCACTGTGTCGAACAGGCTCCGGTCTCCGATGGCCCCGGCGGCACGGGCCAGGAGCGGCAGGACGGCGGCACGGTCGTCGGAAGTGGGCGCGACGGCAGCGGCGTGGCGCAGGCGTTCGACGGCGGCTCCGTGGATGCGGGCTTTGCGCAG
Source organism: Streptomyces hiroshimensis (assembly GCF_014650335.1). Taxonomy (GTDB): domain Bacteria; phylum Actinomycetota; class Actinomycetes; order Streptomycetales; family Streptomycetaceae; genus Streptomyces; species Streptomyces hiroshimensis. Next base: position 507,779 of record NZ_BMUT01000003.1, read on the forward strand.
TTCGTTGCCGTGCATGCGCATGATGCCGGCGAGCAGGGCGGGGTCGTCGCCGAGGTGGTGGGCCGCTTCCAGGCTGCGGGCGGTCCAGCGGGCCGCGGTGGCCAGGCGCTCCTCGGGGAGCACGTTGCCGAGGGCGACGCCGAGGCCAACGCGGGCGCGGGCAAGAAGCCGTACGACGTCACGTTCGCTGTGCCCATCTTCGATGCGGGCTTCCAGGCGCGCGACGAGCGGCCAGAGCTCGGCGACGGCTTCGGAAGCGTGGCCGGACTGGCGGGCGATCTCGGCGAGCCGGACGGTCGACTCTCCGAACTGCACCATGGCCCGGTGGTCGGTGTCGGCGACGTCGGTCACGCCAAGGACGTGCGGTGGCAGGCCGAGCCGCTCCGCAATGCGGCGGCGGGAGCCGACGTCGTCCAGCGGGCGTTTGCCGAGTTCCAGGGCCGAGACGTACGTCTTGTCGTAGCCCAGGACCTCGCCGAGCTCGGTCTGGTTGAGCCGGTGCACGGCCCGGTGGAACCGCAAGATCGTCCCCAGGTCGTGACTGGCGAGGACGGCCTCGGCCTGCGGGGTCGCCCAGTGCCAGACCACATGGCGGGCGGCAGGGCGGGGCGCCGGCGGCATCATGTCGTTCTCCCCGGCGGCCGGTCAGCGCTGCCGCTGTCCGTACCAGGTGGCGATGGCGCGCTTGTAGCCGTCGGGCATGTTCAGTCCTGGGACCTCGTCGGCTGTGAAGAGGCTGATGCTCTTGTGCTCATGGCTGACGACCGGCGCGCGATCCGGGGTGAGCACTGTGCAGCCGTACGTCACGATCAGCACGCGCCGGCCAGGGATCGGCTCGTAGATCCACACGCCGCCGTCGATGAGCGGCCCGGTCTTCACCTCCCAGCCGGTCTCCTCCAGAAGCTCCCGTTCGACCGTCGTCTCCGGACTGTCGTCGTGGTGCTCGAGGCGGCCGCCCGGCAGCTCCCACTCCGCGCGTTCGTTCTTAAGCAGCAGCACGCGCTGGTGGATGTCGAGGGCGACGGCCTTGACGGAAACGGGCCAGGTCGGGGGCGTGTAGGTCATCGCTGTCCTTCGTACGTCGCCGTTCCTTGGGGCGTGCGGAACATAGCACGCGCCCGACAACCCTCCGCCCCTATAAGCGAATTGTCCGAGTCGACAATCCGTCGCTGTACCACGCCACCGGTCCGAGTCGACCCTGGCCACACCGTCCCCGAGGAAAGGAGTGCACTGATGCGCGAGACCAAGCCGTACACGGCCCACTACGTCGACGTTCAGTCGTCGCGGGCCGAAGAGGTGGTCCGCGAGCGGTTACGTGTCACCGGGATGGTCACCCTCACCGGCTTCATCTCCCGAACTGTCGTTCGTGAGTTCGCCTCCCGAATCATGGACATCACTCCTCACCGCGACAGCGACCCCGACGGGCTGACCACCCTCCGCAATACCCGCCGCCACATGCACCTGGCCGGATACGGGGGTTTCGGCAACAGCGAACTCGCCCCGCACACCGAGCGCTCCGGCGTCCCCGAGCCGCCCCGGCTCATGCTCCTGGTCTGCGGCACCCCCGCCCCCTACGGCGGCGACTGCCTGCTCACCGACGGCCGAGCGGTCTACACGGGCATCGCGGCACGCCGCCGCGAGGCCATCGTCGCGCTGGGCAAGGAGCGCACGGCGTTCTTCGGCGGCGGAGACGGCCACGCAACGCAGGTGTTCACCGAACACCCCGATGGCCGGGTGTCCGTGCGGCTCAGGCTCGACGGCCTCGCCCGCTTCAGCCCCATCGTGCAGAGCTACCTGCCGGATCTCCGAAGCGCGCTCACCACCTACCAGATTCGCCTTCCGCTGGACGCCGGCCAGGGCTACCTGATCGACAACGGGCGCTGGCTCCACGCCCGCGAATCCTTTACCGGCAGCCGCCTGTGCTGGCGCGTCCTCGGCGAGCCCCGTTTCCGTCTCCTCCGCGGCTTCGCGCCCGCCTCGCGATCCGCCACGAAGCCGGCCGCATCCGGGCGGGTGGTCATGTCATGAGAACGCTCAAGACAGCCGCCGGTCGCCGACTGCGCGCTACCCGCCAGGGCGCTTCCCCAGTCAGGCACGCCCATTGCCCCATCGATGTCGACGACATCATGAGTACGGTCCGCATCACCCTCGGCAGGCTGCCGCTGACTGCCATCGTCGAGCACCTGCTGCTGCGCCTGCGCGGTCACATCCAGCTGCTGCTGCCCGAGATCGAGGCCAAGGGCTGGGCGCGGTTCGGCCAGGACGACCAGATCCGCCTCATGACCGCCTCCGTGCGAGACAGGCTGAACAACGAGCCGAAGGCCGGCCCCGCGGTCGTGCGCTGCGTGTACGCCCAAGAGCTCGCCCACATCTGTCGCGACCTCCTCGCTCTCGCGCTCGCCGAACCGGGCTTCGAGCAGCCCTACCCGGCGGCCGCGTCATGAGGGACCGCGCACAGCCTCGACGCCGACTCGTCTGTTACGACCCCGTCGGCACCGTGTGCAAGTGGACGTACGGGGTCGGAGTCGTCGCCACGCTGGGGCTGCTCGGGCAGCTCGTCCGGCTCGAACACCACCACAACGCCGTGCCGAACCCACCGCCGGCCAGCGTGTCCGATCTGCCGGCCGAGGAGTGATCGCCCACGCATCGCTCTCACCGGCATCCGAAGGCTCGGCACGCCCTTTCGAACCACGGCAGTCCCACCCCGGACTCGAGGGAGAAGAACATGGCCTCGACACCTCGCCCCGCGATACAGAGCCGTCACACCGATCCGGCGCGCCGCGGCGGACAGCGCTCGCTGCTCCTCGACCTCGACGGAGTCCTGCTCGACACACGACCGGTGATGCAGAAGGCGTGGGGCGCGGTCCAGCAGCGCCACCGCATCGATGTGCCGTTCGAACAGTACGAGCAGCACTTGGGCCGCCCGTTCAACGACATCATGAGGCGCCTGGCCGTGACCGATGCCGAGGCTGTGCATCAGACGTACTCGGAAGCGTCGATGGCCGTCGCCCATCTGGCTCGGCCGTTCGAGGGCATGAAGGAAGTACTCCACACCCTCGTCGCCCGCGGTTGGCTCCTCGGTGTCGTCACGTCCAAGCCACTGGATCGCGCGGCCCCGCTGCTGGCACAGCTCGGGTGCCCGTTCGGCTCGGTTCGCGCAGCCGGCGGCCCTGGCCGCAGCAAGCCGGCCCCCGATCCCCTGCTGCTCGCGCTCGTCGATCTCTGTGCTGATCCGGCGCAAGCCACTTTCGTGGGCGACATGGCGGTCGACCATGAAGCGGCGCGCCGAGCTGGAGTCGCCTACGTCCACGCGGCCTGGGGCTACGGCTCTCCCGGTGCCCCGGTCCCTCCGACCGCGCGCGCTCCGAAGGATCTCCTCCAGTTCCTCGGTGAGGGCCGGCACTCCGGGCCCTTCCTCGAAGGAAGCCTGCTGTGAACCCGGACGATGCGGGCCCCCTCGTTCTCGCCCGGGTGTGGGCGGACGAGGCGTACCGGTGGGCGCTCGTCGCAGAAGGCGCCTTGCCGAACCAGCGGACAGCGGCGTGGATCGCCACTACGGCTCTCGATGTCGTGCCCACCGATCGGCAGGAGTTGGACTCCCACGTCCAGGCCATGATGGCCGAGCTGGAGGCGTACAGCGCCCAGCGGGCTCTGACGCCCGGTGGGGCCTCATGGCTGCACGTGCAGCACGTTCCGGTGCGACGCCTCGTCGGTCGGCTTGTGCGCAAGCTGCTGGCCCTGAGCGCCTGGGAGCCGTTCGCGCAGAACCCCGGCTGCATCATTCCCGCTGCGGGCGAAGCACTGATCAGTACGCGTGAGACGAGCTCCCGTGATTACCGCCTCTACACCGTCACCTGGTCCGGCATCGCCTACCTCCTGGGCGCGCCGGCTCCCGGCGATCCGAGGCGGTCCGCTCAGCTCCAACAGCTCGCGGTCTCTCGCACGGAGGTTTCGCCCGTGCCCAGCCCGGTACCTTCGACGCTGCCACAGTCCGAGGTCGTAGCGCTGTCGTGGTCGTCCCGCCACGCCGAGACCCTCCTGCCGGTGCTGAAGGAGCTGGCCCGCGGCGGCCACCCCACTGTCCTGGTCGATCTGGGCACGGACGCCGCGGATCGATGCCCGGAGCCGACGACCCCGTCCATCCGCCTGTGCCCGGCGCCGCCCAGCCTCCTCTCCCCCGCCGGTACGGTCTCCCGCCCCGCCCTCGCCGACGAGGACCCTGGCGACCACGACAAGACGATCCGTGTCCGCGAGCTGGCCGTGCGACTGGACCGCCTGGATAGCCTTGCTGCCTCCGTCGTCGAGACGAGCGGCGGCAGCACCCAGCCGTCGTGGCGCGCGATGGTCCGCACCGAGACCTGGCTCGACGGCGTGTTCGCCTCCACCCGGCCGCACACCGTCCTGCTCTGCAACGACACCAGCCCGCTGGGGGCGCTCGCGGTTCATGCTGCCGAACGGCACGGCATAACCACGGTCTATGTCCAGCACGGAGCGTGGACCCCGCAGTCGGTGACGTGGCCGGCTCTGCACAGCCGTCACATCGTCGTCATGGGCGAACGGGACATCGCGCCCGCGAGGGCCTGGGCACGGCACCCGGACGCCGAGATCCACGTCCTGGGGCAACCGCGGTTCGATGCCCTCGCCGACATCGATCAAGAGCAGCAGCGCCGCTACCTCGACGAACTTCTGGCGGCCCGCACGGACCGCCGGCCGGAGAAGATCGCGGTATGGGCCTGTCAGCCCTTCGGTCCCGACCTTCTCCGCGCCCAGGGGAGCCTCGTCCTGGAGGGCCTGCGGAAGGCCAAGGGCGATTGGGGCCTGGTCATCGCGCCCCACCCTGCGCAGAGCGCCGGCTCCTTCGCCCTCCTCCTCGAAAGGGCAAGCGGGCCGCCGGTGGCGACCGCCGATCCGGGGATCGGCGCCCGCGGGTGCCTTGCCGGCGCCGACGCGGTCCTGAGTGCCTACTCCACCTGCGGCATCGAGGCCGTGCTGCTGGATGTCCCCGTGGTCGAACTTGCCCATCCCGGCGGGCGGACGCTGGGCCTCGCTGACCACGGGCTCGCCCAGCGCTGCAGCTCGGCCGACGACCTCGCCAACGCACTGAGCAGGCCGCCCCAGTCGCAGGGGTCGCGCAGGAACACCGACGCGGTGTGCCACTGGCGCGGCACCAGCGCCCGCGACATCACCCGCCTCATCGTCGACCGGTCTCGGACCCGCCCCGACGTAGCCACGTTCACCACCGTGCCGGGGCATTGGCCCGGCGAATCGCAAGGTGAGGAGACGCAAGCATGACTCATCTGACCTCCGACAGCATTGCCGAACTCTTCGTTGGAGCCGTGGCATTGGCCAAGAACGGCGACAAAGTCAGCCCCCGTGACATGGCCACCCGCGAGATCCTCAACGTCACCATGCGGCTGACCCAGCCCAGGGCACGACTGCTGTGCGCTCCGCCGGCCCGGATCATCAACCCGGCCTTCGCCGTGGCCGAGACGGTCTGGTACCTCTCCGGCACCGATGCCCCGTGGATCCATGAGTTCAACGGGCGGCTGCGCCACTACGCCGACAACGGCATTCTCAAGGGCGCGTACGGGCCCCGGATGCGGAACTGGGCAGGGAGGATCGATCAGCTCCAGAGGGTCGTCAAGATCCTCAAGGAGGACCCCGACTCCCGCCGGGCCCTGATCCAGCTCTACGACCCGGCGCAGGATGCCGCCGGCCACAAGGACGTCCCGTGCACCCTCGGTTTCCGCTTCCACCTGCGCGCCGGCCGCCTGCACATGACGACGAGCATGCGCGGCCAGGACGTGTGGATCGGCATGCCGTACGACCTGTTCTTCTACACCACGCTGCACGAGTTGGTCGCCGGATGGCTGGGCGCCGAACTCGGGGAGTACCACCACCAAGTCGGCTCCTTGCACGTCTACGAACGTGACCTCGAGCAAGCCGACGGCCTGACCGACGTCAACGCGAGCCAGGTCATGCCCGCCCTGGCCACCCCATGGGAGGGCTTCGACAAACTGCTCGACCGCGTCGAAGCCGGAGGCGAGACCGGGCATCCCACCTGGGACTCCATGGCCGCAACGATGCGCAGCTACCGCCTGTGGAAGCACGGGGCGCGCCAGGAGGCACAACACATCGCAACGACCGTCGACGGACCGCTCGGCGAGGCGCTGATCCACTGGTACGGCGAACTGAACCGCCGTGCCGACGCCTCTGTCCCGTCCGCAGCGGAAGGGTGAGCCGCGATGGATCAGGTACCCGCCGTCGTCCTCGGCCTGTGTTCCTTCACGCACGATTCGGCCGCAGCCCTCCTGGTGAACGGCGAGCTGGTCGGCTTCGTCGAAGAGGAACGCCTCTCCGGCAAGAAGCACACCCCGGAATACCCCCACCACGCCGTCGCCTGGCTCCTCGGCCGGGCCGGCCTCGCGCCGGCCGACGTGGACGCCGTGGCGTACAACTTCCAGCCCGCCCGCTACTTGGCCGAGGTACCAGCCGCGGCGCGGCTGCTGCTGTCGAGCGCAACCCGCTCGCGAGCCCTGCCGCGCGTCACCGGGTTCGCCAAGGTCGCCGTGCGCACCCAGCGCCGTCTCCAATACCTGCGACGGCAATTCCCCCGCGCCCGGGTCGTCCCCGTACTGCATCACCGCGCCCACCAGCTGATCGCCTTCGCGGCGTCGGGATGGAGTGAGGCGGCCGTCCTCGTCGTGGACAGCCTCGGGGAACGGCAGACCACCACCGTCGCCCACGGCCGCCACGCCGAACGTCCGAGCATCCGCCCGCTGGAGGAGATCTGCGACCCAGCCTCCCTCGGCTATGTGTACGGGGCCGTCACCGAACATCTCGGCTGGCGACGCGGAGATGAGGAAGGCACCGTCATGGCGCTCGCGGCCCTCGGCGACGCCGCCCGGTTCCGGCCCGTCTTCGCCCGCGCACTCCGCATTACCGCCACCGGCTTCGTCGTGGACCCGGCCTACTTCCCCCCACGGGTGCTCCACTCCGGCTACCCCCGGATCTCGCCTCTCTTCACCACCGACACCTGTCCGCCGCGAAACCCGGGAGAGCAGCCCCAGCCGGTCCACCAGGACCTCGCCGCAGCGCTCCAGGAACGCACCGAGCAGGTCATGCTCCACCTGGCCCGCCGCGCTCACCGGGTCACCGGGTCGCGGAGGCTGTGCGTGGGCGGGGGCGTGGCCACGAACTGCGTCAGTATCGGGCGGATCATCGAGGAAGGGGCCTTCGATGAGGTCTTCGTCCCGCCCGCGCCGGGCGATGCCGGAACCGCGATCGGCGCCGCGATCGCCGTGCACACGGATACCGGCAGCCGGCAGCCTCTCAAAGGGGTCGCCCGCGCCTGCTATCTCGGCCCGTCCTACCCGCAGCCGCGCCTGGACCTCACCCGGTGGCCGGGCCTGAAGCAGAAGACCCTGGGCGCAGAAGCCGCGGAATTCCTCGCCGACCAGCTGGCCCACGGGATGATCATCGGCTTGTTCCAGGGACGCGTCGAGGCCGGCCCCCGCGCCTTGGGAAACCGATCGATCCTCGCCTCCCCGCTGGAGGACGGCGTCGTGGAACGGCTCAACGCCACGGTGAAGTTCCGGGAGCCGTTCCGCCCGTTCGCCCCCATCACCCTCGCCGAGAGGGCCGGGGAGTTCTTCACCCTCGGCCAGGACGCCCCGTACATGTCCATGGCCTCCCAGGTCACCCCCAAGGCCCGCGAGCAGATCCCCACTGTCGTCCATTCCAACGGAACCTCCCGGCTCCAGACCATCACCGCACAGCAGAACCCCTTCATGCACGACGTTCTCCAGGCGTTCGGGCGCCGCACCGGCGTCCCCGTGCTGATCAACACGTCGCTCAACGTCAAGGGCAAGCCCATCTGCGGAACCCCGGACATGGCGCTCGACTGCCTCGCGACCTCCGGGCTGGACGCACTGTTCCTGGAAGGCCGGTGGATCACCAAATGAAGATCGGGTACAGCTTCTGGGGCTTCCTCGGCAGCGGCATCACCGACACCCCTGACGGAGGCCGCAGCCACCGCCGTCCTCTGATCGACACCCTCCTCGCGCGCGGCCACGACATCGTCTTCCTGCAAGCCGACCGCGACCGGCTCGAAGCCGGCGACACCGTCGGCAGCCCTTACACCTTCGATGCCGGGTTCCCCGACATCGACGTCCTGTTCCTCGAGTGGCGCTGGCCCATCGAAGGGCGCAACACGACCATCTGCGGAACCTCGGGCCACACCTGTGATCTGCACCGCCAGTCCGAGCTGCTGCTGCACTACACCACGCACCGTCGCGTGCCCACGGTGATCTGGGACAAGGATCGCCAGCTGCGACAGGACAGCATCTGGCGGCGCCACCCCACGGTCGCGGTGTGCGAGGCCGCCCTGGAGCCCACCCCGGGCGCCCACACGCTCCTGTTCCCCGTCGACGAGGGACTCCTCGCCCAGGCCGATCCGGACACCCTGGCGGTGAAGCCCCGCGAGGTGCCGCTGGCCTACGTGGGCAACCAGTACGACCGCAACAAAGCCTTCGACCGTTTCTTCGCCCCGGCCGCCTCCTGCTTCGAGCACCGGGTCGGCGGCAAGTGGACCAAGACCGGTCGCTGGCCGCACGTCACCTTTCTCGGACGGGTCCCTTTCACGGAGGTCGCCCACTTGTACGGTGGCGCGCTGGCCACTGTCCTGCTGCTGCCCGAGCGGTACGCCGCGGCGGGCCAGATGACGCAGCGGATCTTCGAGGCCGTGCTGGCCGGCTGCCTGCCGCTGGCCCCGTCCGACATCCGGCACGTCGAGCGGTTCGTCCCCGAGGAGCTGGTGGTCCGGTCGGGCGGCCATGTGGTCCGCAAGATCACTGATCTGAAGAAGATCGCCGGCACACGCCGGCACGCGGAACTGATCTCCGCCTGTCTCGCCCGCCTCGAGCTCTTCGGCCTGAGCCGTCAGGTGGACGCGCTGGAAGCCGTCCTCGGCTCGGTCTCCAGCGCCCCAGTGGGTGCCTGCCGCGGAGCGGCCCGATGAATGGCCACGCTCGGGCAGCCCGTCCCGGATCACCCGGACCTTTCTCGGCAGCCAGGCCGCCTGGCCGTCCCCGTAGCCCTAGGCTGGAGCATCATGAAGAAAGTCGCCGTCGTCGGCTGCGGAGGCAGCGGCAAGTCGCACGTCGCCCGCGAGCTCGGCGCTCTGCTCGGCGCACCGGTGACGCACCTGGATGCCGCGTTCTACGACGAGGAGTGGAACGAGCTGCCCATGGCGGAGTTCGCCGAGGTGCAGCGGAACCTCGTCGCCGCGTCGGCCTGGGTGATCGACGGCAACTACAACTCCACGCTCCAGATCCGGCTCGAAGCCTGCGACACGGTCGTGCTCATGGACGTCTCCACTCCGGCCGCCCTGTGGGGGATCTTCTCCCGGCAGATCCGGCACGGCGCCGGTCACCAGGGCAACGGGGTGCACAACCGGATCCACTGGGGCGTGATCAAGTATGTCGCGACGTACCGGCGCAAGATGCGGCCCCGCGTCATGGCCAAGATCGAGCAGTTCGCCGCCGGGCACGCCACCGTGGTGTTGCTGACCAGCCGACGCCACACGCGCCGCTGGCTCCGGCAGGTCGCCGCAGAGCACAGCTGAGCCGGTCGCAGCCCCTGCGGGGGTGCGGCTCATGATCACCAACCCCTTTCTCGACCCCGGACGGCATCACGATCTGTACGGCCAGACTGGCCGGCTGGCCCACCGGACCGGCGCTCTCATGCGTGCGAAGACCTCCGGTCGACCGGTGCCCGAGGCCATCGTCCGCAGCCTCACGGATCATCGCGGCGAGGGCGCACCACAGCTTGGGCTGGTGGTGGACATCAGTTGCGGACGCGGTACCACCAGCCGGGCCCTGGCTGAGCAGCTCCGGCCGACGAGGCTGATCGGCATCGACCTGGCCCCGGCACTCCTGGCCGACGCCCGCGAGCGGACGGGAAGGCATCGCAATGTTCGTACGGAGTTCGTCCAAGCGGACTTCCACCATCTGCCTCTGGCCGACGGTTCAGCTCAGTCGGTGGTGGCCGCCTTCTGCCTCTACCACTCGCCGCAGCCCGAACGGGCCCTCGCCGAGATCACCCGCGTGCTGGCCGGTGACGGGCTCGCCGTCCTGGTCACCAAATCGCTCGACAGCTATCGAGAGATGGACTCCCTCGTCGCCGACGCCGGGCTCGACCCCCGCGCCGAGCAACACGAGAGCCTTTACACCGCCGCGCACAGCGGCAACCTCGCGGAGCTGACGGACACCTCCTTGGAAGTGGTCACGACCGAGCACGAAGAGCACCGCTTCACGTTCGACGGGCTTGATCACGCGGCGGAGTACCTCGCCACGAACCCGAAGTACCACCTCACCCCTGGTCTCTACGGCAACCCGAGCGCACTGGCCGAGGCACTCCACGAAGCGCTCCCCGAGCAGCCGATCACCACCAGCTCCGTCATCACCTACGTCGTGGCCCGGCACCGGGGAGGCCGACCATGACCTCCACCCGGTTCACCAAGGGCTACGTCAGCGCGAGGCAGGCGGCCGAAGCCGCCCGGCACTACCACTGGCTCACCGCACACGCCCGGCCGCTCCTGCAGCCGGCGCTCACCGCCGTTGCCCCAGCCAGCCTGACGTTCGCATGGGTCGAGGGCCGGCACGCCGAGCCGCACGACCTGCCGCGACTGGCCGGAATGCTGGGTGATGCCCATGGCGCCGCCTGGACCAGCGACCTACACCACGCCTCGCTCGCCATGCCACACACCTTCCGCGACGGCGCCCCGTTCCCCGACTATGTCGCGTGCCGCAAGGTCGCCCTGCGCAAGCGGCTGGAGCAGGGCCACCTGCGCGACGCGTCGGTTCTGGACATGCTGCTCGCACTCCTGGAAGAGACCGCTGGAGGGCCTGTCGCTTTCTACAAGGACAGCAACCCGCGCAACTTCCTGATCACCACCGACGGCACGATCTTCACGGTCGACACCGACGACCTCACGCTCGCCCCCTTCGGATACGACCTGGCCAAGCTGATCACCACGCTGGTCATGACGCACGGCCCGATCGAACCGCCCGGCATCGAGCAGGCACTGGACCTCTACAACGCAGCCGCCTCCCGCCACGACACCCGGCTCGCCGCCACCGATCTCCAGCGCCTTCACGCCTTTCTCACCCTCCACGTGCACCTGACCGCCCCGTACACCGGACGCAACGGCTACCGCTTCGGCATCCCACGATTCGGAGGCTCAACGTGATCACCACCGAAATCGTCTTCATCCGGCACGGCGAGGCCCAGTGCAACGTTGACGGTGTCGTCGGCGGCCCCGCGACCTGCACAGGACTCACCACCCGCGGCCACGCCCAGGTGACACTGGCAGCTGCCCGGCTGTCCGCCGAGCACCGAAGCACGCCGTTCACCGCGCTCTACACGGGCCCACGCCTCCGGCTCCGCCAGACCGGCGAGATCCTCAGCCAGGCCCTCAACCTGCCCGTTCGCACCGACCCTGGCCTCGACGGTCCCGTCCACGGCGCAGCCGACGGCAAACCCTGGACCGAGGTGAAAACCGCCGCCGGAGGCGCGCCCCACGCCCATCCTGACCAGCCGTGGGCGGAGGGATCCGACACCTGGAACGGCTACCTGCAACGGGCCGGTGCCTTTCTCCGCGACCTCATCGCCACCCACGAAGGCGACTGCCTCCTGTTCGCCGCGCACGGCGAGACCGTCATCGCCGCCCACACCCTGCTGCTCGGTCTCGGTCCAGGCACCGATGCCGGCTTCGCCATCTCCCACGCTTCGATCAGCCGGTGGCAGCACCACCTCAACCGGCTCGGCCAGCACCGGTGGTTGCTCAAGGTCCACAACGACACCGCGCACCTCGCCGGGCCGACGACGGAGCCCGCGCCGTGAGCGCCGACTCCGACGACCCGCGCGTCCAACTCGCTCGCAGTACCGTCGGCGAGGTCACCGTCGTCACAGACCCGGCACTCCCCCCACACCTGCTACGGCTCGCCGACAGCGCAGAGAACACCTACTTCGCCAAGCAGCACGAACGATCCGCCCGTTACGCCCAAGAAGTCCGGGCCTACACGACGTGGGTCCGCCATCTGCACGGTCACGCACCGACGCTCGTCGCCCGACAGGACGCCACGCGAACGCTGCTGCTCACTGCCGTCCACGGACAAGGAGGCCAGAGCCTCCCTCCCGGATCCGCCGAGGAGGAGCAGGCGCACCACGACGCCGGCCGTGTCCTCCAGGCTCTGCATCGGGGCACGGCAGGACGAAGTGCCGGCGCCCTGAGCATCGAGCTCGCCACCCGCCTACGCAGCTGGATCGCCAAGGCCGAGCGGGCCGACCTCCTCTCAGGAGCCGAACATCGGCTCCTCGGCCGGATCGCCGCCGAGCTGGCCAGCACCCCGATGGACAGCGCCGTCTGCCACCTCGACTACCAGCCGCAGAACTGGATCTCTGGAGACGAGTTCCGGGTCATCGACATGGAGCACATGCGACGTGATGCCCGCGTGCGCGACTTCGCGCGGCTCGAATTCCGCCGCTGGCAAGCAGCGCCGCACCTGCGCGACGCCTTCTTCGAAGGCTACCGATCCCGCCCGTCCGCCACCGAGCAGCGCCTTCTCGAGCGCTTCGGCGCCATCGAAGCCGCCACCGCCTTGGTCCGCGGACACGAACAGGACGACCCCACCCTGACCGCCCACGGCCGCACCGTTCTCTCACGCCTGAGCTAACCCCTTCGCCACGGCCCTTTCGGAGGTCCCCTATGTCAGAGATCCACCCCGCCGTCACCGCACCGGTCATCCGGCGCGCGGTCGTGACGGGCGCGGCCGGGTTCATCGGCTCCCACCTCGCACACACTCTCCTCCAGGCGGGGGCCACCGTGATCGGCGTGGACCGGCGCGGCCCTGCCAGCGACGAGTCCACAGCCGCCAACCTCAGCGTGCTGCACGGCCGCGACGGCTACATCCCCGTCACCGCCGACCTCATCGACTGCGCGATCGACCCGCTGCTCGTCGACGCGGACGTCGTCTTCCACCTGGCCGGCGTCCCCGGTGTGCGCCCGTCATGGGGATGGCAGTTCAGCGAGTACGTCCGCTCCAACATCCTCGCCACCCAGCGCGTGATGGACGCGGCCACCCGCATGCACGTCCCGCGCCTGGTGGTGGCCTCCTCCTCGAGCGTCTACGGGGTGACCAGCGGAGGGCCCAGCGTCGAGAGCGACCGCCCCCGTCCGGCAAACTCACCGTAACCGCCGACCCGTGGCGGCTGGATGCAGTCGCCGAAGCGGCCCGAGGCCCAGGGCCTCCGCGCGCAACACCCCCCGACAACCCCCACTGCTGAACGCACCGCGTCACCGACGCCCTTCGCCACGAACAGCACCCCCCGGTCGGGGCCGGGGCTTCGTGCTTCCTGGAGAAGTTCGCTGTGCCCACGTACGAGGCCCTGCCCCGCTTCACCGCCGACCTGGTCCGCCTCGCCCCCCCCGAACAGGCTGCCGACCTCAAGCAGTGCCCCGTGCTACGGCGGAAGACGACCACCATCGCCTCCAGCAGAATTAGCGTCGGCACCAGGCAATCTGGATCTGCCCCTCCTTCACCAGCGAGGTCCTGGACGCCGTCCTCGGCGATGGCCATTGCCGGGGCGTCGTGAGTGAGCGCGTTGTGGCCTGGTGTGCGGGTGCGATCAGGCCGACCGGTTCCCACTGTCTCGCCCTGGCAGGCGGCGGTTCTCTTCGACCAACCAGCCGACTGCTCCACCTTGGATGGCCCGGATCATGTCCAGGTTGTAAGCGTAAATCTGCCTCCGAGCGCGGTCAGCAGCGCGTCGTTGATCCGCTCGCGGCTTGCCGTACCGGTGCCGCTGTTGAACCGCCTCCACATGGCCTCCACGGCCTCGCCCAGTTCCACGAAGGCCGCCCCGGTAGAGGCGTTTGTCCAGCAGCCTGCTGACCTCCTCGAATACCAGCACAGCCCGCTCCCGGTCCTGCGTCTGGACACGATGCTGATGCGCCCAAGCGCGACGTTGGAAGAAGGAGCCCAGCAGTCCGCCCAGCACCGTGGTGAGCAGGAACCCGGCCACCACCGGAATCAGCTCTTTCACAAGATCCGTCCCACCTGTTGATCCGACTGTTGCCTATTTCCGGCGTATTCCGGTTGGCTCCTCAGACGCGCGGTGATGTGCAAGGGTGCCGCCACACCGTGGGCGCGGCGGGTCAGGACAATCCCAGCATGCGAACAAGTAGGTCACCAGCTGTATTGAACGGACCCAGCATCTGAGGAATGGAGAGAGACACGACTAGGCTGAGGGCTGGCAAAAGCCTGGGCATGCAGCTAATCTCCATATTCGAGGGATGCCCAGTCTGCATGAGGCTTCCTTGGGTTTTGGTACGCGGCTTGATCTTTATGAACCCCGTGGCGATCAGTCCGGCGACGCAGTAGAGGATCAGCAGCCATACCGACGTGTTGGCCTGGCGCGCATGAAAGAAACCGCACCAAACCACGGCGACCCAAGCGGTTTGGAGCAGCGTTATTCCACGCCAACGTGACGTCCATCGCCCCTGTCGCTGAACTGATGCATTTACCGTCGGACCGAGGTGTGCTGAGAGTTGACGTCGGATTTTCGCGTTCTTCCTGCCGCGCCGCAGCCTTTTGAGAATTCTGATGGCGGTGAAGTGGGCCGCCTCCAGGTGTCCACCCGGATGGGGGATCTGCTCGAGCAGGGTAAGCGCCTCGTTGATGCTTGCAGCAGCCTGACTCAGGTTCTTGCGCGAGCGGTACAGGGCCTCCGCGTATGCATTGAGCGCGCCGACGAAGCCTAGGGAGGGAATTTCGCCATGGCTGTTCTGCGCTACCCGGCGGCTTATCTCCACCGCGCTCCGGCTGACGACGATGGCCTCATCAAGTTTCCGTGCTGCCAGCAAGGTCCAGCTCAGGTTGCTCAGCGCCGAAGCTTCTTCGTATTCCTGGTGCCGTTCGCGCCATGCTGCGGCAGTCGTACGGAAGCAGGTGATCGCTTCGTTAAACCGTCGGAGTTTCCCTAGGGCTATGCCTCGGGTCATCAAAACCTTGGCAGAGCCGTCTTCGTCTCCGAGTCGGCGGTATATACTGTCGGCACGATCCAGTGCATTGAGCACCTCGTCAGGCACATTTGCGAACATTAATGACAGGGCGAGGTTGCTCCAGGCTGCTGCTTCACCGCGTTCGTCTTGCAGTGACTGGAAAACTTTCAGCGCTTTCCTGTGATGGTCAAGGGCGCATGTTCTGCAGTTAATGGAATTTGCGAGATTGCCGAGATCGGTCAGGGTCAGGGCTTCAAGGTCGCGGTTGCGTGTGCGTCGGGATATTTCTAGAGCCCCGTTGAGTACTTCTTCGGCTTCGCGCATCCGGCGGAGTCCACTGAGGGCTGTTCCACATGCTTCCAGGGCGACACCTTCGGCTGCCTCGTCACTGAGCTCTCGTGCGACCTGGACGGCGGTCTGGGAGATGATGAGCCATTCGTCGAGGTATCTGTAGGCGTTGAGGTAGCTGCCCATGGTGCGGGGAAGGTGGAGAATGATCCGTTTCTGTTCCGAGGGCATCGGGCCTGTGAAAGCAGCGATGACGTTGGGAAGTTCCACGTCGAGCCAGTCCGCAGCCTGACGCCGGGTGCTGAACCGCGGCGACCTGGCTGCGGCCGGATCGGGATCAAAGTGTGTACTGGCGGCTTCCGCATGAGCCGTGTAGTGCTCCAGTAGCCGGCGCTGGGTCCATTGGTAAGTGCGTGCGACCCGTGGGTGGCCCCGAGCGTGGGCACGGGCCTGCTCTCCGGCGTAGGCGTGGATCAGGTCGTGCATGCGCCACCGGCCCTGGGCCTGGCCTCGCCCCAGGAGATGGGCCTGGGTCAGTTGAGTCAGCAGCCGCTTCACCGCCTCAGGGGGAGCGTCAGACAGGACTGCTGCAGTCTCGGTGGAAATGTCCACGCCCGGGTTGAGCCCTAGCAGCCGGAAGGTCTCGGCCAAGGCGGCGGGCAGGTGGCGGTAGGACAGATAGAAGGATGCGCGGATCGCGCGTTCCCCGTCGTCCAGAAGCTCCAGTCGAGAACGGATCTCCTCCAGCTCAGCGGCCAGCGCGGCCGCCTGTTGTCCCATGTCGGCGATGAGCCGAGCAGAGGCGATACGCAAGGCCAGCGGCAGATACCCGCACCGCATGGCCAGGGTCTGCGCCGCGTCTATGTCACTGGTGATGCGGGAGTCGGCAGGGTCAGTGATCCTCAGTGCTGCATCGAGAACGCGCACCGCCGCCTCGGGGGTCAGAACGTGCAACTCGATTAGTCGCGCCTCGAAGGTGGGCAGCCTGTCCCGCGAGGTGACGAGCAGTCGGTGCTGGCCGTGGGCAGGCAGCAATGGGCGCACTTGTTCTACATGGGAAGCGTTGTCCGCCACCACCAGCATTCCTCGACCGGCGGTAGCGAGGGCGCTTAGCCGCGAGAGATAGAGGCCCTGCCGTTCCTCCAAGGTCGGCGGGAACGGCTGGGCAACGCCCAGTTGACACAGGAGCCTCTCAAGGGCTTGAGAAGGCTCGACGGGGGATTCGTCGTAGCCGCGCAAGTCGACGAACAGCGTCCCGGCGAACCAGCCTCGGGTACGCGCGGCGTGAGCAGCTGCCAGAGCGAGAGAGGTCTTACCCACGCCGGGTAGTCCGGCCACTGATACGGCCGCTCCCGCTCCCGCCGGAGCGGCCGAGCCGGAGGCCAGCGCCTCCAGCAGTTCAGCCAGGTCCTGGTCCCGGCCGGTGAAGCCCGCCGGCACAGGGGGCAGTGACGCCAGAGCGGTTGAGACTGGCGCGGGCAAACTGATGTCCACGTTGCCGGTGGTGTCCTGAACCATTACCAGCGACCCGAACACGACCGAGGAGGTGACCACCTGCGAAGCCCGGGCGGTCCGTTTTCCGTGGCTCGGCCACCAGCGGCGCCAGGGCCCCTCAGCAGTCACGGGACCTCTTTAATATCTACATTCTCGCCCGTGTCCTGAACCATGCTGACGTCACCAGACGTGGTGACTTTACGCACGGTTTGTCCGCTGTTCGGCGCCGAGGGCGCTCCGGCAGGTGGTATCGGGACCGTCGGCGCGCCACCGGCCGGGCGACGGCTGCGAAGGCGGCGTGTGATGCTCACGTTTCCACCTGTTCCGGAAACCATGGAGAGGTTGCCATCGATGCCGCTGTCCTCCACGGATTGCTTGCTGTTCTCTTGACGGTTGCGTTGCAGACCAGCCAGAGCCACGCCCAGCCCGGCCAGGCCCACGAACAAGCTCAAGACACTGGCCCACTTGTCCGCGGCTTCCAACCCCGCCACCGCAAGATGCACTGCAAGGACCGCCGCAGCCACACCTGCGATAGTTCCGCCGATCCACATTTGCACGCGCCCGGCCATGGCCCAATCGTCCGCCCTTGGCCGAAACTGCGTGCCCTCCCATACGCAAACAGTCACGCTTCTTTTACATGCGGACCGTCTCGCATCCATCTCCCGGAGAGCGCTCGGCGACTGCCCCCGGACGAAGCCTGCGAAAGGATCACTAGGAGCGGAACGATCTTCAGGTCCCGGACAGAGCTGAGGAATTCCCCTCTCGTGAAGTCTTGCAACGGCTCGGCGAGACGCTGCGCGGCCGTGGCAGGCGTGGGGGGGGGGAGGGGCCTGCGGCTGGGGGTGACTGGGGGTGCGGAGGCGCGCTCAGCCTTAGATCCCTCTCTTCGCGGTGAGAGATCTGGCGTTCTGAGGGCGGTACGCCCTGGATCGCTAGTAGGTCTTGCTGTAGGTTGCCGGTCTCTGGCGGCAGGGTGGGACTGGGTCTTGACGGCCGGTCCGAGCGACTGCGTTTCGTTCGGACCGGCGTTCTCTCCTAGTGCCGGCGGATGTGTGCCGGTCAGAGGTGGGTGACGCTTTCCCCGCCCCCGGTACCGACCCCGCCGACCGCACGTATGTGCACTACGGGTTCACCGGTACCGGCATGTGGATCTCCCCCAAGCAGGGGACGTGGGCGGTCCTGCTGACGAATAAGCTCTGCTACACCCGTGACCGCCAGCCCCTAACCGACATCCGCAACACCTTCCGGAGCCTGGTCTTCGGCTGACCAGGCCGCCGCAGCGGCACCGCCCGCCGGGCGGCGGCACGGACCGCTGCCCGGCGCGCACCCCGGGGCCGCCGGGGCCGGGACGGGGCGTTGCGCGGGCGCGGGGTCTTCTCGAGAACCTCCCATAGCAGGCGGCCGTCCGCGGCCCACTGGCCGAGCTTCTTCCGGTCGACGAGGTGGAGGCCATGGGTCTGACCCCAGGTGAGGGCGTTGGAGGAGAAACGGCCGTTGGTGACCACGACCGCGAAGTCCGCTTTGTGAACCGACCCGGCGGTTCCCTTGACCTGCTGCAGTACCGGTGTGCCGGTCGCCGCTCCGCGGAGCCCGTCCCGCCGGTGCTTGCACTGCAGTGCCCACACCCGCCCGTCGGGGTCCACCCCACGGACGTCGCAGGCGTCATCATTGGCGCCGCCGAGCTGTTCGGCCCGAAAGCCGTCCCGGCGCATCAGGTCGCGTATCGCGATCTCGAACTCTCGATGGTGCAGAGCATCGATGTCCGGCAACTGCAGGCGTAGCCCGGGGCCCCGAATCCTGTCCCATTCCTCACGGATGTCGTTGCGTTCCTTGCCCCAGCAGGCGAGAAGGAACAGGGCCGGGGACAAGGCGGTAGCGAGGACCCAGTGGCGGTCCGACAGCCACAGGCACGCCACGATGAAGGCCACAGCCGCAGCGGTCCCCACGATGGCGAGGGCGGTGACAGCGAGCGCCCTAAGAACCGGGACCCCGAACACCAGCGGCTGCGTGCGCTGGGCCAGGCGGCGCGTCGCCGTCGGCCGGTACATCACCACCGCCCACCACCCTGCCGAACCGGGCAAGATCGGAGCCGGCGGGCCCGGCCGGCGGTGGCACTTCGCCTCCTCTCCCGTACCCTGCGGCTCTTCCTCGCACTGCTGTCGACAACAACCACGTGCACCCCCAAGAGAGTTGACGGCACTGGCACCGGAGGAACCAGCACACCACAGGCCTCTGACAACCTGCGGCCGTCACCGCAAAGTAGAAGGGGCGCCAGCGCTGCCGGGTTGCGTCAGCCCGCCCGGGCGGACGGTGTTGCGGGCGGGTGGTCAGTGACGAGCGGGCGGCCTCGGCTGGGTGGGCAGTACGCGCACGCGCGGGTCAGGCCGGGCGAGCTGCTGGCGAAGCTGCCGGTTCTCCATCTGCAGCTGGTGCAGTGCGCCGACGAGATTGTCGACATCCGCCCGCAGCTGGGTGAGCTCCTCGGCGTCGGCGGCCCGGAGCTCTTTGAGCTTGGTGATCTGCTTGCGCAGCCTCATCTCGCTGCCGGGCGTCTGGCCGCGGGCACGGCGCTCCAACGGCGCTCTGACCATCGTCGCCCTCGCCACCGAGGCTAGTGTTCCCCGCAACGCGCTCACCCAGCGCCACCTGGACCTGAAGAACGCATTCTTCAACAGCGTCGATCACGGTGCCAGCGAAGGCGGGGGCCTGTGCGGCGGCGTGGATGGCACGGCGGGCGGCCGGGCCGGACATCCCGGCGCCGTCTTCCAGGTCGGCGTGGAGCGTGGTGAGGGCGTCGGCTGAGGCGCGGGCGGTCTCAATGTCCAGGAAGTCGTGGATGCTGTCCCGGCTGCGGGATAATGGTGGAGTCGGGTATTGGAACTCCCCGCATGCCTCGGCCAAGGACGCAGCAAAGCGGGGCGCTGGTAGTCGAAGACGCCTCGACCAGCCTGGCGATGCTTGGGTACGGGCACAGAGTGACCTCGTGACCATGGTACTGGCCGTAACACGAACGAAGATTGAGCCGCGGAATCTGCAGGACGGACGCCAAGGGTTCAAGGAACTTGTCACGACGTGTTCGGCAGCCTTGAACCGTCTGGCGCGGCCGGTCGCGACGCTGCCCTGCCCATAAGGCTCGCCAGCTGGTCTAGGGTCGGCCCGTGTCACAGACCGACGATCAGAACGAGATACCAGGCTTCCTCTACCAGTGGGACCGCGACCAGGCGCTCACCCAGGACCGATGCTTCCTGTGCGGGGCCGACCTTGCCGGAGGCCGGACCGACGAGCATGTCTTCCCCCAGTGGCTGCTGCGGCGGTGCGACCTGTGGAACGAGAAGATCACACTGCTCAACGGCACCCTGATGCCGTACAAGCAGATGAAGATTCCCTGCTGCAGCACCTGCAACAACGAACACTTGTCCCGCATCGAACAAGCCGTGGGCGACGCCTTCGCCGAGGGCCCCGAAGCGGTTGCGGCCCTGGACGCCACCACCCTGTTCCTGTGGATGGGCAAGATCTACTACGGCCTCATGTTCCGGGAACTGTCGCTCCTCGCTGACCGGCGCGACCCGCAGGGCGGCTCCATCGTTTCGCCCGAATTCCTGACCACCTTCCGCATGCACCACCTGCTGCTGCAGGCGGCCCGCGGCGCCGTACGCTGGCAAAAAGATCAGCATCCGGCCTCCGTGTTCGTTTTCCAGGCGCAGGAGCCCACCGACCCGCGCCACTGCTTCGACTACGTGGACATCATCAACTTCCCGTTCTTCGCCATCAGAGTCGGAGCGACCGCCGTCGTCGCCGTGCTCCAGGACTGGGGTGCCCTTGCCCAGGCCGTGACTGTCCCGGCTTTCGAGGCGGCCCGACAACTCGTCCTCCACCCACAGCAGTTCCATGAGGTGGCTGCCCTGGCCGCCTATATGACCACCCTGTTCAACCGCGTCCCCAAGCACCTTCTGTATGCAGGTGAGAACCACGTCGATGTCATGACGCTGCCCCTCCAGGGCATGTCCACCAAGTTCGTCTTCGATCCCTTCGACGTGGGTGACTACGCACAGGTTCTGTCCCATGTCACGGGTCAGCCCCTCGAGGAGCTGTACGACGGACGCAACATCGTCACCCTCCTGCGGGACGGGGACAACCAGCCGTGGGCCGTTCCATGGCCTGCCGACGAACGCCAGTACCCCGACATCCGGCTCATGCAGCGCTGACTTGCACAGCAATTCCCGCAGGCCGACAGGAGCAGCTCACGGCATGCGGCCTGCACCCGAGCCGCAAGGCCGCGGTCGGCGTCGGGAGCGTCGACGTCGTGCCGGCGATGCCGGCGCCGGCAAGGGAACGGATCTCGCCAGCGGCGCGGAGGTGGTCTGCCCGGCGGCGGAGCGAGGAGGGCACGGTGAGCCCTTCGGTGCTGCCCCGCCGGCTGGAGGACCACATGGTGCGGATCAAGAACGATCATGAAGGGCGAAGTGGGTGCCCCGCACCCTCTGCCGGCGCCACGGAGCATCCGGGATGTCTCCTGCGCCCGGTCCAGTCCTCCCCGGACCGGTACACCGACGCTACAACTGCGCGGCGCACCCCTCGTCTGCGATACGCCCGTCATCCCTGCCCAGCTGCGAGAAAGAGACTTCACCGGCATGCTCGTCGTGCCTGCAGCGCAGCAGCAGGCACGGGAGTCGGGTGGAGCAGTCGGGCAGCTTGTCGGGGCGGCGTCGTGCGCCGAGGATGGCGGGATGATCGAACGTGACCATGCGCCGAACGCCGGGACGGGACTGCTCGGAGCGAACTTCAGTCGTCGCAGCCGTCTGGAACCGACCGACGACCGGGCCAGGGCCGGGCGGTGGATCGCCATCGACGAGTCCGGCTACCACGGCGATCAGCTGCACGGCGGCGACCGCTACATGATCCTGGGCTCGGTGGCCATTGATGACGCCGATGCTGCCGCCATCGTGGACACCCTGCGTGTCAAGGCGGGGATCCAGAAGTCCGCGACAGAGCTGAAGTTCCAGAAGATGTTCGCCGGCCCGGCTGCGGGCCGGCGCCGTCACCTCCTGGGCGACCTGCTGGCACCCGGTGGTCCGCTCCATGACCGCGCCTCGGTATACGTGATCGACAAGCACTACTTCGTCGCGGCCAAACTTGTCGACCTCCTGCTGGAGGAGCGGTTCAACGCCATGGGCATCGACATCGTCATGAACGGCGTCGCCCGGCAGTTCGCCCTGGACCTGGCCACCGAAGGCCCCCGGGCGATGGGCAGCGACGGC
Source organism: Streptomyces hiroshimensis (assembly GCF_014650335.1). GTDB lineage: Bacteria > Actinomycetota > Actinomycetes > Streptomycetales > Streptomycetaceae > Streptomyces > Streptomyces hiroshimensis. The sequence continues at coordinate 529,883 of NZ_BMUT01000003.1, forward strand.
TTCGACCGACTCATCGCCACCGCCGTGGGCTTCTTCTCCAAGAAGAACCGTACGGGCGACCATGTCACCGTCGACGACCTCTTCACCGTCATCCAGCAGTGCCACGCCTACGCCCGCCGCCGTAAAGCCCCTGCAGGCGAACAAGGCGACACGGGTCCTGGAGATACTGCGAGAACCCGCGCCGAAGCCGAAGCCTTCGCCTGTGAACGTCCGGCCGAGGCCCACCGATCCGCTCGTCACCGCCGTGCCGACAGTCATTCTCCACGCCTCGATCCGCTACGGCGGCAAGCTCCAGGTCCTTGCGGACGACCAACGGCTGCTGACCGACGACAAACTCGACGTCCTGGAACGCGGGGCGACAGCCGTGGGCCTGGTGCAAAGGTTGATCAAGCAGAGCCACCTTCAGAGCCTGGTCCGCGGCCGTTCGGTGGACCACCTCTCCCTCCAGCTTGCCGACCTGATGGCAGGCGCCGGCCGGGCGGTTGCGCGATGGCACGCCAGCCAGGACGACCCCGCCGGCCAGGACCTCCACCCCATGGTGGCGGCACTCGTGGACCCCGGCGGCCTGCTCATGGACGAGATGCCTGACGATTTCACGCGAGTCGACACCGTCCGCGCGCAACACCGCTGACGCCGCCCGCCGCCGTAGCCCTCGAATCGAACAGGCGGCGCGAGGCGCTACGAGGGAATGTCCGGCTTGCTAAGGACAGGGTTCCAGGCGAACCACTCGAGGACGTCGGCGCCCAGCTCCCAGGGCGACTCCAGCAGAAGCTGGCCCGCCGTATTGATGTCCGCGGTGACGCGGTCGGGCGCCGGCCCGATGCGCTCCATCAAGTCGCCCCACTTGTGGAGGAACTCCTCATCCTCGCCGCGCAGCCGGCGCAGGGCCGCTTCCACGCAGGTCGGCCACTGCGGCATGCCATAGTGATCAATATGGGTGCCGATCTGAGGAGCTGCGGCGAAGACGAGGAAGTCCTCCGGCTCCAGCATCTCCTCAAAGTACGCGAACTGGTCGATGCGCTTCTTCACGTGCTTCTGGATCTCTCCGAGGTAGCCCCAGCCGAAGTCCGTGAGCGTTCCGCCGCATCCGGGCCACTCGGTGTCGCGGTCCAGGATCAGACGCTCCAGCCCGTACAGACGGTACTGACGCGTCGATCCCAACACATCGAATGCCTGCCGGGTGAGCCAGGTGTTGCGGGCGAACATCACCCCGTCAGGCATGTCTTTGCGTCGACTGGTCGGCCGAGCGGCATGCGCGTCCTCGACCGGGCCATTACGCCACACAGACAGAACCAGTCCGTGAGCAGCAGCCCAGCGCAGACCGTCATCGACAGCGAAGACCCCCATCTCCCCAAGCTTCTGCCGCCCCCAGACCATGGCTTCCTCAAGCTCCGCCTTCACCGACCGCCCCTCCCCGCGTTCCTTGACCCACCGACGAGCCTCCTTCGGGCGGTCTCAGAATGCTGACGCCTCGCGGGAGGATCGGCAGATCCTACGTTCTCCCACTGACAACGCGGCCAGCATCACGGCAGGGGCCGTTACGGCTGAGCCGACGGAAACGAAGCCACGCAGGGTCCGAAGATCGCGTTGTGGCCAACTGATGCAACTCCACCCCCTGCGCAAGGCCGTGGCCCTATCGTGCCGATACGCCGACGAAGACGATCTGCCTGCGGGCTTGCCGCGCTGAAGATCGAGGCCGAGGCGGGACCGGGAAGAGTAAAACGGTAGGGGGAGATGGATGTCGGCTCCGCTGTCACTAGGGCCAGCCGCACGCCTGCGCGAGCATAACGAGCGGGTTCTGCAGTGGCGTCAGCATATTCGGGACGTCAGGTTCAGGCAGCGCCTGATGTACAGCTTCGGTGCGGGTGGCGTGCTCTGCGTCCTTGGCGTCGCTGTCCCCACAGCGCTGACGTGGCGCCGTTTCGACATGGCCCCCATCAACACGGTGCTCATCCTCCTGGGCGTCGTATGTGTCATCGGGTTCGTCGGGTCCTCGTGGATAGAAACGATCAGGCACGCAGGCCCGCAGCCCGGGACACCCGGCGACCGGCTCACCCGCGAGGAACTGGAGCTGAATCTCGAAGTCGCAATCGAGAACCGGCTCATCGATGCCGCTCCGCTCGACATCCCGATCCGCAACAGGCAGTTCGCCTACAGCGAGTCCATCCCCGAGGAGCTGGATCAGCTACGCAAGGAGAGCCACCGCTACCGTCGGCGGCACAACTTCTTCCAGCTCTTGATCATCGTCGGTTCGATCGCCAACGCTGGGGCACAAGCGTTCAGCGACACCGCCCAGCCACTCAAATCGATCATCATCGGCCTGACCATGCTGGTCGCCATCTGCGCGGGAATCACCGGGTACTACAAGTTCCGCGAACGCAGCTTCAACCTGCAGCAGACAGCGGACTCGATCGAGGAGCACGCCAACGCCTTCCACCTCGCTCTGCCGCCCTACGACAGTGCAGACCCTGCAGCCAACCTCGCCCTGCTCACCGCCAGAGTCGAAACCCTCAGGGTGGAGCAAAGGCGCCGGGAACAACAACTGGACCAGCCGCCCGAAGCTCGCGAACCGGCCGTCTGATACTCCGTCGAAGCCGCCCGGCAAGGTCTGCCGCATGGCCGAGGGGCCCGGGCCGCAGCCCCGCGAGCAGGTCGTCCGACTGATCACCGGCGATGAGGACCTTCGGCATGGCCTGCGCCACTGCGGACAGCACAGCCCCGTACATAGCTGAGAGACGGCCAGAGCAAGGCGGACCGGCCGGCCGTTGCCGCCTCGTTCACGTTCGTGGCGGCAACGGCTACAGGCAATCTCTCTCCCGCCGGCCCCAGGCGGCCCGGCGAGCAGCCGGGGCAACAGCCCCCGGCCTCACTCGCCCCGCTGTTTCAGCGGGATGGGAGAGTCGAAGACGTCGACGACGAACTCCGAGGTTCCGCTGCCCTCGAAGTCGACGTCGTAGCGGCTGTGCAGCAGCGTGTGGATCCGCACCCACCGGCCCTGATCCGTCGCATCCACCGCAACCTGGAGCGCGCCACGCACAGGACCGACACTGCCGGTCATCTGCCTACTCGTCCAGGTCCGTGCGAGCTTCGCCCCTTCAGGCAGGGCCCAGGTACGCGGCTCGGCGCTGGCCCGCACGGAAACCTCGTCGTTGAGCAGCCGGATGACCCACCCGACGCCGCCATCGCGCAGCCTCTCATTCGACATGCGGATCCCGAGTCCGATCATGTAGGCACTTTCGAGGTACTCCTCAAGTTCCGCGTCGATCTGCGAGAAGTACACCGCCTCACGGACGACCTCCACCGGCCCGTACTCGGTGAAGGCCCCCATCACCGGTTCGCACCGGTTCCTGAGGTACTGCTGTGCGGCCATGCGCACCGGTTTCGGGACACGGTCCAGCACCTTTCCGAGAGCGCTGTCGTCTCGGTCGTACAGGAAGGAGTTGAGCGCGCTGACCAGTTCCCCGGTCAGGTGCAGATCGCCCGCTCCCAGTGTGGTCACTGCCTCCAGCTCGTCTGCAGGACTCCTTACAAGGGCGAACACCCTGCTGCGCCCGGGGCTGGTGTGGGCGATGAACGAATGGATCATCTCTGTCTCACATCGCATCTCAGGAGCGGTCCCGGCACGCACACGTGCTTGGGCCGCAGAAGAATGAGGGAACCCTGGCATCCGATGTGTCGCACGAGCTACTGGTTCGTCCGCGTGGATCGGAGGTGAGGTGCTGTCGGACCCGGCGCTTCAGCCCGGGATCCGCATGGCTGTCGGCAGCCTACACCTCGTGGTGTCAGCGGCGACAACGGTGCGAGCGTCATCTCCCAGACGCGGGACCTGGGATGCGTCTGCGAACTGGTCGGCCTTGGCCAGTTCGAAGGCGAGGCTGGAGGCGTGCTGGAACGCGGACAGCGTACGGTCGCCGCGCCCCGTCTCTGACCACAGCCGCCCCACACCCAGCAGCGCGTCGATGAGCCGGCGAGTGGGGCGGACATCCTTGCGGATGATCTGCTTCCACTCGCGCGCCGCCGACGCGCAGACTCGGCGGGCCTGTTCGAGCTGTCCCAGGTTGTACAGCCGCAGCCCCAGGACCTCGAGGCATTCGGCGTAGGCGGGCTGGCAGCGGCGGGGCGGCGTCATCTCGTGAAGTGTCGGCGATGCGTGAATCCGCCATCCCCACGCGCTGACCCGCGCAGCCATCACCTTCGCAGCGCCCCTCCCCTTGGCCGCCACACTCACCACAGCAGTCGAGACGGCCTCCACCTGATGATGCTCGGCTCTTGAGGCACCGGAGTTTCTCGGCGCACCAGTCTCAGTACGCTAGGACCATCACGCTGAGTAGCCCACGATTCAGCTGATGGAGCGTCAGCAAAGTCAGCGTTAGGTCAGCATCAGTACCGTCACAGACCGCCACCGACCGCCAGAGCCTGTCAAGATCAACCACCCCCTTCACCACGGCTGACCTGCGGAAATGCAGGTCAGCGACCTCACCGCCCGTTCCTGGAGGAGACCCACATGAAAATGCTCACCAACGTCCCCGAAAAGCAACCCGTCAGGATGCCGCTGCCTGATGGCGTGGTGGCATCCCAGCGGCTCTGAAGGGGGCTCAGGTCGGGCAATGGTTCCCGGCGGAGAGGCAGGTCAGTCACCTCACCTGTGCGGCGAATGCCTCGTACGCCTGCTCGCCAAAGAGGACGAAGCGGACCTCCTCCACCGACGTCGGCGTCTGCCGCACCGTCTCGACCGCAATGCGGGCCGCGTCCTCCACGGGCCATCGATAGACACACGTGGAGATCGCCGGGAACGCCACTGTCCGCGCACCCAGCTCGTCCGCGACCCGCAGGGACTCCCGATAGCAGGAGGCCAACAGCACCTACGTCCGGCGAACTCTTCCTGACGCGACATGCAGAGCGGGACGTCTTGCACTGAAGATCCGAGCCAGGCGATCCGCCGGGCCCGCACTCCACGCCTCGGGCAATCACATCCACGGAAGAACACCTTCGCCCGCTCGGCAGCGGGGTGATGCGCGCCGAATGCCCTAGTTCAACGCTGCGTAGTCAGCACCAAGTCAGCACGGGAGAGGTGACCAGGGGTGCTGACGTGGGATTTTAGTCAGCACCAAGTCAGCACGGGAGTCAGCACCTGAGTGCCAGATCATCCCAATCACGACATTACTCCGCGCCGGATTCCTAAATCGAGTTGAGTGATCCACAGGGCCCGCAGGGCCCCCTCATGGGTGCTGCCCTCACACCCCGCCTCCGAAGTGTGGCCCCCCACCATATAGGCCCCCTGACCTGCCCCTTCCTACGGTGTGGCAACGCAATGACGCGTCCCTCGCCCACCCGGAAGTGATGACCATGGCTGCCCCTCCCCTACTCACCCCAACTCCCAACTCGCTCTCCAGAATCGTCGTCGCGAGCCTCATCGGGACCACTATCGAGTGGTACGACTTCTTCCTTTACGGTTCTGCTGCCGCGCTCGTCTTCAACAGGCTCTTCTTTCCCGGGTCCGATCCCCTCGTCGGGACTCTGCTCTCCTTTCTCACCTACGCCGTCGGCTTCGTCGCGCGGCCCGTCGGGGCGTTGGTGTTCGGGCACTTCGGGGATCGGCTCGGGCGGAAGCGGTTGTTGGTGGTGAGTTTGGTGATGATGGGGGGTGCTACGTGTGCCATCGGGGTGTTGCCCACTCATGCTGCCGTCGGGTCGCTGGCGCCCGTGTTGCTGACGTTGCTCCGGCTCGTTCAGGGGTTTGCGCTGGGTGGGGAGTGGGGTGGGGCCGTGTTGCTGGTGTCCGAGCACGGGGATGCGCGGCGGCGGGGGTTCTGGGCTGCTTGGCCGCAGACCGGGGCTCCTGCCGGGCAGTTGCTCGCCACCGGGGTGTTGTCCGCGCTGACGGCGCTGTTGTCCGAGGCGGCGTTTGCGTCGTGGGGGTGGCGGGTGCCGTTTCTGTTGTCGGGGCTGCTGGTGATCGTGGGGCTGTGGATCCGGCTGTCGGTCGACGAGTCGCCGGTCTTCAAGGCCGCCCTCGCGCGGGCCTCGGCGGGTGAGACGGAGAAGCCCCCGCTCGTCGCGGTGCTGCGGGACCACTGGCGTGACGTCCTGGTCGCCATGGGTGCCCGTATGGCGGAGAACATCAGTTACTACGTCATCACCGCCTTCATCCTCGTCTACGCCACCGAGCACACCCAGCTGGCCAAGCAGACCGCCCTCAACGCCGTACTCGTGGGCTCCGCCGTGCACTTCGCGGTCATTCCCGCGTGGGGCGCCCTCTCGGACCGGATCGGGCGGCGGCCCGTGTATCTGATCGGAGCCGCGGGCGTGGGGCTCTGGGCCTTTCCGTTCTTCGCGCTCGTGGACTCCGGGAGTTTCGGCGGGCTCGTGGCCGCGGTCACGGTCGGGCTGGTCCTCCACGGGGCCATGTACGCGCCCCAAGCGGCCTTCTTCTCGGAGATGTTCGCGACCCGGATGCGGTACTCGGGCGCCTCGATCGGTGCGCAGTTCTCCTCCGTGGCCGCCGGGGCACCGGCCCCGCTGATCGCCACCGCGCTGCTCGCGGAGTACGACAGCGGCACGCCGGTCGCCGTGTACGTGATCGCCGCCGTCGTGGTCACGGTGGTCGCGGTCGGTCTCGCGCCGGAGACGCGCCACCGTGACCTCGGTGGTCTGCCCGACGATCCGACGGCGGCGACGGCGCCGCAAGACGGTGCAGCCGCAGCGCCAGCTGGATCTCCAGGGACCGGGCGGGCGTCTGCCAGTCCGCGCCCAGCAGGCAGCCGACGCGGTCCAGGCGCTGGGCGACGGTGTTGACGTGCACGTGGAGGGCGTCCTTGGTGCGGGCCGGGCTCATGCCGCCGGCGAAGTACGCGTCCAGGGTGGGGATGAGTACGGTGCCGCGCCGTGTGTCGTAGTCGACGACGGGCCCGATGGTGCGGGCCACGAATCGGTCGATGCGGTCTCCTCCCCCGCCCCCGCTGCCCGCCTCGGCGAGCAGCAGGCCCACGAAGCCGAAGTCGTCGGCCGCCGCGCCCTCCCCGTCCCGGCCGAGCACGTGCAGCACGTCGAGGCAGCGCCTCGCCTCAGCGTACGCGCCGGCCACGGCCCCGGGGTCGGCCGCCGGAGCGGGTACGGGCGCGGAGGCGCCCACCGTGACGCCGGCCGGGACCGCGGCGCCCAGCTGCCGGGCGGCGCGGCGGGCCTCCTCGGACGCGCTGTGCCGCCCGTCGTGAGGCAGCAGGAGCACCGTGCCGCCGTCCCTGGCCGCGGCCAGGCCGTGCCGGGTCGCCGCCAGATGGGACGCCGCGGACCACAGTCGCTGCCGGTGGTCGGCGGACGGGGCTCCCTCCGCAAGGCCCGAGCCGGGATCCGGCGCCGTAGCCTCTGCGCCCTCCGCCACTCTCGCCGCCAGCACCACGTGCGGCGTGTCCAGGTCCGCGCGCAGGCGTGCGGCCCGCTCCCTCAGGAGGCGCGGGTCGCGGCCGGGCGCGTCGAGGAGGTCGTCGAGCAGCTCGCCCCGTACCCGCTGTTCGGCCTCACCGGCCTGGCGGCCGGCGAGTTGCAGCAGTGAGGTGACCATGGCCGCCCGTTCCAGGGTGCGCTGGTCGACGGGGTCGAGTGCGGGGTGCCCGTGCAGGACGAGGGCCCCGAGGAGTTCGCCGCCTGCGGAGACGGCGGCGTACCAGCCGTCCTCGTGGCGTACGGCACGAGAGCGGTCCACGGCGGCCGCGGGGCACTGATCCGCCTCCAGGAAGGTGACCTGCCCGCCCAGGCTCTCCGCGACGGCCGCGGCGACGTCGTGTACGTCGCCGCCGTGCAGCACGAGCGCGGTCAGCCGGTCATGGACGTCGGAGGCGCGCTCGATGACGGCGCTGCGGTCGCGGATGATCTCGTTCGCGGCCTCCAGACCGGCGAGGGCGGAACGCGTCTCGGCCAGCAGGTTCGCCGTGTCGATGGCGACGGCGGCGTGTGCGGCGAAGGAGGCGAGGAGCGCCGTCTGCCCGCGTTCGAATGCCCGGGCGCGGCGGTCCGCCGCGAAGAGCACCCCGATGACGCGGCTGCCGAGCTTGAGCGGCACGCCGAGGATCGCGACCAGGCCCTCGTCGCGGACGCCCGAGTCGATGGCCCGGGTGTGCTGGAAGCGAGGGTCGTCGAAGTAGTCGTCGGTGACGTAGGGGCGGGCGGTCTGTGCGACGAGTCCGCCCAGCCCCTCCCCCATTCCGAGCCGTAACTGCTGGAAGCGGGCCGAGCCCGAGCCGTCGGTGACGCGCATGTACGTGTCGCCGGCGGCCGCGTCGTGCAGGGTGAGGTACGCGACGTCCGTGCCCAGCAGGGTGCGGGCCCGCTGCACGATGGCGTGGAGCACCGCGTCGAGGTCGCGGAGGCCGGCGAGGTCGTGGGCGGTCGCGAAGAGGGCCGACAGCTCGGCCTCGCGCCGCCGCCGGTCCTCCAGCTCGGCCCGTACGCGCAGGGCGAGGTGCTTGGCGCGGTCGAGGGCGGCGATCCGGTCCGGCGTTGCCCCGTCGGCGCGGGCGCGCAGCACCGGATGCTCGTACTCCCCGGCGGGCGCGCCGCGCGCGAGCAGCGCGAGGTACGGGGTCTCGGTCTCGGCGTGATCGGCGTGATCGGCGTGATCATCGGACATGCGCACAGGATTACCGCCGCCGTCCGGCGGCGCGCCAGCGACCGGTGAGCGCTGCTCGTTCAGTGGGCGGTCCATCCGCCGTCCATCGTCAAAGTGCTGCCGGTGATGAAGGAGGCGTGCGGTCCGCACAGGTAGGCGACCGCCTCGGCGACCTCGCCGGGCTCGATGAGGCGTTTGACGGCCGAGTCCGCCAGGAGGATCCCCGTCAGGACGCTCTCGACGGGTATGTCGTGAAGGGCAGCCTGGTCGGCGAGCTGCTTCTCGACGAGGGGGGTGCGCACGTAGCCGGGGCTCACACAGTTGGATGTGACTCCGTGGGGCGCTCCTTCGAGGGCGGTGACCTTGGACAGTCCTTCCAGGCCGTGCTTGGCGGCGACGTAGGCGGACTTGTAAGGGGAGGCCCGCAACCCGTGCACGGAGGAGATGTTGACGACGCGGCCCCAGCCCCGTTCGTACATGTGCGGCAGGGCGCCCCTCAGCAGCCTGAAGGGCGCTTCCAGGAGGAGAGTGAGGACGGCGCGGAACTCCTCGGGCGGGAAGTCCTGGATAGGGCGTACGAGCTGGGTACCGGCGTTGTTCACGAGGATGTCGGCGCCGGCGGCCGCCTGCTCGGCGGCATCGAGGTCGGTGAGGTCGAGGAGCACTCCCTCGACGGCCCCGGGCAGGCTCGCCGCCCGTGCGCGGAGGGCGTCCAGGCCGGGAGCGTCACGGTCCAGGGCACGCACCCGGGCTCCGGCGGCGGCCAGTCGCAGGGCGCAGGCGGCTCCGATGCCGCCCGCGGCCCCGGTGACGAGCGCGGTGCGTCCGCGCAAGTCGAGTGCGGTGCGCACCGGGTGAGGCTGTGGGGCGGACGAAACAGACAGGACGGCAGAGATGGAAGGGCCGGAAGGGTCGGACGAGGAGGGGTCCGGAAGGCTCCGTGGATTCTCCGGACTCGGGGAGTGGGGCGCGGTCATGCCCGCACCCTAGGCCGGGGCGACGACCGGCCCGATGTGGTGCGCAACCACAGTGTCATCCGGTTCCATGGCGCTGAAAGACATACGGTCCGCAGGCCCCAGGACGCCCGGCCGTCGCACTGGACATCGTCATGCTGATGGGTCAGACGGCCGGGGTCGTCTTTGCGCGCTCCGGGCTCGGGCTCATGACAGCCACAGAACCCGCCGAGCAGGCCTTAGGGAGCGATCGGCAGCTGACGCTTGTGGTCGGTAAGGCGGTAGCGGGTGACGATCGTTTCGAAGGCCCGCTCCCCCACCGGCTTGCCCTCCAGGAAGTCGTCGATGTCGTCGTAGGTGACCCCGAGCGCGTCCTCGTCGGCCTTGCCCGGGTCGAGGGTCTCCAGGTCGGCCGTCGGGGTCTTCCACACCAGCTCGGCGGGCGCGCCCAGCGCGTCCGCGACGGCGCGCACCCGGCGCTTGGTCAGGCCGGTCAGCGGGACCAGGTCGGCGGCGCCGTCGCCGAACTTGGTGAAGAAGCCGGAGACCGCCTCGGCGGCGTGGTCGGTGCCGACGACCAGGCCGTCGTGCGCGCCCGCCACCGCGTACTGGGCGATCATGCGCTGCCGGGCCTTGATGTTGCCGTGTACGAAGTCCTGGTGGTGGGCGTCGCGGAAGTTCACGCCGGCGGCCAGCGCGGCGTCGGACGCGGCGTCGCTCGCGGGCTTGATGTCCACGGTCAGCACGTGGTCGGCCCGGATGAAGGAGAGCGCGAGCTGGGCGTCGGGCTCGTCGGCCTGGACGCCGTAGGGCAGCCGCATCGCGTAGAACCGCGCCTCGTGGCCGGCGGCCCGGGCCCGCTCGACGGCGAGCTGGCACAGCCGGCCGGCGGTGGTGGAGTCGACGCCGCCGCTGATGCCGAGCACGAGGGAGCGCAGACCGGTGGAGGTCAGCCGCTCGGCGAGGAAGGCCACCCGGCGTTCGATCTCCCGCTCGGCCTCGAAGGTCTCGGCGACCTCCAGTTCCCGGGCGATCTCCTGCTGCAGGGCGATGGACGCCGGCTCGCTCACGTCTGCTCCTTGTTCCGGTTCACGATGTGCTGTCGTCCACCTTAGCCAGGGGGTGTCCGAGGGATCAGGGCAGGCGTCGGGAGAGGCGCCGAGGGACACCGAGGGACACCGAGGGATGCCGAGCGATGTCGGCGATGCCGAGGCATACCGACGGATACCGAGCGATGTCAGTCGCCTCGCCAGATGTTGTCGAAGGCGGCCTGCTCGATGGCACGCCGTTGCCGTAGGGCCTCCAGCTGCATCAGCGCATCGATCACAGCAGCGAGGACGGTGTCCACGGCATCATCGTCCGTACTCGAAAAGCCGGCAGCGTCTTCTCCGCCCTCGCCGTTTTCTCCGCCCTCACCGCCCTCGCCTTGGATCCCGATGGCTTCTGCAAGGGCGGTCAGGATGGGCTCACCCGATGCCCTGCGGTCCGCCGCCGCGCGACGCTCCGAGGAATCGGCCAGCACGAGGGGTCCGGCCCTGAAGGACATCCCACGGCGCTGCCGGCTGAGCAGCCCTTCCGCTTCCAGCGCCTGCAGATAGGCCGCGGACAGGTCCCGGCCTCTGCGCCACAGCCAGTCGCCGACCGACTCGTACGGCGGCACCTCGCGGACAAGCGACGATGCGGCCTGTTCAAGCAGGGGGTCGGCTGTGGTGGGCCGGGGGCCCGGCACGATGTGATCGCCGTCCAGGGTGACGGCCCGGCAATCGAGGAGATCGATCACCTCGGCTCCTGCGAGGGCGAGCGACAGGTCGCCTTGTTCCACGGGTCGGTCGGGTGCCGCGTCCATGGCGATGATCATCAGGTCCCGTGATGTGGTCATGGATCAGGTTCGCCTCGAAACAGTCGAAGGGGGCGTTCTACCGGCCCGCGGTCGTCCTCGGTCAGCTTCGGTCGTCCTCGGTCGGCCACGTACTACGCCCGGCCTGCACGCCATACCCCCATCATGGCTTCCGGTGCCGGTTGAGTGTCGGCGCGGCAGCCGCCCGTGTCGGGCTCCGTTCATTGCTTCAGTGGACATGACCGCCGACCTGGGCACTGAAGTTTCCGCTGACAAGGTCGGCGGGCGTTCCCGTTGCAGAAGACATCAGAAGACATCAGAAGACATGCGGCCGGCAGTGTCGCCCAGGGCGGTCAGGATGTCGTCGAGGGTGTGCTCGAAGAGCGGTTCGGGGTCGGTGAGGGCGAAGTCGAGGTGACCGAAGACCTCCACGGCGACCGTCCCGTACAGGCGGGTCCAGCAGGCGACGAACACGTAGATGACCTCCAGCGGTACCGGTTCGCCGGAGAGGTGCTCGCGCACCTCCTCCAGCTGCGCCACCCAGGCGGCATCGAGGCCGGCGGGCGGGTGGACGGTTCCGCCGTGCCATAGCCGGACCATGAGCTCGAGGATGACGCCGCCGAAGCGCCAGCCGGAGTCGTGGGCGACCGTGCCCGGAGTGGTGTCGGCGTCGGTGACCGGCTTGGCGAACAGCAGTCCGAACTCGCGGGGGTTGGCGAGTGCCCAGCGGCGCAGTTCGCGGCACACCTCGCGCAGTTGCCGTCCGGGCCCGGCGGACGGGTGGCGGTCACGCGCCGCGGCCAGGGCGACGGCCAGTTCGTCGTAGAGGGACGAGGTCAGCGCCTGGATCAGGTCGCGGTGGCCGGCGTAGTAGCGGTACAGGCCGGGTGCGGTCATGCCCATCTCGCGGGCGATGGCCCGCAGCGTGACGGCGCCGGGCCCTTCCTCGACCAGTAGCCGCCGGCCGGTGCGCAGGATCTCCGCCAGGGCCTCCTCACGCACCCGGTGACGGCGGCCGGTACGGGTTCCCGCAGTGCTGGACATCGGGCTCGGCCCGCCTTCCCTTGACAAAGTTAACACCTATCACTTTAGCTCCTCCTCGAAAGTTAACGGTGTTCACAACTGCTGCGGGGAGTTCTCATGAAGTACGGCATCGTCTTGACCTACACGGTCACCGAGCGGTGGCTGACGCTGTCGCGCGAGGGGCGCAACGCGATGCGCGAGGCGCATCTGGAGCCGGTCTTCGCCGCCTACGCCGACCGGGTCCGGGCCCGTTTCTTCGACGCCGAGGCGTTCAGCGGCCGTATCTCGGACTTCGTCGTGCTGGAGACCGGGGACCTGGGCGCGTACTACTTCCTGATCGAGGCCCTGCGGGACACGCCGGTCATCGCCGAGGGGTACCTCACCTTCGGCGAGGTCTTCCTGGGGGTCGAGGACGGCTTCCACCAGTACGAGCAGGTGCTGGCCGGCGGGGCCGGCCGGTGACGGGGCGCAAGCGACATCAGCCGCGGTGGCCGATGCGTGTGCTACGGGCTGTTGCGGTGGCGGTGCTGCTGGACACGCTCGTGCAGGCCGCGCTCGCCGGGCTGTTCGTCACCGGCGATCTGGACCTGCTCACCTGGCACGCTGCCAACGCGAGCGTGCTCAGCGCCCTGACCGTCGCGGCGCTGGTGGTGTGGCGGCGCCTCGCCGCCCCGGGCTGGCCCGCAGCCGCGGGCGCGGTGCTGGTGGCGCTGGTGAGCGTGCAGCAGGGGCTCGGCGAAGCCCGCGTGCTGGCGGGCCACATGCCGCTGGGGATGGCCGTCTTCGGCTGCGCGACGGCCCTGGCGTACTGGGCGTTCACCCACCGCACCGGTGCCGCCGGGCAGGCGGGACAGCCTGTGACGGGGGTGGCGGGGGTGACCGAGTGAGGCGCCTGAGCCGACGGGGGCTCCTCGGGCTGGCGGCGGGGGCCGGGGCAGCGGTGACCGTGGGGGCGGCGGGCTGGTCCCGCCTGGCCGGCGCGTCCACCGGCCGGATCCTGGCCAGTAAGGGGCCGCTGCCCAAGCCGTTCGGCGTCCCCCTGCCGGTGCCGCCGGTGGCCCGGCCGGTACGCAGCGAGCGGGGCGCGGACGTCTACGAGGTCGAGCAGCGCGAGGGCCGCGTAGAGATCCTGCCGGGCCGCAAGACCACGGTGTGGGGGTACGACGGAATCTTCCCCGGGCCGACCTTCGCCGCCCGCTCCGGGCGCAGGACCGTGCTCCAGGTACGCAACAGCCTCACGGTCCCGACGGTGACGCACCTGCACGGCGGCGTCACCCCGCCGGAGTCCGACGGCTACCCCACCGACCTGCTGCTACCCGCCCGCTGCTCACCCGGCCGGGCACGCGAGGCGCACAGCGGCATGGCGAGCGCCCACGAGGGGCGGGTCGCCGTGGGCTACCGCGACTACGAGTATCCGTTGCCGCAGCGGGCCGCGACACTCTGGTACCACGACCACCGCATGGACCACAGCGCCCCGCAGGTCTGGCGCGGCCTGGCCGGCTTCTTCCTCATCGGCGACCAGGAGGAGGACCGGCTCCCGCTGCCCGGCGGCAAGCGCGACATCCCGCTGATGCTGTGCGACCGGTCCTTCGAGGAGGACGGCTCGTTCCGCTATCCCGCCCACGGCCACGGCCACGACGCCTTCCCCGACGGGGTACTCGGCGACGTCCAGCTCGTCAACGGCGCACCGTGGCCCGTCCTGGAGGTGTCCGCCACCCGCTACCGCTTCCGCCTCCTCAACGCCTCCAACGCCCGCCGCTACCGGCTCCGGCTGGGAGCCGAAGGGGGCAGGGGCGGGCGGTTCGTCCAGATCGGCAGCGACGGCGGCCTGCTGGACGCCCCCCGGCCGCTCGACACGGTCGACATGGCGCCGGGTGAGCGGTGCGACGTCGTCCTCGACTTCGCCGGCTTTCCCACCGGCAGCCGGATCACCCTGCGTAACACGGTGGCCGAGGGCAGTATGCGCGACGTCATGCGCTTCCACGTCGTCCGCAAGGCGCGGGACGACAGCCGCATACCGGCCCGCCTCACCGCCTCCTTCGACAAGCTCACGCCGAGCAAGGGCATGCCGGTGCGGGCCTTCGACTTCCGCCGGACCGACACCGGTGAAGACCGGCAGATGTGGACCGTCAACGGCCGGCCGTTCAGCACCGACACCGTGCTGGCATCCCCACGCCTGGGCAGTGTCGAGCGGTGGCGCTTCAGCAGCGACTTCCACCACCCCGTCCACGTACACCTGGCCCAGTTCCAGGTCGTCGCCCGAGGCGGCAGACCGCCGGCCCCGGCGGATGCCGGCTGGAAGGACACCGTGGACGTCCGCCCGTACGAGGTGGTGGAAGTCCTCGTACGGTTCACCGGGTACAAGGGGCGCTACATGCTGCACTGCCACAACCTCGAACACGAGGACATGGCCATGATGGGCAACTTCCAGGTCGTCTAGCGAGAACCCGAGCCGGCCACCCGCCCTTCGGGCACCTTCAGGCACCTTTAGGCACCTTTAGGCTGGGGTGATCCTCCACATTTGATTGTTTCCGCCCCAGCAGGTCCAGTTGTGGACATTGGCGCCGTTCACATTGCCAGGGCGGGTGTCCACGTCCAGGCACTTGTTGTTGTGCCGTGAGATCACGTAGTAGTAGCCGTCACCGATGTAGTCCAGCCGCCACTGCTGATTCGCGCCTCCCCAGCAGTGGTACTGGTGGACGTTGCCTCCGTAGTCGCCGTTGGCCGCGCGGGTATCGACATCCAGGCACATATTGCTGTGCTGAGCGGTGATGTAGTAGTAGCCGTCACCGGTCGGCGCGAGTTTCCAGTGCTGGTTGGCGACGCCCACGCAGTCCCACTGCTGGATGTTCGCCTCATCGCGGTTGCTGCCACCCGCGACATCGAGGCAGCGGCCGCTGTAGCGGGATGTGAAGGCGTTGTACGTGTCGAACTGCTGCCCCCCGGCGGCGGGTCTCGCGCCGGGGGCGGCGGCGTCGGCGACTCCTGTGGATCCCAGCGTGGCGGTCAGTGCTGCCACGGCGACGACGAGCCAACTGCGATCGCGCATGTTCTCACCCTTCTCGACGGACCATTGCCGTCACAGTGGCCTGCGGAAGCGCGGCTCAGCAGCACCGAAACCAGCCGAAGTGCGGCCACGGCCATCGGCCATCGGTCGGCAATCATGACCTACGGCCTACGGCCTATGGCTTGCGGCCCAGCCCGGCCCAGAACGCTGACACGTCGGTCCAGGGGAAGAGCGGTCCCGGGTCGATCCGCCGGTGCACCTTCACCTCGGAGCGGTCTGCGGCCGGAACCAGGGCGGTATCGAGGTCACTGTGCCGGTACAGCTCGGTGAGGCGGGGGCATTCGCTGTGCAGCGTCCTGAGCACCTCCAGGAGGGACTGCACCTGTGCGGCCGGGAACGGCTCGGTCGGGGTCTGGTGGTCGGCATCGAACCATCGGGGGTATCGCCCGCGGTTGATCAGTTCGATGCCGATCGACGAAGTGTTGTGCCCCCGGACGTGTTGTGCGACGCGTTCGAGCGGGACGAGTTGATGCACCGTACCGTCCCGGTCGATGTACAGGTGCCCGCACATCCCGCGCCCGCTCTCGCTCTCCCGCGCTGTCTTGTCGGCCTCCAGCAGCGCCTCGTCGAAATCGGGCAGCTCGGTGGCGTGCAGCACGACCGCGGTGATGGTGTCGAGACGGCGCTCGGGCAACCGGTGGTGCCAGCTGACGAGGTGCGCGCGGCCATAGCGTCCCATGGGACCCGACTCTACGAGCCCCGGGAGGCTGAGCGGCAGAGGCCGGTGACGGGATCAGCGGGTGATGAGGGTCAGGACCAGCCCCGTCAGGCCGGTGACCAGGCCCGCTACGGCCTGCTTGCGGCCGGCGCCGTTCATGCGGTGGGCGTTGGCCCATCCTGTGGCGCCCAGGATGAGGGCGGGGATGGGGGTGGTGCCCGTGATGTCGCGAACCGGCGGGGCGAAGGCGCCGACGATGGAGATGGCGCCGTAGGCGAGGGCGAGGGTGGCCAGGCCGTTGAGGGGCCCTTTCGTCGGCGGGGCGGGAATCTGCTGGCCGTCGTCGAGACCGGCTCCATCACCGACGCCGCGGCCCGCCTGTTCGTCGCCCAGCCCACCCTCTCCCAGCAGCTCAAGAGCCTGGAGCGCACGGTCGGCACCCCGTTGCTGGAGCGCACCCCACGCGGCGCCCACCTCACCCCTGCCGGCCGCGCCTTCCTCCCCGGCGCCCGCCAGGCACTGTCCGGTGCCGAGCGGGCCACCGGCGCCGCCCGCGCCGTGGCCGGGATGGTCCACGGCGAACTGCACCTCGCCGCGGTCCTGAGCGTGGCCCTGGGCGTGGTCCCGTCCGTCCTGGCCGCCTGGCACCGGCAGCACCCCCACATCGATGTGGTCCTGCACGAGTACGCCGGCCTCGACTCCTTCGCCCGTGCCATGACCGAGGCGACCGCCGATGTGGCCATCGGCCCGCTGCCCGAGAACTGGGACGGCCCTCACCACCCTTTGGGATCCGAAGAGTTCGTCGTCCTCGCCCCGCCCGGAGATCCCCTGGCACAGCGCAAGACCGTGCGTCTGGCGGAGCTGGCCGACCGCCGCTGGGTTCAGTACGGAAGCTCGCACGGCCTGGCCGGGACCGTCGAACAGCTCTGCGCCGAGGCCGGGTTCACCCCCCACGCCGCGACCCGCCACCACGCCCGCCTGATGCCCGAGCACCTCGCCGGGCGCCTGACCGGGCACCCGGCCGGGCACCTGGACGGACACCTGGACGGGCAGCACCCCTAGGCGTGCCCAGGTCCGCGATCGTGTCGGTCCAGGCGTCGTCGAGGCCTTGGGCGTCGCCGGCGGCCCAGGCGTCGGCGATGCGGTCCCAGCGGCGCACGTTCCATGCCGGTGCGGCAGGATCGACCGAAGGGACCTGGGAAAAGGGAAGACGGGGAGACCGGTGGAGCTGCGTCAGTTGCGTTACTTCGTCACGGTGGCGGAGGAGCTGCATTTCGGACGGGCGGCGGAGCGGCTGGTGATCGGTCAGCCGGCCGTCAGCCAGCAGATCCGGCGACTGGAACGCGAGCTGAAGATCGAGCTCTTCGACCGGACGCCCCGGCTCGTCCGCCTCACCACGGCAGGGCAGGCCTTCCTCCCCGCAGCGCGCGCCGTCCTCGCGGCAGAGGACTCCGCCCGGGCCGTGGCCGCAGAGCTGACCGGCGGCGGCAGCGGCATCTTCCGGCTCGGCACGATCACCGGGCTCGGCGAGAGGCTCGACCGCGTACTGGAGACCTTCAGGGAGCATGCACCGGGTGTCCGGGTGGAGTTGGTCGCATTGCCTGTACGCGAGCGCCTCGCGCGGCTCGCCGACGGTCGTCTGGACGCCGTCTTCGTCCGGGGCGGAGCGCCGGCCTCCGACGGCGCATCGGGGCAGGACGGCATAGCCCGGAACGACATGACTCAGGGGGACGGTGACGAGCTGCCGCGCCGCCTGCTCTGGGAGGACGAGCTGGTGGCGGCGGTGCCTGCCAGGCATCCCCTCGCCGAGCAGTCGACAGTGAGTTTCGCCGAGCTTGCGGGGCTGCCGTTGCGCCTGACCGAGCGCCGTCATCACCCGTCGCTGGTCGACCTCGTCCTCGACGGCTGCCGGAGGGCGGGCTTCGAGCCCATTCCGGGGCCCGTGTTCGGCAGCCTCCAGGACACTCTGGCGGCGATCGGCTCGGGCACGCCGATGTGGACGGTGGTCTACGCCGGCAACGCCCGGCTGATGCGGATGCCGCGAGT
This sequence comes from Streptomyces hiroshimensis, assembly GCF_014650335.1. GTDB lineage: Bacteria > Actinomycetota > Actinomycetes > Streptomycetales > Streptomycetaceae > Streptomyces > Streptomyces hiroshimensis. The sequence goes on from NZ_BMUT01000003.1 coordinate 548,072, forward strand.
GGCCTTCGTCCCCTTCTCCGAGCCCGGGCTGCGGTTGCCCGTCGAGCTGGTGGTCCGGGGCGGCGCGTCCTCCCCGCTCGTCGGCCTGTTGCAGGATGCCGTGGCGGATGCCCGGCGCCCGGGCGGCGGGGCGCCGCCCGCTGTCTGACCAGCGACAGCTGACCAGCGCCGTCGGACCAGCGACGGCGGCTCAACAGCACCTGCCCTTCAGCGATCAGCGATCAGTAATCGTGATCGCTGCAAGAGCCATTCGGGTCTGGGTGGGCACCCGCCCTGCGCGATGAACTGTCTCCAGCGACAAAACGCACCACACCGGAATCACCGGGCCGGTGCGGCACTCTCATCAAGGAGCACATCATGCCCATCGTCACCATTCAGCAGGGTCCCCGTGACATCGAGCTCAAGCGTGACCTGGTGGCCCGCGTCACCGACGCGTTCGTGGACGCCCTGCAGATTCCCGCCGAGGCCGTGCAGGTGTGGATTCACGAGGTTCCGGCCGACAGCTGGGGCGTGGCGGGCAAGCTGACCGCCGACAAGTAGGGGCCGTTCGTTCCTTTAGGCATTATTCGCCCCTTTAGGTGCCGTTCGTTCCTTCCGAGCGGGGCCGGCCGGGGTCGGGGGGCCGGCCGGCCCGCGCCCGGTCAGAGGGTGCGGCCGAAGTGGGCGGCGAGCCGGCGCCCGCCCCTCGGCACGACCTCACCGGCACCCGCGTGCCTGCGCGCCTCTTCCCCGGTCCGCCCCGCCGTGTGATCGTCTTTCCCACGTGACGGCCGGTGAGGCCATGCCCGAGATACGGACGACGGGTACGGACGACGGGAGGATTGCGTGTCAGCCCTGCTCTCCTCGGCGTTTGCCCTGCTGACGGCCGCGGCCAACGCGACGGGGACGGTGCTCCAGCGCATCGGCGCGCGCACCGTGCCGCACGGTGACGCGTTCAGCGTGCGCTTGATCCGGCATCTGGTGCACAGCCCGGCGTGGCTCGGCGGGATCGCGGTGATCGTGGGTGCTGCGGGGTGCCAGGCGCTGGCCCTGAACCTCGGGTCGCTCTCGCTCGTCCAGCCCATCCTCGTGACGGAGCTCCCCTTCACTCTCGTCATCGCCTGTGCGTTCTCCCGCCGTCGCCTTTCCGCGACCGGCTGGGCCGCGTCCCTGATGGTGGCCTCCGGGCTGGGGCTGGCGCTCGTCGCCGCCGCGCCCTCCGGCGGCCACGGTCAGGTCTCCGCCGGAGTGTGGGCCCTGACCCTCGCCGCCACGGTGGGCGCCATGGCGGCCTGCGTCATGGCGGCCCTCACCAGGCCCCGGGGCATGGCCAGGGCTGCGCTGTTCAGCTCCGCGTCTGCCATCGGCTATGCGCTGACTGCCACCTTGATGACGACCGCCACCGACGTCTTCGAACGGCAGGGCGCCGGGGCGTTTCTCACCTGCTGGCAGACGTACGGTTTCGTCGCCGCCGGCGCCCTGGCGCTCTTCCTGCTCGCCAACGCCATGGAGTCCGGGCCGCTGGTGGCCTCTCAGCCGGCCCTCACCCTGGGTGAGGCGCTGGTCAGTCTGGCCCTGGGCGGCCTGGTGTACGGCGAGCGGGTACGGACCGGCTGGTGGCTCGTCCCGGAGGGGGTGGGTGCGGCGCTGGTCACGTGGGGCGTCATGCTCCTCCCCGGGGTCGAGACGGAGGCTGATGCGTCGGCGCAGGCCGATGAGTCGTCGGCCGGCTGAGTTGTCGGTCAGGTGAGTTGCGCAAGGCCACTGCATGCGCCGTTCAGCGCGCTGTTCACCAACTGCCGCACCGACGCAGCCGTGCGCGCTCCAGAACCGTGCAGTAGCAGTACCTGACGGCCTCGCATGGACATCACCGCGTGGCCACCGGGTAGAGGGAAGGTGGACGGCCCGAAGGAGGAGTCATGCCCGGGTTGATGGCGCGCATCAAGCAGTTCACCCGCAGTCCGCAGGGGCGGCGGGCCATCGCGTCGGCCCGGCGCGCCGCCGCCGATCCGCGCAAGCGTGCCCGGGCCCGCAGGCTGCTCGGCCGCCTGCGCGGACGCCGATAACGGCCCGTGCACCGCGCCGACCGTAACGGGTCGACCGGCCGGCCCGCTCAACACGGTCAGCCCGGTCAACTCATCGGAAGATGGGATACAGAAAAGCCCCGCTCGGGGCCGTCTGTGCCATGCTCGGGGCGTGACCAGCGAGTCTGACCAGGACCGGAAGTCCACTGTCGTGCCCCAAGTCGCCGCGCTGGCAAAGATGGTGGCGAAGCTTCGGGCCGAGAACGAGCGGCTGGAGCGCTTGGCGTCCACGACCGCCGTGCTGGAGCGCGCCAAGGGCGTCGTCATGGCGCAGACCGGCTGTTCCTCGGCGGCAGCGTACGCGGAGTTGACGCAGCGTGCCCGGACCGGTGGCCGTACGCTGGCGGAGGAGTGCTGGATCGCCCTCGGCGAGATCCCCCGGGGCAGGTTCGTCCCCACCGCCCGGAGGCCCCCGGAGAGCCAGGACGGGTCACCTCCTGAAAGATCGTCTCCTGACGGATCGCCTCACGACGCGTCACCTCCCGACGGATCACCTCCCGAGGGATCCGTCTTCGACTCCGCCCGGTACACCCGCCACTCGACGCCGCGAGCGGCCGGCCGTCGGTCGCGGACGGAAGCGGACCTCCTGAGCGGCCTCGGTGAAGCCCTGGCCGGCGTCACGGGTACGCAGGAGCTGGCCGAACGGCTGCTGGACAACCTGGCCGGGCCCCCGGTCCAGGCCGACGCCGTCATGATCTTCCTGGCCTCCGCCGACGGCACGCTGGAACTCGGCGGGCACGCCGGTACGGGGGCCGCCACGGCGGCTCAGTGGCGGTCCGTGCCACCCGTCAGCGGTATTGCGGCACTGGACGTTGTCCGTACAGGTGAACCGGTCTGGATGGAAGACGTGGCAGAGGCCGCGCGGCAATACCACCTGATCGGGGAATCCGCTCAGCGATGGCCGACCCGGGCCTGGCTCCCCGTGACCAACGGCGAAACCGTCACCGCGGCCCTGGGCGTCCTGCGCACGGTCGGCACCCCCTTCGGCCCCGGCCTGCGCGAGCTGCTGCACAGGGTGGCGCAGCTGTGCGCCGGGAGCCTGCACATGTGCGACGGCTCCTCGGCCCCTCCCCCGGGCCGCGACGCCGAACTCGTACAGGCGGTCTTCGACGCGCTTCCGGGCCCCGCCGCCCTGCTCACCCCGCTCCGGTCGCCGGCAGGCGAGGTCGAGGACTTCCGCATCGACGCGGCCGCACCCCACTCCGTCGACGTCGCGGGCCGGCATGGCCACCAGCTGGTGAGCCTGCGCGTCCTGGAGTGCTATCCCACCATGGCGGGCTCGCCCGCCTGGCACGGCTTCCTCGGAACGCTGGAGACCGGCAGGCCGTACGAGAGCGGTCCGCTCCCCTACGAGGAGGTCGTCGCCGGCGTCCGGCGTCTGTCCACCTACTCCGTACGGGCGGCGAGGCTTGGGAACCGCCTGGTGGTCACCTGGGTCGGCCACGACCCCGCCGACCGGCAGCAGGAGCTGCTGGCCGACCTGCAGCGCCTGGGCAACCTCGGCTGGACGGACTGGAATCTCGTCACCGACACGATCACCTGGTCACCCCAGGTTTACGCCATCTTCGACCGCGACCGGGCGCTCGGCCCGATGACCCTAGAGGAACTCCCGGGCCGTCTGCTGCCCGAAGACCTCCCCGCCTTCGCCCGGGCCGTCCAGTCGCTCCTCGGCGACGGAACGCCCGTCGACCACCCCTTCCGGTGCATGACGGCGACGGGCGTCAAGCACCTTCGCCTGGTCGCCGAGGCGGTGCAGGACGCCCACGGCACCCCTGTGGAGGTACGCGGTTTCGTCCAGGACCTCACGGCCCAGCGCCGCGCCGAGCTGGCCCTGCTGGAGTCCCAGCAGGCCGTCCTGGCCCAGCGCGGCGTCCTGCAGGCGGAACGCACCGTGGCCGCCCGTCTGCAGCACGCCCTGCTGCCCCACCCCGGGCGGTCCTTGGGCCTCGCCGACCTGCAGGTGAACGTCGCCTACCTGCCGTCGCACGACGACCTCAACGTGGGCGGCGACTGGTACAGCGCCGTGGAGATGCCCGACGGGTGCGTGCTCTTCGCGGTCGGGGACGTCGCCGGGCACGGCATCGACGCCGTGGCCACCATGGCGCAGCTGCGCTTCACCGCCAAGGGGATGGTCTTCACCGGCTCGTCGCTGACCGGCGCACTGCACCGGCTCAACACGCTGCTCCTGCACACGCACGAGACGCATGCCACCGCCACCCTGGTCCTCGGCCGGTACGACCCTGCCGACCGGTGTCTGACCTGGGCTCAGGCCGGCCACCTCCCTCCCCTGCTGGTGCGGCGGGGAAAGACGGAGCTCCTCACCCCGCCCGAGGGCATCCTGCTCGGCGCCACGCTGCGGCCCTCCTTCGGCGAGGCCGCATGCCGGCTCGAACCCGGCGACCACCTGCTGCTGTACACCGACGGCCTGGTCGAGCGCCCCGGAGAACACCTCGACGTCGGCTTCGGCCGCCTCGCCGACGCCGCCGGAACCGAGTACGCCAAGGGCGGCACCGGCTCGCTCGACGCGCTGCTGACCCGCCTGCTCCCGGACGAGCAACTCGACGACGTGTGCCTCCTGGACGTACACCTGCCCCCGGAGGGCGGCGGGTGCGGCGCAGGGCCGTCCGGTGCCGGGTCCGGCGCAGGGCCGTCCGCCGGCGCTCAGCGGTAGCCGGCCAGGCCCTCCGCCAGTTCCTCCTCGTCGCCGTCGCGGTAGCCGGAGAGGGCCTGCTGCAGCGCGAACGTGCCGCGGATCGCGGCGACACGGGCGGCAAGTCCGTCAGCGGGCCGATCGCCGCGGGCGAGCACCCGCCCCAGGAAGTCCCGGCCGTAGCTCGCGCCGACGGCCGCGAGATCCTCGGCGGGGTCACCGAGCCCGGCCTCGTCCCAGTCGACGACTCCACTGAGCCGGGGCACTCCGCCGGTGTGCTCCCACAGGACGTTCTCGGCGCCGAGGTCTCCGTGCACCACCGCGCAGGTGAGGTGGGGAAGCGTGTCGAGTGCCGCGAGTTCCCGCTCGGCTCGCCGGCGTCCGCTGCCGGACATGAGAGGGAGCAGCTCCGCGCGCACGTCCGCCGCGAACTCCCGCCACCGGCCTTCCGGTGCACGGGGCAGAGCCGCTCGTACCGTCTCGTCGGTGCCTGCCCGCGCCAGGCCGGCCAGCAGTGAGGCGTACTGCTCCGCCACGGCATCGGCCACGAGAGGGTCGTCGAGCGCGCCGGGCTCCAGAGGTGCGCCGGGGATGCGGCTCAGGACCAGGAACGGCATCTCACTTGCCTCCTCTGCGTCCTCATGGCCTCCGCCCTCGCACAACGGCTCAGGCGTGCGGAAGCCGAGGTCGAGCGCGGCGAGTGTGCGCAGCGTGGCGGCCCGATCCGGCAACCGGGAGGCGACCGCGTCCGTGCGAGGCAGGCACACGACGCGGTCGGAGCCGATGACCACGTGATGGAACTGACCGCGGCGGACGGTTCGTTCAGCCGGTTCGTCGTCCGGCAGCAGCCGGTCCAGCAGGGCACGGTGCGTTTCTAAGATCTCCACAGAACTGAACGCTTCCTCTTTCCACGAGTACGACGGCCGTGCCGGCTCAGCCGAGTGCGGCCACGAGGTCCCCCGCCGTCATCTGGTCCAGCCCGCAGCCGTCCACCGGCCCGGGCAGCAGCCTGTAGACGGTGCCGCTCGCCTGTACGGGTGCGAAGTCGCCCTCGACGAGCGCGAGGAACACCCGGCGGCCGACGCCGACGGGGCCCTGCGGGTCCGCCGGCTCTACGGCGTCCGGTGCCGCGAGGGTCCGTATCCGTGCGGCGAAGAGGGCGACGTCCTCGCCGGGGCCGCGCTCGTAGCGCCACACTTCATGCTCGCGCAGCACGGCCACGGTCGGTGCGCCTGCGCTCGCGTGCCACACGGCCAGGTCCCACAGTGTGGTCCGGCCCGCGGTGAAGTACTGGTGCAGGTCCTTGCCGACCCGGCCCAGGTCGGCGCTGTGCCGGTACACTCTGTGGAATCCCTCGGACGACGGCAGGTGGAGGTCGGTCCACAAGAACGTGCGCCGCTGGAGGTCGACCAGCATCGGCACGTGGATCCGGGACTCGCCGACCAGGTCGTAGCGCTGCCGCACGGTGCGCGGGTCGTACCGGGCACTCCGGGCACCCCGTCCCCCTCCTTCACCCACTTCACTCACTTCACTCACTTCATCCCGTTCGTCAGCCGACGGAAGGGCCATGAACCCCGCGAAGGCGTCCAGCAGTTGCTCGAACGGGATGTTGTTGAAGCTGAACACGATGGGCATGGCGAACCGCACCCCGGCCGCGGACAGACCCGCCAGGTCGAGGTCGGCGTACTCCGTCGCCCCGTGCGGTGCGGGCGCCGACGTCAGGTCGCCCGAGTGGACGGCGGCCCGCTTCCCGTACACGAGATGCGTGAAGTCGCACAGGCCGACGTACTCCCAGTCGGCGTCGAAGAGCGCCACCGACAGGTCCAGGTCGACGCGCGTCTTTGCGGGCTCGGTCCAGTGCAGGAACATCCGCAGCACCGCGCCCGCAGGCAGCGGCTGGGTGCTGCCGCGCGGCACGGAGACCAGGGCCTTGGCCGCCGCGCCCTCGGCGGACGGCACGGCCAGGCCGGCCAGCGCCTCGTCCAGGACGGCGATGTCGTAGCGCTCGGCCTCCCCGTCGCCGAGGCGGCGGAGCACCTCGCGCTCCAGGAGTGCGCAGACTTCTGCGACGGTGGCGGACGGCAGCGGGGCACGGGTGTCGTCGGTCGTGTACGAGTGCGTGACCTGGCCGCGCGGGAAGAACACCCGCCGCTCACCGGGTACGTGCCGGGTCCTCAGCCGCCCGAGGGACGCGAGCAGCGGACCCGGACCGGCCTTGGCCAGTCCGCTCTCCAGCGCGCGTTTGAGGGCCGGGGACGGAACGCCGCCCGGGCAGGAGCGCAGTACGTGGTCGAGGCGGCGCAGCAGTTCGCCCGGACGCCGGGCGAGCAGAGCCACGGCGGCATCCGGGTCACGGCCTGCGAGGGCCTGCTCGACGCGGCCCGGCCAGGTGTTCGCCTTGATGCGGTTGCCGTCGACCCGTACGGCACGCGGGTGTTCGGCAGCGGTGCGCAGCAGTGCGTCGCCGAGCGGACCGGCCGAGGTGTCGGTGGCACGCAGCACCGCGAAGGCGAGGGCGGCCCGCGGGTGGCGCCCGTACTGCTCGTAGGGGTGCAGGATTTCGGCTGCCCGCTTCCACCTCGCCGGGTGGCGCAGCAGGTCCTCGACGAGAGAAGCGGTGTCCAGACCGTCCAGGATGGTGAGGAGGGTGCGGCGCAGCGCCCGGGGCAGCGAGCGGAAGGGCCGCTCGTCCAGAAGGTCTGCCTCGCCGCCCGACCAGACGGCGAGCAGCCGCAGTACGTCGGTGGCGGTCGTCAGCCGCTCCGTCAGCAAGGGGCGTGCGGCCTCGCGGGTACGGCGGTCGAGCAGCAGGGTGCCCATGACCAGTGCTTTGGTCTCGCGTACGGGGATGGCGTCGGGCAGCCAGTCGAGCGCGGGCGGGGCGTGCGCGAGCAGCACCTTGACGTCGTCGCGGTCCTGCGGCGGCAGGGGTGTGCGGCGCGCCAGGAGGCGTTGCAGGGCCCTGGCGGCGTCCGCGGCCGCGTCGACGCCGCGCGTCAGGGGCTGCAACGGGCCGCCGGGCGTCTCGACGGGCCTGGCGGGCGGGGCCGGTTTCAGGAAGGGGTCGGCGGGGTCGGTCCGGCGGTGGCAGATCGGGCAGCCGGAGTAGTCGGCGCCGTCCCAGCACGCGCGGCACACCAGGTGGGCACACGGTGATACGGCCTGTACGGAGCCGTTGGTGCCGCACAGCACGCACGGCTGGTCGGGCCACTGGAGCAGGATGGTGAAGACCCGGTCGACGTAGAGACCGAAGGTGTCGTCGGGGACGGAGACCGGGAAGCTGCGGAAGAGCGGCATGTGGGTGCGGTCGGCGCCGAGTTCGGCGTCGATGAGGCGCAGCAGGTCCTTGCCCGCTTCCGCCAGACCGGTGGGCCCCAGCCAGGCGAGAGCGGAGCGGAGGGGTCCCGTAGGGACGAATCCCCGGTCGAGGAGCTCGGCTTCGAGGGCGACCAGGCCCTCGTCTGTCGGTGCGTCACCGGGGCGAGGCCCGGCGTGGTCGATGTAGACCGTCCGCAGACGGCGGAACAGCACGGGCGCGAGCGACGACGTCACGGACAAACAAAGGCCCCTGGGGTGGTGAAAGGTGCAGAAAGGCGGGGGCGGAGAGTGGGCGCGCTACGGATGTCAGAGAGTGAGAAGGAAGCACGCCTGCGGAGCCGCCCCCGCTGAGCGGCACTCTAGCCGCGCATCGATCATCCGTTCCATCTATTTATTGCGCCTTACTTCGCCTTACTGCTCCCCATTCCGTCTTACTGCGCCTTACCGCGCCTTACCGCGTCGGACGGGTGGGGGTGTAGCGGACGGGCAGGCGGGACAGGCCGCGGATCAGACCGGGGCGCCACGGGGCCTTGGCCGGGTCGGTGTCCAGGTTGAGGCCGGGCAGGCGGTCGAGGAGGGCGGGGAAGGCGACGGCCGCCTCCAGCCGTGCGAGGGGAGCGCCCAGACAGTGGTGGATGCCGTGGCCGAAGGCCAGGTGGCCGCCGGGTGTCCGGGGGCGGCGGATGTCGAAGCGGTCGGGACCGGCGAAGCGGCCGGGGTCCCGGGAGCCCGAGCCCAGCATGATCAGGACGGGCTCGCCCGCGGGGATGGTCCGGCCCGCGATCTCGATGGTGTGCGTGGTCCAGCGGTAGGCGGCGGAAGTCACCGGCCCCTCGTAGCGCAGCATCTCCTCGATCGCGCCTTCCATCAGGGACGGTTCGGATCGCAGGGCTGCGAGCTGCTCGGGGTGGGTGAGCAGGGCGTACGTGCCGTTGGCCAGCAGGTTGACGGTGGTCTCGTGGCCTGCGACGAGGAGGAGGAACGCCATGCCGATCAACTCGTCCGCCGGCAGGCGCTGCCCTTCGGTGTCCTCGGCCCGGACCAGGGCGCTCAGCAGGTCCTCGCCGGGGCTGTGTTCCTTGGACCGGAGCAGGTCGGCGAGGAAGGCCGCCATCGCCGCGGCCGCCGCGGCGCCTTCCGGGGAGGCGGGTTCGAAGACGATCCGCTGCGACCACTCGCGGAAGGGCTCGCGGTCCGCTTCGGGTACGCCCAGGAGCTCGCATATGACGGCGATGGGCAGGGGCAGCGCGAGGGAGGCGACGAGGTCCGTGGCGCCCAGCGGGGCGATCCGGTCCAGCAGCTCGTCGGTGAGCTGCTGGATGCGCGGCCTGAGGGCCTCGATGCGACGGGCGGTGAACTCTCCGGCGACCAGCGCCCGCAGGCGGGTGTGCTGGGGAGGATCGGTCTGGAGCATGTTGCGGCCGACGGCCTGGCCGCCGTCGCTGGTCCACCGGGAGGAGTAGCGCACGTCGGTGCTGAGCGCGGGGTTCGTAAGGGCTGCGCGCGCCGCCTCGTACCCGAGGATCACCCACACGTCGCCCGCCCCTTCCGTGGGGACGCGGTGGACGGGGCCCAGCTCGCGCAGGTGGGCGTAGAGGGGGTAGGGGTCGGCCACGAAGTCCGGGAGGTCCATGCCGGCCGGGGCCAGGGCCTGGAAGTCGGGAAGCGTGCTCATGAATCGTCATCCCTTCGTCAGCCGGTAGCGGACCGGCAAAGTGGGGATAGCTCCCCACTACGTGCCGTGACCTTAACAGCGAAACGGGGACCAGTCCACGCTTCGCTGTTAGAGTGCTGTCGCTGCTGTATGAACATCCCGCTGAACATCCCGCAGGAGGAGCCATGAGCGACGCGACCGGCGGGGGCGCCTCACCCGGCCACGGCCACAGCCCCGACGACGGCCACGGCTCCCGCTCCGGCTCGGGCCGGGGAGGGACGGCCCCCCTGCGCAAGGACGCCCAGCGCAACAGGGACTTGCTCATCGCGGCCGCCCGCGAGATCTACACCGAGCGCGGCGTGGACGCCCCCCTGGACGACATCGCCCGCCGCGCGGGCGTCGGCAACGCCACCCTCTACCGGCGCTTCCCCACCCGCGGCGCACTCATCGAGGCGGTCTTCGGCGACGCCCTGACCCACACCCTGCGCCGGGGCGAGGAAGCCCGGAACGCCGACGACGCGTGGGCGGGCCTGACCGGCTATCTGGAGTACATCTTCGAGGGCCTGGCCGCCGACCGGGGCGCCAACGACCTGATGACGACGGGCATCCCCGGCGTTCCCTCCCTCGACGCCCTCAAGACCCACCACCACGAGACCGTCTGCCTGCTGATCCGGCGCGCCCAGGAACAGGGGTCCATGCGCGACGACGTGGTCGTCGAGGATCTGCTGTTCGCGCTGGCGGCCCTCGGCCGCGTCGTCCCCGCCTCAGTGACCGTCGCCCCGCACGCCTGGCGGCGCCACCTCCGCCTCCTCCTCGACGGCCTGCGCGCGCCCGCCGACGCTGCGCTCCCGCTCCCCTCCCCGCCGCTCACGTCCGGCCAACTGGCCGACGCACTCCGCGCGCTGGCCGCCCGGGAGACGGCCGGCTGACGGGGAGTCCTGACGCTCAGGTCGCGGGTCGACTCACTGCTCGCCGCTCACTGCTCACCGCTCACTGCCCGCGGCTCACTGCCCGCGGCTCACTTGCGAGCGGGACCCGAGGCCAGTGCACCGTCGGCGGCGTCGAGAATGTTGCGGAAGGTGCGAGTGATGATCGGCCGCGCGAGGCGGCGGGTGAGGAAGGGGCCGACCAGCGGGACGGGGATCTCGGCGCGGGTGGTCCAGCGGACGTGGGTGCCGCCCTCGACCTCGGTGAACGTCATACGGCCGAGTTCGTGCCGGGCCGGCGGCAGGCTGCGCTCGACGACGTACTCGGTGGCGTACGGCGGGTCGTAGTGGGTGATGCGCTCCCGGAACCAGCCGATCAGCCAGAGGTGACTGCGCACCGCGCCGACCCCGTAGGCCGCGGTCTCGCCGCTCCGGGTCAGGCGGCAGCGCACCACGAGCGGCGAGCTCGTGTAGTTGGTGGTCGTGGTGAGCCAGGCGAAGACATCGTCTATCGGGGCGTTGACGACGCGTTCGACGATCATGGTTTCCACGGTTGACGTCCTCCTCTGTCGAGTGGGCGCACCGCATCGGCGCGGTGCAGCTTGTCCGGGTTGCGCATGCCGTAGAGGCCGGTGATCCGTCCGTCGTGGATCTCGAACGCGAGCAGCCAGTCGAGTTCGCCGTCGGCGAGGAACCGCGCCGCGGGCATGCCGTTGCAGGTGACGTGCTCGAAGGGGGCCGATGCAGCGCCGGTGCGGGACACCCCGAGGGCGAACCGGGCGACCTCGTCGCGGCCGGTGATCGGGTGGCGGGCGGCGACCACCTTCCCGCCGCCGTCGGAGATCACCACGACATCGGGCGCCAGCAGGTCCATCAACGCCTGGACGTCACCCGTCGCCGACGCGAGCAGGAACCGCTGGACGATCTCCCGGCCGGCGGCGGAGTCGGGCTCGAAGCGGCGGCGGCGCGCGTGAACGTGCCGGCGTGCCCGGTGGGCGATCTGCCGGACGGTGACCTCGGTCTTGCCGACCGAGGCGGCGATCTCACCGTGGGTGTAGCCGAATACGTCGTGCAGCAGGAACACCGCACGCTCGGTCGGGTTCAGCGTCTCCAGGACGAGCATCATCGCCATCGACACCGACTCGGCCAGGATCGCGTCCTCACTCACCCCGGGCGCCGTACGGATCGGCTCGGGCAGCCACGCGCCGACGTACTCCTCGCGGCGCGCCTTGACCGAGCGCAGGTGATTGAGGGCCTGCCGGGTCACCACGCGGACCAGGTAGGCGCGCGGATGCTCGACCGCGGCCGGATCGACCGCGCTCCAGCGCAGATAGCTCTCCTGCAGCACGTCCTCCGCGTCGGTGGCGCTGCCCAGCATCTCGTAGGCGATGGTGAACAGCAGCGCACGGTGTTCGGTGAAGGCGTCCCCCACAACCGGCTCCTCTCTTCGGGCACCCATCGAGACACCTCGCACCGGCAGACCGTGACAGTCCATCACCGTGATTCACTTCACATGCGATCGAGACGCGCGTACGACGTGTGGTCGCAGCTCGCCCGGCCGCTTACGCCGCGCAGAATTCGTTGCCCTCCGGGTCCTGCATCACCCACCAGTGCCCGGCCGGGCCCCTGTTCACTTCGCGGACGCGCGTCGCCCCCAGCCCTTCCAGCCGGGCCACCAGCGCGTCGAGGCCTCCGGGCTCGCTGTGCACGTCGAGGTGCAGGCGGTTCTTGCCGGACTTGCCCTCGGGCACGTCCTGGAAGAGCAGCCGCCGACCGCGGCCGACGCCGCTGGTCTCGTCGAACGGATCCTCCGGGTGGCGGATCGCGGCGTAGCCACGGAAGGTCTTGCGGCCGTGGCGCTCGACGACCGCCTCCTCGCCGAGGTGACCGGCGGCCAGCAGCTGCTCGACGAGCGTGCTGGGGTCCTCCACCTCGTACTCCAGGGCCGCGGCCCAGAAATCCGCGAGGGCGGGTGCGTTCGTGCTGTCGATGACCAGCTTCCAACTCAATGCCATGTGACCAGGTCTATTGGTACATGGACTCCTCCGCAACCAAGAGGCTCACGCTGCACTCGCCGGCGGTCAGCGAAGGTCCTTGCTGCGTACGTACCGCAGCCCGCAGCCGTCCTCGTACGGGTCGCCGTCCGCCCAGACCAGACTCCGCAGCGGCTGCATCGGAAGCCAGGTCAGGCCGATGAGCCAGCGGCCCACGGCCTGCCAGAAGCGCGGCCGCCCGCCGTCGGCCTCGCGCACCACGCGCGTGAAGAGCAGGAACTTGCCCACGGTCGTCCGGAACACCACGGCCCCCAGCACGTGGTGGACGAAGGACACCCCGAACACGCACGCGGCGACGACGGCCCAGAAGACACCGACGCTCTTGTCGTCCGCGAGCCGCAGGCCGAGGGAGAGACCGGCGACGACCGTGATGGTGCCGTCGACTGCGGAGGCAAGCATGCGGCGCTCGTCACCGACCGGCTCGGGGACGACGGGGGCCTGCGGGTACGGGTACGGCTGCTGCGGGTACGGATTCGGCTGCTGCGGGTGCGGGTGCGACTGCTGCGAATACGGGTGCGGGTATGACTGCTGCTGCGGATAGGGCGGCTGCTGCGGGTGCGCATACGGATGCCCGGGCTGAGGCTGTGAACCGTATGGGTGGGGCGGGGACTGCTGGTACTGGTAGTCGTTCACAGGCGCCATCCTGCCGGACGAGTGTCACGGATGATCATCAGGTGGATGCCGAAGCGGTATCCGCGGCCTCGCATACACCGGTCGGCGCCACACGCCCGTGAATACAGGACCGGCGGGCAGAATTATTTCCTCCACATTTCCGGAAAGCGGAATCAGGCATCGCCGAAATCGTTAAGAAGATAACATTCCCCACCCGGGTGTCCGGAATTCCCTCTTCTGTAAAGGAGCCCCCGAACCGGCCCCCACCAGGCAGAACGAACCTTTTACCGGCCACACACCCGGCTGCCCGGAATTATTTGTTGCGCCCTCCGAGAATGCTCTGCCACTCTGACGCCTGCGAGGCGGAGAGCCCGCCCCATACGCGCCGCATAGTCGGCCGTAGGGCATCCTCCGCACATGTCCGCATACGAAAAGGGAGGGCTTCCATGAGCACGGTCAAGAGCAGTGCCAAGCAGTTCAAGTACGTGATGGGCGCCATGACGGCGGTCTTCTTCGGTACCTGCTGCAGTTCCTGATCCAGAGGGTGGAGGGGCGGTCGCAACCGCCCCTCCACCCGTGCCGACGGCCCGAGGAGAATTCCATGCTGGAAACGGGGGTCCGGCAGGTGCGGATGGCGATGTCCATGGTGTTCGGCCGCCGGCTGAACGTACGTGCCCTGGAGGCCCTGGTCGCCGACGCCCTCGCGACACTCGACGAGTTCGGCTCGCTCGGCGACGAGGTCGAGCAACTGAGCGACGGGCCTTTCGCCGACCCCGGTGACCGCCGCGATCTGCAGGATCGCGCGCTCCGCCGCACGGTGCGGCGGCTCGCCCGGCAGTCGGCGTTCTACCGGGAGCGACTGGCGGGGGTGGATCCGGACCGGGTGAGCACCGAGACGTTGCCGGCGATTCCTGTGACGCGCAAGGCCGATCTGATCGAACGCCCGGCGGACTTCCTGTGCAGTGCGCCCTACCTGGCCACGCAGACGACGGGCAGTACGGGCCGGCCGCTCCAGCTGTGGGTCTCCCGCTACGAGATGGGGCTGTGGCCCGCCCTCGTCGCGCTGGCCGTGCTGCTGCGCGGCGATCTGCGTCCGGCCGACCTCACACAGATCAACGTGAGTTCACGGGCCACGGCCCCGATCCGGGAAGCCGTCGAAGTGTCCCGTCTCACCCACTCCTCCGTCCATGTGGTCGGGCAGATTCCGGCAGAGGAGTCGCTCGACCACCTGCTCGGCACGTACGGACGGGCGCCCACGATCGTCGCGAGCAACGCCAGCTATCTGGGCCAGGTCGTCACGGAGGCGCTGCGCCGCGGTTGCGGTCCGGGCGACTTCCGGCTGCGGGCCGTCAACGTCGGCGGGGAGATGCTGACGGCGGGGCTCGCGGACGCGATCGGCAAGACTTTCGGAGCCGAACAGGTCAACGACATCTTCGGGATGACCGAGCTCCTGCCCGTCGGCGGGCGGACCTGCAGCCACCGCCATCTGCACATGGACCCGAACATGGGGTACGCGGAAGTACTCGACCTGGAGACCGGGTCGCCCGCCGAGCCCGGACGGCTCGGCACCCTGACCGTCACCCCGTACTACCCGTACCGGGAGTGCATGCCGGTCCTGCGGTACGACACGCGTGACGTCGTACGAGCCCTGCCCGGCGACCTGGACTGCGAAATGGGGGCCATCCCGGCGGTCTCGCAGATCCTCGGCAAGGCGGGCCGGCTGCACCGCACCGCGGACGGCACGCTCACGCCGCGCGACGTCCTGGAAGCGCTGGACGGCACCCCCGGCCTGCAGTGGCCGATCCGCCACCGGGCCGAGGTGGGTGCGAACGGCAAGCTCCACGTGGAGATCGCCACACGGGAGGCTGCAGCCTCGGATGCCTCGGCACGGCTGCAGGCACACGGCATCGACGCCACCGTCACCGTACTGCCGCTCGACCCCGCGGCCGCCGCCCGGCGGTTCCCGCTCCGCTGCGACCTGCTGGAGCACACGTTCACCAGGAGCGCCCCATGACCGTCCTCTTCCAGATCGCCGGAACGGTGGTGCTCGCGCTCGCGGTGAGCCTCGGTGCGGTCGTCTTCTTCCGCACCGTGCGCGTTCAGCGCGCACCGATCGGCACCTTCAACGGCCGGGACATCACCATGACGATGGGGTTCGTCCTCGTACTGCCCTACGTCTATCTCGCGCTGCCCGGCGCCACCCTGCCGACGCTGCTCGCGCTGGCGTTCGCGGGTGGCCTGACCGTGGGCTACCAGGCGGTCGTCCCGGACGGGAGAATCCGCTGGGCGCTGATCGCCGCCCTGCTCGTCACCGTGATGACCTGCAGCCTCGCGATCGGCTCCGACTCGCCCGCGTACTGGCTCGCCAACAGCTGCCTCGTCGGCCTGATCGTGGTGTCGGCCACCAACCTCAACGTGCAAGGCGGCATGCGGCTGAGGCACGTCGCGCTGTTCCTGCTCGCGCTGACCGCCTACGACGCGTTCTTCGCCACCGTGGTACCGCTGACCCAGGAACTCGCCGACGCCATCCAGGGTTACCCCTTCGCACCCACCGCCGGGATGCGCATCGGCGGTCTGGCGGCGGTGGTCGGCATGGGCGACCTGCTCGCCTACGCCTTGTACACGACCGCCGCGTACAAGGCCTACGGCAGGCCGGGGCTGGCCACCGCACTCACCCTGGTCACCCTCTTCGGGGCCGTCGCCCCCAGCGCGACCCTGCACATCACCACCGCCGTGACAGGACAGGAGCCTTCGCTGGTCCCTGCCCAGATCTTCTTCGGGCCGGTCGCGTTCCTGGGCTATCTGGTCCTGCGGCGTCGCGGCCCGGAGCGCAGGATGGCCCAGGTGCCGGCGCCCCGGGCGGTCCGGCGGACAGCGACGCGGCAGCCCGATCCGGTGCTCGGCAGCGGAGATCCCCGCCCTGTGTGAGCTCAAGCTGCCGCTGCCTGCCCTCGCGTGGGCACCTGAGGCGGCGGCGTCTGGCTCGAACTGATCGCATGCTGCAGCAGACTTGTTGTACTGCGCGCATGGAAGATCACAACGAGTGCACGGTGGTCCGCACCGGGCAGTACGAAGGCGTTCAGGGCGGCACGTTCGGCGCGGGGATCAGCGCCCAGTCGGCGGGGGCGAAGGCGCTGTGCCTTCACCGGCTGGTGATGCCCGCCGGCACCCGGGGCCGCCCGCACCTGCACGAGGGCCATGAATCGGCCATCTTCATCCAGTCCGGCCAGGTCGAGGTGTGGCACGGCGAGGGCCTGGCCGAGCACGTGGTGCTGCACGCGGGCGACTACATCCACATCCCCGCCGACACCCCGCACATGCCGGTGAACAACGGCAGCGACGACATGGTGTGCCTGGTCGCACGGACGGACCCCGACGAGCAGGAAGGCGTCCGCCTGCTGGACCTGCCGGACTGGCTGGCCGCACGGCTCGCTCCGCTGACCGTCGGCGTCGGCTGAGGAGGCCGGGCCCACCGGGGGCGCGGCCGTTTCACCGCGCCCCCGCGCGCGGGTGAGCGTCGCTCACCTGCGGCACCGGCACCGGCGGGGCCGGGTGACCGTGGCGCCGGCGCAGCCAGACGTAGAGCAGCAGGCAGGGCAGCAGCAGTCCGCCGAGGGTGAGGACGAGGAACGCCGTGAAGCTGCTGATGTGCGTGACCAGCCAGTCGAAGTTCTGGCCGAAGAAGCCGACCACGAACGACAGCGGGAGGAACACCGACGCCAGGATCGTCAGCCGCTCCATCGTGGCGCTCTGCCGAAGGTTGATCTTGTTCTGCTCGACGGAGATCACCGCGATGTTCGCTTCGAGGACGGTGGCCAGCAGGTCCCGCTGGGCGGCCACCTCCTCGTTGACGAGCAGGAGGTGGTCGTGCACGTCGCGGAAGTACGGCAGGAGCCCGGCCGGTGCCTTGCCCGGCTGCAGCCGGCGGGTCAGCACGGCGAGCAGCGGGTGCACCGCGCGGTAGAAGTCGGTGGCCTCGCGGCGCAGGGAGTAGATCCGCTCGGTCGGAGCGATCGCCCCCGAGAACACGGTGGCCTCGATCTGCTCGATGTCGCGCTCCAGTTCCGCGACGACGGGCGCGTAGCCGTCGACGACCTGGTCGAGGATCGCCCACAGCGTGGAGATGCTGCCCGCCCGCAGCAGTTCGGGGCGGCGTTCCAGCCGGCTGCGGGCGCCGCTCAGCTCGCTGGCGATGCCCTGGCGCACGGTGATCACGAACTGCTCGGCGAGGAAGATGCTGATCTCCCCGGTGTCGACCTCCTCGCGCTCGTCGTCGTAACGCGCCGTGCGCAGGATGATGAGCTCGGTGCCGTCCTCGTACTGCTCGGCCTTCGGCCGCAGGTGAAAGGACCGGGCGTCCTCGACGGCGAGCTCGTGCAGCCCGAAGCACTCGCGTACCTTCGTCAGTTCCTCAGGTCCCGGCTCGAACATGCCCAGCCAGACGAACCCGCCCTCCGCGCAGCGCGCGGCCGCCTGCTCCAGCGGCATCGCCCCCTCGTGCTGCCGCCGCCCGTCACGGTAGTGAGCGCAGTCGACGATCACGCGCTTCCTCCTCGCGTCGCGCCGGCGTCCGCCGGCACTCGGCCGGGCGCCGAGCGGCGCCGGAGCTCTCGGTGGATCACTACAGGACCGACGGCACGGGGAAGAGGGAGTCGGTCAAGGCCTGGTTCTCTACCTGGAGGCGGTCGATGGCCCCGATCCTCCCGAGGAGCCCGACGCTGATGCCCTCCGCCTCGATGAGCTCGTCGATCCGAGCGAAGGGCCCGTGCAAGATGGGTGGTCGACGGTCCCCTGGGCCAGCGCATCACCGATGCCTGTGACCTGGGCCAGCCCCTCGGCAGTCACGGTGTTGATGTTGACCGACATGACCGTCGACCCCTTTTGGAGACGTTTGATCGCTTTGCAGACGAATCTAGCTGTCCGGCGGAAGAAAGTGGCGCAGCCACGCGAACCACGGGGGCATCTCGCCAGGAACGAGAGAACGTATGCCGCGGCCGGAGAGCGGTAGCGATCTCGTGGTGCGCATGCGGCGGCATTCCTTTACGTTCGGCAACGAGATCCGCTGTCAAGGTATGGGGCCGGAATGAGGATTGCGCCCTGGCGTTGGGCCGTGCAAGTGGCAGTGCATGTAGGCAGGGCACTACTGGTTCTGGCCGCGCCCGAGAGGGTCGCCGCAGCGCCGCCCCCTCCCGATGTGGCCTGCCGCACAGCCGCTGCTCATCTCGACGCAGGCCAGCTGAAGGAGGCCGAAAAGCTCTACACCATGGCAGCTGCGGCCGGTACAGACGCATGCGCGATCCAGGGTTTGAAGCAGCTCTCCGCAAGGCGGGTCGAGGCAGACGGCGCGGTGATCCGCGGCCACGAATTCCTGCGCACCGGTGAACCGGCCCAGGCTCGGGAATCATTCGAACACGCTCTCAAACTGAACGTCGGCAGCGTCCCGGCAGCCCAGGGCCTTGGCGAAGCGCGGGCGCTGCAGCAACGGGGTACCTCCGGAGCATGGGCCAAATGGCAGTCCTTCTACTCCGACTGGGTTAACCCGATCGTCACAAGACTGCTCCTGCCGGCCGTGCTGACCCTGGTTGTGCTGCTGGCGATCAGCAGACTGTGCTCGGGGCTGCTGGTGAGAGCGGATGCCGTCAGTTGGCCCAAACGACAGCAGCGGCTGGCGCTGAGTATCGGCACCACCCTGCTGGCAGGCGGGGCGTTCTTCTTCCCCGTCTACCCGATGTTCAGGCTCTTCCACGCCGAAGAACCGCTGGTGACAGCAGCAGCTGCTGCCATGGGGCTGATTCTACTGGGCATCGTGGCAATCCTTGTGCTGGCCAGTCGGCACCATGCCCAGCAGTACGAGATCAGGCATGTGGGTCGGCAATGGAAGTGGCTGCTGTGTTCGCTCTGCGGTACCGGCGCGCTGACCGCCCTGGTCTGGTGGGGGCAGACGACCCTCCACCGGCAGATCGTGGTGCTGTACGGCGGACTCGTGGTGTTCGGCCTGCTCATCACTTCCGCCGCGGTGGGGCAGAACCGGCGCCTGCAGGTCCACGCGCAGGCAGGCGGCTCAGCGTCGGACGAGGCGGCCACGGACTACGTACTGGCCCGGCTACAGAGCCTCGGCATGGAATCGCCGCGCGACCTGCTCGCCATTCCGGCGCTGACACCTCTGAGCAGACTCAGTAGCGAGGACCTGAGCGCTCTGCCCAGCGGCCCTCTCGCCGGTGCTCTCGCCCGCGTCTTCTCCATTTTCAGGCCGGACCTCACGTGGCGCGCGCGAGTGACCATCATGGATGACAACCGGGTGACCGTCGCCCTGACCCGTAACGGCCGGCATGCCGAGAGCGTGATCTTCAGCCGTCTGGACCTCGCGCTTCCGTCTCTCGAGCATGGCAGTTCGGAGCTCGAGACCACGCTTGTCAGAGACCGTGCCCATGCCCAGTTGCTGACCGGCGCGGCAGCCTTCATCCTTATTCACCTCAGCCAGGTGCACCCGGAACTACGCGGCGGACTCTGCGGGGCCGAAAACTGGAAGAGCGTCACACAGCAGGTCATCGCCTGCAGCAAATCCCTCATCGACGACCCTGCTGGGCGCGTTGCGCTACTGGCACGCGCCGTGGACGAGGACCCCAGCAACGTCCTGGCGCGCTTCGAATACGTATGGGCGCTCCTCAAAGGCCTTCCCGATCAGCCAGGCCGGCATCGGAAGATCGCAGAGACGGTCGAGTTGCAGTACCAACGCCTACCTGCCATCGGCACGGAGAAGGGCTGGGAGCCGCTGCACATGCGCGCCCTCTACAAGATGACGGCGTACTGGCTGAACCACTACGTCGAGAGCGACCGCAGAGACACCACCGCCTTGAGCATGGCACAACAACGGGCGGATCAGCTCATTGATCTGTGCAAGAACCGCGACACCTACGGTAAGAAGCTGGAATGGGTTGCCAAGCGCATGCTCCCCATCGCCGAGAACCTGAGACACAACATCGACGTGACCAAACCCGAACCCGTGCCTGACAACTGGCTGCACCCGCACACCGAAGCGCCGCCCTCACCACGCCTGGCTTACAACCAGGCATGCCTCGAATGCCTACTGATGGAACGAAACCACACCGAAGCCGTCGGCAGCGCCCTCGACGACCTGCGGTTCGCCCTGGCCACTGAGGACGACCGGGACGAAGCCTGGGCCGATCCGTTCTTCCGCGCACTTCGCCCGAACAAGGACTTCCAGCGTCTCATCCGGCGTCCGCCCATCAAATTTCTGGACCTGCCCGCCTTCAGCAAGCACAGATCTCTCCTGGACAAGGCTGGCATCAGCGTCCCCGACGACCTTGTCGGACGCACTGCCACGGAGGCCCAGCGGAACGCGCTCGCTTCCTACCTCAGCACGTCCTCTGTGATCATCGACCGCTTCCGCGCCCTCGCGCTCCTCGCCCAGGTTCACCCGGACCTCAACAGTCCCACCATGCTCTTCCTCCTTGAGCAGAGCGGTGTCAGTTCGCCAGCAGCCCTCGTCGAACATGCTCGCAGCGATCCGCGGGGCCTGCTGCGCACCTTGCGCCGGGAAGCCGCCACATACGCCGTGCACCGCTTGGCCGGTCTGGGGCGGCCCCATGGCTGGCTGGTGAGTGCAGGGCTCACACCGTTGCGGGCCAGAGCAGCAGCCTGGGGACGCCGAGGTGCCGACAATGACCGGCCGATCGGCTGAGGTGTGGTTGTCTCCATCGGCTTCGGTCCACGCCTCAACCGCGGTGGCCGTTCCAGAAGGCGCAGTGGTGCGCGGTCCCCACGTCGAGCGGCCGCAGGCCGTCGTGGCCCGGTGCGAGGGACTGGGCGAGGGGAGCCCGGTCCCGGAATACGGGCGGGGAGCGCCGGGGTGGTTCGGGGTGCCCGGTGTGTGCGAAGTGCGTCCAGTAGTCGGTCATCCGGTCCGCCAGGGTGCGCTATCGTTCGGCGAACTCGTAGGCGTACGTGGGGACATGCCCGGCGAGCGCCTCGTGGGCGCGCAGGGTGGTGCACGCCCATGCGTTGTCGGTGGTCACCGCGGCCCAGGCGAGCGCGGGCGTGGGATACGCGGAGAGCGGGTATTCCGCTTCGACGGCACCGGTCGCGTCCCCGAAGGACTTCCACAGCCGGGCGCGTTAGTCCCGGGCGTCGTGCAGGGGATACCGGCCGAGGAACAGGCCGAGGAACATGCGCATCTCGTCGCGGTTGGAGCCCTGGATCACCGGCACCCGGTGGAAACGGCCGGTCTCCAGGGCACTCACCGGATCCGTGGGCAGGAGCGCGTTGCCGTACGCCGGTCTGTTGAAGACCGTGGTCGGCTCGGGTATGACGAGCCTGGCGACGCTCAGGCCCCGCAGGCAGTCCAGCGCACCCGCGCCCTGTGGACAGCCGAGACGCCGGGCTGCAGCGACACCCTCGGCGCGGAGGCTGCACTGGGAGACGAAGGGCGGACCTTCGTGTGCTCCAGCGGGGCCAGCAGCTGCCAGGCCTTCACGAACGGCACGTCGACGTGCTGCTGCATCTCGGTCGACGCGGCGCGCACGTTGGCCATGACCGTCGTGAAATGGTTGAAGGCCAGATAGCTGCCGGGCGGCGGCCGCCGTGTCACCTCGCGTACGAGCCGAGTCCCACCAGGCAGTAGACGACCTCCCACAGGGTGCGCCCGCCCCTGCTGCTCCAGCTCGAGTACGCGTACTGGCTCTCCGCGACGCTCTTGCACTTGCTGCGGTCCGTCGTCCCGTGAAAGGTCTCGATCACCCGGTAGTGGGCCTTCGCGGACGAGCAGCTGACCACCCGGAACGGATCGACGGTCACCGTGCCCGCCGACGGGGGCACCGACTCGCCGTCGAGGCAGGTGCCCAACTCGTGGGGGCGGGCGGGAGCGGGAGGTTCGAGGGGCGGTAGGGAGCGGCGGGGCGTCGCGACGCCTGCGCCGTGGGGAGTCGGGGATCCCGAAGGCGTCTCCCCCACCGGCCCGCCGAGTCTGGAAGGTCCGGAGGAATCGTAGGAGCTGGGCGCGGGTAGCGGGGCATCGGCGGACGAGGAGCGGTCGTTGCGGTCGCTCAGGACCACGATGCCCGCGACCACGGCCGCCACAGCCGCGAGTCCGACCAGCTTCGGCGCCAGGCGGCCGGGCCTGGCCGTCACCACCACGCGTATCAGCACGTCGCCCCGCGGCGTGCCTATCCTGATCAGACCGCCGCCCGGGACCGGGGGGATGCGCACTCTGACCGTCCCCCACGGCAGGTCGACGGGACGGATGACACCCGAGGACGCCTCTCTCGGGCTGAGGCTGACAGTGACTTCTGCTGACACCGCGACTCCTGAGCCGATGATGAGCCGCCGCACCCGGGATCGGAGACGGCCGGTCTCGGCCAGTGTGGACGAATCACTGCTGACATTGGAGTGCTTTTCTAGAAAGAACTTCTACTTCTCCATAACGGACAGAACAACGGACAGAAGCGGAAGGCGGGTTGCCCGGGTCCGCTTCCACCGACCCGTCACCGTGATCATTAGGCTGGGCCCCATGGTCAAGGGCGAAATGTTCAAGGGCGAAGGCGAGGCGGCCGTCCGCGCCGTCATCGATGACCGAGGCTGGTCCCGCACCCGGCGGTGGGTGGAGCAGAGCCTGCCTCCCGGGGACCGGATACGAGCCGTCACGGCATTGCGCGGCGGGTGGACGTCGGAGATGCGCCGGCTCGACGTCGGTGCAACACGGCGGCCGGAGGGAACGCGAGAGCCCTACTCGCTCGTCCTGCGATCCTTCACCAAGCCCTTCTACGTGAAGCACGCCCGGGGGCTGCTCACGCGGGAAGCGGACATCCTCCGGTTGCTCAGCGGCGCCGGGCTCGTGCCTACGGCTCGTCTGCAGGCTGTCGATGCGGCGGCGGAGCACTGCGACCATCCGTCGCTGGTGATGTCGCTTCTTCCGGGGAGCGTGCGGCTGGACGAGCAGGACGTGGAGCGGAAGTCGGCTCTCCTCGCCCGGCAGTTGGTGGCCGTTCACGGCGTGTCCGTTGCGGAGGCGGACCGGCCGCGCACGTACGAAGCGTGGACCGGCCCCGAGCGGGTGCGGATCCCCGAGGGCACCGAGCGTCCCGAGCTGTGGCGGCGTGCCGTGGACGTCATCCGCCGCCCGGCCCCCGCCTACCGGCCGTGTTTCCTGCACCGCGACTTCCACCCGGGCAACGTGCTCTTCACCGGGCACGGCCCCGACCTGGCGATCAGCGGCGTCGTGGACTGGGTGGAGACGTCCTGGGGACCGGCCGACCTGGACGTGGCCCACTGCTCCACGGCGACGGCCCTGCTGCACGGCGTGCAGGCCGGCATGCAAGTGGCGGTTCACTACGCCGCTGCCGGAGGCGCACTCAGCGACGATCCGGCCGCGCACCTCTACTGGCGTCTCCTGGACGCCCTGGCCTTCGCACCGGACGCGGAGAAGGTCGCCGTGCCCTGGCGGGAGCTCGGCCGGAGCGATCTGACGCCGGCCGTACTGACGCAGCGCCTGGAGGATTACCTTCAGGCGCTCTTCGACCAGTACGCCTGAGGGCTCCGCGGCAGCCTCTGCCCCGGTCGGCTTCCCCGGTCGGCTTCCCCTTCCGGCGTGGCGAGCCGGGCCGGACGTCACGCCGGGGGATGGTGGTCCAAGAGAAGGCGGCCCCAGCGGTACGGGCGAATGGAGGAGGGTGGCGGTGATCTCCGAGGAGGTTCTGATTCCCACCGACGGGCCGGAGCTCGTCGGTGACCTCGCCGTGCCCGATGCCGCCGGGGCGGTGGTGCTGTTCGCCCACGGCAGCGGCAGCTCGCGGATGAGCCCGCGCAACCGGGCGGTCGCCGCGACGCTGCAGCAGGCCGGCCTGGCCACGTTGCTGATGGACCTCCTGAGCGAACAGGAGGAGCAGGTGGACGCGGTCACGGCTCAGCACCGCTTCGACATCGCCCTGCTGAGCGTGCGCCTGGCCGCGGCGATCGACTGGCTGGGCCGGGACCCGCGAACCGCCGGCCTCGCGGTACATCTGTTCGGGGCCAGTACGGGTGCGGCGGCAGCGCTCACAGCGGCCGCACAGCGACCGGAGCGCGTCCGGTCGGTCGTCTCGCGCGGCGGGCGCCCCGACCTCGCCGACGATGCGCTCGGCCGTGTCCGGGCGCCGGTACTGCTGATCGTGGGCGGCCGGGACTACGACGTGCTGCAGATGAACCGCACGGCCGCCACGCAGCTGCGGGCGCCGCACGAGGTCCACGTCGTACCCACGGCCACCCACCTGTTCGAGGAGCCGGGAACGCTGGAGGAAGTCGCCGACGTGGCGTGCCGGTGGTTCCTCCAAGGCTCGGGGAAGCAGGGCTCAGGCGAGCACCCTGAGCAGTAGCTCGCCGAACTCCTTCGGGCGCTCCACGGCGCCGAGGTGTCCGCCGGGGAACTCCACCAGTGTGCGGCCGGAGAGCTCTGCGAGCCGGGCGACGGGCCCGTGGAAGGGCTCCTGGGTGCGCGACTGCCGCCCCACCGCCGGGACCAGCTTGTGCGCCGCGGGACGCAGCGCCTCCAGGTCCGGGACGGACGAGGAGAAGGGGCACAGCATGTTCTCCAGGAAGACCGGGAAGTTGGCGTGCATCCGGGGAGCCATCTCCTGGATCTCGGGCGGCAGTTCGGTCGCCCGCTCCGCCTCCTCCTCCGTCACGGGCTCCCCGATGCCTTCGCCGAACCGGGCCATCGCGGGGCCGAGGCCCTTCTCCCGGAAGGTGTCGCGGACCTCGGCGAAGAGCGCCCTGTACGGGGCGGGGTCCTGGAGGAGCTCCAGGAGCGGCGGCTCGTGCACGACCACGCGGCGCAGCCGGCCGGGGTGGCGGGTCAGCAGGTCGAGCGCGACGATGGCGCCGGAGCTGCTGCCCATCACACTGGCCTCTTCGCCGGGCGAGAGGTGGTCGAGCAGGCGCAGCGCGTCGTCGCTCCACACCTGGACCTGCTGGTCGGTGAGGGGACCGTCGAGGGTGCTGCGGGACAGGGCGCGCGGGTCGTAGGACACCACGGTGTACTCGGCGGCCAGCGCCGGGCTCATGCCCGCGAACATCCCGGCGTCTCCCGCGCCACCGGGGATGAGCAGCAGGAGCGGACCGCTGCCGCGCGTCTCGTAGTACAGGGTCGCGCCGGGTACGGCGAGCGTGCCGGTGGTGGGGCCGGGGCCGGGCTTGTCGTTCATTTCTCTTACTCCCCGTTCGTTTTGGAAGGCCACTGCTCCAGGAGCACGTGGAGGGCCTCGAGCGCGCGCGACCAGGACTCCTGCACGGGGCGGGAGTGGCCGAAGCCGCCGCTGAGCTCCAGGTGGATGTAGCCGTGGAAGGTGCTGCGCAGCAGCCGGCCGGCGTCGGTCAGGTCCGGCTCGGCCAGGCCGTAGCCGCGCAGCATGCCGTAGGTCAGTTCGACACTGCGCCGGAAGCCGGCGGAGTCCGCGACCTCTTCCGGCGCGAGCTGCATCTGCGTCGCCGCGTACCGGCCGGGGTGCGCGAGTGCGTAGGAGCGGTAGGCGTCGGCGAAGGCGATGAGCGCGTCCTTCCCGGCCCGGCCCGCCACCGCCTCGGCGATGCGCTCGGTCATCTCCGCGGACCCCAGCAGGGCGATCCGCACGCGCAGCTCCCGCAGGTTCTTCACGTGCGAGTAGAGGCTGGCGTCCTTGACGCCGAAGTGCCGCGCGAGGGCGGAGACGGTGACCTTCTCCAGGCCGGTCTCGTCCGCCATCACCGCGGCCGCTTCCGTCAGCCTGGCCACGGTCAGCCCTGCTCGCACCATGCGTACACCTCTTTCCTAGAGCTTCTAGGCAGAAAGCTAGCATATCTAGCCGACGCTCTTTCAGATCATGTGCCGCCCTTCGGCAGACCCCATGTGACCTGGGGTTTTACGGCGCCCCTCAGGTACGCTCCCGACAAGTCACCCGATACTCGTCACTCGTCACAGACCGGAACAGGAGCGCAGAAGCATGACCGAGGAAAGCCGGCACGCCCGGGCAAGCTGGTGGGCGCTTCTCGCCGTGGTCCTCGGCGTGCCGCTGTTCTTCGCCGGTCGTATCGCCTACGCGATAGCCGTCGAAGACGACGGCGACCCCTTCCCCACCCGCTCCGTCGGTTGCGGCCGGGCACTGTCCATCGGTGAGGTCGAGCTGCCGCCGGGCGCCACCCGGGAGAGCTGCCAGGAGATCCGCGGCTGGCAGGACTACAACGGCTGGGGAACCTTCCGCATGCCGCGCGAGAACGTCAGCGGCTGGCTCGGCAAGAACTTCCCCGAAGGCTCGCGCCCCTGCCAGGGCGACCCGCATGCCCTGTGCGCGCGGAACAACCGGATGCCCGAGGCCTCCGCGGAAGTACGGTTCGAGGACAAGGACACGGCTGTCGTCGCTTTCGAGACACACAGCTGATCCGTCCAGCTGATCCGTCCATTCGACTCGACAGCAAGTCAGGGGACGGAGATGCGGTCGTGGTGCGGCTGCGGAGCCCGGGGGCCGGCGTGGTGACGGCCGCGGTCGCGGCCCGGGCGGAACGGCCACCACGTGCCCCGGCCGAGGATCGCGGCGAGCGCGGGCACCAGCACGATGGACAGGACGAACGCGGAGAGCATGATGCCGAGCGCCGTCGCGAAACCGATCTGCTGCGTTGAGGGCGCCGCATTGACGGCGAGGCTGCCGAAGGAGGCGGCGAGCACGATTCCCGCCGTGGCGATGGCGGGTGCGGTGTGGCGTACGGCGCGGGCGACGGCGGCACGGGCCGGGCCCGGGCGTTCCATCTCCTCGCGGATGCGGTCGCTGATCAGGATGTTGTAGTCGGTGCCGAGGGCGACGACGAAGAGGAACAGCACCAGCGGCAGGACGAAGTTGACGCCCGGCTTGCCGAGGAGGTGCTGGAAGAAGAGTGCGGAGGCGCCGAGCGTGGCGGCGAAGCCGAGTCCGACGGCGGCCATGAGGACGGCCGGGGCGAGCAGGCTGCGCAGCAGGACGAGCAGGATGAGGGCGATGAGCACCGCGGCGACCGGGAACACGATCTTCAGGTCGTGGTCGACGGCGGTGGAGATGTCCGCGAAGATCGCGGCCGTGCCGCCGACATGGGCTTCCAGACCGGCGGGGGTGCGGGCGGCCACGGTGGCGCGGACGGGCCCCGAGACGAGGTCGCGGGCCTGCTGGGACTGGGTGTCGACGGTGAGGTAGAGGTCGATGCGGGCGGCGGTGCTGTCGCTGTTGAGGGTGGTTCTGCCGACCTGGCCGACGCCCTTGACCTCGGCGAGGGCCTTGGGCAGGGCGTCGAGTCCTTCGGCGGTGAGGGCGCGTCCGTTCTTGGCCGTGACGTAGACGGTGACCGGATCGGACACTCCGGCGGGCAGCGCGCGGGAGATCTCGGCGGAGGTGGCGGCTGCCGGGGTGTCGTGGGTTCCGGAGGCCTGGCCGAAGTCCATCCGGATGCCGGTCAGTCCGGCCGCCAGCGCGCCCAGCAGGGCGACCGAGGCCAGCGCGAGGGCGAAGGGGCGGCGGGCTACCAGGTCGCCGACGCGCGCGGCCGTGCCGGGGCGGGGTTCGCGCTTGAGGGCGCGGGAGGGCCAGAACATCTTGCGTCCGGTGACCGCGAGCAGCGCGGGCATCAGGGTCAGGGCGGCCAGCAGCATGACCAGCACCGAGACGGCGATGGCGGGACCGAGCACGCGGAACTGTCCGAAGGTCGCGACGCCGAGGGTGGCGAAGGCGGCCACGATGGTGAGGGCCGCGGAAGTGATCGCGGTGCCGACGCGGGCACTGACTTCGGCCGACACGGCGCGCGGGGGCAGGTCGGGGTGGGCCCGCAGCTCTTCGCGGAAGCGGAAGAGGAGGAAGAGGAAGTAGTCGACGCCTATGCCGATCAGCACGACGCTGATCATGCTCGGGGTGGAGGGGTCGAGCTTGATGCCGGCGAGCATGGCGACGCCGACGACCGCTCCCGCCGCCGCACCGCCGACGATCGCGACCGCCAGCAGGGGCACGAAGGCGGCCAGCGCGCTGCGGAACACCAGGATGTTGATCAGCACGATCAGGCCGACCATGAGCATGCCGACGACCTGCTGGGTGGTCTCCTCCGCTTCGGCGGTGTCGACGAGGTCGGCCAGACCACCGGTGAAGCCCGTACGCATCCCGGCTTCGGCGAAGTCGGCCTCGGCCCGGTCGCGGAAGGCGCGGTAGAGGTCGTGCAGGCCGGGGTCGGTGGAGTTGCCGGTCAGCTGTACGGAGAGCAGCTCGAAACCGCGGTCGGGCGCGACCATGGCGGGGCTGACCTTGGGAGTCTGGGAGTAGTCCTCGGCCAGGAAGGAGGGCGGTCCGTCCTCCTTGGGCGCGGGCATCGCCACGCGCCGGTGGCCCAGCTGTTCGGCGAGAGCGGCGACGCGGCGGTGGTCGGGCCCGGTGAGGGGCTTGCCGTCGGCGCGGGCGACGAGCACGGTCACCGCGTTGGCATCGGGCTTCACGCCGAACCGCTCCTCGGCGACCTTGAGCGCGGCGGCCGAGTCGTACTTCGCGGGCAGGAAGTCGCCGCTCTGGGCCTGGGTGACGCGGTAGATCAACCCCTGGCTGAGCACGCTCAGGAAGATGCCCACCACCGCCCAGAGGCCGATGACCTTCCATGGGTTACGGGTGGAGAGCCCGGTCAGGGCGCGGATCACGTGGTCCTCCGGCAGACGGTGCGAGGGTGCATGGGGTGGCGTGGGGGTGGGACGCGGGGTTCTCCCGGCCGGTGTCCAGTCCATCAGCGCGGAACGCGCGAATCGTCCGAGTGCAGGACGAGAAAGGGCCTGGGAGCGGGGGCCGGGAACAGCCGCGGACCAGGACCGTGGTCCTGGTCGGGGATCGGCTCGTGGGCCCGGGGCGGGGCCGCCGGCCGGTGCCAGAATGGATCATCAGATGCAGCCGTGCCGCACCGGCAGTGATCAGCGGGGGCGGCTGGGGGGAAGGACCGTGATCACATGTCGACTACGCACCCTGATGCGAGGGGCTCAGGAGCTTCCGGCTCCGGGGGATTTCGGCCTGCGCCGAGCGGCGACGCGCTGCCGTGGACGCGCAACGACGGACTGGTCGCGGTCGGGGCCGCGGCCGTGGACCTGATCGGCTTCACCCTCACCAGCCAGCTCGATCTGGGGTACGTCCCGGCGGCCGGGTGCGTACTCATGGTGGTGTCCGCGCTGCCGCTGCTGGCCCGGCGCCGCGCCCCGGTGCTGACGCTCGCAGCCGTCCTCCTGCTCGGCCTGGTACTGAATCTGAGCGTGCCGATCGCCCAGCACTTCAACGCTTCGGTCGTGGTCGCGCTCTACACGGTCGTACGGACCCGGCGCGCGGCCGTGGCCGCGTCGGCGACGCTCGCGGCCGTGGCGATACCACTGGTGGGGCTGGCGTCGTGGCCCCGGCCGAGGATCATGGACGTGGTGGGCAACGGGGCCTCCGGAGTGCTGGTGGTCGTCGCCGCGATCGTGATGAACCACTGGCAGCGGGACATCGAGGCCAACCGCCGGATGCTCGCCGACCGTGCGGTCGCCGACGAACGGCGCCGCATCGCACGGGAGTTGCACGACATCGTGGCGCACCACATCACCACCATGCAGCTGATGGCCGGAGGCGCCCGGGCCAACCTCGCCTACGACCCGGAGGCGGCCGAGGAGGCACTGGTCACGATGGAGGCGTCCGGGCGGATCGCGCTGCGCGAGATGCGGCAGCTGCTGGACGTGCTGCGGGCCGGGGAGGAACCTGAGGAGGCGCCGACCGCTCCGCAGCCCGGGGTCGGGGACCTGGAGCGGCTCGTCGCCGAGTCGCGCCGGGCCGGGTTGCCCACCGCGCTCGCCGTGCAGGGCGAGGAGCACCCGCTGCCGCCGAGCGTGAGCCTCACCGTGTTCCGGATCGTGCAGGAGGCACTGACGAACGCGCGCAAGTACGCGGGCAAGGCGCAGGCGTCCGTACATCTGACATACGGGCCGGGTGGCGTGACCGTGGAGGTGTCGGACGACGGCGTGGGGGCGGACGCGGGCTCAGGCTCGGGCTCGGGCGCCGACGCGGGCTTCGGGTGGGGGGCCGGGGCCGGTACGGGGTCCGGTTACGGCCTGGTCGGGATGCGGGAGCGGGTCGTGCTGCACGGCGGAACGCTGGAGGCCGGCCCACTGGAGGAGGGCGGGTTCCGGGTGTCGGCCCGGCTGCCGCTGAAGACGGACGAACAGCCGGCGTTGAAAGCCGGCGAGGGGGTGGTGCTGCGATGAGCGCGGCGGTGAACGATGTCTTGGGGGACGCGGTGAGTGAGGGGTCGGGCCGGCGGACGGTCAAGGTGCTGATCGCGGACGACCAGCCGCTGGTCCGGCGCGGGCTGGCGCTGATCCTGGCGCCGGACCCGGCCTTCGAAGTGGTGGGCGAGGCGGGGGACGGCGCAGAGGCGGTGGCGCTCGCGCACCGGCTGCGGCCCGACGTCGTCGTGATGGACATCCGGATGCCGGTACTGGACGGGGTCGCCGCGACCGGGCGGCTCGCGCAGGAACTGCCCGGGTGCCGGGTGCTGGCCCTGAGCACCTTCGACATGGACGAGTACGTGGTGGCCGCGCTGCGCGCCGGCGCCTACGGCTTCCTGCCCAAGGACATCTCGCCGGAGGAGCTGGTCACGGCGGTCCGCGTGGTCCACACCGGGGAAGCCGCGGTCGCGCCCCGGCTGCTGACCCGGCTGATCTCCACGTACGTCAGGGCCCCGCGCCGCCCGGAGCCGCCCGTCGCGAACACGGCCGAGCTCACCCCGCGCGAGGTCGAGGTGTGGCGCCTGATGGCCACGGGGCTCGACAACACGGGGATCGCCGGGGCGATGGACATCAGCCTCTCCACCGTGAAGAACCACATCACGAACGTCTTCGGAAAACTCGGCGTCCGCGACCGGGCCCAGGCGGTGATCACCGCGTACGAGACGGGGCTGGTCGAGGTGGGCGGCGGGCGGGGGTAGCGGCAGTACCACCTGCCGTACCGCACGCAGGACCGTGAGGGCTCAGGCAGCGGTGAAGTCTCTGACTTTGAAGCCGCCCCCGTCGCCTTGGGCAGCCTCGTCCTTCGCCTTGTTGTAGACCTCGGCCAGTACCGCGGGCACACCGGCGTAGTTCATCGCCCGCTGGACCCGCTGATGCAGCGCTTCCCAGTCGATGTCACGGTCGTTGACCTGTTCGACGCCCGCGAGCCTCTTGAGTTTCTCGCGGGCGTCCTTGGTGGCCTTCCGGTGCGTCTCGCCACTCTCCAGGAAGGCGTCGTTGACCAGCTTCTCCAGGCGTTCGATGTGCCGGAGCTGCTCCGGTTCGTCCCTCATCTTTCCTTTTTTGTTCAGAGGCAGGACCAGGCCGCCCGCACGATTACTTGCAGGCCGGTATTCGGGGAAGTCCTCGAAGTCGGGCATGCTCAGTTTCGCCAGAAGATCGCTGACCGGGCGCACCTCTCCGTATCCCGGGTGGTTCTTCAGCTGTACTGCCAGGCCGTCCGGAACATAGGTGACGAGGGAGTTCGGCACGGCCGAGCGGGTGACCTCCTTCATCCAACCGCCTCTGACCTCGTACTGGTCCGTGTCCTTCGCCTTGTCGGTGCTCTGATTCGTATTGCGCGCGTCGGCTGTCGCCCCGATCTGCTGCTCGCTGACCGCGTTTTCGGTCACCTGACGGTAGGTCTCGATCGGGATGAGGAACGTCCGCACCATGGATGTGTCGGCCGGGTCGGAGGGCGCGTTTCCTCCCGATGCCTTGCGGTTCTTCTGATCCTGGTAGGTGCGCATGTAGTGCATGGCCCGCCAGGGCCGCCCCATGTTCAGCCAGGCGGAATCCTGCTGGTTGATGAAGTCGATGGAGCCGTCGGCGCGCTGCTGCACGTCCTTGTGCCTGCCGCCCGTCACGGGGGCGAAGACCGTCTGGTAGACGCGGACGTACAGCTTTCCGCCACGCTCCTCGGTGTCGATGTCGCCGCGATTGGTCAACGACGTCCTGTCACCGGCCTTGGCGATGTAGCTGGGTTCTTGATGAATGACCCGGTGCAGCTGCGCGACGGCCGCGTTCCCTGCGGTGTGCTGGAGGGACAGGATCCTGTCGGCGGGCCGGGTGCCCCGCCCGATCGCGGGAGCCGCGGGAGCCGCGGGGATCGGAGCAGGTCGAGCGGCTCGTGCTGCGGCGTTCTCGCCACGATCTTTCGCGGGCATGTGGGACCTCTTCGCCATAGGAGGGACCGGCTGCCTCTTGCATACACGCCGCACGAAAGGACGGGCCAGAGCGCCGAACGCCGAACGTCGGCCTCAGACGTGGGGTTACTCGGTGTGCGACCGCAACATCCGGGTACGGGGGATGACCTGTGAACCTTCAACCGGTTCGGTCCTGTCGGCCGCCCCTTCGAGTGAAGGCCGAGTGACGAGCCGCTGACGGGACGGGACGCGGCGTAGCCGGGATCATCAAGTGGATGAGGGGCATCCGTACATCATCCGACTTAGCTTCACTCGTTCGCGTGCGCGTACGCGTGGGCAATGGTTCGCTGATGGCGCGCATTTCCCGATGAGAGGGGCAAACAGCGCATGTCTACAGGACCGTTAGCGCCCGGAGTGTTCGTCAAGGAACTACCCAGTGGAGTCAGGACGATCACCGGCGCGGGGACGTCCACCCCCGCCTTCCTCGGGTACGCCGTCCGGGGACCCGGTGATCAGACGGCTTCCCCGCCGACCCTCGTCAGAAGCTGGCCCGAGTTCGTCGACCTCTTCCACTTCCGCTCGCCGCTCCCGGCGAAATCGGTCGAGGAGGAGCTGACGAGGCTGGGCAAGGCCATCGGCGACATCGAGGGGACGCTCCAGCCCCTTGAGGAGAGTCTCCGGGCGGCGGCAACCGCCGAGGCCCCGGGGCCGGCCATCCCCGTCGAGGCGTTCGACAAGCTCGTCGAGATCCGTACCGCCCAGTGGCACGGTCAGCCGGTCGATCCGGATGCCGAAGAGGAAGCCGAAGCCACCGCGAAGACCGTCGCCGAAGCCTGCTCCGAGCTGTACGAGAAGTGGGACTCGACCGGGGCCCAGTTGCTGCCGCTCTGCGTGCGCCAAGCCGAGCTGACCGTCATCAAGGGATACTTCGACAAAGCGAAGACCTATCACCTCGCCGAAGCGGTCTACGGATTCTTCGCCAACGGCGGGACGTCCTGCTACGTACTCCGGCTCGACCCCGCCCAGGGACTCGCCGCGGAAGTCGACGGCCTCCCCGACAAGCGCACCGGTCTGGCCGGGCTGAAGACCGTCCCGGAAGTGACCATGGTCGCCGTCCCGGACCTCTGGTCCAAGACAGCCGAGGCCGACACGGTCCCGGCCGTCATCAGCAACGTCGTGGGCCACTGCGTGACCATGCGCAACCGGCTCGCCCTGCTGGAACCGCCGCCCGGCACGCCGCCCGGAGACGTTCCCGGCTTCCTCACGAATCTGGCGCCGCAGGAAACGTCCGACGCCGAGTTCACCACGCTCTACTACCCGTGGGTTAACGTCCCCGGCGTCGACGGATCCCCCCGCACCGTCCCGCCCTCCGGGCACATCGCCGGCGTCTGGGCCCGCACCGACGCCGAACGCGGCGTCTTCAAAGCCCCCGCCAACCAGAACCTCCGCGGCGTACTGACGCTGCCCACGCTCCTGACCGAGGCCCGCCACGGCGAGCTCAATGAGAAGGGCGTGAACTGTCTGCGGGTCTTTCCCGATCGTGGCCTGCTGGTCTGGGGTGCGCGTACCCGCTCCAGCAGCCGCGACTGGAAGTACCTCAACGTCCGACGCCTCGTCAGCTACCTCTCCGACTCCATCCGCCAATCCACCACCTGGGC
>NZ_BMUT01000004.1 GCF_014650335.1 Streptomyces hiroshimensis
TTTCCTCCGGGCGCTTCCCTTCGTTGTTTCCAACCTTACCAGATCCGTTTTCCGGTCTCTCCCGCCTCTAGAAGAAGCAGTCGGTTCCGAATTCCGTTTCCGGCCCCCTGTTGGAGCGGGGTTTCGCCTTTCAGCTTTCGCTTTCCGGCGGTGATCCCGACTTTATCAGACGCTTTCCGGCCGAGCTAATCGGCTTTTCGCTTCCGATAAGGGATCGAAGGTGCTCGGGGTGAATCTCGTTCACCACCAGAGCGCTGTAGACACTAGCCGTTCCGCGGGAACCTGTCCAGTTCCCCCGGCAACCGTTCGAATCTACCTCCCCATTCGGCCTGTGTCAACAGGTCTTGTGGGGCGAAGAGGACACTACCAGGCTGACCAGCCCTTCCGCACATCAGCCGAACGACGACGGCGGGCTGTCGAGGTCCTCCAGCTCGATGCCGGGGGCCGACAGGACGACGTCGCCCGCCAGGTTCACCATGTGCTGCTCGCCCGTCTCCAGGTCGCTGACCTGGTACGCGTCCACTTGGAGCGGGCCGTTGTCAGTGGCGTGTGCTGTCCTGCTGACCAGGGCCCACGACTGGTCGAGGGTCCGGGGGGCGAGGACGGGGGAGGTGAAGCCGACGAGCCGGATGCGCGTTGCGCCTGCGCCCGGGGTCAGCCGCAGGGCCCGGGACAGGGCGACGTAGAAGGCGGGGGATGCGCCGGTGAAGGCCCGGGCCTCCGTGACGTTGCCTTCCGTGGCGTGCTCCCCGGTGGGGTCCGTGCGTACCCAGGTCACGCCGTCGAGGGCCGCGCCGCGCACCTGCCAGCTCCCGGCGTGGAGCTGCACGCGGATCGGGCGGCCCAGGTCGTCGAGGGTGAGGTCGACGGAGCCGGCGTGGTCGCCGGCCGGAGTGGTGACCTGCGAGACGTAGCGCCAGCCGGAGGGGCCGGTGGCGCAGTGGAAGTGTTCTTCACCAAGGGGGGTGTGGTCGTGCGGATCATGGAGCGAGTAGCGGCCGCGGGGCATGGTGGGGTCCTCGACAGAACAGGGACAGGCCCCTGCCTTCCCGGCAGGGGCCTGTTACCGATTGCTTTCAGTACTGCTGGTAGTGCTGGTGCTGCTGCGCCGGTATCAGTAGCGGTAGTGGTCCGGCTTGTACGGACCCTCGACCGGGACACCAATGTAGGACGCCTGCTCCGGACGGAGCGTGGTGAGCTTGACGCCCAGCGCGTCCAGGTGAAGGCGCGCGACCTTCTCGTCCAGCAGCTTCGGCAGGACGTAGACGTCCGTCGGGTACGACTCCGGCTTCGTGAACAGCTCGATCTGCGCCAGCGTCTGGTCCGCGAACGAGTTCGACATGACGAAGGACGGGTGACCGGTCGCGTTGCCCAGGTTCAGCAGACGGCCCTCGGACAGCACGATCAGGACCTTGCCGTCCTCGAACGTCCACGTGTGGACCTGCGGCTTGACCTCGTCCTTCACGATCCCCGGGATCTTCGCCAGGCCGGCCATGTCGATCTCGTTGTCGAAGTGGCCGATGTTGCCGACGATGGCCTGGTGCTTCATCCGGGCCATGTCCGAGGCCATGATGATGTCCTTGTTGCCCGTCGTGGTGACGAAGATGTCGGCGATCTCCACGACCTCGTCCAGGGTGGTGACCTGGTAGCCGTCCATCGCCGCCTGCAGGGCGTTGATCGGGTCGATCTCGGTGACGATCACTCGGGCGCCCTGGCCGCGCAGCGACTCCGCACAGCCCTTGCCCACATCGCCGTAGCCGCAGACGACCGCGACCTTGCCGCCGATCAGGACGTCCGTGGCGCGGTTGATGCCGTCGATCAGCGAGTGGCGGCAGCCGTACTTGTTGTCGAACTTCGACTTCGTCACCGCGTCGTTCACATTGATCGCGGGGAAGAGGAGCGTGCCTTCGCGCTGCATCTCGTACAGGCGGTGGACGCCCGTCGTCGTCTCCTCCGTGACGCCGCGGATCTCCGACGCCAGCTGGGTCCACTTCTGGGGGCTCTCCCCCAGCGTGCGGTTCAGCAGGGTGAGGATCTGGGCGTACTCCTCGCTGTCCGCCGTGGACGGGTCCGGAGCGCTGCCCGCCTTCTCGAACTCGACGCCCTTGTGTACGAGGAGGGTGGCGTCACCGCCGTCGTCCAGGATCATGTTCGGGCCGCCGGTGGCGGCGTTCGGCCAGGTCAGGGCCTGCTCCGTGCACCACCAGTACTCCTCCAGGGTCTCGCCCTTCCAGGCGAAGACCGGCACGCCCTGAGGGTTCTCCGGGGTGCCGTCCGGGCCGACCGCGATGGCGGCCGCGGCGTGGTCCTGGGTGGAGAAGATGTTGCAGGACGCCCAGCGCACCTGCGCGCCCAGCGCCACGAGGGTCTCGATCAGGACGGCCGTCTGGACCGTCATGTGCAGCGAGCCGGTGATGCGCGCACCCGCCAGCGGCTGCGCCTCCGCGTACTCCTTGCGGATCGACATCAGGCCGGGCATCTCGTGCTCGGCCAGCGTGATCTCCTTGCGGCCGAAGGCCGCCAGCGAGAGGTCCGCGACCTTGAAGTCCTGGCCGGGGGAAGTGGTGGTCATACGGGCTGCTCCTCTGTGAAGGGCGAGCGAGGGTGGACACGGCCGTGCATGCGGTCGGGCTGCCTGAGCAGCTGGACACACTGGACGCACCGGTGCCCCGACCGCAGCGCAGTCCGTCGGAGGCCCTCTCTCCCTCGGCCGGTCCGTCGCGCGGGCCGCCCGACCGCCATCAGCAGCGACGTCTGGCTCGTCCACGAATCTACACCGGGGTACCCGCCGAACCCCACCCCCACCGGCGCCCGATCCGCCGGAACGTCAGATTCCGGCAGGGCTGCGCGTGCTGACACCGGAACGGCCTCGTTTCCTGTGCTGGTCGGGTGTTGCAGGATGCGAGAAGCGCGAGGGCGTGGCACGCCCCGCGGGCGATCCGTTGTGAGGCGATCCGTCGTGAGGAGATCCACGTGACCAGTCCGGCCGATCCCCCCGAGCGTGACGCGGCGGCAGAGGGGCGCAGGCTGCTCGCCGTGACCGCCTGCCCGACGGGGATCGCGCACACGTACATGGCGGCGGAGAAGCTGGCCCAGGCCGCGCAGGAGCTCGGCTACGGGATGAAGGTGGAGACGCAGGGGTCGATCGGGGCCGAGAACGTCCTCTCCGACAGCGACATCAGGGAGGCCGACGGCATCATCGTCGCCGCCGACAAGGACGTCGATCTCAGCCGCTTCGCCGGGAAGCGGGTGCTGTCCGTGGGGGTCGCCGAGGGCATCCGGCGTCCGGAGCGGCTGATCCGGGACGTACTGAACGCTCCGGTCCACCGGGGCGACGGCGCGGGGGCCGGCTCCGACGCCGGCTCCGGGGGCGGGTTGCTCGCGGGGGCGGGCGGTGGCGGGCGGGAGCGCGGCACGGTCTACAAGGCGCTGATGAACGGCGTCTCGTACATGATCCCGTTCGTGGTCGTCGGCGGTCTGCTGATTTCCGTGTCGCTCGCCTTGGGCGGGCGGACCACGCCTCAGGGGATCGTCTTCGACAGCTCGTTCTGGCAGACGGTCAACGACATCGGTGTCATCGGCTTCACGCTGATGGTCCCGGTGCTCTCCGGCTATATCGCCTACGCCATCGGGGACCGGCCGGCTCTCGTGCCGGGCATGGTCGGGGGCTGGATCGCGAGCCACGGGGAGCTGTACGACAGCAAGGCGGGGGCGGGGTTCATCGGGGCCATCGCCACCGGCTTCCTGGCCGGCTATCTGGTGTTGTGGATCAAGAAGGTCAAGGTGCCGGAGTTCGTCCGGCCGATCATGCCGGTCATCGTGATCCCGATCGTGTCCTCGGCGGCGCTCGGCCTGTTCGTCGTCTACGTCATCGGTCCGCCGATCGCGTGGGTGTTCGAGCACCTCACGAGCTGGCTGGGGGGCCTGACCGGGACGAGTGCCGCCCTGCTCGGCGTCCTGCTCGGCCTGATGATCGCCTTCGATATGGGCGGGCCCGTGAACAAGACGGCGTTCCTCTTCGGCGCCGGGCTGGTCTCGCAGAACCCCGAGATCATGGGCATGTGTGCGGCGGCCATTCCGGTGCCGCCGCTCGGGCAGGGGCTCGCGACGCTGCTGCGGCGGGGGCTGTTCAGCAAGCAGGAGCAGGAGACCGGGCTGGCGGCGCTGTTCATGGGGTTCTTCGGCATCACCGAGGGCGCGATCCCGTTCGCCGCGGCCCGTCCGGCGCGGGTCATTCCGGCGAACATGTGCGGTGGCGCGGTGGCGGGTGCGGTCGCGGGGCTCGCGGCGGTTGCGGACCACGTGCCGCACGGGGGGCCGATCGTGGCGGTGCTGGGGGCGGTGGACGGGGTGCCGATGTTCTTCGTCGCGATCGCCATCGGCACGGTGGTGACGGCGCTGACGACGGTCACTTTGATGACCCTGGGCGGGCGCCCGACTGCGGCCGTGGCGGGGCCGTCCGTGGCGGGGCCGGCGCCTGTCGCCGCCGAGAGCCCGGCCGCCGAGGCCGCCGGTTCTGCGCTCTCCGGCCACCTCACCGTACGGACCGTGCGGCCGCGGCTGGCGGCCCGCGGGAAGGAGGCGGCGATCCGGGAGATGGCCGGGCTGCTGGCCGCGAGCGGGCACGTGGACGACGTGGACGGTCTGGTCGCGGCGGCGCTCGCGCGGGAGGAGATGGGGACGACGGGGCTCGGGGAGGAGATCGCGATCCCGCATGCGAAGACGGATGCGGTGTCGGCCCCGGTGGTCGGGTTCGCGCGCTCCGAGGGCATCGAGTGGGGGGCGCTGGACGGGACGAAGGCCCGGTTGATCTTCATGATCGCCGTACCGAGCGCGGCCGCGGGCGATGAACACCTGCGGATCCTGGCGATGCTGTCGCGGAAGCTGATGGATCCGGGGTTCCGGGAGCGGTTGCTTTCGGCGGGGCCGGACGCGGGTGCCCTGGTGGGCATCTTGCGGGAGGTTCAGTAGCGGAGCCGGGTCCTCGGGTGCCCGCACCCGGGGGCAGCCGGTCGGGGCCTGGCACCGCGGTGGCGGAAGTCGGTTGCCGGAGATGCACCGGCGCGGAGGCCGTGCTCTGAGGCGCCGTGAGCCCGCAAGGGCATTACGGCGGCCCGGGCACGGCCCCCGCGTCGTTCTTCCTCAGTGGCGGGCCGGGCCGCCCGGCGTCGCCGACGGGTCCGCGCCGGCCGCTGCCGCTTCCTCGCGGTAGACGTCCGGCTCCAGGTAGATGACCCGGGCGATCGGGACCGCCTCGCGGATCCTCGCTTCCGCCGCGTCGATCGCCTCGGCGATCTCCACGGCGGTGTCGTCGTGCTGCACCGCGATCTTGGCCGCGACGAGGAGTTCCTCGGGGCCAAGGTGGAGGGTGCGCATGTGGATGACGCGGGTGACGGTCTCGCCGTCGACGGCCGCGGCGCGGATCTTCGCGACCTGCTCCGGTCCGGCGGCTTCGCCGAGCAGCAGGGACTTCGTCTCCGAGGCGAGGACCAGCGCGATCAGCACCAGAAGGGCACCGATGCACAGGGTGCCGATGCCGTCCCAGACGCCGTCGCCCGTGGCGAGGGCGAGGCCGACGCCGCCGAGGGCGAGGACGAGGCCGACGAGGGCGCCGAAGTCCTCGAGCAGGACGACGGGCAGTTCGGGGGCCTTGGCGGTACGGATGAACTGGCCCCAGGACTGCTTGCCGCGCAGCTCGTTGGACTCCTTGATCGCCGTACGGAAGGAGAAGCCCTCCGCGATGATCGCGAAGACGAGGACGCCGACGGGCCAGTACCAGTGCTCGATCTCGTGCGGTTCCCTGATCTTCTCGTAGCCCTCGTAGAGCGCGAAGACGCCGCCGATGGTGAACAGGACGATCGAGACGAGGAAGCCGTAGATGTAGCGCTCGCGGCCGTAGCCGAAGGGGTGTTCCTCGCTGGCCGCGCGCTGGGCCTTCTTGCCGCCGAGGAGGAGCAGCGCCTGGTTGCCGGAGTCAGCGACCGAGTGCACCCCTTCGGCGAGCATCGACGACGAGCCGCTGAACGCGAACGCGACGAACTTCGCCACGGCGATGGCCAGGTTGGCGCCGAGCGCGGCGACGATGGCCTTGGTTCCGCCTGATGCACTCATATGTGCGGGTTGTCCCTTCCGCCCTGATCCACCCCTGGACTGCCGGGCTTTGCGGTTCCTTTACGGCGGGCCATTGTTGCAGCCGCGGGGCGGGCGGGAGGGTCAGACGGCGACCGTGGCGCGGAAGACCCGGGCGTCGTCACCGGCGAGCACGACGCTCTCGGCCGCCCGTACGAACGCGGATTCGCCCTGGCGGAGCCGCAGCTCCCGGCCGTCGTCCGCGGTGCGCAGGACGGCGGTGCCCGAGGTGCACAGCAGGATCTGGGGCGTGCCGGCGGGCAGCGTGGCCGTGGAGCCGGGGGCGAGGTCGAAGCGGGAGAGGCGGAACTCCTCGACGGGGGTGCCGTAGACCTCTTCGCCGCCGGCGTCGGCCTCGGGGCGCAGGACGGCGGGGGCGGCGCTCTCGAAGCGGACGACGCGCAGCAGTTCGGGGACGTCGACGTGCTTGGGCGTCAGGCCGCAGCGCAGCACGTTGTCCGAGTTGGCCATGATTTCGACGCCGAGGCCGTCGAGGTAGGCGTGCGGGACGCCCGCGCCCAGGTAGAGGGCTTCGCCGGGCTGGAGGAGCACGTGGTTGAGGAGCATGGCCGCGATGACGCCGGGGTCGCCGGGGTAGTGCCGGGCGAGGGAGACGTAGGCGGCGCAGGCGTCCCGGTACGGCCCTTCCTGCGCGGCGAGCCGCTCGGCCGCGGCGGCCGCCTCGGTGACGGTGCGGGCCATCTCGCCGTGCTCGGCGGAGAGGACGGCGGTGAGGACCTCCCGCAGGGCGTCCTCCTCCGGGCGGGCGTGCAGGAGGTCGGCGTACGGCTTGAGGGAGTCGACGTCGAGCGCGGCGAGGAGGCCGGCCGTCTCGCCGGGCGCGCGGAAGCCGCACAGCCCCTCGAAGGGGGTGAGGGCGCAGAGGAGTTCGGGCTTGTGGTTGGTGTCCTTGTAGTTGCGGTGGGGGGCGTCGAGGGGGACGCCCCGGGCCTCCTCCGCGGCGTGGCCTGCTGCGGCCTCGGCGAGGCCGGGGTGGACCTGGAGGGAGAGCGGGGACCCGGCGGCGAGGACCTTGAACAGGAACGGCAGCCGGGGCCCGAAGCGGCGGACGGCCCGTGCGCCGAGCTCGCCCTCGGGGTCGGCGGCGATGACGTCGGAGAGGGGGCGCAGGCCTTCCCCGCCGCCGTCCCGCTCCACGCGGGAGGGGGCGCCGGGATGGGCGCCCATCCACAGTTCGGCCTGCGGCTCGCCGGTGGGGGCGGTGCCCAGCAGCGCGGGGATCGCGGTGGTGGAGCCCCAGGCGTAGGGGCGCACGGTATTGACGAGGCGGTCCATGCGGGCGGTTCCTGACTGTGCGTACGGCGTTTCCACGGGTCTACGGGGTCGAGGCGAGGGCCAGGTAGACGGCGGCGAAATCCGTGATGGCCAGCAGTTCAGCAGCGGTCTGCAGGGGACTGTCGGCGTCGGTGGGCTCCAGCTCGCTGACGGGCGTCTCGCGCTGGAGGGCGAGCTCGCGGGCGGCGGGGGCGGGCGAGGTGACGTCGGGCTCCTGTTCGCGGAGCAGGACGACGCGGGCGTGCAGGGCCTCGGGCTCCTCCACGCGGTCGCGGAAGAAGTCCTCGGGGTCCGCACCGGCGGCGAAGGCTCCCGCGAGGAGGGTGCCGTGGGCGGTCAGCGCCTCGGGCAGCTCGGCGGCGAGGGCCGGGCGCCCGGCGAGAGCGGCGAGGACCGTCGCGAAGTGCCGGCCGGCCGCCGCCGCGAGCTCGCCCTCCGTCCAGATGAGCGGGAGGGTGTCGGCCAGCTCGGCCGCCAGGGTCTTGGCGGGGTTGCTGTACGTGGCGATGGCCGGGCCGCAGCGCTCGGCGACCTGGTCCAGGCGGTCGGCGAGCGCCTCGACCGCGGCGGGGTCGGCGGCGAGCAGCCCTATGCGGTCGGCGAGCACGAGCAGCGGGGTGAGCAGGGACCACAGGAGACCCGGGCCCGGGAGCAGCGCGGGGCGCTCGCCTGCGGGCACCTCATCGCCGGGGTGGGCGCCCGGCTCGCCGCCCGCCCGGGCCTCGTCCGGCGAAGTGGTCAGCGGGATCGCGAGGCCGCGGGCCTGCGCGGTGGCGTCGGCGAGGGGCGAACCGGCCGGGCTGACGCAGACGACGGAGCAGCCGCGGCGGTAGGCCTGTTCGAGGAGGATGGCAAGGCCGGGCTCCGTGCCGTCCGGGCTGGCGACCAGCAGCAGGTCGAGCGGGCCGGTCCAGCCGGGGAGCGTCCAGCGCAGGGCGCCG
This sequence comes from Streptomyces hiroshimensis, assembly GCF_014650335.1. Taxonomy (GTDB): domain Bacteria; phylum Actinomycetota; class Actinomycetes; order Streptomycetales; family Streptomycetaceae; genus Streptomyces; species Streptomyces hiroshimensis. Next base: position 8,367 of record NZ_BMUT01000004.1, read on the forward strand.
GGCGCGGGGGCGACGCCGGTCGGGCGGATCAGGCTCACGGGAGCGCTGCCGCCGGCGAGCGCGGTGAGGAGGTCTGCGGTGCAGCCGGCGACGGGGCCCGGCCCCGCGACCAGGACGCCGCGGGGTCGGCCGTCCGGGCGGAGGCCCGTGACACCGGCCTCCGCGGCGTTGCGGGCGGCCGTACGGACCCGGGCGCCGGATTCGGCGGCGCCGCGCAGGAGGCCGTGGAGGTCGGCACGGGACAGAGCGTCGGGGTCATCGAGGAGTGACTCGTCGAACACCGTGGATCAGCCTCCGGTCGCCGTCGTGTACGCCGTGCGGGTGCCCGGCCGGGCCTGTGGTGCGGTGGGCCGCCGGGCGGGGTCGGGCGGGCGCTGCGGCGTCAGGCCGGGCGCCGGGCCTCGTCCACGAGCAGGACGGGGATGCCGTCCCGGACGGGGTAGGCCAGGCCGCAGCCCGCGCCCTCGCACACCAGCTCGGGGGACTCCTCGGAGGCGGACTCGTCGCGGAGGGGCGCGTGGCACGCCGGGCAGGCGAGGATCTCCAGGAGACCGGCTTCGAGCGGCATGAGGGGTTCCCTTCGGATGTACGTCTCTGTCCGGCCAGACTACCTGTGCGGGGGGACGAGGGCCGCTGTGCCGTGCCGGTTCGCTGGGGCGCTGTGCCGTGCCCGGTTCGCCGGTGCGGCCGGGTCGGCACCGCCGAGGCGGTCGGGTTCGCTTGCTCGCCGTCGCGGCGGGTTCAGGGGCCGCTGGACACCCGGCGTCTCCTCTTCCGCCGCCGCGGCGTCCGGCCACGACGGCGCGTTCCGGCGGTGCCGGAACCGGACCAGGCCGGCTCGGCACCGCCGGAGCGGTTGAGTTCGCCTGCTCGCCGTTGCGGCGGATTCAGGCGCGTCCTACGCCCGCACGATGGCCAGGACCTCGTCGCGGATGCGGGACACCGTCTCCGCGTCGCGGGCCTCGACGTTCAGGCGGAGGAGCGGCTCCGTGTTGGAGGCGCGGATGTTGAACCACCAGTCGGAGGCGGCCACGGTGAGGCCGTCGAGCTCGTCGAACTCCACGCCCGGCACGTTCTCGTAGGCGGCGCGGACGGCGGCCGTGCGCCCGGCCTGGTCGGCGACGGTGCTGTTGATCTCGCCGGAGCCGGCGTAGCGGTCGTACTCGGCGACCAGCTCGGACAGCGGGCCGCTCTGGCCGCCGAGGGCGGCGAGGACGTGCATGGCGGCGAGCATGCCCGTGTCGGCGTTCCAGAAGTCCCGGAAGTAGTAGTGCGCGGAGTGCTCGCCGCCGAAGATCGCGCCGCTGCGGGCCATCTCCTCCTTGATGAAGGAGTGCCCCACGCGGGTGCGCACGGGCGTGCCGCCGCACTCCTTGACGACCTCCGGCACCGACCACGAGGTGATCAGGTTGTGGATGACGGTGCCGCCGGGGTGCTTGGCGAGCTCCCGCGCCGCGACCAGGGCGGTGATGGCGGAGGGGGAGACGGGGTCGCCGTTGCCGTCGACGACGAAGCAGCGGTCGGCGTCGCCGTCGAAGGCCAGGCCGATGTCGGCACCGACCTCGCGCACGCGCTGCTGCAGGTCGACGATGTTCTTCGGGTCGAGGGGGTTGGCCTCGTGGTTGGGGAAGGTGCCGTCGAGCTCGAAGTACATCGCGTCGAGCTCGACGGGCAGGCCCTCGAAGACGGTGGGCACGGTGTGCCCGCCCATGCCGTTTCCGGCGTCGACGACGACCTTCAGCGGGCGGATGCCGCTCAGGTCGACCAGGGAGCGCAGGTGGGCCGCGTAGTCCGCGAGGACATCCTGCCGGCTGAGGGTGCCGGCGGTCTGCGCGGGCTCGGGGGCGCCGTTTTCGAGCCAGCCCTCGACCAGGGAGCGGATCTCGGCGAGGCCGGAGTCCTGCCCGACGGGGGCCGCGCCGGCCCGGCACATCTTGATGCCGTTGTACTGCGCGGGGTTGTGACTGGCCGTGAACATCGCGCCCGGCAGCCCGAGGTGGCCGCTCGCGAAATACAGCTGGTCGGTGGAGCACAGGCCGATCTCGGTCACATCCACGCCGCGGGCGGCGGCGCCGCGGGCGAAGGCCCGCGAGAGGCCGGGCGACGAGGGCCGCATGTCGTGCCCGACGACGACGGCGGCCGCGCCCGTCACCTGGGCGAAGGCGGCGCCGAAGAGCTCCGCCAGTGCTTCGTCCCACTGATCCGGGACCACACCGCGTACGTCGTATGCCTTCACGATCTGCGACAGATCAGCCACAGCCAACGCCTTCCTGGGTCCGGTACGGGGAGACAAACCTACCGGGGCGCACTGACAATCCGGACGCGGGCCGCCTGAACACCGTTCCGGACACTGCTCGGACGAAAGAACGAAAGGACGAAAGGCTGTGACGGCATCGGACGAAAGGCCGTGACGGCGTCAGTTGTCGGGCGAGCGAAGGACCCTGAGGTGGCCTCGGCGGGCGACCTCCATCGGATCGGCGTCGCGGCCGCCCGGGCCGGCGGTGCCCGGCGGGGGCCCCGGCTGCGCGGGGCGCTCCTGCGGACGGGCCGCTTCGCGCACGGCGTTGGCGAGGGCTTCGAGGTCGTCACCGCTGGGGCGGGCGGGGCCGCTGTCCAGGGCGAGGCGGACGACATCCCAGCCACGCGGAGCGGTCAGCCGCTCGGAGTGCTCGGCGCACAGGTCGTAGCAGTGGGGTTCGGCGTAGGTGGCGAGCGGTCCGAGGACGGCGGTCGAATCGGCATAGACGTACGTCAGCGTCGCGACGGCCGGGCGGCCGCACGCGGTGCGCGAACAGCGACGTACAGGGCTCACGACGTTGGACGGTACCGCACTCTTGAGCGGGCCGCGACGACTCACCTCCGGCTCACCCCTCCGTGTCGTCCTGGTTCGTCCCGTGGACGACCGCTTCTCCCCACCGCGCTGACCTGCACGGAGGGCTGTGAACAGGGTCTCACCGGGCCGGAGACCGGCCACCGGCACCCCCGCTCCGGGCCTCACGAACAGACCGGACGGTCCGGTATCCGACCATAATTGATCACAGGGATGGCCGGAATGTTCATCAGGCGACATTCCCGGATGCGCGACAGCCGCGGACGACAGGGCGGCCGACGGATACCCTCAAGAGTGATGGACAACCGCGTACCGCCCCCTGCCACCACCGGGGGTACCCCCAGCCACGCCGGGCCGCGCCCGCGCCACCGCGACCGACACGGACGCGGCATGCGCGGGCCGATCGCACCGCCCCAAGTGCCGCTGTCGGTCAGCCGCGGCGAGGCGTTCGTCGACATGGTGCACGACTCCGCCGAGCGGCTGGAGCGCCGCTGGCCGCAGCTCGCCTCCGTCGACTTCGTGGTCCGCGAGGTGCCGGTCACCAGGAGTGACGCGGGCGGCGCCATGAGCGACCCCGACGGCCTGGACGCCTTCGACTTCGACCGCGACTCCGTCCCCCTCGGCCGCTACGTGGCCGCCCGCGGCGACTCCCCCGACCGGATCGTGATCTACCGCCGCCCGGTGGAGATCCGCACCAAGAGCCGCGACGAGCGCGCCCTGCTGGTGCACGAGGTCGTCGTCGAGCAGGTCGCCGAACTCCTCGGGCTCGCCCCGGAGTCGGTCGACCCTCGCTACGGCCAGGACTGACCCGGGCTGACGGGCCGGCAGGCCCGTCAGCGGTTGAGCATCGACAGGTCCTGACCCGTCTCCGGCACCGCCACCGACGAACGGTCGTCCGGCAGCGGCTGGATCGTGAACATGGGCACGCCGTCCTTGGGCAGCGCCAGCATCCGCGAGGCGTGCACCGGCCCGCCGGAGACCTTCTCCACCGTCACCGCGAACGACCCCTTGGCGCCCGGCGGCTGCGGCGGCTCGACGGTCAGCGTGGTGCCCGGCTTCACCGTGTACGTCTTCACCGCCGGCTCGCCGCCCTCGCTGCCCGCGGAGGAGGTGATCTTCACCTGTGCCGCCTCCTTGCCGGGCGCGGCCAGCGCGAGCGTGCTGCCCTTGGGGCGGTTGTCCGCCACCGTGGCCCGCCCGCCGAGCTGCGCCACGGCGGGGATGAACGCCGTCTCCTGCTTGTCGTCCTTGCCGCGGGTGACGCGCAGCGCGGCGACGACCGGTGCGCTCCTGCCGTCCGCCGTGAGCAGCAGCGAGCCCGCCTCGCCCTTGGCGACGTCTCCGAGGTCGACGGCGGCGGTCATGCCGCTGCGCACGTGCAGCGTCTCGTGGCCGGCGGGGGTGATCGCGCCGTTCGGCCCGGCGAAGCGCAGCTTGAGGTCGGCGTCGTCCGAGCCGGGGGCGAAGACGACGAGCCGGACGGACGTCGCGTCGGCCGGGATGCCGGGCAGGACGGCGTCGGCGGACGGCTCTGCGGACGCCGGGATCCAGTCGCCGCCCTTCTTGTCGTCAGCGGACTGCAGCCCCGCCCCGACCCGGCCCGAGCGGGCCGCCACGTGCACCGTGAGGTCCTCCGCGGGCGCGTCCGTGAGGGAGGACAGCAGCACGGGGACGGTGGAGCGCGGCGGGACCGTGACACCTTCCCCCGCCCCGGCCTTGATGCGGCCGTCCTTGCCGTAGAGCTCCAGGTCGACGACGGCCGCGGTGCTGTCGGGGTTGGTCAGGTGGACGTAGTCCTGGCGGCCCTTGACGGTGCTCGCGCCGGGGAACCAGAACGAGGTGTCGGGCGCCGTGCACGTCAGCCCGTGCAGCCCGCGCCCGCTGCCCGCCGCGACCACGGTGGTCTGCTGCACGGTCCAGCCCGGGGCGAGCGCCCCGTCGGCGCTGCCGATGAGGGCGGGGGCGTCGGAGCGGCCGGTGGTGGCCGTCGCGGGCTTTCCGGGCTCCTTCAGGGAGAGCACCGAAGTGCCCGCGGGCGCGGGGCTCTTGTCGCCCTTTCCGCCCTTGTCATCCTTCTTGCCCTTGCCATCTTTTTTGTCGCCTTCATCCTTCTTGTCGGCGCCCTTGTCGGTGCCCGCCGCGGACAGCAGCTCGGCCGCGCTCTTCTTCGCGCCTGCGCCCTTCGCCCCGCCCGCCGGGGTGAACGCGGTGTAGGCCGTCTCCCCCACGTCCGAGGAAGTCGGGGCCGGGCAGAGGGCCATGGAGCGCTGGACGGGCAGCCGGGCGGGCGTCTTCGCGGCCGTACGGGCCGTGCCGCCGGTGCCCTCGGCGCCGGACGGCACGGTGAGGACGGCCGCGCCGCCCAGGGCCGCGAGGACTGCGGTGGCGGCGAACAGGGACAGGGTGGTGCGCTTCACTGCTGCTCGCTCCCGTCGCGGTGGTGCCGGTCACCGCCGCCGTACGTGGTGTCGTGTGCTCCGCCGTAGGTGTACGGGTCGTACGCGCCTGTCGCGTACGGCTGCTCCTGGTACTGGCCTTGGTACGGGACCTGTTGCTGCGCGTCGCCGTAGGCGGCGTCGTACGTGCCCCCGTGGCCGCCGTGGCCGCCGTGGTAGTGCTGTTCGCCGTACGAGCCGTAGGGCATCTCCTGCCCGTACTGCTGTTGTTGCTGCTGCTGCGGCGGCGGCTGCGGCATCTCAGCGTACGGATCGGTCGTCTGCTGTTGCCCGTACGGATCGGCATACGGATCGACGTAGGAGTCGGCATAAGGAGCCGCGTACGGGTCGGCGAAGGAGTCGGCCACCGGCTCGGCGGGGGGCTCTTCCGGCGTACCGGCGGCGTCCGGCCGGGCGGCCTCTGCGGCAGCCCGCAGCCGGCGCGCACGGCGGCCCTCCCCGGCGACGGCCTGGGCCGGTACGGAGGTGGGTTCGGGAGCCGCGACGGCCGCGCCCCCGGCCTCCGGGAGGTCGTCGTCGACCTGGCGCTTGCGCCCCGGCAGGGCGAGCACCACGAGGACGGCCGCGAGGAGGCCCTGGGTCCACAGCCAGGCGGTGTGCGCGGTGGGCGCCTTGTAGGTCAGCGCCAGCTTGCCGCCGCCCGCAGGCAGTTCGAAGCCCTGGGCCCAGCCGTCGACGGTGGTGCTCTTGAGGGCGCGTCCGTCGAGGGTGGCCTGCCAGCCGGGGGCCGCCTTGTCGGCGATGCGCAGGACGCGGCCCGCGGGACCGGCGGGGAGCGTGGCGCGGGCCTCCACGGGCCCCGCGGCGACCGGGACGGGGGCGGGCCGCTGCCCGCCGCCCTGCGCGCCTCCCTGCGCCTCGCCGGCGACGACAGTGATACGTGCAACCTCGCGGTCGACCCGCCACAGCGAGGCGTCGTCCTGGCGGCTGAGGCGGGTCAGGCCGGGCGTGGTGTCCAGGACGCGGCTCATGGCCGCGGGGGCGCTGTTGCGGACGAGGACGTAGCCGACGGCGTAACCGCCGAGGAGGTCCGCCTGGTCGGCTCCGGAGCCCGCGACGAGACCGGCGACGACGGAGTCGAGCTTGGGGTCCGCCCCGGCGGCCGCGGCGGCCTCGGCGTCACCGAGCCGGGCGCCGGAGCCCCGGACGAGTGCGTAGGAGACCCGGCCGTCGCGGCCGTCGAGGACCAGGGTGCGGGCCCGGTCGCGGGTGGCCGCCTCCTCCGCCACGAAGGCCGGCACCTGTGCGGGGTCGCGTCGCTTCAGCGGGCCGTCTGCGCCGCCGACGGCCCAGGCCACGGCTGCGACCAGCGGGGCGGCGGCCGCGGCGAGGGCGATGAGCGCGGCCACGGGCTGCCGCCAGCCGAAGCTGAGCGCGGCCACGCGCGCCCGCGCGCCTTCCGCGCCGACGGCCGCGGCGGCGATGAGCGCGAGCCCGTAGACGAGGGTGGCCGGTCCGGCCCAGGACGAGCGGGCGGTGAGCACCGCGGCGGCGAGGGCCGCCAGGGCGGCCACCCAGGCGCCGCGGACGGCGAGCTGCCGGTCGGCGCGCAGCAGGGCGGCGAGCGCGGCCAGGACGACGCCTGCCAGCAGCAGCCCGCCGACGGCCTTCGAGCCGCCGGGGTCCGCGGTGAGCAGGTGCAGCGGGGAGGACGCGCCGGTGACGGCCCGGTCGATCCCGGCCTCGGTCAGGAAGCGGCCCGGGTGCGCGAACAGGCCCGGGGACCAGGGGGCCAGCACGGCGACGGGGGTGAGCACGACGGCGAGGAAGCGCGGGCCGTGGAGCACCAGCCGTGCGCGCCCGCCCTGGGCGCCGTGCAGGGCCAGGGCGCCCAGGCCCAGGACGACGGCGAGCGGCCAGACCACCGGGGTGAAGGCGGTGGTGACGGTGAGCAGGAGGGCGTACGCCCAGGATGCGCGCCATGTGGGGCGGGCGCCCGGGACGCGCAGACCGGTGGCCGCGACGGCGGTGCGCGCCATGAGCGGCAGCAGGATCGCGAGGACCGCGGTGCCGAGCCGGCCGGCGGCGAGGGCGCCGGTGGCGGCCGGCAGGAAGGCGTAGGCGACGGCGGCCCAGGCCCGCAGGGGGCGGGAGGAGACCAGCGGCCGGGAGGCGAAGTAGGCGGTGAGGCCGGCCAGGGGCACCGAGCAGACCAGCAGCAGGGTGAGGGTGAAGCCGGTGGAGCCGAGGAAGAGCGTCGAGAGGGTGGCGAGGACCGCCAGGTAGGGGGGCGCACTGCCCGTACTGCCGACGCCGACCGCGTGCCAGCCGTCGGTGTACTGCGCCCACAGGGCGGAGGCCCCGTCGGGCGCGGGCAGCAGGGCGCCGCCGGACAGGCTGCCGCCGCCGAAGAGCTGGCGGCAGGCGACGACGGAGACGATCAGCAGGAGGCCGAAGAGGACCGGTGCGGGCTTGCGGACGAGGCGCTTGAGGCGGGCGAACTGCTCGATCTCCAGGAAGTCGGCGTCCTCCCCGGTCGGCCCGGATTCGACGGCGCCGTGGCGCCCGCCGGAGGCGGGTGCGTCGTCCCAGCGGCCGCCGAAGTTGCTCGCGAGCTGTTCGGCGGTGGCCCGGAGGGTCGCGCCGGGCGGCGGGAAGAGGGGTCTCAGGTCGCCCGGTGCGACGGCGGGGGCGCCGCGCTTCGCCCGGGCGGCGCGGATGCGGCCCGGGCGCAGGAGGACGCCGAAGAGGCCGGCGAGTTCGTCGAAGGCCTGCGCGGGGGCCTTGCCCAGGAGGTAGCCGAGGGCGTGCAGGAGGGTGCCGAGGACGAGCCGCAGCAGGACGTAGGCCAGGAGCGGGCCGCGGGTGTTGGCGAGCAGCGTGTGGACGGCGCCGGCCTTGTCGATGCGGTGCGGGTTGACGGCGCGGCGGCCGGCGCAGTCGACGGGGCGGCGTTCGCGGGCGGCGGCCTCGGCGTGCCGCAGGACGGCGTCGGGGGCGACGAGGACGCGGTGGCCGGCGGCGTGGGCGCGCCAGCACAGGTCGACGTCGTCGCGCATGAGGGGCAGCCGGGGGTCGAAGCCGCCGAGCTCCTCGAAGACGTCGCGGCGCACGAGCATGCCGGCGGTGGACACCGACAGCACGGTGCGCACCTGGTCGTGCTGGCCCTGGTCCTGTTCGCGGCGGTCGAGGCCGGTCCAGCGGCGGCCGCTGCGGGCGATGGAGACGCCGGTCTCCAGCAGCTGGCGGCGGTCGTACCAGCCGCGCAGCTTGGGGCCGAGGACGGCGGCCTCGGGCTCGGACTCGGCGACGCGCAGGAGCTCGTGGAGGGCGCCGGGTTCGGGTGCGCAGTCGTCGTGCAGGAGCCACAGCCACTGGACGGGTTCGAGGTCGGCGTCGCCGTGGCGGCGGCCGTCTCCGGGCTGGTCGTAGGCGTCCTCGCGCCAGGTGCGGCTGACGGGGTCCCAGCCGCTGGAGCGCTTGAGGTAGGGCAGTTCCTCGGGGTCCGGTGCGGGGACGGCGCGCAGGGCCTCCTCGACGGCGGTGCCGAAGCCGGCGCGGCGGGCGAGGTGCAGGACGCGGTCCGGGCCGAGGGCGTCGGCGAGCAGCTGGGCGGAGTCGTCGGCGCTGCCGGTGTCGGCGCCGACGGCGCTCTGTACGGAGCGCTCCTGGCCGAGGAGGCCCTCGATGGCGTCGGGGAGCCAGCGGGCGCCGTCGTGGCTGACGATCACGGCGGTGACGACGTGGCGCGGGAAGGCCGGTGCGACGGCCGGGTCGAACGTGGGCAGGCGGGTGGGGGCGGCGGACGCGGCCGCCGTCTTCGAGTGCGCCGCATTGCTGTGCACGGACATCGGGGTACGGGCCCTCCGGCCGGGGTCCGGGGCGGGCCCCGGATGACTGCTGTGCTGGACTGCGCCGGCCGCGGGTGCGCCCGTCGGGGCGGCGGTGCGTCTCGGACGGGGCCCCACACTAGTGGCTGCGCACACAGCGGTCCGCCTCGCGCCGCGGGCGCGGTGGGCGGACCGTAGGTCGTCCCGTACGTCCTGGGGTGGGGAGGGTGCTACCGGCGGAAACCCCGGCCGGGCCCGGTTCCGAACCCGGCGGTCGGCACCACGGGGCGCCAACCCTTGGCCTCCGCTTTTAACTTTCGGTGACTATCAGCCTACGAATTCCGGGATTACCCGCCGAATCGCTGGCCCCTGAATCACCGAAACCGAATCACCGGCTCTGATCCTCGACGATCCTTGATGATCCCTGGCGATCCCCAATTAGGCCGCTTATCCGCCTCATGGGATCCGTATGCCTATCGGAAGCTCAGACCGCTGCCTTCTTGAGGCGGCGGCGCTCCCGCTCGGACAGGCCGCCCCAGATGCCGAAGCGCTCGTCATTGGCAAGGGCATATTCAAGGCATTCCGAGCGGACTTCGCAGGCGAGGCAGACCTTCTTCGCCTCCCGCGTGGATCCGCCCTTCTCGGGGAAGAAGGACTCGGGATCGGTCTGAGCGCACAGCGCGCGCTCTTGCCAGCCGAGCTCCTCGTCCGCCTCCTCGACCAGCAGTTGCTGAAACAGCTCGGTCATGTGCGCCCCTCGTCTGTCATTTACGTCCCCGCGTCGTCGCCTTCATCAAAGTACGGCAGAACGACACGGGTGAAATTACAAGTGTGCCGATCCGGGCCAGTCAAGCCGAGATCTGCTATTGGGCCCCTTATTCACTCTGCGGAACCAAAGCCAAGCAGAAAGTGTCCAAAACATTACAAGTCCGGACAGACCCCTCCGCCGACCACGGCCGCCCCGCTCCCCTCCGCAAAGAGAGGACGTCACGCGCGGCAATCCCGTTGCACCGTCCGGCCGAACGATGTTTACGGCCCCGACTGGAGCGCCACCTGTCCATGGTCACACCCCCGCAAACCTTGGAGCACCCACAGTTACCGGATGAGGTGAAACATTGACCCCAAAAGGGACGCGCAGTTGACACAACGTGTCCGGTCCCGTCACCGTGGTGGGCATGCCAGTGAACGCCGCCCTCAGCCTGACCCGTGACTACGGGTCCCGCTGCGCTGTGCAGGCTCGCTGTCGCTGTTCCAGCTGTTGATGCCCCAGAGCTCCGGCTGACCCCGCCTTACCCGGGGTCCCGCACCATCCCGCCCGCGTGGCCGTCACCCGGCCGTCCGCGGCGCATCGCGCCCTCGCGCCACCCGTAGCTCCGGGCGCCCCACGCTCCGCCTGTCACCGCGCCCTCCCCCGCACCTCCGCCGAGGAATCTCCGCACATGAACAGCGACGTCCAGATCGCCGGCGACCCGCTCGCCATCCCCCACCTGCTGCCGCCCGCGCCCGCCCACCCGCGCACCGTCGCCGAGTTCGCCGGGCTGGCCCGGGCCGTCGCCGCCGACCGCGCCTCCTGGGCCCACCTCGTCCGGTACGACGCCACCACCCGCTGGTACCACCGGCTGCGCACCGGCCCCGGCTACGAGGTCTGGCTGCTGAGCTGGGTGCCCGGCCAGGGCAGCGGGGCCCACGACCACGGCCCCTCCTCCGGCGTGCTGACCGTCCTCGAGGGTGAGCTGACCGAGATCACCGGAAGCACCGGACCGCTCGACGGCGCACGGCAGGTGCTGCGCGCCGGAGCGCAGCGTGTCTTCGCCCCCGGATACGCTCATGAGATCGTCAACGACTCCCTCGCGCCGGCCGTCAGCCTCCACGTCTACTCGCCGGGGCTGACCGAGATGCCCATGCACCGGTCGGCGTCGGCGGCCACCGAGCCGGCACCCGCCGTCCGGAACGCCGTCCGGAACGCCGCACGGGACGCCGCACGGGACGCCGTCCGGAGCTGACAGGTCGTCCGGCGCAGGCCACCACCCCTCAGCCGCTGCGCTGCGTGCTGACAGACTGACCGCATGCAGCGCATTGTGGTTCTGGCCGGCGGGATCGGGGGCGCCCGCTTCCTCCGTGGCCTCAAGTCAGCAGTCCCCGACGCGGACATCACCGTCATCGGCAACACCGGCGACGACATCCACCTCTTCGGGCTCAAGGTCTGCCCCGACCTCGACACCGTGATGTACACGCTCGGCGGCGGCATCCACGAGGAACAGGGGTGGGGCCGGGCCGGCGAATCCTTCGCCGTGAAGGAGGAGTTGGCGGCGTACGGCGTCGGGCCCGAGTGGTTCGGGCTCGGCGACCGCGACTTCGCCACGCACATCGTCCGCACGCAGATGCTCGGCGCCGGCTACCCGCTGAGCGCCGTGACCGAGGCGCTGTGCGCGCGCTGGCAGCCGGGAGTGCGGCTGCTGCCGATGAGCGACGACCGGGTCGAGACGCATGTCCTGATCGACGATCCCGAGGGCGATGAAGGCGCCCGTAAGGCCGTGCACTTCCAGGAGTACTGGGTGCGCCTGCGGGCCGAGACGCCCGCCCACGCGATCATCCCCGTCGGCGCCGATCAGGCCAAGCCCGCGCCCGGCGTCCTGGACGCGATCGCCGCCGCCGACGTCATCCTCTTCCCGCCGTCCAACCCCGTCGTCAGCGTCGGGACCATCCTGGCCGTGCCCGGCGTCCGCGAGGCCGTCGCCGGGGCCTCCGCGCCCGTCGTCGGCCTCTCCCCCATCGTCGGCGACGCGCCCGTGCGCGGCATGGCCGACAAGGTGCTGGCCGCCGTCGGCGTCGAGTCCACGGCCGCGGCCGTCGCCCGGCACTACGGCTCCGGGCTGCTCGACGGCTGGCTCGTCGACACCGTCGACGCCGGTGCCGTGGGCGAGGTCGAGGCCGCGGGCATCGCGTGCCGGGCCGTGCCGCTGATGATGACGGACACGCAGGCCACGGCCGCCATGGCCGCGCAGGCGCTGGCGCTGGCCGAGGAGGTGCGCCGGTGAGCGCGGGGCACGTTCCCGGGTACCGGGTGTGGGCCGTGCCCGGGATTCCCGAGGTGCAGGCCGGCGACGACCTCGTCAAGCTCCTCGCCGGTGCGGTCACGGGCGAGGGCCTGCCCGGGCTCGCCGACGGCGACGTCCTGCTCGTCACCTCGAAGATCGTCAGCAAGGCGGAGGGGCGGATCGTTCAGGCGGAGGACCGCGAGGCGGCCATAGACGCCGAGACCGTACGGGTCGTCGCCCGGCGCGGGCCCCTGCGGATCGTGGAGAACCGGCAGGGCCTGGTGATGGCCGCCGCCGGCGTCGACGCGTCCAACACCTCCGCCGGGACGATACTGCTGCTGCCCGAGGACCCCGACGCCTCCGCCCGCGAGCTGCGGGCCGGCCTGCGCGATGCGCTCGGCGTCGACGTCGGCGTCGTCGTGACGGACACCTTCGGCCGGCCCTGGCGCAGCGGGCTGACCGACGTCGCCATCGGTGCGGCCGGGGTGCGGGTGCTGGACGACCTGCGGGGCGGCACCGACGCGCACGGCAATCCGCTGAGCGCGACCGTCGTCGCCACGGCCGACGAGCTGGCCGCCGCCGGGGACCTCGTCAAGGGGAAGGCGGCGGGGCTGCCGGTCGCCGTGGTGCGCGGGTTGCCTCACGTGGTGGGTGAGGGCGAGGACGGCGACTCCGGGGCGCGTGCCCTGGTGCGGTCCGCCGCCGACGACATGTTCCGGCTCGGGACCTCCGAGGCGGTGCGGGAGGCCGTGACGCTGCGGCGGACGGTGCGCGAGTTCACCGACGAGCCCGTGGACGGCGCCGCCGTGCGGCGCGCCGTCGCCGCCGCCGTCACCGCGCCCGCCCCGCATCACACGACGCCCTGGCGCTTCGTCCTGCTGGAGTCCGAGGAGGCACGGATGCGGCTGCTCGACGCCATGCGGGAGGCGTGGATCGCGGACCTGAGGGGGGACGGGTTCAGCGAGGAGAGCATCGCCAAGCGGGTGCGGCGGGGGGACGTGCTGCGCAACGCTCCCTATCTGGCCGTGCCGTGTCTGGTCATGGACGGGTCGCACACCTACCCCGATACCCGGCGCAACGCTTCCGAGCGCGAGATGTTCGTCGTCGCGGCCGGCGCGGCCGTGCAGAACTTCCTCGTCGCGCTGGCCGGGGAGCGGCTGGGGTCGGCGTGGATCTCGTCGACGATGTTCTGCCGGGACGTGGTGCGGGAGGTGCTGGAGCTCCCGGAGGGGTGGGACCCGATGGGGGCCGTGGCCGTGGGGCACGCGGCGGCACCGCCCCGGGAGCGGCCGGCGCGGGTCGCCGACGCGTTCATCGAGGTCCGCTAGGCCCCGGGGTCCTGCAGCCGGCCCCCGGGTTCCTACAGCCCTACAGCGCCCTGATGTCGTTCACCGAGAAGCGGGGCGCTCTTCTCGGGGGCCTCGCCCCGGTGAGGAGGATCAGGCGGCATGCCCGGTGGCGCTGGCCCTCGTACGGGCTGAGCAGTTCCAGCATCGCCTCGTCGTCCGTGTCCCGGGTGCCGGCGAGGGCGTAGCCGATGATCTTCGGGAGGTGGAGGTCGCCGACCGTGACGGCGTCGGGGGAGCCGTTGCTGCGCTGGAGGGTTTCGGCCGCCGTCCACGGGCCTATGCCCGGGACCGCTTGCAGGCGTCTCGACGCCTGCTCGTCGTCCATGGCCGCCGCTTCCTCCAGGCGCGCCGCCACGCGGGCCGCCCGGACGATCGTCGCCGAGCGCTTGCCGTCCACGCCCGCCTTGTGCCAGTCCCAGGACGGGATCATCGCCCAGTCCCGCGCGCTCGGCATCACCCGCATCCGGGGAGCCGGGCCCGGGGCCGGTTCGCCGTGCTGCTGCAGGAGGAGGCGCCAGGCCCGGTACGCCTCGTCGCTCGTGACCTTCTGTTCGAGGACTGAGGGGATCAGCGACTCCAGGACCAGCCCCGTGCGGGCCAGCCTCAGGCCCGGGTGGCGGCGGTGGGCCTCGTGGAGCAGGCGGTGGCGGGGGGTGAAGGCTTCCGGGGCGTCCTCGGCGCCGAGGAGCGCGGGGAGGGTTTCCAGGAGCCGGTCCGCGCCCGGCCCCCATGCCTCCGCGTGGATGCTCCCGCCCTGCTCGGTCACGTGCAGCGTGCCCGGGCCCTCCGGGGTGCGGCTCGCCCGCCACACCGAGCCGTCCGGTCCGGGCCGGAACGCCGGGTCGCCCGGGCCCCGCGCCAGGACGCCCAGCGTGCGGCCCAGGTCGTAGGCGGCTCGTGGGGTCCAGGTGCGGGTCTTCACCCGGCCAGCCTATGCCGGATCCATCCGGCCCCTACTGGTCCGGCTATCGGTCCCGGCTACCGGTCCGGCTACCGGTACGGCCACCGGTCCGGGTCCGGCTACTGGTCCGACGAGAACCTGATCGCTCCCGCCGGGATCTCCGCCTCGCACCAGACGCGGGCTCCCGCCCGCAGCTCGTTGTCCGCCCCGATGCGGGCCCGGTCCCCGATCACCGCGCCGTCCAGGACCGTGCGCGCCCCGATGCGCGCCCCCTCGCCCACCAGCGAGTCCCGGACCTGTGCGCCGGCCTCGATGACCGCGCCGTCCAGCACCGTGCTGCCGTCCACGCGGGCGCCCGGCTCCACCCGCGCGCCCGCGCCGATGACCGTGCCGCCGGTGAGCTTGGCGTCCGGGGCCACCTCGGCGGTGTCCAGGACCAGCCGGTCGCCGCAGCGGCCCGGGACGGCGGGGGACGGCGCCCGGCCCATGACCAGGTCGGCCGAGCCGCGGACGAAGGCCTGCGGCGTGCCCAGGTCCAGCCAGTAGGTGGAGTCCACCATGCCCTGCAGGTGCGCTCCGGAGGCGAGAAGGCCGGGGAAGGTCTCCCGCTCCACCGAGACGGGCCGCCCCGCCGGGATCGTGTCGATCACCGCGCGGTTGAAGACGTACGCGCCCGCGTTGATCTGGTCGGTGACGATCTCCTCGGGCGTCTGCGGCTTCTCCAGGAAGGCCGTGACCCTGCCCGTGTCGTCGGTCGGGACCAGACCGAAGGCGCGGGGGTCCTCGACCCGGGTGAGGTGGAGGGAGACGTCCGCGTTCGTCGTGCGGTGGGTGTGCACGAGGGCTTCGATGTCCAGGCCCGTGAGGATGTCGCCGTTGAAGATCAGGACGGGCTCGTCCGGGGCCGAGTGCAGCTTGGACGCGACGTTGCGGATGGCTCCGCCGGTGCCCAGCGGCTCCTCCTCGGTGACGTATTCCAGGTGCAGGCCGAGGTCCGATCCGTCGCCGAAGTACGGCTCGAAGACCTCCGCCAGGTAGGACGTGGCCAGCACGATGTGCTCCACGCCCGCCGCGCGGGCCCGTGCCAGCTGGTGCGTCAGGAAGGGGACGCCCGCCGCGGGGACCATGGGTTTGGGCGTGTTCATCGTGAGCGGGCGCAGCCGGGTTCCCTTGCCGCCGACCAGGAGGATCGCTTCTGTCACCTTGTCGTCTCTGCTTCCTGCTGGGGCCGGGCCGTGATCGGCGGCCAGTGTATGCAGACCGGAGGGTGCCCCCGCGCCAGGTCAGCGGCCCTGGAGTCGGGCCGCGACGGTGCGGGCGGTGCCGAGCCTGCTGTAGAGGCGGTCGCCGGGGCACTCCGTTGCGAAGCCGTCGCGGTGCCCCGAGATGGCCTTGAGCTTGACCCTGGTCCCCTTCTTGAACCGATTTCCGCCTCCGGACACCAGGCTCGCGGTGCCGGCCGGGTTGGCGCCGAACAGCCCGAGCTTCCAAGCGGTGAGGTCCGCCACCGCGTCGACCGCCGCGGAGGACGGACTGGTGGTTCCGTACGTTCCGAGAACCGCGATGCCCATGCTGTTGCTGTTGAAACCGAGGGTGTGCGCGCCCTTGACGGGTCTGGCCACGCCCCCCGAGCGGCCCTCGTAGACGGTGCCGCACTTGTCGATGAGGAAGTTGTAGCCCAGGTCCCGCCAGCCGCTGCTCACAACGTGGTAGCGGTAGATACCGCGGATGACGGATGCGGACTGTGAGCAGGAGTAGCGGTTGCCGGAAGCCGTGTGGTGGATGAAGGCGGCGCGGACGGCCCCGGTGTAGACGAAGCCGGATTCGCGCAGGGACTCGTCGGCGCCCCAGCCGGCCCGGGTGACGATGCGGGGGCGCGGTCCGACGTAGCGGCCGTCGACGCCGCTGTCCTGGCGGCCGTAGTCGTCGGACTCGTAGCCGTCGCCGCCGCCCTGGTCGCCGGCGGAGTCGGCCTCCTCGTCGTCCACCTGCAGCTCGCCCGTGCCGGTGTATTCGATGTCACCCTCGGACTCCGGCTTGCCGAGCGCCGGGATCTCGGTGGCGCCGAGGGGCGCGAGCGGGACGTTGGCGGCGGAGGCGGCGAGCTCGTTCTCGCTGGGGACGGGGGGTGCGGCGGAGCGGGTGCGGTCCACGCCGGGGTCGACGAGTTCGAGGCGCAGCCCGGAGGGCAGGGCTCCGGGCGGGGTGCGGCCGGTCGTGGTCGTCGCGGCCTCGGGGCGGACGCGGACCTGGATGGCGTCGGAGGCGCCGACCCACAGGGGCGCGGTGGATCCGCGCAGCCGTCCTGCGCGGCCCTCGGCCGAGTCGGTGTCGGGGCGGTCGTCGTCGTGCGTCGAGATCTCCTGCCAGCCGGCCCAGTCCCGGCTGCCGACGGGGCGGGTGCGCACCTGGGCGTGGCCGCGGAGTTCGGCCCCGGCGTCGTCCCACACGATGCCGACCAGCGAGAACGGCTTGACCTCCAGCTGGGGCAGGCCCTGCTCCGAGGTGGGTTCGGGGCCCGCCGTGCGGCTCTTGCCGTGCAGCGGGACCAGCGGCAGCGACTGGGTGCTGCCGGGCACGGAGCGCGGGGTGAGGCCCGGGTCGTGGGTGGACTGCTGGGCGGAGGAGGGGGCGGCGAGGAGGGGCAGGGTGAGGGCGGCGGCGCAGGCGGTCACGGTCGTCGAGACAAGAAATCCACGCATGCCGAAAATCTTGGACATAACCATATAAATCTGTCCATTCGTCAGGTGGTTCGAGGGTTCTCCCCGGCCCCCTTCGGCGTCATCCTTCCGACTGACCCGCACGTGCGGCGCGGCGTACGCTGGCGCCGATGAACGCCACCGATCGCACCCCCGCCGACCTGCTGCGATCCGCGCTCTCCGCGGATCCGGCCCGCCCGCTCGTGACCTTCTACGACGACGCCACCGGCGAGCGCGTGGAATTGTCCGTGGCCACCTTCGCCAATTGGGTGGCGAAGACCGCCAATCTCCTCCAGGGCGATCTCGCCGCCGAGCCCGGCGACCGGCTCGCCCTGCTGCTGCCCGCCCACTGGCAGACGGCCGTGTGGCTGCTGGCCTGCTCCTCCGTCGGCGTGCTGGCCGACGTCGGCGGCGACCCGGCCGCCGCGGACCTCGTCGTCAGCGGGCCCGACACGCTGGAGGAGGCGCGTGCGTGCTCGGGCGAGCGCGTGGCGCTGGCCCTGCGCCCCCTGGGCGGCCGGTTCCCCCAGCCGCCCGCGGGCTTCGCCGACTACGCCGTCGAGGTGCCCGCCCAGGGCGACCGCTTCGCCCCGTACGCCCCGGTCGACCCCGGCTCCCCCGCGCTCGCCGTCGGCGGGCTGGAGCTGACCGGCGCCGAACTGGTGGAGCGGGCGCGCACGGACGCCCTCCAGCACGGGCTCGGCGCGGGCTCGCGCATGCTCTCCGGGCTGCCCTACGACTCCTGGGAGGGACTGTCCGCCGGGCTGTTCGCCCCGCTCGCCTCCGGCGGCTCGGTGGTGCTGTGCCGGCACCTCGACCGGCTCTCCGGCGGCGGCCTCGACAAGCGCCGGGAGAGTGAGCGCGTCACCGTGACGGCCCTCTGACGCTGCAGGGGCGCCGTACACGGGCGATGATCGGCGTACGGGCCGCGAGGCCCGTGACCGTGAAGCCGTGCCACCGCAAGGCCGCGACCGTGAGGCCGTGGCCCTTAGGCCTCGACCGTGAGGCCGCGACCGCGGGGTCCGTACGGCCGACCCGAGCACTCCTTCCCCGAGGAGGGACACAGCGCCACCGTGACCGACAGCCCAGGAAGGCCCGGCCCCCCGGCCACGCCGTCCTGCTCCGCCTTCTTCGAGGAGCCGGGCGAGCGGCCGCCCGCGCCGCGGCGGCGGCGCCGCTGGCTGCGCTGGCTGGCCCTGGGCACGGCGCTGGCGGTGCTGGCCGTGGTCGCGGTGGGCTGGTATCTCTACGAGCGGCTCAACGGCAACATCAAAACGGACACGGCCACCGCGGACGAGCTGCGCCGCTGGGAGAAGGAGCGCCCCACGGCCCTGGTCAAGGGCGCCCAGAACATCCTGATCATCGGCTCGGACACCCGCAGCGGCGCGGGCAACGGCCAGTACGGCGAGGACAGCGGCACCCAGCGCTCGGACACCACGATCCTGCTGCACGTGGCCGCCGACCGGAAGAGCTCGACCGCCGTCAGCCTCCCGCGCGACCTGATGTCGATGATCCCCCGGTGCCGGCGGCCCGACGGCACCGAGACGAACGAGCGCTTCGCGCAGTTCAACTGGGCGTTCGAGCAGGCGGGCCCGGCCTGCACGATCCGCACGGTCGAGAAGCTCAGCGGCATCCGCATCACCCACCACGTGATCGTGGACTTCAACGGCTTCAAACACCTGGTCGACGCGGTGGACGGGGTCGAGGTGTGCCTCAAGCAGCCCGTCGACGACCAGGAGGCGCGGCTGAAGCTGCCGGCCGGCCGTCAGACCCTCCACGGTGAGCAGGCGCTCGGGTACGTCCGGGCCCGCTACAGCCTCGGCGGCGGCAGCGACACCGAGCGGATGGGGCGACAGCAGCAGTTCCTCGGCGCGCTGTTCAAGGAGATGCAGAGCGACGGGGTGCTGCTCAACCCCACGCGGCTCTACCCGGTGCTGGACGCCGCCACGTCCTCGCTCACCACGGACGCCGGGCTCGACTCGCTGCGCAAGATGTACGACCTGGTGCGCACCGTGCGGACGGTCCCGAGCGACCGCGCGCAGTTCCTGACGGTGCCGCGCCGCCCGTACCCGTACAACCCCAACCGGGACGAACTGGTGCAGCCGGATGCCGACCAGCTCTTCAGGCAACTGCGCGAGGACCGGCCGGTGTCGGTGACCGGAAACGTCCGGGCGGCGGAGAACAAGCCCGGGGACGGCCGGCCGGGAGCCGGCAAGCCGGGGGCCGAGGAGGGGCCGGAGGGATCGGAGGGGCCGGGGGGACAGCTGAGCCCGGAGGGGCCCGGCAGTCCGGAGGGGCCGTCAGGGACGGGGGGAACCACGGGAACCAGGGGGCCGGCGTGGACGCCGGGCACCGGGGGGACGGGAGGAGGCCCGGCCACGCCCGGCGCTCCTCGTACACCGCGCGGGGCCGGAGGGCACAACGCCACGGCCGTGCCCTCCGGCGGTGATTTCCCCGCGCCCGCGAGCGCTCCGGCGTCCTCCGCGCCGGGCACCGCTCCCCCCACCTACGAAGGCACCACGGCCGCACACGGCATCTGTGGATGAATCGCTCAAAGCTCACGAACGGGTCTTCCGGCCCGGCGAATGGATTGAGCAGATTGCCCAGTTGTAGGGGAGTGGAATTTGTCACCGGCGTCGCTTGACGCTGAACTGGGCGGATAGTGTGAGCGATCCGGTGCGCACGGCCGGGCTGACCGCGCACTGCACAGACGACGTGACCGAGCGCCTCGGGGGGTGGCGCCGCGTGGCACCGACGGAGGATTCAAGCGACCGTGGACGCGCAAGGCCGTGGGCGGGCGGGCGGTATCGACCCCGCCGACCAGTGGGTCTTCGACCCCAAAACCGGCAGCTACGAGCTGCGTCTCGACCATGCCGACGGGGCGGACCCGGCCCCGGGGCCGGGCTCGCCCGCCTCGGAGATCACCGATCCTTCCCGTTCGGCCAGCTCGTTCGTGCCTTCCTCGAAGGCCGCCCCGAGCCCGGCGCCGCGCCCGAAGACGGAGTCCGGCGGCCGGCGGGAGGTGCCGGGCCAGCGCGACACCGGCCGGCGCGAGACCGGCCGGCGCGGCGGAGCCAAGGCGGGCGCCAAGGCGTCGGTCAAGCCCGCGACGGGCAGGCGCAAGCCCAAGCCGAAGAAGTCCGCCAAGAAGAAGGCCCTGCTGTGGACCGGCGGGACGCTGGCCTTCATCCTGGTCGGCGGCTCGCTGGGCGCCTATCTGCTCTACGAGCACTTCAACAACAACCTCAACAAGGTTGACGTCGGCATCAACAACGGCGCCGTCATCAAGGGCCCCGTCAACATCCTGGTCATCGGCACCGACAAGCGTGACGGCGAGGGCAACAAGGGCTACGGCGACGAGGGCAGCGTCGGTCACGCCGACACCACCCTCCTCTTCCACGTCTCCGAGGACCGGTCGAACGCCACCGCGCTCTCCATCCCGCGCGACATGATCACCGACATTCCGGAGTGCACCACCAAGAAGGACGGGAAGAGCAAGACCATCCCCGGCTCGAAGGGCGTCCGCTTCAACGAGAGCCTGGGCCAGGAGGAGCGCGACCCCGGCTGCACCTGGCGGACCGTCGAGGCCCTCACCGGCCTGAAGGTCAGTCACTTCATGATGGCCGACTTCAACGCCGTCAAGAGGATGTCGTCGGCGGTCGGCGGCGTCGAGGTGTGCCTGGGCAAGGACATCGACGACCCCAAGTCGCACCTCAAGCTCAGCAAGGGCCGGCACAAGATCGAGGGCGAGGACGCCCTCGCGTTCGTCCGGACCCGGCACAGCGTGGGCTTCGAGAGCGACCTGGACCGGATCAAGCTCCAGCAGCAGTTCCTGAGCTCGATGATCCGCGAGATGAAGTCCGACGACACCTTCACCAACCCCAAGAAGCTCTACAACCTGGGCGACGCGGCCACGAAGTCACTGACCGTCGACTCCGGCATAGGATCCGTCAGCGATCTGACGAAGCTGGCCAAGGACCTCAGCAGGGTCAACCTCAAGAACATCACCTTCGCGACCGTCCCCGTCGTCGACAACCCCGCCGAGGGCAAGAACCACAAGACCGTCGTCCTCGACAAGACGAAGGCCGAGCAGCTGTTCGCGATGGTCCGTCAGGACGTCTCCCTCACCGAGGTGAAGGAGAAGGAGAAGAAGCAGCAGGACCAGGCCGACGCCAAGCAGGCGGCCCTGCTGCAGGGCCCCCGCGCGGAGCCCGCGGCCGTCCGGGTCAAGGTCCTCAACGGCAGCGGCAAGATCGGCGCGGCCCAGGAGGCCGTCCGCTGGATGCAGAACAACAAGGGCATCGTCCGCAGCAGCAACGGCGGCAACACCCCCGGCGGCAAGAAGGCCGACAAGACGGTCCTGGAGTTCGCCCCCGCCCAGGCCGACCAGGCGCGCCGCATGGCCGACGTGATGGGCCTGCCCGCCGACGCCCTCAAGGAGACCTCAGGCGGCGCCGCTCCCGCCGAGATGACCCTCACCCTGGGCTCGGACTTCAAGGGCGCGGGCACCCCGGTCCACGTCGAGGCGCCCGCGAAGGCACCGGAAGACATCCAAAGGGTCGAAGCGGACGACAAGAACATCTGCGCCAAGTGAACCCAGGCACCGCGTACATGCATCTCACTATCGGACGGCCGGTCTGCTGAGCAGCAGGCCGGTCCTGCCGCGCGGCCCATGGGGCGCGCACCGATCCATGAGAGACGACACGCCTGCCCATCGGGCCGGACGCACCATTTAGGGGAGGCCCGATGCGGCAGAGCAGTGCGGGGAGGCCGCGGGCGCGCAAGAGCGTGCCGGGGGCACGGGAAGACGGCGCAGAGAAGGCCGGGGGGCCGGAGGAGACCGGGGGCCCGGAGAAGGCCGACGGGGGCGAGAAGGCCGGGAGAACCGCGAAGGGCGGCGGAACCGGGAAGGCCGGCGGAACCGCGAAGGGCGGGCGGCGCGCCCGCGCGGCCCGAATAGCCCGCTGGGCCGCGCTGTGCCTCGCGGTCCTGATACTCGGCGTCTCGGCCGCCGGCTACTTCTACTACCAGCACCTCAACGGCAATCTGAAGAAGGACCTGCTCAACCTCGGCGACAAGCGGCTCGACCGCAGCGCCGCCAACGCCGCGGGCCAGCGCCCGCTGAACATCCTCCTCCTCGGCTCCGACAGCCGGAACTCGGCGGAGAACGTCGCCCTCGGCGGCGCCCGCGAGGACGCCGGGCGCAAGCCGCTCGCCGACGTCCAGATGCTCGTGCACGTCTCCGCCGACCGCAGCAACATGTCGGTCGTCAGCGTCCCGCGCGACACCCGGGTCACGATCCCCAAGTGCACCGACCCCGAGGACGGGACGGTCTACAAGGAGACGAACCGGCAGATCATCAACACCAGCCTGATGAACGGCGGGCCCGGCTGCACCGTCGCCGCCTGGGAAGAGCTCACGGGCATCCCCATCGACCACTTTATGATGATCGACTTCGCGGGCGTGGTGAGCATGGCCGACGCCGTCGGCGGCGTCCCGGTCTGCGTGGACAACAACGTCTACGACAAGCAGTCCGGCCTGCGCCTGGAGAAGGGCTCCCACAACGTCAAGGGCGAGCAGGCCCTGCAGTGGCTGCGCACGCGCCACGGCTTCGAGGACGGCAGCGACATCGGCCGCACCCACGCCCAGCACATGTACATGAACGCGATGGTCCGCCAGCTGAAGTCCGGCACCAAGCTCACCGACCCGGACAAGCTCACCGACCTCGCCGAGGCCGCCACCAAGGCGCTCACCGTCGACAAGGACCTCGGCTCGGTCAAGAAGCTCTACGACCTCGCCGACGACATCAAGCGCGTGCCGTCCGGCCGTATCACCATGACCACCATGCCGTGGGTGTCGGACCCGTGGGACCCGGACGCCCACGTCATCCCCAAGCCGGGCGACGCCGAGAAGCTGTTCTCGCTCGTCCGCAGCGACATCGCGCTCGACGGCAAGGACAAGAAGAAGGACGACAAGGGCGCCAAGCCGACCGCGCCGGCCTCGCCCAAGGGCTCCATCGCGGTGACGGTCTTCAACGGCACCGGCACCGCCACCCAGCCCGTCGTCACCGGCCGTGGCGCCGAGATCGCCGCGTCGCTCGTCAAGCAGGGCTTCACCAAGGCCGCCTCGGACTCCACGCCGAGGGCCCAGGCCGACACGACGCTCAGCTACGCCAAGACGTCCCAGCGGGCCGACGCCGAGGCGCTGGCCAAGGCCCTCGGGCTGCCGGAGCGGGCGGTCCGGATGTCCACCGCGGTCGAGGGGCTGACGCTGGTGATCGGCGGGGACTGGCGCACGGGCACGACGTACCCGAAGGGCGACGACGCCGATGCGTCCGGGAGCCCCAAGGGCGAGAAGCCGGAGAAGCCGGAGAAGCCCGACGACAAGACCGAGAAGGGCGAGAAGGGCGAGAAGGGCGACGACAAGCCCAAGAAGGAGGCCGACAACAAGGCCCCCGAGAGCTCGGACCCCCTCAACGGCAACGACACCTCGGCCTGCATGAAGGTGAACTCGCTGAATCGTTTCTGAGCATCTGTGCATGTGTAAGGGGCGGGCGCCATGGCGCCCGCCCCTTACACAGCAACGCGGTCAGCCCGCCCGCACCGGCTCGCGGCGGCTGGCGATGACCTTCTTCGCCAGCGACCGCGGGCTGGTCAGGAAGCCGAAGCCCCACGACATGTGCATCGTCGCCAGCGCCACCGGGATCTGCACCCGCGCCTTCAGCGGCAGGCCCTTGCCCGCCGGCACCGAACCGGCGGTGAT
Source organism: Streptomyces hiroshimensis (assembly GCF_014650335.1). Lineage (GTDB taxonomy): Bacteria > Actinomycetota > Actinomycetes > Streptomycetales > Streptomycetaceae > Streptomyces > Streptomyces hiroshimensis. The sequence goes on from NZ_BMUT01000004.1 coordinate 32,172, forward strand.
CGCCGCCAGGTACCCGGCCGGCACGACCAGGCCCCACGGGGTGACCGCGGCGCCGGCCACGAGACCTGCGGCGATGGCGACGACGGCGGTCGGCGCGGCCAGGTAGCGCAGGTTGATCGAGCCCTGGTGGTAGCGGGCCACGACATGGCGCCAGCGGCCGTAGTCCTTGTACTGCTTGGCCAGCGCCTTCACGCTCGGGCGCGGGCGGTAGGAGACCTTCAGCTCCGGCGAGAACCAGATCAGCCCGCCGGCCTCACGGATGCGGAAGTTCAGCTCCCAGTCCTGGGCGCGGATGAACTCCTCGTTGTACCCGCCCTGCTGCTCCAGCGCCTCGCGCCGGAAGACGCCCAGGTACACGGTCTCGGCGGGAGCGGCGGCGCCTCCGGTGTGGAAGGCGGCGTTGCCGACGCCGACCTTGGAGGTCATCGCCGCGGCGACGGCCTGCTCCCAGGCGTTCTCCCCCTCGGCGTGCATGATGCCGCCGACGTTCTGCGCGCCGGTCTCGTCGAGCAGCCGCACGGCCGTCGCGATGTAGTTCGGCGACAGCATGCCGTGGCCGTCCACGCGCACCACGATCGGGTGGCGGGAGGCCTTGATCGCGGCGTTGAGGGCGGCGGGCGTGCGGCCGGTGGGGTTCGGCACGGTGTGGACCCGGGGGTCTTCCTGCACGAGCTCGGCGGCGATCTCGTCCGTACGGTCCGTGGACGGGCCGAGGGCGATCACCACCTCCAGCTCGCCGGCGTACTCCTGCTCCAGGATGTGCCGCACTGACGTGCGCAGATGCCGCTCCTCATTGAGCACCGGCATGATCACGGAAACGGCGGGCGGCTGCTGTTCGGACATGGTTCCTCGGGGATACGGGGTCCCCCCGGCGGGGTGGGGGGAGCCGACGGAGTCGTCCGTCACGTTACCGCTAATGGCGGAACGGACGCTCCCGCCCGGGTGGCAGCGGGGGTCCCGACGGCGTGGACACGCGGACCGCTGATCGTATTGACCTACGTTTGGCCCTCCTCGCTTCGCCCGCATCCCGTCCGTCGTGGAGGTGCCGCCATGACCGCACCGGCCCCGAGCCCCCACTCGCGCCGGGCCCGCCACGGCGCGCCCCGCCGGCCTCGCTGGGGGCTGCGCCTCGCCGCGTGCGCCGCCGTGGCCGTGCTGGCCGCGGGCGGCATCGGGCACGCGGTGGTCACGAACATCGACAGCCGTATCGGCCGGGTGGACCCCTTCCGCGGCCTGTCGAACCGGCCGCCCGTCAAGGTCAGCAAGGGCATGAACATCCTGCTCGTGGGCACCGACGCCCGCGACCGGATCGATCCCGAGGAGCGGCGCCGCTACCACCTGGGCGGCACGGCCTGTCACTGCACGGACACCGTGATGCTGCTGCACCTGTCCGCGGCCCGGGACCGGGTCTCCGTGGTCAGCCTGCCCCGCGACACCTACGCCGAGATCCCCGCACACGTCGACGAGGCGGGCCGGCCCCGCCCCGCCCATGCGCAGAAGCTGAACGCCGCCTACGCCGAGGGCGGGCCCGGGCTCACCGTGCGGACCGTGGAGCTGCTCACCGGAGTCCACGTCGATCACTACCTGGAGGTCGACTTCACCAGCTTCATGCGGACCGTGGACGTGGTGGGCGGGGTGCAGGTGTGCTCGGTGCGGCCCCTGCGGGACCCGTACAGCGGGCTCGACCTGCCGCCGGGCACGAGCACCCTCAACGGCGGGCAGGCCCTGCAGTACGTCCGCTCGCGGCACCTCGACGGGGCCTCCGACCTGGGTCGGATGCAGCGGCAGCAGCGCTTCCTCGCCTCGCTGCTGCACACGGCGACGGACGGCGGGGCGCTGCTGAACCCGGTGAAGTTCCAGCAGGTCGCCGCGACCCTGCTGGGGTCGGTGCGCGCGGACCGGGGCTTCGACGGCGAGACGCTCATCGGGCTCGGCCGGGCGATGAAGAACCTCTCGCCGGCCTCCGCGGAGTTCGCCTCGGTGCCGGTGGGGTCCGCGGACTATCCCGTGCCGCGGGTCGGCTCGACGGTGAAGTGGGACGACGCGGCGGCGGGGCGCCTCTTCGAGGCGCTGCGGGAGGACCGTCCGCTGACGGTCCGGCCGCAGCGGCAGGCGCACGATGCGAAGCCGCCGGTGCCGGTGCCCGGGCCCGGTGCCCGGCCCGGGCCGTCGCCGTCGCCGTCGCCGTCATCGGCGGAGGCGGAGGCGGAGGCGGGGCAGGTCCGCATCCAGGTCTACAACGGCTCCGGCCGCCGGGGGCTCGCCCGCGAGACCGACCGCGCGCTGCGGGCCATGGGCTTCGCCACGACCGGGGTGCCTGCGGACGCGCCGGGGCCGGTGGCCCCGCGCACGGTGATCCAGTACGACCCGCGCTGGGACCACGCGGTCCGCACGCTGGCATCGGCCCTCCCGGACGCGGAACTCCGCGCCGTGCCGGGCCAGGGCCCGCTGATGAAGGTGACGGTGGGCACGGACTTCAGGACGGTGACCCCGGTGACCCCGGTGAAACCGCAGAGCCCGCAGTCCCCGCAAGCACCGCGGCCCGGAACGGGCCCGGGCCAGCGGGCGGTATCGGGCGACAAGGTCCTGTGCCCGGAGAAGAGCCTGGTGTAGTCCGGCGGTGCCGAGACCACGGGACCACACGGCGCCCGGGGCACGCCCGCGCCCCCGGAACCCTCCGCGGAGGGTCAGTCCTCGATGCCCTCCGCGGCCCGTGCGTCGCGCAGCTCCTTGATCGCTCGCCGCCGCGCGAGGCGATGCGTGCGGCGGATCTGCGCCTCCTGGTAGCGCCGCCGGTCCTTCTCCGTCTCCGGGAGCACCTGCGGTACGGGCCGCGGCTTGCCGTTCTCGTCGACGGCCGCGAAGACGAGGTACGCGCTGCCGACCTGGATCGCGGGCGTCGACTCGTTCCAGCGCTCGGCGAGCACCCGGACGCCGACCTCCATGGAGGACCGCCCGGTCCAGTTGACCTGGGCCTTCACATGGACGAGGTCGCCGACGCGGACGGGTTCGAGGAAGGCCATCTCGTCCATGGAGGCCGTGACCGCAGGGCCTCCGGAGTGCCGGCCGGCCACGGCGCCGGCGACGTCGTCCACCAGTTTCATGATCACGCCGCCGTGGACGGTGCCCAGCAGATTGGTGTCGCTGCCGGTCATGATGTGGGAGAGCGTCGTACGGGCGGCAGACGTCGGCTTGCCGGCGATCTCCTGCTCCGGGCTCCGGTCCTGAATGGTCATGTCCACCACTGTATGCCGGGTGGGTGAACGGGGCCGGATTGCATCAGGTCTGCAACAGCAGCCCCCCGAATCCGTAGACGATCTCCGTGCCGGGCGACCGGCAGGCACACTTCGTTGCATGAGTGATTGGTCCGGAGGGCGGAGCGACGAGCGACGGCAGGCGTACGGGCGCGGCAGCGCCGGCGCCGGCGCCGAGCCGGAGGGTGCGCGCGCCATGCCGCACGTACGGCGTGCGGCGCCGCCTCAGCAGTACAGCCCGCCCCAGGGCTACGACGAGGCGCCGGTCGCCGGCGGCCACCGCGTGGTCGGCCAGGGCGGCCCGGGTGACGGATACAACACGGGCCAGGTCTACGGCCGCGGCGCCCCGAACGGCCCCGGAGCGGGCCCCGGGGGTCCCGGCGGCCCGGGCGGGGGCGGCCCCCGCCCGCAGCGCACCGCCCGCCCGGACTGGCGCAGGCGCATCAAGATCGGCCTGGTGACCTTCGTCGTCCTGCTGCTGGCGGTCTCGGTCGGCACGTACTTCTGGGCCGACTCCAAGCTCCGCCAGGAGGTGGACCTCGGCAAGGTGAAGGAACGGCCGCCGGCCGGCGAGGGCACGAACTACCTGATCGTCGGCTCGGACAGCCGTGAGGGCCTGTCGGACCAGGACAAGAAGGACCTGCACACGGGGTCGGCGGACGGCAAGCGCACCGACTCGATGATGATCCTGCACACCGGCGACAACGGCACCACGATGCTGAGCCTGCCGCGCGACTCCTGGGTCACCATCCCCGCCTTCACGGGCCAGAAGTCCGGCAAGCGGTTCCCGAAGTCCACCCACAAGCTCAACCAGGCGTACTCGGACGGCGGCCCGGAGCTGCTCGCGCAGACCATCGAGTTCAACACGGGCCTGCGCATCGACCACTACGCGGAGATCGGCTTCGGCGGCTTCCGCAACCTGGTCGACGCGCTGGGCGGCGTCGAGATGTGCCTGGACAAGCCGGTGAAGGACCGGGACTCGGGCGCGGACTTCAAGGCGGGCTGCCAGGAGCTGGACGGCGCCCAGTCGCTGGCCTTCGTGCGCCAGCGCCACCAGGAGGCCGACCAGGACCTGGGCCGGATGCGCAACCAGCAGAAGTTCCTGAACACGCTCGCGAAGCAGGCGGCCTCGCCCTCGACCGTCCTCAACCCCTTCCGCCTCTACCCGGTGATCGGCTCGGGCCTCGACACGCTCATCGTCGACAAGGACATGGGCCTGTTCGACCTGATGGACATGTTCTGGGCGATGAAGGGCGTGACGGGCGGCGACGGGCAGCAGATGACCGTGCCCGTCACCACCGCGAACCTGCCGACGCCCAACGACGGCGTCGCCGTGAAGTGGGACATGGCCAAGGCCAACCAGCTGTTCGGGCAGCTGAAGAAGGACCAGAAGGTCACCGTCTCCGACAAGTAGGACCGCGGCGGGCCCGGCTCGGGCCCGCCTGCCCGGCCCGCCTACTTGGGCGGCTTCGCGGGCGGCTTCGCCTTGATGACGGCGAAGACGGCGCCCTGCGGGTCCTGCACGACGGCCATGCGGCCCGCCATCATGTCGAACGGCGGCTTGAGGACGTTGCCTCCGGCGCGCACCAGCGCGGCGACCGTGCTGTCGGTGTCGTCGACCGAGAAGTACGTCAGCCAGTGCGAGGGCGCGTCCTCGGGGATGCCCTCGATATTGGCCAGCCCCTGGAGCCCGCCGACCATGTGGTTGTTCACCTGCAGCGAGAAGTAGCCCTTGGCACCCTCCATCGGGGCGAACGTGATGCCGAGGGCCGTGGCGTAGAAGCCCGAGGCGGTGGCGGTGTCACTGGTGTTGAGCTCGTTCCAGATCACGGCGCCCGGCTCGTTGACGATCTCCGCGCCGTGGAATTTGCCCGCCTGCCACAGCCCGAAGACGGCGCCCGTGGGGTCGGCGGCCACGGCCATCCGGCCGATATCCATGACGTCCATGGCCGGCATCATCACGTCGCCGCCGTTGCTGACGATGCGGGACTGGGCGGCGTCCACGTCGGCGGTCGCGAGGTAGGTGGTCCACACCGCGGACGGCATCGGATCGGGCTTGCTGCCGTCGGGGTTCATCGCCGCCATGATGCCGGCGACGGCCTTCTTGTCCTTCATATGGCAGACCGCGTAGCCGCCGGTCTCGGGCGGCCCGACCTCCCCCTGCCAGCCGAACAGGTCACGGTAGAAGTCGAGCGCCGCCTGCTGGTCGGGGACCATGAGGTCGACCCAGCAGGGGGTACCGGGAGCGTAGGGGCCGGTTACGACGGGCATGACGGGCGCCTCCAGGCGGCGGGCGGATAGGGATGTCCCCCCGAGTAGGATCGGCCCCGCCGCGCCCGGCCGCCAGTGGCGCTCCCCCGTACGGGGAACGCCACCGGCCGCAATGCCTGCGGGTTACTTCGGCAGGTTGCGCGCCATGACGATGCGCTGGACCTGGTTCGTGCCCTCGTATATCTGCGTGATCTTCGCGTCGCGCATCATGCGCTCGACGGGGTAGTCACGGGTGTAGCCGTAGCCGCCGAGGAGCTGGACGGCGTCGGTGGTGACCTCCATGGCGACGTCCGAGGCGAAGCACTTGGCCGCGGCGCCCTGGAAGGTGAGGTCGGCGTCGCCGCGCTCGGACTTGGCGGCCGCCGCGTAGGTGAGCTGGCGGGCGGCCTCGATCTTCATCGCCATGTCGGCCAGCATGAACTGGACGCCCTGGAAGTCGCCGATCGGCTTGCCGAACTGCTTGCGCTCCTGGACGTAGCCCTTGGCGTAGTCGAGCGCGCCCTGGGCGACGCCGAGGGCCTGGGCGGCGATGGTGATGCGGGTGTGGTCCAGGGTCTTCATCGCGGTGGCGAAGCCCGTGCCCTCCGCGCCGATCATGCGGTCGGCGGGGATGCGGACGTTGTCGAGGTAGACCTCGCGGGTCGGGGAGCCCTTGATGCCGAGCTTCTTCTCCGGGGCGCCGAAGGAGACGCCCTCGTCGCCCTTCTCGACGACGAAGGCCGAGATGCCCTTGGAGCGCTTCTCGGGGTCGGTCACGGCCATGACCGTGTAGTACTCGGAGACGCCGGCGTTGGTGATCCAGCGCTTGACGCCGTTGAGGACCCAGAAGTCGCCGTCGCGCACGGCGCGGGTCTTCATGCCGGCCGCGTCCGAGCCGGCGTCGGGCTCGCTGAGGCAGTACGAGAACATCGCGTCGCCCTTGGCGAGCGGGCCCATGTACTTCTTCTTCAGCTCCTCGGAGCCGGAGAGGATCACCGGCAGCGAACCGAGCTTGTTGACCGCGGGGATCAGCGAGGACGACACGCAGACACGGGCGACCTCCTCGATGACGATCACCGTGGCGAGGGCGTCCGCACCGGCGCCGCCGTACTCCTCGGGGACGTGCACGGCGTGCAGGTCCGTGGCGACGAGGGCGTCCAGGGCCTCCTGGGGGAAGCGGGCCTCCTCGTCCACCGCGGCGGCGTGCGGGGCGATCTTCTCCTCGGCGAGCTGGCGCACGACCTTGCGCAGCTCGTCGTGCTCCTCGGACGGCCGGTAGAGGTCGAAGTCCGTGTTTCCCGCCAAGGCGTACTCCCCTGAGAGTTAACTACCGTTTAGTAACCCCGATTCTAGGGGCGGCTCCCGGACAGGGACTACGTGAGCTTGCCGACAGCACCCGGCAGGCGCCCGCCGCGACTGCCGTCCACCCCGCTCCTTCCCAGCTCGGGGCCCGACTATGCTCGGGCACCGCAGTCCCGCCCGTCAGCACATGGAGCACGCATGGCCCCCAGGATCACCGTGATCGGCACCGGCTACCTCGGCGCCACCCATGCCGCGGCCATGGCCGAGCTCGGCTTCGAGGTGCTGGGCCTCGACGTGGCCCCCGAGAAGATCGAGATGCTCGGGCGGGGCAAGGTCCCGATGTACGAGCCGGGGCTGGAAGAGCTGCTACGCAAGCACGTCGCCGGGCTGGAGGGCTCGACCGGGCGGCTGCGCTTCACGACCTCCTGGGAGGAGGTCGGCGAGTTCGGCGACGTCCACTTCGTCTGCGTGAACACTCCGCAGAAGCACGGCGAGTACGCGTGCGACATGTCCTACGTCGACGCCGCCGTCACCTCCCTGGCCGCCGTCCTGCACCGCCCGGCGCTCGTCGTCGGCAAGTCCACCGTCCCGGTCGGCAGCGCCGCCCGGCTCGCGCGGCTGCTCACCGAGCTGGCGCCGGCCGGCGAAGAGGTCGAGCTGGCCTGGAACCCCGAGTTCCTGCGCGAGGGCTTCGCCGTCAAGGACACGCTGCACCCCGACCGCATCGTCGTGGGCGTCGCGGGCGAGCGGGGCGAGAAGCTGCTGCGCGAGGTGTACGCCGGGCCGATCGGGGAAGGCACGCCCTTCGTCGTCACCGACTACCCGACCGCCGAGCTGGTCAAGACCGCCGCCAACTCCTTCCTCGCCACGAAGATCTCCTTCATCAACGCCATGGCCGAGGTCTGCGAGGCCGCCGACGGCGATGTCGTGAAGCTCGCCGAGGCCATAGGGCACGACGACCGCATCGGCAAGAAGTTCCTGCGCGCCGGCGTCGGCTTCGGCGGCGGCTGCCTGCCCAAGGACATCCGCGCCTTCATGGCGCGGGCGGGCGAGCTGGGCGTGGACCAGGCGCTGACCTTCCTCCGCGAGGTCGACTCCATCAACATGCGCCGCCGCGCGCACATGGTGGAGCTGGCGCGCGAGGCGGTCGGCGGCAGCTTCCTGGGACAGCGGGTCGCCGTGCTCGGCGCGACGTTCAAGCCGGACTCGGACGACGTCCGCGACTCCCCCGCGCTCAACGTCGCCGGGCAGATCCACCTGCAGGGCGGCCAGGTCACGGTCTACGACCCGAAGGGCATGGAGAACGCGCGGCGCCTCTTCCCGACCCTCGCCTACGCGGCGAGCGCGCTGGAGGCGTGCCGGGGTGCGCGGGTGGTGCTGCACCTGACCGAGTGGGGCGAGTTCCGCGAACTCGACCCGTCGGAGATCGCCGCCGTCGCGTCGGACCGCCACATCATCGACGGCCGCAACGCGCTCGACGCCGCCGCGTGGCGGGACGCGGGCTGGACGTTCCGCGCCATGGGCCGCCCTCGCGCCTGACGGCACCCACGTATGTCCTCCCGCCGTGGCGGGCGGGGGGCTGGGGCATCGCCCCAGGAAACGGCGAAAGGGTGGGACCGGGGCCTTTCTCCCGCCGCGACGGCGAGCGGCCGAAGCGGCGGTGACCGGCGGTGCCGGGCCGGGCTGAGCCCGTAGCGGCACCGCCGAGATCCACCGCTGTGGCTGAGCGCCGCTGCGGCGGAAGTGTGAGGCCGGGCCTCACCGCACCTGCAGCGGCACGGGCCCGGCCCCGGGCCGCCGGGCGGACGTGTGAGGCGAGGCCTCACGACACGTTCAGGCCGTGGGCGCGCCGTCCAGCGCGTCGATCGTCGCGATCGACGGGCCCCGTACCGCGGAAAGGTCCCGCGCCACATCCTCCGCGTCCCGCAACACCCGCACCGCATTGCGCCACGTCAGCTTCGCCAGGTCCGTGTCGGACCAGCCGCGCCGCAGGAGTTCGGCGATGAGGTTGGGGTAGCCGGCGACGTCGGCCAGGTCGGCGGGGGTGAACGCCGTGCCGTCGAAGTCGCCGCCGATGCCGATGTGGTCGACGCCGGCGACCTCGCGCATGTGGTCGAGGTGGTCGGCGACCGTCGACGCCGTGGCGAGCGGCCGCGGGTGCTCCGCCTCGAAGGCGCCGTGCAGCTCCATCGCCCGCCGCGAGGTGTCCAGGTGGTGCAGCCCGTGTGCGCGCAGGTTCTCGTCGGCGGCCTGCGTCCAGGCGACGGCCTCCGGCAGGATGAACTTCGGGACGAACGTCGCCATGGCCACGCCCCCGTTCGCGGCGAGCGCGCCGAGGACGTCGTCCGGCACGTTGCGCGGGTGGTCGCAGACGGCCCGCGCCGACGAGTGCGAGAAGATCACCGGCGCCTTGCTGACCCGCAGGGCGTCCCGCATCGTGCCGGCCGAGACGTGCGACAGGTCGACCAGCATGCCGATGCGGTTCATCTCCCGCACGACTTCCTCGCCGAAGCGGGTCAGCCCGCCCGCCGCGGGGACGTCCGTGGCGGAGTCCGCCCACGGGATGTTGTCGTTGTGGGTGAGGGTCATGTAGCGCACGCCGAGCCGGTGCAGCGCCCGCAGCGTGGCCAGGGAGCAGTTGATGCTGTGCCCGCCCTCGGCGCCCATCAGGGAGGCGATGCGGCCCTCGGCCCGCGCCGCCTCCATGTCGTCGGCGGTGAAGGCGAGCCGCAGCTCGTGCGGGTAGCGGTCGGCCAGCTGCCGTACGACGTCGATCTGTTCGAGCGTGGCGCTGACCGCCTCGTCCCCGGCCAGGTCCGTACGGACGTACACCGACCAGAACTGGGCGCCGACGCCGCCCGCGCGCAGCCGCGGCAGGTCGGTGTGGAGCCCGGCACCGCTCTGGTCCAGGGCGATGTCGCGCCGGTCGAGGTCGTAGCGGACCTGCTGGCGCAGCGCCCAGGGCAGGTCGTTGTGCCCGTCGACGACGGGGTGGGCGGCGAGGAGCTCGCGGGCGCGGTCCAGCAGTCGGTCCGTCATCGTCGCTCCCCGGTCACTTGCCGAATCCGAAGGCGGCCGCGCCCTGCACCTTCGCGCGCAGCCGCCTGCCCTTGTCCGTGGCCTGCTCGTTGAGCTCGTCCTGGAAGTGCTGCATGCGGGCGAGCAGGTCGGCGTCGTGCGCGGCGAGCATGCGGACGGCCAGCAGGCCGGCGTTGCGGGCGCCGGCGACGGAGACGGTGGCGACGGGGACACCGGCCGGCATCTGGACGATGGAGAGCAGGGAGTCCATGCCGTCCAGGTACTTCAGCGGCACGGGCACGCCGATCACCGGCAGCGGGGTGACGGAGGCCAGCATGCCGGGCAGGTGGGCGGCGCCGCCCGCGCCCGCGATGATCGCCTTGAGGCCGCGGCCCGCGGCCCGCTCCCCGTAGGCGATCATCTCGCGCGGCATCCGGTGCGCGGAGACGACGTCGACCTCGTAGGGGACCTCGAACTCCTCCAGGGCCTTGGCGGCGGCTTCCATGACGGGCCAGTCGGAGTCGGAGCCCATGACGATGCCGACGACGGGGCCGACGGAGCCCACGGGGGAAGCAGTCATTCCGTGATCGTTCCTCGCAGATATCCGGCGGCGTGGCTCGCGCGCTCGCGCACATCCGCCAGATCGTCGCCGTAGGTGTTGACGTGTCCGACCTTCCGGCCGGGCTTGACGTCCTTGCCGTACATATGGATCTTCAGGCCCGGGTCGCGTGCCATGCAATGGAGGTACGCGGAATACATGTCGGGATAGTCGCCGCCGAGCACATTGGCCATGACGGTCCACTTGGCGCGCGGGCGGGGGTCGCCGAGCGGCAGGTCGAGCACGGCGCGCACGTGGTTGGCGAACTGCGAGGTGATCGCGCCGTCCTGGGTCCAGTGGCCGGAGTTGTGCGGGCGCATCGCGAGCTCGTTGACGAGGATGCGGCCGTCGGCGGTCTCGAACAGCTCCACGGCGAGGTGCCCGACGACGCCCAGCTCCTTGGCGACCTTCAGGGCGAGCTGCTGCGCCTGCGCGGAGAGCTCCTGCGAGAGGCCGGGCGCGGGGGCGATCACGGTGTCGCAGACGCCGTCGACCTGGACGGACTCGACGACGGGGTACGAGACGGCCTGGCCGTGCGGGGAGCGGACGACGTTGGCCGCGAGCTCGCGGACGAAGGCGACCTTCTCCTCGGCGAGGACGGGGACTCCGGCGCGGAAGGGTTCACCCGCCTCTTCTGCGCTGCGGACGATCCACACCCCCTTTCCGTCGTACCCGCCGCGGACGGTCTTCAGGACGACGGGAAAACCGTCGCCCTCCGCCGCGAAGCGCGCCACGTCGGCGGGGTCCTCGACGATGCGGTGCCGCGGGCACGGCACTCCGATCGCGTCGAGCTTGGCCCGCATCACGCCCTTGTCCTGGGCGTGCACCAAGGCGTCGGGCCCCGGGCGGACGGGGATGCCGTCCGCCTCCAGGGCCCGGAGGTGCTCGGTGGGAACGTGCTCGTGATCGAAGGTGATCACGTCACACCCTTGTGCGAAAGCACGAAGGGTTTCCAGGTCGCGGTAGTCGCCGATGACGACATCGCTGACCACCTGGGCCGCCGAGTCCTGCGGGGTATCGCTGAGCAGCTTGAACTTGATGCCGAGGGGGATGCCCGCCTCGTGGGTCATACGGGCGAGCTGGCCGCCGCCGACCATGCCGACTACCGGGAACGTCACGCCCCCAGGGTATCCGTACGGGCGAACTGCCCCCGACCCCGTTCGGAGGATCATCCGAAAAGACAGTGAGTGCACCAATGGCCGATATGACTCGCGTTCGCCTCACGTTCACCGACTCCGTCCGTCGGCTCCGGAGCGCGCTGGATAGCATGAAAGCTGCCCCACGCCCCCAGACGCCCATTCAACGGAGCCTGACGATCCCATGAGTCAACGGCGCACAGTGCGTTCCCGGCTGGAGCGGGTGGCCCGCGAAATCGCCAAGTTCGGCGCGGTCGGGGCCATCGGGTTCGTGGTCAATTTCATCGTCTTCAACATCTGTGTCCACGGTTTCGGTCTCGCGGTGGTGCGCTCGGGCGTGATCGCCACGGCCGTGGCCATCGCCACCAACTACGTCGGCAACCGCTACTGGACCTACCGCGACTCCGACCGGAGCCGGCGCAGTCGCGAGATGAGCCTGTTCCTGCTCTTCAGCGGCGCCGGGCTGGTCATCGAGAACGGCATCCTGGCGATCTCGCACTACGGCTTCGGCCTGACGACCCCGCTCGCGGACAACATCGCGAAGAACGTGATCGGCCTCGGGATAGGGACGGTCTTCCGCTTCTGGTCGTACCGCACGTGGGTCTTCCGGGCGCAGGCGGTGGAGACGGCGGAATCGTTCCTCTCCGCGCCTCCGGAGCGCGCGGAAGCGCATAAGTAGCGGAAAGCGCACACGTAGCGACGCCCGCCCCGGGCCCTCCGGGGGCGGGATCACCCCAGAGTGTCCAGCGCCTCCGCCTCACGGCTCAGGAACAGGGCGAACACCGGCGGGTTCGCCTGCAGCAGCTCCAGGCGGCCGCCGTCCGCCTCCGCGAGGTCGCGGGCGACGGCCAGCCCCAGCCCCGTGGAGTTCCGCCCGCTGACGGTGCGCTCGAAGACCCGCGCGCCGAGGTCCGGCGGGACGCCCGGCCCCTCGTCCGTGACCTCCACGACGGCCTGGTTGCCGGTGACGCGCGTGCGCAGGGCGACCGTGCCGTCGCCGTGCATGAGGGAGTTCTCGATGAGGGTCGCGAGGACCTGGGAGACGGCGCCCGGCGTACCGACGGCCCGGAGCCCCTGCTTGCCGGAGCGGACGATGGCACGCCCCTCGCTGCGCGAGGCCGGGCGCCACTCCTCGATCTGCTGCTTGATGACCTCGTCGAGGTCGAAGGTGACGGCCGAGCTGGACTTGGGGTCGCGGGAGTTGGTGAGGAGCCGCTGCACCACGTCCGTCAGCCGCTCGACCTGGGCGAGGGCGATCGTCGCCTCCTCCTTGACCGTCTCCGGCTCATCGGTGAGCGTGATCTCCTCCAGCCGCATGGAGAGCGCCGTCAGCGGCGTCCGCAGCTGGTGCGAGGCGTCCGCGGCCAGGCGGCGCTCGGCGGTGAGCATCCGCGCGATCCGCTCGGCGCTGGAGTCGAGGACGTCGGCCACCCGGTCCAGCTCGGGCACCCCGTAGCGGCGGTGGCGGGGGCGGGGGTCGCCGGAGCCGAGCCGCTCGGCGGTCTCGGCGAGGTCGGTGAGGGGGGCGGTGAGCCGGTTGGCCTGGCGCACGGCCAGGAAGACGGCGGCGACGACGGCCAGCAGCGCGACGGCGAGGATCACCAGCAGGGTGCGGCCGACCTCGCGGCTGACCGTGGAGCGGGAGGCCTCGACGCGGACGACCACGCCCTGGTCGCCCGGCTCGGTGGCGACGATGACACCGCCCGTGGGCCGGTCGCCGATCTCGATCGCCCGCCGGCCGGGGATCTCGATGCGGGCGTAGCGGCCGTCGGTGATCTGCTCGCTGAGCACCTCGGACTCGACGCGCTCGCCGCCGACGAGCCGGCTGTCGACGATGCTCACCAGCCGTACGGCCTCGCCCTTCACGCTCTCCTGGGCGCTGCTCTCGATCGTGCGGGTCTCGACGATGACGAGCGAGATCCCGAAGACGGCGATCACGACGAGGACGACGGCGAGCGTGGAGTTGATCAGTCGGCGGCGCACGGGTTGCCCTCCGGGCGGGGTGGTACGAAAGCGGCCGGTTCCCGCCGCACGGTCCGGACGCGGCCGGGGGGTACGGCGGTTGCCGTCACCGAGGTCCTCGAAGGCCGCACGGGCCGCACGGTGCGCGGCCCGCCCGGCACCCCGGGCTCAGCTCTTCTCGAAGCGGAACCCGACGCCGCGCACGGTGGCGATGTAGCGGGGGTTGGCGGCGTCGTCGCCGAGCTTCTTGCGCAGCCAGGAGATGTGCATGTCGAGGGTCTTGGTGGAGGACCACCACGTGGTGTCCCAGACCTCGCGCATCAGCTGGTCGCGGGTGACGACCCGGCCCGCGTCGCGCACCAGCACCCGCAGCAGGTCGAACTCCTTCGCCGTCAGCTGCAGTTCCTCCTCGCCCATCCAGGCGCGGTGCGACTCGACGTCGATCCGCACGCCGTGGGTGGCGGGGGGCTGCTGGTGCGCCTCGACGGTGCCGCGCCGCAGCAGGGCCCGCACCCGGGCCAGCAGCTCGGCGAGCCGGAAGGGCTTGGTGACGTAGTCGTCGGCGCCGGCGTCCAGGCCGACCACGGTGTCCACCTCGTCGGCCCGGGCGGTCAGCACCAGCACCGGGAAGCCGTGGCCCTCGGTGCGCAGCCGGCGGCAGACCTCCAGTCCGTCCATCCCGGGCAGCCCAAGGTCGAGGACGAGCAGGTCCACCCCTCCCTTGAGCCCGGCGTCCAGCGCCGTGGGACCGTCTTCTCGCACCTCCACCTCATACCCCTCGCGGCGCAGGGCGCGTGCGAGCGGCTCCGAGATGGACGCGTCATCCTCGGCGAGCAGTACTCGGGTCATGCAGTGATGGTAGTCCGCTCGGGCCCACGTCAGAGGTCCACCGGGAGCTACCGGCGGCAACCCTTGACAGCGCGGTACGGACCTTTGAGGGTGCTTAAACGGTTCCCCAGCAGCTTGTGATCCATATCTCAACTGCTTCCGTTTGCGGGCGGGGTGTGACGTATGGTGACCGGACGTCTGTAGCTACAAGGGGGCCTTCGGATCGTTTTCGGCGCGCCGAAGGTCTCTGTTGTGCGCAGGGCTGGATACCCCAGTCTTGTTTCACAGTGAATGACCTGGCGGCCGGGTCCGCCGCGCGAAGGTGCGCGGGGGCGTGGATCCCGGTGACGGCTGTCCCGTCGCTCCCTTGGAGGAGAGAGCGAATCCCCTGGACGTGGGGCGGACGGCGCGGTGACCGGTGCCGGCCAACCCCCACCCGGGCGCGTAGCAGCTGCAAGCGGCGCGTCCCGAGCACTCAAGGATCGACCATGGCGTCCAGCCTGACGAAGGGAACCGCAGAGCAGGAGAAGACCTCTCCGGCTTCCGGCGGCAAGACCTTCCTCGGCCACCCCCTCGGCCTGGCCCCCCTCTTCCTGACGGAGATGTGGGAGCGCTTCAGCTATTACGGCATGCGCGCTCTCCTCGTTCTTTACCTGATCGCGGGTGGCCCGGACGCGAAGCCCGGCAGCCAGGGCGGCGGTCTGGCGATGCCCGAGGCCAGCTCGTTCGCCATCTACGGCGTCTACACGGGCATGGTCTACCTGCTGGCCATGCCCGGCGGCTGGTTCGGCGACCGGATCTGGGGCCCGCGCAAGACGGTCACCATCGCGGCGAGCATCATCATGGCCGGTCACCTGTGCCTGGCCATGCCCGGCAAGCCGCCCTTCTTCATCGGCCTCGCACTGGTCGCGATCGGCTCCGGCCTGCTGAAGTCCAACATCTCCACCATGGTCGGCCACCTCTACGACGGCCCGCAGGACCCGCGCCGCAACGGTGGCTTCACGATCTTCTACATCGGTGTCAACCTCGGCGCCGGCCTCGCGCCGATCGTCATCGGCGCCCTCGGCCAGAAGGTCAGCTGGCACCTGGGCTTCGCGATCGCCGCGATCGGCATGGGCCTGGGCCTGGTCATCTTCCTGCTGGGCACCCGCTTCCTGAGCCCGGAGAGCAGCGTCGTCCCGAAGCCGCTGCCGGCGGACGAGCGCAAGTCCCTCCTGATGAAGGCCCTGCTGTGGTTCGGCATCGCCGCCGTCTTCTACGGCGTCGTCGCGGGTACCGGCCACTTCACGCAGAAGTGGGCCACCATCCCGCTCGCCCTGCTCGGTGTGGCCGTCCCGGCCGCGACCCTGTTCCGCATCAAGCGCGACAAGGACCTGACCTCGGACGAGCAGACCAAGGTCACCGGCTACATCTGGTTCTTCATCGCCGCCGCCGTCTTCTGGATGATCTTCGAGCAGGCGGGCTCGACGCTGTCGACCTTCGCCGACAAGAGGACCTCGGACACCATCTTCGGCTGGCAGATCCCGTCCACGCTGTTCCAGTCGATCAACCCCATCTGGGTCATGGCCATCGCCCCGGTCATCGCCTGGCTGTGGCTGTGGCTGGCCCGCCGCGGCAGCGAGCCGAGCTCCACGGTGAAGTTCTCGATGGCCATGGTCCTCATCGGCGCGTCCTTCTTCATCTTCGCCATCCCGATGTCGACGGCCTCGGAGAGCTCGAAGGCCGGCCCCATGTGGCTGGTGATGATCTACATGATCCAGACCATCGGTGAGCTCTGCCTCTCCCCGGTCGGCCTGTCGCTCACCACCAAGATGGCGCCGGTGAAGTACGCCAGCCAGATGATGGGTGTCTGGTTCCTCGCGGTCACCGCGGGCAACTGCACCACGACGCTGCTGCGCGAGGTCGGCGGCCTCGACCTCAACGGCATCAACGTGATCCTCGGCCAGGCCACCGCAGCGGTCCTCGCGGCCGTCGCGGTGTGGATGTACCGCAAGAAGATCGAAGCCCTCATGGGCGACGTCCGCTGAGGACCCCCTGAGTGACAGTGCCCCGGCGCAATGACGCGCCGGGGCACTGTGCGTTTCAGTCCGGCAACCGGGGCATGGCGTCGGGGGTGAACCAGGGCAAAGCAGCAGTCTCCACAACAGCCGCACGCCGGGGCCGCAGCCGATCGACGACCACCATCCCGATCCGGAAGAGCCCGGCGGGCACGACAAGCCCCAGCAAGACCCAGAACAACGTCACCCCCCAGGGCCGGGCCACGTCCCAGGGCTCGGTGACCAGCACCTTGTCGCCGTACTTGAGCGACACCTCATAGGGCCCGTGAGCGCCCGCAGCGAGCTCCACATCGAAGACGACCCGGGCCCGCTGCCCCGCCGGGATGGTCCCGCGCCACCTGCGCTCCTCCCACGACGGCGCAAGGAGACCCCGCGCCGTCCCGACCCGGAACACGGGGTCCTTGGCGGCCCCGGACCCCAGATTCCCGACCGTGAGGACGAGCCGCCGGGCAGGCGGCGCCCCGAACCAGGTGAGCACCCCGCCGGAGCCCTCCAGACGGGCGTCCAGCACACCGATCCGCGCCCCGTCGGGCAGCGGGGCGACAGGGTGTCCGGCGACGACCAGCGGGACATCAACCACCTCAACCTCCCCCATCACCGTGGCGACGTGCACCACACAGGGGCAGGGCTTGGGCGGCTCGGAAACAACCAGCTCCCGCCGAAAGGCCCCGTCACCCTCCGTAGTGACGGTCCGCCCCTCCGCGTTAACGCAATCGTTGGTACCACCCACCATGTTCTGCCCGCACACCAACAAAGTCAGCAGAGCCCGAGGCCGCCACCCTTCCCCCTTCACCACCACAACGCTGCCCTTCCCGGCCTCCCCCCGATCCAAAGAGAGCCGAGGCCCCTCGGCGGCGGCCGCCCCTGAGGGCATCAGGGCGACGAGCAGCGCCAGCAGAAGAAGGACGGCGGAGGCGCCGGGGCCGCAGGGGCAGGGCCCTGGACGCTGACGTGTATTTGTGGCGCCTGGTGCCGGGTGCGTGTGCGGCGGGGCCGAGGGCGCCGTAAATATACGGTCCAGGGCCCTGCCCCGGAGGCCCCGGCGCCGGACCACGACGCCGCTCACGCCCCGCACCGCCACCGCCGCACCAGAAGCACCACCCCACCGACAAGGGCCAGCACCACCCCACCCCCCACCGGCAGAACCCACCGCACAGGCGTATACGACCCGGACCCACTGGCCCGCACCCCACCCGCCGCGGTAGCGGTGACCCGCACCGTCACCGAGTCCAGCCGCGGCGCATCCGGCCACCGTTCCACCCGCCGCACCGCCCGCCCCGGCAGCAGCTCGGCCGGGGCGTCGGCGACCGTACGGCGGAGCACCGTACCGAAGATCCCGTCGGCGCGGAGGGCGAGCCGCGGGGCCAGTGCCCGGTTGCCGCGGTTGACCAGTGCGTACCGGATGACCGCCCCGCGGGAGCCCGCGCTGCTCACCCGTACGTTCTCGACGGCGAGCGCCGGAAGCGCCGGTCCCCCGCTGACGCGCAGGGCCAGCCGCACCCGCACCTCCCGCCTCTCCCGCCCCTCTTCCCCGCTCACGACCACCGCGCCGGGGTGGTCACCGGGCTCGGCGTCACCGGGGACCGTCACGGTGAAGGGCACGTTCGCGCGCGTACGGGCGGGCACCCGTACCTGCCGCCGGGCGAGGGCGATCCAGGACCCGTCGCCCCGGAGGGCGAAGGAGCGCTCGTGGTCAGCGGGGTTGACCACGGACAGCTTGTCGGTGAACGCCGTGCCGGGGGCGCCCTCCAGGTAGAACGACGCCCTGTCGTCCGGGCCGGGCGCCTCCGTACCGGCGGGGGCGGGCGCGGCCGACCACGGCCGGTCGTCGCCGGCGAGCGCGGCCGGTGCCGGGGTCGCGGCGACGCAGAGCAGCACCGGGACGAGAACCGGCACGAGAAGGCGGACGGGACGACGGCGCACAGGCGGCCCCTTAGGACGTACGCAGGTCAGGACGTACGCGAATCAGGACGTACGCGAGCAGGCGGCTAGCGAGTGGTCGCCGCCCGGCGCCGCCGGGTCAGCCAGAGCGTGCCGGCGACGCCGGTGAGGAGGACGGTGCCGCCGAGGGTGCCGAGGGCGATGGCGGAGTCGGCGGGCCCGGTCTGGGGAAGCTGGCCACCTCCGGTGGAAGAGCCACCCGTAGAAGACCCACCGGTAGACGCCCCACCCGTGGACGACCCCCCAGTGGAAGACCCCCCGGTAGAAGAGCCACCCGTAGAAGACCCACCGGTGGAAGACCCCCCGGAAGAGGACCCGCCCGAACCCCCGCCCGGCCCCTTGACGTCGAGCGTCAGAGACGGCTTCGGATTGTTCGTCGGCGTGCAGGTGGTGGTCGTGCCCAGCGCCTGGATGGTCAGCGTGGAGGCGGTGAACGTCACGCTGCCGCTCTTCTTCGGGGTGTACGTCCCCGACAGGTCACTGATCTTGATCGGGGTGTTGGCCGGTATCGGCTCCGCGTTGGCGGGCCCGGAGACGGCGACCGTCCCGCTGTCCGCACCGCCCAGCTTGATGACGGCACTGGGCTTCATCGCGCCCTTGCCGAGCTCGATGGGGCTGGAGGAGACGCCCTTCTCGAAGGACATCGTCAGCTTGTACGCATCGCCGTCCGCGACGCCCTTGATGTCGATGGGCGAGACGGCGCTCTTGTCGCCGATGGGGGTCTTGCACGCGTAGTCGACGTCGATCGTCGCGGCGTGCGCGGCCGGGGCCGCGAGCAGGACGGCCCCGCCGGCCAGGGACGCGGCCAAGGACGCGGCGAGTGCGACTGCGCGGCGTGGGATGTGGGACACCTCTGGTTCCCCTCTCGTCCGGTGCCGCAGCCGAACCTGAGCTGACGGCACATCAGATCGGGCGCAGACAGTACGCCGGGGACCTTGAGGAAGGAAGAGAGAAAGAACGAGAGAAGGGAGAAGGGGAAAGAGGGAACGGAAGAGGAAGAGAAGGAGGAAGGGAAGGAGGCAGCGCCTACCCGGGCGCGGCCAGCTCCGCCCACACCGTCTTTCCGGCACCGCTCTCGTTGCGCACGACGCCCCAGTCCAGGCAGAGCCGCTGCACGATAAACATGCCGTGGCCGCCGGGCCGCCCCGCGCGGTGCGGCGTG
This sequence comes from Streptomyces hiroshimensis, assembly GCF_014650335.1. GTDB lineage: Bacteria > Actinomycetota > Actinomycetes > Streptomycetales > Streptomycetaceae > Streptomyces > Streptomyces hiroshimensis. The sequence goes on from NZ_BMUT01000004.1 coordinate 51,680, forward strand.
CGCGGCGCGGGCGAGCCCGCGCCGAGGTCGACGACCTCCAGGCGCAGCACCTTGCCCGTGCAGCTCACGCGGAGCTCCTCGGGGCCGTCGGCGTGCAGGCAGGCGTTGGTGACCAGCTCGGAGACGACGAGCAGGACGTCCTCGGCGGCGGCGCGGTGGTCCGCGCCGACCGCGGGGAGCCAGCCCCAGTCGTAGAGCGCCTGCCGGGTGAAGTCGCGGGACATCGGCACGGCGCCGCTGACCCCGACGAGGTGCAGCCGGCGCATTCCGGCGGGCCGGGACCCCTGCGGAGGCCCGTCCGGCGACGGCGCACCGGACGAGGCGGCGCCGTCCGCCCCCGGACCGGGGTCGCCCGGCGGAGGGCACGGCCGGGTGGTGCTCATCAGCGCTTCACCTCACCGATTCACCGATTCAGAACGGAACGAAGGGACAAACGACGGGACGAACGATGGGACGGACGACGGGACGGACGGGTACCTGGATACCTTGATCGCGGCTACCTGGCACATGGAACGGATTCAGCAGACTCCTGCCCGACCGAATCGTGAGAACACCCACTTCTTCGGTGCCGATCCTGTGATGCATGCAACTGAGGCTCGTGAACCCGCGCCGAAGGAGCCCGGCAGACCGGGTGACGACTGGGTGACACACAGGAAAAGGCGGGGCGCCGGACGTCAGCCGGCGAGGGCCGCGTCGAGGGTGTCGTGCACGGTGAAGACGGCTTCCGCGCCGGTGATCTCGAAGACCCGGGCGACCACGGGCTGCATCGCAGCCAGGTGGATTCCGCCGCCTGCGGCCTCGGCCTGCAGCCGGGCACCCAGGAGCACATTGAGGCCCGTGGAGTCGCAGAACTCCAGACCGGAGCAGTCCAGGACCACACGCGCACCGCCCTCGGCGATGGCGGCCTCAAGGGGCTCGCGCAGCACATCCGCCGTGTGGTGATCGAGCTCACCCACCGGCGTCACGATCGCGCTCGCCCCGTCCCGCCGGACGGCTACATTCAGCCGGCCCCTGCTCGCGCTGCCGACCATCCCGCGATCCATGCGCATCCCTTCTCGGTGTGCCTGCGTGGCGCTCCCAGAACACTACGCCTTCCCTACGTCGTCCGGTAGCTGAAGGTCAGGCATTATGCACATATAGGGACATTACGCACTTGCGGTGCAAGGGTGAAGGCAGGTAGGGCTAGTAGGACGACATCCACCACGGACGGCTTTGGAGGCGCCGCTCACCGCAGCACGACGCGACGGCATCGGCAGCCATATGCCGAGAATGATGGAGGAGACCATGTCGCCCCGGCTCGACGAAACGCGTACGGAACCCCGTACGGCGTCGTCGACACCCCCGCCCCAGTCCCTGCCCGAAACCCTGTCCGAGCCCCTGCCCGGCTCTCTGCCCGAGTACGGCGAGACCGGCCCCACGCCCCCCGGCGAAATGGCGCCGCAGGACGCACGGGCCCTGTCCAAGACGCTCTTCGCCCGCCTGGAGGCGCTCGAAGAGGGCACACACGAATACGCGTACGTACGCAACACCCTGGTCGAACTGAACCTCGCCCTCGTGAGGTTCGCCGCCGCCCGGTTCCGCTCCCGCAGCGAGCCGATGGAGGACATCGTCCAGGTCGGCACGATCGGCCTCATCAAGGCCATCGACCGCTTCGAGCTCAGCCGGGGCGTCGAGTTCCCGACCTTCGCGATGCCGACCATCATCGGCGAGATCAAGCGGTTCTTCCGCGACACCAGCTGGTCCGTGCGCGTGCCGCGCCGGCTCCAGGAGCTCCGTATCGACCTGGCCAAGGCCGGCGACGAGCTCGCCCAGAGCCTGGACCGCTCCCCCACCGTCGGCGAACTCGCCGAGCGCCTCGGCCTGACGGAGGACGAGGTCGTCGAGGGCATGGCCGCGAGCAACGCCTACTCGGCGAGCTCGCTGGACGCCCAGCCGCAGGACGACGAGGCGGAGGGCGCGCTGTCGGCCCGCATCGGCTACGAGGACCACAGCCTGGAGGGCATCGAATACGTCGCCTCCCTCAAGCCGATGATCGCCGAACTCCCGCAGCGGGACCGGAAGATCCTCTCCCTGCGCTTCGTGTCGAACATGACCCAGTCGGAGATCGGCGAGGAACTGGGCATCTCCCAGATGCACGTCTCGCGCCTGCTCTCCCGCACCCTGGTGCGCCTGCGCCGGGGCCTGTTGAGCGAGGAATGAGTCCGGGGGAGCCTCCCCTTTCCCGACCACCCCTTTTTTCACCGCCGCGCGCCACACCGCCGAGACCAGCGGAACGCCCGGACGGTACGCGAGGTGGACGTGTGACGGGGCGTCGAGGAGCGCGAGGTCGGCCCGGGCGCCTGGGGCGATGCGGCCCACGTCCGTACGGCGCAGGGCCGCCGCTCCGCCCGCGGTCGCGGACCAGACGGCCTCGTCCGGGGTCATCCCCATGTCCCGTACGGCCAGCGCGATGCAGAACGGCATGGAGCTGGTGAAGGACGAGCCGGGGTTGCAGTCCGTGGACAGGGCGACCGTGGCCCCCGCGTCCAGCAGGCGGCGCGCATCCGGCCACTCCGCGCGCGTGGAGAACTCCGCGCCGGGCAGGAGGGTGGCGACCGTGGTGCCGTTCGCCAGGGCGTCGACGTCCGCGTCGGTCAGGTGGGTGCAGTGGTCGGCCGAGGCGGCGCCGAGCTCGACGGCCAGCTGGACGCCGGGCCCGTAGGTGAGCTGGTTGGCGTGGACGCGCGGGGTCAGCCCGCGGGCGGCGCCTGCCGTGAGGATCGTCCGGGCCTGATCGCCGTCGAAGGCGCCCTTCTCGCAGAACACGTCGACCCAGCGGGCGTGCGGGGCGCAGGCGTCGAGCATCGGCCCGGTCACGAGGTCCACGTACGCGGCCGGGTCGTCGGCGTAGTCGGGGGAGACGATGTGGGCGCCGAGGTAGGTGACCTCGTCGGTGTGCGCCGCGGCGATGCGCAGGGCGCGGGCCTCGTCCTCGACGGTGAGGCCGTAGCCGGACTTGGTCTCCATGACCGTGGTGCCCTGGCGCAGGGCCTCGCCCACATAGCGGCGGACGTTGGCGTCCAGCACCTCGTCGGTCGCGGCGCGCGTGGCGGCGACGGTGGTGCGGATGCCGCCGGCGCTGTAGCTGCGGCCGGACATGCGGGCGTGGAACTCGGCGGTGCGGTCGCCCGCGAAGACCAGGTGGGAGTGGGAGTCGACGAAGCCGGGGAGGGCGGCCCGGCCCTCGGCGTCGACGCGATTGTCAGTGGCCGGTGCTTTGCTGGACGTGCCGACCCAGGCGACGCGGTCGCCGTCGATGACGACTGCCGCGTCCTGGATCGTGCCGAGGGGGCCTTCGCCGAGGGAGGGGTCGTTCGTGACGAGACTGCTGATGTGGGTGATGACCGTCGTCGCCATGGGCGTGCGGCACTCCTTAGGTCGGTTCGGTGGTTCGGCCTCGCGCGAGGCCGAACCGCACGGGTCGGCCTCGTACGGGCCGGCCTCGTACGGTTCAGCCTCGTACGGCCGCGATCGACTCCGCCAGTGCCGCCGGCACGTGGGCGACGAGCTGGTGCGTCCCGTCGCGCACGATGTGCCGGCCGCCCACCACCGTGTCCCGGACGTCCGCGGCGCTCGCCGCGAAGACGGCCGTCTCGGCGGCGAGGACGTAGGGCGGGCCCGCGGTGCGCACGGTGTCGAGGGCGACGGCCGTGAAGTCCGCGAGCGCGCCCGGCTCGATGCGGCCCGCCTCGTCCCAGCCGAGGGCCGCGTGGCCGTCGGCGGAGGCGGCGCGCAGCAGCTGGACGGCGGTCCAGTGGCCGCGGGTGCGGGTGTGCAGCCGCTCGTCCATCTCCATGGCGCGCGCCTCTTCGAGCAGGTCGATGACGGCGTGGCTGTCGCTGCCGAGGGAGAGCGGGGAGCCCGCCTCCTGCAGCGCCCGGGCCGGGCCGATGCCGTCGGCCAGGTCCCGCTCGGTGGTCGGGCACATGCACACGCCGGTGCCCGAGTGGCCGAGGAGGCGGATGTCGCCGGGGGTGAGGTGCGTGGCGTGGACGGCGGTGGTGCGCGGGCCGAGCACGCCGTGGTGGGAGAGGAGCGCGGTGGGGGTGAAGCCGTGCGCCTCGACGCAGGCGTCGTTCTCGGCGGTCTGCTCGGACAGGTGCAGGTGCAGCGGGGCTTCGCGCTCCTGCGCCCACGCGGCCACGGTCGCCAGCTCCTCGGCGGGCACGGCCCGCACCGAGTGGATCGCCGCGCCGATGCGGGTGTTGTCGTCGCCCTTGAGGGCGGAGACGCGCTCGGCCCAGCGCTCGGCGGTGCCGTCGCTGAAGCGCCGCTGGTGCTTGTTCGGCTCGGCGCCGAAGCCGGAGGAGAGATAGCAGGTGTCGAGGAGCGTGATGCGGATGCCGGCCTCGGCGGCGGCCGCGATCAGCGCCTCGCCCATGGCGTTGGGGTTGTCGTAGCGTGCGCCGCCGGCGAGGTGGTGCACGTAGTGGAACTCGCCGACGGAGGTGATGCCCGCGAGCGCCATCTCGGCGTAGGCCGCCCGGGCCAGCGCGAAGTAGTTGTCCGGGGTGAGGTTGTCCGCGACGCGGTACATGACGTCGCGCCAGGTCCAGAAGGTGCCCTCGCCCGCCTGGGTCGCCCCGCGCAGGGCCCGGTGGAAGGCGTGGCTGTGCGCGTTCGCGAGGCCGGGCAGGGTGATGCCCCGCAGGGTCACCGCGCCCGGGGGCGGGGCCGCCGCGCCCCGGCGGACGGCCTTGATGCGGCCGTCCGCCCCGGTCTCGATGACCACGCCCGGCTCGACGCCGGTGTCGAGAAGGGCGTGCTCCGCCCAATAGGTCTGTGCCGTCAGCGACACGCCAGGCCCTCCAGTACGTCGGCGAGTGCGGTCACCCCGGCCAGGCAGTCGTCCTCGGAGGCCGTTTCGGCGGGCGAGTGGGAGACGCCTGTGGGGTTGCGTACGAACAGCATGGCGGTGGGGACGGCTCCGGAGAGGATTCCGGCGTCGTGTCCCGCGCCCGTCCCGAGGACGGGGACGTCCCCGCCCAGGATCCGGGCCAGCTCGTCGCGCAGGGCGTGCTCGAATTCCACGACCGGCGTGAAGGACTCCCGGGTGACCCGCACGTCCACGCCGTCGCGCTCGCCGCGCTCCACGGCCGCCTTCTCGATCTCCGCGACCACGAGGTCGAGGGTCTCCTGGTCGGCGGCCCGCGAGTCCAGCCAGCCGCGTACGAGGGAGGGGATGGCGTTGACGCCGTTCGGCTCGACGCCGACCTTCCCGAAGGTGGCGAGGGCTCCGGCGAGCCGGGCCTTCTTGCGGGCGGCGAGGACGGTGTTGGCGTAGGTCAGCATCGGGTCCCGGCGGTCCTCGATGCGGGTGGTGCCGGCGTGGTTGGCCTCGCCGTGGAAGTCGAACCGCCAGCGGCCGTGCGGCCAGATGGCGGAGGCGATGCCGACGGCGCGGTCCGACAGGTCCAGGGCGCGGCCCTGCTCGACGTGGAGCTCGACGAAGGCGCCGATCCGGGCGAGCCGCTCGGGGTCCGGGCCGATGGCCTCCGGGTCGTAGCCGGCGCGCTCCATGGCCTGCGGCAGGGAGACGCCCTCGGCGTCCCGGAGCGCGTGTGCCTTGTCGAGGGACAGCTGACCTGCGGTCAGGCGCGAGCCCACGCAGGCCAGGCCGAAGCGGGCGCCCTCCTCGTCGCCGAAGTTGACGACGGCGAGGGGGCGGGACGGCTGCGCCCCGCGGGCGCGCAGCTCGTCGATCGCGGCGAAGGAGGAGACGACGCCGAGGGGGCCGTCGAAGGCGCCGCCGTTCGGTACGGAGTCCAGGTGGGACCCCGTGACGACGGCGTCCCCGGCGGCGGGGTCGCCGAGCCACGCCCACTGGTTGCCGTTGCGGTCGAGCTCGTAGGCCAGCCCCCGGCTCTCCGCCTGGGCGCGGAACCAGGCGCGGCAGTCGGCGTCGGCGCCGCTCCAGGCGAAGCGGTGGTAGCCGCGGGTGTCTTTGTCACGGCCGACGGCGCCCAGGTCGGCCCACATCTCGTGGAACGAGGAGGGCCCAACCGGGCCCGCACTCGGCGACGGCGCGTCCGTTCCGCCAGAGGTTTCCGCTACGGCTGCGGGCCGGTGGTCGCGTTGTGCCCACCCGTTCCGCCCTGCGGAACGATTGCCCACAACGGGGTCGGGTCCGGTCATGAGTCTTCCCGCATCGGGACGCGGACGCCCCGCTCGGAGGCGACCGACTCCGCGATGTCGTACCCGGCGTCGACGTGCCGGATGACGCCCATCCCCGGGTCGTTCGTCAGGACGCGGCGGATCTTCTCGCCCGCGAGCGCCGTGCCGTCGGCGACCGTGACCTGGCCCGCGTGGATGGAGCGGCCCATGCCGACGCCGCCGCCGTGGTGGATGGAGACCCACGAGGCGCCCGAGGCGACGTTGACCATGGCGTTGAGCAGCGGCCAGTCCGCGATCGCGTCGGAGCCGTCCAGCATGGCCTCGGTCTCGCGGTACGGCGAGGCCACCGATCCGCAGTCGAGGTGGTCGCGGCCGATGGCCAGCGGCGCGGCGAGCGTGCCGTCGGCGACCATGTCGTTGAAGCGCTCGCCGGCCTTGTCGCGCTCGCCGTAGCCGAGCCAGCAGATGCGGGCGGGCAGGCCCTGGAAGTGGACCCGCTCGCCGGCCATCTTGATCCAGCGGGCGAGCGACTCGTTCTCGGGGAAGAGTTCGAGCATCGCCTTGTCGGTCTTGTGGATGTCGGCCGGGTCGCCGGAGAGGGCCGCCCAGCGGAAGGGGCCCTTGCCCTCGCAGAAGAGGGGGCGGATGTAGGCGGGGACGAAGCCGGGGAAGTCGAAGGCGCGGGTGTAGCCCGCGAGCTGGGCCTCGCCGCGGATGGAGTTGCCGTAGTCGAAGACCTCGGCGCCGGCGTCCTGGAAGCCGACCATGGCCTCGACGTGACGCGCCATCGACTCGCGCGCCCGGGTCGTGAAGTCCGCGGGCTTCTCGGCCGCGTAGGCGGCCATGTCGTCGAAGGAGATGCCGACCGGCAGGTAGGCGAGCGGGTCGTGGGCGCTGGTCTGGTCGGTCACGATGTCGATCGGGGCGTTCATCGCGAGCAGCTGCGGGAGGAGCTCCGCGGCGTTGCCGAGGACGCCGATGGACAGCGGGCGGCGGGCGTCGCGCGCCTCGACGGCCAGCTGGAGGGCGTGGTCGAGCGAGTCGGCCTTCACGTCCAGGTAGCGGTGCTCGATGCGGCGCTCGATGGCGCGCGGATCGCAGTCGATACAGATGGCGACGCCGTCGTTCATGGTGACGGCGAGCGGCTGGGCGCCGCCCATGCCGCCGAGGCCGGCGGTCAGGGTGATCGTGCCGGCGAGGGTGCCGCCGAACTTTTTGGCGGCGACGGCGGCGAAGGTCTCGTACGTGCCCTGCAGGATGCCCTGCGTGCCGATGTAGATCCACGACCCGGCGGTCATCTGGCCGTACATGGTGAGGCCGAGGTGCTCCAGGCGGCGGAACTCCTCCCAGTTGGCCCAGTCGCCGACGAGGTTGGAGTTGGCGAGGAGGACGCGCGGCGCCCACTCGTGGGTCTGCATGACGCCGACCGGGCGGCCGGACTGGACGAGCATGGTCTCGTCCTGCTTGAGCGTCTGCAGCGTGCGGACCATGGCGTCGAACGAGCGCCAGTCGCGGGCGGCCTTGCCCGTGCCGCCGTAGACGACGAGCTTGTCGGGGTGCTCGGCCACCTCGGGGTCGAGGTTGTTCTGCAGCATGCGCAGAGCGGCTTCCTGCTGCCACCCCAGCGTGCTCAGCTGGCTGCCTCGCGGCGCTCGTACGGGTCGCGGTCCGGACATGGTGCCCTGCCTCCCTGGCGGCTCTGAATAGAACACTGCACATCTTGGGTGGCTGAATAGCTCTAGTCAATGGGTGGCGGCTCCGCGAGGTCCCCGAGCCGCACCGGATGGGCCAGCGGCCGCCGGTCCATGGCGTGCGGATCGGCGACGGGGGCACCGAGGAGCGCCGCGGCGAGCTCGGCCGTGTTGCGCCCGCAGACGCGCCCCTGGCAGGCGCCCAGCCCGGCGCGGCACGTGAGCTTGAGCGCCCGCATCCCGTCCGCGCCGCGCGCCGCGACGGCGTCCCGCAGCTCCCCGTAAGACACCTCCTCGCACCGGCACACGAGCGTGTCCTCGCGCAGCCAGCCGCGCCAGCCGCCCGGGACGGGATGCGCCCGGGCCAGCGCCCGCGCGAACCGCCGCCCGGACCGCACCCGCGAGGCGGCGGCCGCGAGGCGGGCGGGGGACGGCGGCGCGAGGTGCGCCGCGGCCTCCGCGGCCCACGGGCGCTCCGCCAGGTCGGCCAGGTCCGCCAGGTCCGCCAGGTCCGCCACCGCTGCGAGCCCCGCCAGCTCGCCCTCCGCCGCCGCGGCCGGGGCGCCCGCGACGCCCGTGAGCTCGCCCGCCGCGTACACGCCCGGGACGGTCGTCGCCTGGCGCGCGTCGACGGCCACGTGCCCGCCGCGGACCGCGCAGCCCGCGGCCAGGGGGAGCTCCAGCTGCGGGGTGAAGCCGTAGCCGACGCACACGGCGTCCACGGGCCCGATGCGCTGCTCACTGCCCGCCACCGGGTGCCAGCCCGCATCCAGGCGGGCGACGGTGACGGCCTCGACGCGGTCCCGGCCGTGCGCGGCGACGACCGCGTGCCGCGTGCGGTACGGGACGCGGTGGCGGGCCAGCCCCGCGGCGTACGAGCCCAGCTCGGCGACCCGGCCGGGGCCGCCGTCGCGCAGGGCCGCGGCGGGGCTGCGCAGCCAGCGCGCCGGGTTCCCCGCCTCGTACACGCCCAGGACCCGCGCCCCCACCTCCGGCAGGGCCAGCGCGACCGGCAGCAGGAACGGCCCGGTGCCCGACACCACGACCCGGCCGCCGACGGCCGTCCGCTGCCCCCTGGCGAGCGCCTGCGCCGCGCCCGCCGTGACCACGCCCGGCAGCTCCCAGCCGGGGAACGGCAGCGCGCGGTCGAAGGCGCCGGTGCACAGGACGAGCGCGTCGGCCGCGAGGGTGCGCACGGGGCGTCCGCGGTCGTCGGCGGGGCCCTGCTGGACGTGGACGAGATGGCGGCCGGGCGCAGGCCCCGGCTCCGGGAGCGGCTCCAGGGCCCAGACGGTGGTGCGGGGCAGGTGGGCGATGCGGGGCTGGGTGGCGACGGCCAGTTCGAGCGGGTGCGCGGCGGAGGCGTCGGGCCCGCCCGCGACGGCCTTGCCCGCGACGGCCGGCTGCCGGTGGTACTGGCCGCCGATGCGCTCCCCGCTGTCGACGAGCGCGACGCGTGCGCCGCACCGGGCGGCGCTCAGCGCGGCCCGCGCGCCGGCGGGTCCTGCGCCGACGACGACCACGAGGGGCGGGGCGGTGAGGGGCGCGGCTATGTGGGACGGGGCGCTCATGCGACCCCGTCCGCGTCGCGTACGGGCTCGCCGGGCCTGGCGCCCTGGTCCGTACCGTCGCCGTCCGTACGAGGTACACGAGGTTCCGGAGGCAGCTCCTCCGTGGGCAGCCGGGCGCCGCGCTGGGTCTCCACCCGGTCCCCGTCGCACAGTTCGCGCCGGCAGGCCCGGACGTCGGGGAGGCCGTTGACGACGACCAGGCAGTCGTAGCAGACGCCGATGCCGCAGAAGATGCCGCGCGGGCGGCCGCCGAGGCGGGTGGTGCGCCAGGACCGGCGGCCCGTCGCGAGGAGCAGGGCCGCCACCGTCTGGCCGGGCAGGGCGCGGTGCCGCTCGCCGTCGACGTACACCGTCAGTGCCATCCGTTCTCCCTTCCGAAGCGTGCGGCTGCGAAGCGCTGGACCCGGAACGGCTCCGGATCGAGGTGCGGCGGCTCGCCCGCCCAGAGTTCGGCGAGCAGCTCGCCGGTGGCGGCGGCCAGGCCGATGCCGGCGCCCTCGTGGCCCGTCGCGTGCCACAGGCCGGGGCGGCGCGGGTCCTCGCCGACGACCGGGAGGTGGTCGGGGGTGTACGGGCGGAAGCCGCCGTACGCGCGCATGACGGGGACGCCGCCGAGGACGGGGAACAGCTGCGCGGCCCCGCGCGCCAGCGCGCGCAGCACGCCGGCGCGCAGCGTCCCGTCGAAGCCGCAGCGCTGCCGGCTGGAGCCGATGAGGACCGTGCCCGCCTGGGTCGCCTCGACCACGGCCGACACCTGCAGCCCCGGGTCCGCGCTGCGGGCGGTGTCCGCGTACCCGGCGTCGTAGACCTTGTGCCGCACCGTGCCGTGCGGCAGCGGTGCCGTGACGAGGACCGTGCCGCGGCGCGGCAGGACGGGCAGGGGTGCCCCGGCGGCCGCGGCGAACTCCCCGGCCCAGGGGCCGCAGGCGTTGACCACCGCCCCGCACGGAATGCGGCCCTCCGACGTCCGGACGCCCACGGCCCGCCCGTCCCGGCCGGTCTCCACGCCCGCCACGTCCACGCCGGTACGGATCCGGCCGCCCCGCGCGCGGACCGCCGCCAGCAGCGACGTCGTCGCCAGGACGGGCTGCAGCTGGGCGTCCTGCGGGTAGTGCACGGCGGCGCGCACGCCGGGCGTGAGGTGCGGCTCGTACGCGGCGGCCTCGCCCGGCGCGAGCTCGCGGGCGTCCACGCCCGCCGCGCGCTGGGCGGCGGCGAAGTCGCACAGGGCGGCGCCCTCCGGCTCGCCGGTGGCGACGGCGAGACCGCCCTTCACCTCGTACTCGCACTCCGCCCGGCCCGGGCCGAGCTCTTCGCGCAGCGCGGCGAGCAGCCGGGGCCAGCGGCTCAGCGAGGCCTGCGCGAGGGTGAGGCCGGGGCCGGGGGCCTTGTTCGAGACGAGGAGGTCGCCCTCGCCGCAGGCGGTGGTACCGGCCGCGAGCGGACCCCGGTCGAGGACGAGTACGCAGGCCCCGCGGCGGGTCAGCGCCTCGGCACAGGCCGCGCCGACGACTCCGCTCCCGACGATGACGACGTCGGCGCCGCCGCCACCGTCGTCCCGGACTTGCCGGTCTTCCCCGTCTTCCCGCAGAACGCGCACGCCAGTAGCACCGCCGTTCCCCCAGAGGCCGCCGCGACGCTATTCGCCCCGCGCCGGGCGGGTCAACACCCGCGGCGCGGTTCCCCGGTCCACGTTTGTGCAGGGCCGCCGCGCGGCGGGAGCGGCACCACTGTTCACGGCCGCCACCGCTGCGCGGCATTGACCGTGGCCACCCTGGCCCGCAGCTCCTCGGCGACGCCGACGGGCTCCAGATCCTCAAGGGAGGCGATCCACTCCCGCCCGCCCCCGAAGGCCCGGAGGAACACACGCGACGGCGTCGTCTGCATCACCTCACCGACGCGGTCGCGCCGCTTGTCCAGCACCATCGTTCCGACCGCGGGCATCGCTGCGTTCTCGTTCGTCTGCATGACACATGACGCTAAGGACCAGGCGTTTTGCCGGGCAATGGCACTCTGTGGCGGTGGTCGACGGAAGTGCCACCGCGCGTCACATGGGGACGCCGATGGCGTCGGCCAGGGACCGTATGCCGGGGGTGAGGGTTCTCCTCCGGCTGATCACGCGACCGAGGATGTCGTGTGCGTAGCGCTGGTTGGGCAGCCACTGGGGTGCCGCGGTCCGGATGCCCTGGAGGACATCGACCGCCTCCGCGTACTGCCGTGAGCGCACGTGGGCTTCGGCTACGTCCAGGAGGTGGCGGTTGCGGTTGTTGGACGTGGGGCGCATGCCGCCTACCGGCACTCGTTCGGCGAGTTGCAGGACGACGTCCGGCCGGTCGGCGATCATCGCGTTCTCCGCGCGCTTGAGGACGACGGTCACGGGGCCGAAGGCGCGCAGGAAGTCCCTGTCCGGGGCGAACTCCCTGCCCATGGCCACGGCTGCGGCGTGCGCCAGCCGCATGGAGTCCTCGGCTTCGCCGGGCCGGTTGTCCCTGATGGACGCGGCGGAGAGGCGCAGCAGCAGCCACCCCCATGCGCTCAGCTCGGCGACGGAGGCGCGGGACATGCGCGGCTCCACCTCGTCGGCCCACTCGGCCGCCAGTTCACGGGCTGTGGCCAGCCGGCCCTGCCGGAGCAGCAGCCAGCACTGGGTGCTCACGGTGGCGGCCCCATGGAGCTGGTCCGGCGCGTCGTCCAGGGACCGGTCGAGGGCGGAGTGCGCTGCGGCGAACTGCCGTGTCTGGGTCAGCAGCCACCCGGTCAGCTGCAGGACCCGGGCGCGCACCGCCCTCCCCTCGGGCCCGGCTGCGGCCAGCGCCTCGGCGTCGCGGATCAGCGGCGGCAGCAACGTGCTCAGCTCGGCGTACCGGTCACCGGAGAAGAGCGGCACGGCCGCGTCGAGGGTGCCGAGGACTCCGGCGACCGTGGGCGGCTCCTCGGGTCCGGGCGGCAGTGTCCCTGCAGCGAGGGCCTGCCGCACGGGCTCCCACCGGTCCCCGGCCGGGGGTTCTCCCCTGGCTTCCGGTTCCGCGAGGAGGCAGCTGGTCGTGACGCCCAACGCGACGGCGAGCTGCCGGGCCGTCTCCAGACGGGTGTCGTTCCGCTCTCCCTGTTCGAGTTTGCGGATCAGCGAGAGCGAGACACCGGACGCCGCGGCAAGTTCCCGTTGGCTGAGGCCCCGGCGCTTGCGCACGTCTTGGAGCCGTTGACCGATAGTGGCACCCATGGGCATGGGGCGAGCGTACGCCCCTATGAATACGGGAAGGTTGACGAATGGCCCGGACCGTCGGCGGGGCTCTCGCCGTCTCCGAGGAGCCGAACCGATGGCGGGTCCGTGGTGCGGCCCGGCCGCGTGTGCGAGGAACGGGCAGCCCAGGTACATGCCACCGCCGAGGCGGCGCCCATCGACCGGCACCGATGAACCGGTCGAAGGCGTCCCCATGCCCGGGCCGACCCGGTTCGCACCCCGTTCCGGCCCGCGGCGGCTCCGCGCACGCGCGGGCGTGCCGTCGCGCATGGAGCTCATCGTGTGCGGAAACCGCCCGCAGCGCATGCCATTTTCGCGGCCCGGTGTGGTGGAGTGGCTCCATGTCCTCCCGTGACATCCCCCTCGGCACCGTGGTGCAGGCCGCGATCCGGCAAGGGCTGCTGCCCGCCTGGTCCCCCGTCGCCGGGCTGCTCGACGTGCAGGGGATCCGCGCGGCCACCACGTCGCTGCGGGCGGCCTTCGAAGAGGCCGGGGCGGCGCGCGATACGACCCTGCACGCGTTCGCCGTGAAGGCCGCCGCCCTCGTGCCCGTGCTGCGGCTGCTGGCCGGGGAAGGGCTGGGCGCCGAGGTGGCGAGCCCCGGTGAGCTGGCGCTGGCCCGGGCGGCGCGGGTGGCCCCGGAGCGGATCGTGCTGGACTCTCCCGCGAAGACCACGGCGGAGCTCCGTGAGGCCCTCGCGCTGGGGGTGGCGGTCAACGCGGACAGCCGCGAGGAGCTCGCCCGGCTGGACGGGCTGCTGCGGGAGGCCGCCGGCCCGCCCCGCTCCTCGCTCGGCGTGCGTGTCAACCCCCAGGTGGGCGGCGGCACCATCGACGCGCTGAGCACGGCGACGGACACGTCGAAGTTCGGGGTGGCGCTGCGCGACGAAGGGGCGCGCGCCTGGCTCGTCCGCGCCTTCGCCGAGCGCCCCTGGCTGTCCCGGCTGCACGCCCACGTGGGCTCCCAGGGCTGCCCCCTGGAGCTGATGGCGGCGGGGGTGCGGGCCACGTACGAGCTGGCGGAGGAGATCAACCGGGCCGTGGGGCGCCGGCAGGTCACCACCCTGGACATCGGCGGCGGGCTGCCCGTGAACTTCGCGTCCGACGACGTGACCCCGACCTTCCGCGCGTACGCCCGTCTGCTGGCGGACGCCGCCCCGGGCCTCTTCGACGGGCGCTACGGGCTGGTGACGGAGTTCGGCCGCTCCCTGCTGGCCAAGAGCGGGGTGGTGCTGGCCCGCGTCGAGTACACCAAGACCGCGGGCGGGCGGCGGATCGCCGTGACGCACGCCGGCGCCCAGGTGGCCGTGCGCACGGTGTTCGCGCCCGCGTCCTGGCCGCTGCGGGTGGCGGTCTTCGACGCACAGGGGCGCCCGAAGACCGGGCCGCCGGTCGACCAGGACATCGCGGGGCCGTGCTGCTTCGCGGGCGACCTCGTGGCGGTGGGCAGGCCGCTGCCCCTGCTGGAGGCGGGCGACCACGTGGCGCTGCTCGACACCGGCGCGTACTACTTCTCGAACCACTACGCGTACAACTCTCTGCCCCGCCCCGGGGTTTACGGCTACGCGTCCGCAGAAGAGGAGAGTGACGGCGTGCGGTTCGCGACCGTACGGGCCCCGCAGACCCTCGGCGAGCTCGTCGCCGAGGGCGGGGGCGCCTACGCGGCGGAGCTCAGCGCGCTTCGCTGACCGGCCCCCGGACCTCGGACCCCGGACCCCGGCGCCCTCGCCGGGCAGGCGTCAGCGCGCTTCGCTGACCGCCGTCCCGGCCGGCACCCGTCCGGCGCGGCGCCGGCCGCCACCGGGAGCGGCATCGCCCGCGGCGAGCCCCGTGGACAGATAGCCGCGCACGGGCTTGGCGGCGGGGGACGCCTGCGCCCACTCCGTGCGGACCCACAGCAGGGAACCGCTCCGGCGCTCCAGGCCGCCCAGCCACAGGGCCTTCGCCCACAGGCCCGCACCCGCTCCGGCGAGCGCCAGGCCCGCCGCGGCCGGGATCGCGAAGGAGGAGCCCACGGCGGCGAGGAAGGCCAGGAGCAGCCACCAGCGGCGGGCGCGCCGCCAGTTCCGCCGGGTCACGGCGCGGTCCTGGAGGAAGACCGACCGGCCCGCCCGTGACGCACCGCGCGCCAGGGCCGCGTACCGCCTGCGGCGCACCGCGAAGACGGCGCCCGCGACGATCAGGAACAGCGCCGCCCCGGCGAGCACGCCGATCCGCCGCCCGGTGATCCCGGGCACCAGGACGCCGATGCCCGCACTCAGCAGGCCCGGCCACCACAGCCAGCCGGCCGGCGCTCTGACGACCACCGCCACCCGCGCCAGCGCATACGAACCGCGCCCCACGTCGAAACCCGCCTTTCCCTCTGAAATCCCCTCGATCCCGACTCGTCACGCGGCAGGCTAGCCAACGAATCTGAGTGCGAGCTGAGAATCCGCGGGATGTACCTCACAGGGGTCATACCCCGGTATCACCCCGGACTTGGCTCCTCCGTATGACGTGTGCGCAGTCGTGTGGTCCCTAAGGTCGTCCCTGCCGGGGAGGGACGAGCGGGAGGAGACGACGATGGCGGTCCAGGAACGAGGGGGCGAGCAGCCGGACCGCGGGCGGCGGGACGACGGTCTCCGGCGGCGGGCTGCCGTCGCGGCGGGGGCGCTGGCCCTGACCGGGCTGCTGAGCGCGCTCGTGCCCGCGCCGGAGGCCCATGCGGCGCAGGCCCCTGCCGCAGCCGGAGCCGAGGCCTCAGCCGGAGCTGGAGCCGGGGCCGGGGCCGGGGCCGGGGCCGCCGACCAGAGCACCCGGACCGCGCTGCCCGCGCCCACCGGCCCCCACGCCGTCGGCACGACCACCCGCCACCTGGTGGACACCGGCCGCAAGGACCCCTGGAAGCCGGAGCGGGGCGACCGCCAGGTCGCGATCAGCCTCTTCTACCCGGCGGACCGGGACGGGGCCACCGGCGGGAAGGGTCCCGCGCCCCACATGGACCCCTCCTCCGCCGCCCACTTCGGCTCCGCCCGGGGCGCGGGCAGCTTCAACTACCGCGTGCACCCGGACGCCGCCGACTGGACCTCCACGCGGACCCACGCGCGCGTGGACGCCCCCGTGGCGCGCGGCAGCAGGGCGCTGCCGGTCGTGCTGTACTCCGCCGGCCTGGGCGACCCGCGCACCTGGAACACCGGCCTGGTGGAGGAGCTGGCCTCCCGCGGCTACGTCGTCGTCACCGTCGACCACACCTACGACTCCTCCGAAGTGCGCCTGGCCGACGGCAGCCTCGCGGAGTCGGCGCTGCCGGCGCTCGCCGGCGCGTCCCCGGCCGAGGTCGACGCCGCGCTCCGCAGGGCGGTGCAGGCCCGGGTGGACGACACGCGGTTCGTCCTGGACACCCTCGGCTCGGCGCAGTGGCGGCGGGGCCTGCCGGGCGGCCTGGGGGACGCGGTGGACCTGCGCCGCGTGGGCATGGCCGGGCAGTCCGCGGGCGGCTTCACGGCGGCGCAGGCCATGCACGACGACCGCCGCATCAAGGCGGGGATCAACATGGACGGCCAGATGGACTTCCCCCTCCCCGACCGCACGGGCGGCAAGCTGAGCACCGTGGCGCGCGAGGGCGTGGACCGGCCGTTCCTCCTGCTGGGCTCCGACGGCCCGGGCGCGGCCGACAACCGGGCGTCGTGGTCGTCCTTCCGGCAGCACACGCGCGCCTGGCAGGCCGAGCTGGCCATGGCGGGCGCGGCGCACGGCACGTACACCGACGCGGTGTCACTGCTGCCGGCACTCGCCCGGCAGGGCGCGCTGCCGGAGGAGGACCTCCGCCAGGACGTCGGGACCGTCCGCCCGGAGCGGGCGGTGACGGCCACGCGCGCGTACGTGGCGGCGTTCTTCGACCGCTTCCTCAAGGGGCGGGACGACCGGCTGCTGGACGGCCCGTCGCCGCGCTTCCCGGAGATGCGCTTCCGGGCGGCGCCGGCCTCCTGAGCCCCGCCTACTCCACGAACAGCCCCCGCGCGACCGCCTTGGCGTCGAACTCCTCCAGGCGCGCCTGCGCGTCCGGCAGGGCGTCGCACATCGCCTCCAGCAGCATGCGCCCCAGCAGCATCGGGGCGCATGCGGTGTCGAAGGCGAGGCCGGTGCCGACGGCGGCGGGGAGCAGCAGGTCGCTGTGGCGGGCGACGGGGGCGAAGGTGGAGTCGGCGACGGTGACGACGGTCAGGCCCTGGCCCTGCGCGTACTCCAGCGCCTCGACCACCTCGCGCGGGTGGCGGGGCAGCGCGAAGCACAGCAGCGTGCTCGCCCCGGCCCGTACGGCCGCGTCTATGCGGTCGGTCAGGAGCGTGCCGCCCTCGTCCAGGAGCCGCACGTCCGGGTGGACCTTGCGGGCGAAGTAGGCGAAGCCGCCGGCCTGGGCGCCGGCGGCGCGCAGGCCGAGCACGAGCAGCGGCCGGGACTGCGCGAGCAGCCGGCCCGCGCGGGTGACCGGGGCGGGGTCGGCGAGGACCGAGGCGAGGTGGCGGAGGTTGTCGATCTCGACGTGGACGGCCTGCTGGTACTCGTTGTACGCGGTCTCGCCGTCGCCCGGCTCGGCCGCCGCGGGGACGACGTCGCGCAGGTGCCGGCGCAGCGCCGGGTAGCCGTCGAAGCCGAGGGCGACGGCGAAGCGGGTGACCGAGGGCTGGCTGACGCCGGCCAGCTCGGCGAGCTCGACGCTGGAGAGGAAGGGCGCGTCGGCCGCGCGGCGCACCATGCAGTGGGCGATGCGGCGCTGAGTCGGCGTCAGGCGGTGCCCTTCGAAGAGCTTCTGCAGCCGTGCGGTGGCTTCCGGTTCGCCCCCGGTGTCGCTCATCGGGCCCTCCATGGTCTTCGGCGGTCTGTCGTCGGCGGTCTGTCGTCGGCGGTCTTCGGCAGTGATCATTCATCGATCCCCACCCCTGCATGGAATTATGCAGGGGTGGAGAGCCTCACGGGTCCACATCCGCAGCCGCCCCCGCGATGACAGCGCCTACAGCGCCTAAGGCGGCTACAGCGCCTACAGCGCCTACAGCGCCTACAGCGCCTACAGCGGAGGCAAGAGCTTCTTCTGGGGCTTACCCATGGCGTTGCGCGGCAGCGCGTCGAGGAAGCGCACGCGGCGGGGCCGCTTGTGCACGGAAAGGTGGCCGGCCACGAAATCGATCAGCGCCTTCTCGCTGACGCCGTCCGCCACCACGTAGGCGACGATCTCCTGCCCGAGGTCCTCGTGCTCCACCCCGACCACGGCGGCCTCGCGGACCGCGGGGTGGTCGAGCAGGGCGTTCTCGACCTCGCCCGCCCCGACCCGGTAGCCGCCGGACTTGATCAGGTCGGTGGAGGCGCGCCCCACGATGCGGTGCGTGCCGTCCTCCTCGACGGCGGCGATGTCGCCCGTACGGAACCAGCCGTCGTCCGTGTGCGCGGCCGCCGTCGCCTCCGGGCGGCCCAGGTAGCCGCTGAAGAGCGTCGGCCCGCAGACCTCCAGCTCGCCGATGCCGCCCTCGGTGGCCGCCAGGCGCGTGCGGACGCCCGGCAGCGGGGTGCCCACCGCGCCCGGCCGGCGCTCGCCGTCGGCCCGGGCGGAGACGGTGATCAGGGTCTCGGTCATGCCGTAGCGCTCGACGGGCCGCTGCCCGGTGAGGGCCTCCAGGTCCCGGAAGACGGGCGCGGGCAGGGCCGCGCTGCCGGACACCAGCAGCCGGGCCTTGGCCAGCGACCGGGCCGCCGACGGCTCGCGCACGACCCGGGACCACACCGTCGGCACGCCGAAGTAGAGGCTGCCGCCCGCCGCCGCGTACGCCTCCGGAGTCGGCCGGCCGGTGTGCACGAGCCGGCAGCCGGTGCGCAGCGCCCCCAGGACGCCCAGGACGAGGCCGTGGACGTGGAAGAGCGGCAGCCCGTGCACGAGGGTGTCCTCGGCGGTCCACTGCCACGCCTCGGCCAGCCCGTCGAGGCCCGCGGCGACCGCGCCGCGCGGGATCAGCGCGCCCTTGGGGGCGCCGGTGGTGCCGGAGGTGTAGAGGATCAGCGCGGTGCTGTCCGGGGCGGGCTCGGCGCCGGACCAGTCGCCCTGCTCCGCGAGGTCGACCGGCAGCCCCTCGTCGCCGCCGACCACCAGGGCGGCGCCGGAGTCGCGCAGGATGTGGCCGCGCTCGGCCGGCCCCGCGTCCGGCGGCAGCGGCACGACCGGCACCCCGGCGAGCAGCCCGCCCACGACGGCCGCCGCGGTCTCCGGCGACGCATCGGCGTGCACGGCGACGGCGGGGGCGCCCGCGATGCGATGCGCCACCGCGGCGGCGGCGCCCAGCAGTTGCTCCCGGGAGAGCGCCCGTCCGGCGACGG
The DNA here is from genome assembly GCF_014650335.1 of Streptomyces hiroshimensis. Taxonomy (GTDB): domain Bacteria; phylum Actinomycetota; class Actinomycetes; order Streptomycetales; family Streptomycetaceae; genus Streptomyces; species Streptomyces hiroshimensis. Next base: position 70,681 of record NZ_BMUT01000004.1, read on the forward strand.
TGAGGGCGTCCGGGCGGTCCTCGCCTCCGCCTGCGGCGAGCGCGGCGAGGGAGGTCAGCAGGGGTTCGGTCGGTCCGGGCACGGAACTGCTCCTTCCAGCGGCGCCCCGGCGTTCGCGAGGCTGCCCCTACGGCGGATACGGGTGCTAGCCCCACCGACGCGGGGCACCGCCGACCGTATCGTCGTACGCATGACGGCCCGCGACCATGAGCTGAAGAAGGACCTCGCCGCCACTCTGGAGACCCGCAAGGAGCTGGGCCCGGAGTACGAGGCGGAGCTGGTGGACGCCTTCCTGGAGAAGGTCGACCGCAAACTCGACGCCGAGATCGACCGGCGGGTGCGCCGCCAGTCGGCGGAGCTGCAGATGGCCGTCGCCCGCGGGGCACGGCCGCACCTCGACGGGCACGGCCCGGGAAGCTTCGGCGAGCGCTTCGGCTTCGCCGCGGTGTCCCTCGTGCTGGCGATCCCGCTGTCCGCGATAGCCGTGGTCAACGCGCATCTGGCGGGGCTGCTGGTGACCTGGGCGGGCATCGTGGGCGTCAACGCCCTGCACGTGGCGGGGCTGTTCCCGTGGCAGCACCGGCGGACCAAGCAGGAGAGCGCGTCCGACTGGGAGTGAACCCGGCGGAGCTGACGGCGGCCCGGTGGCATGCGCGCCCGAGGAAATGCGCGAGGGACCGCCGCACCCCGGCCGAGGCCGGAGTCGGGACGACGGCGGTCCCCCACGGGGACACGGGCCGGAGTCAGGGCCGGTGGACCGCGTCCGGACGGCTGTGGAGTCCGGGAGCCGCTCCGGAGTTTCCTGCCGCCGTTCGGGTGCCGGCCGGGGCTGGCCCGGGCCGACACCTCCAATATGCCGGACGGTTGTTAAGCCGGTGCTGCGCGCGCGTGACGCATACGTACCTTTTACGGGCCGCCCGTCCGTACCCCGTCCGCACCCCGTTCACGCGGCGGCCGGAAAAGGCCGCCGCGCAACGCACCGGGACGCCGCCCGGAAGGGCGGAATCACCGGGCTCACCGGGCTCACCGGGATACCGGGACTACTTGGCGCCGTTGGCCTTCCCGGCGCTCTCCGCGAGGAACGCCAGCAGGTCCTGACGGCTCACCACACCGGTGGGCTTGCCCTCGACGAGGACGATCGCCGCGTCCGCCTCGCCCAGGACGGCCATCAGGTCGCCGACGGGCTCGCCGGAGCCGACCTGCGGCAGCGGCGGGCACATGTGCTTCTCCAGCGGGTCGGAGAGGGAGGCGCGCTGGGTGAACAGGGCGTCCAGCAGCTCGCGCTCCACGACCGAGCCGATGACCTCGGCGGCCATCACATCGGGGTGCCCCGCGCCCGGCTTGACGATGGGCATCTGCGAGACGCCGTACTCGCGGAGCACCTCGATGGCCTCGCCGACGGTCTCCTCCGGGTGCATGTGCACCAGGGAGGGCAGGCCGCCGTCCTTGCGGCGCAGCACGTCGCCCACGCGGGCGGCGTCGCCGGCCTCCTCCAGGAAGCCGTAGTCCGCCATCCACTCGTCGTTGAAGATCTTGCTCAGGTAGCCGCGGCCACTGTCCGGCAGCAGGACGACCACGACGTCGTCCGGGCCGAGGTTCTCGGCGGCGCGCAGGGCGGAGACGACCGCCATGCCGCAGGAGCCGCCGACGAGCAGGCCCTCCTCCTTGGCGAGGCGGCGCGTCATCTGGAAGGCGTCCTTGTCGGAGACCGCGATGATCTCGTCGGTCACCGTGCCGTCGTAGGCGCTCGGCCAGAAGTCCTCGCCGACGCCCTCGATCAGGTACGGACGGCCGGAGCCGCCGCTGTAGACGGAGCCCTCCGGGTCGGAGCCGATGACCTTGACGCGGCCGTCGCTGACCTCCTTCAGGTAACGCCCGGTGCCGCTGATGGTGCCGCCGGTGCCCACGCCCGCCACGAAGTGGGTGATCTTCCCCTCCGTCTGCTCCCACAGCTCGGGGCCGGTGGAGTAGTAGTGCGAAAGGGGGTTGTTGGGGTTGCTGTACTGGTCGGGCTTCCAGGCGTTGGGCGTCTCGCGCACGAGCTTGTCGGAGACGTTGTAGTAGGAGTCCGGGTGCTCCGGGTCGACCGCGGTCGGGCAGACGACGACCTCCGCGCCGTAGGCCCGCAGCACGTTGATCTTGTCAGTGGAGACCTTGTCCGGGCAGACGAAGATGCACTTGTAACCCTTCTGCTGCGCCACGATCGCGAGGCCCACACCCGTGTTGCCGGAGGTCGGCTCCACGATGGTGCCGCCCGGCTTGAGCTCGCCGGACTTCTCCGCGGCCTCGATCATGCGCAGGGCGATCCGGTCCTTCACGGAGCCGCCCGGGTTGAAGTACTCGACCTTGGCGAGCACGGTGGCCTTGATGCCTTCGGTCACGCTGTTGAGCTTCACGAGCGGGGTGTTGCCAACGAGCTCAATCATCGAATCGTGATACTGCACGGTGATCTCCGCGGTCGGGGGCACTAGCGGTCTCGCGTACCCATACGGCCAGCCTAGAACGCATCCGGCCGCTCCAACGGCGCGTTGCAGATGCGGGCGCTCGGGGCAACCTGCTCATAGCGCGCTCTGCCAAGGGTGCGGGGCGTTCATGAATGCTTTATGAAGCGTTTGTAAAACCGTGTACGCGGCTCGGAGCCCGGCTGCGGAGGAGGTCCGGCCCATGTCACCCATCACCACGTCGCGGGCGAGGGTCGCCCGGCGCATCGCCTCGGCGGCGGCCTACGGGGGCGGCGGCATCGGCCTGCTCGGGGCCACGGCGGCCGGGGTCCTGCTGACCGAGGCACGGCTGGCCAGGCGGGTGGTCGGCGGCTCGAACGACGCCCCGCCCCACGCGGACGGCCGCTACGGCTCCGCCTTCGTCCACCGGCTCGGGCGCGAGCCGCTGCTGCTCGGCCTGCTCGGCGACTCCACGGCCGCCGGCCAGGGCGTGCACCGGCCCCGGCAGACGCCCGGCGCCCTGCTCGCCTCCGGGCTCGCCGCGGTCGCCGAGCGCCCGGTGGAGCTGCGCAACGTGGCCCTGTCCGGAGCCCGCTCGCACGACCTGGACCGGCAGGTCACCCTGCTGCTCGACGACGTGGAACGGGCCCCCGACGTCTGCGTGATCATGATCGGGGCGAACGACGTCACGCACGGGATGCCGGCCGCGCGCTCCGTACGGCTGCTGTCCGACGCGGTGCGGCGGCTGCGGGAGGCGGGCAGCGAGGTCGTGGTCGGCACCTGCCCGGACCTCGGCACGATCGAGCCGGTCTACCAGCCGCTGCGGTGGGTCGCGCGGCGGCAGAGCCGGCAGCTGGCCGCGGCCCAGACCATAGGGGTGATCGAGGCGGGCGGCCGCACGGTGTCGCTGGGCGACCTCCTGGGCCCGGAGTTCGCGGCGAACCCGCGGGAGCTGTTCGGGCCCGACAACTTCCACCCCTCGGCGGAGGGGTACGCGACGGCGGCGATGGCCGTCCTGCCGACGCTGTGCGCGGCGCTGGGCCTGTGGCCGGAGGACGAGGAGCGGCCGGACGCGGCCCGCCGCGAGGGGATCCTGCCGGTGGCCCGTGCGGCGGCGGAGGCGGCGGCCGAGGGCGGCACGGAGGTCACGGCGGCCCGGGGCCGCTGGGCCCTCCTCAAGCACCGCAAACGGCGGCGCCTGCCGGCGCACACGGAGCCGACGCCGCACCACGTGTGGTCACGGGCGGCGCGGGGCGGGCCGTAGGGCGCGGGGCGCCCAGGTGAAGGGGCGCGCCCCTTCACTCCGCCGCGGCGGCGCTCGGCCACGACGGTGGGGCTCGGCGGTGCCGTACGGGCTCAGGCCGGTCCGGCACCGCCGGAAGCCACCGCTACGGTTGCGCGCCGTCGCGGCGGATTCGAGGATGCAGGCGCATCCTTGACCGAGCAGGGCCGTACGGCACCGCCGGGCTCCACCGTCGTGGCCGAGCGCCGTCGCGGCGGATTCGAGGATGCAGGCGCATCCTTGACCGAGCAGGGCCGTACGGCACCGCCGGGCTCCACCGTCGTGGTTGCTCGCCGTCGCGGCGGATTCGAGGATGCGGGCGCATCCTCGACCGCACAGGGCCCGCACGGGCAGAGGTGCCCGCGCCCACCCCGGCCGTACGCCGGAGGCGGGCCCGCACGGGCAGGCGCCCGCGCCCATCCGCGCCGTACGCCGGAGGCGAGAGTGCGAGGGGTCACAGTGACCAAGCCGTGACCCGAAGCCTACGGGCGGGTAACTTCCACCCAGTCCTGCTTTCACACGCCCTGGAGCCGTGATGCCCGAAGCCGTGATCGTCTCAACCGCCCGTTCCCCCATCGGTCGCGCCTTCAAGGGCTCGCTGAAGGGGATGCGCGCCGACGACCTGACCGCGACGATCATCAAGGCCGCGCTCGACAAGGTCCCCGGTCTCGACCCGCGCGACATCGACGACCTGATGCTCGGCTGCGGCCTCCCCGGCGGCGAGCAGGGCCACAACCTCGGCCGCATCGTGGCCGTGCAGATGGGCATGGACCACCTGCCGGGCTGCACGATCACCCGCTACTGCTCCTCGTCCCTGCAGACGTCCCGCATGGCGCTGCACGCCATCAAGGCCGGCGAGGGCGACGTCTTCATCTCCGCGGGCGTGGAGACGGTCTCCCGGACCGTCAACGGCTCCTCGGACGGCATGCCCGGCAGCCACAACCCCTTCTTCGCCGAGGCCGAGGCCCGCACCGCCGCCCGCGCCGAGCAGGGCAGCGACGAATGGCACGACCCGCGCGAGGACGGCCTCGTGCCCGACGCGTACATCGCGATGGGCCAGACCGCCGAGAACCTGGCCCGGCTGAAGGGCATCTCGCGCGAGGAGATGGACGAGTTCGGCGTCCGCTCACAGAACCTCGCCGAGGAGGCCATCAAGGCCGGCTTCTGGGAGCGCGAGATCACGCCGGTGACCACCCCGGACGGCACGGTCGTCAGCAAGGACGACGGCCCGCGCGCGGGCGTGACCATGGAGGGCGTGGCAGGCCTCAAGCCGTCGTTCCGCGCGGACGGCCTGGTCACCCCGGGCAACTGCTGCCCGCTCAACGACGGCGCCGCCGCCCTGGTGATCATGTCGGACACGAAGGCGCGCGAGCTGGGCCTGACCCCGCTGGCGCGGATCGTCTCCACCGGCGTCTCCGCCCTCTCCCCCGAGATCATGGGCTTCGGCCCGGTCGAGGCCAGCAGGCAGGCGCTGGCGCGGGCCGGCATGAGCATCGGCGACATCGACCTGGTCGAGATCAACGAGGCGTTCGCGGCCCAGGTCATCCCGGCCTACCAGGAGCTCGGCATCGACATCGACCGCCTGAACGTCAACGGCGGCGCCATCGCCGTCGGCCACCCCTTCGGCATGACGGGCGCCCGCATCACCGGCACGCTCATCAACTCGCTGCAGTGGCATGACAAGCAGTTCGGCCTGGAGACGATGTGCGTGGGCGGCGGCCAGGGCATGGCGATGGTCATCGAGCGGCTGAGCTGAGCCGGGCCGAGCCGAGCCGAGCAGCAGTGGACCCGGTCGAGCAGCCGCACTGACGGCGAACGGCCTCACGAGGCACTGACGCAACCGTGACCGAATCGCCCCCAGGATGTGACCAACGTCCCGGGGGCGATTCGTTTCCGCAGGTCAGAGATGTTGAAGGGACAACGTCCGGGACGTAAGTCCCGCCCGCTTCATGACGTTTTGCACTGGGGTCGCCTGGGAGCACGCCTCAAGCTGAGGTAGGAATCTGGGGGATCCATAGCAACCGGGAGTACGTCAGTGAGCGCCATGTCCCTTGCCCTGCTGCTGGCCGCGGCCACCGCGACGGCCGCGGGCGCCGCCGCCCTGCACGCCACTCGCGGCCTGCGCCGCCAGATCACCGCCCTGCGCACCGAGCTCGCAGCCGCCACGGCCGAGCGCCGCACGACGCACCCCACCGTGCCCGCCGCCCGCCCCGCACCCGGCGCGGAGCTCGCGGAAATACGGGCGGCCGTCGCCGACGCCCTCGCCGAGGAGCGGGAGCGGGAGCTCGCCGAGGCCCGTGCGTTCTGGGCCGCCCAGGAGGCCCGCGACCTCGGCGGAGCCGGTGACGCCCCGTCCCTGCTGGGCCTGCCCGGCCTCGGCGACGACCTCGCCGAGGGCCCCTACGGCGGCCTCTACCTGCCCCGCCAGGCCGATCTCGTCGGCCTGGAGCCGCTGGCCGAGCTCACCGAACTGACCGAACTGACCGAGCTCGCCGAGTTCTCGGAGGCCGCGGCCGCCGAGGCCGAGGCCGCGGACTCCCCCGAGCTGGCCGCCGCACGGCGCCGCCACCCCTCCCACCCCGACTTCTCGCCCGTGCCGGCCACCGGCGACCACGAGAGCACGGTGGAGCGGCTCGGCGAGCTCGCGGACGCCCGCGTCCCGCTGACCGACGTGCGCCCCGGCCCGCTGGGCACGCTCGACGTCTACGTCTTCGCCGACGGCACGACCGTCTGCATGACGCCGGGGCACCGGGAGACGGCCGAGCGCCTCGCGGACGCCCTGCGCGCCGGTGACGCCCCCGTCCTGCTGGGCGGCTCCGGGGTCTCCGGTGCGTACGCTCTGACCTTCGGTTGCGGCACGGAGAAGGTGTACGTCCTCGCGGACCGGGTGATCGCGTCGCTGTGAGGCGCCCGCCTCCATGCAGGTCAAGGATGCTTCGCATCCTTGGAACCGCCGCCGCGGCGAGCAACCACGACGGTGGAGCCCGGCGGCGCCGTACCAGCTCAGGCAGCGTCGGCACCGCCGGACAGCACCGTCGTAGCTGATCGCCGTCGCGGCGGTTCGAAGGGGCGCGGCCCCTTCACCCAGGGCGCCGAAGTGCCCACAGCACCGCTACAAACCACACCGCTTCGCCGCCGCCTCGATCAGCGCCACCGCCTCCGCCGCGCCGGCCCCCTCCGGCGACCGGTTCCCGCCGTCGGCGTTCGCGGACGCCGCGGCCAGCGCTTCGGCCAAATCGTGACCGGCCACCGCCACTTGGTCGGCGACCGCGAACATCCCCGCTTCGGGCATTTCCCTCGGCACCGTGGTGCCGGGTTCCTCGATCCGCTGGGCCCACGCCGCCAGTTCCCGGGCGAGGGACAGCGCTTCCGCAGCCGCTCCCCTGCTCAGACGGGACTGCGGCAGGGCACGCAGCCGGTCGGCGAAAGCGTCCACGGCGGCCAGAAGAGACGTCACATCATCCACAGCGCGAGCCTATGCGCCGTTGCCGGAGTGTTGCCAACGTCTGCACACTCGGGCACGGTGACATGAAGGACCATCATTCGACGCGTCCGGAGGCGCCGATGTCCCACGTCTTCTCCGACGAGACCCACCGGAACCTGCTCTCCCGAATCCCCCATTGCACCGGCCGCGAAGTAGCCGACTGGCTGCGCACGGTCGAGGAAGGCCCTTCTCTCTTCCGCTTCGAGGAGAAGGTCAGCTGGCTGCGCGGAGAGCACGACCTCGCATATGGCCACGCCAAGGCGATCGTCCACGAGTACGACCTCCGACGGGCCGCCCGGAAGCTCCTGTAGCGCGGCGCACACCGCACACGTACACCGCATACGGCGGGCGACGCCCCCGTTCGTCCGCCTGATGCAGACCGATGCAGATGCAGACCTGAAGGCGCATACGGCGAAGGGCCCGGGAAATCCTCCCGGGCCCTTCGTTTCAGACTTCGCTCACTGCCGACCGGCTAACCGGCTAGTCCTCGTTGAGGACGCCGATCAGCTGCAGCATCTGGATGTAGATCCACACCAGCGAGAGCGTGAGGCCGAAGGCCGAGAACCACGACTCCTCGCGCGGCGCACCGTACTGGATGCCGTCCTCGACCTGCTTGAAGTCGAGCGCGAGCACCGCCGCGCCGATCAGCACGCCGATGACGCCCACGCCGACGCCCAGCCAGCCCGTGCGCAGGCCGAGGCCGTCACCGCCGCCGAACACGGCGAACAGTGCGTTCACCATCATCAGCAGGACGAAGCCGATCACGGCGCCCGTCACGAAACGGGTGAAGCGGCGGTCGACCCGGATCAGGCGGGTCTTGTACGCGATGAGCACGCCGACCGAGACGAGCATCGTGCCGAGCACGGCCTGGACCGGGGCGCCCTGCGCGTAGTGGTTGAAGGCCTTGCTGACCACGCCGAGGAAGAGGCCCTCGAACGCGGCGTACGCGAGGATCACCGCGGGGACCGGCTTGCGCAGGAAGATCGACTGAGCGAAGCCCAGGAGCATCGCGACGAAGCCGGCGCCGTAGCCGAGCGCGACCGGGAGGTTCAGCCCCCAGCCGGCGGCCGCGGCGAGGATGACCAGGCCGAGCGTCATGCCGGTGCGCGTGACGACGTCGTCCATCGTCATGCGGCCCGTGGTGGCGGGGGCCTGCGGATAGCCCTGCTGGAGATCCGGGCCGCCGCCCGCGTAGGGGTTGGTGGCGTACGGGTTGGCGGGCTGCTGCGCGTAGGGGTTGCCGCCCTGGGCCGCGGTCCCGGCCTGCGGCGCCGCGTTGAAGCCCGCGTAGCCGTTGTTGCCGCGGAACCGCCGCGAGAAGACCGGGTTGCTGCTCCTCATCCTCACTCCATCCATGGCCACCCTGCGCGGCCTTGCGACCAAGAGTAATAGGTAGGCAAAAGAATGCGCTCGTGCTTGGGAAGGATCTTTTCCTGCGCACTCCCCCCGCCACTACGGGGAGAACGCAAACGGGCGGCACTCGGTTCCCTACGGAGAGTGGGGGACACCGAGCAGCCGAGTGCCCGGAGCCGGACTTGAACCGGCACGGCCCGAAGGGCCAGCGAGGTTTAAGCTCGCCGTGTCTGCATTCCACCATCCGGGCAGCGCTCTCGGGCGTACAGGCAGGGAAAGGCGCGCGAGCCTCCCTGGTAAGAGGAGAGCAGGACGAGCCTAGCCGGGGAGAGCCCCCCAAACAGCGGAACGATGACCCGAGGTTGTCTTATTTTATTGGCAACTGAGGGTGCATCAGTGCAGGAACGACGCCAAAGGCACATGCCACGGGCCGATACCCCCCGTTCACCGGAGGACCCCGTACGGCCTGCGGAATTGTCGCAATCTCGCCGCCGCCGACCGCCTCCGGGGGCCGCCGGGGGCCGCCCCGGGCGGCAGAAGCGGCGTCATACCCGGCGCCAGACCCGGCGTCATACCCAAGGAGGAGAAGCGCCTCCCGGATCAGACCGAGGTCTGCCCCGGGAACGGGAGCTGGGTCTGATCCCGGGGGGCCGGGCGGCACGGACGATGGAGGGGTACCCGAAGCCGTCGTCCCGACAGGAGCCCGCCCCGTGACCACCTCCCCCTACGGCGTCCAGACCGCCGCCCGCTCCACCGCGGTGGCGGCCCGCGCCACGGACCTCTCCAAGGTCTACGGACAGGGCGAGACCCGGGTGGTCGCCCTGGACGCGGTCTCCGTGGAGTTCCGCCAGGCCGAGTTCACCGCGATCATGGGCCCCTCGGGCTCCGGCAAGTCCACGCTGATGCACTGCATGGCGGGCCTGGACACGGTCTCCGGCGGCTCGGCCCGCATCGGTGACACCGAGCTGACCTCGCTGAACGACAAGAAGCTCACGCGGCTGCGGCGCGACAAGATCGGCTTCATCTTCCAGGCGTTCAACCTGCTCCCGACGCTGACCGCGCTGGAGAACATCACCCTGCCGATGGACATCGCCGGCCGGAAGCCCGACCGCCAGTGGCTGGACATGGTCGTCGAGACCGTCGGCCTCTCCGGGCGCCTCAAGCACCGCCCCAACCAGCTCTCCGGCGGCCAGCAGCAGCGTGTGGCCGTCGCCCGCGCGCTGGCCGGCAAGCCCGAGATCATGTTCGCCGACGAGCCCACCGGAAACCTCGACTCGCGCTCCGGCGCCGAGGTCCTGGGCTTCCTGCGCAACTCGGTGCGCGAGCTCGGCCAGACCGTCGTCATGGTCACCCACGACCCCGTGGCCGCGTCCTACGCCGACCGCGTGGTCTTCCTCGCCGACGGCCGCATCGTCGACGAGATGCGCGAGCCCACCGCGGACGCGGTCCTCGACCGCATGAAGCGCTTCGACGCCAAGGGCCGCACGAGCTGAGAGACGGCTCCGCCGCTTCCCAGCCTCCCGACGACGGCCCGGCACGGGCCCACTCCCCCAGGACACACAGACCATGTTCCGTACCGCCTTGCGCAACGTACTCGCGCACAAGGCCCGGCTGCTGATGACCGTACTCGCCGTGATGCTCGGCGTGGCCTTCGTCTCCGGCACCCTGGTCTTCACCTCGACCATCTCCGCCGCCCAGAAGAAGAGCTCCGAGAAGGGCTTCACCGGCGTCGACGTGGCCGTCCAGCCGCACCGGCAGGACAGCGACAAGGGCAACCCCGGTGACGCCCCCAAGCTCACCCAGCGGCTGCTCGACCAGGCCGCCGCGGTGCCCGGCGCGGCCGGCGCCACCGGCTCCGTCAACGGCTTCGCCGCCATCGCCGACAAGCACGGCAAGCTCATCGGCGAGGGCTTCGACTCCACCGGCGCCAACTACTACCCCGGCACCGGCGGCAAGGACGCCCGCTACCCGCTCAAGAGCGGCCGCGCGCCCCACGGCCCCGGCGAGATAGCCCTGGACGCCAAGACCGCCGAGCGCGGCGGCTACAAGACCGGCGACACCGTCCGCGTCTCCGTCGACGGCCCGGTGCTGGAGCAGAAGCTCTCCGGCATCTTCACCACCGACGACGGCAACGTCTCCGCGGGCGGCAGCCTCGCCCTCTTCGACACTCCCACCGCGCAGAAGCTCTACGGCAAGCCCGGCGAGTTCAGCGAGATCGACGTGAAGGCCGCGGCCGGCACGTCCCAGGCCGCCCTCAAGACGGCCGTCGAGAAGATCCTGCCCGCCGACGCCGAGGCCACCACCGGCAAGCAGCTCGCCGACGAGCAGGCCAGGGTGATCGCGCAGAACCAGGACATGCAGCGGAACATCCTGCTGACCTTCGCCGGCATCGCGCTCTTCGTCGGCATCTTCATCATCGCCAACACCTTCACCATGCTGGTCGCCCAGCGCACCAAGGAGCTGGCGCTGATGCGCGCGGTCGGCGCGAGCCGCCGCCAGGTCACCCGCTCCGTGCTCATCGAGGCGTTCCTCATCGGCACCGTCGCCGGTGTCACCGGCCTCCTCGCGGGCATCGGCATCGGCACCGGCCTGCGGTCCCTGCTCAAGGGCAACGGCGCCCAGCTCCCCGACGGCCCGCTGGTCGTCGAGCCGTCCACGATCGTGGTCTCCCTCGCCGTCGGCATCGTCGTCACCATGCTGTCCGCGTGGCTGCCCGGCCGCCGCGCCGCGAAGATCCCGCCGGTCGCCGCGATGAACAGCGTCCACGCCGTGCCCACCGCGCGCTCCCTGGTCGTGCGCAACTCCATCGGCGGCGCCCTCACCGCGATCGGTGCCGCCGTCGTGCTGACCGCCTCCGGCACCAGCATGATGGGCCTGGGCGCCGCCGTGGTCCTCATCGGCGTCTTCGTGCTGACCCCGCTGCTGTCGCGCCCGATGATCGCCGCCGCCGCGCCCCTGCTGCGCCTGTTCGGCATGCCCGGCAAGCTCGCCCGGCAGAACGCCGTCCGCAACCCGCGCCGCACCGCCGCGACCGCCTCCGCGCTGATGATCGGGCTCACCCTGATCACCGGCATGACCGTGATCGCCGGCAGCGTCCAGCAGGCCATCGACAAGATGGCGACGTCCTCCATGAAGGCCGACTACGTCGTCTCCATGGCGAGCATGACCTCGCTCTCCCCCGACGTGGAGAAGAAGCTGGCCGCACACCCCGACGTCACTGCCAGCAGCCCGGTGCGCATGTCCCCGTCCCGCGTCAACGGCGACTTCAAGAACCTCTCGGGCGTCAACGGCGCGACCATCGGGAAGCTGACCAAGCTCGACTTCACCGCCGGCTCGTTCGAGGGCCTGTCCGGCGACAAGGTCGTCATCGACGACGCGACCGCCCGCACGCACCACTGGAAGCTCGGCTCGTCCGTCCCCGTGACCTTCGAGGACGGCAAGAAGGGCACGCTGACGGTCTCCGGCGTCTACAAGGGCAACGACCTGATGCGCGGCATGATGGTCGACCTCAGGACCATCGCCCCGCACCAGAGCGAGATCAGCGACCGCCAGGTCATGGTCAAGACCAAGGGCGGCGCGAGCGAGTCCGCCAAGGAGACGCTCCGCAAGGCCCTCGGCGACAACCCGGCCGTCCAGATCCAGACCAAGAAGGACATCTCCAACAGCATCGCCAAGGGCATCAACCTGCTGCTGAACATCCTCTACGGCCTGCTGGCCATGGCCGTGGTCGTCGCCGTCCTCGGCGTGATCAACACCCTGGCCATGTCCGTCTTCGAGCGCCAGCAGGAGATCGGCATGCTGCGCGCCATCGGCCTGGACCGCAAGGGCATCAAGCGGATGGTCCGCCTGGAGTCGCTGGTCATCTCGCTCTTCGGCGGTGTGATGGGCGTGGGCCTGGGCGTCTTCTTCGGCTGGGCCGCGGGCGACCTCATCAGCAAGGCCCTGAACACCTACGAGCTCGTGCTCCCGTGGGGCCGGATGGGCCTGTTCCTGCTGATGGCCGCGCTGGTCGGCGTGCTGGCCGCGCTGTGGCCGGCCCGCCGGGCGGCGAAGCTGAACATGCTGTCCGCCATCAAGGCGGAGTAGCGGTACGTGCACAAGAGGGAGGCCCTGCGGCAGCGCGCCGCGGGGCCTCCGCGCGTCTAGCGCCAGTCGCGCGCCCGCAGCGGCATCCCCGCCGCGCCCGTCCCCGGCGTGCGGACGGCCAGCACCTGGTTGACGCCGATCCTGTTGCGCTCGAAGGACAGCGCCGACGCGGCCATGTACAGCCGCCAGACCCGGGCGCGGCCCGCCGAGGTGAGGTCCACGGCCTCCGCCCAGTGCTTCTGCAGGTTGGCCACCCACTGGCGCAGCGTCAGGGCGTAGTGCTCGCGCAGCGATTCCACGTCGCGCACCTCGAAGCCGGCCTCCTCCAGCTGGGCGACGGTCCGCCCCACGGGGGCGAGCTCGCCGTCGGGGAAGACGTAGCGGTCGATGAACTCGTCGACCTCGTACGCCTCCTCGTCGTGCAGGGGGCGGCGGGCGATCTGGTGGTTGAGCAGCCGGCCGCCCGGCTTCAGCAGGGCGTGGACGTCGGCGGCGTACTCGGCGTAGCGCGCCGAGCCGACGTGCTCGGCCATGCCGATGGAGGAGATCGCGTCGAAGGGGCCGTCCGAGATCTCGCGGTAGTCCTGGACCCGGATCTCGATGCGGTCCGCCAGGCCGGCCTCGGAGACGCGCTTGCGGGCGTAGGCGGCCTGCTCCTCGGAGAGGGTGATGCCGACGGCGCTCACCCCGTACTCACGGGCCGCGTGCAGGACCATCGAGCCCCAGCCGCAGCCGACGTCGAGGAGGCGCTGGCCGGGTTCGAGCGCGAGCTTGCGGCAGACGAGGTCGAGCTTGGCGCGCTGGGCCTCTTCGAGGGTGCTCTCCGGGCTCTCCCAGTACGCGCAGGAGTAGACCATGGAGGGGCCGAGGACGCGCTCGTAGAAGGCGTTGCCGACGTCGTAGTGGTGGCTGATGGACTGCTTGTCGCGGCGGAGGGTGTGCAGCGGGCCGCTCGTCCTGCGGGCCTCCTCGCGGGGCGGGCGGGGCGGCAGTCCGGGGCCGGCCAGCTTGACGAGCTCACCGCCCGCGGCGCGCAGGCGCGGGTCGCGCACGGCCGCGAGGAGGGCGGCGAGGCCGGAGCGGCGCGTCTCCTCGCCGCGCTCCCAGAGGGAGCCGGCCAGGAGTTCCAGCGCCTCGTAGAGATCGCCCTCGACGTCGATGTCGCCCGCGACCCAGGCCCGGGCGAGGCCCAGCTCCCCCGGCTTCCACAGCAGCCGGCGCAGGGCACGGCGGCGGCGGATGACCAGCACGGGGGCGCTCGGGGTGCCCGGGGGGCCGTACTCGCTGCGGTCCCAGGCGCGGATCCGGACCGGGAGCGGGGCTCCCAGGACCTCTTCCGCGAGCGCGGTGAGCCGTCGAGCGGCGTCGGCCATGTCGCACACACCTCCATGATGCAAGGTCAGGAGAAACGTTCAACTGACACCTAAACACCAAGAGTCGGCACGGTAGTCCCGTTCAGTCAGATTAGATCAACTGACGGTGGCCGGACATACGACAACGGCGTCCACCCCACGGATTGGTGGACGCCGTTGCCGACTGGTTGACCGCGGCCGAGCCGCGACCGCCGTTAGGAGGCCTTCGCCTTCTCCGAGGGAACGGAGTCGGCCTTGGGCTGCGGGGCCGGCTTCGCGGCCTCGTAGAACTCCTCGCGGGGGTTCTCCATGGCGCGCAGCGAGACGACCTCGCGCTTGAGGAACATGCCGAGGGTCCAGTCCGCGAAGACGCGGATCTTACGGTTCCAGGTCGGCATGGCCAGACCGTGGTAGCCACGGTGCATGTACCAGGCGAGACGGCCCTTGAGCTTGATCTTCATCTTGCCCATGACGATCATCGCGACGCCCTTGTGGAGGCCGAGGCCCGCCACCGCACCCTTGTTGGCGTGCTTGTACTCGGTCTGGGCGGCACCGAAGCCGCGCATCGCCGAGATGACGTTGTCGCCGAGGACCTTGGCCTGGCGCAGCGCGTGCTGGGCGTTCGGCGGGCACCAGGCGTTCTCGTTGCCCGCGGCGCGGCCGACGAGGTCCGGAACCTGGGCGTTGTCGCCCGCGGCCCAGATGTAGTCGGTGCCGTTGACCTGGAGGGTCGGCAGGGTGTCGACGTGGCCGCGCGGGCCGAGCGGCAGGCCGAAGCGGGCCAGCGCCGGGTTGGGCTTGACGCCCGCGGTCCACACGATGGTGTTGGAGTCGACCTCAAGGCCGTTCTTCAGCACGACGTGGCCGTCGACGCAGGAGTCCATCGACGTCGAGAGGTGGATCTCGATGCCGCGGCTCTCCAGGTGGGCCTTGCCGTACGCGCCGAGCTTGGGGCCGACCTCGGGGAGGATCTTGTCGGCGGCGTCGACGAGGACGAACCGCATGTCCTCGCGCTTGACGTTCGGGTAGTACTTGGCGGCGTCGCGCGCCATGTCCTCGACCTCGCCGATGGTCTCCGCACCCGCGAAGCCACCGCCGATGAAGACGAAGGTCAGCGCCTTGCGGCGGATCTCCTCGTCGGTCGTGGAGTCGGCCTTGTCGAGCTGCTCCAGGACGTGGTTGCGCAGGCCGATGGCCTCCTCGACGCCCTTCATGCCGATGCCGTTCTCGGCCAGGCCGGGGATCGGGAAGGTGCGGGAGACGGCGCCGAGCGTGACGATCAGGTAGTCGAAGGGCAGCTCGTACGCCTCGCCGACGAGCGGCGCGACGGTGGCGACCTTACGGTCCTGGTCGATGGTGGTGACGCGGCCGGTGAGGACCTCCGCCTTGGGGAGCACGCGTCGCAGCGGCACCACGACGTGGCGGGGGGAGATGCTGCCGGCAGCTGCTTCGGGCAGGAAGGGCTGGTAGGTCATGTACGAACGCGGGTCGACGACCGTGACGGTCGCCTCGCCGTACCGCATCTTCTTGAGGATGCGGCGCGCCGCGTACAGGCCGACGTACCCACCGCCTACTACGAGGATCCGTGGACGCTCCGTGGTGCTCATGATTCGAGTATCCAGCACTCTCCGCGGGCATGCTCGTGAGCCCCTTCACAAGGGGTCGGAGGGTATCTGCTACACTCCGCCGCCACCGTGACCCACGCCATACGCCCGTAAGGGAACCACTTCACCGTCGAGCGCGTTGCGAACCCCTGCTGAACTGGCCTTGCGGGCCTCAGGTTGACTAGACCACTGCCGCACCGGCGGTCGCATAAGCGTCTCTTTAACCCGCCTGAAACCGGACGGCATCGCGTCGCCGGCGCCTCCGGGAGCCCCGGAAGGGCCCATCGGGCCCCTTCGCGCCGCCAACGCTCCCTTTTTTCATGTGAAGGATTTCACGAACTTTCTTCCGGAGGCCCCCGAAGGGGCCGTCGCGGGACGCCTTCTCAGGCGATGGACCAGGCGATTCCGTCCAGAATGTCGTGTTCGCTGACGACGACCTCACGGGCGCCCACGCGCTCCATGACCGCCTGCAGGACGAGCGCTCCGGCGCAGATCACATCGACCCGGCCCGGGTGGATCGCGGGGATCGCCGCACGCTGCTCGTGCGTCGAGGCGAGCAGCTTCCCGGTGATCTCCCGGACCTGCTCCAGGGAGATCCGCGCGTGGTGGATGCGCGTCCAGTCGTACTCGGTGAGGCCCAGCGCGATCGCCGCGACCGTGGTCACCGAGCCGGCGAGGCCGACGAGCGTACGGGCCTCCTCCAGCGGGACGGTCTCCTCGGCGAGGTCCAGCGCGGCCTCGATGTCCGCGCGTATCGCCGCGATGCGCTCGGGCGTCGCCGGGTCCACCACGGCGCCCTCCGCGACGAGGTGGCGCTCCGTCATGCGCACGCAGCCGACGTCGACGCTGCGGGCCGCCCGCACATGCTCCTCGCCGACGACGAACTCCGTGGAGCCGCCGCCGATGTCCACGACGAGGAACGGCCTGGCGAGGTCGTCCCGGCCGGAGAGCTCCTTGGTGGCGCCGGTGAAGGAGAACTCGGCCTCCTGGTCGCCGCTGATCACCTCGGGCTCCACGCCCAGGATGTCCACCACGCCGCGCACGAAGTCCGCGCGGTTCTCGGCGTCCCGCGAGGCGGAGGTGGCGACGAAGCGCACCCGCTCGGCCTTCAGGTCGCGGATGACCTCCGCGAACTCCCGGCAGGCCGCGAACGTCCGCTCCAGGGCCTCCTCGGCCAGCCGGCCCGTGCGGTCCACGCCCTGGCCCAGGCGGACGATCGTCATCCGGCGGTCGAGCTCGGTGAACGCACCGGTCGCGGGGTCGAGATCGGCGACGAGCAGGCGGATGGAGTTGGTGCCGCAGTCGACCGCGGCGACGCGGGTCACGCCTCGTCACCCCCGTCCGGCGTGCCGCACGGCGTCACGCACGGGCCCTTGGCCCACCACTCCGGCAGCAGCGCCAGCGCCTCGTCGCCGAAGGGGTTCACGCCCGGGCCCGCGACCAGCGAGTGGCCGACCAGCACGTGCAGGCACTTGACGCGGTCGGGCATGCCGCCCGCGCTCGGGAAGCCCTCCAGGACCTCGATCGCGTCGCGGCGGCGGAGGTAGTCCTCGTGCGCGGCGCGGTAGGCGGCGGCGAGCTCCGGGTCGGTCGCCAGCCGGTCCTGCATCTCCTTCATCAGGCCCGAGCCCTCCAGCGTGCCGATGGCGGAGGCGGCGCGCGGGCAGGTCAGGTAGTACGTCGTCGGGAACGGCGTGCCGTCCGGCAGCCGGGGCGCGGTCTCGACCACATCGGGCTGGCCGCAGGGGCAGCGGTGGGCGATGGCGCGCAGCCCGCGCGGCGGGCGGCCCAGCTGCTCCTTGAACGCCTCGATGTCGGCGGCGGTGGGCTCGGTGGACTCGGTCTGGGGCGGAGGGGTGTCCATGTGCTCGCTCGTGTCGTCTTCGCTCGGTGGTGTCGGCAGGTCGTGCAGGAGGCAGGTCGTGAAGAAAGGGGAAGGGCCGGCGCGGGCGCGGTCAGCGCGGGGTGTCCGCGGCGTCCACACCGTCCCACAGGTTGCTGTACCAGGGGCGGTCGGCGGCGCCCTGGTCGCGGGGGCGCCGGGCGGTGCCGCTGCCGTCGACCACGCTGTAGCCCGTCTCCCCGGGGCGCAGGTAGTGCAGGTGCTCGCGCGCCTGCTGCTCGACGTACGCCGGGTCCTCCAGCCGCGCCTTCTCGTCCTCCAGGCGCTTGACCTGCTCGCGGGCGCGCTCGGACTGGCGGCGCTGGTCGGCGATGTCGGAGCGCTGGGTGACCCACTGGCGCATGGGATAGGCGAGGGCGACGACCAGCGAGCACACGACGAGCGCCAGCAGCGCCGCCCGGCCGGTGAGCCGGCTGCGGCGCGGGCCCCGCGCGCGGTAGACGCGGGCCGTGGAGCCCTGGACGAGCACCGAGCCGAGTGCCCTGAGTCTGGTCGCGGTGGAGCGTTCCGCCGCCACTTCGCCTCCCCGAGGTCCTGGTCGCCCGCAGCCTCGCTACGAACGTACGTCCCCGGCCACGGTACGGGACCGTGGCCGGGGACGTGGTGAGGCTGCCCTGAAGCGGGGTCAGATCAGCCCCTGAGGCGGGGGATCAGCCCTTGCCGGAGGGGGATCAGCCCTTGAAGCGCGGGAAGGCGCTGCGGCCGGCGTAGACCGCGGCGTCGTCCAGGATCTCCTCGATGCGCAGGAGCTGGTTGTACTTGGCGACGCGCTCGGAGCGGGCCGGGGCGCCGGTCTTGATCTGGCCGCAGTTGGTGGCGACGGCCAGGTCGGCGATGGTGACGTCCTCGGTCTCGCCGGAGCGGTGGGACATCATGCACTTGAAGCCGTTGCGCTGGGCCAGCTCGACGGCGTCCAGGGTCTCGGTCAGCGAGCCGATCTGGTTGACCTTGACCAGCAGGGCGTTGGCGGCGCCCTCCTCGATGCCGCGGCCGAGGCGCTCGGGGTTGGTGACGAACAGGTCGTCACCGACGATCTGCACCTTGTCGCCGAGCTTCTCGGTGAGGGTCTTCCAGCCGTCCCAGTCGTCCTCGAACAGCGGGTCCTCGATGGAGACCAGCGGGTACGCGGCGACGAGCTCGGCGTAGTAGTCCGTCATCTCGGCGGCCGAGCGGGACTTGCCCTCGAACTCGTACGAGCCGTCCTTGTAGAACTCGGAGGCGGCGACGTCGAGCGCGAGCGCGATGTCCTGGCCGGGGGTGTAGCCGGCCTGCTTGATGGCCTCGAGGATGAGGTCGAGGGCCTCGCGGTTGGAGCCGAGGTTCGGGGCGAAGCCGCCCTCGTCGCCCAGGCCGGTGGACAGGCCCTTGGCCTTCAGGACCGACTTGAGGGTGTGGTAGACCTCGGTGCCCCAGCGCAGGGCCTCGGAGAAGGACTCCGCGCCGATCGGCGCGATCATGAACTCCTGGATGTCCACGTTGGAGTCGGCGTGCGAGCCGCCGTTCAGGATGTTCATCATCGGAACGGGCAGCAGGTGCGCGTTCGGGCCGCCCAGGTAGCGGAAGAGCGGGAGGTCGGACGCCTCGGAGGCGGCGTGCGCGACGGCGAGGGAGACGCCCAGGATGGCGTTGGCGCCGAGCGAGCCCTTGTTGTCGGTGGCGTCCAGGTCGAACATGGCCTGGTCGATCAGGCGCTGCTCGGTGGCGTCGTAGCCGACGAGCTCCGGGCCGATCTGCTCGATGACGGCCAGGACGGCCTTCTCGACGCCCTTGCCCATGTAGCGGTTCTTGTCACCGTCACGGAGCTCGATGGCCTCGAAGGCGCCGGTGGAGGCGCCGGACGGCACGGCGGCACGGCCCGTGGAGCCGTCGTCGAGGCCGACCTCGACCTCGACCGTGGGGTTGCCTCGCGAGTCGAGGATCTCGCGAGCTACGACGACGTCGATGGACGGCACGAGGGTCTCCTTCGTGTGTGTCAGGGGTTCTGCAGCACGAGCCTAACGGGCGCCGGAGGCTCACCTCGCCGTTGGACCGTGTTTCCGGGTCGAAGAATCCGAAAATTCAGAAAAATCATCACAGCGGCACAAATGACGAGATGGCCGCACGAATGAGGTATTTACCCGGAAAACGCAAAAGAGGGGCGGCCCACTCGCGTGGACCGCCCCTCCCTGCTCGATCAGCTGAGGTGCAGCTTCTGGCCGACGAAGATCACGTCCGCGTCCTGGACGATGTCCTTGTTGCGGTCGTACAGCTTCTGCCAGCCGCCCTTGACGTGCTGGGCATCGGCGATCTTGGAGAGGGTGTCGCCCTCCTTGACCTCGTACTCGCCGTCACCGACCTTGTAGGACTGCGCGGAGTGGCCCGGCGCGGTCCGCTTCGGGGCCGGGGCCTCGTCGCGCTCGGTGGCCTGCGGCGCGGAGTGCTTCGGCGTGGTCTTCTTCGGCGCGGCCTGGCGCTCGCTGCGGTCCGCGTGGGACTTGCCCGAGACGGTGCCGCCGGAGCGGGAGGATTTGGTGGACGTGCCGGAGCCGGAGGTGTCGGCGTCGGCCTTGGCGCCGCCGACGGTCATACCCGGCACCGCGCAGCCCCAGGCGCCCGGGCCCTGCATGGCGAGCAGCTTCTCGGCCACCGCGATCTGGGCGGACTTGGAGGCGTGGTCGGCGCGGTCGGCGTACTGCTGGCCGCCGGCGGCGTTCCAGGAGGACTGCGAGAACTGCAGACCGCCGTAGTACCCGTTGCCCGTGTTGATGGCCCAGTTGCCACCGGACTCGCACTGGGCGACCTTGTCCCACGTCGAAACGGAGGCGGCGTTGGCGGAGGTGGCGACCATCAGCGGGGCGGCGACAGCTGCACCGGTGACACCGGCGAGCGTGAAGATGCGGACGGCCTTGGACGGACGACGGTGCTTGCCCTTGGACATGAGTCGTTTCCTCACCGACGCCTACGAGGTGAGCTGTCGGGTTCGGGCTGTGAGTTCGCCCGGCTTCGTGTGCGAGCACACTCGGCTTCACCCCTAGCCGGTCCCGGACCCGCGGCCTTCTTCGACCGAGGAGCCGTTCCCGGCGCCTACCTTGGTTCCCCCGCTCCTGCCTACGGCGCTTGCGCGACGACTCCAGCGGCCGTCGGCAGGATTCGGCGTGACGACCGTGGTGCCCGCGGTGGCGAGCGGTCACGACGGTAAACACAGTCGCGGCAAGGGTTCAAACCCCTCTTTCCAGCCACAGTTGCCCCTGGTTACCCAGGGGAACATCGCGTTTCCGCAGGTGAGAGACGGTTTGCCAAGTTCGGGAAGACGGCATTCCGCCATCAGGCAAAGAGACCCATGTCTCACTTTCGACTGGAACGGACATTCGCCGCGAACTGCCGGTCTATTTACCGACCTCAAGCCTCTGACCAGGAAGGATCAGGTCGGGATCGGAACCGACCGCTTTTTCATTGTGCTGATACAGGGACTGCCAACCTCCCTTGACCGCATGCTGTTCGGCGATGGCTGACAGGTTGTCACCGGGGCGCACGGTGTAGTCGGTGGGCGTGGGACTGCCGGTGCGTGCATCCCCGCCGCCCCGCGACGTACGGCCCGGGTCCTCCGAACGCGACGGGTCGGCGCGGTGCTTGCCCGTACCCGTGTCGCTGTCGTCGGGCGTCCGCCCCGCCGGCGAACCGGAATCGCCCGCGGCCGGCGTCGCAGGCGCGCCGGGGATCTGAGCCGGGTCGTCCGTGGGGGACGAGGAGGGCTTGCGGTGCCGGCCTTCCTGCGGCTCGCCGGGCGTCCCGTCGCCCGGCTTGCCCGAGGCGTCGGGTGACGGCGCGTCGGACGACGGGCTGCCGGAGGGCTGTCCCGACGGCCGGCCGGAGGACTGGCCCGGCGACGGCTTGCCGCTCGACGGCTGTCCCGAAGGCTGAGCGGAGGGGTCCGCCGAGGGCGACGCCGAGGATCCCGTAGAGGGCTTTCCGGACGGCGACGGAGTCGTGGGGGTGTCAGAAGGCTTGCCGTGACCGGTGGGCGCGGACGGCTCGGACGGCGTGGAGGGCGAAGTGGTGCGCTCCGGGGCGCGTGATGGCGTCGGGTCGCTCGCGGGGGCGTGTGTGCCGCCCGGGTTGACCTCCGCCGGGGTGCCGCCCGAGGTGAGGCCCGACTTCACGGCACAGCTCGACCAGGTGCCGGTGCCGCGGCTTTCGAGGATCTGCTCGGCGACGGCGATCTGCTGCGCACGGCTGGCGAGGTCGGGGCGGGGGGCGTACTCCCGGCCGCCGTGGCGCTCCCAGAGGTCCTGGGTCAGCTGCAGTCCCCCGTAGGCCCCATTTCCGGAGTCGGCGCTCCACAGGCCGCCGCTCTCGCACTGGGCGACACGGTCCCAGGCGCCTGCGTCGGCTGCCGTCGCGCCGGTGGCCGCCAGCAGCGGCATGGCGATTCCGGAGGCGGTCACCCCCGCGGCGACCACGATGGCGGGTATCTGACGGGGGCGGCGATGTCGGCCGTTTCCGGGTCTCATGGGCGGTTGCCTCTCGTTCGGCGGCGAATGGTGGTTGAAGATAGCGACGGCCCACCCGAGTCACAAGCCGATGTAGCGGAGGTCACGCCGAGATCACGCCGACTGACGCGAGGTCAGACGGACGGGTTCTCCCGGGTGGTTGTGTCCGCAATGTCCTCCGGTGTAAAGGCCACGGGAAGGGTGCGCAGACCGCGCATGATGAGCCCGCCGCGCCACCGCAGCTCCTCCGGATCGGCCCCCAGCCGCAGGTCGGGAAGGCGCCGCAGCAGGGTCGCCAGGGCCGTCTGTCCCTCCAGGCGGGCGAGGGGCGCGCCCAGGCAGTAGTGGATGCCGTGGCCGTAGCCGAGGTGCTGGTTGTCGCGCCGGGAGAGGTCCAGCGTGTCGGGTTCGGCGAAGCGCTCGGGGTCGCGGTCGGCGGCCGCGAGGACGACGAGGACGGGGTCGCCCTCGGCGATGCGCTGCCCGCCGATCGTCAGGTCCTGCGTGGCGAACCGCCAGGTCGCGAGCTCCACCGGGCCGTCGTAGCGCAGCAGCTCCTCGACGCCGGTCGCGAGCAGGCCCTCGTCGCCCTCGGCGAGGGCGCGCTGGAGGCGCTCGCGCTGCCCCTGATTGCGCAGCAGGGCGTAGGTTCCGTTACCGATCAGGTTCACAGTTGTTTCAAAACCCGCAAAGAGCAGGATGAAGGCCATGGCCGCGGCCTCGTCCTCGGTGAGGTGCTCGCCGTGGTCACTCGCCCTGATCAGTCCGGAGATGAGGTCTTCACCGAGATCCTCCCGCTTGCGGTGGATAAGTTCGGTCAGATAGCCCCGCATCTTCTTCACGGAGCGCGCCACCCCGCCGCGCGGGCCGCCGCCGTGGCGGATCATCATCCCGGCCCAGTCCCGGAAGTCGTCCTGGTCCTCGGGCGGGACGCCGAGCAGGTCGCAGATGGCGTAGATGGGGAGGGGGAAGGCGAACTCGTGGATGAGGTCGGCTTCCCCTCTGTCCGCGAAGCCGTCGATGAGCCGGTCCGTCAGCTCCTGCACCCGGGGCGCGAACTCGGCGACCCGGCGCGGGGTGAACGCCTTCGAGACGAGGCGGCGCAGCCGGGTGTGATCCGGCGGGTCGATGTTGAGCAGGTGCGTCATCAGATTGGCGCTGCGCTCGCCCGGGATGCCGACCTTGCCCTTGCCGTGGGCGGCCTCGGAGTGGTGCACGGGGTTCTTCGACAGGCGCTGGTCGGCGAGCGCCTGGCGGGCATCGGCGTACCGGGTGACCAGCCATGCCTCCACGCCGCTGGGCAGGGCGGTGCGGTGCACCGGGGCGTGCTCGCGCAGCCACGCGTACGCGGGGTACGGGTCGGAGGCGAACTCCCAGGTGAAGAGGGGCGGGGCGGGCGGGACCGGCGAGGCTTTCTTGTCGTGCACCCCTTGACGCTACTAGGGGCGCGGCGGGGCGGCTCAGTGGTGGCGGACCGGGGCCGGGGCTCGGTGGTGGCCGGGGCCGCGGGGCAGGGTGCGGGGCCGGGGCTCAGTGGTGGCCGGGGCCGCCGCTGCCGAAGCCGCCGCTGCCGCCCGGGTTCCACTTCTTGCGCTCCTCACTGAGCTCCTCGGCGTGGCTGCCGGGGTTGTGGACCTCGTGCGGCAGCACCCGCTCCCCGTTGGCCTCGGGGTGCAGCTCGTCCGACTCGCGGTGCTCGGTGACGTAGCCGACCCTGTTCTCCTCGTCGTCGTTGTGCCCCGGTCCGTGGTCGGGCGAGGTGGGCCCGGTGTCGTGCTCCTGCCGGGTCTGCCAGGCGCCCTGCCGGCGCTGGGGCTGGGAGGGCGGGGGCGGTTCCTCGTCGCGCTTCTTGAAGCCCTTGACCACGGCCATGATCAGCAGGGCGACGACGAAGAGGCCGACGACGAACTGGATGATCCCGCCGGCCCAGTGCGGGGCGGCGAGGTCGGCGAGGTGTACGTACTGGATGCGCATGACACCCGGGTACCCGCCTGCCGCCGGGACAAGACGGTTCGTAGGCCGAACGGGTGCCCGAGCGGGAGGGCGGCACCGACTTGTGCATACTTGCGTTCGAATTTAGGTCTTTTTGATCACTGCCGGATCTCAGCACAAAGGAACCCCTGTGTACGTTCGCCCCCGCCGGGTCGCTCTCGCGGCTCTGGTCGCCGCCTCGTCGCTGCTGCTCGCCGCCTGCGACGGCGGCTCCGATTCCGCATCCGGTTCCGGCGGCAAGAAGGACAAGGGCGCGCCCTCCGCGCCCGCCGCCCCCGCCGCCATCACCGCCGACCAGGCCCAGCAGGCGCTCGTCGCCCTGACGGACCTGCCGGCCGGCTGGAAGCTGGAGCCGAACACGGGCCTGGACAAGTCGCAGGGCGGGGAGGAGGAGATCGGGAACCCCTCCCGGCCCGAGTGCGCGCCGATCACGGCCGTCCTCAACACCGGCCGACTGGAGGAGGACCACAAGGCGAACGCCCAGGTGGTCTTCACCAAGAAGGGCGACCAGACGACCGTCGCCCAGGACGTCAGCGGCTACGAGCGCGCGGTGGCCGAGAAGGCCATGGCCGGGCTGCGGACGGCGGTCGAGAAGTGCGCGGCCTTCGACGCCAAGGAGAGCGGCAAGAAGGCCACGGTGAAGGTGAAGAAGGCGGCGGGGCAGCAGCCGAAGTACGGCGACGAGTCGGTCTCCTACTCCGTCACCGTCGTCTCCGGCGGCATGCAGATGGACTTCGACCTCGGCACGGTCCGCAGCCACGGGGCGATCACGACGGTCCTGAACAACTACAGCGACCACGGCGACCGCGGCAAGGCCGCGTTCGGCAAGGCCCTGGCCAAGGCCGCGGAAAAGCTGACGGCGGCGGCGTCGAAGACGGCCTGACCCACGGCGCGGGGTGCCCCGGGGCCGAGCGGAAAGCGAGGCCCCTAAAAACCCTCCGCGGCGCGGATCGCGTCGCGGTAGGTGCGGGCCGCCGCCCGCAGCGCCGTCTCCGGGTCCGTGCCCGCCGCCTCCGCCCGTACGGCCAGCGCCAGCAGCTCGTAGCCGATGCCGTCGCCCGCGGGGACGGCGACGTCGAGGCCCTGCGACCGCACCCGGGAGGCCAGCTTCGCCGCGAGGGCGAGCGACGGCTGGCCGAGCGGGACGCCTTCGGTCACCGACTCGCGCCCCTTCTCCTCCGCCTTCGTCCGCATCCAGTGCGCCCGCACGTCCTCCGGCGTCTCCGCCGACTCCTCGCCGAAGACGTGCGGGTGCCGGTGGATGAGCTTGTCGACGATCACACCGGCGACGTCGTCGACGGAGAACGCCTCGTCGGGGTCGTCCTGCGCGATCCGCGCGTGGAAGACGACCTGCAGCAGTACGTCGCCCAGCTCCTCGCGCAGCGCCTCGCGGTCACCGGTCTCGATGGCCTCCAGCAGCTCGTAGGTCTCCTCCAGCGCGTACTTCGCGAGGTCCTCGTGCGTCCGTATCCCGCTCCACGGGCAGGCCACCCGGATCCGGTCCATGACCTGCACCAGGTCCAGCAGCCGCGCGCCCGGCAGGTCGTACGAACCGGGCAGCAGCTCCAGCGCCGGCATCGTCTCCCGGCCGGAGCCGGCGAGCCGGGCGAGCCCGTCGGTGAGCGTGGACTCGCCCTCGGCGGAGGTCAGGACGACGGCGCTGCGCCGCCCGCTCGTGCAGAAGTCGACCAGCTCACGGGCCGTGGCCGTACCGTGCTCGACCTCGATGCCGGCCTCCCGCAGATACGGCAGCTGCGGGTGGCCGGCATCGGCGCACAGCACCCGGTCGGCGGCGCGGAGCGCCTGCCACGCGGGCCAGGACAGCAGCCCCGGGGCGACCCGGTGGCTGGTGGTGAGCAGGACGATGCGGCCAGGTGCGGAGTCGGCGGAGTCGTTCACACCGCCGAGCCTAGGCGACCGGACCGCGCACGGCCCACGCCGGGCGGACCGCCCACGCCGGGCACACCACTCGCGACCGGCACACCGCTCACGCCGGGCGTGCGGCCCCGGCCTCCGCGGCGGACCGCAGCCACGGCTCCGGCGCGGACCGGGCGGTGCCCCGCTTGCCGTCCCACTCCCCGTAGCGCGGGTTGACGTCGACGTGGAGGGCGTCGGAGGTGCGCATCAGGATCTGGTTGGTGCGGGCGGCGCCGAACTTGCCGTCCAGCTTGGCGCGCACGAGGTCCACGGCGAGGGCCTGGTCGATCTGGTCGGGGGCGATGCCGAGGGCGAGGAAGCGGGCGCGCACCGTCGCGGCCCCGCCGTTGGCGGCCTCGACGTCGGCGCGCTGGCGCTGCAGCTCCCGGCGGGTGACCTCGACGCCGTTGTCCTTGCCGGCCTTCTCCACGATCCGGTACTGGATGAGGCGGACCAGCGTGTCCTGGCCGAGCCGGGCGCTGTTCGCCGTGAGCTGCTCGCCTTGCGGGGAGGACCGCTGCGCCTCGCGTACGTCCGCGACCTCGCGTTGCAGCTGCGAGACGGTGATCCGGTCGTCGCCCACGACGGCGGCGGCCCCCGGATGAGCGGTCTGCCCGCAGGCGGTCAGGAGCGGGGCCGCGGCGAGCAGCGCGGCGGCGGTGACGGAGAGCGCGGTCCTTCGGCGGATCATGAAGCCTCCCGGCGGCGGTCGTGCGACGGTGATCGACCTGCGTTGATCGATGGTAGGGAGTCCGGGTGGCCCGGGCCACCGATTCGACCAACGATTCGCGGGGCGCGGGGATGTGCGGGTGACGCCGGGAAACCGGCCGCCGCGCTCGTCCCGTACCCCTGCCTGGGTGCTCCTATACCGGCCTGCACCTGCTCATCGGCTGACCGGCTCGTCAGCTCATCGGCTGATCAGTGACGCCCGTCACAGCAGCCGGACTTGAGAGAAGAACGACACATTCCGGCCGAACCGCTCCGGGGGGCCACTCGTCTCTCGGAAAGGGGGCCGGGCGCCGGCGAGGCTCCGCGTATCTTTTCCGACAGTCATCCCGTAAATCCAGTACATCCCGTAGACGTCCCGTCGTCATCCCACCGTCCCCGGATCAAAGGACTGCCCCATGGACTCGGCCGCCGCCACCGTTCCCGCACCGGGCGGACCCGCGGCCGAGACGGCTCCCGCCGGCAGGCCCCGCGCCGCGGCCCTGCGCGCCCCGCGCTGGGATCCCTACTGGCTCGCCGGCGTCCTCTTCGTCCTCTACACCGCGCTGTCCGTGTGCCGGCACCGCCGCATGCTCACCATGTCGTGGGATCTCGGCATCTTCGAGCAGGCCATCCGCGGATACGCGCACCTCCAGGCGCCCATAGCCGACCTCAAGGGCCCCGGCACCAACATCCTCGGCGACCACTTCAGCCCGGTCACCGCGCTCCTCGCGCCCTTCTACCGGCTCTTCCCCGGCCCCGTCACCCTCCTCGTCGCCCAGGCCGTGCTCTTCGCCCTGTCCGCGATACCGGTCGCCCGGCTCGCCGCCGGGCTCCTCGGCCGCAAGCGCGGGCTGGCCGTCGGGATCGCCTACGGGCTGTCGTGGGGCGTGCAGCGCGCGGTCGACTTCGACTTCCACGAGATCGCCTTCGCGATGCCGCTGCTCGCCTTCTCCCTCGAAGCGGTGGTGCGCGGGCGCTGGCGGGCCGCGGTCTGGTGGGCCGCGCCCCTGGTCCTGGTCAAGGAGGACCTGGGCATCACGGCGGCGGCCATCGGCGTGGTCCTCCTGATCCGGCTGCGCGGCGCGAAGGCCCGCGGCGAGGGCGTCCCGCAGAGCGCGACCCCGCTCGCCGCCGGGCTGGTGGCCTTCGGCCTGGCGGCCGCCGCGATCACCTTCGGGCTGATCATCCCCTCCTTCAACACCAGCGGCTCCTACGACTACTGGAACAAGCTCGGCGGCAGCGCCGAGCCCTCGCCCACGATCTCCGCCGGCACCGCGATACGCACCCTGCTGTGGATCCTGCTGCCCACCACCGGGCTGCTGGCCCTGCGCTCCCCCGTCCTGATCGTCGCCCTGCCGACCCTGGCGTGGCGGTTCGCCTCCCACGACGACCACTACTGGGGCACCGACTGGCACTACAACGCCGTCCTGATGCCCGTCGTCCTCATCGCGCTCACGGACGCCGTGGCCCGGGCCCGCGAGAGCCGCCGCCCGTTGCTGCGCTCCTACGCGCACCACCTGCCCGGCGCGGTCCTCGCCGCCTCGCTCGCCCTGACCTCGTCCATGCCCCTCTACGCCCTGACCGACGCCGGCACCTACCGCGTCCCGGAGCCCGTCCGCGCCGCCGAGCGGCTCCTGGACCGCATCCCGGACGGCGCGAGCGTCGAGGCCGACATAGTCCCGATAAGCCGCCTCGCCGGCCGGTGCCGGGTCTTCTGGATCGGCGACACGCGCGGCATCACGCCGGACTACATAGCGATGCGGCTCGCCGACGGCAAGACCCCGGAGGACCTCGTCGCGGACGGCGAGCGGATGCATCCCGGGGTGCGGTACGTGTTCCTGGGGGGCGAGGGGGGTTACGTGGTGCTCAAGAGGTCGGGGGCGGCCGCCTGACCCGACGGCCGTCAGGCCATGGGGACGCGGGCGAGGGCCGCGCGGATGGTTTCCGCGAGGTCGGGGACGGTGTGGCCGAGGGCGCGGAGGCGGGCGGCTACGCGGGGGAGGGGCCACTGGAGGGTGTGGGCGGCACGGAGGAGATGGAAGAGGGGGACGGGGTCGGGCCAGGAGAGCCAGCTGGCCTCGCCGTCCAGGTCTTCACTGATCAGCACGAGGTCGCTCCGCTCGGAGTCGACGGGTCCATCCCCCGGAACGAAGAAGCCCCACTCAGAGAGCCGCTCCCCCAGCATCCACAGGTCCTCGCGCAGCTCCCACACTGCCGCCA
Source organism: Streptomyces hiroshimensis (assembly GCF_014650335.1). Lineage (GTDB taxonomy): Bacteria > Actinomycetota > Actinomycetes > Streptomycetales > Streptomycetaceae > Streptomyces > Streptomyces hiroshimensis. The sequence goes on from NZ_BMUT01000004.1 coordinate 99,492, forward strand.
GGAGATGGCCCGGGGCGACGTCGATGCGCGGGTCGAGCCAAGGGGCACTGCCGTCCAGGTCCTTGCTCAGCAGTTTCACGTCGCACTCGGCCGGCGGACCGGCGGGTGGCGCCGGTACCTCGAAGCCGAGATCGGACAGGCGCGCCGCCAACGCTGAGCACCCTTCGTCCGCCACCGCTGCCAGCTGGATCAGCTGACCCGGCAGTACCCGCAGCCCTGGATGGAAGTGTGAGTCGCCGCGGAGGCGAGCGAGCAGGTCACGGTCCGATTCCTTGGGGTGCTCCGGCAGCCCGGCCCGCTCAACGGCAAGGCCGAGGGCCGTGAACCGGTCGCACAACTCCGTCACACTGACCCCCAGACGCAGCGCACAAGCCGCAAGGTGCGCCGGGCCGACCGGGGAGCTGCGGTAGAGGAGCCAGGGGAACTGGCCGTCGAGATCCCTACTCAGCATGAGCATGTCCTGCAGACTCAGTACGGCGGGCGGCTCCGTGAGCTCCGGCACGGTGAACCCGTACGCGATGAGACGCTCCCGCGCCTCGACCGGTGTAATCCCCAGCTTCTGCCCGACGAGGCACAGATGCATGAGCGGCACGGGGTGACCGACGCCGAGCCAGTTCGATCTCGCTCCCTGGGCGAGCAGCGTCAGATCGACCGGGTCGGGTTCAGCGGTGTCCGGATAGCGTTCAGGCACGAGGCCCGTGAAACCCAGCTCGACAGCCCGCTTCACCAGCTCCCGGGTGGGGACTCCGAGGCGCCGGGCCATCTCCAGGAACCAGCCCGGCTCAAAGCCTCCCTCCCCGGACGACTGCCGCAGCAGAGACCCGTCGCCCAGGAGCTGTGAGTCCATCGGCACGGCCGGCAGCACCTCTCCCGCTGCGGCCGCTTCCGGAACCACGGCCGCAAGGGCGGACATGCTGTCCGACTGGCCGTGGGCCAGGATCCGCCACAGGAGGAGGTGATCCGGCACGTTGTCGCTCACAGACCCGGAGGGGTGGTGGCCCTTCTTGAAGGGGGAGTTGAGCCGCCCTGCCTTCTGCAGGAGATCCACATCCCAGAGACAGCAGCCCAGCACGGCTTCCCCTGCGTCCTCATCGGTGACGGGCAGGGGCAGATGCGCTTCGACAGTTGCACGGGTCACCACGTCCCCGATCCAGCCGCTGCTCTCGGAGACGTCGCAGATCCATCCGTGGTGCGGCAGCCCGGCACCCGCACCGGCCAGTTCCCCGGCAGCCGGCTTCAGGAGCCGCTGGGTCCGGGGCACCACATCGTTCAGCACCTTGGTCCGGTCGACCGACAGGACCACGTCCTCTCCCCCGGTCAGGTTCACCACGGCGCCGCGCAGGGTCCCCAGCGGGCCGTCGCGGCCGGGCAGGCTCACCAGCAGCCCGTCCACAAGCAAGCCGCCGCCCCATTCGCACCAGAAGACCTGTCCGCCTTCGCCTTCCCAGGGCACCAGTTCCCCGTACGCGGTCAAACCGTCCCCGTAGTTCTCCCGGGGAGTCAGCTGCCCCGGCTCCCACACCTCCTCCGGCTCGTCCTCCCCCTCCCTCCACACCGTCGTGCGGAACTCCGCCACGCCCAGCAGCTTCCTCAGTGTGTCCACCGTCGAGCGGTCGCGCTTGTCCTCCCGCAGGAAGAGCTTCACCGTCGTCCCCGGCCCACCGGCGCCCCGCGCCGCCTCGCACTCGTCCACCTGGAAGAACTCACCCGGCCCGGTGATCCGCACGCGCAGCCGCCGCCCGCCGGTCTCCTCCTCGCCCGGCATGCGGCACGTGGTGACCTCGATCTCGTCCGCGAGCATGAAATAGCTGAGCACCCCGATGCCGAAGCGGCTGTTGGGGTGCAGTGTCACCGGCTCCGCCAGCGTTGCCCACTTGGCCTTCTCCGCCAGGTACTTGGGCTGGTCCACGAACCGGGCGCCGGCCTCGGAGAAGACGCCGGTCAGTTCCTCCTCGCCCATCCCGACGCCGTTGTCCGTACAGGACAGGAACGGCCGCCCGTCCTCGTCCTCGCCCTGCCGGAAGGTGATCTCCCCGTCGTAGCGGCAGGCGTCGGCAGGCAGTCCGTCGCGCTGGGCCGTGGCCCGTACGCGGGCGCGGCGGTAGCGGCAGGCGTCCAACGCATTCTGGTAGAGCTCGCGAACGGCCAGCGACGGGTCGCGGTAGAGCTGTTCGCCCACCAGCAGTTCCTGCACCGCGTTCTCGTCGAACCGGAACCGTACGGCTTCGCGCGGCGGCAGTTCGTTGCCCTGCTTGTCCACCTGCACCACGGCGTCAGCCCCCGCGTAGACCGGCAGATCGCGCAGCTCCGGCGGCCACGAACCGTGCCCTCCGGCGCGGTGCACCGCACGGAGCAGGGAATCGAGGCGTGCCGCATGCTCGCGCAGGGCGGCCATCACCGCGTTGTGGTGGCAGCGGGCGTGCAGCCGCCGCTCCTTGCCGTTCGCCCGGCGCTCCCACTCCGCCTTCTCGACCGTGTCGCGCAGCCCCGCCAGGGAGACGGGGTGCGCGATGCCGAGGTGCTGGACGATCGTCGGCGAGAGCTCGGTCATGTCGATGGCGAGTCGCTGCGCGACCGTGAACGTCACCCCGACCAGCTGCTCGCGCAGCGGCTGTTCCTGGCCTCGGTCCGGGGTGACCCAGCGGGGCGGCTCGAGGTGGGGCGGGCCGTCGATGCCGCACAGCTCGTGCGGCGAGGTGTCGGGGGCGGTGAGCAGACTCTCCAGGGACTTGGCGTCGAGGATGCCGGGGATCTCGCACGCCGGGCCCGTGACGGACAGCAGATCGGCCGGCCACGGCCCCTGCGCCAGAACCTGGTCGTGGGCCAGCCAGCGGTGGAACAGCCACCAGCCGATCTCGCGGCCCCCGCCGTCCAGGGCGCGGGCGCGCCGCACGAGGCGGTCGTTGCGGTGCAGGAAGCGCTCGTAGCGGGCCCGTTCGGCGCCCGGGGAAGGCTGGGGAGACAAGTCGAGCGGGTCCACCGGAAGGTGGGCTACCGCCCTGCGCACCAGTCGTGTGTGGTGCAGCAGCGGCAGCAGGCTGAGCAGTGCCGCCTCGGCAGGTGAGACGGCCAGCCCGGCGTCGCTCCAGACGTTCTTGAGGAGCCAGTCCGTGCGGCCCGCGATCCGCGCGGCGAGCGCGTCGTCATGCCAGGGGTCGTCCGAGAGCAGCGCGGCGGCTTCGTCGCGCGCGGCCGCCAGCCTCCGGGCGACCTCTCCCGCCTGCCGCCGCAGCGGCTCCGCCTCGTAGCCCTGCTCGACGTGCTCCCAGGCGTGGCTGCGCTCGGCCAGGGCCACCCACGGCTCGGGCGGCGGCGAGCAGCCGTCCGGCGGTAAGTACTCATCCAGGGGCGCGGGCGGGGCTGCGCCCGCAGCCCCGTAGTAGTTCACCTGGACGTACTGCCCGTTCCCCGAGCCCTGCTGGAAGGCCGCGGGGCCCCCGAATTCGTTGCCGTGCACCCCATTCACGGCAACATCTTGGGCCCGCGGTACGCGGCCGACAACCCGAACCGGAAAGCCTCCGGACTCCTACGAGCCCAGGATCCCGGAAAGCCGCCGGACTCCTACGAGCCCAGGATCGTCGTCAGGAACTCGCCCGTCCACGCCAGCAGTTCCCGTCCCACCAGCGGCTTGCCGCCGATCTGGCGCGTCGCCGGCCGGGGCACGAGGATCTGCTTCGTGGCCGGCTTCATGACCGTGCGCGGGTAGAGGCGCTTCAGGCGCAGCTCCTGGGACTCGCGCAGCTCCACGGGGCCGAAGCGGACGTTGGAGCCCTGCAGGGTGATGTCGGAGACGCCGCACGCGCGGGCGAGCATCCGCAGGCCCGCCACCAGCAGGAGGTTCTCCACGGGCTCGGGCAGCTTGCCGTAGCGGTCGGTGAGCTCCTCGCGGACGGCGCGGATGTCCTCCTCGCTGTTGGCGGAGGCGATCGCGCGGTACGCCTGCAGGCGCAGCCGCTCGCCCGGTGCGTAGTCGTGCGGGACGTGGGCGTCGACGGGCAGCTCGATCTTCACCTCCAGCGGCGGCTCCTCCTCCGCGCCGCCCTCCAGGGAGGCCCGGTAGTCGGCGACGGCCTCGCCGACCATGCGGATGTAGAGGTCGAAGCCGACGCCCGCGATGTGGCCGGACTGCTCGCCGCCGAGGAGGTTGCCCGCGCCGCGGATCTCCAGGTCCTTCATCGCCACGTACATGCCGGCGCCCATCTCGGTGTGCTGGGCGATGGTGGCGAGCCGCTCGTGGGCGGTCTCCGTCAGGGGCTTCTCCGGCGGGTAGAGGAAGTAGGCGTAGCCGCGCTCGCGGCTACGGCCGACGCGTCCGCGCAGCTGGTGCAGCTGCGAGAGGCCGAAGTTGTCGCCCCGCTCCACGATCAGCGTGTTGGCGTTGGAGATGTCGATGCCGGACTCGACGATCGTCGTGGAGACCAGCACGTCGAACTTCTTCTCCCAGAAGTCGACGACGACCTGCTCCAGCCGGCTCTCGCCCATCTGCCCGTGCGCGGTCTGGATCCGCGCCTCCGGCACGATCTCGCGCAGCCGCGCGGCCGCCCGGTCGATGGACTCGACCCGGTTGTGGATGTAGAAGACCTGGCCCTCGCGCAGCAGCTCGCGGCGGATCGCGGCGCCGATCTGCTTCTGGTCGTACGGCCCGACGAAGGTCAGCACCGGGTGGCGCTCCTCCGGCGGGGTGGTGATGGTCGACATCTCGCGGATGCCGGTGACCGCCATCTCCAGCGTGCGCGGGATGGGCGTGGCGGACATCGTCAGGACGTCGACGTTCGCCCGCAGCTTCTTCAGCTGCTCCTTGTGCTCGACGCCGAAGCGCTGCTCCTCGTCGACGATGACGAGGCCCAGGTCCTTGAACTTCGTCTCGGACGAGAAGAGGCGGTGCGTGCCGATGACGATGTCGACCGAGCCGTCGCGCAGGCCCTCCAGGACGGCCTTGGCCTCGGCGTCCGTCTGGAAGCGGGACAGGGCCTTGGTGACCACCGGGAACTGTGCGTACCGCTCGGAGAACGTGCCGAAGTGCTGCTGCACCAGCAGCGTGGTCGGCACGAGCACCGCGACCTGCTTGCCGTCCTGCACGGCCTTGAAGGCGGCGCGGACCGCGATCTCCGTCTTGCCGTAGCCGACGTCGCCGCAGATCAGGCGGTCCATGGGGACGGACTTCTCCATGTCCTCCTTGACCTCGGCGATGGTGGTGAGCTGGTCGGGCGTCTCCGCGTAGGGGAAGGCGTCCTCCAGCTCGCGCTGCCAGGGGGTGTCCGGGGCGAAGGTGTGGCCGGGGGCGGCCATGCGCGCGGAGTAGAGCTTGATCAGGTCGGCGGCGATCTCCTTGACGGCCTTCTTGGCGCGCGCCTTGGTCTTCGTCCAGTCCGCGCCGCCGAGGCGGTGCAGGGTGGGGGCCTCACCGCCGACGTACTTGGTGACCTGCTCCAGCTGGTCGGTGGGGATGTAGAGGCGGTCGCCGGGCTGGCCGCGCTTGGCGGGCGCGTACTCCACCAGGAGGTACTCGCGGGTGGCGCCCTGGACGGTGCGCTGCACCATCTCGATGTAGCGGCCGACGCCGTGCTGCTCGTGGACGATGTAGTCGCCGGCCTGGAGCGTGAGCGGGTCGATGGTCTTGCGGCGGCGGGCCGGCATGCGGCCCATGTCCTTGCTGACGGACTTCTGGCCCGACAGGTCCGTCTCGGTGAGGACGGCGAGCTTCAGGCCGGGGTCGACGAAGCCGTGGTCGATGCTGCCGCAGGAGACGTGGACGACGGACGGGGAGAGCTCGGCGATGTCGGCGTCCAGGCGGGCGGGGATGCCCTCGCCGCCGAGGACCTCGACCGTACGGGCCGCGGGGCCGTGGCCTTCCGTGACGAAGACGGTGCGCCAGCCGTCGGCCAGCCAGCCCTTGGTGTCGGCGAGCGCGCGGGCGGTGTCGCCGCGGTAGGTCTCCGGGGCGTGCATGCCGAGCTTGAGGGTGTCGCCGTCGAGCTCCTCGCCGGCTGCGAAGGGGCTCACCGACCACCACATCTGGCCGAGCTCGCGGGCGCGGTCGCGGACGTCCGCGATGCCCCACAGGGAGGCGGCGTCGACGTCGATGGGGGCCTCGCCGCCGCCGGCCGTGGCCGCCCAGGAGGCCTGCAGGAACTCCTGGCTGGTGGCGACGAGGTCCGCGGCGCGGGTGCGCACGCGCTCCGGATCGCACACGACCGTCATCGCGCCGGCCGGGAGCACGTCCAGCAGCAGCTCCATCTCGTCCACCAGGACCGGGGCGAGGGACTCCATGCCCTCCACCGCGATGCCCTCGGCGATCTTGGAGAGGAGCTCGCCGAGCTCCGGGTGCTCCTCCGCCAGGGCCGCCGCCCGCTCCCGTACGCCCTCGGTCAGCAGCAGCTCGCGGCAGGGCGGCGCCCACAGGCCGTGCTCGGCGACCTCCAGGGAGCGCTGGTCGGCCACCTTGAAGTAGCGGATCTCCTCGACGTCGTCGCCCCAGAACTCGATGCGGAGCGGGTGCTCCTCGGTCGGCGGGAAGACATCGAGGATGCCGCCGCGGACGGCGAACTCGCCGCGCTTCTCGACCAGTTCGACGCGGGCGTACGCGGCCGCGGCCAGCGCCTCGGTGACCTCGCCGAGATCCGCGCTCTGCCCGGAGCGCAGGGCTACGGGCTCCAGGTCGCCGAGCCCCTTGACCTGCGGCTGCAGCACGGACCGGATCGGCGCGACGACGACGCTGACCGGCCCTGCCGCCGGGTCGTCCTTGCTCGGGTGCGCAAGGCGGCGCAGCACGGCCAGGCGGCGGCCGACGGTGTCCGAACGGGGCGAGAGGCGCTCGTGCGGCAGCGTCTCCCAGGCCGGGAACTCCACGACGCCGTCCGGCGGCAGCAGCGAACGCAGGGCCGCCGCCAGGTCCTCGGCCTCACGGCCGGTGGCGGTCACCGCCAGGACGGGCCGCCCGGCGTCCCGAGCGAGCGCGGCCACGGCGAAGGGGCGGGCGGCGGGCGGGCCGACGAGGTCGACGTGCGGGCGGTTGCCGTCGGCCGCGGCCTTCACCGCTTCGGCGAGCGCCGGATCATTGACGACGGCGTCGAGCAGACCGTGCAGGCTCATGGAGGCTTTTTCCGTCCCGGGGTGACAACGCGAATGGCCCGACGCGTGTGGTACAGGCCGGGTGTGGGACCCAGCCTACGACGGGGTGCCGACAGCCACCGCCGGAACGATTCGCCCGGGGCGGCCCGCCGCTACGCTGTGAGACAGACGACAGCAAGGGAGGTGCCACGTGACCGCCGATCCCATCGATTGGATGCACGCGCCGTCCAGCGGCTGGACGTATGACCAGGTCAAAGGCCTGGATCTGCCGTTCGACTGGGAACTCGTGGATGGAGTGATCGTGCCCCGGGGGATGACGAATCACTGGCACGACAGGGTGCGGAACAGGCTGTACGTGCAACTTGACCAGGCCCGCCAGGATCCGTACGAGGCGGAGGCGGAGCGCTGCGTCCTGATCGACGAGTACAACCCGCCCAAACCGGATGTCATCGTCTACGACCGCACCGGTCTCGACTTTTTCGCCCTGGAGTGCGTGCCCGTCGACTCGGTGTCCCTGGCCGTCGAGGTCGTGTCCCACGGCTCACGGTCCGACGACCGCTTCCGTAAGCCCGCGATGTACGCCGAGGCAGGCATTCCTCATTACTGGCGCGTAGAGCGCGGCGAGGACAACTTCCCGATCGTCCATGAGTTCTGGCTGGACCATCCGACCGGCGTCTACAAGCCGGCCAGCCGCCCCGAGGGCGCCGTGCACACCGACCGCTTCCGCGCCGAGGTTCCCTTCCCCGTGGACATCGACCTCAAGTCGATCTTCCCGTCCTGAACGAAAACGCACCCGGCCCGGACGCGCACCCCCGTGACGCGTCCAGGCCGGGCCGTTTTCCCACCGACCGGAGGTCAGTCCGTGGCGATGGCGTTCAGGACGTTCATCCGGCCCGCCCGGAACGCCGGGACGAGCGCGGCCAGCAGGCCCACCACCGCCGAGCCCAGGAAGACCGCGGTGATCGTCGGCCAGGGGATGTCCAGGACGCCGAGGCCCTGGAGGGCCAGCAGCTTCTGGGACGTGGTGCCCCAGGCCATGCCGAGGCCGAGGCCCAGCAGGGCGCCGAAGAGGGCGATGACCACCGACTCCAGGCGGATCATGCGGCGCATCTGGCGGCGCGAGAGGCCGATCGCCCGCAGCAGGCCGATCTCCCGGGTGCGCTCGACCACCGACAGGGCCAGGGTGTTCACCACGCCCAGGACCGCGACGATGATCGCGAGGGCCAGCAGGCCGTAGATCATGTTGAGCAGCTGGCCGACCTGGTCCTGGATGAGCTTCTTGTAGTCGGACTGGTCGCGGACCTTGACCTGCGGGTACTCCTCGACCGACGCCTTGAGCGCGGCCGCGGCGTCCTTCGTCTGCCCGTCGGCGGCCTTGGCCAGGAGCATGAAGTCCAGCGGCATCTTGTCGGCCGGGAGGTAGCTCCGCGCGGTGGCGATGTTGGTGTACATCGCGCCCTTGTCGATGCTGGTGTCGTCCGAGGTGACGGCCTTGACCGTCAGCTGGGCGGTCTTGCCGTCGACCATGGCGACCTTCAGCCGGTCGCCCACCTTGACGCCGTGGTCCTTGGCGAAGCCCTCCGGTACGGACATGGCGTCCTTGGCGTAGGCGTCCTTGAGGTTGCCCTTGACCGTCTCGGCGCGCACGTCGTCGGCGTAGGTGGGGGTCACCGCGGACAGCCGCTGAGTGGCGGTCTTGCCGTCCGGGGTGGTGATCTTCGCGTTGACGAACGTGTATTCCGTGAGGTGCCCGACGTGGCCCGCGGACTTGACCGCCTTGACCACGGCCGGGCTCAGCGGCTGCTGGTTCTCGGTCTGGACGATGAAGTCCGCGCCCACCGACTTGTCGAGCTGGTCCGTGGCCGAGGCGACCATCGAGGAGCCCACCACCGACAGGGCGGCGACCAGCGCGAGGCCGATCATCAGGGCCGAGGCCGTGGCGCCCGTGCGGCGCGGGTTGCGCAGCGCGTTGCGCTCGGCGAGCCGGCCGACGGGCCCGAAGGCGCGCAGCACGATCGCGCTGATCACGCGGACGACGAACCCGGCGAGCAGCGGGCCGACGACCACGAAGCCGACGAGGGTGAGGAAGACGCCGATGCCGAGCATCCCCGAGCCCGCCGCGGCGTCGTCGGCCTTGGCGGCGGCGACCAGCGCCAGCCCGCCCGCGGCGGTCAGCACCAGGCCGATGACGGTGCGCACCTTGCCGGCCTTGCCGTCGGCCGGGGTGCCGGCGTCGCGCAGGGCTGCCATCGGGGAGATCCGGGTGGCCTTGAAGGCCGGCAGGCAGGCCGCGAGGACGGTGACGAAGACACCGATGACCAGGCCCACGACCGGCGTCGCGGCCTTGATCGTCAGCTCGCTCATGTCGAGCTTCATGCCCATGGAGCCCATGAGCTTCATCAGCCCCACCGCAAGGGCGACACCGCCGCCGATGCCCAGGACCGAGCCGACGACACCGAGCAGCACGGCCTCCACCAGCACCGAGCGCAGGATCTGCCGGCGGCTGGAGCCGATGGCCCGCATCAGGCCGATCTCCCGGGTGCGCTGGGCGACCAGCATGGAGAAGGTGTTGACGATGAGGAAGATGCCCACGAGGACGGCGATGCCGGCGAAGCCGAGCAGCGCGTACTTCATGACGTCCAGGAAGGAGCCGACGTCCTTCTTGTTCTCTTCCTTGCTCTCGGCGGCGGTCCGCAGGGCGTAGTCGTCCGCGGAGGAACCGAGGGCGGCGGCGACCCGCTCCTTGAGCTGCTCGTCGCTGACGCCGGAGACGGCGGTCAGCCCGTAGCCGCTGAACCCGTCCGTGGTGCCGAGGAGCTTGGCCTGGGCGGTCGGGGTGTCGAAGTAGAAGAGGGCCGCGCCGGGGTTCGTGGTCTTGAACGTGGCGATGCCGACGACCTTGACGGAGAAGTCGCCCGGGGCGGCGATCACCCGGAGCGTGTCGCCCGTCTTCACGCCGTGCTTGTCGGCGGTGTCGGAGTCGAGGACGGTCTCGGCCGGGCCGTGCGGCTCGTGGCCGCTGGTGATCTCGACGGACTTCTTCTGGCTCTCGTCCCAGTTGACGCCCACGGTCGGGGCGCCGGAGGTCGGGCTGAGGCTCTTCTTCTTGCCGTCGACGACGGTCAGCTGCTGGCTGTCGGCCGACGGCTCGACCTTGGCGACGCCCTCGACCTTGGCCAGCTTCGCCTGCAGCGAGGCCGGGACGGTCTCCGGCCTGCCGGTCTGCTGCGCGTCGTCGTTCTTCTTCGGGCCGACGGAGACGTCGGCGGCGGTGTTGGCGAAGAGCCTGTCGAACGTGGCGTTCATGGTGTCGGTGAAGACGAGCGTGCCGCACACGAACGCGACCGACAGCAGGACCGCGACGGCGGAGAGCGCCATGCGGCCCTTGTGCGCGAGGAAGTTGCGCAGGGAGGTCTTGAGGACGGTCACGACACCCGTCCCCGCGCATCGAAGTTCTTCATGCGCTCCAGCACCGCGTCGGCGGTGGGGCTGTACATCTCGTCCACGATCCGGCCGTCGGCCAGGTAGAGCACGCGGTCGGCGTAGGAGGCGGCCACGGGGTCGTGGGTGACCATGACGATGGTCTGGCCCAGCTCGTCCACGGAGCGGCGCAGGAAGCCCAGCACCTCGGCGCCGGCGCGCGAGTCGAGGTTTCCGGTCGGCTCGTCACCGAAGATGATCTCGGGGCGGGCGGCGAGGGCGCGGGCCACGGCGACGCGCTGCTGCTGGCCGCCGGAGAGCTGGTTGGGGCGGTGCTTGAGGCGCCCGGCCAGGCCCACGGTCTCCACGACGCGGTCCAGCCACGCCTTGTCCGGCTTGCGGCCGGCGATGTCCATGGGAAGCGTGATGTTCTCGATCGCGTTGAGCGTCGGGAGCAGGTTGAACGCCTGGAAGATAAAGCCGATCCGGTCGCGGCGGAGCCGGGTGAGCTTCTTGTCCTTGAGCCCGGTTATCTCGGTCTCGTCGATGAAGATCTGGCCGGACGTGACGGTGTCGAGGCCCGCCAGACAGTGCATCAGGGTCGACTTGCCGGAGCCGGAGGGGCCCATGATGGCCGTGAACTGCCCGCGGGCGATGTCCACGTCCACGTGGTCGAGGGCGGTGACGCGGGTCTCGCCGGACCCGTACGCCTTGACGACCTGGCGGGCCCTCGCCGCGACGGCCGCATGTCCTCCACTGCCCCCGGTCTTGGGAATCGATACAGCCGTTGTCACGGTGGGTCTCCTAAAACGTGCTCACTAGGGGGTACGGTCCACAGCCTGCTGGAAGGCGGGGGCCCGGGGCGATGGTGCTCGTCCGTGTATCCGAGGTGGGGTTAGCCCCACCACCGCCCTCTCCGGCCGCCCTCGAAAAGGCTAGGCAGCGCAGGTCCCCGGCTCCTCCCCCTGCGGTACGAACCGGGTGGCGGGAGGAGCAGGAGAAAGCCCGGAACGACCCCTAGGGGTTCCGGCGCCGCAGGGACCGCTCTTCTCGGGGTTGAACGGAACCCGAGCATGCACCCTCCCGCTGCGTAAGGCTCAAGTGAGACCCTGACCGACGATTGCGTGCAAGGGGAAACGACCTCGGGGGGCGGCATGGGTGGCATAGGCGACGGCACAGGCGACGGCACAGGCGGCACGGGCGACGACACGGGCGACGGCACACGCACACGCGGCAAGGGCGGAGGCGCGCCCGGCAAGGACGGGGACATACCCGGCAAGGGCGGCGGCGGGAGCGGGGACGGCAGCAGGAGCGAGGACGGCAGCGGCGCCCGCCGCGGGCCCGTCGTCGCCGCGCTCATGCTCACCATGGCGCTCGCCGCCCTCGACGGGACCGTCGTCTCCACGGCCGTCCCCCAGATCGTCGCGGACCTCGGCGGCTTCACCGTCTTCTCCTGGCTCTTCTCCGGCTACCTCCTCGCCGTCACCGTCACCCTCCCCGTCTACGGCAAGCTCTCGGACACCTTCGGCCGCAAGCCCGTACTCCTGGCCGGGATCGTCCTCTTCCTCCTCGGCTCGGCCCTGTGCGCCGCCGCCTGGAGCATGCCCGCGCTCATCGCCTTCCGCGTCCTGCAGGGCCTCGGCGGCGGCGCCCTCCAGGGCACCGTGCAGACGGTCGCCGCCGACCTCTACCCGCTCAAGGAGCGCCCCAGGATCCAGGCCAGGCTGTCGACGGTCTGGGCCACCGCCGCGGTGGCCGGGCCGGCGCTCGGCGGCGTGCTCGCCGGGTACGCCGACTGGCGCTGGATCTTCCTCATCAACCTGCCGGTCGGCGCGGTCGCCTTCTGGCTGATCAAGCGTCACCTCCACGAGTCCGCGGCCCGTACCCGTATCGGTGCTGCCGGTACCGGGACCGGCAGCACCGACGCCCACGCGCGCCCGCGCGCGCGTGTCGACTGGCCCGGCGCGCTCGGCGTCTTCGCCTGCGGCGGCCTGCTGCTCTGCGCGCTCGTGCAGGGCGGCGTCGCCTGGTCCTGGCTCTCCGCGCCCTCCCTCGCGCTCTTCGCGGGCAGCGCGGTGTGCGCGGCCGTGACCGCCGCCGTCGAGCGGCGCGCCGCCGAGCCGGTCATTCCGGGCTGGGTCTGGCGCCGCCGCTCCATCTGCGCGGTCAACCTCTCCTTCGGCGCGCTCGGGCTGCTGATCATCGCGCCGACGGTCTTCCTGCCGACGTACGCCCAGGCCGTCCTCGGCCTGGGCCCGATCGCCGCCGGGCTCGTGCTGTCCGTGATGACGCTGAGCTGGCCGATCTCCGCCGCCCTCAGCAGCCGCGTCTACAACCGCATCGGGTTCCGCAACTGCGCGGCCCTGGGCATGAGCCTGGGCGCGCTGATCCTGCTGTCGTTCCCGCTTCTGCCGCACCCCGGTGCCGCCTGGCAGCCGGCGCTGGTGATGCTGGCGCTCGGTGCGGCGCTCGGCCTGTTCCAGCTGCCGCTGATCGTGGGCGTGCAGTCGTCGGTGGGCTGGGCGGAGCGGGGCACCGCCACCGCGTCCATCCTCTTCTGCCGGCAGGTGGGGCAGAGCGTCGGGGCGGCGCTCTTCGGGGCCGTCGCCAACGGCACGCTCGCCGCGCGCCTCGCGGACGCCCCGGCCTCCGTACGGCCCGGGCTGCCCACGGACCTCGACTCCGTCTCACGCGCCCTGGAGCACGCGAGCACGTCCCTCACGGCGGAAGCGGCCGGATATCTACGGCAGGCCGTCTCCGCGGCGGTCGACCACGTCTATCTGGGAGCCGCCGGTGCGGCCGGACTGGCGCTGCTGGCCCTTCTGACCCTGGCGCCACGGCAGTTCCCCGTGCACGCGGGGGACTCCCCTGCGGAATCCGCCGCGGACAAATACCAGGAAACGGGCAAAGAGGCGGGAGTTGAGGGGGAACGAAGGGCGAATAATACGTGAAGGCGTGCACCCGGCAAGACAATTGGGGCCACAGGGAATTAGTGTTCGGGGTCATGGCCGAGGGGGGAAGTCGTGCACCCCCTTCGCACGGGCCGCAGGTCTCCGAAGGAAGCAGCATCGTGAAGATTCTCCCTACGCGCGCTGCCAGCGTCTCCCGGCAGGGTCTGTGCACGGCCCTGCTCGTAGCCAGCCTGACGGCTGCGGTGGGCGTCAGCCCCGCGCACAACACCGCGGACGCGGACGACCCCGCCAAGGACCCCAAGAACCCGCAGGGCCTGCCGCACGGCACCCCCAACCTCACGCTGCCCGACCTCAGACCGAAGGGGCCCGCCGGCCTGCCCGGCGCGCGCGGCGAAGGCAAGGACGACGCCAAGGACGCCGCCACGGGCATCCCCGCGACCGCCCTGGACGCCTACCGCAAGGCCGCCCAGCGCGCCGCCGCCGACATGCCGAACTGCCACATGCCGTGGGAGCTCATAGCCGGCATCGGCAACGTGGAGACGCACCACGGGACCTACCAGGGCACCCGCATGACGTCCGACGGCACCACGGACAAGCCGATCCTCGGCCCGCCGCTCAACGGCAACGGCTTCGCCCTCGTCAAGGACACCGACGGGGGCGTACTCGACGGCGACAAGGTCTACGACAAGGCCGTCGGCCCCACGCAGTTCCTCCCGTCCACCTGGGCGCTTTACGGCGCCGACGGCAACGGCGACGGCAAGAAGGACCCCAACAACATCTACGACGCGGCGCTCGGCACCGCCAAGTATTTGTGCGCGGGCGGCAAGGACATGAACAGCGCCGCGGATCTCGACAAGGCGATCCTCAGCTACAACCCCTCGCGCGATTACGTGAACGCCGTCACGTCCTGGATGCGCGCGTACAAGGAGGGCAACGTGCCCTCCCTGCCGGACCTTCCGGGGACGCCGTCGGGCAACACACCTCCGGGGGACCGGACTCCGACGGCTCCTCAGACGCCCGGGACGTCGAAGCCGGTCCCGCCGTCGAAGCCGACGCCTCCTTCCAAGCCGACCCCGTCCTCGCCCTCGCCCTCGCCCTCAAAGCCGACCCCGCCGCCGAACGGCGGGAACGACAAGCCCGGTGGCGGCGACAACAAGCCCGTCCCGCCGGCCCCCGCGAGCCGCCTGGAGCGCGTCGGCGAGAGCCGCGTCTGGGAGGCCTACGCCGGCGAGGCGTTCAAGGAGCAGGCCCGCGTCGTGGCCAGGGACAAGTCCGGCAAGCCGGTGGCGGACGCCCGCGTACGGTTCGAGATCGGCGGCGAGGCCGGGGCCGAGGCCGCCTTCGCGGACGGCTCCACCACGATCACCGTCTCCACGGCGAAGGACGGCACGGCCACCGCGCCGCGTGTCGTGGCCGGGCTCAAGGGCGGCAAGGTCACGCTGACCGCGACGGTGGTCGGCCGGGACATCCCGGCGGTCGGCTGGGCGGGCATGGTCAAGGTGCGGGCGGCGAAGCAGATCGTCGTCGTGGACAGCTCCAAGCTGAAGGCCGAGCGCAACAGCGCGTTCCCCGACCGGATCCAGTTCAAGGTCCTCGGCGAGGACGGCAAGGACGTGATCGGTGCGGTCGTCACCGTGTCGGTGACCAAGACCGACGGCGAGACCGTCCCCAAGGAGGGCGGCCCCTACTTCAAGGGCACCGACGGCAAGCCGGTACGCATCGTGAAGGCGGGCACGACGGACAAGGACGGCGTCCTGACGCTCCCGAAGCTGCTGGCGGACGACAAGGCCGGCGCGTACATGCTCCGCTTGGAGACGGCTGACGGGAAGGTGGAGACCGTCCACCTGACGGTGGTCGCGACACAGACCCAGACGCCGCCGACGACGCCCCCGGCAACGCCCACGCCTCCGGCACCGAAGCCGACCGCGTAGCCGCCAGGGCGGCGCCGGCCTGCGGCCAGGTGAAGGATGCAGCCCGCATCCTTCACCCCGCCGCAACAGCGAACGGCCACAGCGGCGGAACCCGGCGGTGCCGAACTCGCCTCCGTCCGGGACGGCACCGCCGGACCCCACCGTCGTGGCTGCGCGCCGCCGCGGCGGATTCAAGGGTGCGCACCCTTGACCTGCCAACAGGGCGGCGTCGGCCTGCGGCCAGGTGAAGGATGCAGCCCGCATCCTTCACCCCGCCGCAACGGCGATCAGCCACAGCGGCGGTACTCGGCGGTGCCGAACTCGCCTCCGTCCGGGACGGCACCGCCGGACCCCACCGTCGTGGCTGTGCACCGCCGCGGCGGATTCAAGGGTGCGGGCACCCTTGACCGTCGGGGGCCCGCCGCGCAGGCGGCTACGCGTCGCCCGTGCCCAGGTCCTCCGCCACCGGCTTGCCCGTCAGGGCGGCCAGGCTGTGGCGGACGTGGGCCATGTGGGCGCGGAGCTCCTCGCGCCGTTCCTCGTGTTCGCGGAGGATCCGCTCCACGTCCCGGACGACCCGCTCCTCCCGCACCCGCGCCTGTGCGATGAGCGCCGCGCCCTGCGCGTCCGCGTCCTCCTGCCCGTGCCGCGCCGCCTCCTCCGCCTCCGCGTAGCGCCGCTGCGCCTCGGCGAGGGTGTTGCGCGCGTACTCCTCCATCGCCGCGATGCGCGTGTCGAGCGCGGCCTCCCGCTCGGCGATCTCCCGCCCCGCGGTCTCCCAGCGCTCGGCGTGGTCCTTCTCCTGCTCGGCGAGCGCGGCGGCGGTACGTTCCCGCATCTCGGCGAGCGCCGCCGCCGCGTCCTCGCGCCGCTGCTTGGCGTCCCGGCGCGCGACGGCCACGACGTCGTCGGCGACGGTCTCGGCGGCGACGAGGGCCTGCCGCGCCCATTCGTCGGCCTCGGCGCGCAGGGCCGTCGCCTCGTGGTGGGCGGCGTCGCGGACGGCCCGCCCGTGCGCCTCCGCCGCGTCCATCATCTCGGCGGCCGCGGCCTCGGCCCGCTCCCGCAGCCCGGCGGCCTCGGCCTGGGCCGTGAGGAGCAGGCCCTGCGCCCGCTGGCCGAGGGACTCGTACGTCTGCGGCGGGAGCTGCGCCACCACCTGCCCGAGACGCTGGGCCTCCTCCTCCATCTCGCGCGCGAGTACGGTCAGCCGCGCCACCCGCTCCCAGGCCGCGTCCCGCTGCCGCGCGAACTCGGCGAGAGCGCGATCCACCTGCTCGGGCCGGTAACCCCGGCCCCGTACGACGGCGAAACCGTCGGGAGACACCGATGCACTCATCCTTGAAGCCCCTTATATCCCGGATGTCCGGTATGTGACGCAGTCTGGCGCACATCATCCCCGGACCACGGGAAGTGCCGATGACGCGACACTCCGCCCGCTTCTTGTGTCAAGGATGCGCCAACCTACGACACGGGGCGTCCGACCCTCATCCCGGATCGGACGCCCCGCGCCGCAGGCGCCCGGCCGCCGTGGCTAGAACAGGCCGTCCCACATCTGCTCCACCAGCACCGACCACCAGTTCTCCGGCGACGCCAACGCGGCGCTGTCCAGCGCCATCAGCTGTTCCTGGAAATCCACCGTCCAGCGGCCCGCCTGCTCGGGCGTCAACCCGTAGCGCCAGCGCCACATCTTCCCGAGCAGCGCCAAAGAGCGAACGAACTGAGGCAGGCTCGTGTTGACGAACTGCGGCGGAACGGACGAACCGCCCGGCCCCGCCTCCAGCGGCACCGCCACGATGTGCGCCGTGCCGTACTGCACGCACAGCTGCTTGCCGAAGTCCGTGCCCATCACCAGGTACGAGCCCGCGTCCGGCGCCGCCTGCACGCGCCGCTCCGCCGCCAGCTCCGCCAGCGTCGGCACCGGCCGGCCCGGCTGCGCCTGGCCCCAGAAGAACGGCCCGCAGTCCACGGGCACGCCCGCCCACACCAGCGTCTGCGCGACGACGTCCGGCACGCCCTGGCGCGACACCGCGCGCTGCTCGAACCGGAACACGCCCTGCGGGCCGAAGGACTCGGCCAGCTCCCGGGCGATCACGTCCGGGCCGACCGGCGGCGCCTGCTGCACCTGGCCGGGGTGCGGCAGCGGCACCCGGTTCGGCGCCGGGCGGGCCGGGCCGTCGGCGACCTGGTGCAGCTCGCCCTGATGCTCTATCAGGTGCCGGACGCCCTGCTGGCGCGTGGCGAGGTCGCGGCCGTACGGGGCCGTGTGACTGACCGTCGCCTGCGGCCAGTTCTCCCGCACCATACGGGCGCAGTAACCGCCCGGGCCGTCGCAGGACTCCAGCTCCGTGTGCAGCTCCAGCACCTGCTCGCGCGGCACGTTCAGCGCCATCAGCTCGTGCAGGATCTGCCACTCCGGGTGCGGCGTGCCCGGCGCGCTGCGCCGGATGAGCTGCTGCTCGGAACCGTCGTGCGCACGGTAGCGCAGGACCGCCATGTAGCCCGGGCCGACGGTCGGGAGACCGGTGGGCGCCTGGGGGTAGCCGTACGCCGGGGCGGGGGCCGCAGGGCCCGGGCCCTGCGGGGCGGCCGGGCCCTGCGGCACCGGGGGCATGCCGGGCCCGCCGGGGCTCGCGAGCATGGTGGCGGCGTGGTGCACCCCACCGGGGCCCGCGGGCGGCGTGCCCGGGCCCTGCGGCGGCGTGCCCGGGCGACCCGGGGCGGCCGGAGGCTGACCCGGCGCACCGGGAGCACCGGGAGCACCGGGAGCGCCCGGAGCCCCAGGGGCCGCCGGTCCGCCGGGTGCGCTGGCGAGCATGGTCGCCGCGTGGTGCACCCCGCCGGGCCCGGCGGGCGGCGGCGTGGGCTGACCGGGCGCGGCAGGCGGTACGGGGGCGCCGGGCGCGGCAGGCGCGGCGCCGGGCATGCCCGGCGTACCGGGACTGGCGAGCATCGTCGCGGCGTGGTGCACCCCGCCGCCGGGGGCGGCAGGCGCACCGGGAGCACCGGGCGGCGTGGGACCGCCCGCACCCGGCTGCTGCTGACCGGGAATCCCGGGGGCAGCGGAAGCAGCGGCGGCACCAGGGGCGCCGGGAGCGGCGGGAGGCGCCGGCGGCATGGGCGCACCGGCACCCGGACCGCCCGGCCCCTGCGGAGCACCGGCACCGGGCGCGCCGGGCGGCACCGGAGCACCGGGCTGCCCCGGCACGTAAGGCGCACCGGCACCCGGCCCCGGAGGCGGCGGGACCGGAGCCCCGGGCGCACCGGGACCGAGGGGCGGCGGAACAGGCGCACCCGCGCCCGCGCCGGCACCGCCCGCACCGGGCGCGCCGCTCGCTCCCCCGCCCGCCGGCAGGTCGTCGATCGCGGGCGCGATCGCCGTCCTCGGCAGCGCGCTGCCCGACGCCATCAGGGCCGTCTTCGCCTCCGGACCGACACCCGGCGGCGGCGTGTCGTCCTCGTCCGTTCCCGACAGGGCCGGCGCCAGCACCGTGGCGGGCAGGCCGACCGAGCGGTCGTCGTCGTCCTCCGCGGTGTGCGTGTCCGCCACGGCCCACGGCGTGGCGGCGGACTCGGGATCCCCGGATGCCGCAGCGGGGGCGGGCTCGGGAGAGGGCGGAGGCGGAGGCGGCACCACAGGCGCAGCAGGCGCAGCAGGGGCGGCAGGGGCGGCAGGGGCGGCAGGGGCGGCAGGAGCAGCCGACGCCGCAGGAGCAACCGGCTCACTCGGCACGCTCGACGCGCCCGGCGCAGCAGGCGCAACCGGAGCAGGAGCAACCGGCGCCGGCGCAGGCGGCACCACAAGCACCGGCCCACCCTGCGACGCATCCGAGGACGCCCCCGAACGCGCCGCCGCAGCCGAGCCCCCGGACGTGTCGGACGTACCGGACGCACCGTCAGACGCACCGCCGGACGTACCGCCCGAAGTCCCCCCGTCCGTCCTGCGGTCCGGGATCCCCATCGCGTCGGCCGCGTCCTGCAGCCACTGCGGCGGGCTCAGCAGGAACGACGTCGCGTTCAGGTCCACCCGTTTCGGCGGCGCGTCCGACGGTTCCGGTTCCTCCACGGCCACGGCCCCGTACTCCTCCTCGTAGCGCCGGATGACCTCGCCGACCGGCAGCGCCGGCCACAGCGTCGTCTCGCCGCTGTCCCGGGCGATCACCAGCCGGACCCGGCCGCCGTCCGACGTCGGACCGTCCTCGCGGTCCTCGGCCCACACCACGAAGCCCAGGTCGAACTCGCGGACCCGCACCTCCCGGTGCAGGTACGCCGGCACGTCACCGTTGGCCCAGCGCTCACCGCGCTCCTGCGCCTGCGCGAACGTCACCACTGCGCGCTCACCCCTCCACCGGGACGGCATAGGCGAAGCCGCCGTCCACCATCAGGCCGGCGACCGTCTCCAGCTCCGGCGGACCACCCGCCAAACGCGACAAAAACACGTCGAAGTCCTCACCACAGGGCAGCAGCAGCCGCTCCACCCGCTCCTGCACCGTCCAGCCGTCCTGGTCGCGCGCGTCGTCGTAGGGGCAGAACCACACCGAACCGATCGCCTCGCCCTTCACCTTGACGGCGAGCACACCGCCCTGGACGAAACCGACGCCCAGGTAGTCCTTGGTGAAGTGGTCGCGCAGACACTTGTTGACGTAGACGAGGTCGTTCACGGCGGCCTCGTCGCGCACGGTGAAGAACGGCTGGTCGATCAGCAGGCCCAGCTCGGCGTCCAGCGCGGCGCCCACCGGCGCGCACCCGCCCGCGGCCTTCAGGAACGCCCGGTACGCGCCGGGCAGGCGGTAGCCGAGGTCCTCCTCGACGCCCTGGACCTGCTCCTCCGTCACCGCGAGGTCCCGCTGCGGCAGTACGAAGTGCACCGGCCGGGTCTCCTGCAGGGGGCGCGTGCCGCGCTTGTCCTGTTCCACGGCGGCCGTCGCCAGCCCGCCGTGGTGCCGCAGCAGCGCCTTCACCTCGGCGGGCACCAGCTCCAGCCGGCGCGTGCCCACGACGTGGTGCCACGTCCAGCCGTGCGGCGTGGCCACCGAGGGCAGGCTGGCCCACAGTTCGTGGCCCGCGGCGTGCAGCGCGGCGTTCGCCGACACGTAGTCGGTCAGCCGCAGCTCGTCCACGCCGAAGCCCTCGGGCGGTTCCGCGATCTCCGCGGCGGCCCGTGCGTACGGCGAGAAATCCGGATGGCCCTCGTCGTCCATCCGCACCCCCTTGGGGTAGCGGCTGGCGCGGACCGGGTCCGGGAAGTGCACGACCTGCCCGGCGTAGGCCGCATTCGGTGGCGCGGCCTGCTGCCCGAGCCGACCTGTCGTCATGGCGGAAGCCCCCTGCTGACTGTGTGTCTCCGAAAGGCCCCGACGAACGCGGCGGTCGCCGCGAGTCACCGGACCCCCGCCCGGGCCACGGGGCGGCCCGGCCGGCCGGTGTCCCCATGGCCGAGAACACCCCGTGCGGCACAGCCTATGCGGTACCGCAAGGCGGGGACCGCGCCCCGGTCCGCCCGCACCGCCGCCGCACCGCCGCCGCCCGGCCGCCGGCCCGGCCGTCACGCCCCGTGAAGCCCTCCCGGCCGCTGCGCCGCCGCCCTCACCGGTCGGACCATCCGACGCATGAACATCACACGGCAACCGCCCAACCCCGACCTGACTTCCACACCTGCCGTCCCGTTTGGCAGTCTGATCCCCGCAACAGGGGGATTGCAGGGAGGGAAGAACCACCATGCACACGACTCAGGACCGACCGCCCGCCGACGATCACGGCACGGCGGCCTCCGGTGATCCCCGGCTCACCTGGAGCACCGAGGACGCCGACCGGCCCCCCGCCCTGCTGCACCGCCGCGACGGCATACTGCCCGCCGTGGCCGCCGCGCTGTCCGTCCGCGGCGAGACGCTGACCTGCACCGGCGGCAAGGCCGACGTGCCGCCCGCGCTCCATCCGCTGGTCCAGGACTTCCTCGACACCCTCACCAGCGACCGGCGCGAGCGCTTCACCGGCCGATGTCCCGAGGCACTGCTGCTGACCCGCTTCCTCACCGCCCACGAGGGCGGCCGCAGCAAACGTGCCGCCCGCAAACCGCTGACCCACGGCGAGGCCCGGCGCGCCCTCAAGCACGCCAAGCTCACCGCCCGGCACATCCGCGAGGACGGCGACCCGCGGCACGGCGCGTACGCCCCGCCCTGCCGCTCGTGCACGGCCCTGCTGAGCCACTTCGGCGTACGCAGCGTCGACCTCGCGGCCCCCGCGAAGGCCTCCCCCGCCAAGGCCGCCATCTCCAAGGCCGCCACGAAGGCCGCGATCACCAAGGACAAGAGCTGACCGACATGCGCGCCTTCGACCGCACCGCGGCCACCCGCTTCCCGGCCGCCGTGGACGCCGCCCTGCGCGAGGCCGGGTGGCAGCCCGGTCGCTGGGACATCAAAGCCGCCGAGAACTGGGCCGACGCGCTGCGCGCCCACACCTCCCCGGCCGGGCACCGGCACACCGTCTTCCCCGCCGCCGTCGAGGCCTGGGCGGAGTTCGGCGGCCTGCACATCGCCGGGAGCGGGCCCGGGCGGCACATCGCCCCCACGCCCTTCCAGATCGACCCGCTGCACGGGCTCCACCTCGCACGCACCGTCGCCGACCTGGGGCGCGCGCTGGGGGCCGACGTGTGCCCGCTCGGGCAGGAGGCGGACGGGCAGGCGCTGCTCGCCATCGACGCCCACGGCCGCGTCTACAGCCTCGACCACACCGGCGACTGGTACCTCGGCTCGGACATCGACCACGCCATCGCCACGCTCGTCAACGGGACCCGGCCTTCGCGGCTGTCGGCGGGCATCGGACGCCGCTGACGCGTCTCCCCCTGCCGGGGGCTCCGGGGGATGCGCTGACCGGAGCAGCGCGAACCGGCCAAAAGCCAGGCGAGAACCGGCCGAATTCCGGGCGCGGACATCCAGGCCCGGACCGGCTGAAAGACAGGCGAACCGTAGGCCGCCGCAGCCGGGACCTACGAGCCCCCGCCCGCCCTGCGCGGCCACCGCGGCCACCGCGGCCTACGAGCCCACGCCGCCTTCCACGGCCGCGGCCGCCGGGATCACCGCCGACACCCGGAAGCCGCCCGCATCCGTAGCCCCCGACACGAAGACCCCGCCCAGGGCCGAGACCCGCTCGCGCATCCCCACCAGGCCGTTCCCGCCGCTCGGCAGGCGCGGCGCATCGGCGCCGCTCTCCGACGGCCCGTTCTCCACCTGCAGCGCGACCTCCTCCCCGCGGTGCGCCACGCGCACGACGGCCTTCGCCCCCGGCGCATGCTTGTGGACGTTGGTCAGCGCTTCCTGCACCACGCGGTACGCCGTGCTCTCCACCCGTGCGCCGTACGAACGCTCCTCGCCCTCCACGGACAGCTCGACGGCCATGCCCGCCGCCCGCGACTGGCCGACGAGGTCCTCCAGGCCGTCCAGACACGGGCCGTCACCGGACGCAGCCCCCTCGCCCGCCGGCCCGGGCCCGCCCGTACCGCCGGCGCCCACGCCCGCGGACACCCGCGCCGAGGCCGCCGCCGCGACCTCCGCCAGCCGCCGCGAGTCGGCCGCCGAGGAGGCCTCCGGCACCATGCCCTCGGAGGACGTCCGCAGCACGCCGAGCATCTCCCGCAGCTCCGTCAGCGCCTGCCGGCCCATGTCGCCCACCAGGCCGGCGTTCCGCGAGGCCTTCTCGGGGTCCTTCAGGGCCACCGCCTGCAGCGCGGCCGCGTGGACCACCATCAGCGACACCCGGTGCGCCACGACGTCGTGCATCTCACGCGCGATCCGCGTGCGCTCCTCGTTCCGCGCCCACACCGCGCGCTCCTCGGCCCGCTCCGCGAGCAGCGACAGCTCGCGCTCCAGGCCGTCCGCGCGCTCCCGCAGGCTCTCCACGAGCCGGCGCCGCGCCCCCACGTAGAGCCCCAGGAGCACCGGGGGCGCCGTGAGCCCCAGCGCCACCAGCGCCGAGAAGAACAGCATCATCCAGGGGCCCGGCTGGTATCCCTCCCCGGCGGCTATGTCGCGGTGGAACTTGAGGAACGTCACGAGGAACGTCCCCGCCACCGACACCCCCGCGAGAACGACGGTCAGCCGGCGCGGCACGTCCGAGGCGGCCAGCGTGTACAGGCCGACGATGCCGAGCATGAAGCCCAGCTCGGCCGGGGTGATCGCGATGCCCAGCAGCACCACGGCCACCGGCCAGCGCAGCCGGAACAGCAGGGTGCCGCCGACGAGCGCCCCCACCACGATCCCGAGGCCCACCGGGCCCCCGTGCCCCGACGCGAAACCCGCGCCCTCGGCCGCGCACTCCAGAGCGGACACCAGCGCCAGCACGACGTCGAGCACCATGCTCCGGCGCCGCGCCCACCACCAAGGCCCATCAGGCGCGCCACGCACGCCCGCCTCCGCGTTTGCCCCCGTTGTGGTCATACCACCCAGACTACGGAAGCCCGCCACCCCATTTCCTGCCCGAGCCGCAGCACGGAGCGGGTTCACTCACGGGCGAAGAGGCTGCCCTTTCGCTCGAACTGGTGAACCATCCACGCTTTCGCACCACGCCCCCCCGCATCCCTCCCAAAGCTGTACGCATGACGCAAGCGAAAACGGAGCTGCAGAGCCGGGCGCGCGAGCTGCGGCGAGCAGGCAGGACGTATGACGAGATCGTGGCCGAGCTGGGGGTGTCGAAGAGCTCGGTGTCGCTGTGGGTGAGGGATCTCCCGAAGCCCGACCGGAAAAGGGCACACGCCAAGCTCATGGCGGAGGCACGCCGGGAGCCCCTCCGCAGGGCCCGCGAGCTGAAACGCCGACAGGCGAAGGAAGCAGCCAAGGGCGAGATAGGCAGGCTCGCCGACCGGGAGCTGTTCATTGCGGGCATCGCCCTGTATTGGGCCGAGGGCACGAAGAGCAAACCGCATCACACATCCGAGCGCGTCGTCTTCGTGAACAGCGACCCGGACATGATCAGTCTCTACCTCGCCTGGCTGCGACTCCTGGGCGTCGACGGGAGCCGCCTGCGGTTCCACGTGATGATCCACGAATCGGCCGATGTCACCGCAGCCGAGAGCTTCTGGGCGGAGCACGTCGGACACGTGGGCCACTTCGGCAAGACGACCCTCAAGAAGCACAATCCGAAACTGTCCGCAAAAACGTCGGTGACGGCTATCGCGGCTGCCTCACCGTGCGAGTACTGGACAGCGCGGACCTGTACCGTCGCATCGAAGGCTGGTGGTACGGCATAGTGGTGGGGGCCAGGTCGACGATCTAGAGGATTTGTCCGATTTGGAGGGCTTTGCTATCCCCTGTGGTGTAATTGGCAACACTATGGGTTTTGGTCCCATCATTCCAGGTTCGAGTCCTGGCGGGGGAGCTCAAAGTTCGAATGCATCGGGTCCTGACCGCCCAGGTCGGGACCCGCCCGCGTTTCAGCAGTAAAACGCACCGGTATCCTTCGGATGTCCACCACCCGAAGCCGAAGGGCACACCCGTGAGCGCCAACCGCCCGGCAGCCGTCGTCGTTCTCGCAGCGGGTGAGGGCACCCGCATGAAGTCGGCGACCCCCAAGGTCCTGCACGCCATCTGCGGACGTTCCCTCGTCGGCCACGTCGTCGCCGCCTCCCGCGAGCTGGACCCCGAGCACCTCGTCGTGATCGTCGGGCACGCCCGCGAGCAGGTCTCCGCACACCTCGCGCAGATCGACCCCGAGGTCCGCACGGCCGTGCAGTACGAGCAGAACGGCACCGGCCACGCCGTGCGCATGGGCCTGGAAGAGCTGTCGAACAACGGGATCACCCTCGACGGGACCGTGGTCGTCGTCTGCGGCGACACCCCGCTGCTGACCGGCGCCACGCTCAAGGCCCTCAGCGACACCCACGCCGCCGACGGCAACGCCGTCACCGTGCTGTCCGCCGAGGTCCCCGACGCCACGGGCTACGGGCGGATCGTCCGTGACGACAGCGGCGCCGTGACCGCGATCGTCGAGCACAAGGACGCCACGGAGGAGCAGCGCGCGATCCGGGAGATCAACTCCGGGGTCTTCGCGTTCGACGCCCAGCTGCTGACGGACGCCCTCGGCAAGGTGCGCACGGACAACAGCCAGGGCGAGGAGTACCTGACCGACGTCCTGGGCATCCTGCGCGAGGCCGGGCACCGCGTCGGCGCCGCGGTCGGCGGCGATCACCGGGAGATCCTGGGGATCAACAACCGCGTCCAGCTCGCCGAGGCCCGCAAGCTGCTCAACGAGCGGCTGCTGCACGCGGCGATGATGAGCGGCGTGACGGTCGTGGACCCGGCGTCGACCTGGATCGACGTCACGGTCACCGTCGAGCCCGACGTGCTCGTCCACCCCGGCACCCAGCTGACCGGCGCCACGAGCCTGGCCACCGGCTGCGAGGTCGGCCCGAACACGCGCCTGGCGGACACCACGGTCGGCGCCGGCGCCCGCGTCGACAACACCGTGGCGGACTCGGCACAGGTCGGCGAGGGCGCGACCGTCGGCCCGTTCGCCTATCTGCGCCCGGGGACGAAGCTCGGCCCGAAGTCGAAGGCCGGCGCGTACGTCGAGATGAAGAACGCCGAGATCGGCGAGGGCACCAAGGTGCCGCACCTGTCGTACGTCGGTGACGCGACGATCGGCGAGTACTCCAACATCGGCGCGGCGAGCGTCTTCGTGAACTACGACGGTGTGAACAAGCACCACACGACGATCGGCTCGCACTGCCGTACCGGATCGGACAACATGTTTGTGGCTCCGGTCACGATCGGGGACGGCGCGTACACCGCCGCCGGCTCGGTCATCACCAAGGATGTGCCCCCGGGTTCGCTGGCCGTCGCACGAGGACAGCAGCGGAATATCGAGGGCTGGGTGGCACGTAAGCGCCCGGGAAGCGCAGCCGCACAGGCCGCTTCCGCCGCTCGCCGGGAGACCGACGGCGAGCAGTGACCGTGACACGGGGGCGCCGTGCGGGGCGTACCGTGATAAGCGCACACAAAGCGACATCCAAGGAGACTGTGCTGTGACCGGGATCAAGACGACCGGCGAGAAGAAGCTGATGCTCTTCTCCGGCCGCGCCCACCCCGAGCTTGCCGAGGAGGTCGCGCACCAGCTGGGCGTCGGCCTGGTCCCGACCAAGGCATTCGACTTCGCCAACGGCGAGATCTACGTCCGCTTCCAGGAGTCGGCGCGCGGCGCGGACTGTTTCCTGATGCAGAGCCACACGGCCCCCATCAACAAGTGGGTCATGGAGCAGCTGATCATGCTCGACGCGCTCAAGCGCGCGTCGGCCCGCTCCATCACGGTGGTCGTGCCGTTCTACGGCTATGCCCGCCAGGACAAGAAGCACCGCGGCCGTGAGCCGATCTCGGCCCGTCTGATCGCCGATCTGTTCAAGACGGCGGGCGCGGACCGGATCCTCACGGTCGACCTGCACACGGACCAGATCCAGGGCTTCTTCGACGGCCCCGTCGACCACCTGTTCGCGCTGCCGATCCTCGCGGACTACGTGGGCGCCAAGGTCGACCGCGAGAAGCTGACGGTCGTCTCCCCGGACGCCGGCCGTGTGCGCGTCGCCGACCGCTGGTGCGACCGCCTCGGCGCCCCGCTGGCCATCGTCCACAAGCGCCGTGACAAGGATGTCGCCAACCAGGTGACGGTGCACGAGGTCGTCGGTGACGTGAAGGGCCGCGTCTGCGTCCTGGTCGACGACATGATCGACACCGGTGGCACGATCTGCGCCGCCGCGGACGCCCTGTTCGCCAACGGTGCCGAGGACGTCATCGTGACGGCCACGCACGGTGTGCTCTCCGGCCCCGCCGCGGACCGCCTGAAGAACTCCAAGGTGAGCGAGTTCGTCTTCACCAACACCCTGCCGACGCCGGGTGAGCTGGAGCTCGACAAGATCACGGTGCTGTCGATCGCGCCGACGATCGCGCGCGCCGTGCGCGAGGTCTTCGAGGACGGCTCGGTCACGAGCCTCTTCGAGGAGCAGTGAGCCTCCGGCAGCGCTAGCCTGCCGGCTGCAAAAACGATCGGCCTGGGACCGGGACGGTCCTGATCGATTTCTGAGCGGCCTCCCCCGCCGGGTACACTCCACGAGTTGCTCGGCGAGGGAGGCCGCACTCATGTGCGGCGGTCCGTTATCGACGCGCTCTTCGTAGCAGGTCCGTATGTGGCCGGGTAACGGCCCATATCCATACCTCCGAGGAGTGCACCATGGCTGAGATCAAGATCCCCTCCCAGGTCCGTGCCGAGTTCGGCAAGGGCGCCGCCCGCCGCATCCGCCGCGCCAACCAGGTTCCCGCCGTCGTCTACGGCCACGGTGGCGAGCCGGTCCACATCACCCTGCCGGGCCACGAGCTGATGATGGCTCTGAAGACCCCGAACGTCCTGCTGTCCGTGGACATCGAGGGCCGCGACGAGCTCGTCATCCCCAAGGCCGTCCAGCGTGACGCCCTCAAGGGCTTCCTCGAGCACGTCGACCTGCTGGTCGTCAAGCGCGGCGAGACCGTCACGGTCGAGGTCCCGGTCCAGACCGAGGGCGACCTGGCCCCCGGTGGCAACCTGCTCGAGCACACCCTGACCGCCCTGCCGGTCGAGGCCGAGGCCACCCACATCCCCGAGGCCGTCACCGTCTCCATCGCGGGCCTTGAGGCCGGCGCCTCCGTCCTGGCCAAGGACGTCGTCCTGCCGGCCGGTGTCGCCCTGGCCGTCGACGCCGACGCCGTCGTCCTGCACGTCGTCGCCGGTTCCACCGAGGCCGCCCCGGCCGAGGGCGCCGAGGCCTGATCCTCGCCCCTCCCGGCTTTCTTTTCGACCGCCGTCCCGCTCCACCGGAGTGGGGCGGCGGTCGGCTTTGAGCGGTTGGTTATGAAGGAGACATGCAGATGACGGACGACTCCAGCCCCTGGCTGATCGTGGGCCTGGGCAACCCCGGGCCGGAGTACGCGGGCAACCGCCACAACGTGGGCTTCATGGTCGCGGACCTGCTCGCGGAGCGCATGGGCGCGAAGTTCAAGGCCCACAAGGCCTCGCGGGCCCAGGTGGTCGAGGGGCGGCTCGGCGCGCCCGGGCCTTCCGGCCGCCGCGTCGTGGTCGCCAAGCCCATGTCGTTCATGAATCTGTCCGGCGGGCCGACGGCGGCCCTGCGCGACTTCTACAAGGTGCCCGCGGGCCGGGTGATCGCCGTCCACGACGAGCTGGACATCGACTACGGGACGCTGCGGCTGAAGCTCGGCGGCGGCGACAACGGCCACAACGGCCTGAAGTCGATCACGAAGGCCCTGGGCCCGGACTACTGCCGGGTGCGGTTCGGCATCGGCCGGCCGCCGGGCCGGATGCCCGTCGCGGACTTCGTCCTGAAGGACTTCTCGTCCACAGAGCGCAAGGACCTCGGCTACGAGGTGGACCGGGCCGCGGATGCGGTGGAGTCCCTGATCGTGGACGGTCTGGAGCGCGCGCAGAGCACGTACAACACCTGACGTACGCGAAGCGGCCCCCTGCCTGGTGGCGGGGGGCCGCTTCGTGTGGGTGCGTCAGCTGTGTGTCGGCTGTGTGCGTCAGCCCGTGTTGCGGAGACCGGCGGCCACGCCGTTGACGGTCAGCAGCAGGGCCCGCGCCAGCAGCGGGTCGGCGGGCTCGCCGCGCTCGGCGGCCTGGCGCTGGCGGTGCAGCAGCGTGACCTGGAGGTAGGAGATCGGGTCCAGGTAGGCGTCGCGGATGTGGAAGGTCTGGCGCAGGACGGGGCTCCCGTCCAGCAGCCGGGCCTCGCCCGTGATGCGCAGGACCTCCTGGACGGTGAGCTCGTGCTCGGCCTTGATGGCGTCGAAGACGTGCTTGAGCTCGTCGGGCACGAGGGTGTCGACGTAGTGCTGGGCGATGCGCAGGTCCGTCTTGGCGAGCGTCATCTCGACGTTGGACAGGAAATTCTGGAAGAAGTGCCAGTGCTCGTGCATCTCGTCCAGGACGGTGTCCAGGCCGGCCTCGCGGGCGGCCTTGAGGCCCGAGCCGACGCCGAACCAGCCGGGCACGATCTGCCGGGACTGCGTCCAGCCGAAGACCCACGGGATGGCCCTCAGGCCGTCCAGGCCGGCGCCGGAGTCCGGGCGGCGCGAGGGGCGCGAGCCGAGGTGGAGCTCGGCGAGCTGGTCGACGGGGGTGGAGGCGAAGAAGTACGCCGGAAGGTCGGGGTCCTCGACGAGGCGGCGGTAGGCGGCGTGGGCGGCGTCGGAGACGGTGTCCATGGCCGCGTCCCAGCGGGCGAGGGCCTCGTCGGACTGGCGGGGCGCGGTGTGCAGGGCGGAGGCCTGCAGGGTCGCGGCGACCGTCAGCTCCAGGTTCTCCCGGGCGAGGGCCGGGATCAGGTACTTGTCGGAGATGACCTCGCCCTGCTCGGTCACCTTGATCTCGCCCTCCAGGGTGCCCCAGGGCTGGGCGAGGATCGCGTCGTGGGTGGGGCCGCCGCCGCGGCCGACGGTGCCGCCGCGGCCGTGGAAGAGGCGCAGGCGGACGCCGTAGCGGTGGGCGACGTCGCGCAGGCGGCGCTGGGCGCGGTGGATCTCCCACTGCGAGGTGGTGATGCCGCCGAACTTGGAGGAGTCGGAGTAGCCGAGCATGACCTCCTGGACGTCCCCGCGGAGGGCGACCAGGCGCCGGTAGGAGGGGTCGGCGAGCATGTCGTCGAGGATGCGGTCGGCTTCCTTGAGCTCGTCCGTGGTCTCCAGGAGCGGCACGATGCCGATCTTCGCCCAGCCGGCGTGCAGATCGATCAGGCCGGCCTCGCGGGCGAGGACGGCGGCGGCGAAGACGTCGTCCGCGCCCTGGCACATGGAGATGATGTACGACTCGACGACCTCGGGGCCGAACTTCTCCAGCGCCTCGCCGATGGTGCCGAAGACGCCGAGGGTCTTGGCGCCGGCGGCGTCGAGGGGCGCGGGGCTGGGGGCCAGCGGGCGGCGCGAGCGCAGCTCCTTGGCGAGGAGCTTGCGGCGGTAGTCGCGCGGCATGTCCGCGTAGCGCCAGGACTCCTCGCCGAGGCGGTCGAAGAGCTGCCCGAGGGCGTGGTGGTGGGCGTCGGCGTGCTCGCGGACGTCCATGGTGGCCAGGTGCAGGCCGAAGGCGGCCAGGGTGCGCAGGGCGCGCTCCAGGCGGCCGTCGGCGATCAGGCGGCCGCGGTGGGCGCGCAGGGAGTCCTGGATGATCTGCAGGTCGGCGAGGAGCTCGGTGGTGCCGAGGTAGTCGCGGCCCTCCTCGTGCGGGGTGTTGCGGGCCAGGCGCTCGCGGGTGTTGACGAGCTTCTGGCGGATGCACGTCGCCTTGAGGCGGTAGGGCTCCTCGGCGTTGAGGCGCTTGTAGCGGGGGCTGATCTCCGGCAGCAGTTCGAGGTCGCGCTGGAGGGAGGCGAGGAGCTCCTCGGTGGCGCCGCTGTTGCGGATGGAGTTCGACAGGGCGCCGCGCAGGACGTCGACGAGCTCCAGGGCGTCGGTGATGCCGTGCTCGTGCTGCAGGATCAGCACGTCCCAGGTGACCTGGGGGGTGACGTTGGGGTTGCCGTCGCGGTCGCCGCCGATCCAGGTGCCGAAGGTCAGCGGGCGGGTGGTGGGCGGCAGGGCGACGCCGACGCGGTCCAGCTCGGCGGCCAGGTCCTCCAGGACGTCGCCGACGGCGTTCGCGTGCAGCTCGTCCAGATAGTAGATCGCGTTGCGGGCCTCGTCCGTGGGCTCGGGGCGGGCCACGCGCAGCTCGTCGGTCTGCCAGAGCAGGTCGATGTTCTCGGCCAGGCGCAGGTCGGTGCGGCGCCGGTCGCCCGCGCCGCCCGTGCCGCCCGCGGCCCGGGCGTCCAGGGTGTCGAGGAGCTCGGCGATGCGGCGGAGCTTGTTGAGGACGCTGCGGCGGGCGGCCTCGGTGGGGTGGGCGGTGAAGACGGGACGCACGCCGAGGTGGTCCACGGTCTCCCGGATGTGCTCGGGGTCGGCTTCCTTCAGCTGGTCCGCGGTGCGGGCCAGGATCGAGCCCTCGGCGGCCCGCTTGGCGGCGAGCTCGCGCCCGCGGTGCACCTGCTCGGTGACGTTCGCCAGGTGGAAGTACGTGGAGAAGGCCCGTACGAGCTTGGCCGCGGTCTCCAGATCGGTGGCGCCGAGCAGCTCGGCGGCGGCCTCGCCGTCGGTGCGGGTCAGGGCGCGGACGCGCTCCACGAGGTCGAGGAGCTCTTCCCCCTCCTGGCGGACCAGGGTCTCGCCGAGGAGATCGCCGAGGCGGCGGATGTCGGCGCGCAGGGCGGCGTTGGTGTTGTCGGCACTGCTCACAGGTGCTGCTCCTTGCAGAGTTTCCGGCACGTCTGGAGGGGTTGCGGACCGCGCTGTCCGACGCCCACCAGCATAGGTCGCCCTCCGACGCGCGGTTGTCCACAGCCCTCTTGCTCCGCGCTCCCGCCCTGCCATACTTACGAAGCCGTAGGTTACGGAACCGTAGCCATGCCCCGACCCCCATGAGGGAACCCATGACTGCAAGCCCCGACGTGATCGAAGACGCGCCGAAGGCCCAGGAAGCCCCGCTCCCCTCCGCCACGCTCGGTGGCGACAGCAAGCGTTCCGTCGAGCAGATCGCCCTGCTGCTGTTCATCACCGTGCCGTTCATCGCCCTGGTCGCGGCGGTCCCGCTGGCCTGGGGCTGGGGTGTGAGCTGGCTCGACCTGGGCCTGATGGTGGCCATGTACTACATCGGCTGCCACGGCATCACCATCGGCTTCCACCGCTATTTCACGC
Organism: Streptomyces hiroshimensis; assembly: GCF_014650335.1. GTDB lineage: Bacteria > Actinomycetota > Actinomycetes > Streptomycetales > Streptomycetaceae > Streptomyces > Streptomyces hiroshimensis. The sequence goes on from NZ_BMUT01000004.1 coordinate 131,562, forward strand.
ACGGCTCCTTCAAGGCCAAGCGGCCGCTGCGGATCGCTCTGGCGATCATGGGGTCGATGGCGGTGGAGGGTCCCGTGGTCCGCTGGGTCGCCGATCACCGCAGGCACCACCGGTTCTCCGACGCCGAGGGCGACCCGCACTCCCCCTGGCGCTTCGGCGAGACGGTGCCGGCCCTGATGAAGGGCCTCTGGTGGGCTCACGTCGGCTGGATGTTCGACGAGGAACAGACCCCGCAGCACAAGTACGCCCCCGATCTGATCAAGGATCCCGACATCCGGGCGGTCTCCCGCCAGTTCGTGCTGTGGACGTCGGTGTCCCTGCTGATCCCGCCGTTCGTCGGCGGCCTGGCCACCTGGTCCTGGCAGGGGGCCGTGACGGCGTTCTTCTGGGGTTCGCTGGTGCGGGTGGCGCTGCTGCACCATGTGACGTGGTCCATCAACTCCATCTGCCACGCCGTCGGCAAGCGGCCGTTCAAATCGCGCGACCGCTCGGGCAACGTGTGGTGGCTGGCGATCCTCTCCTGTGGTGAGTCCTGGCACAACCTTCACCACGCGGACCCGACCTCGGCCCGGCACGGCGTGCTGAAGGGGCAGCTGGACTCCAGCGCCCGCCTCATCCGCTGGTTCGAGCAGGCAGGCTGGGCGTACGACGTGCGGTGGCCGAAGGCGGACCGCTTGGAATCCCGGCGGAAGGAGAGTGCCGCTCAGGCGGCATGATTGACAGCGTGGCGATCGACAGCAATACCACCAGTAACAAGGACCGGGCCCAGGCTGCGGGGGCCCGTCGCACCCGGCGGGTGCGCATGACCGGCGCGGAGCGCCGGGAGCAGCTGCTGGACATCGGTCGCACACTCTTCGCCGAGCGGGGCTTCGAGGGCACGTCCGTCGAGGAGATCGCGGCCAAGGCCGGGGTCTCCAAGCCCGTCGTCTACGAGCACTTCGGCGGCAAGGAGGGGCTGTACGCGGTGGTCGTCGACCGCGAGATGCGGCAGCTGCTGGACATGGTCACGGGGGCGCTCACCGCGGGGCACCCGCGGGAGCTTCTGGAGCAGGCGGCCTTCGCCCTCCTCGACTACATCGAGACGTATACGGACGGCTTCCGCATCCTCGTCCGCGACTCGCCGGTCGCCCAGTCCACGGGCACGTTCGCGTCGCTCATCAGCGACATCGCCACCCAGGTCGAGGACATCCTCGGCCTGGAATTCAAGGCCCGCGGCTTCGACGCGAAGCTGGCCCCGCTGTACGCCCAGGCCCTCGTCGGCATGGTGGCCCTCACGGGCCAGTGGTGGCTGGACGTCCGCAAGCCGAAGAAGGCGGAGGTGGCGGCACACCTGGTGAACTTGGCGTGGCACGGTCTGGACGGCCTTGAGCCGAAGCCGCGCCTTGTTGGGCACAGGCGCGCCTGAGACCACGGAACGGGGGCGGCGCCCCCGTCGCCCGAACCCGCCGCGGCGGGGTGAAGGGGCAGCCCCTTCACCCCTCGCTCACAGCACGGGTTCACGCAGGTTCGCGCAGGTCAAGGATGCCCCGCATCCTTGAACCCGCCGCCGCGGCGGAATTGAAGGGGCGAGCCCCTTCAACCGAGTGAGAACCGGCGCCGTCAACGCACCGGTCCGCGCGGGGCGGCGAGCTGTACGTGGTCGAGAGCGCTGATCACCGTCACTCCCCCTTCCGGCCCACGACGAAGATCCGCCGGAACGGGAAGAGCGTGCCGTGCGGGCCCGGCGGGTACGCCTCGCGGAGGAGTGCGCCGTATTCCGACAGGAAGCGCGACGTCGCCTCCGTGTCGCCCGCCAGGGCCGTCAGGACCGGCCGCAGCGTCGTGCCCTTCGTCCAGTCCAGGACGGCGTCCTCGCCGGGGAGCACGTGGACGTACGTCGTCTCCCAGGCGTCCACCGCCAGCCCCAGGCCGGCGAGCCGTTCCAGGTACGCGGCGGGCGTCAGTACGTGCCCGGGCTGCTGGAGCCCGCCCAGCCGGCTCCGCCACGCCGCGCTCTCGCAGAGCTCGTGCAGGAGCACATGGCTCGGGGCGTCGAAGTTCCCCGGGATCGTGAAGGCGAAGACCCCGCCGGGGGCCAGCCCCGCAACCCACCCCGGGAACAGCTCGGCATGCCCCCGCACCCACTGGAACGTCGCGCTGGAGACGATCAGGTCGTACGTCCCGTCCGGCGTCCACTCCCGCAGGTCGGCGTGGGCGAAGTCCACACCCGGCACCCCGGCCCGGGCCTGCCTCAGCATCGCCTCCGAGTTGTCCAGCCCCGTGACCCGCGCCGCAGGCCACCGCTCCGCGAGCAGCGCCGTGACATTGCCCGGGCCGCAGCCGAGGTCGGCGATCCGCGCGGGGTCGCGCAGCGGGATACGGGCGAGGAGGTCGTGGAAGGGCCGGGACCGGGGGCCGGAGTGACGCAGGTACTGCTCGGGGTCCCAGACAGGCGTGGCAGCGGTCGTCGTCATGCCTCCAGCATCACGCTCCAACTATCTCGATGTCAAGAGACTTCACATCAAGAGACTTCATGTCGACAGACCCTCTACACTGATCAGCATGGAGGACGAGGTCGATCGGCTGGTTTCAGCATGGCGCCGCGAGCGCCCTGACCTCGACGTGGAGCCACTCGAGGTGCTCAGTCGTGTGAGCAGGCTCGCCCGCCACCTCGACCGGGCCCGCCGCCTGGCCTTCGCCGAGCACGAGCTCGAGCCCTGGGAGTTCGACGTCCTGACGGCCCTGCGCCGCGCCGGGGCCCCGTACCAGCTCTCCCCCGGCCAGCTGCTCACCCAGACGCTGGTCACCTCCGGCACCATGACCAACCGGATCGACCGCCTCGCGAAGAAGGGCCTCGTACAGCGCGAGCCCGACCCGAGCGACCGCCGCGGCGTGCTCGTGCGCCTCACCGACGAGGGCCGGGACCGCGCCGACGAGGCCCTGGCCGGGCTCCTGGAGCAGGAGCGCGCCATCCTCGCCGAGCTGTCCCGCACCCAGCGCCGTGAGCTGGCCGATCTGCTACGCCAGCTGACCGCCCCGTTCGACAACACTCCCGGTTAGGTCCACCGGCCCGACCCCGGCCCGCCGCGCCAGCGCGACGGCCGCGAGCGTGGAGTGCACGCCCAGCTTCCCCAGGACGTTCTGCATATGCGTGCGGACGGTGTGCGGGGAGAGATACAGCCGCTCGGCGACGGCCTTGCGGCCCAGCCCGGCCACCATGCAGCGCAGCACCTCGCGCTCGCGCGGCGTCAGGGACTCCACCAGCCGCTCGCTCTCCGTACGGTGCTTGCGGGCGGCCGTGAGCTCCCGCAGCACGCCCGTCAGCAGGGCGGGCGGCAGATGCGTCTCATCGCGCAGGACGCCGCGGATGACGGCCAGCAGCCGCGACAGCGAGCAGTCCTTGGCCACCCAGCCGCCGGCGCCCGCCTGCAGGGCCGCCGCGGCCCGCCGCGGGTCATCGCGCTCGGCGAGCACCACCGTGCGCACCGCGGGGTGCGCGCTGCGGACTCCGGCCACGAGGGAGATGCCGTCGACCGCGCCCTCCCCCGGCCCTCCGCCCTCGTGCACGGAGCCGTGGGCCGGGCCCCTGAGCTGCCCGGACACGCCGCCGTCCTGCGCGACCGTGCCCAAGTCGGCGTCGATGAGGAGCACATCGAAGCGGCGCCCCTCCGCTGCCGCCCGCTCCAGCGCGCGCAGCGCCGCCGGCCCGCTGCCGGCCGCGGAGACCTCCACGTCCTGCTCGGCCGCGAGGGCGGCGGCGAGCGACTCGGCGAAGATGCGGTGGTCATCGACCACCAGTACCCGAATACGTGCCACTGCCACCCCCATATCCCGGGCGGCGGCCAGTGCGGGTACGGCGCCCGGTCCGGGGCCGCCACACGCCGCACGGCCGCCGCCGCGCTGATGACTTACACCCCGCCCCGGGCGTCGTACCTGCCTGTCTCGCCCCCTGATCAGCGCCGGCCCCCACCGACGCTGTGCATCAGCGTACGGCGGGGGTCCCGCAACGGAAGCCGATTGGCAAAACTGCTCGACCCGCCTGTTTATGGTGAGCTTTCTGTTCAGTATTGAGGCAGTGAACGACATGGAACGACGCGAAGTTGACCATGCCCGACTGCACGATCACGGAGGGGTCCGCGGCGGCCGCGGCCGCTCCGCCTCACTCCCCACCTCGGCACACCCGCCGCGCACCGCCGCCCGCCACCGCTGCGAAGACCCGCGGCGACCGGTGCCCGGCCGCCGCGAACGCAGCCGTGACGGCCCCGCCGACCGCCTCCGCCGCCGTCTCCTCCACGAGCGCCAGCGCCGAGCCGCCGAACCCCGCGCCGGTCATCCGCGCCCCGAGCGCGCCCGCTTCGTTCGCGACCGCGACGGCCAGGTCCAGCTCCGGGCAGGAGACCGCGAAGTCGTCGCGGAGGGAGGCGTGTCCGGCGGTCAGCAGCGGCCCGGCCGCGCGCGGCTCGCCCGCGGCGAGGAGCGCGACGACCCGCCGCACGCGCTCCCCCTCGCTCACCACGTGCCGCACGAGCCGCCGCACGCCCGCATCGGCGAGCCGGGCCAGCGCGGCGTCCAGCTCCCCGTACGGCACGTCCCGCAGCGCCCGCACGCCCAGCGCCCGGGCCCCCGCCTCGCAGCCCGCACGCCGCGCCGCATACGCACCGTCGGCCAGGGCGTGCCGGACGCGGGTGTCCACGACGAGCAGCCGCAGCCCGTGCGCGGCCAGGTCGAACGGCACGTGGCGCAGCGCGAGGTCGCGGGTGTCCAGGTGCAGGGCGTGGCCGGCGGTGCAGCAGGCGGACGCCGTCTGGTCCATGGGCCCGCAGGGGACGCCCACGAAGGCGTTCTCGGCACGCTGTGCGAGCCGGGCGAGGGCGGGGCGGTCGCAGGCGGCGCCGTACAGCTCGGTCAGCGCCAGGGCCGTGGCGATCTCCAGGGCGGCGGAGGACGACAGGCCCGCGCCCGCCGGCACGTCGCTCTCGACGTACACGTCGGCGCCGCCCACCGGCAGGCCCGCCTCGCGCAGCGCCCAGGCGACGCCTGCAGGGTAGGCGGCCCACCCCTCCACCCGGCCGGGGGCGAGCGCCGCGAGTGACAGCTCGGCCGTGCCCGCACCCGCCGCCTCGCGCGAGCGCAGGCGCAGCACGCCGTCCGTACGGGCGGAGGCGGCCGCCCGGGTGCACTGCGGGAGGGCGATCGGCAGGACGTGGCCCTCGTTGACGTCGGTGTACTCGCCGATGAGGTTGACCCGGCCGGGCGCGGCCCAGACGCCCTCGGGGGCGTACCCGTAAGCGCGCTCGAAGCCCTCGGCCGTGCTGCTCGCCGTGCTGTTCACCGTTCCGGTCACTGTTCCGGCCCGCGGCGGGCGAACTCCCAGGCGTCGGCGACGATCCCGGCGAGGTCCGGACGGCCGGGGGTCCAGCCGAGGGTCTCGCGGGCGCGCTCGGCGGAGGCCACGAGGACGGCCGGGTCCCCGGCGCGGCGCGGGGCGGTGGTCTGCGGCACCGGGTGCCCGGTGACCTTGCGGACGGTCTCGATCACCTCGTGGACGGAGAAGCCGTTGCCGTTGCCCAGGTTGCAGATGAGGTGCTCGCCGTCGCGTGCGGCGGAGAGGGCGCGCAGATGGGCCTCGGCGAGGTCGGCGACGTGGATGTAGTCGCGGACGCAGGTGCCGTCCGGGGTGGGGTAGTCGTCGCCGTAGACCGCGATCGCCTCGCGCTCGCCGCGGGCCACCTGCAGGACGAGCGGGATGAGGTGCGTCTCGGGGGCGTGCCGCTCGCCGTAGCGCCCGTACGCGCCCGCGACGTTGAAGTAGCGCAGGGAGACGGCGGCCAGGCCGTGGGCGGCGCACTCGCCGCCGATCATGTGGTCGACGGCGAGCTTGGTGGCGCCGTAGGGGTTGGTGGGGGCGGTGGGGGCGTCCTCGGTGATGGGGACGGCGGCCGGTTCGCCGTAGGTGGCGGCGGTGGACGAGAAGACGAGGGTGCGCACGCCGGCGTCGCGCATGGCGGCCAGCAGGTCGGCGGTGCCGCCGACGTTGTTGCGCCAGTACGGCTCGGGGTCGGCCACGGACTGGCCGACCTGCGAGAACGCCGCGAAGTGCAGCACGGCGTCGTAGGAGCTGTCGAGCCACCGGCCCGCGTCCTGCACGCGGCCCTCGATGAAGACGGCGCCCTCCGGGACGGCGGCCCGGTGCCCGGTCGAGAGGTCGTCGAGGACGGTGACGGCGTGCCCGGCGGCCAGCAGGTGCGCCGCCACGACGCTCCCGACGTAGCCCGCGCCGCCCGTGACCAGGCACTTCCTGCTGCTCTCGCTCATTGGCTCGCTACCTCTCGCAGTCGCTCCGCCGCGGCCTCGGGCGGCACATCGTTGATGAACACGTTCATGCCGGATTCGGAACCCGCGAGGAACTTCAGCTTGCCGGGAGCCCGGCGGACGGTGAAGAGCTCAAGGTGGAGCGCGAATTCACTCCTGCGGGGGTCCTGGAACGGGGCCTGGTGCCAGGCGGAGACGTACGGGGTGGGCGGCAGGGACGGCTCGTCGCCGAAGATCCGGTCGAACCGGCGCAACAGTTCCAGGTAGACCTGTGGGAACTCTGTGCGGGCCGCGTCGTCGAGCGCGAGCAGGTCGGGCACGCGGCGGCGGGGGTAGAGGTGCACCTCGTACGGCCAGTGGGCGGCGTACGGGACGAAGGCCGTCCAGTGGTCCGAGGCGAGGACGATACGGCGGCCGTCCTCGCGCTCGGCGGCCACGATGTCGTCGAACAGGTTGCCCCTGCCGTTCGTGCGGGCCGCGTGCGCGGCGGCCGAGGCGAGCATGCGCTCGGTGCGCGGGGTGACGAACGGGTACGCGTAGATCTGGCCGTGCGGGTGGCCGAGGGTGACGCCGATCTCCTCGCCGCGGTTCTCGAAGCAGAACACCTGGCGTACGGAGGGGAGCGCGGCGAGCTCGGCGGTGCGGTCGGTCCAGACGGCGAGGACGAGGGCCGCGCGGGCGTCGGTGAGGCCGGCGAAGGAGGCGTGGTGGTCGGGGGTGAAGCAGACGACTTCGCACCGTCCTGCGGGGCCCGCGAGGGACGGGAAGCGGTTCTCGAAGACGGCGACTTCGTAGTCGGACGCCGGGATTTCCGTGGGGCGGCCGGGACTTGAGGGGCAGAGGGGGCAGGCTTCGGCGGGTGGGAGGAAGGTGCGGGTCTGGCGGTGGGAGGCGATGACGACGTCGTCGCCGAGGAGGGGGTCGTGGCGGACTTCGGTGACGGTGGTGGTGGGGGGAAGGGGGCGGGGGTCTGTGGCGTCGCGTAAGACGGCGACGCCGTCGTGGAGGTCGTAGTAGATCAGCTCACGGCCGTCGGCGAGCTTGGTTGCCGTCTTCCTCACGGGGCTCACGGGTTTCTTCTCCCCACCCCGCCCCTTCCCGTAACTGGGGGCAAGCCCCCAGCCCCCCGTATCGCGCTGAACGCGCTCGCCCTCAATCGCCGGACGGGCTAAAAGATTTCAACCCCTCTGCGGGGGCAGCGGGGCGGACCCCGCCGCCGCCCGGTCCAAAAGCCCCGTCCGCGCGGCAAGCGCAGCCGCCTCCAGGCGCGACCCCACCCCCAGCTTCATCAGCACCCGCTGCACATGCGTCCGCGCCGTGCTCGGCGCTATGCCCATGCCCGCCGCGATCAGCCGCGTATCCTCGCCCTCCGCGACCCGGACCAGCACCTCCACCTCCCTCGGGGTGAGGAGCTGCAGCAACCGCGCGCCTTCGTCGTCGGGCTGGGCGGCGGGGTTGAGGAGTTCCGTGAACGCCCCTTGCAGGAGCTGGGGGTCGACCGCGGCCTCGCCCGCCCGTGCCTTCATCATGGCGCGCTCGACGCCCTCGATCCGCTCGTTGTGCCGCACATAGCCCGACGCGCCCGCCGCGAACGCCGCCGCGATGCCGAGCGGGCTCGGCACCGGGCCGAGCACCACGACCGCCACCTGCGGCCGGTCGCGCTTGATGCGGACGATCGGATCGAAGACACCCGGCTCGGCCGGGGTGGCGGTGCCCAGCAGGCACACTTCGGGCGCGCGGCTCACCACCAGATCGGCGGCGCCCGCGCTCGGCGCGGCCGCGGCCAGGACCCGGTGGCCGCGCAGTTTCAGTGCCGAGGCGAGCGCCTCGGCCAGCAGTCGGTGATCATCGACCACCATGAGCCGCACGCCCATGCGCTTGCCCCCTGTCGCCCCGCGTACGTCTCTACGTCTCCTTGTCGACCCCTCGACCCCGGAAGCTACACGCTTGTTCGACGTTGCGCGCCCCTTACCGGTGAGAAGTCCCCCGGAATGCCGAAATCCCTGCCAATCACGTGTACTTCGCGACTGAAACGGATCGTTCAGGCACGGCAGCGCGAGGGGCAGGGATACGACGTCAATTGTGCTTGATCACGGCGCCAAGCGGTCGGAAACCGCCGTCCCGGGGGCGCCGTGATCATGTGGTGTCAACGGAGGCGTCAGCCTCGTGCGTCAGCTCTCACCGAAGATCATCATGGTGTACTGCTTGCCGAGCCCGGCCGAGCTGCGGTGCGCGTAGTTCGTACCGAGGTAGAGCCGGCCCTGGGCCCACAGGCCCTGCTGGAAGTCCGGCGACAGCTCCCGCTCCGGGCGGGACGTCTCGTCGGCGTTCTTCAGCAGCACGTCGGCCTTGTACGTCTTGGGGTCGATGCGCAGCACCTTGCCGCCCGCGTCGTACGTCGGGATCTGGTACGCGATCGGGTAGCCGTCGCCGTCGATGCCGAGGGGCACCATGGTGGAGCCGGCCGTGCCGTCCGTCTTGCCCTTGGTCTGGCCGCTGGACAGGTCGAAGGCCACGATCTCGTTGACCCGGCCGGACTGGTTCGGGTCGCCGGAGGAGTGGTCCTCCGTCGGCATGTAGAGCGTGTCCTTGGTGACGATCATCTTGGTGCAGCCCTCGACCTCGGTCGCCGGGCAGCGCGGCTCGTACTTGCCGTTGTCCGTGGAGATCTTGCTGCGCAGCTTGCCGTCCTTGGCGCTGTCGTCGATCACGAAGAAGTCGGACGCGCCGTTGCCCTTGCTGCCGCCCGCGTTGGCGCCGACGACCAGCGGGTCGGTCGAGGCGATGTGCGGCCAGGCGAGGCCGGGCGGCATCTGGTACGAGGACTTCACCGCACCGGACTTGGGGTCGAGCGTCTGGATCTTGACGATGCCGCGCTCGATGTCACCGCAGCGGCGCACGGCCACGAGCTTGCTGCCGCCGCCGTAGCCGCCGTCGCGGCAGTCGTCGCCGTCGGCCTTGGGCGCCCACAGCTCCTTGCCGTCCGCCAGCGACCAGGCGGCTCCGCCGCTGATGCCGCCCGCGGCGACCGTGCCGCCGCCGATGGTGACCTCGGAGAAGCTCACGTCGCGGTCACCGGACTTGGTGGACTTCTGCCAGAGCTTGGTGCCCTTGTTGACGTCGAAGGCGATGACCTGGGTGCAGGGGCCGCCGTACTTCTTCTCGTTGCTGGGCTTGCCGTCGCTGACCAGGACGACGGCCTTGCCGTCCTCGGTGGCCTGCGGGTTGGCCCAGCAGACGGCGCCGTCGAGCGGGAGCTCCCACTTCTTGCCGCCGGACAGGCCATAGCCGACGATCTTGTAGACGTCGGCCTTGGCCACGGCCTGGTCGGTGGCCCACATGCCCTTCATGTTGACCATGTCGTCGACTTTTTCCTGCTCGACGTTGAAGAGCAGCTTGCCGGCGCCGGTCTTGGGCTTCTCGCCGCCGCCACCGCCCTTGCCGCCCTTGTTGCCGGTGCCGCCGGTCTGGCCGGCACTGGAGACGTTGGGCGCGTCGTCGTCACCCTTGCCGCTGGTGGCGAACCAGATGCCGCCGCCGGCGAGGACGAGGACCGCGGCCACGGCACCGGCGATGATCGCCATGCGCTTCTTCTTGGCGCCGTCGTTGTTGTTGCCACCGAAGCCGTTGCCTGCGGGCGCGCCGGGGTACTGGCCGGGCGCCGCACCGTACGGGCCGGGCTGCTGCTGCGGGTAGGTGTTGTACTGCGGGTACCCCTGCGCGGGCTGCCCGGCGGGCGGCTGGCCCGGGCCCGGGTAGCCGTAGCCGCCGGGGGGCGGCGTCTGCGGCGCACCCGGCGGGGGCGGCGGCGGCTGCGGAGCCCCGGCGGGCGGTGCGGGCGGCGTCTGCGGATAGCCGTAGCCGGGCGGCTGCGGGGCCGCCTGGGGCGGCTGCGGCGGGGACTGGGGCGCCGGTGCGCCCGGCGCGGGCTGCTGCGGCGGATAGCCGTACGAGGGGCTGGGTGCCCCGAAGCCCGGCGGCGGCTGGTTGGGCGGCTGGGGCGGGGGCGGTGTTGACATCAGCTTTCCTCGTTGCGGCAGGGCGAAGCGGATGTTCTTTTTATCACCCGGTACTGACGGGACACGGCTCGATACCGGGCCGTGACAAGACTGTTGCCGGTGCCGCACAACCATCCGCCCGCCAGGCAGGTGAAGGGTGGCGTGGCCACCCTTCACCTGCCGTGACGGCAAGGCCTACGCGTCTTCCGCCAGTTCGAGCCAGCGCAGCTCCAGGTCCTCGCGCTCGGCCGCCAGCTCCCGCAGCTCCGCGTCCAGCTTGGCGACCGCCTCGAAGTCGGTCGCCTGCTCGGCGATCCGCGCGTGCAGCTTCGCCTCCTGCTCGCTGATGCGGTCCAGGCGGCGCTCGATCTTCTGCAGCTCCTTCTTCGCCGCGCGCGCGTCCCCGGCCGACTTCTGCTTCACGGCGCTCGCCGCGGCCGCGGCCGGAGCGACGGCGGGCACGGCAGCCTCGATGACGCGCTGCCGCCGCTCCAGGTACTCGTCCAGGCCGCGCGGCAGCATCCGCAGCGCCTGGTCCCCGAGGAGCGCGAAGACGCGGTCGGTGGTGCGCTCCACGAAGTACCGGTCGTGGCTGATGACGACCATCGAGCCCGGCCAGCCGTCGAGGAGGTCCTCCAGCTGGGTCAGCGTCTCGATGTCCAGGTCGTTGGTGGGCTCGTCGAGGAACAGGACGTTCGGCTCGTCCATCAGCAGGCGCAGGATCTGCAGCCGCCGGCGCTCACCGCCGGAGAGGTCGCCGACCGGCGTCCACTGCTTCTCCTTCGTGAAGCCGAACTTCTCGCACAGCTGTCCCGCCGTCATCTCCCGGCCCTTGCCGAGGTCGACGCGGTCGCGCACCTGCTGGACGGCCTCCAGCACCCGCTTCGCCGGGTCGAGTTCCGCGACCTCCTGGGAGAGGTACGCCAGCTTGACGGTCTTGCCGACCGCGACCTTGCCCGCCGCCGGCTGCTTCTCGCCCTCGCTGCCCGCCGCCTCCGCCAGCGCCCGCAGCAGCGAGGTCTTGCCCGCGCCGTTGACGCCCACGAGACCGATCCGGTCGCCCGGGCCGAGCTGCCAGGTCAGGTGCTTGATGAGCACCTTCGGGCCCGCCTGGATCGTCACGTTCTCCAGGTCGAAGACCGTCTTGCCCAGCCGCGAGCTCGCGAACTTCATCAGCTCGGCGCTGTCCCGCGGCGGCGGCACGTCCGCGATCAGCTCGTTCGCGGCCTCGATCCGGAAGCGCGGCTTGCTCGTGCGGGCCGGGGCGCCGCGGCGCAGCCAGGCGAGCTCCTTGCGCATCAGGTTCTGCCGCTTGGCCTCCTCCGTCGCCGCGATGCGCTCGCGCTCCGCCCGCGCGAAGACGTAGTCGCTGTAGCCGCCCTCGTACTCGTGGACGACACCGCGCTGCACGTCCCACATGCGCGTGCAGACCTGGTCCAGGAACCAGCGGTCGTGCGTGACGCACACCAGCGCCGAGCGGCGCCCCCGCAGGTGGCCCGCGAGCCAGGAGATGCCCTCGACGTCGAGGTGGTTGGTGGGCTCGTCCAGGACGATCATGTCCTGGTCGGCGATCAGCAGCTTCGCGAGCGCGATGCGGCGGCGCTCGCCACCCGACAGCGGGCCGATGACCGTGTCCAGGCCGTCGGCGAAGCCCGGCAGGTCCAGCCCGCCGAAGAGGCCGGTCAGCACGTCGCGGATCTTCGCGCTGCCCGCCCACTCGTGATCGGCGAGGTCGCCGATGACCTCGTGCCGGATCGTGGCGGCCGGGTCCAGCGAGTCGTGCTGCGTCAGCACGCCCAGGCGCAGGCCGCCGGCGTGCGTGACGCGGCCCTTGTCCGCCTCCTCCAGCTTGGCGAGGATGCGGATCAGGGTGGTCTTGCCGTCACCGTTGCGGCCGACCACACCGATCCGGTCACCCTCGTTCACGCCGAGGGAGATGCCGTCGAGCAGTGCACGGGTGCCGTACACCTTGTCGACGGCTTCCAGATTGACGAGGTTGGCTGCCATGCCGCTCCTTGTGTGGGGTTCCTGGCTTCCAGGATCCCATGCCGGGAATCGTCGCCCGGAGGTCAGGCCCGGGCCGCCTCCACCGGCCGGGACCGCAGCGCCCACCAGGTGGGGATCAGGGTCGCGGCCAGCGTCAGGGCGGCCGCCGCGCCGATCACTGTCAGGGCGATCTCCGGCGGGCCGGAGATCGCCCCCGCACCGCCCAGCGCGTACCCGAACGGCACGAGCGTGCTCGCCGCGGCCACGCCGCCCAGGAGGAGGCCGACCAGGGCCACCAGGCCGCCCTCCACGGCCATCATCCGCAGCACCTGCCCCCGCGTCGCCCCCGTGAGCCGCTGCAGGGCGAATTCCTTGCGGCGGTTTCCCACGGCCACGGCCGTCGTATTGACGACCGACAGCGCCGTGTACGCCACGAGCATGCCGATGATCAGGTAGTTCACGGACGCCTGTGTACGGCTGCTCTCCGCGTGCGCGGCCGTCACCGCCTCCCGCCCGGCGACCTTCAGCCCCGGGTGCCGCTCGGCGAGCGCGCCGAGGTCGGCCATCAGCCGGCCGCGGTCGCCGGCCGCCCGCACCAGGAGCTGCGACGGCAGCCCCGCCGTCGTGTGCGGCGCCAGCAGCTCCGCGCTCGTCAGCGCCGTGTCGAACCCCTCGCGCCCCTTGAACAGCGCGACGATCCGTACGTCCGCGCGCTCCCCGTCCCCCAGGCGCAGGGTGATCGTGTCCCCCACGGTGCGGTGCATACGGTGCGCCACGGTCTCGGGCAGGGCGACCGCGTTGCCGCGCAGGGCGGCCAGGCTGCCCGTGCTCGCCTTGACGGCGAGGGTCTGTCCGACGCCCTCCGCGCTCACTCCCTGCAGAGGCAGGCCCTTCTTGTTCTCGTCGCCGTCGTGCGGCTTCTCGGTGTGCACGGTGCTGGTCACGTACGCGCTTGCTGCGGCGACGGACGGCAGGGCGCGTACGCGGGCGAGCAGCGCCGGGTCCACCCCGCCCGCGGCGGAAGTGAGGACGGCGTCGGCCCGCAGGTTGTCCGAGAAGGCCTTGTCGGCCATGGCCGCGGTGGTCGTCTGCAGGTACAGGTTCCCGGTGGCGATGGCGCTCGCGAGCATGACCGGCGTCGCGATCGCGGCGACCTTCGCCGTACGGGCACGGCAGTTGAGCGCGGCGAGGCGCCCGGAGGGGCCGGTCAGAAGGCGTACGGGCCAGTGCAGGAGGAGAGTGACGGCTTTGGCGAACCAGGGGCCGAGGAGGGCGAGCGCGATCGCACAGCACATGACCGTCGGCCCTGCGGTGCTGGCGGCCACCGGCCCGCGCAGGACCAGTGCCGTGACGAGCGTCAGGGCGACCGTCCCGGCCAGGAACAGCAGCCCCGCAGCGATCCGCACGGGGTGCAGGCCCGGCTTCTGCACGGCCGCCTCCCCGAGCGCCTCCACGGGCTTCGCCCGCACCGCCCGCACACTGCCGAGCAGCCCGCCGCCCACGGCGGTCAGGAGCAGCGCCCCGTAGGCGGGCATCGCCGGGATCCATCCCTGACTGAACCGGACGGTGTCCGCGACCATGCCGCTGTCGACGAGCGTGCCGAAGAGCCGGCGCCCTACGAGGGGCCCTGCGGGCCAGGCTGCGGCGCCCGCCAGCACCATGACCATGAGCGTCTCCCCGAGCAGCATCCGCCGGAGCTGTCCGGTACTCGTGCCGATCGCCCGCAGCAGCGCCAGCTCACGGCTGCGCTGGGATGCGGCCAGGGCCACGGTCCCGGCGACGACGAACGCCGCGACGAGGATGACGAGCCCGCCGACGACGCCCGAGAGCGCGACCAGGTCCTCGCCGCCCTGCGGCACCTCGGGGTGCTCGACGGCACCCCGGTCGTCCCCGGAGAGGAGAGTGACGGGCGCCTGGCCGGCGAGGGCCTCCCGTATGCCCTTACGGACGGCGTCCGGCTGCGCGCCGGGGGCGAGAGTGACGGCGATATCCGCAACGGTCTCCGGCCGCCCGGAGAGGCGGGTCGCCTCCGGCGGGGAGAGGAAGAGGGTGGCCTGCGGGACGCCTCGTGCGGCGGCGACCCCGCTCACCCGGTAGGCGGCGGAGCCGCCGTGCGCGGCGATCCGTACCCGCTCGCCGGTCGTCACGCCCGCGCGGCGGGCGGTGGCGTCGTCCAGCACGACCTCGCCCCCGGCGGGCGCGCTGCCTGACGTGAGCGCGTACGGGGTGAGCGCCGCGGACTCCCAGCCGTGGGCTTGAACCGTGACCGCTTCGGCGCCGAGCACGGCGGCGTCGAACGTCCGCTCACCGGTGACGGACCGGACGCCGGGCACGGCGCGCACCTTGTCCACGGCAGAGGCCGGTAGCTCGACCCGTTCCGGGAGAGGGACCTTCTTCTTGTGCTTCTTGCTGGTCGCGACCTCGTGCGTGCGGTCGCCGGTGACGAGCAGGTCGGCCCCGGCGAGGCGCTCCGGAGGCGCGACATTACGAATGCCGGTCTCCATCAGGCCCCCGCAGGCCATGACGAGCGTGGCGCCGATGAACAGCGCGAGGAAGGTGGCGGTGAAACCGCCGATTCTGTAGCGCAGCGACCGCGCTGCGAGCTTGCCCATCACGGGATCCAACGCTAGGGACGCGGAGCGTTTCGCCCCATGGGATCAGCAGGTGAAACGGGGGTGGGGGTAGCCCTACCCGACTACCCGAGGGCGTCCCCCCGGTCGAACACCGCCAGTGCGAGGATCACCACGAGCCCGTGGAGGATCGCGTACTGGGCGAGGACGTCATTGGTGAGCCGCACGTGCCGGACGTACCCGCCCATGGGCACCGACTTCTCGTGCCGGGGGCACTCCGCTAGGGCGGTGATGGCGCGGTCGAATGTCTTGCGACGCTGCGCGTCGAGGCCGTCGCGCTGGGCCGCGGCTTCTTCGCTGTAGCGGATGGCATAGCGCATGCGGCAGCCTCTCGGCCCCCTTGGGGCGCTACTCAGTCGACCTGCACGTGGGCGACGAATGCCTCCCACGTGTGGGGAGCTATGGCGAGTTGGGGACCGTCTTTGCGTTTGGAGTCGCGTATTCGGACGGCTTGGGGAAGGCAGGCCACTTCAACGCACACGTCTCCGTCGGTGCCGCTGTAGCTGGACTTCACCCATGACGGCTCGGCTATCACAGCTCTTCCGCCACCTTTCTGATGAACTGGGCTGAAGCTTCGGTGTCAAGCGCTTGCATACGGATCATGGCGTGCCGCTTCACCAGGTCGCCCACCTTTTCCGTGTCGGTGAACAGCATGTGGGATCCCTGCGCCTCCTGGTATGCGTACTGCCTGTGGTCGGCAGTCTCCAGCAGAGCGAAGGCGCCGCTGATCCCGGGAGTGGCCCCCTGGCCGAGGGGCAGCACTTGGATCGATACGTTGCGCAACTCACCCACCTCCAAAAGATGGTTGAGCTGAGCCTTCATCACCTCAGGGCCGCCCACAAGCCCCCTCAGGGCGGCCTCGTGGATCACAAAGCTGAACAGCGTGGTCGTCTTTTTCAGCAGCTCGCCACGCTCGACCCGTCCCGATACACGTGCCTCGACGGTCTCGTCGTCCACCGGCGGACAGTGGCTTGCCATGAGCGCCCGTGCGTAGTCCTCGCTCTGCAGCAGGCCAGGGATGAGCAGGACGTCGTACCAATGGAAGGCAACCGCCTCCGCCTCGATGGCCAGGTACTCGCGCACGCGATTGTTGAACCGCTCAGGTTCCAAGTAAGGGTGCGCCGACTCCAGCTTCCCGTTGGCGCCGAACATCGCGTCCGCCACCTGCAGCAGGTGCTGGGACGGCCTGCGCCGTCCCATCTCCATCGACCTGACGGCCTCGACCCCGTACCCCGCCTCCGCCGCGAGCTCCTCGCGAGAGACGTTGGCGGCTTGCCGCCACAGCTTGATCTGATTGCCGCACAGCCGCCACGCCATCGGCGAATCGGGTCGCAGTTCCATCCCGGCATCCCGCCCCTTCTGCCTACCTCTGTCGGTAGCAACGGACGCTAAGGCGGGCAAGCCGCAAACACGCCGGGCTCGAAGAACTTCTCCCCGAACGGGTGAACGGGGGAACTAAAGCCACTGCTGGCCAGAACCCTGGTTGGGTATCTGCCCAGGAGTCGGCGGCGGAAGCTTCTGCAGCTTCGACTTCACCGTCATGTTCCAGATCAGCGTGAACGGCGTGAAGATCGCCAGGGACATCGGGCCCCACCAGCCCTGCCACAGCGTCTTGCCTGTCATCTCACGCTCGACCGCGAGACCGCAGTTCCGGCAGAACGGTCCCTTGAGATGCATGAAGGTCATCCAGAGGAGGACACCCCGGTGCTGGCGGATCGTCGCCTCGACGGCCGGGAACCCGCCGCACATGCGGCACGTGAGCCCGGCAGGCATCGGGCCGGGCGCAGGCGCATAACCCGGCGCGACGTAACCGTACGGGTTCTGCCCCTGACCGTAAGGGTTCTGTCCCTGGCCGTACGGATTCTGCTGCTGATAGGGCGGCGGTGGAGTCGCCATGGTGAAACCCCCGATTCAGGCGCCCCCTCGGGGCGCGGAATCGCAGAGCCTAACCGACAGTGATCGTCGCCCCGGCCACCGGCCCGGCCGCCACCCGTACCGCCCGGCACGTACCGGACACACGCAGCGCCTCCGCGACCTTCTCCGCCTCCGCCTCGTCGCTCACCAGGAACGCCGTCGTCGGACCCGAGCCCGAGACCATCGCCGCCAGCGCGCCCGCCTCCGTACCCGCGTCCAGCGTCGCGCGCAGCGACGGCCGCAGCGACACCGCCGCCGCCTGCAGGTCGTTACTCACCGCACCCGCCAGCGCCACCGCGTCGCCCGCCCGCAGCGCCTCCATCAGCGCAGGCGACGGGTCCGGCTCCGGCACGAACGAGTCGCCCCGCAGGCGATCGCACTCCCCGTACACCGCCGGGGTCGACAGCCCGCCGTCCGCGACCGCGAACACCCACCAGAAACTCCCGCCCGTCTCGACCGGCGTCAGGAGCTCGCCCCTCCCCCGCCCCAGGGCCGTGCCACCCACCAGACTGAACGGCACATCACTGCCCAGCTCGGCGCAGATCTCCAGCAGTTCCTCGCGCGAGGCACCCGTGCCCCACAGCGCGTCGCACGCCACCAGCGCGCCCGCGCCGTCCGCACTGCCGCCCGCCATGCCGCCCGCGACCGGGATGTCCTTGTCGATGTGGATGTGGACACCGGCCTCCCGGCCGTACCGCCGGGCCAGCTCCAGGACCGCCCGTGCCGCCAGGTTGGACGCGTCCAGCGGCACCTTGTCCGCATCCGGGCCGGAGCACGTTACCCGCAGCGCATCCGCCGGCGTCACCGTGACCACGTCGTACAGGCCGACCGACAGGAAGACGTTGGCCAGGTCGTGGAAACCATCAGGCCGCAGCGGGCCCACCGCCAGCTGGACGTTGACCTTGGCGGGGACGCGAACGGTCACGGACACGGAGCGGGCTCCTCGGGGTGCGGATGATAGCGGCCACCCCGATCGTACGGCCGAGTCGTAGCGAGATCGGAGTCGGCCATGTCCCCGAGGCACGGGTTTCCGGTACCGTGAGGGGCACGTAGGCCCCCGCCCAAGGCCCGGGAAGACCCAATGGGCGGGAGCCCGGAAGTCAGAACAGGGTTACTGTCCTGAGCCTCGTACTTTGGGGCTCAGGTCACCCCTTGAACCACCTCCCCAGCTTCCCCGCGATCCGGACCAGAAGGTCCTCGGCGCGCTGCCGGAGTGATGGCTTCGACTTCCCGTGACGCCCCATCGGCGCCTCCCGTCAGATCAACCGCCGAGATTCCCGGTCGACGGTTTTTCTTCGGTTCGGGCCGGGCCCCGAGGGGACGGGGCCCGGAGACGATCCATGACGGGAGGCGCCTTGAGGGGAGGCGCACCGTGGCGCGCCGTGGAAGACGTTACTGAGACTGCGCGGACCGGGGATCCGCTGTTCATCAACTTGAGCGGCGTTCAGCCACTTGTGCGCGCCGTGGCGCGCCCGTGGCCCATACTGCCCGCCGCCGCTACACCGCTTGCTTGTTCTCCGCGATCGCCGCGAACTCGTACACCGTCAGCGCCTCGCCCCGCGCCTGCGGCGAGATCCCGGCCGCGACCAGCGCCGCCTCCGCAGCCGCGGCCGAACCGGCCCAGCCGGCCAGCGCGGCCCGCAGCGTCTTGCGCCGCTGTGCAAACGCAGCGTCCACCACAGCAAAGACCTCGGCCTTGCTCGCCGTCGTCTCGATCGGCTTGTCGCGGCGCACCAGCGACACCAGCCCCGAGTCGACATTCGGCGCCGGCCAGAAGACGTTCCGCCCGATGGCGCCCGCCCGCTTGACCTCCGCGTACCAGTTCGCCTTCACGGACGGCACGCCGTAGACCTTGTTGCCGGGCCGGGCCGCAAGCCGGTCGGCGACCTCGGCCTGGACCATCACCAGCGTGCGCTCGATGCTGGGGAAACGGTCCAGCATGTGCAGCAGCACCGGCACGGCGACGTTGTACGGAAGGTTGGCGACGAGCGCCGTGGGGGCGGGCCCCGGCAGCTCCTGCACCTGCATCGCGTCACTGTGGACGAGCGAGAAACGCTCCGCCCGCTCCGGCATGCGCGCCGCGATCGTCGACGGCAGCGCCGCCGCCAGCACGTCGTCGATCTCCACCGCGACGACCCGGTCGGCCGCCTCCAGCAGGGCGAGGGTCAGCGACCCCAGGCCGGGGCCGACCTCGACGACGACGTCGTCGGGCCGGACCTCGGCGGTGCGGACGATGCGCCGGACCGTGTTGGCGTCGATCACGAAGTTCTGGCCGCGCTGCTTCGTCGGCCGTACGCCGAGGGCTGCGGCCAGCTCGCGGATGTCGGCAGGGCCGAGCAGGGCGCCGGACTCGTCTGTACTGGGGCTGGAGCTCACCCGTGAAGTTTACGGCCGCACACGGGCCACGGGCTCGCCCCCCGGCTGACGTACAGCTTCTTGGCCCGCAGGGTCTGCTCGGAGGCGGGCGCGTCCTGGGGGCGCCCGGCGCCGCCGAGGGCGTGCCAGGTGTGGACGTCGAACTGGTACAGCCCTCCGTACGTACCGGACGGATCGACGGCGTTCGGGCGGCCGCCCGCCTCGCACTGGGCGAGCCCGTCCCAGTTCAGGCCGTCCGAGCTCTGCACCGAGACGGGCCGGTCCTTGGTGCCGACCTTGACGATCTGGGTGCGGGGCTCCCGCACGGTCTCGGACGCGACGCGACGCGGCTTCTGCTTGACGCCGTTCACCGTGCGCAGGGCGTACGTGATGCGTTCCACGCCCTTCTCGCCGCGCTGGGTGACGACCTCGGTGCCCTTGAACAGGTCGGGGTCGTCGTGGCGCTCGGTGGTGAAGTCGATGGGCTCCTCGCGGACCTCCTCGCTGCCGGTGATCCGCATGACGGAGATCGTCTGGCCTTCGCGGGGGAAGCTGTCGGGGCTGACGGAGGTGGTGTCCTCGTCGTGGAGGGTGATGCCGGCCTGCTCGACGGCCTCGTGGACGGTGGCGGCGTTGGTGCGGATGGTGCGCTCGCGGCCGTCGGCCATGAAGGTGACGGTGCGCTCGGTGCGCACGTTGAGGTCGAGGCCCTGGCGGCTGATGGGGGCGGACCGGGCCTCGGACAGGTAGGCGCCTTCGGCGCGCACGCCGAGCTGGCGCAGGGCGCCGTCGACGGTGCGGGCGGTGGTCCACATGCGCTGGTGCTCGCCGTCGAGGGTGAGGGTGACGGGGCGGCCGTAGCGGACGGTGATCTCGTCGCCGCGGGCGAGGTCGTGGCCGTGGCCGGGCGAGACGGCGTCGTGCTCGCCCAGGGACATGCCCTCGTCGGCGAGGAGCTCGTCGACGTCGTCGGCGAAGGTGTGCAGCTCGCGCGAGGTGCCGTCGATGTTCAGGCGGACGGTCTTGTCGTCGGCGACGAAGGCGGAGGTGCCGCCGGCCAGGAAGGCGACGACGAGGGCCTGCGGGATGAGCTTGCGCAGGGCGTCGGGGCGGTCGCCGGGGCGCTTGCGGCCACGGCCGCCGGAGCGGCGGGGGGCGGGGGAGAGCTCGTCCGGGGCGGGATCCGTCGCCGTGCCCACGGCGACGCCCACAGCGACGCCCTCGTCCACGTCGACCGCCGCCCCGTCGGCGTGCCCCCGCGTGGCGGGCTGACGCGGCAGGTGGGGCGCGGTCGTATGGGGCCCGTCGTACGCCCGCTCGTGACCGCCGCCGGCCGCCTCGCGGGGCTCGGGCAGGAAGGGGTCGTACGGGCCGGGGCCCCCGGCACCACCACCAGGCGCACCGCCGGCCGGCCCGGCGGGGACGGGTTCGTATATCGGGTAGGGCCCGACGGGGGCCACATAGGCGGCGTACACGTCGTAGCGGCCCTCGTGCGGGTCGTACGGGTCGTACGGCGCATACGGGCTGTAGGGGTCATACGGGTCGTACGGCGGTGCTTCCGCCGCACCGCTGCGTGCGGCGCGGGGGCTGCCCTGTGCATGAGTCACGTGACGCTCCCCTGGGTCGGGCTTCGGCCCGGGACTGTAGCGGAGGGAGCGTCACTCTCCAAAGTCACATCATCACACGGTGTCGCGGCGGAAGGGGTAGCGGGGTGACCGTCAGTAGCCGAAAGCCCGCGCGGTATTCGCCGCCACGGCTGTGGCCAGGGCGTCCTCGCCGATGCCCTTGAAGCCCGCCATGGCGCGCAACGTGACCGGAATGAGGTACGGGGCGTTGGGCCGTCCGCGATAGGGGGCGGGCGTCAGGAACGGCGCGTCGGTCTCGACGAGGATCAGGTCGAGGGGGGCCACGGCGAGGGCGTCGCGGAGCGGCTGGGCGTTCTTGAAGGTGACGTTGCCGGCGAAGGACATGTAGTAGCCGTTGTCGGCGCAGATCTTCGCCATATCGGCGTCGCCGGAGTAGCAGTGGAAGACGACGGCGTCGGGCGCGCCCTCCTCGTCCAGTACGCGCAGGACGTCGGCGTGGGCGTCGCGGTCGTGGATGACCAGGGCCTTGCCGTGGCGCTTGGCGATGTCGATGTGGCGGCGGAAGGAGTACTCCTGGGCGGCCATGCCCTCCGGGCCGGTGCGGAAGAAGTCGAGGCCGGTCTCGCCGACGCCGCGGACGTGCGGCAGGGCGGCGAGGGTGTCGATCTCGGCGAGGGCGGCGTCCAGGGCGGCGTCGCCGCCGGCCGGGCGGGCGCCCTGGCGGGACCAGCCGTCGGGGTCGCCGTGGACGATGCGGGGCGCCTCGTTCGGATGCAGGGCGACGGTGGCCCAGACGCTGTCGTGCGCGGCGGCCGTCTCCGCGGCCCAGCGGGAACCGGCCACGTCGCACCCCACCTGGACGACGGTCGTCACGCCGACGGAGGCGGCCTTGGCGAGGGCTTCGGCGACTGCGTCGTGGCGGTCACCACGGGTGGGGGCACCTCCCAGCGGTAGCTGGGGGAGCATGTCGAGGTGGGTGTGCGAGTCGGCGACGGGCACATTGAGCGGTGCCGGAAGCGGCGGAGGGGCGTCCTTGTCGTTCTTGTCGTTCTGACTCCGCGCGCTGCCGGACTTGCCGCTGTCGTTCGATGCTGTCGTTGCCGCCATGCCCGAGATTCTAGGGAGGGCGGAGGAGGGACTAGCTGCCGCGATGCGAACGGAAGGGGTGCAGGAGATCCGAGAGGTGCCAGTGGTGCTGCCGGTCGGGGTGCTCGTCCGGGCGCCCGGGCCCGCCGGCGTGGAGCGGCCCGGCAGGGGCCTGCTGGGTGGCCGGAACCTCGTGCGCGGGCCGGTGCAGGACGTCCGCGATCAGGGATACGCGGCCGGACCGCATGATGCGTACGACGTGCTCGCCGCAGTTCACGCAGGTGGGGCGGGTCAGCGGGGACGGCACGCGCTCGCCGTCCGCGTAGTAGATGACGAAGGGCCGACCCTCGGCGTCCGTGTGGTGCTTGATCTCGTACGACTGCTCCCAGCCGTGGCCGCACCGCATGCAGGCGAAGGAGTACGACTCGTGGACCGTCTCGGTCTCCAGCGCGGTGGGGGGTGCGGCGGCGAATGTGCTGCGCTCGGGGACCGGCTGCGGGCCGGCTATCGAGTGGACACCGTTCGAGGTTCCTGCGATCTCGCTCATGGCAGCTCCTCTTGTCCTGAGGACAAGTCTCTCCGGGACCGGACGTCCCACAACCAGGGAACGCCCTTCCCGGCGAAGACGCAGCAGCCTAGCCCCCGAATTGGGGCAAACTTGGCGTCGTGCTGCCCAAAGTGCCAGGCTGCAAGGCCTAAGCTTTGCTTTTCAGATTATCCCTTTACCCTGCGATGGGGCCTGCTGTGGCGCATTTTTTGCCGCCACGACTGCATCGAATACCTCGCGCTTGGGTAGGCCTGCTTCCGCAGCTACGGCCACGATGGCCTCCTTACGGCGCTCGCCGGCCTCCTCGCGCGCCCGCACACGGCGCACGAGCTCCTCGGGGGTCAGGTCCTGCGGGCCGGGCTCGGGGGCGCCCTCCACGACGATGGTGATCTCGCCGCGCACGCCCTCGGCCGCCCAGGCGGCCAGATCCTTCACGTGGCCGCGCTTGACCTCTTCGTAGGTCTTGGTCAGCTCGCGGCAGACGGCCGCGCGGCGGTCCGGGCCGAAGGCCTCGGCCATGGCGGCCAGGGTGTCGTCCAGGCGGTGGGGGGCCTCGAAGTAGACGAGGGTGCGGCGCTCGGCCGCGACCTCGCGGAGGCGGGCCAGGCGCTCGCCCGCCTTGCGGGGCAGGAAGCCCTCGAAGCAGAAGCGGTCCACGGGGAGGCCGGAGACGGCCAGGGCGGTGAGCACGGCGGACGGGCCCGGGACGGCCGTGACCTTGATGTCCCGCTCCACGGCGGCGGCGACGAGGCGGTAGCCGGGGTCGGAGACGGACGGCATGCCGGCGTCGGTGACGAGGAGCACGCGGGCGCCGCCCGCCAGCGCCTCCACCAGCTCGGGCGTGCGGGCGGACTCGTTGCCCTCGAAGTAGGAGACCACCCGCCCGGTCGTGTGCACCCCCAGCGCCTGCGTCAGCCTGCGCAGCCGGCGGGTGTCCTCGGCGGCGATCACCTCGGCGGCGGCGAGCTCGGCGGCGAGGCGCGGGGGCGCGTCGGCGACGTCGCCGATGGGGGTACCTGCAAGTACGAGCGTTCCAGTCACCCGTCCATCCTCGCAGGCCCGCGGTTGCCCCGGCCTCCGGCCGCGAGGAGCACGGCGCCGCAGCGGACCTCGCCGCAGCGGACCTCGGCGTTCCCGGGGAACATGCCCCGGCGTGATCCGCCGTCCCACAGGGTCGTTCCCTACGATGGCGCGGTGACCAGTGACACCGCTACCCACGCCCCGCAGGGCCAGACGGCAGATGAGCGACCGCCACCGTGGCAGCTCAGACTGCGTCGGTTCGGCTACGCGGCCCGGCCGCAGCCGGATGTGCGGGCGCGGCTCGTACCGCCCTTTCCCGAGCCGGGGACGCGGGTGTGGGCGGCGCTCGGCCTGCGGCCGGACGCGGCGCAGCGGCTGGCGCGCCGGTCGGGCTGGACGGGCCCGCTGCTGGTCGCCCTCTTCGCCGGCCTGATCCGGTTCTGGCACCTGGGCAGCCCCAAGGCGGTGATATTCGACGAGACGTACTACGCCAAGGACGCCTGGGCGCTGTGGAAGTACGGCTACGAGGCGAAGTGGCCGGACGACATCAACGACAAGGTCATCGCGGGCTGGACGAACGTCCCGGACGCGCCGGGCTACGTGGTGCACCCGCCGATGGGCAAGTGGGTCATCGGCCTCGGCGAGTGGTTCTTCGGGCTGAACCCCGTCGGCTGGCGCTTCATGGTGGCGCTGCTCGGCACGCTGTCCGTGCTGATGCTGTGCCGCATCGGCCGCCGCCTCTTCCGCTCCACCTTCCTCGGCTGTCTGGCCGGCGCCCTGATGGCCGTGGACGGCCTGCACTTCGTGATGAGCCGCACCTCGCTGCTCGACTCGGTGCTCATGTTCTTCGTGCTGGCCGCGTTCGGCTGCGTCCTGGTGGACCGGGACAGGTCGCGGGCCCGTCTGGCCGCCGCGCTGCCGGCCGGCGAGGACGGCGTGGCGCGCCCCGACGACGCGGTCGGTGACGGCCTGCGCCCGGGCCTGCGCCCGTGGCGCATCGCGGCGGGCGTGTTCCTGGGCCTGGCGTGCGCCACGAAGTGGAACGGCGCGGTGTTCCTGGCCGCGTTCGGCCTGATGATCGTCCTGTGGGACGCGGGCGCACGGCGCACGGCGGGAGCCCGCCGCCCCTTCCGTTCGGCGCTGCGGCGCGACGTGCCGTGGGCGTTCCTGTCGACGGTGCCGGTGGCGATCGGCGTCTACATGGCGTCGTGGACGGGCTGGTTCGTCAACAGCGGCACGTACAGCGAGAAGAACGGCTGGCAGCACAGCGGCTACAACCGGCACTGGGCCGAGAACGACGGCGGCCACAGCCCGGACGGCTTCCTCGCCGGGGTCCTCAACCCCCTGCGCAGCCTGTGGAAGTACGAGCAGGACGTGTGGGACTTCAACACCACGCTCTCCTCGCCGCACACGTACCAGTCCAACCCGTGGAGCTGGCTGGTCCAGGCCCGCCCGGTCTCGTACTTCTACGAGTCGCCGCAGCCCGGCCAGGACGGCTGCCCGGCGGACGCGACCGACAAGTGCGCGCGCGAGGTGCTCGCGCTGGGCACCCCGCTGCTGTGGTGGGCGGCGTGCTTCGCGGTGCTGTACCTGCTCTACCGGTGGGCGCTGCGGCGCGACTGGCGCGCGGGCGCGGTGCTGTGCGGGGTCGCGGCCGGGTACCTGCCCTGGTTCATGTGGCAGGAACGCACCATCTTCATCTTCTACGCGGTGGTGTTCCTGCCGTTCCTGTGCCTGGCGCTGGCCATGATGATCGGCGCGCTGCTGGGGCCGCCGGGGTCCTCGGAGCGGCGGCGGGTGGCGGGTGCGGTCGGTGCGGGCACGCTGGTGCTGCTGATCGCATGGAACTTCATCTACTTCTGGCCGATTTACACCGGGCATGCGATTCCGATGGAGGCGTGGCGGAACCGGATGTGGTTCGACTCGTGGATCTGAGTCGATCCGGTCCGACGGGGCATCACCTGCCCTGAAGGACCAGTTCCGGCCATTTCGCCCTCCCTCGCCCCACCCTTCCCGTACAGTGCCGACGCAGAGGTTTTAATCGGATGATTAAACCGGGGCGAGGCCTGGGCCTGGGGGGCCCGGCGGCCCGGGGGGCTCGGAGGGGGCTGACACATGCACAAGGGTGCGAAGATCGCCATCGGCGTCGTGGCCGCGGCCGTGGTGGGAGCGGCCGGCATGGGCGCGTACAACCTCGTGGACGCCGTGGCGGGTGACGGCTCGACAGGCGCGCACGGGGAGCCCGCCCCCCTGAGAACCGGGCCGCCGACAGCGGACGAGATCGAGAAGACGGCGCGCGACTTCCTCACCGCCTGGGAGGCCGGCGACACCTCCAAGGCCGCGGGCCTCACCGACAACGCGGGCGCGGCGACCACCGCCCTCACCGGCTACCGCGAGGTCGCCCACGTCGAGAAGGTGGCGCTCAAGCCGGGCACGCCGCAGGGCGCCAAGGTGCCGTTCTCCGTGAGCGCCGAGATCTCCTACGGCAAGCAGCGCTCGACCTGGACGTACGACTCCTCGCTCCAGGTCGTCCGCGGCCGCAGCACCGGCCACGCGCTCGTCGACTGGCAGCCCACCGTCGTCCACCCCGAGCTCGCGCACGGCGAGAGCCTGAAGACCGACGCGGGCGCGCCCCCGGAGGTCGCCGCCGTCGACCGGAACGGCACGAAGCTGGACGCCAAGGACTACCCCTCGCTGGCATCCGTCCTGCCGCAGCTGCGCAAGCGGTTCGGGGAGAAGGCGGGCGGCGAGCCGGGGGTGGAGGTGCGGGCCGTGCCGGAGGGCGGGGGCGCCGCCGCCGAGCCCAAGACCCTGCACGTCGTCTCGCGGGGCAAGTCCGCCACGCTCAAGACGACGCTCGACGCCGGTGCGCAGCGGGCGGCGGAGTCCGCCGTCGGGCGGCACACCGATGCGTCCGTCGTCGCGGTGAAGACCGGTACGGGCGAGATCCTGGCCGTCGCCAACTCCAGGAAGACCGAGTTCAACACCGCGCTGATGGGCCAGACCGCGCCCGGCTCCACGATGAAGATCGTCACGTCGGCGATGCTGCTCGAACAGGGCAAGGCCTCGCCCGGCAAGCCGCTGCCCTGTCCGAAGTACGCCACGTACGGGATGCGCTTCCACAACGTGGAGGAGAGCGAGAACCCCGGCGCCACCTTCGCGCAGGACTTCGCGGCCTCCTGCAACACCGCCTTCATCTCGCTGGCGGGCGATGTCGGCGACGGGGCGCTCGCGGCGGAGGCTCGGGACGTCTTCGGGCTCGGGCTGGAGTGGAAGACGGGCGTCGCCACGTTCGACGGCAGCGTGCCGGCCGAGTCCGGCGCGGGCAAGGCGGCGGCGATGATCGGGCAGGGCAAGGTGCAGATGTCCGCGCTGAACGTGGCCTCCATGGCGGCCACGGTGCGCGCGGGCTCCTTCCACCAGCCCTACATCGTCGACCCGTCCCTCGACGACCGGCAGCTCGCCCGCGCGCCCCGGTCCCTGCCCGGCTCGGTCGCGGAGCAGCTGCGCTCGATGATGCGGCTGACGGCGACGTCGGGCACGGGCGCCCGGGCCATGTCCGGGCTCGGCGGCGACATCGGCGCGAAGACGGGCTCGGCGGAGGTCGACGGCCAGGCCAAGCCGAACGGCTGGTTCAGCGCGTACCGCGGCGACGTGGCCGCGGCGGCGTACGTCCAGCAGGGCGGGCACGGGGGCGACTCGGCGGGCCCGGTGGTGGCGGCGGTCCTGAGGGCGTCGTAAGACGTCCCGTGTCCCGTGGTGACGGGGTTCGTCGTAAGACGTCCCGTGGCGCCGGGGTACTCAGCCGCGATCTGAGTACCCCGGCGGTGGTGCCGCCGCCGGGGCCCGCGTGAGAGTGGGCGCATGGGACAGAAGATCAGTGCACGGGAGCTCGCCGCGGCGACCCCCGGGGCGCGCGACCGCGTCATCGATCTGCTGCGCGTGGCCTCCCTCGGGACCGTCGTGCTCGGGCACTGGCTCATGGCCGCCGTGACCGTGGGCGACGACGGCCGCGCCGCCGTCGGCAATCTGCTCGCCGTCGAGCCGAGGCTGCAACTCCTCACCTGGGTGCTGCAGATCATGCCGGTGTTCTTCTTCGTCGGCGGCTTCTCCCACGCCCTCTCCTACCGTTCGCTGACGCGCCGCACCGGCGGCCCCGCCTACGCACTCTTCCTGCGCGCCCGCCTCCAGCGCCTCCTGCGCCCCACGATGCTCTTCGTCGCCGTATGGGGCGCGGGCGCGCTCGCCCTCCAGCTGAGCGGCCGGAGCGGAGCCCTCGCGGACGTCGCCGCGCGCCTCGTCGCCCAGCCCCTGTGGTTCATCGGCATCTACCTCGCCATGGTGGCCTTCACGCCGCCCCTCCTGCGCCTCCACGAGCGCTGCGGCTGGTACGCCTTCGCCGCCCTGGCCGCCGCGGCGGCGGCCGTGGACGTGCTGCGGTTCGCGGCCGGCGTCCCGTACGTGGAGTTCCTCAACTTCGGCTTCGTCTGGCTGGCCGTCCACCAGCTCGGCTTCCTGCGGGCCGACGGGCGCCTGCGCCTCCGCGTGCCGTGGGCGCTCGCCGCAGCCGGGCTCGCGGG
Organism: Streptomyces hiroshimensis; assembly: GCF_014650335.1. Lineage (GTDB taxonomy): Bacteria > Actinomycetota > Actinomycetes > Streptomycetales > Streptomycetaceae > Streptomyces > Streptomyces hiroshimensis. The sequence continues at coordinate 159,555 of NZ_BMUT01000004.1, forward strand.
CGCGGTCGGCCTCGTGGCCTTCGGGCCGTACCCGCTGTCCATGGTCGGCATGCCGGGCGAGAAGATCAGCAACATGGCGCCGCCCACCGCCGCCCTGCTCTGCCACGGCATGTGGCTGATCGGCGCGGTCGAGCTGCTGCGCGGCCCGATGACCCGCCTGGTGGCCCGGCCCCGCGTCTGGCGCACCGTCATCGCCGCGAACGGCGTGGCGATGACGGCCTTCCTGTGGCACCTCACGGCGATGCTGGGCGTGTACGGGGCGCTGCTGGCCCTGCGCGTTCCCCTGCCGGAGCCGGCGGGCGCGGCCTGGTGGCTGCAGGTGCCGGTGCGGATCGCGGCGGCCGCGGCCGTCACGGCGCTCCTGGTCGCGGTCTTCCGCAAGGCGGAGCAGCCGCCGGCTCCGGCCGCTACGGCTGCTCCGGCCGCTCCGGCCCCGGGGGTCGCCCCCGCCCGCCGTGGCACCGGACCGGCCGCCGCCGTCGGCGTCACGCTCACCCTCTTCGGCGTGCTCGGGCTGTCCATGGTGGGCTTCGGCGGGCTGCTGGACGGGCACTCCGCCGTCCTCGTCGCCGTACGCGTCACCGCGCCCGTCACCGTCGCCATGTGCGCGGCCGGCTGGCTGCTCGTCGAGCGGGCGGGAAAGAGCCCGGATACGAAGACGGCGACTGCGTCTTGATCGGATCTGCACCCGGATCCGCATCCGGATCCGCATCTGCGTGAGGCACGCAACATCGCGTGCGCCCCGCGCGCGGCGCTAGCGTCGGTGACCATGCCCCCCTTGGTCGCCGCAGCCGTCCTCATAGCCGCCGTCACCCACGCCAGCTGGAACGCCATCGCGCACGGCATCAAGGACCAGCTCCTCGCCTTCACGCTCGTCGGGGGCGGCGGAGCGGCGTGCGGGCTGGCGATGGCCGGCTTCGTACCGCTCCCGGACGGGGCGGCGTGGCCGTACCTGCTGGCGTCCGCCGTCCTGCACGTCGTCTACCAGATGCTGCTCATGCGGTCGTTCACGCTCGGCGACTTCGGGCAGATGTACCCGATCGCCCGCGGCACCGCCCCGCTCGCCGTGACCGTCCTGGCCGCCGCCTTCGCCGGGGAGACGCCCGGCGGCTGGCAGGCGGCGGGCGTGGCCGTGGCCTCGGCCGGGCTGGTCGGGCTCGCCCTGTGGGGCATCCGGGGCTCGGGGTCCCGGCCGCAGTGGGCGGCCATCGTCGCCGCCGCGGCGACGGGGCTGGCCATCGCCGCGTACACGGTCGTCGACGGCCTGGGCGTACGCGCCTCCGGTACGCCCCTCGGCTACATCGCCTGGCTGATGATCCTGGAGGGGACGCCCATCCCGCTGTACGCGCTGGCGGCGCGGCGGGGCGCGTTCGTGGCGCAGATCAGGCCGTTCGCGGTGCGCGGGCTGGTGGGCGGGGTGCTGTCCGTGTCCGCGTACGGGCTGGTGCTGTGGGCGCAGACGCGCGCCGACCTCGCGCCCATCTCGGCGCTGCGCGAGTCCTCGATCCTGGTGGGGGCGGCGATCGGGGCGCTGTTCTTCAAGGAGCGGTTCGGGGCGCCGCGGATCGCTGCGGCGGGGCTGATGGTGGCGGGGATCGGGATGATGCTGCACGCGGGGTGACGGCGCCCGGCACCGCGATCCCGGCCGGTTCACTCCCCCTTGAACGCCCGCTGCAGGCCGATGTTGCCGATGAGGATGCCGCCGTCCACGGGGAGGGTGACGCCCGTGATCCACGCGGCGTCGCGCGAGGCGAGGAAGGCGACCGCGGCGGCGATGTCCCCCGGCTCGCCGACCCGCCCCAGCGGGTACAGCGGAGCCGCACGCTCCAGCGCGCCGGGGCGGTCGTCCCAGCCGTGGGTGCGGACCGTGCCGGGAGCGACGAGGTTGACGCGTACCCCGCGGGACGCGCACTGCCCCGCCAGCGTCCGGGTCAGGCCCGCAAGGCCCGCCTTGGCGGCGCTGTAGGCGTGGTTGCCGTAGTCCTGCTCGCCGTTGACGGAGCCGATGCTGACGACCGCGCCACGGGCGCCGGGGGCCCGGGCGAGGTGCGGCATCGCCGCCCGGACGCAACGGAAGGCGCCGGTCAGGGTGATGTCGAGGTCCTGGGCCCAGGCCTCGTCGGTGACGTCCTCCACGAGCGGGGGGTCGGGGTGGAACGCGTAGGCGTTGTTGACCAGGACGTCCAGGCCGCCGAACCGTTCGACGGCGTGGGCCACCGCGCTCTCGACGGCCGCCCGGTCGCCCACGTCACAGGCCAGCGGCTCGGCGGCGAGGCCGTCCTCGCGGATGCGGGCGGCGGAGCGGGCGGCACGCTCGCCGTCGATGTCCGTGACGAGGACGCGCGCGCCCTCGGCGGCGAGGCGGTGCGCGGTGGCGGCGCCGATGCCGCGGCCGGCGCCGGTGACGAGGGCGGCGTAGCCGTCGAAGCGTGGCAGGTGCGCGATGGGCGGCACGGGCGGCGTGGGCTGCATGGGTCGATACCGTAGGCACCCGCCGCCCCGAGGAGAAGAGGACCGACCGCCATGGACCACGATCGATCCGACGCCACCCGCAGCGCGGTGCAGGCGTTCCTCACCCGCTTCGGGGAAGGCGACCCGGAGCGGACCGCCGCGCTCTTCGCCGGAACGGTCGACTGGATGATCGTCGGCGATCCGGCGGTCGTGCCGTGGGTACGGGCCCGCTCGACGCGCGCCGACGTCGCCGCGCACTTCCGCGAACTGGGCGAGAACGTCACCCAGGCGGAAGGCTCGCCTGTGGTCGACGCCCTCCTGGCGGACGGCCGCGATGCGGTGGTGACGGGCGTCATCATCGCCACGATCCGCGGCACGGGGAAGGACTTCCGGACGCCCTTCGCGCTCCGGCTGAGCGTGGAGGACGGCCTGCTGACGCGCTTCCACCTGTACGAGGACAGCTTGGCGGTGGCGCGGGCGGCGGGGTTGTAGCCACGGCCCCGCGCTCGCCTAGTACCAGCTAGTACCAGCACGTACCGAGACGGTCGACTCTTCGCTGCCCGGCCTCCCCACTCCGGGCGTACCGTGGCGTCAAGGCATCAACCACGGCTCTGGGCAGGGGAGCATGTCGAAAGAACTCGGGGAGAACGTCAAGAAGCACCGGCGCACAGCGGGACTCACTCAGGAGACCTTGGCCCTTGCCGCTGGAGTCGCGCCATCCACAGTGGCCAAACTGGAGCAGGGCGGAAACGTCCGCATCGAGACTCTGCATCTGCTCGCCCGCGCCTTGCATGTAAAGACGTCACAGCTGATGGCGTCCGACACCCCCGCTCCCGTCCGCGAAGAGGACCCCACGAAGGTCGGACTCGTTGAATTGCGGAATTCCCTGACGCCCGCTATCGGCCTCGCGGCCCCGGTGACCGAGACTCCCGAGCAAGAGCCGGACCTGGAGGCTCTCCTTGATTTGGTACGCCGAGGCTCGGCAGCCTACGACTCGGATAGATTCGGTTCTGTGGCGACTACACTGCCGCAGATCATCAGCGATGCCAATTCGGCCGTGTCCTACTACGATCACGGCGGGGAGCACGAAAAGGCGCTTTCAGCGCGCGCCGAGGCATACTTGCTGGGCGGCCGGTACCTGACTCAGGTTCGGCAATACGACCTTGCCTACCACGCCTTGTCCGGCTCCATCCGTGACGCGCAAGAGGTGAACGATACAAACACGGCAGCGTACGCAATCGTCATCATGTCATGGCTACTGCTGCGGCAAGGCCGTTTCGATGATGCGGAAAACCTGGCCGTCGAGACGGCGGACCACATCGAGCCCCGCATTTCGAAGGCCTCCCCTGAGCGTCTGGCAGTCTGGGGCTGGCTGGCACTCCAAGCCGCAGCCGCAGCCGTGCGGAACAACCGGGAAGATCACGCAACTGGTGCCCGACGCATTGCCGCCTCTGCCGCCTCTGCGCTCGGAACAAAGTCCGCTGACGCGCGGCACAGGTACGGCCGATTTGATCTCAAGGTTGCCGCAATGAAGGGGCTCGAAGACGAGCTGATCAAAGAGGGTGGCGATCCGTACCGCGTCATCGAGGAATCGACAGGGCGGGCACCCTTGTCCGACAGGTCGATGAAGGCTCTCAGCGTCCCTGAAACCGACAAGGAATGGAACCGGCACCGCCTAACCGTGGCAACCGCTTATTCAAAAACCGGAGACCACGAGAGCGCAATGGAGAGGTTGACTGCCATTGAGTACGCGAACGGCGAATGGCTTCGGCACCAGCGGACCGCCACGGATGTCATGGAAAGCATTGCCCGGAAGCGCAAGAGGACTCTGACCGGCGAAATGCGCCGGATGATGTCACTGTTGGGAGTCACGGCCTAACCGCCTTGTTCCGCAGTAGTTAGGCCCTTGCCGAGCAGGCTCGTGGTGCACTGCGTGGGGGTCACCAACACCGGCGCGGTAAGGTGCTACGAAACGCTCGTGACGTTCAACCTCCCTGAGTCCTACGGTCGTTCAGACCTACTCGACGGACTCAGGGAGTCAGCGTGGTCACCAACCCGCAGACCGGAGCTGAACGCCCCGTACAGCGCGACGTAAGGCGTACTGACACTGATAGGGCGCGGCGGAGGACGCTTGCCGACGCGGCCGCTGGTATGCACCCCTTCTCGCCGCTGCTGCCTGCCGTGTCGATCGGCTGTCAGCACCGGGGGCACTCGTGACGCGGAAGCCGGGGGCGGCGCTGTGGACCGGCTACCGCGCCGGCGCTCTGGTCGTGGACAGGGACACCGGCCGTATGGGCGTGATGCAGGCGCGTACGGAGGACGGCTACCCGATCGCACCGGTTGACGGGAGCGGCGGCCGGTGGACGGCCCGCAGCATGGACCGATTGCGTATCGCGACCAATGAGGAGCGCAAGGCGCTCGGGCTCAGTCCGCGGAGAGTGGACTGATGCCCACCTCTGTGGGGGCTCGCCCTTCCGCACTGCGCCGGACTGTGGATGGCCTCGCCCGGCCCCGCCGACCCGCCTCCCTGCCGTGAGTGCATTGCCTTGAGCACTGACCTTCGGGAAGCCCAAAACAGCAACGACGAGATCGGGTTGCTCGTGGTGCGCGCCCGGATCACGCGACACTTCAAGACCACGCACGGATCGAAGGTGGACGCGTGACCGATCAGCATCCCGCCGATGCTGACGGCGCATGCCCGGGGCTGGTGGCACCCCGGACGGTCCGGGAAGCCCGCGCGGAACGGCGCGCCGCGGAGAAGGCCGCCAAGAAGAAGTGACCCACCACGACTTACCCCGCCGTCCGCGCACCCGCGAGGCGAGCCCGACACAGACTCCCGCCCGGTCGCTCCAGTGATGGGCGCATGAGGTCAGCGACCGGGTGGGTTCCCGTGATACCCGACGAATGGAGTCTCACCATGGGTGGCAAGGATGAAGTCAACGGGTACGACGTGTTCGAAGAGGAGATCGTCACCGCGTCGGAGCCGGAGCCGGACACGCAGGAAGGCGACGATGACTGATGACTGACACCCCGTTCCCGGACGAGCCACTGAGCAACCGGGTCCGGATCGGCATGCTGATCAAGCGTGATCTCCCCGACCGGTCCGGACCTTCTGAGTGGTGCGGTAAGCACCCGAAGGAACGGACTCGGCTCGTGGCTCGTAAGGGATGGGTCTGTCTCGACTGCGTGCGGGAAGAGAGCAAGAACCAGCCATAGGCAGCCACGCCTTGCCCCGTCCGCGCCCTCACTGCGAGGCACACGGGCGGGGCTCGGTTGCACCCGGCCAGGGACTTTAAAGGGCGAGAGACTTCGAGAGAGCTCGCACCAGCACCTGGGCCCTGGGGTCCGCCGTGACGTTCTTCTGCATGCCGTTCGTGACGTAGCCGAAGGAGACGCCCGACTCCGGGTCCGCGAACGCCAGTGAGCCCCCGCGGCCCGGGTGGCCGAAGGAGCCCGGGGCCAGGAGCGGCGAGGACGGGCCGTGGAGCATGTAGCCCAGGCCGAAGCGGGTGTTCACGACGAGGACGCGGTCCGGGCCCGCCGACTCCTCCGTGCGGGCCAGCGTCAGCGTCGCCGGGGCGAAGAGGCGGCGTACGCCGTCCACGTCCCCGATCAGGGAGGCGTAGAAGCGGGCGAGCGCGTCCGCGGTCGCGATGCCCGCCGAGGCGGGCAGTTCGGCGGCTCGGTACGCCGGGTCGTTCTCGTCCGCCGCCGGGGAGATCGCCGCGAAGGCCCGCCGCGTCAGGGACTCCGGGTCGTTGTAGGCGTCCGTGACGGACTGCTTCGGGCGTACCCGCAGCCCCGCCGAGGACGGGGCCGCCGGCGCCTCGATGTCCGCGATGCGCCCGACCCGGCCCGCCTGCCGCTCGGACTCCGGCAGGCCCACCCACAGGTCCAGGCCCAGCGGCCCGGCCACCTCCTGGGCGATCCAGCGGCCTATCGAGCGCCCGGTGATGCGCTCGATCAGCTCGGCGAGCAGCCAGCTGTACGTCTGCGCGTGGTAGCCGTGCGCCGTGCCGGGCTCCCACGCCGGGGCCTGGGCTGCCAGCGCCACCGGGCCGCTGACGCCGTCGACGGCCTGCGCCGGGGTGAGGGGCACGTCGAGCGCGGGCAGGCCGGCGCGGTGCGACAGCAGGTGCCGGACGAGGACCCGCTCCTTGCCGGCCGCCTTGAACTCGGGCCAGTACGTGCCGACGGGCGCGTCCAGGTCCACCTGTCCGCGCTGGTGCAGGAGCAGCAGGACCGCCGCGGCCACACCCTTCGTGGCGGAGCGGACGATCTGCGCGGTGCCGTGCCGCCACGGCTCCTCGCCGCCGTCGGCGTCGCGGACGCCGCCCCACAGGTCGACGACCTTGCGCCCGTCGCGGTAGACGGCGACGGCCGCACCCCGCTCGCCGCGCCGGGCGAAGTTCTCCGCGAAGGCGTCCCGGACCGGTTCGAAACCGTCCGTCACCGTGCCCTGGACGTCCACCACTGTTGCCTGCTCCTGTGCCGATTGCTGCAAATTCCTCCACCATGGTGCAACGTCGCGGTCAATGCGCGTAGACCGGGGTGGAGGGACCCCCTCACCTTCCGGCGCCGCGGGCGGCCCCGTCAGGCCGCACCGGCCGTGCCGTGCGCGGGTCGAAGCCGAACGGCAGCTCCAGGCGGTGCGCGCGCATGAGGTCCTCGTCACACAGGAGGTCGCGGGTCGGACCGTCCGCCGCGATGACGCCCCCGCTGAGGACGACGGACCGCTCGCAGAGCTCCAGCGCGTACGGGAGGTCGTGGGTGACCATCAGGACCGTCACGTCCAGGGAGCGCAGGACGTCCGCGAGCTCGCGGCGCGAGGCCGGGTCGAGGTTGGACGACGGCTCGTCCAGGACGAGGATCTCCGGCTCCATCGCCAGGACCGTCGCCACGGCCACGCGCCGCCGCTGGCCGAAGGAGAGGTGGTGCGGCGGGCGGTCCGCGAAGCCGGCCATGCCGACCTGCGCCAGCGCCTTCTCCACGCACGCCTCCAGCTCCGCGCCGCGCAGGCCCGCCGCGGCGGGGCCGAACGCGACGTCCTCGCGGACGGTCGGCATGAACAGCTGGTCGTCGGGGTCCTGGAAGACGATGCCGACCCGGCGGCGGATCTCGGCGAGGTTCCGCTTCTCAACCGGCAGGCCGGCGACCCGGACGCCGCCCAGGCCTCCGCCGAGGATGCCGTTGAGGTGGAGGACGAGGGTGGTCTTGCCGGCGCCGTTCGGGCCGAGCAGCGCGACGCGCTCGCCGCGGGCGACCTCCAGGTCGACACCGAAGAGGGCCTGGTGGCCGTCGGGGTAGGCGTAGGCCAGACCCGACACCTCCAGGGAGGGCGGGGAGGGCGGGGAGGGTGTAGCGGGCGGGGAGGACGGGGCGTCGGTCATGGGAGGTCCTTCCGGTCGGGGCGTACGGCGAGCAGGGGTGGGGGCCGGGGTCAGCTTCCGGCGGCCCACGGCAGGCCGCCCGTCACCACCCACGCCGCCAGCAAGACCGCGAGCGCGGCCAGCGGAAGCGCCGCCGCGTACGCCCACTGCGTACGACTCGCCGCGGCGTCGTCGAGCACCGGCATCGTTCCCGCGTACCCCCGGCTGACCATCGCCAGGTGGACCCGCTCCCCGCGCTCGTAGGAGCGGATGAAGAGCGCGCCCGCGGACCTGGCCAGGACGCCCCAGTGGCGCACGCCGCGCGCCGTGACGCCGCGCGATTCGCGGGCGATGCGCATACGGCGCATCTCGTCGGTGACCACGTCCCCGTAGCGGATCATGAAGGAGGCGATCTGGACGAGCAGCGGGGGCATGCGCAGGCGCTGCAGGCCGAGGAGGAGCGAGCGGAGCTCCGTCGTCGAGGCGAGCAGGACGGATGCGGCGACGCCCAGCGTGCCCTTGGCGAGGACGTTCCAGGCGCCCCAGAGGCCGGGCTCGCTGAGCGACAGCCCGAGGACGTGCGTCTTCTCGCCCGGGACGACGAACGGCATCAGCAGCGCGAACGCCACGAACGGGATCTCGATCAGCAGCCGGCGGAGGAGGAAGCCGGCCGGGATCCGGGCCGCGACCGCCGCGGCGGCGACGAGCAGGGCGTACAGGCCGAAGGCCCATACGGCCTCGCGCGGTGTCGCGACGACCGTCAGGACGAACGCGAGGACGGCTGCGATCTTGCAGTGCGGGGGGAGGGTGTGAACGGGGGAGTGCGCGTGCCGGTAGAGCTTGTGCGCGTGGCCGGCGCCCATGCTCAGGCGCCCTCGGCGGACGGGGCGGCCGGGGCGGCGCGGCGGCGCCGCACGACCACGAAGACGGCGGTGCCGACGGCCAGGGTCGCGCCGACGCCGATCACTCCGGCGAGGCCGCCGGAGATGCGCTCGTCGGCGACGTCCTTGACCTGGTAGTCGGCGAGGGGCGAACCCTTGGCGGCGTGCTCCTCGGCCTTGCTGTCGATGCCCTTGTCGTGCGCGACCTTCTCCAGGCCGTCGGGGCTGGTGGAGGCGTAGTAGCTGACCCCACCGGCACAGACGAGCGCGACACCGAGCCCGACGAGCCACAGGCGACGCGCGGAGCGGGGCGTTGCCGCGGGCCCGGCGTTGTCCGGTGCCTCGGGAGCGTCCGCGCCCGCAGGCTCCATGCCGGCTTTGGCCACCGAATCCGCCGCGACGGCGGCCGGCCCCTCACCGCCTGACCGGCGGTGCCCGGCCTCCTCGCGGCCGTCCGGCACCGCCGGGCTGCGCCGCTGAGGCTGATCGCCGTCGCGGCGGAGGGAGGTTGCCGGGCTTCCCGGCACCGCGGGTGCCCCCGAGCCCGCAGGCCCGGCCGCGGCGTCCGGCACCGCCGGGCTGCGCCGCTGGGGCTGGTCACCGCCGCGGCGGAGGGAAGTCGCCGGGCCCGCCGGCTCGGTCGGCGGCGCCGTGCGCAGTTCCAGGGGACGGAAAACGTCCCGCGCCGCGTGGATCAGGTCCGGGCGGACGGCCGCCACCGCGCTGACCGTCAGGGCCGTGATCGCCGCCTCGCCCAGGCCGATGAGGACGTGGACGCCCACCATCGCCGTGAAGACCTTCCCGACCGGGACGTCCGTCGTGCCGCCCACCGCGTAGATCAAAGTGAACGCGGCGGCCGCGGCCGGGACGGAGACCAGGGCCGCGGCGAAGGAAGCCGCGGTCAGGCTCGCGCGCCCCCGTGGCAGCAGCCTCACCAGGCCCCGGAACACCGCGTACGCCACGACCGTCGTGACGACGCCCATGTCGCTGATGTTGACGCCGAGCGCCGACAGCCCGCCGTCGGCGAAGAGCACGCCCTGCATGAGCAGGACGACGGATATGCAGAGCACCCCCGTGTACGGCCCGACGAGGATCGCGGCGAGCGCCCCGCCCAGCAGGTGCCCGCTCGTGCCCGCCGCCACCGGGAAGTTCAGCATCTGGACGGCGAAGATGAACGCCGCGACCAGGCCCGCCAGCGGCGCGGCCTTGTCGTCCAGTTCGCGCCGTGCGCCGCGCAGGCTCACGGCGACGGCGCCCGCGGCCACCACGGCGGTGGCGGCCGAGACGGGCGCGTCGATGAATCCGTCGGGTACGTGCATGACGTCACTCCCTCTACCACCGTGGCCGGAACCGCTCGATGATAGGGGCTCTCTGCGAATCTCTCGCAAGAGCTTGTGCAGCGCTCCTGCGCGCCCCTCGCTCACCCGCGCGCCGCCCCGGTGGCGGCCCCGGCCCCCTGCCCGAATGCTGGGCAGTATGACCACGGCCCCCGCGCCCCCGGCGGACGTCCCCGCGGCCGCCCCGCCGCCGCTCAGTCGCCGCCGCACGAACCTGGTCTTCGTCACGATCGTGCTCGGCATGCTGCTCGCGGCCCTCGACCAGACGATCGTCTCGACCGCGCTGCCGACGATCGTCGCGGACCTGGGCGGCGGCGGGCACATGGCGTGGGTGGTCACGGCGTACCTGCTCGCCGAGACCGTCTCGACCGTCCTGGTCGGCAAGTTCGGCGACCTCTTCGGCCGGAAGGTCGTCTTCCAGCTCAGCGCCGTCGTCTTCACCGCCGGATCGGTCTTCGCGGGTGTCGCCGACTCCATGCTGATGCTGATCGCCGCGCGCGCCCTGCAGGGCGTCGGCGGCGGCGGTCTGATGGTCACCGCCATGGCGCTGATCGCGGACGTCATCCCGCTGCGCGAGCGCGGCAAGTACCAGGGCGCGCTGGGCGCGGTCTTCGGCGTGACGACGGTCGTCGGCCCGACCCTGGGCGGCGTCTTCACCGACCACGCGACGTGGCGGTGGTGCTTCTACGTCAACGTGCCCGTGGCGATCGTGATGGTCGTCATGGCGGCCCGCACGATCCCGGTGGTCCGCTCGGCCGTCCGCCCCGTCATCGACTACCTGGGCATCGCCCTGGTGGCCGCCGGCTCCTCCGCGCTGGTCCTCGGCCTGGAGTGGGGCGGCAACACGTACGCGTGGAGCTCGGCGGTCGTCGTCGGCCTGTTCGCGGGCGCGGTCGTCCTCCTGACCGGCTTCGTCCTGGTGGAGCTGCGGGCGAAGGAACCGATGCTCCCCATGCATCTGTTCCGCAACCCCGTCTTCACCGTCTGCTCGCTCCTCAGCTTCATCGTGGGCTTCGCGATGCTGGGCGCGCTGACGTACCTGCCGACGTACCTGCAGTACGTGGACGGGGTGTCGGCCACGATGTCGGGCGTGCGGGCGCTGCCGATGGTCGCCGGGCTGCTGGGCGCGTCCATGCTCTCGGGCATCGTCGTCAGCCGCACCGGCCGCTACCGGATGTTCCCCGTGGCGGGCATGGCGGTGATGGCGCTGGGGCTGTACCTGATGTCGACGATGGGGGCGTCGACGGGGGCGTGGCTGGAGTCGCTGTACATGTTCGTGCTGGGCGTGGGCATCGGGCTGGCCATGCAGGTGCTGACGATCGCCGTGCAGAACACCGTCCCATACCACGAACTGGGCACGGCCACCTCGGGCGTCACCTTCTTCCGCACGCTCGGCAGCTCCTTCGGCACGGCCATCTTCGGCACGCTCTACAGCAACCGGCTGAAGCCCAATCTGACGGAGGCGCTGTCCCGCTCGCCCGGCGTGCCGCCGTCCGCCGTGATCAGCCCGCAGGGGCTGGCCGCGCTGCCGCCGGAGCAGGCGCGGCCGGTCGTCGACGCGTACGCGCAGACCGTGAACTACGTCTTCCTGTGGGTGGTGCCGGTGGCGCTGGCGGGCTTCGTCGCCGCGTGGTTCCTCAAGGAGGTGCCGCTGCGCGACAGCGCGCGGGCCGGCGCCTCCGACATGGGCGAGGGCTTCGCGGCGCCGGACTCCGCGGAGGCCGAGCGGCAGCTGGAGCGGGCGGTCGCGGGCGTCATGCGCAAGGCCAAAGGGCCGGTGAGCCGCCAGGTGCTGGCGGAGTCGGGCAGCCCGCTCGGCCCGGCCGAGGCGTGGACGCTGAGCCAGATCCACTGGCGGCTGTGCGTGCGCGGCGAGGCGGCGCTGTCGTCGGTGGCGGCGGCGCACCGGATGCCGCCGGAGGTGCTGCAGCCGGCCTTCGCGCGCACGGCGGAGGCCGGGTACGCGCGCGTGGACGGCGACCGGCTCTCGCTGACGCCCGCGGGCGAGGCGGAGATCGAACGGCTGGGCACGACGTGGCGCGCGTGGCTGGCCGCCCGCCTGGACGACTGGGACGTCGGCGACCCCGAGGACCGCGCCCGGCTCGACCGCGCCCTGGACGCGATGGCGGAGCGGCTGCTGGAGGAGGCGGAGGCGGCGGAGGAGGAGGGGCAGGAGCGGATCACCGTGTAGGCCGTACAGGGCGCGTGAGCCCGAAGGGTGAGTCAGGCGCGTGAGCCCGAAGGGTGAGTCAGTGGCCCCGGGAGAATTTCCCCCCTCCCGGGGCCACCCCCCTCGGAACACCTGGTGCAGGGCAGGTGTCCGGTCCGTGTGCGCACGCGTGACCGTGCGCGCGCCGGGCGTCGGCGTGCACCCCCGTGGCACGTCGCGGCCCGAGCGGCCGGTCCCCAGCCTCGTACGGAAGCCGGGCCTCCACTAGTGGCATTCCTAGGGGCAAGATGGCTCCCGTGGAGATCGGAGAACTGGTCAGGGAGCTGCGCAAGGCGCGCGGATGGAGCCAGGGGCGGCTCGCGGCGGAGATCAACGACGCGTTCGGCACCGCGCTGGCCCGGGAGTACGTGAGCGGCTGGGAGCGGGGCAAGGTCCGGCCCGGGCCGTTCTACCTGCGCGCCCTCGCCCGGGTGCTCGACGTGCCGGCGGCCGCGCTGGCGGGCGGCGGCCCGGCGGACGGTGCCGCGGCGGCCGCGCTCGCCCCGGCCGTCGCCTCCGACCTCCTGAGCACGGGCTTCGCCGCCCGCCTGCGCGGCGGCCCCTCGGCCGGGGAGTGGGAGGGCCGGCTCACCGCCTACGGCACCGACTACATGTCCTCGCCCGCCGCCGATCTCCAGCGCCGGGTCGCCGAGGACCTGGTCGTCGTCCAGCAGCAGCTCGACGACCCGCGGATGTGGTCGGTGGCCGCCCGGCTGATGACGGTGTACGCCACGACCTTCTCGCGGCAGGAGTGCGCGAAGACCGTCATGTGGTTCCGGATGGCCGCCGACGCGGCGGACCGCTCGGGCGACACCGGCGTACGGGTCTGGGTCCGCGGCCGGGGCGCCCTCACCCTCGGCTACGGCGGCACGTCCACGGGCCTCGCCGAACTCCTGGCCGACCAGGCCCTGGCCCTCACCGGCAAGCCGTCCGTGGGCCTGCTGCACGCCACGCTCGGCAAGGCGTACGCGGCGGCCCTGCGCGGCGACCGGGCGACGGCCCTGCGGCTGGCCGACCGGGGACGGCGGATCTTCGACGCCGCGTACGACCCGTCGGCGCAGCTCAGCGACTACAGCATTCCCTCCTGGCGCATGAACGGCTTCCTGTCGCTGCTGTCCGCGCGGCTGGGCGACGAGAAGCAGGCCACGGAGGCGCGGGAGGCGGCGCTGCGCGAACTGCCCGAACGCCTGCCGCGCTTCGCCACGCACCTGGAACTGCACAAGGGCCTCACTCTCGTCCGCGCGGGCGACCGCGAGGGCGGGGTGGCCTGCGCCCGGGCGGCGCTGGAGGCTCTGCCGCAGGACAAGTGGTGCGGCACGCTGCAGATGCTGATGGCGGAGATCGCGGCGTGAAAGTGCAAGCCTTCCGCGCATTCCGTACGAGTGAAACTCCCCTGCCCAGACAGGTGAATTAATCAGAATATACGCACATTTGACCCGCACTTGGTCAATTCCTCATGACGACCACCTCGGCATCCACAGCACCGCAGAGCACAGCACCGCACAGCAGAGTCTGAGGAGATGCGTCATGCGCCGGTACAGACGTCTGGGAATCGCCTTCGCCATCGCCGCCGCCGTCCTCCCGGCAGCGCTCCCCGGGACCGCGGCCCGGGCCACGCCCCCGCCGGAACCCGCCACACCGCAGGCCGCGCAGCAGGCCGGCCGGCACCAGCACCGGGCCCCGCTGGACTTCGACGAGAACGAGTGCGAGGGGCCGGCCGCGGACGAGGGGGACATCTACACGCGGCCCCCCAACACCGGGCACCCGGCGACCACGCCCACGACCACAACCACGACCACGCACACGCCCACGCCCACGCACCGCCGCGGCCTGCCGCTGAAGTGGCCCCGGAACCTGCCGGACCGCAAAGAGGCCGTGCGCATGCTGGGCGAACTCGACGTCAAGGCCTTCAGCAGCAAGGGCTATCACCGCAGTCACTTCGGCTCCGTCTGCTGGGTCCGGCACGGCGTCGACCGGTGCACCACCCGGCAGATCGCCCTCAAGTTCCAGTCCGTCGTCCCGGCGACCCTCGACGGCCGGTGCAAGGTCGTCGGCGGGCGGTGGCACAGCGAGTACGACAACAGGGACATGGGCGACCCGGTGCACGTCGACATCGACCACATCGTGCCGCTGCGGCACGCGTGGGGGTCCGGTGCGCGCACCTGGACGGCCAAGAAGCGGCAGGAGTTCGCCAACGACCTGACCGCCTCGCCGCAGCTGATCGCGGTGTCCACCTGGGCCAACCGGCGCAAGGGCGACAAGGGACCCGACAAGTGGATGCCGGTGGCCGGCGCCGAGTGCCTCTACAGCCAGGCGTGGATCGGGGTGAAGGACTACTACGGGCTGTCCGTCACCCGGAAGGAGAAGGCCAAGCTGCAGCAGGTGCTGGCCGGCTGCAAGAAGTGACCCGGGGCCGGGCGTGACCCGGGGCCGGGCGGCGCCGCTCCCCCGCCGGGGCGCTACAGCGCCGCCCGGCTCCCCGTGGTCACCGGCGCCGTCGCCGTGGCCGCACGCTCGGCGGCGTCCGCGACCTGGGCCGCCGTGAGGACGTAGCCCGTCTCCGCGTCCGCCGTGGAGCGGGCGAAGACCACGCCGTAGACCCGGCCGGCCGGGGTCAGGAGCGGTCCGCCGGAGTTGCCCGGGCGGATCGTGGACCGTACGGAGTACACCTGCCGGGTGGTCACGCCGTCGCCGTAGATGTCCTGGCCCTTGGCGCGGAGCTCGTTGGCGACCGTGGCCGCCCGGATGTCGAGCCCGCCGTTCTGCGGGAAGCCGGCGACGATCGCCGTGTCCCCGCGCTTGGCCGACTTGTCGAACGGCAGCACGGGGGCCTTCAGGCCCGGCACGTCCAGGACGGCGACATCCGTCCTCGGGTCGAAGAGGACGACCTTCGCCTTGTACGCCTTGCCGACGCCGCCGACGCGTACGGTCGGGCTGTTCACCCCGGCCACGACGTGGGCGTTCGTCATCACGTGCTGCGCGGCGTAGACGAAGCCGCTGCCCTCCTGGCCGCGGCGGCCCTCGCCGGTGTCGGCGACGCCCTCGACCTTGACCACGCTCTCCTTGGCCGCCCTGGTCGCGGCGGGGGTGACGGCGTCGCCCGACGGCCTGGGGACGCTCGTCGCCGGCTCGTTCTCGAAGGGGTTGAAGACCTGCGGGAAGCCCGCGCCGTTCAGGGCGTCCGTGGTGCGGCTGAACCACGTCGGCGCCTGCTCGGGCATCGCCTTCTGGACGGCGCCCAGCAGCGCCGACTCCCTGATCTGCCGGGTGAGCAGCGGCGAATTCGCCGAGGCGAGCACGCTCGCGGCCACCCAGCCGACGAGCAGCACGGCCAGGGAGTTCACGACGGCGCCGCCGACGCCGTCGATGCCGCGGACCGGGGCCCACGTCAGGCGACGGCGCAGGCCGTAGGCCAGGCGGGCGGCCAGGGCGTGGCCGATCGCGGCCGGGACGAGGACGACCAGGACGGCGACGACCGCGGCGGTGGCGGTCCCCGCCTCGAAGGGCTCCAGGGCGAACGGCAGCACCCACACACCGAGGACGGCTCCGCCGAGGAAACCGGCGAGCAGCACGACGCTGGCGACCAGGCCGCGGCGGAAGCCGGAGACGGCGTAGCCGAGGACGACGAGCAACAGCAGCAGATCGAGCAGGTTCAACACGGAGCCCTTTCCTTCGCGCGCGCCCCCGAACGCGCCCACGGGTCGGTTGACCCGTGGACTTGAAGAAACGCGGGCACGGCAGGGGGCGGTTCCCATTCCGGGCGAATTCATGGCGTACGCCACGTTGCCGCCGGGCGCGGGGCGTACGACCACGGCGCGCTCGGCACCGCCGGGCTCCCTGACGGTGGCTGCTCGCCGTCGCGGCGGGGGAAAGGCCCCGGCCCCGCCCTTTCACCGTTTCCTGGGGCAAGCCCCAGCCCCCGCCGGGTGCGCGGGCAGCGGGGCGCCGACCCGACCCGCCCCCCCCCGGGGGGCCGGGGAACCTCCCCCGGGAAACGGTGAAAGGGCGGGACCGGGGCTCCCCTCCCGCCGCCGCGGCGATCAGCCGAAACGGCGCGGCCCGGCGGTGCCGGATCCCACTTCCGTGGGGAAGGCACCGCCGGGCTCCCTGACGGTGGCCGGACGCCGTCGCGGCGGGCGGAACCGCTTGCCGCGGCGCCCAGCCGAAACGGCTGCGGCCCGGCCGCGCCTCCCCCACCGAGTGGGGTCGGCACCGCCGGGCCGCAGCCGCAAAGCGAAGGTCAGGCCTTGACCAGTTCCCGGTCCTCGTCCGCCTCCGGCGCCTTCGGCGCCCCGGGCTCGGCGAGCCGCTTCTGCAGGCCCTCGCCCTCGACGTCCACGTTCGGGAGGATCTTCGCGAGCCATCCCGGGAGCCACCAGGCCGACTGCCCGAGCAGGGCGAGCACCGCCGGCACGATCGCCATCCGGACCACGAACGCGTCGAAGAAGACCGCGATCGCCAGGCCGAAGCCGATCATCTTGATCATCTGCTCGGAGGAGCCGATGAAGCCGGCGAAGACGCTCATCATGATGACGGCCGCGGCCGTCACCACCCGCGCCCCGTGCTTGAAGCCGGTCACCACGGCCTGCCCGGGCCGCTCGCCGTGGACGAACGCCTCCCGCATCCGCGTCACGAGGAAGACCTCGTAGTCCATGGCGAGACCGAAGACGACGCCCACCATGAAGATCGGCATCATCGACATGATCGGGCCGGTCTCCTCGACCCCGAAGAGCGAGCCGAGCCAGCCCCACTGGAAGACCGCGACCACGGCGCCCAGCGCGGCGACCACGGACAGCAGGAAGCCCAGCGCGGCCTTCAGCGGCACGAGCACGGACCGGAAGACGACCATCAGCAGCAGGAAGGCCAGGCCGACGACCAGCGCCAGGTAGGGCAGCAGGGCGTCGTTGAGCTTCTGCGAGACGTCGATGTTCATGGCCGTGGCGCCGGTGACGAGCACCTCGGCGCCGGTGTCGGCCTTGAGCGAGTCGCCCTTGCCGCGGATCGCGTGGACCAGGTCCTCGGTCTCCGTGCTGGTCGGCTTGGACTTGGGCACGACGGTGAGCATGGCCGTGTCACCGGCCGGGTTGAAGGCCGCCGGGGTCACCGTGGCGACGTTGTCCAGGCCCTTCAGGGTGTCGCCGACCTTCTGGACGGCGCCCTTGCGGTCCTTGGCGTCGGCCACGTCCGTGATGACCATGAGCGGGCCGTTGAAGCCCGGGCCGAAGCCCTCGGACAGCAGGTCGTACGCCTTGCGCTGCGTGCTGGTCTTGGAGGCCGCCCCGTCGTCGGGAAGGCCCAGCTCCAGCGAGGCCGCCGGGACGGCGATCGCGCCGAGGCCGATCACGCCCGCGGCCAGCACCAGCAGCGGCTTGCGCAGCACGAAGCGGGCCCAGCGGGTGCCCATGTTGGGCTTGTCGCCGGCGACGGCGTCCGGCCCGGCCTTGCGGACCTTGCGGGCGAGCACCTGCTTGCCGGCGAAGCCGAGCAGGGCGGGGATGAGCGAGAGCGCGATCAGCACCGCGATGGTGACCGTGCCCGCCGCGGCCATGCCCATCTTCGTCAGCATGGGGATGTTGACGACCATGAGGCCCGCGAGCGCGATGACGACCGTCAGGCCCGCGAAGACCACCGCGGAACCGGCCGTGCCGACGGCCCGGCCCGCCGCCTCCTCGCGCTCACGGCCTTCGGCCAGCTCCGCGCGGTAGCGGGAGACGATGAAGAGCGCGTAGTCGATGCCGACCGCGAGGCCGATCATCATGGCGAGCGTGGAGGTGTTGCTGGAGAGGTCCAGCAGCGGCGCGAGCGCGGCGATGGACGAGACGCCGATGCCGACGCCGATGATGGCCGTCAGGAGCGGCAGCCCGGCGGCGACCAGCGAGCCGAAGGTGATCAGCAGGACGATCGCGGAGATCGCGATGCCGATGGCCTCGGAGCCGCCCTCGGGCATCTCCTGCAGCACGCTGCCGCCGACCTCGACGGTCAGCCCGGCGTCGCGCCCGTGCTGCGCGGCGTCCTTCAGCTCCTTGCGCGAGTCCTCGGTCAGGTCCATGGACTTGACCTTGTACGCGGCGGAGGCGTAGCCGGTGGTCTCCGCCTGGTTGACGGTGTGGCCGGCGAAGGGGTCGGCGGCCTGCGCGACCTGCGGGCTGCGCTTGAGCTCGCCGATGACCTTCTCGACCGCCGCCTTGTTCCCGGCGTCGGTGAGCTTCTGGCCCTCGGGGGCCTTGAAGACGATGCGGGCGGAGGCGTTCTGCTCGTTGTTGCCCGGGAAGCGCTTCTCCAGCAGGTCGAAGGCGCGCTGCGCCTCGGTGCCGGGGATGGAGAAGTCGTTGTTGGTGGACTTGGACGCCGTGGCGGCGCCGAAACCGGCGAGGACCAGCAGCGCCACCCATATGAGGGCGAAGTACCAGCGCCGCCGGAAGGCGGTCCGGCCGAGTCTGTAGAGGAACGTGGCCACGAGAAGTGGTGCTCCCGTCGGATCAGTGGGCTAACAGGGCATGGGGAAGCAGCCCGGCGACGAGAGCGGCACGTCAGGTGGGCAGTGTGGGGGAGGGTGAAACTGTGGGGGGTCAGGCGCCGAGGGCGGGGAGGACCACGGCGTCGATGTAGCGGGACAGGTACGCGGTGTCCGCGACCTTGTCCTCGATCAGGGAGCGGGCGACGAACGCGCCCAGCATCATGTGCGCGACGAAGTCGATCGCGGGGTTGTCCGCGGCCACCTCGCCCCGGTCGACCGCGCGCCGCAGCATCGCGCGGAGCCCTTCGTGCTCCGGCAGGATCAGCAGGTCGCGCAGTGCTTGATGCAGGTCGGGGTTGGTGTGGATCGCATGCCCCAGGCCGCGCATAAGGGCGGCGTCCTGCGCCATCCGGTCATCGTCCACCTCGCACGCCATCTTGCGGAGGTCGCCGCGCAGCGAGCCGGTGTCGATGTCCGCCAGCCTGACCGGCTTCTGGTGCCGCAGCGCGCTCGCGACCAGCTCCGGCTTGCCCTTCCACTGGCGGTAGAGGGTGGCCTTGCTGGCGTGCGTGCGGGCGGCGACGCCGTCCATGGTCAGGCCGTCGTAGCCGACCTCGCGCAGGATCGCAAGGACCGCCTCGTAGAGCTCGGCCTCGCGCTCGGGGGTGAGCCGGGTGCGGCGCGCCGCGGGCTCGGTCGGTTCCGTGGACACGTCCACCTCCTGGACCCCACTCCCGTACGAAACGGTTTCGTACACCCAGACGATACGACGCCGCGGCATCGAAACGGCGCCGTTTCGCAAGTGTTCTCCGTCACGGCCGGTTACCGCACCGGGTCACGGCCGGTTGCCGCATCAGGTCACGGCCGGTTACCGCACCGGCCCGGGCCGACCGAGTTGCCGCGGCACCCGGGGGCCGAAACGATGGTGGAGTGAGTGATTCTTACCTGAGATTTCCTCATCTCCACGGTGGCCTCCTCTGCTTCACGGCGGAGGACGACCTGTGGCTGGCCCCCCTGGAGCCCCCGGCCGGATCCCCGGCCCCGCCCGGCCGGGCCTGGCGGCTGACCGTCGACCGCACCCGGGTCGGCCACCCCCGCTTCTCCCCCGACGGCCGCCACATCGCCTACACGAACTGGCGCAGCCTCGACCCCGAGATCCACCTGGCTCCCGTCGACGGCGGCCCGGCCCGCCGGCTCACGTACTGGGGCAGCAGCGACGCCCGCGTGTGCGGCTGGGCCCCCTCGGACCGCGACGGCGGCTACGACGTCCTCGCCGTCTCCTCGCACGGCCAGCCGTTCTCGTACTTCTCCTGGGCCTACCGGGTGCCGACGGACGGCAGCCCGGGCCTGCGGCTGCCCTGGGGGCCGGTGTCCGACATCGCGATCGGCGAGATCGGGGGCGAGCACCGCACCCTGCTGCTGACCGGCAAGCCGCCGCACGAGCCCGCCGCCTGGAAGCGCTACCGCGGCGGCGCCATGGGCCGGATGTGGCTGCACGGCACCCGGCTGGTGCCGGAGATCGGCGGCCACCTCGACTCGGTGATGTTCGCCGGCGGCCGCATCGTCTTCCTCTCCGACCACGAGGGCGTCGGCAACCTCTACTCCTGCCTGCCCGACGGCT
This sequence comes from Streptomyces hiroshimensis, assembly GCF_014650335.1. Taxonomy (GTDB): domain Bacteria; phylum Actinomycetota; class Actinomycetes; order Streptomycetales; family Streptomycetaceae; genus Streptomyces; species Streptomyces hiroshimensis. The sequence continues at coordinate 179,880 of NZ_BMUT01000004.1, forward strand.
CGCAGCTGCGCCGCCACACCGACCACGACGACTTCTACGCCCGGCACGCCTCGACCGACGGCGAGCGCGTGGTCTACCAGTGCGCGGGCGAGCTGTGGCTGGTGGACGACCTCGGCCCGGACGGGAAGCCGCGCCGCCTGGAGGTGACGCTGGGCGGCCCGCGCGCCGGGCGCCGCCCGTACCAGGTGTCCGCCGCCTCCAACATCGACGGCGTCACCGTGGACACGACGGGCCGCGCGAGCGCCGTCCAGGTGCGCGGCAGCCTCTACTGGCTCACCCACCGCGACGGCCCCGCCCGCACCATCGCCGACACCCCGGGCGTGCGGGTGCGGCTGCCGGAGATGCTGGGCGCCTCCGGGCGGGTGGCCTACGTGACGGACGCGGAGGGCGAGGACGCGATCGAGATCGCCCAGCTGCCGCGCGCGGCCGGGCCCGCCGAGCCGCGCCGCATCGGCGCGGGCCGGATCGGGCGGGTGCACGAGACGCTCGCCTCCCCCGACGGCGAGCGGCTGGCGCTGGCCACGCACGACGGACGGCTGCTGCTCGTGGACACCTCGGCCGAGAGCGAGAGCGCGGGCGCGGGCGAGAGCACAGGAGAGGGAGAGGGCGGGGGCGGGAGCGCGGAAAAGGGCGCGAGCGAGGCCCCGGACGAGGTCAGCGAGCTGATCCGGTCCGCCAACGGGCCCGTGCGCGACCTCGCCTTCTCCCCCGACTCGGAGTGGCTGACCTGGTCCCACCCCGGCATCGGCCGCTCCCTGCGCCAGATCAAGATCGCGCGCCTCAAGGACCGTACGGTCGTGGACGTCACCAACGGCCGCTTCGAGGACGAGCAGCCGGTCTTCACCCGCGACGGCCGCTACCTGGCCTTCCTCTCCTGGCGCGGCTTCGACCCGGTCTACGACGTGCACACCGGCGACCTGTCCTTCCCGCTCGGCTGCCGCCCCTATCTCGTACCGCTGTCCTCGGCGACGCCCTCGCCGTTCGCGCTGACGGCCGAGGGCCGGCCCGCGGGCGGCGGGCTCGACCAGGAGGACACCGGGCCCGGCGGGCCGACGCTGGTGGAGGTGGAGGGGCTGGAGAGCCGGGTGACGCCCTTCCCCGTGGCCGCCTCGAAGTACTCGGCGCTGCGCCCGGTCAGCGGCGGCGGCCTGGTGTGGCTGCGCTGGCCGATCTCCGGCGCGCTCGGCGAGACCTTCGCCAACCCCGCCGACACCTCCGGCCGCCCCACCCTGGAGCACTTCGACCTCACCAAGGCCAAGCGCACCGAACTCAGCAGCTCCCTCGACTGGTTCGCGGTCAGCGGCGACGGCACCCGCCTCGTCGTCAACGACGAGGGCGACCTGCGGTCCGTCCCCGCCACGGACACCCCCGACCCCGAGTCGACGGTCTTCATCGACATGCGGCGCATCCTGCACGACGTGGACCCCGGCGCCGAGTGGCGGCAGGCCTACGAGGAGGCGGGCCGCATCGTCCGCGCGTACTTCTGGGAACCGGGGATGTGCGGCATCGACTGGGACGCGGTGCTCGGCCAGTACCGGCCGCTGGTCGACCGGGTCTCCTCCCCCGACGACTTCGCCGATCTGCTGCGCGAGGTCCTCGGCGAGCTGGGCACTTCGCACGCCTACGTCGTCCCGGCCCGCCGCAACGAGGGCCCGCCGCACTACCAGCGCGCCATCGGCCTGCTCGGCGCGAACTTCACACACCAGAAGGACGGCACCTGGACGGTCCGGCGGATCCTTCCCGGCGACTCCTCGGACTCCAAGGCCCGCTCACCGCTGGCCGGTTCGGGCATCCGCGAGGGAGCGGCCCTCACGCACGTCGACGGCCGCCCGGTCGATCCGGTCGCGGGCCCGTACCCGCTGCTCGCCGCCGCCGGCGGCACCACCGTCGAGCTGACCTTCCGGCCGACCGAGAGCGAGGGCCACGCGCGCCGCGTCGCCGTCGTCCCGCTGATCGACGAGCGCCCGCTGCGCTACCAGGACTGGGTGGCCAAGCGCCGCGCGGTCGTCCGCGAGCTGAGCGGCGGCAAGTGCGGCTACCTGCACATCCCCGACATGGGCGGCTCGGGCTGGGCGCAGTTCAACCGCGACCTGCGGATGGAGATGTCGCGCCCGGCGCTGATCGTGGACGTGCGCGGCAACGCGGGCGGCAACATCAGCGAGCTCGTCGTGGAGAAGCTCACCCGCACGATCATCGGCTGGGACCTCACGCGCGACGCCCAGCCCGTGTCGTACGCGAGCAACGCCCCGCGCGGCCCGGTCGTCGCCATCGCCGACGAGATGACCTCCTCCGACGGCGACATGATCACCGCGGCGTTCAAGCTGCAGGGCATCGGCCCGGTAGTGGGCCTGCGCACCTGGGGCGGCGTGGTCGGGATGACCGGCCGGCACCGGCTCGGGGACGGCACCTCGATCACCGTGCCGATGAACGCGGCGTGGTTCGACGAGTACGGCTGGACGGTCGAGAACCGCGGCGTCGACCCCGACGTCGAGATCGACCGCACCCCGCTCGACTGGGCCGAGGGCCGGCACCGGCAGCTGGACGACGCGGTGCAGATCGCGCTCGACCTGCTGGAGCGGCACGGCGCGGCACAGCCTCCGGACTACTCGGGGGCACCGGACCTGCGGCGGCCGAAGCTGCCTCCGCGGAGCGGGAACTGACGGGCGGAGCGGGAACTGACAGCGGGGCGCACCCCGTACGGGTGCGCCCCGGACTCCGGATCCCGACTCCGGTTCTCCGCCGTCAGATGGTTCTCCGCCGTCAGATCTCGAAGTTCTCGTCGAACGTGTCGCGACGGTCCCACTCCTCCTGCTCCTTGCGGATCAGTTCCAGGCGGGCCTTGTCGCTGGCGTTCTCCTTGGCCTTCTTGCTGCCGGTCCTACCGGCACGATCGGCCTGTTCCTTCTGCTGCTCGGCCTTGCTCTTGGCCCTGTCTCCCTTGGCCATGAGGCTCAGAGCTCCCTCAGGTGCGGTCGTCGAGCTCGTCGCGCAGGTCGTCGAAGGACTGCTGGCGGCCCTCCTGCTCGCGGCGCTCCTTGAGCCGGTCCTGCGCGTCCCGGCCCTTCTGCTGCGCCTGCTGCCTGGCCTGCTCCACCTTCTGCTTGGCCTGCTGGGCCTTGGCCTGCATCTCGTCCTTGATACCCATGGCTGTTCTCACTCCTCAGCGAGGGGAATTCGGGGCGTTTTACCCCGAAACAGCCTGACATCCACCATCTTAGCCCGCATATCGTATGACTACGCTGCGCTACGCGCCCGTACGCTCCTTCTCGTCCGCCGCCCCTCCCGCACCCACCAGCCCCGCGCGCATCCCGGCGATCCCCGGCTCGAACCGCCGCATCTCGCGCTGCGCGCCGAGCGCGAGCACCCCGGGCAGCCAGCCACGGGCGCCCTGCAGCAGCCGCAGCCACCCCTGCCCGTAGACGTGCGCCGAGCGCCGCTCGATGCCGTCGACCAGGCGGTCGGCGGCCGGGCCGAGCGGGTAGGTGCGGTTGGCGGGCCACGGCAGGCGCTGCCGCATCTCGCGCATCACCTCATGCTCGTCGGCGCCGCGCACCATGTCCGTATCGGTCCAGCTCAGATAGGCGACGCCGACCCGCACGCCCTTGTGGGCGACCTCGCCGCGCAGGCAGTGCGCGTACGCCTCGACGCCCGCCTTCGACGCGCAGTAGGCGCTCATCATCGGCGCCGGGGCCATCGCGGCGAGCGAGGCCACCTGCAGCAGATAGCCGCGGCTCTCCGCCAGCAAGGGCAGGAAGGCGCGGCCCGTGACGGCGCTGCCGACGAGGTTGACCTCGACGACGCGGCGCCAGCTCGCGAAGTCGGATGCGGCGAAGGGGCCGCCCGCGGCGACGCCGGCGTTGGCGACGACGATGTCGGCCTTCCCGAAGCGGGCCTTGACCTCGCGGGCCACCTGCTCCATGGCCGCCTGGTCGGTGACGTCGGCGTGCCAGTGGGCGGCGTCCTCGTGCAGCGAGGAGGCGACGCGGGCCAGCCGGTCCGGCTCCAGGCCCACCAGGGCGATGCGCACGCCGCGCGCGGACAGCTTGCGGGCCAGCTGCTCCCCGACGCCGCGGGCGGCCCCGGTGACGACGGCGACCTGCCCCTCCAGGCTCACCCTGCTCATGCTCACCGGGCTCATCGGGCGGCCTCCGTAGCAGCCGCGGGCACGGCCCTGCGCGGGGCGCGCGGCGGCCGCAGCACCTGGTACTCGGCGAGGTCGACCCGGCGGGTGACCCGGCGGAACTCGGCGGTGGTGCCGGGCCAGACGACGGTGTTGCGCCCGTGCTCGTCCAGGTACCAGCTCTGACAGCCGGCGTTCCAGACCGTGCGCTCCATGCGGCGCTGGAGGCCGCGGTTCCAGGCGTTCACGGCGGACGGGCGGGCGTCGAGCGCGGCCTTCCCGCCGAGGGTGTCCAACTGCCGCATGAAGTCGGCGAGATAGTTCAGCTGGGACTCGATGATGAGGATCATCGAGCTGTTCCCGAGGCCGGTGTTGGGCCCGATGACGAAGAGGAGGTTGGGGAAGCCGGCCGCGCTGGCGCCGCGCAGGGCCGCCATGCCGCCCTTCCAGTGCTCGGCGAGCGTGCGGCCGTCGGCGCCGGTGACCCGCTCGCCGATGGGCATGTCGGTGACCCGGAAGCCCGTGCCGAAGACGATCGCGTCGGCCTCGGTCTCCGTGCCGTCGGCGGCGACGAGCGTGGACCCGCGTATCGCGGTCAGCCCCGCGCTCACCAGGTCCACATTGGGGCGGGTGAGCGCCGGGTAGTAGTCGTTGGAGAGCAGGATGCGCTTGCAGCCGATGCGGTAGTCCGGCGTCAGCCGGGCGCGCAGGGCCGGGTCCGCGACGGCCCTGCGCAGGTGGGTCAGGGACAGCTTCTCGACCAGCCGCATCCGCTCCGGGCGCTTGGTGAAGTTGCTGACCTGCAGCTCCCGGATGCCCCAGAGGACGCCGCGGCGCAGCGCCGCGGTCGCGGGCAGCCGGGTGTGCAGGTAGCGCTCGGCGGCGGAGACGGGGCGGTCGAAGCGGGGCAGCACCCACGGCGGGGTGCGCTGGAAGAGGGTGAGGCGGCCCGCCTCGGGCTGTACGGCCGGCACGATCTGGATGGCGGAGGCGCCGGTGCCGATCATCGCGACGCGCTTGCCGCGCAGGTCGTAGTCGTGGTCCCAGCGGGAGGAGTGGAAGACCTTGCCGGGGAAGGAGTCCAGGCCGGGGACGTCCGGGATCCTGGGGTCGGAGAGCGGCCCGGTGGCGGAGACGACCACGTCGGCCGTGTAGTCCCCGGCGGCCGTGACGACCTCCCAGTGGAGCGCCTCGGGGTCCCAGCGCAGCTGCTGCACCTCGGAGTTGAAGCGCAGGTGGGGCCGCAGGCCGAAGGTGTCGGTGACGTGTTCCAGGTAGGCGCGGATGTGGGGCTGGCCGGAGAAGCTGCGCGGCCAGGCGGGGTTGGGGGCGAAGGAGAAGGAGTAGAGGTGCGAGGGCACGTCGCAGGCGCAGCCGGGGTAGGTGTTGTCCCGCCAGGTGCCCCCCACGGAGTCCGCCCGCTCCAGGACCACGAAGTCGGTGATCCCCTCGCGCCGCAGCCGGACGGCCGCCCCCAGTCCGCCGAAGCCGGACCCGATCACCGCCACCCGTACGTGCTGACGCCCATGCTCGGCCATGCCGCCGCCTTTCGGATCCGACACAACTGCGCCAGCGATTACTGGCACGATGGGGAGCGTAGGGCAGAGCCTGATCGAGCGATAGGGGTACGGGGAAAGGCAGTTACCGGCGGTCGCACGTACTCTTACGCTTCGCGCGTGGCCACGGACGGGAGGGGCGCGATGGGCGACGAACGGGGCCGCCGTGCGACGGGCGAGCACGAGGCCCGCACCACAGAGCCGCCCGGAGCCGCCGCACGGCAGCACCGCACGGCGGAGCCGGCCGAGGAGGCCGGCGCCCACGAGTACCGCACCGCGGAGCTCGCGGCGGCCGCCGGCATCACCGTGCGCACCCTGCGCTTCTACCGTGAGCGCAAGCTGCTCCCGCCCCCGCGCCGCGAGGGCCGCATCGCCTGGTACGGGCCCCGGCACCTGGCCCGGCTGCGCACGATCGGCGCACTCCTGGAGCGCGGGCACACCCTCGGCGGCATCGCCGAGCTGCTGAGCGCCTTCGAGTGCGGGCGGGACGTGGGCGAACTGCTGGGGCTCGCGGGAGCCGCCGTCACCGTCCCGTGGACGGAGGAGGCGGCGATCCGCCTCACCCCGGAGGAACTGGCCGACCGCTTCACGGGCGAGGTCACCCCGGAGAACCTCGCCGCCTCGCTCGACCTCGGCTACCTCGGCGTCGACGGCGAGGAGATCGTCCACGTCAGCCGGCGCCTGCTCGACGCCTCGACCGAGCTGGTGCGGCACGGCATCCCGCTGGCCGCGGTGCTCGCCGCGGGCCGTGAGGTACGGGCCCACGCCGACGCCCTGGCCGAGACCTTCACCGGCCTCATCCGGGACCACGTGCTGGCCGGCCTGCCGCCGGGCGAGGCCGGCGGCGCCGGCGAGACCCTGGAACGGCTGCGCGCCGTCGCCAGGACGGTCGTGGACGCGGAGCTCTCCATGGCCGTGGACCGGCGCGTGCGCACCGAGCTCGATTCCCGGCTCGGTGCGCACGGCGCCGCCGGCGAACCGGGACCCGCCAGACCCGGCTGACGGCGGCGAGGACGCACGGGCGCGCCATGCCGCGACCACACCCGCACGCCGGCCGGTCGGGCCAACTGTGCTCGTACAGAAGAGAATTGAAGCAGTCCGGCCCGCCCCGGAGGGCGGGAAGCCAAGGTCTGCCCGTGCAAACGGCGTGATTGCGCCGAAAGCAGCGGGACCCTCCCGTTCACGCGGAGGGCCGGTGCCCTCGGCTGCTCAGGCGAAGACGCCCGTCACCGGCGCGTGGTCCGACCAGCGCAGGTCGTGCGAGGCCGCCCGCTCCACCGTCGCCTTCAGCGCCCGCTCCGCCAGCCCCGGCGTCGCGACGAGGTAGTCGATGCGCCAGCCCGAGTCGTTGTCGAAGGCGCGGCCGCGGTAGGACCACCACGAGTACGGTCCGTCGACGCCCGGGTGCAGGGCCCGGACCACGTCCACGTACTCCCCGAAGACCTTCGTCAGCCAGTCCCGCTCCTCCGGCAGGAAGCCCGCGCTCTTGCGGTTGGCCTTCCAGTTCTTCAGGTCCGCCTCGGTGTGCGCGATGTTCCAGTCGCCGCAGACCAGAACCTCGCGGCCGTCCGCCGCCGCACGGGCCTTCAGGGCCACCAGATACGGCAGGAACTCCGCCATGAAGCGTTCCTTCTCGTCCTGCCGCTCCGTGCCGACCTCGCCCGAGGGCAGGTAGAGGCTCGCGACCGTCACACCCGGGAGATCGACCTCCACGTAGCGGCCGCTGCCGTCGAACTCCGCCGAGCCGAAGCCGATGCGCACGGCTTCCGGCTCGCGCCGCGAGTAGACCGAGACGCCCGCCCGGCCCTTGGCCGCCGCCGGGGCGTGGACCGTGTGCCAGCCCTCGGGCTCACGGACCTCGTCGGGCAGCTGGTGCGCCTCCGCGCGGACCTCCTGCAGGCAGACCACGTCCGCCCCGGTCTGCGCCAGCCACTCCACGAAGCCCTTCTTGGAGGCGGCGCGCAGCCCATTCACATTTACGCTCGTAACGGTCAGCATTCCGGCACGATACCGACTTCCGTACGATGCCTTGAATGCAGATCTTGCCGGTCGCATACGACCATCCCGACGCGGTGAAGCTCCAGGACCGGGTGCAACTGGAGTACGCGCAGCGGTACGGAGACGGTGATCTCACCCCGCTGGGCCCGGCCCAGTTCACCCCGCCGCGTGGCCTATATCTCATCGCCTACGAACCCGGCGGCACGCCCGTGGCCACCGGCGGCTGGCGCGCGCAGGAGGCGGGCGAGGAGGGCTACGCGGACGGCGACGCCGAGCTGAAGCGGATGTACGTGGTGCCGGAGGCGCGCGGGCGCGGCCTCGCGCGGCGGATCCTCGCGGCGCTGGAGGACAGCGCCCGGGAGGCCGGCCGCATACGCATGGTCCTGGAGACCGGCGACAAGCAGCCCGAGGCGATAGCGCTGTACGAGTCGTCCGGATACGCACCGGTGCCGCAGGAGAGGAAGTTCGGCACCTACCGGGAGTACGAGGGCAGCCGCTGCTTCACGAAGCCGCTGTAACGGCTCCGCAGGCAGGCGCCCGGTGCCGGGTGCCAGGCGCCGGGCGCCAGGCGTCAGTGCTGTGCGATCGCCGCCTCCACCTCGTGACGGATGTCCTCCGTCCGGTAACGCGTCGCCTCCCCGTACGGGGCGAGGATCTCGTCGGCCGCCGCCGGCCCGTCCTCGACGATCTCCACGGCCAGGACGGTGCTGCCCGGCGGGACCTCCGCCGCGAGCATCTCCAGGGCGGCGTTCGCGGCCGTGGCCTCGCGCGCGTCGCGCACACCGCCGATCAGGCCGCCCGCGCCGAAGCCGATCATGACGCCGAGCGGGCCGCCGAGGATGCCCAGCAGGCCGCCGATCAGGCCGCCGACGGCGAAGGCGCGGGCCGTGCCGGAGTTGTCGACGGCGTCGGGGAAGTCGAGGCTGCCGTCGTCGGCGCGGGCGATCACCGCGCCCTCGCGGAGCGTGAGGCGGCCCGCGGTGTGCCCCGCGCGGAGGTCGTCCAGGGCGCGGTGGCCCTTCTCGGGCGAGGGGACGTTCAGGAAGAGGACGTTGTCGTCTTTCATGGCTTCCACTGTTGGGCCAGTCGGCCCGCCCCGCACCTCAGGAGGCCTCGGGGTCCTCCTCGTCCCGCACCGACGCCGTCAGGTCCAGCGTCGCCTCCGCTCCCCCGCCGTCCCGGTTGGCGAAGGACAGGCCCGCGCCCAGCACCCGCGCCTGCCCCGCGGCGATCGTCAGCCCCAGGCCGAGGCCGGAGCCCGAGCCCGTACGGAAGCGCTGCGGGCCGCAGACCAGCAGCTCGGCCGGGAAGCCGGGGCCGCCGTCGCGGACCCGGACGGTGCCGCCGTCGACCTCCACCGTCACCGGCGCGCCGCCGTGCCGGAAGGCGTTGGTGACGAGGTTGGCCAGGATCCGCTCGACGCGGCGCCCGTCGGTCTCGACCAGGCAGTCGCGCACGACCCGCACCTGCACCGCGCCCTTGCCGTCCTTGCCGTCCTTGCCGTCCTTGCTGCCGTTGCCGTCGTTGGCGTCCGCCACGGAGCGGACGGCGCGCCGCGTCAGCTCGCCCAGCGCCCGGACCTCGGTGTCGGCGCGCTCGGCGGAGCCGTCCAGGCGGGCGACCTCCAGGACGTCCTCCATCAGCGCCCGGACCCGCTCCGCCCGCTCCCGCACCATCTCGGCGGGCCGGCCGGGCGGCAGCACCGCAGCGGCGGCGACCAGGCCCGCGACGGGGGTGCGCAGCTCGTGGGCGATGTTCGAGGTGACTTCACGCTCGGCCTGCAGGCGGTCGGCCAGCGCGTCGGCCATCGTGTTGACGGCGACGATCAGACGGGCGATCTCGTCCTGCCCGCCGCGCGGCTTGAGGCGGGCGCTGAAGTCGCCGTCGGCGATGCGCTCGGCCGTCCGGGCGGAGGCGTTGAGACGGCGTCCGGCGACGGTCGCGAGGCCCACGCCGACGATGCCCGCGAAGGCGGTGCCCAGGCCGCCCGCCCACCACAGGGCCTCGTCGAGCCTGCGGAGGTTCTCGGCCTGCCGGGTGTAGGGGTGCTTGACGACGATCGTGTCGCGGCCGAGGCGGCTGCCGGCCCACAGCATCGGTACGGTGCCGCTGCGGTCCAGATAGGTGGCACGCCTGCCCCCGTCGACGGCCTTCCGCAGCGGCCCGGGTATGTGCTCGGGGTTGATGAGCGTCCGCGGCCGGTGGACACCCGCGGCGTGGTCCTCCACGGCGGTCAGGAGCCGGCTCTCGATGGCCTCGCGCGCGATGTCCAGCTGGTTGCGGGCGGTGCGGTGATGCACGACCAGCCCCATGATGACGGCGACCAGGGCAGCGGTGGCGGTGATGGCCACGCCGATCTTCGTGCGCAGTCCCATGGCTTCTGGCTCCTCGGCGGCTAACGCGGGGGGACGGGCCGGCGGAGGGCCGGAGTGGCGGACGGGCCTAGCAGGTCGGGTCGTTCCGATGGGGCCATTCGTGCCAAATGTAACCGGCGTGGCTGGTTTGCCGACCGCGTCCTTGCCGTGCGGCGGTCATCGGCTCGTAGGATCACCGCGCCCACGTGGTCCGGTCCAGTCGCTGCAGCGTCACGCTCCTCGTCACGGTGGAGGTCACTCATGCATATTGCCCGTCGCAGGCTCCTCGGCGCCCTCGCGGGGGCGGCGGCCGCCGGCGCGGTGCCCGGCGTGGCCGCCGCGGCCGTGCCCGGGGGCCCGGGAGGCCAGGGAGGCGCGGATGCGGACTCCGCCGGCGCGGAATCCGCCGACGCCGACTTCGAGGACGTGACCTCCGCCGGGGACGAGGCCGCGACGACAGGGCTCCCGGAGACCGGGGCCGGGCCGGACGCCGGGGCGGACGCCGGAGCCGCCCCCGCCGCCCCCGCCGCCGCGGGCGCCGCCGGAGCCGCCGCGGCCGCCCTGGCCCGGCTGCTGCCCCGCCACCACCGCCAGGTCACCTTCCGCACGGCGGCGCGCAAGGGCGGGGCCGACACCTTCCGGGTGTCCGGGCGGGCGGGCGCGATCGTCGTGTCGGGCACGACGCCCGCGGTGCAGCTCACCGGCTTCCACTGGTACCTCAGACACCTCGCCCACGCCCACTTCTCCTGGAACGGGGCCCAGACCGCCGCCCTCCCCGACCGCCTCCCCGGCGTCCGTACCCCCCTCACCAGGACGGCGAACGTCACCCACCGCTTCGTGCTCAACGACACGAACGACGGCTACACCGGGCCGTACAACGGGTGGGACTACTGGCAGCGCGAAATCGATGTACTGGCGCTGCACGGCTTCAACGAAGTCCTCGTCTACGCGGGCGCGGACGCGGTCTACCACCGGACGTTCCGCGAGCACGGCTACGGCGACGCCGAGCTGCGCGCCTGGCTGCCGGGACCGGCCCACCAGCCGTGGTGGCTGCTGCAGAACATGGACTCCTACGGCGGCCCCCTGTCCACCGGGCTCCTGGAGCGCCGCACGGCCCTCGCGAAGAAGATCGTGGCCAGGCTGCGGGAGCTGGGCATGACGCCGGTGTTCCCCGGCTACTACGGCACCGTGCCGCCCGGCTTCGCCAAGCGCAACCCCGGCGCCCGCACCGTCCCGCAGGGCACCTGGGGCGGCTTCCGCCGGCCCGACTGGCTCGACCCGCGCACCGCGCACTTCCGCCGCGTCGCGGCGACCTTCTACCGGGTGCAGAAGGAGCTCTACGGCGCCACGTCGATGTACAAGATGGACCTGCTGCACGAGGGCGGCAAGCCCGGCGACGTGCCCGTCGCCGACGCCGCCCGCGCCGTCGAGAAGGCCCTGCGCGCCGCCCACCCGCGCGCCACCTGGGCCATCCTCGGCTGGCAGGAGAACCCGCGGCGCGAGATCGTCGACGCCGTCGACCGCAAGCGCATGCTCATCCTGGACGGGGTCTCCGACCACTACCCCAAGGTCACCGACCGCGAGGACGACTGGGGCGGCACGCCGTACGCCTTCGGCTCCATCTGGAACTTCGGCGGGCACACCGCCATGGGCGCCAACACCCGCGACTGGGCCGCCCTCTTCGAGGAGTGGCGCACCAAGCCCGGCAGCGCCCTCAAGGGCATCGCCCTGATGCCCGAGGCCGCCGACAACAACCCCGCGGCCCTCGCCCTCTTCAGCGACCTGGCCTGGACGGACGGCCGGGTCGACCTGGAGGACTGGTTCGCGCAGTGGCCGCGCTACCGCTACGGCGCCGCCGACCCGCACGCCGTGCGCGCCTGGGACGTCCTGCGCCGCACCGCCTACGGCACGACCCGCGCCGACGGCTGGAGCGAGGCCGCCGACGGCCTCTTCGGCGCCCGCCCCGACCTGGCCGTCGCCCACGCCGCCGCCTGGTCGCCCCGCGAACTGCGCTACGACGCCGACGCCTTCGACGCCGCCCTCCCCGAACTCCTGGCGGTCGCCCCGTCCCTGCGCCACAGCTCCGCCTACCGCTACGACCTCCTGGACGTGACCCGCCAGTCGATCGCCAACCGCAGCCGCACCCTCCTCCCCCGTATCAAGGCGGCCTTCGAGGCGGGCGACCGGGCGCGGCTGCGCGATCTGACGCGCCAGTGGCTCGACTGGATGACCCTCCTGGAGGAGACCGTCGCCACCGACGGACACCATCTGCTGAGCCGCTGGACGGCCGCCGCCCGCGCCTGGGGCGCGACGGAAGCGGAACGCGACCGCCTGGAACACGACGCCCTGACCCTGCTGACCACCTGGGGCCCCCGCCCCTCGGCCGACGGCGGCAAGCTGCACGACTACGCCAACCGCGAGTGGTCGGGCCTGGTGGGCGGCCTCTACCGCAAGCGCTGGAAGACGTACTTCAAGGAGCTGGACGCGGCCCTGTCGGCCCGCCGCAGGCCGAGGCCGGTCGACTGGTACGCCCTGGAGGAGGACTGGCTCCGCCACCGCCCGGCCCTGCGGACGAAGCCGGCGGGGGACGTGGTGAAGGTGGCCCGGAAGGTCGCGCGGCGCCTGTAAGCGCCCGGCGACAGGGCCGGAAACGCATCAGAGCCCCCGTCGGATTTCTCCGACGGGGGCTCTGATGCGTTGTGTTGTGGACCTGAGGGGATTCGAACCCCTGACCCCCTCGATGCGAACGAGGTGCGCTACCGGACTGCGCCACAGGCCCTTGCAACGAGTGAAACTCTAGCACCCCCATCCGGGTGCTCGGAAATCCGCTCGCCGCTGGTCAGCAGCGGGGGCCCGTCGAGGTGGCGCGGTGGCGCGGGTCACTCGTTGGCGGCGCGGGGGCGGTCGTCGTCGGCGTACTGGTCGAAGAGGGGGGTGCGGCCCCCTTCGCGGGGGCGGCGGCGGGCGCGGGAGCCGCGGCGCTCCTCGGCGGTGGCGCGCACCCGGTCCCCGGCCGGGTCGGCGGTGCTGGAGCGGGCGGAGCTCCAGGTGTCCGGAGCGCCCAGGTCGACGCTGTCGCCGGCGCGCGGGGCGACCGGCGCGGTGACGTACGTCGGCAGGGGGACGGGGACCGGTTCCCAGCTCTCGGCCGCGCCGCGGTCGCGCTGCTGGTCGACCCACTCGGCGTGGTCGGTCTGCTCCACGAGGGCGCGGCGGCCCGCGGCGGGCGAGGGCTCGGCCGGCCGCTCGGCGGCGGGCGCCGGGTGGGCGACGGTGTCAACGGGGTCGGCGGCGTCGTGGGCGTCCGCCGCCTGGCGAGGGCGGATGCGGCCCTCGCGCAGGCGCTGGGCGGCCAGTTCGGCGCGGCGCTGGTCCATGGTGAAGGCGAAGCGGCGCCGCTCCTGGATCCGCAGGTAGACGATGTACGCGCTGAGCAGCGCCGCCGGGACGGCCGGCACCCACAGGAAGGCCAGCCCGCCGACGCCGGCGACGACCGCGCCCAGGGTGAAGGCGAGGAAGAGGACGACCGTGGTGCGGCGACGGCGCGCGAGGACCTTCGTGCGCCGGGCGCGTGCGGCGGCGGCCGTCGGGGTCGCGGACGACGCGGCGCGCTCCCCCGCTGCCGCCTGGGCGCCCGGGGATGCCGCGGAGCCCTGGGGGCCGCCGGGCGGGCCCGCGGAGCCCGGCACTTCCGCCGGGGCCCCGCCCCCCGCCCCGGGCATGCCGAAGGGCCGGACGTCGACCATTTCGGTCGGCGCTTCCGGCTCGGGCGCACGGGCCGCCGGCTCCCCGGGCTCGCTTGAGACCGGCGCGTCGTCGGCGGCGCGCACTTCCAGGTCCTTGGCGTAACGGCGCTCCATCCCCGCCCGGCCCGACAGGAGCCGGATGGCGGTGCTGAAGCGTTCCGTCGGACGGGCTTCATTGAGCTCGTCCTGCCTACGGAGCCACATCGGCACCAAGTAGGCGGCCCAGGCCCCGACGATGACTGCGTAGATGAGGCCGCTGCTGCTCACACTTCACACCGTAGAGGGGTACGCGCAGGGGATTCCGCCAATTGGCCCGGTGTGTCGCACGATCCGGCTGATATCTCGAACTTTTTTTGTGATTGTTGGGACCGAGTCCACTCGAATACCGTCGATTGACGGTCACTTTCGAATATCTATTCTATTTCTGGGGGGTCCCGGGCCGGGAGCGGTGCCAGCGCTGCAGGAGCCCCTCGGGGACCTCCTCGGCCGTCAGTGCGTAGACCAGGTGATCGCGCCAGGCGCCGTCGATGTGGAGGTAGCGCGGCCGCAGCCCCTCCTCCCGGAAGCCCAGCTTCTCCACCACCCGGCGGCTGGGCAGGTTCTCCGGCCGGATGCACACCTCCACGCGGTGCAGGCCGACCGAGCGGAAGCAGTGGTCGACGGCGAGCGCGACCGCGGTCGGCATCACGCCGCGGCCCGCGACGGCCGCGTCCACCCAGTAGCCGATGTGCGCCGAGCACATCGAGCCCCAGGTGATCCCCGCCACGGTCAGCTGGCCGGCCAGCCTGCCCTGGTAGTCGATGACGAACGGCAGCATGCGCCCGGCGTGGGCCTCGGAGCGCAGGTGGCGCACCATCTGCCGGTACGTGGGGCGGTGCGCGACCGGGCCGCCCGGAGGGGGCGGCGGGATCGTGGCCTCCCAGGGGCGCAGCCAGTCGCGGTTGCGCCGGTTGACCTCCCGCCAGGCGTGCTGATCGCGCATCCGGATGGGGCGCAGGAGGACGTCGCCGTCCACGAGCTCCCCGGGGCGGCCGGCGTTCAGTGCGGGCCCCCCGGTCTCGGGTGGTCGCCCCCGTGCACCTGCTCCACGGCGTGGACCAGCAGCCGGCCCAGCACGGCGAGGCCGTCGCGGACGCCGCCCGTCGATCCGGGCAGGTTCACGATCAGCGTCCGCCCGGCGAGGCCGGCCAGGCCCCGGGACAGGGCGGCGGTGGGCACCTTGGCCAGCCCCTCGGCCCGGACGGCCTCGGCGATGCCGGGGACCTCCCGGTCCAGGAGGGGGCGGGTCGCCTCGGGCGTGCGGTCGGTGGGCGACAGGCCGGTGCCGCCGGTGGTGACGATCACGTCGTACGCGGCGGTGATGCCGTCCCGCAGGGCGGTCTCGACCGGCGGCCCGTCGGGGACGACGACGGGCCCGTCGACGGCGAACCCGAGGGCTTCCAGCCCGGCGGCGAGGAGCGGGCCGCCCTTGTCGGGGTAGACGCCTGCGGCGGCGCGGTTGGAGGCGGTCACGACGAGGGCGCGGTAGCCGTTCGGCCCGGTCATGACGCGTCCCTCACATAGCGGCCCGACTTGCCGCCCGTCTTCTCCTCCACCCTGATGTCCGTGACGGTCGCGCCCTTGTCCACGGCCTTGACCATGTCCACGACCGTGAGGGCGGCGACGGCGACGGCCGTCATCGCCTCCATCTCCACGCCCGTGCGGTCCGTCGTCTTCACCGTGGCCGTGATCTCCACGGCGTCGTCGGCGACGGACAGGTCGACCTTCACGCCGGAGACGGCCAGCGGGTGGCACAGCGGGATCAGGTCGGGGGTGCGCTTGGCGCCCATGATGCCGGCGATGCGGGCCGTGGCGAGGGCGTCGCCCTTGGGGACGCCCTCACCGCGCAGCAGCTCCACCACGCGCGGCGCGACGAGGACCCGTCCGCTGGCGCGGGCCGTGCGGGCGGTGACCTCCTTGGCCGAGACGTCGACCATGCGGGCCGCGCCCGCACTGTCGATGTGGGTGAGGCGGGAGGGCTCGGGCGGGTCCTGGGCGCTGCTCATGGTTCTCCTGGTCCGGTCCTGTTGGGCAGACACCGTACCGGCAGCACGCGGCGCACGACCGGCCGAGAGTCAGCCGAGGAGGACCACGTCGACCTCCGCGCCCGCGGGGACGGAGGTCGTCTCCTCGGGGACCACGACGAGGGCGTCGGCCTGGGCGAGGGCCTTCACCAGGTGCGAG
This sequence comes from Streptomyces hiroshimensis, assembly GCF_014650335.1. Taxonomy (GTDB): domain Bacteria; phylum Actinomycetota; class Actinomycetes; order Streptomycetales; family Streptomycetaceae; genus Streptomyces; species Streptomyces hiroshimensis. Next base: position 195,877 of record NZ_BMUT01000004.1, read on the forward strand.
CCGGCGCCGCCGACGAGGGAGACCGTGCCCTCGCCCGGCTCGTAGCGCGCCCGCAGGAACTGGCGGCGGCCCTGCGGCGAGGAGGCGACGGCGTCGGTGCACACGGCGCGCACGGTGGTGCGGTCGACGGGCGGGAGCCCCATCAGGGCCCGCACGGCCGGGCGGACGAAGAGCTCGAAGGAGACGTAGCAGCTGACAGGGTTGCCCGGCAGGGCGAAGAGCGGGACGCGGTCGGGGCCGATCCGCCCGAAGCCCTGCGGCTTGCCCGGCTGCATGGCGAGCCGCCGGAAGGAGACGCTGCCCTCCTCGCCCGCGAGCCCGGAGAGGGTCTCCTTGACCACGTCGTACGCGCCGACGCTGACGCCGCCGCTGGTGACGACGGCGTCGGCGCGGATGAGCTGGTCCTCCAGGGTGGCGCGCAGGACCTCGGCGTCGTCGTCGACGGCGCCGACGCGGTAGGCGATGGCCCCGGCGTCGCGCGCGCAGGCGGACAGCACGAAGCTGTTGGAGTCGTGGATGCGGCCGGGCGCGAGCTCCTCGCCGGGCTGGACGAGCTCGCTGCCGGTGGACATGACGACCACGCGGGGCCGCGGCCGGACCAGGACGGTGGCCCGCCCGATGGCCGCGAGCAGCCCGATCTGGGCCGGGCCGAGGACGGTGCCCGCGGCGAGGGCCAGCTCGCCCGTACAGGCGTCGCTGCCGCGGGCGCGGACGTGGGCGCGGGCGGCCACGGGCCGGTGGACGCGGACCTCCCCGCCGGAGCGCTCGGGGACCTTGCTGTGGGCGTCCATGGCGATGGCGGGGCCCGCGCCCGCGCCGCCGTCGGTCCACTCCACGGGCACGACTGCCTCGGCGCCCGCCGGCAGCGGAGCCCCGGTCATGATCCGGGCGGCCTCGCCGGGCCCGACCGTGACGGCCGCCCCGGCGCTGCCCGCCGCGATGTCACCGACGACGGCGAGGACCGCGGGGAACTCCTCCGTGGCGCCCTCGACGTCGGCCGTACGGACCGCGTAGCCGTCCATGGAGCTGTTGTCGAAGGGCGGCAGGGCGGCCGGGACCGTGACGTCCTCGACCAGGACGCAGCCCTGGGCGTCCGGCAGCTGCAGCTCGATCGGCTCCAGGGGACGGATCTTCGCCAGGATGTCGGCGAGGTGCTCCTCCACCGTCCACAGTCGGTCCGGGTCGTCCGCTGCGGCGGGGACGGGGTCGGTGGCCGTGTCGGCGGTACTGCTCAAGGTGCTACATCTCCTCGGTGACGTAACGGCGGAGCCAGGCGCGGAAGTCCGGTCCTAGATCCTCACGCTCGCAGGCCAGTCTGACAATGGCGCGCAGGTAGTCACCGCGGTCGCCCGTGTCGTAGCGGCGGCCCTTGAAGATCACGCCGTGCACGGGCCCGCCCAGGCCGGGCTCGGCGGCGAGCGCCTGCAGGGCGTCGGTGAGCTGGATCTCGCCGCCGCGGCCGGGCGGGGTCTCGCGCAGCACGTCGAAGACGGCGGGGTCGAGGACGTACCGGCCGATCACCGCGTAGCTGCTCGGCGCCTCGGAGGGGTCCGGCTTCTCCACCAGGCCCGTGACCTGCACCACACCGTCGGTGTCGGTGGGCTTCACGGCCGCGCAGCCGTACATCCCGATCTGGGCGGGGTCGACCTCCATGAGGGCGATCACGCTGCCGCCGTGCTTGCGCTGGATCGCGACCATGTGGGACAGCAGGGGATCCCGGATGTCGATCAGGTCGTCGCCGAGGAGGACGGCGAAGGGCTCGTTGCCGACGTGCGGGGCGGCGCACAGGACGGCGTGGCCGAGGCCCCGGGGGTCGCCCTGGCGGACGTAGTGCATGGTCGCCAGGTCGCTGGACTCCTGCACGCGCGCGAGGCGGGACTCGTCGCCCTTGCGGCGCAGCGCCTCCTCCAGCTCGTAGTTCCGGTCGAAGTGGTCCTCGAGCGGGCGCTTGTTACGCCCTGTGATCATGAGGACGTCCGAGAGACCGGCGAGGACGGCCTCCTCCACCACGTACTGGATCGCCGGCTTGTCCACGACAGGCAGCATTTCCTTGGGCGTGGCCTTGGTGGCAGGCAGAAATCGGGTGCCGAGACCGGCTGCCGGGATGACAGCCTTGCTGATCCGAGGACGCGAGTGAGTCATGGGCCGAACACTATCCGTTGAGATTGTGCGGAGGATGAGGCTCCACCGAGTATGCCCCCAGCCAAGGAGTTTGTACGCACAGTGATCAAGTACGACGGTAGCAAGGCCGGGTTGCGGCGCGCCCTCCTGGCGGTGAGAGCGGGGTTGACCTCGGATGACGTGACGGAGGCGGGGGCCGCGCTGGCCCGCCGCGCCCTGGAGCTCCCCGAGCTCGCGGAGGCCGGGACGGTGGCCGCGTACGTCTCCGTGGGGCGCGAGCCGGGCACCCGCGCGCTCCTGGAGGCGCTCCGCCGCCGGGGGGTACGGGTGCTGCTCCCCGTCCTCCTGGAGGACAACGATCTCGACTGGGCGCCGTACGGGGGCCCGGACCGTCTCGTACGGGCCGGGCGGGGGCTCCTGGAACCGGACGGGCCCCGGCTCGGGCCGGACGCCGTGACGTCTGCGGATGCGGTGCTGCTGCCGGGGCTGGCCGTGGACGGCCGGGGGATGCGGCTCGGTCGCGGCGGGGGGTCTTACGACCGGGTGCTGGCCCGGCTGGACCGGGCCGGGGCGACTCCGTCGCGGGTGGTTCTGCTGTACGACGACGAGGTGATCGCCGAGGTCCCGGCGGAGCCGCACGATGGTCCGGTGGACGCGGTGGTGACGCCGTCCGGCGTACGGCACTTTTCGCGCTGAACGCGCTCGTCCTCAAACGCCGGACGGGCTGGATTTTGCTGAGCTCAGCAAAATCCAGCCCGTCCCGGGCGCCGGAGGCAAGCCTTACGGCTTAAGGGTCAGCTCGGCGTCCGTGCCCTTCTTCACCGCATTCGGGCTGAACGCCCAGGGAAGGAGCTCGCCCTTCGCCCACTTGTCCGTCTGGTCGTAGTAGTGCGCGTTGTACGCGTGCCCGGACGCGCCGGTGAGGTTGATCCACCGGGACTTGTCGAGGTCCGCGAGGTTGACGACCATCCGCATGGACGGGACCCAGATCACGTCGTAGCCGCCGGCCGCGTTCCAGCCCGCCGCGTTGACCGCGGCCTCGCCGCCGGCGAGGTTCCACGGGCCGCGGTTGAGCATCCAGCGGACGATGCCGGGGCCGTCCTTGCCGAGGGTCTGGTTCTTCAGGTTCAGCTGGTGGAGGCGGCCCCAGCTCCAGGAGTTGACGTCCTTGCCGAGCTTGGAGGTCAGCTCCCAGCGGGCGTCCTTCATGGCGCGGGCGAGCAGCTCGTCGCGGTTGCCGGCGCCGGCGCGGCCGCCGGTCTTCCACCAGTCGTCGTTCGGCTTGTCGAGGATGCCGCGGACGACCTCGAACCAGCGGTCGCCGCCGTCGGGCTGCGCCGAGTCGGGGTCGCGCTCGCCGCACTCGCGCACCAGGCGGGTGTTGCCGTCGAGGTCCTCCTGGGGGCCGGCGTCGTTGGCCGGGCGGACCCGCAGGCACTGGCCCTTGACGCGCAGCTCCTTGGGGAGCTTGTTGCCGAAGGCGAGCTTGAGGGTGTTGCGCCACACGGCGTTGAAGTACGCGGCGGCGGCCGAGTCGGCCTCCTGGGTGTAGTCCCAGCCTTCCAGGAGCTTCTGGGCCTCGCGGACGTACTTCGTCTCGCGCTCGTTGTCGGCCTTGATGTCGATCTTCAGCAGGTAGGGCGTCAGCAGCTTGGCGATCTCGCTGCTGTTGTCCATCTGCATCTTCTGCATGTCGTCCGTCGAGATCTTCCCGCCGTCCTTGATCTTCGACTGGATGAGGTCGTCGATCCGCCGGCTGCGGGCGCCGTAGCCCCAGTCGCCGGTCAGGGAGTAGGGGTACTTCTTGTCGGTGACGGCCTGGTTGGCGGTGACGATGTAGCCGCGCTTGGGGTTGAGCTCCCACGGCAGCTCGCCCGGCTTGAGGAAGCCGGTCCACTGGTAGGCGGGGTCCCAGCCGGGCGCGGGCATGCGGCCGTCACCCTTGCGGACGGGGATGCGGCCGGGGGCCTGGTAGCCGATGTTGCCCTTGGTGTCGGCGTAGATCAGGTTCTGCGAGGGGACCTCGAAGCCGGCCGCGGCCTTGCGGAAGGACGCGAAGTCGGTGGCGCGGTCGAGGTCCATCAGGGCGTCCATCGTCCGGCCGGCGTCGAGCGCGGTCCAGCGCAGCGAGACGGCGTAGCCCTCGGCGCGGTCGGGCGCCGGGTCCTTGACGGGGGCGTCCTGGCCGACCTTGCCCAGCTCGCTGTTGCGGTCGGAGACGACGGGGCCGTTCCGGGTGGAGCGGACGGTGATGGTGCGGTCGCTGCCGCCGGCGACCTTGATGGTCTCCTTGCGGGTCGCGAAGGGGACCTGCTTGTTGTCGTAGAGGTAGCTGTCGGAGGTGACCTTCTCCAGGTAGAGGTCGGTCACGTCCGCGCCGAGGTTGGTCATGCCCCAGGCGATGTCCTGGTTGTGGCCGATGACCACGCCGGGCATGCCGGCGAAGGTGTAGCCGGCGACGTCGAACGGGCAGGCCGCGGACGTCTTGGTGCAGTGCAGGCCCATCTGGTACCAGAGCGAGGGCATCTGCGGGGCGAGGTGCGGGTCGTTGGCGAGCAGCGGCTTGCCGGTCGTCGTGTACTGGCCGGAGACGACCCACGAGTTGGAGCCGATGCCGTTGCCGGAGGGGCCCATCAGCGCCGGGATCTTGTCCAGGGTGCCGGAGAGCGCGGTCAGGCCGGAGCGCAGTCCGCCGGCCGCACCGGCGCCGCCGCCGGTGGCGGGGCTGCCGTTGTTGTTCTGGGCGCCGGAGGTGCCGGGGGTGCCGTTCGCGCCCGGCGTGCCCGCCGTGCCCGTACCGCCGGGCTGTCCGTTGCGGCCGTTCTGACCGGCCTGGCCGGTCTGACCCGTCTGACCCTCCGTCGGCGTGGCCTTCGGGTCGAACTCCTTGGTGGCCGGGTCGATCGCACCGCCCTCGACGACCGGCTTGTTCCGGTCGTACGGGTACGACGGGTACAGCTGCTCGATCTGCTGGGGGTTCAGGCGCGTCGAGGCGAGCGAGCGGTCGATCTCGCTCTGCAGGTTGCCGCGGAGGTCCCAGGCCATGGCCTTGAGCCAGGCGACCGAGTCGACCGGGGTCCACTTCTCGGGCTTGTAGTCGTTCTCGAACTCCAGGGCCGCGTACTCGACGGACAGCGACTTGCCCTGATGGTCCTTGAGGTAGGCGTTGACGCCGTCGGAGTAGGCCTGGAGGTACTTCTTGGTGGTCGCCGACAGCTTGGTGTCGTACTCCTCCTGTGCGACCTTCCGCCAGCCCATGGTCCGGACGAACGCATCCGTCTCGACCTGGTCGTCGCCGAACATCTCGGACAGGCGGCCCGCCGTCAGGTGGCGGCGGACGTCCATCTCCCAGAACCGGTCCTGCGCCTGGACGAAGCCCTGGGCGCGGAAGAGGTCCTCGGCGCTGTCCGCGTAGATCTGCGGAATGCCGTGGTCGTCACGCGCGACCTTCACCTGCCCATTGAGACCCTTGAGCTGGAGGGTGCCGCTGGTCTCCGGGAAGGAGGCGCGCACGGTGCTGACGCTCCAGTACGCGCCGAAGCCGATGCCCGCGACGAGCAGCAGCACGACGGTGATCACGAGCAGGCGGGCACGTCGCCCCTTCTTTTTCTTGCCGGAAGGGCCGGTCTTGTTGGCGGGCATCGCTGTCCTTAGAGGGGCAGGGTGGTCCTGGAGTGCTGGAAGCAACCATAGGCGCAGGGCGGTGAGCGCCCGGACGCGGATGCCGGAGCGTGCAGTGACCTCCGTCCCTCTCGGCCCCTCCCGGCACCCTCGCGAGGCCGACCGGCGTCAAGAACCCGTAAAATATTAGATGAGGAAATGAAGTTCCCCTCGGCCGGAGGAACGTTCCGGCCGTCGTCCGTGGCAAGACACTCGTCGCAAGACGCTCGTGAAGGGACCGGCCCCTGACTGTCCACCACCTCAACGAACTCCTGCTGATCTGCTCCCTCGTCCTGCTCGTCGCAGTGGCGGCGGTGCGCATCTCTTCGCGCAGCGGGCTGCCGAGCCTGCTCATCTACCTCGGCATCGGGGTCGCCATCGGCCAGGACGGCATCGGCGTCTCCTTCAACGACGTGGGCCTGACCCAGGTCATCGGCTACGCCGCCCTGGTCGTCATCCTCGCCGAGGGCGGTCTCGGCACGAAGTGGCACGAGATCAAACCGGCGCTGCCCGCGGCCGCCGTCCTGTCCACCTTCGGCGTCGCGGTGAGCGTCGGGCTGACCGCCGCGGCCGCGCACTACCTCGCGGGCGTCGACTGGCGCCAGGCCCTGATCATCGGTGCGGTGGTGTCCTCGACGGACGCGGCGGCCGTCTTCTCCGTCCTGCGCAACGTCCCCCTGCCGTCCCGGCTCACCGGTGTCCTGGAGGCCGAGTCCGGCTTCAACGACGCCCCCGTCGTCATCCTCGTCGTCGCCTTCTCGGCGGCCGGCCCCGTCGAGCACTGGTACCTGCTGCTCGGGAAGATCGCCCTGGAGCTGGCGATCGGCGCCGCCGTCGGCATCGCGTTCGGCCTGCTCGGCGCGTACGGGCTGCGGCACGTGGCGCTGCCCGCCTCCGGCCTCTATCCCATCGCCGTGATGGCCATCGCCACCGCCGCCTACGCGGGCGGCGCCCTCGCGCACGGGTCCGGCTTCCTCGCCGTCTACCTCGCGGCCCTGATCCTCGGCAACGCCAAGCTGCCGCACTGGCCGGCCACCCGGGGCTTCGCCGAGGGGCTCGGCTGGATCGCCCAGATCGGCATGTTCGTCCTGCTCGGCCTGCTCGTCACCCCGCACGAGCTGGGCGACGACATCATTCCCGCGCTGGTGGTGGGGCTGGTCCTGACCATGATCGCGCGGCCGGTCTCCGTCTTCCTGAGCACGGCGCCCTTCCGGACCCCCTGGCAGGAGAAGGCCCTGCTGTCCTGGGCCGGGCTGCGCGGCGCCGTACCGATCGTCCTGGCCACCATCCCGATGGTGGCCGGCGTGGAGGACAGCCGCACGATCTTCAACATCGTCTTCGTGCTGGTGATCGTCTACACGCTGGTCCAGGGTCCGACGCTGCCCTGGCTGGCGCGGCGCCTGCGGCTGGGCGAGAACGAGCCGGAGGACCTCGGCATCGAGTCGGCGCCGCTGGAGCGGCTGCGCGGCCACCTGCTGTCCGTCGCCATCCCCGAGGGCTCGCGGATGCACGGCGTGGAGGTCTCCGAGCTGCGGCTGCCCGCCGGGGCGGCGGTCACGCTGGTCGTCCGGGACGGCAAGAGCTTCGTGCCCCAGCCCGCGACCGTGCTGCGCCGCGGCGACGAGCTGCTCGTGGTGGCCACGGACCCGGTGCGCGACGCGGCCGAGAAACGGCTGCGGGCGGTCGGCGAGGGCGGCAAGCTGGCGGGCTGGCTGGGTGCGACGGGAAACCACCGGGAACGGTCCGCCGGACCGGCCCCGGGAAACCCCGGCGGGCCTTCTGCGGAGAGCCCCGCCGGACCCTCCGCCGGGCCCTCCGCCAAACCCCCCGCCGGGCCCTCTGTGACGAAGGCCATAGGCATATCCAAGGGTCCCCGTATGATAAAGAGGAAGTAATCATTCACTCCCGCTCCCAGCGGGAGATTTCCCTAGATTCACACCGAACCAACTCTGCCTGATGCAGGGCTGGCGCGACCGCACGGCGGCCGCGGTCGCACAAGGCGGCCGGAAGGCATCTACCACGGTCCTGCGCGAGAGGACAGCTCTCGGCGCGCTCCGTGGCGGCTTGCCGTTCGGTGGCGCGCTACCAGGCGGCGGAAAGGCCTGGGCCGTGGCATCCACGGTCAACGAACGGCCCGGATACGGGCAGCTGCTGCGCACCCCCGGCGCGTGGACGTTCCTGCTGCCGGGCTTCCTGGCCCGGCAGCCGTTCGCGATGCTGACGATCGGCATCCTGCTGCTGGTCAACGACACCACCGGCTCCTACGGCACCGCGGGTACCGTCTCGGCGACGGCGGGCGTGGCCATGGCCCTGTTCGCGCCGCAGAGCGGCAAGCTCGCGGACCGCTTCGGGCAGGCCGCGGTCCTGATCCCCGGTGTCGTCGTGCACGCGGCGGCGATCTCGCTGCTGACGGTGCTCGCGCTCTCGGACGCGCCCCTGTGGGCGCTGCTGGCGGCCGCGGTACCGGCCGGTGCGTCGACGCCGCAGATCGGCCCGATGGTGCGGGCCCGCTGGGCCGCCAAGCTGGACGGCTCCCCCCTGATGTCGACGGCGGCGGCCTTCGAGTCCGTCACCGACGAGTTCACCTTCGTGATCGGCCCGGTGCTGGCCACGGCGCTGTGCACCGGCGTCCACCCGGCCGCCGGTCTGGTCGCGGAGGCCGTGCTGACCCTGGGCGGCGGTCTGCTGTTCGCCACGCAGCGGCGTACGCAGCCGCAGGCGAGCCGCGCGGCGGCCGGTGGCGCCGAGGCCGGCAAGCGCGTCTCGGCGCTGTCCGTGCCGGGCGTGCGGGTGCTGGCGGTCGTCATGCTGGGCATCGGCACCGTCTTCGGCGGCATGCAGGTGTCGATGACCGCCTTCACCAAGGAGATGGGCGAGCCGGGCCTCAACGGTCTGATGTACGGCGCCTTCGCGGCCGGAAACATGATCGCGGGCATCGCCTGCGGCGTCATCGCCTGGAAGCTGAGCCCGCAGCGCCGTCTGCTGCTGGCCTTCCCGCTGCTGGTGCTGGCCACGACCCCGCTGTGGGCGGCGCACCACATGGTCCTGCTGGGTGCCCTGGGCATGCTGGTGGGTCTGTGCATCGCGCCGTCGCTGATCACCGGCTACACGCTGGTGGAGAAGCTGGTCCCGGCGGGCGCCCGTACCGAGGCGTTCACCTGGCTGACCGGCGCCGTCGGCCTCGGCCAGGCGGCCGGCGCGACCGTGGGCGGCCGGCTCATCGACGCCCACGACGCGAGCGCCGGATTCCTGGTGCCGCTGGGCGGTACGGCGATCGCGCTGGTGGTCCTGCTGGCGCTGCGGAAGGCGCTGACGCCGCACTCGGAGTCGGTCGTCGCGGCACGTGGGGTCGGTCACCGTGAGCCCGTCTCGGTGGACTGACGGACAGGAATACTGCAGTATGGACCGTCGTTAGCACTCAACGAGTGAGAGTGCCAGGAGGAGCAAGTGCCGACTTACCAGTACCAGTGCACCGAGTGCGGCGAGGGCCTTGAGGCGGTGCAGAAGTTCACCGATGACGCCTTGACCGAGTGCCCCGGCTGCCAGGGGCGCCTGAAGAAGGTCTTCTCTGCGGTCGGCATCGTCTTCAAGGGCTCCGGCTTCTACCGGAACGACAGCCGTGGCTCGTCGTCCAGCAGCTCGCCCGCGAAGCCCTCGACGACGTCCTCGTCGTCCGCCTCGAAGAGCTCGGACGCGAAGTCCTCGGCGTCCTCTTCTTCGTCGTCTTCGTCCTCGTCCTCGACGAGCACTGCGGCCACCGGCACCTCGGCCGCCTGACCGGGCACACCCGGCGCCTTTCTTCCCACAGAGCCCTTCGCCTCCCACCGGAGGCGAAGGGCTCTGTGGCATGCGCTGACGCGCCGTTAGGGTGGCTCCCATGGTCGACATGCACAGCGCGCGTGCGGATATAGGCGTCATCGGCGGGTCCGGTTTCTACTCCTTCCTGGAGGATGTGACCGAGGTCACGGTCATGACGCCGTACGGGTCACCGAGCGACTCCCTCTTCGTCGGCGAGCTCGCCGGACGGAAGGTCGCCTTCCTCCCCCGCCACGGCCGCGGCCACCACCTGCCGCCCCACCGCATCAACTACCGGGCCAACCTGTGGGCCCTGCGCTCGCTCGGCGTGCGGCAGGTCCTCGCCCCGTGCGCGGTCGGCGGGCTGCAGCCGCAGTACGGGCCGGGCACCCTCGTCGTCCCCGACCAGCTCGTGGACCGGACGAAGGCGCGGGCGCAGAGCTACTTCGACGGCGAGATGCTGCCCGACGGCCGGGTGCCCAACGTCGTCCACACCTCCTTCGCCGACCCCTACTGCCCCACCGGGCGCGCGGTGGCGGTCGCGGTGGCGCGCGGGCACGGCTGGGAGCCGGTGGTGGACGGCGGCACGATGGTCGTCATAGAGGGCCCGCGCTTCTCCACGCGGGCCGAGTCGCGCTGGCACGCCGCGCAGGGCTGGACGGTCGTCGGCATGACCGGGCACCCCGAGGCCGTGCTCGCCCGCGAGCTGGAGCTCTGCTACACCTCGATGGCGCTGGTCACGGACCTGGACGCGGGCGCCGAGACGGGCGAGGGCGTCTCGCACGACGAGGTCATGCGGGTCTTCGGGGAGAACGTGGGACGGCTGCGCGAGGTGCTCTTCGCGGCGGTCACGGCCCTGCCGGAGACCAAGGAGCGCGGCTGTCTGTGCGCGGACGTGCACAAGGGGTGGGACCTGGGTATCGAACTGCCCTGAGGCCGCCCCTGCCCCCGGCCGGATATGGAATCATCCATTCCGGAACATCCGGACCATCCGGGCGGAAGCAGTGACAGAAAGGCTTGAGCAGTGACGACGAAGACCGGGGTCCTCGGCGGTTTCAAGGCGTTCCTCATGCGGGGCAACGTCATCGACCTCGCCGTCGCCGTCGTCATCGGCGCCGCGTTCACGAACATCGTGAACGCGGTGGTCAAGGGCGTGATCAACCCGGTGGTGGGGGCCTTCGGCACGAAGGACCTCGACCACTACGCGGTCTGCATCAAGGGCCCGTGCGCCGTGAACGCCAAGACGGGCGAGGTCACCCAGGGCGTCTCGCTCCAGTGGGGGTCCGTGCTCAGCGCCTCGCTGACCTTCCTCATCACGGCCGCGGTCGTCTACTTCCTGATGCTGCTGCCCATGAAGCGCTGGCAGGAGCGGCAGGCGGCCCGGACCCCGGCCGCCCCGGCCAAGGAGACCGAGCTGGAGCTGCTCACCCAGATCCGCGACGCGCTGGTGGAGCAGCGGCGCGAGCCGGAGGCGGAGACGGTGCCGGCGCAGAGGTAGCCGCGCAGGCAGCCCCTCCCCGTACCCTGGACGCATGAGCGACACCGCCCCCGAGCCCGCCTCCGAGCCCGCACCGCAGCCCCGCAGGAAGCCTGCCGCCGCCCTGATCTTCGACGATCCGCTGGCGCAGCAGTCCTCCGACGACACCGACCGCGGCTGGGGCGAGCGACCGGGCAGCGGCGGCGACGGCTCTGCCGCCGACCTGGCCCGCTTCCTGGACGAGAAGCCGCCGCACCACGTCTGAGCGCGGGGCGCGGCTGCCTCCGCCGGGGCCCGGCTGCCTCCGCCCCGGCCCGGCTGCCCCCCCTTTACGCGCGCTCCGCGCGCGCCTCGCACGCCGTACGGTGAGAATCGCCGTATGAGCGAGGACGCCCCCCGCCCCCTGCCGGACGGCGGACCACCGCCCTCCCGCGTCCTGCGCCGGATGGCGGGCCGCGGGCGCGAGGAGGAGCACCGGGCGGCCACGCCTCTGGAGCTCTTCTTCGACCTGTGCTTCGTCGTGGCGGTGGCCGTCGCGGGGCGGGAGCTCGTCCACGCGCTGGCCGAGGGGCACGCGGCGCACGGCGTGCCCGGCTACCTGATGGTGTTCTTCGCCATCTGGTGGGCGTGGGTGAACTTCACCTGGTTCGCCTCCGCGTACGACACGGACGACGTCCTGTACCGGGTGGTGACACTGGTCCAGATCGCCGGCGTGCTGATCCTGTCGGCGGGCATCCCGCGCGCGTTCGACGACGCCGACTTCTCGGTGGTGTGGTTCGGCTATCTGGTGATGCGTCTGGCGCTGGTCTCGCAGTGGCTGCGGGCCGCGGCCTCCACGACGGGCGCGGAGCGGCGGACGGCGCTGAAGTACGCGGCCGGAGTGTGCCTGTGCCAGGTGGGCTGGCTGGGCGTGCTGTTCCTGCCGGACCATGCCAAGCCGTGGGTGTTCCTGCTGATGGCCGTCCTGGAGATGTCGGTCCCGGCCGTCGCGGAGATGCAGCAGGAGACGGCCTGGCACCCGCACCACATCGCCGAGCGGTACGGGCTGTTCACCATCATCGTGCTGGGCGAGACGGTCTCGGCGGCCACGGTGGCCGTGCAGTCGGCGCTGGAGGAGAACGAGGCGCTGGACGAGCTGCTGCCGATGGCGGCGGGCGGCCTGCTGCTGATCTTCGCCGCGTTCTGGATCTACTTCGCCGTCCCCATCCACCTGCACCTGGCCTCGAACCGGCAGGCGTTCCTGTGGGGCTACGGGCACTACCTCGTCTTCGGGTCGGCGGCCGCGATCGGGGCGGGCATCGAGGTGGCGATCGAGCAGGCCGTCGGCAAGGCGCACGTCTCCGCGTTCGCGGCGGCGGGCGCGGTGACGGTCCCCGGCGCGCTGTTCATGTTCTCGGTCTGGCTGATCCACTCCCGTCACTACAAACGGGGCCCGGCCCAGCAGTTGGTGCTCCCGATGTCCGCACTGGCCGTACTGGCCTGCACGTTCGCGGGGGACCGGGCGGTGCTGCTGACGGGGCTCGTCGCGTCGGCGACGGTGGCGACCGGGGTCTGGTTGTCCACAAGGAACCCACCGCCTACCGAGGCGTGATACGCATGGCTGTATGACGAACGCAGCCGCCCCAGGGGCAATGGACGCGCTCACCGACGTTCCCGGCATCCGCGTGGGACACGCACACCGCACGGGCCCCGGGGCCCTCACCGGCACCACCGTCGTCCTCACCGCGGAAGGCGGCGCCGTGGCCGCCGTGGACGTCCGCGGCGGCGGCCCCGGCACCCGCGAGACCGACGCCCTCGACCCGCGCAACCTCGTCCAGCGCGTGGAGGCCGTCGTCCTCACCGGCGGCAGCGCCTTCGGGCTGGACGCCGCATCCGGCGTGATGGCCTGGCTGGAGGACTCCGGCCGCGGCTTCCGGGTCGGCCCCGACCCCGCGCAGGTCGTCCCGGTCGTCCCCGCCGCCGCCCTCTTCGACCTCGGTCGCGGCGGCGACTGGCGGGCCCGCCCCGATGCCGCGCTCGGCCGGGAGGCCGCCGAGGCCGCGGCGGGCGAGGACGTGGGGGCGCCCGTCGCCCAGGGCAACGTCGGCGCGGGCACGGGCGCGGTGATCGGCGGACTCAAGGGCGGCGTGGGCACGGCCAGCGTCGTCCTGCCCTCGGGGACGACGGTCGCGGCGCTGACGGTCGTCAACGCCGCGGGTTCGGCGGCCGATCCGGCGACCGGGATCCTCTACGGGCGCGCCTTCGAGGGCGTGGCCGTAGAGGCCCCCGGCCGGGAGCGGCACGAGGCCGCGCAGAAGCGGCTGGCCGAGGCGAGGGAGGAGTCCGCGAAGCGCTCGGCGGCATCGGTCCGGCCGCCGCTCAACACCACCCTCGTGGTCGTCGCCACCGACGCCGCGCTCACCCGCGCCCAGGCACAGAAGCTCGCGGGCACGGCCCATGACGGCCTGGCCCGCTCCGTCCGCCCGGTGCACCTGCTCCACGACGGCGACACGGTATTCACCCTGGCCACGGGCGACCGCCCCCTGGTGGCCGAGGACGTCTTCGGCGATGCGGCGACCCTGCTGGCGGCGGGCGCCGTGAACGAGATCCTTGCGGCGGGCGCGGACGTAGTGACCCGCGCGGTGGTGAAGGCGGTCCTCGCGGCGGAGCCGGTGGACGGCCCGGGCGGGGTGTTCCCGTCGTACGGGGAGCTGTACGGCTGAAGGGACGGCGGGCGTCGTGCGCCCTGTAAGGGGCGCGGGGCGGTGTCGATCTGCGGCTCCGCCGCGTGAGCGCGACAGCAGGCGCCATGCGCCCCATAAGGGGCGCGGGGAACTGCGCGACCAGCCACATACGGCCCGCAGCCGAAGGAAGCCGTGCGGCTGAACGGACCCCCCGGCGGGTCCGCCGACGGCCGCAGCGGTCACGCGCCCCATAAGGGGCGCGGGGAACTGCGCGACCAGCCACGTACGACCTGCAGCCGACCAGCCGGCCGCACACCCCGCGGAGCCCCCGTCACACCCCGGCCGCACCCAGCAACGACCCCGCCCCATACGTAACCGCCATCGCAAGCGCCCCGCCCGCCGCATTCCGCAGCATCGCCCGCCCGGGCGGGGCGTCCCCCATCCGCGCACTCCCCCACCCGCACAGCACGAGCGCGGCGAGCACCGCCACGACGGTGACGGGCAGCCGTACGTACGGCGGCGGCAGGACGATGGCGAGCAGAGGCAGCAGCGAACCGGCCGTGAAGGCGAGGAAACTCGCCCCGGCGGCCTGCCAGGGGCTGGTGAGTTCGTCGGGGTCGATGCCGAGTTCGACCTCGGCGTGCGCGCGGAGCGCATCGTGTTCGGTGAGCTGCTCGGCGACCTCGCGGGCGAGGTCGCCGGTGAGCCCCTTGCCCTCCAGGAGGGCGGTGAGCTCGTCGAGTTCGGCCTGCGGAGCGGTGGCGAGCTCACGGCGCTCCAGCGCGAGCGCGGCCTGTTCGGAGTCGCGCTGGGTGCTCACCGAGACGTACTCGCCGGCGGCCATGGACATGGATCCGGCCAGCAGCCCGGCGAGCCCGGCGGTCAGCAGCGTGCCGCGTGCGTCGGTGGCACCGGCGACGCCGACGACGAGGCCGGCCGTGGAGACCACGCCGTCGTTGGCGCCGAGGACGGCAGCCCGCAGCCGGTTGAGGCGGTTGCCGAGAGCACCCTCGTGGGGCTCGCCTTCATGCTGCGTAGGGCCGTTGGTGTCATCGCTCACGAGGCGAGGTTCTCACCGGACGAAGCCCTTATTCGGGCAGGCACACCCGGATCTTCGACTGACCGTGCGGCCGCTTCTCCCAGTCCTCCATGAAGCGGGCCCGCAGCCCGTGCTTCTCGGCGAGGGCGACGAGCGTGCCGGTGCGGTAGTAGAAGTCCTCGCGGAGCACCTGGTGCTCCGCTCCCTCCGTACGGTCGAACGTGAAGTCGAAGAAGCCGCCGGGGGCGAGGATCCGGCCGACGTGGGCCAGGCACTCCTCGATCACCTCCAGGGGCGAGTGCGAGAACACGCTGTGGGCGTGGACGACGTCGAAGTGCGCGTCGGGGAGGAAGTCGAGGGTGAGGTTCTGGGTGATGGTGAGGTGCGGGAGCTTCTCCTGGAGCCCGTAGGTGGTCAGGGTCCGCTTGGCGGAGATGAGGATGTCGGGCGAGATGTCGATGCCGTAGTAGTGGCCGGCGTCGAGGTAGTCGATGAAGAGCCGGCCCGCGCGGAGGTTGCCGCAGCCGATGTCGAGCATGCGGTGGCGCGGGGCGAGGCCGTGTTCCTTGAGGTAGTCGAACTGCATCTTGCCGAGGGCGAGCCAGCGGTCGTGACTCTTGCTGCCGACGGCGGCCTCGGGGCTGCGGGCGGTGTCGGAGGCCATCACCGCGCGGTAGTAGTCGACGTGGTCGGGGTGCTTGATGCGGAGCCAGCCGTCGCGGGCGGTGCGCTTGAGGTAGGGGGCGATGCGGGCGGGGTGGGTCACCGCGTAACGGACCTTGTGGGAGAGGTTGCTGCGGTTCTTGAGCAGTGCGGTTGCTTTGCGCGAGGACACGGGCGGAACCTCCGTGGTGAGGGGCTATGCGGGTACGTAGAGGTACGAGGGGACGGACGGGGCCTACGGAAGGGGACGACGCTTCAGCACGACGCAGACGCCCGCTATGAGCACGGCGGCGAGACCGAGGAAGATGCCGGTCTCGATCCACTGGAAGGTCCAGAAGTCGCTGCTGGGGAAGACCGTGCGGTAGCGGCCGACGTAGCCCTGACCGGCCATGCAGCGGGCGAGGTTGTCGTCCACGGGGCAGGCGTCGGGGATGCGGATGCGGTGGCCGGCGGCGTCGAGGTAGCCGAACTCGCCCGTGGACCAGCCGCTGCCGATCTCCCGGCGGGACGCGTCGCCCTTGCTGATCCACAGCTGGGGCGAGATCCAGTCGGAGCGGAAGGTGTTGAGCGCGAACCGCAGGGCCACGACGGCACCGAGCACCACGGCCATCGCGGGCAGCGTGCGCCGGATCAGCAGGCCGGCGGCCGTGCCGGCGGCGAGACCGAAGAGGGCGCAGGCCACGGCGGCGGGGCCGGTGGCGTTGAAGATGTAGCCGTCGTGCCAGTAGAGGCCGTTGAGCATGTTCGAGACGGGCGACCACCACCAGGCGACGAGCGCGGCGAGGACGGCCGAGCCGAGCACGGTGCAGAGGGCGGCGAGCGCGAAGCGGGTGACGAACCAGCGGCCGGCGCCGACGCCCTGGGTGAGGGCGAGCTTCCACGTACCGCTCTCCAGTTCGCGGCCGATGAGCGGCGCGCCCCAGAAGACGCCGATGAGGACGGGCAGGGCGGCGCTGAGGGTGCCGAGGGCACGGATGGGGCCGGTGGTGTCGTCCAGCAGCTGGATCGTGGCTTCGCTCTCGCAGCCTCCGTCCCAGCCCTTGCAGCCGGCGGTGTCGATGTGGCGGCTGCTGATGAAGTCCGTCATGTCCGTGCGCATGATGACGACCCATGCCGTCACGGCGAGGAGGACGGCGGCGCCGGTCAGTATGAGGGCGCGCTGCTGGCGCCAGGCGAGCCAGAGGGTGCCTTTCATGCGGCGGCCTCGGGGGCGGGCGCGGGCGTGCTGTCGGAACGCAGATAAGCGAGCAAGAGATCTTCCAGGGAGGGGTTTTCGACGACCCACCGGTCGTCGCCGGGGAGGGGCCCGGTGTGACGGAGCAGGGCGTGCACCTGCCGCCCGGTGACGGAGGCCTCGACGACGCCGGCGCGGTCGAGGGCGGGCGGCAGCCCGTCGTCGGTGGACGGGTCGGCGAGCCCGGTGATGCGGACGTGCGTCTCGCAGAGCTGCTGGGCGTCGCCGTCGAGCCGTACGGCGCCCTGCTTGAGGAGCAGGACGTGGTCGCAGGCGTTCTCCAGCTCGGACAGCACGTGGGAGGACATGACGACGGTGATGCCGCGGTCGGCGACCTCCGCCATGACCAGGCCCATGGCCTCGATGCGGACGAGCGGGTCGAGGTCGGCGAGCGGCTCGTCGAGGAGCAGCAGCCCGGGGCGCTTGCCGAAGGCGAGGGCGAGGGCGACGCGGGTGGCCTGGCCCTGGGAGAGGGCGCCGACGCGGGCGTCGAGGGGGATGTCGCCTGCGCGCACGATGCGCTCGGCGGCGGCCTGGTCCCAGTCGCCGTTGAGCTCGCGGCCGAAGCGCAGGGTCTCCTCGACGGTGAAGCGGGGGTAGAGCGGCTTGTCCTGGGCGAGGAAGGCGGTGCGGTCGCGGGCGGCCGGGCTGCCGGGCTCGGCGCCGAAGACGCGCAGCTCGCCCGCGGTGGGCCGGAGCAGGCCGGTGGCGAGGTGGAACAGGGTGCTCTTGCCTGCGCCGTTGGGGCCGACGAGGGCGGTGATCCGCCCGGCGGGCAGGGCGAAGTCGCAGTCGCGGAGCGCCCAGCCACCGCGGAACCTCCGTCCCAGGCGGGTCGCCCGCAGGGCGGTGGTGGGGTCGTCGGTCACGTGTCTTCCTCCAGCGTCTGCGGTGATCGGGGGGCCGGGATGAAGGGAGGTGGCAGCTCGGGGGGCGGAAAGGAGTCGTCGAGGACGGAGGCGGCGAGCGCCGCGACGTCCTCCCGCTCCAGCCCGGCCGCGCGGGCGCGCGCCACCCAGGCGGCGGCCTCGGCCCGCAGCGGCGAGTCCGTGGCCGCGGCGGCCCGCGACAGGGACCGCCGCACGAACGTGCCCCGGCCGGGCCGCGGCTCGACCAGCCCCTCGCGCTCCAGCTCCCGGTAGGCGCGGAGCACGGTGTTGGGGTTCACCGCGATGGCCTCGACCACTTCCCTGGCCGTCGGCAGCCGGTCCCCCGGCTCCAGGACGCCCAGGCGAAGCGCCTGCCTGACCTGCTGAACGAGCTGCAGGTAGGTGGCCACGCCGCTGCGCCGGTCGATCCGGAACGCGATCATTCGGCACCCTCGTTTCACTAACGTGTTAGTGGAATGATGCGGAGGGGGTGCGGGGGTCGTCAAATCAGACAGTGTGTACGGGGTCGGCGACTGTGAGCTACGAGGGGAGCGCGGCGGCCCGGGCGGGGGCCCGCAGACACCGCCCCGTACGGCGTCCTGTCGCGTTTCTCGATCACCCCACTACGTTGCGCATCACGTCGGCACGAGCCGACGCGACGAGAGGGGTTCACCATGGCTCGCAGGCTCTGGATGATCGGCACGAACTCCGGGAACAACGGCTGCCCCACCCTGTACGAAGACCTCGACAGCAAGGAAATCCTCGTCCAGGGAGACCAGGTGACCGACCCGGACGACATCGCCCAGCTCAAGAACGTCAAGGACGGGGAGGGATTCGTCGTCGTGCCCCGGGAACTGCTCGCGAACTTCGGCCCCAAGGAGGCGGAACACGTGCCTGCGTTCATCAGCTTCGACGAGTTCGACGCCATGTTCGAAACGTTTGAGCACACGGCATGGCGGCTCGAAACGCGGCGCGCCTACCGGTCCGACGAGGAGACCGAGTCTTATCAGCGGTTCATGCAGGGCCGGGACGCGGGCTACGACCTCGACGACCCGTGGTGCACCTCGCGCCGCGAACAGTCCACTCTCGGAAAGCGGTTCGAACGCGTACGGGTCCTCGACAACCCGCCCACTCCCGGCCAGCTCTACCTCCTCGACGGAGCACGGCGGAACGCGGCCGTCGGGGAAGACATCCGCAATCTCTGGCGCAACGACGCGGAGCGCCTTCGGCTGCCCGCCGAGGATTTCTGGCTCTTCGACTCCCGGGTGGCAGCCCTCCTGCACTTCGACGGCGCCGATCGCCTCACCGGCGTCGAGCTGATCACCGACCCGGTGAAGGTCGTGCGCTACTGCCAGGTGCGGGACGCGGCCTGGCACCACGCGATCCCCCATGAAGAGTTCGCGGGTCGGGTAGCTTCCGCTGGGTGACGACCGATTTCCAGCAGGGCCGGATCGCCCTCGGTGTGCGGCTGCGAGAGCTGCGCACCGAGGGCGGGCTTACGGTCCGGCAGTTGGCCGCAAAGTGCGGGTGGCCGTACTCCAAGATCTCGAAACTGGAGAACGGCAAACAGACGGTCACCCCGGCCGACCTGGAGACCTGGGCGAGAGAAACCGGCTTCTCCGACGCCGGTGAAGAACTGAAGGCCCGGCTGCGCGGCCTGGAAACCAGCCAGCGAAGCTGGAGGCGGCAACTTGCCGCAGGCCACCGGCCGGTTCAAGAGGCCCTGGCAGTCGAGTACCAGCGCTCGGCAGTACTGCGGGCCTGGGAAGCCGCAATGATCGTGGGCGTGCTCCAGACCGCGGAGTACGCCCGCCACATCTTCACGGCCTACGCGGACCTGCATCGATCGGTCCGGGACGTGGACGAAGCCGTGAGGGCCCGCATGAAGCGCCAGGAAGCGCTGTACGCGCGCGGCAAGCAGTACCACGTCGTCATGGGCGAGGCCGCCCTCCACACCCTCGTATGCCCGCCCTCGGTACTCGCCGGGCAACTCGACCGCCTCATGGGCGTGGTGACGGGGCTGGACACGCTCTCCCTCGGCATCGTCCCGTTCACCGCACAACTGGGACTGCCGCCGGCCAACGGATTCTGGATCTACGACGAACGGCTGGTCATCGCCGAGGACTGGCACGCCGAGCTGTGGCTGGATGACGCGGAGAACGTAGCCCTGTACACGCGAGTGTGGGAGACCCTGAGGAAGAGCGCCGTCTACGGCCACCAAGCGCAGCGGCTGATCGCCCGCGCCCGCGCGTCTCTCGACCTCGCGTAAGCAACACCAGGACACACTCCTCCCCATGCGCGAAACATCGAGAAACACAGCGGGATGTGCGAAACAGCAGCCCGTACGGTCCGGACATGACCGCAGAAGCTGTTGCCGCTGCTCCCCGCAGCGCGCTGTGCAGGACATGCATCCGGCTCACCCTCGCGCGGGCGACCGCCGTGCGGGACGGCCGCTGGGGCGACGTCATCGCGCTCTCGGAGGCGAGGTCGCGGCACGAGCAGGAGCACGCCGAACAACCGGAGGGGCGCGTGATGAGCGTCCGATCGAGCACCCCGTACGTACGAACCGGCGGGCACGGAAAGCCCCAGGAGGAAGACGACGGATACCCCGGGCAGCCCTGGACCCCGACCGACGAGCCGACCCCGGACGGGTCGACGCCTCCCGGCGGCGGGACGCACGGCAAGTGACGCCGCCGACCGCGCAGGCCGTGGACTCCGGCCGGGACGGGCTCCGCCGTCTCCTCCTCGACACAGGCGCCCTCGAACCCGCGTGGGTCCCCGCCTTCGACGCCGTACGCCGGGCCGGCTTCCTGCCCGACGTGATGTGGCCGCACGACATGGGAACCGGCCGCAGCCGCACAGTGGACAAGGCACACGACCCGGACACGTGGCAGAGGTACGCCGACTCCGACTGCCCCATCGTCACGCAGTGGGACGACGGGGCCCACAAGGGACCCGAGCCGGGAAGGTCGTTCAGTTCCTCGTCGTCCATGCCGAGCCTGGTCTTCTCGATGCTGGCGGACCTGGATGTCGGGGAAGGGCACCACGTGCTGGAAATCGGCACGGGCACGGGATGGAACGCGGGGCTGCTCGCCCACCGAGTGGGCCCAGCCGGGAGCGTCGTCACCGTGGATGTGGACCGAGCCGTGGCCTCGGCAGGCCGGGAGGCACTGTGGCGGGCGGGCCTGACCGCCCGTGTCCTTCACCGTGACGGTTTCCTCGGCTTCCCCGAGCGCGCCCCGTACGACCGGGTCATCGCCACCTGCGGGCTGCGGACCATCCCGTTCGCATGGGTCGAGCAGACCGCCCCGGGCGGGGTGATCCTCGTGCCTTGGGGCACGTACTACGGACCGGAGGAAGCAACGGCGCGACTGGTCGTCGCGGAGGACGGCCGAAGCGCGTCCGGACCCTTCACGCAGCCGGTGGGCTTCATGCGGATGCGCTCACAGCGACTGGTGCGGCGGCAGCACGCGGCGTACGTACCGCCGGGCGCCATGGACCGGGCCGACGTCTCGGTCACCACCCTGCGCGCGGCGGACGCGGCCGGGTTCGTGATGGGCCTGCTCGTACACGATGCCACGCATGTGGCCGACCGCGAGCGAGACGGCCGCCGCGCCGTCTGGCTCTACGGACTCTCGGACACGTCATGGGCCGTGGCCGACTTCCGCGACGGCCGCGATGAGGCCAAGGTCTACCAGTCCGGGCCCCGCCGGCTCTGGGACGAGGCGGAAGCCGCGCACCAGTGGTGGGAGGCAGAGGGCCGCCCGGGGTTCGAACGCTTCGGATTGACGGTGATGGAGGGCGGACGCACCGCGCTCTGGCTGGACGACCCGGCCGGCGTCCTCTGACGGGACGGAAATCTGCCGGGTACCGGCATCGTCGTGGTGAGCATCAAGACAGACTGGCAGCTGCCGCGATGTGGTTGCGCCCGGTGGGGGCCGCTCCGCTCAACTCGCCGACACTGTGGTTGCGCGTTCGACTGCCGGCCTGTGGACAGAACCTGGCATCACGCAGCCCCCTACGGCGAGTTCGGGAAGTCCTCTCCGTTGCAGAGATAGACCGGACACCCGGAGGTGAGCGCGACCACTGCGGCGGCGAATCGGCGGGCGAGGCGGGGCCGGAGCATTGCGGCCGCTTTGCTGCCAGAGGTGAAGCGTGCTTCGGAGAGCTCGGCATCACGAGGCCGGAGGGCGGTGGCCGCCTCGTCGTCGAGGACTCCCCCGTCGAATATGAACGCCACCTGGTCGTCCCAGGGGCCGTGCGGAGCGACCCAGTCCACGACGAGGAGGCCACGTGTCGCCACCGCCAGGCCGAGCTCCTCCTCAAGCTCCCGGAGCACGGCCCGGTCCGGGGCCTCATTCGCCTCCGCCATGCCGCCGGGCAGGTCCCAGCCGGGCTTGTAGGTGGGCTTGACCAGGAGAAAGCGCCCGTCGGTATCGCGCAGGAGAACGTCGGCGGCGACGCGCTTCCGGGCCTGCTTGGCGTTCCCTTCGGCCAGGTAGGCATTCCAGGCGGCGGAGTCGGGGGCGTCCTCGGGGCCGGGCGTCATACCCGTATGACGCCCACCCACGCTGCAGGCGTTCCCCCTCACGAGGGCGCGCCCTCCGTAAACCCCAAGGCTCTCGGCGTCCGTGTTCTCGAGGACGCCGAGAGCGTTGTCCGTGCCTGCCAGGCCCGGGACGCGGCCTGGCATCACGCCGTCGCCACGGCGGACTTCCAGGCGCAGGCGGTCAGCCCGGGAGGACGCCGCTGATGGACGTCGCCGGGACGACGTCCGACTCCGCCGGGGGCGTCGCCTCCACCGGCTTGCCCAGGTCCGACAAGGTCATCGTCGCCACGCTGCCGACCGGGCCGAACGTGTACGACAGCCGGGTGCGGACGACGCGGCCCTTGGCGTCGACCCACGCTTCCGCGCGGACGGGGAGCTTGCCGCCCATCGCGTCGCGCACCTTGGCGCCCTTCGCTCGGGACTCCGGGGTCATGCGGAGGGTGAGCGTGTCGAAGTCGAGGTTGCCGCGGTAGTGCGCGGTGGGGGCGCCGTTGACCGTTTCCTCGCCCTCCTTCTTGACGTCGCGCATCGCGGACACCTGGCGCAGGACGTGCTCGGGGTCGTTGACGGGCGCGCGGAGGAGGTAGTGGGCCTCCGGCTTGTCGCGGTCCATGGAGCCCCACATGTCCGGGGACTCCGGGACGACGCCCTTCAGGTAGACCTTGCCGTCGGCGAAGATCTCCTCCAGGTGCCGCTTGCCCTGGAGGTCGACCTTCAGGCCTCCCTTGTCGCCCGCCATGTCGAAGTCGCCCTTGATGGTGAAGGTGAACTTCTGCGCAGGGCCGCCGGTCACCTCGATCTGTTCGTCGATCCGGGCCGTGCTGCGGCCCGTCGCCTCCACTGCCGCCCGCACCGTTGCCCCGTGGTCCGCGGAAGGAGTGGGGGCGGGGGCGGACGACGCCGGCGACTTCTCGGGGCGTTTCGCTTCCGTCGTCTGCGTTCCCGTGGAGTCCGAACAGCCCGCACACAGCATCAGGGCTGCGGCAGTAGCGCTGGCAACGACAAGGGGGCGGCGCAGGGGCACGTATTCTCCGGAAAGTGCGGTTCGGCCGGTTCGGCCGGTTCGGCCGGTTCGGCCGGTTCAGCAGGACAAGGCGTCAAATATACGTTCGATCACCACGCCTTGCGCACCATAAAAAAGCGCCGGGCGGGCCGAATATCCGGCCCGCCCGGCGCCCCGGGTCCCACGAAACGTCAGGCCGTCGCCAGCTCCGCCTCGTCCGCCGGTGCGGACGTCTCCGCCACCTTGTGCCTGGGGAGCAGGAACATCAGCCCGAACACCACCACCAGGCCGCCCACGACCCACCACATCGCATGCGTGAACGCGCCGCTGAAGATGTCGGCGATCGCCTCGCGCCGCGGGTCCGCCTTGTCCACGACGGAGAAGAACGCCACCGAGACCAGGCCGAGCCCGATCGCCTGGCCCAGCTGCATCGTGGTGTTGATCAGGCCGGACGCGGAGCCCGCGTGCTCGCGCGGCACCTCGGAGAGGATCGCGTCCGTGATCGGGGAGACGATCAGGCCCATGCCCGCGCCCATCACGATCAGCGGCAGCGCCATCTGCCAGGAGGAGATGTCCGCGCCGTAGCGGTCGGCCTCCCAGATGTAGGTCAGCACGCCGGCGGCCATCACCACGGCGCCCGCCGAGAGCACGTTGCGCCCGAAGCGCGGCACCAGCTTCTGCACGGACATGCCGGCCGCCACCGAGACGGCGATCGAGAACGGGATGCCGGTCAGGCCCGCCCGCAGCGCGGACCAGCCGAGGCCGAGCTGCATGTACATCGTCCAGACCATGAAGAAGATGCCCGTGGTCATGCCGAAGACCAGCTGGACGCCGACGCCGCCCGCGAAGCTGCGCACCTTGAACAGCGACAGCTCGACCAGCGGCGATCCGTCCTTGCGGGTCTTGTGGCGCTCGTACGCGACGAAGCCGGCGAAGACGGGCAGGGAGGCGGCCATGGAGACGAAGCCCCACAGCGGCCAGTCGTGCTCGCGGCCCTGGGTGAGCGGGTAGAGCAGCATCAGCAGGCCGGCGCTGGCCAGGGCCACGCCGACGAGGTCCAGCTTGAGGGCCTTCGGGGCCTTGGACTCGGTGATGAAGCGGCGGCCGAGGAGCAGGCCGGCGATGCCGACCGGCAGGTTGATCAGGAAGATCGGGCGCCATTCGAGGCCGAAGAGGTTCCACTGGGTGAGCAGGGCGCCCAGCAGCGGGCCGGAGACGGCGCCGAGGCCGACGACCGCGCCGAACATGCCGAAGACCTTGCCGCGCTCGTGCGCGGGGAAGGTGACGTGGATGATCGACAGCACCTGCGGCACCATCATGGCGCCCATGAGGCCCTGCAGGACGCGCGCCGCGACGAGCAGCTGCGGGTCGCTGACGATGCCGCACAGCATCGAGGCGAGCGTGAAGCCGCCCATGCCCAGCAGGAAGACCTTCTTGCGGCCGTAGATGTCGCCCAGCCGGCCGCCGGTGATCAGGCCGATGGCGAAGGCCAGCGCGTAACCCTCGCTGAGCCACTGCAGGACGCTGAACGAGGCGTCGATGTCGCGCTTGATGCTGGGCATCGCGATGTTGACGATCGTCACGTCGACCAGATCCATGAAGGAAGCGGTCATCACTACCGCGAGCGCCAGCCAGCGGCGGCGGTCGGTGGGCGGTGAATCGGTGGTCATGGACGGACCTGGCCTTTCGGTCGTGAGGTGGGTGCGAGGGTGGGCGTGAGGGTGGGTGTGGCGCGTTTGGCGTATGAACCGACCGTAGACCTCATATAGGACAGCTTGTGTCCCACTTGGCTGAGACCCTGGTGTTATGAGCGACACTCCGGCACGGCTCCTGAACCTGCTGTCCCTGCTCCAGACCCCGCGCGAGTGGCCCGGCAGCGAACTCGCCGAGCGGCTCGGGGTGACCACGCGCACCATCCGGCGCGACATCGAGCGGCTGCGGGACCTCGGCTATCCCGTGCAGGCGACCCTGGGCGCCGTCGGCGGCTACCGGCTCGCGGCCGGCGCCGCCATGCCGCCGCTCGTCCTGGACGACGAGGAGGCCGTCGCGATCGCCGTCGGGCTGCGGGCGGGGGCCGGGCACGCCGTCGACGGCATCGAGGAGGCGTCCGTACGGGCCCTCGCCAAACTGGAGCAGGTGCTGCCGTCCCGGCTGCGGCACCGGGTCTCGGCGCTGCAGGCGGCCACGGTGCCGATCACCTCCGGCGACGGCGCGACGGTCGACCCCCGGACCCTGACGATCATGGCGTCGGCGGCCACCGGCCACGAGCGCCTGCGCTTCGCCTACCGCAAGGGGGACGGCACCGAGATGCAGCGGCTCGTCGAGCCCCACCGGCTGGTGAGCACCGGGCGCCGCTGGTACCTCGTCGCCTACGACATCGACCGCGGCGACTGGCGGACGTTCCGCGTGGACCGGGTCAGCGAGCCCTTCGCCACGGGCGCGCGCTTCACACCGCGGGAGCTGCCGGCGGCGGACGCGGCCGAGTTCATGAACCGCTCGCTGGGCCGGATGCAGCCGACGGTGCGCGTCGTCGCGACGCTGCACGCCCCGGCGGAGTTCGTCGCGGCGCGGCTCCCCCAGCACCTCGGCGCACCGGAGCCGGTGGACGACCGCACGTGCCGCCTCGACCTGGAGCTGACCGACTCGGTGGAGTGGATCGCCTTCCGGCTGGCCCTGCTGGACTGCGACTTCACCGTCCACGAGCCGCCGGGGCTGGTGGAGCACCTGCGCGAGCTGGGGGCGAGGATCACCCGGGCGGCCGGGTGAGAGACGTACAGCGGACCGTACGGCGACAGGACCGCACGGCGACAAAGGAGGGCCCCGACGCAGGGGGGGTGGCGCCGGGGCCCGGTCTATGAGGTTATGCCCTATTAAGCCGCTACGTCACTACGGCGCACTACGCCGCCGCGTCAAAGCCCGTGTCGTGTGCCATCTTCTTGAGCTCCAGCAGGGCGTGCTTCTCGATCTGCCGGATCCGCTCACGGGTGAGGCCGTGCTGCTTGCCGACCTCGGTGAGCGTGCGCTCGCGGCCGTCCTCGATGCCGTAGCGCGCCTTGATGATCGAAGCGGTCCGCTGGTCGAGGCGGCCGATCAGGTCCTCCAGCTCCTCGCTGCGCAACAGGGCGATCACCGACTGCTCGGGCGACACCGCGGAGGTGTCCTCCAGCAGATCGCCGAACTGGGTCTCGCCCTCGTCGTCGACGGACATGTTCAGGCTGACCGGGTCACGGGCCCAGTCCAGGACGTCGCCGACGCGCTCGGCGGTGCTGCCCAGCTCCTCGGCGATCTCGGAGTGCTCGGGGTCGCGCCCGTTCTCGCGGTTGAACTCGCGCTGGACGCGCCGGATCCGGCCGAGCTCCTCCACGAGGTGGACGGGCAGCCGGATCGTACGGGACTGGTCGGCGATGGAGCGGGTGATCGCCTGGCGGATCCACCACGTCGCATACGTGGAGAACTTGAAGCCCTTGGTGTAGTCGAACTTCTCCACCGCGCGCACCAGGCCGGCATTGCCCTCCTGGATCAGATCGAGGAGGGGAAGGCCGCTGCGGGGATAGCGCCGGGCGACGGCGACGACGAGGCGCAGGTTGGACTTGATGAAGACGTCCTTGGCGCGCGCACCCTCGGCCGCTATGACCTCCAGCTCCTCGCGCTTGGCCGCCTTGGCACCCTTCCCGGGCTCCGCGAGGCCGTCGAGGAGCTGCTGGGCGTAGACGCCCGCCTCGATGGTCTGGGAGAGCTCGACCTCCTTGGCGGCGTCGAGCAGGGGCGTACGCGCGATCTCGTCGAGGTACATGCCCACCAGATCGCGGTCTGCGATCTCCCCGGAGACGCGCGCACTGCTCGCCCCCTCAGCGCCCTTGTCGGCAGTCTTACGACGGGCGACGGCACGGGTTGCCATGCGTACTCCCTTGCGATGAGTCGGTCGCGGGACGGACGGGCTCGATAGGGCTCCCTGTAAGGGCGGACCCTGTCACGTTTGCCCCGTCCGATGGAAAGAACGACTGGAATCCGGACAGAATTCCCACGGAACGTCTTCTTTTTGGTGATCATGCAGTACCCTGTGCGGCCGCAACCGGAACGCATGCCGAGGAGACCTACGGAAGCGCAGGTCAGACCAGACGGGAAGGCGTCCCGGGGACCCCATGGGCCCCTGCCGCCGCGGCCGGGTGAGACGGCCGTCACGCCCGCGCGACAGCCGTCCCTGACGGCCGGGAGCCGTCGCCCTTGACCGCGCTCCCACCCTCAAGGACGGCGCGGACGGCTCCGTGGTTGCCACGCTCCGTTTGATCGAGTTGCCCGCGCCCCGGCCCGGGTGTGCGCTGGTGGGACGAGAGAGGAGCCCCGCGATGACGCACTCGATCATGCCCGGGCACCACCACCACGCCCACGAGGGCCCCGGCCCGGTGGCGCGCGGCACTCACCTCCGCGCCGGGCAGCCGGCCCGCTGGCCCTGGGCCGTCCCCGTCGTCGGCGGGATCGCGCTCGGCCTGTTCGCCGTCTTCCTGGCGAGCAACAACGGCTACACCGTGGGCGCCGCCGTCGTCATCGGCGTCGTCGCCGGCCTGATCGCGATGGCGGCCGGCTACGCCCTGCTCCACGAACGCAACACGATGATCACCGAGGTCCGCGCGGCGGCCTTCGGGGCGCTCTTCGGCGGCAGCATGGGATTCCTGCACAGCCTCAGCGGCGGCACGGTGCTGCGCTCCACGGGCATCGGGCTGCTGACGGGGATCGGCATGGGCCTGGCCTCGTACTACGTCTTCTACTGGCACGAGCACCGGGCGGACGTGTGACGGCGCGTGACGGAGGCCGGCTCTGAAAACCGGGCCCCGGACCGGTGACGAGGTCCGGCGACGTAGGACCTCAGACGGTTCCGTGTATGTGACAACCGGCCCTAGCGTGAGGGCCGATGCCACGACGTGAACTGCACCTGTCCGAGCGGCGCCCGCCCGAACCGCATCCATCCGAACTGCATCCATCCGAACCGCAGCTACCCGAACTGCAGCTATCCGAACTGCACCGAGCGCTTCGCCAGTCCCATCCAGAACCCGTCGATGACACTGCGCTGGCTGTCCAGCTCGTCCTCGGCGGCGCCGAGCGTGACGAAGAGCGGTGCGAAGTGCTCGGTGCGCGGGTGGGCGAGGTGTCCCGCAGGGGCCTTGCGCTCGAAGTCCAGGAGCGCGTCGACGTCCCGTGCGGCGAGCACCTCCCGGCCCCAGGCGTCGAACTCCGCCGACCATCCGGGCGGCCCGGATCCCGCGTGCCGCAGCGCGGCCAGGTTGTGGGTGAAGAACCCGCTGCCGACGATCAGCACGCCCTCGTCGCGCAGGGGGGCGAGCCTGCGCCCGATCTCCATCAGCCGGCGCGGTTCGAGGGTGGGCAGGGATATCTGGAGGACGGGGATATCGGCGTCCGGGTACATCTCGACGAGCGGGACGTAGGCGCCGTGGTCCAGGCCCCGGTCCGGGACGTCCTGGACGGGCGTGCCCGCCCCGCGCAGCGTCTTGCGGACGCGCTCGGCCAGCCCGGGGGCGCCCGGGGCGGCGTAGCGGACCCGGTAGTAGTGCTCGGGGAAGCCCCAGAAGTCGTAGACGAGCGGCACGGTCTCGGTGGCGCCGAGGGCGAGCGGCGCCTCCTCCCAGTGTGCGGAGACGACGAGGATCGCGCTGGGCCGCGGCAGCTCCGCGCCCCAGGCGGCGAGCTGGGCGGTCCACAGCTCGTCGTCGGCGAGGGGCGGGGCGCCGTGGGAGAGGTAGAGCGCGGGCATGCGCGCGCCGGTACGGGTGTCGGTGGCCGGCATGGACCCTCCAGGTCGGGGCAGTACTCCAAGAAGTACTTGAACTCTCAAGCTCTTGGGTATGAGCTTAACTCTCCCTTATTTAAACTTCAAGGATCCAGAGCGCGACCGAGAGCGCGACAGCGACAGGAAGCCGGTGGGTGAAACAGTGGATGTCATGACCAAACGACCCGAAGAGGACATCGCGCGTCGGGAGCGGGAGGCCTCCGGCGCCGCGGCGGAGCCGCGCTGGCTCACCGACGCCGAGCAGGACGTCTGGCGGGCGTTCCTGCACGCCACCACCCTGCTGGAGGACCACCTCGACCGGCAGCTGCAGCGTGACGCGGGCATGCCGCACGTCTACTACGGGCTGCTCGTCTCGCTCTCCGAGGCGCCCCGCCGCCGGATGCGGATGACCGAGCTGGCCCAGCACGCCAAGATCACCCGGTCCCGGCTCTCGCACGCCGTCGCGCGGCTGGAGAAGAACGGCTGGGTGCGTCGCGAGGACTGTCCCTCCGACAAGCGCGGCCAGCTGGCCGTCCTCACGGACGACGGCTTCGCGATGCTGCAGCGGTCCGCCCCGGGTCACGTCGCCGCCGTCCGGGCCGCGCTCTTCGACCGGCTCTCCCCCGAGCAGGTCGTCCAGCTGGGCGAGATGTGCCGGACGATCGCGACGGGGCTGCAGCCGGCGGGCGCGGACCTGCCCTGGCTGCGCTGACTCCCCTTACGCGTGCGGGCGCTTTGCGTCCCTTTCGCGTACGCGTACGCGAAAACCCCTGCCAGGGACGGCAGGGGTTTTCGTGGATCCGGCGGCTCGCCACGGGGCTGCGCCCGTTCGGCACCGCCGGTCCGCTTCATGGTGGTGCTGCGCTGTTGCGGCGGGAAAAGGGCCCGCCGCAACCGGCGCGTTCGCCGTGACCCGCCGGGCGGGCGCTAGTGCGCCATGACCGGCACGGCGTTCTCCGCGCCCTCGCCGTCGCCCGAGCCGGCGACCGCGCCGCCCTGGTGACCGGCGTTGACGAAGACGACCGCGACCGCCGAGGCCAGCGTCAGGATGCCGACCGCCCACCACACCGCGGTGGAGTAGCCGTGCACCATCGACTGGAAGGTGAGCAGCTTCGGGTCGGACCCGGCGCCCATGTGCGACTTGAAGTAGTCGGTGGTGGCGCTGGCGGCGACGGTGTTCAGCAGAGCGGTGCCGATGGCGCCGCCGACCTGCTGCGAGGTGTTGACCATCGCCGAGGCGACACCCGCGTCACGGGCCTGCACCCCGTACGTGGACAGGCTCATGGCCGGCATGAAGGCCGTACCCATGCCGAGGCCCATCAGCATCAGACCGGGCAGGACGACGCCCGCGTAGGAGGTGTCCAGGTCGATCCGGGTGAGCAGGACCATGCCGACGGCCGCGAGCAGGAAGCCCGGGCCCATCAGCCAGCGCGCCGGGACGCGGGTCATCAGGCGGGCGCCGATCTGCGTGGAACCGGTGATCATCGTGGCGATCATCGGCAGGAACGCGAGACCGGTCTTGACCGGCGAGTACCCCCGCACGACCTGCAGGTAGTAGGTCAGGAAGAGGAACAGACCGAACATCGCGATGGCGGCGAGACCCAGCGAGACGTAGACACCGGCGCGGTTGCGGTCGGTGAGCACGCGCAGCGGCAGCAGCGGGGCCTTGACCTTCTTCTCCACGAGCACGAAGGCGAACAGCAGGACCGCGGCGGCGGCGAAGAAGCCGAGGGTGCTGCCGGCCGTCCAGCCGTCGGACTCGGCGCGGGTGAAGCCGTAGACCAGCGAGACCAGGCCGAGGGTGGCCAGGATGACGCCGGGGACGTCCAGCTTCGAGGGGTTGCGGCCCTCGGCCGGCTCACGGATGACGGCGATCGCACCGGCCGCGGCGACGACGGCGAAGGGGATGTTCACGAAGAACGTCCAGCGCCAGTTGAGGTACTCGGTGAACAGGCCGCCGAAGATCAGGCCGACGCCACCGCCCGCACCGGCGATGGCACCGAAGATGCCGAACGCCTTGGCGCGCTCCTTCGCCTCGGTGAAGAGGACGGCGAGCAGCGACAGGGCGGCCGGGGCGAGCAGCGCGCCGAAGACGCCCTGCAGGGCGCGGGCGCCCAGCAGCATCCCGGTGTTGACGGCGGCGCCGCCGAGCGCGGAGGCGGCGGCGAAGCCGATCAGGCCGATGACGAAGGCCCGCTTGCGGCCCCACAGGTCGGAGATGCGGCCGCCGAAGAGCAGCAGACCACCGAAGGCGAGCGCGTAGGCGGTGATGACCCACTGCCGGTTGCCGTCCGAGATGCCGAGGTCGGCCTGGGCGGAGGGCAGGGCGATGTTCACGATGGTCGCGTCGAGGACGACCATGAGCTGGGCCAGGGCGATGAATATGAGCGCTTTCCAGCGCTTCGGGTCGAGGGGGGTACTGGTGTCTGGCATGAGTGTGTCTACCTCGGCGGCAGTGGTGCGGGACGGTGGGGTCGTGGTGGTGGTGCAGACCCGGCGGGTCTGCGAAGTCCGGTGAGGTCCGGTGAAGTCCGGTGGGCCTACCGGGAACCGGAACCGGTGCCGGGACCGGCTTCGACATCGGATCCGGAGGCGGAACCGGGGTCGGCTGCGGAACCGG
This sequence comes from Streptomyces hiroshimensis, assembly GCF_014650335.1. Lineage (GTDB taxonomy): Bacteria > Actinomycetota > Actinomycetes > Streptomycetales > Streptomycetaceae > Streptomyces > Streptomyces hiroshimensis. The sequence goes on from NZ_BMUT01000004.1 coordinate 227,352, forward strand.
GGCCGGACGACGCGGAGCAGTGCTTGTGACGGCGCAGGTCCTCCAGCGTGGCGGCGGATCCCGGGAGTTCGGACCTGGCCGGGGCCATCAGGCCGTCGAGGAACAGCTGCAGATGCCGGTGGACGAACTGATCGAAGGTCGCGCAGCCCTTGCCCGGCAGCGGCCGGGTCAACTGCGTGATGGCGACGATGAGATCGCCGAGGCCGATGTCGTCGCGCAGCTGACCGGATGCCCGGGCGTCGGCCATGATCCGCTCGACCTGCTCGTCGAGGCGGTCACGCGCCGCCACCAGCTCGGGGTGGCCGGGGTCGATGCCCTCTTCCAGCAACGTGCAGAGGGCGCCGATCCGTTCGTCCGCGGCGTCATGGACGAACCGCCTCAGCGATCGGAAAGCATCGGGCTCCTCGGCTCGTGCCGCCTCGGCGCGGTCCGCAAGGCGGGCCATGACCGAGAGGGTGACGTGATGGATCAGCTCGCGGCGGTCCGCGAAGTGCCGGTACAGCGTGGCATTGCCGACCCCGGCCCGTCGAGCGATTTCATCGAGGGAGCTCTCCGCCCCGTACTCGACCAGCGCCTCCCGCGCGGCGGAGACGATCCGCTCGCGGTTGCGCAGGGCATCGGCGCGCAGGCGCGGCGGGTGGGCGATGACCACGGCCTTGCTCCTTCGGGATGGGGGTCTGCAACCGGGGACTGGTTCCCCGTTTTCCTCGGACGAGGGGTAAACGGGGAGAAGGTCCCCGGATATTTCCCGGGCGGAGCGTGACGCGCATCACGCTTGTACGCATCGCACCGCGTATGGGCATCACGCCGCCTATGGGCACCACGCCACCTATAGGCATCTCGCCGCCTATGGGCCTGTGTGACGCGCATGCCCCATCTGCCGCAGTCCGGGGAGCGCGCCGGGGGACGGCGGCGGAAAGTGATCATCATGAAGATCCTGGCCGTCGTGGTCATGGCGGCCACCACGCTCGCCATGACCTCACCGGTGCCCGCCGGGCGCACCGGGCCCGACGCCGAGACCGGGGCGGGCGGGCCGCCCGCCGCCGCGGACACCGGGGGGCGGCCCCCCTCCGGCCCGTGCGCGCTGCCCGGCGCCACCGACAACGTCTCCGAGACCGCGCACACGCCGCCCGGATACGCCCGCTCCAGCGGCACCGTCCGCGCCGTCACCTTCCTGGTCGACTTCCCGGACTCCCCCGCCACGACCACCCCGCAGGCGCGCTACGCCGAGTTCTTCCCGGCCGTCGCGGACTACTACCGGGCCGGCTCCTACGGGCGGCTCGACTACCGCTCGACGCCGGTGCTGCGCTGGATCCGGATGTCCCGCCCGTACGCCGCCTACGGGATCGAGCGCGGCACGCCCTTCGACGCGAGCAGCGACGACGGCTACCACGCGATCGCGGCGGAGATCCTGGACGCGGTGGACGACACCGTCGACTTCCGGCGCTACGACCTGATCAACGTGCTGGTGACGCCGGGCGCGGGCCCGCCGGCCACCGAGGACGTGCGGTCGGTGACGTTCGCCGGCTCCCCCACCGGGCTGACCACGGCCGACGGCACCCCCTTCAAGAACGTCTCGTTCATCTGGAGCCGGCAGACGGGCGACAGCCCCTTCCGCGTCCTCAACCACGAGAACGCCCACAGCTTCGGCCTGCCCGACCTCTACTACACGGGCCGCGGCGCCGCCCTGCTGAAGACGCCCGTGGGCCACTGGGACCCGATGGACGAGGACTGGGGCCCGTCCAACGACTTCCTCGCCTGGCACAAGTGGAAGCTGGGCTGGCTCGCCCCCGCCCAGGTGCGCTGCCTCGACGGGCCGGGCATCCGCTCGTTCGCCCTGACCCCCACGTCGGTCCCGGGCGGCCTCAAGCTCGCCGTCGTCCCCGTCTCCCGGCACACCGTGATCACCCTGGAGGCTCGGACGCCCGGGCCGCTGGACCACGCGGTGTGCCGCCCCGGCGTCCTGGTCACCGCGATCACGACCACCATGTACACCGGCTCCGGCCCCGTGCGCACGGCGGACGCCACACCCGCCAGCAAGGGCTGCTACACCACCGACCTGAACGTGAACGCGGCACTGAGCGACGCCCCGTACACCGCCGGGCAGCGCTACACCGGGCCCGGCGTCTTTGTCGACGTGCTCGGCGAGGACGACGAGGGCGACTGGCGGGTGCGCGTACGGACCGTCAGGCCGCGCGCCAGTGACGGCGGCCGAGACTGATCAGCCGCAGCTGCCGCCGGGCGGTGTCGGCGATGGCCTGCCCCTCCTCCGGGGACGCCTCCAGGAACGCCGACGCGGTCATCACCAGGTGGTCGACGTAGAGCCCGGCGAGCATCCGTACGTCCTCGGCGCTCCACCCCTGCGAGACCTCCTGCGCGGCGAGCGCGGCGGCCACCTCTTCCCCGAACCGCGCCAGCTCCGCCGCGATGGCCTCCCGCACCGCCCGCACCCCGCCGTGCCGCTCGCGGGCGATGAACCGCACGTGCGCCGGATGCCGCCGTACGTGATCCGCCACGGCCTCGACGCTGCGGTCGATGACCTCCTCGGCCTCCTGCTGCTCCGCCAGCACGGCCCGGATCATCACGTGCAGACTGCCGAGCGACTCCTCGACCAGCGCGACGCCGAGCTCCGCCATGTCCCGGAAGTGCCGGTAGAACGCGGCGGGCGCGACCCCCACGACCCGGGTGACCTCCCGCAGCCCCAGGCTGCTCAGGCTCTGCTCCTCCAGCAGCCGCAGCGCGGCGTCGAGGAGGGCCTGACGGGTCTTCAGCTTCTGGGCCTGGCGGACCCCGAGGGTGGCGTGGGTGCTGCTGCTCATGGATTCAGTAAACAACTGTTTGCCACGGGGCGCCAGGAGCGCTACGCTGGATTTCAGTGAACAACTGTCATTCCAACTGTTCACCCAAAGAAGGGAAGGACATGATCTTCCTCGTGGCGGCCGTGCTCCTGCTGGGAGTCCTCGTGGGCGCCGCCGCCCATCTCGCACTCCCCGTGGTCATCCCGGCGGCGGCGGCGATCGCACTGTGGCTGCTGGTCTTCGCGATCCGCGAGCGCAGGAGGGAGCACTGAGATGCCGACGACGACGCTGACGAAGAACACGGCAAGGCGGTCCGCGGCCCCGGAGGCGAAGGCGAAGGCGAAGGCGCCACAGGCGAAGTCACCCCGCCGCCGGGAGGCCGACGGCATGGCGGTCGCCTCCTTCGTCCTCGGCCTGATGGGCCTCCTGGTCTTCAACCTCGTCCTGGGCCCCCTGGCCCTGGGCCTGGCCGGCCTCGCCCTGATCCGCGGCACGGACCGCCGCGGCCGCGCCGCCCTGGGCCTCGCCCTGGGCACCGCCGACCTGATCGTCCTGGCGGCCCTGGCCACCACGGACCACACCCTGTCCTGGAGCTTCGGCCCCTGACCTCCGCCCGCCGCCACCCGCTACACTGGCGGCTACCTTGCCTCCGTAGCTCAGGGGATAGAGCACTGCTCTCCTAAAGCAGGTGTCGGCAGTTCGAATCTGCCCGGGGGCACGTCGCATCGGCCCCGGACTAATCGTCCGGGGCCTTTTGCGTGGGCGGTCAGGTGTTGAGCAGACGCATCGCGGGCTCGGCGTAGCGGGCTCCGGAGACCGCGTGCCGGGAGATCGCTTCCTGCAGTGCGCGGCGCTCCGGCTCCGGCAGCGACACCCCGGCCGCCTGCGTGTTCTCCGTCAGGTAGGCGATGCGCTTGGTGCCGGGGATGGGCACGATGTCCTCGCCCTGGGACAGCAGCCAGGCGAGCGCCAGCTGGACCGGGGTGCAGCCGATCCGCGCGGCCGTCGCGCGGACCGTCTCGACCAGAGCGAGGTTCCGCGCGAGGTGATCGCCCTGGAAGCGGGGGTCGTTACGGCGGTAGTCGTCGTCCGCCAGCTGGTCGAGGGAGGTCAGGGCACCGGTGAGGAAGCCCCGCCCGACCGGCGCGTACGGGACGATCCCGATGCCCAGCTCCCGGGCGGCGGGCAGGATCTCGTCCTCCAGCTCCCGTTCCCACAGCGAGTATTCGCTCTGGAGGGCCGTCACGGGGTGGACGGCGTGAGCCCGGCGCAGCGTGTCCGCGCTGACCTCGGAGAGCCCGATGTGGCGGACTTTGCCGGCCTGCACCAGCTCGGCCAGAGCCCCCATGGTGTCCTCGACGGGGACGTCGGGGTTGCGCCGGTGCAGGTAGTACAGGTCGATGTGGTCCACGCCCAGCCTGCTGAGCGAGGCGTCGCACGCCTGGCGGGCGTACGCGGGGGTGGAGTCGATCAGGGGACCGCCCGCCGGTCCGCCGCTCAGGGAGCGGATGCCGAACTTGGTGGCGATCACGGCCTCGTGGCGGCGGCCCTTCACCGCGCGGCCCACGAGCTCCTCGTTGTGCCCGTCGCCGTAGGCGTCCGCGGTGTCGAGGAGGGTGACGCCGGTGTCGAGCGCGTGCCGGATCGTCTCGACGGCGGCGTCCTCGTCGCGCGGCCCGTAGCACACCGACATGCCCATGCAGCCCAGGCCGATCGCGGATACGGACAGGCCGGACGAGCCGAGAGTGCGCTGTCGCATGAAGTGCTCCTTCAGTGTCCTTCACGGTCCTTCAGTGGGATGGGGCTCCTGTGCGGGAGCCCACGACGGCCTTGTTCCGCATGAGGAAGTCGCCGAGGTAGCCCTCGTGCGGGAGGTTGCCGTCGCTGTGCACGGTCGGCGCGTCGACGTGGACGTTCGTGATGCTCGGCTCGTGCAGCAGGGCGTCGATGAGGTCCGCGTCGTCGGTCATCGCGTTGACGACCAGCGAGTTGCGCAGCGGGGCGACGCCGTCGGCCTTCGTCCAGGGCGCGACCCAGACGCAGGGGAACGGCAGCTCCGTGGCCAGGAGGCCGTCATGGGGATCGTCGACGGTGAACACCGCGGGGCCGAGCACGACGCCCCCGTCCGGATGCGGTACCGCCACCTCGTCGAGGGGGATCACGGCGTGCGCACGGGACGCACTGCGCCGCAGATGCCCGATCAGCGCCTCGGCCGCCTGCTCGGTGACGCGCGGCCCGAGGTGCTGCGCTGTGGTCTGCCGCTCCCCGGCCCGTTCGCGGAGCACGCCCGCGAGATCGGCGGCGAAGCGGGCGTGGTCACCCTCGACGAGCACCGCGGTGGTGTTCACACAGGCCGCACCGGACAGGGCGGAGACGGACTCCGCGATGCCGCCGAGCGAGGAGGCGCCGGAGTAACCGCTCCCCACCAGCGTCTTGGTACGTCCCGGGCCGCCGACCTTGACCGTCGGCGACGAGCCGTACCGGGACTTGACGTCGTCGCCGCCGTAGACGAGCGCGAGGTCGGCGCGCCCCAGGAGGGCCGGCACTCCCGCGTGCGTCGTCGGCAGGTACACGGCGTCGGTGTCGCGGAACCCCGCCGCACGGAGCGCCGCGATGACCCGGTAGGCGGTGAAGGGTTCGCGGCGGGAGGGCCGCACCGCGACGCGGTATCCGAGGGCCAGGGCCTGCAGCCAGCCGTTCTGGATCGTCGGCGCGTTTCCCGAGAGCACGGCGGCCAGCGTCTCGCCGCGCCGGGTCCACACCCCGCTCCCGGGCCCTTCGACGGCCTCGCGCCACGAGCGCAGCGAACCGTTCGGCCGGGCGCGGTCGGCGCGGTCCGGCGCCTCGGCGATGCCCGCGGCGACGGCACGGCTCAGCTGCTCGGTGACCGGCACGTTGTGCCCGCTGACCCGGTTGACGTACGCGCAGTGCTCCTTGAACGAGAGCCCGCCGATCACGTCGTCCAGGAACCGCTGCGCCGCCTCGGCGAGGCATTTCGCCCGCTCGTGCGCGGGCAGCGGGGCGGCGTCCTTCTGCGCGAGGATGCTCTGCGAGGTGAGCAGGTCGGGGCTGAGCGAGAGGGAGGCCAGGGGGCTGCCGTCGACGGCGTGAACGATCTCCTGGGCGCGCGTGCTGCGCACCCCGCGGTGCGTCAGCAGCGGCAGCGCGACGACGTCGCCGGCCTTGTCGTCTGCGGCGGCCATCAGTACACCCCCTGGATCACGGGCTCCCCGTCGAACGCGGCGAGCGGCTCGGGCGATTGCAGGGCGTCGCCGACGCTCCCTTCAGCAGCGGGCACGCGGATCGCCGAGTCCCGTTCGAGGTTGTTCGGGATGAACATTCCGCTGCTCACGTGCGTCATCCGGACCTGGCCGCGCTCGCCGTACGCCACGGGCTCCCCGGTCTCGGGGTCGAGGACGGTGAAGACGACGAACGGCGAGTAGCCCTCGTAGACGGCGGAGAGCGGCGGTGCGGTGGGGGTGCGCAGCTTGGCGGTGGTCAGCACCATGGTGCTGCCGTAGATGTTCTGGATCACGGTGCCCGGCAGCGCGTCGGCGATGAGTTCGCAGGTGTCGTCGTCGAGGTGCGCCCCGGCCAGGGCCAGGTACTTGAGGTTCCGGCGCAGCGGCTCCGTCAGCCCCTCGTGCAGCAGCAGTTCCGAGAGGATCGGCGGCGTGGTCGTCAGGGCGGCGATGTTCTGCGTACGGATGATGTGGCCGAGCTGGTCGACCAGATGCGCGACGTAGGTGCCGGGGCTCTCGCCGGAGGCGATCAGCTTCTTCACCCAGCGCGGGTCGAGGTCGACCGTGTGGAGGACGGACCCCAGGGCCTTCGCCTGCAGCCGCGTCGTGTTGCCGAAGGCGTGCGGGCCGGCGGGCATGGCCACCAGCCAGGGCTCGCCGGCGGGGAAGCCGGCCTCCTTGAGCTCGGCCGTCTTCCAGGCGAGGGCGCGCTGCACCCAGCGGTCGGTGTAGACGAGGCGCTTGGGAGAGCCGGTGGTGCCGCCGGTCTCGAAGACGGAGGGGGCGGGCTCGTGCGCCAGCCCCTTCGGTATCAGATCCGCGACGGGCCGGTCCCGCAAGTGCCCGGCGATGTCCGGGAACTTCCCGAGGTCCGCGAACGAGCGGATGTCGGTGAGCGGGTCGAAGCCGAGCTGCCCGGCGAGGTCCAGCCACAGCCGGGAGCCGGTCTCCTCGGAGAAGTGCCAGCGCAGCGCTGCCTGCAGGTACTCCTCGGGGTCGATGGTCGCGGCGTTTTCGAGGTCGAGGAGGGAACGCACCATGGGGTGTCCTTTCGGGGATTGCCTGTGCGGGGACGGCTCGTGCGGGGATCGCTCGTGTGGGGATTGCCCGGGTGAGGCGATGTGCGGGGCGATGTGCGGTCGCGCCGCGGTCACACGAACCAGTGGCTCAGGACCCGTGCCGTCTGCTCGGGGTTGAGCCGGGGGTCCAGGAGCGTCCGGTAGCGGGCCGGGTCGCCGGGCTCGCGGCCGTTCTCCGCGCACTCGTACACGTCCTCCGGCGTCGCCTCCAGATGGAGACCGGCGGGGTGCCGGCCGGCGTCGCCGACGATGGTCTGGAACTGCTCCAGTTCGGCGATGACGTCCTCGACGTGGCGCGTCTTGAATCCGGTCGCCGCCTGGACGGTGTTGCCGTGCATCGGGTCGCTGATCCAGCTCACGTGCTCGACGCGCCGGTGCACGGCCTGCAGGATCGGGGCCAGCCGCCCGGCGTTCTTGCGGCCCATACGGGCGATGAAGGTGAGCTTGCCGGGCTCGTCGCCGGGGTTCAGCCTGGCCGCGAGCTCCGCCGCGTCGTCCGGCGAGGTGCCCGGACCGATCTTCACGCTGACGGGGTTGCTCAGCGTGGCCGCGACGGCGACGTGCGCACCGTCGAGCTGGCCCGTACGCAGTCCGATCCACGGCCAGTGGGTGGTCGCGAGGTGATTGCCGGTGAGCCCGTTGCCGGTGAGGTGGTCGCCGGTGAGGTGGTCGCCCGGCTCGCCGTGGCGCAGGAACTGCAACTCGTAGTCCAGGAGCAGCATTTCGTGGCTCGTCCAGATCGGATCGAGGTGCGCGGTCGACCGGTGGTAGTCGGCGATCGTCGCGTACGCCGTCTGTGCGGCGGCGTGTGCCTGCACGATGCGCGACGGCGACGGACGGCGCGCCTGGAGGATCGGGCGGGGGGAGTTGACGATCGGGCCGCGGAAGCTGGGCAGGGTCGTCCCGTCCACGACCTCGTGGTCCTGCGAACGCGGTTTGGCGTACTGACCGGCGAGGCGCCCGACGCCGATGACGTGCCGGCCGGTGCGGGCACGCAGGTGCGACCGGAAGTGCGTCAGGAAGGTGATCTTGTCGCAGGTGGCGGAGCGCACGTCGGTGTCGATGTCCTCGACGCAGTCCCCGAGCTGCAGGACCAGGCCGCCGCCGGTCTCCAGGTTGGCCAGCTCGCGCTTGAGCTCGTGCACCGAGGCGCGGGTCACGAGATCCTGCTGCGGCAGCGCGTGCAGCACCGCGTCGAGGGCTTCCCGGTCGGGCCATGCGGGCTGCTGGTGCGCGGGGAGTTCACGGAAACGGCGCCAGTCCGGCGCGGTGAGGGCGTTCGGCGCGGACGTGGTGTGGGACATGGTGTGGGACGTGGTGTGTGCCTGTGCCGTCATGTCGGTCATCCTTCGGACTCGTGGTGGCTGGCCTGTGCGGGTCGGCAGGGCTTGCGCGAGGCGGTCCAGACGCACCCCTTGCCGCTGGGGCCGTCGGTGAGTTCGTGTGCGGCGTTGAGTCCCTTGCTGGTGATCATCGCGGTGGTCGCGGGCACGCAGTATTCGCACGGCGACTGGAGGGTGATCGTGACTCCGCGCTTCCGGGCGAGTTCCCGGTAGTCCCAGATGGCGCAGTGCCGGATGTTCAGGACCGCGCGATCGGCGCCGTCCTCGACCCACTCGGTGTCGGAGTCGTAGAGGCCGGCCTGGGCGTCGAGCCGCTGCAGCGGTACGACGGCGTCGTGCTTGGGGGCGGAATCGACGGCCGCGTAGATCGTGCTGTTCGACGCGGCCCATGTCGCGAGTTCGTCGTGGCCGAAGTGGCCGACGAGGAACTGTTCCATCAGCGCCTGTCCCCGGAAGAACGCCGCCTTCCACTCCTGTTCCCCACCGCTCTCGGGGAGTGATTCGAAGATCGCGTTCTTGACCTTCAGCAGGCTCTGCATATGTGCGCCCGCCCTGGCTTCGACCACGAAACGGGTCAGTCCCGCTTCCGCTTCGAAGAGGCGCCGCTTCCACAGGGCCGTACGCTCCTCGGCGCCGGGCTGTGCATCCGCCTCCGTGGGTTCGGCGGAAACCAGTGCGGTGTTGATTTCGGTCATGTGCGGTTACCTGTCCTGTTCCCTGAGAGAAGCCGGGGGACGACGCTTTCGCAGAGTGCGTCGAAGTCGTTTCCGAGGATGAGCTGGAATCCGTCGACGCCGCCCTCGTCGTACCACCGGCGAAGCTCGTCACCCACCTGCTCGGGGGTGCCGGTGAAGCGTGCGTGCTCGCCGAGCGTGACCGCCTCCGCCGCGAACTCCCCCACGGACCGGCCGGGCACCCGGGCCAGGTCCCACAGCGGCAGATAGTGCGATCCCAGCGTCGCGAAGGCCTCGTCCGGATCCTCCGGAAGCACATCCGGGGGGAGCGGGTCGGCCGGGCTCGCGCCGTCCAGGCGCACCCGGGGGAACCGCGCCCGCAGCGCGTCGAGGGCGGGCTGCCCGCCGAAGGCGCCGGCACGCCGGGCCTGGGCGCGCGTCAGCATCTCGGCTTCCTCCCGGCTGCCGACGATCTGGACGAAGGCGCCCGGCAGCAGAGCCACGCCGTCCTCGGGGCGGCCGGCCCGCCGCACCTCCTCGCGGAGGATGCGCCGCATCTGCTGCGCCGCGCCCAGGGTGGCCGTTCCCGCGAAGACACCGTCGGCGGTGCGGGCCGCCAGGCGCAGACCGGCCAGGGAGGACGTGGCCTGCAGGGTGAACGGGAACGCGGCCGAGTACGGAGGCATGTCGAGGGGACCCGACTGGACGTAGAACTCGCCGTGGTGGCCGACGTCCGTGATGAGGTCGTCGCGGATGAAACGGCCCGTCGCCGGGTCGGGGACGTTCGCCCCGGGCGGCCAGCTCGCCCACAGCTTCCGGGCGACCTGCAGGAACTCCTCGGTCTGGTCGTGCCGGCGCTCGCGGGGAATGTCGCGCTGCATGCCGATGGCCGTGCCCGGCCGGAAGGACGATACGAGGTTGACCCAGGCCCGCCCGGTGGATATCCGGTCCAGGCTGGCGAGACTGCGTGCGAAGGAGAACGGGTGGGTGTAGAGCGTGGAGACGGTCGGCATGACCGCGATCCGCGTGGTGGCGCCGGCGATGATCGCGGCGGCCTGGAACGGTTCGAAAGCCGTCAGGGGCGGACCGGCCCGCAGCCCGGCGCGGTGCACGCCGGAGAAATCGGCCTGGAAGAAGGCGTCGAACCCTGCGGCCTCGGCCTGCTGGGCCGCCCTGACGAAGGTGTCCATCGTGAACGGGGAATCGGCACGCCCCGTATCGGTGCGCCAGTCCCGACTGGACGGCAGGTATTGCGCGTTGAGCAGCAGGACCGGTTTACCGCGGGGCTGACGCCCGCTTGCCGGCCCGGTGCCGGTCTCGGTGCCGGTTGCAGTTCCGGTTGCAGTTCCGGTTGCAGTTCCGGTTGCGGTTCCGTTGAGCAACGAGGTCATCGTCGTTTCCTTCCTGGTCCCTTTCTCCGGATCGCCGGTTGTGTCTAGACGACCAGTTGCGGGGAGTACTGCCGCAGCCACGAGGCGAAGTTGAGAATGACCTCGCCCTCGAAATTGCTGACCAGGCCGTGGGACCTCGCCGAATCGGCGATCCGGGCCGGGTCCAGCACATGGGCGGCGAAGATGTCCCGGAGCCCGTCGGGCGGGGCGGCGAGGACGCTCGCGACCTGCGCTTCGAGCTTGCGCGAGTAGTCCGGGTCGGGCGAGGTCGGATAGGGCGACTTCTTCCTGGTGAGCACGCCTTCCGGCAGCAGATCGCCGACCGCGGCGCGCAGTACGCCCTTCTCCCGGCCGCCCGCGTTGTGGATGCTCTGCGAGAGCGTCACCACGAGCTCGACGATCCGGTGGTCGCAGAACGGGACGCGCATCTCAAGGCCGGCGGCCATGCTCAGCCGGTCGCTGCGGTCCAGCAGCATGGTCAGGAAGTAGGTGACGGCGAGATAGATGATCTCCCGGTGCCGGCGCTCCGCCCTGCTCAGCGCGGGGTCGAAGGCGAGCCCGCCGAGCGCGGTCGCGTACTCGTCGCTCAGGTACTCGTCGATCCGCAACTGCTTGACCAGCTGGGGGTCGATCGTGCTCAGGACGCGCTGGTGGAGATAGCCGTGGGCGGGGCTGTCGGCGATCCAGGGAAACGTGTCCGCCCCCACTGCGGCGGGCTCCTGGAACCACCGGTAGCCGCCCAGGATCTCGTCCGCCGCCTCGCCGGACAGCGCGACGGTGGCGTGCTTGCGCACCTCGCCGCAGAGCAGGAGCAGGCTCATTTCCAGGTCGCCGAAACCGTTGGGCAGGTCCCGCGCACGCACGGTGGCGTCGCGGACGGCGCCGTCGGCGAGCCGTGAGCTGTCCAGCACGATGTTGGAGTGGTGCGAGCCGATGAACTCCGCGGCTTCGAGCGCATAGCGGCGGTCCAGCGCGGACCGCGAGTCGGCCGAACCGGCCGCGTCCGTGAAGTCCACGGAGAAGGAGCCGACCCCGCGCCGCCCGGGCAGGCCGTTCGCGATCGCCGTGATGGCCGAGGAGTCCAGACCGCCGGAGAGGAAGGTGCACAGCGGCACGTCCGAGATCGTCTGGCGGGCGACCGTGTCGTCCAGCAGCGAGCGCAGCTCCTCGGCCGCGTCGTCGAGGTCGTTCGCCTCGGCCGGCCGGACGATGAGCGACTTGAGGTCCCAGTAGCGGGTCGTGCGCACGCCCCGCCGGGAGAACTCCAGCACCTGACCGGGCAGCACCTCCGACACCCCGCGGTACGGGTTGGTCCCCGGGAACTTCAGCAACGGCAGTACGAGCTGCCGCAGACCGTCCTCGTCGATCGCCGTGGACACCCCCGGATGCGCGAGGACCGACTTGGCCTCGGAGCCGAAGATCAGACGGTCGCCTTCATGGTGATAGTGGAGCGGCTTGACGCCGAGGTGGTCGCGGACCAGCCACAGCGTCTCCTCCCGCTCGTCCCACACCGCGAAGGCGAAGATGCCGTTGAAGCGTTCGACGGCGCGCACGCCCCATTCCGCCCAGGCGGCCAGGATGACCTCGGTGTCGCTCGACGTACGGAAGGCATGGCCCCGGGAGGCCAGCTCGCTGCGGAGCTCCCGGTAGTTGTACAGCTCGCCGTTGTACGTGAGCACCAGCCGGACCTCGGATGCCGTCGGTCCGGGCAGGACCATCGGCTGAGCGCCGTTCTCGACATCGATCACCGACAAGCGGCGATGCGCCAGTACCGCGTAACGGGAAAGCCATGTCCCGGCCCCGTCCGGGCCCCGGTGCACGTGCTCGTCGTTCATTTTTTCCGCTACAGCCTGCGCGTCAGGGCCGAGCCCGGAGTATTCCACCCATCCGGATATTCCGCACATGACAACACCTCCTGGTTCTCTCGCATGGGACGGTGCCGTGGTATTCCAAAAAAGGACAGGAGCAACCTGCCCGGCACCCGTAAAAGGGCAGGGAGATATAGACCGGCCGCGCCGCGTGCGATCGACGCTGATCGCACGCATCACGAATGCGCGAATACACGAATGAATGCATGCATGAATGCATGAATACGCGAATGCGCGAGTACGCGAGTACGCGAACCGGTATCGGGAATGAAGGGAGTGCGCAGCGCCTCTGCGCCCCGCCGGGGCGGCGCACGCGAAGCCGGCCGAGCCGACGGTTCGCCGACCGCCGAGTCGATGGGTCGCGGGATTCCGCCGGGGCGGAAATGCCGCCGGAACACCACGTCCAGGCCTGAAAGGCCAGGCCAGGAGGGTGTGCACGCCCGTAGTGCGCGCTTACGGTGCGCGCTTGTAGGCGCACCCCCGTAGCCGGCCGGCAGGCCGGGACGGGATCAGCGCGATCCGGGGCGCTTTCGGCCGGATATCACAACGCCATCGCCCGGCAGGGGGGTGGTGGCACGGAAGACGCGGAACGGAGCGGGACCTTTTCCGGGACGCTCGACGTTGCCGGTGAAAATGGGTGAAGGTGTGGGAGGCGGGTGACTGATAACACGGCCGGACGCCCTCGTGGTCGGTTCTTGGGGGATAGATGGCACACCGGATGGACCTGCCGCACGCAACCCGCGGCATGTCACAGCTGCTTCAATTGCCCGGCAATACCGATGGCCGGACAATGAAACAGTAACTTCCATCTACATCTTCCGCAAGGACCATATAAACCGGTCCACCGACCGCATTTTTAAAGTGCAAACATTATGTGGCCTGGCTAACACGGCCCGCACGCCGGTGCATGCACCGGGAAAACCGGTTCATGCACCGGGAATACGTGACGGGCCGGTTCACGCTTGCGATCCGCCGGTCCCCGTGGCGGCGGCCGCCTCGACCGGCTCCGGGGCGGAGCCGGATGCGGAGTCGTCGCCGGTCCGGCCGGGCAGGGGGGCAGGGCGGGGGCCGGGGGCGAACAGCCCCACGGCGAGGGCCACGACCGCGAGCGCAGCGGCGCTCCACAGCAGCGGCGTGATGCTGGCCGCCTCCACGACGATGCCGCCGAGGAACGCGCCCAGGGCGATGGCGGCCGTGAAGACGCCCACGTAGAGCCCGGTGACGTGTTCGGCGCGATGCGGCGCGGACTGCGTCATCCAGATCTGGCCGGCCACCGACAGGCCGCCGTACGTCAGACCCCACAGGGCGATGCTGACGCCTGCGACACCGGCGATGGTGCCGAAGAGTGCGAGCAGCGCGATCGATACGCCGATGCCGACCGTCAGGCCCAGCATCGTGACCCGCGCGCGGCGTGCCGCCAGGGCGCCGGAAGCGAAGTTGCCGATCAGCCCGAAGACGCCGTAGAGCAGGAGGAGCAGGGCGATGGCGCCGGGCGACGAACCGGTGCGCTCTTCGAGGACGGGCCGCACGTAGGTGTAGGCGGCGAAGTGCGCGGTGACGAGGAAGACGATCAGTGCCAGGCCGGCGACCACCGGGGCGTTGCGCAGCAGCGGTTCGCGGCCGGCGTGGTCGTCCCCGGCCGGTGCGGCCGGGCGCGGCAGGCCGGGCAGTGCCATCAGCAGACCGGCCGCGAGGATCACCGCGGCGCCGGACAGGGAGCCGAACGCGGCCCGCCAGCCGAAGGTGTTGCCGACGAAGGTGCCCAGCGGCACGCCGATGACCGAGGCCGCCGCGACCCCGCCGATGGCGAGGGAGATGGCGAGCGTGGCATTGCGGGGCGCCACGAGCCGCGGCGCGACGGCGGACGCCAGGCCCCACACCGCGCCCATGCCCACCCCGATGACGATGCGGGAGACGACCAGCAGGCCGAAGCCGCCGGCCATGGTGGTCAGCGCGTTGCCGGCGGCCAGCACCACCATCGCCACGGCCAGCACGACGCGCCGGTCGAGCGCGCCGACGACGCGGGGGACCGCCGGGGCGGTGACGGCGGTGACCAGGCCGGTGATCGACAGGCTGAACCCCGCCGTTCCCGCGCTGATGTGCAGGCCCTCGGCCATGGGGGTCAGCACGCCGACCGGCAGCATCTCCGACGTCACGACCACGAACGTGCTCAACGACAACACGGCAACCGCCACCCACTGCCACGGCGTGGTGCGAGTCGAATGGGGGCCGGAGCCCTCGACCGACGTATGTGAACTCATGCTGCCAGCCAAGCAATGGGGCAGAGCCGGAACAACAGCGATCTCCTCAACGATCGATGAGCTAGCCTGATCGATGAGCTGCCGAACCACACCGCCGACCTGACCTGAAGAGACACCCGGGGAGGACGCGATGAACCAGGTCCACGTCCAAGAGATCGAGTGCCTGCTCACGCTGGCCGAGGAGTTGCACTTCGGCCGGACGGCCGTACGCCTGGGCTACTCCCAGAGCCGCGTCAGCCAACTCGTCGCAGGCCTCGAACGCCGCCTCGGCGTGCGGCTGGTCGAGCGCACCAGCCGGCGCGTACAACTGACCAGATTCGGCACGCAGTTCGCCGACGAGGTGCGTCCGGCCTACGAGTCCCTGCTCACCGTCTTCGCCCAGGCCTCCGAGCGCGCCAGCCGCGGCTCCCTGTGCCAGTTGCGCATCGGCTTCAGCGGCAGCGTCTACGAAGAGGTCACCGAGGCCTGCCGCCGTCTGCGCGCCCACCACGAGGTCGCGACGGCGCTGAGCGAGATCCCCCTGGGCTCGCCCTTCTCGGCCGTGCTCGAAGGGCGGCTCGATGCCGCCGTGGTCGAGCTCCCGGTCAGGGACGCCGCCCTGACCGTCGGGTTCCGCTTCCCTCCGCAGGACCGGCTGCTCGCCGTCGCCTCCTCCCACCCGCTGGCCGGCGCCGGCCGCGTGCACGTGGAGGAACTGGCGCACCTGGACGTCCTCCGCCCGACCGGGGACGCCCCGGACTACTGGATGGCCGCGCGGGTGCCGCTCACCACGCCCGCAGGGGCACCCGTCCGTTCGAGCACGGGGATCGCCACCCTCCAGGAGGGCCTCGTCCTCGTGGCCGCCGGCGACCACGCCATGCTGATCTGCCGCCCCCTGACCGAGCGCATCATCCGCAGCGACGTGCGCTACCTCGTGATCGACGGCCTGCCCGAGCCCTCGCAGATGGCCCTGGTCTGGCGCACCGACCGTGCCACCCCGCACCTGGCGATGCTCTCCCGGCTCCTCGGCGAGGAGTTCTCCCGGGTGGAGATCCCCGAGAAGCTCCCTGCGTGATCTGCGTGATCTGCGTGATCTGCGTGATCTGCGTGATCCGGTCTACCAGGCGACCGGAAGGGATTCCGGGCCGCGGTTGATGGAGCCCCGGCGCCAGCGCATCTCGTGTTCGGGGACGGCGAGCCTCAGGTCCGGGAAGCGGTCCAGGAGGGCGGTGAGCATGACCTCGGCCTCCATCCTGGTCAGCAGGGCGCCGACGCAGTAGTGCGGGCCGTGGCCGAAGGACAGGTTCGGGGCGTCGTCGCGGGTGAGGTCGAGGCGGTCCGGGTCGCGGAAGACCGAGGGGTCGCGGTTGGCGGCCAGGTAGGAGACGTAGACGACCTCGCCGCTGCGGATCCTCGCCTCGCCCACCTCGATGTCCTCGGTGGCGATGCGGGGCAGACCGACGCCGTTGCGGTGCGGGATGAAGCGCAGGAGCTCTTCCACGGCCTGGGGCAACAGGTCCGGTTCGGCGCGCAGCCGGGCCAGTTGCTCGGGGTGGGTGAGCAGCGCGTAGACCATGTTGGACACCTGGTTGCGGACGGCGTCCATGCCGTTGAGCACGAGCATCACCGCGAGCGAGATCAGCTCCGGCATGCTGAGGCCGTCCACCTCCTTGTTCTGGGCCTCGACCAGGGCGCTGAACAGGTCGTCGCCCGGGTGCTCGCGGCGGTGCGCGGCCATGGCCTTGAAGTAGCCCGCGATCTCGCCCTTGACGGCGTTGCTCTCCTGCTCGGAGTGGTTGCTGGAGAGGATGACGCTGCGCCAGTTCTGCAGCCGGCCGAGGTCGTGGGCCGGGACGCCGAGGAGCTCGCCGATGAGCTGGGCGGGCAGGGGACCGGTGAGCCACTCGGTCAGATCCGCCGGGGCGCCCTGCTCCGCCATACGGGAGAGCATCTGACCTGCGAGCTCCTCGGCGCGGGGGCGCAGGGCGGCGACGCGCTTGCGGCCGAAGGTGAGGGCCACGTGACGGCGGATCCGGGTGTGGTCGGGCGGGTCGGTGCGGCCGACGCCTCCGGCCGGGGCCACGACGTGCGGCGTCATGCTGGTGACCGGCCGGTCGACGGTGAGGGCGCGGCTCAGCCGGGGGTCGGCGGCGACGGTCTTGACGTCCTCGTACCGCGTGGCCAGCCAGGCGTCGCCCTCGCCGAACCGCAGCCGGATCCGGGCGATCGGCTCCTCGCGCAGCAGGCGGTGCATGAGCGGGTCGAATTCCAGGCCGGGGAGGTGCTCCACCGGCCAGTCGTGGACCGTCTCGCCCGGTGTGCGGAAGGCGGGGCAGGACTCCCCGGGCCCGGCGGGCTCGGGGGCGGACGACGCATCGGGTGCCGGATTCGTCAGCGGTTCGGCCATCGGACCCTTCCTCGCATACCGGGCTCGCCCATCAGGCTCAGGGCACTCACCACGCTCACCACGCGACGGGCAGGTGCTCAGGCCCCCGGATGAGCGCGCTCCGCTGCCACCGGATCTTCTCCACCGGCTCCGCGAGGCGCAGGTCCGGGAAGCGCGCGATCAGGCTGGTGAGGATGATCTCGGATTCCAGGCGGGCGAGCATCGAGCCCAGGCAGAAGTGCGGCCCGTGCCCGAAGGACAGGTGCGGATTGTGCTCCCGGTCGAAGTCGAGCTCGTCCGGGTGGTCGAAGACGGAAGGGTCGCGGTTGGCCGTGAGGTACGAGGAGTGCACCACTTCCCCGGCCCGGATCAGGACGCCCCCGACCTCCACGTCCTCCATGGCGATGCGGCCGAGGCCGACGGCGTTGCGGTGCGGGATGTAGCGCAGCAGCTCCTCGATCGCCTGCGGGAGCAGCCCGGGCTCGCGGCGCAGCCGCTCCAGGTGGTGGGGGTGGGTGAGCAGGGCGTAGACCATGTTGCTGCTGTTGTTGCGCACGGCGTGGGCGGCGCTGGCCTGGATGAGCAGGGCGATGGCGACGGCTTCCTCCGTGCTGAGGTCGCCCTTCGCGATGGCGGCGGCCAGCTCGCTGGCGAGGTCGGGGCCCGGCTCCGCGCCCTTGCACGCCAGCATCTCCACGAAGTAGGCCGCCATCTCCGCCTTGGCGCGGTCGCTGGCCTCCCGCCCGTGGCCCGCGGACAGCAGGACCTCCGTCCAGCGCGCCATGCGCGGCAGGTCCTCCTCGGGCACGCCCATCAGATCGCTGATGACGGCCAGGGGCAGCGGCCCGTTGAGGTGTGCCATCAGATCCGCCGGGGGCCCCTCGCGCTCCATGGCGTCGAGGAGTTCACCGGCCACGCGCTCGGCACGCGGCCGGAGCCGCTCCAGGCTGGCGGGCGTGAAGGAGCGCGCCACGGCCTTGCGCAGCCGGGTGTGCTCGGGCGGATCGGCGAAGCCCACCGCCTCGTCGAGCGGGATGAAGTGGGGGGCCAGCCGGGTGATCGGGCGGCCGAGCACGGCCTGCCGGCTGAACCGCGGGTCGGACGTCACGAACTTGACGTCCTCATAGCGCGTCACGAGCCAGGCGTGCCCCTCGCCGTGGGGGAGCTTCACCCGGGCGATGGGCTCCTCCCGGAGCCGCTCGGCCATGAACGGGTCGAAATCGAGCCCGCGAAGATCCTCCACGGCCCAGAAGCGCACCGGGTACTGATCCGAGTCGGATGCTGTCGTGGTCACCATCAGCTGTCCCACCCACCCTGTTGCTTGCGAATGCTGGTGCTTGCGAATCCTTGTGAACGCTTGCGAACCGGCCGTCTGTGAACGATTTCCCTTCCAGGGCAAGCTCCCCGGAAAGCCGCACCTGCAACGGGGCACGCCGGGAAAATCACCCGTACGGCTGAGGAGACCGCCGAGGAGGGGTCCGGCCTCTTCCACACCGCCCCCCTCGTACGACTTGCAGCTGATCGGATTGTCCGTCAGGCGGCTAAAGTCGACTTGACCACTGGTTGTCGGGGCCAGTGCACGTGGTTCCGGGACGCCGGGTGTCCCGGGGGGAGGGCATGTATCCGCATGAGTCGTCGCTCCAGTGGACTGATAGGGATCTGGGCCGAAGCGCAGCGTCAGCAGCAGCGCCGGCGTGAGGCCGAGCACCGGGAACAGGTGCAGTTCCAAAGGGAGCAGGAGCGGCGGGAGCGTGCGGCGGCGCGGGATGCCTCGCGGGCCGACCGGGAGCAGCGGGCCGCCTACCGGCAGCGGCGCGAGGCCGAGGCCCGGCGGCGTACGGAGGAGATAGAGGCGCGCGTCGCGGAGCTGACCGGGCTGCTGGTGACCGGGTGTCAGGTGCCCGCGTTCTCCACCGCCGCGCTGCGCCGGCCCGAGGCCGTGGAGCCCTTCAGCCCCGGCCACCTCGGGCAGCCCGTCCCCATGCCGGACCCGGGGCTGTACCAGGCCCAGGGCGGCTGGGGCTTCGGCGCGGGGCACGGCCGTGAGCAGTACGAGCACGACCTGCGGACCGCGCAGGCCGCCGAGGCCACGCGCGTGCAGCAGCTGGCGGCGTACCGGGGGCAGTACGAGCAGTGGGCCGCCGGGCAGCTCGCCGAGATCCGGGAGCACAACGCGGGCGTGGAGGAGATGGTCACGGCGCTGCGCACCGGGGACCCCGACGCCGTCGTCGACTACTTCTCGGCCGCCCTCTACGCCTCCTCCGCGTGGCCCGGCGAGTTCCCGCACCAGGTGGCGGCCGCCTACGACCCGGCCGCGCGGCAACTGGTGCTGACGTGGGAGCTGCCGGGGTACGACGTCGTGCCGGAGGCGAAGGCCGTGCGGTACATGCCGACCGCCGACCAGGAGAAGGAGACGGTGCGGCCCGCGGCGCAACGCCGGGCCGTCTACCGGGACGTGCTGGCCCAGTGCGTCCTGCTGGTGCTGCGCGACCTGTTCGCGGCGGACGGGTCCGGGGCGCTGGAGTCCGTCGTCGTCAACGGCTTCGTCGACGACCACGACCCGGCCACGGGCCGCCGTGCACAGATCGTCCTCGCGTCGGCCACCGTCTCCCGCTCCGTCTTCGCCGGGCTGCACCTGGAGCAGGTCAGCGCCGTGGACTGCCTCACCGACGGGCTCGGCGGGCTGCTGTCCGCCCGGCCCGACCAGCTCGCCGCCGTGCGCCCGGGCCGGATGCCCGCCGACGTCGGCCGCGGCGTCGTCTCCCACGGGGGCGGCGACGACCCCGACCTCTACGAGATGGACCCGGTCGCGTTCGAGGCGCTCGTCGCCCAGCTCTTCCGCGCCCGGGGCATGCAGGCCGTGATGACGACCCGCTCCAACGACGGCGGCGTGGACGTCGAGGCCCTGGACCCCGACCCGATCAGCGGCGGCCGGATCATCGTGCAGGTGAAGCGGTACCGCAAGACGGTCCCGCCGACGGCCGTCAGGGACCTGTACGGCACGGTCCAGGGCGCCGGTGCCAACAAGGGCGTGCTGGTCACGACGTCCGGCTTCGGCCCCGGCTCGTACACCTTCGCGAACGGCAAGCCCCTGACGCTCGTCTCGGGCGAGGAGCTGGTGGGGCTGCTGGGGCGGCACGGGCTGCGGGGGCGGCTCGGCGGCGGCAGCGGGACGTCCGGCGGCCGGCAGCCCGCTCCCCCGGCGGGCGCCCCGGACGACGGCACGGCCGGAGAGCACGGCGGGGCCGGAGAGCACGCGGAGCACAACGTCCTCGGCATGTCCTGGTCCGGCGCCGTCGCCCTCGACGTGTGCGCCCTCGTCTGCCGGGGCACCAGCGTGCTCAGCGACGACCACTTCGTCTTCTTCAACAACCCCGCCACCCCCGACGGGGCCGTGCGCGCGGTGCCGCCGCCCCGCGGGGACAAGGCCGCCGTCCGCGTCGCCTTCGACGCGCTCCCGGCGGACGCCGACCGGCTCGTGCTCGTCGCGGCGATAGACCCCGCCGTCAACCCGGACGCCGATCTCGCGGGGTTCACCGACGCCCGGATCCGGCTGGCGGACGGCGCCGGGGCCGAGCTGGGGCAGCTGGAGGTCTCCGACGGCCGCGCGGGCGAGACCGCGCTCGTCCTCGGCTCCTTCCGGCGGCGCACGAGCGGCGACTGGGACTTCGTCCTCGGCGGGCAGGGGTACCGGGGCGGGCTGGAGGAGCTGCTGGGGGACTACGGGATCGAGGTCGCGTAGATCGCCGGGGCGGTGCGGGCCCCGTGAGTTATCCACAGGCCCCCGTGCGTGTCGGCGGCCCGCCCTAGACTTTCCGCATGGCCGACCTCACCGAGACCGCCCGCCCCGCTGACCCCTTCCCTTCCCCCTCCCCCACACCCGATGCCGCGGGCAGTGAGGCTCTGGGCTGCCTGCGGCGCGTCTTCGGTTACGACGCCTTCCGGGGCGATCAGGAGGCGATCATCGAGCACGTCGTCGCCGGCGGCGACGCGCTCGTCCTGATGCCCACCGGCGGCGGCAAGTCGCTGTGCTACCAGATCCCGGCCCTGGTCCGGCCCGGCGTCGGCGTCGTCGTCTCCCCGCTCATCGCCCTCATGCAGGACCAGGTGGACGCCCTGCGCGCCCTCGGCGTGCGCGCGGGCTTCCTCAATTCCACGCAGGATGCGGACGAGCGGCGGATGGTCGAGGCCGAGTTCCTCGCCGGCGAGCTCGACCTCCTCTACCTGGCGCCCGAGCGGCTGCGCGTGGAGAGCTCGCTGCGCCTGCTCGACCGCGGCAAGATCTCCCTCTTCGCCATCGACGAGGCGCACTGCGTGGCCCAGTGGGGCCACGACTTCCGGCCGGACTACCTGGCCCTGTCCGCGCTGCACGAGCGCTGGCCGGACGTGCCGCGCATCGCCCTGACCGCGACGGCCACCGAGGCCACCCACACCGAGATCGCGTCCCGGCTGAAGCTGCAGGACGCCCGGCACTTCGTCGCGAGCTTCGACCGGCCGAACATCCAGTACCGCATCGCGCCGAAGAACGACCCCAAGAAGCAGCTGCTGGAGCTCCTGCGCACCGAGCACGCCGGGGACGCGGGCGTCGTCTACTGCCTCTCCCGCAAGAGCGTGGAGGACACCGCGCACTTCCTGGCGCAGCACGGCATCGACGCCCTGCCGTACCACGCCGGGCTCGACGCGGGCACCCGCGCCGCCAATCAGGCGCGGTTCCTGCGCGAGGACGGGGTCGTCGTGGTGGCCACGATCGCCTTCGGCATGGGCATCGACAAGCCCGACGTCCGCTTCGTCGCCCACCTCGACCTGCCGAAGTCCGTCGAGGGGTACTACCAGGAGACGGGCCGCGCCGGGCGCGACGGCCTGCCGTCCACGGCCTGGCTGGCGTACGGCCTGCAGGATGTCGTCCAGCAGCGCAAGATGATCGACGGCTCCGAGGGGGACGACGCCCACCGCCGCCGCCTGGCCGCCCACCTCGATGCGATGCTGGCCCTGTGCGAGACCGTCGAGTGCCGCCGGGTGCGGCTGCTGGCGTACTTCGGGCAGGCGAGCGGCCCCTGCGGCAACTGCGACACCTGCCTCACCCCCGCCGAGACCTGGGACGGCACGGTCGCCTCCCAGAAGTTCCTCTCCGCGGTCTACCGGCTGGCGCGCGAGCGGCGGCAGAAGTTCGGCGCGGGCCAGATCATCGACATCCTGCTCGGCAAGAAGACCGCGAAGGTCGTCCAGCACGACCACGACGGCCTCACCGTCTTCGGCATCGGCACCGAGCTGAGCGTCGCCCAGTGGAGGGGCGTGGTGCGCCAGCTGCTGGCGCAGGGTCTGCTCGCCGTCGAGGGGGACTACGGCACGCTCGTCCTCACGGAGGCCAGCGGCGAGGTGCTCGGCGGGCGGCGCGAGGTGCGGCTGCGCAGCGAGCCGGAGCGGCCGGCGCGGGCCTCGGCGAAGTCGGGCGGCTCCGGGTCCGGCTCCGGCAAGCGGGCCGCGCCCGTCGACCTGCCCGCCGAGGCGGTCCCGGTCTTCGAGGCGCTGCGGGCGTGGCGCGCGGCCACGGCCAAGGAGCAGGGCGTCCCGGCCTACGTGATCTTCCACGACGCGACGCTGCGGGAGATCGCGACGGCCGCGCCCGCCTCGCTCGACGCCCTGGCCGGGGTGAGCGGCGTGGGCGAGAGCAAGCTGGCCAAGCACGGCGAGCGGATCCTGGAGCTGCTGGCGGAGATGCGGGGCGAGGAGTGAGCGGGCCGGGCCCGGGGCCGCGGCCGGGGCCGTGATCAGCGGGCCGCGGCGGCGGCCGTGATCAGCGGGCCGGGCCCCGGGGCCGGGGCCGTGATCAGCCGGCCGCGTGCCGCGTGCCCTCACCTCACCCCGGTGAGGTGGGCGTAGACGACCACGTTGCCCATGTAGGCGTGGCTCTCCTCGGAGAACCCTCCGCCACAGGTGATCACCCGCAGCTCGGCGCGCTTCGACGGCCCGTACACCTTCTGCGACGGGAAGTCCGTCCGGCTGTACACCTCGATCGCGTCGATGGTGAAGAGCGCCGTACGGCCGTCCGCGCGCGCCACCTCCACCCGGTAGCCCTTCTTCAGGGCGCCGAGGTTGTAGAAGACGGCGGGCCCGGTGTCGGTGTCGACGTGGCCTGCGACGACGGCGGTGCCGGTCGCGCCGGGCGCCGCGCCGTCCGCGTACCAGCCGACGAGGTTGGTCTCGTCGTCCCGCGGGCTGGAGAGGCTGCCGTCGCGCAGCAGGCCCAGCGGCTGCAGCGGCGCGTCGACGTCGATCGCCGGGATCCGGAACCGCGTCGGCACGGCGACCGGCAGCGGCGGCACCGCGCGCTCGCCGCGCACCGGGCCCAGGGGCGCCCCGGCGGCCGGGAAGGCCTCGGCCGCGGAGGGCTGCGGGGGCGGGTCCTGGATGTCGGCACCGCGCTGGATCAGCCAGCTCCCGAAGCACAGGGCGACGGCGATGCACGCGGCGGCGACGGCCTTGCGCCGGGACTCGCGCCGGGACTCGCGCGCCTGCTGCGAGGACCGCGGGGGGCGGCGAGGTCCGCGCGGGAGGGCTGCGGAGGGCCCGGCGGAGAGCGGGGCCGCCGGGGACACTGCGGCCGCCGCGGCCCGTCTGTTCGGATTCCGGCGCATCCGCCGCGAGTTCCGCGGCTTGCGGGAACCGTGCGCCCTGCGGACGGCCCGTTCGCCTGCGTTCTGCGACTGGGACATCGATCTCCTCCACCGCGCCCCTGGTCCCCGGACGCGCGCGCGTTCGGGGACCAGGGAACGGAGCCGGCCGGGGGCGCGTCAGACCCGGTTGCCGTTGCTGCCACGGCGCCGCAGGTACCAGGTGCCGCCCACCGCCGCGGTGGCCAGCACGGCCGCACCCGCCATGAGCTCGGTCATTCCGGAGTCGTCGCTGGTGGAGCCGACACCGGTCTTCATGCCGCCCTTCGGGGGCTTGGCCGGGGTGGAGGAGGAGCCGGAGCCCGAACCCGAGCCCGGTGCCGCACTCGCGCCCGACCCCGACCCCGAGCCCGAGCCCGACCCCGAGCCCGAGCCCGAGCCCGACCCCGAGCCCGTCGCCGGGCCGGCGCTCGATCCCGAGCCCGTGGAGACGACCAGGTCGCCCGTGGCCTCCTTGCCGCTGTGGCACTTGACGCCGATGCCGTACGTGCCGGCCTTCGCGCTGTTCGGAACCTTGAAGGTGCCGGCGACGGACTCCTTGTGCGAGCCCGGCTTGAGCTGGAACGAGGCCGGGCCGCCGACGGCGCTGGCGTCGCCCGTCCCCGAGCCGTTGGAGCCACAGGCGGTGGTGTTCACCGTGACCTCGGTGCCGGGCTTCGCGGGGTTCGGGCCGACCTCCAGCTTGCCGAAGTCCCCGGCGAGCGCGGGAGCGCTCGCCAGCCCGAGGGCGGCTATGGACAGGGCGGTCCCGGTGAGCACTCGTGAGTTACGCATGCTTGTTCCTCCGTGAGCGCGGCCGCGGCACTTCGATGTGCCACCGAAAGGAGTGGGGGGTCCGCGCTCCTCAGAGCCGAGCGAACCGGGATCCGGCCCCTCCCGCACCCTGACGTCACATCAGAATCGCCGGTCCGGAACGGCCCGGGCGCCTTGGCGGCAGCCGTAAGGGCAGGTCACGGAAGGTGACCGTACGGTAACCGGAACGATCGCCGCCGGACGCGGCAAACGGGTGAACCCCGGGGGGCGCGCGGCGCCCGCCGTGAATCACACGGAACGGTGACCCCGCAGTCGGAGGGGGCATTTCCGCCGGACGCGCGCGTATGCTCTGCGCCCATGGGGGAGGAGACCGAGGTCCCCGTCAACACCGAGATGCGCGGCGAGACTTGGCGGGTCCGCATTTCCACGTCCGGCGGGGACGTCCTGGGTGCCGGCATTCTGCTGGCCGCCGATGCGGTTCTCACCTGCGCCCATGTCATTCCCGCCGGTCCCTGTGACCCCGATCCCCGTACCCCCGGTCCCCGCGCCCCCGGTTCCCGCGACCCCCACGCCCCCGCCTCCCCGGCCGCCCCCGCCGGCGAGGTGCTGGTCGAGCTGGTCGGGGTGCCAGGCGCCCGCGCCGTCCCGGCCCGAGTGGCCGACGGCTGCTGGGTGCCGGAGCTGGAGGACTCCCGGGGCGATGTCGCCCTGCTCACCCTGGCCGAGCCGCAGGACGTCCGCCACGCCGCCCCGCTGCACCGCGTCGCACCCACCCGCGGCCGGACGGTATGGATGTGCGGCTTCCCCAGCACCAGGGAGCTCAAGGACGGGGTGTGGTTCCGGGCCACCCTGGCGGGTCCGTCGGGGCCGCGCGGCGAGTGGGTGCAGATGTTCCCCGTGACGCCGGAGGAGACGGTGCGGCCCGGCTTCAGCGGGGCCGCCGTGACGGACGCCGAGACCCACCGCGTCCTCGGCATGGTCGTCAGCCGCTACGACGACCGCTCGTCGGCCGCGCCCGCCGATCAGCGGCTGCACCTGTCGTACATGATCCCCATCGAGACCGTCGTCCGGCACCTGCCGGTCATCGCCCGCTACGTGAGCGGCGAGCGGGGCAACGGCCTGCCCTCGGTGCCGCGGAGCGCGGCCCGGGACCGTGACTTCGCCCGCTGGCTCGCGCGCTGGTTCGCCGGCGAGGAGGGCACGCGGCGGATGGAGGCGATCGTCATCAAGAAGGGCGAGGCGGTCCGCTCGGCCACGCTGAGCAGGGCGGTCGCCCTGGCGGACCGGGAACTCCCCGCGGACGCCCCGGATCCGGCCGGCGCCACCGCCTCGCCCCCACCGCACCTGCCCCCACCACACCTGCCACCGCATCTGCCACCGCAGAGACCCGACCCCCGGCCCCCGCCCCGCGCCAACGGCACCTCCCGCCGCCCCCCGCCCCCGTACGAGACGGAGGACGACGTCCTGCCGCCCCTCGGCAGCGTCGACCTCGCCCTGGACGTCTCCGGGGAGACCGTCGCCCGGGTCGCCGAGCGCGTCGCCGACCGCCTCGGGCTGCGCGCCGCCGACGGGGAGGGATCGGCGGTCGGCCGCCTCGGCGCGGCGAGGAGCGTGCCGCTGACGATCGTCGCCGAAGGCGTCGACTACGCGGTGGCCCCCCTGGCCCTGGTCGAGTTCACCGGGCTGCTGGCCGCCCGGGGCGCCCGGCTGCTCCTCGTCTTCCGCAACCCCGAATCGCAGAGCCTGGAGCTGGCGCTGAGGATGGCTGACCCCGCCAAGGACGACATCGCCGCCCGGCTCGACCGGGTGCGCGAGGGCATCGACAACATCGCGCGCCGCGAGCGCACCGCTTTCGAGAAGACCGCCCTGATCGCCCCGGTGCCCCCCGTGCCGCAGCGAGCGGCCGCCCTCCGGCTGGACCTCACGGCGCTGCGCAAGCACCCGGAGCCCGGCGGCGGGCGCTTCCTGACCGACCTCGGCGCCTTCGAGCGGACCGTGCAGTCGGCGCTCATGCGCATAGAGGAGGTGATCGGCCTGGCCGAGGCCCGGATCGCCCGGCGCAACGAGCTGCGCGGCCGGCTGGAGGCCTTCTTCGCACTGCTCGCCGCCCGCAGCCTGGAGGAGGAGCGGGCCGCCGCGCCCCTCTACCGCACCGCCCACAACCTCCTCTACCAGGCGCCCTGTGAGCTCACCGAGGCCGAGCGCGCCGTGGAGCGCTTCGCCGACGCCGTACGGCACCACACCCACCGCCCGCGAGGGGGCGACGCCTGATGACTCCACCCGGGAATCCCCCCGACCGCTGCAACCGGCCCGGCTGCAGCGGTCGTATCGAGGCGACCGGCTTCTGCGAACGGTGCTGCCGCCGCCCCCTGCCCGAGGCCCCGCCCTCGCCGGAGAGCCCTCCCATGCCCGAGAGCCCGTCGACGGCGGAGAGCCCGTCCACGGCCGGCACCCAAAGGCGGGCCCGGACCGACCGGCTGTTCACCGTGGGCCCCGCGGGCGACGGCCTCCTCGACCTGCCCCACATCGCCACGCCCTCCCCTGAAGCCCTGGTCGTCGAGGACCCCAAGGTCCCGGCCGGCGGCAAGACCTGCGGGCACGCCGGGTGCACCGCGATCGTCGCCCGTCCCTACGGCGGGCAGCCGGCCCTGCCCAAGGGCTTCTGCGAACGGTGCGGCCACGCCTACGACTTCACCCCGCGCCTGGCCCCCGGCGATCTGGTCGGCGGGCAGTACCGCGTGGTGGGGTGCGTGGCCAACGGCGGCCTCGGCTGGGTCTACCTCGCGCACGACATCCGGCTGGAGAACAACCCCGTGGCCCTCAAGGGCCTCATCAACACCCGCGACCCCGACGCCCTGCACAACATGGGCGTGGAGCGGAACAACCTCATCAGCAACAGCCACCCCGACATCGTCCGCATCATCAACTTCGTCACCCACCCGGAGCCCGCGGCAGGCGGCGGCGCACCGGACGGGGACGGCCCGGACAGCAACGGCGACGGCGACGGCAATGGCGACAGCGACGTCCCCACCCGTTACATCGTCATGGAGTTCGTGCGCGGCATGCTCCTCTCCCAGGTGCGCGAGCGGATCATCCGCCGCGAGGGCCCCTTCGGCGAGGACCGCATCTTCGAATACGTCCTGTCCTACGGCTGCCGCATCCTCGACGCCCTGGAGAGCCTGCACCGCAAGAACTACGTCTACTGCGACCTCAAGCCCAACAACGTCATGCACTACGCGGACCAGATCAAGGTCATCGACCTCGGCGCCACCCGCAAGCTGGGCGACGAGGACGGCGTCCTCTTCGGCGCCCGCGGTTTCACCGCCCCCGAGGTCGTCCGCCTCGGCATCCGGGGCCTGTCCGTCCGATCGGACCTCTTCAGCCTCGGCATGACCCTGCGCGCCCTCTCGGACCACGCCGACCGGCAGCCCCCGGGCCTCGGTGCCGAGTCCTACCGGCGGGCCATCGCCCGCGCCACCGCGGAGAAGGCGGCCGACCGCTTCGCCTCGGCCCGCGAGATGGCCGAGCAACTGCGCGGCGTCCTGCGCGAGATCCGCTGCCTGCGCACCGGCACCGAGCACCCCGAGCCGTCCACGCTCTTCGCCCCCGCCGCCACCCTCCTCGACGCCTCGCTCGGGCGCGTGCCTCCCCTGGAGCGCTGGCTGAGCGGCGAGCGGCGCCCGCTCCTCGACCCCGGCCTGCCCGCGGCCGACCGCGTCCCGCGCCACCTGCCCGTGCCCTACCCCGACCCCGGCGACCCGGCCGCGGCCCTGCTGGGCCAGCCCACCACGAGCGGTCCGCGCCGCCTGATCCAGCAGCTGTCCACCTCGGAGCACAAGCGGGTGTCGGTGGAGATCCGCCTCCGGCAGCTGCGCGCCCACCTCGAACTGAGCGAACTCGACGCCGCGGAGCAGCGTCTGGCGACCGCTGGGAAACTCCTGGGCGACCGGGCCTCCCACGACTGGCGGATCTCCTGGCACCGGGGCCTGATCCACCTCGCCCGGAGCGAGCCGGGCGCCGCGGAGGGCGAGTTCGACCGCGTGTACCGCGATCTGCCCGGCGAGTACGCCCCCAAGCTGGCCCTCGGCTACTGCGCGGAGCGGCGCGGCGACGCGGCCGCCGCCGAGCGCTACTACCAGGCCGTATGGCAGCGCAACCGCTCCCAGGGCAGCGCCGCCTTCGGGCTCGCCCGGCTGCGGCTGGCCGACGGCGACCGCACCGGCGCCGTCGAGATCCTCGAAGGCCTGCCCGAAGCGTCCCGCCACTACGACGCCGCCCGCATCGCCTGCGTGCGCATCTTCTCGGGGCGCCTCTGCGCCGACGGCGACAGCGCACCACCCGGCCGACCACCCGGCCGACCGCCCGGCCACGGACCGTCCTGCCCCGGGCTGCCCGGCCGCGCCGACCTGGCCTCGGCCCTGGACCGGCTGCCCCGGCTCTATCTGGACGAGGGCCACCCCGGCGGCCCGGCCCGCGACCGGCTGGAGGCGGAGACGCTCGAAGTGGCCCTGGAACGCGTACGGGCGGAAGCGGCGGCCGGCGTGCGGGGCGGCACGGCCGGCGGCGGAGGCGAGCGCGTGGGCGGCACGGCCGGCAACCAGGGCGGCGGCAGCACCGCGCTCTTCGGTGCGGGCGACGAGGAAGAAGAGTTCGCCCTCCGCACCCGGCTGGAGGCGAAGCTGCGTCGGCTGGCCCGGCAGGCGCCCACCCCCGGCGGCCTCGCCGCCCTGGTCGACCTGGCGAACAGCGTCCGCCCCAGGACCCGCTTCTGACACGAGGGAACGCATGGACCGAGGCAACGGACCGAAGCAAGGGACCGAGGCAGGGGACCGAGGCAAGCGAGGCAAGGGACCGACGCGATGAACCGAGATACGCGATGAACCGGGACGACGCCGCGGGCCCGCAGGACCGCGCACCGACGGCGGCCCTGCCCGCTCTCACCGTCCAGCTGGGACAGAACAAGTACCTGCCGGCCGGCCCCGAAGCCGTGCCGGCCCACGCCATCCTCACCGTCGAGGGCCACGGCCTGGGCGGGCTCACCGCCCACGCCTCCTCCGCCGAGGTCGTCGTCATCGACTGCTCGGGGTCGATGAACTGGCCCAGCACGAAGATCTCGGCGGCCCGCAAGGCGGCGGCCGCCGCCATCGGCGTCCTGCGCGACGGCACCCGCTTCGCCCTCGTCGAAGGCACCGACAAGGCCCGCGTCGTCTATCCCGCGACCGGCCGGCTGGCCGTCGCGGGCCCCGCCACCCGGGCCGACGCCGCCCGTACCGCCCACGCCCTCGTCGCCGCGGGCGGCACGGCCGTCGCCTCCTGGCTCGCCTGCGCCCGCGATCTGCTCACCGCCCCGGAGCAGGACCACCCCATCCGGCACGCCCTCCTGCTGACCGACGGCAGGAACGAGCACGACCGGCCCGGCGAGCTGGAGCGCGTCCTCGCCGACTGCACGGGGAAGTTCACCTGCGACGCGCGCGGCATCGGCGACCAGTGGGCGGCCGCCGAGCTGCGGGCGATCGCCTCCCGGCTGCACGGCAAGGCGGACGCCGTCGAGCGCGACTCCGACCTGGAGGACGAGTTCCGCACGATGATGACGAGCGCCATGGCCAAGGCGCTGCCCGGCATCCGCATCCGCGTCCGGCCGCGCGCCGGCAGCGAGATCCGTTTCTTCAAGCAGGTCTTCCCCACCGAGCTGGACCTGACGAAGGAGGGCGTGCAGTCCGGCGAGCGCAGCTGGGATTTCCCGACCGGCGCGTGGGGCGACGAGTCCCGTGACTACCACCTGTGCGTCACGGCCGACCGCGCCGGCGACCCCATGGGCGAGGACATGCAGCTGGCCTCGGTGTCGCTGGTGCCCGACGCCGTCGGCGACCACCCCGCCGAGGCCGTCGTCGCCGTGCCCCTGCCCGTGCCGCTGCTCGTCCACTGGACCGACGACGCCGGCCTGTCCACGCAGGTCCATCCGCGCGTCGCCCACTTCGCCGGCCACGCCGACCTGGGCCGGGCGGTCAACGCCGGCTGCGAGGCGTACGAGCGCGGCGACCGCGCGGCCGCGGAGGAGGAGTGGGGCCGGGCCGTGCGGCTCGCCCACGAACTCGGCGACGAGAAGATGCTGCGCCGGCTGCGGCGCCTGGTGCGCATCGACGACGCCGGGGAGGGGCGGGTCCGGCTGCTCGGCGTCATCGCGGCCGGTGACCTCAACGCGGCCTGGGTGGGCTCCGACCACAGCACGCAGACGCACAAGTCCTGGGAGCCGCCGCCCGGGTCGCCCGAGCCCGCTCCGCCGCCCTCCGTGCCCGGGCCGCGGCGGGTGCCCGGTGCGGCGGACGCCCGTATCTGCGGCGCCCCCGGCGCGTCCGGTGTGCCCGACGTCGTATGTCCCCGCCCTCAGTGCGGGCGCATCTCCCCCGGCACGGCGAAGGTCTGCCCCAAGTGCGGGCACAGCCTCCCGGCGAGGGGCGCGTCGCCCGCGTCACCCGCGCCGCTCGCCCCGCCCGAGCAGCACGAGCGGCCGGAGCACGAGCCACCGGAGCCGCCCGCATGACCACCCCCGCGAACAGCTCTGCGAACAGCCCGGCGAACAGCTCCGCAGACGGCTCTGCGAACAGCCCGGCCCGCAGTCCCGCGCACAGCCTCGCGTACGGCTCCGCGCACACCAGACCCTGGCTGATACGCCGGCTGGCCGCCCTGCTGGTGGCGACGGTGCTGGCCTGCGGCGCCCTCCTCGCGGCGTACTACGGGGTGAGCCGGGACGCCGCCCAGGTGCCGGACCGCACCGTGCCGGCGATGGCCCACGTCGCCGCGACGGAGAAGGCCCTGCAGGACTCGCTGAAGGCGGCGGACACCGCCCTGCACAGCCCGGCCGCCGCCACGGAGGGCCCCGGCGAGGACTACCGCGCAAAGATCAACGCCGCCTTCAGGAGCCTGGAGAAGGCGGCCGCCACCACCGTCGCGGGCTCCGCAGGGCAGAGCGCCCTGAGCACGGTGGCCGGCCAGCTCTCCTCGTACGACTACCTCATCGGGCAGGCCGCCCGCAGCCAGGCCGACGACAAGCTCCGCGACACCTATCTGCACTACGCCGACAGCACGCTGAACCGCAAGAAGAGCGGCGCCATCGCCCGGCTCGCGAAAGTCCAGGACCGGCAGACCGCCGTGCTGGACTCCCAGACGTCGACCGGCTGGCTGCTCAAGCTCGCCTGGGGCGTGGCGGTCCTCCTGTGGTGCGCACTGGCCTGGCTGCTCGTCGACACCCAGCTCTTCCTCCGACGCCGCTTCCGCCGCCGCTTCAACGGCCCCCTCGCGGGGGCCACCCTGCTGCTGGCGGGGCTCGTGCCGCTGCTCCTGGCCGCCGCCGTGCAGCTCCAGGACGACCTCGGCCTGGCCTACGACGCGGCCCGCGGCGGCGAGGTCTCCGGCAGCGTCCCGGAGACGGTGCGCGACGGCATGCAGGACACGCGGTGGCTGACCGCCGTGCCCGCCTGGATCCCCCTGGCGGCCGTCGTCATCGCCGCGCTGGCCGTCCTCGGCCTCCAGCCTCGCATCGAGGAGTACCGCTTCGCGCGCGTGCCGCAGAGCCTGGGGCGGCGGATCCGCTCCTTCGAGGCCGCGACCGTCCTCCTCGTCGTGTGGCTGGTGCTGTTCCCCGCCGTCGGCAGGGGCGACGCGCGCACCGAGCACCACGGGCGCGTCAGCGTCCTCGCCCCGTGGACCGACACCGAGGAGAAGCGCTTCCGCCAGGTCCTCGACGCGTACTCCGCGAAGTACCACGTCGACGTCGACTACCAGGGCACCACGGCCCTGCGCGAGGTGCTGCTCTCCCGGCTGAACGCGGGCAACGCCCCGGACGTCGCGATCCTGCCGAGCCCCGGCGAGGTCCGCGAGTACATCGGCTCGGAGACCCCGCCGCAGGAACTCACCCCCGTCCTCAAGGGCGCCCTGGACGGGTACGGCCCGCTGTGGGCCCCCAGGACCGGCGACAAGGTCTACGCCGTCGCGGTCAAGGCCGATCTGAAGAGCGTCGTCTGGTACGACCCCGGCCGCGGTCAGGACCTGCGCACGCTCGCGGCCCAGGGCGGCCGGTGGTGCGCGGGCATGGGTGACGACGCCACCTCCGGCTGGCCGGGCACGGACTGGATCGAGGACATCCTGCTGCAGCAGAGCGGCACGGTGGCCTACGAGGAGTGGGCCCGGGGCAAGCTGCCGTGGTCGCGCGGGGCGGTGGCCGAGGCCTGGCGGACGTTCGGGGGGATCTTCACCAAGGGCCCGGCCGCGGCCGCCCTGAGCCAGGACTTCGCGAAGAGCATCTTCTCCTCGCCGTGCTCCCTGCAGCACCAGGGATCGTTCATCCGCGACGCCGACTACACCCGCCGCGCGGCCTTCGTGCCCACGCGGGAGGTGCTCCCCGAGATCGCCCGGCAGCCCGCCGCCTCCGAGGTGTCCGCGGACTTCGCGACGCTCTTCGGGAAGAGCGGGGCCGCCCGGGATCTGATGCGCTTCCTCGCCTCCCCGCAGGGCCAGCGCGCCTGGGCCGAGGCACCGGCCCCCGACCCCGGCCCCGGCAAGGACGGGCAGCAGGGAGCGGACGGAAAGGCCGCGAAGGACCCGGGCAACCCCGGCCGGCCCTTCTTCGTCACCGCGGACGCACCGCAGCCCGGCCCCTCCGAGCGCGTCAACGCCGCCGTCGCCGAGGCCCTCCGCGACCGGAAGCCGCCCAAGTGCCTGGACGCCTCGGACGTCATGCCGCTGCGGATGCGCTTCGCCTTCCAGCACGCGGTGCTGGACTACCTGAGCGACCCCGGCCCGGAGCGGCAGCAGAAGGTGCTGGACTACCTGGAAGGCGTGCGGAAGGACCTCAAGCCCCCGCAGGGCACCGCCGCAGCCGGGTCACCACCGCAAGTCTGCGAGTGACCCGGCAGATCCGAAAGATCCGGCACGTCCGGCAGGTCCGGCAGATCCAAAGGATCCGGCAGCGCTACTTCGCCAGCTTGTCCGGGCAGCCCGTGCCGCGCGGCAGCTTGTAGCGCGCCACGATGTGGTACGTGCCCGGCTTCGGCGCGCGCAGCAGCGTCCAGTCGTCCTCCGGCCGGTCCTCGCGGGCCTCCTGGACCTCCTTGGACAGGCAGCCGTTGACGTTGACCGCCGGCTCGCCGCGCGGCCCCGCCTTCGGGGGCTGGACGTCCTTGCCGTCCTTGTCGACCAGGCCCAGCCACGGCGAGTACGGGATGCGGATGAGCACCGGGCCCGGCTTGTCCACGGTGATCGTGAGGCCCTCCGCGTCCGTGCGCTCCACGACCGCAGGGGGGTCGGCGAGCGGCGTCGGCGCCTCGACCTCGTACAGCCGCCAGTTGTCGTCGGACCACACCTGGCGCAGGTAGGGCTGGCCCTTGGCGACGAGCTTGGCCTCGTCGACGGCCGCGGGGTCCGGCTCGTCGGTGGGCAGCACGACGTAGTGCACGGCCCAGCGGTCGAGCCAGGCGCGGTAGCTGGAGGAGTTCAGCAGGCCGGGCTCGTAGAAGAGCGGGTTGCGCTCGCGGTCGGCCTGCCGGTTCCAGCCGCGGGCGAGGTTGACGTACGGGGTGAGGGCCGAGGACTCGCGGTGGCTGCGGGCGGGCACGACCTCGACCCGGCCCCGCGCCGCGTCGGTCTGCTGCAGCCGGTTCACCAGGGGCGCGAGTTCACGCGCCCAGGAAGCGGCGGGCGTGGTGTGGATGATGTCGCCGATGGCGTTGGCGAGCTGCCACGACGTGCACGTGACGAGGGCGAGGATGAGCGCCGTCCAGCGCAGGCCGCTCTTGAGCAGCTCCGCCGGCCGCGGCACCTTGAGCTCCGGCAGGGCCGCGACGAGCACCGTCCCGCCGAAGATCATGCCGAGCCGGGAGACGTTCGTACCGATCTGGGAGGGGATGAGCCAGACCAGCAGGACGGCCAGGACGTAGAGCGCCGAGGCCATCCGGACCGTGCGCCACTCCTTGGGGACGAACACCACCCCGAAGACGCCGCTCAGCAGCGGCAGGATCGCCGAGACGAAGGCCATCGGCTGGTGACCCGAGAACGGGAACAGCCACGCCGACAGACCCACCACCACGGCCGGGGAGACGCCCAGCGCGTACGCCGCCGGGCGCCGCTTGCCCAGCCACAGGGCGGCCGCGACGAAGCCCACGAACAGGCCGGCCACCGGGCTCGACGCCGTCGCCAGCGCGGCCGCCAGCGCGGCCAGCCCCGCACGGCCCCAGCGGTACTTGCCCACCGAGCGCCAGCGCATCGGCCAAGCGAAGATCACGGCGACGGCCGCCAGGCCGAACATCGTGCCGAGCCCGAAGGTGACCCGGCCGGATATCGCGTTGCACGTCAGCGCGAAGGTGCCGTACAAGGCCGGCACGAGCGGCCGGCGCACGACCCTGCTGCGCACGAGCAGCAGGGCGATCAGGCCGGCGGACAGCGTGCCCGCGATCATCATCGTGGTGCGGACGCCGATGCTGGCCATCAGGTACGGCGAGATCACGCTGTACGAGACGGGGTGCATGCCGCCGTACCAGGCGAGGTTGTACGCCGAGTCGGGGTGCTGGCCCACGAACTCGGCCCAGGCGTCCTGGGCGGCCAGGTCGCCGCCGCTGTTCGCGAACACGTACACCCAGAGCACGTGCGCCGCCGCCGCCACACACAGGGTGGCGAGGACGGGGCGGCCGGCCGTCGCGCGGCCCGCGCGCCTCAGACGCCCGCGCAGGCCTGTGCCGCCGGAGGGTTGCGGAGCTCCTGGGAAGCCGGAGCCTCGCCCGTCCTGCTCACCCGGCTCGTCCGGCTTGCCGGCCCGTGCCGGGTCCACGGTGGTCACTGCAGTTCTCCCCGTCTTCCCCCGGAGGTCATCCCCCATCTTCGCGCTGCCCCGGTCCTACGGGTAGCGGCACGGCGCCGGCCGTGCTCAAACCCTCGCGACGCTAGCACGCCGCGAGGGTCCGGCCGGAGCGGCGAGCGCCGCTCCCGCGCAGCTCAGCCCAGGCGCGTGAGCTTCGCACCGAAGCCCGGCTCGGCCAGCGGCGCCTTCAGCGCCACCGGCACCCGGACCTGGCCCTGGCCGCTGCCCACGGTCAGCATGCCGACCTCGGCACCGGACTTCGCCGCGTGCGGCAGCTTGTGGCCGCCGTCACCGAGCTCCAGGCCGACGGTCAGGCCCGCCCAGCCGACGGCCGTGACGTCCTTGGTCGCCACGACCGGGGTACGGCCGCCGAGGCCGTCGTCCACGGCGCCCACGACGTCGCCCTTCTTGACGACCGTCTTCGCCTCCAGCGCCTTCTTGGCGGACTCGATGGCGTCCTTGGTCGCCGCGACCACCGAGTCGATGATCGGCGTCTTGTGCTGCGCCAGCACCGCTCCGACGATCAGCTGCGTGGTGCCGCCGATCTTCTTCTCCGCGGCGAAGAGCAGGTTGCCGCCGGCCGCGGTGGTCGTGCCGGTCTTGATGCCCGTGCCGTACAGCGGAACGATCGGGTTGAAGTTCTTCTGCTTCTCGCCGTTGCTGTCGATGTACTCCGTCAGCCCGGAGATCTCCTTGAAGACCGGATCCGCCATGGCCTTCTTGCCCAGCTTGACCAGGTCCTTCGCGGTGCTCTTCGTCGTGGCGTCGAAGCCGCTCGGGTCGGTGAACGTCGTGTTCACCATGCCGAGCTCCTTGGCGGTGTCGTTCATCTTCTTGACGAACGCCTCCTCGGAGCCGGCGTCCCAGCGGGCCAGCAGCTTGGCGATGTTGTTCGCCGACGGCAGCATCAGCGCTTCCAGCGCCTCGTACTCCGAGAGCTTCTGGTTCTCGGTCACGCGGACCAGGGACTCACCCTCGGGCTTGCCCTTCTGGTAGTCGCTCACCGCCTTGGCGTCGACGGTCATCAGCGCGCCCTTCTTGTCACCCTTCTTCATCGGGTGGTCGCGAAGGGTGATGTACGCGGTCATCACCTTGGTGACGCTCGCGATCGGGACGGGCTTCTCCTCGCCGGCCTCGCCCAGCGCGCCGAGGCCGTCCACCTCGACGTACGCCTGGCCCGACGACGGCCACGTCATCTGCGCCTTGTCGCCGTCGAACCTGAACGTCTTGTGCGCCGTCAGCACCAGCTTCGGCTCCGGCAGCGGGCGGAACGCCTGCACCACGCAGAAGACGATCGCCAGCAGGACCACGAGCGGGGTCCAGATCTTCACCCGGCGCAGGACCGTGCGGACGGGCGTCTCCGGCGGCGGAGGCGTGTTCGTCAGCTGCGCCAGCAGGTCCAGCGGCGCCGCGGGCTGCCCCGCCGCCGGGGGGACCGTGGGGCCGCCGCCGTCCGGCTTCGGGGGGAACGGCTGCTGCTGCGTCCGCTCGGAGGGGGCGGGCGGGGTCACGCTGACCGGTATGGCGGGCTTGGCGGGGGCGCCGCCCTTGGCGGAAGCGCCGCCCTTGGCGGGGGCCTTCGCGGGGGCGGGCACCGGCGCCTTGGCGGGCGCCTTGGCGGCGTCCTTGACGGGCACGGCCGGCTTCGCGGGGGCCGCGGACTTGGCCGGGGCGGCCGCCTTCGCGGCACCGTCGAGCGACTTCAGCGGCACGAACTGGCTGGTGCGCTCGGAGTCGGAGTCCGCGGGCCCGGCAGCGCCGTCCTTCTTGGAGGCGCCGTCCTTGGCGGCGGTGTCCTTGGAAGGGCCGTCCTTGGCGGCACCGTCCTTGCGGGCGGGCTCCTGGACGACGGGGGCCTTGATCAGGGCGGTCGGCTGATCGTCGGCGACGGGGGCCTTGATCAAGGCGGTCGGCTGATCGTCGGCGACGGGGGCCTTGCCGTTGGCGGAGGGGGTGCCCTTGCCGGACGGGGCCTTCGCGGCGTCGGCGGACGTGCCGTCGGCCTTCGGCCGGACCGTACGGAAGACGGCGGTGGCCTGGTCGGCGGCAGGGGAATCACTGCCCTTGCCTTCGCCGGAGGCGGACTTCGCCGCCTCGGCGGCCTTGCCGTCACCGTCACGGGACGAAGCGCCGGCCTTCGGCCGGACCGTACCGAAGAAGGCGGTGGCCCGGTCGGCGGCAGCGTCCTCGGCGTCCTTGCCCTCGCCGGAGGCGGCCTTCGCGGCGTCGGCAGCCTTGCCGTCACCGTCACCGTCACCGGACGAGGCACCGGTCTTCGGCCGGGCCGTACGGAAGACAGCCGTGGCCTGGTCGGCAGGCGCGGAGTCCTCACCCTTGGCGGCCGAAGCCTTCGAGGCCGTGCCGTCACCGGCGGCGGCCCGGTCCGCGGCGGAACCGTCCTCGCCCTCGCCGGAGGCGGACTCCGCACCGGCCTTCGGCCGGACCGTACGGAAGACAGCCGTGGCCCGGTCGGCAGGCACACGCTCGCCCGGCGAAGCCTTCGCACCCTCGCCGGAGGCGGACTCCGCAGGGGCCTCGGAGGCAGCCTCAGGAGCCTCGGAGCCCTCTCCGGCCTCCTCCTCGTCCGTACCGGCCACCCACGCCGCCACCGCGGCCTTCAGGCGGGCATCGCCGCCCGCCGCCGGACTGCCCTTGCCGGAAGGCTTCGCGGAAGGGCTCCCGGAAGGCTTCGCCTTCGCCGGGGCCTCCGCAGAGGACTCGCCCTTTGCATCCGCATCGGCCTCACCGGGCGCCGGGGACACTTCTTCACGGCCGCCTTCGGCGGCATCCGCGGCATCCGCGCTCTCGGGCGCGTCAGCTTTCCCGGACGGCTTTCCGGAGGTTTCCCGGAAAACCCCGAGTCGCGGGTCGTGCTCGCCGCCAGTCGTCTCCCCCGACGACTTCCGCTGCTCCGACTTGCCGGGGGACTCGCCCGCCACCGATGCCTCCTCGAATTCCCACGCGATACGCCACCGCGGGGTGCTCCGCACCCCGCAGGCCGAACCTTCTCAAACGCTTACCAGTGTCCTGTGTCGCAGCCCCGTCACCGCGCAACCGCACCGCCAGAAGGGATCGACCGGCCTCACCGTCGTGCTAGACGAGACGACATACCTACCGGTTCCCACCCGAAGCCACCACGCACTCTCGACAGACCAATGTGAGAGGGGTCACCCTGTCAGTCATCCACGCGGGGAGGCATGGATGGGCAGGAGCCGCAGAACAATTCCGGAGGAGCTTCTGCTGCTCGCTTTGGACCCGGCCACGGGAACCACGGCGCAGCCGCAGTCGCTCGACCTGGGTCTCGCCGGGGCGCAGCTAGTGGAGCTGGCTCTGGCTGGACGGATAGCCCCAGACGGGGATCGTATCGCCGTGGTGATGCCGCGGCCGACAGGAGATCCGACGCTGGACACCGCGCTCGAACTGCTGCGCCGCCGCGGCAGTCCGGTGCGCGCCGTCCACTGGATCGGCGGGCCCCGGCTGGGGCTGCGCCAGACGTATCTCACGCACCTGGAGCGGTGCGGCATGGTGCATGCCGTGGCGGGCCAGATGTGCGGGGTGCTGCCGACGACGCGCTATCAGGCGACGGACACCGCGATCAGCCGGGAGATCAGGGCCCGGCTGGACAGCGCGATCCGCACCGGCGTCCCGCCGGACCCGCGGACCGCGGCGCTCGCCGCCCTGGCCCACGCGGTGGGTCTCGGCAAGCACCTCTACCCGGGCAACGAGGGGCGGTCCTCCCGCTCCCGGCTGCGGGATCTGATCAGGCACGACCCCATGGGCGGCCTCGTGGCGCACGCCGTGATGGACGTGCAGAACGGCGTCGCGGCACAGCCGCGGCGGGCCGCCCCGGCGGCGGCCGGTTCCGGCGCGGGCGCCCACGGCACCGGCGGCTCGGGACGGCGCACGTCCGTCCGGGGCGGGGCGTCCGGGCAGCAGGTGGCCCAGGGGACGGCCGTGATGGCCCGGGCCGGGGCCTCGTGAGCCGACGCCGGCGAGGGCATCGAGGGCGTCGATCGCGCCGCTGACCGCCCAGGACCGCCCGGCATCGCTCGGCACTGCCCGGCACCGCCCGGAGAACAGCGCAACGCACCACAGCACGTCGCACGACAGCACCTCGCAACACCGCAGCACCGCAACACCCGTACAGCAACACCCACAGCACACCCAGAGCTCGACCGACCGCAGCGCAGTCCCCCGGCCCGGTTCGGGAGCCGCGATATCGCGCGGGGTGGTGGGCCGGCCGCCCGGGACGGCGGTCCGGACCACCACCCCGCGTGCACATGCACGGGACGATGCACGGTCCGCAGCGGCCGGCCCCGGCAACCCTTCACCGCAGGCGGACTCTGTGTGGCATTTTCCAGCGCCGCCCCGGCATGTGGTGGCAGGCTGCGAGGTCAGGAGACAGCAGCATGACGGAGCCGGAGGTGCGTCCCGTGGCGTCCAGTGTCAATCCCACCGTTAGGCGGCGCCGCTTGGGGCAGGAGCTGCGCAAGCTCCGCGAACTCAAGGGCATGACCGCCGAGGAGGTCGCCGAGCGGCTGCTCGTCTCCCAGTCGAAGATCAGCCGGTTGGAGAACGGCCGCCGCAGCATCAGCCAGCGCGACGTACGCGATCTCTGCGGGGTGTACGGGGTCGAGGACCACCGCATTGTCGATTCGCTGATGCAGATGGCCAAGGAGTCGCGCCAGCAAGGCTGGTGGCACGCCTTCGGCGACACTCCCTACAGCGTCTACATCGGCCTGGAGACGGATGCGGCCTCACTGCGCGTGTACGAGGCATCTCTCGTACCGGGTCTGCTGCAGACGCCCAATTACGCGAGCGCCGTGACCGAGGGCTCCTGGCCGGAGGCGACGACGGCGGATATCGAGCGGCGCGTGCAGGTGCGGATGCGGCGGCAGGAGCGGATCACCGATCCGGAGAATCCGCTGCGGCTTTGGGCGGTCATCGACGAGTCGGCGCTGCGCCGGATCGTGGGCAGCCGGGAGATCATGGCGGAACAGATGCGCCAGCTCGTGCAGTTCAGCCTGGAGCCGCACATCACGGTGCAGGTGCTGCCGTACGACGTGGGTGCACATCCGGGCATGTACGGAAAGTTCTCCATTCTTGAGTTCAACGACCCGCAGGATGCCAGCACGGTCTATCTGGAGGGGATCACCAGTGACCTCTACCTGGAGAAGCCGAACGATGTGCAGACCTACAGCGTGATGTACGAACATTTGCGAATGCAGGCTCTCAACGCGGATCACTCCCGGCAGTTCATCGACCGGGTCGCGGAGGAGTGGGCGGCGGAGGTCTGAGCGGAGGTCTGAACGGCGGTCCGCGCGAAGGCCCGAGGGCGGCCCCGTACGCGGCCCGTCCGGACCATCCGGCCCGTCTCCTGGGCAGCCGCCGCACGGTACACCCTCCCCCCGTCTACAGGGAAGGGCGTTCCTGAATATGCCATCCGGTCGAGTGAATGGCCCGTTCATCAGGTGATGTTGGCGCGTAACGTCGGTCGCACCTCGGGAAACCGGCGTAACGACCGGCGTTTCTGATCAAGGCACATACTCACCAAGGCATGGGAGCAATCATGGCCATCCAGCAGGGAAACACCACGTGGCGCAAGTCCTCGTACTCGCTGGCCAACGGCGACTGCGTGGAGGTCGCTTCCCCTCTCCCCCAGTCCATCGCGGTCCGTGACTCCAAGGACCCCCAGGGGCCGATTCTCGGTTTCACGCCCGGCGCCTGGTCCTCGTTTGTGACGACCGTTTCCCGTCGCGCATACGACTTCTGATAAGTCCGGCCGATACGACGTCTTCACCACCCCTAGGCAGTTCCGCGCAGAACCCCCTCGACTGGTCCGCCGTCCCGGCCGAGGGGGTTCCGCCGTATCCGGAGTCTGCGACGGCACGGCCGCAACCCACGGGTTGTGCGATCGCAACGGCCGCTAGCCCAGCGGGTAGCGCTCCGTCCACACCGTCGAGGTCACGCCCGGGCCGTGCAGCTGCGCCCCCTGGGTGATCTCCAGGGCGAAGTCGTCGGCGAGTTCGGCGATGGCGGCACGGCCCTCCAGCTCGGCCAGCAGGTCCGGCGGCAGCGCGGTCTCGCCGTGCAGCGCGCCGAGCAGGTTGCCGCAGACCGAGCCCGTGGAGTCGGAGTCGCCGCTGTGGTTGACGGCGAGCAGCAGCCCGTGCCGCATGTCCTCGGCGACCAGCGCGCAGTACAGGCCCATCGCCAGGGCCTCTTCGGCCACCCAGCCCTCGCCGAGCGCTTCCAGCCGCTCGGCGCTCGGCGCCCCCTGGCGTACGGCGTCGAGCGCCTGCCGGACCGCGGCCGTCACCTCCTCGTGGCCGCCCCACTGCGCCAGCAGGTCGAACGCCTGCCGCACCGAGGTCTCCAGCGTCCCGCCGCGGACGATGCCGTGCACGATCGCCGCGAAGGCGGCCGCCGCCAGGATGCCCGAGGCGTGGCCGTGGGTCTGCGCGGCACACTCGGCGGCCAGCCGGAAGACCTCCGCGGGCTCCCGGTCCACCAGCAGCCCGAACGGCGCCGAACGCATCACGGTGCCGCAGCCCTTGGACCCCGGGTTCTTGGGCGCGGTGAGGGTGCCCATCCGGTCGTCGTCGAGCCCGGACAGGCAGGCGTTGCCGGGGGCCCGCTGCGCGTGGAGCCACGGCTGGCGGCCCAGCAGTCCCAGGGCCGGGTCGCGCAGGTCCGGCTCCTGATACCGCTGGGTGGCCCGCCAGCGCAGGTACGCCCGGTGCACCTCCTCGGCCGCGGGCCAGGTGCCGCCGTCGCGCCGCACCTGGGCGCGGATCAGGCCGTCCACGGTGAACAGCGTCATCTGGGTGTCGTCGGTGACGGCGCCGCGCCGCCCGTAGGCCCGGACGTAGTCGGCTACGCCGGCGGGCCCGTGGTTCCCGCGGATCATGTCGAGCGAGTGGAACTCGATGCCCGCGCCGAGGGCGTCGCCGATCGCCCCGCCGAGCAGGCAGCCGCGGACGCGGGCGCGGAAGTCCTGCTGCTGCGCCCGGCTCCACAGTGCGGTGGTGGTCATGGTGCCCCGCCCCTTCGTGCCTGTTCCTGCCTGTTCTTGCCTGTTCCTGCCTGTCCTCAGCCCTTGAGCGGGCGGACGGTCTTCATGATCTCGTCGATCCGGGACTCCGGCAGCGCGCCGGAGACGCCCTGGTCGGCGTACATGATCCAGCTGCTGAAGCTGCCGTCGGGGAGCTTGGTGACGATGCTCTTGACGATGGCCGTGGGCGGCACGCACGGGCTGGGGCGGTTGAGGACCTTGACCTTGGCGGTGGCGGTCCAGCCGTCGATGCCGTTCTGCTTCCAGGGCTTGGCTTCGCTGACCTCGATCTTGGGCTTGTTGCCGAGACCGCCGTACGCGTAGACGCCCCAGTTGCCCGCCCAGTTGCGGGCGTTCTCCTGGATGCTCAGGGAGGAATCGCCGCTCGCCGTGCCGACGGTGGCGAGCTGGCCCTTGCCCGCCTCGCCGACGGCGTTGGGGTTGGCGGACGAGGAGCAGCCGCCCTCGCTGAAGTTGGCGGTGTCGCGCATCGTGATCTGCGGCTTACCGGAGGCGTCCGCGTACGCGATCATCGTGTCCTGGGGGAAGATCTTCCACTTCTCCCCCGTGCCGGGCACGTCGTACTGGAGCTTGTACTTCTTGCTGGTCTGCGTCTGCCACCCGGCGGGCGCGGCCTGCGGGCCGTCCGACGGGGCCGGGTTGTCGGCACCGCCCGGGGCGGGCTGCTGCTGATTGCCCGCGGCCGGGGCGCCGGAGGCCTGCGGCGTGCCGCCTGCCTTGGCGTCCTTCTTGTCGTCGCCGCCCTTGAGGAAGAAGAACGCGCCGCCGCCGATGACGGCGAGCGCCACGACGCCGCCGACGACGGCGAGCAGGGTCTTGTTGTTCCGGCCACCGCCGCCACCGCCACCGCCGTTCGGCGGGGCGGGCGCGGGGGCCGGAGCCGGGGCGGGGGCCGTCCAGCCGCCCGGCGGCGGGGGCGGGGGCGGCACGGAGGCGCCGCCGACCGGCTGCGGGTGCCCCTGCGGGTGCTGC
Source organism: Streptomyces hiroshimensis (assembly GCF_014650335.1). Classification (GTDB taxonomy): domain Bacteria; phylum Actinomycetota; class Actinomycetes; order Streptomycetales; family Streptomycetaceae; genus Streptomyces; species Streptomyces hiroshimensis. The sequence goes on from NZ_BMUT01000004.1 coordinate 270,693, forward strand.
GGCTGGACGGCGGGCTGGGCGAAGACGGTCGGCTGCGCGTGCGCGCCGCCGCCCTGCGGCGGGGCGGGGGGCGGCTGGACCGCGGGCTGCGCGAAGGCGGTGGGCGCCGCGTGGACCCCGCCGGGCGGCGGGGCGACGGCAGGCTGATCGACGGCAGTGGCCTCCGGCCCACCCCACGCCCCGCCCTGCGGTGCGCCCTGCGGTGCGCCCTGCGGTGTGCCCTGCGGAGGCTGCGACGGATGCGGCTGCGGCGGCTGGTGGGGCTGCTGGGGATTCTGAGGCCAAGACATGCGGGCCACCCTAGACGGCCGTCGGTTGCCGTCTTGTCGAGGCATCTCGACAAGACGGCAACATCTGTGACGCGCTGGTGGCCAACAAGCCCGGAACCACGGCCCGGGGCGCAGCCCCACCCACCCCACCCGGGGGTCCGGGGGCGCAGCCCCGGGAAACTGGGGGCACCTCCCAGCGGTAGCTGGGGGAGAAAGGGTGGGACCGGGGCCAATCCCCCGCCGCGACGGCGAGCGGCCACGACGGTGCGGGTCCGGCGGAATCCGCGACAACCGCACCGCACCCCGGGCCGACGAAAAGCGACGGCTAGTCGCCCAGCACCGGCAGCAACTCCGGCAGGTGCCCGTCCGAAGCCATCGCGGCAGCCACCCGCTCCGCCGGCACCTCCCCGTACAGCGTCGTCCGCGCCCGGGCCGGCCGCCCCGCCGCCTCCGCGATCGCGATGAGATCGCGGACCGACCGGTACGAGCCGTACGAGGATCCCGCCATCCGGGAGATGGTCTCCTCCATCAGCGTCCCGCCCAGATCGTTCGCCCCGGACCGGAGCATCTCCGCCGCCCCCTCCGCGCCGAGTTTGACCCAGCTCGTCTGGATGTTGGTGATGTGCGGGTGGAGCAGCAGCCGGGCCATGGCCGTGACCGCCCGGTTGTCCCGCATGGTCGGGCCGGGGCGCGAGATGCCCGCCAGGTACACGGGCGCGTTCGTGTGGATGAAGGGAAGCGTCACGAACTCGGTGAACCCGCCCGTCTCCTGCTGGATCTCGACGAGGCGGCGGAAGTGCCCGAGCCAGTGCCGCGGCTGGTCCACGTGCCCGTACATCATCGTGGAGGAGGAGCGGATCCCGAGCTCGTGCGCCGTGCGTACGACCTCGATCCACGTCGCGGCGGGCAGCTTGCCCTTGGTGAGGACCCAGCGGACCTCGTCGTCCAGGATCTCCGCCGCCGTCCCCGGAATGGTGTCCAGCCCGGCCTCCTTCGCCGCGGCCAGCCACTCCCGTACGGACATGCCCGTACGCGTCGCACCGTTGACGATCTCCATCGGCGAGAAGGCGTGCACGTGCATGCCCGGCACGCGCTCCTTCACCGCCCGCGCGATGTCGAAGTAGGCGGTGCCCGGCAGGTCGGGGTGGATGCCGCCCTGCATGCAGACCTCGACCGCGCCGACGTCCCACGCCTGGGCGGCGCGGTCGGCGACCTGGTCCAGGGAGAGGGTGTACGCGTCGGCGTCGGTGCGCCGCTGGGCGAAGGCGCAGAAGCGGCAGCCGGTGTAGCAGACGTTGGTGAAGTTGATGTTCCGCGTGACGATGTAGGTGACGTCGTCGCCGACGACGTCCCGGCGCAGGTCGTCGGCGATGCGGCACACGGCGTCGAGCGCGGGCCCGTCGGCGTGCAGCAGGGCGAGGGCCTGGGGGTCGGTGAGCCGGGTGGGGTCGTCGGCGGCCTGCCGCAGCGCCTCGCGCACGTCCGCGTCGATCCGCTCGGGCGCCATGCCGGGCGCCGCGGCCTCGCGCAGCGCCTCCCAGTCCCCGTAGACCTCGTCGAAGTCGTCGCGCCGGTCGGCGGTGCGGCCCTCGGTGTCGATCGCGCGGTGCAGCTCCGTACGGCCGGAGGGGACGAAGACGTCCTCGGGCTCCTGCCAGGGCAGGCCCTTGACCTCGGCGTGCTCGTTCGCCAACCCGGTCTCCGGGTCGGCCAGGGCGCGTACGTGCGGCAGTACGCGCGGGTCCAGCCAGGGCTCGCCGCGCTGCACGAACTCGGGGTAGACGGCGAGGCGTTCCCGCAGCCGGAAGCCGGCGGCGGCGGACCGCTCGGCCAGCTCGTCGATCTGCGGCCAGGGGCGCTCGGGGTTGACGTGGTCCGGGGTGACCGGGGAGACGCCGCCCCAGTCGTCGATGCCGGCGCCGATGAGCCGCTCGTACTCGCCCGCCACGAGGTTGGGCGGCGCCTGGAGACAGCCGGACGGGCCCATGATGTGCCGGGCGACGGCGACGGTGGCGACCAGGTCGTCCAGCTCGGCGTCGGGCATGCCGCGCATCGCCGTGTCCGGCTTGGCGCGGAAGTTCTGCATGATCAGTTCCTGGATGCCGTGGTACGCACGGGAGATGCGGCGCAGCGCGAACAGCGACTCGGCGCGCTCCTCGTAGTTCTCGCCGATCCCGATCAGCAGGCCGCTGGTGAACGGCACGGAGCTGCGCCCGGCGTCCTCCAGGACGCGCAGCCGGACGGCGGGCTCCTTGTCCGGGGAGCCGTAGTGCGGGCCGCCCGGCTCGCTCCACAGCCGCTCGGCCGTGGTCTCCAGCATCATGCCCATCGAGGCGGAGACCGGCTTCAGCCGCTGGAAGTCCGTCCAGCTCATCGCGCCCGGGTTGAGGTGGGGCAGGAGGCCGGTCTCCTCCAGGATGCGGATGGAGATGGCGCGGACGTAGGCGATGGTGTCGTCGTAGCCCGCCGCCTCCAGCCACTCGCGGGCCTCGGGCCAGCGGTCCTCGGGGCGGTCGCCGAGGGTGATGAGGGCTTCCTTGCAGCCGAGTTCGGCGCCGCGGCGGGCGATGGCCAGGACCTCGTCGGGGGACATGAACATGCCGTGGCCCGCGCGGCGCAGCTTGCCGGGGACGGTGGCGAAGGTGCAGTAGTGGCACTTGTCCCGGCAGAGGCGGGTGAGGGGGATGAAGACGCTCTTCGAGTACGTGATGACGCCGGGGCGCCCGGCGGCCTCCAGCCCCGCGTCCCGCACCCGGGCCGCGGACGCGCACAGGTCGTCGAGGTCCGCGCCGCGGGCCTGGAGGAGCACGGCGGCCTCGGCGACGTCCAGGGCCACACCGTCCCGGGCTCGTTTGAGGGCGCGCCGCATGGCGTTGGCGGTCGGTGCGGATCCCTGCGGGGGCGGCGGGGTGGAAGTCATTGTCCGAGCATACGAGCGGGTGACGGTCCGTCCGGTGGAGGCCGGGCAGTGACTCGTGTGCGGCTCGTCACGCCAGCCGGAGGAGGCCTCCGTATGCCTGGTACGGGTCTCCATGCCTGGTACGCGTCTCCGCCGCCTGCGGCGTGCCGCGGCTACGGCGTGCCGCGGCTACAGAAACTCGGCGTGGGCGTCCAGCGCCCGCAGGATCTCCGCCTCCCCCGCCGACGGCAGCCCCACCACGACCTCGCCGAGCCCCAGGTCGGCGAAGTGTGCGAGCTTCCCGGCCGACGGGTGCACCGCGTACGGGACGACCTGTGGCTCACCCGGCCGCCCGGCCTCCTGCCAGGCCCGCTGCAGCTGCGGAACGGTCTCCTTGAGGCCGCTGCCGCCGACGGGCATCCAGCCGTCCGCGTACTCCGCGATGTGCGCGAACAGCTTCGGCCCGGCGGCTCCCCCGATCAGGGTGCGCGGCCCGATCAGCGGCGGCACGTCCGCGCCGCGCTGCCGCGGCGTCCGCAGCGGCTTGGGGTGCGCGAAGCTGGCGCTGACGGCGCCGAACTCGCCGCGGTAGCCGGTCGGTTCCTCGGCCCACAGCGCCCGCATCATGGCCATCCGGTCACGCACCAGATCGCGCCGGGTCTTCCACTCGACGCCGTGGTCGACGGCCTCCTCCACGTTCCAGCCGAAGCCGATGCCCAGCGTCAGGCGGCCGCCGCTGAGGACGTCGAGCGTCGCGATCTGCTTGGCGAGCGCGATCGGGTCCTGCTGGGCGATCAGCAGGACGCCCGTGCCGAGCTCGATCCGCTCGGTGACCGCGGCGGCCTGAGCGAGCACCACGAGCGGGTCCAGGGACCGGCCGTACTCGCGCGGCAGCGGGTCGCCCATGGGCGCCGGCGTCTCCCGGCTGACCGGGATGTGCGTGTGCTGCGGGACGTACAGCCCGTCGAAGCCCCGCTGCTCCAGCTCACTCGCGAGCCGGACCGGGCTGATCGTCTCGTCAGTGAGGAAGACCGTGGTCGAGATCCGCACGGGCCGGCACCTCCTTGCGTCCTCGTGCGCGTGCTGCGTGCGCGTCCTACGTGGAATGGGGCTCACCGTAAGCCCAAACGGGCTCCGGGGGCCCTCGGCGGGGCGGTACCGCCATGCGAATGTCGCAATACGAATGTCGCAATCGCGGGGCTTCCTGTACCCCTGCACGCCATCGGGGCGTACAACAGTGCCCCCAGTACCCCCGAAGGACCCCTCTTCCGCGGGAGGACACCATGAAGCGAATGCACCGACGACGCGACGTGCTCACGGCTGTCGCGGGCGCGGCGGGCGTGCTTACCCTCGATACCGTGACGTTCGCGAGGGACGGACAGGGCGGCCAGGGCGGCCAGGGCGGCCAGGGCGGCCAGGGCGGCGAGAACGGCGGGGACGGCAGGGACGGCGAGGCCGTGACCCGCAAGGTCTCGGGGCGGCTCCCGGCCGGAGCGCCCGACTACGTCTACCTGCCCGTGGAAGTGCCGGCCGGCGTGCACGAGATCGCCGTCTCGTACGCGTACGACAGACCGTCCGTACCCGCCGGCACCCAGGGCAACGCGTGCGACATCGGCATCTTCGACGAGCGCGGTACGGGGCTGGGCGGCGCGGGCTTCCGCGGGTGGTCGGGGGGCGCCCGGACCGAGTTCGCGATCAGCGCCGATCGGGCCACGCCCGGCTATCTGGCGGGCCCCGTGCGGCCCGGCACCTGGCACGTCGTCCTCGGCCCGTACACGGTCGCGCCGCAGGGCCTGGCGTACGAGGTGACGGTGACGCTGCGGTACGGGGCCGGGGGCACGACCCCCCGTCCGGTGTACCCGCCGCAGCGCGCCCGGGGCCGCGGCCGCGCCTGGTACCGCGGCGACAACCACCTGCACAGCGTGCACTCCGACGGCAAGCGCACCCCCGCCGAGATCGCGGCCGCGGCGCGGGCGGCCGGCCTGGACTGGTTCACGACGACCGAGCACAACACGACGTCGGCGCACGGCGCGTGGGAGGGCCTGTGGGGCGACGACCTCCTGATCCTCACAGGAGAAGAGGTCACCACGCGCAACGGCCACGTGGTCGCCCTCGGCACCGACCCCGGCGTCTTCATCGACTGGCGCTACCGCGCCCGCGACGGCGCCTTCGGCCGCTTCGCCCGGGCGATCCACCGGGCAGGCGGACTGGTCGTGCCCGCGCACCCCTACGCGACCTGCGTCGGCTGCAACTGGAAGTTCGGCTTCGAGGACGCGGACGCGGTGGAGGTGTGGAACGGCCCGTACACGCCGGACGACGAGATGGCGGTGGCGGCGTGGGACGCGATGCTGGTCGCGTCGGTACGGGACGGCGGCCGCTGGCTACCGGCCATGGGCAACAGCGACGCCCACCGCGAGCCGCAGGTGGTGGGCCTGCCGCAGACGGTGGTCCGGGCGGACGACCTGACGCGCGAGGCGCTGCTGGCGGGGATCCGGGCGGGGAGGAGCTGGATCGCGGAGTCGTCGGCGGTGAAGCTGTCCTTCACAGCGACGGGCGGCCGCGGCCGCCACGCCGGCATCGGCGAACGCCTCCCGGTCGGCCGGGACACTCCGGTGACGGTCCGCCTGGAGGTCTCGGGGGTACCGGAGGGCTGCACGGCGTCCTTCGTAACGGACCAGGGCCGCCTGTACGAGACACCGCTGCCCGCCTCGCTGCCCGCCTCGGGCAAGGGAACGATCGAGTGGCGGACGACGCCCTCGTACGCGGCGTACGTACGGGCGGAGGTGCGGCGCGCTCCGGCAGCGGGCTCGGGGATGCCGGGGGCGATGGTGGCGCTGACGAATCCGGTGTTCCTGGGATAGCCGACCAGACTCCGGATCGAACACGAGGCGCACAGAAAAGGGCCGATCAACCTTTCGTGGTATCCGCCGAGTTGGCCCCATTCATGGCGATAGAGTCACGCTCAGCGCTTCGAGAGCGCCCCCCTTCAAGAGGTCCCGACATCGGGATGTCGCTCCAGGGTGTCCCGGTCCGGGCTCCCTCCGGCGCGGTCACCGGATTCTGGCCGCAGCCCGATGAAGGGGGGCGCCAGTGGGGCGTCACCGTAAGAAGCCTCTGCACGAGCGGATCGCAGCCGTGGTTCGCGAGCTGTGGAGGTGGTGCACCAAAAGGTGACCACCGGACGGCGACCGGCAATCCTCACACCAGCTGAGGACTGACGGTCGGATCCGTCCCTTACGGTTGGCCCTCGCCCGGGTGTCCGGCCCGAGGCGGGGGCCTCTTTGTATCGATCCCTAAGCTACCCAGGGATCGCGTCACATGCGAGCCCTTCCGTGAGCGGGCGAGCGGCGAGTTCCTCGAACACCGCCGTGCAACCATGGCCGGCCTGAGCGCGCGTTCACCCCTTGGGGCGGTTTATGGGTAGTGCTCATGTCCCGGTGCAAGCCATCTCCCCACTGAATGCGTGCAGGGAGAGGGGACAGCCATGCCTGATCGTCTGCCCAGAGTTCTGACCCTCGTCGCCTTCCTGGTGGGCGTGGGAGTGATCACCGGCGCCGCCATGATGCCGGCGGCGCCGTTCGACACCATGGCGACCTCCATCAGAATCGCCAAGACCGCAGACCGGACGACGGCGCGTCCCGGCGACACGGTCAACTACACGGTGACGGTGACCAACACCGGCACCACCGCGATCAACGGCGCCGAGTTCTCCGACGACCTGTCGGACGTGCTGGACGACGCCCGGCTCAACTCGGCCACGTCCGACAGCGGTTCGACCCGGCACTCGTCCCACGCCCTCACCTGGCAGGGCGACCTGCCCTCCGGCGCCAAGGCCACGATCAGCTACTCGGCGAGGGTCACCGACCCCCGGGCAGGCAACGGCCGCCTGACCGACAAGGTCACCTCCACGACGACTGGCAACAACTGCCCTGCGGGCAGCCGGGATTCGGCCTGCTCGACCAGCACGCCGGTGTCATAGGGGCGGGCTCTCCCGGCAAGTACAGCCAGGCAGGGCTGTGAGCGCGGCCGGGCCACTGGTGTGAGGAACAGGCACCGGCCACATCCGGGCGCCCGCCCGGCGCGGGCCCGACGGTAAGACCCGCGCGGGCCGCCACCACGTGCGCAGGGATCTCCAGGCCGCCCTCATTTCAGCCCCCGCTGGAGGCTGAGGAGATCCTTAGCCGCCAGGCCCAGGCCCCTCGCGAAGGTGATCGCCGAGGCGTACCCGTCCCCGGGCCCGAGCCCCAGCCGGTGCCGGGCCTCGCGCACGGTGGCGAGGGTCTCCTCGCCCGCGCCCGCGCCCGCTTCCAGCGCGGAAGCCGCCTCGGCGATGTAGACGCGGAGGCGGTCGGTGATGGCACTCACGCGGCTGGGGGCGGGGAGCCAGCGGTCCATGGCGATGGCGTCGCGGATCACCGCGTCGATTCCGTCGAGCGTGCGCCCGGCCGCTGCGGATGGCGGCACGACGAAGGTGAGGCCTCCACCGGTGTGGCCGGTGTACGGGCATAGGGGCATGACGGCTCCTTCGGGGGCGACGTGAGAGCGGTCCGCGCGAATCGGTGCGGGCTGCTGAACCACGGTCCCGCGGCGGCTCCTTCGGTCGCAACCTCAATCAACCCCGTACAACAAATTGGCATATGACAGACCGCGGACAGAGCTTGCCCGACGGGGTACAGGCAGTGGGAAACTCCCAACAGGGCTGCTGCGAGGGGTAGCTGAGCATCGCCGCAAGGCAGCACATCCGCGCCCGCGGAGAACAAGAGCGCGCCGAGAAAAATATCTTCAGGGAGCTCACGAGTGGCAGCACGACGCGGTCCGACGTTTCGTCGGAGAGAGCTGGGCAAGGAGCTTCGGCGCCTGCGAGAAAGGAAGGGGTACGGCACCAAGGAAGCCGCCGCGGCCATCGAGAGCTCGGAGGCGAAGCTCAACAGGGTCGAAACAGGCCACAACCAGCTGCCTCGTGTTCGCGACCTGGAAGACCTGCTCGATTTCTATGGCGTCACCGACCCCGACGACCGCGATCACCTGCTGATGTTGCACCGCGAGTCACTCAGCCACGATTGGTACAGGCCGTACCAGAACTTCCTGCCGTCAGGAGCACAGCTGTACGCGGGTCTAGAATCCGATGCGGCCACGATCCGAGCATGGCATTCACAGGTCGTCTTCGCGCACCTGCAGACCGAGAGCTACGCCCGGTCCATCTTCATGACGTCGAAGCCCGTTGACGAGAGGACAACCGAGTTCGTTGAGGAGAACGTAGCCCTCCGCATGAAGCGCAAGGAGATCCTGCTCCGGGAAGATCCGCCTGAGCTGCGCGTCATCCTTGACGAAGCGGCGCTGCGCCGCGTCATCGGCGGCCCGGAGATCATGCGTGAACAGTACAAGGAGATCGAGCGTGTGGCTGCGCTCGACCACGTGACGGTGCAGATCCTCCCCCAGAACCTTGCGACGTACCGGTCTGGGGCGGATTTCGTTCTCTTGAACTTCGACGCCAAAATCGACTCCGTGGTCATGCTGGACAGCGCACTGGGCACGACTTTGTCCGACAAGGCACGTGAAGTCGGGGCCTACACACGGCGGTTCGACGCCATGCGTGAAGGCGCCCTGGCACCGGTGAAGACTCCCGAATTCCTCCACAAACTGGCAGGAGAGCTCGATGTCGACTGATACCCGCATAACTGCTCTCGAAGCAGCCGATGAATCGGCCTGGTTCAAGTCCTCCTACAGTGGCGACAACCACGGCGTCAGTTGCGTCTCGGTCGCGGCGCTGACTGACAACGTCGCCGTGCGTGACTCCAAACAACACAACGGCCCCGTCTTCGTTACCCCGACCGCGGCGTGGTCCTCCTTCGTCCGCGAGGTCCGGTCCGGGAATTGGCCGGCATAGGGCGAGTCACCGCCGCCCCGGCGGGCGCGTACGCGCGCAGGGTTCGGGCGATCTTGCCCGGGCTGGCGGGGAGCGGGCTGCTGCCGCGATGTGACTGAGCCCGTCGTGGGCGCTTCGCTCGGCTCGCCACCATCGTGGTTGCGCGTCCGGCTGCGGATGGTGGTGGGTGGCGGCCTTTCGGGCGCGGAAATCAACCGGCCGGTGGCAGGGGGCGGCGGATCAGACAGCGGCCAGGCTCTTCGCCATGACCCGCTCCCTGCCAACGCCATCGGACAGAAGCTCGCCGGGCTCACCCGTGTCCGTGAAACCGTGCCGCTCATAGAGCGCGGTCGCCTTGCGGTTGTCCGGCATGACGGACAACCGCAGCGTCGTGGCACCGCGCTCCACCGCCCACCGCTCGACCGCCTGGATCAGGCAGTCGCTCACGCCCCTGCCCCGAGCCGTGGGGCTGACCCACATCGAGATCAACTCCACCTTCTCGGCTCCCTCGCCCGGCACTCCGCTGGCTATGCCCACCGGAAGGCCGTCGAGGAACGCGACGAGATCGTGCGCGCCAGGAATCGACAGACGGGCGCGCCAGCGTTCCTCTCGGTCGCCGGAGCCCTGCCACTGAGCCAGCGTCGATCCGAACGCGTAGGGCGCCTCAGCGAGCGCGGCCAGTCGCAACTCCCGCCAAAGGGGCCAGTCGTCTGATTCCACAGTGCGCAGTTCAAGCATGATCCAGACCCTGCCCGCCCGCCGGGACGGACAGCAAGTTGATTACCACCATGCAAACGAGGTCGTTCAGCCCTGCGACCAACGCAAAGAAGGGGGCGGCCACCGGCCGCCCCCGCCCGACTCACCTCATCAGCACACTCACATCGATCCGCGCCAGCCGCTCCGGGTCCGTGAGGATGTCCAACGCAGTGACCCTGCCGCCCTGGATGGTGAAGGCCATGACCGACATCGGCCGGCCGTCCGCGACGGCCACGAATCCCGGCGTGCCGTTGATCAACGCCGGAAGCGCCGCCTCGGCGAAGCGGGCGAACATGAGCGCCTGGGAGGCGACCTCGGTCGCGCCCCGGAGCAGCCCGCCCGGGCGCAGTGTGCCGCCGTCCGAGCGGGCCACGATGTCCGGGTCGAGGACGGCGACGAGGGCGTCGAAGTCACCGCCGCGCGCGGCGGCCAGGAAGGCGTCGACGACCCGGCGGCGGGCGGCCAGGTCGGTGTCGGGCGCCGGGGCCTGGCCCTGCACGCGGCGGCGGGCGCGGCTGGCGAGTTGCCGGGTGGCGGCCGGAGTGCGGTCGATGACCTCGGCGATGTCGTCGAAGGGCACGTGGAACATGTCGTGCAGGACGAAGGCGAGCCGTTCCGCGGGGGCGAGGGTCTGCAGGACGACCATGAGGGCGATGCCGACCGAGTCGGCCAGGAGGATCTCCTGTTCCGGATCGATGCGGTCCGCCCCGCTGATGACCGGGTCGGGGAGGCGGACCACCTGCCCGTCCTGGTCGTGGAGCGGCTCCTCGTGCCGCGTGGCGCGCGAACGCAGCATGTCCAGGCACACCCGCCCCGTCACGGTGGTCAGCCAGCCGCCGAGGTTGCCGACCTCGCTGACGTCGGACCGGCTCAGCTTGAGCCACGTCTCCTGCACGGCGTCGTCGGCCTCGGAGAGCGAGCCGAGCATCCGGTAGGCCACCGCCCTCAGGTGCGTCCGGTGCTCCTCGAACCGCCGCGCCAGAATTTCTTTCTCGGTCACCTGTCACATCCCCCTGTTTCCATCCGTCAGTGAAGTGAACGGACGACAACCGGCCGGGGAGGACGCCCCGGCCACCATGACACAGAGGATTTGATCATGACCGCTCGGATGAAGAACCCTGCGAAGGTCCTGCCCGACACCATGACGGGTATCCAGAATCTCTTCAAGGCCATTCACAAGGGCGGCGTGCCGCAGGAGCTCCTGGAGCTGGTCCACCTGCGGGTCAGCCAGATCAACGGCTGCAGCGCCTGCGTGTACGGCGGTGTGGCGAGCGCGAAGAAGGCGGGGGTCGGCGAGGACCGGCTGCACGCCGTAGCGGCCTGGCAGGAGGCCCCGTTCTTCACCGACGCCGAGCGCGCCGCGCTGGCCCTGGCCGAGGTCTCCACGCGGCTCGCCGACCACACCGGCAAGGCGGTGCCGGACGACATCTGGGACGCGGCCGCCGACCACTTCACCGAGGAGCAGCTCGCCGCGATCATCCTCATGGTCGCCACGAGCAACTTCTTCAACCGCCTCAACACCACCATCGAGGAGCCGGCCGGGACGACCTGGAGCTAGGCCGCTCGTTACGCCGCGGCGCCGCCGCCCTCCTGCACCGCCTCGACGTCAACCGTGACGTCGACCATGTCGCTGACGACCACACCACCCCGGTCGACCACGTCGTTCCAGCTCACCCCGAAGTCCTGGCGGTTGATCCTGGTGGTGGCCGTGAATCCGGCCCTGCGCCTGGGGCCGGCATCGCGGCCGTCCTCCCACCAGGGGGTGTCCCACTGCCCCAGGTACGTGACGTCGAACGTCACAGGGCGCGTCACCCCGCGGATGGTGAGGTCCCCGGAGACCTCGAATTCCGTCGCGCTCGCCTGATGGACGCCCGTCCCGGTGAAGGTCCATTCCGGGTGGTTGTCGCAGTCGAAGAAGTCCGCACTGCGGAGGTGGGCGTCGCGCTGTTCCTGGCCCGTGTACACCCCGGTCGCGTCGATCACCGCTTCCACGCGGGCGTTCTCCGGGTCGTCGGGATCGACCTCCAGCGAGCCGCGTACGTTCTTCAACTGCCCGCGCACGTAGGTGACCATCATGTGCCTGGCGCGGAATTCGGCGCCGGTGTGGCCGGGCTCGAAGAACCATCTGGTGCTGCCCATGGCACCTCCCGGGCAGAGGTTTCCACCCTTCGGACCTGCCCCTTCCGCCAGGATAGGTCGCCATGGAGTTCTCTGCGCCTTCGTGCGTCCTGGGCAGCGACGGCCTCTGCGCGCCCCACACCGACCGCGGCCACGACCCCGGTGCCTTCGTCGAGATCGGCTCGCTGACGAAGGTGCTGACCGGAACGCTGCTGATGCAGCTCACGGCCCAGGGCGTCGTCTCCCCGGACGATCCCGTGGAGCGGTGGCTGAAGACGCCCGCGGGTACGGGCATCACGTTGCGGCATCTGCAGGAGCACACCTCGGGGCTGCCCCGCCTGCCCCCTCCGCTGCCCGGCACGACCCGCTCGGACCCGTACCGCCCCTTCACCGACCAGGCGCTGCGCGAACTCCTCGCGGCCGGCCTCGGCCCCCTCGTCGCCGCTCCTCCCGGGGAAAAGGAGGAGTACTCCAATCTTGGTTACGCCGTGCTCGGCGCCGCGTTGTCGGCAGCGGCGGGTGGCCCGTACGCCGACCTGCTGGCCGCGCACGTGCTGGATCCGCTCGGCATACGCAGCGACGTCACGCACCGGCCGCCGCCCGGGCGGAGCCTTGTTCCGACCGGCCTCTTCGGCCGGCGGCTGCGGCCGTGGACGATGACCGGCGCGATTCTCCCTGCGGGCGGCATGTGGGCGACCCCGCGCGCGGCGGCCCGCATACTCACCGGCCTGGTGGTGGAGCGTGTGCTGGGCGAACCGGCCCCGGCGTGGCAGCGGGCGGGCGAACTCGTCTGGCACAACGGCGCCACCCGGAACTCCTCCGTCTTCGCCGGCGCCTTCCCGGACGGCCGCTGGATCCTCGTCCACCGCCTCGGCGGCACCGCGGACACGACGGACCGCATGGCCGTCGACCACCTGCGGGGGACGAGGTGCGGCCGCGCCGGCTGAGCGCCCCGACGATGCGGCCGGGGCCGAGCCCCCGGCCAGGCTGCGCCCCCGGTTACTCCTCCACCACCAGCGCCGGCGTCGACCGCGTCAGCACCTCGCCGCGGAAGAACGCCGGGCTGCGCCTGCGCATCAGCTCCATGAGGACCGCGCCGGCCAGCAGCAGCCCCACCCCGATCACGAAGACCGAGCCCACGCCCAGGACGGAGCTCCCGCTGCCGTACGACGGGTCCCACATGTCGTACAGCGTCTTGCAGAAGACGGCGGCCAGCAGCACGCCGCCCAGGACCGGGAAGACGCCCTTGAAGAGCGCGTCGCGCGCCGAGCGGCCCAGTTCCCCGCGGAAGTACCAGGCGCAGGCGAAGGCCGTGATCGAGTAGTAGAAGCAGATCATCAGACCCAGCGCGTAGATGGTGTCGATGAGGACGTTCTCGCTGAGGAAGCTCATGGCGGCGTAGAAGACGCCGGTGGCGATGCCCGCCGCGACCGTCGCGCGCCCCGGCGACTTGAAGCGCGGGTGGATGCGGGCGAAGGACGGCGGCAGGGCCTCGTAGGCGCTCATGGCCAGGACCGTGCGGGCCACGGGCAGGAACGTCGTCTGGAGGCTGGCGGCGGCCGATGCCAGGACCGCCACGAACAGCAGCACGCCCAGCGCCGTGCCCATGACCGGGTCGGCGAGGGCGGCGAAGACGTTGCCGGCGGTCTCGGGGTTGCCGAGGCCGGTGCCCTCCTCGCCGACGCCCGCGAACATCTGGGCGGCGACGGCGGTGACCAGGTACGAGCCGACGAGGACGGCCATGGCGAGGAGCGCGGCGCGGCCGGGGGTCTTCGCGCTGCCCTCCGTCTCCTCGTTGACGGTCAGGCACGCGTCCCAGCCCCAGAACATGAAGATCGAGAGGGAGAGCCCGGCGGTGAAGGCCGCGAAGGACTGGACGGCGAAGGGGTTCAGCCAGGTCCAGGAGAAGCCGATGGAGGCGGGCAGGTCGCCCGAGCGGGCCTTGGCCAGGGCCATGACCGCGAAGACGGCCAGGACGGCGAGCTGCAGGGCGACCAGGGCGTACTGCACGCCCTTCGTCGCGGTCATGCCGCGGTAGCTGATGGCGGTGGCCACGGCGATGAAGGCGAGGCACGTCGCCACGTGCACGGGGCGGTTCCCGTCGAGGGCGGCCACCGCATCGCTTCCGGTGATCTCGCCCAGCAGGAGGTAGAAGAAGGACGTGGCCACGCCGGCCAGGTTGGACAGCACGATGATCGTGGCGATCACCAGGCCCCAGCCGCACATCCAGCCGACGCGCGGCCCGAACGCCTGCACCGTCCAGGTGAAGGACGTGCCGCAGTCGGGCACGGCCTTGTTCAGCTCGCGGTAGGCGAAGGCGACCAGCAGCATCGGCAGGAACCCGGCCAGGAAGACGGCGGGCATCTGCACGCCGACCTGGCCGACGGTCGGGCCGAGGGTGGAGGTCAGGCAGTAGACGGGGGCGACGGTGGAGATCCCGATGACGGCGCTGCCGAGCAGGCCTACGGAGTTGCCGCCGAGGCCTTTGCCCTGGCCTTTGCCGGTGCGCTCACCGGTGCCCTCGGCGACGCTCGTCACCGTGTCTCCGGCCCCGGGCCGCGGGTGTACCTGAACCATGGGCAGGACGGTAGGGGGTGCTGTTTCCGCAACCGGAGCCCAGACATCCAGAAACTGGACCTTGAACATCCGGCGCCTGCAGGCCAGTTGACCTGGCAAATGAAGGCCATACGCGAGTTACGTTCGGTAACAGCAAGGAGGCTGCCACGATTCCCTCCACTGCGAGAACCGCAGCCCCGCCCCCTTTGCCCCGATTCAAAAATTTCCCGTGACCGCTCCGGAACGTCTCACACGTCTCACACCGTGACCGTCGTGCCCCGGTCGTCCCAGCCCCAGGTCCCGAAGGGCCGCCAGCCTCCCCAGGCGCCCGCCCTGAGATGCACCTTCCGGTCGCTGCTCAGCCAACCCGCTCCGTACAGCGTGGCCCGCGACGTCGACGTGCCGGAATCGCCGTTGCCGCACGGGGCTTCCAGCAACTTCCACGATTCGCCACTGCCCCCGTATTCGAGGCCCATGTCAGGGTAGGCCGCATTAGTAGTAGTTCTGGAACGGCTCGTACTCGCCCCCGTGGGAGTACCAGACGTTCGCCGTGGCCGTCGCAGCCGAAGCCGGCGTGGCCCCGCCCACCGCCATCACGGCCGATACCCCGGCGCACGCCAGGCCGCGCAGCGCCCTGCGGGCCACCCCGGCCACCCCGGCCGCCCTGCCCGTCACGGCCTTCACAGGAGACTCCCCGGGCCGTCGACGTACTGCCCGACACCGGGCACGACGTGGTCCAGCTGATTCCCGATCCCGGCGGCGAAGGCATCCTTCACATTCAGCGGGATGCCCTTGTCGAATACGAGGTTCTCGATTCCGAGCGGCGTTTCGATCGAGCCGCCGCCGACAGCCGAAGGCTCCGCTGCGGATGCCGCGCCCACGGGCGCGAGAACCAGCAGTGCGGCAACGACAGCGGGAAATCCGTAGCGCTTGAACACCTGCACCCCATCCCGGATCGCCGCCCGCGCGACACGACCGGGGCGGGTCGGAAAAGGGCTGCCCAGCGCCCGTTCAGGGCATGCCGACGCCTCCCGGAGCGACCACATCGGGCGATCCCATGAACAGAGGTCCAGCCGAATATCCGCTATCAGCATTCCTCACCCGATCGCCGTCCCCACCGTCTCCGTATCCCGCCCCGACCGCAGCACCGTCCCCGGCAGCGCCCCCGTCACCACGTCGTGCCGCACCGTCTCCACCCCGTTGACCCGTACGCTCACCACCCCCACCGCCCGCGAGTCCAGCCGCGGCCCGTCGCCCGGCAGGTCGTGGACGAGCGCGGCCGGTCCGGCGTCGATGCGGCCGGGGTCGAAGAGGACCAGGTCGGCCGCGTACCCCTCGGCGATCCGGCCGCGCCCGCGCAGGCCGAACAGGCGCGCCGGCTCGTCCGTCAGCATCTGCACGGCCCGCTCGACCGGCACCAGCTTCCGGCCGCGCAGGCAGTCGCCGAGGAAGCGCGTCGTGTACGGCGCTCCGCACATCCGGTCCAGGTGCGCGCCCGCGTCCGAGCCGCCCAGCAGCACGTCCGGGTGCTCCCAGGTGTCCCTGCGCAGCTCCCAGCTGGCGGGGTCGTTGTCGGAGGGCATCGGCCACAGGACGGTGCGCAGCTCGTCGGCCGCGCAGATCTCCACCAGGCACGCGAAGGGGTCGAGGCCGCGCTCGGCGGCGATGTCGCCCACGACGCGCCCGGTCAGGCCGTCGTTCTCCTTCGCGTACGTATCGCCGATCACGTACCGCCCGAAGTCGGCCAGCCTGCGGAAGACGCCCGCCTCGGGGCTGCGCGCGCGGCGCAGCATGTCGGCCTGGACGGCGGTGTCACGCAGGGCCGTTATGCGGTGCGGCACGGGCAGGGCCAGGATCTCGCCCCAGCCGGGGATGAGGTTGAGCGCGCAGAAGGTGCCCAGGGACATGTTCATGGGCGTGAGGATCGGCATGGTGAGCGCGACGATCCGGCCGCCTGCGGCGCGGGCCCGCGCGCTCGCGCCGAGCTGGCGGGGCACGCGCTCCGGGACGGCGGCGTCGATGGTGAGGACGTTCCAGTTGAGGGGGCGGCCGGCGGCGGCCGTCATGTCCGTCAGCAGGTCGATCTCGGCGTCGTCGAACCGGTCGAGGCAGCCGGAGACGATCGCCTCGATCTGGGTTCCCTCGTGCTCGCCGACCGCGGCCGACAGCGCGAGCAGCTCGGCGGGCAGGGCGTGCCGGGAGGCGACGGGGCAGCCGTCGCCGTCGGAGTGGGTGGACGACTGCGTGGTGGACAGGCCCCAGGCGCCCGCGTCCATCGCCTCGTGCAGCAGGGCGGTCATGCGCCGCAGCTGCCCGGCGTCGGGCTGCCCGCCCACGGCGTCGGGACCCATCACGTACCGGCGCAGGGCACAGTGCCCGGCCATGAAACCGGCGTTGACGGCGATCCGCCCGTCCAGCGCGTCCAGGTACTCCCCGAACGACGTCCAGTCCCAGGGCGCCCCCTCCTCCAGGGCGGCCAGCGACATGCCCTCGACCTTGCTCATCATGCGCCGCGTGTAGCCGGCGTCGGCGGGCCGCGCGGGGTTCAGGGGCGCGAGGCTGAAGCCGCAGTTGCCGCCGACGACGGTGGTGACGCCGTGGCTCAGGGAGGGCGTGGCGTAGGGGTCCCAGAAGAGCTGGGCGTCGTAGTGGGTGTGCGGGTCGACGAAGCCCGGGGCGAGGACCAGCCCGGTGGCGTCCTCTTCGGTGCGGGCCCGCTCCCCCAGCCTGCCGCCCGCCTTCACCCGGGCCGGGGACCGTCCGATCAGGGCGATGCGCCCGTCCCGGATGCCGACGTCGGCCACATAGGAGGGGGCTCCGGTGCCGTCGATGACGGTGGCGCGCTTGATCAGGTGGTCGAGCATGGTCGCATCACCTTTGCTGTCAGTCGCCTGCTGTCAGTCGCCGTGGCCTGCGAAGACATCGGCCGGAGGCCCGGGCCGGGGCGGCGGATCCGGGAAGACGCCGCCCCGGTGCACGAAGGAGGGTCCCAGGACTGAAGGGACCCTCAAGCAGCCCGCCGCATCCGGGTCGTCCGGTGCACGGGATCCGTGTCGATCTTCGGGATGACGTGCTCGCCGATCAGCCGGATCGTCCGCATCGTGTCCTCGTAGGGCACCCCGACCGGCAGCCCGAACGACAGCTGGTCCGCGCCCGCCTGCTCCCACCGCTTGCACTGACGGAAGACCTCGTCCGGATCGCCGCAGATCATCAGCTCCTCGGCGATGAGGAGTTCGATGATCTCCTCGGTGTACTCGGGCAGCAGCTCCGGCCACCGCGGGATGCCCTCGGGGCGGGGGAACGTGTCGTGGTAGCGGAACAGCAGCGACTGCAGGTAGTGCAGCCCGCCCGCGGCCGCGATCCGCACGGCCTGCGCGTGCGTCTCCGCGCAGATGGCCGTGGACGTGACCATGACGTTGTCGTTGACGTAGGCGCCGACGGGCTCCGCGGACGCGATCGCCGTCTTGTACGAGTCGACGACCCACTCCATGTCGGCGACCTTCTGCACGCTGAAGCCGAGGACGCCGAGGCCCTTGCGGGCGGCCATCGCGTACGACGAGGGCGACCCGGCCGCGTACCACATGGCGGGGTGCGCGGGCCCGTACGGCTTGGGCAGCACCTTGCGCGGCGGCAGGGACCAGTGCTCCCCCCGGAAGCCGGGGTACTCCTCCTGCAGCCACATCCGGGGGAACTCGGCGATCGTCTCCTCCCAGATCTCCTTCGTGCGGTTCATGTCGGTGATGCCCGGCAGGAACCCGAGGATCTCGTGGCTGCCCGCGCCGCGCCCGGTGCCGAACTCGAAGCGGCCGCGGGAGAGGTGGTCGAGCATGGCGGCCTTCTCGGCGACCTTGGCCGGGTGGTTGACCTGCGGCAGCGGGTTGAAGATGCCGGAGCCGAGGTGGATGCGATCGGTCGCGTGGGCGAGGTATCCGAGGAAGACGTCGTTCGCGGAGAGGTGCGAGTACTCGTCGAGGAAGTGGTGTTCGGAGGCCCAGGCGTATTTGAAGCCCGACTTGTCGGCCTGGATGACGTACTCGGTCTCCTCCATCAGCGCGTGATGCTCGGCCTGCGGGTCACCCCGCCTCCGGCTCTCCGGAACGTAGCCCTGCACGAAGATCCCGAATTCCACGGAGGTTCACCGTCCGTCCGCTCGCTCGTTCACTCACTCATTCATTCATTCGTTCATTCGCTCAAGATTTTCTGACGCTAAGTCAGATTGGAGATGGAGGAGACTCTGGCACCGGCGCACGGGAGCGTCAAGACACCGGCAGCGGAACCCCGGCCAGCCACCCGCCGTCCACGACGAAGTGCTGCCCCGTCACGTACGAGGAGTCGTCCGCCGTCAGGAAGAGGGCCAGCCTCGCCACCTCCTCCGGGCGCCCGATCCGGCCCAGGGGCACCGCCTTCCGGTAGAACGCCGCGGCTGCGGCCGCCGCCTCCGCCGCCCGGCCGGGGTCGGCGGAGGGGTCGGCGGAGGGGTCGAGGACGGCCGGGTCGGTCATGGGCGTGTCGACCGCGCCCGGGCACATGGCGTTGACCCGGATGCCCCGGCCCGCCAGCTCCAGGGCGGCCACGCGGGTCATGGCGAGGACTGCCGCCTTCGAGGCGGCGTAGGAGGTGAGGAAGGGCATGCCCGCCAGCGCGGCGTACGAGGACGTGTTGACGATGGTGCCGCCGCCCGCCGCCGCCAGTCCGGGCGTGACCGCGCGCATCCCGAGGAACGCGCCGAGCTGGTTGACGCGGCAGACCTCCGCGAACTCCTGCCGGGACGTGTCGGTCAGCTGGTTGCAGCGCAGGATGCCGGCGTTGTTGACGAGCCCGTCGAGTGAGCCGAAGGTCTCCGCGGCGGCGGCGACGGCCGCAGCCCAGTCCGCCTCCTCACCGACGTCCAAGTGGACGTAGGCAGCGGCGTCCGGCCCCAGCTCCTTCGCCACGGCGCTCCCCTGCTCGTCCAGGATGTCCGCGAGGACGACCTTCGCGCCCTCTTCGGCGAACAGCCGTGCCTCCTGCTCGCCTTGCCCGCGCGCCGCACCCGTGATGAGCACGACGCGGCCGTCGAGTTTGCCCATGGTGTGTTTTTACCTCCGTGGTATTGATCAGGCGGGTGCAAAAAATGCTGGTGCGTGCGGCGCCACGCCCCGTAAGGGGCGCGGGGAACTGCGCGACCAGCCACAGACGACCCGCAGTTACATGCCCCCCGGCTCCCCGCGCCCCGCGCCCCGCGCCCCGCGCGAACCGCTCAGCCGTCCAGCAGCGGCGCCACCCCGTCCGCGAACGCCTCCATCTGATCGAGCAGTTCGCCGAGGTCGCGGCAGCGGAACCGGACCTGGATCTGGTTCACGCCCATCGCCCCGTACACCCGCAGCGACTCCGCGAGCGTGCCGGGGAGCCCGGTCAGCGTGCGGGCGCCCGTGTCCCAGGTGAGCGTGCCGACGTAGAGCGCCTCGGAGATCGCCCCGACCGCGAACGACCCCCCGAGCCCGCCCAGCCCGGCCTCCTCGCGCAGCCGCCGCAGCGTGGCGATGCGCTGCGGCAGCTGATCGCGCCGGTCGCCCTGCGACAGCCAGCCGTCGCCCCGCTGCGCCGCACGGCGCAGCGCCGCGGGCGAGGAGCCGCCGACCCAGATGGGCGGCCGCGGCGTACGGGCCGGGCGGGGTGCCTGCCCGAGGCCGCGGAAGGCGAAGCGGCGGCCGCTGAACTGCGGGAATTCGGACGGCCCCAGGGCCTCTTTGAGCGCGTCGACCGTCTCGTCCAGGATCGCGCCGCGCCGTCCGAAGTCCACGCCGAGCGCCTGGAACTCCTCGCGCACGTGCCCGGCGCCGACGCCGAGGACCAGCCGGCCCCCGGCGAGCCGGTCGACGGTGGCGTACTGCTTGGCGAGCGCGAGCGGGTGCCGGAGCGCGGCCACGGCGACGTGGCTGACCAGCAGGGTGCGCTCGGTGACGGCGGCGAGGTGGGCGAGGGTGGCCACGGGGTCGTACCAGACGGTGCCCATGGCGGCGGCCAGGCGTACGGGGACGGCGACGTGGTCGCAGGTCGCGAGGTAGGCGAAGCCGAGCCGGTCGGCGGCCGTGGCGACCTTCCGCAGGTCGGCGGGGCCGGCCTCGACCTCCCACGGTTCGGCGTAGAGGGTGCTGAGGGAGGTGATGGGCAGCTGCATGCCGTACGAGAGACGCCCTTCGGGGAGGACGCGCAGGCCCTCCGGCCGAACCGCCCCTCCCTCAGACAGGCCCTCCCGCGGAACCGCCCCTCCCTCTCCCGCCCTTCCCCCGACCGCCCCTCCCTCAGCGGGCGGCATGCGCCCACAGCCCTTCCTCCGTGAGCCCCAGCAGCTCGATCGCGTTGCCCCGTACGATCCGCTCCACGACATCCGGCGCCAGGTGACCCATCTGCTCCTCGGCGACCTCCTTGGAGCGTGGCCAGGTGGAGTCGGAGTGCGGGTAGTCGGTCTCGTAGAGGACGTTGCCGACGCCGATCGCGTCGAGGCTGCGCAGCCCGAAGGCGTCGTCGAAGAAGCAGCCGTGGACGTGTTCGGCGAAGAGTTCGGAGGGTGGCCGCAGGACCTTGCCGGCGACGCCGCCCCAGCCGCGGTTCTGCTCCCAGACGACGTCCGCGCGCTCCAGGGTGTACGGGATCCAGCCGATCTGCCCCTCGGCGTACATGATGCGCAGGTCCGGGAAGCGGTCGAAGGCTCCGGACATCAGCCAGTCGGCCAGGGAGAAGCAGCAGTTGGCGAAGGTGATGACCGAGCCGACGGCGGGCGGGGCGTCCGCCGAGGTGGACGGCATGCGCGAGGAGGAGCCGATGTGCATGGCGATGACCGTGCGGGTCTCGGCGCAGGCGCGCAGGAAGGGGTCCCAGGCGTCGGTGTGGACGGAGGGGAGGCCGAGGTGCGGGGGTATCTCGGAGAAGCAGACGGCGCGCACGCCGCGCTCCGCATTGCGGCGGACCTCGGCGGCGGCGAGTTCCGCGTCCCACAGGGGGACGATGCCGAGCGGGATGAGTCGGCCGTGCGCCTCGGGGCCGCACCACTCCTCCACCATCCAGTCGTTGTACGCGCGCACGCCCAGGAGGGCGAGTTCGCGGTCCGGGGCTTCGGTGAAGGTCTGCCCGCAGAAGCGCGGGAAGGTGGGGAAGCAGAGCGCGGACTGGACGTGGTTGCGGTCCATATCGGCCAGGCGTTCCGCGACGCTGTAGGAGCCCGGGCGCATCTGCTCGTACGTGATTCCCTCCAGTCTGACGTCGTCCCTGGAGTATCCGACGGCGGTATCCAGCCGAGTGAGCGGACGGTGCAAATCCTCATAGATCCACCAGTCCGCCTCCGGGCCGTCGTCGCCCGGGGCGCCCATGACGGGAGCGAACCTTCCGCCGACGAAGGTCAACTCCTTGACGGGCGCCCGGACGATCCGCGGCCCGACGTCGCGGAACTTCGCCGGTAGCCGGTCCGACCAGACGTGAGGAGGCTCGACCGTGTGATCGTCCACCGAGATGATCCTGGGGATGCTCTCCATGGCTGACACGTTAGCGACGATCTGACGATCCGTCAGTAAGCTGCGTGCGCAGCCGTGGTCGGTCTCTGGCAGGCCTTGTGGAGAGGCCGGACCCCTGCTGACGCAGAGCCCCCGGACAAGGCAGACTGGCCGTGCGACCGAGCGGGACAAGCAGGGGGTCACCATGGCCGGCGATACAGGGCACGGGCAGCAGCTCCGATTCACCGTGCTCGGGCCCGTGCGGGCCCGCCGCGGCAGGGAGCTGCTGAACACCGGCTCGCCGCAGCAGCGGGCGCTCCTCGCCGCCCTGCTGCTGCGCGGCGGGCGGACCGCCACCGCGCCCGAGCTGGTGGACGCCCTGTGGGGGGACGAGCCCCCGCACGCCGCCCTCGCCGCGCTGCGCACCTACGCCTCGCGGCTGCGCAAGGCCTTCGGGCGCGACGCCGACGCCCTGGTCAGCGAGTCCGGGGGGTATGCGATCCGGATCGGCCTGGGCTGCCTCGACATCGACCGGGCCGAACACCTCGTCGCCGAGGCCGAGAAGACCCGCGCCTCCGGCGACCGCCACCGCGCCCGCGATCTGATCAACGAGGCCCTCGGCGTGTGGGACGGCGAGCCGCTCGCCGGCCTGCCCGGCCCGTACGCGGAGACGCAGCGCACGCGCCTGGACGAGTGGCGGCTGTCGCTGATCGAGACCCGCCTGGACCTGGACCTGGAGGTCGGCAGCCACGCCGAGGCCGTCTCCGAGCTGACCGCCCTGACCGCCGCGCACCCGCTGCGCGAGCGCCTGCGCGAACTGCTCATGCTCTCCCTCTACCGCAGCGGCCGCCAGGCCGAAGCCCTCGCCGTCTACGCCGACACGCGCCGCCTCCTCGCCGACGAGCTGGGCGTCGATCCGTGCCCGGAGCTGTCCGAGCTGCAGCAGCGCATCCTCAACGCCGACGCCGACCTCGCCCTGCCCTTCGTCCCGGACGACCGGCCCTGCGCGGGCCCCGCCTTCATCCGGCCCGCACAGCTGCCCGCGACGGTCTCCGACTTCACCGGGCGCGCGGCCTTCGTGGACGAGCTCGGCGACCAGCTGGCGACGTGCTCCGGCGGGGTGATGGCCGTCTCCGCGGTGGCGGGCATCGGCGGCGTCGGCAAGACGACGCTCGCGGTGCACGTCGCGCACGCCGCGCGCCACCACTTCCCGGACGGGCAGCTCTACGTCGACCTGCAGGGCGCGGGCCCGCTGCCCGCCGAGCCGGAGGCAGTGCTCGGATCGTTCCTGCGGGCGCTCGGAATCCCGGATGCCGCCATTCCGGAAGGGGTGCAGGAACGGTCCGCGCTCTTCCGCTCCACCCTCGACGGCCGCCGCGTGCTGGCCCTGCTGGACAACGCGCGCGACGCCGCCCAGGTCCGCCCGCTGCTGCCGGGCACGGAGGGCTGCGCGGCGCTCGTCACGAGCCGCACGCGCATGGTGGGCCTGGCCGGGGCCCATCTGGTCGACCTGGACGTGATGAGCCCGGACGAGGCGCTGGTGCTGTTCACCCGCATCGTGGGCACCGAGCGCGTGGAGGCCGAGCGGGACGCCGCGATGGACGTCGTGGCCGCGTGCGGGTTCCTGCCGCTGGCCATCCGCATCGCCGCCTGCCGCCTGGCCGCCCGGAGGACGTGGACGGTGTCGGTGCTCGCGCGCAAGCTCGGCGACGAGCGCCGCCGCCTGGACGAGCTGCGCGCCGGCGACCTCGCCGTCAAGGCCACCTTCGAGCTGGGCTACGGGCAGCTGGAGCCGGGCCAGGCCCGCGCCTTCCGGCTGCTGGGACTGGCCGACGGCCCGGACATGTCGCTCGCGGCGGCCGCAGCCGTCCTGGACCTTGACATCGATGCCACGGAGGAGCTGCTGGAGTCGCTCGTCGACACCTCCCTCCTGGAGTCCGCCGCACCCGGCCGGTACCGCTACCACGACCTCGTACGCCTCTACGCGCGTGCATGCGCGGAGCGGGACGAGCAGCCTCCCGAGGAGCGCGAAGCCGCCCTGTCGCGGCTGCTGGACTTCTACCTCGCGACGGCGGCGGGGGTGTACGTCCTGGAGCGGCCCGGCGACCAGCTCCTCGCCCACCTGACGCCCACGAGCCACCCGGGGCTCGTCTTCACCGACCGGTGCGCGGCGAGCGACTGGCTGTTCGCCGAGGCCGGGTGCCTGCTCGCCTGCGTCCGCCAGCACGCGACCGCCTCGGGCGACACCCTGCGCCGCGCCGTCGACCTGCTGCTGGCCGCCAAGGACCTCGCCGAGTCCGGCGCCGACTTCCGGCTCTACGAGCAGGCCGCCACGGCGCTGCTGACCGCCGCGCAGGCGACCGGGGACGCCCGGGCCGAGGGCCGCGCCCGGACCGTGCTCACGCACGTGAACAGCCTCGCGGGCCGCTTCGCCCAGGCCGACGAGCACGCCCTGCACGCCGTCCTCCTCGGCCGCGCCACGGAGGACCCCATCCCGTGCGGGTACGCCTCCAACAACCGCGGCATCGTCGCCATCTACCAGCACCGCTACGACGACGCCGAGGCGTACATCAGGCAGGCCCTGGAGTGCTTCCGCGACGACGGCAACCGGCCGTGCGAGGCGACCGCCCTCAGCAACCTGGCGCGGGTCCACCTCGACAGCGGGCGCTCCGCCTCGGCCGTCGCGCTCGCCGAGCAGGCCATCGGCATCTTCCGGGAGATGAACGTCAGCTGGCGGATCGCGAACGGCCTCTACACGTACGGTCTGGCGCTCACCCGGGCGCGGCGGTACGAGGACGCGCTGCGGCAGCTGAGCGAGGCCATGCCGATCTTCATCGACAACCGGCAGCGGCTGTGGGAGGGCATGACCCACTACCGGATGGCCGAGGTCCACCTCCTGGCCGGGCGGCCGACGGCCGCCGCCCACCACGCCGAGCAGGCGCTGAAGCTGCGCGGCATCGGCGGGGAGTGGCGGCGCGGCAACGTCCTGACCGTGCTCGGGCGCTCACTCGACGCCCTGGGGCAGCCGGGCCGGGCGCGCGCCTGCTGGACGGAGGCGCTGGCTATCTACGACCAGCTGGGGTCGTCGGAGGCCGACGAGGTGCGCGATCTGCTGTCGGTGGCGACTGCGGCGTAGGGCGGGGGCGGCGCCGGGCGGTGGGTGGACTCCGGACGGTGCGAGGACTGCCGGGCGGTGGGAGGACTGCCGGGCGGAGGATGAACTGCCGGGCGGTGGGTGGAACTCTGCGCTCCGGGGTAGCGGACAAGTAGCGGGCGTCAGGGCACGGCGCGGAATCCTGCATTTCGCAGTGAGTCCGGCGTGTTGTGCGACACATGGAACGCCTCTCCGGACGTCCTCCGGAAGCGGTCACCGCAGCCGTACAGCCCCGGAAAAACGCTGTCACGTGCCCGTTCATCGATCGTTTATCGCGACAGGGCAGTCTGAGTTCTGTCGATCCGTCGCGTCGGGGGGCAGACGGGTCGTAGGTGAGGCCTCACCTCAGGGGTGATCAGCCCCAGTCCCCGTCCGGCGGCCATCGGGGGAGTCGCCGGGCGGGTTCTGCATCCCAGCACCAACCCCTCACGCCAAACGACTCGCACCGACCCATCGGAGTTGATCGCTATGAGCGACGAGCGCAAGCTCACGCCAGGCGTGGCCACACCGCAGGACGACCATCCCACGGGGGGACCGTTCAACGCGGCGCAGCAGTTCGCGCCGCCGCCGGACGACCACGCCACCATCGGGGAGCCCATCGCCCTCAAGGGCGACAAGGTCCTGAAGAAGAAACCTCTCCCGGGCGACGAGCTGGTCGTCATGGACGACCACGCCACGGGGGACAAGCCCAAGCCCGCATCCGGGCTGGTCTGATCGGCTCCCGGGGCGGGGGATTTCTGGCCGGAGACATCGGCGGGCAGGAATCCCCCGGCCGGGGGTCTCAGGGGGAGCACGACACGGGGACGTTCCGGGGGAGGAAGATCCGCAGGGAACGCACCCGGGCACGACGTACGACGGGGGAATCGTACGGGGGACGTACGGGGGAGACGTACGGGGGACGTACGACGGGGGAACGCACGACGGGGGAGATCCAACGGGGGATTTCCAACGGGGGTCGTCCGACGCAATGAGCAGAACGGGGGGCGTCGGGCGGGGAGAAAGGCGCCACTGCACGGGGGAAATCACGAAGGACCGTACGGGGAAAGCACGGGGGACCCGTACGACAACTGAATAGGGTCAACGGGGGAACGCGCACAACAACTGAACAGGGATGTTCCAACGGGGGACTGTCAGGGGCCGGCGTCGGCAGCACGGAGGGGAAGCCGTCGACGCCGACCCCTGCGGTCATGCGCCAGTGGCGCTGAACTGCATGCAAAAGGACCGGAGTTCGGCCACGCACTTCGATCCGAACGGCGGACGTAAGCCATCCTCACCCGCTACCTTCGCCGTCACGTGCACCACCACTGCACCATCACCCCTGAATCAGAGGAGTCGGAAATGAACGGTACGAGCAGGCGCACGAAGAAGGCGCTTGTCATAGCTGCGATAGCCGCCATGACCGGCGCCGGAACGCTGGCCGCAGCGGGCCCCGCAGCCGCCGACCACCACGCCGGCGTGGTGCGGCTCGCGCACCCGGTCGGTGACAACGCGGACGCTCCCGGGGACGACCACGGCACGGGCGGGCGCGACGACCACGGCACGGGCGGCGGCGACGACCACGGCACAGGCGGACGCGACGACCACGGCACCCTCTGGGCCGGCTCCGCAGCGACGCGCTAGGCGCGGCACCGGCCCTACCGGTCAGCTCGCGCCGCCCAGGTCGGCCGAGAGCCAGTGCTGCGGCCGCATCCTGATCGCCACGACCGCTTCCGGGTCGGCCATGATTCTCTCCACGTGCGCGTCCACTGCCGCTTCCGTCGGCAGGTAGCGGACAGCGATCTCCCTCGCCAGCTCCTCCGTCGCCGTTTCGAGCGACACGAGCTCGCCTTCCACGGAGACGTACCGGTACGTCGGAGACGTCTGGTCCACCAAGAGCGTAAATCGCCCGGCATCGGCGATGAGCTGCGCTTTGCGGGAGGCGCGGCCGGTGACGAGTACGACCTCACCACCCGGACGGTAGACGTACCAGACGGGCACGTTCACCGGTCCGCGTCCCCCGCCCGCCTCAACGGCGATCGCCGCAACGTGCGGGCCGGCCAGGAATTTCTCACGCTCTTCGACGGAAAGCGGCATCGCTCCACCTCGTTCACGGTCGGTCGGGGCTCCGAGGCCATCTTCACCCCCTGCCCCGTACAGCGCAGTCGGCCGCGCCGCTGTTCCCCTCATTGCCTTCTCATGCGTCCCTCATCCGCCTGCCCCTCACCGGACGGCCGCAATCCGCCCTTGACCACCTTGCCGGAGGCATTCCGCGGCAGCACGGCGACGAACTCCACCTCGCGCGGCACCTTGTACGCGGCCATCTCGTGCCGCGCCCAGGCGATGAGCTCCTCGGCGGACGCTGCCGGGCCGCCGCGCCGGCGGACCACGAAGGCCTTGCCGGCCTCGCCGAGCCGCTTGTCCGGCACGCCGACGACGGCGACCTCGGCAATGCCGGGGTGCCGGGCCAGCGTCCGCTCCACCTCCGCCGGATAGACGTTGAAGCCGCCGGCCACGAACATGTCCTTGATCCGGTCGGTGATCCGCAGATTGCCCTCGCCGTCCAGCACCCCGATGTCACCGGTGTGCAGCCAGCCGTCCACGTCGACGGCCTCGGCCGTGGCGCGCGGGTCCTCGAAATAGCCGGCCATCACCTGATAGCCGCGCACCAGGACCTCGCCCGCACGCCCCGGCGGCAGCGCCTTCCCGTCGTCCCCCACCACCTTGACCTCGGTGTCCGGGATGGCCCGCCCGGAGGTGCCCGCGATCACCTCGGCGCGGTCGTCGCGGCGGCACATCGTGACGACTCCCGTGGCCTCGCTCATCCCGTAGGCCGTCAGCACCATGGGGATACCGGCCTCGTCCCGCAGCCGCTCGACCAGCCGGGGGTCGACATCCGCCGCTCCCGTCACCACCAGCCGCAGCGAGGACAGCCCTCCGGCGGTACGGGCCGGATGGTCGAGCAGGGCCTGATGGAGGGTGGGCGGGCCGGGCAGCACGGTGATGCGCTCCGCCGCGACATGGGCCAGCACCGCGTCCACCGCGAAGACGGCCTGCGGCACCATCACCGCGCCGCGCATCAGGCAGGCGAGGACGCCGGCCTTGTAGCCGAAGGTGTGCGAGAAGGGGTTGACGATCAGATAGCGGTCTCCTCTCCGCAGCCCGGCCAGGTCGCTCCAGGCACCGAAGGTACGCAGACTCTGGGCATGGGTGACGACCACGCCCCTGGGTTCGCCCGTGGTGCCGGAGGTGAAGATGATGTCCGACGGCGCCTCGGGGCTGACGGCGTTCGCCCGCGCTCTCACCGACCAGGCCGGCATCGCATCGCCCGCCGCGAGGAACTCCTTCCACGTCCGGAAGCCCGACGGCGCGTCCTCGGCCAGCACCACGACCTCCCGCAGGTGCGGCAGCCCGGGCAGGGGTACATCGGGGCGGTGGCTGCCACTGGCAGCGCCGGTGCCGCCGATGCCGCTAGGGCCGCCGGCCGTGTGCGTACCGCCTGCAGCGCGGCGCAGGGCGGCGACGTAGGAGGTGCCGAGGAACGTGCCGGTGACGAACAGCAGCTTCGCCCGGGTGCGCGCGAGCACCTGCACCGCCTCGGCTCCCCTGAGCCGAGTGTTGACCGGGACGAGGACCGCGCCGGCCGTGACGGCTCCCAGGGCGGAGACGATCCAGTCGAGCGTATTCGGCGCCCAGACGGCCACGCGGTCACCGGCCTCGACGCCCGCCGCGAGGCATCCGGCCGCAGCCCGCTCGATCCGGGCGGCCAGCTGCTCGTAGCCGATCCTGGTCCGGCCCTCGACCACGGCCTCGCGGTCCCCGTAGCGCGCGGCGGCCGTGCGGACCAGCCGGGGTATGGACATGAACTCCAGGTCTCCGCGCATCGCGTGCCCTTCCCGCCGCCCCGGCCCGCCCACTGCTGCTGACTGTTCGTCAGATTAGCGATACCCTTCCGCGCTGTCAGCAGGGGCAGCAGCGACAGCAGGGGGAGCACCCGGGGCACAGAGGACACGGAGGCCACGGAGACGACGGAGGCCACGATGGCCGCGAGACGTACGACACCCGCAGGACCTACGGCGCGCACGAGCGCCATGACCACCGCGGCCGCCAGGGCCGCCACGGCCACCACACCCGCCACGGCGTCGATGACGGCGCCCCCGGCGCCCCCGACCCTCAAGGACGCCACCGCGATCGTCGGCATAGGACAGACCCCCTTCGCCCGCCGGCTCGATGCTTCGGAAAAGACCCTGGCCTGCCGCGCGATCCTGGCCGCGCTGGACGACGCGGGCATCCCCCCTTCCCAGGTCGACGCCTTCGCCTCCTACACCATGGAGGAGACCGACGAGGTCGAGGTCGCCAAGGCCGTCGGCGCGGGCGACGTGACCTTCTTCGCCAGGACCGGCTTCGGCGGCGGCGCCTCCTGCGCGACCGTCGCCCACCTCGCCGCGGCCATCGCCACGGGCCAGGCGTCCGTCGGCGTGGCCTGGCGCTCCCGCAAGCGCGGCTCCGGCCCCCGCCCCTGGACCGACACCCGCAGGCAGCTCCCCACCCCGGCGCAGTGGACCCGCCCGTACGGCCTGCTGCGGCCGGCCGACGAGATCGCCATGCTCGCCCGCCGCTACATGCACGAGTACGGCGCCACCCGCGACCACTTCTTCAACGTCGCCCGGGCCTGCCGCAACCATGCCCACCGCAACCCTGCCGCGATCATGCACGGACGCCCGCTGACCCGTGAGACCTATATGAGCTCCCGCTGGATCAGCGAGCCGCTCTGCCTCTTCGACAACTGCCTGGAGACGGACGGAGCCCTGGCCTGCGTCGTCGTCTCCGCCGAACGCGCCCGCGACTGCCGCCGCTCCCCCGTCTACGTGCACGCCGCCGCCCAGGGGCTGCCCGCCCAGCACCACGGCATGGTCAACTACTGGAACGACGACCCGCTCACCGGCCCCTCCTGGACCGCCGCCCGGCAGCTGTGGAAGACGGCCGACTTCGGCCCGGAGGACGTCGACGTCGCCCAGATCTACGACGCCTTCACCCCGCTCATCCCGCTCTCCCTCGAGGGCTACGGCTTCTGCGGGCGCGGCGAGGGCGCCGCCTTCACCGAGGACGGCGCCCTCGAACTCGGCGGCAGGCTCCCTGTGAACACCGGCGGCGGCGGGCTCAGCGAGGCCTACGTCCATGGCTTCAACCTCATCACCGAAGGCGTCCGCCAGCTGCGCGGCACCTCGACCGCGCAGGTGCCCGGCGCCACGACCTGCCTGGTCACGGCGGGCGAGGGAGTCCCCACTTCGGCTCTGCTGCTGAGGAGTTGAGCTCATGTCCTCCATGATGAGGGGCACCACTGACAACGGCCTGCTGCCGCCCGAGCCCGACGACGACGGCGCGCCCTTCTGGGAGTTCGCGGCCCGCGGCGAGCTGCGCATGCAGGCCTGCGCCGGGTGCGGCGAGCTGCGGTTCCCGCCCCGCCCGTGCTGCCCGCACTGCGCGTCCTTCGGCAGCGAATGGCAGCGTATGACCGGCCGCGGCAGCATCTGGTCGTACGTCCTGCCCCACCCGCCACTCCTGCCCGCCTACGCGGCGCGGGCCCCGTACAACGTCGTGGTCGTGGAACTGGCCGACGCGCCGCACATCCGCCTCCCCGGCAACCTCGTGGCGGCGCCCGACGCGGACATCGACTCCGTCGACCCGGCCCTCCTGTGTATCGGCGCGCCCGTGCGCGTCACCTTCGCACGGCTCACCGGCGGCGTCGTCGTGCCGCGCTGGCTGCTGGAGGCGTCATGAGCGGCGACGGCGGGGAGGCAAGTGCAGGCGGGGAGACAGGCGACGGCGGGGAGACAGGCACCGGCGTCCGTACCGAGATACGCGCGGACGGCGTCGCTCTGGTCACCCTCGACCGGCCCGAGCGGCACAACGCCCTCGACCTGGCGACCGCCGCCGAACTCACCGCCGTATGGCGCCGCTTCCGCTTCGACGACAGCGTCCGGGCCGTCGTGCTGACCGGCTCCGGGGACCGGGCCTTCTGCACCGGCATCGACCGCTCCGCCGCCGTCCCCCAGCCGGGCTCGCCCTACTCCCTGGACGATCCCCTGCGCACCGTCGGCCCCAAGTCGTCCGACCTGTGGAAGCCCGTCGTCGCGGCCGTCGGCGGAATGGCCTGCGGCGGGGCGTTCTACCTGCTCGGCGAGGCGGAGTTCGTCGTGGCCGCCGAGAACGCCACGTTCTTCGACCCGCACACGACCTACGGCATGGTCAGTGCCTACGAGGCGATCCACATGGCGCAGCGCATGCCCTTCGGCGAAGCCGCCCGCCTCGCCCTGATGGGCACCGCCGAGCGGCTCTCCGCGCGTCGGGCGTACGAGATCGGCCTGGTCTCCGAGCTGACCGCGCCCGGCGGGGCCGTCGACGCCGCCCTGCGCGCGGCCGCCGTCATCGCCGCCTGCCCGCCGGATGCGGTGCAGGGCACGGTGCGGGCCCTGTGGGCGGCGAAGGAAGCCACGCTGGAGCGCGCCCTTTCCCTCGCCCCGCACCTGATCTCCCTCGGCAACCTGCCGCCGGAGCAGCAGGCGCGGCTCTTCGCGTCACGCGAGCGGGGGCACCGCCTGCGCTGAACGGCCACCACGCCGGGCGCCCGCCGTCGCTCCGCGGAGCCCGCCCCGCGGAGCCCGTTACGAGGAGCGGCAGTCACGCAGAGCGGCCGTCATGCCGCGCGAAGGGCCGTCCTCACCTCCGTGAGGACATGCCGGTCCCCTTCGCGGCGTCCAGCGCGTACACGCAGCGGTCCTTGCTGCACGCGTACACCACGCCGCCCGCCACCACCGGCGAGCCGGTGATCTCCCCGCCCGTGGCGAGCTTCCACCGCAGCTGACCACCCGCTGCGTCGACCGTGTACAGGCAGTGGTCGGCGGAGCCGAAGTGGATGCGGCCGTCGGCGACGACGGGCGCGCCCACCACATCGCCGCCGGCGGCGAACCGCCACTTGGGCGTGCCGGTGACCGCGTCCAGCGTGTAGAGCGCACCTCCGCTGCCCAGGTGGACGGAGCCGGCCGCGACCAGCACCGGCTCGGTGGACTGCCGGGCCTCCGTGGCGATGCGCCAGCGGTCACGGCCGGTGGCCGCGTCCAGGGCGTAGACGGTGCCCAGGTAGTCGGCGATGTAGACGCCGCCTCCGGTGACCGCGGGGCCGGGAGCGTAGGCCGGCGGGCTGAGGAAGACGGCGGGCGCCTCGAATCGCCAGCGCACGTCACCGCGCGCAATGTCGATGGCGAGGACGCGCGTACCGGCGGCGACGTACACCACGCCGTCGGGGGCCGTCAGGAGCCGGACGGGCACGCCACCGCAGGAGGCGGTGTCGCCCACGGGGTAGGACCAGCGCTCGGCGCCGGTGCGGGCTTCGAGGGCGCGCAGCCGGGCGTCGGCCCATACGTAGACGGTGCCGTCGTGGATCAGGGGGCCGCAGTCGGGCGTCTCGAAGTCCGTCTGGGCGCCGCCCATCTCCCACAGCAGCTCGCCGTTGGCGGCTTCCCAGGCCTGGACGCCGCCCCCGCGGGTGCCCGTGACGACCGTGCCGCGGTCGGCCCGGAGGGAGTAGACCCAGCCGTCGGTGGCGAGCCGCCAGCGCTCGGAGCCGTCGGCCGCGTCGAGGGCGTAGAGGGTGGGGCCGTCGGAGGCGTGGATGCGCCCGTCGGTGACGGCCATGGCCCAGGCCACGTCCCGGGTCTTGAACTGCCGCCGCCCGGTGGCCACATCGAGGGCGTGCACCTCGAACGAGGTGACGTACAGCAGCTCGCCGGCCACCGTGGGCGTGCCCCAGACGTCGTTGGACATGCGGAACCGCCAGGGGCGCCAACGCCCCTGGTCACCGGGCGCATTGGTGGCGCCGTCGGCCGCCGGGCCGGCCGTCTGGGCGGGAACGGACGCGGGGGCGGGCGCACCGCCGGGCACGCCTGCGGGCGGGCGCACCCAGCCCGTCGCGGGCCCGGTGCCCCCGGGGGAGCGGGTGTCACGGCCTTCGGCGACGCGCGGGCCGGGGCCGATGGGGACCTGCGAGCCCGCCAGCCGTACGGCTCCGTCGTGCGCGGGCGCCGCGGCGTAGCGGCCGGGGGCGGCGAGCGGGGCGGTGCCTCCGCCTGCGCGGGAGTCGTGGGGTGCGCTCAGGCCGCCGCGCGGGTCGTGCCCGACGGGCATCGGGGAGCGGCCGGTGCCGGCCGCGCCGCGGCCGTCTCCCCAGGCGGGGCCGCTGTGGGCGGGCGCCGGCGGCGCATAGGAGGGCGCGGGGGTGGGCGGCTGCGCGGGCCGCGGAGGGGCGGCGGACCGGGCACGGCCGGGCCTGCCGGCGCCTGCTCCGGCGGCTGTGGGCCGCTGGCCGGCGCGCCGCTGCTCGATGAGCGAGACGGCGTTGTCCGGCAGCCAGGCGGAGGCCGTGCCGCTGTCGTCGCCCCCGCCGGAGGCGAAGAGGTGCGGAGCGAGCTCGGACTGCAGGTCGGCCGGGCTGGGCCGCTGATCGGCGGCCATCTGCATACAGGAGTCGATCAGGGGCCGCAGCTCGTCGGGCAGGCCGCTCAGGTCGGGGCCCTCGCGGAGCAGCATGAAGACCGTCTCCACCGGATTCGCGCCGTGGAAGGGTGCGTGGCCGGTGGCCGCGAAGACGAGGGTGGAGCCGAGGGAGAAGATGTCGCTGGAGCCGGTGACGCTGCGGGAGTCCCGCGCCTGCTCGGGCGACATGTAGGCGGGGGTGCCGACGGCGACGTTGGTCATCGTCAGCCGGGTGTTGGAGACGCCGGAGGCGATGCCGAAGTCGATGACGCGCGGGCCGTCCTCCACGACCAGGACGTTGGACGGCTTCAGGTCGCGGTGGACAAGACCGGCGCCGTGGATGGACTGCAGGGCCTCGGCGATGCCGGCCGCGAGCCAGCGCACGGCCTGGGCGGGCAGGGGCCCGCACTCGTTGACGATCTCCTCCAGGGAGGGCGCGGGCACGTACGCGGTGGCCAGCCAGGGCACGGCGGCGCGCGGGTCGGCGTCGACCACGGCGGCGGTGTAGAAGCCGCTGACCGCGCGGGCCGCCTCGACCTCGCGCGTGAAGCGGACCCGGAAGAGCTGGTCCTCGGCGAGCTCCGTGCGCACCGTCTTGATCGCCACCCGCCGGCCGGACGCCGAGCGGGCGAGATAGACCAGCCCCATGCCACCGGCACCGAGTCGGCCGAGCACCTCGAACGGGCCGATCCGTCTCGGGTCGTGCTGCGTAAGCTGCTCCACCACTGACCTGCCACCTCCCCGTCGGGGCTTGAAGGGTTTCAGCCCCGTGCAGCGTCTCACCGCGAATTATCCCGGGGTACGCATGCTGATTCTTCCTGGCGAACGACGCGGTGGCGAACCCGGGTCGCGCTTCACCCTCTCTCCACCACATGCGGAACGCCTCGCCCCGCGCCTCCTACCCCCGCTTCCCGTCCCCGATCCGCCGCCGCCCCCAAGAGCTTCCGCCATGGCCCGCGGGGTGTGTCACGACTGCCACGTTAGCGGGGGACCGCCGCCTTCCGCGGGGCCTGTGGACAACCGTGCGAAGGGGCTCGGGAGGGCGTTGTCCACAGCCTGTTGATAAGAGGATTCACCGGTACGGGCCAATCCCGTCCGATCTTCCCGCGGCCCCCCGCAACCCCCCTGAGCTGGCCTTACACCCCACTCCACACCCCTGCCCCCATTTGCATGCGGCCGAATCGCGCTCCGATCACCCCTCGGTAAGCTGACGGCATGACAGGACAAGTACGCACCGTCGACGGCCGCGTGGCCGGCCGACGCGGCCAGGCGACGCGGCAGAAGCTGCTCGACTGCCTCAGCGAAATGCTCAGCTCCTCTCCCTACCGAGACGTCAAGGTCATCGACGTCGCCCGCAAGGCCGGCACCTCGCCCGCGACCTTCTACCAGTACTTCCCGGACGTCGAGGGCGCGGTCCTCGAGATCGCCGAGGAGATGGCGAAGGAGGGCGCGAGCCTGACCGAGCTCGTCGCCGGCCGCTCCTGGGTCGGCAAGTCCGGCTGGCAGGCCGCCGAGGAGCTCGTGGACGGCTTCCTCGGGTTCTGGCGCAAGCACGACGCCATCCTGCGGGTGGTCGACCTCGGGGCGGCCGAGGGCGACAAGCGGTTCTACAAGATCCGCATGAAGATCCTCAACGCCGTCACCAACTCCCTGACGGACTCCGTCAAGGAGCTCCAGTCCAAGGGCAAGGTGGACAAGGACGTGAACCCCGCGGCCGTCGCCGGGTCGCTCGTCGCCATGCTCGCCGCGGTGGCCTCACATCAGAAGGGCTTCCAGAGCTGGGGCGTCAAGCAGGCCGAGCTCAAGCCCAACCTCGCCCTCCTGGTGCACCTGGGCATCACGGGCAAGAAGCCGACGAGGTAGCGCTTCCGGCACCTCGCACGTCTGCACGTCCTGTCATCGCAGCGGCGGGCCCCCTCCCGGCCGGGCCCGGAGGGGGCCCGCCGCAGTGATTTCCCCCTTGATCCGCCCCTTGGGCCGCCCCTTGATCCGCCCCTCGGTCCGTCCCCCTCGATCCGTCACTCCTTACGGCCCGGGTTCCCTCACTCCTCGCCGTCCGGACGCGGCTCCAGCCGGAACAGCCGGATCTCCCGCTCCACGCGCGCCTGGTACCGCGCATACGGCGGCCAGAACGCCACCACCGCCTTCCACGCGGCCTCCCGCTCCGCACCCCGCAGCAGCCGGGCCCGCACGGGCACGTCCCGCCCTCTCCAGCTGATCTCCGCCTCCGGGTGCGCCAGCAGATTCGCCGTCCAGGCGGGGTGACCGGGTCGGCCGAAGTTGCTTCCCACCAGCACCCACGCGGCCGGCGGTCCCCCCTTCGGCCCCTCCGTCATGCACGCGAGCGGCGTGCGCCGCGCCTGCCCCGTCCGCGCACCGGTCGACGTGAGCACCAGGCCCGGCAGCAGACGGGCGCTGAGCAGCGTCCTGCCCCCTGTCAGCCGGTGCACTGCACGGTCCAGGGCCGGCACGCAGCGGGGTGCGATCCGCGCGAACGTACGGGTCGAGGAGAGCCTCTGCACCACGCGCTCCAGGCGCTCCGGGCGCCCCCTGCCTTCTCCGCGCTCCCTGCGCTGCGCCGCGGTGCCTTTCACGGGGCCACCGCTTCCCGGTCCGGACGGGTGGCAAACAGCCCGGCGAGCTCCGCGGCCCGGCCCCGCAGCCTGTGCGCCGGGCCGAAGAGCAGGTCGTCCGACGCAGCCCGTTTGAAGTACAGCTGCACGTCGTGCTCCCACGTCACCCCGATGCCCCCGTGCAGCTGGACGGCCTCCGCGGCCACCGTCCGCAGCGTCTCCAAGGCCTGCGCGAGGGCAACCCCCGCGTCCCCGCCGGAGCCGCCATCCGGCGCCCCCGCCCCCGCCTCGGCCTCCCCCTCCGCCTTCGGCCGGTTGCCGGCCACGGACCCCGCCTCCTCGGATCGGTTGCCGGCCACCGATCCGAATTCCTCCTCCGGACCGACCGGCGCCCGGCCCGCCGCCCACGCCGCGTAGTACGCCGCCGAACGTGCGGCCTGCACGGACACGTACAGATCGGCAAGGCGGTGCTTGACGGCCTGGAAGGAGCCGATGGGTCGCCCGAACTGCTCACGCGTCCGTACGTGTTCGACCGTCAGCTCCAGCGCCCGGTCCGCCGCGCCGACGGCTTCCGCGGCCAGCATCGCAGCGACGCTCCCGCCCAGCCGGGCCAGCGCTGCCGTCACCCCGCCGTCCGCGCTGCCCAGGAGGTCGGCCTCCGCGTCCCGCAGCTCGATTCGGGCTTGCGGGCGCGTCTCGTCCAGCGTGGTCAGCCGCGTGCGACGCACCCCGCGGACCACGTCCGGCCGCAGGACGAACAGCAGCGTGCGGCCGTGGGCGTACCCGCCCGCGCGAGCGGCGACCAGCAGGACCCCCGCGCTGTGCCCGTCGAGGACCTGCGCGGCCTCGCCGTACAGCCGCCAGCCCGGTCCGTCCCCGGCCGGCCGCGCCTGCACGCCGCCCGCCCTGCCGCCCCCGGCCCAGTCGCCACCGTCCGGCCCGGTCGGGGGACCGACCGCGGGGACAGTCAGGCCGAGCGCCGCCGGGAGCGGGGCACGGGGCAGCGCGAGCGCGCCCGTCAGCTCACCGGAGGCGATGCGCGGCAGCAGCTCCGTCCGCTGCGTGCGCGTGCCCAGCGCGGCGACCAGGGGGGCCACGAGACCCGCCGTGGCCAGCAGGGGGGACGGCAGCAGCACGCGGCCCGTCTCCTCACAGGCCAGGGCGAGCTCCGCGGGGCCGCACCCCACGCCTCCGTAGCGCCGCTCGACGGCGAGCCCGGGCAGTCCGAGCTGTTCGGCCAGCTGCCGCCACAGCGACTCGTCGTAGCCGGGCCGGGTGCGGACAGCGGTCCGCACCCCGTCCGGTCCGCAGCGCTTGAGCAGCAGTTCGCGCAGGGTGCGCCGGATCTCGCCCTGCTCCTCGGTGAATGCGGCATCCATGGGACACGCCCTCCCGGATCTGACGGGCCGTCATCGTAAGTGCGGCAACCCGACTTTCCCACCCCCTATCTGATGTAGCGTCAGTTCATGGCCTCCGTCCGCCGCGCACGCAAGGTCGCCGTCGTCGGCGTCTCCCTCTCGGACTGCGGGAGGACCGATTCCGCCACCCCTTACGACCTGCACGCGCAAGCGGCCCTTCGCGCTCTCGCCGACTCCGGGCTCGGCAGAGCCGCCGTCGACGGCCTCGCCTCCGCCGGACTGGGCACGCTGGCCCCCATGGAGATCGCCGACCACCTGGGGCTGCGCCCCACCTGGGTGGACTCGACCTCGGTCGGCGGCGCCACCTGGGAGGTCATGGCTGCCCACGCCGCCGACGCCATCGCCGCCGGGCACGCCAACGCCGTCCTCCTCGTCTACGGCTCCACCGCCCGCGCCGACCTCAAAGCGGGCCGCCGGACCGCCGGCCTCTCCTACGGCACCCGGGGCCCGCTGCAGTTCGAAGCCCCCTACGGGCACACGCTCATCGCCAAGTACGCCATGGCCGCACGCCGCCACATGCACGAGTACGGCACCACACTGGAGCAGCTCGCCGGCATCGCCGTCCAGGCGCGCGCCAACGCCTTCCACAACCCCCACGCCATGTACCGTGAACCGATCACCGTGGACGACGTCCTCGGCGGTCCGGTGATCGCCGACCCGTTCACCAAGCTCCAGTGCTGCATCCGGTCGGACGGCGGCTGCGCCGTGCTGCTGGCGGGCGAGGAGTACGCCGCGGACGCCGCCCGGCCGCCCGTGTGGGTGCTGGGAGCCGGCACGGCGGTGTCCCACACGGCGATGTCGGAGTGGGAGGACTTCACCGTCTCCCCCGCCGCGCGCTCCGGACGGCTCGCCTTCGAGCGCGCCGGCGTCACCCCCGCGGACGTGGACGTGGCCGAGCTGTACGACGCCTTCACCTATATGACGCTCGTGACCCTCGAAGACCTCGGCTTCTGCGCCAAGGGCGAGGGCGGCGCCTTCGCGGAGAAGGACAGGCTGACGGTGGGCGGCGGGCTGCCGGTCAACACGGACGGCGGCGGCCTCTCCGCCTGTCACCCCGGGATGCGCGGCCTGTTCCTCCTGGTCGAGGCCGTGCGGCAGCTGCGCGGAGAGGCCGAGGAGGGCCGCCAGGTGCGCAGGCCGGACGGGGCGCTTCCGCAGATCGCCGTCGCATCGGGCACGGGCGGCTGGTTCTGCTCGGCGGGGACGGTGGTCCTGGCGCGCGACTGAACCGGGCGAGTGCGGCATGCGGCCGTGTTGTATAGCCCCATGAGCGACGACGCCCCGGACATCCGTCAGCAGAACTTCCGTGCCCTCCTCCGCTCCCTGCCCGTCTGGGACACCGAGCTGCCGCACTTCGACCCGGCCTCCGCCCCCGCCGACCCCCTGCCCCTCTTCCAGCAGTGGCTGACCGAGGCCGCCGCGGCCGGAGCGCCGGAGCCGCACACGATGACGCTCGCCACCGCCGACGCGACCGGCCGGCCCTCCCTGCGGACGCTGATGCTCCACGACGCCGACGAGCACGGCTGGCACTTCGCCACCCACCGCACGAGCCGCAAGGGCCGGGAACTGGCCGTACGCCCGGAGGCTGCCCTGGGCTTCTACTGGGCGGCGCTCGGGCGGCAGGTCCGTATCCAGGGCATGGTGACGGCCGCGGGCGCCGCGGAGAGCCGGGCGGACCTGGCCAAGCGGTCTACCGGTGCGCTGGCGGCGGCGCTGGTGGGCAGGCAGAGCGAGGTGCTGGCCTCGTACGAGGAGCTGGAGCGGGCCTCGGACGCGGCCTGGGAGCGGGCCCGCCGCGAGCCGGACGCCCCGGTCGGCAGCTGGACCCTCTACGTCCTGGAGGCGCAGGAAGTCGAGTTCTTCCAGGGGGACGCGCAACGGCGCCACGTACGCCTCAACTACCGCCGTCGCCCTCCTGCGGAGGGAGGCTGGACGACCGAGCTGCTCTGGCCGTGACCGCATCAGGAGCCGTATCCGGGGATGCGTCCGATGCAACCCCGAACACCGGTATGCACAGGGGTGGTTCGCCTTCGGTCCGCGCCCCCTCCAGTTCCCGGAAGCGGACCGTCAGCGCCATGCCGATCCGCAGCCTGCTCTCCGCGCACCCGACGACTTCGGTCATCATTCGCGGCCCTTCGGCGAGATCCACCACGGCCGCCGTATAGGGCACCCGCCCGCCGAAGGGCGGGAGGTCGTTCACATGGACGACCGACCAGGTGTAGAGCACGGCCCGGCCGCTCGCCGCCTCCCAGACCACGTCCTCGCTCCAGCAGCGCGGACAGAACTCCCTGGGGTAGTGGTGTGCCAGCCCGCAGCCGGCCGCGCGGCAGCGGCGTATCAGCAGCCGGCCCCGGCCCGCCGCTTCCCAGTAGGGACGAGTGAAGGCGTCGACCTCGGGGATGTCGAAGCGCGGCGCCCGCGGACCGGCGGAACGCGACGTCGCGGAACGCGGCGGCAATGACGCCGGTGGACGATTCGCGTGCAATTCACCGGCCCCCTTGTATTCCGCGCCCGTTTCCACGGGAGTTTCCCCGCCCCCGCCTTCCGTTTGTTTGCCCGTCGCGCCATTCCTGACAGTACGTCAGCTCTGTAGCCTGACTATACGTCAGCTTGTCGGCCATTGAGCAGGAGTGGACGAGACACGATGCTTGGATCGACTCACGGCACCCTCACCACCACCTCCCGTCCGGCCCGCGTGGTGGCCTGCGGCGAGCGTCCGGGCCCCGCCGTCCACGGCACGGCCGACGGCACCGAGGACGTCGACGTCAGCGGCAGGCCGTTACGCTCGGAGACACCCGACCTGGACCGGCTCTTCCGCCCCGAGACCGTCGCCGTCGTCGGGGCCTCGGACGCCGAGGGCCGCCCCAACACCGGCATCACCCGGCAGCTCATCGCCTGGTCCGAGAGGGTCGGCGCGCGCCTGCACCCCGTACACCCCACCCGTACGTCCGTCTTCGGCCTCCCCTGCCATCCGTCCGTCCGCGACCTGCCCGAACGCGTCGACCTCGCCGTCCTCCTCGTGGGCGATCCGCTCCCCGTACTGGAGGAGCTGGACGGCTCCAAAGCCGCCTTCGCCGTGGCCTTCGCCGCCGGATTCGCCGAGACCGGCCCCGCGGGCGCCGCCGCCCAGGCCGCCCTCGCGGAAGCCGCCCGGCGCTCCGGGGTCCGCCTCCTCGGCCCGAACACCAACCTCAACGCCTTCGAGCACTTCCGCGAGGACCTCGACGGCCCCGCCATCGCCCTGATCACCCAGTCGGGCCACCAGGGCCGGCCGGTCTTCGCCCTCCAGGAGCTCGGCATACGGCTCTCGCACTGGGCGCCCACGGGCAACGAGGCGGACCTGGAGAGCGCCGACTTCATCTCCTACTTCGCCACCCGGCCCGAGGTCGGGGCGATCGCCGCGTATGTGGAAGGGCTCAAGGACGGCCGCGCCTTCCTGCTCGCCGCTGACCGGGCCGCCCGGCACAAGGTGCCCGTCGTCGCCGTCAAGGTCGGC
This sequence comes from Streptomyces hiroshimensis, assembly GCF_014650335.1. Lineage (GTDB taxonomy): Bacteria > Actinomycetota > Actinomycetes > Streptomycetales > Streptomycetaceae > Streptomyces > Streptomyces hiroshimensis. Next base: position 311,775 of record NZ_BMUT01000004.1, read on the forward strand.
CGGACGGAGGCCGGCGCCCGCACCGCCGCTTCCCACACCGGCAAGCTGACCGGCGCGGACGACGTGGTGGACGCGGCCATGCGGCAGTTCGGCGTGATCCGCGTCGACAGCCTGGACGAGCTGCAGGACACCGCGGCGCTGCTGGCCCGCGCCCGGCCGCCCCGGGCCCCCGGCGTCGCCGTCTATTCGATCTCCGGCGGCACCGGTGCCCACTTCGCCGATCTGGCCACGGCCGCCGGGCTCCCGCTCCCGGCCCTCTCCGCCACAAAACAGGCCGAGCTCCACCAGTGGATCCCGGAGTACCTGAACGTCGCCAACCCCGTGGACTGCGGCGGTCACCCCGTGGGCGACCGGCGCGGGCGCCGGATCATCGACGCACTGCTGAACGACCCTTCCGTCGGCGTGCTCATCTGTCCCGTGCCGGGGCCCTTCCCGCCCATGAGCGACAGGCTCGTGCGCGATCTGGCCGACGCGGCGGAGCAGACGGACAAGCTGGTCTGCGTGGTCTGGGGCTCCCCCGTCGGCACCGAGGACGCCTATCGCACCACCCTTCTCGGCTCCTCGCGCGTGGCCACCTTCCGCACCTTTTCCAACTGCATCACCGCCGTACGCGCCTATCTCGGCCACCACCGCTTCACCGAGACCTACCGCTCCCCCTTCGACAACGCGCCCCGCACCCCGTCCCCTTCGGCGCGCAAGGCCCGGGAGCTCATGCGCCCGGGCGAGCAGCTCAGCGAGCACGCGGCCAAGCAGCTGCTGCGCGCGTACGGCATACGCGTGCCGCGCGAGCAGCTGGTGACCAGCGCGGCGGCGGCCGTGCGGGCGGCCGGCCTCGTGGGCTACCCGGTGGTGATGAAGGCCTCGGGCCCGCAGCTCGCCCACAAGACCGAGCTGGGCCTGGTCAAGATCGGGCTGACCTCGGCCAGCCAGGTCCGCGACGCATACCGCGAGCTCACCGACATCGCCCGCTACGAAGGGCTGCCACTGGACGGCATCCTCGTCTGCCAACTCGTGGGCTGCGGCGTCGAGATGGTCGTCGGGATCTCGCCGGACAGCCTCTTCGGCCCGACGGTGACGGTCGGCCTGGGCGGGGCGCTGGTGGAGGTCCTGCACGACACGGCGGTGGCCGTGCCGCCTTTCGGTGAGGGCCACGCGCGCGCCATGCTCGAAGGACTGCGCGGTCGCGCCCTGCTGGACGGCGTCCGGGGGGCGCCCCCGGCCGACGTGGACGCGCTCGTGGAGACCGTCCTGCGTGTCCAGCGCATGTCTCTGGAGCTGGGCGGGGCACTCGCCGAACTCGACATCAACCCCCTGGTGGTGCTCGAGCGCGGTCAGGGCGCCGTGGCCCTGGACGCGCTCGCCTTCTGCCACTGACCAGCGCGCGGCAGCGCGTGGAAGCAGGAGAACCCCCATGTCCCTCTCCCCCCGTGACAAGCCGCTCGGCCGCGGCGGTCCCGATGACTCAGTGATACTCCACACCACTGACAACGGGGTCTCGTGGATCACGCTCAACCGGCCCGAGGTCATGAACGCCATAGCCCCCGAGCAGCGAGAACGTCTGATTTCCCAGCTTTCCGGGGCCTCGGCCGACCCGGCCGTCAGGGCCGTCGTCATCACGGCCACGGGCGCGGCGTTCTGCGCCGGCGCCGACCTGCGCGCCACCCCGTCGAGCGCCATGGACCCGGCCGTACCGGGCGTGTCGGCCGCCTCCGTCGCAGCCGGCCGGCTGCCCGGCGACGTGGCCCGTACGATCCGCCGCGGGGCCCAGCGGCTGATCGCCGCCGTGCTGGACTGCGAGAAGCCCGTGATCGCCGCCGTGAACGGGACCGCGGCGGGGCTGGGCGCCCACCTCGCGCTGGCCTGCGACCTCGTCCTCGCGGCCGAATCCGCCACCTTCGTCGAGGTGTTCGTCCGCCGCGGCCTCGTCCCCGACGGCGGCGGCGCGTATCTGCTGCCGCGGCTGGTGGGGCCGCAGCGGGCGAAGGAGCTGATGTTTTTCGGCGACGCGCTCACCGCCGCCGAGGCCGAACGGATGGGGCTGGTCAACCGCGTCGTGGCCGGGGCGGGGCTGGCGGCGACGGCGCGGTCGTGGGCCGAGCGGCTGGCCACGGGTCCGACGCGCGCCCTCGCCCTCACGAAACAGCTGGTCAACGCCTCACTGGACAGTGACCGCGCGGCCGCGTTCGCCGCTGAGGCCGCCGCTCAGGAGATCAACATGACGACGGAGGACGCACGGGAGGGCGTCAAGAGCTTCCTCGAACACCGCAGCCCCGCCTACCGGGGGCATTAGCGGCTCCGGGAGCCTTCAAAACTGACACTGCATCAGTTTCAATGAATGCATGATGGGACACGCAGGCATGGCCGCGCTCGCCGTCCGGTATCTGCGGCCCGCCGGCGCGCCGGTCCCCGGAGCGCGGCCGCCCGACCCGCTGCCCCGGCCGGAGCTTCGGGCCGTCCGGACGGACGAGAAGCCGCCACCCGCTCCCCGCGAACTGCGCCGTGTTCTGGGCCGGTTCGCCAGCGGCGTCACCGTGATCACCGCTCCCGGTGCCGACGGCGGACCGGCCGCGGGATTCGCGTGCCAGTCCTTCGCCTCGCTCTCCCTCGACCCGCCGCTCGTGGCCTTCATGGTCGGGCGCACCTCCACCACCTGGCCGCGTATCGCCCGCGCCGGGGTCTTCTGCGTCAACGTCCTCGGCGCCGGGCAGAGTGCGCTCTGCAAGGCCTTCGCGGTGAGCGGCGCACAGGCTGCCGACAAGTTCGAGGGCGTACGGCACAGCCCTTCGCCCGCGACGGGGTCGCCCCTGCTCGCGGATGCGCCCGCGTGGGTCGACTGCACGGTGCACGCCGTGCACACGGGCGGGGACCATCTCATCGTCGTGGGGCGCGTCGAGGCACTGGGGGCGGACGAGGGCGAGGCCGCGGCCCAGGACGGGCCGCTGGTCTTCTACGGGAGCATCTTCGGAACCTTCGCCGCGCTCAACCAGTGACCCGCCGGGTCCACCGCATCAGTGACCGCCGGGCCCACCGCGCGTCCGCCGCAAGTCACTTCTTGTGCTTGACGACCTTCGTCAGGACGTACCGCTTGCCGGAGCCGGGCTTGCCGATTTCGTGGAAGAGCCGGGGCTCCTTGTCGGTGCCGCTGACGCTCCAGTTGCGCTTGAGCTCGCAGGAGCCGATGCGCAGCGACAGGCCCTGGATCCTGCCCTGGTCCTTGACGGGCTGCCACGTGCCCGAGCCGTCGCAGTCCTTCGGCCTGTCCTTGCCGGTGCCGTCCCACACGTAGTTGTCGAGGCCGTCGGCCACGGCCGTGCCGTCGGCGGCCAGCTTGACCGTACCGTCGCGGCCGTCGGTCCAGACGCCGGCGAACTGCGCAGTGTCGAGCTTGGGCGGCTGGTAGACCTTGACCGCTCCGGTCCCATAGACCGCCGCCCCGACGGCCCCCACGGCGAGCCATGCGATGACGCCGTCGCGCACCACCCTGCGAGCCACGCGCGCGTACCGGCCGTCACGGACGCGCCGTCCGGCGACTCCGGCGATCAGGGTGGCGGGCAAGAGGGCGACCGTGAGAGAGGCCCACCACAGGAGGTACTTCAGCGGGGCTGCCAGGGAGAGGCTGCCGACGGCCGACACTCCGCCGAACACGGCCACCACGGCAGCCGATACGAAGGGCACCGCAGCGGCGTTCCACAGCAGGCCGTCGCGACGGCCCAGACGGCGGGTGACCGTACGGGCGAGCGCCAGTGCAGGCATCACGGTGACGGCAGTGACGAACCCGCTGACGAGAACGCCGAGCAGGGCGACCGCGAACACGAGCCCGGCGATCACGAGGAGGCCGTGCGGCAGTCCTTCGTGCTCGCGCGAGAGCATCACGAGGATGCCGGTGGTCCCGGCGACGGCAGCCTCCGCGCACAGCGCGGCCATGGACGCGCAGAAGGCCGCCCCGAACCCGTCCGGGTGCATCACACGTTTCTGCGCCCGAGAGGTCTCCTCGGGCCCGGTCCCCGCCTCCGCGTCGACCGGTGCCGCTTCCGGTATCGCGCCCGGCTCAGCCTGCTGTGTCATCACTGCCCCTCTCTCCAAGACAGATTCCCCGGGAGGCTGAGAGGTTGCTTTTGCCGACTGATTAATCCCTGCTTGCCCTGATACGGGCGGGTGGCAGCGATATACGGGCGGGCAGCAGCGGTCACGCCGGCTCCGCCGCGAGCCGCCCGTCCGCACGCGGCCGCCTGCGGATGACCAGGGCCATGAGGGCCGCCACGGCGCACAGCGCGCCGGAGGCGTACCAGACCACGTCGTACGACCCGAAGGCGTCACGGGCCACGCCGCCCAGGAAGGCCACCACTGCGGCGCCGACCTGGTGGGAGGCGAGCACCCAGCCGAAGACGATCGCGCTGTCCTCGCCGTAGTGCTCGCGGCACAGGGCGATGGTGGGCGGCACGGTGGCGACCCAGTCGAGGCCGTAGAAGACGATGAAGAAGATCATCGGCGGGTGGACGGACGGCGCCAGCAGCATCGGCAGGAACATCAGGGACACGCCCCGCAGCCCGTAGTAGACGGCCAGCAGCCTGCGCGCCTCGAACCGGTCGGTGAACCAGCCGGAGGCGATGGTCCCGACGACGTCGAAGACGCCGATCACTGCGAGCAGGCCCGCTGCGGCCGTCACCGGCATGCCGTGATCGTGCGCGGCGGGCACGAAGTGCGTCTTCACCAGACCGTTCGTGGAGGCGCCGCAGATCGCGAAGGTCCCGGCGAGCAGCCAGAACGGTCCGGTGCGGGCCGCGCCGAGGAGCGCCCTGACCGCGCGCCGCGCCGCGCCGGGCGCGGGGACCGGCTTCGGTACGGGGGCATCGCTGCCGTAGGGGGCGAGGCCGACGTCCGCCGGGTGGTCGCGCAGCAGCAGCCACACGAACGGCACGACGACGAGGGCGGCGACGGAGACGGTCACGGCGGCGGGCCGCCAGTCGTGGTGCTCGACGATCCAGGACAGCAGCGGGAGGAAGACCAGCTGCCCGGAGGCTCCGGCGGCGGTGAGGATTCCGGTGACCAGTCCCCGGCGGGCCGTGAACCACCGGTTGGTCACGGTGGCCGCGAAGGCGAGGGCCATCGAGCCGCTGCCCAGGCCGACGAGTACGCCCCAGCACAGCACAAGCTGCCACGCGGTGGTCATGAAGACCGTCAGCCCGGCACCGGCGGCGATCACCGTCAGGGCGCAGGCTACGACCTTGCGGATGCCGAACCGGTCCATCAGGGCGGCGGCGAAGGGGGCCGTGAGGCCGTACAGGGCGAGGTTGACGGAAGCGGCGAAGCCGATCGTGCCGCGCGACCATCCGAACTCACCGTGGAGCGGCTCGATCAGCAGCCCGGGCAGGGAGGCGAAGCCGGCCGCGCCGATGATCGTCACGAAGGTGACGGCGGCCACGGACCAGGCGCGGTGCAGGCGCGGGCGGCGCCTGCCGGGGCCTGCGGCGGGGGCCGATCGTGCGGAGGGGCTCTCCGGCGGGGTGGGAAGTCCGGTTGTCTGGGTCACGCCCTCAGCATCGAGAGACGCTCCCACCCGGGCGAGTGGCCGAAAGGACAGCATCCGCTAGGATCGGGCCACGCGGCCCGGCGGGATCGCGGGATCCGGGATCGCGGGATCTCTCCGCGCCGGCCCGGAACGAAAACGCTTTGGGGGCGGACGGGAATGACGCAGCAGGCAGCCGGAATCACTCGCTCCGATCAGCATCCCGATGCGCCGCCGCACCGCGTGGCCGTGCTCGCCCTGGCCGGCGTGATTCCGTTCGAGCTGGCCATCCCGTACCGGATCTTCGGCAAGGCCAGGACGTCTTCGGGAGACCCGCTGTACGAGGTGGTGACCTGCGCCCTGGCGGCCGGGCCGGTGCAGACCGACGCCGATTTCTCGATCAACGTCGAGCTGGGCCCGCAGGCCCTCGCCGAGGCGGACACGATCGTCGTTCCGGCCTCCTACGAGTTCGGGCTGCCGTACGACGAGGGCCGGCTGGGCGACGAACTGTCCGCCGCCTTCGCCCTCATACGGCCCGGCACGCGCATGGTGTCGATCTGCACCGGCTCGTACATCCTCGCGGCCGCAGGCCTCCTCGACGGCCGCCCCGCGACCACGCACTGGTCCAGCACGGAGCGCTTCCAGCGGCTGTTCCCGTCCGTCCGGGTGGATGCCAACGTGCTCTTCGTCGACGACGGCGACGTCCTGACGTCGGCCGGGGTGGCCTCCGGCATCGACCTGTGCCTGCACATCGTGCGGCGCGACCACGGCACCTCCGTGGCGAACGAGGTGGCCCGGCGCAGCGTCGTCCCGCCGCACCGCGACGGCGGCCAGGCGCAGTACATCCAGCGGCCGGTCCCCGAACCCCAGCTCGCGACGACCACGGCGGCCCGCGCCTGGGCCCTGGGGCGGCTGGACCAGCCCATCCAGCTGCGCGACATGGCCGAGCAGGAGGCGATGAGCGTGCGGACGTTCACGCGCCGCTTCCGTGAGGAGGTCGGCATCAGCCCGGGCCAGTGGCTCACGCAGCAGCGCGTCGAGCGGGCGCGGCACCTGCTGGAGGACAGCGACCTCTCCGTCGACCAGGTCGCGCGGGACGCCGGGTTCGGCACGGCCGCCTCGATGCGGCAGCACCTGCAGGCGGCGCTCGGGGTGTCCCCGTCCGCCTATAGGCGGACGTTCCGCGCGGTGAACCAGGCCTCGCGCGGCTGAGGACGGCGGGGCGATGCCGTCCGGAGCCTCAGCGGCGGAAGGTGAGGACGGCGCGGGAGACGCGGCCGTGGAGGGTGTCGTCCGCGGCCTGCGCGAAGTCCTCGACCGGGTAGGTCCTGGTGACGAGTTCGTCCAGGAGGAGGCGTCCCTCCTGGTAGAGCCGGGCGTAGAGGGTGATGTCGTGCTGCGGGCGTGAGGAGCCGTAGCGGCAGCCCAGGATCGCCTTGTCGAGGTAGAGGGAGGAGACGCGGAAGGACGCCTCGGCCCCGGCGGGCGGCACACCGAGCAGCACCGCCTGGCCGTGCCGGTCCAGCAGGTCGATCGCCTGCCGGACGAGTCCGGTGTCGCCGACGCACTCGAAGGCGTGGTCGGCACCGGCCGGCAGGATCGCGCGGACGGCCGCCGAGCTGTCGGGGACCGCACCGGCATCGATGAAGTGGGTGGCGCCGAACCGCCGTGCTGCCTCCTCCTTGCGCGGGTTGGCATCGACGGCCACGATGACCGAGGCCCCCGCGATCCGCGCGCCCTGAAGGACGTTGAGCCCGATCCCGCCGGCGCCGATGACGACGACCGATTCGCCGGGACCGACCCGGGCCCGGTTGAGTACGGCGCCGACGCCGGTGAGTACGCCGCAGCCGATCAGCGCCGCCGAGGTCAGCGGTATGCCGACGGGAATCCTGACGGCCTGGACCGCTTTGACGACGGCGCGTTCCGCGAAGGCGGAGCAGGATGCGAAGTGGAAGAACCGCTCACCCCGGCGGGTGAACGGGCGGGCCGGTTTGCCGATGGACTCGCGGCACATGGTCGGCCGGCCCCGGTCGCACTCGCCACAGGCGCCACACCCGGCGAGCGTGGACAGCGCCACATGATCACCGGGTGCGACGTGGGTGACTCCGGGGCCGACCGCTTCGACCACACCTGCGCCCTCGTGCCCGAGCACCACGGGCAGCGGGTAGGGGATGGTGCCGTCGGCCACGGAGAGGTCGCTGTGGCACAGGCCGGCGGCCGCGACGGCGACGAGCACCTCACCGGGGCCCGGGTCACGGACTTCCAGATCGTCGGCGACCAGGACGTGCTTTCCGTCGAAGATGACGCCTCGCATGGCTGCGGTCCTCTCGGAAGGGTGCGGCGCGGGGAGATGCGGTGCGGCACGGCGGGCCTCAGGCGACCAGCAGGTTCAAGAGGCCCAGACGACCGACTGGAGTTCGCTGTACGCGTGCAGGCCGAACGAGCCGCCGTCCCTGCCGACGCCGCTCTCCTTGAAGCCGCCGAAGGGCGTCTCGGGGTGCCGTTGGACGGTGTTGATGCCGACGTTCCCGCTGCGCAGGCGCGCGGCGAGGGCCCAGGCGCGGGCGGTGTCTGCGGTGAAGACGTAGTCGTGGAGGCCGTAGGAGGTGCTGTTGGCGATGCGGACGGCTTCCTCGTCGTCCTCGAAGGGCAGGGCGACGACGACGGGCCCGAACAACTCCTCGCGGACGACCGGGCTTTCGGGGTGGACGTCGGTGATGAGGGTCGGGGCGACGTAGAAACCCGGTTTGACGTCGGGGCGTGTGCCGCCGACGACGATCCGGGCGCCCTCCGCACGGGCCGCGGCGATGGACGCCTCGACCCGGTCGCGCTGGGCGGCGGAGATCAACGGACCGACGACCGTGGAGTTATCCACAGGGTCCCCGATCTTCAGCGCCCGGGCGTAGTGTTCAAGACCGGCGACGACCTTCGCGTACAGCGGCCGCTGCACGAGCACCCGGGTCGGAGCCGTGCAGACCTGCCCGCTGTGGAAGGACCAGACCGAACCGACCGCCCCGATCGCCGACTTGAGCACCGTGTCGTCGGCGTCCCCCAGGACGATGGCCGCGCCTTTGCCGCCCAGCTCGAGCAAGGTGCGCTTCATCGACCTCCCCGCGGCCTCGGCGATCTGCCTTCCGACCGCGGTGGAGCCGGTGAAGCTGATCATGTCGACACCGGGGTGGGACACGAGCGCTTGCCCGGCGCCCGGTCCCGAGCCCGTGATGACGTTGAAGACACCGTCCGGGAGGCCGGCCTCCCGGAGGATCGGGCCCAGGGAGAGGCAGCAGAGGGGATCCTGCGGCGCCGGCTTGGCGACGACTGCGTTTCCCATGGCCAGGGCGGGCGCGAGCTTGCCCGCGAGGTTGACGACCGGGAAGTTGTAGGAGGTGATGCAGGCGACGACGCCCACGGGCCGCCGGGCCGCGGCGGCGCCCATCAGGCCGCCGGGAGCGAGCGGGCTGCCCTGCACCGGGTGCGGCGCGAGCGGGAGGACCGCCGGCTCCACCGCCCCGCGGGCGTAGCGGCGGAAGCGGTCCACCGCCGGGGGCAGTTGCAGGGCCGAGGTGACGCGCGCCGTCGCGCCTGTCTCGGCCTGGAGCAGGGGCAGGAGCTCCGCTCCGTGTTCGGTGAGCAGTTCCGCTGTCCGGTCCAGTACGGCCGCGCGCTCGCGCGGATCCGTACGGGACCAGCCGTCCTGCGCGGCCTGCGCGGCGGTCACGGCGGCGGCGACCTCGGCGGGGGTCGCCTCCGGTGCCGCCCCGACGACCTGCTCGGTCGCCGGATTGACAACTGGATAGTGACCCTTTTCGGGCGTGCGCCACGTACCGCCGATCCAGTGGCCGTACGTCCTCATGGCCGGGGCTCCTTCGGCAGGCCGAGTACGCGCTCGGCGATGATGGTGCGCTGCACTTCGGCCGACCCTCCGTAGATCGTGTCGGCTCGGGAGAAGAGGAACGACCGCTGCAGCGCATCGAGTTCGTAGGGCTTCTCCGCACTCCAGGCGTGCGGCCCGAGGGCGGCCTCCGGGCCTCGTACGTCCATGGCCAGTTCGCCGAGGCGCTGGTGCCAGCTGCTCCACAGCAGCTTGGCGACGCTGGGGGCACCGGGGGCGTCCGCGCTCCCCAGGGTCCGCAGGGCCGTCCACCGCATGGTCCTCAGCTCGGCCCACTGCCGTACGATCCGGTCGCGCACCGCCGGATCCGCTGCGGCTCCGTTCTCCTGGGCGAGGCGGACGATGCGGGCGAGCTCGGCGGCGAAGCCGATCTGCTGCGCGAGGGTGGCCACGCCTCGCTCCCGTCCGAGGAGGTCCATGGCGACGCGCCAGCCGTTTCCCTCCCCGCCCAGCACATGGTCGGCGCGGGCCTCGGCGCCGTCGAAGAACACCTCGTTGAAGTCGGCCTCGCCGGTCAGCTGCCGGATCGGGCGGACCTCGATGCGGCCGGGCTGGTCCATCGGCACGAGCAGAAGGGAGAGACCGTGGTGCCGGTGGGAGCCTGCGGTGGTGCGGGCGAGCAGGAAACACCAGTCGGCCTGGTGGGCGTAGGAGGTCCACAGCTTCTGGCCGGTGATGCGGTAGATGCGGCCGTCGGCGTCCTTGACGGCGGCGGTGCGGACGGCGGCGAGGTCGGAGCCGGCGCCGGGTTCGCTGTAGCCCTGGCACCAGATCTCCTCGCCTCGGGCGATGGCGGGAAGGAAGCGGGTGCGCTGCGCGGGGTCGCCGTGGGCGAGGAGGGTGGGGGCGAGGAGGTGCTCGCCCATGTGGCCGAGGCGGGCGGGTGCCCGGGCGCGGGAGTACTCCTCGGCCCAGACGACCTGCCCGGTCAGGGCGGCGGTGCGGTTGCCGTAGCTGCCGGCTGCGGGGTCCCAGCCGAGACCGATCCAGCCGTCGGCGCCCAGTTCGCGTTCCCAGGCGCGGCCCGCGGTGGGGGCCGGCTCCCCGGCGAGGTGTTCGGCGAGCCAGGCGCGCGCCTCCTGCCGGAGGGCCTCGTCCTCCGGCCCGAAGGAGAAGTCCATGGGTGGCTCCCGGTCACGCGTTGGGGCGGGCTTTGGCGGCGGCCGCTTCGGCCATCGCCTCCAGGTGGGCGAGCATCGGCATGGGGTCGGTGCCGACGGTACGGGGGAGCAGGTCGGCGACCCTCTCCGGCGTCCAGGGGCCTTCTGCGCAGACGGAGCGCAGTTCGCGGGGCTGGGCCCACACCGCGATCCTGGGCCCGGCCACCGTGTAGACCTGCCCGGTGACGCCCTGTTCGCGGGCCTGTTCACCGAGCAGGTAGACGACGAGCGCCGCGACGTCCTCGGGGTCGCCGATCTCCTGGAGTTCCACCGGCACGTTGGCGGACATCCGTGTCCTGGCCACGGGGGCGACGCAGTTGGCCGTGATCCCGTATTTGTGCAGGCCGAGAGCGGCGCTGCGGACGAGGGAGATGATGCCCCCCTTGGCGGCGGAGTAGTTGGCCTGGGCGACGCTGCCCTGGTGGTTGCCGCTGGTGAAGCCGATGAGGGTGCCGTGTTTCTGGCTGCGCATGACCGCGGAGGCAGCGCGGAAGACGGTGAAGGTGCCCTTGAGGTGGGTGGCGATGACGGGGTCCCACTCCTCCTCGGTCATGTTGAACAGCATCCGCTCGCGCAGGATCCCGGCGGCGCAGACGGCGCCGTCGAGCCGCCCGTACCGGGCGAGGGCCGTGTCCACGATCCGCTGTCCGCCGGACATGGCCGACACGTCGTCCGCGACGGCGACGGCCTCGCCTCCGGCCGCCTCGATCTCCTTGACCACACCGGCGGCGACCTCGCTCGTGGGCTCGTTCCCCTCGATGGAGACGCCGTAGTCGTTGACCACGACCTTTGCGCCCTCGGACCCGCAGGCGAGGGCGACGGCGCGGCCGATGCCGCGGCCCGCCCCGGTGACGGCGACCACCTTTCCGGCCAAGAAGCTCCCCACGGCGCACGCCCCTTCCCGCTCCATCTGACGGACCGTTAGATTTTTGGGCAGAGCCGGCGAAGGCACAAGCCCCGCACAGGCACCGATCCGGGGAGGGAGCCCATGCCACTGCCACCGGAGTTCCACGAGATCGCCAAGCGGGTCAACAACTGGGGCCGTTGGGGCGAGAGGGATGAGATCGGCACCCTCAACCTGATCACGGATGCCGTCGTCCGCGAAGCCGCGGCCACCGTGCTCACCGGCCGGAGAGTGGCCCTGGCCGTACCCCTGCGGCAGCGCGGGATCCAGACCGGCCTGATCCCCGGCAGGGTCAACCCCCTGCACACGATGATCTCCATCAACCAGGAATGCGCCCCCGAATCAGTGGCCACGAGCGACGACGCCGTCATCATGGGCCTCCAGGCGGGGACGCACTGGGATGCGCTGCCGCACGTCTCCCACGGCGGGAGGATCTACAACGGCCGCCCGGCGGACTCGGTCACGGCCCATACGCGCGCCGCCTTCAGCGGCATCGAGAAGGCCCGGCACGTCGTCTCGCGCGGGGTGCTGCTCGACGTGGCACGCGCCCGGGGTGTGGCGCACCTGGAGCCCGGCCGCGCCGTCACCCCGGAGGATCTGGAAGCGGCCGAGGACATGGGCGCGGTCGCCGTGGGCCCCGGCGACATCGTGCTCGTTCGCACGGGCCATATGCAGCACTACCTGTCGGGCGACCGGCGGACGTACGGGCATTCGTCGCCCGGGCTGTCGATCCGGGCGCCCGAGTGGTTCCACGCCCGGGATGTGGCGGCCGTCGCCAATGACACGCTCTGCTTCGAGGTCTTCCCGCCGGAGATCGAGGGCCTGTGGCTGCCGGTGCACGCACTGCACCTGGTGGAGATGGGGATGCTGCAGGGGCAGAACTGGAATCTGGAGGAGCTCTCCGCGGCCTGCGCGGAGGAGCGGCGCTACGCCTTCCTGCTGACGGCGACGCCCGAGCCCTTCGAGGGCGGGGTGGGGGCGCCCGTGGCGCCGGTCGCCGTGCTCTGAGCCGAGGCGGAGGAGTTCCGGGGGACGTGGGCGGGCGGCGACGTGCCGATGCGCACCCCGAGCACGGCACCGCACGTCGCCGCCGGCTCCGGCGCTGGAGCCCTGCAGCGCGCCGGACCGCGACCCGCACTCGCCAAGGCGGCCCGGTGACCATGGGCCTCTCGACGTCCCCTCGCAACGAATCGCTGCATCCAAGGGTGATCACGTGGACACTTCACGTCAACACCTGGTCTGGACTTTGTCGATTAAGCCCGATTTATGACGGCGCGTGGGGAGTCGAAAGCGCCGACCCACGAGGAGCCCGTGCGGTCGACCTCGCACCAGATGCGCTTGCCGCTGCCCTCCGCCTGCCAGCCCCAGCGGTCGGCGAGACCGTCGACCAGCTCCAGGCCGCGGCCGCCGGTGTCCTCGCCGCCCGCGCACCTGCGGCGGGGCGGGCGGGCGCTGATGTCGGCGACCTCGACGCGGACGGTGCCTCCGTAGGCGCCGGCCCCGGCGCCGCCTGCTCCCGGGAAGAGCATGCGCAGCACGGCCGGGCAGCCGGTGTGGACCACGGCGTTGGTGACCAGCTCGGAGATCAGCAGGATCAGCGTCTCGGCGAGCGGCTCATCGACGCCTATCCCCGACCCGGCCAGTCGCGATCTCGCCCACCTGCGGGCCCGCCCCACTTCCGCGGGGTCGGCCCGGACCTCCATCTGCATCTGAAGCACCTGCACCGCTCACACCATCCGTACCGGCGGACACAACGCCTCGCGTCTCCGAGGGATCACGGAACGTGATCTCCTTCCGAGACAGCATGGTTGACGCACAGTCACCCCAACAAGCGCTTCGGGCATATTCCGGCGCAAAGGAGTATGGCTACTGCATACTGTGCGACGCGTGCTGCGGAGACTCGAACACCGAGGGCCTTTCGGGCCCGTTCCGGGACGAGCATCAGACATGCGCACGCCCGGCGACGCCACATGGGCAACTTCCGCCTCGCCGCGCTTCTGAACCTCTCGCATTCAAGGGAGAGTACCCGAGCCGGGCCCTGACTCCGCCCTGTGACGAGTAACGTCCGGGACACAGCCTGATATCGACATGCTGCGAGCGGTTCGGCATGACATGCCCGGCATTTCGCCCATGACGATTACGCCGTGACATTCTCTGCGTCCAGAACATCCGTTGCATCATTCGCCGGAAGGCGCTCCGGGATGTGTGAAGCCTCGCAGAGCAGGGTATTCGCAAGCAATTCCTCGGAATCGATCGACGACTGCCATTGACGGAGCCTCAGCCAGGCGCGTTTGAGGTGCAGATGAACGTCCGATTCCCAGGTGAACCCCAGGCCGCCATGCACTTGCAGACAGTCACGAGCGTTGCGTACAGCTGCACTGTCAGCGAGCAGTTTGGCTGCAGCGATTTCAGCCGGTTCGTCGGGTTCCATCGAGAGTGACGCCGCGTACACCGCGGCGCGCGCGAGCTCGGCGCGCACGAGCATCTCCGCACACAAGTGCTGCACCGCCTGGAAGCTGCCGACCGGGCGGCCGAACTGGGAGCGGCGCCGGGCGTGGGAGACCGCCAGTTCGACGGTCCGGAAGGCGCTGCCGAGTTGCTGCGCGGCGGTCAGCAGGGCGGCCTCCAGCCGCATCCGGGCGGCATCGATGGGCAGAGCCGCATCACTCCCGTCCGGCATCCGGGGCAGCTGCCGTACGAGGTGGAGGGGCGTCGTCGGGTCCACGCACCGGACGGGGCGTGCCCGCAGGGCGCGCGGGGCTCCCCCGGCGCCCGTGCGCAGGAGCCGGGCGGCCGGGCCGTCGAGCAGCAGGACGGCGTCCGCGGAGGCGAGGTGCTCGGCCGCTCCGGGCCCGTCCAGGGCCGTGACGACGCAGCCGCCCTCGGCCGCGCCCGGGACGAGGCCCGCGGCGAGGTACGTGGCGACGAGCGGGCCGGGCAGCAGGGCGCGCCCGGCCTCCTCGAAGAGCAGCACCGCCTCGGGCATCCCGAGCCCCACGCCGCCGTCCTTCTCCGCAAGCCGCAGGGAGAAGAAGCCCGCCTCCCCCAGGGCCCGCCACAGCGCAGGGTCCGGTGCCCGGGGGCCGTCCGGGGAAGGCGAATCGGCCAGGGCGCGCAGCCGCTCGTGGGGATGGCGGGCGGCGAGGAGGCCCCGCATTCCCGCCCGCAGGGCCCGCTGGTCGCCGGTGAGGCGGAAGTCCATGGTCATCGCCCCTTGGGGAGGCCGAGGATGCGCTCGGCGATGATGGTGCGCTGGATCTGGGAGGTGCCCGCGGCGATCGTGTAGGAGAGCGAGGACAGGCGCTGCGCCGTCCATTCCTGGCGGGCGTCCAGGGACTCCGGTCCCAGCACCTCGGCGGCCGCGTCGTAGAGCTCCTGGCGCGCCTGGGAGTAGCGCAGCTTGAAGACGGATCCGCCGGCGCCCGGCACTCCGTCGCCGCCGGTGCGCGCGGCGTGGGCGGCTTCGCTGACGTTCCACTGGACGAGCCGCCACAGCGCCGTGAACTCGGCGTGCAGGCGCCCGAGGCGGCGGCGCAGGACGGCGTCGTCCCAGCGGCCGTTGGCGCGGGCGGTGCGGGCGAGCCGGGCGAGGGTGCGGCGGCAGGCGACGACCTCTCCCGCGAAGGCGGTGCCGCGCTCGTAGGAGAGGGTGACCATGCTGACGCGCCAGCCGTCGTTCTCGGCGCCGATGCGGTGGGTGGCGGGCACCCGTACCTCGTCGAGGAACACCTCGGCGAACTCCGCGGTCCCGGCGAGGGTGCGCAGCGGCCGTACGGTGACGCCGGGGGCGTTCATCGGCAGGGCCAGCCAGGAGATGCCGCGGTGCCGGGGGGCCGCGGGGTCGGTGCGGACGAGGAGTTCGCACCAGTCGGCGATCTCGGCGTAGGAGGTCCAGATCTTGCTGCCGGTGACGACGTAGGAGTCGCCGTCGCGGACGGCGCGGGTGCGTAAGGAGGCCAGGTCGGAGCCGGCGTCGGGTTCCGAGAAGCCCTGGCACCAGATCTCCTCGCCGCGCAGGATCGGGGGCAGCCAGCGGGCGCGCTGGGCTGCGGTGCCCTCAGCGGCGATGGTGGGGCCCGCGTGCAGGAGCCCGACGAAGTTGGCGCCGACGTAAGGGGCTCCGGCTCGCTCGGCCTCCTCGATGAAGATCAAGTGCTGGGTGGGGGTGGCGCCTTGGCCGCCGGCTTCGGGAGGCCAGTGCAGGCCTGCGTAGCCGGCGTCGTGGAGGGCGCGCTGCCAGGCGCAGTCGTAGGCGCGCCGTGCGGGCCAGTCGTCGGCGGGCGGCTCGGGGGGCAGTCCGGGCAGGGTGTCGCGCAGCCAGGCGCGGAGGCGTCGGCGGAACTCCTCCTCGGCCCCGGTGAGAGTGAGGTCCATCGCGCATCACCCGCCCAGGGGGTCGAGGTCCAGGCCGAGCATGCGGATGGCGTTGCCGCGCATGAGCTTGCGGACGGTCTCGTCGTCCAGTCCCCGCACGTGGTCGAGGGCGACCTGCCTGGTGTGGGGGAAGGTCGAGTCGACGTGGGGGTAGTCGGTCTCGAAGGTGGCGTTGTCGCGGCCGACGACGTCGAGCGAGGCGATGCCGTGTTTGTCGCGGAAGAAGCAGCAGAAGATCTGGCGGTAGTAGTAGGTGGACGGCGGCTCGGGGATGATGTCGCGCACGCCGCCCCAGGCGCGGTGTTCCTCCCAGACGTCGTCGGCGCGCTCCAGGGCGTAGGGGATCCATCCCATCTGACCCTCGCTGTAGGCGAGTTTGAGGCGGGGATGGCGCACGAGGACGCCGCTGAAGAGGAAGTCGGCCATCGAGGCCATGGCGTTGTTGAAGGACAGGGTCGCCTGGACGGCGGGCGGGGCGTCCGGGGATGCGGCGGGCATCTGCGAGGAGGAGCCGATGTGCATGTTGACGACGGTGCCGGTCTCCTGGCAGGCGGTGAAGAAGGGGTCCCAGTAGCCGGTGTGGATGCTGGGGAGGCCGAGGCAGGTGGGGAGCTCGCTGAAGGTCACGGCCCGGACGCCGCGGGCGGCGTTGCGGTGGATCTCGGCGACGGCGAGGTCCACGTCCCACAGCGGGATGAGGCACAAGGGGATGAGCCTGCCGCCGCTGTCGCCGCACCACTCCTCGACCATCCAGTCGTTGTAGGCGCGTACGCACGCGAGGGCGACTTCCTTGTCGTGCGCCTCGGCGAAGGTCTGGCCGCAGAAGCGCGGGAAGGTCGGGAAGCAAAGAGACGCCTCGACGTGGTTGAGGTCCATGTCCTTGAGGCGTTCGGCAGGATCCCAGCAGCCGGGGCGCATCTCGGCGCGGGTGATGCCCTCAAGGGTCATCTCGTCCCGGTCGAAGCCGACGGCGGCGATGTTGCGCTTGTAGGGGAAGCGGAGGTCCTCGTAGATCCACCAGTCGGCGGGTGGCCCGTCGGGGTCCATGGAGATGGCGTACTTGCCGCCGGTGTACTCGAGCCGGCCGATGCCGGCGGTCAGGGGGCGGGGGCCGCGGTCGCGGTAGCGGGCGGGCAGCCAGCGCTCGAAGAGGTGGGCGGGCTCGATGACGTGGTCGTCGACGCTGACGATGCGGGGCAGTTCCATCGGGGGCGCTCCCGTTATCTGACGGTCAGTCAGCTTCGAGGCTAGCCCCCGCCCCCTGGACCGACAAGCCGTGACGGCCTACGCTTCGCGGCACTTCTCTGACGTACAGTCAGTTTCAGTGGAGGCCCGCCATGACCCGCGCCGCCGACGACCTGTCCGCCTCCCGCACCCTGTGGGAGCTGCTCGACCGCCGCGCGGAGCTGACCCCCGGCGCACCGGCCCTCATCCAAGCCGGCGGCCAGGACGGCGCCGGGCCCGGAGCGGATGACCGCACGGCGACCTTCGGAGAGCTGCGGACGCGCGCCGAACGCACGGCCGCCGGGCTGTACGAGCTCGGGGTGCGGCCCGGCAGCCGGGTGGCCTGGCAGCTGCCGACCCGCATCGAGACCGTCGTCCTGTCCTTCGCCCTGGCCCGGATCGGCGCCGTGCAGACACCCCTCATCCCCTCCTACCGCGACCACGAGGTCGGTCACGCGCTGCGGGCCACCGAAGCCGGATTCTTCGCCGTCCCCGGCATATGGCGGGGCTTCGACCACTCCCTCATGGCGTGCCGCCTCGCCCTCGCGCTCCCCGCGCCGCCGCTCGTCCTCACCGCCCACGGCAGCCTGCCCGAAGGGGACCCCGCGGTGCTGCCGCCACCGCCCGCCGACGGCACCGCCGTCCGCTGGATCTACTGGACCTCCGGCACCACCTCCGCCCCGAAGGGTGTCCTGCACACCGACCGCGGGCTCATCGCCGCCGGCGCCTGCCTGGCCGCCGCACTGCGGCTCACCCCGCAGGACGTCGGATCCATGGCCTTCCCCTACGCGCACGTCGCAGGCCCCGACTACACCGTGATGCTCCTCCTGCGCGGTTTCCCCGCCCTCCTCGTGGAGCACTTCTCCCTGCCGGGCTCGCTCGACGCCTACCGCCGCAACGGCGTCACCGTCGCGGGCGGATCGACCGCCTTCTACTCGATGTTCCTCGCCGAGCAGCGCAAACAGCCCGGGCGGAAGATCATCCCCACGCTCCGGCTCCTGGCGGGCGGCGGCGCGCCCAGGCCGCCGGAGCTCTACGACGAGGTGGTCCGCGAGCTGGGGTGCCGGCTGGCTCACGGCTACGGCATGACCGAAGCCCCGATGATCACCATGGGGGACCCGGAGGACACGGCGGAACACCTGGCCCGCACGGAGGGCCGGCCCCCCGCAGGCATGGAGATCCGCGTGACCGATGCGCACGGCGCGCCCGTGCCGGCCGGCACCGAGGGCGGGATACGGCTGCGCGGCGAGGCCGTCTGCCAGGGCTACCTCGACGCCGCACAGACGGCCGAGGCCTTCGACGCCGACGGCTTCCTCGTCACCGGCGACCTCGGATTCCTCACCGCCGGCGGCCACCTCGTCCTCACCGGCCGCGCCAAGGACGTCATCATCCGCAAGGGCGAGAACATCTCCGCCCAGGAGGTCGAACAGCTCCTGCGGCGCCACCCGGGCATCGAGGACGCCGCAGTGATCGGCCTGCCCGACCCCGTACGCGGAGAGCGCGTCTGCGCCGTCGTCCAGCAGGTTCCCGGAGCCCCGCCGCTCACGCTCGGGGAGCTGGCCTCCCACCTGACGGACGCCGGGCTGTCCGTGTACAAGATCCCGGAACAGCTGGAGCTGGTCGGCCTGCTCCCCCGCGACAACACCCTGCGCAAGGTGCTCAAGTACAAACTGCGGGAGCGCTTCTCCTGACGAGCGCTTTGTCGTAACGCCTGCTCAGCGGGCCCGGTAGCCGGCCGCCGCCTGCTCGAAGAAGCGGTCCACCGCGCGCTGCTCTTTCACCGGCCCGATCACCTGCAGCAGGTGATAGCGGCCGTCCAGGATCGTGGCGGAGTTGCGCACGTAGACCTCGCGGCCGCTGCTGTCGGTCCAGTTGAACGTGCCCTCCGCCGACGCCGTCCTGCCGACGTCGATACGGCGCAGCCCTGAGGCGCCGGACCACGACGAGGAGCGGAACGCGGCCAGCTCCGGCTCCTTTTCCTGCTGGTACGTCATCGGGTCGCTGCCGAACTCCGCCACCTTGTCCCGGCCGGGCACCACGATGAGCCGGTAGTCCCCGCCGGCGTAGACGACCTGCCCGCGGTCGTTCTCCCCCCGCCGCTGCCAGTCCTTGGCGACGGGCACGGTGAATCCCTTGGGGTCCTCGCGCAGGGTGAAGCCCTCGGCAGGGCCGCCGGACTCGGCGGCCCTCGCCTCCGGGGTGGCCCGTGCCTCCGGGGTGGCCTGCGTGGCCGGCGAGCCGCTCCCGCCCGACTTGCCGGTGGTGGCCGGAGCCTTCGGCGGCGCCGCACTGCGCGCACCGGCCGCGCCCGTGCGGTCCGCGGGCGCCCGGTCCGCGCTCTCCTCGGCGCGCGGCATGAACAGCATCGCGTACAGCACCGCACCGATGAGAAGCAGCAGGACCAGCCCCAGCAGCAGGCGGCCCAGGCTGTACGCCGAGCGGGCCGGGCGGCCGCGCTGCTCCTGCAGGTGGCCGGTGCGGGGTTCCGCGGGGCGGGGGGCCGGGGCGTTGTCCTTGACCGTCTTCTTGTGGCGGCCGTGCGCGGCCGGGGCGGCGGTGTCCACGGCCGTGATGGGACGGCCGCGCCTGCGGCGCACGACCTCGCCCTTGCGCCGGACGATCGGGAGGCGGTGCTGGTCGGCCGGGGCTTCCGGAGGGGCGGGAGGCACCGTGAGGGTGCGGCCGCCGGGCTCCGGTTCCGGGGCCGAGCGGATCAAGGAACGCAGCCAGCCGCGGAGCTCCTCGAACTCCGGGCGTTCGGCAGGGTCCTTGCGCATCAGCGACTCGACCACGGGACGCAGGGCGCCGCACTCCTCCGCGAACGCGGGCGGCTCCGCGCACACGACCTGGACCAGCTCGGCCGCGCTGTCCTCGGGGTAGGGGGCGTGTCCCTGCACGACGCGGAAGAGCAGGGCTCCGAGCGCCCACAGGTCGGCCGCGGGGCCGACGGGCGGAGCCAGCTGCCAGTTCTCCTGGACGGGCCACGCCTGCTCCGGGGCCCACCGTTCGGTGACGGCCCCGACGACGACGATGCGTGCCTGCCGGGCCCGCTCCGCGGCGAGGGCATTCGCAGGCTGCTGCCCGGCGGCTCCCCAGGCGACCGGGGCACTGTCTTCAGGGCGGCGCGGCCCGGGTGGGGGTGCGGGCGTGGGAGTGGGCACGGGTGCAGGTGTGGGTGCAGGTGTGGGTGGGAGCAGGGGCGCGGCGCCGGGGCCTCCGGCGGGGGCGGCAGGCGCGCGGGGCGGGGTCAGGCCGGGAAGCCCGGGAAGGCCGGGCCAGGAGGCGGCTGTCCCGGGGAGCTTCACCTCGGGGACGTCCGGCCTGGCGGCGTTCGTCCCCTCGGCGGGGTCGCCGGGCCGCTTCCTGCCGGAGGACGTGCCCTGGAGGGGGCCGACGGCCCAGGGCCGGGGCGTCGGGGCGGACCCGCTGGCGGCACTGCCGCCGCCCCATGTGGACGAACCTGTCGGCGTCGCGGGCGGCGCGCCCTCCCCGGCCGCACGGGCGGCCGCGGCCCGGGCGGCGCCCGCGCGATAGGCGGCGATGGCCGACGATCGCACCTGCCGCGCCCCGCCCTCCCGGCCGGACTGCCCGACACCCTGTGAGCCCGGATGCCCGGCACCCTGCGAGCCCGGACGCCCGGAGCCCTGATCGCCGGGGCGCCCGGCGTTCTGACCACCCGACGCCCCCGTGCCCTGACCGCCGGGGTACACAGCCCCTTGCCTGCCCGGCAATCCAGCGCCCGGCCCACCGGGATCCGCAGTTCCCCGCCCGTCCGGGCGGCCCGCGCCCGGACCGCCCGGACGTCCCGCGCTCTCTCCGCCCGGATAGCCGCCACCCTGCCCACCCGGACCTGGGCCCGGACCCGGACCCGGGCCCGGACCCGGGCGCCCTGCGCCCCGGCCGGACGGCGACGGCCCCGCGCCCGGACCGCCCGCCGCCGGACGGAAGCCGTCCGGCGGCCAAGGCCTGCTGCCCGATGGGCCCGCGGTGCTCGGCGGCAGGAATCCGCCCGCGGCGCCCTGGTCCCGGTACGGCGGGTGTTCCGGCCTCGGTCCCCGCCCGCCTGAGTCCGGTCCGCCACCGGACCCGCGCCCGCCCCGCCGGTCTCCGTCCCCGCCCCCGCCCGGCACGCCCCCCGGGCCCGCCAGGCCTGCCGGGGCCCCCGGGCCGCCTCGGCCTCGCGGCGCCGGCATTCCGCCCCGGTCGCCCCGGCCCGCAGGCGAGGTGACGCCTTCCGGGACGGGGTCGTAGCCGCAGAGCGCTTCCTCGGCGGCGCCGGCGGCCAGGCCGGTGAGGATGGCGCGGCCGTCGTCGCAGATGAGGACGGTGCGCGTGGTGATGTTGCGGTGGGTCCAGCCGTGGGCGTGCAGGGCGCGCAGCGCGGTGAGGACGTCGGCGGCGACCTCGGCGGCACGGTGAGGCGAGAGGGGCCGCTCGGCCAGGAGCGCGGCGAGCGGGCGGGCGGGCAGCAGCTCGCTGACGACCCACAGGCTGCCGCCCTCGGCGAAGACGTGGAAGACCTGGTCGAGCCGGGGGTGATCGGGGACCTGCGCCGCGGCCGCGGCGGCGGCCAGGGCCCGGCTCACCACCGGATCGCCGACACCACCAACGACACCGGCACCACCGGCTGCCGCTCCCGGCGTACGGCCTCGGCCTCGGCGTCCTCCGCCGCCCGCGCCACCCGCGCCGTCAAGCACCTCCGCGTCCACGACCTCCGGCAGCGGGATCTGCCGGACGAGGACCTCCTGGCCGCTGAAGGTGTCGAAGGCGCGGGTCTCGACGAGCTCGAAGACGTCGGACGGCGGCAGGGGCAGGCGATACCGGTCGGCCAGGACCCGCCCTGCGTAGTCGTCCACGACGCCTCCCCAAGCGCGCGATCCGCACCTCGCCCGTATGCCCGGACAACCGCCAACAGCGTTCAATTTGCTGCCTATTGCGGCTGCGTACCGTCCACGACACCTCACGATACGTGCCGAACCCGCCCCTTCGGGCGCGTACGGCTCAGTACGTGGTCCGGTAAGTGGCTCGGCACGGGGCCCACAGGCGGACCGGGGCGCACCCGTCTCGCCACACCCGTCCGCCGGGTCGGCACCAGCCTCCCGAGCCACTGACACCTAGGCGCCTAGGTACGCAGGCGCCTAGGTACACAGGAACAGCCACGGGCAAAGGCGCAGACACACAGGCACAGAGACGCAGAGACACACAGGCCCAGGGAGCCGGTCAGTCCTCCGGCGAGAAGGTCTTGAACGCAGCGTCACGCAACGCCCGGCAGTCGGCGTCGCCCCACTTGCCCTTCTCGCACGTGATCATGATGGCGTAGCCGCGCTCGTCGTCCACCTTGAAGCCGCGGTTGAGGACCTGGACGCGCTTGCCGTTCTGGTCGCGCTCGAACGACCAGTCCGCGATGGTCGGGTAGTCGTGCCCTTCCCATCCGCGGATCTCCTGAATGGAGAGCGTGTTGTAGTTCGGCATGCTCTGCCGGGCGCCGGACTCGGCGTCGCGCCACGCCTTGACGGCGTCCGGCTTCGGCTCGGAACCGAAGTCGACCTGAATGCGCGGGAAGCCGCCCGAGGCGCTGTAGATCGCGCCCGAGTGCTCACCGGCGGTGCCGGTCTGCTTCCAGCCCTCCGGTACGGCGATCCCGAAGTGGTAATCGTCGTTCTCGATGTGCTTGAAGCCGGCGATGTCCGCATCGGCGCCCCGGCCGCCGGAGCCGGAAGCGGACTGGGGCTTGAGGTCCTCGCCCTCCTTGCCCCCCTTGCCACCCTTGCCCTGATCGCCCGCCGTGCCGGACGACCCGCCCGGGGCCTTCGCCCCCTTCGCCGCCTTGCCCGACGCCCCGGCCGAAGGCATCTGCCCGGTCACGGACTTGCCTTCCTTCTTGCCCTCCTTGCCGTCGCTGTCGTCACCGCCGCTCAGCGCGAAGGCGAGGACCGTGCCGAGCACGGCCAGCACGACGACGACCGCAGCGACGACCAGCGTCCGCCGCGGCACGACCTCCAGGACGCGCCCGATGCCACCCTGCCGGGTGCCGTACAGGCTGACGCCCTCGCTCCCCCGCCCGCCGGGGGTGCCCCCGGAGAACGGGCGGGCGGTGGGCTGGGCGTCCGCAGCGCCCGGCGTGCCGTGCACCCCGGGCGCAACGCGGGGCGCCGCCTGCGGCAGAGGCGCCTGCGCGGTCTTGCCCGCGGACTCTCCCGCCCGCTTCACAGGGCGCTTGGCCGACGGCCGGGCGGGCACGGCCGCCTCGGGTATCGACGGCACGGCGATGGCCTGCGTGGCGTCCAGGTCCGGCGTGGACGGCTTCGGCTTGGGGGGAAGGCGCTCGTCAGGGGCGTTGACGGCGTCGGTGAGCAGCGCGCGGGCGCCCGCCTCGTCGAGCCGCTTCTCGGGGTCCTTGGCGAGCAGCCCGTACATGACCTCGGCCAGCGGGCCGGCGTTCTTCGGCGGGCCGAGCGGCTCGGTCATCACGGCGGTCAGGGTGGCTATGGCCGAGCCCTTGTCGTACGGCGGAACGCCCTCGACCGCCGCGTAGAGCAGGCCGCCGAGCGACCAGAGGTCCGCCGGCGGGCCGGGCTTGTGGCCGCGGGCGCGCTCGGGGGAGATATACGAAGGGGCGCCGACGAGCATGCCGGTGGAGGTGACGGAGGGGTCGCCCTCGACCTGCGCGATGCCGAAGTCGGTGAGGACGACGCGGCCGTCGTCCGAGATGAGCACGTTGGACGGCTTCACATCGCGGTGCAGGATGCCCTGGCGGTGCGCCGCACCCAGCACGTCGAGGACGGCGACGCCCACCTCGGCGGCCCGACGCCACTTCAGCGGCCCGTCCTCGCGGATGACATCGGCGAGCGAGCGGCCCTCGATGAGCTCCATGACGATCCAGGGGCGGTCGTCCTCGTGCACGACGTCGTAGACGGTGACCGCGCCCGCACTGCGGATCCGGGCGATGGCCTTCGCCTCGCGCAGCGTGCGCGTGATGAGGCGTCGCTTCTCGTCCTCGTCGATGTTGGCCGGGAACCGCAGTTCCTTCACGGCGACCGTACGGCCCAGGGTCTCGTCACTGGCGCGCCAGACCGTGCCCATGCCGCCACGGCCGAGGACGTCCCCGAGGCGGTACCGCCCGGCCAGGAGGCGCCCTGCCGTGCCCTGCGTCTGCTCCGCCTCCGACATGCGTCCCCTCTGGCAATCAGCTCTGCGACCAACCGACCCTGGCAGAGCCACCATTGTCTCTCATCCACGGACCGGCGGAAGGCCAGGGTCCGCAAGCCGGCGGACAATACGGGCGCACTGCCGCCCATCGCCCTCCGTGCGGCGCGCGCCGGCCGCCGCCGCACCGACCTGGCCGACCTGCACCGCGGCGGCCCGGCGACGCCCCGCATGACAACGACGGCCGGCACCGCACTCGTCCGCTGCCTTTACAGGACCCGGTTTCGGACAAGACGGTTCCCGGCGCGTCGGAGCCGTCACATGACGCTCATCGGATCTCACCGGGCACACCCGCCCCAACGGGGCATCAGAGGATCAGACCGGCTGGACGTCCGGTGCCCCCAGCCGTGCCGCATCCGCCGTCAGGTCGTCGGGCTGCAGCTGCGATTCGCGCTCCGCCTCCACCCGCTTCTCGTAGCGCTCGACCTCCTTCTCGACCTGCGACCGGTCCCAGCCCAGCACCGGCGCCATCAGCTCGGCGGCCTCGCGGGCGCTGCGCGTGCCGCGGTCGAAGGTCTCGATGGAGATGCGGGTCCGGCGGGTGAGGACGTCGTCGAGGTGGCGCGCGCCCTCGTGCGAGGCGGCGTAGACGACCTCGGCCCGGAGGTAGTCGTCGGCGCCGGTGAGCGGGTCGCCCAGGGAGGGGTCGGCGGCGATGAGCTCCAGCACCTCGTCCACCATCGAGCCGTACCGGTTGAGCAGGTGCTCCACGCGCGCCACGTGCAGGCCGGTGCTCTGGGCGATCCGCGCGCGCCCGTTCCACAGCGCCTTGTAGCCCTCCGCGCCCACGAGCGGCACGTCCTCCGTGACGCACTCCGCCACGCGCCGGTCGAGCGCGTGCACCGCCTCGTCGACGGCGTCCTTGGCCATCACGCGGTACGTCGTGTACTTCCCGCCCGCCACGACCACCAGCCCCGGCACGGGATGCGCCACGGTGTGCTCGCGCGAGAGCTTGCTGGTCGCGTCCGACTCGCCGGCCAGCAGGGGACGCAGCCCCGCGTACACCCCCTGCACGTCGTCCCGGGTCAGCGGCACGGCCAGGACCTCGTTGACGTGCTCCAGCAGATAGTCGATGTCCGCGCTCGACGCCGCGGGGTGGGCCTTGTCCAGGTCCCAGTCGGTGTCGGTCGTGCCGATGATCCAGTGCCTGCCCCAGGGGATCACGAAGAGCACGCTCTTCTCGGTGCGCAGGATCAGCCCGGTGGTGGAGTGGATGCGGTCCTTGGGCACCACCAGGTGGATGCCCTTGGAGGCCCTGACGTGGAACTGGCCGCGCTCGGCGATGAGCTTCTGGGTGTCGTCCGTCCACACCCCCGTGGCGTTGACGATCTGCCGGGCCCGGATCTCGAACTCGCCGCCCTGCTCCAGATCGCGCACCCTGGCCCCGACCACCCGCTCGCCCTCGCGCAGGAAGCCGGTCACCCGCGCCCGGTTGGCGACCTCGGCGCCGTAGGCGGCCGCCGTGCGCACGATGGTGGTGACGTAGCGGGCGTCGTCCATCTGGGCGTCGTAGTACTGCAGCGCGCCCACCAGCGCGTCCTTCTTCAGGCAGGGCGCGACGCGCAGGGCCCGCTTGCGGGTGAGGTGACGGTGGGTGGGCAGGCCGCGGCCGTGCCCGGAGGAGACCGACATCGCGTCGTAGAGCGCGACGCCCGAGCCCGCGTAGAGGCGCTCCCACCCGCGGTGCTGCAGCGGATAGAGGAAGGGCACGGGCTTGACCAGGTGCGGGGCGAGCCGCTCCAGCAGCAGGCCGCGCTCCTTGAGGGCCTCTCTGACGAGGGCGAAGTCGAGCATCTCCAGGTAGCGCAGACCGCCGTGGATGAGCTTGCTGGAGCGGCTGGAGGTGCCCGCGGCCCAGTCGCGCGCCTCGACGAGGCCGGTCGTGAGCCCCCGCGTGGCCGCGTCGAGCGCGGTGCCCGCGCCGACGACCCCGCCGCCGACGACCAGGACGTCCAGTTCCCGCTCCGCCATCCGGGCGAGTGCCGCACTGCGCTCGTCCGGCCCGAGTGTCGCTGTCCTCACCGCTGCCTCCGTTTCGGCCGCCGGTTGCTCCGCTGGTCCCTGCGCCTGCGCGCTCCTCCTTCGATGCTGCCCCAGATCCGCCGGTTCGGCCGCACCGGCGGCGCATGGGAGCGAGGCGCGCCGCGTTGATCCCGAATAACAGTCATATATCCGCTTAACCTGATGTAACTCGTTCGCGTGCCGAACCCCCCGGCTTCCCGGGAAGGACCGCCTCGCCATGCCCGCAGATCTCGCCGTCATCGGACTCGGCCACCTCGGACTCCCCCTCGCCCAGGCCGCGACCGCCGCCGGCATCGACACCATCGGCTACGACCCGGACCCGCACACCGTCGCCGAGCTGCGCGCCGGCCGGCTCCCCCCGGAGTGCGCCGACGGCTCCCTCACCGCCGCCGAGGTCCGCCGGATGCTCGCCGCGGGCTTCCGCCCCACGACCGCCGACGCCGAGCTCGGCAAGGTGCGCACCGCCGTGATCTGCGCCCCCACCCGGCTCGGCGAGGACAGGGCCCTCGACCTCTCCGCCATCGGCGCCGCCGCCCGCGCGCTCGCCGTGCGGCTGCGCCCGCACACCACCGTTCTCCTGGAGTCCCCCGTCTACCCCGGCGCCACGGAGGAATACCTGCGCCCCCTGCTCGAATCCGGCTCCGGGCTGCGCGCCGGCCAAGACTTCCACCTGGCCTACTCCCCCAGCCGGGTGGACCCCGGCGGCAAGCGACACGGCTACGCCGGCATCCCCAAGGTCATCGGCGGCCTCACCCCGGCGTGCACGGAGGCCGCCGCCGCCTTCTACGGACGGGTCTGCGAGAAGGTCGTCCGCGCGCGCGGGCCGCGCGAGGCGGAGGCCGTCCGCGTCCTGGAGACCAACTACCGGTACGTCAACATCGCGCTCGTCAACGAGATGGCCGTCTTCTGCCACGACATCGGCGTCGACCTGTGGGACGTCGTGCGCTGCGCCGAGACCAAGCCCTTCGGCTTCCAGGCCTTCCGCCCGGGGCCCGGGGTGGGCGGCCCCGGCGTGCCCATCGACCCGAACTACCTCTCCTACCAGGGCCGCAGCCTCGGCTATCCGCTGCGGATGGTCGAGGTCGCCCAGGAGGTCAACGGGCGCATGCCGCGGTACGTCACCCAGCGGTGCGCCACGCTCCTGAACGAGCACGGCAAGTCGGCGCGCGGCGCGCGCGTGCTGCTGCTGGGCGTCAGCTACAAGGCCGACGTCTCCGACCAGCAGGGATCGCCCGCCCGCGAGATCGCCTCACGGCTGATGGAGCTGGGGGCCCAGCTCAGCTACCACGATCCGCACGTGCCGCAGTGGCGCGTGCTGGGGCGGCCGGTGCCGCGGGCCGACAGCCTCTACGAGGCTGCGGCGGCCGCGGACCTCACGGTGCTTCTGCAGCCCCACCGGACGTACGACCTCCAGGGGCTCGCCGTGAAGGCGCAGCTGCTGCTGGACACCCGCGGCACGACGCCGGCGGGCGCGGGGCACCGGCTCTAGGGTGCGCCGCCCCGCGCGGGTGACGACCTACGGGTGACGACCTACGGGTGACGAACTACAGCCTTCCCAGCCCCAGCGCCCGGTTGGGCGCATCCAGAACCGTCCTCAGCGCCGCGAAGTCCTCCACGCAGCGCCCCGTGCCGACCGCCACGCAGTCCAGCGGGTCGTCGGCGATGATGACCGGGATGTCGAGCTCCTTGCTCAGCCGGACGTCCAGGCCGCGCAGCAGCGCGCCGCCGCCGGTGAGGACGATGCCGCGGTCCATGATGTCGCCCGAGAGCTCCGGCGGGGTCTCGTCCAGGGTCTGGCGGACCGCCATGACGATGGCGTCGACGGGCTCCGACAGCGCGTGGCGGATCTCGTCGGCCGTCAGCTCGCGCGTCTTCGGCAGGCCGCTGACCTGGTCGCGGCCGCGGATGGTGCAGCGCTCCGGCGGCTTGAGGCCCTGGGTCTCCTCCGGGTCGCCGCCGACCTCCTCCAGGCCGGTGTCCTTCTCCAGCTGCTTGGCGAGGGCTGCCAGCCCGGCCGCGGACCAGTAGCCGGTCGGCGCGGCGGAGCCGATGTTCATCTTGATCTCCTCCGCGGTGCGTTCGCCGATCGCGAGGGAGTACTCCTTCTTCACGTACGAGATGATCGCCGCGTCCATCGCGTCGCCCGCCGTACGGACGGACCGGGCGGTGACGATGCCGCCCAGGGATATGACGGCGACCTCGGTCGTACCGCCGCCGATGTCGACGACCATGCAGCCGGTCGGCTCGCTGACGGGCAGGCCCGCGCCGATCGCCGCGGCCATGGGCTCCTCGACGAGGTGCACCTGGCGGGCCCCGGCGCGCGAGGCGGCCTCGATGACGGCGCGCCGCTCGACGCCGGTGATGCCGGAGGGCACGCACACCACGACGCGGGGGCGGGCGAAGAAGCGGTTGCCCATGACCTTCTTGATGAAGTGCCGCATCATGCGCTCGGCCACCTCGAAGTCGGCTATGACGCCGTCGCGCAGCGGGCGGACCGCGACGATGTTCGAGGGGGTGCGGCCGATGGTCTCCTTGGCCTCGGAGCCGACCGAGAGCACGCTGCCGTCATCGGCGTTGACGGCGACGACTGACGGTTCGTTGAGCACCACTCCCTTCCCGCGCACGTACACCAGCGTGTTCGCCGTGCCGAGGTCGATCCCCATGTCCCTGCCGCTGAACGACTTGCTTTGCGCCATAAGTTGCCATTATTCCTTACGGTCGAACTTTTATGCGGAGTTCACAGCCGCTTGATCGCTGTGGGTGACGTCGGTGTCGTTGCGCGCTGATACCTTTTGGCCCCTACTCAACACCGAGGACATTCGGGGGACATCACAGATGAGCCAGCCCTGGCAGCAGCCACAGCAGCCGCCACATCCGCAGCAGCCGCCCCAGCCACCGCAGCACTCCCCGTACGGCCAGCAGCCGCCCCAGCCGTACCCGCCGCAGCACCAGCCCCAGCCGCCCTACGGCTACGGGCAGCAGCCCCCGCCGCCGTACGGTCCTCCCGGCGGCTTCCCGCCGCCGCCCGCGCCGGTCCGCCGGGGCAACCCCGCCCTCGCCGTGGTCCTCGGCGTCGTGGCCATGCTCGTCGGAGCCGGTGTCTACGGCGGGATCCTCAAGGCCTCCGACGGCGGCCAGATCGGCTATCTCGCCGTCGGTACGGGCGCCCTCATCGGCGCCGCCCTGGGCAAGGTCGGCGGCCGCAACCCCGCCCTGCCGGTGGTCGGTGTGCTCCTCGGGCTGCTCGGTGTCTACCTGGGCCAGATCTTCGGCATCGCCCTGGAGATGAGCGACGTCTTCCACGTCCAGGTCACCGAGATCATCTTCGAGCACTTCGACTCGCTGTCCGAGGCCTGGAAGGAATACCTGGAGCCGATCGACGCCCTCTTCTTCATATTCGGCGGCGCGGGCGCCTTTCAGACCGCCCGCAAGCTGGGCGGCTGACGGGCCCGGCCCCGCACGGCACCAACGCCGAAGGGCCCGCACCGCCGAGGCGGTCCGGGCCCTTCGCGTGACTACCGGCTACCGGCTGCCGGGCGTCAGCGGTTGTCGTGCTGCGACGGCGCGACCGTCACCTCGACCCGCTGGAACTCCTTGAGGTCGCTGTAGCCCGTGGTGGCCATGGCACGGCGCAGCGCGCCGAACATGTTCATCGAGCCGTCCGGGGTGTGCGAGGGACCGGTGAGGATCTCCTCGGTGGAGCCGACCGTGCCCAGGTTCATGCGCTTGCCGCGCGGCACGTCCTCGTGGACGGCCTCCATGCCCCAGTGGAAGCCGCGGCCCGGCGCGTCGGTGGCGCGGGCGAGCGGGGAGCCCATCATCACGGCGTCGGCACCGCAGGCGATGGCCTTGGGGAGGTCACCGGACCAGCCCACGCCGCCGTCGGCGATGACGTGCACGTAACGGCCGCCGGACTCGTCCATGTAGTCCCGGCGGGCGGCGGCCACGTCGGCGACGGCGGTCGCCATCGGGACCTGGATGCCCAGGACGTTACGGGTGGTGTGCGCGGCGCCGCCGCCGAAGCCGACGAGGACACCGGCCGCGCCCGTGCGCATCAGGTGCAGGGCGGCGGTGTACGTGGCGCAGCCGCCGACGATGACCGGCACGTCGAGCTCGTAGATGAACTGCTTGAGGTTCAGCGGCTCGGCCGCGCCGGAGACGTGCTCGGCGGAGACGGTGGTGCCGCGGATCACGAAGATGTCCACGCCGGCGTCGACGACGGCCTTGGAGAACTGCGCGGTGCGCTGCGGGGAGAGCGCGGCGGCGGTCACGACACCGGAGTCGCGGACCTCCTTGATGCGCTGGCCGATCAGCTCTTCCTTGATCGGCTCGGCGTAGACCTCCTGCAGACGCTTGGTCGCGGCGGTCTCGTCCAGCTCGGCGATCTCGGCGAGCAGCGGCTCGGGGTCCTCGTAGCGGGTCCACAGGCCCTCGAGGTTGAGGACGCCCAGGCCGCCCAGCTCGCCGATGCGGATGGCGGTCTCGGGCGAGACGACCGAGTCCATCGGGGCGGCCAGGAACGGCAGCTCGAAGCGGTAGGCGTCGATCTGCCAGGCGATCGAGACCTCCTTCGGGTCGCGGGTACGGCGACTCGGGACGACGGCGATGTCGTCGAATGCGTATGCCCGGCGGCCGCGCTTGCCGCGCCCGATCTCGATCTCAGTCACGTGTGTGGCCTTTCCTTCTACGTCCTGCCGCATCCAGTATCCCCGACGCGGCGGAGCCCGCGGCCTGAGCGGTCGCGGGCTCCGTGAAAATGCTTTAAACGCGTACTACTACCGGTGGCAGTAAGAACTACCGGCGGGAGTAGTTCGGCGCCTCCACCGTCATCTGACAGCTCCTCCCGGGGGGGGCAACCCCCGGACCCCCGGCCGGGGGCTCGACTCAGCGTCGCGAGTAGTTCGGCGCCTCCACCGTCATCTGGATGTCGTGCGGGTGGCTCTCCTTCAGGCCCGCCGACGTGATGCGGACGAAGGTGCCCTTGTCCTTGAGCTCCTGGATGTTGGCGGAGCCGACGTAGCCCATGGAGGCGCGCAGGCCGCCGATGAGCTGGTGCGCCACCGAGCCCAGCGGGCCGCGGTAGGGGACCTGGCCCTCGATGCCCTCGGGGACGAGCTTGTCCTCGGAGAGGACGTTGTCCTGGAAGTAGCGGTCCTTGGAGAAGGAGCGGGCCTGGCCGCGCGACTGCATGGCGCCCAGCGAGCCCATGCCCCGGTAGGACTTGAACTGCTTGCCGTTGATGAAGACCATCTCGCCCGGCGACTCCTCGCAGCCCGCGAGCAGCGAGCCGAGCATCACCGCGTCGGCACCGGCGGCGATCGCCTTGGCGATGTCGCCCGAGTACTGCAGACCGCCGTCGCCGATCATCGGCACACCCGCGGCGTGGCACGCCTGCGCGGCCTCGTAGATGGCGGTGACCTGCGGGACGCCGATGCCGGCGACGACGCGGGTGGTGCAGATCGAGCCCGGGCCGACGCCGACCTTGACGCCGTCGACACCGGCGTCGATGAGCGCCTGGGCGCCGTCGCGGGTGGCGACGTTGCCGCCGATGACATCGACGTTGATGTTGGACTTGACCTTGGCGATCATGTCGAGGATGCCGCGGCTGTGGCCGTGGGCGCTGTCGACGACCAGGAAGTCGGCACCGGCCTCGACGAGGGCCTGGGCGCGCTCGTAGGCCTCGTCACCCACGCCCACCGCGGCACCGACGATCAGGCGGCCCTCGGCGTCCTTGGCGGCGTTCGGGTACTGCTCGGCCTTGACGAAGTCCTTGACCGTGATGAGGCCCTTGAGCAGACCGGAGTCGTCGACCAGCGGCAGCTTCTCGATCTTGTGGCGGCGGAGCAGCTCGATGGCGTCCTCGCCGGAGATCCCGACCTTGCCCGTGACCAGCGGCATCGGCGTCATGACCTCGCGCACCTGACGGCTGCGGTCGAGCTCGAAGGCCATGTCGCGGTTGGTGACGATGCCGAGGAGCTTGCCGGCCGGGTCGGTGACCGGCACGCCGCTGATGCGGAAGCGCGCACAGAGCGCGTCGGCGTCGGCGAGGGTGGCGTCCGGGCGGACCGTGATCGGGTCGGTGACCATGCCGGACTCGGAGCGCTTGACCAGGTCGACCTGGTTGGCCTGGTCCTCGATGGAGAGATTGCGGTGCAGGACGCCCACGCCGCCCTGGCGGGCCATGGCGATGGCCATGCGCGCCTCGGTGACCTTGTCCATCGCCGCCGACATCAGCGGGATGTTCACCCGGACGTTGCGCGAGACCCGGGAGGAGGTGTCGACGGCGTTCGGCAGGACCTCCGAAGCGCCCGGCAGCAGCAGGACGTCGTCGTAAGTCAGACCGAGCATCGCGAATTTCCCGGGCATTCCGTCGACGTTGTCAGTCATGACACCTTCCCAAATGGTCTTGCCCCAGCGCGGACTCCCATGCTAACGGCCGCCACACGTGTCCCATTCCACGACGGCTGAGGATCGCGTCACT
Organism: Streptomyces hiroshimensis; assembly: GCF_014650335.1. Taxonomy (GTDB): domain Bacteria; phylum Actinomycetota; class Actinomycetes; order Streptomycetales; family Streptomycetaceae; genus Streptomyces; species Streptomyces hiroshimensis. Next base: position 344,544 of record NZ_BMUT01000004.1, read on the forward strand.
TGGAGATTCGTACGAATGGAGATTCATACGAAGACGGGCTGTTGAAACGTGTGAGACGTGAACGTGGGAGACGTGATGGAGACCGTACGGGCAGCGGCTACTGCTCGGCCAGCGCGCGCAGCCTGCTGAGCGCCCGGTGCTGAGCGACCCGAACCGCACCCGGCGACATGCCCAGCATCTGCCCCGTCTCCTCGGCGGTCATGCCGATGGCGACGCGCAGCAGGACCAGCTCGCGCTGATTCTCCGGAAGGCTGGCGAGGAGCTTCTTGGCCCACTCCGCATCGCTGCTGAGCAGGGCCCGCTCCTCCGGCCCGAGCGAATCATCCGGCTGCTCGGGCATCTCGTCGGAGGGCACGGCCGTGCTGCCGGGGTGGCGCATGGCGGCCCGCTGGAGATCGGCGACCTTATGCGCGGCGATGGCCACGACGAAGGCCTCGAAGGGGCGCCCGGTGTCGCGGTAGCGGGGCAGGGCGCAGAGCACGGCGAGACAGACCTCCTGTGCGAGGTCGTCCACGAAGTGGCGGGCATCACCCGGCAGCCGCGACAGCCGGGTGCGGCAGTAGCGCAGCGCGAGGGGGTGCACGAGGGCCAGCAGGTCGTGGGTGGCCCTGCGGTCACCCTCGACGGCGCGGGCGACGAGGGCGCCGATCTCTCCCGGGGCGGCCGCCGCAGCCGGGGGCACCGGGGTCTCGTCGTCGCGCATCGTTCCATGGTGCCTCGGCGCCGGGCGATCCACGGCATCGCCCTCGTCGTCGTGCGCCGAACCGTTACGTGTCGGCGTCCTCGCACTCACGTCTCGTGTCGCCCCCTTCCGGGTATGCCCGCCCCGCGCCCATGACTCCACCGATAGCTTGTGCCCCGTGCCACACGGCACCGGACAGGGCTTGTCCGTCATGAGGTCTCTGCCGGCCGAGTGAGAAGCCTCGGCCTCCGCCGGGGAGGAGTCACACTCCAAGGATGCGGCATTCCTCGGAGTTTCGGCGTCAGACGCCGAAGCGGTGAGATCGCGGTGCGCGCCACCGGCCCGGGTGACGCGCACCGCGATCTCACTGCGCTACGCGCCACGGCCCGCCTAGCGGACCAGGCCCCAGCGGAATCCGAGCGCCACGGCATGCGCCCGGTCCGATGCACCCAACTTCTTGAACAGGCGCCTGGCGTGGGTCTTGACGGTGTCCTCCGAGAGGAAGAGCTCGCGGCCGATCTCCGCATTCGAGCGGCCGTGGCTCATCCCCTCGAGGACCTGGATCTCCCGCGCGGTGAGCGTGGGTGCGGCGCCCATCTCGGCCGAGCGCAGCCGGCGCGGGGCGAGCCGCCACGTGGGGTCGGCGAGGGCCTGCGTCACGGTGGCCCGCAGCTCGGCGCGCGAGGCGTCCTTGTGCAGATAGCCCCGCGCTCCGGCGGCGACCGCGAGCGCGACACCGTCGAGGTCCTCGGCGACGGTGAGCATGATGATGCGGGCCCCGGGGTCCGCGGACAGCAGCCGGCGCACGGTCTCGACTCCACCGAGACCGGGCATGCGTACGTCCATCAGAATCAGGTCCGAACGATCGGCTCCCCAGCGGCGGAGGACTTCCTCGCCGTTGGCTGCCGTCGTCACACGCTCGACGCCGGGCACGGTCGCCACCGCACGGCGGAGCGCCTCACGGGCAAGCGGGGAATCGTCGCAGACGAGGACGGATGTCATGACCGTCCTCCGCAGCTGATGCGCGTCACCTTGAGCCTCCAGGCTGGTACTGATCGTCACCTGTGCGATCGACGACTCTGGCGCCGGGTCGGACACCTGCCCGACTGCTTCATCCGTCAACCGCCTCCGCCCTCTCAACGACGGTCACCCGAAAGAGTTACGGGGTCGGTCGAGCACGTTCGGCACTCTACGTGAGGGCGCGGACACGGAGCAGGGCGCATTGGGGGCGCCCGGCACACCACCCCTGTCACACCCCCGCCCCACCCGTGCCACAACTGCGATATGCCCCATTTGCCCATGCGGAGCAGTTTTTCTTCCCATTTGCTGGTGTCTATGACTAGATTCGCAATCAGTCATATTTACATCCGCCCGGCAGACCGTTCGCTTCGAGGGGATAGCAATGGCAGATTTCTCCCGGCTTCCCGGTCCCAACGCCGACCTGTGGGACTGGCAGCTCCTGGCCGCCTGCCGCGGGGTCGACAGCTCGCTGTTCTTCCACCCCGAGGGTGAGCGCGGCGCCGCCCGCAGTGCGCGCGAGACCTCGGCGAAAGAGGTGTGCATGCGCTGCCCGGTGCGCGCCGAATGCGCGGCGCACGCGCTGGCCGTACGGGAGCCCTACGGCGTGTGGGGCGGCCTCACCGAGGACGAGCGCGAGGAGCTGATGGGCCGCGCGCGACACAGAGCGATCGCCGCGGCCGGCTCATAAGCGCGCCCGCGGACACAACCCACGGGGGTAGGCCACGGCGCCCGGCCGCGCCTGCGGACGGACCCCACGGCGCCAGGCCTCAGCGCCCGGCCGCGCCCTCGGACCCGCCCCGCGGCGGCAGGCCTCAGCGCCCGGCCGTGCCCGCCAGTCTGTCCAGCATCGCGTCCACCGCCGGGACCCGCGCCAGGTCCGGCAGGGTCAGGGCCACGATCTCGCGGTGCACCGCGGGCTCCACCGGAACCACCCGCGCGCCCTTGGGACGTACGGACTCCAGCGCCAGCTCCGGCATGACCGCGACGCCCAGCCCCGCGCCGACCAGGCCGAACACCGCCGGGTAGTCGTCGGTCGCGAAGTCGATGCGCGGGGTGAAGCCGGCGCTCTCGCAGATCTCCACCAGATGCCGCCGGCAGCGCGGGCAGCCCGCGATCCACGGATCCTCTGCCAGATCGGTGATGCCGATCCGATCCGCCCCGGCCAGCCGGTGCCCCTCCGGGACCACGCCGATGAGCCGGTCGGTCAGCAGCGGGCGGACGACGAGGTCCTCCCACTCCGCACCGGCGGCCGGATCCGCACCCCGGACATCCGGGTAGCGGAAAGCCAGCGCGATCTCGCACTCGCCGTCGCGCAGCATCTCCACCGAGCGCGGCGGATCGGCCTCGACCAGGGAGATCTCGGTGCCCGGGTGCGCCGCCCTCATCTGCGCGAGCGCGCCCGGCACGAGCGTCGAGCTGCCGCTGGGGAAGGACACCAGCCGCACCCGGCCCGCGCGCAGCCCGGCGATGGCCGCGATCTCCTCCTCGGCCGCCGTCAGCCCGGCCAGGATGCCGGAGGCGTGCCGGACGAGGGCCGCGCCGGCCTGGGTGAGGCGCATCTCGCGGCCCGTGCGCACCAGCAGGGGCGTGCCCGTGGACTGCTCCAGCGCCTTCATCTGCTGGCTGACGGCGGGCTGGGTGCAGCCCAGCTCGCGGGCCGCGGCGGAGAACGAACCGGTCAGGGCCACCGCGCGCAGCACCCTCAGGTGACGAGCCTCGATCATTCTTCGAGCATAAGGCAGCCTTGGGGGAGATGCGAAATACCCCCTGGTGACTTTGAGTTGCAGCGAGTAACCTCGGACCATGCACCTGCTCTCCGTGAATGTGGGCCGAGCCGCCACGGCGGACCTCCCGGGCGTGCCCGGTTTCGAGGCCGGCCTGGCCACCGGGATCGACAAGCGCCCTGCCGAGGGGCCGGTCGCCGTGGCCGCGCCGGGTCCCAAGGGCATAGGCGGCAGCGGCCTCGCGGGCGATGAGATCGTCACCCTGCGCCACCACGGCGGGGACGACCAGGCCGTGTACGCGTTCGCGCGCGAGGATCTCGACCGCTGGGAGCAGGAGCTCGGCCGCCCCCTGCCCAACGGCTCCTTCGGCGAGAACCTCACCACCAGCGGCGTCGACGTCAACGGCGCACTGATAGGCGAGCGTTGGCGCGTCGGCGCCGATCTGGTGCTCGAAGTCAGCGCTCCCCGCATCCCCTGCCGGACGTTCGCCACGTGGCTCGGCGAGGCGGGCTGGATCAAGCGGTTCACCCAGGAGGCAGCCCCCGGCGCCTACCTTCGGGTGATAGAGCCGGGCGAGATACGCGCGGGTGACCCCGTCACCGTCGTCCACCGCCCCGGCCATGAGGTGACGGTCTCCTTCCTCTTCCGTGCCGGCACCGTCGAGCGGGCCCTCCTCCCCCGCGTTCTGGCAGCCGGGGAGGCCCTTCCCGCCGGTACGCGCGAGAAGGCGCTGGCGTACCAGGCGAGTCTCTGAGGCCTCCGAGGAGGCTCGGCAGGCAGGCCGGGCGGGCGGCGGCGCGCCCCTGACCGGGCGTCCGGAGCCCCCCGGCCGCCGTCCGGTGACCGTCAATCAGCGCCCGACCCGCCGTCAAAACGCCGGACGGCATCGGCAAGCGCCGCCGCCGGGCTCTACGGTGCCGGTATGACGACTGTATTGATCACTGGGGCGACAGCCGGGATCGGCGCCGCGTTCGCGCGCCGCCTGGCGGGCGACGGACACGACCTGGTCCTCGTGGCCCGCGACGAGGAGCGGCTCGGCCGCCAGGCGACCGAGCTCCACGACCGGCACGGCGTGGAGGTGGAGGTCCTCCGCGCGGACCTCTCCGAGGACGAGGGCATCGAGGCGGTCGAGGCGCGCCTGCGCGACCGCGAGCGCCCGGTGCACCTGCTGGTCAACAACGCCGGGTTCGGTAACAAGGGCAGCTATCTGGAGGTGTCCCTGGCCGATGAGCTCAAGATGCTCAAGGTGCACTGCGAGGCGGTGCTGCGGCTGACGTCCGCGGCGGCCGAGGGGATGCGGGAGCGCAAGCGCGGTGCGGTGATCAATGTGGCGTCGGTGGCCGCGTTCGTCCCGCGCGGCACCTACGGCGCGAGCAAGTCCTGGGTCGTGCAGTTCACCCAGGGTGCCGCGCGCGACCTGGCCGGCAGCGGGGTGCGGATGATGGCGCTGTGCCCCGGCTTCGTGCGGACGGAGTTCCACCAGCGCGCCGGGATGGGCACGGACAACGTGCCCGGCTGGCTCTGGCTGGACGCCGACAAGGTGGTGACGGCCGCGCTGCGGGATCTGTCGCAGGGCAAGTCGCTGTCCGTGCCCGATCCGCGGTACAAGGCCATGACCGGCCTGATGAAGCTGGCGCCGCGCAGGGTGGTGTCGCGGGCGTCGTCGACGACGGGCCGCAAGTACGGGCCGAAGTAGCGCGCCTTCTCCGCTTCTCCGCCGGAGCGGAGAATCCCGCCCTCCCGGGTGATCCATACAGGACTAACCTGGATGTATCACCCGGGAGGCGCCATGACTTTCGTACAGATCATCGACTGCAAGACGAGCCGGTACGACGACATGAACCGGCTGATGGACGACTGGGTCACCGCGACCGAGGGGAAGCGCACCGCCACGCACTCGATCGTGGGCAAGGACCGCGCGCAGGGCGATCACTACGTGGAGATCGTGGAGTTCCCCTCCTACGAGGACGCGATGCGCAACTCGAAGCTCCCCGAGACCGACCGGATCTTCGCCGAGATGGTCGCGCTCTGCGACGGGGTGCCGACTTTCACCGACCTCGACGTGGTCCGCGACGAACAGCTCAAGGACGAACAGCTCAACAAGGCCACGGCCCGCCGCTTCTTCGAAGAGGTGGCGCGGGACGGCGACCTCGGCCTGATCGACGAGATCTTCACCAGCGACCTGCGCGACCACGACATCGGCAAGGCCGAACCCGACATGAGCGGCCGGGACGTCATCCGCTCCGACGTCGAAGGCTGGCGGGAGGCGTTCGACTTCGCCTTCACCCTCCACTCCCAGATCGCCGACGGCGACGAGGTCGCCACGCGCTGGACCTGGCGGGGCACGCACCAGGGCGACTTCATGGGCCACCAGCCCACCGGGCAGGAAGTGCTCATGACGGGCACCACCGTCTTCCGCTTCCGGGACGGGAAGATCGCCGAGAGCTGGTGGTTCTACGACCTGATGCGGCTGATGCGGCAGCTGGAGGCGGGGCCGGTGTGAACCTGGATGCGGGGCCGGTGTGAACCGCAGGCAACCGTGAACGGCCGGAGCCCGGCACCCACGAGGGGTGCCGGGCTCCGGATCACTGCTGTCGCGTCAGACTCTCGCGTCAGTGCGAGTGACCGTGGCCGTGGCCGGCCTCGGGCTCCTCGTCGGCCGGCTTCTCGACGACCAGGGTCTCGGTCGTGAGCAGCAGCGACGCGATGGACGCGGCGTTCTCCAGGGCGGAGCGGGTGACCTTGACCGGGTCGATGACGCCGGCCTTCACCAGGTCGCCGTACTCGCCGGTCGCGGCGTTGAAGCCCTGGCCCTTGTCGAGCTCCGCCACCTTGGAGGTGATGACGTAGCCCTCGAGGCCGGCGTTCTCGGCGATCCAGCGCAGCGGCTCGACGGCGGCGCGGCGGACGACGGCGACACCGGTGGCCTCGTCGCCCTCCTTGCCCAGGTTGCCCTCGAGCACCTTGACGGCGTGGACCAGCGCGGAGCCACCACCGGAGACGATGCCCTCCTCGACCGCGGCGCGGGTCGCGGAGATGGCGTCCTCCAGACGGTGCTTCTTCTCCTTGAGCTCGACCTCGGTGGCCGCACCCACGCGGATGACGCAGACGCCACCGGCGAGCTTGGCGAGGCGCTCCTGGAGCTTCTCGCGGTCCCAGTCGGAGTCCGTGGCCTCGATCTCGGCCTTGATCTGGGCGACGCGGCCCTGGACGTCCTCGGAGTTGCCGCCACCGTCGACGATGGTGGTGTCGTCCTTGGTGATGGTCACGCGGCGGGCGGAGCCCAGCACGTCCAGGCCGACCTGGTCGAGCTTGAGGCCGACCTCCTCGGCGACGACGGTGCCGCCGGTCAGGGTGGCCATGTCGCCCAGCATCGCCTTGCGGCGGTCGCCGAAGCCCGGGGCCTTGACGGCCACGGCGTTGAAGGTGCCACGGATCTTGTTGACGACGAGGGTGGAGAGGGCCTCGCCCTCGACGTCCTCGGCGATGATCAGCAGCGGCTTGGAGGAGCCACCCTGGATGATCTTCTCGAGCAGGGGCAGCAGGTCCTGGATGGAGGAGATCTTGCCCTGGTGGATCAGGATGTACGGGTCGTCGAGGACGGCCTCCATACGCTCCTGGTCGGTGACCATGTACGGGGACAGGTAACCCTTGTCGAAGGCCATGCCCTCGGTGAAGTCCAGCTCCAGGCCGAAGGTGTTGGACTCCTCGACGGTGATGACACCGTCCTTGCCGACCTTGTCCATCGCCTCGGCGATGAGCTCGCCGACCTGCTTGTCCTGGGCGGACAGGGCGGCGACGGCGGCGATGTCGCTCTTGTCGTCGATCGGGCGGGCGGTCGCGAGCAGCTCGTCGGAGACGGCCTTGACCGCGGCGTCGATGCCCTTCTTCAGGGCGGCCGGGGAGGCACCGGCGGCGACGTTGCGCAGACCCTCGCGGACCAGCGCCTGGGCCAGGACGGTCGCGGTGGTGGTGCCGTCACCCGCGATGTCGTTGGTCTTGGTCGCCACCTCCTTGACGAGCTGGGCGCCGAGGTTCTCGTACGGGTCCTCGATCTCGACCTCACGGGCGATGGTGACGCCGTCGTTGGTGATGGTCGGGGCACCGAACTTCTTGTCGATGACGACGTTGCGGCCCTTGGGGCCGATCGTCACCTTGACCGTGTCGGCCAGCTTGTTGACACCGCGCTCGAGGGCGCGACGGGCGTCCTCGTCGAACTTCAGGATCTTCGCCATGGTTGCTTCAAGTCCTCTCAAACGAACCGCGCCCCGGACCCCGGCGGCATATACACACGGGAACCAGGGCGCAGATCACATCAAACGGGGTGAATTACTTCTCGATGATCGCGAGCACGTCGCGAGCCGAGAGGACGAGGTACTCCTCGCCGTTGTACTTCACCTCGGTGCCGCCGTACTTGCTGTAGAGCACGACGTCGCCGACGTTCACGTCGAGCGGAAGACGGTTGCCCTCCTCGAAGCGGCCCGGGCCCACGGCCAGGACGACGCCCTCCTGGGGCTTCTCCTTGGCGGTGTCCGGGATAACCAGGCCAGAGGCCGTGGTCTGCTCGGCGTCGAGCGGCTGGACCACAATGCGGTCCTCGAGCGGCTTGATGGCAACCTTGGAGCTGGCGGTCGTCACGATCCGACCTCCCCCTTCGGAGATTCACGGGGTTATCTGTCTGAGGTGGCGACCAGGAGGATCCGTCGTCGCGGGTGCCGGATTCTGCCCGTCGCTGTGTTTGGCACTCCCGGGTGGAGAGTGCCAACGGAGCCGAGACTATGACGCGGTTAGCACTCGGTCAAGCGGAGTGCCAATTCGCCGTGCGGCGAGCTTGCGGTTCACCCGTGCGGGTAAGGGCCAGGGACCTTCCGGCGCGGGGCGCGCCGGCCCGCGCAGATCTTCCCGCGTGCCGCTACCCGCCCGGCCCTCTACGTAACCCTCGCTGGAGGGAAACCCTCGCTATACGTAATCCTCCAGGCGCGCCACGGTGAAGCCCTGCCGCTCGATGCTGCGCAGCATGTTGGCGACCATCTTCGTCATGGTCGTGCCCTTGAGCTCCGAGGGGCCGCGGAAGTGCGCGAGGACGATGTCGCCGGGGCGCAGCTTGTCGCCCTCCGCGTAGCGCATGTCGTTGATCTGCATCGTCGCCTCCCACAGCATCAGCGCCTTCACCCCGCAGCCGCCGGCCGCGGCGAGGGTGGCGTCGTTGTAGTTGCCGTAGGGCGGACGGAACAGGGGCGGCTTGCCGCCGTACCGCTTCTCCAGGACGTCCTGCTGGCCGCAGACCTCGCGGCGCTGCGCGTCGGCCGAGAGGGTGCGCAGGTTGGGGTGGGAGAGGGTGTGGTTGTTGATGCTGTTGCGGTTCCCCTCGCCGCGCAGCTGCTCGAAGTAGCCGTAGCCGCTGCCCGCGCGGGCGATGTCGTCGGTGAGGAACATCGTGAAGGGCAGCTTCAGGTCCTTGGTCATCTTCACGAATTCCGGGTCCTTCTCCGCCCCGTCGTCGAAGGTCAGGAAGACGACCTTGTCGTGGGTGGGAATCCGCCGGATCACCTTGGGCGTGGCGCCGGCCTTCATCCCGTCGGTCAGCTTGGCGGCCGGCGGGGCGGGGGGCGCGGCGAGGGGCTTGTCGAGGCCCCAGCGGCGGTAGGCGGCGGCGTCGGGGGTGTTCGGAGCGGGAACGGGCGAGGCCGGGGCCGTCGATTCCGTACGGGAAGAGGGAGCGCCGGACGCCTTCGTCCCGCCGCTCCCGCCGCTCCCGCCGGACGACCCGGAGCAGCCGGCGAGGAGGAGAGGCAGCAGGAGCGCGCCGACGACGGCGGCGCGGGCGGATAGGGGACCGGATGCGGGTCCGGATATGGGTCCGGATATACGGGAGCTCACACCTCCGATTGTTGTGCATGTGTTCGACATCGGCAGCGGCGGCCTGTCAGCGGGCTGGGCAAGAATGGCCGGGTGCCAGCACAGAACGAACCGAACGCATCCGCGGCCGTCACCGCCTTCACCGCCCTCCTCACGGACGAGGGCCGCAGCCTGCTCGCCGAGCTGCGCGACCACGACCCCGCGCAGGAACTGGCCACGGCGACCCGGCTGCGCCGCGACCACCCCGCGGAGCTCGTCTCGGCGGCGCTCGGCATGGCCCGGCTGCGGCAGCGGGCGGTGGCGAAGTTCGGCGCGGAGGATGCGTACCGGATGTTCTTCACGCCGAACGGCGTGGAGCAGTCGACGCGGCGGTCCGTTGCCGAGTACCGCGCCGGCCGGTTCGCGGCGCTCGGCATCCGCTCGGTGGCCGACCTGTGCTGCGGCATCGGCGGCGACGCGATCGCGCTGGCGCGGCTCGGCATCCGCGTCCTCGCGGTCGACCGCGACCCGCTGACCTGCGAGGTCGCCCGCGCGAACGCCGAGGCGCTGGGGCTGGCCGAGCTGATCGAGGTGCGCTGCGCCGACGTCGCGGACGTGGACACCTCGGGCTACGACGCGGTGTTCGTCGACCCCGCGCGGCGGGGCGGCCGCGGCCGCATCTTCGACCCGGAGGCGTACTCCCCGCCGCTGTCATGGGCGATCGAGGCGGCCCGCCGGGCCCCGCACGCCGCCCTCAAGATCGCCCCCGGCGTGCCTCACGAGGCGATCCCGGACGACGCCGAGGCCGAGTGGATCTCGGACGGCGGCGACGTGAAGGAGGCGGTGCTGTGGTTCGGCACGGCCCCGGGCACGCACCGGGCCACGCTGCTGCCGGGCGGGCACTCGCTGGTGGGCGCGGGGCTGCCGGACCCGGCGGTACGGCCGGTGGGGCGCTACCTGTACGAGCCGGACGGCGCGGTGATCCGCGCGCACCTGGTGGCGGACGTGGCGGCCGCGCTGGGCGACGGCGGGCTGATCGACGAGACGATCGCGTACGTCACGAGCGACGAGCTGCGGGCGACGGAGTACGCGTCGGCGTACGAGATCACGGACGTCATGCCGTTCAACCTGAAGAAGCTCAAGGCGCTGCTGCGCGAGCGAAAGGTCGGGGTCGTGACGGTGAAGAAGCGCGGCTCGGCGGTGGAGCCGGAGGAGCTCCGCAGGAAGCTCAAGCTCGAAGGGGTGAACTCCTGTGTGATCGTACTTACGCGCGTCGACGGTTCACCCAGCATGCTGCTGGGGCACCCCGCCCAGGCTTAACCTGGCATCAGCGACAACGGAGGACCGCAGTGGCCGCCGATCCCATCACCGAGCCGATGAAGCCGATGAGGCCGATGAACAAGGCGCAGGACCCCATCGAACTGGTCAATCTGCTCGAAGAGGTGTCCGAGGACCCGATTCGACCGGAGTGCGTCGAGGGATGGGTCATCGTGCCACCACAGCCCGACTACAACCACGGCAAAAGCGCCTACAAGCTGTCCGTCCAGCTGACCGCCGCCGGCCTCGAACTGGCAGGCATGGGCATGGGCTTCCGGGTAAGCGCCCACGTCGATCAGCGGGAGACGACATGGGCCCTCGTCATTCCCGACTTCTACGTCCTGCACCGCGAACCCACCGACTTGGACGAGGCATATCGCAAGGCCCACAAGGGCTGGTATCCGATCGACCTCGTCGCACTCGCCGGCGAAGTCACCTCCACCAACCACGAGACGGACACCGGCCCGAAATACCGGAGCTACGCCGCTGCCGGCGTCCCCGTGTACGTGGTCGTGAACCGGCAAGAGCGTCAGGTGCAGGTGCACTCCGAGCCGGTGGCCGATCCGGACGACCCGACGAAGAGCCACTACCGCACCACCTTGAGCACCGAGCTGGGCGGCAAGGTCGAGCTTCCCGCGCCGTATCCGGTGCTGGACACCGCGTTGATGGCGAACGACTGACGCGGTTTTCCTCCTACGCTCGGCCCATGACCGAGAACGAGATCAAACTCAAGGCCATCGCGGCGCTCACGGCCCTGCGCGGCGGCGTGGGGACGGACTACGTGTCGTCCCTGCTCGGCGAGGTGATCCCGGACGAGTTCACGGTGCCGGTCGGCGGGCAGGCGCGCGAGGTGGGGCTCGCCGTGCTGAACCAGCTGTCGGCGCCCATGAGCGCGCTGATCAGCGGATTGATGCTGGCCTTCGAGGCGGTCGCGGACGCCTACGACCAGACGGTGCCGGACGCTCCGACGGAGGAGATCCTGCAGACCCTCGCGCTCGAACTCGCACGCGATTCCGAATGACGTCGGCCCGCCGTCGACATCCGGTCGTATTTCCCTCCGAATGGGCTTTGCGGGCACCCTTTCGACGCTAGCGTGCGTCGCGTCCGGCACGGGGCACGTTGGCAACGAGGGGCGAGCGAGATGCTGAGCGAGGCACTGGCGGCTGCTGCCGCGGCAGGCGGCACGGCGGTCGTACAGGCGGCGGGGACGGATGCGTGGACCGGGCTCCGGCAACGGATCGCCCGCTGGTTCGGGCGCGGCGACGAGGCACGCGAGCACGTGGAACTCGAACGGCTCGACCGCACGGCCGGCGCGCTGGAGGCCGCGGCGCGGTCCGGGGAGACGGACCGGGTACGGGACCGCCACGAGGCCGTGTGGCAGGACCGCTTCGAGACGCTGCTGGAGGGTCTCCCCGCGGAGCAGCGGGAGGCCGTGGCGGAGGAGTTGAAGGCCCTCGTGGAGGAGCACGGGGCGCCCTCGCAGGCGGCGGGGCAGGTGTCCGGGAACGTCTTCCGCGGGCCGACTGCGTTCCAGGTGGGTGAGAACAACAAGCAGGACAACCGGTTCGGGGTGCAGTGACGGAGCGGGGTACGCGGGGCGCGGGCGGCGGCGGGGGCGGGGTCCGGGGCAACACCTTCCACGGCCCTGCCGTGTTCCAGGTCGGGGACCACAACGCCCAGGGGGCGGTGGGTACGGGGGCGCCCTGGCCCCGCCAGGTCGGCACCGTTCCGCCGCAGGCGGGCTATAAGAGGAATGGACCGGGTCGTGCTCGGTTCAGTCGGCGTAGTCCTTCAGCTTGTCGGTGTCCAGGGTGATGCCGACCGGGTCCGGGAGCTTGACCGTGGAGCCGTAGGGGTGCGTCCTCCGGATTCGGTATGTGCCGGATTCGGGCTCGGTGTAGACCACTACCGTCTCGGCTTCGCGATCGATCAGGACGTAGACCGGGATGCCCGCGGCCGCGTAGCCGTCGCGCTTGGCGCGGAGGTCTCGGTGGTCTTGGCCCGGGGCCGCGGGGGCGATCTCCACCGTCATCAGGACGCCCTCCGGTGGGGACCACTCGCCGTGTCCGACGAAGGTGCGGAGCGGCGCCAGCGCGCCGTCCGGTAGGTAGCGGCCCGCCTCGGCGTGTTCCGTTTTCAGGCCGCGGTACGGGTACAGGCCCCAGTCCGGGCGCTCGATCAGGAAGCATCTGGTCAGCCAGGACAGGATGCAGCAGTGCTTGCCGTCAGTGGCCGGCTTCTCCTGGAGGCGGCCGGCGATCAGCTCCAGCCACACCGTTTCCGGGGCGCCGTGCGCCAGTTCCTCGAAGTCGTCCACATCAGGCGCGGGTCCTTGCCGGGGTGCGGAGCGTGGTGCGGATGGCGTCGGCTCGGCGGTGGATTTCCGCCGGGGGGATGGCCTGGGGAACGTACGGGGCCGGTTCGCCGCGGCAGTCGCGGCAGAGGCCGCCGGGGAGGGCCTCCGGGCGGCCCGGGGTGTGGCAGATCGTGCAGTCCAGCATGCGGAGGGTCCGGCCCGGCGGCGGCTGCGTCGGCAGCTCCGGCGGGAGCTTGTCCCGCAGGCGACGGCGCGCCAGTGCCGCCCCGTGGTGGACTTCCGGTGGCAGGCCGGCGGTGAGTTCCCGGGCGATGTCCGCCGGGGTCGACCCCCTGGCCAGCCATTTCTCTGCGAGGGGCTCCAGCGCGGTGCAGTCCGCCGCCGACAGCGTCATGCGCGGGTCCATGCGGCCCGCCATCGCGAGGGCCTCGTACGCCTGCGAGCGGGGCGGTTTTCCTGCCGGTTGCGTGGGTGGCCGCGGCTCTGACCTGGGCACATCGCCCGCCTGGAAGTCCGCCCACCAGGCGTCGTCCCGCGCCGTGCGCGAGAAGTACGTCCTCGTCACCCAGTGCGTGCTGCCGCCGTCACCCTCGATCCGTTCGGTCACCCTGCGCAGGTGGCCTTCCTCCGACAGGCGGCGGAGCGCGGTGCGGCAGGCCGCCTGGCCGTAGTTCGGGATGTGCGCCGCAAGTGTTTTCGCATCCATGGCCGCGCCTTCGGGCAGGCGGTCGATGAACGTGGCGATCTGCGCCTCGCGTGGCGGGAGGTGCGCGAAGTCTTTGCCGGTGCGGCGTTCCTGGTCCGGGGCGGATCGTTTGCCGTAGCCCGGCTTCGCCTGGGGGTGAGCCTGTACGGGGCGCGCAGCGGCGCTAGAGTTGGCCTCAGCCATGGGATCGAGGTCCTGTCGATCTTGATGGTCAAGCCCCGGTTCGGTGTTGGCGCACCAGCCGGGGCTGATTTGTTGCTGCGAACGCTAGAGGCCCGTGACGGTTCGTTGCAACCCGGTCGCCCAAAGTGAACTCGTGTGGTATGCGGGGCCGTTGGCCCTCGCGTACGCGAGGAAGGGAGGGCGGGTGGGTTATCACCCCACCCCTTCCTCAGAAAGAGCGCTCGGGGTCCGACCCCCGAAGCCCGGAGCGCACCGCTCAGGCCGCGTGGCCTCTCATATACGTCACGAAGGCCGCCCAGACCCTGGCGGGGACGCCCAGTTGGGCGCCACGTATTCGCTTGGAGTCCCGCACGCGCACGGTGTCCCCCGCTGCCGCCACTTCAACACAATTGTTGCCCGCAACGTCGGAGTAGCTGGACTTGCGCCAGCCACCTATACCGCTCACAGCTCCTCCAGTAGTTTCTCGATGAAACGTGACGACTCGCTGGGATCCAGGGCCAATCGACCCACCTCTGCATGGCGCTGGGCGAAGACACTGACCCTTTCGAGATCCGCGTCCAACGACCCCACGCCATTGGCTTCCTGGTAGGCGATGCGCTGCCTGCTGGGCAGCTCCAGGACCACGAACGAATCGGCGATCGGGCAACGCTCGGCAGGCATCACCTGAATGACCACGTTGCGCCGCTGAACGACTTCCAGCAAGTGCCTGAGCTGACGCTTGTGGGCGTCCATGCGACCGACAGGGTGACGGAGGGGCAGCTCACCGATCACGAAGACGAACGCCACGGACCGCTTGTCCAACAGAGGTTGACGTCCCAGTCGAACCGCGACCCGTTCCTCGATCACCTCGTCTTCCTGTGGCGGCCACGCCATGTTGAGCAGCGTCCGTACCGTCTCCTCGGTCTGCAGCAGGCCCGGAATCAGCATCGGCTCGTACGAGCTGTGCGAGATCGCCTCCGCCTCGTACCGGAAGAAGTCCTCTCCTCGGTTCACAACCGGCTCCGGCCCCAGATAGTCCTGCATGGCGATCAAAAAGCCATGCGCCCCGCACATGTCATCCGTCACCTGAAGGAACCGTTCCGTCGGCCTTCGCCGACCCTGTTCCATCGATTTCACGGTCTCGAACTCGTAGTTGGCCTCCCGGGCCACTTCCTCCCGCGTCACCCCCGCCCGCGTCCGCCAGAGCTTCGCCTGGTTACCGCAAAGTCGCCACGTCATCGGCGGTTGAGAGCCCATGCTCGTCACCGCACCCCACCTTCCCGTGAAGATCAACGGTACCCACTTGCCTCGTACCGTGGAGGTTTCTCCCGAGGCTAACGACGGGCCATAACCCTAGGTAGCGTGAACAATGAAATTCCGCCGCTCGGGGCATACGTCATCGACACACGTACCGATCGGGTAGGCCAAGTCATCAAGTACAGCGGGGATTTGGTGCACCTGCACCCGCCCTGCAGCGGTGCCGGGTGGGACTGCCCGGTCTCCGAGATCCAGGCGACCACCCTGCGCGCCTACCTCCGCGCCCGCGTCACCGAGGTCAACCGTCAGCGGAGGCTCGTGTGACCGGCGCCGCCGCGCCGGAGGGGCCGTCCGGGCACACCCCGGACGACCTCCGCGCGGCGGTCGCCGCGGCCGGGTCCCCCGACGAGGCCCACGCCGCCGTCGCGGCGCTCGGCCCTGTCGTCGCCGACGCCGCCACCCAGGAGGCCGAGGCCCGGTGATCAGCAGCAGTTTTCCCGCCGCCCCCTCTAAGCTTGAGGTGCTCCACTCAGCACACCGCAGCGCCGGTGCCACCGGGGACCGTCAGCGGTGCGGCCTACGCGACCCAGGAGAGTGCTGCCCCATGAGCACCGCTGCATCGGAACGGCCTGACGGTCCGCTCATTCCTCAGCCTGCCAACAATCCGGAAGATCTCAGGGCTGCCATCGCCCAGATCATGCCCAAGGCCCTGGCGAAATTCGACGCCGACCGCTCCGAGGCGCTGCAGGAGGCCCGCCGCACCGGCAATGCCGGACCGATGCGCCAGCTGGTCAGCCTGTGGGCCGTGCACGTGGCCGTCGCACGGTTCCCTGATCGCGCCGCCAGGCTCCGCGAGCTTGAGGACATTGCCGCATCGACCGATTCCCTCGACGAGGCGCGGGCTGTCGCTTCCGAGATCGGCCGCATCCTGGATCAGGCGTCCGACGATGCCGGAATCTCCCGGGGGTCGGCCACCCGGTGAACGATGCGCAACACGAGCGGTGGGTCTGGGAGTACGACCCCGACCGTGAACATGTCGTCGGCGGCTTACCCGGGACCGTTGTCGCCCAGGTCGAGAAGATTGCGGATGATCTGGTCTCACTGTGCAACATGGGGGTCGACGTGACCGACCTCGGGGAAGGAGGGCCGCTCGGACGCCCCGGCGGAGTGCGTCGTCTGCAGCTGTCTCCCGACGGCTGGGTGCACGTACTTCCGGCTCCCCGTCTCAGGATGGTCGCGGTCGTCCAGGTCACTCCGCCGTTCCAGCACCTCTGAGCACCTCTGAACGGCCTCACGCCAAGTCCGTCAGGTCCTCCGCGTAGAACGTCATCAGCGGCTGCGGGCCCACGTACTGCTGGCAGTTGCACTGCCTCAGCTCGTACGCCGTCGGCTTCTTCTCCGCGTCCCAGGACACCGGCGTCTCCGACGCCTCATGGCACTTGCCCTGCTTGTCGTGCTTCGCCAAGTGGTGTGTGCAGCCGCATATCGGCTGGGGTGGCTTCGCCGCCGCCTCCACGGCCGCGCGTTCCGCGCGCTCCGTCTCCAGGAGTTCCAGCCTGCGTTCATGGCGGGTGCGCAGGGCCTGGCGGGCCGTGTCGGCGAGCTTCGTGAAGCCGCCCACGCCGAAGAAGATCAGCACCCACCAGAGCCACTCCATGCCCGGCACCTCCGCGTCCGCCGCGTGCCCCGCCCGCTCCCCCGCCAGAATACGCCCGGCGCTACCGGGGGTTGAGGGAGCGGAACCAGCGGCGGTGAGTCAGGGCCGTGGCCACGCCGTACGCCCCGGCGGCCGCCGGCGGAGCCGTCAGGCCCCACGCGTAGGCCAGGGCCGAGCCGTCCTTCGGCACGGTGGTCGCCGTCAGCATCTCCGCCACCGCCGCGCCGCCCACCGCCAGCGCGCCCGCGCACGGCAGCAGCGACATCAGCAGCCAGAACCACACCCGGCCGGCCGCCCGGAAGCCCGCGTCCGTCACCGCGTCGCGGTCCAGCGCCGCCCACAGGCGCAGCCTGCGCCCGGCCTCCGCGGACGCCCGGAGCCCGGACCTGACGCCCAGCAGCGCCGGGACCGCCGCCCCGGCAGCCAGGATCAGATACGCCGCCGCGTAGATGTACTCCACGCCGCCCTCGGCCAGAGACCGCAGGCCCAGTACCGCGAACGTCCAGCCCAGCATGAACACGCCCGTCAGCAGCCAGGCCGTGAGCAGGCGGCCCGGTGACAGCACCTTCCCTATGAGCGCGTCCAGCGCCCTCGACCGGTCGGCCAGCATGGCCCCCCGGTCCGGCCACGTGCTCAGGTGCCACGGCGGGGGCGGTGGCGGCAGCTTCACGACCTCACGCCTCGTACAGGTTCTTCTTGCTCAGTTCGTGGACGTGGTCGTGATCACGGGAGTGGCCGTGGCCGTGGGCGTGACCATGGTCATCCACCTCCGCCGGCACATGCGTCTCCGTCACCGGCAGCGAGCTGTCCGCCGACAGGTCCCACGACGACGCCGCGCGCCCCCGCGCCACCATCTCCGCGCCCAGCGCCGCCACCATCGCCCCGTTGTCCGTGCACAGCTTCGGCCGCGGCACGCGCAGCGTGATGCCCGCGTCCTCGCAGCGGCGCTGCGCCATCGCCCGCAGCCGCGTGTTCGCCGCCACGCCGCCGCCGATCATCAGGTGGTCGACGCCCTCGTCCTTGCACGCGCGTACGGCCTTGCGCGTGAGGACGTCCACGACGGCCTCCTGGAACGACGCGGCGACGTCCGCGACCGGGACCTCCTCGCCCGCCGCCCGCTTGGCCTCTATCCAGCGGGCCACGGCCGTCTTGAGACCCGAGAAGGAGAAGTCGTAGATCGGGTCGCGCGAGCCGGTGAGGCCGCGCGGGAAGCGGATGGCGTCCGGGTTGCCCTCGCGCGCGTAGCGGTCGATGACCGGGCCGCCGGGGAAGCCGAGGTTCAGCACGCGGGCGACCTTGTCGAAGGCCTCGCCCGCCGCGTCGTCGATCGTCGAGCCGAGCGGGCGGACGTCCGAGGTGATGTCGGGGGCCAGGAGGAGGGACGAGTGGCCGCCGCTGACCAGCAGCGCCATCGTCGGCTCGGGCAGCGGGCCGTGCTCCAGCTGGTCGACGCAGATGTGGGAGGCGAGGTGGTTGACGCCGTAGAGCGGCTTGCCGAGGGCGTACGCGTACGCCTTGGCCGCCGAGACGCCGACGAGCAGGGCGCCCGCGAGCCCGGGGCCCGCCGTGACCGCGATGCCGTCGAGGTCCTTGGCGCTGACGCCGGCCTCCTTCAGCGCGCGCTGGATGGTCGGGACCATCGCCTCCAGGTGGGCGCGGCTCGCCACCTCCGGGACGACGCCGCCGAAGCGGGCGTGCTCGTCCACGCTGGAGGCGACGGCGTCGGCGAGCAGCGTGTGCCCGCGGACGATGCCGACGCCGGTCTCGTCGCACGAGGTCTCGATGCCGAGGACGAGGGGTTCGTCAGCCTTGCGAGCCATGGGTCATTCCTTGCACTGCGGAGAGGGGATCGGAGAGGCGCATCACGAGGGCGTCGATGTTGCCCGGCTGGTAGTAGCCGCGGCGCACGCCCACCGCCTCGAAGCCGAAGCGTTCGTACAGGCGCTGCGCCCGGGTGTTGTCGACGCGCACTTCGAGGAGCACCTCGCGGCACTCGAAGTCGGTCGCGGCGGTCAGGAGCTCGCCGAGGAGGCGGGAGCCGAGGCCCGTGCTCCAGTGGTCCTGGGAGACGGCGATGGTCTGGACGTCGCCCGTGCCGTCGATCGCGGCGAGGCCCGCGTAGCCGACGACGCGGCCCTCGTCGTTCTCGGCGACGACGTAGCGGCGGGTGGCGCCCGCGCCGCGCGCGTGGGCCAGCTCGGACCAGAACAGGCCCTTGGACCAGGCGTCGTCCGGGAACAGCGCCCGCTCCAGCTCCAGCACCGGCCCGATGTCCCACCAGCGCATCTCGCGGACGCGCACGCGCACGTTCACCGTCACTTGGGGGTGACCACCTTGTAGTTGGCGGGCACCTGGGCGTCCGGGCGGCGCAGGTAGAGCGGCTGGTCCGGCAGGAACTCGCCGCCCGTGCGCAGGCGCTCCGCGGCGAGGGAGGCCAGGGCGCCCGCGGACTGGTGCTCGGGCATGTCGGCCCGCACGTCCGTGAAGGAGTCGGCGTAGAGCACGGCGCCCGCGCCGACGACCGTCAGGCCGGCCAGCTTCTCCGTCAGGTCCGCCGGGCGGTCCACGGCGGGCTCGGTGATCCGGGTACGGGCGTCCGCGTACCGCGCCCAGTAGACCTCCTTGCGGCGCGCGTCCGTCGCCACGACGAATTCGCCCTCCAGACCCGCCTGCCCGGCCGCGTACGCGATGCCGTCGAGCGAGCACAGGCCGCGCACGGGCACGCCGAGCGCGGCGGCGAAGGTGGCGGCGGTGACGATGCCGACCCGCAGGCCCGTGTACGGGCCGGGGCCGACGCCGACGACGATGTCGGTCACGGCGTCGAGCTTGCAGCCCGCCTCGCCGAGCACGCGGTCGACGGCGGGAAGCAGCAGCTCACCGTGGCGGCGCGCGTCGACCTGACGCGATTCGGCGACGACTTTGTCGCCGTCGTGGAGGGCAACGGTGACGGCGGGCGTGGCGGTATCAAGAGCGAGCAGCAGCACACTGACAGACTACGGCTCGCCGTGGGGCGGGCGGTGCGGCGTGCCCGTGCGGGCGGCTCCGGCGGGCGCGGTGCGGGGGCCCGCGGGTGCTACGGTCGCCGCAACACACCGTATGAGTATGTACGAAGGTACGTAACGTACGTTCCGAGGTTCCGAAGTTCCGAGAAGGGTTACGCAGCCGTGGCACGCAGCAGCTCGGGGGTCATCGTGGCCGCGCTCACCGCGGCGGCCCTCGCGGGAGTCGGTTTCCTCGCCTTCCAGGCCGAGGCAGCGCCCGACAAGCCGCATTCCTCGCACGCTGCGGGCGCGGGCGCGTCCGGCAAGGGCGAGGACAAGGGCAAGGGCGACGCACCGGGCGACAACGGCTCCGGCACCGGTTCCGGCAAGGACGACGGCGCCAAGGCCGCTGTCCCGGACGTGCCCGCCGGCTCCGGCACCGGCAAGCGGGTCGTCTACGCGCTCGGGCAGAAGCGGGTGTGGCTCGTCGGCACGGACGGCAAGGCGACGCACAGCTTCGAGGTGGCGCCGAGCGCCGTGAATCCGGTGCCGGGGTCCTACGCGGTGACGTCGCGGTCGGCGACCGGGACCGGGTCCGACGGCAAGGCCATCGAGCACGTGGTGCGGTTCCACAGCGATCCGGCCGGGGTCGTCTTCGGGTTCAGCGCGGCGGTGGACGGGTCCTTGCCGGATCCGACGGCGGCGCCGAAGAAGACGGGGGCCGTGCGGGAGATGCCTGCCGACGGGCGGGCCATGTGGGACTTCGCCCTGAACGGTACGAAGGTGGTCGTGGTCGCGTAGGGCGCGTAGGGCTCGTAGGAAACGCCTACGCGGCGTCCTGCGTCCCCGGCGCCTCGTCGTCGCCCGGCGCCCTCGGCGGTTTCGATACCGCGTCCGCCGCCGCACAGGAAGCCAGCAGGTCGCGCATCGAGGTCGGGACCGACGGAGGCCGCTCCTCCGAGCCGGGCTCGGGCTGCGACTGCGGCTGCGGCTGCGGCTGCGGCTGCGGCTGCGGCTGCGGCTGCTCTGGTGCCGGCATGGTGCCTCCTGAGGGGCATCTGGGCAAGGTTAGGTAGACCTAACCGTGTCTCTGCCTACCATGTGACCACGCCCGCAGCCGCCGACGCAACATCTTGCCGACGGCTTGTCGGAACGTATAGCGGCGTACAGCAGCGCGTGTTCCTCAGGCGTTCCTCAGCTGTTCCTCAGCCGAGCGACGACAGGTCCACGCCCGTCCAGCGCGCCCCCACACCCGTCACCCGTACGCTCCGCACGTCGTCCACGTCGTCCGCCGCGTGGGACACGTCCGCCGCGTCCGCGGCGCTCGCGCCCACCGCGCGGTGGATGACCACGTGCAGCCGGTCCTCCGAGAGCTCCTCGACCTTGCCGTCGCCCCACTCCACGACGATCACGGACTCGGGGAGGGAGACGTCGAGGTCCAGGTCCTCCATCTCGTCCAGGCCGCCGGCCAGCCGGTAGGCGTCGACGTGGACGAGCGCGGGGCCGCCGCCGAGGTGCGGGTGGACGCGCGCGATGACGAACGTCGGGGACGTGACCGCGCCGCGGACGCCGAGGCCCTCGCCCAGGCCGCGGGTGAGCGTCGTCTTGCCCGCGCCGAGCTCGCCGGTGAGCAGCACCAGGTCGCCGGGGCGCAGCAGGCCGGCCAGCCGGCGGCCCACCTCCCGCATGGCGTCGGCGGTCTTGACCGTGAGCTCTGCGCTGGTCGCGGTGGTGGTGGCGGTGATGTCAGGCTGGGCGCTCATACCCGCCGATGGTACGGGGCCGGGCGGCCCCGGCGCGTTTCAGGCGCGGCCGCGCGCCCCGGCCGCCGCGCGCTCCCCGCGGCCCAGGGCCCCGCCGCCGGCCGCCGCGGCGAGCAGCTCGGTCAGCTGGTCGGTGACCACCTCGGGCCGCTCCAGCATCACCAGGTGCCCGGTGTCCTCCAGGAGGAGGAGCCGGGCGTCCGGCAGGGCCTCCGCGATGGCCTCGCTGTGCTCGCTCGGGGTGAGGAGGTCCTTGTCGCCCGCCGCGACGACCACCGGCATGCCGTCGAAGGCGCGCAGCGCCTCCCGCTTCTCGTGCTCGGCGAAGACCGGGTAGAACGCGGCGACGACGTCGACCGGCGTCGCCTCGATCAGCCGTTCCGCGAACCGCACGACCGCCGGGTCCACGTCCTTGGACCCGAACGAATACCACCGGAGAATGCCCGCGAACAGGTCGGACGTGGCCCGGCGGCCCTTCTCGATCAGCTCGGGCCGGGCGGCCATCAGCTTGAAGGCGCCCGGCAGGACCAGCCGCCGGACCACGGCCATCCCGGCGGCCGGCAGCCCGTACGTGTTCTCGGCGAGCCCGCCGGAGGACGTGCCGAGGAAGGCCGCGCCGACGACGCGCTCGGCGATCAGGCCGGGGTACTGCGCCGCCAGTCCCATCGTCGTCATGCCGCCCATCGAATGCCCCACGAGCACCAGCGGCCCCGCGGGGGCAGCGGCGTCGATGACGGCCTTGAGGTCGCGGCCGAAGAGGTCGATGGAGACGGCGGCCGTACGGGTGCGCTCGGAGCGGCCGTGGCTGCGCTGGTCCCAGAAGACCGCGCGGACGCCGGCGGCGCGCAGGGCGGCGCGCTGGAAGTGCCAGGAGTCCTGACTGAGACAGTAGCCGTGGCTGAAGACGACCGTCAGGGGCGGGGCGGCGGGCGTACGGCGGCCGCCGAAGCGCCGCCGGGAGCCGGAGCCGGGGCCGGATCCCGAGCCGGAGCCTGGGCCGGATCCGGATCGGGAGGCGCCCGCCTCCTCGTCCGCCGCGCCCGGCTCGTCCACCTCGTAGTACAGCCGCGTGCCGTCCTCCGCGACCGCCGTGCCCGGCGTCCCGCGCAGCGTCCCGTACGGGCCCGCCGAGTCCAGGGCCAGCCGGGCGTTGCGGCGCATGCCGCGCCCGACCGTCAGCCGTTCGACCGCCACCCCGACCGCGGCTCCCGCGGCCAGGACGCCCAGAGCCGCTCCCGCGACGCCCGCGCCGCGCCGCCAGCCGGTGCCCGGCCCCGGCGCCAGGCCGCCCGCCGCCGCGACGGCCTCGACGGCTTCGAAGGCCCCGACGGCCGCAGCCGCCGTGCCGGACGCCGTGCCCGCGCCTGTGCTGTCCCTGTTCATCGCGCGCCCCCCGTGTCCCCGCTTTTCGGCATGTCCACGTCCGCGTACTAGTCGTGCCGTGCTCGTGCCCGTGCGGGCCGGACCCAATCGTGCGGCCTGACGACCCAACCATGCGGCCTGATCAGGCGGCCTGCCCGCCCGGTCTACCCGCCCGGCCTGCCCGCCCGGTCTATTCGGTGTACCCGTCCACGTTCTCACCGACATAGACGCGAGGCACCCGGTTGGAGATGCGCGTGACCACCTCGTAAGCGATCGTTCCGGTGGCCCGCGCCCAGTCCTCGGCGGTCGGCTCGCCCCGGTCGCCCGGCCCGAACAGCACCGCTTCCTCGCCCACCTGCGCCGTATCGCCGCCCAGGTCGACCACGAACTGGTCCATGGCCACCCGGCCGGCCACCGTCCGCCACTTGCCGCCCACCAGCACCGGGCCCGTGCCGGAACCGGCGCGCGGGATGCCGTCCGCGTAGCCCACGGGGACGAGCGCGAGGGTCGTGGGGCCCGGGGTGACGTAGTGGTGCCCGTACGAGACGCCGTGGTCGCCCGGCACCCGCTTCACCGACGCCAGGTACGCCGACAGCGTCATCACCGGCTTCAGGCCCAGGTCCTGCGGCGTGCCGACCTCGGGGCTCGGCGAGACCCCGTACATCGCGATGCCCGTCCGCACGAGGTCGAAGTGCGCCTCGGGGAGCGTGAGGGTCGCCGGGGAGTTGGCTATGTGCCGCACCTCGGGCTCGACGCCCTGCCGCTCCGCGTACGCCACCGCGTCCCGGAAGACCCTCAGCTGGGCCTGGATGGAGGGGTGGCCCGGCTCGTCGGCGCATGCGAAGTGCGACCAGATGCCGGTCACCTTCAGCAGGCCGGCCTCCTCCGCCTCGCGCGCCGCGGCGATCAGTTCCGGCCAGTCGTCGGGCTGGCAGCCGTTGCGCCCCAGACCGGTGTCGATCTTCAGCTGGACGCGGGCGGGGCGGCCCGCGGCCCGTACGGCCTCCGAGACCTCCGCGAGCGCCCACAGCCCGCTCACCGTCACGTCGACGTCCGCCTCGACGGCCTCGCGCCACGGGCCGCCCGGCGTCCACAGCCAGCACATCAGGCGGCCCCGGTCGCCCGCCGCGCGCAGCGCCAGCGCCTCGTCCGGCGTGGCCGTGCCGACCCACTCGGCACCGGCCTCACGGGCCGCACGGGCACACTGCACCGCGCCGTGGCCGTACGCATTCGCCTTGACCACGGCCATCAGCTGCGCCCCGGCCGCGCGGGCCTTGAGCGTGCGTACGTTGGCCCGCAGGGCGGCCAGGTCGACCAGGGCACGGGCGCGCATCGGAGTCTCGTTCATCTCCGTCAGTCTCTCAGGAGGTCCGCGGGGGCGGTGAGGGGTGGGCCTCAGGGAGGGGCGAGGGGTGTCATTTCGGGGGTGTGAACGACGCGCCGCGGTGCGGGTGACTGATCGCGCCATGGTGAGACCGGCGCGCCGTGGCGAGACTGAGGGCATGAGGACTGCCTACAGCGTCGAGACCGTACGGGCCGCCGAGCGCGCGCTCATGGCCCAGCTCCCCCACGGCGCCCTGATGCAGCGCGCCGCCGCCGGGCTCGCCGCCGCCTGCGCCGGGCTGCTCAGGCGGGTGTACGGGGCACGCATCGTCCTGCTCGTCGGCAGCGGCGACAACGGCGGCGACGCCCTTTACGCCGGGGCCCGGCTCGCCCGGCGCGGCGCGGGGGTGACCGCCGTGCTCATCGCGCCCGAACGGGCGCACGCCGCCGGGCTCGCCGCCCTGCGGGCCGCCGGGGGCCGCGTCGCCTCCCCCGAGGCCGCGGACGGGGCGCTCCGCGGCGCGGACCTCGTCCTCGACGGGATCGTCGGCATCGGCGGCAAGGGCGGTCTGCGCCCGGACGCCGCCCAGCTCGCCCGGGCCGCCGCCGACGGCGGCGCGATCATCGTCGCCGTCGACCTGCCGAGCGGCGTCGACGCCGACACCGGGGAGGTACACGGCACCGCCGTACGCGCCGACGCGACGATCACCTTCGGCGCGTACAAGCCCGGGCTGCTCGTCGACCCCGCCCGCGAGCACGCCGGCGCCCTCCGGCTGATCGACATCGGCCTGGAGCTGCCTGCCCGGCCCGACGTGGAGGCCCTGCAGCACGCGGACGTCGCCGTGCTGCTGCCGGAGCCGGCCGCGGAGAGCGACAAGTACCGGCGGGGCGTCGTGGGCGTCGTCGCGGGCTCGGCCCGCTACCCCGGCGCGGCCGTCCTCGCCGTCGCCGGGGCCCTGCACGGCGGCGCGGGCGCGGTGCGCTACGCGGGCCCGGCGGCCGACGCCGTGATCGCCCGCTTCCCGGAAGCCCTCGTCTCCGCGGGCCCCCCGTCGAAGGCGGGCCGGGTCCAGGCGTGGGTCGTCGGCCCCGGCCTCGGCGACGGCGCGGAGGCCCGGCAGGCGCTGGAGGACGTCCTGGCGTCGGACGTACCGGTGCTCGTGGACGCGGACGGGCTGCGGCTGATGTCGGCCGACGCCGTACGGGACCGGGCGGCGGAGACCGTGCTGACCCCGCACGCCGGGGAGGCGGCGGCCCTGCTGGGCGTCTCGCGCGAGCGGGTCGAATCCGGTCGCCTGGCGGCCGTCCGCGCCCTCTCCGAGCGCTACCGGGCCACCGCCCTCCTCAAGGGCTCCACGACCCTGATCGCCTCGACGGGCGGCCCCGGCCACGGCCGCCGCACGGTACGCGTCAACCCGACGGGAACACCGTGGCTGGCGACGGCCGGGAGCGGCGACGTCCTGTCGGGCGTCACGGGATCACTGCTGGCGGCAGGGCTGCCGGGGTGGGACGCGGCGGCGGCGGGGGCGTATCTGCACGGGCTGGCGGCACGGGAACGCGGGGCTGCGCCGCTGACGGCGATGGGGGTGGCGGAGGAGCTGCGGGGGGCTTGGAGGGGGGTGCTCAGTTCCGATCGGCGATGAGGGTCAGTTCGGAGCCTTCGGCCAGGGCGTCCTGGTTGATTACGGGGCCCTGGTACCTGACCTGCACGTCCAGCGAACCCAACCCCGACAGGGGCGCCAGGTCGAGAGGACCGTTGTCGAGGACCACCGGATCGATGAGGCGGACCTTCTTCAGCCGTGGATACGCGCGCGACAGGTGGGCCAGTCCGTCAAGGCCGAAGGGCTCAGTGAGCCTGAGCTCCTCCACCTGCGGCAGGGGCTCCACCTCCGGCAAGGTTCTCAGATCTTCCCCTTCGACTCCCAGGTACTCCAGACGGGGCAGAGATTCGAGAGGAAGGCGCTTCCGGGAGCCATCCCTGGCGCTGAACACCAACCGCTCCAGTCCGGGATGGCCCTCCAGGCCCGACAATCGCATGCCATTGGAGACGCCCTCCCTGAGATGCAGAAACTGCAGCCCTGGAGGCACCGACAGCGCCGGATTGTTGTAAGTACCCGACGCCCGCTGCCACTCCAGGGTCAGAACGCGCAGCTCCGTCATGCTCGCGAGCACGTCAAGATCACCAGGTTGATGGTCCAGCGACAGGAAAAGCAGCTCCATCGCCGTTCCGTCCAGCTCGCCCAAGTGAATGAGGCGCTCACACCCGAGGACGCGCAGGGCCCGCAGCGGACGGCACCCGTGCAGCACGCGCAGATCCAGGGCCTGGTTCTCACCGTAATCCCAGAAGGTCACGTGGCTAAGTGCCGGCGTGGGCAGATCCACCAGGTCCTCGGCGGCCAGCGGGCCCCGTACCTGTACCCGCGGCCGCCCACCGAGCCGCTTGAGCGCAGCAAGGTGCTGCTTCGACTTCACGACGAAGTCGAGCCAGCCGCCCACGGCGGTCCCCTCGTACGCCAACCGGCTAATCACCGTTTCCGCGTAAGGCGCCGTCTCGAACCGGTCCCACGCCCACGCGAGCTGCGCTCGCACCTCCAGCGAAGGGTGGTCCACGTACCGGGACAGCAAGGGCAACGCCTTGTCGTCCGCCACCGTCGTCGCCGCGACCACCACCGCATGCGCGACCTCGTCCGAAAGCCCCTCCGGCCCGGGGAGCAGGTCCAGGACGACCCGGCCCGCCGCCGCGAGCTCCTTCGCCGCTTCAAGATCCCGCGGCGGAACCAACTCCCCCGCCGCCTTCTCGACCCGCGTGCGGATCTCCCAGTCCACCTCCGTGGCGTGTTCGAGGCAGGCCGCTGCGAGGAGGTGGAGGCGGGCGCGATGGCCCGGTTCCTTGTCGCCGCGCTCCAGCAGCAAGCGCAAGAGCTCCGCGCGGGCGCGCGGCGGGGCGTGGCCGACGGCCATGCGCAGGACGTCCTCCCACTGGTCGTCGTGGGCGTGGTGGACCAGGACGTTGAAGTCCCAGTCGTCCACGGCGGCCTGGGCGCCGAGGTAGTCCTGGAAGGTGCGGTGGATGAAGTCGAGGGTCTCGCTGGTGGGGCGGCGGAGCAGGCCGCTGCGCAGGACGAGGTGGCGCAGGATGTCCTCGGCGCTGCCGCGGGCCGCGACCGTCGGCATGGCGGGCAGTGCGCGGTCGAGGATCTCGACGGCCTTGTGCCATTCGATCTCGGAACGGCCGTTGCGGATCAGCCAGTAGGCGATCTTCTGCAGCAGGGCGACCTGCTGGCCGTGCTCCAGCTCCGGGCCGTCCTCGCCGGTCACCACGCCCCGCTCGCGGTCGCGCCGCACGAGCAGCAGTTCCAGCGCGGCGCGGTAGAGCTCCATGCGGCCGTGCGGGAGATAGCCCTTGCGGGAGCGGTTGAGGGCGCAGATCAGCGCGCACATCAGGGGGTTGGTGGCGAGCATGCCGAGGTCGCGCTTGGTGACGACGGCGGTGGTGAGGGCGTCGCAGAAGTGACGCAGGGGCTCGTGGTGGCGCGCGCCCGCCGCGTCGTGCCAGCGGCCGATGAACGAGATGACGTCGCCGCGGCTCATGGGGAGCAGTTCCAGCTCGGTGAAGCCGGCGTCGGCGAGCCAGCCCTCGCGGACGGCGGAGGGGCGGGTGGTGATGACGTAGCGGGCGTCGGGGTAGGCGGCGAGGAGGTCTTTCACCCAGGTCAGGGTGCGGCGGCGGTCGGCCTCGGGGACCTCGTCCACGCCGTCGATCAGCAGCAGTGCCGTGCCCTCCGTCAGCCTGCGGGTCACCCAGCCCTGGGCGGCGGGCAGTCCGGCGAGCGGGCCCGCGGCCGCGGCCAGGAACTCCTCGGGCTGCGGGAGTTCGCCGCGGCGGATGAGCGTACGGAGGGGGAGGGTGAGCGGCATGCAGCCGCTGAGGTGGCCGAGGCCGGGCGGCAGGTCGCCGCGGGCGGTGATGGTGGCGAGCCACTGCAGCAGCGTCGTCTTGCCGGATCCGGCGGCTCCGCGCAGGAGCACGCGGCGCCGGCCTGCGAGGGCCTCTTCGGCGCGCTTGGGGGAGGGCGTGGAGTTCTCGGGCAGCCACTCCCCCATCGCTCTGGCCTCGGCACCGCCTGCGCCGCGCACCGGACCGCCGCCGGTCAGCTCCAGGCTCAGGTAGGCGGCGTCCAGCGGCCAGGTCTCGCCCTCGCCGTCGGAGAGGGTCAGGCCGATGATCGTCAGCTCGCCGGACTTCTCGACGATGTAGTCGCGCAGGCGCCGCTCGAAGGCCTCGATCTCCAGCTGCCGCGGGGAGGCGAGGGAGCGGGACTCGGGCTTGTGCCCCACGAGCAGGCACTCGCTGAGGAACGCGAAGTCCTGCCAGAGCGTGGCGGACGGGGTGACCGTGAGCCGCCCGTGCCGCCAGCCGCCGGGGTCGGCGCAGACCACGCCCGCGAGCAGGCCGTCCACGAAGACGGCGGCGCCGGACATCCCGGCCCACGGCGAACCGCCGTCGGCGGGCGGCTGCGGGGGCGCGTACTCGCTGTCCAGCACGTGCCGGCCGCTGAGCAGGTTGCTGCCCGGCTTGAGGGAGCCGACGATCTGCTCGGTGTCGAGCTCGCCGGCCTCGTCGCGCTGGACGTGCGGGAAGCCGACGGCCTGGGCGCCGGGCCAGACCCTCAGGTCGTAGGCGCGGCCCCAGACGAGGGGTTCGAAGGCTTCGGCGACGCCCTCGGGGACGAGGTCCCGCTCGCCTACGAGGAGGGCGACGTCGCAGCGGCGGTTGTCGTCGCGCGCCCAGACCACTTTGCAGCGCACCTGCCCGGCCCCGCCGGGGACGATCACCCGCGGGTTCGCGCAGTCCCCGACCACGTGTGCGGCCGTCAGCACCAGGTTCGGCGCCAGCAGATAACCGCTGCCCTGGCTCCGTCCGAATACCGCTGCAATGCGTTCCTTCGCCGGGTGCACCACTGTCTCCTCTGGCTGCGCCTTCCGCCAGTCGACGATACGTCAGGAGGGGGGCGGTGACAGGGGGTTCCGCCGATGCGGAACATGCGACCGGCGCCCGCACCCCGGGCGGGGTGCGGGCGCCGGGTGCGAGCGCCGGATACGGACCCGGGGCGCACCCCGGATACGGCTCCGGGTGCGGGCCACGAGGCTTACGCGCGCGCCGTCGCCCGCAGCGCAGCCGTGAACCACTGCGTGGCCGGTTCCATGTCCGGCAGCGCCCAGCCGTTGATCACGGCGATGAG
The DNA here is from genome assembly GCF_014650335.1 of Streptomyces hiroshimensis. GTDB lineage: Bacteria > Actinomycetota > Actinomycetes > Streptomycetales > Streptomycetaceae > Streptomyces > Streptomyces hiroshimensis. The sequence continues at coordinate 373,896 of NZ_BMUT01000004.1, forward strand.
CCGCCAGTACCGCCCGTAGCGCGGATCGTTGCCGGCCTCCAGCCGCTCCAGCAGCCAGGCCCGGAACTCCGGCCCGTCCTCGCGGCGCGAGACCTCCGCGAGGACGGCGGCGAGCTCGTCGACGTACGGCCGGGCCGCAGGGCTGTCCGGTTCGATCCCGGCCTTCCGCGCCTCGGCCGTCCGCTCCTTGATCGCCTCCGCGGCGCGCTTCGTCCGCTCGCCGTCGGGCCGCCCGGACTCCTGCCAGACCCGCGTCTGGTCCTCGGCCGCCCGGCGGATCCCGGCCCGGAAGTCCTCGTCCTGGACGAGCTCGGCGAGCTCCACCCAGGCGTCGAGCTGCTCCTGCGAGGGGTCCTCCGGCAGTTCGGGCATGCCGCCTCGCATCGAGGCGAGGAAGTCCGGGTCGACGTCCAGGCCCTCGAAGGCGCTGTCGATGAATTCGTTGATCAGGCGGCGTCGTTCCTGATCGGACAGGGTTGCGAGCTTGTGCATGAGTTCCAACTCCTCGGGTGTCGAACCGCGCCCGGCCACCGCGCGCAGCACGGCCTGACGCAACCGCAAGGTGCGGATCTGCACGTCCAGGGCCTCGGCGTGGACGGCCGCGACCTCGGGGACGGTGATCTCCCGCTCCAGCACCTGCCGGATGACGGGAAGCCCCACGCCGAGATCGCGCAGCGTCCGCACGAGGCCGAGGCGCGCGAGCGCGTCGGGGCCGTAGAGGCGGTAGCCGGCGGGTGTGCGGTCGGTCGGCGGCACCACGCCCGTGTCGGACCAGAACCGGATGGTCCTGACGGTCAGCCCGGTCAGCCGGGCCAGCTCCCCGATCGAGTGCAGAGAATGCGGGGAGCCCAGGGAGCCCGGCGAGTCCGGGGAGTCCGAGGAGTACGCGGTGTCGTCGTCCATGTCCCTCACCTTGGAGTCTCCGGTCGGTGGAGAGTCAACACCGGATGCGCGGGCCTGTGGGTACCGGGCGCGCCGCCGCATTCGTCCCGGTACGGCACACGCCACAAATGAGACAAAAAGGGAGAATTATGCGCCAGACTTGGCCGCGCATCACCCCCCCATCCCCGGGAGTTCCCATGACACCCTCCGCCAAGGCCGCCACGGCGGCCGCCACCGCCACGCTCCTCGCGGCCGCGGGCGGCGCCGCCACCGCCGACAGCGTCGCGGTCGGCCACGCCGACAAGTCCGCCGGCGTCATCACGGGCAACACGATCCAGATCCCCATCCGTGTGCCCATCACACTGTGTTCTCTCCCCATCAACGTCATCGGCCTGCTCAACACGGCCACCGGCAACGTCTGCATCAGCGACTGACCCTCGGCCCCACCCGGCTCGTCCAGGCCCCCTACGGGGTGACCCCGGGCAGGCCCCTGAGGCCGGGTGGGCAGCGTCTCGTCCGAGTGAACGATGATCGGACAGCGAGCGGAACGGATCCTGGTAGCGACCCCTGAGGGAAGCGAAAGGATCACCATGGCAACGCGCAGGAAGCCGCTCGCCGAAGGCCGCGCCGAAGGCCCCGTCGAAGGCCTGAACCACCCGGGCATCCAGCGGGCGTTACGCAACACCAAGCGGCTCATAGCCTGCTTCGTCGGCCTCAGCGTGGGCACCCTCGCCGCCGTCGTCCTGCTGCGCAACCACCACGACATCGTGACCGACGCCGTCTGGGTCCGGACGAGCATCGTCGTCGCGGCGTCACTGCTCATGGCCTCCTGGGCCGCCAAGACGGCCCGCGGCCACGGCCGGTCGTACACCCGGCTGCGCTTTTCCTCGGTGGGCATGACGGTGGCGATCGCCGTCATCGTCGCGCTGCCCGGCGCGTTCCCGACATGGCTGAAGGTGGAGCAGGCCGCGTGCGGAGTTCTACTGCTCGGCGTCCTCTTGGCCGTGAACGGCAAGCAGATGCGCTCGGTATTCGCCAAACCCGGGATCCAGCGTCAACGGCCCCGTCCGGAGACGGGGCCGCTTCCCGGTGACGGCCGCTAGTCCATATAGAAGCGCTGATTGGCGGCGCTCGTGCACTTCCACAGGATGAGGCGGGCCCCGTTGCCCTTGCCGGCACCTGCCACGTCCAGGCACATGGTGCCCACGTGGATCTCCCACGTGTCGCTGCCGTCGCCGAGTATGCGGCGTACCGGATTCCAGGCCTGGTTCAGCCCGTTCTTACAGGGCCACTGAATGACGTGGCGGCCCTGCTTGATGTCCTTGCCGTCGAGACACTTGTTGCTCGACTCGGACTTCACCCAGTACCGGGGCCCGTTCGTCAGGAAATTCCAGCGCTGGTTGTCCTGACGCGCACAGGTCCACTGGTCGATCAACGCGCTGGTGCTGTTGTCCCAGCCGTGCACGGTGACGCACTTGTCGGGCGCGTGGGCCGGCCTGAGGTAATGCACGCCGGGGATGGGCAGGCCCGCCGCGGTGGCCGCCGAGGCCGGCGTCGCCGAGGCGGCGGGCGCCGTCGCGCCCAGCGTGCTCGCCACGGCCAGTACGCTGCCGGCCAGGAGAACCCTGCTCTTGTTAACTGTTTCCCTCCCTTCCGAGGAACCGCGGAACCTAGGCACGGACCATCTCGAACTGCTGGTTGGCGACGCTCTTGCAATTCCAGAGGATCAGCTGCGTGTTGTTCTGCTGGGATGCGCCCGGGACGTCCAGGCACTTCTGTGACGCGTGCTTGGGCTTGAGCGCCACCGTGCCCGTGAGGTTCCTGACGTGGAAGACCTGGTTGTCACGGCCGTTGCAGTCCCACGTGATGATCTTGGCCCCGTTGTCCTTGCTTCCGCCCTGCACGTCCAGGCACTTCCCGCCGTGCTCGGAGATGACGTAGGACACTCCCCACTGGGAGGTGCTCAGCACCTTCCAGCGCTGATTCGCCTGCCCCACGCAGTCGTACTGGTCGACCGCCGCGCCCCTGGCGGTGTTCGCGCCGTGGACGGTCATGCACTTCTTGCTGTGCTTGGCCTTGAAGTACCAGACGCCTCCGTCACGCGCCTCCGCCGACGCCGGTGCGGCCGACGACGACGGCCGGTGCGCGGCCTCCGCCGCCGGTGCGAGCGCCAGGCCGGTGCCCAGGGCGGCCGATGCCGCCGCCAGCGCGGCCCGCTTGCCGATGAGATTCACAGGCGTTTCCCCCGTTGCTGGGTTGCTGGATTTCCCACGCCTGGAAACTACGCAGTCGCAGGTCACAGCGCGTCCAGCAACGGCTGTATGTCCGCCGTCAACCTCGGCGGTACGCCGGGGCCGCCTGCAACCGGCGCGGTATCACGCGTCCGTCTACGCCCCGTTCCCCCAGCGGCTCGCCCTGTTCGCCTCCGCCACCTTGGCGTGCAGCTGCTCGGCCTCCGTGGCGGGGCGCAGCAGAGCCGGTTCCGCCTCCCACGCTTCGCCTCCGGCGGGCGGACGCAGGCGCAGGCGGGGGCCTTCCGCGGCTACGACCTGGGCCAGTCTTCCGCCGCGCGTGTCCACGACGAACGCCCCGACGGCGGGCGTAACGCGGTCCGCGCGCGTGGAGCACGTGCAGGTGGTCAGGGAGTGCCTGGGCCTGAGGTCGATCCCGTGGGCGGTCGCCCAGACGTAGATGCCGCACGCGCCGGGCTTCTCGTGGACCGGGGGCGCCTCCGGCGCGGCGGGCACAGCGGGCGCGGCAGGCGCGGCAGGCGCGGCAGGCGCCGAGGCTGCGGGTTCCTGGGTGGTGGCCGGTTCGCGGCCGATCCTCAGCCAGGCGGTCAGGCGGCGGATAGTGTTGCGCATGTCGACGCTCCTACGTGGCGTTGGCCATGCCCCCGGGCCGTTCGCGCGGCCGCGGGGGTCTTCCGACCACCACAGAGTGGCGACACAACAAGGCCGGAACTACCAGGAGTTGCTGATAGCCCCGGCCACGGCCTAGCCGCGCGTCACCGCTCCAGCCAGGCCCCGTAGTTGCTGAACGTCTCCGGCATCCGCCGCCTCGCCGACTCCAGCCCCGCGAACGTCTCCCGCACCGTCGGGTGGTAGCGCGTCTGCTGCGGCGCCACCTTCCGGGCCAGCTGCAGGTTCCTGAAGGCCGCTTCCGTACGACCGGTCCACAGCTCGGCCCGTGCGACCTCGGTGTAGTGGTGGGCCCGGCGGGACGGCGGCCAGGCGGCCGGGATCATCGTCACCCATGGCCCCCTTCTTCGCCCGACCCGCCGGGGCGTCCTCCGACGCCCCGGAGTGACATCGAATGGACCCCGCCCACGACAGCAAAGCCCTGACAGCCGTCCGCGCTCTCCCCCGACCACCCCTACGCCGCACTCGTCCGCAACAACGTGGGCCACCTGCACCCCGCCCTCCGCCGGGCACCCCCGGAGCTTCGGGCCTGCGCGGCACTCCACACACACTGCTAGCAATTGCTACACTGCAGGTATGGCGACTGAACTGAAGCAGCTGAACGTCAGAGTCAAACCGCGTACGCACGAGCTCCTCAAGGCCCGCGCAGACCGCAACGGCGTGACTGTGCAGGCATACGTCTCGGGACTCGTCGAGAGCGATGTCGACCCCGTCCGCGACTCGTTCGTCTCCGGCCTCGTCGACGACATGACCGAGTTCCTGGCAGAGTTCGAGGAGACCTTCGAGGCGGGTAACCGCTGATGTTCCTACGGATCGACGCCCGCTGGATCGAGGACGCGCTCCAGCAGTTCGAGCAGCAGTCGGGACTCGAGATCGGCATCGACGACTGGGGCGCGCTCGCAACCACCGTCTACCGGCACGCCTACGAACTGCACGCAGGCGAACCCTTCTACGTCGAGACCCCTGTCCGCGCAGCGGTCCTGCTCCAGACATTCGTCGCCCTGCAACCCTTGGCGGACTACAACGGCCTGGTCGGCAGCACTTTAGCGGTCCGGTACATGCGCGAGTCCGGCGAGCCGGTCAAACCTCCTGCGGGCGGCATGACCAAGCTGGTAGCCGGCATCCGCGAGAACAGGCTGACCCTGCGGGCAACGGCGGCACTGCTTCGCTCCTGGGTCGCATAGCGACCTCGGGCGACGCCCGCATCACGACCTACAGCCAGCCCAGCGCGAACGCCCCCCGCTCAGGGGGCCGTTCGTACGCTAGAGGTGCGCGCCTACGGAAACCCTGGTGCCCCCCTCGCCATCGCTGCCGATTTCGGACGACACGGCTCCGTAGAAACCGCCCACGTTCCTCGTATTCGCCAGAAGGTTCACCTCGACCGGGCCGTTGGTGATGTTCCGGAAGTTGAGCGTCCGATGAATGTCGAGGAGCGCCTGGTCCGACGTACCGGCCGCCCCTTGGGAGGAGGACGCCGTGACGACATCCACAGCCACGAACGTTCCCCCCGCCAGGACGGCGACCGCTGCGATCGCCGCAGCCGCCCACTTGGGCAGTGCGACAACGGGAAGGTGCATAGGAATCCCCCTGTTCGGCGGGTAGGCCATGTGATCAGGTGATACCCACGCAGGTCGGTCACCCCCGCCGCAATGCGCGTACGCGCCACGCAACACCACCGCACGCCGTACAACGGGAACCCTCCCCGTCCTACCGCCGCCCCGGCAACCCCCGTAGCAGCACGCAGATCAGCCCGCACAGCACCGCGTCGAAGCCCAGCGCCGCGGCCAGCGCGTGGCCGTACGTCACGACATCGCCGCCACGGGCACCGGCACCGGCACCGACGCCGACGCCGACGCCGACGCCGACGCCGACGCCGACGCCGCCCAGCGTCCCGTAGTAGAGGACCCCCACCACCGCCACCCCCACCGCGCCGCCCACCTGCTGGCCCGTGGAGAGGATGCCCGAGGCCATGCCCGTCTCGTCGGAGCGGACGCGGGCGAGGACCGAGCCCACCAGCGGGGTGACGAGCAAGCCGTAGCCCGTGCCGATCAGGAGCAGGCACGGGGCCAGCCACCAGCCCGACAGGTGCGCGCCCGCGCTCCACGTCACCGCGATCGTCACCGCGAAGCCCGCCGCCGCGAAGCCCGCGCCCGGGCGCAGCACCCGCGGCCCCCGCCGCCCGGCGACCAGGCTGCCCGCGAAGAACGCCACGGCGAAGGGGACGTAGGTCAGCGCCGCCCCCAGGGGGCTCGCGCCCAGGCCGTCCTGCACCGTCAGCGACAGCACCAGGAAGAAGGAGTTGATGCCGGAGTACGCCAGCAGCACCAGCGTCATCCCCACCGCGAACGCCCGCTCCCTCAGCAGGCCCAGACGTATCAGCGGCGCACCACCCGCCGCCTCCGTGCGCCGTTCGATTCCCGCGAACACCACGAACGCCGGCGCCGATGCCGCGAGGCTCGCCCACGTCCACCACGGCCAGCCCTCCTCCCGGCCCTCCACCAGCGGTACGACCAGCAGGAAGAGGGCCGCGGTGAGGACGGCGGCGCCCCGCAGATCCAGCCGCCTCGCACCCGGCGCCCCCGCCCCCACCCCCGGCCCCCGCGACTCCGGTACGTACGCCGCCGCCAGCGCCAGCGTCGCCACGCCCACCGGGACGTTCACCCAGAACACCGGGCGCCACGACGTACCGAACAGGTCGGCCGAGACCAGGAATCCGCCCAGCAGCTGGCCGCTCACGCCCGCCACCCCGATGACCGCCCCCAGCACCCCGAACGCCCGCGCCCGCCCCTCCGCCGGCACCAGCACCTGGATCATCGAGAACACCTGCGGGAACATCATCGCCGCGCCCAGCCCCTGGACCAGCCTCGCCGCGATCAGGACCCCCGCCCCGGGCGCGGCGGCGCACGCCACCGACGCCAGCGTGAACACCCCCGCCCCCGCCAGGAACATCCGCTTGCGGCCGAGCAGATCGCCCAGCCGCGCGCTGGTGATCAGCGCCGTCGCGTACGTGAGCTGGTAGCCCGCCAGGATCAGCTGGACGTCGGCGTCCGACGCCCCCAGGTCCTCCTGGATCGCCGGCGCCGCCACCAGCACGATGAAGGTGTCCAGCACCGCCATGAAGACGCCCACCAGGAGGACGGACAGAGCCCGCCAAGGAGTTCGCACGACAGCCATGGCAGCCGTGTCAGCCGTGTCAGTCATGCCTGCCAGGCTCGTCCTCCGCCCCGGCCCGCTACAGATGCTCTTTATGCTGGTGGCGCCACCACCCCCGTACCCGTGCCGAGGAACCGAGGAGCCATGGACCGCCGCCGCGCCCTCGCCGACTTCCTCCGCTCACGCCGCGAACGCCTCACCCCGCACGACGTCGGCATCCTCCCCGGCCCCCGCCGCCGCACCCCCGGCCTGCGCCGCGAAGAGGTCGCCCAGCTCTCCGGCGTCAGCGTCACCTGGTACACCTGGCTGGAGCAGGCCCGCGACATCACCGTCAGCCGTCAGGTGCTGCACAGCCTCGCCCGCGTGCTGCTCCTCTCCCCCGCCGAGGCGCGGCATCTCTTCGCCCTCGCGGAGGAGACGAAGGAGACGGCATCGACACCCTCGGCCTCAACCCCGGCCCCCACCCACAACCCCGCCCTCCAGCGGCTCGTCGACGCCCTCGACCCCCACCCCGCCTACCTGATCGCCCCCAACTGGGACCTCGTCGCCTGGAACCGCGCCGAAGCCGGCCTCATCGGCGACCCCGCCCGCTGGGAGCCCGCCGACCGCAACCTCCTCCGGTTCGTCTTCCTCGAACCCCGCGCCCGCGACCTGCTCGCCGACTGGCCCGGCCAGGCCCGCGCGCTGCTGGAGCAGTACCGCGCGGGCGCCGACCGGCACACCGGCGACCCGGAGTTCGCCGGCCTCACCCGGGAACTGGCCGGCCGCAGCGAGGAGTTCCGTACGTGGTGGGACACCCACGACGTCGCCGACTTCCGGCCCGCCCGGCGCGCGTTCGACCACCCGCGCCTCGGGCGCCTCTCCTTCGACTACGTCAAGCTCAACGCCGCCGACGCCCCGGGCCTCAGCCTCGTCGCCTGCCTGCCGGCGGACGACGAGACCGCCGGCAAGCTGCCCGGCCTCGCTCCGTAACGGCGGGCCGGGGCGTCGTTGCCGCCGGGCTGCTTCCGCGCTACTTCTCCGCGATCACCACAGCGGAAGCGACCCCCGCGTCATGGCTCAGCGATACATGCCACGACGTCACCCCGAGCTCCTCCGCCCGCGCCGCCACCGTGCCCCGGACCACCAGCCGCGGCTGGCCGCTGGTCTCCGTCGTCACCTCGGCGTCCGTCCACAGCAGGTTCCCCGGCGCGCCCAGGGCCTTGGCCACGGCCTCCTTCGCGGCGAAGCGGACCGCCAGGGACGCGATGCCGCGCCGCTCCCCGCTCGGCAGGTGCAGTTCCCCGTCCGCGAAGAGCCGCGTCGCCAGCCCGGGCGTACGCCTGAGGGCGGCTTCGAAGCGGTCGATCGCGGCGACGTCGATGCCGACTCCGACGATCATTCGACGGTCACCGACTTCGCCAGGTTGCGCGGCTGGTCGACCTCGTTGCCGCGGGCCGTCGCCAGCTCGCACGCGAAGACCTGCAGGGGCACCGTGGCCACCAGCGGCTGCAGCAGCACCGGCGTCTGCGGGATCTCGACGAGGTGGTCGGCGTACGGCCGCACCGCCTCGTCGCCCCGCTCGGCGATCACGATCGTCCGCGCGCCCCGCGCCCGGATCTCCTGGATGTTCGACACGATCTTGTCGTGGAGGACGGAGCGGCCGCGCGGCGAGGGCACGACGACGACCACCGGCAGGTCCTTCTCGATCAGCGCGATCGGCCCGTGCTTGAGCTCGCCCGCCGCGAAGCCCTCCGCGTGCATGTACGCGAGCTCCTTGAGCTTCAGCGCGCCCTCCAGGGCCACGGGATAGCCCACGTGGCGGCCCAGGAACAGCACCGTGTTCTTGCCGGCCAGGGAGCGCGCGAGCTCGCGCACGGGCTCCATGGTCTCCAGGACCTCCTCCACCTGCCCCGCGATCTGCGACAGCTCGCGGATCACCGAGACGATCTCGTCGCCCCACTTGGTGCCGCGCACCTGGCCCAGGTACAGCGCCACGAGGTAGCAGGCCACCAGCTGCGTCAGGAACGCCTTCGTCGATGCGACGGCCACCTCCGGGCCGGCGTGCGTGTACAGGACCGCGTCCGACTCCCGCGGGATCGTCGAGCCGTTGGTGTTGCAGATGGCGAGGACCTTCGCGCCCTGCTCCCGCGCGTGGCGCAGCGCCATCAGCGTGTCCATGGTCTCGCCGGACTGGCTGATGGCGATCACCAGCGTGCGCTGGTCCAGGATCGGGTCCCGGTAGCGGAACTCGCTGGCCAGCTCCGTCTCGCAGGGGATGCGGGTCCAGTGCTCGATCGCGTACTTGGCGATCATCCCCGCGTGGTACGCGGTGCCGCACGCCACGATGACGATCTTGTCGGCCTCGCGCAGCACGGACGCCGGGATCCGCACCTCGTCCAGCGACAGCGTCCCCGCGGCGTCGATGCGGCCCAGCAGGGTGTCCGCGACGGCCTTCGGCTGCTCGGCGATCTCCTTGAGCATGAAGTAGTCGTAGCCGCCCTTCTCGGCGGCCGAGGCGTCCCAGTCGACGTGGTACGGCCGGACGTCCGCGGGCGCCCCGTCGAAGCCGGTGACGGTCACGCCGTCGCGGCGCAGCTCCACGACCTGGTCCTGGCCGAGCTCGACGGCCTCGCGGGTGTGGGCGATGAAGGCGGCGACGTCGGAGGCGAGGAAGGACTCGCCGTCGCCGAGGCCGACCACGAGCGGGGAGTTGCGGCGCGCGCCGACCACCACGTCCGGCTCGTCCGCGTGCACCGCGACCAGCGTGAACGCGCCCTCCAGCCGGCGGCAGACCTGGCGCATCGACTCGGCGAGGTCGCCGCAGGAGGAGAAGGACTCCGACAGCAGGTGCGCGACGACCTCCGTGTCGGTGTCGGACGCGAGGGCGTGGCCGCGCTCGGCCAGCTCGGCCCGCAGCCCGGCGAAGTTCTCGATGATGCCGTTGTGGACGACGGCGACGCGGCCGGGGTTGTCCAGGTGGGGGTGGGCGTTGACGTCGTTGGGCGCGCCGTGCGTGGCCCAGCGCGTGTGCCCGATGCCGGTCGGGCCGGACGGCAGCGGCCGGCCGGACAGCTCCTTCTCCAGGTTGGCGAGCTTGCCCGCCTTCTTCGCGGCGGCGAGCCCGCCGTCGGCCAGCACCGCGACCCCGGCCGAGTCATAGCCGCGGTACTCCAGCCGCCGCAGCCCCGCCAATACGACATCGAGGGCGGACTGCCCTCCCACATAGCCAACGATTCCGCACATGCGGAGCAGGTTACGGCCCGGGCGGCCCCGCGCGTGGCGGCATCGGCGCAACCTCCACCACCCGCTGCGCCTCACACCACCTGCTGCGCCTCACACCACCTGCTGCGCCTCACACCACCCGCTGCGCCTCAGCAGCCCCGCTCGATCCTGTCGATCGCGTCCTGCACCATCTCCAGGTACTCGACCTCCTCGCAGCGCGGCTTGCTGCCGAGCTCGTAGCGGTCGAGGCAGTCGTCCAGGTCCTGGGTGAGGTCCTCGTCGGGCAGGTCGTCGGCCAGCTCGGCGCAGACGCGCGCGGCGAGGGCCTCCCGGTCGGCCTCGGCGGAGCGCCGGCGGGGGCTGCGGGGGTGGTTTCGGAGAGCGAACACGGCCGTCCCTAGCGTGAAGCGGCCGCGTGGGGGGCAGGTGCGCGGGCGGCCTGCGAGCGGAACGTAGTGCCTGACCGGTCAGTAGGTACAGGGTTGGATGAAAGTTCACCCAACGAGGCGGGCCGGTTACCGCCCGTACGACTCACCCAAACCCCACGAGAACACCCGTTCCCGCCACCCGGAAGTGAGCGCCGGGCGCGACCCGCGCACAATGGGGCCGTGCCGACCACCACAGACCAGCCGCAGCAGCGCCGCCGCGCGGACTCGTCCCCCTACGTGGACCTGACCCGCGCCGAGTGGAGCGCCCTGCGGGAGAACACGCCGCTGCCGCTGACCGCCGAGGAGGTCGAGCGGCTGCGCGGCCTCGGGGACGTCGTCGACCTCGACGAGGTCCGCGAGGTCTATCTGCCGCTGTCCCGGCTGCTGCACCTGTACGTGGAGGCCACCAGCCGGCTGCGGGGCACGCTGAACACCTTCCTGGGCGACGTGGGCCACGGGCACGGCTCCCAGCCCGGCACGCCCTTCGTCATAGGCGTCGCGGGCAGCGTGGCGGTCGGCAAGTCGACCACCGCACGCCTGCTGCAGGCGCTGCTCGCCCGCTGGCCCGAGCACCCGCGCGTGGAGCTGGTCACCACGGACGGCTTCCTGCTGCCCAACGCAGAGCTGCAGAGCCGCGGCCTGATGTCGCGGAAAGGTTTCCCCGAGTCCTACGACCGGCGCGCCCTGACCCGCTTCGTCGCCGACGTGAAGGCGGGCAAGGACGAGGTCTCGGCCCCCGTATACTCCCACCTGATCTACGACATCGTGCCCGGCGAGCGGCTGACCGTGCACCGCCCCGACATCCTGATCATCGAGGGCCTCAACGTCCTCCAGCCGGCCCTGCCCGGCAAGGACGGCCGCACCCGCGTCGGACTCGCCGACTTCTTCGACTTCAGCGTGTACGTGGACGCCCGCGCGGAGGACATCGAGCGCTGGTACTACGAGCGCTTCAAGAAGCTGCGCGCGACGGCCTTCACCGACCCCGAGTCCTACTTCCGGCGCTACACCCAGGTCTCCGAGGAGGAGGCCCTGGACTACGCGCGCCGCAACTGGCGCACCATCAACAAGCCCAACCTGCTGGAGAACGTGGCCCCCACGCGCGGCCGGTCGAACCTGATCCTGCGCAAGGGGCCGGACCACAAGGTGCAGCGGCTGTCCCTGCGCAAGCTCTGAGAGCCTGCACAAGCCCTGAGAAACAGTCACGCCTGCCCGCCCGGAGCGATTCCGGACGGGCAGGCGCGTCAGGGCCTCAGGAGGCCTAGCCCAGGGCGGACTTCACCGCGTCCGCGAGGCGCTGCGCGACGGTGCGCGCCTGCTCGATGTCGGCGGCCTCCACCATCACGCGGACGAGCGGCTCCGTGCCGGACGGGCGCAGCAGCACCCGGCCCGTGGTGCCCAGCTGCTCCTCGGCGTCGGCGACGGCCGCGGCGAGCTCCTGCGAGGACTTCACCCGGGACTTGTCGACGTCGCGGACGTTGATGAGGATCTGCGGCAGGCGCTCCATGACCCCGGCCAGGTCCGCGAGGGAGCGGCCGGTGGCGGCGACGCGGGCGGCCAGCATCAGGCCGGTCAGGGTGCCGTCACCCGTCGTGGCGTGGTCGAGGACGATGACGTGCCCGGACTGCTCGCCGCCGAGGGCGAAGCCGTGCGCCTTCATCTCCTCCAGGACGTAGCGGTCGCCGACGGCCGTCTGGATCAGCTCGACGCCCTCGCGCTCCATGGCCAGCTTGAAGCCCAGGTTGGACATCACGGTCGCGACGACGGTGTTCTTGCGCAGAGAGCCCGCCTCGCGCATCGCGAGGGCCAGGACGGCCAGGATCTGGTCGCCGTCGACCTCGTTGCCCTTGTGGTCCACGGCCAGGCAGCGGTCGGCGTCGCCGTCGTGCGCCACGCCCAGGTCGGCGCCGTGCTCGACGACGGCGGCGCGCAGCTTGTCCAGGTGCGTGGAGCCGCACTCGTGGTTGATGTTGAGGCCGTCGGGCTCGGTGCCGATCGTGATGACCTCGGCACCGGCGCGGGCGAACGCCTCCGGGGAGACGCGGGCCGCGGCGCCGTGCGCGCCGTCGATGACGACCTTCAGGCCGTCCATGCGGTTGGGAAGGACGCCGATGAGGTGGGCGACGTAGTTGTCGAAGCCCTGGTCGTACTCGCGGACGCGGCCGACGCCGGCACCGGTGGGACGGTCCCAGGGCTCGCCGGAGGCGTGCGCCCGGTAGGTCTGCTCGATGCGGTCCTCCAGCTCGTCGGCGAGCTTGTGGCCGCCGCGGGCGAAGAACTTGATGCCGTTGTCGGGCATGGCGTTGTGGCTCGCGGAGAGCATCACGCCGAGGTCGGCGCCGAGCGCACCGGTGAGGTAGGCGACGGCGGGCGTGGGCAGCACGCCCACCCGCAGCACGTCGACGCCGGCGCTGGCCAGGCCGGCCACGACGGCGGCCTCCAGGAACTCCCCGGACGCGCGCGGGTCACGGCCCACGACGGCCACCGGGCGGTGGCCCTCGAACGTCCCCGCCTCGGCGAGCACGTGCGCCGCGGCGACCGACAGGCCGAGTGCGAGCTCGGCCGTCAGATCGGCGTTGGCGACGCCGCGCACACCGTCCGTACCGAAGAGTCGTCCCACTGGTGTCCTCCGAAAAACGCGCGGATACGGGGCCTGCCTGTGAACGGGCTCCCGCAAACAAAAGTGTCGGGTCAGGAACCGGAACGTTGACTTCAGGTATACGCCGATACGTCCCGGGTGACCGATAGCCGAAACGCCCCGGCGGGCACGGAGTGTGCCGCCGGGGCGTTCGAGCAGAAGCAGCGAAGCCGCGTGATTAGCGCTTGCTGTACTGCGGAGCCTTGCGGGCCTTCTTGAGACCGGCCTTCTTGCGCTCGACCGCACGGTCGTCGCGGCTCAGGAAGCCGGCCTTCTTCAGCGGGCCGCGGTTGTTGTCCACGTCCGCCTCGTTCAGCGCGCGGGCCACGCCGAGGCGCAGGGCGCCGGCCTGGCCGGAGACGCCGCCACCCGAGATGCGGGCGATGACGTCGTAGCGGTCGTCGAGCTCGAGCACCTTGAAGGGCTCGTTGACTTCCTGCTGGTGCACCTTGTTGGGGAAGTAGTCCTCAAGGGTGCGACCGTTGATCTTCCACTTGCCGGAGCCCGGAACGATCCGGACGCGGGCGATGGCGTTCTTGCGACGGCCCAGGCCGGCGGCCGGCTGCGGGTCGCCGAAGCGGGACGCGAGGGACTCGGAGGTGTACTCCGACTCAACGACCTCGGTCTCGGTGGTGTACTCCTCGACGCCCTCGGTCTCAAGGGGGGTCTCGGCGGTGGTCTCAGCCACGATTCTCCTCAGATGCTTTCTGTCTGGTTCGGCGGTGTGGCCGGGACTAGCCCTGCTTGACCTGGGTGATCTCAAACGGGACCGGCTGCTGGGCGGCGTGCGGGTGCTCGCTGCCCGAGTACACCTTCAGCTTCGAGAGCATCTGACGGCCCAGGGAGTTCTTGGGAACCATGCCCTTGATGGCCTTCTCGACGGCCTTCTCCGGGTTCTTGTCGAGCAGCTCGTCGTAACGAACCGAACGCAGACCGCCCGGGAAGCCCGAGTGGCGGTAGGCCATCTTCTGGGTCTTCTTGTTGCCGGACAGGTGAACCTTGTCGGCGTTGATGATGATGACGAAGTCACCCATGTCCATGTGCGGGGCATACACGGGCTTGTGCTTGCCACGCAGGAGGTTGGCGGCCTGAGAGGCCAGACGGCCCAGGACGACGTCCTGCGCGTCGATGATGTGCCACTGGCGCTGGACATCGCCGGGCTTGGGGCTGAACGTACGCACGGTCGTAGCCTTCGCTTCTTCAGTGAGTGGGTCCTGACACGGCCCGCCTGAGGCGGCTGCCGACGAGGGACGCACTCCGGGGACGCAACCCGGGTGCGGGCCGCTGGCGGCCACTCTGGTGGGCAAGCGTAAGGGCCCCTCGCGTGAGAACGACCAAGCCAATACGCATAACGAACTCGTAGAGTACCGGGAGCCCACCGGCGGGGTCAAAACACATGGTCTCACCGCTCGGACAATTCAGCCCGTCCGGCGTTTGAGGACACCGCCGCAGGCGGTCGCCTGCACGGTCACCGCGCCCGCGCCACGCGCCCCTCGTCCCACACCGGCTCCGGGACCTCGCGGATCCGCCCGTCCGCACCGAAGACCAGGAAACGATCGAATGTACGAGCGAACCAGCGGTCGTGTGTGACACACAGCACCGTCCCCTCGTACGCCTCCAGACCCTCCTGGAGGGCCTCCGCGCTCTCCAGGTCCAGGTTGTCCGTGGGCTCGTCCAGGAGCAGCGCGGTCGTGCCCGCCAGCTCCAGGAGCAGGATCTGGAAGCGCGCCTGCTGCCCGCCCGAGAGCTTCTCGAAGGGCTGGTCGCCCTGCTTCTCCAGCTCGTAGCGCCGCAGGGCGGACATCGCGCCGCCGCGGTCCTTGGCGTGCTCCGTCCACAGGATGTCGACGAGCGTGCGGCCCACCAGCTCCGGGTGGGCGTGGGTCTGCGCGAAGTGGCCGGGGACGACCCGCGCCCCCAGCTTCCAGGAACCGGTGTGGGCCACGTCCTCCCCGGCCAGGAGCCGCAGGAAGTGCGACTTGCCCGAGCCGTTCGAGCCCAGCACCGCGACCCGCTCGCCGTAGAAGACCTCCAGGTCGAACGGCTTCATCAGGCCGGTCAGCTCCAGGCCGGCGCAGGTCAGCGCGCGGACGCCCGTCCGCCCGCCGCGCAGCCGCATCCGGATGTCCTGCTCGCGGGGCGGCTCAGGCGGCGGGCCCGCCTCCTCGAACTTGCGCAGCCGGGTCTGCGCGGCGGCGTAGCGGGAGGCCATGTCGTGGCTGACCGCGGCCGCCTGCCGCAGCGTGATCACCAGCTTCTTCAGCTGGGCGTGCTTCTCGTCCCAGCGCTTGCGCAGCTCCTCGAAGCGGGCGAAGCGGTCCTTGCGGGCCTGGTGGTACGTGGCGAAGCCGCCGCCGTGCACCCAGACGTCGCTGCCCGCCGGGCCCGGCTCGACGCTGATGATCTTCTCGGCGGCGCGGGCCAGCAGCTCGCGGTCGTGGGAGACGAAGAGGACGGTCTTCTTCGTCTCGCGCAGCTTCTCCTCCAGCCAGCGCTTGCCGGGGACGTCCAGGTAGTTGTCCGGCTCGTCGAGCAGGAGGACCTCGTCCGTGCCGCGCAGCAGCGATTCCAGGACCAGCCGCTTCTGCTCGCCGCCGGAGAGCGTGCGCACCTGGCGCCACTGCGCCTTCTCGTACGGGACGCCGAGCGCGGCCATGGTGCACATGTCCCACACGGTCTCGGCCTCGTAGCCGCGGGCCTCGGCCCAGTCGGACAGAGCCTGCGCGTAGGCCATCTGCGCGGCCTCGTCATCACTCTCCATGATCGCGAGCTCGGCGGCGTCGACCGCCTTCGCGGCCTCGCGGATGCGCGGCTGGGCGACGGAGACCAGCAGGTCACGGACGGTACGGTCGTCCCGCACCGAGCCCACGAACTGCGGCATCACGCCCAGGCCGCCGCTGACGGAGACCGTGCCGCCGTGCGGCTGCAGCTCGCCGGCGATCAGGCGCAGCAGCGTGGTCTTGCCCGCGCCGTTGGCACCGACGAGGGCGACCGCGGCGCCCTCGCCGACCCGGAAGGAGACATCGCCGAGGAGCACCCTCCCGTCCGGGAGGTAGTACTCCAGATGTCCCGCTTCCACATGTCCCATGGGCGGGATTCTCCCTGCTCTCCGGAGGGGCGACCAACCCGTTTTCGCGGTTTACGATGCACGCCATGAGCTTTGGGCAGGCAGGGGCGTACGGGCCTCCGGGGGATCCGCAGCAGCCGAACCAGCAGCCGGGTCAGCCCTCGGGGCCGCCGTCAGGACCGCCGCCGGGCTCGCAGCCGATGCCGCCGGCCGGGCAGTTCGGTCCGCCGCCGGACCTGTCGCCGCAGCCGCAGCAGCCCGCGGCGCCGCCGCCCGTGGGGCAGCAGCCCCTGCCCCAGCAGCCGCAGCCGGTGCCGCAGCACCCCGTGCCGCCCGCACCGCCCGCGCCGTGGGCCTCCGGACCGGGCCGGGCCGCCTCGCAGGCCGCCTCGCAGACCCCCGACTGGAACGCCCTCGCCGACACCACCGCGGCCCGCGGCCGGCGCCGCAAGTGGGTGCTGATCGGCGGCGGCGCGCTGGCCACGGTCGCCGTCGCCGGCACCGTGGCGGCACTCGTCGTCGGCTCGCACAAGAGCGACAAGTCCGCCTCCGGCCTGCCCTCGCCGCAGAAGCTGCCGAGCTCCCCCGCCTCACCCGAGCCGTCGTTCTCGCAGGTCGCACCGCCGCCCCCGCCCAACCCGCGCGACTTCATAGCCAGTGCGGACAAGGACAAGGCGCCGCTCAGCACGAAGACGCTCTTCCCGCACAGCAAGCCCTCCCTCGACAAGCGCAAGTACGACCGCATCGACACGGCCACCACCGAGGACTGCGCCTCGGCCACGCAGGGCGGGCTCGGCTCCGTCCTCGCCGACAACGGCTGCCGGAAGGTGCTGCGGGCGACGTACACGCGGGACGGGGTGGCCGTCACGGTCGGCGTGGCCGTCTTCGACACGAAGGCCGCCGCGGACAAGGCCAAGGAGCAGTCCACGGGGAACATCGCCTCGCTCTCGGGCGACGGCCCCTCCTTCTGCCGGAACACGGCGTGCCGCCTGACCGCCAATGCGGAGGGGCGCTACGCGTACTTCACCGTGGCCGGCTTCCTGAACGGCAAGGCCGTGCCGGACGACGACAAGGAAGCCCTGCAGGCGGGCCGCGACGTGGCGGGCTACACGTTCCGCCGCATCATGGCCCGCGCGAACGCCCAGGCGTCGGCGTCGGTGGCGACCCCGACCCCGGGAAAGAAAGAGGCCTAGCGGCCCCGCCTTACGGCGTCACCCCGCGTCACCCCGCGTCCCCGCTGTCCCCCGCCTCCCCGCCCTCCCCCACCGCCATGGGCGACGACGGCGGCGGCACCGTCGGCGCCTTCTGTTCTGCGCGTTCCAGTTTGGCCACCTGCGCGTCGACGAGTTCGGGCGGGATCTCGACGTCCTCCGGGTCGGCCAGGCTCGTGGCGAAGAACATCGCGAGCGTGGCGCCCGAGCGCACGACCGTGATCAGGCTCGGCGCCCGCTCCGCCGCGTTCTCCAGCCGGTACGCCACGGCCTCGTCCCCCAGCCGGGGCGCCGTGAGCGTCCGTACGGCCCGGAACTCCTGAGGTTCGCCCTCGCCCGTGCGCATACGGAAGCCGCCCGCGCACCGCGCGGCGGCGGACCGCAGCCCGTCGAGGGTGGAGACCGCGCCGTCACCCCGGTAGGTGGAGACGCGGATCATCCCCATGAGGCCCTGGAAGTCGAGATCCTCGCCGGCCTTGGCGAAGGTGTTGACGACGGACGCGGCGGGCGCGGGCCGCGGCCGGGAGCCGAGGGCCTCGACCAGGGGCCGGCAGGAGGCCTCGTCGGTGACGGGCCGCCCGCCGCCCGCCGCCCCGCTGCCCGCCCGTTCGATCTGGAAGCCGGGAACCTCGCGCGGCCCCAGCTCGACATGCCGGAGCTGAGCGGTGCTGAGTATCCGCACGGCACCGCGCGTGCCCTTGGCCTCGCCGCGGCCGCTGCCACGGCCGCCTCCTCCGCCGGAGCCGCCGTTCCCGTCGAGTCCGCCGTCGCCGCCACTGCCGCCGCAGCCCGCCGTCAGCCCGAGGGCCACGACCGCGGAGACCGCCACCATCGCCTTCACAGGGCCAGCCTCCCAGCGCCCGCGGGGTCCGTCCCCGCGCCACGCCCGGCCACACGGTTACCCTCTGGACTGCCGTTCGATCCGGCGCTTGACAGAGGGTTCGCGGCTACCCCTACAGTTCGCTCGCCGAACGCACGGGCGCACTCCGTCTGTCCACCCGGCGCGCGACCTGGAACACCCGGTCCGGGGTACCGTCGCCGTGCGCCCCGTCTTCGACCCGGAGAACGATCTCACCCTTGACGTAAGCGACGTGACTCAAGCCACAATGTAGCCTGCACAGGCAACCGAAACCCCTCCCAACGGTCTTAACCGACGGATCGGACCGGACCACCGAAGCTTCCGGCCGACAGGGGAGACCCGTACACCCAGGCCAGGGGGAAGGACGGACGCGCCGCCCGTAACGCCGCGCACACACCGCCATGAAGATCTCTTTCCTTTTGCAGAACGCCTACGGCATCGGCGGCACGATCCGCTCCACCTTCAACGTCGCCAGTGCGCTCGCCGCCCGGCACGACGTGGAGATCGTGTCCATCCACAGGACCGGTGGCACACCCAAGCTCCCCCTGCACCGCAAGGTGAAGCTGGTCCACCTCATCGACACCCGCGCCGAGACCGGCGCCGACCGGGACAACCCGCTCCTTGAGCAGGACAGCGCCCACATCCCGCCCGTCGAGGCCAAGGGCGCCCACTTCAGCGCCCTGACCGACAAGCGCGTCGCCGAGCACCTCGCCCGCACCGACGCCGACGTCGTCGTCGCCACCCGCCCCGGCCTCGTCATGTACCTGGCCGAATTCGGGCAGGAGCGCTATCTGCGGATCGGCCAGGAGCACCGGATCTACGGCACCCACGAGCCGAACATCCGCGCCGCCCAGGACCTCGCCATCCCGCACCTGGACGCCCACACCGCCGTCTCCGACGCCGACGCCGCGACGCACCGCGAGCAGTTCCCGGACGTCAAGACGAAGCTCATCGCGCTGCCCAACGGCGTCCCCGCCTCCGAGGTCGAGCCCTCCGACGGCAAGGCCAAGCTCGTCGTCGCCGCCGGCCGCCTCATCCCCGTCAAGCGCTACGACCTCCTCGTCAAGGCCTGGGAGACCGTCGCCGCCGCCCGCCCCGACTGGAAGCTGCGCATCTACGGCCGCGGCCCCCAGCAGGCGAAGCTGCGCGAGCAGATCGACCAGCTCGGCCTCACCGAGCACATCACCCTCATGGGCGCCCACTCCCCCATCGAGACCGAGTGGGCCAAGGGCTCCATCGCCGCCGTCACCTCCCGCGAGGAGTCCTTCGGCATGACGATCGTGGAGGCCATGAACTGCGGCGTCCCCGTCGTCGCCACCGACTGCCCGCACGGCCCCGGCGAGATCATCAAGGACGGCCACGACGGCCTCCTCGTCACCAACCTCGACAGCGACGCCATCGCCAAGGGCCTCCTCAAGCTCATCGAGGACGACGAGCTGCGGCGCACCATGGGCAAGAACGCCCTCGTCTCCGCCGAGCGCTACCACCCCGACGCCATCGCCCGCCGCTACGAGGAGCTCATCGAGAGCCTCGGCGGGGTCCGCGACGGCTCCGCCCCGGCAGCCGCCCCCGCGGGCTCCGGGACCGCCGAGCGCAAGCCCGCGCCCGTCCCGCTGACGAAGATGCTGCGCCGCACCGCCGGCAAGATCCTCCGCCCGCTGCGCCGCGGCGTCGCCAGGCCCTCCACCCCGCCGGTGAAGGCCGCGCTCAAGGAGATCGTCCGCAAGCCCCTGCGCTGCACCGCCTCCTGCCGCATCGACGCCGACGGCAACATCCTCGTCTCCGTCGACCGCAAGGGCCTCTCGGGCGAGAAGCTCTCCCTCACGGTCACCCGCCGCAAGGAGGGCAAGCCCGTCGCCGTGCCCCTGAAGGCACCGGTGGGCCCGAAGGACCCGTACACCGCCGTCCTCGACCGCAAGCAGCTGCGCCTGGGCGAGGGCCGCTGGGACCTCCACGTCGTCCGCGGCGACGACGGCGCCCGCCGCCGCGTCGTCTCCCACCTCGCCGAGGGCCGCGGCCTGGTCGAGCTGGAGCCGCTGCCCGGCGCCCCCTTCACCTGGTGGGTGCCCTACCCGACGGTCGACGGCTTCCTCGCCCTGCGCGCCTGGAACCGCCCCGTCCACGCCGAGGCCCGCCTCGTCCGCCAGGACGAGACCGCGCTCACGGTCGAAGGCACCCTGCACGGCGCCGAGTTCACCGACGGCGCCGAGCCGGTCCTCGTCGCCACCCCGCGCGCGGAGACCGCCGACCGGGTGACCGCCGAGGTCACCGCCGTCGACAGCACGACCTTCCGCGTGACCGTCCCCTACGCCGACCTGCGGCACGCCCGCGGCACGGGCGGGGGGAACGAGGAGAGCACAGTCTGGGACCTGGCCCTGCGCCTGACCCCGGACGGCGAGCCGGTCAAGGTGGCCCGCCTCGTCGGCGACATCGTCGACCGCAACAAGACGGACCTGTACCCGAAGGTCGACGGCATCAAGCCGTACTTCACGGTCAACAGCGACCTGGCGATCAGCTGCCCGGCCTGAAAACCCCATCGCCGGACGGCCCTGTAACAACAGAGCCGTCCGGCGATTGAGGACCGGGGTCCGGGGCAGAGCCCCGATCTCTAGCAGCAACCCGCTCCGGGCAGCGTCCTCTTGTTCCGCGCCGCCAAGTTCCGCGCCGCCAGCTCGGAGTCGGCCGGATAGCCGACCTCCTCCAGGGTGAGCCCGTGCGGACGCACCACGTGCACGGCCGAATCGCGCACCCGCGCGGCCAGCACCTTGCCCGGCCAGTCCACCGGCCGGTGCCCGTCACCGACGAACAGCAGCGCGCCCACCAGCGACCGCACCATGTTGTGGCAGAACGCGTCCGCCTTCACCGTCGCCGTGATGACGCCGGAGGCATCCCGCTCCCAGCTCAGCTGCTGCAGCGTACGAATCGTCGTCGCGCCCTCGCGCCGCTTGCAGTAGGCGGCGAAATCGTGCTCGCCGATCAGCGCCTTCGAGGCCGCGTTCATCGCATCGACGTCCAACGGCCAGTCGTGCCACAGCACATGACCGCGCAACAGCGGATCGACACCACCGTGATGGTCCGTCACCCGGTAGGCGTAGCGCCGCCAGATCGCGGAGAAGCGCGCATTGAACCCGGCCGGCGCCTCGGCGACCTTCCACACCCGTACGTCGTGCGACAGCCGCCCCGCCAGCCGGCGCAGCAGCTTCTCCTCGTGCTCGGCCCACACCTCGGCCGGCAGGTCGACGTGCGCGACCTGGCCCCGGGCGTGCACTCCGGAGTCGGTACGGCCCGCGACCGTCAGCTCGTACGTCTCCTTGGACCGCGTCACGGTCCGGATCGCGGCCTCCAGCTCGCCCTGCACCGTGCGCTGGCCCTCGCGCTGCTTGGCCCAGCCGGAGAAGTCCTTGCCGTCGTACGACAGGTCCAGCCGCACCCGTACGTAACCGGGTGCCACCTCGTCACTCACCAGGTGTTCCTCTCAGAAATGCGGGACGGGCCCGCCCCCGGAAAAGGGGCGGGCCCGTCACTGACACGCATCAGCGTCGTCAGGCGTCCTTCGACTCCTCGGCCGGAGCCTCGGCAGCAGCCTCGGACTCCTTGACCGCACGCTTGGTGGCGGCCTCGGCCTCGGCGACGGTCGCCTTCTTGGCGATCTCGCCCTCGACCAGCTCGATCACGGCCATGGGCGCGTTGTCGCCACGGCGGTTACCGATCTTGGTGATACGGGTGTAGCCACCCGGACGCTCGGCGAAGCGCGGAGCGATCTCGGTGAAGAGCACGTGCACGATGCTCTTGTCCGTGATCGTCTGCAGCACCTGGCGACGGTTGTGGATGTCGCCCTTCTTCGCCTTGGTGATCAGGCGCTCGGCGACCGGACGCAGGCGGCGGGCCTTGGCCTCGGTCGTCGTGATGCGGCCGTGCTCGAAGAGCGACTTGGCGAGGTTCGCCAGCATCAGCTTCTCGTGCGCGGCACCGCCGCCCAGACGGGCACCCTTGGTGGGACGCGGCATGGTGTTTCTCCTAGGTGTCTGCCCCGGCCGTATCAGGTACCGGGGTCAGTATCCGAGCAGGCGGTTGCCTGTCGGAGATCCGAGGCTGCGCCCCGGAGGGTCCGCGCCCCGTAAGGGGCGCGGGGAACTGCGCGACCAGCCGAAGCGGACCCGCAGCCGAGATCAGACCGTAAAGGCCCGAGCTCTTAGTACTGCTCGGTCTCGACGAAACCGGCGTCCGCGTCGTCGTCCGCGCCAAAGGCGTCGGCCGCAGCGGTCGGGTCGAATCCGGGCGGGCTGTCCTTGAGGGCCAGGCCCATGCCGGCCAGCTTCGCCTTGACCTCGTCGATCGACTTCGCACCGAAGTTGCGGATGTCGAGCAGGTCGGCCTCGGAGCGGGCGACGAGCTCACCCACGGAGTGGATGCCCTCGCGCTTGAGGCAGTTGTACGACCGAACGGTGAGCTCAAGCTCCTCGATCGGCAGCGCCAGGTCGGCGGCCAGGGCGGCGTCCGTCGGGGACGGGCCCATGTCGATGCCCTCGGCGTCGATGTTGAGCTCACGGGCCAGACCGAACAGCTCGACCAGGGTCTTACCGGCGGACGCCATGGCGTCGCGCGGGCGCATGGCCTGCTTGGTCTCGACGTCGACGATCAGCTTGTCGAAGTCGGTGCGCTGCTCGACTCGGGTCGCCTCGACCTTGTAGGTGACCTTGAGAACCGGCGAGTAGATGGAGTCGACCGGGATACGGCCGATCTCCTGGCCCACCTGCTTGTTCTGGACGGCGGAGACGTAGCCGCGACCGCGCTCGACGGTCAGCTCCATCTCCAGCTTGCCCTTGGCGTTCAGGGTCGCCAGGACCAGGTCGGGGTTGTGCACCTCGACGCCGGCCGGCGGGGCGATGTCGGCGGCGGTGACCAGACCCGGGCCCTGCTTGCGCAGGTACATCACGACCGGCTCGTCGTGCTCCGAGGAGACGACCAGCTGCTTGATGTTCAGGATGAGGTCGGTGACGTCCTCCTTGACGCCCGGCACGGTGGTGAACTCGTGCAGGACACCGTCGATGCGGATGGACGTGACCGCCGCACCCGGGATCGAGGAGAGGAGCGTACGACGCAGGGAGTTGCCGAGGGTGTAGCCGAAGCCCGGCTCCAGCGGCTCGATCACGAACCGCGAGCGGAACTCGTCGACGACCTCTTCGGTCAGCGAGGGGCGCTGAGCGATCAGCATGCGATGAATCCTTCAGTCATGGACACCCACTATTTGATGTCCCGAGGTATGACAAGGGTACGGGCGGCACGGCCCCCCGCAAGGGAAGCCGTACCGCCCAGACCCTCAAGGCAGCAGCCGAAGCCGCGCCGCGTCAGACGCGACGACGCTTCGGGGGGCGGCAGCCGTTGTGCGGGGTCGGGGTGACGTCCTGGATGGAGCCAACCTCGAGGCCGGTCGCCTGGAGCGAACGGATGGCGGTCTCACGACCGGAGCCCGGGCCCTTGACGAAGACGTCGACCTTGCGCATGCCGTGCTCCTGCGCGCGACGCGCGGCCGACTCGGCGGCCATCTGCGCGGCGAACGGGGTGGACTTGCGCGAGCCCTTGAAGCCGACGTGGCCGGCGGAGGCCCAGGAGATCACGTTGCCGGTCGGGTCCGTGATGGACACGATCGTGTTGTTGAACGTGCTCTTGATGTGCGCGTGGCCGTGAGCGACGTTCTTCTTTTCCTTGCGGCGCACCTTCTTGGCAGCGCCCTGACGACCCTTGGGGGGCATGTCTTACTCCTGATGGAGGGAGGTGGTCGGTCCTACAGCGAAGACCGCTGGAATGCGGCCGACCCGGGGGTTGCCCCCCGGAGCACCGCAGCGTCCGCTGTGGACTACTTCTTGCCCGGCTTCTTCTTGCCGGCGATGGCGCGACGCGGGCCCTTGCGGGTACGAGCGTTCGTGCTGGTGCGCTGACCGTGGACCGGCAGGCCGCGGCGGTGACGCAGACCCTGGTAGCAGCCGATCTCGACCTTGCGGCGGATGTCGGCCTGGATCTCGCGACGGAGGTCACCCTCGGTCTTGAGGTTGGCGTCCACGTACTCGCGGATCTTGACCAGGTCCTCTTCGGGAAGGTCACGAACGCGGGTGTTCGGGTTCACACCGGTGGCGGCGAGGGTCGCCTGCGACTGGGTGCGGCCGATACCGAAGACGTAGGTGAGTGCAACCTCCACGCGCTTGTCGCGCGGGATGTCAACACCGGAAACGCGTGCCATTCAATGGCTCCAGATGTTCTCGGGGGTCTGACACAGAACCGGTCCCGGCCGCCGTACTAGGTACGTTCCGGGTCCCCGGCCCCCGCCGGAGGTGTCGCCAGTGATCACTGGACGGGTTCTGCGTATGTACGTTTTTGCTCGCGTCGCGCGAAGAATCTGCGAAGTGCAGGTTCTGCGTCAGCCCTGGCGCTGCTTGTGGCGCAGGTTGTCGCAGATGACCATGACCCGGCCGTGGCGGCGGATCACCTTGCACTTGTCGCAGATCTTCTTGACGCTCGGCTTGACCTTCATGGGTGTGAGGTTCTCCGGGTCAGTGCCGTCACCCCGTACGAGCGGGGCGGCGACAAGATCTACTTGTAGCGGTAGACGATCCGGCCACGCGTCAGGTCGTAGGGAGAGAGCTCCACGACGACCCGGTCATCCGGAAGGATGCGGATGTAGTGCATCCGCATCTTGCCGCTGATGTGCGCGAGGACCTTGTGACCGTTCTGGAGCTCCACCTTGAACATTGCGTTCGGCAGAGACTCGATCACGGTGCCCTCGATCTCGATGGCACCTTGCTTCTTGGCCACGCTTCGCCTTTCGAATCGGCTACCTTGATCAACTCTCGTATGTGCGTGCCATCGGTACGAAGGCATGCGGATACACGAGAGCCGACGCGTCAGTCTACGTCAGGGCAACCCGAAAGACTAATCCAGGGGTGACTGCCCAGCCGCAGTGATCCTTAAGCGGACGTCACGCGAGGGGGTCCGGAGCCGCCGTCACGCCGTATTCCGCCAGCTTCGCCTTGCCGCCGTCCACGGCCGTCAGCACGAGCGGGCCTTCCTCCGTCAGGGCGACGGAGTGTTCCCAGTGGGAGGACCAGGACATGTCGTCCGTGAGGACCGTCCAGTCGTCCTCCAGGACGTGCGTACGGGCCGTGCCGAGGCTGACCATGGGCTCGATGGCGATGCAGAAGCCCGGGACGAGCTTGGGGCCCTTGCCGCGCTTGCGCGAGACGTAGTTCAGCAGGTGGGGGTCCATGTGCATCTCGGAGCCGATGCCGTGGCCGCCGTAGTCCTCGATGATCCCGTACTTCCCGGAGGCCGGGCGGGGCTGGCGGCGGATGTAGCCCTCGATGGCCCGGGAGATGTCCACCAGGCGGTTGCCGTTCTTCACGGCGGCGATGCCGGCCCACATGGACTCCTCGGTCACCCGGGAGAGCTCCAGCAGCTCCGGAGCGTGACCGGTGCCCACGAAGGCCGTGAAGGCGGCGTCACCGTGCCAGCCGTCGATGATGGCGCCGGCGTCGATGGAGATGATGTCGCCGTCCTTCAGGACGGTCTTGGTGTCCGGGATGCCGTGGACGACGACCTCGTTCACCGAGGTGCAGATCGTGGCGGGGAAGCCGCCGTACCCGAGGAAGTTCGACTTCGCGCCGTGCTCGGCGATCACCTTGCGGGCGACGTCGTCCAGGTCCTTGGTCGTGGCACCCGGCACGGCCGCCTCACGGGTGGCCGCGTGCACGGCGGCGACGACCAGGCCGGCCTCGCGCATCTTCGCGATCTGCTCGGCGGTCTTGATCTCGACCATGGGATGCCTTCCTGGGTCTTGCGGTCAAAATGCTCAAACAAACACTACGGCCGCGGTCCCCCGAAGGGCACCGCGGCCGTAGGACAGGCCATGTCAGGCGTCTTCGCGCTCCAGCGCGGCCATCGCCCGCTCCGTCACCTCGGCGACCTTGCCGAGGGCCGAGATCGTCACCACGAGGCCCTGGGCCTTGTAGTAGTCGATGATCGGCTCGGTCTCGCTGTGGTAGACCTCCAGCCGGCGGCGGACGGTCTCCTCGCTGTCGTCCTCGCGCTGGTACAGCTCGCCACCGCACGCATCGCACACACCCTCGGTCTTCGGGGGGTTGTAGATCACGTGGAAGATGTGGCTGCTGTCCTTGCGGCACATCCGGCGGCCGGCGATCCGCTTGACGACCTCGTCCTCCGGGACCTCCAGGTCCAGGACGCCGTCCAGCTTGAGGCCGTCGGCCTTGAGGATGGCGTCCAGCGCCTCGGCCTGGGCCAGGTTGCGCGGGAAGCCGTCCAGGAGGAAGCCGCCGGCGGCGTCCGCCTGGTCCATGCGGTCCTTGGCCATGCCGATGGTGACCTCGTCCGGCACGAGCTGGCCGGCCCGCATGTACTCCTGGGCCTTCTGGCCCAGGGGCGTGCCCTGGCTGATGTTCGCCCGGAAAAGGTCGCCCGTCGAGATGTGCGGGATCGCGAGGTTCTTGGCGAGGTACGCGGCCTGCGTACCCTTGCCGGCGCCGGGCGGCCCGACGAGGACGATTCGCATCAGCGGAGGAACCCTTCGTAGTTGCGCTGCTGAAGCTGGCTCTCGATCTGCTTCACAGTCTCCAGACCGACACCCACGATGATCAGGATGCTGGTTCCCCCGAACGGGAAGTTCTGGTTTGCGTTGAGTGTGACCAGTGCCACCGTGGGCACCAGGGCGATCAGGCCCAGGTAGAGAGAGCCCGGCCACGTGATGCGATTCAGCACGTAGCTCAGGTACTCCGCGGTGGGACGACCCGCCCGGATGCCCGGGATGAACCCACCATACTTCTTCATGTTGTCGGCAACTTCTTCGGGGTTGAAGGAGATGGCGACGTAGAAGAAGGCGAAGAAAACGATCAGCAGGAAGTAGGTGGCCATGTAGATCGGGTGGTCACCCTTGACCAGGTTGGCGTTGATCCAGTTCGCCCAGCCCGCCTTGGAGCCGGTGAACTGCACGAGCAGCGCCGGAATGTAGAGCAGCGACGAGGCGAAGATGACGGGGATGACGCCCGCCTGGTTCACCTTGAGCGGGATGTAGGTGGACGTACCGCCGTAGGACCGGCGGCCGATCATGCGCTTGGCGTACTGCACGGGGATCCGGCGCTGGGCCTGCTCGACGAAGACGACGAGCGCGACCATCGCCAGGCCGCACAGGATGACCAGCGAGAACTCCAGCCAGCCGCCCATCAGGGTGCCCTGGAGCTTGATCGCCCAGAGGGCGCTCGGGAAGCCGGCGGCGATGGAGGTGAACATCAGGATCGACATGCCGTTGCCGATGCCGCGGTCGGTGATGAGCTCACCGAGCCACATGATCAGCGCGGTGCCGGCGGTCATGGTGACGACCATGACGACGGTGGTGAAGATCGACTGGTTGGGAACGATCTGGTTCCCGACGGTGCAGCCCCCGAACAAGGCACCGCTGCGGGCCGTGGCGACCAGGCCGGTGCCCTGAAGGATCGCAAGAGCCACGGTCAGATAGCGCGTGTACTGCGTGATCTTCGCCTGTCCCGACTGCCCCTCCTTCTTGAGGGCTTCCAGCCGTGGAATGACGACGGTCAGGAGCTGCAGGATGATGCTCGCCGTGATGTACGGCATGATCCCGAGCGCGAAGATCGTGATCTGCAGCAGCGCGCCACCACTGAACATGTTCACGAGGCCGAAGAGGCCCTGACCGCTCTTGGTCTGGTCCATGCACATCTGGACATTGCGGTAGTCGACTCCCGGCACCGGTACATGCGCACCGAGTCGGAAGAGCACCATGATGCCCAGCGTGAACAGCAGCTTCTTGCGCAGGTCGGGCGTCTTGAACGCCCGGGCGAACGCGGTGAGCACGGTGCCTCCTGCGCCTCTCACGCAGCCCGCGAGAGGTGACGGTCTTGAGGATCGACGAATACTTATCAGTCAAAATCCGCGCGGACACAGGCCGCGCGGAGGTTAACAGTGCACGCCACCTTACCGGCGACCGTGCCCCCCTTGGAACGACCAACCGGGGATGCCCCTTTTGGGACATCCCCGGTTGTCAGTTCAACGAGCTCAGACGAGCTCGGTGACGGTGCCGCCGGCAGCGGCAATCTTCTCCTTGGCGGAGGCGGAAACGGCGTCAACCGAAACCTGCAGCGCCACGGAGATCTCGCCCTGGCCCAGGACCTTGACGAGCTGGTTCTTACGAACCGCACCCTTGGCGACCAGATCGGCCACCGTGACCTCGCCACCCTGCGGGTAGAGCGCGGCCAGCTTGTCCAGGTTCACGACCTGGAACTCGGTGCGGAACGGGTTCTTGAAGCCCTTGAGCTTCGGCAGGCGCATGTGGAGGGGCATCTGCCCACCCTCGAAGCGCTGCGGAACCTGGTAACGGGCCTTGGTGCCCTTGGTACCACGACCTGCGGTCTTACCCTTGGACGCCTCACCACGACCCACACGGGTCTTGGCGGTCTTGGCGCCCGGGGCAGGACGGAGGTTGTGGACCTTCAGCGGGTTCTGCTCCGCCATGTCAGTCGACCTCCTCAACCGTCACGAGGTGGCGGACGGTCTGCACCATGCCGCGGATCTCGGGACGGTCCTCCTTGACAACCACGTCGTTCAGGCGCTTGAGCCCGAGCGAACGAAGGGTGTCGCGGTGGTTCTGCTTGCTACCGATGTAGGACTTGACCTGCGTGACCTTGAGGCGAGCCATTACGCACCCGCCCCTGCACGCGCCCGCAGCAGAGCGGCGGGAGCAACGTCCTCCAGCGGCAGGCCACGACGGGCGGCGATCTCCTCGGGACGGGAGAGTCCCTGGAGGGCCGTCACCGTGGCGTGCACGATGTTGATCGGGTTCGAAGAACCGAGCGACTTCGACAGAATGTCGTGAACGCCGGCGCACTCGAGCACGGCACGCACCGGGCCACCGGCGATAACACCGGTACCGGGGGAAGCCGGCTTGAGCAGGACGACGCCCGCGGCCTTCTCGCCCTGGATCGGGTGCGGGATGGTGCCCTGGATACGGGGGACCTTGAAGAAGTTCTTCTTGGCCTCTTCCACGCCCTTGGCGATGGCAGCCGGAACTTCCTTGGCCTTGCCGTAACCGACACCCACGGTGCCGTCACCGTCACCCACCACGACGAGCGCGGTGAAGCTGAAGCGACGACCACCCTTGACAACCTTGGCGACGCGGTTGATCGCGACTACGCGCTCAACGTACGCGGTCTTCTCGGCGGCAGCGCCACCGTCGCGACCCTTCCGGTCCCGCCGCTCGCCGCCACCGGCACCGCTTCCGCGGCGCTGGGGTCCAGCCATTGGATTTACCTCTCTCTGTTACGTCCGCTAGCTCCGGAACCGGGGCTTAGAACTTCAGCCCGGCTTCGCGGGCGGCGTCCGCCAGAGCGGCAATGCGCCCGGCGTACTGGTTGCCACCGCGGTCGAACACGACAGCCTCGACGCCGGCGGCCTTGGCACGCTCGGCGACCAGGGCGCCCACCTTGGTGGCCTGGGCGCTCTTGTCGCCCTCGCCACCGCGGATCGACGCGTCCAGGTGGGACGCCGACGCCAGGGTGTGGCCCTTGAGGTCGTCGATCACCTGGGCGGTGATGCCACGGTTCGAGCGCGTCACGACCAGGCGCGGACGCTCGGCCGTACCCGACATGTTCTTGCGGATGCGGATGTGGCGGCGGGCCTTGGCGGCGCGCTTGTACGCGTCACCCTTGGCGATCTTCACACCGTATGCCATGGCTTACTTACCAGCCTTTCCGACCTTGCGGCGGATGACCTCACCCGCGTACTTCACGCCCTTGGCCTTGTAGGGGTCGGGCTTGCGAAGCTTGCGGATGTTGGCGGCAACCTCGCCGACCTTCTGCTTGTCGATGCCCTCGACACTGAGCTTCGTGGGCGACTCGACCTTGAAGGTGATGCCCTCGGGGGCCTCGATCAGGATCGGGTGGCTGTAGCCCAGGGCGAACTCCAGGTTGGAGCCCTTCGCCTGGACGCGGTAACCGACACCGCTGATCTCAAGAGCCTTGCTGTAGCCCTGGGTCACGCCGGTGATCATGTTCGCCACCAGCGTGCGGGACAGGCCGTGCAGGGCCTTGTTCTGACGCTCGTCGTTCGGACGAGAGACGACAAGGGTGCCGTCCTCGGCCTTAGCGATCTCGATGGGCGCGGCAACGGCGTGCGTGAGGGAACCCTTGGGGCCCTTCACGTGGACCGTACGGCCATCGATGGTGACGTCCACACCAGCGG
Organism: Streptomyces hiroshimensis; assembly: GCF_014650335.1. GTDB lineage: Bacteria > Actinomycetota > Actinomycetes > Streptomycetales > Streptomycetaceae > Streptomyces > Streptomyces hiroshimensis. The sequence goes on from NZ_BMUT01000004.1 coordinate 404,511, forward strand.
GAACCTGGATGGGCAGCCGTCCAATACGCGACATTGGCTATTCCTCCGTTCCCTGGTTACCAGACGTAGGCGAGGACTTCCCCACCCACGCCCTTCTTGCTGGCCTGCTGGCCGGTCAGGAGACCGTAGGACGTGGAGATGATCGCCACGCCCAGGCCGCCGAGGACCTTCGGCAGGTTGGTGGACTTTGCGTAGACCCGCAGGCCCGGCTTCGAAATCCGCTTGATACCCGCAATGGAGCGCTCGCGGTTCGGACCGAACTTCAGGTCGATGACGAGGCTCTTGCCGACCTCGGCGTCCTCGACCTTCCAGCCGGCGATGTAGCCCTCCTGCTGCAGGATCTCGGCGATGTGCGCCTTGATCTTGCTGTGGGGCATGGCCACGGAGTCGTGGTAAGCCGAGTTCGCGTTCCGCAGACGGGTCAGCATGTCTGCGATCGGATCGGTCATGGTCATGTTTGGCCTTCGGCCTCTCTCGCCGGGGTTTCCTATGTGCGCCATCCCTCTCCCCGAACTGGGTCGGGGCGGGTGCGGCGCGGGGACCTACGGCGTAGTAAGACGGTCATGGGCGGCGGGCACCCAACCCTTCAACTCTACGCGAGTGAAGGATCGGGCCCCACCGTCCTTGATGCTTACCGAGAGCCCTGGTCAACCCACCGAAAATGCCGCCGTTCGCCAGAACGCCCTTGAGGGGCGGTGGTTGGGCGACGGGTGGGTGTTACCAGGAGCTCTTGGTCACGCCCGGCAGCTCGCCACGGTGAGCCATCTCACGAAGGCACACGCGGCAGAGGCCGAACTTACGGTAAACGGAGTGCGGGCGGCCGCAGCGCTGGCAGCGGGTGTACGCGCGCACACCGAACTTCGGCTTGCGAGCAGCCTTGGCAATAAGAGACTTCTTCGCCATCTCGCTTACGCCTCCTTGAACGGGAAGCCGAGGTGACGAAGGAGGGCGCGGCCCTCGTCGTCGTTGGTCGCCGTGGTCACCACGGTGATGTCCATACCCCGGACGCGGTCGATCTTGTCCTGGTCGATCTCGTGGAACATGACCTGCTCCGTGAGACCGAAGGTGTAGTTGCCCCGACCATCGAACTGCTTCGGGGACAGACCACGGAAGTCGCGGATGCGCGGAAGCGCGAGCGACAGGGTGCGGTCCAGGAACTCCCACATGCGGTCACCACGGAGGGTGACGTGGGCGCCGATCGGCTGGCCCTCACGCAGCTTGAACTGCGCGATGGACTTGCGAGCCTTGGTGACGGCGGGCTTCTGGCCCGTGATCGTGGTGAGGTCGCGGATGGCGCCCTCGATCAGCTTGGAGTCGCGGGCGGCGTCGCCCACACCCATGTTGACCACGATCTTGGTGAGGCCGGGAACCTGCATGATGTTCTCGTAGGAGAACTCCTCACGCAGCTTGCCGACGATCTCTTCGCGGTAGCGCAGCTTGAGACGCGGCGCGTTGGTGGTGGCAGTCATCAGATGTCCTCACCGGTGCGCTTGGCAACGCGGATCTTGTTGCCGTTGTCGTCGAAGCGGTAACCGACGCGGGTGACGACCTTCTTGCCGTCCTTCTCCACGATGAGCTGAACGTTGCTCACGTGGATCGGGGCCTCGGTCGTGACGATGCCACCGGTCTTGGAACCACGGGCGGTCTGGCCGGCCTTGGTGTGCTTCTTGACCCGGTTGACACCCTCGACGAGAACACGGTCCTCAGCGGGGAAGGCCTGGATGACCTTGCCCTGCTTGCCCTTGTCCTTACCGGTGATGACCTGGACCAGGTCGCCCTTCTTGATCTTCATCGGTTACAGCACCTCCGGCGCGAGCGAGACGATCTTCATGAACTTCTTCTCGCGCAGCTCTCGGCCCACGGGGCCGAAGATACGGGTGCCGCGGGGGTCACCGTCGTTCTTGAGAACGACAGCGGCGTTCTCGTCGAAACGGATGTACGAGCCATCCGGACGGCGGCGCTCCTTGACGGTGCGAACGATGACGGCCTTGATGACGTCACCCTTCTTCACGTTGCCGCCGGGGATCGCGTCCTTGACGGTGGCGACGATGACGTCACCGATGCCCGCGTAGCGGCGACCCGAACCACCGAGAACACGGATGCAAAGGATCTCCTTGGCACCAGTGTTGTCGGCGACCCGAAGTCGCGACTCCTGCTGGATCACGTCTATCTCCTGATCGTCTGCCGGTTCCCGGCGGGGGCCTCACCGAAGTGAGGACCCCCGCCGAGCCTGGCGGAACTTATCTGAGGGAAACCCCTCAGAAATTACTTGGCCTTCTCGAGGATCTCGACGACGCGCCAGCGCTTGGTCGCCGACAGCGGACGCGTCTCCATCAGGAGGACGCGGTCGCCGACGCCGGCAGCGTTCTGCTCGTCGTGCGCCTTGAGCTTGTTCGTACGGCGGATGACCTTGCCGTACAGCGCGTGCTTGACGCGGTCCTCGACGGCGACGACGACGGTCTTGTCCATCTTGTCGCTGACGACGAGACCCTCACGGGTCTTGCGGAAACCGCGCTCGTTCGTCTCAGTCACATTCTTCTCGCTCATCAGGCGCTCTCCACCGTCTCGATGCCCAGCTCACGCTCGCGCATCAGGGTGTAGATCCGGGCGATGTCCTTACGGACGGACTTGAGCCGACCGTGGTTCTCAAGCTGCCCGGTCGCCGCCTGGAAGCGGAGGTTGAACAGCTCTTCCTTGGCCTCACGGAGCTTCGCGACGAGGTCCTCGTCGTTCAGCTCACGCAGCTCGGTCGCCTTGATACCAGCGGCCATCACGACTCACCTGCCTCGCGCCGAACAATGCGGCACTTCATCGGAAGCTTGTGCGCGGCGCGGGTCAGCGCCTCACGAGCAACCTTTTCGTTCGGGAAAGACAGCTCGAACATCACCCGACCGGGCTTGACGTTCGCGATCCACCACTCCGGAGAACCCTTACCGGAACCCATGCGGGTCTCGGCCGGCTTCTTGGTCAGCGGACGGTCCGGGTAGATGTTGATCCACACCTTGCCGCCACGCTTGATGTGACGCGTCATGGCGATACGAGCGGACTCGATCTGACGGTTCGTCACGTAGGCCGGGGTCAGGGCCTGGATGCCGTACTCACCGAAGGCGAGCTCGGTGCCACCCTTGGCCATGCCGTTCCGCTTGGGGTGGTGCTGCTTGCGGTGCTTGACCCTGCGAGGGATCAGCATGTCGGTCAGGCCTCCGTTCCGGTGGACTCAGCCGGAGCAGCGGCAGCGGCCTCGGCCTTGGGGGCCTCGGCAGCGGCGTTCTGCTGCGGCTTGCGGCCGCGGCCGCCACGCTCGCCGCCACGGCCACCACGGGCCGGGCGCTCGCCGGCGCCACGGGACGGGCGGTTGCCCGCACGCGCAGCGGCGTTCTCGGCGCGGACCTCGGCGATGTTCTTGACGTCGCCCTTGTAGATCCAGACCTTCACGCCGATGCGGCCGAAGGTGGTCTTGGCCTCGAAGAAGCCGTAGTCGACGTTCGCACGGAGCGTGTGCAGGGGCACACGGCCCTCGCGGTAGAACTCCGAGCGGGACATCTCGGCGCCGCCGAGACGGCCACCGCACTGGATCTTGATGCCCTTGGCGCCGGCCTTCATCGTCGACTGCATGCTCTTACGCATGGCGCGACGGAAGGAGACGCGGGAGGACAGCTGCTCGGCGACGGCCTGGGCCACCAGCTGAGCGTCGACCTCGGGGTTCTTGACCTCGAGGATGTTCAGCTGAACCTGCTTGCCGGTCAGCTTCTCCAGCTCACCGCGGATGCGGTCGGCCTCGGCGCCGCGGCGGCCGATGACGATGCCCGGGCGAGCGGTGTGGATGTCAACGCGGACGCGGTCGCGGGTGCGCTCGATCTCAACCTTCGAGATACCGGCGCGCTCCATGCCCTTCGTCATCATGCGACGAATGGCAACGTCTTCCTTGACGTAGTCCTTGTACAGCTTGTCGGCGTACCAACGGGACTTGAAGTCCGTGGTGATGCCGAGCCGGAACCCGTGCGGGTTAACCTTCTGGCCCATTACCGGGTTCCTTCCTTGCTGCTGACGACCACGGTGATGTGGCTGGTCCGCTTGCGGATCCGGTAGGCACGGCCCTGGGCGCGCGGACGGAACCGCTTCAGGGTCGGGCCCTCGTCCACGAACGCCTCGCTGATGTACAGCGACGAAGCGTCCGTGTGGTCGTAGTTGTGCGCGGCGTTGGCAATGGCGCTGTCCAGCACCTTGCCCACCGGCACGCTCGCGGCCTGCGGGGCGAAACGCAGGACCGCCTGAGCCTCCGTGGCGTCCATGCCACGGATGAGGTCCACCACGCGGCGGGCCTTCATGGGCGTGACGCGGATGTACCGCGCCTGGGCCCTGGCTTCCATGGTTGTCCCTTCGGTGTCAGTCATAGTCGTTCGCACCCCGCTTAGCGGCGCTTCGACTTGCGGTCGTCCTTGACGTGGCCGCGGAAGGTGCGGGTCGGCGAGAACTCGCCGAGCTTGTGGCCGACCATCGACTCGGTGACGAACACCGGGACGTGCGTCTTGCCGTTGTGCACCGCGAGCGTGTGGCCGAGCATGGCCGGCACGATCATGGAGCGACGGGACCAGGTCTTGATGACGTTCTTGGTACCAGCCTCGTTCTGAGCGTCCACCTTCTTGATGAGGTGTCCGTCGACGAAGGGTCCCTTCTTGAGACTACGCGGCATCTAAACCCGCTCCTAGCGCTTCTTGTTCGTCTTGCGGCGGCGGACGATGTACTTGTTGCTCGCCTTCTTGGGAGAACGAGTACGACCCTCCTTCTGACCCCACGGGGAGACCGGGTGACGACCACCGGAGGTCTTACCCTCACCACCACCGTGCGGGTGGTCAACCGGGTTCATCGCGACACCGCGGACGGTCGGGCGAACGCCCTTCCAGCGCATGCGGCCGGCCTTGCCCCAGTTGATGTTCGACTGCTCGGCGTTGCCGACCTCGCCGACCGTGGCGCGGCAGCGGACGTCGACCAGGCGGACCTCGCCGGACGGCATACGCAGGTGGGCGTACTGGCCCTCCTTCGCCAGCAGCTGCACGGAGGAACCGGCAGAGCGGGCGAACTTGGCGCCACCACCGGGACGGAGCTCGATCGCGTGGATCGTGGTACCGACCGGGATGTTGCGGAGCGGGAGGTTGTTGCCCGGCTTGATGTCGGCGCCGGGGCCGTTCTCAATCCGGTCGCCCTGGCTCAGCTTGGCCGGAGCGATGATGTAGCGCTTCTCGCCGTCTGCGTAGTGCAGGAGCGCGATGCGCGCGGTGCGGTTCGGGTCGTACTCGATGTGAGCGACCTTGGCCGGCACGCCGTCCTTGTCGTGACGACGGAAGTCGATCACGCGGTAGGCGCGCTTGTGGCCACCACCCTGGTGACGGACGGTCACACGACCGGTGTTGTTACGGCCGCCCTTGCTGTGCAGCGGGCGGACCAGCGACTTCTCCGGCGTGGACCGCGTGATCTCGACAAAGTCGGCGACGCTGGAGCCACGACGGCCCGGGGTCGTCGGCTTGTACTTGCGGATACCCATTTCTCAGTCCTCGTCCGATTTCGGACGATCCAGACCGCCCTTAGGCGGTCGGACCGCCGAAGATGTCGATACGGTCGCCCTCGGCGAGGGTCACGATGGCGCGCTTGGTGTTGGCGCGCTTGCCGAAACCGGTCTTGGTGCGCTTGCGCTTACCCTGACGGTTGATCGTGTTGACCCCGGTGACCTTGACCGAGAAGACCGCCTCGACGGCCTGCTTGATCTGGGTCTTGTTGGCGCGCGGGTCGACGATGAACGTGTACTTGTTCTCGTCCAGCAGCGCGTAGCTCTTCTCGGAGACAACCGGCTTGACCAGGAGGTCGCGCGGGTCCGAGAACGTCTTGCTGGTGACGACGGCCTCAGTCATCAGGCCTCGCTCCCTTCGGTCTCAACGGCCTTGGGGCCAGACACGAAGGACTCGAAGGCGGCCTGGGTGAAGACCACGTCGTCGGAGACGAGCACGTCGTACGTGTTCAGCTGGCCCGGCTCCAGGATGTGAACCTGGGGCAGGTTGCGGGCGGACAGCCACGCGGCCTCGTTGGCGCGCTCGACGACCAGGAGCAGGTTCTTCCGCTCGCTGATCTTGCCGAACAGGCTCTTCGCGGCCTTGGTGGACGCCGCACCCTCGACCACGTCGGAGACGACGTGGATGCGGGAGTGACGCGCGCGGTCCGAGAGGGCACCGCGCAGGGCGGCGGCCTTCATCTTCTTCGGGGTGCGCTGCGAGTAGTCACGCGGCACGGGACCGTGCACGACGCCACCACCGGCGAACTGCGGCGCGCGGGTCGAACCCTGACGGGCGCGACCGGTGCCCTTCTGGCGGTACGGCTTCTTGCCACCGCCGCGGACCTCGCCACGGGTCTTGGTCTTGTGCGTGCCCTGACGGGCAGCGGCCAGCTGCGCGACGACGACCTGGTGGATCAGCGGAACGCTGACCTTCGCGTCGAAGATCTCCGCGGGGAGCTCGACGGTCCCGGCCTTGTCGCCTGCCGGCGAAAGGATGTCAATGGTGCTCATCGTTACCTCAGGCCCCCTTGGCCGCGGTACGGACCAGGACGAGGCCGCCGTTCGGACCAGGAACCGCGCCCTTGATCAGGAGCAGGCCCTTCTCCGCGTCAACGGCGTGGACGGTCAGGTTCTGGGTGGTGACCCGCTCGTTGCCCATGCGGCCCGCCATGCGGAGGCCCTTGAACACACGGCCCGGGGTGGCGCAGCCACCGATGGAACCGGGGGAGCGGTGCTTGCGCTGGGTGCCGTGCCCGGCGCCGAGGCCACGGAAGTTGTGACGCTTCATGACACCGGCGAAGCCCTTGCCCTTGCTCTTGCCGGTGACGTCAACCTTGACGCCCGACTCGAACACGGCGGCGGTGATCTCCTGGCCGAGCGTGTACTCGCTGGCGTCAGCGGTACGCAGCTCCACCAGGTGGCGGCGCGGGGTGACGTCGGCCTTGGCGAAGTGACCCTTGAGGGGCTTGTTCACCTTGCGCGGGTCGATCTCGCCGAAGGCGATCTGGACCGACTCGTAGCCGTCGCTGTCGTTGGTGCGGACCTGGGTGACGACGCAGGGCCCGGCCTTGACGACGGTCACCGGGACAACCCGGTTGTTCTCGTCCCAGACCTGGGTCATGCCGAGCTTCTCGCCCAGGACGCCCTTAATGTTCTTAGCCATCTCGCGCGTCACCTCAGAGCTTGATCTCGATGTCGACGCCAGCCGGCAGGTCGAGACGCATAAGCGAGTCAACCGTCTTCGGCGTGGGGTCGAGGATGTCGATGAGGCGCTTGTGCGTGCGCATCTCGAAGTGCTCGCGCGAGTCCTTGTACTTGTGCGGCGACTTGATGACGCAGTACACGTTCTTCTCAGTGGGCAGCGGCACCGGGCCCGCGACCGACGCACCAGTGCGCGTCACCGTCTCGACGATCTTCTTCGCCGAGGAGTCGATGACCTCGTGGTCGTAGGCCTTGAGCCGGATGCGGATCTTCTGTCCCGCCATGGCTACTCAGTAGTCCTGTCTCTCGTAACGCTCTGGGACTCGGCCGGCTGCGCTCAGAAGCGACGTCATCGCTTCCGAACACCGCCCTTCCCCACTCCACCTCCGACCCACGCGGTCGGGCGTGTCGCGCCCCTTCCAGCAGATTTCCCTAAGGAAATTCCCTGATGAAGGGGGTTGTGGGGGAAAGACACCCACCGAGCGCCTGGCTGGGGCCCCGCTGACACTTCCCGGAAGATTCCCGTACTTCCGCCTCTGATAAGAGACGACGAGTACTGCGGGACTCGCTTCCAGTCCTCCCGGCGGGAGGCGCGCAGCATCGGCACTCAACCGAGCAACCTGAACAGTGTGCCATACGTGCCCGAAGAGGCGCCAATCCTGGCCGAAGACGGTACCCCGACCGGCTCAGTTGTCAAACCACCTCGCCGACATACGGGACACTATGGCTCTTACACCTCGACCGCCGCTCGGGTCCCCCAGGTCACCCGCTCCACGCCTGCCGGACGCCGTGAAATCCGCACTTTGCCGGGGTTTGCCGCGGCCCCGGGCAACCGCCGCGCTCCCCCCGTCGTCCCCTAACACGCCGGGGCAGCCGGGGACTGCGCGCTGCACAACGGGACGGAGTCATGTAGTTGAACATCTCACAGCACATGGTGATATCCCGCCGGATGGCGCTCGCCGGCCTGGCCGCCGCCACGGCGGCCGTCGCGGCGGGGTGCAGCGGAGGAGGCGGCAAGAAGCCCAAGGCCTCCCCCAGCCCCATAAGAGCTGTGGACCCGAGCGCCACCCAGTCGTTCACCGACGCGGGGAACTCCCTGCTGCTGCAGGTCATGGCGCACCCCGACGACGATCTGTACTTCATGAACCCCGACGCCGAGCACATCGTGCAGGCCGGGGTCCCCGTCGTCTCGGTCTACGTCACGGCCGGCGAGGCCGTGGGGCAGAACTGGATCGAGGGCATGCCCAAGAGCAAGCCCGACAAGGCGGCCTACTCCTCCGCGCGCCACCAGGGCCTGCGCCAGGCGTACGCCGAGATGATCGGCCTGGACCGGTTCGCGTCCTGGAAGAAGTCCGTGCTGGACCTGGGCAACGGCGTCAAGGCCGAGACCAACGAGCTCGCCAACGGCCGGCGCAAGGCCCAGCTGATCTTCCTCAACATCGCCATGCTCTCGGCCCGCGAGATGCGGCTGCCCCTGCTGTGGGAGCGGCCCGAGGGCGAGATGCAGTCCCTCGTCGCCACCGGCTCGCCCTGCACCTCCTCCAGCACCTACCGGCACGGCACGCTGGTGGACACCCTCGCCGCGATCATGGACCGGTTCCGGCCGACGGTGGTCCACACCATGGACCCGGACCCCGACTACCAGGTCCACGACGCCACCCACCCCAAGGACAACGACTACGGGGCCTGCTCCGACCACCGCGACCACACCCCCACCGCGCTCTTCACCTGGAAGGCGCTCTCCCAGTGGGTGGCCGACACCACCAAGCGCGAGGGCCACCCGCCCCGCTTTGTGACCACGTCCTTCCGCGGGTACTACAACCAGCGCTGGCCGCACAACCTCCCGCCCGAGGTCATCGACCAGAAGCACCGCCTGGTCGAGGCATACGGCGGCGACCCCTCCTGGGAGTGCGGCAACCCCGCCGGCTGCGGCGACTACGGCCAGGGCGGCGACCGCCCCATGAAGAACCGCAAGGGCTGGATCCGCTCCACCCACTACCGCTACCAGGGCCCCACCACCGCCCTGGGCACCGACAAGGGCGGCCGCCTGGAGGCCTTCGGCGTCCTGGGCACCCAGGCCGTGCGCTGGCAGGAGACCTCCCCCGGCAGCGGCCGCTGGAGCGAGCCGCAGAACCTCGGCGGCGGTCCCCTCGCGCCCGCCCTCGCGGCCGTGCAGGACTCCGAGGGGCGCCGGCTGCTGTTCGCCCTGCGGTTCTCCGCCCTCGCCGGGCAGGGCCGCCCCGACACCCGCGAGATCGTCGTCCTGGAGCAGCGCTCCCCCGGCGGCCCCTTCAAGGCCTGGACCGGCCTCGGCAACCCCGAGCACCGCCCCGACCGCGGCCGCCGCGTCGGCATGCCGGCCGCCGTCGCCGCCCCCGACGGGCGCGTGCACCTCTTCGTCCGCAACGCCGGCAAGGGCGTCTCCGGCCGGGTGCGCGAGGCCGACGGCACCTGGGGGAAGTGGCAGAGCCTGCAGGGGCAGGAGATCCAGGACGGGCTCACCGCCGTGCTGGACGGGGACAAGCGCGTCCACGTCTTCGGCACCGGACGCGACACCGTCCACCACTGGACGCAGGAGAAGCCGGGCGAGCCGGTCCGCTACGCGCCCCTGAAGGGCCTGCCGCAGCCGGGCGGGCTCCCTGGTGCGGCGCTGGGCCCCGAGGGCGCCCTGACCCTCGTCTACCGCTCCCCCGCGGCCGTCGAGCCGGCGGTCCACACCTTCACGCCGGGCTCCGAGGACATCCGCACCACCGAGCTGCAGAACTTCGCGGGCTACGGGCCGCTCGCCGCGCACACCCTGGCCGTCCGCGGCGGCCGGGACGCGGTGATGGTGCTCGGGCGGGCGGTGAACGGCGAGATACAGCTCACCGACGGCTCCGGGGACTCCGAGCCCGTGCGCTCCGAGGCCAGGCTCGTCCCCGTGGGCACCTCCGCGATGACCACCGACGCCGGCCACCGGTTGTGCGTCGCCGGGATGAGCCCGGACGCGAGGCCGTGGATCTGGCGCCCGGAGCTCCCGCACACGTGATGCGGCCGTACGGCGTTCACCCGTGCGGCTGATTCCGTCCACAGGGGCGCATACATGCGAGAAGGCCCCGCACATCCGAGGATGTGCGGGGCCTTCTCAGACCTTCAAGCAAGAAGACTTACTTGTTGATCTTGGTGACCTGGCCGGCGCCGACGGTGCGGCCGCCCTCACGGATGGTGAAGCGCAGGCCCTCCTCCATCGCGACGGGCTGGATCAGGGAGACGGACATCTCGGCGTTGTCGCCGGGCATGACCATCTCGGTGCCCTCGGCGAGGGTCACAACACCGGTCACGTCAGTCGTACGGAAGTAGAACTGCGGACGGTAGTTGTTGAAGAACGGGGTGTGACGGCCACCCTCGTCCTTCGACAGGATGTACGCCGTGGCCTCGAACTCGGTGTGCGGGGTAACCGAACCCGGCTTGATGATGCACTGGCCGCGCTCGACGTCCTCACGCTTGATGCCACGGAGGAGCAGACCGACGTTCTCACCGGCCTGGCCCTCGTCGAGCAGCTTGCGGAACATCTCGATACCGGTGACCGTGGTGGTGGTCTTCTCGGTCTTGATGCCGATGATGTCGACGGTCTCGTTGACCTTCAGGACACCACGCTCGATACGACCGGTGACGACGGTGCCACGACCGGTGATCGTGAAGACGTCCTCGATCGGCATCAGGAACGGCTTGTCGACGTCACGCTCGGGCTGCGGGATGTTCTCGTCGACAGCCTTCATCAGGCCGAGAAGCTTCTCGCCCCACTCCTTGTCGCCCTCGAGCGCCTTGAGCGCCGAGACCTGGACAACCGGAGCGTTGTCGCCGTCGAACTCGTACTCGTTGAGGAGCTCACGGACCTCGAGCTCGACGAGCTCCAGGATCTCCTCGTCGTCCACCATGTCGGCCTTGTTCAGGGCGACAACGATGTACGGAACGCCGGACTGGCGGGCCAGGAGCACGTGCTCCTTGGTCTGCGGCATCGGACCGTCGGTCGCGGCGACCACGAGGATCGCGCCGTCCATCTGGGCGGCACCGGTGATCATGTTCTTGATGTAGTCCGCGTGACCCGGGCAGTCAACGTGGGCGTAGTGACGCGACTCGGTCTGGTACTCGACGTGCGCGATCGAGATGGTGATACCGCGCTGACGCTCCTCCGGGGCCTTGTCGATCTCGTCGAAAGGCGTGAAGGGGTTCAGGTCCGGGTACGCGTCGTGCAGCACCTTGGTGATCGCCGCGGTAAGAGTGGTCTTACCGTGGTCGACGTGACCGATGGTGCCGATGTTGACGTGCGGCTTAGTCCGCTCGAACTTCGCCTTCGCCACTGGGGTCCTCCTGGGAGTGGTTCTGTACGCCTAGATTCGGTCGGCGCCAGGGATCTTTGCTGGGGTGCCGTCCGCCGGGGCACACCGCCACGTTTGCGGTGGTATGCCCCGACAGCCGGTGTCAAGCCTAAGGCGTGAGCCTCGTCTGTGGAGACGGAGCTCGTTACTCGCCCTTGGCCTTCGCGATGATCTCCTCGGCGACGTTCCGCGGAACCTCGGCGTAGGAGTCGAACTGCATCGAGTAGCTTGCGCGACCCGAAGTCTTGCTGCGGAGGTCTCCGACGTAGCCGAACATCTCCGACAGCGGAACCAGGCCCTTGACGAGCTTGGCGCCGTGACGGTCCTCCATGGCCTGGATCTGGCCACGGCGGGAGTTGATGTCACCGATGACATCACCCATGTAGTCCTCGGGGGTGGTGACCTCGACGGACATCATCGGCTCGAGCAGAGCCGGGGACGCCTTACGAGCACCCTCCTTGAACGCCATGGAACCGGCGATCTTGAACGCGAGCTCGGAGGAGTCGACGTCGTGGTAGGCACCGTCGAGCAGCGTCACCTTCACGCCGGTCAGCGGGTAGCCGGCCAGAACACCGAACTCCATGGCCTCCTGGCAACCGGCGTCCACGGACGGGATGTACTCCCGCGGGATGCGGCCACCGGTGACCTTGTTCTCGAACTCGTAGCCGTCGCCCTCGAGGGGCTCGATGGCCATCTGCACCTTGGCGAACTGGCCGGAACCACCAGTCTGCTTCTTGTGCGTGTAGTCGATGCGCTCGACGGCCTTGCGGATCGTCTCGCGGTAGGCGACCTGCGGCTTGCCGACGTTGGCCTCTACCTTGAACTCACGGCGCATACGGTCGACCAGCACGTCGAGGTGCAGCTCGCCCATACCCGCGATGATGGTCTGGCCCGTCTCCTCGTCCGTGTGGACCTGGAAGGACGGGTCCTCCTCGGCGAGACGCTGGATCGCGACGCCGAGCTTCTCCTGGTCGCCCTTGGACTTGGGCTCGATGGCGACCTGGATGACCGGGGCCGGGAAGTCCATCGACTCGAGGATCACCGGGTCGGACGCGGAGCAGAGGGTCTCACCGGTGGTGGTCTGCTTCAGACCCATGACGGCGACGATGTCGCCGGCACCCACCGAGTCGATCTCCTCACGCTTGTTCGCGTGCATCCGGTAGATCTTGCCGATGCGCTCCTTCTTGCCCTTCACGGAGTTCTGCACCTGGGTGCCGGCCTCCATGCGGCCCGAGTAAACCCGGACGAAGGTGAGCTTGCCGAGGTGCGGGTCGCTCATGATCTTGAAGGCAAGGCCGGCGAACGGCTCGTCGTCGGACGGCTTGCGCTTCACGACCTCGTCGGCGTTGTTGACCGCGTGGCCCTCAACGGCCTCGATGTCCAGCGGCGACGGCAGGTAGCGGACCACGGCGTCGAGCAGGGGCTGAACGCCCTTGTTCTTGAACGCGGTACCACAGAACACCGGGGTGACGGTGGGCGAGTCGCTGCCGCCCTTCGACGCGAGCGTGATGCGGCGGATGGCCGCCATCAGCTGCTCCTCGGTGGGCTCCTGGCCCTCGAGGAAGAGCTCCATCATCTCTTCGTCGTTCTCGGCAACGCCCTCGAGGAGCTTGCCGCGCCATTCCTCGGCAGCCTCGATGTGGGTGTCCGGGATGTCGACGACGTCGTACATCTCGCCCTTGGCGGCCTCGGCGGACCAGACCAGAGCCTTCATCTGGACGAGGTCGACCACGCCCTTGAAGTCGGCCTCGGTACCGATCGGCAGCTGCATGACCAGCGGAACCGCGCCCAGGCGGTCGACGATCATGTCGACGCAGCGGTGGAACTCGGCACCCGTACGGTCCAGCTTGTTGACGAAGCAGATACGCGGCACGCCGTAGCGGTCCGCCTGACGCCAAACGGTCTCGGACTGGGGCTCGACACCGGCGACGCCGTCGAACACCGTCACGGCACCGTCGAGCACGCGCAGCGAACGCTCCACCTCGACGGTGAAGTCGACGTGGCCCGGGGTGTCGATGATGTTGATGGTGTGGTCGACGTCGTTCAGCGGCCAGTGGCAGGTGGTGGCAGCAGAGGTGATCGTGATGCCACGCTCCTGCTCCTGCTCCATCCAGTCCATCGTGGCAGCGCCGTCGTGGACCTCACCGATCTTGTACGAAACACCGGTGTAGAACAGGATCCGCTCGGTGGTGGTCGTCTTGCCCGCGTCGATGTGGGCCATGATCCCGATGTTGCGGACCTTGGCCAGGTCAAGCGAAGTGGTGGCCATATGGCTCAGTCTTCTCTCGGTTCTCGATGGGGGTAGCGACTACCAGCGGTAGTGCGCGAAGGCCTTGTTGGACTCGGCCATCTTGTGCGTGTCCTCACGCTTCTTGACCGAGGCGCCGAGACCGTTCGAGGCGTCCAGCAGCTCGTTCATGAGGCGCTCGGTCATGGTCTTCTCGCGACGGGCGCGGGAGTAACCGACCAGCCAGCGCAGCGCCAGGGTGGAGGCGCGGCCCGGACGGACCTCGACCGGCACCTGGTAGGTGGCGCCACCGACGCGGCGGGACTTGACCTCGAGAGCCGGCTTGACGTTCTCGAGAGCGCGCTTGAGGGTGATGACCGGGTCGTTACCGGTCTTCTCGCGCAGACCCTCCATGGCGCCGTACACGATGCGCTCGGCGGTGGAGCGCTTGCCGTGCAGGAGGATCTTGTTGATCAGCGACGTCACCAGAGGGGAGCCGTAAACCGGGTCGATGATGACCGGGCGCTTCGGGGCGGGGCCCTTACGAGGCATTCTTACTTCTCCTTCTTGGCGCCGTAGCGGCTGCGAGCCTGCTTACGGTTCTTGACGCCCTGCGTGTCGAGGGAGCCGCGGATGATCTTGTAGCGAACACCCGGCAGGTCCTTCACACGGCCACCGCGCACGAGCACGATCGAGTGCTCCTGCAGGTTGTGACCCTCACCCGGAATGTAAGCGGTGACCTCGATGCCGGAGGTCAGGCGCACACGCGCGACCTTACGGAGCGCCGAGTTCGGCTTCTTCGGGGTGGTCGTGAAAACACGCGTGCAGACGCCACGACGCTGGGGCGAACCCTCGAGTGCGGGCGTCTTGTTCTTCTCGACCTTGTCCTGCCGGCCCTTCCGGACCAGCTGCTGGATCGTAGGCACCGTTTCTCCGGTTTCTGTGATCTCGATAAAACTAACCTGGGAACCCGCCGACCCACGCGGTCGGGCGTGTCGAACGCTGCAGACCCCTGCCGATGGTGGAAAGGGCGCAGAATTCGGTGTCTTCGACCGCTACGGACCGAGAAGATCCGAGAGGTCCGGTCTCCCGTGCGGACTGTGGGCACACACGAGAGCCCAGGGACACCCCAGGCACAAGGTCAGAGCCTACCTAGCGCATGGGCTGCGGTCAAAACAAATGCACACGCGGAGGACACCCCGATGTGCTGCATATGTCACGTTATGCCGGGGCCGCAGGCGGTTGGTGTCGCGCGTATGGGTGAAATCACGCGGCCGGCGCTCCCCTCTCCCGGATCCGCCGGAGCCCGGATACGCCGCAGGGCGGCCACCCCGGTGGGATGACCGCCCTGTGGACGTACCGCTTGCGGCTTACTGGTTGTACGGACCGTAGTCGTAGTCCTCCAGCGGGACCGCCTGGCCGGAGCCGGTGCCGAAGGGCGAGTAGTCGATGTCGTCGTAACCGACGGCAGAGTACATCGCGGCCTTGGCCTCCTCGGTGGGCTCCACCCGGATGTTGCGGTAGCGGGACAGGCCCGTACCGGCCGGGATGAGCTTACCGATGATGACGTTCTCCTTGAGGCCGATCAGGGAGTCCGACTTGGCGTTGATCGCCGCGTCGGTCAGAACCCGGGTCGTCTCCTGGAAGGACGCCGCCGACAGCCACGACTCGGTGGCGAGCGAGGCCTTGGTGATACCCATCAGCTGCGGACGGCCGGAGGCGGGGTGACCGCCCTCGGTGACCACACGACGGTTCTCGGACTCGAAGCGCGTGCGCTCCACGAGCTCGCCCGGCAGCAGCTCGGCGTCGCCGGACTCGATGATCGTCACGCGGCGGAGCATCTGCCGGATGATGATCTCGATGTGCTTGTCGTGGATCGACACACCCTGCGAGTTGTAGACCTTCTGGACCTCGCCGACCAGGTGAACCTGGACGGCGCGCTGACCCAGAATGCGCAGGACGTCGTGCGGGTTGGTGGCACCCACGGTGAGCTTCTGGCCCACCTCGACGTGCTCGCCCTCGCTGACCAGCAGACGGGCGCGCTTGGAGATCGGGAACGCCGTCTCCTCGCTGCCGTCGTCCGGGGTGACGATGAGCTTCTTGGTCTTCTCGGTCTCCTCGATACGGATGCGGCCGGCCGCCTCCGAGATCGGGGCGACACCCTTGGGCGTACGGGCCTCGAAGAGCTCGACGACACGGGGCAGACCCTGGGTGATGTCGTCACCGGCCACACCACCGGTGTGGAAGGTACGCATCGTCAGCTGGGTACCGGGCTCACCGATGGACTGGGCGGCGATGATGCCGACCGCCTCACCGATGTCCACCAGCTTGCCGGTCGCCAGCGAGCGGCCGTAGCAGAAGGCACAGGTGCCGACCGCGGACTCACAGGTGAGGACCGAACGGGTCTTGACCGTCTCGACGCCGTTGGCGACGAGCTGGTCGATGAGCACGTCACCGAGGTCGACGTTGGCCGGCGCGATGACCTTGCCGTCGATGACGACGTCCTCGGCCAGCATGCGGGCGTAGACGCTGGTCTCGACGTCCTCGGCCTTGCGCAGCACACCGTCGGCACCGCGGGACGCGATCTGCAGCTTGAGGCCGCGCTCGGTGCCGCAGTCCTCCTCGCGGATGATGACGTCCTGCGAGACGTCCACCAGACGACGGGTCAGGTAACCCGAGTCGGCGGTACGCAGGGCGGTGTCCGCGAGACCCTTACGGGCACCGTGGGTGGAGATGAAGTACTCCAGCACGGAGAGACCCTCACGGAACGACGCCTTAATGGGTCGCGGGATGGTCTCGTTCTTCGCGTTCGACACCAGACCACGCATACCGGCGATCTGACGCATCTGCATCATGTTTCCTCGGGCACCCGAGTCAACCATCATGAAGATGGGGTTCGTCTTGGGGAAGTTCGCGTTCATCGCCTCGGCAACCTCGTTGGTCGCCTTGGTCCAGATCGCGATGAGCTCCTGCGTGCGCTCGTCCTTGGTGATCAGACCGCGCTCGTACTGCTTCTGGACCTTCTCGTCCTGGGCCTCGTAGCCCTTGACGATCTCCTTCTTGGCCTCCGGCACGACGATGTCGGAGACGGCGACGGTGACGCCGGAGCGAGTGGCCCAGTGGAAGCCGGCCGCCTTCAGGTTGTCGAGCGTCGCCGCCACGATGACCTTGGGGTAGCGCTCGGCCAGGTCGTTGACGATCTCGGAGAGCTGCTTCTTGCCCACCGAGTAGTCGACGAACGGGTAGTCCTCGGGCAGCAGCTCGTTGAAGAGCGCGCGGCCCAGGGTGGTGCGCAGACGGAAGGAGTCACCCTGCTGCCACTCCGGCTCGCCCTCCTCGGTGACCGGGGGAACCCAGCCGCGCGGGGGAACGGTGCCGATCGGGAAGCGGATGTCGACCTTCGCCTGGAGCGAGAGCTCACGGGCGTCGAACGCCATGATCGCCTCGGCGACCGAGCCGAAGGACCGGCCCTCGCCGATGACCTTGCGCTCTTCCTCGTCGGTGGTGAGGAAGAACAGACCGAGCACCATGTCCTGGGTCGGCATGGTGACCGGACGGCCGTCGGCCGGCTTGAGGATGTTGTTCGAGGACAGCATCAGGATGCGGGCCTCGGCCTGCGCCTCCGCGGAGAGCGGCAGGTGGACGGCCATCTGGTCACCGTCGAAGTCCGCGTTGAACGCGGTGCAGACGAGCGGGTGGATCTGGATGGCCTTGCCCTCGACCAGCTGCGGCTCGAAGGCCTGGATGCCGAGGCGGTGCAGCGTGGGCGCACGGTTCAGCAGCACCGGGTGCTCGGCGATGACCTCTTCGAGGACGTCGTACACCACGGTGCGGCCGCGCTCGACCATGCGCTTGGCCGACTTGATGTTCTGCGCGTGGTTCAGGTCGACCAGGCGCTTCATCACGAACGGCTTGAAGAGCTCCAGCGCCATGGCCTTGGGCAGACCACACTGGTGCAGCTTCAGCTGCGGACCGACGACGATGACGGAACGGGCCGAGTAGTCGACTCGCTTACCGAGCAGGTTCTGACGGAATCGACCCTGCTTACCCTTCAGCATGTCGCTGAGGGACTTCAGCGGGCGGTTACCGGGACCGGTGACCGGGCGACCGCGGCGGCCGTTGTCGAACAGCGCGTCGACGGCCTCCTGCAGCATCCGCTTCTCGTTGTTCACGATGATCTCGGGGGCACCGAGGTCAAGGAGACGCTTGAGGCGGTTGTTGCGGTTGATCACACGGCGGTACAGGTCGTTCAGGTCGGAGGTCGCGAAGCGGCCACCGTCCAGCTGCACCATCGGACGCAGGTCCGGCGGGATCACGGGGATGCAGTCCAGCACCATGCCGCTGGGGCTGTTGCGGGTCTGCAGGAAGGCGGAGACGACCTTGAGGCGCTTGAGCGCACGGGTCTTCTTCTGGCCCTTGCCGGTCCGGATGATCTCGCGGAGGCGCTCGGCCTCCTCGTCGAGGTCGAAGGACTCCAGGCGCTTCTGCAGCGCGGCGGCGCCCATCGCACCCATGAAGTAGGTGCCGAAGCGGTCGCGCAGCTCGCGGTAGAGCAGCTCGTCGCCCTCGAGGTCCTGGACCTTGAGGTTCTTGAAGCGGTTCCAGACCTCGTCGAGACGGTCGATCTCGCGCTGCGCACGGTCGCGCAGCTGCTTCATCTCACGCTCGGCGCCCTCGCGCACCTTGCGGCGCACGTCGGCCTTGGCACCCTCGGCCTCGAGCTCGGCCAGGTCGGCCTCGAGCTTCTTGGCACGGGCCTCGAGGTCGGCGTCACGGCGCTGCTCGATCTGCTGGCGCTCGACGGAGACGTGGGCCTCCAGCGAGGGCAGGTCGCGCGTGCGGCGCTCGTCGTCCACCCACGTGATCATGTAGGCGGCGAAGTAGATGACCTTCTCGAGGTCCTTCGGGGCGAGGTCGAGCAGGTAGCCCAGACGCGACGGGACGCCCTTGAAGTACCAGATGTGGGTGACGGGAGCGGCAAGCTCGATGTGGCCCATCCGCTCACGGCGCACCTTGGCGCGAGTGACCTCGACGCCACAGCGCTCACAGATGATGCCCTTGAAGCGGACACGCTTGTACTTGCCGCAGTAGCACTCCCAGTCCCGGGTCGGACCGAAGATCTTCTCGCAGAAGAGTCCGTCCTTTTCGGGCTTCAGGGTGCGGTAGTTGATGGTCTCCGGCTTCTTGACCTCGCCGTGGGACCAGGTTCGGATGTCGTCCGCGGTCGCCAGGCCGATCCGCAGCTCGTCGAAGAAGTTGACGTCGAGCACTGTTCGTCAATCCCTCTTTCAGGGTCGTGTCTTCATCAGTGGTCTGAGGGGGTCCGGGGACGACGGGGGGCTCGTGGTGAGCCCCCCGTCAGACCCGTCAGACCTCTTCGACGCTGCTCGGCTCGCGCCGGGACAGGTCGATACCGAGCTCTTCCGCAGCGCGGAAGACGTCCTCGTCCGTGTCGCGCATCTCGATGGACATGCCGTCCGAGGACAGCACCTCCACGTTGAGGCACAGGGACTGCATTTCCTTGATGAGCACCTTGAAGGACTCGGGAATGCCGGGCTCGGGGATGTTCTCGCCCTTGACGATGGCCTCGTAGACCTTCACGCGGCCGGTCACGTCGTCGGACTTGATGGTCAGCAGCTCCTGGAGGGCGTATGCGGCGCCGTATGCCTCAAGCGCCCACACCTCCATCTCACCGAAGCGCTGGCCACCGAACTGAGCCTTACCACCCAGCGGCTGCTGGGTGATCATGGAGTACGGACCGGTCGAGCGGGCGTGCAGCTTGTCGTCGACCAGGTGGTGCAGCTTGAGGATGTACATGTACCCGACGGAGATCGGGTCCGGGAACGGCTCGCCGGAGCGGCCGTCGAACATCCGGGCCTTACCGGACGGGAGCACCATGCGCTCGCCGTCGCGGTTGGGGATCGTGGACTCGAAGAGACCGGCGATCTCGTCCTCGCGGGCGCCGTCGAAGACCGGGGTCGCGACGTTGGTGCCCGGCGCGACGTCGTCGGCGCCGATGGCCTGCAGGCGCTTCATCCAGTCCTCGTCGCCCTCGACCTTCCAGCCGCGGCTGGCGAGCCAGCCGAGGTGGATCTCGAGGACCTGTCCCGGGTTCATTCGGGACGGGACACCGAGCGGGTTGAGGATGATGTCGACCGGGGTGCCGTCCTCGAGGAACGGCATGTCCTCGACCGGGAGGATCTTGGAGATGACACCCTTGTTGCCGTGACGGCCGGCGAGCTTGTCACCGTCGGTGATCTTGCGCTTCTGGGCGACGTAGACGCGGACCAGCTGGTTCACGCCCGGGGGAAGCTCGTCCCCCTCCTCGCGGTCGAAGACGCGGACGCCGATGACCTTGCCGATCTCACCGTGCGGGACCTTCAGCGAGGTGTCACGGACCTCACGGGCCTTCTCACCGAAGATCGCGCGGAGCAGGCGCTCCTCCGGGGTCAGCTCGGTCTCACCCTTCGGGGTGACCTTGCCGACCAGGATGTCGCCGGCGACGACCTCGGCACCGATGCGGATGATGCCGCGCTCGTCGAGGTCGGCGAGGACCTCCTCGGAGACGTTCGGGATGTCCCGGGTGATCTCCTCCGGGCCGAGCTTGGTGTCACGGGCGTCGACCTCGTGCTCCTCGATGTGGATCGAGGAGAGGACGTCGTCCTGCACGAGGCGCTGCGACAGGATGATCGCGTCCTCGTAGTTGTGACCCTCCCACGGCATGAACGCCACGAGCAGGTTCTTGCCCAGCGCCATCTCGCCCTCGTCCGTGGACGGGCCGTCGGCGAGCACCTGGCCGGTGGTCACGCGGGCGCCCTCGTCCACGACGACCTTCTGGTTGAAGGACGTGCCCTGGTTCGAGCGGGAGAACTTGGCGACCCGGTACGTGTTGTACGTGCCGTCGTCGTTGGCCACCGTGACGTAGTCGGCGGAGACCTCCTGGACGACACCGTCCTTCTCGGCCTTGATGACGTCACCGGCGTCGACCGCGCAGCGGTACTCCATGCCGGTGCCGACCAGCGGCGCCTCGGCCTTGATCAGCGGAACGGCCTGGCGCATCATGTTCGATCCCATGAGCGCGCGGTTGGCGTCGTCGTGCTCGAGGAACGGGATCATGGCGGTCGCGACCGACACCATCTGGCGCGGGGAGACGTCCATGTAGTCGACGTCGTCGCCGGCGATGTAGTCGATCTCGCCGCCACGGCGGCGGACCAGCACGCGGGCCTCGGCGAAGCGCATGTCCTCGGTGAGGGCGGCGTTCGCCTGGGCGATGACGAAGCGGTCTTCCTCGTCGGCAGTCAGGTAGTCGACGTCGTCCGTGACGACACCCTCGACGACCTTGCGGTACGGGGTCTCGACGAAACCGAACGCGTTGACGCGGCCGTAGGAGGCGAGCGAGCCGATCAGACCGATGTTCGGGCCTTCGGGCGTCTCGATCGGGCACATGCGGCCGTAGTGCGACGGGTGAACGTCACGGACCTCGAAGCCGGCCCGCTCACGGGAGAGACCACCCGGGCCCAGCGCCGAGAGACGGCGCTTGTGGGTCAGACCCGACAGCGGGTTGGTCTGGTCCATGAACTGGGACAGCTGGCTGGTGCCGAAGAACTCCTTGATGGAGGCGACGACCGGCCGGATGTTGATCAGGGTCTGCGGCGTGATCGCCTCGACGTCCTGGGTGGTCATCCGCTCGCGGACGACGCGCTCCATACGAGCCAGACCCGTGCGGACCTGGTTCTGGATGAGCTCGCCGACGTTGCGCAGACGACGGTTGCCGAAGTGGTCGATGTCGTCGGTCTCGACGACGATCGAGGTGCCGTTCTCGCCGACCGTCTCCAGCTCACCGGCGTGCAGCTTGACCAGGTACTTGATCGTCGCGATGACGTCGTCCGTGGTCAGCACACCGGCGTCGAGGGGGGCCTCCGCGCCGAGCTTCTTGTTCACCTTGTAGCGGCCGACCTTCGCGAGGTCGTAGCGCTTGGGGTTGAAGTAGAGGTTCTCGAGCAGCGTCTGCGCGGCCTCACGGGTCGGCGGCTCGCCCGGACGCAGCTTGCGGTAGATGTCGAGCAGCGCGTCGTCCTGGCCCTGGGTGTGGTCCTTCTCCAGGGTGGCGCGCATGGACTCGTACTCGCCGAACTCCTCGAGGATCTGCTCGGTGGTCCAGCCGAGAGCCTTCAGGAGGACGGTGACGGACTGCTTGCGCTTGCGGTCGATGCGGACACCGACCATGTCGCGCTTGTCGACCTCCATCTCCAGCCAGGCACCCCGGGACGGGATGATCTTGGCCGTGAAGATGTCCTTGTCGGACGTCTTGTCGATGGAGGAGTCGAAGTAGACGCCGGGCGAGCGGACCAGCTGCGAGACGACGACACGCTCGGTGCCGTTGATGCAGAAGGTGCCCTTGTTGGTCATGAGCGGGAAGTCGCCCATGAAGACCGTCTGAGACTTGATCTCACCGGTCTCGTTGTTCGTGAACTCGGCCGTGACGAAGAGCGGGGCCGCGTACGTGAAGTCGCGCTCCTTGCACTCGTCGATCGAGTTCTTCGGGGGCTCGAAACGGTGGTCGCGGAAGGTCAGCGACATCGACCCGGAGAAGTCCTCGATCGGGGAGATCTCCTCGAAGATCTCCTCCAGACCGGACTTCGTGGGGACGTCCTGACCAGACTCCAGCGCAGCCTCGACGCGAGCCTTCCAGGCGGCATTGCCGAGCAGCCAGTCGAAGCTCTCGGTCTGCAGCGCAAGGAGGTTCGGAACCTCGAGGGGCTCCTTGATCTTCGCAAAAGAGATGCGCAGCGGGGCGGTGCTGGCGCCGTTGTTCGTATTGGCAGTCGAGGCGTTGCGCGAGGCGGCCAAGAGGGGGTCCTTCCGAGGGCTCGGACTCACTACGCGCGTACCGGCCCCACACCGTGCATCGATAAGAAATCCCAGGTCAGCGGGTTTCCATCAGCAGTGCTCGATAGTGGGCATGCCCCTGGTGACGGGCAGGGAGCAGCTAACAGGCAGCGCAAAGGGTCAGTGTAGCCACTTGGCCCACTGATGTCCAGAGCGGATGTGCGGAGACCGGTGCGATACCAATCTCTCCCTCCGGGATCCTGTTGTCCCTCGCTGTGCGATGCCGCTGCCGTGCTGCTGCCGTGCGCTTCAGGACGCCCGGCACCATCCGGTGCCGATGACGCCTGCCGGCATCGCCTGACGCAAGACTTCCCAGTTCGCCTTCGATCCATGCCTCGGACGGTGGACCGATGTGGCGACGCGTCCTGAGAATTGCGCGCCCCGTCGCGTTCGTCAAGGCCCTACGCCTCGCAGCGCCCCTCGGCACCCCGCGTGACCGTGATCGTCCCGCGCTGCTCCACGGCCCCCGGACCGGCCTCACGACCCGTCCGGGAGGGCAACGAAGATCACCATACTCGCCCCGGGGGTGGGTCGTCGCAGCCGTCCCGGGAAACGCCGAAGGGCGACCACCCGCATGGGTGATCGCCCTTGGCTACCGGCTAACGCCGGTGAAGAGAGTCAGACGACTCGCGAGGTCACTTGACCTCGACGGAGGCGCCGGCGCCCTTGAGGGCCTCGGCGGCCTTCTCCGCGGCGTCCTTGGCGACCTTCTCGAGGACCGGCTTCGGGGTGCCGTCGACGAGGTCCTTGGCCTCCTTCAGACCCAGGGAGGTCAGCTCACGCACGACCTTGATGACCTGGATCTTCTTGTCACCGGCGGCGGTGAGGATGACGTCGAACTCGTCCTTCTCCTCGACCTCGGCGGCCGGGGCGCCCGGGACGCCGGCGGCGGCGACGGCGACCGGAGCGGCGGCGGTGACGTCGAACTTCTCCTCGAAGGCGGAGACGAACTCGGAGAGCTCGATGAGGGTCATGCCCTCGAACTGCGCGAGCAGCTCGTCCTGGGTGAGCTTCGCCATGATGGCGGTCCTTCCACTAATTCGGCAGGTGCCGGATGTACATTTCGGCGGGCGTACGTAGGGCCCGCTGCGACCGTGACGGGCGCGAGGAATTCAGGCGCGAGCCTGGATTACTCGGCAGCCTCGGCCTCGGCGGGAGCCGGCGTACCGGCACCGCCCTGCTCGACCTTGTCGCGAAGCGCGTCCACGGTGCGGACGAGCTTCGACGGCAGGGCCTGGAAGAGCGCGGCCGCCTGGGACGGCTTCGCCTTCATGGCGCCCGCCAGCTTGGCGAGCAGAACCTCGCGGGACTCGAGGTCCGCAAGCTTCTTGATCTCATCGGCGGACAGCGCCTTACCATCAAGGACACCGCCCTTGATGATCAGGTTGGGGTTGTCCTTGGCGAAGTCACGAAGACCCTTCGCCGACTCCACCGGGTCACCGGTGACGAAGGCAACCGCCGTCGGACCAGCGAAAAGCTCGTCCTCCAGCGTGATCCCGGCGTTGCCAGCCGCGATCTTGGTCAGCGTGTTCTTCACCACGGCGTACTGGGCGTTCTCACCGAGCGAACGACGCAGCGTCTTGAGCTGCGCCACGGTGAGACCGCGGTACTCAGTCAGCACGGCGGCGTTGGAGCTGCGGAACTTGTCCGTCAGCTCGGCAACCGCAGCAGACTTGTCGGGCCTCGCCATGAGCCTCGGCCTCCTTCCGGGTGATTCGGACCGCTACGCGAAGGGACCTGGGCAAAACGAAACGCCCCGGCGCAGGCGCTCGGGGCGTGACTCGACCGCTTCGACCAGAAGTCGTCGCGGGAGTGCTTCCTCAAATCACCTGCGCAGGTCGCCCGCAGCTAGCGGATCCTTCGGCCACCACACCTCCTCGCGGAGGCACAGCAACGACCAGCGGTCTTTGGCTTCTGGAGGACCATACGTGAACGGGACACCCGGAGGCAAATCGGCCCCCGGGTGAGTGTTCTCCGCAGCTCAGGAGAGGCGCCGGGTGACAGACGCGTCGAGTCGGCGGACGCGTCGGGTCAGGAGGCGAGCGGCGGGACCTCGCCGCTCTCCTTCATCTTCTTGAGCTTCTCCATCAGGTCGACGGTCTGGTCCGCCGGCGGCGCCTGGACGCGGGCCTCGGCACCGTAGTCGGACAGGCTCTGGGCGATCTCCATCCGGCCCTTGCTGGTGTCCATGTTCATGACCATCTTCACGGGGAGGTCGTCGGAGCTCACCCAGACGTCCATGTCGTACTGCGTGATGCCGGCCTGCTTGATGGAGTCGAGCAGCTGCTGCCGGTCCTTCTCGTCGAGGCCTTCGAGGCTCTTGTTGGACTTCACGGCCTCGTCCGCGGTGAGCGTGCCCTTGTAGTGCCGGGCCTTCTTCCCGTCGACCGTCTCCTCGCCGACCAGCTTCACGTTGGGCGACTCCTTGAGGAGGGCCATCTGCTTGGCCGGGTCCTGGCCCTGGCTCTGACCGCCGCCCATGAGCTGCTGGAGGCCCTTGGCGTCGCCGCCGGACTCCTTGGCCATCTCGGCCAGATCGATCTTGAGCCAGCGCTTGCCGTCGTTCTTGGCGGCGGCCTCCGGGCCCACGTCGGTGTACGTGACGCTGCCGATCGTGATCGACCGGCTCTCGGAGGGGGCGCCGTCCTTCCCGGGCAGCCCGGTCACGCGCTGGTCCGCGACGGAGGGGTTCCAGCCCACGATGCCGGAGGACTGCAGGGTCACGGGCTGGTCGCCCAGGCCCGGCAGCTTCATGGTCATCTTGAACTTGGCCGACTTGGCCGCCTGCGTCTTCTTGAAGGCCGCGTTGACGGCCTCGGCCGACACCCCCGCCCCGGCCTGCTTCTCCGACTTCGCGGAGGCGCCCGAGGAAGCCCCCGGGGCGGCCTTGTCGTCCTTCTTGTCGCCGCCGCAGGCCGCGACGCCCGCCAGCAGGGCGACCGCCGTCACCGACACGCTCAGGCGCTTCCAGGTGGACTTGTGCATGTCCTGCCCCCCTCTACTCAAAAGCGATCAATGTGAACGTTAGTTCACCACATCGGCAGATGCGTCCGACAGGCGCATGAAGGACGTTAAAACGCAAGCAGGCCCCGCATCTCCTGGGAGATGCGGGGCCTGCTCGTTCGCTTACGCGCCGAGGCGTCGTGATCCGGTCAGGATCAGACGGTCTCGTCCTCCACCAGGAGGTTGCGGGTGCGGTTCGGGTCCAGCGGGATGCCGGCGCCCATGGTGGTGGTCAGGGTCGCCTTCTTGATGTAGCGGCCCTTCGCGGCGGACGGCTTGAGGCGGGTGATCTCCTCGAGCGCCGCGGCGTAGTTCTCCACCAGCTTGGTCTCGTCGAAGGAGACCTTGCCGATGATGAAGTGCAGGTTCGAGTGCTTGTCGACGCGGAACTCGATCTTGCCGCCCTTGATGTCCGTGACAGCCTTCGCCACGTCCGGGGTGACCGTGCCGGTCTTCGGGTTCGGCATCAGACCACGCGGACCGAGCACGCGGCCGAGGCGGCCGACCTTGCCCATGAGGTCCGGGGTGGCGACGACGGCGTCGAAGTCCAGACGGCCCTTCGCGACCTCGTCGATGAGCTCGTCGGCGCCGACGATGTCGGCGCCCGCGGCACGCGCGGCCTCGGCACGGTCGCCGGTCGCGAAGACCAGGACCCGGGCGGTCTTACCGGTGCCGTGCGGAAGGTTCACGGTGCCGCGGACCATCTGGTCGGCCTTGCGCGGGTCGACGCCCAGACGCATGGCAACCTCGACGGTCGCGTCGAACTTGGTGGCGGAGGTGTCCTTCGCCAGGCGGACGGCCTCGAGCGGGGCGTACAGACGCTCACGCTCGATCTTCGCGTCCACGTTGCGAAGAGTCTTGCTGCGCTTCACTGAAACTCCTCAGTGGTGATCGGGAGTCGTGGTGCGGGCCGGCGCTGGCCCTTCCACGGGTACTGCCAGGGGGGTGGAGGTCAGCCCTCGACCGTGATGCCCATGGAACGGGCGGTGCCGGCGATGATCTTCGACGCGGCGTCCAGGTCGTTGGCGTTCAGGTCGGGCATCTTGGTCGTGGCGATCTCGCGGACCTGCGCCTCGGTGATCTTGGCGACCTTGGTCTTGTGCGGCTCGCCCGAGCCCTTGTCCACGCCCGCGGCCTTGAGGATCAGCTTCGCGGCCGGCGGAGTCTTGGTCACGAAGGTGAAGGAACGGTCCTCGTAGACCGTGATCTCCACCGGCACGACCATGCCACGCTGCGACTCGGTCGCGGCGTTGTAGGCCTTGCAGAACTCCATGATGTTGACGCCGTGCTGGCCCAGCGCGGGGCCGACCGGCGGAGCCGGGTTCGCGGCACCGGCGCTGATCTGGAGCTTGATAAGCCCCGTGACCTTCTTCTTCTTGGGAGGCATTGCTCTCTCCGGGTCCTAGTGAGAGTTTTTTGCCCGCGCACAGTGCGCGCAGGCATACCGCACCACGATAACGGGTAACATGCTGCGGCCAAAAACCGAGCAGGTCAGACAGGCTTTATCAGCCGGTCTGACCTGTTCGGAAGCGTTTGATCAGAAGTGTCAGTTCTTCTGGATCTGGTCGAAGCTCAGCTCGACCGGGGTCTCGCGACCGAAGATCTCGACGAGGCCCTTGACCTTCTTCGAGTCGGCGTTGATCTCGTTGATCGTGGCCTGCAGGGTCGCGAACGGGCCGTCGGTGACGGTGACCGAGTCGCCCACCTCGAAGTCCAGCACCTGGACCTCGACCTTGCGCTGCGGCGCCGGCTTGCCCTCGGCCTCGGCGGCCTCGCGGGCGGCCTTCTCCTCGGCCTCCGGGGCGAGCATCTTGACGATCTCGTCCAGCGTCAGCGGGTAGGGGTCGTAGGCGTTGCCGACGAAGCCGGTGACACCCGGGGTGTTGCGGACGACGCCCCAGGACTCGTTCGTCAGGTCCATGCGCACCAGGACGTAGCCCGGGAGCTTGTTCTGGCGGACGGTGCGGCGGTCGCCGTTCTTGATCTGGACGACCTCTTCCTGCGGCACCTCGGCCTGGAAGATGTAGTCCTCGACGTTGAGCGAGACGGCGCGCTGCTCGAGGTTGGTCTTCACGCGGTTCTCGTAACCCGCGTAGGTGTGGATGACGTACCACTCGCCGGGCAGGCCGCGGAGCTCTTCGCGCAGGGCCGTGATGGGGTCGACGGCGGGCTCTTCCTCGGCGGGCTCTTCGGCCTCGTCCTCGGTGTCCTCGGCGGCGGCCTCGGCCTCGTCCTCGTCGGACTCGACGTGGAGAGCGGCCTCCTCGGCCGGCTCGCCCGCAGCGGCTTCCTCGGCGTCGAGCTCGTCGGCGACGTCGGCGCCCTCGACGATCTCCTGCGCGGTGTCGTCGCCCTCGACCTCTGCCGAGGCGGCGGCGTCCACGTCGGCCTCTGCCGCCTCGACGGGCTCGACGGCGTCGTTCAGGTTCGGGTCAGACACGTGGCTGCTTCTTCCTGGCTACAAGGGGTGGAACGTGCGAAAGGGGCGGCCCGCCTCACGGCAGCCGCCCTACCCGCGGATTCAGCCGAAGACGTACTTGACGGCGTTGGTGAACCCATAGTCAATCACGGTGACCAGGCCAATGACGATGACGACAAAGACGATCACCACAGTGGTGTACGTCGACAGCTGGCCCCGGGTGGGCCAGACGACCTTGCGGAGCTCGGCGACGATCTGGCGGTAGAACAGCGCGAGGCGGCCGAAGGGGCCCTTCTTCCCGCGCTTCCCGCCACGGCGGCCCTTCTTGGCGGCCACCTCGTCCTCGGGACGACCGCTCTCAGGCGTCGCGGTGGAGCCAAGGGCTTCCGTCACTACGTCCTCACCTGAATCCGGGTCGTGAGCCGTGCCGCGCCCGGTTGAGCCGCACGGCGGTGCATTTCATAACGTACGCACGCACGCACCCTGGTGACGATGCGTGTAGCAGGGCCGAAGGGACTTGAACCCCCAACCGCTGGTTTTGGAGACCAGTGCTCTACCAATTGAGCTACGACCCTTTGTGGTTTCCCCAACGTACCGCATCCGACCGTGCGCACGGTGTGTGCGGAGCCGGATTGCGGCCGGTGAGGGCCAACGACGGTTGAGTGTACGTGGTCCGGGGGCGTGCGTCGAACAGCTTGTGCCGGAGTACAGCCGGAACGTCGCATTCCGGGCCTTCGGATGGGCCCTCCCGAGCCGTCCGTGAAACGTGTGCGCCCGCTTCGTCCCCCGTCTGCAACGATGCCCCCATGACCGCTGCGACTCCTTCCGAGCCCCCCGTCCAGTCCCCCACCGAGCGCCGGGTGTCGACCCGTATCGGATCGATCTCCGAGTCCGCGACCCTCGCCGTCGACGCCAAGGCCAAGGCCCTCAAGGCCGCCGGGCGCCCGGTGATCGGCTTCGGCGCCGGCGAGCCCGACTTCCCCACCCCCGGCTACATCGTCGAGGCCGCGGTGGAGGCCTGCCGTGACCCGAAGAACCACCGCTACACGCCCGCCGGCGGCCTGCCCGAGCTGAAGGCCGCCATCGCCGCGAAGACGCTGCGCGACTCCGGCTACGAGGTCGAGGCGTCGCAGGTGCTGGTCACCAACGGCGGCAAGCAGGCCATCTACGAGGCGTTCGCCGCGATCCTCGACCCGGGCGACGAGGTCATCGTCCCGGCGCCGTACTGGACCACCTACCCCGAGTCCATCCGGCTGGCCGGGGGCGTCCCGGTCGACGTCGTCGCCGACGAGACCACCGGGTACCGGGTCTCGGTGGAGCAGCTGGAGGCGGCCCGCACGGAGCGCACGAAGGTGCTGCTCTTCGTCTCGCCGTCGAACCCGACGGGCGCCGTCTACTCGCGCGAGCAGGTCGAGGCGGTGGGCCGCTGGGCCGCCGAGCACGGCCTGTGGGTGCTGACCGACGAGATCTACGAGCACCTGGTCTACGGGGACGCCGAGTTCTCGTCCCTGCCGGTGGTCGTGCCCGAGCTCCGCGACAAGTGCATCGTCGTCAACGGCGTCGCCAAGACGTACGCCATGACCGGCTGGCGGGTCGGGTGGGTCATCGCCCCGCAGGACGTGATCAAGGCCGCCACGAACCTGCAGTCGCACGCCACGTCGAATGTGTCCAACGTCGCACAGCGGGCGGCGATCGCGGCCGTCTCCGGTGACCTGGCCGCCGTCGACGAGATGAAGGTCGCCTTCGACCGCCGCCGGCGGACGATCGTGCGCATGCTCAACGAGATCGACGGCGTCCTCTGCCCGGAGCCGGAGGGTGCGTTCTACGCCTACCCGTCGGTCAAGGAGCTGCTCGGCAAGGAGATCCGCGGCAAGCGGCCCGCCACGTCCGTGGAGCTCGCCGCGCTGATCCTGGAGGAGGTGGAGGTCGCGGTGGTGCCGGGTGAGGCCTTCGGCACGCCGGGGTACCTGCGGCTGTCCTACGCGCTGGGTGACGAGGATCTGGTCGAGGGTGTCTCGCGGATCCAGAAGCTGCTGGCGGAGGCGCGCGACTGAGCGCACGCTCCGTGACGGGCCCCCGGCTTGTGCCGGGGGCCCGTATTCGTTTTCGGGGCGGCGCCCGTTAAGTGAAAGTCCCTTCCGGTACGCCGGGTGCATGCGGCAGGATCTGCAAATGGAGAGTGTTCGTGCCCGCGGCGAAGCCGCTATCAGAGACGTCCGGCTGCTGCCGAAAGCCCATCTGCACCTGCACTTCACCGGGTCCATGCGGCCCGGCACCCTGCTGGAGCTCGCCGACAAGTACGGGGTGCACCTGCCGGAAGCGCTGAGCAGCGGCGAGCCGCCGAGGCTCCGGGCGACGGATGAGCGCGGGTGGTTCCGGTTCCAGCGGCTGTACGACATCGCGCGGTCCTGCCTCCGGTCGCCGGAGGACATCCAGCGGCTCGTGCGGGAGGCCGCGGAGGAGGACGTCCGGGACGGGTCCGGGTGGCTGGAGATCCAGGTCGACCCGACGTCCTACGCGCCTCGGCTGGGCGGGCTGATTCCCGCTCTGGAGATCATCCTGGATGCGGTCGAGAGCGCGTCCAAGGAGACCGGGCTGGGGATGCGCGTGCTCGTCGCCGCCAACCGCATGAAGCACCCCCTGGACGCCCGGACGCTGGCGCGGCTGGCCGTGCGGTACGCCGACCGGGGCGTGGTGGGATTCGGGCTCTCCAACGACGAGCGGCGCGGCCTCGCGCGCGACTTCGACCGCGCCTTCGAGATCGCCCGGGAGGGCGGCCTGCTGGCTGCACCGCACGGCGGTGAGCTCTCGGGCCCCAGCAGCGTGCGGGACTGCATGGACGACCTGCACGCCTCCCGCGTGGGGCACGGCGTGCGGGCCGCCGAGGACCCGCGGCTGCTGCGGAAGCTCGCGGAGCGGGGAGTGACGTGCGAGGTCTGTCCGTCGTCCAACGTCGCGCTGGGCGTCTACGAGAAGCCGGGCGACGTGCCGCTGCGTGTTCTGTGGGACGCCGGCGTGCCGATAGCGCTCGGCGCCGACGACCCCCTGCTCTTCGGCTCGCGGCTCGCCGCGCAGTACGAGCTGGTGCGGGAGCACCACGGGTTCACGGACGCGGAGCTGGCGGAGCTGGCGCGGCAGTCCGTGCGGGGGTCGGCTGCGCCTGAGCTTGTGCGGGCGGGGTTGCTGGCGGGCATCGACGCTTGGCTGGCCGCCTGAGGCTTCTCTCCCACCACCTGGTTGTGGGCAGGCGTTCCGCAGGGCTGGGGGCACCTCCCAGCGGTAGCTGGGGGAGGGTGGGCACAACCGGCCACCGGGCCGCACCGGGCCACGAAACCGCCAGTGGCGACTACAGCGCCACGCCGACCGTGACCGGCTCGTTGACCAGGGTCACCCCGAACGCCTCGTGGACGCCGGCCCGGACCTCTCGGGCCAGGGCCAGGAGATCCTCCGTGGTCGCCTCGCCACGGTTCGTGAGCGCCAGCGTGTGCTTCGTGCTGATGCGCGCCGCGCCCGAGCCGTACCCCTTCGTGAAGCCCGCCTTGTCGATCAGCCAGGCCGCCGAGGTCTTCATGAAGCCCTCCCCCGCCGGGTAGGCGGGCGGCGCCACGTCCGGGCCGAGCCGGTCCGCGACGCGCGTCAGGAACGCCGCGTGCTCCGCCTCGGTCAGGATCGGGTTGCAGAAGAACGAGCCGGCCGACCACGTGTCGTGGTCCTCCGGGTCGAGGACCATGCCCTTGCCGGCGCGCAGCTTGAGGACCGTCTCGCGGGCCTGGGCCGCGGGGACGCGGTCGCCGGCCTCGACGCCCAGGGCGCGGGCGGTCTCGGGGTAGCGGATGGGGGCGGACATGCCGTCCGCGTCCTCCAGCTCGAAGCGGACGCGGAGGACGACGTAGCGGGCGGGGTCCGCCTTGAAGCGGCTGTGGCGGTACGAGAAGGCGCACTCGGCGTTGGTGAGGGTCACCGTCTCGCCGGTGCGGCGGTCGTAGGCGACGACCTCGGTGATCGTCTGGGCGACGTCCTGGCCGTAGGCGCCGACGTTCTGGATGGGGGTGGCGCCGGCGGAGCCGGGGATGCCGGCGAGGCATTCGATGCCGGCGAGGCCGGCTTCGACGGTGCGGGCGACGGCGTCGGACCAGTTCTCGCCGGCGGCGAGGTCAAGGCGGGTGCCATCGAGGGTGAAGCCGGTGGTGGCGATGCGCAGGGCGGTGCCCTCGAAGCCCTTGTCGGAGATGACGAGGTTGCTGCCGCCGCCGATGATCAGGAGCGGGGTGGCGGTCTCGTCGGCCTCGCGGACGGCGGCGATCACCTCGGCGTCGGTGGTGGCCGTGATGAGGCGGGTGGCCGGGCCGCCGAGCCTGAAGGTGGTCAGGGGGGCGAGGGGGGCGTCGTGTCGTTCCTGCACCAGACCAGGGTACGGGTGGGCCGGGCGAGGTGGTCCGGGGCCGGGGGCCGGGGGCTCCGGGGGTGTTTCGGAATCGGATATTTACGGGCGGAACCGTCCACCGGACCGGCACCCGGCACGCCGCCCACAAATATCCGGCAGCATTCCGAAACACCCCCTGCGCCCCCGTCCCCCTCCGTAGACGGTCCCCTCCCCGTCCCCCGTCACCCTCCGAGACGGCCCCCGGCTCCGTCACCCTCCGTAGACGGTCCCTCCCTGGCCCCCTCCGCAGACGGTCCCTCCCCGGCCCCGTCACCCTCCATAGACGGTCCCTCCCCGGCCCCTTCCGCAGATGGTGACTGTTGCCCTACCCGCTCCCCGGTGCAGCACCTCTGCCATTCCCTAACGGGTGGGTGGGTGGGAGTCGCCCCGCCGCGCAGCGGCGGGATCAGCGCCGCTGCGCTCGCCGCCCCCCGGCTTTCTGGTGCAGAACCCCTGCGATCTCAGTAATGGGCGGGTGGGTGGGAGTCGCCCCCGCCGCGTAGCGGCGGGGTGGTCGGGGTCACCTCGCCGCAGGGAGGGGCTCCGCTACCCCGCCCGGGGCGGGGATCCGCGCGCCCCGGGCGGGTATGAGCACCGCGGCCGCGGCGCCCAGGGCCACCGTCCCCGCGCCCAGCCAGAGCGCGGGGACTAGGCCGTCCACGAAGTGCCGGGGCGTCCCGTAGCCGCCCTGGGCGGAGAAGAGGGAGGCGAGGACGGCGATGCCGAGCGCCCCTCCTACTTCGCGCAGGGCGTTGTTCGCGCCGGAGGCCATGCCCTGCTCCGCAGGGCGGACGCTGGACATGGTCAGTTTGGCCGCGGGGGCGAAGAACAGGCCCATGCCGATGCCGCTGACGATCAGTCCGGGGAGCTGGGCCGCGTAGGAGACGTCCGGGCTCATGACCAGGGCGAAGTGGGCGAGGCCGAGGGCCTGGAGGGCGAGGGCGGTGACGACGACGGGGCGGGAGCCGACGCGGTCGGCGAGGTAGCCGGAGAGCGGCGCCGCGATCATGGGCATCCCGGTCCAGGGGAGCATGCGCAGCCCGGCCTCGGTGGGCGAGTAGCCGAGGGCGTTCTGGAGGAACTGGCTGAGCAGGAAGATCGAGCCGAACATGCCGAGGAACATGAAGACGCTCGCGGCGTTGACGCCTGCGAAGGCCCGGTTGCCGAAGAGGCGCATGGGGAGCATGGGCTGCTTGTTGCGGAAGCCGTGGTGGATGAAGCCGCCCATGAGGGCGCTGCCCGCTATGAGGGCAGTGAGGACCTGGGGGCTCGTCCAGCCGTGCGCGTTCGCGTTGATCAGCCCGTAGACGATGCCGAAGAGGCCTCCGCTGACGAGGAGCGTGCCGGGGAGGTCCATGCGGGCGTTCTCGGCGCGCGATTCGTCCAGGCGGAGGCGGGCCAGCGGGATGAGGGCCAGGCCCAGCGGGACGTTGAGCCAGAAGATCCACTGCCAGGCGATGTGCTCGGTGAGCGCGCCGCCGATCAGCGGGCCGCCGGCGACGGCCAGGCCGTCCACGGCCCCCTTGATGCCGTAGGCGAGGCCGCGGCGGTCGGCGGGGACGGCCGCGGTGAGCAGGGTGAGCGTCAGGGGCATCGTGATCGCGGCGCCTACGCCCTGGACGGCCCGGGCGGCGATCAGGGCCTCGATGCCGGGTGCCAGGGCGGCCGCGGCGGAGGCCGCCGTGAAGATCGCCAGGCCGGTGGCGAAGAGCTTGCGGCGGCCGAAGCGGTCACCCAGGGCCGCGCCGAACATCAGCAGGACCGCGAAGGTGAGCGTGTAGGCGTTGACGGTCCATTCGAGGTCCTCCAGCGCCCCGCCCAGGTCCTTGCGGATGGACGGGAGGGCGGTGGTGACGACCAGGTTGTCCAGGGCCGCCATGAAGCCGGCCACTCCGGTGATGATCAGGGCCCAGATCGCTTTGGGCTGCATGCTTCCCCCTGTGTTGCTTAGTTATCAGTCACTAACTTTGCTGCGCGTGCGGCAGCGCGGGCTTCCCGGGTCTTCAGAAACCGCTCCACACCCTGTGGTCCGGCGGGAAGCCCAGGGACATCAGCGTGTTGATCAGCATCCCCTTGGCCAGGAAGCGCGTCGTCTCCTTCACGTCCCCGCCGAGCGCCAGATGCGCCCCGTCCCACAGCTCCAGCCACGCCGCCCGGATCGTGCGACCGAACTCGTGGTCCCCCGCCGCCTCGGCCGAGGCCACCGCGACGTAGATCTGCATCTGCATCTGCAGCTTCTCGGGGTCCTCCGTGATCAGGTGGTCGTAGGCGGCGGCCATGGCCTGCAGCACCCCGCGGGGCGGTGCGCACTCGACGGCCTTCGCGAAGACCTTCCCGGTCTCCTCCAGGCAGCGGTGGGCCGCCGCCAGGAAGATCGCTTCCTTGGTGGGGAAGAGCCGGAAGAGATACGGCTGCGAGACGCCCACGCGGCGCGCGATCGCCTCCGTGGACGTGCCCTTGTAGCCGGTTCGCGCGAACTCCGTGACGGCGGCGCGGATCACACTCTCGCGGCGTTCCTCCGCGCTCATCCTGACCATGGGCAGTAAGTTATTGGTCACTTACTTTGTTGGTCAAGAGGGGAGGGCGCCGCTCCGCGCGGCGCCCTCGGAGGTCAGGCGAGGCGTACGACCGCTCGCGACATCCCCAGGACCTTCTGGCCCTCGCTCTTGACCACCAGGTCCACCCGGACCGTACGGCGCTCGTCGTCCTTGGCCGCGACCTTGGCGGTGACCTCGATCACCGCGCCCTTGTCGTCGTTCGGCACGACGACCGGGCGGGTGAAGCGCACGCCGTACTCGGCGACGGCGCCCGGGTCGCCCACCCAGTCGGTGACCACGCGGGCCGCCTCGGCCATGGTGAACATGCCGTGCGCGATCACGTCCGGCAGGCCGACGCCCTTGGCGAACTTCTCGTTCCAGTGGATCGGGTTGAAGTCGCCCGAGGCGCCCGCGTAACGGACCAGGTCCGCGCGGGTCACCGGGAAGGAGCAGGCCGGCAGCTCGGTGCCGATCTCGACCTCGTCGTAGGAGATACGGGCAGCCATCACGCCTCCTCGGCGGCGCGGGCCACCAGCGTCGTGTGCGCGGTCACCACGTGCTCGCCGTGCTCGTCCCGGACCTCGCCGCGGACCGTCAGGACGTCGTTGCCCGCGAGGGACTTGATCGACTCGATCGTGGAGACGACCGTCAGGCGGTCACCGGCCCGCACGGGGCGGGCGTAGGCGAACTTCTGGTCGCCGTGCACGACCCGCGAGTAGTCCAGGCCCAGCTGCGGGTCGCTCACGACCGCACCGGCGGCGCGGTAAGTGACGGAGAAGACAAACGTCGGCGGGGCGATCACATCCGGGTGGCCCAGCGCCTTGGCTGCCTCCGGGTCGGTGTACACCGGATTGGTGTCGCCGATGGCCTCGGCGAATTCGCGGATCTTCTCCCGGCCGACCTCGTACGGGTCGGTCGCCGGATAGGTCCGCCCTACGAAGGACTGGTCGAGCGCCATGGGCTCGGCACCTCCTGGGTGGTTACGGTGGCGGATACGCCACGAGGCCGCCCCCAAGGAATGGGGACGGCCTCATGAACGAGCCTGTTGTTATCGCGTCTCGCGGTGCGCAGTGTGCGAGTTGCAACGGGGGCAGTGCTTCTTCATCTCAAGACGGTCCGGGTCGTTACGCCGGTTCTTCTTGGTGATGTAGTTCCGCTCCTTGCACTCCACGCAGGCCAGCGTGATCTTCGGGCGGACGTCGGTGGCAGCCACGTGAGTGCTCCTTGACGGAATGGACGGATGAACGCAGACAAGAGTAGCCGACCGGAGGACCGACCCCACAATCGGCTACTACGTGTAGCGGTGACCGGACTTGAACCGGTGACACAGCGATTATGAGCCGCTTGCTCTACCGACTGAGCTACACCGCTTTGATGTGGGAGGGATCCCCGCCCGAAGGCGGGGAACCTCTCACACCAGAGCCCCAAAACGGAATCGAACCGTTGACCTTCTCCTTACCATGGAGACGCTCTGCCGACTGAGCTATTGGGGCGAGCGAGGAAGACATTACACGGTTGGCCGCCGAAGGTGAAATCCGTATCCGGCCGACGCTCCCGGGGGCCTCACGGAACGCTTCTCGCACCACACCAGTACGACTATTCGTCGCTTGCTCGAAGCCGTTCCTGCCGCGCCCTACGCTCGGATCTGCTGCGTGATCATGCACGCCCCGGCCCCCGGAGGAGCGCGATGCCCGACAGCCAGCCGCAGCCCCCGGCCGAGCCCGGGGGCGATGCCGGCCTTCCCGCCGTCGTGCCCGGCGACGGCGCCCTCGTCCTGTGCGGCGCCCGGCTCGCGGACGGCCGCACCGTGGACGTGCGGCTGAGCGGCGGGCACATCGAGGCGGTGGGCACCGCCGGCAGCCTGGCGCCCGGTCCCCGCGTGGACCTCAGCGGCTATCTGCTGCTGCCCGCGCCCGCCGAACCGCACGGGCACGGCGCCACCGCGCTCACCGCCGAGGCCGACGGGCCCGTCTCGTACGCCGCCGGGGACGTCCAGCGCCGCGCCACCGAGGCCGCGCTGCTCCAGCTGGGGCACGGGGCCACCGCCCTGCGCTGCCACGTGCGGATCGGCGACGTGCAGGGGCTGCGCTCGCTGGAGGCCGTCCTGCAGGCCCGGCGGGCGCTGCGCGGGCTCACCGACCTCACCGCCGTCGCCGTGCCCCGGCTGCTGACCGGGGCCGCGGGAGCCGACGGGCTGGCCCTGCTGCGGGACGCCGTGAAGATGGGCGCCGCCGTCGGCGGCTGCCCCGACCTCGACCCCGACCCCACCGGCTTCGCCGAGACCGCCCTCGACCTCGCCGCCGAGCACGGCTGCCCGGTCGACCTGCACACCGACGCCTCCGACCCGCCCCGGCTCGCCCGGCTGGCCGCCATGGCCGGCGGCCTGCGCCCCCGCGTCACCCTCGGCCCCTGCGGCGGCCTCGCCCGGCTCCCCCGCGACCTGGCCGTCCGGGCGGCCGAGCAGCTCGCCGCCGCCGGGGTGACCGTCGTCTGCCTGCCGCAGGGCGACTGCGGGACGCTGGAGCAGCGCGGCGCCCGTGTCTCGCGCTGCGCCCCGGTGCGGCTGCTGCGGGCGGCGGGGGTGCGGGTGGCGGCCGGCAGCGGCGCCCTGCGCGACGCGGCCAATCCGGTCGGGCGCGGCGACCCCCTGGAGGCCGCGTTCCTGCTCGCCTCGCACGGCGAACTGCGGCCCGAGGAGGCGTACGAGGCGGTCAGCGGGTGGGCGCGGGCGGCGATGGGGCTGCCGCGGGTGCGGGTGGAGGCGGGCTTCCCGGCCGAGCTCCTGGCCGTACGGGGCGAGCGCGTCGAGGGCGTGCTCTCGATGGCCTACAGCCGCCTCGTGGTGCACCAGGGCCGCGTGGTGGCCCGTACGAGCGCGGTGCGGGAGTACTGCGACGGCTCGGCCGCCGCGGCCCTGGAGCTGCCCCGGCAGTCCTCGCGCGGCGGCGGCGAGCCGTCCTGACGCGGGGCCGGGCGGGGACAGGCCGGAGCCGGGCCGGGGCGGGGCGGCGGCCGGGCCGGGGCGGGGTCCGGCGAGGCCCTCTGTCGGATTCCGGTGATCGGCGTACGGTCGGATCATGCGCATTGTCATCGCTGGTGGACATGGTCAGATCGCGCTGCGGCTGGAGCGGCTGCTCCACGCGCGCGGGGACGAGATCGCGGGCATCATCCGCAGGCCCGAGCAGGCCGGCGCTCTCCTGGCGGCCGGCGCCGAACCGGTCGTGTGCGACCTGGAGTCGGCCTCCGTGGGGGATCTCGTGAAGCACCTGGAGTCGGCCGACGCCGCGGTCTTCGCGGCCGGTGCGGGGCCGGGCAGCGGCATCGCCCGCAAGGACTCCGTGGACCGCGCGGCGGCCGCCCTCTTCGCGGATGCGGCCGAGGCGGCGGGGGTCCGCCGCTTCCTCGTGGTCTCCTCCATGGGCGCCGACCGCGAGCCTCCGGAGGGCACCGACCCGGTCTTCGCCGCCTACCTGCGGGCCAAGGGCGCGGCGGACGCGGACGTACGGGCGAGAGCCGGCCTGGACTGGACGATCCTGCGGCCGGGGCAGCTCACGGACGACGCCGGTACGGGCCTGGTGACGCTCGGGGATTCCACGGGCCGGGGCGAGGTGACCCGGGACGACGTCGCGGCGGTCCTCGCGGCGCTGCTGGACGAGCCGGGCACGGCGGGGCGGACGCTGGAGCTGATCGGCGGCGACACGCCGGTGACGGAGGCCGTGAAGGCCGTGGCGGGCGGCTGAGAAGACCGGGGCAGCCGGGCGGGCCGGGGGCTGCGGGCCGGGCGGGCCGGAAACGAAAGAAGCCCCTGACCTTTTCAGGTCAGGGGCCTCGTTCCGTGGCGGCGCCAGGATTCGAACCTGGGTAGGCTAAGCCGACGGATTTACAGTCCGCTCCCATTGGCCACTCGGGCACACCGCCATGGGGTGTCACCTCGGGCTCTCTTTCGATTCGCTCCGTGGCAACGACGTAAACCATACCCGATGACCTGGGGTGCTCCGCCACTCGGTTCATCGCCCGTGCGAACGGGCCCGGGGTGGCTAGGCTGACGGGGCGCTCATCCACCGGCCCCCGGGCCGGCGGAGCACCGAGCCGCACCCCCCGATGGATCTACGTACGAGGAGCCAACTCAATATGGCCGACTCCAGTTTCGACATCGTCTCGAAGGTCGAGCGGCAGGAGGTCGACAACGCCCTCAACCAGGCCGCCAAGGAGATCTCCCAGCGTTACGACTTCAAGGGCGTCGGCGCCTCGATCGCATGGTCCGGCGACAAGATCGAGATGCGCGCCAATGCCGAGGAGCGGGTCAAGGCCGTCCTCGACATCTTCGAGACCAAGCTGGTCAAGCGCGGCATCTCGCTGAAGTCGCTCGACGCGGGCGAGCCGCAGGCCTCCGGCAAGGAGTACAAGATCTTCGCCTCGGTCGAGGAGGGGATCTCGCAGGAGAACGCGAAGAAGGTCGCCAAGATCATTCGCGATGAGGGCCCGAAGGGCGTCAAGGCGCAGGTCCAGGGCGACGAGCTGCGCGTCAGCTCCAAGAGCCGCGACGACCTCCAGGCCGTCCAGGCCCTCCTCAAGGGCAAGGACCTGGACTTCGCGATCCAGTTCGTCAACTACCGGTAATACGGCGGTAGTCGGCAGCAGTCACATCCGAAGGCGCGCCGGAGGGATTTCCCCTCCGGCGCGCCTTCGGCATTTCCGGCCGCCACTTCACTTGACCTCAAGTTATATCGAGCTTCTAGGTTCTCGGTGAGCGGCCGCCCCACCGGGGGCGGGCCCGTCAACGACCTACGGAGCACAGCGCCATGACCGTCAGCACCGCCCGGGAAACCGTCGGCGTCCAGGAGTTCGCCGCCCTCCAGGCCCGCGTCGGCGTCCTCGCCGACCGCGCCGAGATCACCGGGCTCATCGACCGCTACCTGCTCGGCCTCGACGTCGTGCCCGCCGGCGGCGGCCGCTTCGACGACGCCTGGGCCCGGAGCCTGTTCACCCCGGACGTGCGGATCACCTCGCCCGTCGGCGAGCACGAGGGCATCGACGGGCTGGCCGAGTCCGAGCAGGCCACCCTGGCGAAGTTCGAACGCACGCAGCACATGGGCGCCAACTACATGATCGATCTTGCCGGGGACCGTGCCACGGTGCGCTGGAACGCCCTGATGACGCATGTGCACTTGGACTCCACACGGGAGGCCCGCGGCACCGCCCCCGGGGACCGCTTCACCGTGGGCGGCACGTTCACCGGCGAGGCCGTGCGCACCTCCGAGGGGTGGCGCTTCCGGCACCTCGACGTCCGCGCGGTGTGGGTGGACGGCCAGGGCCCCCTCGCCCTGACCCCGAAGGCCGAGGAGACCCTGCAGTCGCTCTGAGGCGGCTTCTACGGCTTCTACGGCTTCTGCGGCTCCTACCAGCGGCCTGCGAACGCCTGGTCCGTCGGGACGATCTCGCGGCCGAGCGGCATGAGCGAGACGGGAATCAGCTTGAAGTTCGCGATGCCCAGCGGGATGCCGATGATCGTGATGCACAGGGCGATGCCCGTGACGATGTGCCCCAGGGCCAGCCACCACCCGGCGAAGATGAACCAGATGACGTTGCCGACCAGCGATCCGGCGCCGGCGTCCCGCCGCTCGACGGTCGTCCGGCCGAACGGCCACAAGGCGTAGTTGGCGATACGGAACGACGCCACGCCGAAGGGAATGGTGATGATCAGGATGCAGCAGATCAGGCCGGCGACCACGTAGCCGATCGCCATCCAGAACCCGCACAGCACCAACCAGATGATGTTCAGGATGAACCTCATGAAAACAGCCTCCCACGCGTCGTTGCCCTCAGCGAGTGGGACGCCCGGGGCCTGACCTGCGGTTGCTTCCCCAGAGGGGCGGCACCGGGCTCGGCGGGGGTGCTACCGGCGGCCGCCGGCCATCTGCTCCAGGCGGGCGATGCGCTCGGGCATCGGCGGGTGCGTGGAGAACAGCTTGGTCATGCCCTCGCCCGCACGGAACGGGTTCGCGATCATCATGTGGCTGGCGGTCTCGATGCGGGGCTCGGGCGGCAGGGGAAGCCGCTGTGTGCCCGCTTCGAGCTTGCGGAGGGCCGAGGCCAGGGCGAGGGGGTCGCCGGTGAGGCGCGCGCCGGAGGCGTCGGCCTCGTACTCGCGGGAGCGGCTGACGGCGAGCTGGATGAGGGAGGCCGCGATCGGGCCCAGCAGCATGATCATGATCATGCCGATGATCCCGGGGCCCTCGTCGTCGTCCGATCTGCCGAACGGGATCAGCCAGGCGAAGTTCACCAGGAACATCACCACCGAGGCGAGCGCGCCCGCGATCGAGGAGATGAGGATGTCCCGGTTGTAGACGTGGCTGAGCTCGTGGCCGATGACGCCGCGCAGCTCGCGCTCGTCGAGCAGGCGGAGGATGCCGTCCGTGCAGCAGACGGCGGCGTTGCGCGGATTGCGGCCGGTCGCGAAGGCGTTGGGGGCGTCGGTCGGCGAGATGTACAGCCGGGGCATGGGCTGGCGCGCGGCCGTGGAGAGCTCGCGGACCATCCGGTAGAGCTGCGGCGCCTCGAATTCGCTGACGGGGCGGGCGCGCATGGCCCGCAGGGCCAGCTTGTCGCTGTTCCAGTAGGCGTAGGCGTTGGTGCCGAGCGCCACCAGGACGGCGACGATCAGGCCCGCGCGCCCGAAGAGGCTGCCGATGACGATGATGAGTGCGGACAGCCCCCCGAGGAGGACGGCGGTCCTGAGCCCGTTGTGCCGGCGGTGCACGGTACGCCCTCCAAGTGGTGCGGCAGGGGAACCCTTTGCGCTGTCGTGCGTCCACTCGCGGTGGAGTCTCCAGTGGAACCTTCCTGACCGGTCAACGCCAGACGAAGGCCCCTGGTTCCCTGCTGCGCGGGGGCGGCGCCGGTCCGTACGGGTGACCCTCCGGGTAGGTTCGGGGTACGTGCCTGTTCCGGCGCCCGCACATTCCGCCGGACCCTCGCCGCGGAGGCTTCCCGCCGTCGCGGCGGATCGTTCTTGCGAACGGTTCCGAGCCGGCACTCTTCCTTCCGCCGCGACGGCGGCCGGCCACCGCGGCGGAGAGCGGCGGTGCCCGCCGGGCCCGGTCCGCGGGCCGGTTCCTAGAGCAGCGCCTCCGAGGCGAAGCGGAGGACTAGCTGCGGGGCGCCCGAGAGGGTGATGCCGGTTACTGCGGCGAGGGCGATCGCCACGCTCAGGGGGGCCGGGACGCGCGCCGACGGCGCCGTCTCCGCGGCCTCCGCCGGGCGGAAGAGCACCGCCGTCCACTGCAGGTAGTAGTACAGGGCGATCACGACGTTGACGGCCATGACGACCGCCAGCCAGCCCAGGCCCGCGTCCACGGCCGCGGTGAAGACCGTGACCTTGGCGAAGAGGCCGATGACGCCCGGCGGCAGGCCCGCCAGGCAGAGCAGGAAGAAGCCCAGGGCGAGCGCTGCGAGCGGGCGGCGGGCGTAGAGGCCCCGGTAGTCGGTGATCCGGTTCTGCGGGCTCGTACGGGCCACCAGGGCGGCGACGGCGAAGGCGCCGAGGTTCACGGCGGCGTACATCAGGGCGTACGCGACGGTGGAGCCGATGGCGTGCGCGGGGTCGTCGGCGTAGCCGGCGGCGGCGACGGGCACGAGCAGGTAGCCCGCCTGGCCGACGGAGGACCAGGCCAGCAGGCGCACGGCGCTGTGGGCGCGCTCGGGGCGCTGGCGCAGGGCGGCGACGTTGCCCGCGGTCATGGTCAGCGCGGCGAGGACGGCGACGGCCGGTGCCCACACGGAGGCGTACGAGGGGAAGGCGACGACCGTCACCAGGATGAGGCCGGTGAAGCCGACCGCCTTGCCGATCACCGACAGGTACGCGGCGACGGGCAGCGGCGCGCCCACGTAGGTGTCGGGCACCCAGAAGTGGAAGGGGACGGCCGCGGTCTTGAAGGCGAAGCCGACGAGGGTGAGGGCGACGCCGGCCTGCGCGAGGGTGCCGAGGCGGGGGTCGACGTGGCCGAGCTTCGCGGCGACCTCGGTGAGGTGCAGGGTGCCGGTGGCCGCGTAGACGAAGCTGACGCCCAGGAGGGTGACGGCGGTCGCGGTGACCGAGGAGAGGAAGAACTTCAGGGCCGCCTCGGAGGAGCGGCGGTCGCCGCGGCGCAGGCCGACGAGGGCGAAGGCCGGCAGGGAGGCCACTTCGAGGGCCACGACGAGGGTCGCGAGGTCCCGGGAGGCGGGCAGCAGGGCGGCGCCCGCGGCGGAGGACAGCAGCAGGAACCAGAACTCCCCTTCGGGGAGTTCCTCGTCGCGGACGGCGCTCATGGACAGCAGGGCCGTCAGGAGGGCGCCGCCGAGCACCAGGAACTGGATGACGAGCGTGAAGTGGTCGGCGGTGTAGCTGCAGGCGTGGCGGCCCGCGGAGGTGCCGGTGAGGCAGAAGGTGGACCGGTCGCCGTCGAGGAGCGGCAGCAGGGAGACGCCCGCGAGCAGCAGTCCGGCTACGGAGAACCATCCGAGGAGCGGCTTGCGCGCCTCGGGGAGGAAGAGGTCGGCGACCAGGACGGCCAGCGCCACGACGGCGGTGACGGTGGGCGGTGCGATGGCCGGCCAGTCGACGGACTGGATCAGGGAGCCCATCAGTTGCCTCCTCGGAGGAGCTGCTGAACGGCCGGGTCGGTGAGGCCGAGGAGGGCCGCGGGCCAGAGTCCGGCGAGGACGGTGAGGGCGACGAGGGGCGTCCAGGCGGCGAACTCGTAGGACAGCACGTCGGCGGGGGTGCCGGGGGCGGCCTCGTCCACGGCGCCGGTCTGCGGCCGGGTGCTGCCGCCGTCGCCGCCCATGCACACGCGGCGGACGACGACGAGCATGTAGGCGGCCGTCAGGAGCGTGCCGAGGCCGGCCAGGGCCATGAACGTCAGGAACGCCGGGCGGCTGAGCCCCTCCGCCGGGCGGAAGGCGCCGAACATCGCGAGCATCTCGCCCCAGAAGCCGGCGAGGCCGGGCAGGCCGAGGGAGGCGATCGCG
Source organism: Streptomyces hiroshimensis (assembly GCF_014650335.1). GTDB lineage: Bacteria > Actinomycetota > Actinomycetes > Streptomycetales > Streptomycetaceae > Streptomyces > Streptomyces hiroshimensis. Next base: position 448,625 of record NZ_BMUT01000004.1, read on the forward strand.
CCGAAGGCGAGGAGCCCGCCGAGGCGGGGTGCCTTGCCGTAGAGGGCGGCGCCGGTGCGGCCGGAGAGGGCGTCGAGGTCGCTGGTGCCGTAGCGGTCCTTGACCGCGCCGACGAGGAAGAAGAGGAGGCCGGTGATGAGGCCGTGGGCGATGTTGGCGAAGAGGGCGCCGTTGACCCCGGTGGGGGTGAGCGTGGCGATGCCGAGCAGGACGAAGCCCATGTGGCCGACGGAGGAGTACGCGATCAGGCGCTTGAGGTCGCCCTTGGCGCCGGAGCGGGCCAGGGCGAGGCAGACCAGCGAGCCGTAGATGATGCCGACGGCCGCGAAGGCGGCGAGGTACGGCGCGAAGGTGTGCGCGCCGCCGGGGGCGATCGGCAGGACGATGCGGACGAAGCCGTACGTGCCCATCTTCAGCAGCACGCCCGCGAGCAGCACCGAGCCGACGGTCGGGGCGGCGGTGTGGGCGTCGGGCAGCCAGCTGTGCAGGGGCCACATGGGGGCCTTGACGGCCAGTCCGACGCCGATGGCCAGGACGGCGATGAGCTGGGTGGTGTGACCGAGGTTCGACCCGTTGTCAGTGGCGAGTGCCACCATGTCGAACGTGCCGCCCTTGATGCCGATGAGGAGGAGGCCGAGCAGCATCACGACGGAGCCGAGCAGCGTGTAGAGGATGAAGCGCCAGGCCGCGCGCTCCCTGCCCTCGCCGCCCCAGCGGGCGATGAGGAAGTACATCGGGATGAGCACCATCTCGAAGGCCAGGAAGAACAGCATCAGGTCGAGGACGGCGAAGGTCGCGAGGGTGCCGGACTCGAGGACGAGGAGCAGCGCGACGAATGCCTTGGGGGACGGGCCCGACGGCATTTTGAAGTAGCTGTAGAGCGCGCAGAGGAAGGTCAGCAGCGCGGTCAGGACGAGGAGGGGGAGCGAGACGCCGTCCACGCCCAGGTGGATCCGGATGTTCAGGGCCGGGATCCAGCTGATGTCGGTGGTCGCCTGCATGCGGGCCGGGTCGTCGTGGTCGAAGCCGGCGGCGAGGGCGATGCTCAGCGCGAGGACGGCGCCGGTGACGGTGACGCCGTGGCGGAGTACGGCCTGCTCGGGGCTCTTGCCCTTGAGGCCGGGCGGGGCCGGCATCAGGGAGGCGACGGCTCCGACGAGGGGGAGGGCGACGATCGCAGCGAGGAGGTACTGCATGACGGTATGACTCATGGTCAGGCTCCGGTGGCTACGAGCACGGCGGCGACGGCCAGGACGACGGAGCCGGCGAGCAGGGCGCTGAGGTACGTCTGCACGTTGCCGGTCTGGGCGCGGCGGACGGCCGCGCCGAGCAGGCGGGGCGCGGTGCCCGCTCCGCGGACGTAGGTCTCGACGACCTCGCGGTCGAGGAACTGGGCGAGGCGGGCCGCCGCGCGCGTGGGCCGGACGAACAGCGCCGTGTACACGGCGTCCAGGTGGAAGCCGGATGCGGCGTGGCGGTGCAGGGGGCCGAGGAGGGCCCGGCCGGGGTCGGCCGGGTCGGGTGCCGCCGCGATGTCGCCGTAGGCGGCCTCGTGGGTGGCGATGGTCTCCTCCTCGGAGACGTAGGGGGCCGCGTCCGGGTCGGCTGCGAGGGCGCCGAGCGGGGTGCGGGCGGCGAGCACGGCGGTGCGGCGCCAGGCCGCGTACATCACGATCGCGCCGGCGAGGGCGCAGCCGGTGGAGAGGACGGAGGTGGTGAGCGTCGGGGTGAGCGATCCGCCGTCGAACCAGCCGGGGAGTTTCCAGGCGGCGAGGCCGAGCGCGAGGGTGGGCACGGAGAGGACCCACAGGACGGTGTTCATGGCGGCGGGCTGCCTGCCGTGGTCCGGGGCCTCGGAGCCCTTGCCGCGGAAGGCCATCAGCCACAGGCGGGTGGCGTAGGCGGCCGTGAGGAGCGCGGTGAGGAGCCCCGCGGCGAGGACGAGCCAGCCGGCGGCGCCCGGGATGCCTTCGGCGTCGCCGGAGGCGGCGTGCTCGGCCGCGCCGAGGACGGCTTCCTTGGAGAAGAAGCCGCTGAACGGGGGGATCGCGGCGAGGGCCAGGAGGGCGACGGTCATCGTCCAGTAGGCGTCCGGGATGCGCTTGGCGAGGCCGTTCATGCGGGCCATCGTGGCCAGCGAGTTCGTGCCGGCGGCGTGGATGATCACGCCCGCCCCGAGGAAGAGGAGCGCCTTGAACGCGCCGTGCGAGATGAGGTGGAAGACGGCCGCGCCCCGGTTGCCGACGGCGAGGGCGCCGGTCATGTAGCCGAGCTGGCCCACGGTCGAGTAGGCGAGGACGCGCTTGATGTCGTCCTGGGCGAGGGCGGCGAGGCCCGAGCCGACCATGGTGACGGCGGCCATCACGGCGAGGACGACGAGCGCGGCCGCGGAGGCCGTGAAGAGGGGGAGGAGCCGGGCGATGAAGTAGACGCCGGCCGCGACCATCGTCGCGGCGTGGATCAGCGCGGAGACCGGCGTGGGGCCGGCCATCGCGTCGGGCAGCCATGTGTGCAGCGGGAACTGCGCGGACTTGCCCGCGACGCCCGCGAGGAGCAGCAGCGCGATCAGCGTGGGGTGGTCGATGTCCCCGGAGGCGACGGCGGTGAGGATGCCGTTGATCCGGAACGTGCCGGCGTCGGCGGCCAGCGCGAGGATGCCGATCAGGAAGGGGACGTCGCCGAGCTTGGTGACCAGGAAGGCCTTCAGGGAGGCCATGCGGGCGGCCTCGGTCTCCCAGTAGTGCCCGACCAGGAAGTACGAGCAGATGCCCATGATCTCCCAGCCGACCAGCAGCACCATGAGGTCGCCGGAGTAGACGACGAGCAGCATGGCCGCGGTGAAGAGGGAGACGAGGGCGGCGTAGGAGGGGTAGCGCGGGTCGTCGCGCAGATAGGCCGTCGAGTAGGCCTGGACGCAGGTGGCGACGACGCCGACCAGGACCGCGACGAGGACGGCGAAGCCGTCGAGGTGCAGGGCGAGGTCGATCGGCACGGAGCCGGTCGGGGTGAGGCGGGTGGCGGCGTCCAGCGCCTCGCCCCCGCCCTGCCGCCAGGCGACGACGACGGCCAGGACGGCGGCCGCCGCGGTCGGCAGCACGGCCAGGGGGCGGACGAAGCCGGGCGCGCGGCGGCCCGTCAGCAGGCCCGCGAGGGCGCCGAGGAAGGGCAGCAGGGGGACGAGAACGGCGGTGGTCGTGGTGCTCACGCGGCGGCCTCGGCCTTCTCCTCGCGGTCAGCGCGATCGGTGTCGGATCCGGATCCGGGGTCGGGGGCGTCGTCGCGCAGGTCGCGCAGGCGGTCGACGTCGGAGGTGCCGCGGTTGCGGTGGACCTGCAGCACGATCGCCAGGCCGATGCCGATCTCCGCGGCGGCGATGGCGATGGTGAAGAGGGTCAGCGCCTGGCCGGCGTGCAGCTCGTCGCGCAGCCAGACGTCGAAGGCGACGAGGTTGAGGTTGACGGCGTTGAGCATCAGCTCGACGGACATCAGGACGAGGATCGCGTTGCGCCGGGCGAGGACGCCGTACAGGCCGGTGCAGAAGAGGAGGGCGGCGAGGACGGCGGGGTAGACGAGATGCATCAGCGCTGCGCCCCTTCCCGGCTCTTCTTGACCGGGCTCTGCTTCGCCGCGCTCTTCTTGCGGGAGAGGACGACCGCGCCGACGAGGGCGGCGAGCAGCAGGACGGACAGGGCCTCGAAGGGCAGCACCCAGTGCCGGAAGAGGATCTCGCCGGAGACCTTCGTCGTGCCCTGGGGGGCGTCGCCGTCCAGGCCGATCCAGGTCGTACGGAAGGCGTCGGCGACCACCCACACGAGCGCGGCGGCCGCGGCCACGGCGACCCCGAGGGCGGCCCAGCGGTTGCCGGAGTCGGCGTCCGGGGAGCGGCCGATGGGGGCCTTGGTGAGCATGAGCCCGAAGAGGAGGAGGACGACCACGGAGCCGACGTAGATCAGGACCTGCACCCAGGCGATGAACTCCGCCGTCAGCAGCAGGTACTCCACGGCGAGCCCGCCGAGGGCGACGACCAGCCACAGGGCGGCGTGCACGAGCTGCCTGGTGGTGACGGTGACCACGGCCGCGCCGAGGGTGACGAGGCCGACGAGGAGGAAGACGATCTCGACGCCGGTCGGGGAGAGGAAGCCGTGCGCGTCCGCATTCGCGGCGAGCGTCGCGGTTGCGCTGACGGTGCCGGTGCCGGTGCCGGTCATGCGTCTCCCTCCTTCTCCTGCTGCTCCTGCTGCTCCTGCTTTTCCTGTTCCGCCTGCGCGGCCAGCTTCTCCGCCGTCTTGCGGGCCGCCGCGACCTCCTTCGGCTCCTCGGCCGCCGGGTCGAGCGCGGGCGGCTCCGGCACGGTCCACATCCACTCGCGGAGCTTGTCGCGCTCGTGGACGAGGTCCTGGATGTCGGTCTCGGCGTACTCGAACTCCGGCGACCAGAACAGCGCGTCGAAGGGGCACACCTCGATGCAGATGCCGCAGTACATGCAGAGCGAGAAGTCGATCGCGAAGCGGTCGAGGACGTTGCGGCTGCGCTCGCGGCCGCCCGGGGCGGCCGGGGGCACCGTCTCCTTGTGGGAGTCGATGTAGATGCACCAGTCCGGGCACTCCCGGGCGCACAGCATGCAGACCGTGCAGTTCTCCTCGAACAGCCCGATGACGCCGCGGGTGCGCGGCGGGAGCTCGGGCTGCACGTCGGGGTACTGCGCGGTGTGTGCGCGGCGCGTCATCGTGCGGAGCGTGACGGCCAGGCCCTTGGCGAGGCCGGAACCGGGAAGGCCCATTACTGGGTCACCACCTTGACGACGCCCGTCAGCGCGATCTGCGCCAGGGCGAGGGGGATGAGGACGGTCCAGGCCAGCTTCTGCAGCTGGTCCTCGCGCAGGCGCGGGTAGGTGACCCGCAGCCAGATCACGACGAACGCCAGGACGGCCGTCTTGAGCAGCGTCCACAGCCAGCCCATGCCGTCGGCGCCGAACGGGCCGTGCCAGCCGCCGAGGAAGAGGACCGTGGTCAGGCCGCACAGGACGACGATGCCCGCGTACTCGGAGAGCAGGAACAGCGCGAAGCGCAGGCCCGTGTACTCGGTGTACGCACCGAAGATGATCTCGGAGTCGGCCACCGGCATGTCGAACGGCGGGCGCTGCAGCTCGGCGAGGCCGGCCACGAAGAAGACCACCGCGCCGACGATCTGCCAGGGCACCCACCACCAGTGGAAGGCGTCCACGATCCCGGGGAGCGAGACCGTGCCCGCCGCCATCGCGACGCTCGCCGCGGCGAGCAGCATCGGCAGCTCGTACGCGATCAGCTGGCCCGCGGTGCGGATGCCGCCCAGCAGCGAGAACTTGTTGGCGGACGCCCAGCCCGCCATCAGCGAACCGAGGACTCCGACGCCCATCACGGCCAGGACGAAGAAGATGCCCGCGTCGACCGTCTGGCCCACGGCGTTGCCCGGGCCGACCGGGATCGCGAGCAGCACGAGGAGATACGGGAGGAGGGCGACGGCCGGTGCCATCTGGAAGATCCGGCGGTCCGCGCCCGCGGGGACGACGTCCTCCTTCTGCGCGAACTTCACGCCGTCCGCGACGAGCTGGGCCCAGCCGTGGAAACCACCGGCGTACATGGGGCCGAGGCGGCCCTGCATGTGCGCCATCACCTTGTGCTCGGTCTGACCGACGACGAGGGGCAGCACGAGGAAGGCGACGAAGACGGCGAGGAGGCGCAGGACGACGTCGAGGGTGTCGCTCATGCGGGGTCGCCTCCGGCGGGGTTCGTGTCGTTCTGGGGCTCGGCGTCGCCGCCGCCGCTTCCGGGTACACCGGGCTCGGCTGCGCCGGGCTCAGCGGCTCCGTTCGGCTCGGCTGCGCCGGGGGCGTCCCCGGCTGCGCCGGAGGCTTCCCCCTCGGCAGGCCGGCTCGGCACCGCCGGGTCGCGGTGCTCGGGCTGAGCGCCGTCGCGGCGGGAAGGAGTGCCCGGCTCGCCGCCCGGTTCGGGGGCGGCCGGGATCTCGTCGGACGAGGCCTTCCCGGCTGCGCCGGGGGCTTCCCCCTCGGCAGGTGAGCTCGGCACCGCCGGATCCCGACGCTCGGGCTGAGCGCCGTCGCGGCGGGGAGAAGTACGCGGCTCGCCGCCCGGTTCGGGGGCGGCCGGAGTCTCGTCGGACGAGGCCTTCTCGGCTGCGCCGGGGGCTTCCCCCTCGGCAGGTGAGCTCGGCACCGCCGGGTCGCGGTGCTCGGGCTGAGCGCCGTCGCGGCGGGGAGAAGTACGCGGCTCGCCGCCCGGTTCGGGGGCGGCCGGGATCTCGTCGGACGAGGCCTTCTCGGCTGCGCCGGGGGCTTCCTCGCCGACAGGCGAGCTCGGCACCGCCGGATCCCGACGCTCGGGCTGAGCGCCGTCGCGGCGGGAAGAGGTGCGCGGCTCGCCGCCCGGTTCGGGGGCGGGCTCGGTGTCCGTTTTCGGGGGGGTCGGGGGTTCCTCGAAAGCCGGGCGGGCGTGGTGCCAGGGGGCGTCCGAGGAGCGGGGGCGCGGCTTCTCCCCCGTCTCGGCGGGGCGGCCGGTTTCCGTCTGGCTCGCCGAGCCGTCTGCCGCGCTGCGGGTACGACGCGGGGCGGGCTCTGCGCCCTGCCGGCTCGCCGAGCCCTCCGTCACGCTGCGGGTACGCCGCGGGGCGGGAGCCTCCGTCTGGCTGGCCGAGCCGTCTGCGGCGCTGCGGGTACGGCGCGGGGCGGCCGCGGCTTCCGGCTGGCTGGCCGAGCCTTCCGCCGCGGTGCGGGCGCGGCGCGGGGCGGCCCCGGCCGCGGCCTCCGGCTGGCTGGCCGAGCCCTCCGTCGTGGTGCGGGTGCGGCGGACCGGGCGGTCGCCCGCCGCGCGGGGGGCGCGGGCCGGGCGGGCGGGGGCCGGGGGGAGCTGACCCTTGAGGGGGCCCCATTCGTTGGGGTCGGGGACGCCCGGGGGGAGCATCTGGCGCCGCTTGGGACCGCCTTCCGCCCCCTCCCCCGGCTCCTTGGCGCCCGGCCATGCCTTGACCACCCGCGCCGCCAGGACGAAGTCCTTGCGCAGCGGGTGGCCCTCGAAGGCCTCCGGGAGGAGGAGCGGGACGAGGTGCGGGTGCCCGGGGAAGTCGATGCCGAACATCTCGTGGGTCTCGCGCTCGTGCCACGCCGCACCGGCGTAGACGCCCACGGCCGTGGGCAGCGCGGGCGCGTCGTGCGGCACGGTCGTGCGCAGGAGCAGGCGGCGCACGCCCTCTCCCCCGCCCGGCAGGGCGTCCGGCAGGGCACCCGGCAGCGCGGCCAGGTGGGCGCACACGCGGAAGCCCGTACCCGGCTCGTCCACGGCGCTCAGCCAGTCGAAGAAGGTGCAGCCCAGCCGGTCACGGGCCGTTTCGAGGGCGGTGATCCACCGCTCGGCCGGCACGTCGACCGTGAGCAGGTCGTAGGTCTCCTCGGCCGTCGCGCCTTCGCCGAAGAGCGAGATCACTCCGGCCGGCAGCCAGCCGACGGCGAGGTCGGCAACGGGCTCCGGAGCGGGCTCGGGAGCGGCCTCCGGCACGGACTCGGGCGTCGGCTCGGTCATCGGTCCGTCTCCTCCGGCGCGGAGGCCGGCGCGGCGGCCGGCGTGGACGACGGCGCCGGCGGCGGCGTCACCAGCCCGCTGCGCAGGGCCGCGGCGGACGCCCCGGCACCCCCGCCGGAGGCGTACCGCTCGCCGAGCGACTCCCGCGCGATCTTCTCCTGCAGCTTCAGGATGCCCTGCAGCAGCGCTTCCGGCCGCGGCGGGCAGCCGGGCACGTAGACGTCGACCGGGATGATCTGGTCGACGCCCTTGGTGACCGAGTACGAGTCCCAGTACGGGCCGCCGCAGTTCGAACAGGCGCCGAAGGAGATCACGTACTTCGGCTCGGGCATCTGCTCGTAGAGCCGCTTGACCGCGGGCGCCATCTTGTCCGTGACCGTCCCGGAGACGATCATGAGGTCGGCCTGCCGCGGCCCGGGCGCGAACGGGATGACGCCGAGCCGGATGAAGTCGTGCCGCGCCATGGACGCGGCGATGAACTCGATCGCGCAGCAGGCGAGCCCGAAGTTGAAGACCCACAGGCTGTAGCGGCGTCCCCAGTTCAGGACGACCTTCATCGGCTCCGGGGCCAGCCTGGCCAGCGGGCCGAGACGACGGGGCTCGGGAAGGTCCACCGGTGTCACGTCCACTCCAGGACGCCCTTCTTCCATGCGTACAACAAGCCCACGGCGAGGAAGCCGAGGAAGATGAACATCTCCACGAGCGTGGCACCGCCGAAGCCCGGCGCGGCGAACACCGTCGCCCAGGGGAACAGGAAGATCGAGTCCACCGCGAAGATCACGTACAGGAAGGCGTAGACGTAGTAGCGGATCTGGGTGTGGGCCCAGCCCTCGCCGACGGGGTCGACGCCGCACTCGTACGTCAGCAGCTTCTCGGGCGTCGGCACCACGGGCCGCAGCAGCCGCCCGGCCCCGAAGGCCACGGCGACGAAGAGCACCCCGACGACCGCGAGCAGCCCGACCACCGAATAGCTGTGGAAGTAGTCCGCGGCCAGCGGGACAGCGGCATGGGCATCGGCACTACTGCGCACGGTCGCCTCCGGCACGTCCGCCCCTCGCTCCCTGTCCTGCGTGTTCGACGTTCTGTACGCACGGGAGTCTAGGCCCTGGTGGGGTTATCCCCACCCTTCCCCACCCACGGCCCCCATGGCGGAGGCCCGCGGGAGCCGTGCAGGCTTGGCGTATGACCGCCAGCAGTGCCGCGAGAAGCACGTCGAGTACATCACATACCTCACCTTCATCTCATAGCATCGCAAACTCCTCTTTCGGGGACGAAGCCAGGGATGGAGCCGGGGACGGAGCCGCTGGCGGTGACCGGCTTCCCCCCGCCCGCTTCGCCTTCGGCGCCCGGACGTGGAAGGAAGTCGCCCACCTCCTGCTCAACCTGCCGGAGGCGCTCGCCGGCTTCCTCTACGTGTCCCTGTGGCTCTACGCGGGCGTCCTGACGTCCCTCACGGTGATCGGCCTGCCGCTGCTCGCGGTCGGTCTGATGGGCGCCCGGGCGCTCGGCCGGCTGGAGCGCCGGCGGGCGCGGGCGCTGCTGGGCCTGCGGATCGAGGAGCCCAGCCCGCTCTCCCGGCAGAGCCGGGGCCAAGGCTTCTTCCCCTGGCTGTGGACGACGCTGAAGGACCCCGTCGCCTGGCGCACCACCCTCTACGGCTTCATCCGGCTGCCCTGGGGCGTGCTCACCTTCGCCCTCACCCTGTGCCTGCTCCTGGTCGGCTGGCCGCTCCTCGGCTACGCCGCGCGCGGCATGACGAACCTGGACCGGGCCATGGTGCGCGGCCTGCTCAGCCCCTCCAGCGAGCTGGAGCGGCGGATCGCCGAGCTGGAGGAGGACCGCGGCGTGGTCGTCGACACCGCCGCCGCCGACCTGCGCCGCATCGAGCGCGACCTGCACGACGGCGCCCAGGCCCGCCTCGTCGCGCTCGCGATGGGGCTGGGCCTGGCCAAGGAGAAGGTCCTGGAGGACCCGGAGGCGGCGGCGCGGATGGTCGACGAGGCGCACGGCGAGGTCAAGCTCGCCCTGCAGGAGCTGCGCGACCTGGCCCGCGGCATCCACCCGGCCGTCCTCACGGACCGCGGCCTGGACGCGGCCCTGTCCTCGGTGGCGGCGCGCTGCACCGTGCCGGTGTCCGTCTCGGTCGACCTGGCCGAGCGCCCTGCCCCGGCCATCGAGGGCATCGCGTACTTCACGGTCTCCGAGCTGCTGCAGAACATCAGCAAGCACAGCCGGGCCCGGACCGCCGAGGTCGAGCTGTGGCGCAAGGACCGGCGGCTGCTGATCCAGGTGCGCGACGACGGCCGCGGCGGCGCCTCGACGGACTCGGGCAGCGGGCTGGCCGGGCTCGCGGAGCGGCTGGGCTCGGTCGACGGCCTGTTCGAGGTGGACTCGCCGCCCGGCGGCCCGACGGTCGTCACGGCGGAGCTGCCGTGGCGCGGGCGCACGGCGGGCTGAGAGCCCGTTCCTCCGGGCCGGCGCCCGTAGGCCTGCGCTCGTTCCCGCAGGCCGGGGGTAGGGACAGCCCCACCCCCGGAACACCTACTCCCTCCATGGTCCGCAGCCCCTCTCTCCACGAGCCTTGACGTACTGAACCCGGAGTACTCAAACCGGAGTGCTGAACCCGGAGCACCGGACAACCACCGCGACCCAGGAGATCGGACGACGACATGGCCATGGACTACGGACGGGACTACGGACGGGCGGAGGCCCGCCGGGCCCACCGCGTGCCCGCCGTACTGCGCGCGCCCCTGGAGGGCCGCACCTGGCGCGAGTTCCTCTACCTCCTGCTCAGCCTGCCGATGGCGGTCCTCACCTTCTCGTTCGCGGTGACGATGACGACGGCCGGCGTGGCCATGCTGATCACCTTCGTGGGCGTGCCGGTGCTGGCGGCCGCGCTCGTCGGCGTACGGGCGCTGGGCGCCGTCGAGCGCGCCCGCGCCCGGAGCCTGCTGAAGCTGGAGATCAGCGAGCCCGAGCCCGTACGGGCGCCGAACGGCAAGCGCGGGCTCATGCCCTGGGTCGGGGCGCTCCTCAAGAGCGGCGTGTCCTGGCGGCACGTGCTCTACGCACTGCTGCACCTGCCGTGGGCGATCGGGGCGTTCACCGTCTCGGTCGTGATGTGGTCGGTCGGCTGGGCGCTGTTCCTCTATCCGGCGTACTGGTGGATGTACCCGACGTGGTGGGGCCAGCCCGGCATGCAGATCGGCGCCGAACCCGGGCACGGCGCGGGCCTCTTCGTCGACAACCCCTTCGAGATCGGCGTGACCTGCGCCGCCGGCCTGGCCCTGGTGCTGGCCACCCCGTGGGTGATCCGCGGCCTCGCGTCCGTCGACCGGCTCATGGTGAGCGCCCTGCTCGGCCCCTCGCGGCTCGCGGAGCGGGTGTGGGAGCTGGAGGAGGACCGCGGCGTGGTCGTCGACACCGCCGCCGCCGACCTGCGCCGCATCGAACGCGACCTGCACGACGGCGCCCAGGCCCGCCTCGTCGCCCTGGCCATGGACCTGGGCCTGGCCAAGGAGAAGCTGGAGGAGGACCCGGAGGCGGCCGCACGGATGGTCGACGAGGCGCACGGCGAGGTCAAGCTCGCCCTGCAGGAGCTGCGCGACCTGGCCCGCGGCATCCACCCGGCGATCCTCACCGACCGGGGCCTCGGCCCGGCCCTGTCCGCGCTGGCGGCCCGCTGCACGGTGCCGGTCCAGGCCGAGGTGGACCTGCCGGCCCGGCCCGCGGCGGCCATCGAGGGCATCGCGTACTTCACGGTCTCCGAACTCCTGCAGAACATCAGCAAGCACAGCGGGGCCCGCAGCGCCCGTGTGGACGTGTGGCACTCGTCGGGCCGCCTGATGCTGCAGGTGTGGGACGACGGCCGCGGCGGGGCGTCCACGGCCGGGGGCTCCGGCCTGGCCGGGCTCGCGGAGCGGCTGGGCTCGGTCGACGGCCTGCTGGTGGTCGACTCTCCGGAGGGCGGGCCGACGACGGTCACCGCGGAGCTGCCCTGGCGCGGCTGACCCCGCCCCACCCGCGCCCGGCCTCGCGCCCGACCCCTGCCCGGCCCGTGCCCGGCCCCCTGTCCGGCCCCGTCGTTGCAGCGGCGGGGCCGGTCCTCTGCGTGACATGCTTGGCGGGTCACAAGCTGCCGGCACGGGGGGACCACAAGTCGTGGAGGACAGGGTGCGAGTCGTCATCGCCGAGGATTCGGTGCTCCTCCGGGAGGGCCTGACCCGGCTGCTGACCGACCGGGGCCACGACGTCGTGGCGGGCGTCGGCGACGGCGAGGCGCTGATCAAGGCCATCCGGGAGCTCGCGGACGAGGGCGCCCTGCCGGACGTGGTCGTGGCGGACGTACGGATGCCGCCCACCCATACGGACGAAGGCGTGCGCGCCGCGGTGCAGCTGCGCAAGGAGCACCCGGGCCTGGGCGTGCTGGTCCTGTCGCAGTACGTGGAGGAGCAGTACGCGACGGAGCTGCTCGCGGGCAGCAGCACGGGCGTGGGCTATCTGCTCAAGGACCGGGTGGCCGAGGTCCGCGAGTTCGTGGACGCGGTGGTGCGGGTCGCGCGCGGCGGCACCGCGCTGGACCCCGAGGTCGTCGCCCAGCTGCTGGGCCGCAGCCGGAAGCAGGACGTGCTCGCGGGGCTCACTCCGCGCGAGCGGGAGGTCCTCGGCCTGATGGCGGAGGGGCGTACGAATTCGGCCGTCGCCAAGCAGTTGGTGGTGAGCGACGGCGCCGTCGAGAAGCACGTCAGCAACATCTTCCTGAAACTTGGGCTTTCCCCTAGTGACGGGGATCACCGGCGCGTACTGGCCGTGCTGACCTACCTCCGCTCCTGATCATCTGACGCCCCGTCAGTGAAATGCAGCCGCCCTGGTGAGAGGGGGCGGCCGCGCGAGGACCTAGCACCAAAGACCTAGCGGGCGGGTGCGGCGCGGGCGGCGCCCAGGGGATGCCCAAACCGCCCCATACCAGGGCAAGCGGAAGCCGCAGACCCCGCTTCCGCTTGAGATCCATCCCAGGTAGGCAGCCCTTACCCACGTACGATGGCCCGTGGGAACGCCGGTCGGGCACCACCGTGTGCGCGCCGCCGCCAGAGGGAGGTCCGAAGCAGTGACCAGCCAGGTCAGCAGCCCGGCCGAACAGGCCGAACCAGCCGAGCAGCCGGGCGGAGCCGCCGCCCCGCCGAGCGCGGGACAGGCGCCGTCGCCCCTCGCCGCGCAGCGCGACCCCGGCGAAGGGGCCGCCTCCTCGAAGGAGGTGCGCCGGCTGGACAGGGTGATCATCCGTTTCGCGGGTGATTCCGGGGACGGTATGCAGCTGACGGGTGACCGTTTCACGTCCGAGACCGCTTCGTTCGGCAATGACCTCTCCACTCTGCCGAACTTCCCCGCCGAGATCCGCGCCCCTGCCGGGACCCTGCCGGGTGTCTCCTCGTTCCAGCTGCACTTCGCCGACCACGACATCCTCACCCCCGGCGACGCCCCCGACGTCCTCGTGGCCATGAACCCCGCCGCGCTGAAGGCCAACCTGGCGGATGTGCCGCGGGGCGGGGAGATCATCGTCAACACCGACGAATTCGCCAAGCGGGCGATGGCCAAGGTCGGCTACGACACCAGCCCCCTGGACGACGGCACCCTGGATGCCTACAACGTCCACCCCGTGCCGCTGACCACCCTGACGATCGAAGCACTCAAGGACTTCGGGCTGTCGCGGAAGGAAGCCGAGCGCAGCAAGAACATGTTCGCGCTGGGGCT
>NZ_BMUT01000005.1:0-159002 GCF_014650335.1 Streptomyces hiroshimensis
TGATAGGCCGCGGGCTCATCCTGCACCGCCGGAGCTTTCCACCACCAACCATGCGGTCAGCGGTCATATCCGGTATTAGACCCCGTTTCCAGGGCTTGTCCCAGAGTGCAGGGCAGATTGCCCACGTGTTACTCACCCGTTCGCCACTAATCCACCCCGAAGGGCTTCATCGTTCGACTTGCATGTGTTAAGCACGCCGCCAGCGTTCGTCCTGAGCCAGGATCAAACTCTCCGTGAATGTTTACCCGTAATCGGGTGACACTCGCGTTGAGCGGAACGACCAGGAGGAATAATCCCGGTCGTTCACAGCGTCCTCGCTGTGTGTTGCCTGACAGCCCCGAAGGACCGGCAGGACTTTCAAAGGAACCGCGTCCCAGCCAGAAGGCTGAGGACGGGGTATTTTATAGTCTGGCGTTGACTTTTGGCACGCTGTTGAGTTCTCAAGGAACGGACGCTTCCTTTGTACTCACCCTCTCGGGCTTTCCTCCGGGCGCTTCCCTTCGTTGTTTCCAACCTTACCAGATCCGTTTTCCGGTCTCTCCCGCTTCTAGAAGAAGCAGTCGGTTCCGAATTCCGTTTCCGGCCCCCTGTTGGAGCGGGGTTTCGCCTTTCAGCTTTCGCTTTCCGGCGGTGATCCCGACTTTATCAGATCGATCCGGTCGGGATTCCCCACCGCCATCGGAACGATCCTTCACGTTCACGAACGTGTCGGGGTTCCCCTCGCGGTGGAGCCGTAAACCTACTGGACGGCCGCGCCCGGATGCAAATCGGCACCGGGGCGGCCGTCCGTTCGGTTGACGAGGCGTCAGAGACGCCTCGTTCCGGGTCAGACCTCGACGACCACGGGCAGGATCATCGGGCGGCGGCGGTAGGTGTCGGAGACCCACTTGCCCATCGTCCGGCGGACGAGCTGCTGGAGCTGGTGGGGCTCCACGACGCCGTCGGAGGCGGACTTGGCGATCACTTCCTCGATCTTGGGAACGACCGCCGAGAAGGCGGCGTCCTCGATACCCGAACCGCGTGCCTGGATCTGCGGGCCGCTCACCACCTTGCCCGTCGTGCTGTCGACCACGACGAAGACGGAGATGATGCCCTCGTCGCCGAGGATGCGGCGGTCCTTGAGCGAGGTCTCGGTGACGTCGCCGACCGAGAGGCCGTCCACGTACACGTAACCCGCCTGGACCTTGCCGACGATCTTCGCCGAGCCGTTCACCAGGTCCACCACGACGCCGTCCTCGGCGATCACGATGTGGTTCTTGGGAACGCCCGTCAGCGCGCCGAGCTCCGCGTTGGCCCGCAGGTGACGCCACTCGCCGTGCACCGGCATGAGGTTCCTGGGCTTGCAGATGTTGTAGAAGTACAGCAGCTCGCCCGCGGAGGCGTGGCCCGAGACGTGGACCTTGGCGTTGCCCTTGTGGACGACGTTCGCGCCCCAGCGGGTCAGGCCGTTGATCACGCGGTAGACCGCGTTCTCGTTGCCCGGGATGAGGGACGAGGCCAGGATGACGGTGTCGCCCTGGACGATCCGGATCTGGTGGTCGCGGTTGGCCATCCGGGACAGGGCCGCCATCGGCTCGCCCTGGGAGCCGGTGCACACCAGCACGACCTCGTCGTCCGGCAGGTCGTCGAGCGTCTTCACGTCCACGACGAGGCCGGCGGGGATCCGCAGGTAGCCCAGGTCGCGGGCGATGCCCATGTTGCGGACCATCGAGCGGCCGACGAAGGCGACGCGGCGCCCGTACTCGTGGGCGGCGTCGAGGATCTGCTGGATGCGGTGCACGTGGCTGGCGAAGCTGGCCACGATGATGCGCTTCTGGGCACCGGCGAACACCTGGCGCAGGACGTTGGAGATGTCGCGCTCGGGCGGGACGAAACCGGGGACCTCGGCGTTCGTGGAGTCCACGAGCAGCAGGTCGATGCCCTCCTCGCCCAGCTTGGCGAAGGTCGGCAGGTCGGTGAGGCGGCGGTCCAGCGGGAGCTGGTCCATCTTGAAGTCACCGGTGTGCACGGCCATGCCGGCGGGGGTGCGGATGGCGACGGCCAGCGCGTCCGGGATGGAGTGGTTGACGGCGATGAACTCGCAGTCGAAGGGGCCCAGGCGCTCTCGGTCGCCTTCGGCGACCTCGAGGGTGTAGGGCCGGATGCGGTGCTCCTGCAGCTTGGCCTCGATGAGGGCCAGGGTCAGCTTGGAGCCGATCAGCGGGATGTCCGGCTTCTCGCGGAGCAGGTAGGGGACACCGCCGATGTGGTCCTCGTGACCGTGCGTGAGCACGATGCCGTCGATGTCGTCCAGCCGGTCACGGATGGACGAGAAGTCGGGCAGGATCAGGTCGATTCCGGGCTGCTCCTCCTCGGGGAAGAGCACTCCGCAGTCGACGATCAGCAGGCGGCCGCCGTATTCGAAGACCGTCATGTTGCGGCCGATCTCCCCCAGGCCGCCGAGCGGGGTGACGCGCAGGCCGCCCTCGGGGAGCTTCGGCGGGGGACCGAGTTCAGGATGCGGGTGGCTCAAAAGACTCTCCTCACCACGCACGCCACATGCCCGCTGGACATATGGCGCGCGTGACCTTCGTGCACTTGCAGTTGTTTTTGGGATCTTCAGTTGTTGGGGATCTTCAGTTGTGCGGTTCCGGCGTATTCACCGGCGTATTCAGTTGTGAAGTCGTGGGCGGACCGGGCGGTGCCCGGTCCGGGCGGCGGGTCAGCCGAGCTGTACGCCGCCGGCGGTGAGATCGCGCCGGAGCTGCTCGGTCTCCTGCTCGGTGAGCTCGACGAGCGGCAGCCGCACGGGGCCTGCGGGAAGCCCCTGCAGGGCCAGGCCGGCCTTGGTGGTCATGACGCCCTGGGTGCGGAAGAGACCCGTGAAGACGGGCAGCAGCTTCTGGTGGATCTCGGTGGCCTTGCGGACGTCACCGGCCAGGTAGGCGTCGGTCATGGCGCGCAGATCGGCGGCGACGAAGTGGCCGGCGACGGAGACGAAGCCCGCGGCGCCGACGGCGAGCTGCGGCAGGTTCAGCATGTCGTCACCGGAGTACCAGGCGAGGCCGGAGCGGGCGATGGCCCAGCTCGTGGCGCCCAGGTCGCCCTTGGCGTCCTTGTTGGCGACGATGCGGGGGTGGTCCGCCAGCCGGACGAGGGTCTCGGTGTCGATGGCGACGCCGCTGCGGCCGGGGATGTCGTAGACCATCACCGGGAGGCCGGTGGCGTCGGCGACGGCGGTGAAGTGCCGGACCAGGCCCTCCTGCGGGGGCTTGTTGTAGTACGGCGTGACGACGAGGAGGCCGTGGGCGCCCGCCTTCTCGGCGGCGCGGGCCAGCTCGACGCTGTGGTGGGTGTGGTTGGTGCCGGCTCCGGCGACGACGTGGGCGCGGTCTCCGACCGCCTCGACCACGGCCCGTACGAGCTGGGCTTTCTCCGCATCGCTGGTGGTCGGGGACTCGCCGGTGGTGCCGTTGACGATGAGGCCGTCATTGCCGGCGTCCACGAGGTGGGTGGCGAGCCGCTGAGCGCCGTCGAGGTCGAGGGCACCGTCAGCGGTGAAGGGCGTGACCATGGCGGTCAGGACCCGCCCGAAGGGCGTCTGCGGTGTGGAGGTCGGAGCCATGAGGGTCACGCTACTCGTTGCTCACCGTGAGGTGCCCCCTCGGGGAGTGCCAAAGGGATCCCGGCACTGCCTGCTCGGGGGTTCAAGCAGTGCCGGGTCCGTCTTTTCAGACTAGATTAAGGCCACTAAAAGCCGCAATACGGACACCGTCGTTACCGGTCCGTACGGCCTCCCGGAAACCGGGGCCCGGGCGCCAGGTGCCCGGGACGGCACCGGTCAGGGGGCGATGCGGCCGTTCTTGTTGAACGCGGCGTACGTGAGCGGCATGAGCTTCGCCCACTCCGCCTCCATCTTCTCGCCGACCATCTCGATCTCCCGCTGCGGGAAGGACGGCACGGCCGCCTGCTCGTGCTGCGTGCGCAGGCCGAGGAAGTGCATCAGCGAGCGGGCGTTGCACGTGGCGTACATGGAGGAGAACAGGCCGACCGGGAGGACCGAGCGCGCGACCTCGCGGGCCACGCCGGCGGCCAGCATCTCCTGGTAGGCCTCGTAGGCCTCGCGGTAGGTGCTCTCCATGACGCGCGTGGTCAGCTCGTGCTGCGCATCGGTGCCCTCGACGAAGACGTACTTGCCGGGACGGCCCTCCTGGACGAGCTTGCGCTCGGCGTCCGGGACGTAGAAGACGGGCTGCAGCTCGCGGTAGCGCCCGGACTCCTCGTTGTAGGACCAGCCCACGCGGTGGCGCATGAACTCGCGGAAGACGAAGATCGGCGCGCTGATGAAGAAGGTCATCGAGTTGTGCTCGAAGGGGCTGCCGTGGCGGTCGCGCATCAGGTAGTTGATCAGCCCCTTGGACCGCTCGGGGTCCTTGGTGATCTCTTCCAGGGACTGCTCGCCGGCGGTGGAGACGCGAGCCGCCCACAGCACGTCGGAGTCGGCCGCGCTGTGCTTGACCAGCTCGACGCTCACATCGCCGCGAAACGTCGGCTCGGCTTCCTTGGCGGTCTCGGTGGGGCTGTCGGTCACCGGCGGGGTCCTTCCAGTTGTACGGCTCGGGGCGGCGCCCAGCCTACGGGCCGCCACTGACACTCGGCGGCCGACGACCCCGCCGCGGCGGCGCAAGCTGCCCACTGGTTGAGATTTTTCACAGAAGTCGCCGAAAACGGGCACCGCCGGCGCGCTTCGATCGTCCTTACGTACGACAGCAGTTTTCGAGGTTCCTAGGAGAGCCCCCATCATGTTCCGCCGGCGAGAGCCCGTGCCGTTCGCCTTCGTCGCCGAGGCAGAGCGCTACCGCAGCAACGTCACGCCGCCGCCCCGAGAACGCGCCAGCCGCTCGCAGATAGCCGGCCGCGTGCTCGTGGGCCTCACGGTGACGACGGGGCTGGTCGGAGCGCTGCTGTTCGGAATGCCGTCGCTGCAGCCGAGCACGCAGGACACGCACCAGTCGCAGCGTTCCGAGGCCTCGGACGGCCGCTGACCTGCGAAATGATCATGACGGGTGGGACCCGGCGCACCGACCCTGGTGTGCCCGGGTCCCGCCCTTTTCTATAGCCTCACCGGGCACAGCCGTTCGAGCGTGCTTGCTGACGAGTGAGGAAATTCGTGCCCCTGCCCTTTCTGACCGCCGACCGCGACGCCGGGGAGCTCGCGCCCGCCGCCGGGGCCGCCGCCCCGCCCGCCTGGGACGAGGACCTCGCCCGCTGGCGCCGTCCCTACCGTCCGGGGCCGTGGCGCGTCGGCGTCACCGCGCTGTTGCTGCTGCTCGCTTCGTATGTGCTCTTCGCCGCGATGATCATCGCCGTGGCCGGTTCCCTGCCCGGGGCGGGCATCTGCGTCGCCGTCGCCGTCCTGGTGATCGCCCTCGCAGTGCGCCTGGTGCGGGCCGGGGTGTGGGTGAGCGAGCGCGGGCTGCGGCACGTACGGCTGCTGTCCGCGAAGACGGTGCCCTGGGCCGATGTGACGGCCGTGCGCACCGCGCAGCAGCCCGTGCGGTGGCTGGGTCTCCCCCGCACCGTGCAGGGGCAGGCGGTCGTCGTGGAGCGCGCGGGCGGCGCTTCCCTCCCCACGCTGGTCACCGACCAGGGGGCGGACTTCCTCGGGCGTCCGCAGGCGTTCGCGATCGCGTGCGACGCGGTCGAGGGCTGGGCGGCGGACTTCCGCCGCTGACGGCGGTGCCGCCCGGCGGATGAGCCGGGCGCACACCGCCCCGTGCGGGTCTCCTGCACCGCCCCGTGCGGCGCCCCATGCAGCGCATCAAGCGCCGCCCCATGCGGGCCCCATGCACCGCCCCATGCGGTGCCCCCTGCGGTGCCCTAAACAGCGTCCGCCCGGACCGGCTTCCTGTCGTGCAGGGCGATCGCCCGCTGCATGGCCTTGCGGGCGCGGGGGGTGTCCCGGGCGTCGTGGTAGGCGACGGCCAGCCGGAACCAGCTGCGCCAGTCGGACGGGGCGTCCTCCGTCTCGGCCTTGCGCTTGGCGAAGACCGCGTCCGCGGAGTCCCGGTCGATGCGCCCGCCGGGGGTGCGCACCAGTTCGTCCACCGGCAGCCCGCCCTCGGCCTCCAGCTCCCGCGCCAGCCGGTTGGCGTCGCGCGCGAACTTGGTGGTCTGGTAGAGGAACCAGGCGCCGATGAACGGCAGGACCAGCACCGCCGCGCCGAAGGCGACGGTGGCGGCGGTGCCCTGCTGGATGAGCATCACTCCGCGGCTGCCGACCAGGACGAAGTAGACGACCAGGACGGCGGCCAGGGCGAAGTAGACGATTTTGGCGCGCACGGCGATCAGCCCAGATCCAGGAAGTGTTCCAGGCCGAACGTCAGGCCGGGGGTCTGCGCGACACGCCGCGCGCCGAGCAGGATGCCCGGCATGAAGCAGCTGTGGTGCAGCGAGTCGTGCCGGATGGTGAGCGTCTCGCCGGTGTCGCCGAAGAGCACCTCCTGGTGGGCCAGGAGGCCCCGGAGCCGTACGGCGTGCACGGGCACCCCGTCGACGTCCGCGCCGCGCGCACCCTCCAGGGCGGTCGTCGTGGCGTCGGGCTGCGGGGGGCAGCCCGCCTCGCGCCGGGCGGCGGCGATGAGCTGCGCGGTGCGGGTGGCCGTGCCGGAGGGGGCGTCGGCCTTGTTGGGGTGGTGCAGCTCGACGACCTCGACGGACTCGAAGAAGCGGGCCGCCTGCTGGGCGAAGGCCATGGTGAGGACCGCGCCGATGGAGAAGTTCGGGGCGATGAGCACACCGGTCGACGGCGAGGCGTCGAGCCAGGAGTTCAGCTGCGCGAGGCGCTCCTCGGTCCAGCCGGTGGTGCCGACGACGCCGTGGATGCCGTTGCGCACGCAGAACTCGAGGTTGTCCATGACCGAGTCGGGGTGCGTCAGCTCGACCGCGACCTGGGCTCCCGCCTCGGTCAGGGCCTCCAGCCCGTCGCCCCGGCCCAGCGCGGCCACCAGCTCCATGTCCTCGGCGGCTTCGACGGCCCGTACGGCCTCGGAGCCGATGCGGCCCTTGGCGCCGATGACCGCGACGCGCAGCTTGCTCATCGTCCCTGCTTCCCTCTACAGCGGTGAACTACATCCCGCGGTGATGACTGCGGTGGCTTAAGAAACGGCCTCGTGCAGGCGCGCGGCCTGCTTGTCCTTCAGCGGGCCGATGACGGACAGCGAAGGACGCTGCCCCAGTACATCGCGGGCCACTTCGCGGACCTCGTCCGGGGTGACGGCCGAGATGCGCGCCAGCATGTCGTCGACGGACATCTGGTCGCCCCAGCACAGCTCGCTCTTGCCGATGCGGTTCATGAGCGCACCGGTGTCCTCCAGGCCGAGGACGGTGGAGCCCGCGAGCTGCCCCACGGCGCGGCTGATCTCCTCGTCCGGCAGTCCCTCCGACGCGACCTTGTCGAGCTCGTCGCGGCAGATCTTCAGGACGTCGTGGACCTGGCTCGGGCGGCAGCCGGCGTAGACGCCGAAGAGGCCGCAGTCGGCGTAGCCCGAGGTGTAGGAGTAGACCGAGTAGGCCAGACCGCGCTTCTCCCGGACCTCCTGGAAGAGCCGGGAGCTCATGCCGCCGCCGAGGGCGGTGTTGAGCACGCCGAGCGCCCAGCGGCGGTCGTCGGTGCGCGACAGGCCGGGCATGCCGAGGACGACGTGCGCCTGCTCGGTCTTGCGGCCGAGCACCTCCACGCGGCCGGCGGTGCGGATCGCACGGGAGCCGGAGCGCGGGTCGACGGGCGTGGCGTCCGTACGGTGCAGGGCGCCGGCCCGGTCGAAGGCGGCGCGCACCTGGCGGACGACCTTGGCGTGGTCGACGTTGCCCGCGGCGGCCACGACGAGACGCGTCGGGTCGTAGTGCTTCTTGTAGAAGCGGGCGATCTGGTCGCGCGTGAGGGCGTTGATGGTGTCGACCGTGCCGAGGACGGGGCGGCCCAGGGGCGTGTCGCCCAGCATGGTGTGCGCGAACAGGTCGTGCACACAGTCGCCGGGGTCGTCCTCCGTCATCGCGATCTCTTCGAGGATCACGCCGCGCTCGGCGTCGACGTCGGCCGCGTCGATCAGCGATCCGGTGAGCATGTCGCAGACGACGTCGATGGCCAGCGGAAGGTCGGTGTCGAGCACGCGCGCGTAGTAGCACGTGTACTCCTTGGCCGTGAACGCGTTCATCTCTCCGCCGACGGCGTCGATGGCCGAGGAGATGTCGAGCGCGCTGCGCTTGGCCGTGCCCTTGAAGAGCAGGTGCTCCAGGTAGTGGGTGGCGCCGTTGAGGGCCGGGGTCTCGTCGCGGGAGCCGACGTTGGCCCAGATGCCGAAGGTCGCGGAGCGCACGGACGGCAGGGTCTCGGTGACGATGCGCAGACCGCCCGGGAGGGTGGTGCGGCGGACCGTGCCGATGCCGTTCTCGCCCTTGAGGAGCGTTTGGGTACGGGCGACGGCCCGCCCCTCCGAGGAGGTGCGGGCCGTCTTCCGTGTACTACGGGACGTCACTTGGCGGACTCGTCCTTGGTCTCGTCGGCCTTGTCGCCGTCCTCGCCCTCGATCACGGGGACGAGGGAGAGCTTGCCGCGCTGGTCGATCTCGGCGATCTCGACCTGGACCTTCTGGCCCACGCCGAGCACGTCCTCGACGTTCTCCACGCGCTTGCCGCCGGCGAGCTTGCGGATCTGCGAGATGTGCAGCAGGCCGTCCTTGCCCGGCATGAGGGAGACGAAGGCACCGAAGGTGGTGGTCTTGACGACCGTACCCAGGTAGCGCTCGCCGACCTCCGGCATGGTCGGGTTGGCGATGCCGTTGATCGTGGCGCGGGCGGCCTCGGCGGCCGGGCCGTCGGCGGCACCGATGTAGATGGTGCCGTCGTCCTCGATCGTGATCTCGGCGCCGGTGTCCTCCTGGATCTGGTTGATCATCTTGCCCTTGGGGCCGATGACCTCACCGATCTTGTCCACGGGGATCTTGACGGTGATGATCCGCGGGGCGTTGGGGGACATCTCGTCCGGCGTGTCGATCGCTTCCATCATCACGTCGAGGATGTGGAGGCGGGCGTCACGGGCCTGCTTGAGGGCCGCGGCCAGGACGGAGGCCGGGATGCCGTCCAGCTTGGTGTCGAGCTGGAGGGCGGTCACGAACTCCTTGGTGCCGGCGACCTTGAAGTCCATGTCGCCGAAGGCGTCCTCCGCACCGAGGATGTCGGTGAGGGCGACGTAGTGCGTCTTGCCGTCGATCTCCTGGGAGATCAGGCCCATGGCGATGCCGGCGACGGGGGCCTTCAGGGGCACACCGGCGTTCAGCAGCGACATGGTGGAGGCGCAGACCGAGCCCATGGACGTCGAGCCGTTGGAGCCCAGCGCCTCGGAGACCTGGCGGATGGCGTAGGGGAACTCCTCGCGCGTCGGCAGCACGGGCACGATGGCCCGCTCGGCCAGGGCGCCGTGGCCGATCTCGCGGCGCTTCGGCGAACCGACGCGGCCGGTCTCGCCGACGGAGTACGGCGGGAAGTTGTAGTTGTGCATGTAGCGCTTGCGGGTCACCGGGGAGAGGGTGTCCAGCTGCTGCTCCATGCGGAGCATGTTGAGGGTGGTGACGCCCAGGATCTGGGTCTCGCCACGCTCGAACAGGGCGGAGCCGTGAACGCGCGGGATGGCCTCGACCTCGGCGGCGAGCGTACGGATGTCCGTCACGCCGCGGCCGTCGATGCGCTTCTTCTCCTTGATGACACGCTCACGGACCAGGGACTTGGTCAGCGAGCGGTACGCGGCGGAGATCTCCTTCTCGCGGCCCTCGAACTCCGGCAGGAGCTTCTCGGCGGCGATCTCCTTGACGCGGTCGATCTCGGTCTCGCGCTCCTGCTTGCCGGCGATGGTGAGCGCCTGGGCGAGCTCGTCGCGGACGGCCTTGGTCAGGGCGGCCAGGACGTCGTCCTGGTAGTCCAGGAAGACCGGGAACTCACCCTCGGGCTTGGCGGCCTTGGAGGCGAGCTCGGACTGGGCGCGGCACAGGACCTTGATGAAGGGCTTCGCGGCCTCGAGACCGGCGGCGACGACCTCCTCGGTGGGGGCGTCGGCGCCGTCCTTGACCAGCTGGATGGTCTTCTCGGTGGCCTCGGCCTCGACCATCATGATCGCGACGTCGCCGTCCTCCAGGACGCGGCCGGCCACGACCATGTCGAAGACGGCGTCCTCGAGCTCGGTGTGGGTCGGGAACGCCACCCACTGGCCCTTGATCAGAGCGACGCGGGTGGCGCCGATCGGACCGGAGAAGGGCAGGCCCGCGAGCTGCGTGGAGCAGGAGGCGGCGTTGATCGCGACCACGTCGTAGAGGTGGTCGGGGTTGAGCGCCATGATCGTCTCGACGATCTGGATCTCGTTGCGCAGGCCCTTCTTGAAGGAGGGGCGCAGCGGCCGGTCGATCAGACGGCAGGTGAGGACCGCGTCCTCGGAGGGGCGGCCCTCACGACGGAAGAAGGAGCCGGGGATCTTGCCGGCCGCGTACATGCGCTCCTCGACGTCCACCGTCAGGGGGAAGAAGTCGAGCTGGTCCTTGGGCTTCTTGGAAGCCGAGGTGGCCGACAGCACCATGGTGTCGTCGTCCAGGTACGCCACGGCGGAACCGGCGGCCTGCTTGGCCAGGCGGCCCGTCTCGAAGCGGATGGTGCGGGTGCCGAAGGCGCCGTTGTCGATGACGGCCTCGGCGTAGTGGGTCTCGTTCTCCACCAGGGATATCTCCTCGTCTACGTCCCGGCCCGTGTGGCGGGGACGGTGGCGGAGGAGCGTCTGTGCTGGCCGGTCTTCGATCGAAGCACCCGGATTCCCTGATCCGGGGGCCACTACCGAGGACCGGCGGCGAGCTGAGCGCTCCCCCTCATACGGTTCGGCGTAGATGCCGTTGTGGAAACCAGACTACAAAGCTTCTGCTTTCCACGAGATACGCAAAGGGAGCGGCCCCCAGTCGGTGGGAACCGCTCCCTTCACGGTGTCTTACTTGGCGCCGGCGGCACCGCGGCGGATGCCGAGGCGCTCGACCAGGGCGCGGAAGCGCGTGATGTCCTTCTTGGCCAGGTACTGCAGCAGGCGACGGCGCTGACCGACCAGGAGCAGCAGGCCACGACGCGAGTGGTGGTCGTGCTTGTGCATCTTCAGGTGCTCGGTCAGGTCCGAGATGCGGCGGGTGAGCATCGCGACCTGGACCTCGGGGGAGCCGGTGTCGCCCTCCTTGGTGGCGAACTCGGCCATGATCTGCTTCTTCGTAGCGGCGTCGAGCGACACGCGATACTCCTTCTGAGTGTCTTTTGGCCACCGAGTGCCCCTGGTCTCTTACTCAGGGGAGCTTCCGTTACTCGGGAGGCGGGGTCCGCTGGGCGCTGTCCCCAGAGACCCACGAAGGGCGCTCCGGAGGCGCGTACACAAACGGCCGTTGCACAGAGTACCAGCCCGGACCAGTCCACCTCGCCGGGAGGGGCGGATACGGGGCCCGGGGCGGGCCGCAGGAGAGCTTGGAGGGCCTGGGGCGGGCGCCTGGGGCGGCGGGCCGTCCCGCCCCATGCACCCGCCCGGCCCCGTGCTCCGCGTCTATACCGTCCTATCCGGCCGACAGGCTGCGCGCCGCCGAGTACAGGTCGAGGACCGCGAGGCACAGCGGCACGAGCGCGAGGAGGAGGGCGCTCTCGGCGAGATCGGAGACACGCCCCCAAAAGGGTGACAGACCCCTGGCGGGGACGATCAGCGCGACGGCGGTGAGCAAGGCGCCACCGAGGGTGACGGCCGCGGCGAGCCAGAGCGTACGGACGTCGCCGGAGCCGCCCCCCGCGGCAGCGGCCGGCCGGAGGGAGAGGCCGAGGACGAGCAGGACGAGGGCGGCGAGACCCGCGCCGAGGACGGCGGCGACCTGGGCGGTGTAGCGGAAGAGGCGGGCGCGCAGCAGCATCGCGAGGCCGGCGGTCAGGGCGAGGAGACGAGGCCAGGGGCTGCTGCCGGCGGCGAAGGCCAGAACGGCCGAGGAGGCCGTGACGAGCGTCGCGCAGCCGCCGACGAGGCCGAGCAGCAGCTCGTGGCCGCGGCGGACCTGTGCGGCGATGCGCTCGGCGTCGACGGGGTCGGGCCGCCGCCCGCCGTGGGAGGCCCCCCTGTCCCCGGTGACGGCGGAGCGGGGGGCCGCGTAGCCGATGGGGAGGCGGGCGACGCGGGCGGACAGGCCGGGCAGGAAGGCGACGGCCCCTATGGCGACGACGGCGCAGACCGCGGCGGCCCCGGACGGGCGGGCCTCGGTGAGGATCGCGCAGAAGGCCGCCACGGTGCCGGTGGCCGCGGCGGTGAAGGCGGCGACGAAGGGGGCGTCCCCGGCGGGCATGACGGCGACGAGCACGGCGGAGGCGACGACGACGGCCGCGCAGCCCAGCAGGAACTGCAGCCGCCCGGCGCCCTCGCCCGCCCCCGGGCCGATGATCCCGGAGCCCGCGATCATCACGTGCGGGAGGGCGGCGAGGCCGAGGGCGACGGCGGAGGCGCGGTCGGCGTAGACCCGGGCCCGTACGCCCGCGAGGGCCGTCAGCAGCACGCCGGCGGCGGCCGCGACGGCGCCGGGCAGGCCGTGCATGTCATGCCGGGCGGGGTCGGCGAACCAGAGGGCGAGGCCCATGAGGGCGAGGAGCAGCGCTCCGCCCGCCAGGCCGCAGGCGCGCAGGAGGCCGTCGCTCCACAGCGTGTGGTCGCGGGTGACGGCGGAGGCGACGGCGTCGCTGACGTCGTCGTGCACGGCGGGCGGCAGCGACTCGGCGAAGGGGCGCAGCGCGAGCAGGTCGCCGTCCAGGACGCGCTGGGCGGCGAGCGAGCGGGCGCTGTCGAGGACGGTGCCGTCGCGGCGTACGAGGTGGTAGCCGGTGGGGGTGCCGGCCGGCTGGGTCTGGCCGGTCAGGCGCAGGATCTCCGGGTACACGTCGGCGACGGCGATGTCGTCCGGCAGGGCGACGTCGATCCGGCTGTCGGGCGCGACGACGGTCACTCTGCAGAAGCCGGTCGCAGCGGACGTACTCACCTATCAGGCCCCTTGATTCACTTGGCTTCGCGAACACGGCAGTGCGGCTTCACTGTGCACGGATGTGCGGCCACCCTATCGGGGCCGTATGCCCGTACGCCGATAGGATCACCGTTCCGCGCATGGGGCCGTCGCCTTCGGGGCGACAGGCGGCAGGCGGGTGTGCGCGCCGTGCCGCTGCCACGCGGAACTTACTTGCCGTGCGGAGGGGTTGAGGCATCCGGTGAGCCAGATCGTGGTCAGTCGTCCGCCGAGGGCCCTGCCGCCGGAGGTGCCCGGCGAGGCGATCCGGCTGGAGGCGCCGCCGGAGCTGCCGAGGGACCGTCAGGAGGGGCTGCTGATGCAGCTGCTGCCGACGCTCGGGATGGCCTCGTCGATGGTCTACTTCTTCATGCCGGGCGCCGCTCCGATGATGAAGATCATGGGCGTCCTGATGATGTGTTCGACGCTCGGCATGACCGTGGCGATGATCGTCCGACACCGTCAGGGCACCCAGGGCCGGACCGCCGACATGCGCCGCGACTACCTCAAGTACCTCGCGCAGACGCGGCGCACCGTGCAGCGCACCGCCAAGGCGCAGCGTGACGCGCAGTTCTATCTGCACCCCTCCCCCGAGCAGCTGTGGTCGGTGGTGGCCGAGGGCACGCGTCTGTGGGAACGGCGCGCGAGCGACGAGGACTTCGCACAGGTCCGCATCGGGCTGGGCACGCAGCAGCTCGCGACGCCGCTGGTGGCGCCGGAGACGGCTCCGATAGACGAGCTGGAGCCACTGACGACGGGCGCGATGCAGCAGTTCCTGGCGGCGCACGGCTCGCTGGACGGCATGCCGGTGGCGCTGTCGTTGCGCGCCTTCTACCACGTGACGCTGTCGGGCGAGCCGGAGGCGGTGCACGGCACGGCGCGGGCGCTGGTGGCCCAGTTGGCGACGCTGCACTCGCCGGACGACCTCGTCGTGGCCGTGGTCGCGGCACGGGGCGCGGCGTCGTACTGGGAGTGGACGAAGTGGCTGCCTCATGTGCAGGTGCCCGGGGCGGTGGACGGGGCCGGCGCACGGCGGCTGATCGGTGACGACCTGACGGAGCTGGAGGAGCTGCTGCGGCCGCGCCTGGAAGGGCGTACACGGTTCAGCCGGGACGGTCAGCCGCTGCTGGACCAGCCGCACGTCGTGGTCGTGCTGGACGGTGCCGCGGTGCCGGCGGACTCGGTGTTCGCGGCGCCCGAGGGGCTGCAGGGCGTGACCGTCCTCGAGGTGGTGACGGGGGATCTGGGCGAGCCGCGCGGCGGGCTGTCGGCCGTGGTACAGCCCGGTTCGCTGCGGCTGGAGTCGCAGGTCGCGGTCTACGAGGGGGTGCCGGACTCCCTCGCCATGGAGGCCGCCGAGGCGCTCGCGCGGCAGCTGGCGCCGCTGCGCATGGGCACGGGCGGCGACGGCGAGGAGCCGCTGCTGGCGAACCTGGACTTCACCGACCTGCTGGGGCTGGGTGACGCGGGCTCGGTGGACGTCACGCGCGCGTGGCGGCCGCGGTCGGCGGCGGAGCGGCTGCGCGTGCCGATCGGCGTCAGCGAGGACGGCGCTCCGGTGATGCTGGACCTCAAGGAGGCGGCGCAGGACGGCATGGGGCCGCACGGGCTGTGCGTCGGCGCGACGGGCTCGGGCAAGTCCGAGCTGCTGCGCACCCTCGTCCTGGGCCTCGCGGTCACGCACAGCTCCGAGACGCTGAACTTCGTCCTCGCCGACTTCAAGGGCGGCGCGACCTTCGCGGGCATGTCGCGGATGCCGCACGTCGCGGCGGTCATCACCAACCTCGCCGACGACCTGACGCTGGTCGACCGCATGCGCGACTCGATCACCGGCGAGCTGCAGCGCCGGCAGGAGCTCCTGCGCGCGGCGGGCAACTACGCCAACATCCACGACTACGAGCGGGCGCGGGCGGCCGGTGCCGCGCTGGAGCCGCTGGCCTCACTCGTCCTGGTGATCGACGAATTCAGCGAGCTGTTGACGGCGAAGCCCGACTTCATCGACATGTTCATCCAGATCGGCCGCATCGGCCGGTCCCTGGGCGTGCACCTGCTGCTGGCCTCGCAGCGCCTGGAGGAGGGCCGGCTGCGCGGCCTGGAGACGTACCTGTCGTACCGGATCGGCCTGCGGACGTTCTCGGCGGCGGAGTCCCGTACGGCGCTCGGGGTGCCGGACGCGTACCACCTGCCGTCGGTGCCGGGGTCCGGCTATCTGAAGTTCGGTACGGATGAGATGACGCGTTTCAAGGCGGCGTATGTCTCGGGCACGTACCGGTCGGCCGCGGGCACGGGGCCCGGCATGGGGCCCGGCGCGGGGCCGCTGCCGATCGAGCGCCGGCCGGTCCTGTTCACCGCCGAGCCCGTCCCGGTCACCTACACCGCCGCGGCGCCCGCGGCACCGGCCGCGCCCGGGCCCGGCGACGACGCGCTGGCCGACACCGTCCTCGACGTGATCGTGCGCCGGCTCGAAGGCCAGGGCCCGCCGGCCCACCAGGTGTGGCTGGCGCCGCTGGAGCGGTCCGCGGCCCTCGACGAGCTCCTGCCGGCACTCTCGGTGGTGCCGGGCCGCGGCCTGACCGCACCGGAGCACCCGCGCCCCGGCCGGCTCAGCGTCCCGCTCGGCCTGGTCGACAAGCCCTTCGAGCAGCGGCGCGACGTCCTCCACCGCGACTTCTCGGGTGCGGCGGGCAACATGCTGGTCGTCGGCGGCCCCCAGTCCGGCAAGTCGACGCTGATGCGGACGCTGGTGTCGGCCTTCGCGCTGACGCACACACCGGCCGAGGTGCAGTTCTACGGGCTGGACTTCGGCGGCGGCGGGATGTCCGCGGTCGCCGGCCTGCCGCACGTGGGCGGCGTGGCGTCCCGGCTCGACCCCGAGCGCGTACGCCGTACGGTCGCCGAGGTGGCGGGCATCCTGGCCCGCCGCGAGGAGTACTTCCGGGCGCACGCGATCGACTCCATCGGCACCTACCGGCGGCTGCGGGCGACGGGCGAGATCACGGACCAGCCGTGGGGCGACGTCTTCCTGATCGTCGACGGGTGGGCCGGCTTCCGGCAGGAGTACGAGATGCTGGAGGGGGTCGTCGCCGACCTCGCGGCGCGCGGCCTCGGCTACGGCATCCATGTCGTCGTGACCGCCTCCCGCAGTATGGAGGTGCGCGCCTCCCTCAAGGACCAGCTCCTCAACCGCCTGGAGCTCCGGCTCGGCGACACCATGGACTCGGATTTCGACCGCAAGGTCGCCGCGAACGTCCCCGCCGGGGTCCCCGGCCGCGGCCAGCTCCCCGAGAAGCTCCACTTCATGGCCTCGCTGCCCCGTATCGACTCCGGCAGCGACCCCGAGACCCTCACGGACGGCACCGCCGCCATGGTGCGCGCCGTCAGCGAGGCGTGGGGCGGCCCCGGCGCACCCGGCGTGCGGCTCCTGCCGCGCCGGCTGCGCGCCGACGACCTGCCCAAGGGCTTCGAGCACCCGCAGCACGGAGTGGCCTTCGGCATCGACGAGACCGATCTGGAGCCGGTCTTCGTCGACTTCGACACGGACCCGTTCTTCCTCGTCTTCGGCGAGAGCGAGTCCGGCAAGACCGCCCTGCTGCGCCTTCTGGCCAAGCAGATCACGGAGCGCTACGGCCCGGACGAGGCGAAGATCGTGGTCGGCGACTACCGGCGCACGCTCCTCGACGTCGTCCCCGACACGCACCTGCTCGAGTACGCGCCGATCGCCTCGGCCCTGACGGTGCACGCCGACGCCCTCAACCGCCTCATGGAACGGCGCGCCCCGCAGCCCGACATCACACCGCAGCAGCTGCGCGAGCGCAGCTGGTGGTCGGGCCCGCGTTTCTTCGTCATCGTCGACGACTACGAGCTCGTCTCCACCGGCAGCGGGAACCCGCTGGCCGTCCTGACCGAGAACCTCCCCTTCGCCCGCGACGTGGGGGTGCGCTTCATCATCGCGCGCAGCTCCGCCGGCGCGTCCCGGTCGATGTACGAGCCCTTCATGCAGCGTGTGAAGGAGCTGGGCGCCCAGGGCGTCCTGCTGTCCGGCGACCCCGGGGAGGGCGACCTGCTCGGCGGCGTGCGGCCGCAGGGAATGCCGCCGGGGCGCGGGTACTTCGTGTCGCGGAAGCGGGGGGTTCCGCTGGTGCAGGTGGGGTGGCTGCCGGAGGAGGTGTGACGGGAGGGACGTGTCACGGGAGGACGCATGCGGGAGGACGTATGGCGGCAGGACGTATGGCGGGAGGACGTATGGCGGGAGAGGGCATTGTCCCCGTGGCCGGCTTTCCGTGCGAGCGCTTTGCGAATCGCCTCTGCCGCGGTTCCATCGGGAGTACGCTGCTCACGAATGTTGCCCCTGCAGGCGCCGACCGGCCCCAACTGGCCCGGCGCCGCGGCGATCCGGCGGAAATTGCGCACCCGAAAGGCGGCCCCTGCCCCATGGACGAACGCGAGAAGGACGAGCTGTACGCCCGCGACATCTCCGGTCTCGAATGGCTGAGTGCGCCCGAGGCCGCGGAGGACGAGGAGCGCGTCGAGATCGCCTACTTCTCCGACGGTGCAGTGGCGATGCGGTCCTCGACCGACCCCGGCACCGTGCTGCGCTATACCCCGGCCGAATGGCGGGCGTTCGTGCTGGGTGCGCGTGACGGCGAGTTCGACCTGAAGTGAACGCGCCTGGGGGCGGACCGCCGGATTGCCGGCAGGCCGCCCCCGTTGCCGTGTCGCGGATCGGCAGACACGGATCGGCGGACACGGATCAGTAGCTGATCAGTAGCTGATGTCGAACAGCTGTGACGCCTTCTTGTCCGTCGCGTGAAAGTGCTCGCCGCCCTGCTGAACCAGGTCCGCGACCTGCTTCAGCGTCTGCTGGATGTGCGCGCTCCGCCGCCGGAACTCCGCATCCACCTGCAGCATCATCTGGTGGGCCTCGCCCTCCCAGCCGGCCGCGACCTTGTTCACGGCGTTGCGCATGGATTCCAGCTCGCGCTCGATCACGCCCGCGGCCTTCTTGATGTCGCTGGCCGTGGTCTGAAGGGAGCTGTAATTGACTACAAGCTCTCCGCCCTGATCTGACATGTGTCCCCACCCTCTGTGGTGCTGCTCAACGGTCGAGTCGAAATGGCCGAGTCGAAATGATGTGACGGGCAGAAGTGCCCGGCCGGATCCGTACCGCCGGACCAGTGCTTCCGGACCCGCAAGTCCGGATCCGTACTTCCGGACCCGTACTTCCGGATCAGTAGTTGTCGATCCCGCTGGACGGCGCGCCGGAACCTCCGGCAGCGGCGGCAGAAGCGGGTGCGGCGCCACCGCCGCCGATGTCGATGCCCTTCATCCGGGCGGCGATTTCCCCGTCGGTCGCCCCGGAGGCACGGTGCGTCAGGACGACGGCCTCACGCACGCGGTCGATCATGCGGCGCACCCGGTCGTGGTCGTCGTTCAGGTCGCTCTGCGCCTTGCGGAAGGCCCGGTGCGCCTCGCCCTTCCACGAGCTGCCGCCGTCCAGGGTCGCGATGACGTTCGCCAGCTGACGAAGGTTCGCCGAGAAATGTGAGCTGGTCTTGTCGATGGCGTCCGTGAAGGTCTTGAAGGCCTCGTCACTGACCTTCTGCCTGCCGTTCTCCGACATGTTCCGCCTTTCCCCCCGAGGGGCGTTGTCTGCCACGCCCGTGAAAGGCGCCAAATGTCACTCTAGCCACTCACGGTGCATGCCCCAACTGCACACACAAGGCGGCACTTTGACGGGCTCATCCGCCGCGCAACGCCCGGCGGCGGCGGTGTTCCCTCCCCACCACGGCCAGCCCGGCGATCGACGCGACGAGCACGGCCGCGCCGCCGAGTGCGTACGTGGCGAGGCGCTCCTTCCGCTGCTGCGGTGACTCGCCCACGGCGAGGGGGGCCACCGCGGGGGCCCGGACGCCGCGGGCCTCCGGCTTGGCCGGGGCGACGCGGTCGAGGGGGTGCGCATCGTCGGTGAGGGCACGGACCGGATCGACGACGCCCCAGCCGATGTAGGGGTCGTGGCCGCTGGTGGCGCGTTCCGCGGTCTGTTCGATCTGGGCGACGACCTGGTGCTGCTTCCAGTCGGGGTGCTTGGCGCGGATGAGGGCGGCGACCCCGGCCACGTACGGGGCGGAGAAGCTGGTGCCGTTGTCGACGCACTGGCCGCCCAGGGGGACGGTGGAGACCATCTCGACTCCGGGTGCGGCGACGCCGACGAACTCGCCGGGCTGCGAGAAGACGGCGCGCTCGTTGTTGCGGTCGGAGGCGCCGACCGCAAGGACGCCCTTGTACGCGGCGGGGTAGGTCTCCTTGACGTCGCCGCCGAGGCCGTCGTTGCCCGCCGAGGCAACGACGACGACGTCCTTCTCCAGCGCGTCCTTCACGGCCCGTTCGAGGTCGGAGTCGGGCTTCAGGGCCTTCGTCGTGTCCTGGGAGATGTTGATGACGCGCGCTCCCGCGGCGACGGCCAGGCCGATGCCCTGGGCCAGGGTCCGGGACGTGCCCGTGCCCTTCTCGTCGTTCTGGCGGATCGGGATGATGACCGACTCGGGTGCGATGCCGACGAATCCGCTACCGGGGGACGGGCGGGCCGCGATGATGCCGGCGACCTTGGTGCCGTGCCCCACCAGGTCGAGGGTGGGATCGGGCTTCGGCTTCTCCGGCTCCTTCTCCTTCTCTTTCTCCGGCGGCTTGTCGGGGCTCTTCGACGGGCTCGGCTCCGCGGACTTCTCCGGGTTCTTCGACTCGTCCTTCTTGTCGGCGGCCGGGGAACCGGAAGACGAGCCGGGTTTCGGCGTGCTCTTCTCCCCGTCCTTGTCCCCGACCTTGTCCCCGTCCTTCTTCCGGTCCCGCCCTCCGCCCGAGGGGCCGGGAGACGGACCGGGCCTGGGCTCGCGGGGCGCGTCCTGTGCGTTCGCCCTGACGCTCGTCCCCTCCGTCGCCCCGTCCGTCACCCCGCCCCTTGCCGCGTCCTTCGCCCCCTCCTTGGCCGCCGCCTCCGCCATGCCCGTCAGCAGGTCGGCCCCGCTCTCGACGTCGACGGCCCCCCTGAGCTGCGGGTTCCGGACGTCGACGCCCGAGTCGATGACGGCGACGCGGACCGGCCGGCCCGCGCTGTCGCGGCCCTTGGTGTCCTGCCAGAGCCGGTCGAGGAGGATCCGCTGGAGCGACCAGGGGGTGCCCTTGATCGTCTTGGCGGGGTAGGTGCACTCACCGCTGCCGTCCAGATACACGGGAGCGGATGACGCCACAGGGGCAGGTGACATCACCGAGGCAGACAAGATCACTGAGGCGGGTGACGTCGCTGGGGCAGGTGAAGCAGCGCGGGCGGGTGAAGCACCCGCGGCGGACGCGGGCGCAGGCGCGGGAGCGGGCGCAGGCGCGGATGCGGCCGCCGCAGCTGCTACGAGTGCCGCCGCCAAGGCGGCGTTGAGCGCTGTCGTCGTACGGAGGGGCATCGGCCGTCTCGTCATCCGTGGCATCGGCTCTCTCACGACCCCTGCGGCTGCCTGGCGCTGTTGGTGTCCAGGCGCGGCCCGGTCGGCAGGAACTGCGACCAGTTCGCGGGCACCGGCAGCGGGTTCACCTTTCCGTAGCCGAGCCTGGTGCGGGCCTGGTCGGACTCGGCCGGTCCGGCGGCTCCCGGCCCCGTGCCGTCGGCCGCACGGGCGGGATCGGACGAACCGTCCGGCTCCGCGGAGGGCGTCGCGTTCTCGCCGATCCTCGACTTGCCCGCACCGCTGTCGTTGTTGGACTGGACGGCGTAGCGCAGCCCGGTGTCGGTGACGAGGAAGACCGACCCGCTGTTGGTCTGACGCCCCGTGACCTGGCGGTAGAGGAGACCGGAGCCCGGGGTGACGTAGGCACTGGTGGCGCCGTCGGGGATGGTCGCCGGGTAGCCGTCACCGGCCCAGGCGGCGAGTTCGGGGGTGCCTCCGGCGGACATGCCGCTGAAGATGCTGCAGACGGTGTGGTGGGAGTCGTTGGAGCGCCCAAGGAAGTTGGCCTGCCGTGGCACCTGGGAGGGCCAGTGGTACTGCCCGTAGAACTCGTCGTCCGCCGGCGTGAAGGCCGCCGCGCTCACCCGCTCGGGTACGCCGGCCTGGCCGAGCGGTGCCAGCTTCCGGCTGTTGAGGAGGAGCTTCGCGACGAACGGCGAGACGCGCTGGACCTGTCCGCGCAGCACGACGTAGTTCTGCGTGCCGTTGCCGGTGGGCGCTTCGAGGACCATGCCGACGCGGTCGGCCTTGCCGGGCAGGGTGCCGGTACCCGCGCCCGCGCCGATGTCGCCACCGGTCTCCGGGAAGACGATGGGCGCGCCGTCGTGGAAGGTGTCCAGCCAGTCCTTGGTGACCGGCTGCGGCTTGGCGCCGTCGTTGAAGACGGAGCGGAGCAGCAGGTTGTGGTCGGAGGGGTCGGCGGACTGCCAGCCGGCCCCGCCGAGCAGGTATTTGGTGCCCTGGGGGTCGACGAGGTAGCGGGCGCCGTCCGGGCCCTGCACGTAGAGGGCCTGGTTGCCGCGCAGGCGCTCCTCGCCGGTGAGCCTCTTGAGCTTGGGGTCGCGTCCGGCGATCAGGAAGACGGCCTTCTGGGTGGTCCGCCCGCCGGCACCGGGCTGTTCGCAGACGGCCCAGTGCTTCTGCTTGCCCGCCTCGTCGGATCCCGGCATGCGGTCGGGCGCGTAGGGGATGCCGAGCGTCGGGCCGCGCGGGATGTGGCCGTTGTCGAGCTCCTCTTCCTTCACCTTGATGACGGAGGACTTCTCGGGGGTGAGGAGCAGTTTCGCGGAGGCGAAGTTGAGGACGGGGTGCAGTTGCTTCTTCTTGTCCGTCGTCAGGACGACGTAGCGGGTCGTTGACTGGCTGCCGACGATGACGTGCGCGGCCTCGTCGTCCCAGCCCTTCGGCGCGGTCGGCCGGAACATGCCCCAGGCGCCGAAGCCTGCGATCAGCACGGCACCGGCGACGATGCCCGGCAGGACGGCGCGCAGGGGGCGTGGCGCCCCCTCCTCGGTGCCGTTGGGCGAGGGCTGCAGGAAGGCTGCGACCGTTCGCTTCCTCGCGAAGATGTAGGCATTGAGCTCATCCCGCCGTGATGCCATGTGTAGCCGCTTCTCCCCTGGTCTCGGCGCCGGTCGACAGGCACTGCGCTGGGTCCGGTTGTCCTACCGGCCCCCTACTATGCCGGTAGGGATCAACACGTCCGTCAGGGACCTGCGCTGATCCGGGTTTTCGGTCCGGCCCGTGGATACGGCCGGCGACGGCTGAGGGAGCTGTGACGGGCATGGGTGCCACAACGCGCGTACGGGCTCCGGGGAATGCCGCTCCCGGGGCAGGCGTGGCCGTCCCCCGCGCCGCGGTGCGGGGCGGAAGCGTCGGGCCGGTGCGACTGCAGCAACTGGTGCTGGTCGAGGTCGCTGTGGCTCTGGTGCTGCTCGCCTGGCCGGCCGGCCCGGTGCTGCTGGTGCCGGCCGTCGTGGTGGCCGTGGTGCTGGCGCTGCTCGCGGTGGTCCGGCCGGGGCAGCGGCCGATGGCGGAGTCGCTGGCGGCCTCGGTGGCGCTCCGCGACCGCGCGCGCCGGGCGGCTCCGGCGGATGCGGGCACGGACCCGGCGATGGCGCCGGTCGTGGAGTGCGAGCCGGCCCTGCGGACCGGCACGTTCACGGACCGCGAGCAGCGCGGGATCGGTCTGGTCGGTGACGGGACGTTCGTGTCCGCGGTGCTGCGCGTCGACGCCGTGGACGCCCCGCTGCGCCCGCTGCGGGCCGAGAAGGCGCTGCCGCTGGCCCTGCTGCGGGACGCCTTGGACGTCGACGGCATCCGGCTGGAGTCCGTACAGGTGGTGCAGAGCACCCTGCCGGCGCCCGCTCCGCACCTGCCGGCCGATGCGCTCTCGGCGCGGAACTACGCACCGCTGCAGGCCCTTTCGGGTGCTCCTGCGGTCCGCACCACGTGGGTGGCGCTGAAGCTCGATCCCGAGCTGTGCCCGGAGGCGGTCGAGGCGCGGGGAGGCGGCGAGAAGGGGGCGCACCGCTGCGTGCTGCGAGTGGCGGACCAGTTGGCGAGCCGGCTGCAGGGGGCGGGGTTCCGGGCGGCGCTGCTGTCCGAGGACGAGCTGACGGCTGCGATATCCACGGCCGCGAACGTCAATCCGGTCGCCTCCGCACAGGCCGCGCGCACGGCCACGCCCGTGCGGCGGACGCTGGAGAGCGCCCGGACCCTGCGGTGCGACGACCGCTGGCACACCACGTACTGGGTCGCGCGCCTGCCGCAGCTGGGCCCGGGGGCCACTCCCCTGCCGCAGCTCGCCGCACTGCTCACCTCGCTGCCCGCGCTGTCGACGACGCTGAGCCTGACGCTGGGGCGCGGGCGCATACGCAACGGGCGCCATGCGCCGACGCTGACGACATACGTCCGGGTGACCGGCCGCAGCTCCGACGAACTGGCGGCGACGCGGCGGGATCTGGAGCGGGCGGCTCGCTCCGTGAGGGCCGGGCTCGTACGGCTCGACCACGAGCAGGTCCCCGGCATGCTCGCCACTCTGCCGCTGGGAGGTACGCGGTGACGGCTACTGCCCCGGTGCCTTCGGCCCCGACGCCTTCTCCGGGGCAGATGCCTTCGCCGGGGCCGGGGAACGCGCCCGGTTCCGGCGCCGGGCGGCCGCGCTTCGGTCTCGGCCTGCCGGGGCCCCGGCGCGGCCGACACGAGCTCGCTCCCGAGGAATTCGAAGCACTGGCGCTGCCCGTCGGTGACGACGGTGTGGTCATCGGCACCGGTCCGCAGGACGAACCGGCGGTCCTCGGGGTGGCCCGCCCCGTGCCGTTCGGCGCCGTCCTGATCGGCGGCGCCTGGACGGCGCAGGTCATCGCCCTGCGCACGGTCGGTACGGGCGCCAGGGTCGCCGTGGAGACCGGCCGCCGCCAGGTGTGGACCACGCTCGCGCAGGCCGCCAACGGCGGCCACCAGTGTGTGACCTTGCACGACGTCGGGCGGGTGCCTCCGCAGGGCCCATCGGTGCACAGCCCGGTCCTGGTCGTGCGCGACTGCGGCGCGCGGCCGCCCCTCGGCCGGGTCATGACCGCGCCCTGGCAGTCCGTACTGACGCTGCTTCCCTACCTGGGGCCGGACGCACCGCGCCTGCTGGGCAGCGCGGACCTCGTCGGCGTCCAGCGGGTGTCGCCGGAGGAGGCGCGGCAGCTCGGCCTGCTCCTCGGGCTGCCGCAGGCCGACGTCGAGGCGCTGCCCACGCTCCCGGAGACGGTGACGCTGTGGTGCGCCGGGCGGTCGTGGACGTACGTCGACGTGCGGGCGACGGATGCGGAGACGAGGCTGCTGGGCGCCCCGCGCCGCGTGGACTGACCGGCTGCACGGAATGCGAGCAGACGGAACGCCAAAGGACGCGGCATGAACAGCGGCATAAACAGACGGGGCGCGCACCCAGTGGTGCGCGCCCCGTTCCCGCAGGGAAGCCGGAACCGGCAGGCCGTTACCGTCAGCCCTTGCCGAAGGCGAGGAGCAGCTTGTTGGCGTCGGGGCCTTCGGAACTGCTGCCCGACAGTCGCGTGTTGGCGATGATGAGGCGGTCCCCCTCGTACAGGTACCTCGCGCTGAAGAACATGTCCTCGGCCTTCATGGTGGCCTTCGGGGCCTGCAGCACGACCTTCGGCTCGCCGTCGGGGCCGATGCTCACGACGGCGCCCGCCTTGTCGTACGACGGCTCCTGGTACGCGAAGACCTTGTCGCCCTCCGCCCGGAGCGGCATGAGCTGAGGCTTGGTCCTCTTCGAGGCCCACTTGCGCTTTCCGGTGTCGAGGTCGAAGGCGTGGATCTCGTTGCCGGCCGAGTAGCTGTCCTCACCGCCGGTCGGCAGGTAGAGGGTGCTGTCGGTCGCGGCGACGCCCTGGCAGCCGCCCAGGTCGTGACCCATGATCGACAGACCGCAGGTCGGCGTGTACGTCTCCTTGCCCTGGTCGATGACCGAGCGTTCCTTGCCGTCCTTGAGGGCGACGACCGCGCCGCTCTTCTTGTCCCGGGACAGGAG
The DNA here is from genome assembly GCF_014650335.1 of Streptomyces hiroshimensis. Lineage (GTDB taxonomy): Bacteria > Actinomycetota > Actinomycetes > Streptomycetales > Streptomycetaceae > Streptomyces > Streptomyces hiroshimensis. The sequence goes on from NZ_BMUT01000005.1 coordinate 25,110, forward strand.
GAAGACGACGGCCGGCTCGCTGGAGTAGATCTTCCTGGTCCCCAGGCCCTTGCGGCCGTCGTACGTCCACACGGGCTTGCCGGTGGAGGTGTCGAGTTTCTCGATGTGCGAGGTCTCGTCGTCGACGCACTGCCACGAGCGCAGCATCGCCTTGCCGCCCGCGAAGCCGTCCACGGAGCAGCCGGCCTCCAGTCCGGGGGTGGAGATGGGCTCCCCGTCGCTCACCCGGAGCATGCCGGAGCCGCCGAACCAGGCCGCCCCGACCGCGTTGCCGCTGAGGGCCATGTCCAGTCCGATGAAGCTCTCTGCGAAGCCGCCGGACTTGGGGATCGGCTTGTCCCAGCCCTTCTTGCCCTCCTTGAGGTCGAGCATGGCGTAGTTGGCGCAAGAGTCCTTCGTGTCGCCGTCGTAGGCCACCACGACCTTGCCGTCGTCCGTGACGTCCGCGGGCGCCGCGCAGACCCTCTTGGGCAGGGCGATGGACCACTTCTCCTTGCCGTCGGAGGTGGAGTAGGCGATGACCTTCTCCTGGACGGTCTTGACGACGTAGTCGCCGAACGCCCACACGCCGGGCACCGCGGAGCCCGCCTGCTCGACCTGGGGGCCGTTCTGGTTGATGAGGACCTTGGCCTCGCCGTCCTGGCGACCGCTGTTGGGATCGTCGTCATCCTCGCCGTCGCGCGGGCCGGCCGTACCACCGCTGTCGCCGCCGGTGCTCCCGTTCTTACCGGGTGAGGCACTGCCGGAGGCCTTCGGCGGGTGCGGGTCGTCGCCGCCGCTGCCGGTCAGGGCCCATACGCCGCCTCCTGCCGCGAGCAGTACGGCGACGGCCGCGCCGATGATGACGGCCGTCCGCTTCTTGTCCGCTCCCCCGGCAGGGGGCCCGGCGGGCGGCGGGGCGCCGAAAGGCTGCCCCGGGGGCGGGTAGGCACCGTAGGGGCCGGGCTGCTGCTGCGCGTACGGGTTCGGGTTCGGGTTCGCCGACGGGTACGGGTACGGGGCGGCCGGGGAGGGGCTGCCGGGCGCCGCGGGGCCGCCCCATGCGGGCTGCGCGGGCGGGGCACTGGGCGGCGAAGGCGGCACGGGGGGAACTGCCGGCGGCTGGAAGGACGGCTGGGTGGTCGCCTGGGCCGGCGGCGGAGCGGGCGGCTGCTGTGGCTGCTGCGGGGCTTTCGCTGCCGGGTCCTGCGGTGCGCCGGTGCCGTCCTCCGGAGTCGGAGGCTGGTTCGGCGGCATCGGTGGGGGTGGGGGCGGCTGGACCATCAGCGCATACCTCTTGGGTGCGGGCCCGTCACGCGATCTGCCTCCCCCCGCAATCCGGATGGAATGCACGAGCCATTCCGCCGGAAAGGAGCGAATCGGGCGCGGATCCCGCGCTGTTGTGACACTCGAGCGGGGAATCTTTGTATCACCCGCCTCCTGCGCCCCACCGGTCCGGTTGCCGACGCCCGGAGGCCCGGGCGGCGTGCGGGGCGGCCGGTGGGGTGGGGGCGGGCCTGCCCCGGCGGTGCGTATGACGATTAGGCTGGGCAGGTGTACGGACGGGGGACCTCATCGGCCTCTCCCGTCGCAAACGGGGGAGACCCGGGCGGTCGGACGACGGGAACGGTCGGGCCCGACAGGCACTTCATGGGCGCTAGACCACACCAGGAGGCAATGTGAGCAGCGATCGGGACGAGATCCGCGCAGGCGGGTCCGCAGCCGGCGGGGACCGGTCCGACGCCGGTCACGATCACGAGCCCGACACCATGGGCGAGTTCACCATCGACTACACGCCACCTGCCTGGTACACGCAGAACGCCTCTTCCGCAGTGGCTCCCACGGCGGGCCCGGGCAGTACCGGAGGTGAGGGGCAGCAGCTCCCCCCTCCCCCGCCTTCGGGTGAACCGCTGGGGATGCCGTCTGCGGCAGCCGAGGCGCGGAGCGACCGGGCGGAGCCCGCTTCCGGGGAGACCGCTGCGGCAGGCGGGCTGAAGAGCCCTGCCACGATGCGGTTCTCCGCAGCAGCACTGCAGGACGAGATCGCGGCACGGGGCGGCGAGGCCGCATCCGGGCCGGGCACGAACGCCGGTGACGCAGTGGCTGCGGCAAAGGCCGACAGCGTCCCGGGGCCGGGCGCCGCTGGCGCCCCGGGTGACACGGACGCCGTGGCCCGGCATGAGGCGGGCGCTGCGGCGCGGCATGAGGCCGACGCCGAGTCGGGCACGGGGCCCGGGCACGAGGCCGCGGGCCCCGATGCCGGGAGCCGCTCCGAAACCGTTGCGGGCCGGACGGAGGACGAGAGTGCTTCTCCCCTCGCCGGTGCCACTGCTGACGACCAGAAGGCCGGCCGGGGCCCCGCAGAGAGCGCGCACCCGGCTCCCGAGGACAGCTCGGGGGCCGCTTCGGCTCACGAGGCCACGGAGACCCCCTCCGACTCCGAGGCCGGGCACGCCGCTCCACGCCCCGAGGGCACCATGCGGTTCTCCGCCGCCGCGCTGCGCGACCGCGTCGCCGAGCGTACGAGCGAAGAGCCGGCGGAAGCAGCACAGGATGCGCAGGCGGCCGCCTGGGCCCCGCCGCCGGTCCCCCAGGCCGCGCTGCCGCCCCTCCCGCCGAACTTCGCCCCTGCGGCACCGGCACCGGCCGTACAGCAGCCTGCCGACATGCCCGCGCCTCCCCCCATGCCACCGCAGGGCTTCCCGCCCGCCCCGGGCCCGTACGCCGCGGCCCAGCAGGGCGGTTCCGCCGTGCCCGCCGCTCCTGAAGCGCAGCAGGCGCCCGCAGAGCCTCAGTCGGCCGCGCATGGGGCCGGCGGTGTCCCTGTCCCGCCGAACGGCCTGACGCCGACTCCCTACCCGCCTGCGCCGTCCTTCCCGCAGCCCGGCGCCCAGGGCGCCCCCGTGCCGCCCGCGCTCAACTCCCCTGCGCCGCAGGACGGCTACGGATACCCGCGGGCCGACGCGCATGGAGCGCCCGTGCCGCCGCCCCTCGACGGCTCCCCGCAGCCCGGCATCCACGGCGCGGCCGACAACGCGGCCCCCGCCCCGTACACGGCTGCTCCCGCCCCGCAGGACGGTTACGGGTACCCGCGCCCCGAGGCGCACGGGGCGGCCGCCCCTGTACCGGCGCCGGCGCCGGCGCCCCATGCCTTCCCGGCGCCGCCCGCGCTGCCGCACCAGGCCGCTCCCGCGCTTCCCCCCGCGCAGGACGCCGCCGCTCCGACGCCGCAGGGCCTCACCGGGCCGCATGAGGCCCCCATGCCGCCTGCGCCGAACACTCTCGCGCCGCAGGGCGGTTACGGATACCCGCGCCCGGAGGCCCCCGTGCCCCACGCGCCGGTACCTCCTGCGCTCGACGGCGCCCCGCGCCCCGAGGCGCACGGGGCCCCGGTGCCCCCGGCGCTGGACGGCCTCCCGCAGCCGGACGCCCACGCCCCGCAGGCCCCGACGCCCACGCCCCACGCCGACCCGCAGCAACTCCCCTACGCACAGCCCTCCTTCGACGGCTCCCCCGCGCTGCCGCCGGCGGTGCAGGCACAGCCGGGCCCCGCGGGCGCGCACGAGGCGGCTGCGGCGCCCGCCCCCGCCCCGTACCCGTACGCCCAGACCCCGTACCCCGACGCCTCCCTGCCGCCGGCCGGGGACGGCGGCCAGGGCGGGGTGCCCGCCGACCCGCGCGCCGGCGGCTGGCCCACGGTGACGCCGGAGCAGCGGCAGCGGTCCGTGCACGGGGCCCCGCTCGGGTTCACCGCTTCCATGGAGCTGTCCTCGGAGCGGCTGCTGCGCAGCAAGCCGAAGCCGAAGAAGCAGATCGCCGGCCCCCGGTTCAAGTTCGGGGGCAAGAAGGAGGAGGCGGAGCGCCAGCGCAGGCTGGAGCTGATTCGTACGCCCGTCCTCTCGTGCTACCGGATCGCCGTGATCAGCCTCAAGGGTGGCGTCGGCAAGACGACCACGACCACCGCCCTCGGTGCGACGCTCGCCAGCGAGCGCCAGGACAAGATCCTCGCGATCGACGCCAACCCCGACGCGGGCACGCTGGGCCGCCGCGTGCGGCGCGAGACGGGCGCGACGATCCGTGACCTCGTGTCGGCGATCCCGAGCCTGCACAGCTACATGGACATCCGCCGGTACACCTCACAGGCGCCCTCCGGCCTGGAGATCATCGCCAACGACGTGGACCCGGCGGTCTCCACGACCTTCAACGACGAGGACTACCGGCGGGCGATAGACCTGCTCGGCCGCCAGTACCCGATCATCCTCACGGACTCGGGTACCGGTCTGCTCTACAGCGCCATGCGCGGCGTCCTCGACCTCGCCGACCAGCTGATCATCGTCTCGACGCCCTCCGTCGACGGCGCGAGCAGCGCCAGCACCACGCTCGACTGGCTCCATGCGCACGGCTACGCCGAGCTCGTCTCCCGCAGCGTCACCGTCATCTCCGGGGTCCGCGAGACCGGAAAGATGATCAAGGTCGAGGACATCGTGTCCCACTTCGAGCAGCGCTGCCGCGGTGTGGTCGTCGTCCCGTTCGACGAGCACCTGGCGACCGGCGCCGAGGTCGACCTGGAGATGATGCGGCCGAAGACCCGCGAGGCCTACTTCAACCTCTCGGCCATGGTGGCGGAGGACTTCACCCGGGCCCAGCAGCAGCGCGGCGTCTGGGGCGGCGATCCTGCACCTCAGCAGCAGCCGCAGCAGCAGGCGGCTCCGGCCGCGCCGGTGCCCGCCCAGTACGCCCCGGAGCAGCAGCCCCAGCAGCAGCCGGGCCAGCCGGCCCCGGCCCCCGCTCCGTACCACCCGTACGCCGCCCCGCAGGGCCCGTACGGCGGCGCGCAGCCGGGCCCGTACGCACAGCCGGGGCAGCCCGGGCAGCAGGGCCACCCGGGACAGCCGGGCGGCTACGGCTACCCGCAGCAGTAGCGCGCACGGAGCGCGCAGCGCACCAGCACCGGGAAACGCACGAGGAGGGGCCCCGGGCGGCGATCGCCGCCCGGGGCCCCTCCTCACATGTCCGATGCCGCGGCAGCCGTCAGGCCGCCGTCTTCTCGTGTGCGGCCACCAGGTCCCGCGCCCGCTTCACGTCGCCCGCCATGCACAGCAGCAGCGCCTCGATGGACTCGAACTTCTCCATGCCGCGCAGGTAGGCGAGGAAGTCCACGGCCGCATGGAGCCCGTAGAGGTCGAGGTCGGTCCGGTCGATGGCGTACGCCTCGACGGTGCGCTCCGTCGCGTCGAACTGCACGTTCGTGCCGACGGAGATGGCCGCGGGCATGGACTCGCCGCCCACGGTCAGCCAGCCGGCGTAGACGCCGTCGGCGGGGATCGCGGTGTGCGGCAGCGTCTCCACGTTGGCCGTCGGGTAACCCAGTTCGCGGCCGCGCTGCGCGCCACGCACCACGACGCCCTCGACGCGGTGCGGGCGGCCGAGGATCTCCATCGCGCCCGCGACGTCGCCCTCGGCGACCAGGCGCCGCGTCAGCGTGGAGGAGAAGGGCTGCCCGCCGCCCGCCTCGCCGCTGACGAACAGGTCGATGACCTCGACCTCGTAGTCATACGTAGCACCGAGCTCCGTCAGGAAGTCGACGGTGCCCGCGGCACGGTGCCCGAAGCGGAAGTTGGGGCCCTCCACGACGAGCTTGGCGTGCAGCTTGTCGACGAGTACCTTCACCACGAAGTCGGCGGGCGAGAGCTTCGAGAACTCCGCCGTGAAGGGCAGGATCAGCACGGCGTCGACGCCCAGCTCGGCCATGAGCTCCGCGCGCCGGTGGTGCGGCGCCAGCAGCGGCGGGTGACTGCCCGGCCGCACGACCTCGCTCGGGTGCGGGTCGAAGGTCACCACGACCGACGGCACCCCGAGCTCGCGCGCCCGCTCCACGGTCCGCCCGATGATCAGCTGGTGCCCGCGGTGCACACCGTCGTACGAGCCGATGGTGACGACGCTGCGCCCCCAGTCCTGGGGGATGTCCTCCAAGCCACGCCAGCGCTGCACTGTGCCCGCTCCTCGCCCGAACCCGAACTTTTGTCTGTCGATTACGCAGGACTAAGAGTGCCATGCCGGTTCTCGGCGCCCCGCATCGGCCGGTCCAGTGACTGTCAGGTCAGGAGACACGGCCGCGCCGGACGGGTCCGGGGCGTCACCGGGGCCGTCCTGCCCCGCCCAGGCGGTGAGCTTGATGCGCGCTCGCGGGCCGACCACGACGGCCCACTGCGCGGGCGCGGAGCGCAGCCAGCGGAGCACCTGCTCCCCGAAGACGGGGATCTCGCGGGACAGCTGCACCATGCGGCGGTCGAAGCAGGCCGCCCCCTCGGGGCTGCGGGCCATGAGCAGACCGGTGCGGTGCACGAGGTCCCGGGTGCGGGCCTCGGTGCGCTCCCCCGCGCCGGCCGCCACGGCGCGCAGCAGAGCGTCCAGGACGGTGACATCGCGCTCGAAGGGCCCGTACTGCTCACGCTCCAGCAGCACCTCCAGCAGCTCCTGGCGCAGCGGTCGCGACAGCGGCGTGCCGGGGAAGGCCAGGACGGGGGCCAGGGCACGGCGCACCTGGGGCGGGCGGCTGCTGAGCAGGTGGACGACGAGCGGGAAGAGGACGGAGCGGGCCGCGGGGCCTTCTTCGAGCCGGCGGTCGACGAAGGCGGCGGCGAGCTCCGCGCCCTCGGGGTGGTGCTCCACGTACTCCTGGACGAGGGCCGCGGCCCGCCGGGCGAGGGCGGGCGTGGTGACCTCGGCGAGGGTGCGCAGGACGTCCCCGGGCCCGTCACCCCGTACGTACAGCCGCGCGCGGTACGCCGCGAGGACCGGTTCGGGGTGGGTGGTCAGGGCGGGCGCCAGGGCACCGGCGGGCAGGTGAGGGTCGCACGCGGCGAAGAGGGCCAGGGCCCGCTGGAGGTGCTTGGCGCGCGTCTCCTGGTCGCGGACGAGGAGGGCGAGCGCGGTGCCGTGCAGGGCGCCCTCCGCGGGGCGCGCCAGCAGCGCGAGCGCGGAGTAGCGCAGCAGCTCGCGGTCGGCGGCGGTGGTGACGTGCTGTGCGGCCTTGAGGGCGTACGCGGCGGCCGCCACATGCCGCTCGATGCGGTCGTCGTGGGCCCACCGGTCCACGGCCCGGCAGACGGCGGACGGCTCGTCCTCGGCGAGGGCGGCGAGGAGCTCGTCGGCACGCGGGTGCGCGGCGTCCACCAGGGCTTCGGCGAGGTCGTCGACGGCACGGTGCCGGTGCGTGTGGAGCAGGACCTGGGCGGCCGTGGAGACCGTGAGCCTCAGGTGGTCGCCGTACGGGGCGGCCTGCAGGGGACGCTCGTCGGAGAACCAGCGGCACAGCAGGGCCTGAGCGGCGCAGGGCTCCTCGGCGAGGACGGTCATGACCGCGGGCAGGAAGCGGTCGGTGTGCGGCGGCTGGGGCGTCTGCCGGGGCTGTTCCGGGCCCGGGGCAGAGCTCTCCAGAGCCTGGGCCTGGTACTGGGTCTGGCCGGGGGGCGGGGCGTCTGCGGGGAGCAGCAGGCGCAGGAGGTCGAGCCGCTCGGCGAGCCCGAGGGGCAGCCGGAGCCAGAACCATGGCCCGAATTCGGCCAGGCCGCTCAGGGAGTCCGTCGCCCCGCTGTCGAAGCCGCCCAGGGCCACGGAACGGGCCGTGAGGCGCTCCGCGAGGAGCCGGAGGGCTCCCAGGTAGGGGGTGGCGTCCGGCACGCGCAGGAGGGTCTCGCCCAGGAGGTGCGCCGCCCACCAGGCGGGGTCAGGGAGCGCGGGGCGGCGCTCGTCGTCCGTACCGGCCGTCTGCCCGGACGGGGGGAGCGCGGCGACCGCGTCGACCAGGGCGCCCAGCCGGCGCGCGAGGGCGTCGGGGCCGGAGCGCCGCGCCAGGAGGAGCAGGGCCTGCAGGACGGGGCCGATGCGGTGGCGCGGCACGGGCAGCGGCCTGCGGGCCCGCTGCCGGGCCGCACGGCGGCTGCGGCGGCGCGCGGCCGTCGAGCGCGGTGCACGGCTCGATCCGGGGGGCGGCGGCACGTGTCCCTCGATCGCGGGCCCCCCGCCCGGCCGCGACGGCAGGCGGGCGTCGTGCTCACCGGAGCCGCCCTCGGGCTCGTACCAGCGGTGGACGAGAGTGTGCAGGGCGGCGTCGAGGTCGAGGTGGGCGCCTTGCAGCCAGTCGGCGAACTCCTCGTGCGCAAAGCGGTAGCCGGTGCCGGCCGGGACGAGCAGGCCCTCGGTGAGGACGGCGGAGGCCCAGCCGTTGCGCCACGGGAAGAGCTCTTCGAAGGCCTCGCGCTCCAGCTCTCCCTGCCCGGGGCCCAGGCACCGCCGGGCCGCCTCGTGCACCTGCCCGGCGACGCGCGCGGCGAGCCTGCGCACGGCCGTACCGCGCAGCGCGGGGCGGCGCCCGGCCGCCAGCCGTACGGCGATGCGCAGGCAGACCAGGTCCAGGTAGGCGGAGAAGATGTCCCAGCGGTCAGGGGGCCTGGCCGCCCCGTCCTCGCCCGCCCGGCCGCCCGGTGCGGTGCCGCCCGGGAGCGCGGCGCGCACCTCGGAGAGCAGGCGGAGGGCGAGCGGGTGGGCGGCGTCCCCCTGATGAATGGCGTCCGGCGGGATGCCGTAGAGAGCGCGGGCTCGCTCGGCCTGCAGGGGGCCGAGGTCGGTCAGGCTGACGCAGGGCGGCAGGCTGCGCGGCGTGGCCGACGCCGTCGACGCATGAAGCACCGTGCGCGGGAAGAGGTCGCCGGCGGTCTCCCAGTGCTCCGGGCGGCAGGCGACGACGAGCCGGGCGGACGTCTCCTCCAGCCACTGGGCGGTCGCCGCGGTCCAGGCCGGCAGGGCGTGTGCGAGGACCGGCGGGACCTCCTCGGGGCCGTCGAGGACGACGAGGAGGGGCCGCCCCACGCGGTCCCCCAGCGCAGCCACGGCCTCGGGGGTGGCCTCGGCGGGGTCGCCCACCGTGCCGGCCGCACCGGCGGAGGCGGTGACGATCCGGGCGGCAGCTGCGAGGGCCCGCGCGATCGCGTCCCGCAGGCTGGTGTCGCCGTCCTCCAGGTCCGCACCGCGCAGCCAGAGCGTGGGGGCCGGTTCAGCGCCCCGTGCGCGCCGGGAAGCGAGCGAGAGGAGCTCCGTCGTACGCCCCGTCCCGGGGCCGCCCACGAGGCCGAGGACGGCGGCGGGACCGTCCGCGTCCCCCTCGTCCTCCGCGACGCCCAGTGTGTCCGGATCCGTGGACGCTCCGGGTTCCGGCCCGTCGGCGGGATGGCGCGCGCCGGGCAGGTCGCCGATCCAGCGCCCACCGGGGCCGCCGCCGGGGGTACCGCGCCAGGCGCGCGGCGGGACGGTCACCACCAGCACGCCCGGGGCCCCCGTGCCGCCCTGGGCGGGGAAGGGTTCCGGGACGGGTTCATCGGGCGGCGGTTCGGGGGCGGGCGGACGGTCGGCGTCCTCCGGCATCCGGTCGCCGGTGTCCCCGGGAGCATCCGCATCCGCGCCCGCGAGGCCGGCGTGATCCTCGTCCGGCTCCAGGAAGCGCGTGAACTCCCGGGCGATCTCCGGCCGCTCCACGGGGTCGCGCCAGTCGCGTGCCGTGATGATCGGGCCGAGGGACGTCGCCGTCAGCTGGAGGGCGCCCGCAAGGTTGAGATCGGGGCCGAAGGCGGGCACCGTGGCCGCGTTGCGCTCCAGGAGGGCCGCCAGGGGGCCGTCCGGGGAGGCCGCGGCCGCCGCACGGAGCGGGATGGCGAAACCTCCGGAGCGGCGCTCGGCATGGAGCGCGGTACCGAGGACGGCCACGACTGTCCCCGTACGGGCGTCGATGACCGGGCCGCCGGTGGCCTCCTCGCCGAGCCGCAGGCCGTCGCGCTCGCCCAGGGAGAGCTCCACCGCGGCGTCGAGCAGGTGGAAGCGGTCCGTGGCCGTGTAGGTGACCAGGGCCTCGCCGATGACCTGGGCGCGCTGCCAGTGGCCCGCCCGCAGCCGGACGCTCGCCCCGTCCTCGATGCGCTCCGCGGCGGCGACGGGCAGGGGGGCCACGCCGAGGCCCTCGGTGCGCACCAGTGCCAGGTCGCAGCCCGGCAGGGGCGTCACCGCCTCGGCACCCACCAGGCACGTACGGTCGCCCGGGGCCAGCAGCACCAGGCGCGCCAGGCCGTCGACGGCCTCATGGCTGGTGATCATCGTGCCGCGGTCGTCGGCGATGAAGCCCGTACCGCGCGGCCTCCCGGCGAGGTCTCTGATGCGCACCAGGAACTCGTCCGCATCGGTCCGCCGACCGCTCATCCGCCGAACCTCCCCGCCGTGCACTTACCCCGACGGTAGGCAGCGGATGATCGGCAGGACCAGGTCGTCTCAGGAACGCGCCCCCTTCCACACCCGCTATTCACTCCGAGCGCCTGCCCAATGGGGTGAATTGTGGGAGCGGTGTGGATAGACGACTGGGAGGAGGGGGATCGTGGGGCGTGGAGCGACGGATGACGGCTCCCCGCCCCACGGTGGTGGGGCATATGCGCCCGGCTTGCCTGTGCAGCGGCATACGAGGACGGGCCCCGTCTCCTCCAGGACCAGGACGGCGCGCTGCGGGCGCCCAGAGGCCCGTACGGCGCGTGCAGCGCCCCATCCGGAGCAAGGGCGCCCCGTCCGGCACAAGGCCGTCCAGGAGCCGGCAACAGCCCTGAGCGGCCGCCACCGGCCGCGGCCAGGCAGAAGGGCACGGCGCCGCGCCAGGCGCCGGCCGTGCCCTCCGCCGGCCGGCTCTAGCCGAAGGCCGCCAGGCTCTTCGCCCGGCCGCCCTGGTTCTCCAGGAGCACCAGGAAGCGCCCGTCCGGACCGAAGGCCGCGATCGGCCCCGTGGTGTCGAAGAGCGGGACGCGTACGCGCACGCCGTTGGCGAGCAGGCGCGCCTGCTCCTCCGTGACGTCCCAGCGCTGGAAGGCCGCAGCGGCCGCCTCGGCGACGGGCATGATCGTCAGCTCCTCCTGGAGCTGGTCCAGCGTGCGGGCCTCGCCCAGCCCGTACGGGCCGACGCGCGTCCGCCGCAGGGCGGTGAGGTGGCCCCCCACGCCCGTGTCGGCGCCCAGGTCGCGCGCGAGGGCGCGCACGTACGTCCCGGAGGAGCAGACGACGGAGACCAGCAGGTCCTGCACGGGGGTGCCGTCCGCGGCCTCCGCAGGGGTCACGGCGTGGACGGCGAACGACGAGACGGTGACCGGCCGGGCCGGGATCTCGAAGTCCTCGCCCTCGCGCGCCCGCTTGTACGACCGCTTGCCGTCGATCTTGATCGCGCTGACCTTCGACGGGACCTGCATGATCGCGCCGGTGAGCTTGGCGACACCCGCGTCGATCGCCTCACGGGTGACCGCGGAGGCGTCCGCCGAGGAGGTGATGTCGCCCTCGGCGTCGTCCGTGACGGTGTTCTGCCCCAGGCGGATCGTCGCGACGTACTCCTTCTCGGTCAGCGCGAGGTGGCCGAGAAGCTTCGTCGCCCGCTCGATGCCAAGGACGAGGACGCCCGTCGCCATGGGGTCGAGCGTCCCCGCGTGCCCCACGCGGCGCGTCCGCGCGATGCCGCGCATCTTCGCGACGACGTCGTGCGAGGTGAAGCCGGCCGGCTTGTCGACGATGACAAGGCCGTCCGGCGGGGTCTCCTTGTGCTTCATTCGCCGGCAGCGTCCTTGTCGTCCTCGTCCTCGCCCGGCTTGCGGTACGGGTCGGCCTCGCCCGCGTACGCCGCGCCCGAGGACGCCTGGCGCACCTTGGCGTCGGAGGCCCGGGCCTGGTCGAGGAGGTCCTCGATGGTGCGGGCGTTCTCCGGCAGGGCGTCCGCCACGAACGTCAGGGTCGGCGTGAACTTGATGCCGGCCGCGCGGCCGACCTCCGAGCGCAGGATGCCCTTGGCGCTCTCCAGCCCCGCGGCCGCGCTCGCGCGCTCCTCGTCGTCGCCGTAGACCGTGTAGAAGACCGTAGCCTCCCGCAGGTCGCCGGTGACCCGGGTGTCCGTGATGGTCACATGCGAGCCGAGCCGCGGGTCCTTGATTCCGCGCTGCAGCTTCTGGGCGATCACCTCGCGGATGAGGTCCGCCAGCCTTTTCGCACGCGCGTTGTCGGCCACTGGTCCGTCTCCTTCTTCTTGTCCATTGTGCTTGTGGCGCCGCTGACGCGCTCAGTCGTCGTGGTCGCCGTGGAACCGCCGCCTGACCGAGAGCAGCTCCACTTCGGGACGTGCGGCGACCCAGCGCTCGCAGCGGTCCAGTAGGTCGGTGAGGTGCCCCGCGTCCCCGGAGACCGCCGCCAGGCCGATCGTCGCCCGGCGGTAGAGGTCCTGGTCGCCGACCTCCGCCACACTCACCGCGTACTTGCGGTGCAGCTCGGCGACGATCGGGCGGACGACGGAGCGCTTCTCCTTCAGCGATCGGACGTCGCCGAGGAGAAGGTCGAAGGACAGAGTCCCTGCATACATACGTGACGGGTGAAGCCCACCCGGGAGGCGTGAGGTTTACCTGTGGTGTACGGCTCTTCGAACCGTACACGCAACGGCCGGGGCCGATCGACGGAATATGCTCCGCCGACCGGCCCCGGGGTCGATCCCGCCCGTCGCCCGACCACCACCCCTGGTGGACCGCGCTTCGCGCGGGCAGCTACACGATCAGCCGCGCGGCTTCTCGCGCATCTCGTACGTCGCGATGACGTCGTCGATCTTGATGTCGTTGAAGTTTCCGAGGTTGATACCGCCCTCGAAGCCTTCGCGGATCTCCGTGACGTCGTCCTTGAAACGACGCAGACCGACGATGTTGAGCTCCTCCGCGATGACCTTGCCGTCGCGGATGAGGCGCGCCTTGGTGTTGCGCTTGACCTCGCCGGAGCGGATGAGAACACCCGCGATGTTGCCCAGCTTGGACGAGCGGAAGATCTCGCGGATCTCCGCCGTACCGAGCTCGACCTCTTCGTACTCCGGCTTCAGCATGCCCTTGAGGGCCGCCTCGATCTCCTCGATCGCCTGGTAGATGACCGAGTAGTACCGGACGTCGACGCCCTCGCGCTCGGCCATCTGCGTGGCACGGCCCTCGGCGCGGACGTTGAAGCCGATGACGATGGCGTCGGAGCCGGTCGCCAGGTTGATGTCGGACTCGGTGACCGCACCCACACCGCGGTGCAGGATCCGGATCTCGACCTCTTCGCCGACGTCGAGCTGGAGCAGCGAGGACTCGAGAGCCTCCACCGAACCGGACGCGTCGCCCTTGATGATGATGTTGAGGTCCTGGACCAGACCGGCCTTGAGCACCTTGTCGAGGTCCTCGAGGGACACCCGGCGGGTGCGCTTGGCGAAGGCGGCGTTGCGCTCACGCGCAGCGCGCTTCTCGGCGATCTGGCGGGCCGTACGGTCCTCGTCGACGACGAGGAAGTTGTCGCCCGCACCCGGAACGTTGGTGAGACCAAGGACGAGGACGGGGGTCGACGGACCCGCTTCCTCGACGTTCTGGCCCTTGTCGTCGAGCATGGCGCGGACACGGCCGTAGGCGTCACCGGCGACCATCGTGTCACCGACGCGGAGGGTACCGCGCTGGACGAGCACGGTGGCCACGGCACCGCGACCGCGGTCGAGGTGGGCCTCGATCGCAATACCCTGCGCGTCCTGCTCCGCGTTGGCGCGCAGGTCGAGCGCGGCGTCGGCGGTGAGGACGACGGCCTCGAGCAGCTTGTCGATGTTCAGACCCTGCTTGGCGGAGATGTCGACGAACATCGTGTCGCCGCCGTACTCCTCGGCCACCAGACCGAACTCGGTGAGCTGACCGCGCACCTTGGTCGGGTCGGCGCCCTCGACGTCGATCTTGTTGACCGCGACCACGATCGGCACGTCGGCCGCCTTGGCGTGGTTCAGGGCCTCGATCGTCTGCGGCATGACACCGTCGTTGGCCGCCACCACGAGGATCGCGATGTCGGTCGACTTGGCACCACGGGCACGCATGGCGGTGAACGCCTCGTGACCCGGGGTGTCGATGAAGGTGATCTTGCGCTCTTCGTCGTTGACGTCGGTGGAGACCTGGTAGGCACCGATGTGCTGGGTGATGCCACCGGCCTCGCCCGCGACCACGTTGGTCTTGCGGATCGCGTCGAGGAGTCGCGTCTTACCGTGGTCGACGTGACCCATGACGGTCACGACCGGCGGACGCGCGACGAGCATCTCCTCGCCGCCCTCGTTCTCACCGAACTCGATGTCGAACGACTCGAGCAGCTCGCGGTCCTCCTCCTCGGGGCTGACGATCTGAACCGTGTAGTTCATCTCGCCGCCGAGGAGCTGCAGCGTCTCGTCCGAGACGGACTGCGTGGCCGTGACCATCTCGCCGAGGTTCATCATCACGGCGACGAGCGACGCCGGGTTGGCGCCGATCTTCTCCGCGAAGTCGGTGAGGGAGGCACCGCGCGACAGGCGAATGGTCTCGCCGCCGCCGCGGGGCAGCATCACGCCGCCGACGGACGGGGCCTGCATGGCCTCGTACTCCTGGCGCCTCTGGCGCTTGGACTTGCGGCCACGACGGGCCGGACCGCCGGGACGGCCGAAGGCACCCTGCGTGCCGCCACGGGCACCCGGGCCGCCGGGACGACCGCCGAAGCCCGGACGACCGCCGCCGAAGCCTCCGCCGCCACCGGGGGCACCGCCACCGGGACGACCGGCGAAGCCGCCGCCGCCACCGGGACGACCGCCGCCGCCGGGACCGGCCGGACGACCGGCGAAGCCGGGACGACCGGCACCGCCGCCGGGACGACCGGCACCGCCGCCGGGACCGCGACCGCCGCCACCGGGGCCCGGACGCGGGCCGGCAGCCGGACGCTGCGGCATCATGCCCGGGTTCGGGCGGTTACCGGAGGGAGCGCCACCGGGACGCGGGGCGCCACCGGGGGCACCCTGCGGACGGGGCATGCCGCCCGGGGTCGGACGGGCGCCGCCCGGACCCTGCGGACGGGGAGCACCGCCGGGACCGCCCTGCGGACGCGGAGCGCCCGGAGCACCCTGGCCGCCGGGGCGCGGCGCGCCACCGGGACGGGGGGCCTGCGGACGGGCCATGCCCGTGGAGCCACCGGAGGTGAAGGGGTTGTTGCCCGGACGGGGACCGGCCGGACGGGCGCCACCGGGACGCGGGGCACGCTCGCCCGCACCACCGGGACGCGGGGCGCGCTCGGGGCGGCCGCCGTCACGCTGGCCGGCGGGACCGGGGCGGGCGCCACCGGGACGCGGACCGGGCGTCGCACCGGGGCGCGGCGCGGCGGGACGCTCCGCGGCCGGACGCTCGGCAGCCGGACGCTCCGTGGCCGGCGCGGAGAACTCCGCGACGGGCACCGGGGTGACCGGGGCCGGCTTGGCCGGAGCCGCCGGGGCAGGCTTGGGACCCGGACGCGGGCCGGGAGCCGGCGCGGCCGGGGACGGCTTGGGGGCAGCTGCCTCCGCCGCCGGCTTGGGGGCGGCGGGACGGGGCGCACCCGGAGTGGGGGCACCCGGCTTGGGGGCCGCGGCCTTACGCGGCGCCGCGGGCTTCGCACCGGGCTTGCCGGCGCCGCCGGGACCCTGCAGTGCGTCTGTCAACTTGCGGACAACCGGCGCCTCGATCGTCGAGGACGCCGAACGGACGAATTCACCAAGTTCTTGGAGCTTGGCCATGACGACCTTGCTCTCCACTCCGAACTCCTTGGCGAGTTCGTATACCCGGACCTTAGCCACTTCGCTCCTTCTAGGTCCGGGGTGTCCACCGGACCGTCGCTACTTCATGGGCGTACTCATCGCGTACTCATCGAGTGCTCATCGCAATCTCGACCTACTTCCAACTCGCGAGGTACCTGACCGCACGGTTACCCGTGCCGTGCTTCTTACAGTGGGGCCATACCCCGCGCATGCGGGGCCGATCTACTGCTGTTCGATCTGTTCGATGCACCGGCGGAGCTCCGCCGTATCGAGCGGCCCCGGGCTTTTGAAGGCCCTGGGAAACGCCCGGCGGCGGACCGCCAGGTCGAGACAGACCAGTGTGGGGTGCACGGAGGCACCCCGGCCGGGCAGCGTACCGCGAGGATCGGGGACGCAGGCGCCCTCGATCATCACGATCCGCAGCAGATCGCCCTTGGCCGCTCGCTCCCGGCATCCCACACAGGTTCGCTCAGGGCATGCGCGGGCATGCGTCCGGCCAGACACTGTTCAGTCTACCTCCCCGCGCCCACCCCGCCCCTGGGGGGCATGATCGGGCACGTATGCGTTTCGGCCACGATGCCGGGGCCCGCACTCGCGGACCCCGGTGTCATGAACGTGATCAGGCTCGGCCGGATTCCCGGTCGGGCTGCTCGGTGTCCGGGCGGATGTCGATGCGCCACCCGGTGAGGCGCGCGGCCAGGCGGGCGTTCTGCCCCTCCTTGCCGATGGCCAGCGAGAGCTGGTAGTCGGGCACGGTCACCCGGGCGGAGCGCGCGGCGAGGTCCACGACCTCGACCTTGCTCACCCGCGCGGGGGACAGCGCGTGCGCCACCAGCTCGGCGGGGTCGTCCGACCAGTCGACGATGTCGATCTTCTCGCCGTGCAGCTCGGCCATCACGTTGCGCACCCGGCCGCCCATGGGGCCGATGCAGGCGCCCTTGGCGTTGAGGCCGGAGCGCGTGGAGCGGACCGCGATCTTGGTGCGGTGACCGGCCTCACGGGCGATGGCGGCGATCTCCACCGAGCCGTCCGCGATCTCCGGCACCTCGAGAGCGAAGAGCTTCTTGACCAGATTCGGGTGGGTGCGCGAGAGCGTGACGGACGGACCGCGCACGCCCTTCGCCACCCGTACGACGTACGTGCGCAGGCGCGTGCCGTGCTTGTACTCCTCGCCGGGGACCTGCTCCTGCACCGGCAGGATGGCCTCCAGCTTGCCGATGTCCACGAGGACGTTCTTCGGGTCCTTGCCCTGCTGGACGATGCCCGCGACGACGTCGCCCTCACGGCCCGCGAACTCACCGAAAGTGATCTCGTCCTCGGCGTCGCGCAGACGCTGGAGGATGACCTGCTTGGCGGTGGTCGCGGCGATCCGGCCGAAGCCGGACGGCGTGTCGTCGAACTCGCGGGGCTCCTCGCCCTCCTCCAGGTCCTGCGGGTCCTCCTTGGCCCACACCGTCACGTGACCGGTGGAGCGGTCCAGCTCCACGCGGGCGCGGCGACGGCTCCCCTCGGTGCGGTGGTAGGCGATGAGGAGGGCCGACTCGATCGCCTCGACCAGCAGGTCGAAGGAGATCTCCTTCTCTCGCACCAGACCCCGCAGGGCACTCATGTCGATGTCCACGGCTACGCCTCCTCTTGGCTCTCGTCGGTTTCATCGGCGGCCTCTGCCGCCGTGTCTGCGGTCTTCTCCGCGGCCTTGCGGTTGAACTCGATCTCCACGCGGGCCTTCGCGATCTCGCCGAAGGCCAGGCGCCGGGAGGTGGGCTTGCGGCCCTTGACTCCCGGGACCTCCATGTCCAGCCCCTCGTCGTCCACCGCGACGATGCGCGCCACGAGCTCGCCGCCCTCGGCGAGCTGCACCTTGATCAGACGGCCGGTGGCACGCACGTAGTGCCGGTGCTCGGTCAAAGGGCGGTCGGCGCCGGGGGAGCTGACTTCCAGGACGTACGGGGCGCCGCCCATGGCATCCGTCTCGTCGAGCTTCTCGGAGACGGCGCGGCTGACTTCCGCACACTCGTCCAGCTCGACGCCCGCATCGGAGTCCACCACGATGCGCAGCACACGCCGCTTGCCCGCCGTGGTCACCTCGATCTCTTCCAGATCCAGCTCCCGCGCGCTCACGAGAGGGGCCAGCAGCTCGCGCAGCCGCTCGCTCTGGGTGGTGCTCATCCGGGTGACTCCTCGGCCGCGTGTGCTGTTGTGGGAAAGTCGCGTGTCAGGTCAAAGCCTATCTGTTCCGGCAGCCGACTGACGATTCGGTGCCTCGTCCACGGCCATCGGCCGGCGCGCCGGTACGCTCACGTGCGGTGATCATGACCGGACCGGCGGAAAGAGGATCGTGGCGTTCACGACGACGACGCGGGGCCCGGCCGGCCCGCACCGACGCAGGGTACTGGCAGGGGGCGCCGCGGTTCTGCTGAGCGCCGGCGCCGGGGGGCTGCTCACCGGCTGTTCGGGCGCCTCAGGGGCACCCGCAGGCCCTTCCGCCGCGGAGCGGCTGCGCACCGCGGCGGGGCACGACTCCACGCAGCTGCTGGCGCGCTACGACGCCACGATCGCGGCGCACGGGGGGCTCGCGGAGCGGCTGCGGCCGCTGCGGGAGGAAGTGGCGCGCCATGCGGAGGCTTTCGGCGCGCGGCGGGGGGCGTCGGGCGTGCCGCGGGGTTCGCATGAGGCGGTGCATGGGGCGGCGGAGGGGGGCTCGCATGGGGCCCCGCATGAGGCAGCGGACGAGGGTGCGGAGGAATCGCACGGGGCGACGACCCCGGCGCCGTCCGGCTCCCCGGGCCCTTCTGAGTCGTCGTCGCCTTCTACGGGCTCCCTCGCCCCAGGCGCTTCCGCTTCCGCGCGTACAGACGACGTACCGGGCGATGAGAAAGCGGCCCTGGCCGCGCTGGCCGACGCCGAGCGGCGCACGGCGGACAACCGCGCCAAGGCTCTCGGCTCCGCCCCGCCCGAACTGGCCCGGCTGCTCGCCTCGGTGGCCGCCGCGGGCGCGGCCCACGCCTACCTGCTGGGGAGTGACGCATGACGGAGACGGCGAGCCCCAGGGCGCCCAAGGACCCCGCCGTGCGGGAGGCGCTGCGGGCGGCCCAGGCCGCGCTCGGGGCCGAGCACGCCGCCGTGTACGGCTACGGAGTCGTCGGCGCGCGCGTGGCGCAGGAACGGTCGGCGGAGGCGCGCGAGGCCTACGACGCGCACCGTGCGCGGCGCGACGCGATGAGCCGGGCCGTACGGGACCTGGGCGGCGTGCCCGAGGCTGCGGCGGCCGGGTACGCGCTGCCGTTCCCCGTCCCGGATGCGGACGCCGCCGTGCGGCTGGCGGCGGAGCTTGAGGCGCGCGTCGCGGCCGTATACGCCGATCTTGTGGCAGCCGCCCGTGGTGACCTGCGGATCGAGGCGGCCGGCGGGCTGCGTGAGGCGGCAGTGCGCGCCGTGCGCTGGCGCGGTGGCGGCGGCGTAGCCTTCCCTGGGCTCACGGAGCGGACTGCTCCGGGCGCGCCAAGCGGTTCACCCGACCGCCCCTGACCGGCAAGGACGAAAAGGACAGCACAGGGATATGAGCAACGCCGACGACCGCTTCGCACCTCCGGAGCGGCTGGTGCGGACCCTGGGCTCCGAGCCGGCGGACGGGGCGGGGCGCCAGTGGCTCGCTTCGCTGCCGGAGCGGGTGCGCGAGTTCGCGGAGCGCTGGGAGCTGACCCCGGAGCGGGTGCACGAGCCGGGCGGGCGGAGCAGCGTCGTCGTCCTCGCGCGCCGCGCCGACGGCACGGGCGCCGTGCTGAAGCTGGAAGTGCCGGGCGAGGCTGCCGCCTTGGAGCATGCGGCGCTGGCGTACTGGAACGGCCTGGGGGCGGTCCGGGTGCTCCAGGCGGAGCCCGAGGCGGGCGCACTCCTCCTGGAGCGGCTGCGTGCCGGTGTGAGCCTGCGGTCCCTGGCCGAGGCGAAGGCGGTCCTGGAAGCGACGGCGACGCTGCAACGCCTGTGGGTGCGTCCGGCAGATGACCACCCGTTCCTTTCGGTGGCCGACCACACGACGCGCCTCGCAGGCGACCTGCGGAAGCAGCGCGAGCAGCCGTGGGCGGCCGACGCCCGAGCCGTCGTCGACGAGGCCCTGGAGCTACGGGACGCGCTGACGGCCGACGCCGACGCCGCAGAGCCGGCGTCGCTGCTGCACGGTGACTACGAGCAGGGCAAGGTGCTGGCGGGCGAGCGGGCCCCTTGGCTGGCCGTCGGCCCCAGGCCGCTGGTGGGTGAGCGGGCCTACGACCTGGCGTGGCTCGCCCGTGACCGGGTCGACACCCTGATGGCCTCGCCCGGGGCCGCAGCCATCGCCCGGCGGCGTGTGGCCAAGCTCGCCGACGCCCTGGACGTCGACCGCGACCGGCTGCGCGGCTGGACCCTCTTCCGTACGGCGGAGGCGGGCATGCGCGAACTCGCCTCAGGGGCGCGCGCACGGGGCGAACTCCTGCTGGAGTTCGCGGGGATGCTCTGACGGGGTGTCCCGCCCCATGCGGTGCGGGAGCCTCCGCCCCATGCGGGCCCTTCTCCGCCCCATGCGGCGCGAGCACCCGCGCCCCATGCGGACCCCGTCTCCGCCCCATGCCATGCCGGAATCCCGCCCCATGCGAGTTCAGGCTCCGCCCCATGCGGCCGGGGCACGGGGCCCCGGCCGTCTTCGACGAACCGTCAGCGGCGCGCGCTGAGGCGCTCGATCGCCTCGGCGACCGGGAGCTCCTCACGGGCACCCGTGCGCCGGTCCTTCAGCTCGACGAGCCCCTGGGGCGCCCCGCGGCCGACCACCAGGATCTCCGGGATGCCGATCAGCTCGGCGTCGGTGAACTTCACGCCCGGGGAGACGCCGGTGCGGTCGTCGACGAGGACCCGGACGCCTGCCGAACCCAGCTTGTCGGCGAGCTCCAGGGCGAGTTCGGTCTGTACGGCCTTGCCCGCCGCGACGATGTGCACGTCCGCCGGGGCGACCTCGCGGGGCCAGCACAGGCCGGACTCGTCGTGCGTCTGCTCGGCGAGAGCCGCCACGGCGCGGGAGACGCCGATGCCGTACGAACCCATGGTGACGCGGACCGGCTTGCCGTTCTGCCCGAGGACGTCGAGCCCGAAGGCGTCGGCGTACTTGCGGCCCAGCTGGAAGATGTGGCCGATCTCGATCGCCCGGCCGATCTCCAGTCCCGCCCCGCAGCGGGGGCAGGGGTCGCCCGGCTCGACCACGACGACATCGAGGTACTGGTCGACCTCGAAGTCCCGTCCGCACACCACGTTACGGGCGTGCGTACCGGGCTTGTTGGCACCGGTGATCCAGGCGGTGCCGGGCGCCACGCGCGGGTCGGCGATGTAGCGCAGCTTGAGGCCCTGCGGGCCGACGTAGCCCCGTACGAGGTCGGGCCGGTCCGCGAAGTCCTCGGCGGTGACCAGCTCGACGACGGCGGGTGCCAGGTGCTCCCCCAGCTTGCCGAGGTCGACCTCGCGGTCGCCCGGCACGCCGACGGCGGTGATCTCGCCGTCGACCTTGACGAGGAGGTTCTTCAGCGTCGCGGAGGCCGGCACGCCGAGGTGGGCCGCGAGGGTCTCGATGGTGGGCGTGTCGGGCGTGTCCAGCTCCTCGACGGCCCCGTGGCCGGCGGGGTCGGAGGGGCTCACGGCCACGGTGACGGCTTCGGTGTTGGCGGCGTAGTCGCACTGCGGGCAGTCCACGAAGGTGTCCTCGCCGGCTGCGGCCGGGGCGAGGAACTCCTCGGACGCGGAGCCGCCCATGGCGCCCGAGACGGCGGAGACGACGCGGTAGTCGAGGCCGAGGCGCTCGAAGATGCGGGTGTACGCCTCGCGGTGCAGACGGTAGGACTCGGCGAGCCCTTCGTCCGTGGTGTCGAAGGAGTAGGAGTCCTTCATCTGGAACTCGCGCCCGCGCAGCACGCCGGAGCGGGGCCGGGCCTCGTCACGGTACTTGGTCTGGATCTGGTAGAGGATCACGGGCAGGTCCTTGTAGGACGTGCACTGGTCCTTGACCGTGAGGGTGAAGATCTCCTCGTGCGTGGGGCCGAGCAGGTAGTCGGCGCCCTTGCGGTCCTTGAGGCGGAAGAGGAGGTCGCCGTACTCCTCCCAGCGCCCGCTGGCCTCGTAGGGCTCCTTGGGCAGCAGGGCGGGCAGCAGGACCTCCTGGCCCCCGATGGCGTCCATCTCCTCCCGCACCACCCGGGAGACGTTGTCCAGCACCTTCTTGCCGAGCGGCAGCCAGGTCCAGACACCGGCGGACGAGCGTCGGACGTAGCCGGCGCGGACCAGCAGCTTGTGGCTGGCGGTCTCCGCGTCGGCCGGGTCGTCGCGCAGTGTCTTCAGCAGCGTGGTGGACATGCGCTGGACATGGGCCATCGTGGGTCTCCTGGCAAGGCGTAGGGAATGGTCAGGAGACTAGCGGCAGCCGGGGCTCCGCTGAAACGAGTTCTCACGCCGGGCGGGATCACGTCCGGCGGCCCACGCGGCCCCACCCTCCGGCCCCGTGCCTCACCCCAGCAGCGGCAGCGGGGCCCCCATCACCACGTACGGGCTCTGGGCGCTGGGGAAGTGCACGGGGCGCGCCAGGTCGCGGTAGCCGAGCCTGCGGTAGAGGGCACGGGCCGGGGACTCGGTGTCGACGGCGGAGAGGATCGAGCGCGGCTCGGCGGCGCTGTCGGTGATCATGGTGATGAGGGCCCGGCCGATGCCCCGTTTCTGGAAGTCGGGGTGGACGTGCAGCTCCGTGATGACGAAGGAATCGTCGAGCCACCCTTCGGTGCCCGTGGCGCGCAGGTAGGGCTCGACGACGCCCGACCACCAGTGGGTGCGGTCGTTGGGCATCCCGTAGACGAAGCCGACGAGCCGCCCGCCCCGGGCGGTTGCCCCGAGGGCGCGGGCACCGCGGGAGGCGAGGTGGCGCAGCACGATGTGCCGCCGTACGGCGACCTCTTCCGCGGTGAGCCCGAAGGCCTGTGCCTGCACGGCCAGCGCGTCGTCGACCCGCGCGGCGAGGTCGAGCGGCCCGACCACGATGTCATCCATGCGGGGAGGCTACCCGCAGGTTCCCTGCGCGCGGGGCCCGGCGGGTCGGAACAGCACGCCGGCTCAGAACAGCACGCTCATGAACGCGCCGGTCTCCTCGAAGCCCACGCGCCGGTAGGCGGCCCGTGCCGCGGTGTTGTAGTCGTTGACGTAGAGGCTGACGACGGGCGAGACCTCGGCGAGGGCGTAGCGCAGGACGGCCGCCATGCCGGTCACGGACAGGCCGCGGCCGCGGTGCTCGGGGGCGACCCAGACGCCCTGGATCTGGCAGGCGCGGGGCGTCGCGGCGCCGATCTCGGCCTTGAAGACGACACGGCCGTCCTCGATGCGGGCGAAGGAGCGGCCGGAGCCCACGAGCTCGGCGACGCGGGCCTGGTAGAGGAGCCCGCCGTCCCCGGCGAGCGGGGAGACGCCGACCTCCTCGGTGAACATGGCCACGCAGGCCGGCATGATCACTTCCATCTCGTCCTTGCGGATGCGGCGGACGAGGGGATCGGCCTCGATGTCGGCGGGCATGGAGCGGGTGACCATGAGGGGCTGGTGGGCGCGGACCTCGCGCGCGGGGCCCCAGTGGGGCTCGAGGAGCGACCAGAGCGCGGACGTGGCCTCCGCGGGGCCCACGATGGAGGAGCAGCGGCGCCCCGCGCGGCGTGCACGGTCGGCGAAGGCCCGTACGGCCTCGGGCCCCGCGCAGATGGGGACGAGGTTGGCGCCTGCGTAGCAGAGGGACTCGAGGCGGCCGCCGGAGTACCAGCCCCACATCTCGCCGCCGAGCCGCCAGGGATCGAGGCCCGCGACCTGGACGCGGGCGGCGACGAAGGCGTTGGCGACGGGGTCGCGGTCGAGGACGTCGAGGGCGGCCTCGATGTCGCCGGGCTCCAGGACCTTGGTGGTGGTCGTCGTCAGCACGTGTGGATTTGCCTCACCGTCGCGGGGCCCGAGGCCATGGGAACAGGTCTTGGAACTGTACCTCTCAGCCTCCTGGCGCACCCCCCTTGTGGCCGCATGGGGCGGGAACCGCCGGTGCCCCGCCCCGTGCTGGACGGGAGGCGGGGCACAGCGGTGTGCGTGGGCGCACGAGGCGCCCGTGAGGGGTCAGCCGGCGACGCTGATCTTGGGCTCGCCGGAGGCGACGCCGTCCTTCTCCATCTGCTCGGCGATCTTCAGGGCTTCCTCGATGAGGGTCTCCACGATCTTCGACTCCGGCACGGTCTTGATGACCTCGCCCTTGACGAAGATCTGCCCCTTGCCGTTACCCGAAGCGACACCCAGATCGGCCTCACGGGCCTCACCCGGACCGTTCACGACGCAGCCCATCACCGCGACGCGCAGCGGCACCTCCATGCCCTCCAGACCGGCACTGACCTGATCCGCGAGCTTGTACACATCCACCTGCGCACGACCGCAGGACGGGCAGGAGACGATCTCCAAACGGCGCTGGCGCAGGCCCAGGGACTCCAGGATCTGCATGCCGACCTTGATCTCCTCCGCCGGCGGCGCCGACAGCGAGACACGGATCGTGTCACCGATGCCCTCCGACAGCAGCGCACCGAACGCCACCGCGGACTTGATCGTGCCCTGGAACGCCGGCCCCGCCTCCGTCACACCCAGGTGCAGCGGGTAATCACACTGCGCCGCCAGCTGACGGTACGCGTTGACCATGACGACCGGGTCGTTGTGCTTGACCGAGATCTTGATGTCGCGGAAGCCGTGCTCCTCGAAGAGCGACGCCTCCCACAGCGCCGACTCCACCAGCGCCTCAGGCGTCGCCTTGCCGTACTTCTGCAGCAGCCGCCGGTCCAGCGACCCCGCGTTCACACCGATACGGATCGGCGTACCCGCATCCGAGGCCGCCTTCGCGATCTCCTTGACCTTGTCGTCGAACTGCTTGATGTTGCCCGGGTTCACACGGACCGCCGCGCACCCCGCATCGATCGCCGCGAAAACGTACTTCGGCTGGAAGTGGATGTCCGCGATCACCGGAATCTGCGACTTCTTCGCGATCACCGGAAGCGCGTCCGCGTCATCCTGCGTGGGACAGGCCACCCGCACGATCTGGCAGCCCGACGCCGTCAGCTCCGCGATCTGCTGAAGCGTGGCACCGATGTCCGACGTCCTGGTCGTCGTCATCGACTGCACCGAGACGGGTGCGTCGCCTCCGACGGCCACGGAGCCGACCTGGATCTTGCGGCTGACCCTGCGGTCGGCGAGCTTGATCGGAACGGAAGGCATTCCAAGCGAAATCGCAGTCATGTGGCGAGCAACCCCAAGGTGTGAATCAAGGTCCCGAGATCGGCGGGCTCCGCTTCGAGATTACGGCACCCGGTCCGTTCGAAGCACATCCCACCGCGGAGGCCCCCCAAACGTAGACGACCGGCCACAGACTGCAGCCGGTCGCCACAAACGGGCGTTTGTCCCCGCTTCGCGCTAGGTGAGCCGCACAGGATTCACCACGTCCGCGATGAGGACGAGAAGAGTGAAGCAGATGAAGATTCCCGCCACCACATAGGCGACCGGCATCAGCTTCGCGACGTCGAACGGCCCCGGGTCGGGGCGGCGGAACACCTTCGCGAAGGCGCGCCGCACGGACTCCCACAGGGCCCCGGCGATGTGCCCGCCGTCCAGCGGCAGCAGGGGCAGCATGTTGAACAGGAACAGCGAGAGGTTGAAGCCCGCGACCAGGAACAGCATGGTGGCGATCTGCTGCGACGGCGGGATGTCGAGGTTGAAGACCTCACCGCCGACCCGTGCCGCGCCGACGACGCCCATCGGGGAGTCCGCCTTGCGCTCGCCGCCGTCGAAGGCAGCGTTCCACAGGTCGGGGATCTTGCTGGGAAGGGCGATCAGTGACTCGACGCCGGACTGCACCATGTCGCCCATACGGTCGACGGACTGGCCGAAGCTCTGCGGCACGACGCCCGTGGCGGGCGCGAAGCCGAGGAAGCCGGCCGTCACGTACTGCCCCTTGATGGGCGCGCCCTTGCTGTCGTACTTCTGGACCTGGTTGGAGATGAGGTTCGCGCTCAGGGTCTTACGGACGCCGTCCCGCTCGACGGTGACGGTGGCGGGGCCGGTGGTCTTGCGGATCTCCTTCTGGAGCGTGGCCCAGTCGTCCGTACGGTGCCCGTTGAACGCCACGATCTTGTCGCGCGGCTTGAGGCCGGCGGCCTTGGCCGGGGAGTCCGGGTTCCCCTTGCCGCACTTGTCGGTCTGGGCGCTCGCTGCGACGACGCAGTCGGAGACGGTGGAGACGGTCGTCGTCTGCGTGTTGATCCCGAAGGACATCATCACGCCGAGGAAGATCACGACGGCCAGGACGAGGTTCATGAACGGCCCGGCGAACATCACGATCACGCGCTTCCACGGCTTGCGCGTGTAGAACAGCCGGGACTCGTCACCGGGCTGCAGCTCCTCGAAGGCGGCCGAGCGGGCGTCCTCGATCATGCCGCGCCACGGCGAGGTGGAGCGGGCGGCGATCCGGCCGTCCGCGCCGGGCGGGAACATCCCGATCATGCGGATGTAGCCGCCGAGCGGGATGGCCTTGACCCCGTACTCGGTCTCGCCCTTCTTGCGCGAGAAGATCGTCGGCCCGAAGCCGACCATGTACTGCGGCACGCGGATGCCGAAGAGCTTCGCGGTCGACAGGTGGCCGAGCTCGTGCCAGGCGATCGAGAAGAGCAGGCCCACCACGAAGACGACTATCCCGAGGACCGTCATCAGTGTCGTCATGCGCGGGCCTCCGAGGTCGCCTTCGCGGTACGGGATGCCGGAGCCGTCCGCGCTGCCAGTTCACGGGCCCGGGCGCGTGCCCAGGCCTCCGCTTCCAAGACGTCCGCGACGGTGAGGCGGGTTCCCGTGGTGGGCGTGCCGTGTTCCGCCACCACCTCCGCGACCGTATCGACAATCCCGTTGAACGGCAGCCCGCCCGCGAGGAAGGCGTCGACGCACTCCTCGTTGGCCGCGTTGAAGACGGCGGGCGCCGTGCCCCCGAGCTCGCCCACGTGCCGGGCCAGGGCGACCGACGGGAAGGCCTCCTCGTCGAGCGGGAAGAACTCCCAGGTGGAGGCCGTGGACCAGTCGAAGGCGGGGGCCGCGTCCGGGATCCGCTCCGGCCAGCCCAGGCCGATGGCGATGGGGCCGCGCATGTCCGGCGGGGTGGCCTGGGCCAGCGTGGAGCCGTCCACGAACTCCACCATCGAGTGGACGTAGGACTGCGGGTGGACGACGACCTCGATGCGGTCGAACGGGATGTCGTACAGCAGGTGCGCCTCGATGACCTCCAGTCCCTTGTTGACCAGGGTCGCGGAGTTGATCGTGATCACCGGCCCCATGGACCAGGTCGGGTGCGCGAGGGCGTCCTCACGGGTGACGGAGGCCAGCTCGGCCTTCGTACGGCCCCGGAAGGGCCCGCCCGAGGCCGTGACGACCAGCTTGCGGACCTCGGCGCGCGTGCCGCCCAGCAGCGCCTGGAAGAGCGCGGCGTGCTCGGAGTCCACGGGGATGATCTGGCCGGGCTTGGCGAGCGCCTTGACCAGCGGGCCGCCGACGATCAGCGACTCCTTGTTGGCCAGCGCGAGCGTCCGGCCGGCCTCCAGGGCGGCCAGGGTCGGCGCCAGGCCGATCGAGCCGGTGATCCCGTTGAGGACGGTGTGGCACTCGCTGCGCGCCAGCTCGGTGGCCGCCTCGGGCCCCGCCAGGATCTCGGGGAGCGGCTCCCCCGCCCCGTACTGCACCGCCAGCGCCTCGCGCAGCGCGGGCACGGTCTCGGCACGGGCGACGGCGACGGTGCGCACCCGCAGCTGCCGCGCCTGCTCGGCGAGGAGCCCCACGCGGCCGCCGGCGGCCGACAGGCCGGTCACCCGGAACCGGTCGGGGTTGCGGAGCACGAGATCGATGGCCTGGGTCCCGACCGAGCCGGTCGAACCGAGGATCACGATCTCGCGGGGTCCGCCCGCGGCGGTGGGGGCGGAGTAGCGCAGATGCGGGTCAGCGAGGGAGTCCGTCATGGACTCATTGTTGCGTCTTCCGCCCGGAGAGCGGACAGGGAGCCCCCGTACGGCCTCTGGGGAGCGGTGTCGGCGTGGGGCGGGGGCGGGCTTACCGGTAGCGAGGAGCCGGGGGTGAGCGCGGGGCGGGGGCGCCCGCATGGGGCGAGGGCAGGCACGCATGGGGCGGAATGCCGGCTGCGCACGGGCCGAGGCCACGCCCGCATGGGGCGAGGCAGACCACCCCGCCGCATGGGGCGCGGCAGACCGCCCCGCGTGGGGCGGGGCGGGGCTGCGTGGGGCGGGGAGACCCTGTGCATGGGGCGGGGAACGCTGCGCACGGGGCGCAAGGTCTCCGCCTCATGCGGGGGCACCCGCACCCCCGCATGAGGCGGAGGCCACCTCGCGCGGGACTGCGGGCTCAGCGGATGGGGCGGTGGACGTTGTCCGTCTTGGCCGGGCCGGGTGTGGCGTCCGCGATCCAGGGGCCGTCACCGCTGGGGTCGAGGATGCCGGCCTCGAGCCACTCGTACGCCCCGGACATCACTCCGGAGACGACCTTGCGGTCGAGGTCGTCGGTGTTCGTCCATAGCCGCCCGAAGAGCTCCTCCGTGCGGATCCTGGCCTGCCGGCAGAAGGCGTCGGCGAGCTCGTACGCTTCCACGCCGTGCTCACCCTCGGCACGCAGCCGCTCCGCACGGACGCAGGCCGCGCTCATCGCGAAGAGCTCCGCGCCGATGTCGACGATGCGCCCGAGGAAGCCCTGCTTGGTCTCCATGCGGCCCTGCCAGCGCGACATGGCGTAGAAGGTGGAGCGGGCGAGTTTGCGCGAGGAACGCTCGACGTAGCGGAGGTGGGTGGCGAGGTCGCGGTGGCCCGCGGGACGGAATTCCGCGTAGGTGCGCGGGAGCTGCCCGGGGCCGGTGACCAGTTTGGGCAGCCAGCGGGCGTAGAAGCCCCCTGCGCGGGCTCCTGCGCGGGCCTTGTCGCCCAAGGACTTGTCCGGGTCGATCAGGTCGCCTGCGACGGAGAGGTGGGCGTCCACGGCCTCGCGAGCGATCAGCAGGTGCATGATCTCCGTGGAGCCCTCGAAGATGCGGTTGATGCGCGCGTCGCGCAGCATCTGCTCGGCGGGGACGGCGCGCTCGCCCCGTGCGGCGAGCGAGGCGGCGCTCTCGTAGCCCCGTCCGCCGCGGATCTGCACGAGTTCGTCGGTCATCAGCCAGGCCATCTCGCTGGCGTACAGCTTGGCGAGGGCGGCCTCGATACGGATGTCGTTACGGTTCTCGTCGGCCATCTGGCCCGAGAGGTCGAGGACTGCCTCCAGGGCGAAGGTGGTCGCGGCGATGAAGGAGATCTTCGATCCCACCGCCTCGTGCTTGGCGATGGGCTTGCCCCACTGCTCACGCGCCGTGGACCACTCGCGGGCGATCTTCAGCGCCCACTTGCCGCCGGCGACGCACATGGCGGGGATGGAGAGCCGGCCGGTGTTGAGCGTCGTCAGGGCGATCTTGAGTCCGGAGCCCTCGGGGCCGATGCGGTTGGCGGCGGGGACGCGCACCTGGTGGAAGCGGGTGACGCCGTTCTCGAGGCCGCGCAGGCCCATGAAGGCGTTGCGGCGCTCGACGGTGACGCCGTCCGCCGCGGCCTCGACGACGAAGGCCGTGATACCTCCCTTATGGCCCTCGCTCCTGGGGACCCGTGCCATGACGACCAGCAGGTCCGCGACGACGCCGTTGGTCGTCCAGAGCTTGACCCCGTCGAGGATGTAGTCGTCGCCGTCGGGGACCGCGGAAGTGGCGAGGCGCGCGGGGTCGGAACCGACGTCCGGCTCGGTGAGCAGGAACGCCGAAATGTCGGTGTGTGCGCACCGCGGGAGGAAGGTTTCCTTCTGCTGCTGAGTACCGAAAAGTTTGAGCGGCTGGGGCACCCCGATCGACTGGTGGGCGGAGAGCAGCGCGCCGACGGCCGGGCTGACGGAGCCCACGACGGCGAGGGCCTTGTTGTAGTAGACCGACGTGAGCCCGAGGCCCCCGTACTTGGTGTCGATCTTCATACCGAGGGCGCCGAGCTCCTTGAGCCCGTTCACCGTCTCGTCCGGGATCCTCGCCTCGCGCTCGATCCGGGCGGGGTCGATACGGTTCTCGCAGAAGTCGCGCAGCTTCGCGAGGAACTCCTCGCCGCGCCGTACATCCTCCAGCGCGGGGGTCGGGTGCGGGTGGATCAGGTCGAGGCGGAACCGGCCGAGGAAGAGCTCCTTGGCGAAGCTCGGCTTCTTCCAGTCCTGCTCCCGGGCCGCTTCGGCGACCTGGCGTGCTTCGCGCTCGGAGACCGGTCGTACGGATGGTGCGGTCATGAGGCACCTCGCCGCTTCAGTCGGGGCCGTCCCGGTCGGCTACCGACCGGTACTACTGGACCGTATGTACCCGATCCTCCCGGCATCTACCAGACCTCGCGCAACGTTCCGGCCCGGGGAGCAGCGAGAGGGCCGCGCGGAGCGGGGACGGCGCCTCGTGCGGGGCGCGGGACGATGCCCCATGCGGGGCTCAGGGCGGGGAGTAGTTGGCGCCCCGTGCGGGGCATGGGGCGGGGAGCAGTTGCCGCCTCATGCAGGGCATGGGGCCATGGGACGAGGCATGGGGCATGGGGCGGCCGGTCAGCGCCCCATGCCCGGGGTGACCAGACCGCTCTCGTAGGCGACGACGACCGCCTGTGCACGGCTGCAGAGGCCGAGCTTGGCCATCGCACGGTTGAGGTGGGTCTTGACGGTGGCCTCGCTGATGACGAGCTCGGCGGCGATCTCGGCGTTGGACAGGCCCCGTGCGGTGGCGCGCAGTACCTCCAGCTCCCGGCCGGTCAGCGCCTCAAGGGCGGCGCCGGGCGGCGCAGCGGCGCCGACGCCGGCGCGCTGGGTGAACGCCTCGACGAGGCGGCGGGTGACGCTGGGCGCGAAGAGTGTGTCGCCCCCTGCCACGGCCGTGACGGCCGCCAGGAGCCGCTGCGGGCCCGCGTCCTTGAGGAGGAAACCGGCCGCGCCGGCGCGCAAGGCCGCATACACGTACTCGTCGAGGTCGAAGGTGGTCAGCACCAGGACACGGGGCGGAGGGGGCGGCGCGTCCCGCAGGATGCGCTCGGTGGCCGTGATGCCGCTGAGGTCGGGCATCCGGATGTCCATGAGGATCACGTCGGGCCGGTGCTTCGCGGCGAGCGCTATGGCCTCCTGGCCGCCGGACGCCTCGGCGACGACCTCCATGCCGGGCGCGGCGCGCAGCAGGGCGGCGACGCCGGCGCGGATGAGTACCTGGTCGTCGACGACGAGGACACGGATGTCCCCCGTGGGGCCCGTATCAGGGGCCTTGGTCTCTCCGGCCTTCCCAGTCATCCCCCGCCGTCCCTCTCCCGTGCGACGCCGGCTGCAACGGGAGGGTGAGCCGGACCTCGAACCCGCCCTCGTCGCGCGGGCCGGCGGCCAGGGTTCCCCCGTAGATCCTGGCGCGCTCGCGCATGCCGATCAACCCGTGCCCGCCTGTCGGGTCCGGGATGGCCGGAACGTTTCCCTGCCCGGTGTCGGTGACCCGTACGGACAGCCGGTGCGAGCTGAACGCGACGTGGACGGTGGCCCGCGCGGGGCGGGCGTGCTTGATGACGTTCGTCAGCGCCTCCTGGACGACGCGGTACGCGCACAGGTCGGGGCCCGGCGCGAGGGGCCGCCACTCCCCCTCGATCCGCAGTTCCACTTCAACGCCTGCCGCCCGCACCCGGTCGGCCGTCTCCTCGAGCCGGTCCAAGCCGGGCGTCGGCTGGTACGGGCCCTCGCCAGCGTTCTCGCCAACGCCCTCCGGGCCGACGCGCAGGACGGCCAGGAGCCGGCGCAGTTCCTCCAGAGCCTCGCCGCTGGTGGCCGAGATGGTGCCGAGTGCGTTGCGCGCGGTGCCGGGGTCGGCTGTGAAGACGTAGTGGGCGAGGCCCGCCTGGACGGATATCACCGACATGTGGTGGGCGACCACGTCGTGCAGCTCGCGGGCGATGCGGACGCGCTCCTCGGCGACGGCGCGGCGGGCGTTCTCCTCGCGCTCGCGGCGGAGCTGCTCGGTCAGCTCGGACAGGGTGCGGTTGCGGGCGGCCAACTTGCGCGCGTTGTCGCCGAACTTCCACAGGATGCAGGGCACGACCAGGGACTGGGCTAAAGCCGTCGTGATGTCGTTGTTCCGGGAGAGCAGCCCGCCAGTCACCCAGACCGCGGCGAGCACGGCGCCGCAGACCGCGGCGTGGGCCGTGCGGCGTACGGAGGCGACCGTGTACAGCGCCAGCATCAGGGCTGCACTGTTGACGACCGGCCAGAACCCGGCCGCGATGTACCACAGCCACAAGGCGGTGGCGCCGGCGAAGACCGTGACGGGCGCGCGGCGGCGGGCTGCGAGGGAGAGGTTGATGACGCAGATCAGCCCGTAGCCCAGGGCATCCGGCCGGTCCCAGTACCAGCCTTCGGGCGGGCGTTCACTGGCGAGCAGCAGTGCCACGACGGTGAAGCCCACCGCCAACGGCACGTCCAGGGCCGCCCTCGGCCAGCCCGCGACATGCCGTTCCAGCGCCCGAACCGTCCGCATCGCCGCAGGGTAGCCGCCGTGGCAGCGGTTGGGCATCGGTCAGGCGGAGGCTGTGCCGCCTACCGCGCCGGTTGGAGAAGACCTTCCGGCTACTGCGTGGGTTGAGGGAGGAATTCCACCCGTTACGGGACGACCGGCGCGCAGCCGCTCCGTACCGTCGGTGAGGTCGGCCCGGGTTGGTACGGGGGACAGGCCGACGGTACGGGGGAACGCAGTGCGCTCCGCGCTCTGGGCTGGGCACGGGGCGCACTGTGCGGGCATGAGGCCGGGCTTGCGGCAGCCGCACACGTGGCGTGGGGGCCGGCATGGGGCGGGGGGGCATGGGGCGAGGCGGTCAGTCGCCGACCGTGAGCACGATCTTCCCGGCGGTGCGGCCCGTCTCCCCGAGTTCGTGTGCCTTGGCGGCCTCCGCGAGCGGCAGGACAGCGGCGATCTCGGTGCGCAGCCGCCCGGACTCGACGAGCTCGCTGATGCCCCGCAGGCCCGCCAGGTCGGGCTCGACCATCATGCGCACGGCGCGGATGCCGCGCTCGCGCGCCTCGGCGAGGACCGGCTCCGTCAGGGGGAGCAGCGAGACGAGGGTGCCGCCGGCGCGGAGAGTACGCAAGGAGCGGGCCGGGTAGTCGCCACTGATGGACTCCACGACGGCGTCGAGGCCGCTGAGCTCCTCGGCGAAGTCCTGCTCGCGGTAGTCGATGAGTTCGTCGGCTCCGAGGCCCCGCAGGAACTCGTGCTTGGCGGCGCTTGCGGTTCCGATGACGTACGCGCCCCGCGCCTTGGCGATCTGGACGGCCAGGTGGCCCACGCCGCCCGCAGCCGCGTGGATCAGCACGCGCTGCCCCTCGGTGACGCGGGCGGTGTCCACGACGGCCTGCCACGCCGTGAGGGCGGCGAGGGGCAGTGCAGCGGCCTGTACGTGGTCGAGACCTTGCGGCTTGGGGGCGAAGTGCCGGGCGGGCGCGGCGACGTACTCGGCGTACGCGCCGGCCGGGTGCGGGAAGCGCGGCATGCCGTACACCTCGTCGCCCGGGGCGTACAGCGTCACGCCGTCGCCGACCGCCTCGACCACACCCGAGACGTCGAAGCCGAGACCGAAGGGCGGGGTGTCCCCGGTGTAGTAGTAGCCGCGCGCCCGGGTCTTCCAGTCGACGGGGTTGACCCCCGCGGCCCGTACCCGCACGAGGATCTCGGTGGGCCCCGCCACGGGGCGGTCGGTCTCGGCCAGGCGCAGCACCTCGGGGCCGCCGGCGGACTCCTGACGGATGGCGTGCATGCGGGCGGGGGCTGCGTTCATGGCGGTGGGCTCCTTGCGGTCGTTCTGTTTCGATGCCCCCAGACTTCCGGAGATCACGAACGACAACGAGTGGCCTGACTGCCACGGTTCGCAAGAATCCGGCCAGACGGGTCGCGAGGTTGCCCTGGGGCCGCAGTCGCCCCAGCCGACGGCACGAGGCCACCGCACGGGGCTGCTGCATGGGCCCGCCTCCCTCGCCCCATGCGGTTCGGCAGGCAGCCGGAGGGGCACGGGCAGGAACACAGACGGCCGGGGCGCGCACGGAGCGCGCCCCGGCCGTCAGGCGGGACTCCTCTACCTGCAGGCGCGTGCCTTCAGGTAGTTGCTACTACAGGGCCAGACCCGTCAGGACGAGCACACGCTCGTAGGTGTAGTCGTCCATCGCGTAGCGCACGCCCTCGCGCCCCACGCCGGACTGCTTGGCGCCGCCGTAGGGCATCTGGTCCGCACGGTAGGACGGGACGTCGCCGATGATGACGCCACCGGTCTCCAGTGCACGGTGCGCCCGGAACGCCGTCTGCAGATCGTGCGTGAAGACACCGGCCTGCAGGCCGTAAGGAGAATCGTTGACCGCGGCGAAAGCGGCCTCCTCGCCCTCGGCCTTGGTGATCGTCAGGACGGGGCCGAAGACCTCCTCGCAGGCGATGGTCACGTCGGCCGGCACGTCCGCGAGCACGGTCGGGGCGTAGGTCGCGCCGTCGCGCTTGCCGCCGGTGAGGAGAGTGGCGCCCTTCTCCACAGCCTCGTCCACCCAGGACTCCACCCGCTTGGCGGCGTCCTCGCTGACCAGCGGGCCGACGTCCGTCGCGGCGTCCGACGGGTCACCGGTGACCTGCGCCTCGACGGCGGCGACGACCTTGGGCACGAGGCGCTCGTACAGCGAGGCGTCCGCGATGACCCGCTGCACCGAGATGCAGGACTGGCCGCCCTGGTAGTTCGAGAAGGTCGCGATGCGCTGCGCGGCCCAGTCGAGGTCCTCCTCGGAGGACCAGTCGGCCAGGACCACGGCCGCGCCGTTGCCGCCGAGCTCGAGGGTGACGTGCTTGCGGGGGGCGGAGTCGAGGATCGACCAGCCCACCGGCCCGGAGCCCGTGAAGGAGATGACCGGCAGGCGCTCGTCCTGGACGAGGGCCGGCATACGGTCGTTCGGGACCGGCAGCACGCTCCAGGAGCCCGCCGGCAGGTCCGTCTCGGCCAGGATCTCGCCCAGTACGAGGGAGGAGATCGGGGTCGCCGGAGCAGGCTTGAGGATGATCGGCGCGCCGACGGCGATCGCCGGGGCGACCTTGTGGGCGCTCAGGTTCAGCGGGAAGTTGAACGGCGCGATGCCCAGCACGGTGCCGCGCGGGAAGCGGCGGGTCAGCGCCAGGCGGCCGGTGCCGCCCGCGTCGGTGTCGAGGCGCTGCGCGTCACCGGCGTTGAAGCGGCGGGCCTCCTCGGCGGCCCAGCGGAAGACGGAGACGGCACGGCCGACCTCGCCTCGGGCCCACTTGATGGGCTTGCCGTTCTCGGCGGAGATGAGCTGGGCTATCTCCTCGGCGCGCTCGGTGAGCCGCTTCGCGACGTGGTCGAGGGCGGCGGTCCGCACGTGCGCGGGCGTCGCCGCGAACTCCTCTCGGACGGCGTGCGCGGCGGCCACGGCCTCCTCGACCTGCGCCTCGGTGGGCACGCTCACGGTGCCGACGAGACGGCCGTCCCAGGAGTTCGTGACGTCGAAGGTCTCCTCGCCGGTGGCCTCGCGGCCGGCCAGCCAGAACGCGTGGGGAGCAGTCACAATCCCGGCCCTTCCCAAGTGGTGTGGATATTGCTCCCCCACGGTAGGTGCGGGGCGGCCGGGCGCCGATTGTCCGCGGTGGAGCAGTACCGGGGCGGGGGGCACCGCAATGGCGGAGTGGCGGGTGCCTCATGCGCCCTCAGGGCCGAGGACCGCCCGCCGTCGCAGCGGCATGGGGCCCACGCCTGCGCCCCGTACGGCGCGTCAAGACCTGGGTGCTACTCCTGTCCCGAGGCCGAAGTCGCCTTCAGGGCCAGCCACAGCTCCATACGGACGTCGGGATCATCGAGGGAGCGGCCAAGGATCTCCTCCACCCGGCGCATGCGGTAGCGCAGCGTGTGACGGTGGACGCCGAGGTCCGCCGCCGCCGCGTCCCACTGGCCGTGGCGGGAGAGCCAGGCGCGCAGGGAGGCGACGAGGTCGCCGCGGCCCGTCGCGTCGTGCTCGCGGAGTGCCCGCAGCATGCCGTCTGCGAAGGCACGTACCGCATCGTCCGCGAGGAGCGGCAGCACCGAGCCGGCGGCGACCTCTTCGTGCTCCACGAGGACCCTGCCGCGGCGGCGTGCGACGGACAGGGCCTGCTCCGCCTGGCGGAAGGCCGCCGCGGCGGCGATGGGCCCCGCGGGGGCGGACAGGCCGATGACGAGGTCGCAGGCGGGGGCGGCGGCGCTGCGGTCCCGGGGCCGTGCCTTCGTCCCGCGGCGGGCTTCTATGGCCCGGGCGTGTTCCCCGCATGCCGCGGCGACCGCCCCTCCGTCAGGCGCGAGGACGACGAGCCGTTCGCCGTCCGGGACGACCAGCAGCGGCTCCGCCACGCGGCCCGCGGCGGTCTCCAGGGCGTCCGCGAGTACGGCGAGCGGCTCCACGGGAGGCTCGGACTCCCCCTCCGGGCCGACGCTGTCAGCGTCGGTGGGCGCGTCCGCCGCCTCCGCGACGATCATCCGGAAGGGTGCGTCCAGCAGGCTGCCGTACAGGTCTCCGGCGACGGCCCGTGCATGGTCCGGTTCGCCGGCGAGGAGCATGCGCAGCAGTGCCGCACCCAGTCGCTGCTCCGCCTCCTGCAGGGCCCGGGAGCGCTCGGTGGTGAGGGTGAGGAGGGCGATCGCGGAGTGCACGGCGTAACGCTCGGCGGTGCCCAGGGGCGCGCCCGTGCCGACGGCGAGGACTCCGCGTGCACGCCGCCCCGAGCCGAGGGACTGCAGTTCGACCCGGTCGGCGCCTTCCTCTGCGGGATCCGTTCCCACGACGGCCGTGGCGGGCGCGGGGCGCTCCCGCAGCCGCTCGACGTCCGCTCCGAGGCGCGCGGCCCGGCGCGCGGCCCACTCGGGCGCCGCCGCGACGACGGCGCCCGAGGCGTCGTACAGCGCCGCCCACCCGTCGAGGTGCGCGGCGAGCCTGGCGACGAGGGCCGCCGGCCCGTCCGGGCCGAGTGCGGCCCGGGTCAGTTCGCGCTGGGCCTCGAAGCCGGCCGTCACCGCCCGGTACTGGTCGGCCGCGATGGCCGCGGACACCGCCTTAGTGATGGCGATGAAGGGCGTACGGCGGGGCACCTCCAGCAGGGGCAGGCCCTCGTCCCGTGCGGCGTCGACCAGAGCCTCAGGCACCTGCTCGTAGTTGACGCCGACCGCGAAGCCGAGGCCGACGACGCCTGCGCGCACGAGGCGGCGGACATACTGCCGCATGGCCTCCGGATCCTCCGCGTCGATCTTCAGCGCGGTGATCAGCAGCAGCTCGCCGCCGTCCATCCACGGCACGGGGTCGGCCAGCTCGCTGACGTGTGCCCAGCGGACGGGCCTGTCCAGCCGGTCCTCCCCCGCGAGGACCGCGAGCTTCAGCGCGGAGTGGTGGACGAGTGAGGCGAGCGTGAGGGGCATGGCACCTTCGGAGGGGCGTCGTGGCAAAAGTGCCGTCGCGTATGAACATCTGTGACCGATTCTGCCTCAGTGGAGCAATCACCGGTAACACGAGCCGGTTCACCGCTGCAGATCGACGAGCACCGGCGGCGCGCTGTTCCCCCGCACGGAGGTCACGGACAGCACGGCATGCCCCGCAGGCACCGCGTGCGCCAGCTCCGACGCGGACCAGCGCTCCCGTTCCACCTTGCGCACCGTCACCGACTGGGCGGTCACCGCGCGCCCCGTGACCAGCCTGCGCACCACGTGAGTGACGCGGGTCAGCGGCTCGTGGGCAATGACCTGACGGTCGGTGACGTCGCGGGTCTCCACCCACTCCTTGCCCCACACCTCCGCGAAGCGCGCCCCGTCCCAGGTGGTGACGCCGGAGAACGCCATGCGGCAGCCGACGGAGCCCAGCAGCGCACTGCGCAGGGACTCGGGTACGTCGTCGAGCGTACGGAGGGTGAGCAGCGCCCCCGCATTGGCCGAACGGAGCCGCGCCAGGCCCCGTACGGCCTCGGGGGTGACGGCGTGGGTGGCGTCGTCGAGGACGAGGCACGCGAAGAGGGAGCGGTCGCCCCGGGCGACCGCGCACTCCGTGAACTGGGCGAGGACGAGCCGGGCCAGCATCCGTGACGCCTCGGCGTGCCCGCGCTCGGGCAGGTCGATCCGTACGCGCAGGGGGTGCTCCAGGGCGCGCAGGGAGAAGGTGCGCGAAGGGTCGGTGGTGTCGAAGAAGCGAGCGAAGGCGGGGCGGTCGAGCAGTGCGAGGCGGTCGGCGAGCATGGGGCCCGCGTCACCGGGGCGGTGCGCCTGGCGCTCCCGCGCGTCGATCTCGCGGATGAGCGCTTCCTGCCCCGCGTCCGTGAGGGCGGCGCGCAGGGAGGCCACAGCGGCGGGCGTACCGTCCAGGAGCTCGCGCAGTTCGGGGACGGACGGGAAGCGGCCGTGAGCGGCCCGGTAGGGGCCGAGGATCTGCGCCAGGGCGGTCGCGGCCCGGCGGCCACCCTCACCCGGCAGTGTGGCGGTGAGGTCGCCCACGAGGCCTTCGGCGAGGACTGCGGCGGCCTCGTCGGGGTCGTCGGTGCCGCCGTAGAGGTCGAGGTCATACGCGGAGTCCGGTCGGCCGATGCGCACCACGACGTCGAACGCCCCGTCGGGCGCGAGCCCCGCCCCCGCCGCGCCGACCGCGACGACGGCCGCCCGGCCGGCGAGCGCCTGCAGGCACAACGACTCCAGGACGGGGCGGCTCAGCCGGTCCGTCTTGCCGCTGCCGGGCGGCCCGACGGCGAGCAGGGAGGTACCCAGCAGACGGGGGTCGAGGGCGAACCCGGTACCCCGGTGCAGGTAGGGGTTGCGCTCGTCGTCCACGGCGGTGCCGATGCGCACCTGCCGGGTGACGAGGTCGTGGCGCGCGGCGCGTACGGGCAGATCGCGCGCACCGGACGGGTGCGCGCAGGCGGCCGCCCCGTGCCGCAGAACGGCTTCGGTGAACGCGGCGAGCCGTCCCGGCTGCACGCGTACGGTCTGCCAGGCGCGCTCGATACGGGAGTGGTCGACGTCGTTCATCAGCCCGGCCCGCGCTTCCGCGGCGAGCCGTTCCGCCGCCTCATGCGCGCCCGCGGCGCGCAGCTGGGGCCAGTCGGCCGGGTCCTGGTGCGGACTGCCTCCCACGGCGGCCGGAAGGGCTCCTCCGTCGTCCCACAGCCGCGCCAGCAGGGGCGCAAAGTACCGCCGCCAGACCTGGGGCCAGCGCCCCAGGCGGCCGAAGACGCAGATGAGTACGCCGAGGCAGAGGGCGTAATAGATGTAGACGGTCCACACCGCCGCCATGCCCTGGTGCCACGAGTCGGGGGTCAGGACGGTCAGGGGCCACAACCAGTAGGAGCCGAGGTAGCCGTTCCACAGCAGAGACCCCAGCAGCCAGCCGCACAGGAGGGCGATGACCGCCCCGCTGAGGAGCTGCCGGCCCGGGATGCGGTCCGGTTCCTCCGGCGGCTTGGGGCGGTAGCCGTACGCCCAGATACCGGGGCCGGCAAAGACACGGGGCGTGCGGAGCCAGGCGAGGAACGGGGAACGGCTCTGCGGTGCCGCCCCGGGCGCCCTGCCGGGCTGCGGCGGCATCGCACGGGGCCGGGGCGGGGCCTCCGCAGGCGTGGCCGGCGGCGCGGCATGGGGCGCAGGAGGCGGCCCTGCGTGGGGCATGGGCGGATGAGCGGGCGGCCCTGCCGGCTGCCGGTGCCAGGGCTCGGCGTCGGCTGCCTGGGCGGGCGGTACGTCGGCCGCCCCAGGCAGCCGGCCCCGTGCGCCCGGTGCGTCGTACGTGCCCTCGTGCTCCATCGCTGCCCCTCGCCCCCCGCCCGGCCGACTTCTGGCTTCTCGTCTGAGTGCGCGCCGCCGCTCAATCTAGTGGTCGGCCGTGGCGGGTTCAGCGTCCCGGGCCACGCCGAGCGCATGATCACCCGGAGAACGTGCTGACAGACATCTCGCGCCCCGCCATGTCCGGTACGGACAACGCGACGCGCCCACTTCTCCCGAACGGAACATGCCCGACCCCCGCTCCCGCCCCTAGCCTGCGACTAAAAGTCCGACCGAAGCCCGTTCTCTCCCCCTGGAGCACCTCATGACCGAACTGACTGGAGGCCCGGCCCTCCCCCAGGAGCGCCGCATCGTCACCGCGATCCCCGGCCCGAAGTCGCAGGAGCTGCTGGCCCGGAAGAACGCGGCGGTCGCGGGTGGCGTGGGCCTGACGCTGCCGGTGTTCACCAAGCGTGCCGGCGGTGGCGTGATCGAGGACGTGGACGGCAACTCGCTGATCGACTTCGGCTCCGGCATCGCCGTGACCTCGGTCGGCAACTCCGCCGAGGCCGTGGTGCGCCGCGCCGTCGCGCAGCTCGCCGACTTCACCCACACCTGTTTCATGGTGACGCCCTACGAGGGCTACGTGGAGGTCTGCGAGAAGCTCGCCGAGCTGACGCCGGGTGACCACGCCAAGAAGTCCGCGCTGTTCAACTCGGGCGCCGAGGCCGTCGAGAACGCGGTGAAGATCGCCCGCTCGTACACCAAGCGCCAGGCCGTCGTCGTCTTCGACCATGGCTACCACGGCCGTACGAACCTGACGATGGCTCTCACCGCCAAGAACATGCCGTACAAGCACGGCTTCGGCCCGTTCGCCCCCGAGGTCTACCGCGTGCCGGTGGCCTACGGCTACCGCTGGCCCACCGGCCCGGAGAACTGCGCCGAGGAGGCCGCGGCCCAGGCCATCGACGCCATGACCAAGCAGGTCGGCGCCGACAACATCGCCGCGATCATCATCGAGCCGGTGCTGGGCGAGGGCGGCTTCATCGAGCCGGCCAAGGGCTTCCTCCCGCGCATCGCGCAGTTCGCGAAGGACAACGGCATCGTCTTCGTCGCGGACGAGATCCAGTCCGGCTTCTGCCGCACGGGCCAGTGGTTCGCGTGTGAGGACGAGGGCGTCGTCCCCGACCTGATCACCACGGCCAAGGGCATCGCGGGCGGCCTGCCGCTCGCCGCCGTCACCGGCCGCGCGGAGATCATGGACGCGGCGCACGCGGGTGGCCTGGGCGGCACCTACGGCGGCAACCCGGTGGCTTGCGCGGCGGCGCTCGGCGCCATCGAGACCATGCGCGAGCTGGACCTCAACGCGAAGGCCAAGCGCATCGAGGAGGTCATGAAGGGCCGCCTCTCCGCCATGCAGGAGAAGTTCGACATCATCGGCGACATCCGCGGCCGCGGCGCCATGATCGCGATCGAGCTGGTGAAGTCCGGCACCAAGGACCCCAACCCGGAGGCCGCCGGCGCGCTTGCCAAGGCCTGCCACGCGGAGGGCCTGCTGGTGCTCACCTGCGGCACGTACGGCAACGTGCTGCGTTTCCTGCCGCCGCTGGTGATCGGTGAGGACCTGCTCAACGAGGGTCTGGACATCATCGAGGCCGCTTTCGCCCGCCTGTAGCCGCCGGTGAGGGGGGATGCGGGTGAAGAACCTGTGCGGAGCGGGTGGTGGACGGGTGATCCGGCTGTCCGGACCGCCCGCCCTGCCGTACGGTTTCTGCAGATGAGAGAAACACCTCGTCCGCAGGGGACTGCGGACGGAGCCGAGCCGGTACTTCCCCAGTGCCGACCCGGCCGTGCCTTCGCGCACACCACTGGAGCCCTGCGCTCCGGACATCCTCACCGATCGGATGGCCGCCCGCCCCATACCCCCCGGGGCGCGCGGCACCCCGGTCCCCACGGCGGCCTCGGAACCTCCCCCCCTGTTCCGGGGCCGCCGGCACGATCCCGCCTCGTGTGCGGGCTCTTCCCGGCGTTCTGTGCGCTGCTCTTCGCTCTGGTCACCTGGCAGGTCGCGGCGCGTGGCCCCGTGCGGATGCTCGACGAGGACCTCGGCCGTACGGTGGCGGACTCCTCGTTCCCCGGCTCAGTCGCGCAATTCTTCGCCGACCTCGGAAACGCATCGGTCGCGGTGCCCGTGCTGGTCGCGGCCATGGCCGTGTCCGCGCTGCTGCGTCGCCGCGGCCCCAGGCCGTGGCTGCCGCCGATATGGGCGACCCTCACCATGGCGGCCGTACCGGCCGTCGTCGTACCGCTGAAGTCCTGGATCGGCCGCACGGGGCCGCCGGCCATGGCCGCGACCGGGGCACACGACGGCTTCTTCCCTTCAGGGCATACGGCCACTGCTGCTGTCGCGTACGGCGCGGCCGCACTCCTGCTTCTGGCGCCCCGTGCCGACTCGTTCCGTACGCCGCCCCATGCCGACGCCTCCGTGACGCCGCCCCATGCGGAGCCCGCCCGCGCCCTGCCCCGTGCCGCCCTCGCCCACGCGGCGCCCCATGCCGGGCCTGACGGCATGAGGCGCCGCCACCGCCACGCGCGCGCACGCGCGTGTGCGGCCACCGCATACGTCCTGCTGAACGCGGGCGTGGCGACCGGCCTGGTGCGGTGCGGCTATCACTGGCCGCTGGACGTGGTGGGCGCATGGTGCCTGGCCGGGGTGCTGCTGT
The DNA here is from genome assembly GCF_014650335.1 of Streptomyces hiroshimensis. Lineage (GTDB taxonomy): Bacteria > Actinomycetota > Actinomycetes > Streptomycetales > Streptomycetaceae > Streptomyces > Streptomyces hiroshimensis. The sequence continues at coordinate 67,358 of NZ_BMUT01000005.1, forward strand.
GGGGGCTGGCAAGGGCCCTCACCCGTCCTGTCCGTCGGCCAGGCTCGCGGCAGCCTCGTGCATCGACAGCTCCAGCAGCGCCGGGTCGGTGAGCGTGCCGTTGCCGTCGGGCGGCACCACCCAGCGGAGGCCGGAAGCCGCCCGCCCCGGATGAGGGACGACGACCCAGCTGCCGGCCCCGGCGGCCCGTACCCCTGTGGCGAACCATCCCGCGGCAGTGCCCGGGGGGACGAAGAAGCCCATGCGGCAGTCACCGAAGTCGGCCAGGACGGGCCCGACCCGCTCGGTGCAGTGGGTCAGGATCTCCAGCGTGGGGCGGCCCAGCTCGCTGGGGAGGATGAGGACGTCCCAGAGCTTGCCAGCGGGCAGCAGCGCCACCCCGAGGGGGTTGCGTTCCCACTCCCACCGGCAGGTCCCGGGGTCGGGTGCAGCTGTCGCCAGCCACTCCACCGCGCTCCGCTTCCCCGCGTCGTCATTCATGGCGGTGCCTCCGTTCCGTGTTCGCTCGTCCTGCGTTCACGGATGGAGAGGCCGCGGAGTGCGGATCATTACGCGGGTTTCCGGGACCGACCGGTGGTGAAGGGTTCACTGTCCGCAGGCTTGCGTGCTCCGGTGCGCCCTGAAGGCGCACCGGTGGGAGACCGGCGCCCGCATGGGGCCCGGGCACGAGCGGGGCATGGGGCCCGGGCACGAGGCCCCCGGCCCCATGCCGCCCCCTCAGCTGTCGAAGCCCAGGCCGACCTTGTCCATGGCCTTGAGCCAGAGGTTGCGGCGACCGCCGTTCTCGTCGGCCTTCGTCATCGACCACTGGGTGATGCCGATGCCCATGGAGCGCACGGGCTCGGGCGGGAACGGCAGCGGCTTGCTGCGCACCATCTCCAGTTCGGTCCTCTCGGTGCGCTTCCCGGAGAGCAGGTCGAGCATGACGTCGGCGCCGAAGCGGGTGGCGCCGACGCCGAGCCCGGTGTAGCCGAGCGCGTAGGCGACCTTGCCGCCGTGCGCCGTACCGAAGAAGGCCGAGAACCGCGAGCAGGTGTCGATGGCGCCGCCCCAGGCGTGGGTGAAGCGCACGCCTTCGAGCTGCGGGAAGCAGCGGAAGAAGTGTTCGGCGAGCTTCTGGTAGGTGGCGGGGTGGTGGTCGTACTCCGCCCGGACGCCGCCGCCGTAGTGGTAGACGATGTCGTAACCGCCCCACAAGATGCGGTGGTCGGGCGTGATGCGGAAGTAGTGGAAGTGGTTGGCGGCGTCCCCCAGTCCCTGCCGTCCCTTCCAGCCGACGGCGTCGAGTTGTTCGGCGTTCAGGGGCTCCGTCATCAGCGCGTAGTCGTAGACGGGGGCGATGTACGGGCGGACGCGCTTGACGAGCGAGGGGAAGGCGTTGGTGCCGAGCGCGGCGTGCCGGGCGTAGACGCGCCCGTAGGGGGTGCGTACGGCGATGCCGGCGGCGCGGGAGGACAGTTCGGTGCCCGGCGTGTGCTCGTAGATGCGCACCCCGAGCTCCGTGCAGGCGCGCTTGAGGCCCCAGGCGAGCCGGGCGGGGTGCAGCATCGCCACGCCGTCGCGGTCCCAGAGGCCGGCGAGGAAGGTCGGGGAGTGGACCTCGGCGCGCAGGGCGTCCCGGTCGAGGTACTCGTATCCGGTGATGCCGAGGGCGTCGAGTTCCTCTGCGGCCTCCTGCAGCTCGTGCACCTGGTGCGGGGCGGTGGCGATGTCGATCTCACCGGTGCGCTCGAAGTCGCAGTCGATGCCGTGGCGGGCGAGAGTGGCCTCGATGTCGTCGAGGTTCTGCAGGCCGAGTTTGTTCAGTGTGGTGAGCTCGTCCGGCCAGCGTGCCGCGCCGTTGGCCCACCCGTGGGTGAGGGAGGCCGAGCAGAAGCCGCCGTTGCGGCCTGAGGCCGCCCAGCCGGTCTCCTGGGCCTCGATGAGGACGACGTCCCGGCCGGGGTCGCGCTCCTTGGCGAGGAGCGCGGTCCACAGGCCGGAGTATCCGCCGCCGACGACGAGCAGGTCGCAGTGCTCGTCGCCGACGAGCGCGGGGAGCGCCTCCGGCCGGGAGGGGTCGTCGAGCCAGTAGGGCCGGGGAGCGGCGTCGGAAAGTGCTTGGACAGGGTTCATGGCACGAGCGGCCATGTTCTCAGCTCCTTTTTCGGCGCCCGCCGATCAGTTGACCGACGAGGACGCACAGCACGGCGACGGCGAACATCGCCGTTCCGATGACATTGATTTGAACGGGTGTGCCCCGTTGTGCGGATCCCCAGACGAACATGGGGAAGGTCACAGTCGAGCCGGCGTTGAAGTTGGTGATGATGAAGTCGTCGAAGGACAGGGCGAAGGAGAGCAGGGCGCCGGCCACGATGCCCGGGGCTGCGATCGGGAGGGTGACCCGCAGGAAGGTCTGCAGCGGGGTGGCGTAGAGGTCCTGGGCGGCTTGTTCGAGCCGGGGGTCCATGGACATCACGCGGGCCTTGACGGCCGTCACCACGAAGCTCAGGCAGAACGTGATGTGGGCGATCAGGATGGTCCAGAAGCCGAAGGTGACGCCCATGTTGAGGAAGAGGGTGGCCAGCGAGGCGGCCATGACGACCTCTGGCATGGCCATCGGCAGAAAGATCAGGGTGCTGACGGAGGACCGGGCGCGGAAGCGGTAGCGGGCGAGCGCGAAGGCGAGCGCCGTGCCCAGCACGGTGGCGCCCACGGTGGCCCAGACGGCGATCTGCAGGCTCAGCGAGAGGGATCCGCACAGGTCGGCGACGCCGCACGGGTCGGTCCAGGCATCGGTGGAGAAGCGCTGCCACTCGTAGTTGAAGCGGCCGTTGGGCTTGTTGAACGAGAAGACGGTGACGACGACGTTGGGCAGCACGAGGTAGGCCAGTGTGGCCAGCCCCGCGAGCACGACGAGGTTGCGGCGCAGCCACCGCACGGGGCGGCTGGAGAGGACGGCCTGGCGGGCGGGCGTAGCAGTCATCAGACCAGGTCCTCCGTCCCGGACTTGCGGATGTAGACGGTGACCATGGCGAGGATGGCGGCCATGAGGATGAAGGACAGGGCGGCGGCGGTCGGGTAGTCCAGGACGCGCAGGAACTGGGACTGGATGACGTTGCCGATCATCTTCTGGTCGGTGGAGCCGAGCAGCTCGGCGTTGATGTAGTCGCCCGTGGCGGGGATGAAGGTGAGCAGCGTGCCGGCGACGACGCCGGGCATGGACAGCGGGAAGGTCACCTTGCGGAAGGTCGTCAGCGGGCGGGCGTAGAGGTCGCCGGCCGCCTCGTGCAGCCGCGCGTCGATGCGCTCCAGGGACGTGTACAGCGGCAGGATCATGAACGGCAGGAAGTTGTAGGTCAGGCCGCAGACGACGGCGAGGGGCGTGGCGAGCACGCGGTGTCCCTCGGTGACGCCGAGGGCGTTGGTGACGTCGAGGACGTGCAGGCTCGCGAGGGCGGAGACGACGGGGCCGCCGTCGGAGAGGATCGTCTTCCAGGCGAGGGTGCGGATCAGGAAGCTGGTGAAGAACGGCGCGATGACGAGGATCATCAGGACGTTGCGCCACCGGCCGGCCTTGAAGGCGATGAGGTAGGCCAGCGGATAGCCGAGGGCGAGGCAGAGCGCCGTGGCGGTCGCGGCGTAGGCGACGGAGCGCAGGAACTGGGGGTAGTACTCGGTCAGGGCGTCCCAGTACGTGGCGAAGTGCCAGGTGACGTCGAAGCCCTCTTCGAGCGATCCGGTCTGCACCGAGGTGGACGCCTGGTAGACGAGCGGGGCGGCGAAGAAGACGAGCAGCCACAGGATGCCGGGGAGCAGCAGCCAGTACGGGATGAGCTTCCTGCCCCGTGCGGCCGTGGGGAGGGGCGCGGGGGGCGCAGGGGGCTGGTCGGTGACGAGTGCCATCAGGTGCCCTCCCCCGCGTCCGTGCCCGCCTCGATGCTCTGTGCGGCGTCCAGGCCGAAGCTGTGCCCGGGGTTCCAGTGCAGGACGACGTCGGCGCCCGGGGCGAGACGGCTGTCGCGCTCGATGTTCTGCTCGTAGACGGACAGGCCTGTGGCCACGGGGCTGTCGACGAGGTACTGGGTGGAGACGCCGATGAAGCTCGACGCGGTGATGCGGCCGTGGACGCGGTTGCGGCCCTCGGGAACGGTGCCGGCGTCCTCGGCGTGCGTCAGGGTGATCTTCTCCGGCCGTATGCCGACGAGGAGCTTCCCGCCCGCCTGGGGGGCGGTGGTACATCGCGCACGGGGCAGGGCGAGTTTGGTATCCGCGGCGCGCAGGACGAGGGTGTCGCCGGAGGCGTCGAGGACTTCGGCGGTGATGAGGTTCGAGGTGCCGAGGAAGTTGGCGACGAAGGTGGTGCGGGGGGTCTCGTAGAGGTCGGCGGGGGCGCCGAGCTGTTCGACCCGGCCGGCGTTCATGACCGCGACCGTGTCGGCCATGGTCATGGCCTCCTCCTGGTCGTGGGTGACGTGGATGAAGGTGATGCCGACCTCGGTCTGGATGCGCTTGAGCTCCAGCTGCATCTGGCGGCGCAGCTTGAGGTCGAGGGCACCGAGGGGCTCGTCGAGCAGCAGCACCCGGGGGTGGTTGATCAGGGCGCGGGCGACCGCCACGCGCTGCTGCTGGCCGCCGGAGAGCTGGTGGGGCTTGCGGCGGGCGAAGTCGCCGAGCTGGACGAGGTCGAGCATGTCGCCGACCTGCTTCTTGACGGACTTGATGCCGCGGCGGCGCAGGCCGAAGGCGACGTTCTCGTAGATGTCGAGGTGCGGGAAGAGCGCGTAGCTCTGGAAGACGGTGTTGACGGGGCGCTTGTGCGGGGGGAGGCCGGTGACGTCCTGGCCGGCGAGCCGGACGGTGCCGGTGGTGGGCTGCTCCAGGCCGGCGATCATGCGCAGGGTGGTGGTCTTGCCGCAGCCTGAGGCGCCGAGCAGGGCGAAGAAGGAGCCGGCGGGGACGCTGAGGTCGAGCGGGTGGACGGCGGTGAAGGCGCCGTAGCTCTTGCTGATGGCGGTGAGGCGGACGTCCGTGCCGCTGCTGCTGTCGGTCGGGGCGGTTGTTGTCATGGGTCTTCGGTCCAGGGGTCTCGGGGGCGTGAGCACGTGCGGCACGTACAGCCGCGTACGTTCTCATATGTCCGGGGCCGGGCGCCGCGCCGGTGGCCCGTTTCGGCGGGTCAGGCGCCGGTGAGCTCGGAGAAGGCGGCCTCGAACGCCTTGTCCTCGGCGGCGGTCAGGGAGCGGAAGGCATGGGCCTTCGCCAGCATCGCCTCGCTGGGGATGATCAGGCTGTTGTCGGCCAGCCGCTTGTCGATCTTCGCGAGCTCGTCCCGCAGCCCGGCGACCGGGCTGACGTAGTTGATGGCGGCGGCGAGCCGCGCGGCGATCTTGGGCTGGTAGTAGTAATCGATGAGGCGCTCGGCGTTCCTCTGGTGGCGGGCGGTGCGGGGGACCAGAAGATTGTCGCTGGAAAGCATGTAGCCCGCGTCCGGGATCGCGTAGCGGATGTCGGCGTTGTCGGCCTGAAGCTGTACGAGGTCTCCCGCCCAGGCGATGCAGGCGGCGATGTCGCCCTTGTTGAGGTCGCCCGTGTAGTCGTTGCCGGTGAAGCGGCGGATCTGTCCGCGGTCGCGGGCCCGGCGCAGCCGTGTGACGGCGGCGTCGTATTCCTCGGCGGTGACGTCTTCGGGCCTCTTGCCCATGTCGAGGAGTGTGAGACCGGCCGTGTCGCGCATTTCGGAGAGCAATCCGACCCGCCCTTTGAGCCGGGGGTCGTCCAGGAGCTGGGACACGGAGTCGACGGTGCGGCCGCCGGTGGCCTTGCGGTTGTAGGCGATGACGGCGGGAATGCCGGTCCACGGATAGGAGTGGACGCGCCCGGGGTCCCAGTCGGGGGCACGGAATCCCGGGGCGAGATTGGCGTAGGCGTTGGGCATGTGCGCCGCGTCGAGCCGCCGGGCCCAGCCGAGCCTGATCATGCGGCCGGCCATCCAGTCGGTGACGCAGATCAGGTCCCGGCCTATGTCCTGGCCGGCGGCGAGCTGTTTGCTGACCTTGCCGAAGAATTCGACGTTGTCGTTGATGTCCTCGGTGTACGTGACCTCGACGCCGGTCGAGCGCCTGAAGTCGTCGAGCGTGGGGCGGCTTGTGCCGTCCGAGCCGATGTCGATGTACTCGGTCCAGTTGGAGAAGGCGAGGGTCCGCTCGTGGGCCGAGCGGTCCTCGGAGGCGCCCAGGGCGCCGTCTGGGCGCCCGGCAGGCTGGATGCCGCAGCCGGCCAGGGACGCGAGCGCGCCGGCGGCGAGTGCGCCCGCTCCGCCCGCCCTCAGCAGAGTCCGCCGGTTCACGGTGGTCCGTGGCTGGTAGCGCTCCATGCAAGGTGCCCTTTCCGTAGCTCCAACGGACTTTGAGCGAGGATCCTGGCAGAGCAACCCGGCCTGAACAAGGGATTCCGTTGTTGCCTTTTGGTTACGCAACAGTTCCACGACTCACATGGATCATCCAGCCATGGACCTGCCAACCTGGTGCCTGCTCACAGGGGAGCAAGCGGGCAGCACAAATCCGCTCGCGGCGCGGAACAGAACGGAACGGGGAAAACCGTTGGGTTACAGAAAAAGAATGACAGTCGTCGCGACACTGGGCGCCGCACTGCTCATGGGGGCCGTGGCCGAACCGGCGATCGCCGAACCGTCATCGAAACCTCCGCTCCAGGCGTACACCGACAAACTGCTCTTCGCCTATTCGATGGACCAGTTCCAGTCCGTACGCAACAACAAGGGCCGCAGCGACAAGCTCGACTGGTCGTCGGACGGCTGCTCCTGGGCGCCCGACAGGCCCATGGGCTTCAACTTTCTGCCGTCCTGCCAGCGGCATGACTTCGGCTACCGGAACTACAAGAAGCAGGGCCGGTTCGACCACGGCACGCGTCTCGCCGTGGACAACAATTTCAAGGCGGACCTGTACGCCTACTGCCGGACCCTGGCCAAGGCGAAAATCGGCAGCTGCGAGTACTGGGCCCGGGTCTACTACGACAAGGTCCGCGAACACGGCGGCCCGTGAATCCGGGCCGGCATGAGGACCGGGGTACGAGAACCAGCACCAGGACCCGTACGAGAACCGGCAGGAGAGCCGGCACCGGACGGCACGAGAACCGGCCTGGAAACAGAATGTCAGCCCAGGGTGAATACGGTCCGGTGCCAGGGCTTGCGAGCCGCTGCGGTGTTGTCGGACATGACGTGTTTGATCTGGGTGTATTCCTCGAAGGAATACACGGACATGTCCTTTCCGTAGCCTGATGCCCGGTAACCGCCGTGCGGCATCTCGCTGATGATCGGGATGTGGTCGTTGACCCACACGCAGCCCGCCTTGATCTCCCTGGTGGCCCGCCCCGTGCGGTAGACGTCCCGGCTCCATGCGGAGGCCGCCAGCCCGTACGGCGTGTCGTTGGCGAGCGCGATGCCCTCGTCATCGCCGTCGAAGGGCAGCACGACGAGCACAGGGCCGAAAATCTCGTCCTGGACGATCTCGCTGGACTGAGCGGCTCCTGTGACGAGCGTGGGGCGGTAGTACGCGCCCTTGGCCAGTTCCCCCGCGGGCGCCGTACCGCCGGTGACCACGGTGGCGTACGAGCGCGCCCGGTCCACGAAGCCGGCGACGCGGTCACGCTGGGCGTACGAGACGAGCGGGCCGAGGTCGGTGGCGGGATCGAAGGGGTCGCCGAGGCGCACGGACGTCATCAGGTCGGCGACCCCGGAGACGAACGCGTCGTACAGGGGGCGCTGGACGTAGGCGCGGGTGGCGGCAGTGCAGTCCTGTCCGCTGTTGATGAGGGCACCGGCGACCGCCCCGTGCACGGCCGCCTCGAGGTCGGCGTCGTCGAAGACGACGAACGGGGCCTTGCCGCCGAGTTCGAGATGGAGCCGCTTGACCGTCCTCGTGGCGATCTCGGCGACGCGCCTGCCGACCGCTGTCGATCCGGTGAACGAGGTCATGGCGACGTCCGGGTGGCCCACGAGGCGCTCCCCCGCATCCGGGCCGGCCCCGCAGACCACGTTCACTACGCCGTCGGGGATACCGGCCTCGGTGGCCGCCTGAGCGAACAGCAACGACGTCAGGGGCGTCAGCTCGGCGGGCTTGAGCACGATCGTGTTGCCCGCCGCGACCGCCGGGAGGACCTTCCATGCGGCCATTTGCAGGGGGTAGTTCCATGGCGCGATCGAACCCACCACGCCGATCGGCTCACGACGCACGTAGGAGGTGTGGTCGGCGCTGTACTCACCCGCGGAGCGGCCTTCCAGGTGGCGCGCCGCGCCCGCGAAGAAGGCGGTGTTGTCCACGGTGCCCGGGACGTCGAATCCGGTGCTGAGGCGGATCGGCTTGCCGCACTGGACCGACTCCGCACGGGCGAACTCCTCCGCGCGGCCCGCAAGCACATCCGCGAACCGGTGCAGTGCGTCGGAGCGCTCCCCGGGGGTCGCTCCCGCCCACGCGGGAAAGGCCCCCTTGGCGGCCTCGACGGCGGCGTCCACGTCCTCCGGGCCAGCCGGCTCGTACCGGAGGATCTCTTCGCCCGTGGCGGGGTCCACGACCGCGTGCATGCGGCCCGAGGTGCCGGGGCGCAGCCGGCCGCCGATGTACTGGGCTCCGCCGGCGAACCGCTCCGCCGCATCGAACCGCTGATCCGTCGCGCCCATCCGCACACTCCTCTGCCGGCTGCGCCCTCCTTGCGCTGCACCGCGCAGGCGCCCGGAGCCGATCCTGGCAGAGGAGACCGCAACCAACAAGGGATTCCGTCGCAGTCAGCCTGCCCTGCGACGGAATCGGTTAGCGGAGCGACTGAAGGACCGCCTCCCGGCGCCGCCCGGACCGGCCGGGCCGCCCGCACGAGGCCGGGAACCGGGACTCGGCCGGTGCAGCGCCGTGCCGTGCGTGCAGTGCGGTGCGCGTCGTGCCGTGCGTGCGGTGCCGTTCGGTGCATGCATCGCGCTGCAGTGACGGCTACAAGCCTTACAAGCCGGCCCCGACGCCGAGGAGGCTCGCGAAGAAGGCGAACCACAGGACGGGGAGCACCAAGGCCACGATGCCCAGGACGATGCCGGTGGTCGCGGCGCTCCGGTTGGTCGCCTCACCCTTCGTGACCTTGGAGCGGCCCACGGCACCGAAGATGATGCCGAGGATGCCCAGGATCAACCCGAAGAACCACAGGAAGACCAGGAGGCTGCACACGGCGCCGATGATGCCGCAGACAAGGCCGGCGGTACCCATGCCATTGCTGGGCTGTGCCGCGCCTGCGTAGCCGGCTACAGGGTAGGGCTGGACCGGCGGTGCGGAGGGGTAGCCGCTCTGCGCCGGGTAGGCACTCTGCGCCTGGGCGGGATATCCGCTCTGCCCCGGGTAGCTGCTTGGCGCCGGCTGGGCCTGGTTCGGGTAGCCGTAGCCGGGCGACTGGGGCGGCACGGGCGGCTGGGGCGGCGACTGCGGCGCCCCATAAGGATTCTGGTTGTAGTCAGACATAAGGAATGTCCCCTCCGTTGAACTGCGTCGGGCAATGCTATGGGGAACGGTCGTGCCCGGTCAGCCCAGTTCTGCTGCCGGGCGGATGCGAGAATGACCGGCATGAAGATCAACGGGGACCGGCACGGATATGCGCACGCAGGAGAGCGTGCGGACGGACCGCGTTCGGTGGCGGAGCTGACAGCGGCCGTCGCCCGCGGCGAACAGTTCAAGTACGTCTATTTCTGGGGCCATCAGCCGCGACGGGACGGCAGCATCGGAGCGAGCTGCTTCAGTCAGTGGTGGCCTTCGCCGTTCACGGTGGACGGCACCGTCTACGCCACGGCCGAGCACTGGATGATGGCCGGCAAGGCACGGCTCTTCGGCGACGCGGAGGCCGAGGCCGAGGCGATCGCCGCCTCACACCCCAAGCAGGCGAAGGACGCGGGCCGCAAGGTGCGCGGCTTCGACGAGGAGACGTGGCGTCAGCACCGCTTCGAGCTGGTGGTGGAGGGCAGCGTCCAGAAGTTCGCCCAGGACGCGGCGCTGAGCGCCTACCTGCTGAGCACCGGTGAGCGGGTGCTGGTCGAGGCCAGCCCGCTCGACCGGGTCTGGGGCATCGGCCTGGCCGCCGATGACGAGCACGCCCAGGACCCCGCTCGCTGGCAGGGCGACAACCTCCTCGGCTTCGCGCTGATGGAGGCGCGTCAGCGGCTGGCGTCGCGGTCCACGAGCAGCACCGGCGCGGACAAGTAGGCGCCGTACGTAGCGCCGGGCTCCTCGTCGGGCACGGGGCCGTCGCTGTCGTCGACATCGATGTTGATGTAGACGACGACCATCAGGACGGTGGCGACGAGCGCCGCGCAGCCGAGGATCAGCCCCGCGAGGGCCTGTCCGGGGTTCGTGGCCTCGCCGCCGCGCACCTTGGCGCGGCCCACGGCGCCGAAGACGACGGCCAGGATGCCCAGCACCACCCCGAGCACGACGGTGGGCGAGAGCACCGTGCCGACGATGCCCAGCACGAGGGCTGCCAGCCCCAGGCCGTTGCTGGGCGCGGACTGCTGCGCATAGAGCGCTGACGCTGGATAGCCGTACGCGCCCGGCTGGTACGGCCCCGGCCCGTAGGGGCTTTGGCCGTACGGAGTCTGCATGCCGTACGGGGCAGTGGAGCCTGGGGCCCCGGAGAGGCCACCAGGTATTCCGTACAGCGCCTGGTCGTACGGGCTGCTGCGGTAGGCGCTGGGGGTGCCGGGGCCGGTCGGCGCGGGAGGCACGGGGGGAACGGAGCCGGGGGCGGGAGCGTGGGGCGGCTGCGGAGCCGCATGGGGCGGGGGCACGGCGTGGGGCGCCGTCTGCGCATGGGGCCCCGGCGGTGTCACGGCGGCATGGGGCGCGGCCGGCTGCGCATGGGGCCCGGACGGTGCCACAGCGGCATGGGGCGCAGGAACGGGCCCGGTCTGCTGCCCGGACGCCGGCCGTGGGCCGGGCTTACCGAGTGCGACCCGCCGCTCCGGCGGAGCCCAGGGATCGGGTTCCCGCGGCTCGGACTGCTCATCGGCCCCGGCTGCCTTGTCAGACATAGCCCTCCCCAGTCGATACCCAGTCATGCTAAGGCCTGAGGACAACCGTCGCGTACGTCCCGCATACGATGAACGGCACCCGTCGACCGGCACCAGCCGACCGCGCCATGGAGGCACGCATGTCCGTACTCGACTCGTTCATCGCCGGGCTCCCGAAGGCGGAGCTCCATGTGCACCACGTCGGGTCGGCGTCCCCGCGCATCGTCGCCGAGCTGGCCGCCCGCCACCCGGATTCGCCCGTGCCCACCGACCCCGAGGCACTGGCCGACTTTTTCACCTTCCGCGACTTCGCCCACTTCATCGAGGTCTACCTCTCGGTGGTCGACCTGATCCGTGATGCCGAGGACGTGCGGCTGCTGACGTACGAGGTCGCGCGCGACATGGCGCGGCAGAACATCCGCTACGCCGAACTGACCGTCACCCCCTTCAGCTCGACCAGGCGGGGCATCCCGGACGCCGCCTTCGTGGAGGCGATCGAGGACGCCCGCAAGGCGGCCGAGAGCGAGCTGGGCGTCATGCTGCGCTGGTGCTTCGACATCCCCGGCGAGGCGGGGCTGGAAGCCGCGGAGGAGACCGCACGGATCGCCTGCGAGCTCAAGCCCGAGGGTCTGGTCTCCTTCGGGCTGGGCGGGCCGGAGATCGGCGTGCCCAGGCCCCAGTTCAAGCCGTATTTCGACCGGGCCATCGCCGAGGGCCTGCACAGCGTGCCCCATGCCGGTGAGACGACGGGTCCGCAGACCATCTGGGACGCCCTGGTCGACCTGCGCGCCGAGCGCATCGGCCACGGCACCAGCGCCCCGCAGGACCCGGCCCTGCTGGCCCACCTGGCGGAGCACCGCATCCCCCTGGAGGTCTGCCCGACGTCCAACCTCGCCACCCGCGCCGTGACCGACCTGGACCGCCACCCCATCAAGGAAATGGTCGCCGCGGGCGTCCTGGTCACCGTCAACAGCGACGACCCGCCCATGTTCGGCACCGATCTCAACCGGGAGTACGGCGTGGCCGCACGCCTCCTGGAGCTCGACGCAGCCGGCGTCGCCGACCTCGCCAAGAACGCCGTGGACGCGTCGTTCATGGACGCGACGGGCAAGAAGGTGCTCCGGGCGGAGATCGACGCGTACACCGCGGCCTGGCGGGGCTGACCTCGGCAGGCGCACACCGCGGCCACAATGGGGCCCATGGCCATCCCGAACTCCCCTGCCGTGGAAGCCCGCACCGTCACCGTCGTCGCCCACCGCGGCAATCCCTACCGGTTCCGGGAGAACACCCTCGCCTCGATCCGTTCGGCCCTGCAGGCCGGGGCGGGGGCGGTGGAGGTCGACGTCCGGCTGACGCGCGACGGTGTACCTGTACTGCTGCACGACGCGACACTCGAGCGCCTGTGGGGCCGTACGCGGGTCCTGGACTCGCTCTCGGCGGACGAACTGCGGGAGCTGACCGGCGGCGGCGTGCCCACCCTGCGTGAGGCCCTCCGGCTCGGCTCGGAGCAGTCCGGACCGCGGCTGTTCATCGATCTGCCGGACGCGTCGGCCGCCGAGGCCGCCGTCGCCGAGGTGCACGCGAGCGGAGCCGCGGAGCGCGTGTACTACTGCGGGGGTGCGACGTCGATGCTCGCCGTACGCCGCGCGGACCCGGCCGCGGAGACCGCCCTGACGTGGACGACGCTGATGCCGCCGCGCCAGGCCTTGCTCAGTGCCGTCGCCCCGCGCTGGCTGAACTACCGCTTCGGGCTGGTGAGCCCCGAACTGGTCGCCCGCAACCACTCCGACGGGCTTCTGGTCTCGGCCTGGACCGCGGACACCCGCTTCACGATGCGCCGGCTGCTGGCGGCCGGCGTGGACGCGATCACCACGAACCGGGTCGGCACGTTGCGGTCACTGCTGCGGGGCTGAGCGGGTACGGTCGGCAGGGGGCGTAGTACGGGGCGGGGCCGCCGCTGCGCGTGGGGCGGCGGGCTTGCGGCGCGCACGGGGCGGTCTCGTGGCGTGCCCCGTCAGAGCCCGACGATCTCGTTCCACTCCTTGGTGAAGCCCGGTCGTTCCTTCGCGGTCATGTCGCGCGCCGTCGCGAGGCGTTTGCGCATGTCGTCGCTCGGGAAGATGAGCGGGTTCCCGGCGAGCTCCACGAGTTCCTTGTCGGAGGACGAGGCGAGGACGTCCCGCGCGGCGGGGACGGGACAGACGTAGTTGACCGCGGCGGCGAGCTCGGCGGCCACCTCGGGCCGGTAGTAGTAGTCGACGAGCGCTTCGGCGTTGCGCTTGTGACGGGCGAGGTTGGGCACCATGAGGCTCTCGGCCCACAGCTCGGCGCCCTCCTCCGGGACCACGAACTCGATGTCGGGGTTGTCGGCCTGGAGCTGGATGACGTCGCCGGAGTACGCCTGGCAGGCCAGCACATCGCCGGACGACAGATCCTTGATGTAGTCGTTGCCGGTGAAGCGGCGGATGTGCCGCTTGCGCACGAGGCGGCGCAGCTGATCGGTCATGGTGTGGAAGTCGTCGGCGGTCCAGCGGGTGACGTCGGCGCCGTTGCCCTGCATGAGCAGCGAGTACGCCTCGTCCAGGCCGGCCAGCAGCGTGACCCTGCCGCGCAGGTCGTCCTTCCACAGGTCGGAGGTGTGCCGGATCTCCCGGCCGAGCTTCTTGCGGTTGTACGCGATGCCCGTGATGCCGGACTGCCAGGGGACGGTGTGCAGCCGGCCGGGGTCGAAGGAGGGCTTGCGCAGCAGCGGGTCGAGGTTGCGGTCGACGTTCGGCTGACGGGAGCGGTCCATCTCCTGGACCCAGCCCAGGCGCACGTAGCGGGAAGCCATCCAGTCACTGACGACGATGAGGTCCCTCCCGGTCTCCTGATGATTCATCAGGGCGGGGCTGACTTTGCCGAAGAACTCGTCGTTGTCGTTGATCTCTTCGGTGTACTTCACCGATATCCCGCTGCGCTTCTCGAACGCGTCGAGCGTGGGGCGCTTCTGCGGGTCGTCCTCATCGACGTCGATGTAGAGCGGCCAGTTGGCGAAGACGAGGCTCCTGTCGCGGCTGGAGCGGTCCTCCGCGGCCCGGTCGGCCGACTCGACGTACGCGGCGGGCACTCCGCACCCGGCGAGTGCGGCGGCCCCGGCGCCGGCGCCCAGCGCGCGCAGCAGGGTCCGGCGGGACAGGGGCTTCACGGGCTTCTCTCGCATTCCGGCAGCATGGCGGGGCGGATCTTCGCGGACAATGTACGGCCTGTCCGGGAGGCGACCGCACTTCCCGACACCCTGACGGCCCGGGAACGACCGGCCGTCGATGATACCGGGGAACGACGCACAGTGGCCCGCACCGGAAACGCCCGGTACGGGCCACTTCAGGGCTTCTGGCCGCCCCGTGCTGTGCGCGACGGCACGGGGCGCCGCTCATGGCCGCATGGGGCGGCCCGGCCCCATGCGGCATGGGGCAGATCCGCCCCCGGCACGAGGCGGCCCGGCTCCGTCAGCCCAGCGACGTCATGACGTGCTTGACGCGCGTGTAGTCCTCGAAGCCGTAGGCGGACAGGTCCTTGCCGTAGCCGGACTTCTTGAAGCCGCCGTGGGGCATCTCGGCGACCAGCGGGATGTGGGTGTTGATCCACACGCAGCCGAAGTCGAGCTTCTTGGACATCCGCATGGCGCGCCCGTGGTCCTTGGTCCACACCGAGGAGGCCAGGGCGTACTCGACACCGTTGGCGTACGCGACGGCCTGGTCCTCGTCCACGAAGGACTGGACCGTGATCACGGGGCCGAAGACCTCGTGCTGGATGATCTCGTCTTCCTGCTTGAGGCCGGAGACGACGGTCGGGGCGAAGAAGTAGCCCTTCTCCCCCACCCGGTGGCCGCCCGCCTCGAGCTTGGCGTGGCCGGGCAGCCGCTCGATGAAGCCGGCGACCTGCTTGAGCTGGTTGGCGTTGTTGAGCGGGCCGTAGAGGACGTCCTCGTCGTCCGGCTGCCCCGTCTTGGTCTCGGCGGCGGCCTTGGCGAGCGCGGTGACGAACTCGTCGTGGATCGACTCGTGGACGAGCACGCGGGTGGCGGCCGTACAGTCCTGGCCGGCGTTGAAGTAGCCCGCGACCGAGATGTCCTCGACGGCCTTGGCGATGTCGGCGTCGTCGAAGACGACGACGGGGGCCTTGCCGCCGAGCTCCAGGTGGACGCGCTTGAGGTCCTTGGAGGCGGACTCGGCGACCTGCATGCCGGCCCGCACGGAGCCGGTGATCGAGGCCATAGCCGGCACCGGGTGCTCGACCATGAGGCGGCCGGTCTCCCGGTCGCCGCAGATGACGTTGAAGACGCCCTTCGGGTGGCCGAGCTCCTCCAGCACGCCGCCGATGATCTCGGCGATGAGGACGGTGGAGGCGGGCGTGGTGTCGGAGGGCTTGAGGACGACGGTGTTGCCCGCGGCGAGCGCCGGGGCGAACTTCCACACCGCCATCATCATCGGGTAGTTCCACGGGGCGACCTGGGCGCAGACGCCGATCGGCTCGCGCCGGATGATCGAGGTCAGGCCCTCCATGTACTCGCCCGCGGAGCGGCCCTCGAGCATCCGCGCGGCGCCCGCGAAGAAGCGGATCTGGTCCACCATCGGGGGGACCTCTTCGCTGCGGGTGAGAGCCAGCGGCTTGCCGGTGTTCTCGGACTCCGCGGCGATCAGTTCCTCGGCGCGCGCCTCGAAGGCGTCGGCGATCTTGAGGAGGACCTTCTGGCGTTCTCCGGGTACGAGGTCGCGCCAGGCCGGGAAGGCGGCCTCGGCCGCGGCCATGGCGGCGTCCACGTCCGCGGCGCCCGACAGCGGGGCGGTGGCGTAGGCCTCGCCTGTGGCCGGATTGACCACCTCGGTGGTACGCCCGTCGGCGGCGTCCCGGAACTCCCCGTCGATGAAATTGCGAAGACGACGCAGCTCGGTGGTCATGGCTTGCCACCCCTCCTGTCAGATGTCCACTGGGTGAGACCGTCAGCCTAGTCAGTGAGCCCACGCTTTCGACATACCTCAGACCCATGAACAACGGAATCAGTTATTCCCTGGACCCTGGACAACGAATTTCATCGCCTGAGGGTTGCTTCACGGGCGAGACGCATGCACAGTGGAGCCGTGGCCACTCGTAGTCCAGACCCGAAGAGCGTGCACGGCACGCCGCCGATCGACGCAGTCTCCCTGGCGATCATCGAGCAGCTCCAGGAAGACGGCCGCCGCCCCTACGCGGCGATCGGCAAAGCCGTGGGGCTGTCCGAGGCAGCCGTACGGCAGCGTGTCCAGAAGCTGCTCGACCAGGGCGTCATGCAGATCGTCGCCGTCACCGACCCGCTCACCGTGGGCTTGCGGCGGCAGGCGATGGTCGGCATCAACGTCGAGGGCGACCTCGATCCCGTCGCCGACGCCCTGACCGCGATGGACGAGGTCGAGTACGTCGTCGTGACCGCAGGCTCCTTCGACCTCCTCATCGAGATCGTCTGCGAGGACGACGACCATCTCCTCGAAACGATCAACAAGCGCATCCGGACCCTGCCGGGCGTGCGCTCCACCGAGAGCTTCGTCTACCTCAAGCTCCGCAAGCAGACCTACACATGGGGAACCCGATAGCCGTGAGCAAGGACCTCTCCCAGACTGCGTACGACCACCTGTGGATGCACTTCACCCGCATGTCGTCGTACGAGAACGCCCCCGTGCCGACCATCGTGCGCGGCGAGGGCACCTACATCTTCGACGACAAGGGCAAGCGCTACCTGGACGGTCTCGCAGGGCTGTTCGTGGTCCAGGCTGGCCACGGGCGGGCCGAGCTGGCCGAGGCGGCCGCCAAGCAGGCGCAGGAGCTGGCGTTCTTCCCCGTGTGGAGCTACGCGCACCCCAAGGCGATCGAGCTCGCCGAGCGGCTCGCCCACCACGCGCCGGGCGACCTCAACAAGGTCTTCTTCACCACTGGCGGCGGAGAGGCCGTGGAGACCGCCTGGAAGCTCGCGAAGCAGTACCACAAGCTCACCGGCAACCCCACCAAGTACAAGGTGATATCCCGGGCCGTCGCCTACCACGGCACGCCCCAGGGCGCTCTGGCCATCACCGGCCTGCCGGCCCTCAAGGCCCCGTTCGAGCCGCTCGTCCCCGGCGCCTTCAAGGTACCCAACACCAACATCTACCGGGCCCCGATCCACGGCGACGACCCTGAGGCGTTCGGCCGCTGGGCCGCCGACCAGATCGAGCAGCAGATCCTCTTCGAAGGCCCCGACACGGTCGCGGCCGTCTTCCTGGAGCCGGTCCAGAACGCAGGCGGCTGCTTCCCGCCCCCGCCCGGGTACTTCCAGCGGGTACGCGAGATCTGTGATACGTACAACGTGCTGCTCGTCTCGGACGAGGTCATCTGCGCCTTCGGCCGCCTCGGCACGATGTTCGCGTGCGACAAGTTCGGCTACGTGCCCGACATCATCACCTGCGCCAAGGGCATGACGTCCGGCTACTCCCCCATCGGCGCGGCCGTCATCTCCGACCGGATCGCCGAGCCGTTCTTCAAGGGCAGCAACACCTTCCTGCACGGCTACACCTTCGGCGGCCACCCCGTCTCGGCGGCGGTCGCCCTCACCAACCTCGACATCTTCGAGCGCGAGGGCCTCAACCAGCACGTTCTGGACAACGAGGCGGCGTTCCACGCGACGCTCTCCAAGCTTCACGACCTGCCGATCGTGGGCGACGTGCGCGGCAACGGCTTCTTCTACGGCATCGAGCTGGTCAAGGACAAGGCCACCAAGGAGTCGTTCACGCCGGAGGAGTGCGAGCGCCTGCTCTACGGCTTCGTGTCCAAGAAGCTGTTCGAGAACGGCCTGTACTGCCGGGCGGACGACCGCGGCGACCCGGTCATCCAGGTCGCCCCTCCGCTGATCTCCGACCAGTCGACGTTCGACGAGATCGAGCAGATCGTCCGCGGCGTGCTCACGGAGGCCTGGACCAGGATCTGACCGGACCAGGGCGAGCCGCCCGCGCCGCCCGCGGCTCGCCCCTCCCGCCGTGGCCCCGCGCGACCCCCCACTCGTCACGCGCGCGTGGGCCACGGCTTCGCTGCACGCGCGCGTCGGCCTCGGGGCCCCATGCCAGTGACAGGGTGGGCCCCATGCCGGTGACGGGGCGGGCCCCATGCCGGCCACCCGGCGCACGCCGCGCACCCCTCGCATACGAGACGCACGCCCGTAGCACGCACACCACGCCCCACCGCGCACCCGGTCGCACACTCCGCCGCATTTGCGCTCCGACTCATATGCGACCCCTGGGGCATGAGGCCGACCGGAGGAAAGTGGGCCGTCCAGCGCCGAGCCTGGGCAAAGGCTAGGATCCCGGTTCCGTACGGTGCCAGTGACCCAATGGCCTCCGGTTCGTTCCCCCGGACAGGGGAACGGACCCTACAGCGACCCGAGGTGCTCGATATGGTGGCCCCGCCGGACAACGACGTGCTCTGGGCACGCGGCCTGCACTACGCCCACAGTGGTTCCCCCGCGCTCTCAGGGGTGTCCATCGGCGTACGCGAGGGAGAGATTCTCGCCATCACCGGGCCGCGCGGGTCCGGCAAGACCACGCTCCTCAAATGCCTGTCCGGACAGCTCCTTCCCACGCCCGGAGAGGTGTGGTTCAACAGCGCCCCCGTCCACACGCTCTCGCGCGCCGCCCGGGAGCGGCTGCGGCGGGAGCGGTTCGGCTGGATCGACAGCGAGCCGCACCTCGTACCGGAGCTGAGCGCGTGGGAGAACGCCGCCCTGCCGCTGCTGCTGCGCGGGGTCGGGCACCGGGCCGCCAAGCGCACGGCCGGTGAGTGGCTGGAGCGTCTGGACGTCGGCGACTGCCAACGCAAGCGTCCGGCCGCCCTGCTCCAGGCACAGCGCCAGCGGGTCGCCATCGCGCGGGCACTCGCCAGCGAACCCACCGTCCTCTTCGCCGACGAGCCGACGGCGCCCCTGCACAACGCCGACCGGGCGCAGGTGTTGCGCACGCTGACCACGGCGGCCCGCTCGCACCACATCACGGTCGTCATCGCCACGCTGGACGACGAGATCGCCACCCTGGCCGACCGTACGGTCTCCCTGGTCGACGGCCGCCGCGGCACCGCCATCCCGGTACCCGACGCGCCCGAGGGAGAGGGCAGGGCGGCGTGCTCAGTCTCCGCCTAGCGCGCGGCGCGCACCCGCTCGTCCTGCTCCGGCGGCTGCTGGTGGCAGCGGCCGCGGCGGGCGTGGGTTTCCTGCTGCTGTGCACTCTGGGGTACGCGGTGGCCCATCCGAAGTCGACGGGGCAGTCGCTCGTGCGGCTGGTCTGGTGCGCGGTGCCGCTGGCGGCCGTCGTGCAGTTCGCCGTGGCCGTGGCCCGTACGGACCCCGCCACGCGCCCCCGCGACGGCCTGGACGCGGCCGGGCTCGGCCCCGTGCGGCTCTCGGTCCTCGCGGCAGCCTCCACAGCGATCTCGTGCACGCTCGGCAGCGGCTTCGCCCTGCTGCTCTACAAGGTGCTCCGCGGTGACGTCGGTGGCCCACTGAGCGGTTCGGCGAGACGGCTGCTGGACGGGCAAGTGCACCTTCCGTGGGGCGCGACGCTGACCCTGCTCGGCCTCCTGCCGGCTCTCGCGGCCGGCGCCTGCGTCCTCGCACTGCACCCACGGCGGGAGGCCGCTGCCATGACGCAGCAGGCCGCCGCGGAGCCCCTGGAGGGCGCTGAGGAAGCCGAGAGCGCCGAGACACCGTCCGACGTTCCTCCGGCCCCGCCACCCGTCGTCCCCACGCCCAAACCCGCCTACGCCGGCCTCCCGTGGGGCATCGCGATCATCGCCGTCGGGCTCGCCCTGGAGGCGTATGTGGGGCACGGCCCCGCGCCCGACCCCAACAGGCTGATCTCGTTGCCCGGCCGGACGGACGGCGCCTCCCCCGGGGTGCTGGGCGGTTGGCTTCTGGCCTCCCTGGGGCTCGTGCTGGCCGGCCCCGGGCTGACCCACTGGTGCGGGGTTCTGCTCGCCGCCGGACGGCCCGGCGCGGTGCGGCTGCTGGCCGGCCGGATACTGCAGGACGCCGCCACCCGGATCGGCCGCCCTCTGGGCGTGTTGTGCGCGGTCGCCTCGGGCGCCCTGGCCGCCGCCGAACTCTACGGCGCGGCATGGGACTCTTCCGGGCCGCGCCCCTTCGGCCCCCTCACCGGCCTCGGCGCGGCGCTCGTGATGGCCTGTGTGACGGCCACGGCCATCACCGCCGCCCTGGACAGCCGGCAGAACCGGACCGGCACCACGGCGGCCCTGCAGCGTCTCGGCATCCCGGCATCCATGCTGCGTGGGGCGGCCATCCTGCGCACCGGCGTACTGCTGGCCGTTCTGACGCCTCTGACATGGGCGATCGCGGAGCTCGTGACGCTGCCCATGTCGCGGTGAATGCGTCGGGCGGGCCCGCGATACGGGCCCGCCGAACGGCTGCAACTCAACAGTTCTTGACCAGTTCTTGACTCAAGGCAACTTCGTCGCCGAATTGCGCGTCTGCTTGAGGAGCACGACGGATATCCGGCGAACGGAGCTATTGGTGATCATCGGCCTTGTGACGGCTGTCGCGGCCTCGGCCTGTTACGGCACAGGTTCGGTCCTGCAAGCCGTGGGCTCGCGGAAATCGGCCCGGCGGGAGGCCGCGAAGGCCTCCTCGACGGGCACCACCCAGCACGGTGGGCCGAGCCTGTCCTCCACCGCGAAGGCCGCGGTGACGTGGGAGTTCATGGTCGGTACGGTCCTCGACTTCCTCGGCTTCGGGCTCGGCGCGCTCGCCGCCCGCATGCTGCCGCTCTTCCTCTCCCAGACGGTCATCAGCGCCAACCTCGTCGTGACCGCGCTGCTGAGCATCAAGCTTCTGGGCATCCGGCTGACCAAGCCCGAGTGGGCGTCGATCGGTGTCGTCTGTTCGGCACTGGTGCTTCTGGCGACGGCCGCGGGCCACGAAGGCGGCGGCGACACGTCGATGTCCACCCACTGGTGGCTGCTGATCATCTCTGTGGTGCTGATGGGCGGTGGCACGGTGGCCGTCCGCCTGCTCGGCGCGCGGGCCGCGATCCTGGCCGGTCTGCTGTCCGGTCTGGGCTTCGGCGCGATCGGCGTAGGCGTACGCATCCTGAACGGCATCGACCCGTTCGACCTGCCGAAGCTGATCGCCGACCCGGCGCTCTACGCGATCCTGATATCGGGTGCGGTCGGCATGTACCTGCACACGGTGGCCCTGCAGATCGGTTCGGTCAACGGCGCCACGGCTGCGCTGGTGGTCGGCGAAACCATTCTCCCGGGCATCATCGGCGTCCTGTTGCTCGGCGACAACTCGCGCCCCGGCTTCGCCTGGGTCGCCGTTCTCGGCTTCGTCCTGGCGGTGGCAGGCGCCGTCGCGGTGGCCTGGTTCGGTGAGCCGGACACCCCCGTGGAGGCCGAATCCCAACCACAGGAACTCCAGCCGACCGCGGTCCGCTGACCGCCGCCTGAGCCCCGGCCGCCGCACCGGCAGCCGGGGCTCAGGCATGTCCGTCCCGAGGGACTCGCCGCCGCGGGGAGAGGCTCTGCTCAGCCCTTCCCGGTACCCGCATCGTCCAGCACCACGACATCCGCGACGTCGAAGGCGACTCCTACGCGGTCGCCGGCCGCAGGGGCCCCGTGCAGCCCGCATGCCGCCTCCAGCACGGGGCCGTCCGCGGGGCGCAGCATCAGCACCACGTGATCGCCCCGGAACGTCCGCCCGGTGACCGTGCACGGCAGGCCCTCCGTCTCGGGCACCAGCCGCACTCCGGCAGGTCGTACGAGGAGCCTGCACGCGCCCTGACGCGACCCCGACGGCACCGGGACCTTGCCCCACACGGTGTCGGCACACTCGCCGTCGACCGTCGCCTCGACGACATTGTCGAAGCCGAGGAAACGGGCCACGAACTCGGAGGCCGGGCGCCGCCAGACCTCCAGCGGCGTGCCGGCCTGGGCGATCCGGCCGTCACGCATCACGACCACACGGTCGGCAAGGGCGAACGCCTCACCCTGGTCATGAGTGACGGCCAGCACCGTGGTGCCCAGCCGGCCGAAGAGGTCGCGCAGTTCGACGACCAGGCGCTCCCGCAGGCCGCGGTCCAGCTGCCCGAGCGGCTCGTCCAGCATCAGCAACCGGGGCTGCGGCGCGAGGGCACGAGCGAGGGCCACTCGCTGCTGCTCGCCGCCGGACAGGGCGGCGATGGAGCGCCGCTGCGCGCCGGGAAGCCCCACCAGGTCCAGCAGCCCGGCAACCGTCCGTGCCGTCTCGGCCCGCCCCGTCCTGCGCATGCGCAGCCCGAAGGCGACGTTGCCCGCCACGTCCCGCTGCGGGAACAGCTGGTGGTCCTGGAACATAAGGCCCACCCCACGCCGGTGCGTGGGAACCCCGCTCTGGTCGCGGCCCGCAAGGAGCACGCGTCCGGCATCCGTGTGCTGCAGTCCGGCCACCACCCGCAGCAGCGTGGACTTACCGCTGCCGCTGGGGCCCAGCACGCAGACGATCTCGTGCTCGGCGACCTCCAGGTCCACCGCATCGAGCGCCGCGCGCTCACCGAAGCGGACGGCGACCTTCTCCAGTCGCAGCAGGGCCATCTAGAACTCTCCCGTACGGTCGGTGCGGATACGCTCCAGCACCAGCAGCGCCGCGGCGCACACCAGCATCAGGATCGTGCTCAGGGCCATCGCCTGTCCGTAGGTGAGCTCCCCGGGGCGGCCGAGGAGCCGGGCCACCGCCACCGGCAGCGTGGGGCTGTCGGGGCGGGCGATGAAGACCGTGGCCCCGAACTCGCCCAGCGACACGGCGAAAGCGAAGCCGGCCGCGACCCCCAGGGCACGGCCCACCAGGGGCAGGTCCACCTCCCGCCAGGCCCGCAGCGGGGAGGCCCCCAGCACGGCGGCAGCCTCGCGCAGCCGGACGTCCACGGCACGCAGGACCGGCAGCACGGTCCGTACGACGAACGGCACGCCCACGAGGGCCTGTGCGAGCGGCACCAGGATCCAGGACGTCCTCAGGTCCAGCGGTGGCTCGTCCAGGCTGATGAGAAAGCCGAAGCCGACGGTCACGGCGGACGTGCCGAGCGGCAGCATCAGCAACGCGTCGAAGCCGCGGACGAGCCGCCCCTCGCGCCGGGTCAGCGCCGCGGCCGCGAGCCCGCCGATGACGACGGCGATGGCCGTGGCCGCCAGGCCGTACGCGAGCGAGTTGCCGATGGCCTCAAGCGGGGCCACGACGAACGTGCCGCCGTTGCCGTCCGCGGAGGCCAGGGCGCGGTAGAAGGCCGGCCCGTAGCCGTCAGGGCCGTCGAAGGAGCGCAGTACGAGGACCACGAGCGGGGCGAGGATGAGCACGGCGATGACCGCCAGGACGGACGCCAGGAACGCCCACTGAGCCGCGCCCCGTGGGCGCCGCGCGGTGCGCGCCGGGTCGACCAGCCGCAGGGTCGCCTCACGCCGCCGCACCGTCCCGGCGTGCACGGCGAGCAGAACGGCGACGGCCACGAACTGCAGCAGGGTCAGGACGGCGGCCGTCGGCAGGTCGAGCATCTGGGCGGTCTGCTGATAGATCTCCACTTCCAGCGTGGCGTAGCGCGGACCGCCGAGGATCTGCACGACGCCGAAGGAGGTGAAGGTGAACAGGAAGACCATGAGGGCCGCGGCGGCCACGGCCGGCGCCAGCGCGGGCAGCGTGACGCGCCTCCAGGCCGCGAAGCGCCCCGCTCCCAGGACCCTGGCCGCTTCCTCCTGGCGCGGGTCGAGCTGGGCCCACAGACCGCCGACGGTGCGGACGACCACGGCGTAGTTGAAGAACACGTGCGCGATCAGGATCGCCCAGACCGTGGTGTCGAGGCGCACACCCCACAGCTCGTCCAGCAGCCCCCCGCGCCCGAGCAGCGCCAGGAAGGCCGAGCCGACGACGACGGTCGGCAGGACGAACGGCACGGTCACCACGGCACGCAGCATGCGCTTGCCGGGGAAGTCGAACCGCGCGAAGGCGTAGGCCCCGGGCAGGGCGAGGGCGAGCGTCAGGGCGGTGGAGGCGGCGGCCTGCCAGGTGGTGAACCACAGCACGTGGCCGATCGCCGGATCGGTCACGACCTCGCCGATGCGGCCGAACTGCCACTGCCCCTCGTCCTTCAGCCCCCGGGAGACGATCGCGGCGACGGGGTAGGCGAAGAAGACCGCGAAGAAGGCGAGCGGCAGGGCCATGAGGCCGAGCCGCACCGCTGTCCTCCGCCCGGCCCCGCCGGGGCCTCGTGCGGGGCCCCGTGCAGGGGCCCCGGGCCCTACTTCAGGACGAGCGAGGACCATGCCTTGACCCACTGGTCGCGGTTCTTGGCGATCTTCTCGGGGGCCATGGTGCCGGGCTCGTTCACCTGCGCGCCGTACTTGGTGAACACCTCGGGCAGCTTGGCGTCCTGGTTGGCGGGCTTGACGAACATCTGCAGCGGCATGTCCTCCTGGAACGTGCGGCTCAGCAGGAAGTCGATCAGGGCCTTGCCGCCCTCGGTGTTCTTCGCGCCCTTCAGCAGCCCGGCGAACTCCGTCTGCTGGAAGCAGGTGCCCGTGGCGACAGCCGTCGGGCCCTCCGCGGGCTGCGGCTTCACGCCCAGGACCTCGGCGGGCGGGCTGGAGGCGTAGGAGACGACGAGGGGCTTGTCGCCCTTGGCCTTCTTGCCGCCCGCGGAGCCGGAGAAGCGCTCGTTGTAGGCCTGCTCCCAGCCGTCGACGACCTCGACGCCGTTGTCCTTGAGCTTCTTCCAGTAGTCCTGCCACCCGTCGTCGCCGTACTTGGCGATCGTGGCGAGCTGGAAGGCGAGGCCCGGGGAGGAGGTGGCGACGTTCTCGGTGACCAGCAGGTTCTTGTACTCGGGCTTGACCAGGTCGTCGAGGGACTGCGGCGGTGCCAGCTTGTGGCCGGCGAAGTACGCGCGGTCGTAGTTGACGCAGATGTCGCCGGTGTCGATGGGCGTAACCCGGTGCTCACCGGCGTCGGCCTGCAGCTTCCTCGGGACGCGGTCCAGGCCCTTGGCCTCGTACGGCGCGAAGATGCCGTTGTCGAGCGCACGCGAGAGCAGGGTGTTGTCGACACCGAAGAAGACGTCGCCCTGCGGGTGGCTCTTGGACAGGATGGCCTGGTTGACGGCCTGGCCGGCGTCGCCGCCCTTGAGGACCTTCACCTTGTACCCGGTCTGCCGGGTGAACTGCTTCAGAACCTCGTCGGACGCCGCGAAGGAGTTGTGCGAGACCAGAGTGACGGTCTTGTCCTTGCCTTCGGACGTGCCCGAGCCGCCGGAGCCGTCCGAGCCGCCGCATGCGGCCAGGAGCGGAAGGGCGAGCACGCCGACGGCGGCGGCGCCGATGGCACGCCGGAGGTTGGTGTTCATGATCGAGCTGACTCCCTACGCCGGTATGACCCGGATCAGGTCCGAGGGTCTGCGGGCCGTGCCGCACTCTCAGCGCCCCGTGGGCGCTCCCCTGTCGGATTGTTCATTTGTGCGAGGGCACCGTATCACTGCCCTCCCCACAGATCGGTGTCTGACCTGCGGCCTTGGCTCAGCGCTCGGCTGCCGCCAGCTGGCCGCAGGCGCCGTCGATCTCCTGGCCGCGGGTGTCCCGGACGGTGACGGGCACCCCGTGCGCGGCGATCGCCGCGACGAAGGCGCGCTCATCCTCGGGGCGGGAGGCCGTCCACTTCGACCCCGGGGTGGGGTTGAGCGGAATGAGGTTGACGTGCACGCGCTTGCCCTTGAGGAGCCGGCCCAGGAGGTCGCCGCGCCATGCCTGGTCGTTGATGTCGCGGATCAGGGCGTACTCGATGGAGACCCGGCGGCCGGACTTCTCCGCGTACTCCCACGCGGCGTCGAGGACCTCGCGGACCTTCCAGCGGGTGTTGACCGGCACCAGGGTGTCGCGCAGCTCGTCGTCCGGCGCGTGCAGGGAGACGGCCAGGCGGCACTTGAAGCCCTCGTCGGCGAAGCGCAGCATCGCCGGCACCAGGCCCACCGTGGAGACGGTAATGCCGCGCTGGGAGAGCCCCAGGCCGTCCGGCTCGGGGTCCGTGAGGCGGCGGACGGCGCCGACGACCCGCTTGTAGTTGGCCAGCGGCTCGCCCATGCCCATGAAGACGATGTTGGACAGCCGCGCGGGGCCGCCGGGGACCTCTCCGTCGCGCAGTGCCCGCATGCCGTCCACGATCTGGTGGACGATCTCGGCCGTCGACAGGTTCCGGTCCAGGCCGGCCTGGCCGGTGGCGCAGAACGGGCAGTTCATGCCGCAGCCGGCCTGCGAGCTGATGCACATGGTGACCCGGTCGGGGTAGCGCATCAGCACGGACTCCACCAGCTTGCCGTCGTGCAGCCGCCAGAGGGTCTTACGGGTGGTGTCGTCGTCGCACGAGATGTGACGCACGACGCTCATGAGCTCCGGCAGCAGTTCGGCGGCGAGCTTCTCGCGCGCCGCCGCCGGGATGTCGGTCCATGCGGCGGGATCGTGGGTGTACCGGGCGAAGTAGTGCTGCGAGAGCTGCTTGGCGCGGAACGGCTTCTCACCGATCGCGGAGACGGCCTCGCGGCGCTCGGCGGGCGAGAGGTCGGCAAGGTGCCGCGGGGGCAGCTTGGCCCCACGGGGGGCGACGAACGTCAGTTCTCCAGGCGCGGGGGCCATGAGCAAAAACTCCTCATTGACGACGGCGGATGACCTCCGCAATCGCGGAGCCAGCGGCAGGACGAAGCCGGAACCCGGAGATCTCACAGGGGCACCCCCGCAGCCGCGGGGCCGGAAAAGGGCCCGCCGCACAGCAGCGAGCCCTTCCAGGGTACCTGGCCCGGGTCAGGAGCCGACGAAGACGACCATCAGGAGCCACACCACCGGTGCGGTCGGCAGGAGCGAGTCCAGCCGGTCCATGATGCCGCCGTGCCCCGGCAGCAGGGCGCCCATGTCCTTGATGCCCAGATCCCTCTTGATCATGGACTCGCCGAGGTCTCCCAGCGTGGCGCTGACGGCGACGGCGAGGCCGAGGAGCAGCCCCTCCCACCACACACCGCCGTCGATCAGGAACTGCATGCACAGGGCGCCGGCGACCATCGCGAAGGCGACCGCCCCGAGCAGCCCCTCGCGCGTCTTGCCGGGGCTGATGCGCGGTGCCAGCTTGCGCTTGCCGAACTTCCAGCCCACCGCGTACGCACCCGTGTCGCTGACGACGGTCAGGATCAGGAAGGTGAGCACGCGCCACGCGCCGTCCCCGGCGGCGAGCATGAGGGCCACGAAGGTGGCCAGGAACGGCACGTAGAAGGCCGCGAAGATGCCCGCCGTGACGTCCTTGAGGTAGTCGTCGGGCGACTCCGTCATCCGCCACACGAGGACGGCCAGGGCCGTGAAGGCCACGGCCACCCACGCGCCCTCGGCACCGCTGGCGTAGCCGGCGATGACCATGGCGGCTCCGCCGACCGCGAGCGGCACCAGCGGGGCGCGGATCGCCTTGCGCTCCGCGAGGCGCGAGGTCAGCTCCCACAGCCCGACCACGACGGCGATCACGATCACGCCGAGGAAGACGGGCTTGTAGATGAACAGGGAGGCGAGGATGACCGCTCCAAGGCCCACGCCGACCCCTATCGCCGCCCGTAGATCACGGCCGGCGCTCTTCTTTCCTGCCTTCGGCGACTCGGGGGAGGCAGGCACCGGGGCAGGGTCCTGGGGCCGGATGTCGGGCTCCTGTTCATCGCGGAACAGGGGGCCGCGAAGGTGAGCGGCCCCCTGGTCACGGTCGTCCTGGTCTCCGCCTGAGGGGGGCACGATGGGCATGGGCCGAGTCTGCGCCGCAACGCCCGCCTCGTGCACAGGACCCGCCGAACGGGCCGCAGAGGACGGCCCCCGGTCGGTGGACCCCCGGTATCCGGCGCTCGGCGGGGCCCCCCAGGATGTCTCGTTCATCAGACCTCGAGGAGCTCGGCTTCCTTGTGCTTGAGCAGCTCGTCCACCTGCGCGACGTACTTCGCGGTGGTGTCGTCGAGCTCCTTCTCCGCGCGGCGGACGTCGTCCTCGCCGGACTCCTTGTCCTTGACGAGCTTGTCCAGGGCGTCCTTGGCCTTGCGGCGGATGGAGCGGATCGAGACCTTGGCGTCCTCGCCCTTGCCCCGGGCCACCTTGATGTAGTCCCGGCGGCGCTCCTCGGTCAGCTCCGGGAAGGTCACCCGGATGATGTTGCCGTCGTTGCTCGGGTTGACGCCGAGGTCGGAGTCGCGGATCGCCTGCTCGATGTTGCGCAGCGCGCTCTTGTCGAACGGGGTGACCACGGCCATGCGCGGCTCGGGCACCGAGAAGGACGCCAGCTGGTTGATGGGCGTCAGCGCACCGTAGTAGTCCGCCACGATCTTGTTGAACATCGCCGGGTGCGCACGCCCGGTGCGGATCGCCGCGAAGTCCTCCTTGGCGACCACAACGGCCTTCTCCATCTTCTCCTCGGCCTCGAGGAGGATCTCTTCGATCACCACTTGCTCCTGGTGTTATCAGTAAGCAGAGCCTCGCCCCTGCGCGCGTCTTCTCCTGCACGGTGTCCGACCGGCAGGCAGTTGTCCATCCCCGTGCCGAGGTCTTCCCACGGCACGGAGTTGCCGTCCGTATCGGGTCTGGCCGCTACGGACGGCTGTGCGGGTCGTCAGTCCCGCGTGCTCTGGTCGCTCACGAGCGTGCCGATCTTCTCACCCTTGACCGCACGCCCGATGTTGCCCTCGGCGAGCAGCTCGAAGACCAGGATCGGCAGCTTGTTGTCCATGCACAGGCTGATGGCGGTGGCGTCGGCGACCTTCAGGCCCCGTGCGAGCACCTCGCTGTACTCGAGGGCGTCGAACTTCACCGCGTCGGGGTTCTTCTTCGGATCGGAGTCGTAGATCCCGTCGACGCCGTTCTTGCCCATCAGGATCGCCTCTGCGTGGATCTCCAGGGCGCGCTGGGCGGCAGTGGTGTCGGTGGAGAAGTAGGGCATGCCCATGCCCGCGCCGAAGATCACGACGCGGCCCTTCTCCAGGTGGCGCACGGCGCGCAGCGGGATGAACGGCTCCGCGACCTGCCCCATGGTGATGCCGGTCTGGACGCGGGTCTCGATGCCTTCCTTGACCAGGAAGTCCTGGAGGGCGAGCGAGTTCATCACGGTGCCGAGCATGCCCATGTAGTCCGAGCGGGCCCGGTCCATGCCGCGCTGCTGCAGCTCCGCGCCGCGGAAGAAGTTGCCGCCGCCGATGACGACGGCGATCTCGTAGCCCTCGCGGACGACGGCCGCGATCTCACGGGCGATGGCGTGCACGACATCGGGGTCGACGCCGAGACCGCCCCCGCCGGCGAACGCCTCGCCGGACAGTTTGAGCAAGAACCGGCGGCGTGGGCCGTGGTCAGCAATGGTGTCGTCGGCAGTCTGCCGGGCGTCCGCACCCTGATTCATTGGAGCTCTCCTCGTGCACATACGAAGAAGGCCATTGCCGGATGGGTCCTTTCGGTTCCCTGTGCGGCAATGGCCTCCTCGTCACATCAGCGGCCGACCGGTGAGGGATCGGCTGCGTACGACCCTAGCGGGTCGCAGGTCAATCGCTGCCCTGCTGACGGGCTCAGGCGCCGACGCGGATGCGCGCGAAGCGCTTCAGCGTGACACCGGCCTCGTCCAGGACCTTCTGGACGGTCTTCTTGTTGTCCTTGGCGAACGCCTGCTCGAGAACGGAGTTCTCCTTGACGAAGCCGGTGACGCGACCCTCGATGATCTTCGGCAGGGCGGCCTCGGGCTTGCCCTCCTCGCGGGCGGTGGCCTCGGCGACGCGGCGCTCGTTCTCCAGGATGTCGGCCGGGATGTCCTCACGGGAGAGGTACTTCGGCGCGAACGCGGCGATGTGCTGCGCGATGTCCTTGGCGACCTCGGCGTTGGCCTTGTCCAGCTCGACCAGGACGCCGACCTGCGGGGGCAGGTCCGCGGCGGTGCGGTGCATGTAGGCGTAGACCAGGCCGTCGGCGAAGTACGCGAAGCGGTCCACGACGATCTTCTCGCCGAGGGTGGCGTTGGCCTCGTCCACGTACGCCTGGACGGTCTTGCCGGCCTCGATCTCGGAAGCCATCAGGGCCTCGACGTCGGCGGGGGCGCTCTTGGCGACGTGGGCGGCCAGAGCCTCGGCGACGGCCACGAACTTCTCGCCCTTGGCGACGAAGTCGGTCTCGCACTTCAGCTCGACGATGACACCGGAGGTGTAGTCGTCGGCGATGGCGGAGACGACGGCACCGTTCTCGGTGGTGCGGCTCTCGCGCTTGGCGACGCCCTTGAGGCCCTTGACGCGCACGATCTCGACGGCCTTCTCGAGGTTGCCCTCGGCCTCGTCCAGCGCCTTCTTGCAGTCCATCATGCCGGCGCCGGTGAGCTCACGGAGCTTCTTGACGTCAGCGGCGGTGAAGTTCGCCATGGTCTGTGAATCTCTCTCGAAAGTCGTTGGTGACTACGGGTGCACGACGGGGGCGGCGCATCTCGCGCCGTCCCCCGCCGTATCTACCGACTGAGTTGTCAGGCCTGCTCGGCGTCCGCGGCCGGAGCCTCGGCAGCGGCCTCGGCCGGCTTCTCGGCCTCGGCGTCGGCCTTCTTCTCGCCCTCGAGCAGGTCGCGCTCCCACTCGGCGAGGGGCTCGCCGGCGGCCTTGTCGGCCTTCGCGTCACCGGTGGCGGCACCGGAGCGGGCGATGAGGCCCTCGGCGACGGCGTCGGCGATCACACGGGTGAGCAGCGTGACGGAGCGGATCGCGTCGTCGTTGCCGGGGATCTTGTAGTCGACCTCGTCGGGGTCGCAGTTGGTGTCGAGGATCGCGACGACCGGGATGCGGAGCTTGCGCGCCTCACCGACGGCGATGTGCTCCTTCTTGGTGTCCACGATCCAGACGGCGCTCGGCACCTTCTGCATCTCGCGGATACCGCCGAGGGTCTTCTCGAGCTTGGCCTTCTCGCGGGAGAGGACCAGGAGCTCCTTCTTGGTGAGGCCGGAGGCGGCCACATCCTCGAAGTCGATGAGCTCGAGCTCCTTCAGGCGCTGCAGGCGCTTGTAGACGGTCGAGAAGTTGGTGAGCATGCCGCCCAGCCAGCGCTGGTTGACGTAGGGCATGCCGACGCGGGTCGCCTGCTCGGCGATGGCCTCCTGGGCCTGCTTCTTCGTACCGACGAACATGATGGAGCCGCCGTGCGCGACGGTCTCCTTGACGAACTCGTAGGCGCGGTCGATGTACGACAGCGACTGGAGCAGGTCGATGATGTAGATGCCGTTGCGCTCCGTGAAGATGAAACGCTTCATCTTCGGGTTCCAACGACGGGTCTGGTGACCGAAGTGGACGCCGCTCTCCAGCAGCTCCCGCATCGTGACGACGGCCATGGCCGCGCTCCTTGAAATACTCGGTTCCACGACGGCCGGGCGGCCGCCGCTCCTGACGCCCCGACGTGCCTGCCGTGGACGATGCCCTTGCGAGAACCGTTCCGCGGACCGAGAGACACGGCCACCGGGCTGCCCGAAAGGGACTGACGCGCCGGTAGCGGGGCGTGCGAAGTCGATCCGGTGACCCGGATCGCCATGAGAAGTGTACGGGACCCGGGAAGGCGCGGGTGACGACGTTGTGCACAACCCGCGAGTAGTCCACAGATCTCCGTCAAGATCCCCACGAATGCCCGGGGTCCGCCACCGTACGGGCATGACTCTCATCGGATCTTTCACACGACGCCTGCTTGCCGCCGCGGGCGTGGTCACACTCTGTGTTCTCGCGGGTGCGGTCGCCAGTGGTACGGCCGCGGGTGCGGGAGCCGCGAGGGCGGCCGCGCCCGCTCCGGCCCCTGAGACCGGGGGTGCGCAGGCGGCACCTGGTACGCCCGGGGTGCCTGCTGCGTCCGCGTCCACGGCCTCGGATCCCGGGCCGGCGGAACCGCCGGGGCCGCCCGCTTCCCCCGGTACACCTGGGCCGCGCGGGCCCGTAGGCGGTGGAGGGCAGGCCGAGCGGGCCTGGCCCGTGGGTGGGTCGAGAGGGGGACGGCCCCTGCTCGTACGGGCCTGGCGGCCGCCGCCGGTGCCCTGGGCGGCCGGGCACCGCGGGGTGGATCTCATCGCCCGCGCCGGTCAGCCGGTACGGGCCGCCGCGCCTGGCACCGTCTCCTTCGCGGGCACCGTCGCGGGGCGGGGCGTAGTGGCGGTGCAGCATCCGGGGACGGGCGAGCCGCCGCTGCGAACCACGTACGAACCGGTGGAAGCCGTGGTGAAGGAAGGAGACCGCGTGGCGGCGGGGCAGGTGATCGGCACCCTGCAGGCGGGGCCGTTCCACTGTTCCGGGGGCTGCCTTCACTGGGGGCTGCTCCGGGGAAGGGTCTACCTCGACCCCTTGTCTCTGCTGCCTCCGTGGATGCTGCGCAGGCCGCCGTCCCGGCTGCTGCCGCTGTCGGGCGGCGGGCCGGGCGCGCCGCTGGTCAGCCCTTGACGCCGCGCAGCGCCATGGACACGGCCGCCTCGATGATGCTGTCGGGCTCCTCGGCCGCACCCAGCTCGATCCGGCGCACGGCGGCGTCGACCACGCCTTGCAGCAGCATGGCCGCCAGACGGGGCTGCTCGTGGCCGAGGGCGACGAGCGCCTCCACGACCATGGCGATGAGCCCGCCGTGGGCGGCCCGGATCTTCTCGCGTGCGCCCGCATCCAGCTCTCCGGCGGAGATCGCGACCACGGCGCGGTGACGGCGGTCGCCGACCAGGGCCAGCTGCCGGCGTACATACGCCTCGATCTTCGCCTCGGGCGTGTCCACGCTCTCCATGGCGGCTTCGACCTCCGCCGCCCAGACGGGGAAGTCGACCGCGCACAGCTCCTCGACGACGGCTGCCCGCGAGCGGAAGTACTCGTAGACCGAGGACCGCGCCAGGCCGGTGCGCTCGGCCAGGGCGGGAAACGTCAACGCCTCCGTGCCGCCCTCGGACAGCAGGGAACGGGCGGCGTCCAGCAGGGCGCCGCGCTGCATCGTCCGGTGCTCGGCCACCGAGGCCGCTCGAATCCTGGGCACGTCCCCACTTTACGGATTGCCGGGGGCCGGGACGACGCCGAGGGAGGATTCGCGCCCCTTGCCCGTCCCATCGGGTGCCCGGGCCCATCGGGCTCTGCCCGGCCCGTCAAGCCCTGGCCGGCCCGCAAGGCCGCTTGCCGGCCCTCGGGCCCTCGCCGACCCGGTCAGCGGCCTACGTCCGCCAGCTTGGCCCTCAGCTGGAGCACCGACTTCGTGTGGATCTGACTGACCCTGCTCTCCGTGACGCCGAGGACATGCCCGATCTCGGCGAGCGTGAGGCCCTCGTAGTAGTAGAGGGTGACCACGGTCTTCTCGCGCTCGGGGAGGGTGTTGATCGCGCGGGCGAGGAGGCGGCGCAGCTCGCGGTCCTCGGCGACCTCGACGGGATCGTCGGCTGCGGTGTCCTCGAGGGTGTCCATCAGGCTCAGCCGCTCGCCGCCCTCCGCGCCGGCATGCAGGAGATCCTCCAGGGCGACCACGTTGGTCAGCGACAACTGGCTGAAAACACCGTGCAGTTCCTCGATGGCAATGCCCATCTCGGCCGCGACCTCGGCCTCCGAGGGCGTGCGTCGCAGCTCGGCCTCCAGCGTGGCGTACGCACGCTCGACCGCGCGCGCCTTCTGCCGGACGGAGCGCGGGATCCAGTCGAGCGCACGCAGCTCGTCGATCATCGCGCCGCGGATCCGGGTGATGGCGTACGTCTCGAACTTGATCTCCCGGGCGGGGTCGAACTTCTCGATGGCGTCGATGAGTCCGAAGATCCCCGAGGAGACGAAGTCGGCCTGCTCGACATTGGGCGGCAGACCGACGCTGACGCGCCCCGCCACGTACTTCACCAGGGGCGAGTAGTGGAGGATCAGCTGCTCCCGCAGCCGGTCGTCGCCCGAGGCCTTGTACGACCGCCACAGCTCATCGAGCGTCGAGGGCGCGGGAGGGCGCTCGGCGCCGCGCGCCGCGGGCGGCACCGCCGCGCGGTCCGAACCGGAGGTGTGCTGGGGCATTCGTCGTCTTGAGCCGTTCTGCTGTGACGTGGATCGAGTGGTACGAATGACTGGAATCCCGTGAGCGTAGCGTGACTGCTGCGTTGCGGTATGCGATGAGCCCTCTCCGTCGGTGTGCGGATACGTTCCCCTGCCGGAGGCGCCGGCATGCGGCGCCGGGGGCCGGCGTCCGCACAAGCCTCGCCGTATCGGCGGCCGCGGTCGTCCCCTTAACCTTTTCACCCGATCGCCCCAGGTCAAGAACCGCCTCGCCGCGCGGACGGGCGCCGTCCGGGGGGCTTGGAGGTGTCGGATGTTGACGATGGGGCGACCAACTGCCAGTGATCACCCAGGCGTTCCACGAAGCCGAGGGACTGCAGCTCGTAGAGCCTGGCAAGCGTCTGATCCCTGCTCAGGCCCGCGTTTCGCGCGATGAGCTCGCCGTCCCCGCCGCCTCCTCCGGGCACGGCCTCCAGCACCACGGCCGCCGCCGGGGCCAGCAGGTCGCGGGCGACGACGGGACCGCGCCGCTCGGGGGCCAGGTCTCCGATGCCGCCGACCAGCTCGGCGACCTCGTCCGCGTCGGTGACCAGGGCGCCGTCCTCACGGAGCAGTTCGTGCACGCCCGCCGACAGGCCCGACGTGACAGGACCGGGTACGCCCATCGTCTGACGGCCGAGCTGCCGCGCACGACGGGCCGTCACCAGTGAGCCGCTGCGGTACTCGGCCTCCACGACCACCGTTCCCCTCGTCAAGGCGGCGATGACACGATTGCGCAGGACGAAGCGGCTGCGGGTGGGGTGTCCGCCCGGGGGCAACTCGGCGAGCACCAGACCCCGTTCCACGATCCGGTCGATCAGATCCGCATGGCCGCGCGGGTAGGGAACGTCGACCCCGCAGGCCAGCACGGCGACGGTCGCCCCGCCCGCGGCGAGCGCTCCCCTGTGGGCGGCGCCGTCGACACCGTACGCGGCGCCGGAGACGACCACCCAGCCGCGGCGGGCCAGTCCGGCGCCCAGGAGGGAGGCGACGTGTGAGCCGTAGTCGGTACAGGCGCGTGCCCCGACCACGGCGACGGAGCGCAGCGCCCACAGCCGCAGGTCGGCCCCGCCTCGCACCCAGAGGCCGAGCGGACGGGCGTCGCCGAGGTCGTCCAGCTGCTGGGGCCATTCGCGATCTCCGGGGCAGAGGAAGCGCCCGCCCAGCCTGGCGACGGCGTCGAGGTCGCCGCGGGGGTCGAGGGCGGCGGCGCGCTCCCGGCACCCGGCGAGCCGCTCCCGCCCGGCCCCTTGCGGCGCCGGGCCCGCTCCGGTGAGCCCCCGCACGAGCCCCGCGGCGCCCATCTCCCGGACCCACCGCCCCACGCGCTCGTCCCCTGGCTCGGTCAGCCTGGTGAGGGCTGCGCGGGCCAGCCGGTCCTCGGGGGCGGGGCCCGTCACGGATGGCCTCCCGCCACGACCGCGCCGCGGTGGACACCCGTACGCAGCTCGAGCGCGCAGTTGACGTCCGAGGCGTCGGGGAGGTCGTGGCCGGCGAGGTCCGCCACCGTCCAGGCGACGCGCAGCACGCGGTCGAGGCCACGTGCCGTCAGCATGCCCCGTTCCATATCGCGTTCAGCCTCGTCGAGGGCGTCGGGAGCGACGCGCCAGCGGGTCCGCAGTTCGTGGCCGGGGACTTCGCTGTTGGTCCGCCAGGGCATGTCCGTGAGGCGGGCCGCGGCCCGCTCCCTGGCGGCGCGGACCCTGTCGGCGACCGCGGCGGTCGTCTCCGCCCCCGCTCCGGCGCCCGTCAGCTCGGAACGGGCCACCGCTTCGACCGTCACCCGCAGGTCGACGCGGTCCAGGAGGGGGCCGGACAGGCGCGCGCGGTAGCGCCTGACGGCCTGCGGGGTGCAGTCGCAGCCCTCCCCCAGCATGCCGTGCCGCCCGCACGGACAGGGGTTGGCTGCGAGGACGAGGAGGAACCGGGCAGGCAGCCGCAGCACGCCGCCGGAGCGGGCCACGATGACGTGTCCCGACTCCAGTGGCTGCCTCAGGGCGTCCAGCACCCGTCCGGAGAACTCGGGTGCCTCGTCCATGAAGAGCACTCCGCGGTGAGCCAGGGACACGGCTCCGGGGCGCGGCAGACCGCTGCCTCCGCCGACCAGTGAGGGCATGGACGCCGAGTGGTGCGGGGCGCAGTAGGGAGCGCGGTCGAGCAGGGGCTGGCCGACGGGAAGAGTGCCCGCCACGGAGTGCACCGCGGTGACCTCGAGGGACTCCTGGGACGTGAGCGGTGGCAGCAGGCCGGGCAGCCGCTCCGCGAGCATGGTCTTGCCCGCTCCGGGCGGGCCCTGGAGCAGAAGGTGGTGCCGCCCTGCGGCGGCCACTTCGAGGGCCATACGAGCCCTGACCTGCCCCGCGACCTCGGCGAGGTCGGGCCGGCGCTCCCCCTGCAGGACCCCCGCGCCCAGCCCCGCCCCGGGCACCGAGAGCCCGGCGAGCATCGGATCCGGGCTGCCCTCCTGCAGCGGCTCCTCTTCGGGCACCGGCTCGTCCGTAAGGACCGCGATCAGCTGACGCAGGCTGCGGATGCCGAGGACCGAGACGCCGGGCACGAGGGACGCCTCGGCGGCCGTCCGCTCGGGGACGACCACCTGCCGGTAGCCCGCGTCGGCCGCGGCCAGCACCGCCGGCAGGACGCCCTGCACCGGGCGGACACGCCCGTCGAGGCCGAGCTCCCCGATGAGCACCAGGTCGGCGATCTCACGGGGGTCGAGGCGCTCCGAGGCGGCCAGGACGGCACAGGCGACGGCGAGGTCGAACCCGCTTCCGCCTTTGGGAACCGCCGCCGGGCTCAGGCCTACGGTCAGCTTCTTCTGCGGCCACTCGGCGCCGGAGTTCACGACGGCGGCACGGACGCGGTCCTTGCTCTCCACGAGGCTCTTGTCGGGCAGGCCGACGAGAGTGAAGGCGGCGACTCCGGGCTCCAGGTCGGCCTGGACCTCGACCACCACGCCCTCGACCCCGACCAGCGCCACCGAGCACGTACGGGCGAAGCCCATCACGCCACCCCCTTGGCGTGCTCGACGGCGGGGGCTCCCCGGTCGGGGACGATCACACCCACCAGGTCGATCCGCACGCCGCCTGCCGGCGGTCCGCCGTGGCGCGCCAGCCAGCGCTCGGCGAGCCGGCGCAGGCGGTCGGCCTTCGCCGGGGTGACGGCGGCCATCGGGTGCTCATAGGCACCGGTGCGGCGGGTCTTGACCTCGCACACCACCAGGGTGTCGGCCTCCATGGCCACGATGTCGATCTCGCCCTCGCGGCATCTCCAGTTCCGTTCGAGGACGACGATGCCGGCCTGGGCCAGCCGGCGGACGGCGAGATTCTCGCCGTAGCGACCGAGTGCATCTCGGGCGTTCACGGGCACCACCTCCGGCGCCCACCGTGCCGCCGCCGCCCGAAACTATTGGATCTTGGTGGATAACCCGTCGGTTGTGGAGAACTCAGCCACCCGGAAGGTCGAGGTCAGTCTTGTTCAGCTCCTCGATGTTCACGTCCTTGAACGTGAGCACCCGCACCTGCTTCACGAAGCGGGCCGGGCGGTACATGTCCCAGACCCAGGCGTCGGCCATCGAGACCTCGAAGAAGACCTCGCCCTGTACGGAGTGCACCTGCATCTCGTAGTCATTGGTGAGGTAGAAGCGGCGCTCGGTCTCGATCACGTATTTGAACAGACCGACGACATCGCGGTACTCCCGGTAGAGCTTCAGCTCCATCTCGGTCTCGTACTTTTCGAGGTCCTCGGCGCTCATGGCATGTTCCCCTTCAGCCGTGCGTCCCCCCATTGTGCGTCAGGCGCGCTCCGTCTCCAGGAGCACTGGCGTACGCGGGGGCCCCTCGTCGAGCAGCGTACGCAGCAGCCCGGCGAGCCTGGTCGGATACACCGTCTCACGGGTCGCGAGAAGTTCCCCGCAGGTCCACCAGCGCAGCCCCGTGACGCTGCGCCGCTCCAGTTCCGTCCCTCCGCCGGTCCACCGCCCGGGCTGCGCGGTGCGGGCCAGGAAGTACCGCTCGTCCTGGTTCCAGAGGCGGCCGTCGAAGGGGAAGGAACAGGTGCGGCGCCACAGGACGGGGCCCAGGTCGATCTCTGTGATCCCGGTCTCCTCGGCCAGCTCCCGGCGCGCCGCCTGCTCCCAGCTCTCGGCGCCCTCCAGGCCGCCGCCCGGGGTGAACCACCAGGTCGTCGTGGGGTCGCCCGGTTCGTAGCCGTGCATCAGCAGGATGCGGTCGTCCGGGTCGAGCAGGACGACCCGTGACGCCCTGCGCAGCTCACCGGCCCGGACGGATGTCTCCTCGGCCGTGCCGGCGGGCCCTTCTTCAGCCATGAGCGGGCACCTCCTCCCTGCGCCTCGGCGTCACGAAGCGCGCCACAGGCCCGTACGCCGCGCCGCCCAGGATGAGCACAGCGCCGACGGCCACGGCCGCCAGCACCAGGGGCAGTGGGCCGGGCTGCGAGGTGCTGTCCGGGAGGGCGGCGAACGACTCGGGTCTGTCCATCATGCCCCAGCCGTCCATGGGCCAGGCAGTGGCGTCCACGCGCGCCTTGACGGCGCTCCGGGGCACGGTGCCGTGGGAGGCGTCGGTGAGGTGCCCGCGGGAGTCCACGGAGTCGTTGCGGTGGTCTCCGAGCAGGAACAGCTGCCCGTCGGGGACGGTGGCGGAGAAGCCGGTGGGCGACGCCGGCCCCTCGGCCTGCAGATACGGTTCCTCGATCGGTTTGCCGTCGACCGTGAGGCGGCCCCGGCTGTCGCAGCAGGCCACGGTGTCGCCGCCCGTACCGACGACCCGCTTGACCATCGGGGAGTCGCCCCAGACCTTGTCCTTGAAGACGACGATGTCCCCGCGCCGCACGTCGCCGCCGTCGATGCGCTGGGCGAGCACCCGGTCGCCCCGCCCGATGGTCGGGGCCATGGAGTCGGTGGGGACGGTGTAGGGCTGGTAGAGCAGGGCGCCCCAGACGAAGCCGCCGAGGAAGAGCACACAGCCGACGGCCACGGCCAGCCCGGACAGCACCCTGCCCGCGCGGCCGTGGCCGTCGTCCGTACGTCCTGCTGCGCTCATCCCAGTGCTCCCGCCCCGCGTAGAAGATCGGACTCCGCATGCCCAGGGGCACGGGAACCGCACACTACCGGGCGGTATGCAGGCGAGTCAGCCCCTCGGGAAGGCCGGTCCCGTCACCTCTTCGGCACGCTCGTCCGGGCCGCTCCCTGCGGGCCGGCCTGCGCGACGAGCCTGCGCCGGCGCCACAGGACGAGCGGCACCGCACCGGCGAGCCCGAGAGCGGACGGGGCGGCTGCGGCAGCAGCGTTCAGCCCCGGCTGGTCGAAGGTGCCGGGGACACCGAGGAAGGACCAGCGGTTGATCGGCCAGGCGACCACGAAGGCACGGCCCACGACCTCGGACACGGGGACGAAGCCGTGGTCCTGGTTCGGGTGGTAGCGCGAGTCCAGCGAGTTCTGGCGGTGGTCGCCCATCACCCACAGCTTGCCCTTGGGCACCTTGATCGGGCCGAAGGGCTGGTCGTCGCACGGGGTGTTGTCGGGGAAGAGGTAGTCCTTCTCCGACAGGGCCTTGCCGTTGACCTTGACCGGGCCGCCCTTCTGGCACTCCACGGTGTCCCCGCCGACTGCGATGACGCGCTTGATGAGGTCCTTCTCCTCGGCCGAGGGCATGAGGCCGATGAAGCTGAGGACCTGCTGCACGCCGCCGCCCAGCGGGCCGGGCTGGGGCGTCTGGGTCTCATCCCCGAGCCAGTTGTCCGGGTCGTGGAAGACCACCACCTCACCGCGCTCGGGCTCGGCGCCGAACCACGGGGTGAGCTTGTCCACCAGCACGCGGTCACCGCGCTGGAGGGTGTTCTGCATCGAATCCGACGGGATCGAGAACGCCTGCACCAGGAACGTCTTGATGAGCAGCGCGAGTACCAGAGCGATGCCGATCAGTATCGGCAGCTCCTTCCAGAAGGACCGCTGCTTCTTGGGCCCCGCACCGCGCGGGCTCTCCCCGTCCGCGTCCCCGTCCGGGCTCACGTCTTCGCCATCCGTCCGCACCGGTCCGCCCGTAGCCTCCTGGGATGCCTGGGACATGGCCTCCGCCGGCCCGCCGGCCCCTGGCGACCCGTCAGCCTCCTCGGGCCGCTTCTCGGGCTCTTCGTGACCGGACCGCGCGCCGACCGCCAAGTCCCCCACATCCACTCCTCTCGCTCCGCTCTCCACGCTGCGGGCCGCCGTACACACGATGCAGGCCCACCACTCCCATAACGAGCGGGAGTTCCGCAGGGGTCGGGAGCTGGATCAATCCTTGCTGATCCATGGAGGACACACTATGCGCCGAGCCGTGTGCTCGCGCCTCCGCCGACGGCGCGTCACCGACCGATGCGAAAGTGTCTCTTTCGGACAGCCGGTGCCAGTGGCCCAGCGGCCACGCGATCACGACCGCACGGCCGACGACCAGCTCCTGCGGCACGGTGCCCTGCCCCGGCTCGTCCAGATGGAAGCGGGAATCAGCCGAGTTGGAACGATGGTCGCCCATCACGAAGTAGCGGCCCTGAGGCACCCGCACCGTGAAGTCGAGCTTCGAGGGGGCATTGTCGGGGTGCAGGTACGGCTCGTCGAGCGGCGTTCCGTTGACCGTGATTTTGCCGTTCTTGTCGCAGCACTTGACCGTGTCACCGCCGACACCGATCACACGCTTGATCAGATCCTGCTCGTTCGCGGACGGAAGCAGACCGATGAAGGTCAGCAGCTGCTTGGCCTGTTTGACGCCCACGGGGTCGGGCCCGTTCGTCAGCTGCTCCCCGTCCAGCCAGCCGCCGGGGTCCCTGAACACGATGACGTCACCACGCTGCGGCCGGGAGCCGAACCAGGGGGTCAGCTTGTCCACCAGGACGCGGTCGCCGATCCGGATAGTCTGCTCCATCGAGCCGGAGGGGATGACGAACGCCTGCACCAGAAACGTCTTGAACACCAGGGCGATCAGGAGCGCGACCGCTATGAGGATCGGCACCTCCTTGACCGCGGAGCGGCGCCGGCGCCGCTTGACCCGCCGCGCCGCCTTCCGCCGCGCCGCGCGGCCGCCCGTGGCGCTGCCCGCCCCCGCCGCTCCTGCATCCGCCGGACCCGCGGGGCCCGGCAGCGTGCGCCCCCTGCTACCCACCCGGCCTCCCGCTCCGTCCGGCGGGCTTCCCCGTGTGGCCGGAGGCTGCGTCGGCATCCGGCACGCGCGCGTAGCCGTCGGGACGCTCCAGTGCGGTCATCCGTCCGAACGGCCAGCCGATCCAGTCGGCCCGCCCGACGACCCTGCTCACCGGCACCATGCCGCCGCCGGGCTCCCCCAGGTGGTCACGGGAGTCGCGGGAGTCGCCCCGGTGGTCGCCCATCACCCACAGCTTGCCGTCGGGGACCACGACGTCGAAGGGGGCGCGTGAAGGTGTATCGCCCGGGTAGAGGAAGGCCTCGTCCACCGGGTGACCGTTGATCTGCAGCCGGCCGCGCGCGTCGCAGCAGGTGACCCGGTCGCCCCCGACGCCCACCACGCGCTTGATGTAGACGGTCGCCGCGGGCCCCATGAGGCCGACGGACGAGGCCCCCTTACGGATCAGCGCCGCGGCCGGATTCTCCGCCGGCACGTCGTGCACGAAGGAGTCGGTGCCGTCGAAGACGATCACATCACCCCGTTCCGGCTTGCCCCCGAAGCTGTAGGCGAGCTTGTTGACGAGCACCCGGTCCCCCACCCGGAGCGTGTTCTCCATCGACCCGCTGGGGATCAGGAAAGGCTGCACCACGTAGCTGCTGAGCAGCAGCAGGAAGACCAGGCAGAGTGTCAGCAGCACGCCCGCACGGCGCAGCGGGCCGCCGCCCCGAAGCCACGCCCGGGCGGCTTTGGCCCAGGCGGCCGGGGAAGCGGGAAAACGCGAGGAGCGCGACCCCTGCTCCGCGCCCTCTGCGGGGCGGGGAGAGCGGTCGCGCTCCGAAAGCTGTACGTCGGTGTCCATCGAGCCGAAAGCCTATCCGGCCAGGCGCGGACTCCGGACAGAAGCTCAGTTGTCGCGCTTCTCCTTGATCTTCGCGGCCTTGCCGCGGAGCTCACGGAGGTAGTACAGCTTGGCGCGACGGACGTCACCGCGGGTGACGAGCTCGACCTTCTCGAAGATCGGGCTGTGCACCGGGAAGGTGCGCTCGACGCCGACGGAGAACGAGACCTTGCGGACCGTGAAGGTCTCGCTGATGCCCGCGCCCTGGCGGCGGATGACGACACCCTTGAACTGCTGGATACGGGAGCGGTTGCCCTCGATGACGCGGACGTGGACGTTCACGGTGTCGCCGGGGCGGAAGGCCGGGACGTCGGTGCGCAGCGACGCGGCGTTGACGTTGTCGAGCAGGGAGGACATGTTCGTCTGCTTCCTCGCCGATGCCACAGGTCATCAGCGGAATTCGTACTGAAGTGGGGATGGTGCCGGAGCACAGGGCGAACGTCGTTCCCCCTGTGGCAGGGGCGCACGCCGGGCGCAAGGCAACGGCTTATTCTTCCACGTCCGGGGCCACTCGCCCAAATCGGCCGTCGGGGCCGGGGCCCCAGCCCAGGATCGAGAGCATCTCGCGGTCCTTCTTGTCGAAGGCCGCGGGGTCCGCGCGCTCGATCAGATCGGGGCGGTTGCGCACCGTGCGCCGGAACGCCTCGTCGCGGCGCCACCGGGCGATCTTGCCGTGGTGGCCGCTGAGCAGGACGTCGGGGATGCCGCGGCCGCGCCACTCCGGGGGCTTGGTGTAGACGGGGCCCTCGAGGAGGTCGGCCATGGCGCCCGGGGCGAAGGAGTCGTCGCGGTGCGACTCGGCGTTCCCGAGCACGCCGGGGAGCAGCCGCGCGATGGCCTCGACCATGACGAGGACGGGGGCCTCGCCGCCGGCCAGCACGTAGTCGCCGATGGACACCTCGCGGACGTCGAGGCGGTCGCCGTACTCCTCGATGACCCGGCGGTCGATGCCCTCGTAGCGGGCAGGGGTGAAGACCAGCCACGGCTTCTCGGAGAGCTCGACCGCGAGCTCCTGGGTGAAGGGGCGGCCGCTGGGCGTCGGGACGACGATCACGGGCTGCCCCTCGCCCGACTCGATGACCGAGTCGAGGGCCTCGCCCCAGGGCTCCGGCTTCATGACCATGCCCGGGCCGCCGCCGTAGGGGGTGTCGTCGACGGTGTTGTGCTTGTCATGCGCCCACGCGCGCAGGTCGTGCACGCGGACGTCGAGCTGGCCCCGTGCGCGCGCCTTGCCGACGAGCGAGACGTTCAGCGGCTCGAGGTACTCGGGGAAGATCGTGACGACGTCGAGGCGCATCAGGCGTCGCCCCGCTCGGAGCCGTTCCGGGAGCTGTCCCCGGAGCCGTGCTCGTCTGCGGAACGGTCCTCGGAACCGTCCTTGGAATCGCCCTCGGAGCCGTCCTCGGAGTCATCCGCGGAACCGTTCTCGGAACCGTTCTCGGGGCCCTGCCCCTCCTCCTGCTCCGCCTCCCGCGCGCTGGCGATCTCCGCCTCATCGGAGTCGATCAGGCCCCGCGGCGGGTCGATGACGGCGCGCTGCTCGTCGAGGTCGATCTCCGTGACGATCTCGGAGACGAAGGGGATCATCGCTTCGGACCCGTCGGGGCGCTCCACGATGAACAGATCCTGCGAGGGCAGGTGGGAGATCTCGGTGATCCGGCCGACGACCGTGCCGTCGACCGTGACGACCTCCAGGTCCATCAGCTGGTGGTCGTAGAACTCCTCCGGGTCCTCCGGAGTCTCCTCCGGATCCACCTCGGCGATGAGGAGGATGTTGCGAAGCGCCTCCGCGGCGGTGCGGTCGCCCACGCCCGCGAAGCGCAGCAGCAGCCGACCGCTGTGCACGCGGCCGGACTCGATGGTCAGCGGCCCCGCGGCGGCGGGGTCCGTGGCCAGGACGGCGCCGGGGCCGAGCCGGAGCTCGGGCTCGTCCGTGCGCACCTCAACGGTGACCTCACCCCGGATGCCGTGGGCGCGGCCGATCCTGCCGACTACGAGCTGCATGTTTCCTTCTCTGCTCTCCGTACGCGACAACGGGCCGGGAAGGGCGCAAACCCTTCCCGGCCCGTGCCGGTGCTCAACCGCTTCTCAGCGGACCTGATCCACGTCGACAAGGTCGACGCG
Source organism: Streptomyces hiroshimensis (assembly GCF_014650335.1). Lineage (GTDB taxonomy): Bacteria > Actinomycetota > Actinomycetes > Streptomycetales > Streptomycetaceae > Streptomyces > Streptomyces hiroshimensis. Next base: position 111,632 of record NZ_BMUT01000005.1, read on the forward strand.
GATGCCACGGCCGCCGATGGCGCCCACGACGGTGCGCAGGGCACGCGCGGTGCGGCCGTTGCGACCGATCACCTTGCCGAGATCGTCCGGGTGAACCCGGACCTCCAGCACGCGCCCGCGGCGCAGGTTGCGCGAAGCGACCTGCACCTCGTCGGGGTTGTCGACGATGCCCTTCACGAGGTGCTCAAGGGCCTCCTCGAGCATCCTCAGGCCTCGGTCGACTCAGCGGACTCGGCCTCCGCGGCCTCGTCCTTCTTCTCCGACTTCTTCGCCTTCGGGGTGATGGCCTCACCCTTCGCCTCGCCCGCGGCGCTCACGACGGCGTCGAAGAGACCGCTGTGGTCCTTCTTCGGCTCGGCGACGAGCATCGGGGCCGGGGCCGGCAGGCCCTTGAACTTCTGCCAGTCGCCGGTGACCTTGAGGATGGCCAGAACGGGCTCGGTCGGCTGCGCGCCGACACCCAGCCAGTACTGGACACGCTCGGAGTCGACCTCGATGCGCGAGGGGTTCTGCACCGGGTGGTACAGACCGATCTCCTCGATGGCCCGGCCGTCACGGCGGGTACGGGAGTCGGCGATGACGATGCGGTAGTGAGGCGAACGGATCTTGCCCAGACGCTTCAGCTTGATCTTGACTGCCACGGGAGTGGTGTCTCCTGGTCTTGACGTGGTTGGGCACAACGAGATGCCACGTGGGGTTGCGGTACTCGGATGCCCGACGGACGCGCCAGCCGGAGGAGAGAGGGGTCCTATGCGACTGTCGAGTACAGCGTCCCATTGTGCCACACCCCTCCAGGTCAGCCGACCGTGACCGCCTCGGGAATCCGGAAGGGCTGCCCGCAGCCACCGCACATGATCGGCGCCTGGGCGAGCACGGAGGGCACGACCCGCACGTTCCGGCCGCAGTCGCACACCGCCTTGACGCGCACCCCGCCGCCGGACGAGCCGTGCCGTGCCGCCGGCCCGCGGAAGGTCCGCGAAGTGTCGGCGGTGGTGGCGACCGTGTGCGCCTTGAGGGCGCGCTGCAGTCTCTCGATAGTGGGGCGGTAGCGCTTGCGCGCCTCCGGGTTGAGCACGACCAGGGAGAAGCCGCTACTGGGATGCGGGTCTTCGCTGTGGTCGAGTCCGAGCTCCTCGGCGATCGCCAGGAACCGGCGATTGTGGTAGCGGCCTGCACGTGACGTGTCACGGACACCGCGGGCGGCCGCGATGCCGTGCACTGCCTCGTGCAGCAGCCGTTCGAAGGAGAGCTCGGCGCCGCATGCGGACGACGACTCCCCGATCAGCGATTCGGGCGCGGCTAGATCCGGCAGCTCGGGGTGGTGCCGCTGAATGTCGGCCCACGCCTGCGCCAGCTCTGCGGCGAGAACAGGTGGTGTCGTGCTCACGTCGTGACAACGAGCAGGGGCGGCCCGGTGTTCCGATACCGGGCCATCCCAAATAATTTGCACGTACCAGTCAGTTTCACGCTCATGCGTCCCGACGAGGGCGGGTGCGCAGATCTATGGAGAAGCCGCGCACCCGTTCGCAACCCGGGACGTACTGACTCATCAGTAAGCGCGCACACGGGGGCGTGCGCCCCTACGGACAGCGGGGCGCCCGAAGGCGCCCCGCGGAGCGTGAACAGCGGCGGCATCGCGGCGAAGCCTGCCGCCCTGACGGTGCCGCACGGGGCGGGGCCCCGTGCGGAAGCGACGCCTAGTAGGCGCGCGTCACGCCTAGTAGGCGCGCGCCACGATCGCGATCGTGCCCGGGGCGTCGTCCGCCTCCGGCACCGAGCCGTCCTCGCCCACCAGGCACCGCACGGTCACGGCCTGCTCGGCCAGCTTGGCCTCGCCCTCCGGGCCCAGGTCGGCCCAGCGGATGCGCGCCCAGCCGCCGGCCACGGCGGCCTCGGCGGCCTCCTCGATGGTCTTCACGTCGGTCGTGCGGGCCTCGCGGCGCTCGCGCGACTGGCTCAGCAGCAGCGCCTGGTCCTCCTCGAGGACCTTCGGCAGCAGCCCGACGAGCTCCTCCAGACGGACCGGCTCCTTGCCGCCGGGGATGCGGCGGGCCAGCATCGCGGTGCCGTTCTCCAGGTCGCGCGGGCCGACCTCGATGCGCACGGGGACGCCCTTGAGCTCCCAGTCCACGGCGCGGCGGCCGAACGGCGTGTCGGTGCGGTCGTCGACCTGCACCCGGATCCCGGCGGCCTTCAGCTGGTCGCCGATCTCGCGCACCTTGGCGATGACGGCGTCGTCGCCCTTGATCGCGAGGACGACGGCCTGGACCGGCGCCAGGCGCGGCGGCACCCGCAGGCCGTTGTCGTCGCCGTGCGACATGATCAGACCGCCCACCATGCGGGTGGAGACGCCCCAGGACGTCTGCCACACCAGCTCCTGGTGGCCGTCCTTGGACAGGTACGAGGTGTTGAAGGCCTTGGCGAAGTTCTGGCCCAGCTCGTGGCTGGTGCCCAGCTGCAGCGCCTTGCCGTCGCCCATCATGCCCTCGAGGGTGAGGGTGTTGATCGCACCGGCGAAGCGCTCCTTGGCCGTCTTGCGGCCCAGGACGACGTCGATGCCCAGGACGTTGACCATGAAGTCGTAGTAGACGTCACGGTGGATGCGGGCGGCGTAGTCGCGCGCGTCCTCGTACGTGGCGTGCGCCGTGTGGCCCTCCTGCCAGAGGAACTCGCTCGTGCGCAGGAAGACACGGGGGCGCATCTCCCAACGGACCACGTTGGCCCACTGGTTGATCAGCAGGGGCAGGTCACGGTAGCTCTGCACCCACTTGGAGAAGTACTCGTTGATGATCGTCTCGGAGGTGGGACGGACGACGACCGGCTCCTCCAGCTCCTTGCCGCCGCCGTGCGTGACGACCGCGAGCTCGGGGGCGAAGCCCTCGACGTGCTCGGCCTCGCGCGTCAGGTACGACTGCGGGATGAAGAGGGGGAAGTACGCGTTGGAGGCGCCCGCGTCCTTGATGCGCGCGTCCATCTCCTGCTGCATGCGCTCCCAGAGCCCGTACCCGTACGGTCGGATGACCATGGTGCCGCGCACCGGGCCGTTGTCGGCCAGCTCGGCCTTGTTGATCAAGTCCTGGTACCAGCGCGGGAAGTCGTCCGCCTGGGGGGTGAGAATGGGAGCCTTTGCCATGGTGCGAATGGTACGGGGCCGATCCGTCCGAGCGTGAATCCGCTCCCCTCGCCCCCGCCCCGCGCCGTTCGTACGCCGCCCCGGGCGGGCCTGCGCCCCTGTGCGCCGCCCGTGCGGATGCGCCCGGCACATGCCATCGTGGGCGTACGGGAACGTGCTGGCGCCACCCCCTGGACTCGGGAACCGATGAGCAGTTCCCTTGGCACAAGGGGGTGCTTTTCCAGCAGCGCGCACGGCAGTACACGGGGGGCGGCGGATCGGGCATGCACACGTCTCTCGGCGGATTGGGGCGCTTTCCATGACACCTACGCTCGTACGGCGGCACCGGCCGTCCTCTTCGTCGCCCGAGTCGCGGGCCCGCGACTGGGCGGAAATCCAGGAACGGATGCTGGTGCCGCTCTACGAAGCGGTGTACGAGCGCCTGGAGGTCGGCTCCGGCACCAGGCTGCTCAGCCTGGGCTGCGGCTCCGGCCTGGCCCTGCTCATGGCGGCATCGCGTGGCGCCACGGTCTCCGGCGTGGACCCGGACGGGCGCCGGCTCGCCCTCGCCCGCGAGCGGCTGCTGCCCGAGGGCGGCGGCGGCGCGCGCCTGGGGCACGGGGCCCCCGAGAGCGTCCTGGACGCCGGCGCCCCGGCCTTCAACCTCGTCACCGCCTTCGACCCGCTGTACTGCGCGGGCGGCAGTGCGCAAGGCATGGCCACGACGCTCGGCCGGGCCGCCTCGTGCGCGGAGCGGGGCGCCCCCGTGGTGCTGGCGGGCTGGGGCCCCCAGGAGCGCTGCGCGGCGTCGGGGGCGCTTCGAGTCGCGGCCCGGCTCGCGGACCCCATGTGCGCGCCGGCGCGCTGGCGGCCGTGCGGCCGCGACGACCTGGAGAACCTGGCCCAGCAGGCCGGTCTCCGCCCGGACGGCTCGGGACGCGTGGCATGCCCCTACGGCTACGCGGACATGGGCAGCGCGGTGCGCGGCATGCTCTCGACCGGGGCCTTCGACGCGGCCGCCCGCGCCACCGACGAGGAGCAGGTCGTCAAGGAGCTCTCCGAGGCGCTCCACCCTTATCTGCGCCGTGACGGCACCGTGTGGATGCCCAATGTCTTCCGCTATCTGATAGCCCGCGCCTAGCGCAGCGCGCATGCGACAGCCCCCGCGGCCTGCTCGGCCGCGGGGGCTGTGACGTACTGCGGAGCGGGCACCGTGGGGCGCACCGCACGGGGCCTGCAAAAACCCGTTGGGTCAGCCCATGAACTTCTTGAACTCGTCCGGCAGTTCGAAGTTCTTGGCGTCCTGGCCTGCGGGCAGCCCCAGGGCGCCGCCCTGCTCGCGGCGCGCGGCCGCGGCCTGCTCCTCGGCCTTGCGCTTCATCGGGTTGCCGCTCTGGCGCTTGCCCTTGGCCTGCTTCTGCTGCTTCTTCTTGCGGCCGGCGCCGCCGCCCATGCCCGGCAGGCCCGGCATCCCCGGCATGCCGCCGCCCTGCGCCATGCGCGACATCATCTTGCGGGCGTCGAAGAACCGCTCCACCAGGTTCTTGACGGCGCTGACGTCCACGCCCGAACCCTTGGCGATACGGGCCCGGCGCGAGCCGTTGATGATCGTCGGGTCCTGGCGCTCGGCCGGGGTCATCGACTTGATGATCGCGGCGGTGCGGTCGACGTCGCGCTCGTCCAGGTTGTTGATCTGGTCCTTGATCTGCCCCATGCCCGGCAGCATGCCGAGGAGCTTGCTGATGGAGCCCATCTTGCGGACCTGCTCCATCTGCGACAGGAAGTCGTCGAGCGTGAACTCCTTGGGGCCCTTCGCCAGCTTGGCCGCCATCTTCTCGGCCTCGTCCTGGCTGAAGGTCTGCTCGGCCTTCTCGATCAGGCTGAGCATGTCGCCCATGCCCAGGATGCGGGACGCCATGCGGTCCGGGTGGAACGCGTCGAAGTCGTCCAGCTTCTCGCCGTTGGAGGCGAACATGATCTGCTTGCCGGTCACGTGCGCGACCGACAGGGCGGCACCGCCGCGGGCGTCGCCGTCGAGCTTGGAGAGCACCACGCCGTCGAAGCCGACGCCGTCGCGGAAGGCCTCGGCGGTGTTGACCGCGTCCTGGCCGATCATGGCGTCGAGAACGAAGAGGATCTCGTCCGGGGAGACCGCGTCGCGGATGTCCGCGGCCTGCTGCATCATCTCGGCGTCGATGCCGAGGCGGCCGGCGGTGTCGACGATGACGATGTCGTACTGCTTGGTGCGGGCGAACTCGATCGAGTCCTTGGCGACCTGGACCGGGTCGCCGACGCCGTTGCCCGGCTGCGGCGCGTACACGCCGACGCCGGCGCGCTCGGCGACGACGCTGAGCTGGTTCACGGCGTTGGGGCGCTGGAGGTCACAGGCGACGAGCAGCGGGCTGTGGCCCTGGGCCTTCAGCCAGCGGCCGAGCTTTCCGGCCAGCGTGGTCTTACCGGCACCCTGGAGACCGGCGAGCATGATGACGGTCGGCGCGGTCTTGGCGAAGCGCAGCCGGCGGGTCTCGCCGCCGAGGATGCCGATGAGCTCCTCGTTGACGATCTTGATGACCTGCTGGGCCGGGTTGAGGGCCTGCGAGACCTCGGCGCCGAGCGCCCGCTCCTTGACCTGCTTGATGAACGAGCGGACGGCGGGCAGGGCCACGTCCGCCTCGAGCAGGGCGATACGGATCTCGCGCGCGGTGGCGTCGATGTCCGCCTCGGAGAGGCGGCCCTTGCCCCGGAGGTTCTTGAAAGTCGCTGCGAGGCGGTCGGAGAGGGTATCGAACACGGTGGTCGCGGATCCTTCTTGTTGAGTGTCAAGTCGGCGGCTGACCCCCAAGGGTATCCGCACCCTCCCGGTCCGGTCAGCCGCCCAGCGCCTCCTCCATCGCGCGGGCGACCGCGGAGGCCGCACGGGGCGTGAGCGCGGCCCCGTCCGGGGCCGTCACGTAGAACGCGTCCACCGCACTCGCCCCGAGCGTGCTCACGCGGGCGCTGCGCACCCACACCCCCGCCTGGTCCAGGGCCCGCCCGATGCGGTGCAGGAGGCCGGGCTCGTCCTGCGCGCGCACCTCCAGGACCGTGGCCCCGTGCGAGGCCGCAGCGGCGACGGTCACGCTCGGCGGGGCGGGCACCATTCCCCGCCGGCGCCTGCTGTACGCGGCCTCGCGCTCGGCCAGGCGGCCCGGGACGTCGAGAGAGCCGTCCAGGGCGCGCACGAGGTCGTTGCGCAGGCGGGCCGCCCCTGGCGGGGAGCCGTACTCCGCCGCCACCCGCCAGCTCAGCAGCAGCGCCCCGTCCACGGCGCGCAGGTCCGCGGTCCGCACCGTCAGCCGGTGCAGCGCCAGAACGCCGGCGGCCGCGGGCAGGACGCCGGGCTGGTCGGGGACGGCGATCCGCAGCTCCATGCCGACCGGGGCCGGGGCACCGTTTTCTGCCGGCCCCATGCCCTCCGGACGGGACTCCAGGGTCAGCACCGGCCCGCCCGTACGGAGGGCGTCGGCGGCCAGCCGGAGCGCCTCCGGGGCGGGCGGGCCCGGGGCATGGGGCTCCTCCTCCGCACCGCCCGCGAGGGCCGCCGCGGCACGGCGCACCAGATCTGCGACGAGCGAGGCACGCCAGGCGCTCCATGCGGCGGGTCCCGTGGCGAGGGCGTCGGCCTCGGTGAGGGCGTGCAGGAGCTCGAGCGTGGCCGTGTCCGTCACGGCGTCGGTGACCGTACGGACGGTCGCCGGGTCGGCGAGGTCGCGCCGGGTCGCGGTGTCGATGAGCAGCAGGTGGTGCCGGACGAGCGTGGCCAGGACGTCGGTGTCGGCGGCGCCGAAGCCGATCCGGCGGGCGACGTCGCGCGCGAGGGCCTCGCCCGTGACGGAGTGGTCGCCGGGCAGGCCCTTGCCGATGTCGTGCAGCAGGGCGGCGACGAGCAGGAGGTCCGGGCGCCCCACGCGGCGCGTGAGGGCCGCGGCACGGGCCGCCGTCTCGACGAGGTGCCGGTCGACGGTCCAGCGGTGGACGGCGTTGCGCTGGGGGCGGCAGCGCACGTGCTCCCACTCGGGAAGCAGCCGGGAGACGATCCCCTCGGCTTCGAGGGCCTCCCAGACGGGCACGGTGGGCGGCCCCGCGCCGAGGAGGGTCACGAGCTGCTCGCGGGCGTCGGCCGGCCAGGGCTGCGGCATGGGGCCCGCGGAGGCCGCCAGGCGGCGCACCGCATGGGGCGACAGCGGCAGACCCGCCTGGGCCGCCGCCGCGGCCGCCCGCAGCGCCAGTACGGGGTCGTGCTCGGGTCGCGCCGTGCGGGCCAGCACGGCTTCGCCGTCCTGCTCGACGACGCCGTCGGCGAGGGAGAGCCGTTCGACCTCGACGAAGCCGCCGCGCCCCCCGCGCCCGCCGAGGATGCGGCGCAGCCGGGGCCGGGCGGAGCGGGCGCGCAGGACCCGGCCGACCTCGCGCCAGGTGACGTCCGCGGCGTAGGAGACCGTACGGGCGGCCTCGTACACCCCGTGCAGGAGGCCGTCGGCGTCGGGGAGGCCGAGGACCGCGGCGACCTGGTCCTGCTCCTGGAGGGCGAGCCGGTCGGTGGCACGGCCGGTGGTGAGGTGGAGGGCGTCGCGGACGTCGAGGAGATGGGCGCGGGCGCGTTCGAGGCCTGCACGGGGCGCGTCGGCGAGCCATGAGGCGGCGACGGCGCGCAGGGCGGTGGCGTCGCGGAGGCCGCCCCGTGCCTCCTTGAGGTCGGGTTCGAGGAGGAAGCGGAGTTCGCCCTGGTGCCGGATGCGCTCCTCCCCGAGCTCGCGCAGCTCGGCGAGGCGGGCGGGGGCCTGGGCGCGCCAGTCGGCGTAGGCGGTGGTGCGCAGTGCGGCGGTGAGCTCTTCGTCACCGGCGAGGTGGCGGGCGTCGAGGAGGCCGAGGTGGACCTTGAGGTCGCCGGCCGCGGTGCGGCGGGCCTCGGCAGGGGTGCGCACGGAGTGGTCGAGGGCGAGCCCCATGTCCCAGACGGGGTACCAGACGCGGTCGGCGATGGCCGCGATCTTGGAGATGTCCGCGGTGCCGTCGTGCAGGAGGAGGACGTCGAGGTCGCTGCGGGGCGACAGTTCGCCCCGCCCGTAGCCGCCGACGGCGACGAGGGCGACGCCCCGGGTCTCGCCCAGCAGGGCGCCGAGCCACTGGTCGGTGAGGCGGGCGAGAGCGGCACGGCGCGGCGGCCCGGTGAGCGCCCCCTGGTGCAGGAGGCGCAGCCGGGCCGCCGCGTAGCCGCCGGGTTCCGAGTCGTCGGGGCAGGTCTGCGGGTCGGTCAACTCGGCTCCCTTCAGGGCGGGCTGGCGGGTCTCAGAGGGCGTCGGGGCCGCGCTCGCCGGTGCGGACGCGGACGACGGTCTCGACGGGGACGACCCAGACCTTGCCGTCGCCGATCTTGCCGGTCTGGGCCTTCTTGACGATGACGTCGACGACGTCCTCGGCGTCGTCGTCCTCGACGAGGACTTCGATGCGGGCCTTGGGCAGGAGGTCGACGCGGTACTCGGCGCCGCGGTAGACCTCGGTGTGGCCGCGCTGGCGGCCGTAGCCGCTGGCTTCGCTGACGGTCAGGCCCTGGACCCCGAAGGTCTGGAGGGCTTCCCTGATCTCGTCGACGCGGAAGGGCTTGACGATTGCGGTGATGAGCTTCATGCGTCCACCTTCTTGTTCTTCGGCGCGGCGGCCTGCTCCGGGCCGGCCTGCTCCGGGGTGCCCGGCGGCCGGTGGAGGGCGGGCGCGGCGGTGCGGGTGGCGGCGCCGACCCCGGTGTGGTCGTAGGCGGTCTCGGCGTGGAAGGCCTGGTCGATGCCGCTGATCTCGTCGTCCTCGGCGGCCCGGAAGCCGATGGTCTTGTCCACGAGCTTGGCGAGGAGCCAGGAGACGGTGAACGAGTAGGCCATGACGGAGAAGGCTCCGACGGCCTGGCGGCCGAGCTGCGTGGCGCCGCCGACGCCGCCGGTGGCGAGGAGGCCGACGAGGAGGGTGCCGATGACGCCGCCCACGAGGTGGACGCCGACGACGTCGAGGGAGTCGTCGAAGCCGAGCTTGAACTTCAGTCCGACGGCCCAGGAGCAGACCGCGCCCGCGACGACGCCGATGAGGAGGGCGCCGAAGGCGTTGACCGCGGCACCGGAGGGGGTGATGGCGACGAGGCCCGCGACGGCGCCCGAGGCCGCGCCCAGGGTGGTGAAGGCGCCGTGCCGGATGCGCTCGTAGGCGAGCCAGCCGAGCATGGCGGCGCCGGTGGCGACCTGGGTGTTCATGGCCATGTTGGCGGCGGCGCCGTTGGCGGCGAGCGCGGAGCCGGCGTTGAAGCCGAACCAGCCGAACCACAGCAGGCCGGTCCCGAGCATCACCAGGGGCAGGCTGTGCGGGCGCATGGGGTCCTTCTTGAAGCCGATGCGCTTGCCGACGACGAGGACGGCGGCGAGGGCGCCGATGCCCGCGTTGATGTGGACGGCGGTGCCGCCCGCGAAGTCGATCACCTTCAGCTTGAACAGCCAGCCGTCGGCCTGCCAGACCCAGTGGGCGACCGGGAAGTAGACGACCGAGACCCAGAGGGTGATGAACAGGGCCCAGGCGCTGAACTTCGCGCGGTCGGCGAGCGCCCCGCTCATCAGCGCAGGGGTGATCACGGCGAACATGAGCTGGAAGAGGGCGAAGGCGAAGACGGGGATGCCTTCCTTGCCTCCGGTCAGGGTCTCGGGGCCGATGCCCTTGAAGCCGATGTGGCCGAGATCGCCGAGCAGTCCTGCGCCGACGTCGTCGCCGAAGGCGAGCGAGTAGCCGAAGAGCACCCACAGGACGGTGACGATGCCGAGCGAGATGAACGACATCATCAGCATGTTCAGGGCGCTCTTGACCCGCACCATGCCGCCGTAGAAGAAGGCCAGCCCCGGTGTCATCAGCATCACGAGTGCGGCACTGATCAATACGAATGCGGTATCCGCGCCATTCATGGTCGGTGTCTCCTCGAAGCGGCGGCCCGAGCGGGCCGGTTTTCGCCATGAGGTTGGCGCAGCGGGATTTCAGCCGATGCCGCTGGTTGTTTCGCCGCAGTGACGAAGACGGCGGGAGTGTTACGCCCGGGTGAATCGGCCGGGGCGGGCGGGTGATCGCCGCTAACCTTCGCCGCCCCTTCGCCACCCCTGCGCCGCTCCCGCCGGCGCACGAGGCCGGCCGCGACGTCCGCCCGGTGTGACCTGGCGTGGGGGAGCCGAGTCGGGCTGTTCGGGAGGAGCGCCGCGGCCGGGTACGGGGGCCGGTGGTGGTCAGACCGCTTGGACTGCTTCCACCGATTCCGGCAGGTGGACGGTGATCTGCTCGGTGAGGGCGACGACTTCGGCGACGTCCCCGAAATCGCGCGCGGCATTGTCGACGGTCTTGCGGAGCCGGTTGTTGACCCGCTCCGAGCGCACCTGCTTGGCGATCTTGAGCGCCTTGCCGGCGAGGACCGTGGACTGCTCGGGCTCGCCCTCCATCAGGTGGACGGTGGCCATGCCGATGAGGTTGAGCGCATACGAACGGTGGTGCTCGGTGTCCTGCGCGAAGAGCTCGACCGCGCGCTCCATCTTGGGCCGGGCGAGGGAGGCGTACGTGGGGCTGCGGCCGGCCACATAGGCGAGGTCGCGGTAGGAGTGGGCGTTCTCCGCGTTGAGCTCGGCCTCGGAGAAGAAGCGGATCCAGTCGGGGTCGCCGTCGCCGGAGGAGCAGTCGGAGAAGCAGTCCTCCGCCATGTTGACCGCGCGCTTGCACTTGGAGGGCTGGCCCATATTGGCGTACGCACGGGCCTCCACGGCGTACAGCATCGCCTGGGTGCGCGCGGTCGCCGTCTCGCGGGAGCCGTACTGGCCGAGGTGGATGAGCTCCAGGGCGTCGTCCGGGCGGCCGAGGTGGATCATCTGACGGCTCATGCTGGAGAGGATGTACGCACCGAGCGAGCGGTCACCCGCTTCCTTGGCGGCGTGGAGCGCGAGGACGAAGTACTTCTGGGCGGTGGGGTGCAGGCCGATGTCGTAGCTCATCCAGCCGGCGAGCTCGGCCAGTTCGGCTGCGGCCTTGAACAGTCTCCTGGAGGTGGCCTCGGGCTGCGGCTCCTGGAGCAGATCGGTGACCTCGTGGAGCTGGCCGACGACGGCCTTGCGGCGCAGGCCGCCACCGCACTGGGCGTCCCACTGACGGAACATCATCGTGGTCGACTCGAGCAGGTCGAGCTCGGGGCCGGAGAGGCGTCCCGCGCGCGGGGAGCGCTCCTGCGACGGCGCGCCGGAGCCGTCCCTGCCGCCGGGGCCGGGGGCCAGCCAGCGCTGCATGGGCTCGATGAGCGCGGGGCCGGCGGACAGGGCGAGCGAGGCGCCGAGGAAGCCGCGCCGGGCGAGCATCAGATCGCTGCGGGAGAACTCGCTGATGAGCTCGACGGTCTGCGGGCCCGCCCAGGGCAGGTCGACGCCGGAGACGGACGGGGACTGGTGGGCGGAGCGCAGGCCGATGTCCTCGATGCCGACGACGCAGCCGAAGCGCTCGGAGAACAGCTCGGAGAGGATCTTCGGGATGGGCTCGCGCGGCTGCTCGCCGTCCAGCCAGCGGCGCACGCGCGAGGTGTCCGTGCTGATGTGATGGGCCCCCAGCTGACGAGCCCTGCGGTTGACCTGCCGCGCGAGCTCGCCCTTGGACCATCCGCTGCGCAGGAACCAGGAGCCCAACTGCTCGTTGGGGCGCTTGTCAGCCTTTTCGGCACCGCCGGTGCCGCTGCCGTTGCCGCCCACCTGGAAGCCCCCATCCCGAACTCTGCTGTCTGTGCGTGAACCGTACGAACCACCCACAGCTTGCCGCTTTTTGCAGCGGCCCGTGCGGCGATGCACCCCCGGGCCGCGAGGAATTCCGGCCGGGCGACGAGACGGTTCATGCCTCCGGCATACCCACCGGTGGGGCACATCTCCCATGGGTTCGTGCACCGAAAGTAATCCTACGATCACGGCTGATGCGAGAGCAGTCCAGTAAACGCCACCATTCGCCACCCCAAGGAATGAACTCAACCGCACCTCCACGCGATTGACTTGACACGGGACGATCAGGGAGGGCCCAAGGAGAGGGTGGATCGATGCGCACCCCGGCGCATGTCCAGCACCGCACTACCCGTCGCACACCGTCGCGCTGCCTCCGGAAGGGATTCGGCAACGGTCCGTGTTCGAGACACTCCGACTCGTAACCATCCGCGAGCACGACCCGTTGGAGGGGGCATGGGCTTCACAATCGGCGGCATCCGGGACCTGCGCTCGAGCTCTCGGCGCCGCGGACGCGCGTACGAGTGCGTCACGACGGTGGCGGAGTACACCGGCCTGTGGGGGTGGGATGTGGTGCCCGGCGCCCGCGCCTCCCGTGGCGGTCGCCCGGCCGGCGCGGTCTGCTCGTGCGGTGCCGGTGACTGCCCCTCCCCCGGCGCGCACCCGCTCTCCTTCGCCCCACGCGTGCCCGCGGGCGCCACGCTGGACGCAGCGGCGGCCGCATGGGCTGAGGTGCCCGGTGCCGCCGTGCTGCTGCCCGTAGGCCGCTCCTTCGACGTCCTGGAGGTCGCCGAGGCGGCCGGGCGGCACGCGCTGGCCCGGCTGGAGCGCATGGGGCTGCCGCTGGGCCCCGTGGCCCTCACGCCGCACGGCCGGGCGCTGTTCTTCGTCGCCCCCGGTGCCGCCGGCGAGCTCCCCCAGCTGCTCTACCGCATGGGCTGGGACGACGCCCGGCTCGACCTGCGCTGCCTGGGCCCTGGGGAGCACATCACAGCGCCGCCCTCGGACCACGCCGGCCTCGGCCCCATGCGCTGGCTCCGCCCGCCCACGCTGGACACCGCAGGCCGCCCCCCGCAGGCCCGGCTGCTCCTCGGCACCCTCGCCTATGTGTGCCACCGGTCGGCGGCGTCCTGAACCCCGGCGGCCTCCCGGCCGGCCCCCACGCGAAAGGGCCCCTTCCGCAGCTGCACCTGCGGAGGGGGCCCTTTCTCTCCCGGACCGTCACCAGGGCCTGTACGCCGCCTGCCCGGCCCGGGGCGCACCCTGGGGCGCTCCCGGCGGACCGGCCGGCCCCGCGGGCCCTGCGGACGGGCGTACCGGCCCTACAGGCGTACGGGCGTACGGCGCGTCAGTCGCCGATGAGCGCGTCGACGAACGCCTCGGGCTCGAACGGCGCGAGGTCGTCCGCCCCCTCGCCCAGGCCGACGAGCTTCACGGGCACACCCAGCTCACGCTGGACGGCGACGACGATGCCGCCCTTGGCGGTGCCGTCGAGCTTGGTGAGGACGATGCCGGTGATGTTGACGACCTCGGCGAAGACGCGTGCCTGCACGAGGCCGTTCTGACCGGTGGTGGCATCGAGGACGAGCAGCACCTCGTCGACCGAGCCGTGCTTCTCGACGACCCGCTTGACCTTGCCGAGCTCGTCCATGAGGCCGGTCTTGGTGTGCAGACGGCCGGCGGTGTCGACCAGGACGACGTCGGCGTTCTCGGCGATGCCCTCCTTGACGGCGTCGAAGGCGATCGACGCCGGGTCGCCGCCCTCGGGCCCGCGGACCGTACGGGCGCCGACGCGCTCGCCCCAGGTCTGCAGCTGGTCCGCCGCGGCGGCACGGAAAGTGTCGGCGGCGCCGAGGACGACGGACTTGCCGTCGGCGACGAGCACGCGCGCGAGCTTGCCCGTGGTGGTGGTCTTGCCGGTGCCGTTGACGCCGACGACCATGACGACGCCGGGCTTCTCCTCGCCGTTCACGCCCACGCCGGGCTCGGTGTGGACGCTGCGGTCGGCGTCGGTGCCGATGAGAGCCAGCAGCTCCTCGCGGAGCAGGGCGCGCAGCTCCTCGGGGGTGCGGGTGCCGAGCACCTTCACGCGCTCGCGCAGGCGCTCGACGAGCTCCTGCGTGGGGGCGACGCCGACGTCGGCGGTCAGCAGGGTGTCCTCGATCTCCTCCCACGTGTCCTCGTCGAGGTGCTCGCGGGACAGCAGGGTCAGCAGACCCTTGCCGAGGGAGTTCTGGGAGCGGGAGAGACGGGTGCGCAGCCGCACGAGGCGGCCGGCGGTGGGTTCGGGCACCTCGACCGCGGGCGCGGCGGGCGCCTCGGGCTCGGCCGGGGCGACGGACGCCTCCGCGGGGGCTTCGGCGGCCGGGGCCTCGGGGACCGGGAGCTCGACCTCCTCCACGGTCCTGCGCGGCTCGGCGCCGGGGGTCTCGGCCTCCTCGCCGACGTGGGGCTCGGCGGGCGGCGCGGTGACGGACGGGCTGCTCGGCGGGGCCGGGGGCAGCTGCTTCTTCTTACGGCTGCTGACCACGAGCCCGCTGATCGCGCCGAGCGCGACCACAGCGATGACTACAGCAAGGATGACGATTTCCATAACGCCCCCAGTATCGGACACCACACCGCCGGGAGGCGGCCTCGCCGCTGACGTGGGTCTTCGGAGATTCCTACAAGGACCAATCGCACTAAAAGGCTAAACTTGGAGCAAAGTACGATGGCGTGGGGCTGTGCGACGCGCGTAGAGTCCCCAAAGACCTTTTCTGCCCGGCTTCCCGCCCCGCTTCACCCGCACGGAGCCCCCCACATGGACAACGCGTCCAACCTGTCCACCGCCGAATCCGGTGGCGCGATAGAAACCCGCGGCATCGAGCCCGTTCCGGATCACGAGCGACACGGCCGGGTCCGTGAGCTCATCCCGACCTGGGTCGCCGCCAACATCAGCGTGCTGCTGCTCACCATGGGCGCTGCCCTGGTGGTCTTCAACCAGCTGAACTTCTGGCAGGTCCTGATCGTCGCCGCCTGCGCCGCGCTCGCGTCGTTCGGCATGGTCGGCGTCCTGTCGGTCTCCGGCAAGTGGGGCGGCGCGCCCGGCGCGATGCTCTCCCGCGCGACGTTCGGCGTCCGCGGCAACCTCTTCCCGGGCGCGATCCTGTGGGTCGCCCGCTTCGGCTGGGAGACGATCAACGCGGTCACCGGCGCCTACGCGGTGCTGACCGTTCTCGACCTGGTCTTCGGCATCAAGAGCAACACCCCGCTGATCGTCGTCACGCTCTTCGCCTTCGTCGTCTGCACGTTCCTCGTGAGCGGCATGGGGCGCAAGGCGCTGAACGTGTGCAACAAGTGGTCGACGTACCTCTTCGGCATCTTCAGCGTCCTGGTGCTGGTCTACCTGATCGCCAACATCAAGTGGGACGACGTCTTCTCGAAGCCGGCCGGCACCACCGCGATGATGATCGCCGGCATCGGCACCATCGCCGCCGGCGGCATCAGCTGGGTCCCCACCGGCCCCGACTTCGCGCGCTACCTGCCGCACGCGGCGTCCGGCAAGAAGATCGTCGGCGCCACGGTCTCCGGTGCGGGCGTCGTGATGGTCCCCATGGTCCTCATGGGCGCCGTCATGGCCGTCGCCACGCCGGGTCTGGCCGAGGCTCCGGACCCGGTCTCCTTCCTCGGCGACATCCTGCCGACCTGGCTGGCCGTGCCGTACCTGATCACCGCCATCGTCGGCATGCTGCTGATCAACAGCCTCTCGATGTACTCGGCCGGCTTCACCGCCCAGACGATGGGCGTGAAGCTCCCCCGCGCCATGGCCGTCAGCATCAACGCCGTGATCTCGCTGGTCGGCGGTCTGCTGCTGATGCTGGTCGCGAAGAGCTTCCTCGGCTCCTTCATCACCTTCCTGATCCTGCTCGCGGTCTCCTTCTCCGCCTGGATCGGCGTCTACACGGTCGACATGGCGCGCCGCAAGGCCCGCGCCGTGCGCTACGACGCGGAGGCCCTGATGGACACCGGCCGCACCAGCCGCTACTGGTACGTGGGCGGCTTCTGCTGGCAGGCGATGACGGCCTGGACCGTCGCCCTGGCCGCGGGTATCTGCTTCACCAAGTGCGACTGGTTCACCGGTCCGCTGGCCTCGACGTTCGTCGGCAAGTACGGGCTGGGCTGGGCCGCCACGATCGCCATCTCGGCGCTGATCATGGCCGTGCTGCCGGTGCCGCGCGAGGTCGCGGCTTCGGACGCCGCGGATGCGGCGGGTGCCGCCTCCGGCGACGAGGAGCGCGTGAAGGTCGGCGCCTGACGCGCCACCGCTTCTTGAACGTGGGTGCCCCCAACGTCATGACGTTGGGGGCACCCACGTTTTGCGTTCGCGCGCCGCGACGGCGCCCCATGCGGCGCCTGCTGAGGGCCGGTTCACCACCGCCGGGTTTGTACGTCGCGGCTGAGCACCGTGGCGACTGAAGGCCGCGGCAGCCGGGACGGCGACGCGTGACAGGCCGGTACGACACCGCCGAAGCCATACGTTGCGGCTGAGCGCCACGGTGGCCGGGGGCCAGTGGTGCGTGGCGGGCCAGGAGCCGATGAGACGTCCCGCAGCCGCGGCCCGGCGCGGGCACGCGGGTATGGCCCTGCCGCAAGGGCCGTACCCGCAGTACACCGCCGAGCTCCTACGTTGCAGCTGAGCGCCACAGCCGCGGGAAGCGGTGCCGCACGCCGGGCCGGCGCAGCCGACGGGACACCCCGTGGCAGCAACCCGATCAGCAGACCGGTGCAGCGCCTGCTGCAGGCCGGTCCGGCCGCCGCCGGGCCCCGCCAGTTGTCACTGAGCGCCACGGCGGCGGGGCGCCAATGGCACGTGGCAGGCGGGAGCCGACGCGGCATCCCGCAGCCGCGGCACGGCGGGATGCGGTGGCCGGCCTCGTCGGTACACCACTTCCCCCGTGCCGCAGGCGCTGCGCCCCCCGCACGGGCGGGCGCCCCACGCCGCTGCGCTGCCCCGCTCGTCGCCGTACGCGAGCAGGACGGGTGCAAAGCAGGAGGTACGCAAACAGGACGCTGCCCCGGCTCATCCGATGAGCCGGGGCAGCGTCCTGTTGAGGAGAGGGCGGCGGGGGGGGGTTAGCCCATCTCCTCCAACGCCTTGCCCTTCGTCTCCTTGACGTACTTGAGCACGAAGGGGATCGAGAGCACGGCGAAGACCGCGTAGATGACGTACGTACCGGAGAGGTTCCAGTCCGACAGGCTCGGGAAGCTCGCGGTGATGACCCAGTTGGCGACCCACTGCGCGGAGGCGGCGACGCCGAGTGCCGCGGCGCGGATGCGGTTGGGGAACATCTCGCCGAGGAAGACCCAGACCACGACGCCCCACGAGAGCGCGAAGAAGAGCACGAAGGCGTGCGCCGCGATGAGGGCGACCGTGCCCTGGGCGGTCGGCAGGGAGCCGTCACCGGCCTGCGCGGAGAAGGCCCAGGCCTCGAGGGCGAGGGAGATGGCCATACCGGCCGAGCCGACGAGGGCGAGCGGCTTGCGGCCGACACGGTCGACGAAGATCATCGCGATCACGGTGCCGACGATGTTGATGATCGACGTCGTGAAGGAGTACAGGAAGGAGTCGCTCGGGTCGATGCCGACGGACTGCCAGAGGGTGGCCGAGTAGTAGAAGGCCACGTTGATGCCGACGAGCTGCTGGAAGACCGACAGGCCGATGCCGACCCAGACGATGGGCAGGAAGCCCGCCTTGCCGCCGAGGAGGTCCTTGAAGGTGGACTTCTCCTCGCTGTGCATCGCGAGCTCGATCTCGGCGACGCGCTTGTCGAGGTCGACGGTGTGGCCCTCGACGTCGGCCAGGACGCTCTTCGCCTTGTCGACCTTGCCGACGGAGATCAGGAAGCGGGGCGACTCGGGAATCGCGAAGGAGAGCAGGCCGTAGAGGACGGCCGGGACGACCATGACGCCGAGCATCAGCTGCCAGGCCTCGATGCCCATGAGGTGACCGCGCTGGTCGCCGTCGGCGAGGTTGAGGATGCCCCAGTTGACGAGCTGCGAGACGGCGATGCCGACGACGATCGCGGCCTGCTGGAAGGAGCCGAGGCGGCCGCGGTAGGCGGGCGGCGAGACCTCGGCGATGTACGCCGGGCCGATGACCGAGGCCATGCCGATGGCGATGCCGCCGAGGATGCGCCAGAACGCGAGGTCCCACAGGGCGAACGGCAGGGCCGAGCCGACGGCGCTGATCGTGAAGAGCGTCGCGGAGATCTGCATGACGCGGATCCGGCCGATGCGGTCCGCGAGCCGGCCCGCCGTGGCGGCGCCGATCGCGCAGCCGATGAGGGCGATGGCGATGACCTGGGCCAGGGCTGCGGAGCCGATGTCGTACTTCCCGCGAATGCCCTCGACCGCGCCGTTGATCACGGAGCTGTCGTAGCCGAAGAGAAAGCCACCCATGGCCGCGGCCGCGGTGATGAAGATGACATGGCCGAGGTGGTCCGGCTGGGCCTTGCGGCCCTCGGACCCCTGCGCCGTCGCAGTGCTGGTCAACGTGTACTCCTGAGGCCCGGCGGCACTGCCGGGCGTGGGGGGCTGGCACTTCAAGTGGGGCACAGGACTTGGGGGCCCACCACTTGAAGGTATTAGCAACGCTGCAGACCCTATGTCTTCATTTTCTTAAGTCAATAGGTCGTAACCAAGAAGTTTCCTGCAGGCTTCCCACACGTTGAGTTCAACACTTGAAGAAGTGAAGCCGTCGCCGCGCGATTACAAGATCAACGCAGTCGCTGACTGATCACCTTCGAGACGCCGTCGCCCTGCATCGAGACGCCGTAGAGCGCGTCGGCGACCTCCATCGTCCGCTTCTGGTGCGTGATCACGATCAGCTGCGAACTCTCCTGGAGCTCCCGCATGATCCCGATCAGCCGCTGGAGGTTGGTGTCGTCCAGCGCCGCCTCGACCTCGTCCATCACATAGAACGGGCTCGGCCGCGCCTTGAAGATCGCGACCAGCAGCGCCACCGCCGTCAGCGAGCGCTCCCCGCCCGACAGCAGCGACAGACGCTTGACCTTCTTGCCCGGCGGACGCGCCTCGACGTCCACGCCGGTGGCCAGCATGTCGTCCGGGTCGGTGAGGACGAGCCGCCCCTCGCCCCCGGGGAAGAGCCGCGAGAAGACGCCCTCGAACTCCCGGGCGGTGTCCCGGTACGCCTCCGTGAAGACCTCCTCGACGCGCTTGTCGACGTCCTTGACGACCTGGAGCAGGTCGCTGCGGGTCTTCTTGAGGTCCTCCAGCTGCTCGGAGAGGAACTTGTGCCGCTCCTCCAGCGCCGCGAACTCCTCCAGGGCCAGCGGATTGACCTTGCCCAGCTGCTGATAGGCGCGCTCGGCCGCCCGGAGCCGCTTCTCCTGCTCCGCCCGTACGTACGGCACGGGGCGGTTCCTCGGGTGGTCCGGGTCCTCCGGCAGCTCTTCGCCCTCGGCCGGCGGGGACGGCGGTACGAGCTGGTCCGGCCCGTACTCCGCGACCAGGCCCGCGGGTTCGACGCCGAGCTCCTCCAGGGCCCTGGCCTCCAGCTGCTCGATGCGCAGCCGCTTCTCCGCGCCGAGCACCTCGCCCTTGTGCACCGTGTCGGTGAGCTTGTCCAGCTCGCTCTTCAGCTCGCGGCCCCGGTTGCGCTCGGCGGCCAGCTCGCGCTCCCGGGCGCCCTTCGCCTCCTCGGCGCTCCGCTTCTCCTCGTCGGCGCGCACGAGGGAGACCTCGACGTGCGCGAGGAGCTGCCGGGCCCCCGACGCGACGGCCGCGGCGACGCGGGCCTCGTGCTGCAGTCTGGCGCGGCGCTGCTCCGCGCGGGCCCGCGCCTCGCGCTCAGCGCGGGCTGCCCGGTCCAGGCCGTCCGCCCGCCCCGCGAGGGCCTTGACGCGCTCCTCGTGCGTACGGACCTGAAGGCGCGCCTCCATCTCGGTCTGCCGGGCGTTGGCGCCGTCCGCGGCGAGCCGGTCCCGCATGGAGGTGTCGGGCTCTCCGTCGCCCTCGGCCGGGGCGGCCTCCTCGGCGACGGCCAGGCGCTCGGCCAGTTCCCCGGCCTCCTCGCCGGCCCGTGCGAGGGCTTCCTCGGCACGGGCCACGGCCGCGGCCGTGCGGCCTGCCTCGTCGGCCGCCGCGCGCGCCTGGCCGGCGAGCCGGCCGAGGGCCTGGGCGACCTGTGACTTCTCCCGGTCGGCCGTGCTGCGCACGGACGCCAGTTCCTCCACGCGGGCCGCGCACTCCGCGCGCCGTGCGGCCGCGGCGTGCTGTGCCGCCTGCAGACCGTCGCAGCGGGCATCGAGGTCGGCGAGTTCGGCGGTGGCCTCGTCGACGGCGGCCTGGACCTCCAGGAGGCTCGGCGCGCCGCCGGAGCCGCCCTGCGCGAAGTGGGTCCCGAGCAGGTCGCCCTCGGCGGTGACGGCGACGGCCCCGGGCCGTTCGCCGACGAGTTCCTCGGCGTCCTCCAGCGTCGCGACGACCACGACGTCCCGCAGGAGCGCGCGCACGGCGTCGAGGACGGGGGCGGGCCCGTCGACGAGTTCGAGGGCGGGGCGGGGGGCGCACGAGGCGGCGTTCGCACCGCCCCGTGCGGGCGGCTGCACGGGGCCCGGCCCGGAGGCCGCTGCCGCTCCGCGCTCCAGGCCCGGTGCCACCACGAGCGCCGCCCGCCCCGCGTCCTGCTTGCGGAGCAGCCGCAGCGCTTCGGCCGCCGTGGCGGTGTCCGTGACGGCGAGTGCGTCCGCCGCGGCGCCCAGGGCCGCTGCGACGGGCAGTTCGTAGCCGGGGGCGACGGTCAGGAGCTCGGCCGCGGGGCCCAGCAGTCCGGCCAAACGATCCTGCGCCGCCAGCAGCGCCCCCGTGCCGTCCTTGCGGCGCAGCCCCAGGGCGAGCGCGTCGCGCCGGGCCCCGGTCGCCGCCCGGCGGCGTTCGGTGGCGGTGGCCTCCTCGCGCGCCTCGCTCAGGGCGGCCTCGGCGGCGGCGAGTTCCTGCTTGGCGGCCTCGTGCCGGTCGGCCAGCTCGGCATCCCCCGCGTCGAGACCCTCGACCTCGGCCTGCTGCCGCTCGTACTCCTCCTGGGCGGCGGCCGCACGCTCCCGGGCCTCGTCGCGGGCGGCGGCCAGCCGGTCGATCTCGGCCTGCGCGGAGGCCGCCCGGCCGCGGGCCGCGGTGACACGGCCCTGGAGCCGGGCGAGCTCCTCG
Source organism: Streptomyces hiroshimensis (assembly GCF_014650335.1). Taxonomy (GTDB): domain Bacteria; phylum Actinomycetota; class Actinomycetes; order Streptomycetales; family Streptomycetaceae; genus Streptomyces; species Streptomyces hiroshimensis. Next base: position 132,749 of record NZ_BMUT01000005.1, read on the forward strand.
CGGTGGTCGGCGATGGCGCGGGCGGCGTCCCGCAGGCGGCGCTCCTCGTCCGCCAGCTGCCGCTCCAGGGCGGCACGGTGTTCGGTGGTGTCCTCCAGGGCCCGGCTCGCCGCCTCCAGGGCGGCCTCCAGCTCGGCCTCCTGTTCGCGGATGCGGGCGGCCTCGCGCTCCAGGTCCTCCGGTTCGCGGCCGCGCCGCTCCTCGGCGGGGGCGGCGGTGGCGCTGGTGACGCGTGCGTCGGCGAGTCCGATCGTGCCGCGCACGCGCTCGGCGAGGCGGGAGAGTTCGTACCAGGTCTGCTGGGCGGCGGCCAGGCGCGGGGTGAGCGTGCGCACCTGCTCCTCCAGGGCCGCCTCGCGCTGGAGGGCGGTCTTCAGCTCGGCCTCGGCGCCGTCCTTGCGCGCCTTGAGGGCGGCCTCGTCCGCCAGCTCGGCCCGCAGCGCCTCCCGGAGGGCGACGAGGTCGTCGGCGAGGAGCCTGAGGCGGGCATCGCGCAGATCGGCCTGGATGACGGCGGCGCGGCGCGCCACGGCCGCCTGCCGGCCGAGCGGTTTGAGCTGGCGCCGGAGCTCGTCGGTGAGGTCCTGGACGCGGGCGAGGTTCGCGCGCATCGCGTCGAGCTTCCGCAGCGCCTTCTCCTTGCGCTTGCGGTGCTTGAGAACGCCTGCCGCCTCCTCGATGAAGGCGCGGCGGCCGGCGGGGTCGGCGTGGAGTACGGAGTCGAGCTGCCCCTGGCCGACGATGACGTGCATCTCGCGGCCGATGCCGGAGTCCGAGAGCAGCTCCTGGATGTCGAGGAGCCGGCAGGTGTCGCCGTTGAGCTGGTACTCGCTGCCGCCGTTGCGGAACATGATCCGCGTGATGGTGACCTCGGAGTAGTCGATCGGCAGGGCTCCGTCGGAGTTGTCGATCGTGAGGGAGACCTCGGCACGGCCCAGCGGCGGGCGGCCGGTCGTCCCGGCGAAGATCACGTCTTCCATCTTGCCGCCGCGCAGGGACTTGGCCCCCTGCTCCCCCATGACCCAGGAGAGGGCGTCGACGACATTGGACTTGCCGGAGCCGTTGGGCCCCACGACGCAGGTGATCCCGGGCTCGAAGCGCAGGGTCGTCGCGGAGGCGAAGGATTTGAACCCCCGCAGGGTCAGGCTCTTGAGGTGCACGCGGTAGGACTCTACCGGCCGGGCCTCTGCAGGAGCCGCCCCGGACGGCATGCTGGCGTGCCGCGCCCTTCAATTGGTTTCACGTGGGAAGGGGCAGGGCACATCAGTCGTTAAGAGCACACCGAAAAGTGGGAAAAAATAGCCGCAACCGCTGGAAACGCCACGACCATACGATGATCGGAAATGACGAAGGGACGCCGAAGCGTCCCTTGCAACTCTCAAGCGGCTGACAGTGCAGCCCGACCGGCCCCCGGGGCAGGGCCTCTGGTCAGGCGAGCGCAGGCTCCGCCTTGGAAACGTCGATGCTGTCGAGCAGCGAGTCGCCGTGGTGAGCGGCGGCAGACAGCGCGTCATTCTCGGCCTGCATCCGGATGAGCTCGGATTCGAGGTCCTGGACACGCTGCTGAAGCCGTCGCATCTCGGCGAGGACTCGGGGGTCGGAGCCGCCGACGTAACCGAGAAGCGCCTTTGCCATGATGGATGGTCCTCCACACTGAGTGACCGACCGAAGCGGTGTGGGTCGTGAGGGATTCGCACCCGCGGTGTCTGCCATCGCTACTGCGGTGTTCAATGCCAAACAGCTAAGGTGCGCGGGGCTTCCAGAGTCTCACCAAAAAGTTTGACGGTCAACACGATCACACCCCGTATCCGCGGGCGTCCCAGGGGGCGCGGCGGTCAATGCGCGGCGCCGGCACGGCCGGGGCCCGGAGGGGCGTGGAGATCATCCGTTGACTCGCAGCCTTCCACGCCCGGGCCGTCTTGGCAACCATCAGGGAATTTCTCTGTCACGCATATGCCACAGGCATATCACTAAGGTCATCGCGACGCTTGCCCCCCGTTCTTCACGGCCCCCGCGCGCACCCTCCCCGACGATTTCCCGTTTTCCGAACCGTTATGGTCAGCGGATCTCGAACCCGTCATATCCGCCCCGCGGGTCACCCCAGATCTCGGTGACTCCTTCCACCCGCCCGGGCGTGTCGCCCGCCCGCAGCCAATCGAGCAGAAGTTCGCACCCTTCGCGCGGGCCCTCCGCGACGACCTGGACGCGGCCGTCGGACAGATTCGACGCGAAGCCGGCGAGCGCTCCGATACGCAAAGCGTTCTCCCGTGTGAACCACCGGAAGCCGACACCTTGCACATGTCCACGGACCCACGCCGTGAGACGGACATTCTCGTTCATGTCTGCACGCTAACCGGCCAATTGCATAATCAGCACTTCGACCCCGCGTCTATTGCCGTACAGTCGCCGCTCGACAGGTCTCCCCTCCCCGTACGAGTGACGCACACCGAGCCGAACACGTAAGGAAGGCAGCGGATGGGTCGCCACCGACGCTCTGCCCCCCGGACCGCAGGCAGCCCCGTCCCCGCTCCCCCGCAGGCCGGGAGGACGAGCGGCGCCTCCGCCCCGGGCCACTCCGACGATCCCGGCGCCCCGGCCGGGGAATGGCCCCCTGATCCCCGGCGGCCGCGCGCACGGCCGAAGACCCCCGTACGGACGGGGCTGCTGGGCGCGTCCGCCGCCATGGCCATGGGCGTGGTCGCGATGACCTCCGGCCTGTTCTCCGGTGGAGGCACTCTCCAGCTCGGCAACGACGGCCACGGCGGCGGGCAGGTACGGACCGACGAGCCGCCCGTCACCGAGTTCACGCGGCCCGACGCCCGGCCCTCCGGCCGCGGCCAGTCGCACGTGAGCCGCAACGCCGAGCGGCCTCCCGCACCGCGTGCGGACACCGCGGTGCCCGTCGGTGCCGCATCCGAGCCGTCGGCGCCGTCGGCGGCGCCTTCCGACGCACCTCCCGGGCCGGAGGGAGCGGGCACCGATCCGGGCGGCGCTCCGGGCGACGGGCCTGACGGCGCCTCCGGCGACGCACAGCGCGCCGACTCCCCGGGCCGGGAAAGCGCAGCTCCGGCGCCCCGTGCCCGGGCCGACGCCCAGGCCGGGGGCGAGACCCGGGTCGCCGGTCAAGTACAGCCCGCCGGGCAGGAGCAGACGGCCGATCAGGCCGCCCTGTACCCGTCGGTGGCGCGGCAGTTGCTCTCCCTGGTCAATCAGGAGCGGGCCAAGGCCGGCCTTCGGCCGCTGAAGGCCAGCACCCGGCTGGCGGGGCTCGCCCAGGCGTTCAGCGACGACATGGCCCGGCGCGGTTTCTTCAACCACACGGACCCTGACGGCCGCTCACCCTGGGACCGTGCGGCCAGGTACGGCATCCGGAACCTCGGCGGGGAGAACATCGCCCGCGGCCACCCGGACGCCCACGCCGTGATGGACGCCTGGATGCACAGCGCAGGGCACCGGGCGAACATCCTCAACCGCGACTACCGCACCCTGGGCATCGGGCTGAACACCAGCGCGAGCGGCCCCTGGTGGACACAGGACTTCGGCTACTGACCACCCTCCATGCGCGCTCCTCTGAGCGGCGGGCCCGCCCCGTGCGGCACTCAAGGCCCGCCCCATGCGGGCACCCGAGGCCCGCCCCATGCGGCGCCTGACACCTCGCGAGGGGCAGCCCCGTGAAGGGTGATCCCGCCGCTTAGAGGGCGGCGCGGCCTGCCACTGCGATGCGGGTGGCCTCGGCCACCCGCGCGCCGAGGTGCTCAGCGGTCAGGATGTCGGCCTTGTGGACGCCTTCGGTGCCCTGGTCGGCGTTGCTCTGCGCTGCGGCACCGAGGAAGAAGCCGAGACGGTTGAGGTCGTTCTCGGAGGCCACGGAGCTGTTCCAGCCGGGCAGCAGGCCGAGGCTCACCCAGTGCATGCCGTGCTGGGCCGCCAGGAGCGAGAAGTACTGCAGGGTGGACAGCTTGTCGCCGCTCTTGGAGGCGGAGTTGGTGAAACCTGCGGCGATCTTGTCCTGCCATGCGCGGTCGGCCCAGCGCCCGGAGGTCTGCTGGGCGAAGGCGTGGAAGGGGGCGCTGGCGGTGCCCATGTAGGTGGGCGAGCCGAAGATGATCGCGTCGGAGGCGTCGAGCAGCTCCCACGCGGCGTCCGTCATCTCGTCGACGTTGACCAGGTGGACGGTCGCGCCGGCGTCCGCGGCACCGTCGCGGACGGCCTCGGCGAGGACGGCGGTGTGGCCGAAGCCGGAGTGGTAGGCGACCGAGACGACGGGCTGGGGCAAGGCGGCGGCAGACATGGGGACTCCTCAGGAGGGGGCGGTGCGCGCCGGGCGGCACACGGAACGGCGATGCGTGCCGAGCGGCACACCCAGAAGGAAAGCACTAACTTTTAGAAAGCGCAATCCTGAGGTTAGCGCTGTGCGGGAGTATGCTTGCGCCATGGACCCGGACCTGCCCTTCGACGTCTTCGCTCGCTCCTGCCCCTCCCGCGGCACCCTGGAGCACGTCACGGGGCGCTGGGGCGCGCTGACGGTCGTGGCTCTGCACGAGTGCACGCTGCGGTTCAACGAGCTGCGCCGCCGGGTCGACGGCGTGAGCGAGAAGATGCTGTCCCAGACGCTGCACGCGCTGGAGCGTGACGGCCTGGTGCACCGTGAAGCGCAGCCGACCAACCCGCCGCGGGTGGACTACGCGCTCACCCCGCTGGGCCAGGACGTGGCCGGCCGGCTCCTGGGGCTGATCGGGCTGCTGGAGGAGCGCATGCCCGAGATCCTCGCGGCCCGGGAGAAGTACGACGCGGAGCGCGGGGCGTAGGACGCCGCCGGAAGCCGGGCGCAGGGCAGCAGGACGCGGTCAGGCGGCGCGCGGGCGCGGCGGGCGCTGGCAGCGCGGGCAGAAGTAGCTGGAGCGGTTCATCCAGGGGCGGCGGCGCATGGCCGTACCGCAGCGGCGGCACGGCTCGTCCTCGCGCCCGTACGCGTCCAGCGAGCGGTCGAAGTAGCCGGACTCGCCGTTCACGTTGACGTAGAGGCTGTCGAAGCTGGTGCCGCCCACGGCGAGGGCCTCGTTCATGACCTCGCGGATATGCGTGAGCAGCTCGGCGCCGCGCGGCCGGGTCAGGGTCGCGGTGGGCCGCTCGTAGTGCAGCCGGGAGCGCCACAGCGCCTCGTCGGCGTAGATGTTGCCGACGCCGCTGATGAGCGACTGGTCGAGCAGAGCCCTCTTGAGCGTCGTACGGCGGCGGCGCAGAGCAGCGTGAAAAGCCTCGTCGTCGAAGGCGGGGTCCAGTGGGTCGCGGGCGATGTGCGCGATGACGTCGGGGAGCCCGTCGGGGTCGCCGGGCACCGTGTCGTGCAGGGAGAGCCCGCCGAAGGTGCGCTGGTCGACGAAGCGCAGCTCCGTGCCGGCGGTGTCGTCGAACCGGATGCGGATGCGCAGGTGCTTCTCGTCGGGGGCCTCGTGCGGCTGGACGAGGAGCTGGCCGCTCATGCCGAGGTGGGCGAGGACCGCGCGGTCGGGCCCCGTGGGCCCCTCCGTCTCCAGCGGCAGCCAGAGGTACTTGCCGCGCCGCCGGGCCACGCCGAGGCGGCGGCCGGCCAGCTGGGCGGCGAAGTCCTCGGGACCGGCGAGGTGGCGGCGGATCGCCCGGGGGTGCAGCACCTGGACGGCCGCCACGGTGCGGCCGCAGGCCCACCGCTCCAGGCCGCGCCGTACGACCTCGACCTCGGGCAGTTCGGGCACGGTGCTCCTCCGGGATTCTGCAGCACTTCGGTTCGGCGGCGCTTCGGTTCGGCGGCGCTTCCGGTTCCCGCGCTGCTTCGGCGCTGTTTCGGCACGATCGCCGAACGCCGGGCGTCCCTGGAGTCAGGGCCGCCCGGCGTTCGGGGACGTGTGCGTCAGGATGCGGCGTCGGCCTCGGTCGTGCCGGCCCCGGCCTGCTCCGCGGCTTCGGCCTTTCCGGCCTCCGCCTTGTCCACGGCTTCGGCCTTCTGCGAGGCCTCGGCCTTTGCGGCGGCGGCCGCGCGTGCTTCCGCCGCCTCGTGGATGGCGCGCCAGGCGGCTTCCGCCGCCTGCTGCTCCGCTTCCTTCTTGCTGCGGCCGGTGCCGGTGCCGTACGCGACACCACCGACGCGGGCAGCAGCCGTGAAGGTCTTCTCGTGGTCGGGACCGGTCTCGGAGACCAGGTACTCGGGCACGCCGAGCCCCTCCGTCGCGGTCAGCTCCTGGAGGCTGGTCTTCCAGTCCAGGCCGGCGCCGAGGTTCGAGGACTTCTCGATCAGGGGATCGAAGAGCCGGTGCACGAGCTCGGCAGCGGCCTCCAGGCCCTGGTCGAGATAGACCGCACCGATCACCGCTTCAAGGGTGTCCGCGAGGATGGACGCCTTGTTGCGGCCTCCCGTGCCCTCTTCACCGCGGCCGAGCCGGATGAAGGAGCCGAGGTCGAGCCCACGGCCCACCTCCGCCAGTGCACGGGAGTTGACCACCGCGGCCCGCAGCTTGGCCAGCTGGCCCTCGGGCAGGTCGGGGTGGATGCGGTAGAGCGTGTCCGTGACCACGAGGCCCAGGACGGAGTCCCCGAGGAACTCCAGACGCTCGTTGGTCGGCAGGCCGCCGTTCTCGTACGCGTAGGAACGGTGGGTCAGCGCACGCACCAGAAGGGCGGTCTCGAGTCTGTACCCGAGCCGCCCTTCCAGAAGCGTGTGAGACGAGGCCGTGTCCGCCGGCGCCCTCTTCGGCGTAGTGGCGTCTGACATTGAGCCTGTCACCCGCCGATCAGACCTCGAGGACCTGGCGCTTGTTGTAGGTGCCGCAGCTCGGGCACGCGATGTGCTGCTGCTTCGGCTCGTGGCAGCGCTCGCACGCCACCAGGGGGGTGACCGCAGCCTTCCACTGCGACCGGCGGTGGCGCGTGTTGCTGCGCGACATCTTCCGCTTCGGAACAGCCACGGCTACTTCTCCTGTGAGTCATCCCCGACGGAGCGGGGTGCGTTGTCCTTCTCGCCGTCCTGGTCGGAACCGGCGAGTCCCTGCAGTGCCGCCCAACGAATGTCGACGGTCTCGTGGTGGTGGTCCGGGTCGTCCGCCAGCCGCGCTCCGCACTCGGAGCACAGGCCGGGGCAGTCTTCCTGGCACACCGGCTGCAGCGGCAGTGCGAGCACCACCGCATCGCGCAGCACGGGTTCGAGGTCGAGCAAGTCGGCCTCGAGAAAGAGCATGTCCTCTTCGTCTTCCTCGGCGTCGTCGCCGGTATCCGCGGGGCGGCTCCGGTCATCGGCGTCGGGGTAGGAGTACATCTCCTGGAAGTCCACTTCGAGCTCACGCTCGAGCGGCTCCAGACACCTTACGCACTCCCCGGTGAGCGGTGCACGGGCGGTGCCTGTGACAAGCACCCCTTCCATGACCGACTCCAGTCGGAGGTCGAGCTCGACGGTCGCGCCCTCGGCCACGGAGATGACCTCGATACCGAGGTGATCGGGGGCCGGTACGGAGCGGGAGACCCTCTTCAGCGCACCGGGACGCCGACCCAGCTCGCGTGTGTCGAACACGAGAGGGGAACGGTGATCGAGGCGGGCGTTCAGGGCTTCCTGCTTTCTACGCTGCGGTGACGGCGGCCCCGAGCCGTATGCGGTGACGCATGCGATGAGGGCAGCCGAGATCGCGAATGCACACGCGACCGAAGAGCCAGGATACTGGACGGGTCGCCGTAGACCCAATCGGCCCTCGTCCGGTGCCGGTCAGCGGCCCTGTTCGTACCGGCGGAGCTGCTCCAGGTCGATCATCGACGTGTCGAAGAGGCTCGTCTCGTCCAGCGCTCCGCCCGCCTGGGGCCGCTCCTGGGCGGGCTGGTGGTGGGCGGGCTGGTGCTGCTGGAGCGTCGGGGTCTGCACCGGCTGCTGCTGGGGCACGTAGCCGCCCGGGGCGCCGTAGCCGTCGCCCCCCGGGGCCGGGGAGGGCCAGGCGTAGGGGTCGGCCTGCTGGTAGCCGCCCTGGACCGCGTACGGGTCGGCCTGCTGCTGCCCGTGAGCGCCGTCCGCCCCGTACTGCTGCTGGTAGGTGTACGGGTCGGAGCCGTAGCCCTGCGACTCGTAGTAGCCGTCGTAGCCCGCCGCATGGGGCGCCCCATGCGGCGCGGCGGCGGGCTCCGGGGAGGCCGGCGCCTGGGGCGCGGCCAGCCCCGCGAGGAAGTCGGCGTCGCTGGTGGGATGGGTGGCATGGAAGCCGTCCTGGGCGGCCATGTGGGCACCCAGCTCGTCGGCCGGGCGGGAGCCGAGGAGCTTCTCGCGGCCGCGGCCGACGGCCTCCAGCGTCTTGCTCAGGACCGCCGAGACGGCGCCGAGCTTGGCGTCGACGTAGGCGTCGGCCTGCTGCCGCTGGACGCGGGGGTCGGAGCTGGGCTCCGGGGCGTCCCCGTCGCCCCCGGCATCCCCGTCTGCGTACTGCGCCCCGTAGCCGCCGTCCGCGTCCGCGCGGCCCAGGAGCTTCTCGCGGCCTCTGCCGACGGAGCCGATGGTCTTGGTGAGGACGACCTCGAAGTTGGCGAGCTTGCTGTCGACGTAGTCGTCGGCCTCGGCGCGGATCTCCTCGGCCTCCCGGCGGGCCTCGGCGAGGATGCGGTCGGCCTCCTCCTGGGACTGCCGGGCGACCTCGGTGTCGGAGATCAGCGATCCGCGGTGGGCGCGCGCGGACTCGATGATCCGCTCGGCCTCCTCGCGGGCCTCGGCGACCAGCTGCTCGCGGTCGCCGACGACCTCCTGCGCCCGGGCGAGCGCGCCGGGCAGCCCGGCGCGGAGCTCCTCGAGCAGGGCGAGCAGCTCGGCACGATTGACGACGCAGGAGGCGGACATCGGCATGGACCGGGCGCCGGTGACGGTCGTGACGATCTCGTCGAGCTTCTTCTGGACGTCCACCTGGCGCTCGCCACTTTCTTCTGCCGGACGACACGAACGGGGACGACTGTACGGGCAGTCGGCCCCCGCCCGACAGCTGCCGGCAGGCGCGGGGTGTCAGCGCTCGCCGAGCCGTTCGGTGAGCGCCTCCAGCACCAGCGGCGGGACCAGGTGGGAGACGTCGCCGCCCCAGGCCGCGACCTCCTTGACCAGGCTGGACGACAGGAAGCTGTACGTCGGGTTGGTGGGCACGAACAGGGTCTCGACGCCCGAGAGCCCGTTGTTCATCTGGGCCATCTGCAGCTCGTAGTCGAAGTCGCTGACCGCCCGCAGCCCCTTGACGATGGCGGGGATGTCGCGCTGCTTGCAGAAGTCGACGAGGAGGCCGTGGAAGGACTCCACCTTCACGTTGCCGTACTCGGCGGTGACCTGGCGGAGCAGGTCTATCCGCTCGTCGACCGTGAACAGGCCCTTCTTCGACTGGTTGATCATCACTGCGACGTGGACGACGTCGTACAGCCTGGAAGCGCGGGCGATGATGTCGAGGTGTCCATTGGTGACGGGGTCGAACGACCCCGGACAGACGGCGCGGCGCAACGGTGTCTCCTCGCTCTCCGGTCCATTCATGACGCGCGGGGAGAAGTCTCTTCGGCGCACGTCGAGGCGGCGCGACCGTACCAAAGCGTCCCCTCGCCGTAGCGACGGGCCCTCAGTGCCTCGAAACCGTCCGGCCAGGGGAATTCCCCGCCTCTGGTGCTGCGCTCCACGGTGGCCAGCGCCTCTTCCGCAAGCCACCCCCCGGTACGGAGTGTGAGGAGAATCTCGCGGAGCGCCTCGTCGGTGACCGCGTAGGGCGGGTCGAGGAAGACCACGTCGTAGGGGGCCGCGGGGGGCGGGCCGGCCACGATCTGCTCGGCCTTGCCGGAGCGCACCTCGGCGCCGGGCAGCCCGAGCGTGCGGACGTTCTCCCGGATGGTGCGCGTCGCGCGGGCGTCGGCCTCCACGAGCAGGACGTGCGCCGCGCCGCGCGAGAGCGCCTCCAGGCCGACCGCGCCCGAGCCCCCGTACAGGTCCAGGACGCGGGTGCCGTGGAGGGTGCCCAGCAGGGACTCCAGGGTGGAGAACAGGCCCTCGCGCGCCCGGTCGGAGGTGGGGCGGGTGCCGGTGCCGGGCGGCACGGCCAGGCGGCGTCCGCCGGCGACGCCGGCGATCACGCGGGTCATGGGGTCCTCGGTCCTTCGCGACGGTGTGACGTGTGACGGTGGGGCGGGTGTGGCGGTGTGCGGTGGGGCGGGGCTGCGGCGAACCTGACGGTCGGCCGGCCGGGCGCCGCCCCTTCAGCCTAGGGCGTCCGGGCCCGCCGGGCGCCTCCGCGGGGGCCCGGCGGCAGGGCACCGGCCCGTGGCCCGACGGGGCGCGCCCTGCGGTTGCCCTCAGCCCTTGTCCAGGTACTGCTCCCGCTCCTCGTCCAGCAGGGCGTCCAGCGCGGTGCGCAGCTCGGGCAGCGCCTCCAGCTCGGGGTCGGCGGCGACGACGGACGCGGCCTCCTCCCGGGCGGCGGCGATGATCTCCTCGTCGTCGATGACGGTGAGCATGCGCAAGGACGAGCGGACGCCGGACTGGGCCTGGCCGAGGACGTCGCCCTCGCGGCGCTGTTCGAGGTCGATGCGGGAGAGCTCGAAGCCGTCGAGGGTGCCGGCGACGGCGGCGAGGCGGGCGCGGGCCGGGCTCGCCTCCGGGGCGTCGGTGACCAGCAGGCACAGGCCCGGGGCCGAGCCGCGCCCCACGCGGCCGCGCAGCTGGTGGAGCTGGGAGACGCCGAACCGGTCCGCGTCCATGATCACCATAACGGTGGAGTTGGGCACGTTCACACCGACCTCGATGACCGTCGTGGCCACCAGGACGTCCACCTCGCCGGCGGCGAAGCTGCGCATCACGTCGTCTTTCGCATCGGGCTGCATACGGCCGTGCAGCACCTCGACGCGCAGCCCGCTCAGCGGGCCCTTGGCGAGCTGCTCGGCGACGTCCAGGACGGCGAGGGGCGGGCGCCGCTCGCCGTCGCCCTCCGCCGCGGCCTGCCCGGCCTCGTCCCCCGGCCCGCCCTTCGAGGCGCTCTTCGAGGCGCTCTTGGCGGCGTCCTTCGAGGCGTTCTTCGCGCCCGCCTTGGTGTCGCCCTCCTCTCCCAGGTCGTCGCCGATGCGGGGGCAGACCACGTAGGCCTGGTGGCCGCCCTCGATCTCCTCGCGCACCCGCTCCCAGGTGCGCGCCAGGAAGTGGGGCTTGTCCTTGGCGGGCACCACGTGGGTGGCGATGGGCGAGCGGCCGGCCGGGAGCTGGTCCAGGACGGAGGTCTCCAGGTCGCCGAAGACGGTCATGGCGACGGTGCGCGGGATCGGGGTCGCCGTCATCACCAGGAGGTGGGGCGGTTGCTTGCCCTTGGAGCGCAGGGCGTCGCGCTGCTCGACGCCGAAGCGGTGCTGCTCGTCGACCACGACCAGGCCGAGGTCGTGGAACTGCACCTTGTCCTCGATGAGGGCGTGGGTGCCGATGACGATGCCGGCCTCGCCGGTGACGAGGTCGAGCAGGGCCTGCCGCCGGGCGGGCATCCCCATGGAGCCGGTGAGCAGCACGACCTTGGTGCCCTGCTCGGCGCCGCCGAGCATGCCGCCCTCGGCCAGCTCCCCCATCATCTCGGTGACCGACCGGTGGTGCTGCTGGGCGAGCACTTCGGTGGGGGCGAGCATGGCGGCCTGGCCGCCGGCGTCGACGACGCCGAGCATGGCGCGCAGGGCCACCATGGTCTTGCCCGAGCCGACCTCTCCCTGCAGGAGGCGGTGCATGGGGTGCTCGGTGGCCAGGTCGTCGAAGATCTCCGCGGAGACGGTGCGCTGGCCGTCGGTGAGGGTGAAGGGCAGCTTGGCGTCGAAGGCGTCGAGGATGCCTCCGGCCACGGGCTTGCGGGCGACGGCCGGCAGCTGGGAGTCGGCGTGCCGGCGGCGGGCGAGGGCGACCTGGAGGACGAACGCCTCGTCCCACTTCAGGCGGGCCCTCGCGTCCTCGATGTCGGCCTTGGTGCGGGGCCGGTGGACCTTGCGGAAGGCGTCGGGAAGCTCCGCGAGGCCACGGCCGTCGCGCAGCGAGGGGGGCAGCGGGTCGGTGAGGCCCTGCCACTGCTCGGCCTCGAACAGGTCCAGCAGGGTGTCGACGGCCTTGGTGAGCTTCCAGGACTGGAACTGCTTGCAGGCGGGGTAGATCGGCAGGAGGCGGCCCGCGAAGGCCTCGGCGGCGCCGGCCCCGCTGTCGCGGTCCAGCAGCTCGTAGTCGGGGTGGAGAAGCTGGCGGGTGCGGTTGAAGACCGAGACCTTGCCGGCGAACATGCCACGGCGCCCGGGGATCAGCTCCTTCTCCCGCGCGTAGGCCCCGCGGCCGAAGAAGACCAGGGTCAGGGCGCCGCTGCCGTCGGTGACGACGACCTCCAGGCGGACGCCCTTGCCGTGGTTGAAGGTCTTCATGGCGGCCTTGGCGACCTGGGCGACGACCGTGACGTGCTCGTCCAGCGGCAGGTCGGCCAGGCGGGTCAGCTCACCGCGCTCGGCGTAGCGGCGCGGGTAGTGGTGCAGCAGATCACCGGCCGTGTGCAGGTCGAGGTGCTCGGCCATCACCTTCGCGGTGCTGCCGCCGAGGATCTTCTTCAGGGGTTCGTGAAGCGCGGGCACGCGTCCCATTGCACACCACGGCACTGACAGACGGCGTCATTCGGGGCCTCATCCGATCCTCGTCGGCTGTCCCGGCCGGCGTCACTCGATGCCGATGAGCAGCGGCGGCGCCTGCTGTCCGCCCCGGTAGACCACCGTGTCGACGGCGAGGTGGCCGCCCCGTACGTGCCGCTCCAGGCCGTCGGCGACGGCGCCGGGGACGTCCGCGCCGAGGACGAAGGTGACCATTTCGCCGCCCGCGGCCAGCATGCGGTCCAGGACGGTCGCGGCGGTGGCGGCGAGGTCGGAGCCGATGACGGCCACGTCGCCGTCGATGAGGCCGAGCACGTCGCCCGCCTGGCAGACGCCGGCCATGGTCCAGGCCTGGCGCTCGGCGACGGCGAGCTCGGCGTAGCGGGTGGCTCCTGCGGCGGACGTCATGGCGACGACGTCCTCGTCGAAGCGGCGTGCGGGCTCGTGGACGGCGAGTGCGGCGATGCCCTGGACGGCGGCGCGGGTGGGGATGAGGGCGACGCGGACGCCCTCGGCACGGGCCTGCTCGGCGGCGGCGGCCGCGGTGTGCCGCAGCTCGGGGTCGTTGGGCAGCAGGACGACCTCGCGGGCGTTGGCGCGCCGGATGGCGTCGACGAGCTCCCCGCTGGCGGGGGGCTCCCCGGGGCGGGTCGTGACGACGGTGGCGCCTGCGTCGGCACACAGCCCGGCGAGTCCTTCGCCGGGGACGACCGCGACGACGGCGCGCTGGGCGGGTTCGCGGGTGCGGCCGGGGTCCGCGGCCGGTGCTCCGGCGGCGGCTCCGGCGAAGTGGGTGATGCGGATGCGGTGGGGGCGCCCCGCCTCGATGCCGGCCTCGACGGCGGCTCCGGCGTCGTCCACGTGGACGTGGACGTTCCACAGGCCGTCGCCGCCGACGACGACGAGGGAGTCGCCCAGGGCGTCGAGGCGGGTGCGCAGGCGGGGGACGGCGGCGTCGTCGGCGTCCAGGAGGTAGATGACCTCGAAGGCGGGCGAAGGGCCGCCTGGGGCGGTGCCGGCGGGGCAGGGCACGGGGCCTTGGGCCGGTCCGGCGGGCTGCGGCGGTACGGGGACGGGGCGCGTCCACGCGCGCGTGCCGCGCGGAGGGGCCTCTCCGGACAGGGCCCTGGCGAGCGCGCCGATCACCTCCACCAGGCCGAGGCCGCCGGCGTCGACGACTCCGGCCCGGCCGAGGGCGTCGAGCTGGCCGGGGGTCATCGCGAGGGCGGAGCGGGCCGCCTCGTCCGCGGCGCGGGCCACGGCGGCGGCATCGCCCCGTGCCGTGGCGGCGGCGTCGGCGACGGCTGCGGCGACGGTGAGGATGGTGCCCTCGACGGGGCGGGCGACGCCTTCGTACGCGGATTCCACGGCCCGCCGCAGGGCGCGCCGCAGCAGCTCGGCGTCGGCGGCAGCCGCAGCCTCGGCGTCGGCCTCGGCATCGGCATCGGCATCGGCGTGGGTGCCGGGGCGCCCCGTGCGGTCAGCGGCAGGGCGCCCCGTGCCGCAGGGCGCGGGGCGCGGCTCCCCGCCCCCCGCCAGGACCTCCGCCATGCCGCGCAGCAGCTGGGCCAGGATCGTGCCGGAGTTGCCGCGCGCGCCTATGAGGGCACCGTGCGCCATGGCGCGGATGGCGTCGGGGAGCGTGGGGCGGGAGGCGGGGCCCGTGGTGGCGTGGCCGTCGAAGACGGCGTCGACGGCCCTGGCGGCGGACTCGACGGTCAGGTAGAGGTTCGTGCCGGTGTCGCCGTCCGGGACGGGATAGACGTTGATGGCGTCGATCTCCTCGCGGGCCCGCCCCAGTGCGTCGAGGGCCAGTGCGCACCAGGTGCGTACCGTGGAGGCGTCCAGCGGGTGCGGCACGTGTGTCCTCCTCGGACTCCCTGGGGCGGTGGAGCGGTGATCGCAGACTAGTCCCGGGGCGCGGCCCGGAGGGAGGGCGGGCGGCCCGGGGCGAGGGGACAGGTCAGACAGGTCGGACAGGTCACAGCCCGGGCGGCCATGGTAGTTTCGTTGAACGGGAGCAGCCGTTGTATGCTGCTCCGGTTGCCTGATGAGAATCAGGCCATCCCCCTGGTAATGCCGGTCACTACAGATTTCGGCACGCAGGGATTTTCCGTACGTGCCTGTCGTCTCCGCGTGAGCGGGGGTGACCCGTCTTTGGAGTAACCCGTGGCTGCCAACTGCGACGTCTGCGGCAAGGGGCCGGGCTTCGGCAACGCTATTTCGCACTCGCACCGCCGTACCCCCCGCCGTTGGAACCCCAACATCCAGCGGGTGCGTGCTGTGGTCGGTGGGACGCCGAAGCGGCTCAACGTCTGCACCTCGTGCATCAAGGCCGACAAGGTCTCGCGCTAAGCGAGTGCTGTCCCCCGCGCAAGCGGGGGCGAGCCGGTCTCGCTGTGACGTTCACGTCGTGGCGCTGCCCATCTGGTTGCCTTGAAAGCCGGTCCACCTTACGGTGGGCCGGCTTCTTGCCGTACCTGCTGATGGCCTGCCTGCCGTACCCGCTCACCGCATGGCGCGGGCCCCGCCCCATGCGCTACGGATCCGGCTGCTCTACGAACGCCACCGCCACGCATGGTCGACCGGCCCGATGCCGTCCCCCAGGGGGAAACCGGCCGCGATGGCGCCGGTGACGTAATCCTTGGCGGCCCCCACGGCTTCCGGCACCGTGTGCCCCTTGGCGAGCCCGGAGGCGACGGCGCTCGCCAGTGTGCACCCCGTCCCGTGCGTGTGGCGGTTGTCGTGGCGCGGGGCCCGGAGCCAGTGCTCCTCGCTGCCGTCCGTGAGGAGGTCCAGCGCGTCCCCCTCCAGATGCCCGCCCTTGATGAGCGCCCACCGGGGCCCGTAGGCGAGCACGGCGTCCGCCGCCCGCCGCATGTCGGCCTCCGAGGCGACCCGCAGCCCCGTGAGCCACGCGACCTCGTCGAGGTTGGGGGTGGCGACGGTGGCCGCCGGCAGCAGCTTCGTGCGGACCGCGTCCAGGGCGGAGGCGGCCAGCAGGGCGTCGCCGTGCTTGGAGATGCCCACCGGGTCCACGACCACGGGGGCGGCGGTGTCCGCCAGGAGCTCGGCGACGGTCCGCACGAGCTCTTCCGAGGCGAGCATGCCGGTCTTCACGGCCTGGACGCCGATGTCGTCGACGACGCTGCGGTACTGGGCCCGTACGGCCTCCGCGGGCAGCTCCCAGGCCCCCTGCACGCCGCGGGAATTCTGCGCGGTGACGGCCGTGACCACGCTCATGCCGTGCACGCCGAGGGCGAGCATGGTCTTGAGGTCGGCCTGGATGCCCGCACCGCCGCCGGAGTCGGATCCGGCGACGGTCAGCACGCGTGGGGGTATCGGCATGGGGCCGAATCTACAGCGCCGCCCCGTGCGGGCCGCCCGGCCCCGCCCCGTGCTGCTCCCCCGGTTCCAGCTCCCCGAAGTGGTCCCAGCCGCCGGCCTTGTCCCATGGGGCGCCGTCCACGGTGACCTGGGGCAGGGCGGAGGGGCTGACGACCTCGCCGATGACCTTCCAGCGGGCGGGCAGCTTCACGTCCGGCGGGAAGGTCGCGACGATCGCGTGGTCCTCTCCCCCGGTCAGCACCCACTGCAGCGGGTCGACGCCCACGGCCTGGCCGATGTCGGACATCTGCGTCGGCACGTCGATGGCCGCCGTGTGCAGGTCGATGCGGACCTTGCTGGCCTCCGCGATGTGGCCGAGGTCGGCGATGAGACCGTCGCTGACGTCCGTCATCGCGGTGGCGCCGAGGCCCGCCGCCGCAGGGCCCGCGTGGTACGGCGGCTCGGGGCGCCGGTGGGCCTCGACGAAGGCGCGGGGCGAGCGGAAGCCGCGGGCGAGCACCGCGAGTCCGGCCGCGGACCAGCCGAGCCACCCGGTCACGGCGACGATGTCACCGGGCTGTGCGCCGGAGCGGGTGACCGGCTCGTGGTTGCGCAGGTCGCCGAGGGCCGTGATGGCGACGGTGATGGTCTCGCCGCGCACCACGTCGCCGCCGACGACCGCCGCACCGGCGACCTGGCACTCGTCGCGGATGCCGTCCATCAGCTCGGTCGGCCAGGTGGCGGGGAGTTCGGCGGGGACGACCAGGCCGAGCAGGATCGCGGTCGGCACCGCGCCCATCGCCGCGATGTCGGCGAGGTTCTGCGCGGCGGCCTTGCGCCCGACGTCGTAGGCGGTCGACCAGTCGCGGCGGAAGTGCCGCCCCTCCAGAAGCACATCCGTACTGGCCACGACCCTCCGGTCGGGCGCAGCCACCACCGCGGCGTCGTCACCCGGCCCGAGCCGGACCGCAGGGGTGGTGGTGAGCCGGGAAGTAAGCTCTCTGATGAGCCCGAACTCCCCCAACTCGCCCACGGTGCCTTTCACTGAGCTCCTCCTAGGAGTATCGGTTGTGACATACGCCGCGCCGCGCAGGCAGCGCGGGTCTCCCCGCGCCGTGCGGCGACGCGGTACCGTGGCGTCTCTTCTCCCCACATGATCCTCGTAGCCGCCCTGGAGGTTCCGTGGTACAGGCGTACATCCTGATCCAGACCGAGGTCGGCAAGGCGTCGACCGTGGCCGAAGTCATCTCGAAGATCTCGGGGGTGATCCAGGCCGAGGACGTGACCGGTCCGTACGACGTGATCGTGCGCGCCCAGGCCGAGACCGTGGACGAGCTCGGCCGCATGGTGGTGGCCAGGATCCAGGCAGTGGAGGGCATCACCCGCACACTGACCTGCCCGGTCGTCCATCTCTAGGTCCCCCGTATGCTCGGCCGGTGAAGTTTTCCCTCCGCCGGCCCCTCGGCCTGTCCGCTGTCGTCGTGCTGTGCGCGGCCGCCGGCTGCTCGCCGTCGGGCGGCGCGGAGGGTCCCGCGGTCCCCACGCCGCCGGCGCGGGCGGCCGGGCTCTGCCGGGCGCTGCACAAGGAACTGCCGAAGACCGTGGACGGGAAGCAGCGGCGCACCGCCGATCCCGTCTCGGACTTCACCGCCGTGTGGGGCGATCCTGCGATCGCCCTGCGCTGCGGGGTGGAGCGTCCCGAGATCATCAAGCCCGGTTCCGAACACTACAACCCCGCCGCGGACTCGGTGGAGATCGACGGTGTGGACTGGCTGCCGGAGCGGCAGCCGGACGGCAGCGTCCGCTGCACGACCACCCTGCGGGAGGCGTTCGTGGAGGTGACGCTGCCGAGGAAGGTCGTCGGCGAGGCCGGCGATCTCGGTGCGCTCACCGATCTCGCCGGCGCCGTCGCGAAGACGATCCCGGTGGGGGTCGTCTAGCGCGGTCCGCGGGCTAGCGCAGGCCGGTGGGCCGGCGCAGCGCCGCCTGGATGAGGCGGTCGATCAGCTCGGTGTAGCCGACGCCGCTCTCCTGCCACATACGGGGGTACATGGAGATCGGCGTGAAGCCCGGCAGGGTGTTGATCTCGTTGATGACGAACTCGCCGTCCTCGGTGAGGAAGAAGTCCGCGCGCACGAGGCCCTCGCACGAGGCGGCGTCGAAGGCCTGTACGGCGAGCTCCTGCACCTTCGCCGTCTCTTCCGGCGTCAGCGGCGCGGGGACGAGGCCGGCGGCGGAGTCGATGTACTTCGCCTCGAAGTCGTAGAACTCGTGGGCGGTGACCGGGGGGATCTCGGCGGGGACGCTCGCGCGCGGCCCGTCCTCGAACTCCAGGACGCCGCACTCGATCTCCCGGCCGCGCAGCAGCGACTCGACGAGGATCTTCGGGTCGTGGCGGCGGGCCTCGGCGACGGCCTCGTCGAGGCCGGAGACGTCGTCGACCTTGGTGATGCCCATGGAGGAGCCGGCGCGGGCGGGCTTGATGAAGACGGGCCAGCCGTGCTCGCCGGCGAAGTCGACGATCTTCTTGCGGGCGGCGGCCGGGTCGGTGTCCCACTCGCGGGGACGGACGACCTCGTACGGACCGACGGGCAGGCCGAAGGAGATGAAGACGCGCTTCATGTACTCCTTGTCCTGGCCGACGGCCGAGGCGAGCACGCCGGCGCCCACGTAGGGGATGCCGGAGAGCTCCAGCATGCCCTGGAGGGTGCCGTCCTCGCCGTAGGGGCCGTGCAGGACGGGGAAGACCACGTCGACCTCGCCCAGCGCCTTGGGCATCGTGCCCGGCTCCGTGTAGAGGAGCTCGCGGTCGGAGGGGTCGACCGGCAGGACGACGGAGCCGTCGGGCGACTGGGCGAGCTGCGCGACGTTCGGCAGCGCGCGGTCGGCGATGGCCATCCGCTCGGGGTCGTCGGCGGTGAGGGCCCAGCGGCCGTCGGTGGTGATACCGATCGGCAGCACGTCGTACTTCGTGCGGTCGATGGCGCGCAGCACGGCGCCGGCGGTGACCACGGAGATGGCGTGCTCGGAACTGCGGCCGCCGAAGACGACCGCCACACGCGGCTTCCGGCCAGGGCTCTGGGGGGTGATCTCGCTGCTCATATCGCGACGAGAGTACCTCGTGGTGCGGGCGGCGTCAGTGCCGCTCGGCCTTGGCGCTGCGCGACATCAGTTCCTTGAGGGCCACGAGCGGCGGCTTGCCCTCGTGCACGATCTCCACGACGGTCTCCGTGATCGGCATGTCGACTCCGTGGCGGCGCGCCAGATCCAGCACCGACTCGCAGGACTTGACGCCCTCGGCGGTCTGCTTGGTGACCGCGATGGTCTCCGCGAGGGTCATGCCGCGGCCGAGGCTCGCGCCGAAGGTGCGGTTGCGGGAGAGCGGCGAGGCGCAGGTGGCGACGAGGTCCCCCATGCCGGCGAGGCCGGCGAAGGTGTGCGCGTCGGCGCCCATGGCGAGGCCCAGCCGGGTGGTCTCGGCCAGGCCGCGGGTGATCAGGGAGGCCTTGGCGTTGTCGCCGAGCCCCATGCCGTCGGCGATGCCGACGGCGAGGGCGATGACGTTCTTGACGGCGCCGCCGAGTTCGCAGCCCACCACGTCGGTGTTGGTGTACGGGCGGAAGTAGGCGGTGTGGCAGGCGGCCTGGAGGCGCTGGGCCACTGACTCGTCGCGGCAGGCGACGACGGCGGCGGCGGGCTGCCGCGCGGCGATCTCCTTGGCGAGGTTGGGGCCGGTCAGGACGGCCACCTGGTCGGCGGAGACCTTGGCGACCTCCTCGATGACCTCGCTCATGCGCTTGGCGGTGCCGAGCTCCACGCCCTTCATCAGGGAGACGAGGACGGTGTCGGCGGGCAGCAGGGGCGCCCACTCGGCGAGATTGCCGCGCAGGGTCTGGGAGGGCACGGCGAGGACGGTGAAGTCGGCGCCCCGTGCGGCCTCGGCGGGGTCGGTGGTGGCTCGCACGGAGGGCGGGAGCTCGACGCCCGGGAGGTAGTCGGGGTTGGTGCGGGTGGTGTTGACGGCCTCCACGAGGGCGGCGCGCCGTCCCCACATGGTGACCTCGCAGCCGGCGTCCGCGAGGACCATGGCGAAGGCGGTCCCCCAGGAACCGGTGCCGTAGACGGCGCAGCGCGTCACTTCTTGTCCTCCTGGGCCTTGCGGCGGGCCGCCGCACGGGCCTTCTTGGGGTTGTACGGCTCGGCGGGGGCCGGCTCGCCGCGCAGTTCGGCGAGGAGGGCGGTGATGGCGGCCATGATGTCGTCGGTCGCGGCGCGCAGGACGTCCGCGGTGGGCTCCTTGCCGTAGTACGCGGAGAGGTCGACGGGCGGGCCGGCCAGCACCTTGAGCGTCTTGCGGGGGAAGAGCCGGAGCTTGTTCTCCTTGGCGTACGGCGGCATGGCCTCGTTGGCGCCCCACTGGGCGACCGGGATGACGGGGGCGCGGGTGAGGAGCGCGACGCGGGCGGCGCCGGTCTTGCCCTCCATGGGCCACATGTCGGGGTCGCGGGTGAGGGTGCCCTCGGGGTAGAAGGCCACGCACTCGCCCTTGTTGATGGCTTCGACGGCGGCCTTGAAGGCGGCTGCGGCGTCGGCCGACTCCCGGTAGACGGGGATCTGCCCCGTGCCGCGCAGGACCGCGCCGACGAAGCTGCCCTTGAACAGGGCGGCCTTGGCCAGGAAGCGGGGGACACGCCCGGTGTTGTACTGGTAGTGGGCGTAGGAGAGCGGGTCGAGATACGAGTTGTGGTTGACGGCGGTAATAAAACCGCCGTCGGCCGGAATGTGCTCCATTCCCCGCCAGTCCCGCTTGAACAGAACCACGAGCGGCGGTTTAGCCAACACCGCCGTAAAGCGGTACCAGAAGCCGATTCTGTGGCGGGACACTCGGACACCCTTCTCTTGGGACCTTGGAGCTGTGCTGAACCCGGAGGCCGCACAAGTGTCGCCCCAGGTCCCCGGTCTGTCGAGAACACCGTAACCCCGCGCTCGGCGGGCGGCTGCGGCAGCGGGTGACAATGAGGCGGATGCGAAGAGAGGGGGCGGATGTGGTCTGGACGCTGGTGGTGCCGGTGAAGCCGCTGGCCCTGGCCAAGAGCCGTCTCGCCAGGGGCGCCGGGGAGGGGCCCCGTGCCGCGCTCGCGCTGGCGTTCGCCGTGGACACCGTGGCCGCGGCACTGGCCTGTGCGGCGGTACGGGATGTGGTGGTCGTCACGGGCGATCCGCTGGCGGGGGCCGAGCTCGCCGCCCTCGGGGCGCGCGTCCTGGCCGAACCGAAGGGGCCGGGAGGCCTGAACGGCGCCCTTGCGCACGGTGCGCGGACCGTACGGGCGGGGCGGCCCGGCGCGGCCGTGGCGACCCTCAACGCGGACCTTCCGGCCCTGCGCCCGGCGGAACTGGGCCGGGTTCTCGATTCGGCGGCGGAATTCCCCCGCGCATTTCTCGCGGACGCGGCGGGAATCGGGACGACGCTGCTGGCGGCGGGGCCGGGAAAGGAATTGGCGCCGGCGTTCGAAGGACATTCGCGCGCCCGGCACCGGGACTCGGGGGCGCGGGAGATCGGGCTGGCCGGGGTGGATTCCGTGCGCCGGGACGTGGATACGGAGGCGGATTTGCGGGCCGCCCTGGCCCTGGGCGTGGGGCCGCGTACGGCAGCCGTCGTGGGTGCCCCCTGGGGCCCGGAGGGCGGGTACGCAGGGGGCGCGGTGCGGCCGCCCCGTGCGGCCGGTGCGCAGCGGCCCGGGGCGGCTGCGGGGGAACGCTCCGCCCCGCGCGCCGACTAGGCTGCTGACATGCAGGCCACCGCTTACACCTTCGACCCTCAGACGCGCTCCGGAAGCGTGCTCCTGGACGACGGCACCCCGCTGTCCTTCGACGCAGCGGCCTTCGACGCGGGGGGCCTGCGCCTGCTGCGGCCGGGCCAGCGGGTGCGCATCGAGTGCGCGGAGGCCGCCGCGGGCGCGGAGGGGGCCCCGGAGGGCCGCCGCGTGACGCTGGTGACGCTGCAGACACTCTGAATCCGGCACTCTGAATCCGGCCGGACCCCGGCACCGTACACACACCGCGTACACACACCGCGGGCCGGGCTCCCCGAGGGGAGCCCGGCCCGGCGCGTGACGCCGTTCGCTGCCTTACTTCTTGGCGGCGGTCTTCTTGGCGGTGGTCTTGCGCGCGGTGGTCTTGCGCGTCGTGGCCTTGGTCGCCGTGGCCTTCTTGGCGGGCGCCGTCTTCTTCGCGGCGGCCTTCTTGGCGGTGGCGGCGGCCTTCTTCGCCGGCGCGGCCTTCTTGGCGGTGGTCTTCTTGGCGGCGGCGGCCGTGGTGGCCTTCTTCGCCGTCGTCTTCTTCGCCGTGGTGGTCTTCTTCGCGGCGGCCGTCGTCTTCTTGGCCGTCGTGGTCTTCTTCGCGGCGGCCTTCTTGGCGGTGGCGGCCGTGGTGGCCTTCTTCGCCGTGGCCTTCTTGGCGGTGGCCTTCTTGGCCGCGGCCTTGGCGGTGACCTTGCCGCCCGAAAGGCTGCCCTTGGGCGCCTTCTTGACGGAGACCTCGCCACCCTTCGGCAGCTTCTTGGAGCCGCTCACCAGGTCCTTGAAGCCCTGACCCGCGCGGAAGCGCGGCACCGAGGTCTTCTTGACCCGCACGCGCTCACCCGTCTGCGGGTTGCGGGCGTAACGGGCCGGGCGGTCGACCTTCTCGAACGAGCCGAAGCCGGTGACCGAGACCCGGTCACCCGCGACAACTGCACGGACGATCGCGTCGAGCACCGCGTCAACGGCGTCTGCGGCCTGCTGACGGCCGCCGAGCTTGTCGGCAATCGCTTCAACGAGCTGCGCCTTGTTCACGTCTTCCCCTTCGGAGACATTGCTGGAACGAATGCGCTCCAGCCTTTTCGCACGTTAGGCAGATATATACCGCAAATCAAACACGAAACGGTCTAATCACCCTTGTGCCGCAACGAACTCGACCATCACGGAGTTCCGTCACGGTCGGGCTCTTCGGGGAAACGGCCCTCGTCGAGGTCGTTCATCAGCCGGTCCAGACGCATTGCGGCGCCTGAGAGATCGTGCTTCGCCGCGGCCGTGATGGCCAGCAGCTTCCGGGACAGCGTCATCCTTACGCCCTCCGGGACTTGCAGTGCGCGCACCCGGGAGTGCGCTTCCTTGAGTCGGTCCGCGACGAGCCGGTATAGCTCGAGTTGGCTGTCGCGTTCCATGCACCGATTGTGCCATCTGAGGCGAGTTGTCGCTTCACAGGGCCTCAACAGAGCGATGCGCCCCCTGTCCGAAGACAGGGGGCGCATCATGCCAAACCCTTGGTGAGCAGCGAAAATCCGGGGTCCCCCGGGAGCCGCACAGGTTGTTCAGACGGACGTGAAATCCGTGTCAGATCTGGGCCGTGGAGGGCTTGAAAGAGGGCCTTCCGGCCTCGAAGGAGGCGATGTCGCCCTCGTGCCGGAGGGTCAGTCCGATGTCGTCGAGCCCCTCCAGGAGGCGCCACCGGGCGTTCTCGTCAAGGTCGAAATCAGCCGTGATCGCGCCGGCCCGGACCTGGCGCGCCACGAGGTCGACGGTCACCTCGGCGGCCGGGTCGGCCTCGGTCAGCTCCCAGAGGGCGTCGACGGTCTCCTGCGGCAGGACGACGGTCAGCAGTCCGTTCTTGAGCGAATTGCCACGGAAGATGTCGGCGAAGCGCGAGGAGACGACCGCTTTGAAGCCGTAGTTCTGCAGCGCCCAGACCGCGTGCTCGCGGGAGGAGCCGGTGCCGAAGTCCGGGCCGGCCACCAGGACGCTGGCCCCCCGGCGCTCGGGACGGTTCAGCACGAACTCGGGGTCCTTGCGCCAGGCCTCGAAGAGCCCGTCCTCGAAGCCGTCGCGGGTGACCTTCTTGAGCCAGTGCGCGGGGATGATCTGGTCCGTGTCGACATTGCTGCGGCGCAGCGGTACGGCGCGGCCGGTGTGCGTGGTGAAAGCTTCCATGGCTGTTCAGGCCCCCAGGGGAGTGCGGACGTCGGACGCGCCGGCCGGGCCGGGCAGGTCGGCCGGGGAGGCCAGATGGCCCAGTACGGCGGTGGCGGCGGCCACCTGGGGCGAGACCAGGTGCGTACGGCCACCCTTGCCCTGCCTGCCCTCGAAGTTACGGTTGGAGGTCGATGCGGACCTCTCGCCCGGCGCCAGTTGGTCGGGGTTCATGCCGAGGCACATCGAACAGCCCGCGTGACGCCACTCGGCACCGGCCGCGGTGAAGACCTTGTCCAGCCCCTCGCCGACGGCCTGCAGGGCCACCCGGACGGAGCCGGGGACGACCAGCATGCGGATGCCGTCGGCGATCCGGCGGCCCTCCAGGACGGCTGCGGCGGAGCGCAGGTCCTCGATCCGGCCGTTGGTGCACGAGCCCACGAACACGGTGTCCACGCGGATGTCGCGGAGCGGCTGACCTGCCGTCAACCCCATGTATTCCAGGGCCTTTTCGGCGGCCAGGCGGTCGGAGGGGTCGGAGTAGGAGGCCGGGTCGGGAACGGCCGCCGACAGGGGCGCGCCCTGCCCCGGGTTGGTGCCCCAGGTGACGAACGGGGTGAGCTCGGAGGCGTCGATGACGACCTCGTGGTCGAAGACGGCGTCGTCGTCGGTGCGCAGGGTGCGCCAGTACGCGACGGCGTCGTCCCAGTCGGCCCCGCGGGGGGCGTGGGGCCGGTCCTTCAGATAGGCGAAGGTGGTCTCGTCGGGCGCGATCATGCCGGCCCGGGCACCCGCCTCGATGGACATGTTGCACACGGTCATCCGGGCCTCCATCGAGAGCTTCTCGACGGCCGTGCCGCGGTACTCGATGACGTAGCCCTGGCCGCCGCCGGTGCCGATGCGGGCGATGACGGCGAGGATCAGGTCCTTGGCGGTGACGCCCTCGGGCAGCTCCCCGTCGACGGTCACGGCCATGGTGCGGAACGGGTCCAGCGGCAGCGTCTGCGTGGCGAGGACGTGCTCGACCTGGCTGGTGCCGATGCCGAACGCCAGCGCGCCGAACGCGCCGTGGGTGGAGGTGTGGCTGTCACCGCAGACGACGGTCGTGCCGGGCTGGGTCAGTCCCAGCTGCGGTCCCACTACGTGGACGACGCCCTGCTCGACATCGCCCAGCGGGTGCAGCCGGACGCCGAAGTCGGCGCAGTTCTTGCGCAGCGTCTCCAGCTGGGTGCGCGAGACCGGGTCGGCGATGGGCTTGTCGATGTCGAGGGTCGGGGTGTTGTGGTCCTCGGTGGCGATGGTGAGGTCCAGGCGCCGCACGGGGCGGCCGGCCTTGCGGAGGCCGTCGAAGGCCTGCGGGCTGGTGACCTCGTGCAGCAGGTGCAGGTCGATGTAGAGGAGGTCGGGCTCGCCCTCGGCGCGCCTGACGACATGGTCGTCCCAGACCTTCTCCGCGAGTGTGCGTCCCATCGCTGTCCCTCCGGCCGGCGCCGTCGCCGGTCACATTCGTGTGCCTGTGGGTGCTCTGTGTCCAGGTTGGCGCTTCTCCGGGAAATTTGAACTTGCGTTTCACAGTGTGAGACGCAAGTATCGTTGCATGGACAACACCGGTAGCGCCTCGAGCGGCGTGGGAGTACTCGACAAGGCGGCTCTGGTGCTGAGCGCGCTGGAGTCAGGGCCGGCGACCCTGGCCGGGCTCGTCACGGCCACGGGCCTGGCGCGGCCGACGGCGCACCGGCTCGCGGTGGCCCTGGAGCACCACCGGATGGTGGCGCGGGACATGCAGGGCCGGTTCATCCTCGGCCCGCGGCTGAGCGAGCTGGCGGCCGCGGCGGGCGAGGACAGACTCCTGGCCACGGCCGGCCCCGTGCTCACCCACCTGCGGGACGTCACGGGCGAGAGCGCGCAGCTCTACCGCCGCCAGGGCGACATGCGCATCTGCGTGGCCGCGGCGGAGCGTCTGTCCGGCCTGCGGGACACCGTGCCGGTGGGCTCCACGCTGCCCATGAAGGCCGGCTCGGCCGCCCAGGTGCTGATGGCCTGGGAGGAGCCGGAGCGGCTGCACCGCGGCCTGCAGGGAGCACGCTTCACGGCGACGGCGCTCTCGGGCGTGCGTCGCCGGGGCTGGGCCCAGTCGATCGGCGAGCGGGAGCCGGGCGTGGCCTCGGTCTCCGCCCCCGTGCGCGGGCCCTCCAACCGCGTGGTCGCCGCCGTCTCGGTCTCCGGACCGATCGAGCGGCTGACGCGCCACCCGGGCCGCATGCACGCGCAGGCGGTGCTGGACGCCGCGGTGCGCCTCACGGAGGCGCTGCGCCGCAACGGCTGAGCGAGCACGGAGCCGAGCAAGAGCGGAAACGACGAAGCGGCGCACG
>NZ_BMUT01000005.1:159020-205561 GCF_014650335.1 Streptomyces hiroshimensis
CCCCGCCCCGTGCGCCGCTTCGTGCTGTTCCCTAGGCGCTCGCGAGCCGCTGCGCCGCGCGCTCCCCGCGGCGCGCCACCGGCTCCGTGCCGTAGGCCGCACCGAGCCCGTGGGCCGGCATGCCGGAGTAGATCGACTCGTACGAACCGGCGGGCACCACGTACGTCTCGTGCCAGATGCCGACGCTCCCCTCACTGCCCCGCGCGCGGCGGTTGAACGCCGTCCACGCGGGGCGGTGCTCCTTGCTCTGGTCCGCGGCGTAGGCGAGCAGCTTTTCGCGCGATTCCCAGTACTGGACGACGGTGAGGTTCCCCGGGCTGCCGGCCAGCGACCGGTAGCCCAGCAGCCCGCTGTCCGGGTCGCGGGAGAGCTCCTTGAGCATGCGCGGCATGGCGCTGAGGACGGGCAGCCAGTGGCGCACCGCTCGCCACTTGTTGATCCGCATGCCGATCAGGAAGACGACCACGTCCCCCTCGGCCGCGGCGGTGACCCGTCCCGGAATCGGTTGTGCACCCATGAGAGCTCCCCCAGTCGTGATGACGGCGCATTGGATAGGACCACTATCCATGCTTGGATAGTGCCACTCTCCAAAGAAGGGCGCAAGAGGACATGCGACTGGCGGAACTGAGTGAACGCAGCGGGGTGTCCACCGCGACGATCAAGTACTACTTGCGCGAAGGGCTGCTCCAGCCCGGCCGCAGGATCTCCGCCACCCAGGCCGAGTACGGGGACGAGCACGTGCGCCGGCTGCGCCTGGTGCGGGCCCTGATCCAGCTGGGAAAGGTGCCCGTGGCCACCGCGCGGGAGGTGATCGCCGCCGCCGAGGACACCTCCCTGGACCACCACTGGAGACTCGGCGCGGCCACCTGGGCGCTGGCGCACGGCCGGGAGGCCGCCACGGACGACGACCCGGCGGCCGAAGCCGCGGCCCGCACCGTGAACGCACTGCTGGAGCACCTCGACTGGCGGCACGACCAGGAGCTCGGGGAGCTCTCCCCCGCGTACCGCACGCTGGTCGCGGCGGTCGCCTCGCTGAGGCGCCTCGGGTACCCGTGCGGCGTGGCCCAGCTGCTGCCGTACGGGCGGCTGGCGGCCCAGCTGGCGGTCTCGGACCTGGACCTGATCGAGGAGGAGCCCACACCGGCCGCCCAGATCGAGGCGGCCGTCGCGCTGACCGTCCTCTACGAGCCGGTGCTGCTGAGCCTGCGCCGCCTGGCGCACGCCGAGGAGTCGGCCCGGCGCTTCACGGGCGGCGAGAAGCCCGCCTGAGGCACGGGGCCCTCGGCCCCACGCCCACGCCCCGGCCCCAGCCCGCTCACAGCCGCTCCGCGTCCCCCGGCCCCGCCATGCGCAGCGTGAGGACGGTCTCCGGGCCCTGTGCGCGTACCTCCACGACGTCGGCGAGGCTGCGGGCGAGCCACAGGCCGTCCTCGGGCCCCTGCGCCGCGCCGGACGGTGCGGGAGGGCGGTAGCCCGCGAACGGCGACACGGCGGCGCCGTCCGGCCCCGTGCGCCGCAGCTCGTAGACCACGGCGCCCGGCTCCTCCCAGGCCCGCAGCGTGACGCGGGCGCCCTCCGGGGCCAGGAGGTAGGCGGCCGCCTCGTGCACGGCCAGCTCGGCCAGGGCGAGACGCTCGCCGCTCAGACCCGCGCCGGCGGCCCGCTCACGGCCGAGGCGGCGCAGCTCCGGGGCGTCGGCCGTGGGGCCTGTGCTGCGCGCCACGGAAGGCGCGCACGGGGCGGGGCCCGCCACGGCCGCGGCATAGGCCGCAGGCTCGGTGTAGGCCGCGCAGGGCGTCTGCCGCTCGCCGTCCAGCCGGGCGGGGTGGGTGGCCACGGCGGCCTCCACCACGTCCCCCGGGACGACGCGGGTGTCGTACGGGCAGATCATCCACACGGGCAGGTCCGCGAGGAGCACGTTGAGCCCGGACTCCATGCGCTTCCACTCGGCGGTCTGGCGGGCGGACCGGCCGCCCCACACCGGCTCGGCGATGATCCGCGTCCGCCGCCCGGGGCGGGCGCGGCGCCCGTGGTAGCGCAGGAAGGCGGACACCCGCTCGACGGGGCGGCGGCCGAAGTAGGCGGTCTCGGCGGTGTCGAGGTGGTGGGCGCCCTCCCCCAGGGCCGCCCGGAGCAGCTCGATGTTGGCGGGCGTCGTGGCGGCGAGGACGGGTTCCCCGGCGGCGAATCCGTCCTTCGCGAACGGCACCGCCATCGCCAGGAAGTCCGCGTCGGATCCGTACAGGCAGGCGTGGTGGACGAAGCCGGACGGACCGGTGCGGTCAGCAGCCATGCGCGGCCCCCAGCCGCAGGCCGGGGGTGGTGTCCCAGCCGATGAGGGTGATGACCTGCAGCAGGTGGGGCGGCACTCCGGCCAGCTCCACGGTGCAGTGGCGGGCGGCGCGGGCCCTGGCGAAGGTCATGAGCAGCCGTAACCCCGCGAGGTCGAGGAACTCCACCCGGGACATCTCCAGGCACAGGCCGCCGCGGACGGAGGCCACCGACTGCAGGGCGTCCCTGAGGTGGCGGTGCGAGTCGGCGTCGACTACTCCTACGATCCGCAGGCCCGGCGGGCTGACGGTGGGGACGACGGTCAGTTCGGCCGTGCGGACGAGAGGATCCACTTCGACGCTCCTGGAATGGGCCGCTGCGAGGGCGTCCAGCGCGGCGGGCTCGCGGCGACGGATGTGGGGCTGTCGCAACTCGGGCGCCCCGCCGGTGCCCGAACTCCGCGGCGGGCAGGGCTTCGTGGCGCGGCGGAGCCGGCAGCGGCCGCCGCGGGGATGGGCCATGAGGGGATTATCGGGCCGGGCCGGGGCGCACGGAAGGCCGCATGAAAAAATGCCCCCCGCCTATGCGGGAGGCATTCTCTCTGTGGTACCCCCGACCGGATTCGAACCGGCGCTACCGCCTTGAGAGGGCGGCGTGCTAGGCCGCTACACAACGGGGGCTTGCTTTTGTTTTGCTCGGCAGACCGAAAAAGCAATCTGCGCTGGGCTACCAGGACTCGAACCTAGACTAAATGAACCAGAATCACTCGTGCTGCCAATTACACCATAGCCCATGGTGGTTTTATAACCAGTACCCCCGACCGGATTCGAACCGGCGCTACCGCCTTGAGAGGGCGGCGTGCTAGGCCGCTACACAACGGGGGCCCTAGCGATCTCCCCCCAGGTCCCCCCGAGCGGAAATCTGTACCCCCGACCGGATTCGAACCGGCGCTACCGCCTTGAGAGGGCGGCGTGCTAGGCCGCTACACAACGGGGGCTTGCACTTCGCTTTTTGCGCTTTCGCGCGCTTCCTACTTTATCAGTAGTTTTGCGAGAGAATTTCGGCGAAGAATTTCTCTTGCTGGGGTACCAGGACTCGAACCTAGACTAAGGGAACCAGAAACCCTCGTGCTGCCAATTACACCATACCCCACCGTAACTCCACCCCCCTCAGGGGGGCTTGTCCGGCTTGCGCCCTCCGCTCCGGCCTCTCGGCCCTCTCGGGCGGCGCAGGAAGAACATTACCCGAAGGAGGACGGGGCGCCAAAATCGATAGACGCCCCTGCGTAAACAGCACGGGGCCCGGCCGCCTCACGGGAGAGGCTGCCGGGCCCCGTGGGGGCCGTGCGTCAGGCGGTGAGCTTCGCCAGCGCGGCGTCGACGCGGGCGAGCGTGCGCTCGCGTCCGAGGATCTCCAGGGACTCGAACAGCGGCAGGCCGACCGTACGGCCGGTGACCGCGACCCGGACCGGAGCCTGGGCCTTGCCGAGCTTCAGGCCGTGCTCCTCGCCCGCCGCGACGACGGCGGCCTTGATGGCGTCGGCGTTCCACTCGGCGTCCGCGAGCTTGGCACGGGCCGTGCGCAGCAGGGCGTCCGAGCCCTCCTTCATCGCCTTGGCCCAGGAGGCCTCGTCCTCGGCCGGCTCCTCCAGGAAGAGGAAGTCGACGTTGGCGGTGATGTCGGAGAGGACCGTCAGGCGGGTCTGGGCGTGCGGGGCGATGGCCTCCCACGCGGCCCGGTCGAAGGCCTCGGGCGCCCACGGGGCGTGCGGGGCCGTGAGCCAGGGCTCACAGGCCTCGGCGAACGCCTTCACGTCCAGCCGGCGGATGTGGTCGGCGTTGATCGCCTCGGCCTTCTTGAGGTCGAAGCGGGCCGGGTTGGCGTTGACGTCCTTGATGTCGAACGCCGCGACCATCTCGTCCATCGAGAAGATGTCCTGGTCGGCGGAGAGGGACCAGCCGAGCAGCGACAGGTAGTTCAGCAGGCCCGCCGGGAGGAAGCCGCGCTCCCGGTAGAGGTTCAGGGAGGCCTGCGGGTCGCGCTTGGAGAGCTTCTTGTTGCCCTCGCCCATCACGTACGGCAGGTGGCCGAACTCGGGGACGGCCTTGGCGACGCCCAGCTCGATCAGCGCCTTGTACAGGGCGATCTGCCGCGGCGTGGAGGAGAGCAGGTCCTCGCCGCGCAGGACGTGGGTGATCTCCATCAGGGCGTCGTCGACGGGGTTGACGAGCGTGTACAGGGGCGCGCCGTTGGCCCGGACGATGCCGTAGTCCGGCACGTTCTCCGGGGTGAAGGTCAGCTCGCCGCGGACGATGTCCGTGAAGGTGATGGCCTCGTCGGGCATCCGGAAGCGGACGATGGAGGCGCGGCCCTCGGCCTCGTACGCCGCCTGCTGCTCGGGCGTGACGACGCGGCACTTGCCGTCGTAGCCGGAGGGGCGGCCGGCGGCGCGGGCGGCCTCGCGGCGCTCGTCGAGCTCCTCGGCGGTGCAGTAGCAGCGGTAGGCGTAGCCGCCGTCCAGGAGCTTCTGCGCGACGTCCTTGTAGATGTCCATGCGCTGCGACTGGCGGTACGGCGCGTGGGGGCCGCCGATCTCGGGGCCCTCGTCCCAGTCGAAGCCCAGCCAGCGCATCGAGTCGAGGAGCTGCTGGTACGACTCCTCCGAGTCGCGCGCAGCGTCGGTGTCCTCGATGCGGAAGACCAGGGTGCCGCCGTGGTGGCGGGCGAACGCCCAGTTGAAGAGGGCGGTGCGGACCAGACCCACGTGGGGGTTGCCGGTCGGCGAGGGACAGAAACGTACGCGGACGTTCGCGTTAGCCACGCTTGATCACCTTGTTGGTGAGAGTGCCGATGCCTTCGATGGTGACGGCGACCTCGTCGCCGACGTTGAGCTGGCCGACTCCGGCCGGGGTGCCCGTGAGGACGACGTCGCCGGGGAGCAGCGTCATCGCCTCGGTGATGTGGACGATCAGGTCCTCGATGGAGCGCACCATGTCGCCCGTGCGGCCCAGCTGGCGCTGTTCGCCGTTGACCGTGCACATGATCCCGAGGTCGCTCGGGTCGAGCTCGGTCTCGATCCAGGGGCCGAGCGGGCAGGAGGTGTCGAAGCCCTTGGCGCGGGCCCACTGCTTCTCGCGCTGCTGGGCGTCACGCGCGGTGACGTCGTTGGCGCAGGTGTAACCGAGGATGACGTCCTTGACGCGCTCGCGGGGGACCTCGCGGCACATGCGGCCGATGACCACGGCCAGCTCGGCCTCGTGGTGCAGCTCGCTGGAGAAGGAGGGGTACTCGATGGCGCCGCCGGGGCCGATCACCGAGGTGGAGGGCTTGAGGAAGGCCACGGGGAGGTCGCCGACCTCGTTGCCCAGCTCCGCGGCGTGCTCGGCGTAGTTGCGGCCGATGGCCACGACCTTGCTGGGCAGGACGGGCGAGAGCAGGCGGACCTTGTCCAGCGGGACCTTCGTCCCGGAGCGCTCGAAGTCGCCGTAGGGGATGCCCTTGATGATGTCGAGGACGGGGCCGCCTTCTGTGACGGCGTCCCCCTCCACGACGCCGTATCCGACGTTGCCGTCGATGGAGAACCTGGCGATGCGCACGGGAAGCTTTTGCCCCTTATCTGATCCGGCCGGAGTCTGACACCCCAGGCTATCGCGGGGGCCGCCGGCCGCCCGTGCGCGACGGATCCGCGCGGCCGGCGGGGACCGGCCGGGCGGATCCTCGCGGCGGGTCAGTCCTGGGGGACGAGCACCGGTGCCGTCATCAGCACGGTGCGGCGCGGGTTCGCGGTGACCGGCGGGAGCTCGGTGGCGTGGGCGACGGCCTCGGCGATCCGCAGGGAGGCGCTGTCGTCGAGGTGGACGAGCGTCGTGCGGAGCGGGTTGGCGGTCTTCCGGTTCGCCTTCGGGGTCGCCTTCCGGGACGTCAGCTTCGTCGTGCTGGTCATCTCTTGCTGCCTCGCGGTGTCGTGGCGCGCTGGGTGCGCCGGGGGTGTTCCGGGGATGTCCCGGGGGTGTTCTCGCGGCCTTGGGTAAAGGAACAGGCTAGGCACGCCTATCCCCACGCGTCCGTGGGAGAAGTCCTGAGTTGCTTGTGAGTTTGCTCACGAGAGCACCGAAAAATGCCGCATAGCGGACGGCCTCCCGGCTCTCACGAAACGGACATTGCAGGGCTGAACCTGACGTTCCGCTCCTGATCATGGAATCTGGGACACCCGGCGACCCTCCATACCGACCGGTCGACTTGCCCGTCTATGCCCTTTATAAAGGCCCTGGTCCTCTACGCCCCGTGACGATTTCCGGCACTGAGCGTGATGCCGGTGCGGGTGGGGTGCACCGGCCTTGTTGGAGATCTGGCACTGTGCTGGAATTCCACGGACCGCCAGGGGGCAACCGCGGTCCCCCCACGACTCGACACCGTCCCGCCTTCGACCGGCGGGGCGCCTGGTCCAGAGGTTGCGACGCTAGTGCAGGGACGTTTCAAGAGGGATGGCAGCGCTGCGGCGGAGCCGGAGCCGCGCGGTGCGAACGACCGCGGCACGCCCGCCGGAGGACCGGCGGGCGACGGTTCCGCCGACCCGCAGCAGGCCACGTCAAAGGCGAAGGCCAAGGCGAACAAGGCCAAGCTGCCCAATGGGCCCGGCTCACGAATAGCCCTGCGCAACTGGCGCATCAGCACCCGCCTCGTATCCCTGCTGGCCCTGCCCGTCGTCGCCGCGACGACGCTGGGTGGCCTGCGCATCAACGACGCGCTCAACAACGTCGAGCAGCTCGACCACATGAAGCTCCTCACGGAGATGACCGGTCGCGCGACCCTGCTGGCCAACGCGCTCCAGGAGGAGCGCGACAAGTCCGCCGGCCCGCTGGCCCGGGGTCTGACCGACGACGACGGCGTCACGGCGTCGCGGGAGAAGACCAACCAGGCGATCAGCGCCTTCACCGGGGCCACCCAGGGCGTGAAGCCGACCGACCCGACGATGGTCGGCGTGCAGACCACCCTGGTCGACATCAGCCGCCAGCTGAAGAAGATCCAGGAAGTCCGGGGCAACGCGTACAAGAACGAGCCCGAGTACATCGCCCGGACCGTCAACAACTACGACGGCCTGATCAACTCGCTGCTCTCGCTGTCCCAGGACATGGCCCAGGCGACCAGCAACGCCGAGATGATCACCAGCACGCGTGCGCTGGCGACGTTCTCCGCGGCCAAGGAGTACGCCTCGATCCAGCGCGCCGTGATCAGCGCCGCGCTCGCCAACCCCAAGGGCGCCTACCTCTCGGGCAACGACCAGCAGTACGGCCGCGAGGCGTACGACGCCGAGAACGAGGCCATCCGCCGCTTCACCGCCATCCGCGGCGGCGACTCCCAGCAGCTGCTGCAGTCGATCAACGGCGGCAACGCGGACATCACCCAGGCCAAGACCTACACCGACCGCGTCTTCACCAAGAGCGAGGGCGTCAAGGGCGAGCCGAAGTCGTACAAGGACTGGTACGACCAGGCCTCGGTCAAGCTCGGCGAGATGTCCAAGATCGAGCAGACCCTGCTCTCCCAGATGGAGCAGAAGGCGCTCGAGCTGCGTGAGGACGCCCAGCAGGACGCCATCCTCAACGGTGTTCTGATCATCCTCGTTCTGGGTATCTCGCTCGTCGGCTCCTTCGTCGTGGCCCGCTCCATGGTGCGCTCGCTGCGCCGTCTGCAGGACACCGCACAGAGGGTCGCCCAGGACCGTCTGCCCGAGCTCGTCAAGCAGCTGTCCGAGACCGACCCGCAGGACGTCGACACGTCCGTGGAGTCCGTCGGCGTGCACAGCCGCGACGAGATCGGCAAGGTGGCCGCGGCCTTCGACGACGTGCACCGCGAGGCCGTCCGCCTCGCCGCCGAGCAGGCCCTTCTGCGGGGCAACGTCAACGCGATGTTCACCAACCTCTCGCGCCGGAGCCAGGGCCTCATCCAGCGTCAGCTCTCGCTCATCTCCGAGCTCGAGAGCCGCGAGGCCGACCCCGACCAGCTGTCCTCGCTGTTCAAGCTCGACCACCTCGCGACCCGCATGCGCCGTAACGGCGAAAACCTCCTCGTCCTCGCGGGCGAGGAGCCGGGCCGCCGGTGGACCCGCCCCGTGCCGCTCGTCGACGTGCTCCGTGCCGCCGCCTCCGAGGTGGAGCAGTACGAGCGCATCGAGCTGAGCGGCGTGCCGCCGACGGAGGTCGCCGGCCGCGTCGTCAACGACCTCGTGCACCTCCTCGCCGAGCTGCTCGAGAACGCGACCTCGTTCTCCTCGCCGCAGACCAAGGTCAAGGTCACCGGTCACGCGCTGCCCGACGGCCGCGTCCTGGTCGAGATCCACGACACCGGCATCGGCCTCTCCCAGGAGGACCTGGCGGCCATCAACGAGCGGCTCGCCAGCCCGCCGACCGTGGACGTCTCGGTCTCGCGCCGCATGGGTCTGTTCGTGGTCGGCCGCCTGTCCCTGCGACACGGCATCCGCATCCAGCTCCGTCCGTCCGACTCGGGCGGTACGACCGCGCTCGTCATGCTGCCGGTGGACGTCGCCCAGGGCGGCAAGAAGCCGATGCCCGGCGCCGTGCCCCCGGCCGCGGGCGGTGCGCCCGGCATCCCCGGTGGCAACCCCGGCGCCGCGGGCTCCGCGCCGCGCCGTCAGGTGCCGCCCGCCGCCGGCCAGCAGCGCCCCGCGCTGCCCCCGCGCCAGGGTGCGCCCGACGGCGGTCTGCCGACGCGACCCGCCCCCGCGCCCGGCGGCGGTGCCAACCCCGCCGCGGGCAGCCTCTTCGACACCACGCCGCGCGGTGGTGCGGACCGTGCGCCCGCCCAGGGCTCCGGCGGCCGCCCCGCGCTGCCGACCCGTGGCAACGGCGGCCCCGCCGCCGTGCCGCCCCCGCCCCAGGCGGGCAAGGGCGGTGGCCGCGGCCGGCAGCAGCAGCCCGGCAAGTCCGGCCAGCAGGGCCAGGCCGGCCAGAGCGGCCAGCCCCGTGGCAACGGCGCCGGCGAGCTTCCGGCCCGTCAGGCCCCGAGCTGGGGCAGCGAGCAGGCCCCTGCCGCGCCCAAGGCCCCGAAGGCGCCCGCCGCCCCCGTGGACGACTGGCCGGTGTCCGGCAGCGGCTCCACGCGCTCCGCGCAGGACACCCCGCGCGGTCACGAGGACGTCGAGAGCACCGGGCAGTTCCCCGCGTCGCGTCCCGCTCTGCCCGCCGGGCCGGGCGACACCGCCGAGTTCCCGGCGATCGGGTCGGCTCCGGAGCCCCAGGGCACCACGGGCCGGTTCGCGCAGCCGCAGCACGGTGACGCGCCGAACAGCACGTCCGGCCAGTTCGCCCGCCCCGTGCAGGGCGACAACCCGAGCAGCACCTCCGGCCAGTACGACCGCCCCGCCCTCGGCGAGGCGCCGAACAGCACGTCGGGTCAGTACGCCCGCCCCGTGCAGGGCGACAACCCGAGCAGCACCTCCGGCCAGTACGACCGCCCGGAGCTCGACGACGACCCGCTGACCAGCACCACCGGTCAGTTCGCCCGTCCGGCGCTGCGCGAGTCCGGCCACAGCTCGCCGCTGTTCGAGGAGCTGGAGTCCAACTGGTTCCGCGGTGCCGCCGGCGAGGGCCAGGCCGCCGCGCCGGAGCAGACCCCGGACCCGGCCTCCGGGCAGGACCTGCCGAAGCGTCAGCCGCGGCAGTCCCTCCAGGACCCGGAGCGCGGCCCGCTCGGTGCGGTCCCCCAGGCCCCGCAGGCTCCGCAGGCCGGTCGGCCGCCCCGGCCGGTCCGGCCGTCGCAGGCCCGCCCGGCCCCGCAGACCCGGCAGGCGCCGCAGGCGCCCCAGGCCCAGCAGGCTCCGGCCGACAACTGGCGCCAGTCCCCCAACGACGAGACCTGGCGCCGGGCCGAGCAGGTCCGCGAGCCCTCCGCGGGCGGCAAGACCGCTTCCGGGCTGCCGCGCCGTGTCCCCAAGGCGAACCTGGTCGAGGGCGCCGCGCAGGCGACGCAGCCGATCCAGCAGGTCGGTCCGCAGGTCTCGCGTGCACCCGACGACGTGCGCGGCCGTCTGACCAACCTCCGCCGGGGCATCCAGCAGGGGCGTCAGGCCGGCACCACCTCGACCACGGGCAACCACACGGTTGACCCCACCACTTACCAGCAGGAGCGTTAGTTGAGTCCGATGAGCCAGGCGGCGCAGAACCTGAACTGGTTGATCACCAGTTTCGTGGAGAACACCCCAGGGGTGTCCCACACCGTCGTGGTCTCCGCCGACGGACTCCTTCTGGCGATGTCCGAAGGGTTCCCGAGGGACCGCGCCGACCAGCTGGCGGCCGTCGCCTCCGGCCTGACCTCGCTGACCGCCGGTGCCTCCCGCATCTTCGAAGGCGGTCCGGTCAACCAGACCGTGGTGGAGATGGAGCGGGGCTTCCTCTTCATCATGTCCGTCTCCGACGGCTCCTCGCTGGCCGTGCTGGCGCACCCCGAGTGCGACATCGGCCTCGTCGGCTACGAGATGGCCCTCCTCGTCGACCGCGCGGGCAACGTCCTCACCCCGGACCTCCGCGCCGAGCTCCAGGGCAGCCTGCTGAACTGACCGATGTTTCCCGCAGATCCCGTCCGACCGTACGGCCGAAAACCCCCCACCGGCCCGCGCTCGACGGCATTATTGCCAGTCCTGCTGTCCTGTCCGGAGGATTCATGACCCCGCCCGCCTCGCCCGGCCCGTACGGTGCCTCTCATCACGCGCCGTACGGGAGTGAAGGCGAAGAGCCGCTGATCCGCCCCTACGCCATGACGGGCGGCCGTACCCGGCCGCGCTACCAGCTCGCCATCGAGGCGCTGGTCAGCTCCACGGCCGACCCGGCCGTGCTCGGGAGCCTGCTCCCCGAGCACCAGCGGATCTGCCACCTGTGCCGCGAGGTGAAGTCGGTCGCCGAGGTCTCGGCGCTGCTGAACATGCCGCTCGGCGTGGCGCGCATTCTCGTCGCGGACCTGGCGGAGGCCGGCATGGTGGCGATCCACCAGCCGGGCGGCAGCGGCGAATCCGGCGGGACGCCGGATGTGACACTGCTCGAAAGGGTTCTCAGTGGACTTCGGAAGCTCTAGCGGGGGCGTGGGCGGCGGCGGTACGGGCCGCTCCACCACCTCCGCGAAGATCGTGGTGGCGGGCGGCTTCGGCGTGGGCAAGACCACGTTCGTCGGCGCGGTCTCGGAAATCAGTCCGCTGCGCACCGAAGCCGTCATGACCTCCGCCTCGGCGGGGATCGATGATCTGAGCCACGTTCAGGACAAGACCACGACGACCGTGGCGATGGATTTCGGCCGTATCACCCTGGATGACGACCTCATCCTGTATCTCTTCGGTACGCCGGGCCAGGACCGCTTCTGGTTCATGTGGGACGACCTGGTCCGCGGCGCCATCGGCGCCGTCGTCCTCGTCGACACCCGCCGCCTCGCCGACTGCTTCCCCGCGGTCGACTACTTCGAGAACAGCGGCCTGCCCTTCGTCATCGCCCTCAACGGCTTCGACGGACACCAGCCCTACGCCCCCGAAGAGGTCCGCGAGGCGCTGCAGATCGGGCCGGACACGCCGATCGTCACGACCGACGCCCGGCACCGCGGCGAGACGAAGAGCACCTTGATCACCCTGGTCGAGCACGCTCTGATGGCCCGGCTGAAGTAACTCTTCGTCAGATTTTCGCCGGTTCTCCGCCAGTTCTTCGCCAGTTCCCCGCCGGTTCTTCGCAGGCCTTTGTCAGCTCTTCGCCGACAACTTCCGCAACGACCGGATCGTCGCGTGAAACGTTACGGAGGGGCTGTGGCATTGGACACGACCCGACGCAGAGTTCATAACGTTTCGACAGAGAATCGACCGGACGCGGCAACCCACCGCGTTCGGTCGACTTCACTGTGCGCACATTTCGCCCGCCATTTGGCGCCGCTCGCTCTTAATGCCCGTTTTATGTCGGGTAAATCGAGTGGCCTGGCGGGAGCCCCCGCTGTTTGGAATGCGCACCCCCGACGTGCTGGAATTCCAGGAACTGAGCAGTAACGGCTCAGCCGAAAAACGGCACACAACCCGGGTGCCGACGCCGAGAGGTTGTTGGTCGAGTGACGCGCAGAAAGACGGGCGCCGCACAGCAGACGCAGGACGGGCGAGGCAACTTCACCCCGCCGTCACGCGCAGCGGTGCCGCCTTCGCCTTCCCCTGCTTCCAGCGTGCCCGAAACCCCGGCTCCCACCGGGGGCACGGGCGGCCGGTTCTCACCCCGCAACTGGCGGGTGCCCGTCCGGCTGAACGCGATCCTGATGATCCCCGTGATCGTGGCCCTCGTCTTCGGCGGCCTCGACGTCAAGGGATCCGTCGACACCTGGGAAGAGGCGAAGGACGCCGCGAACACCGCGCGAGTGGTGCGCTCCGCGGCCACCTACGCCCACGCGGTGATCGACGAGCGCGACCTGACGGCCCAGCCGCTCCTGCAGAACCACCCCGACGACCCGGTCATCAAGAAGACCCGGGATGCCACGGACGCCGCCCGCGCGGAGTTCGACAAGACCGTCAAGGACATGCCGGACACCCCGGCCCTGCGCCGCCGCATGAAGCTCTTCCGCGAGGCGGAAGGCAAGCTGCCCTCGCTGCGCAAGAACGCCTACAAGCCGGAGATGACCGGGGTCCAGACCGAGGACGGCTACGGCGCCATCCAGCGTCCCCTCATGGCCTTCGCCAACGAGCTGGGCTCGGGCCTCGGCACCGACAACGTCGTCTCCTACGGCCGCATGGTCTACGCCGTCTCCCTGGCGAAGGCCGCCGAGTCGCTGCAGCGCTCCATCGGCACCCACCTGCTCGTCAAGCCGAGCAAGGACCCCAAGGAGCAGCAGCTCCAGCGGACGTCCTTCTCCTCCTACTACTTCCTCGAGTACATCGCCCGCGCCGAGTACGACGCGAGCGGCACCGAGGACGACATCAGCCGCCTGAACGACGCCATCGCCACCAAGGCGAAGGCCTCGGAGCAGGACAAGGTCGCCCAAGCGATCATGGCCGGCAAGACGCCGGACCAGCTGGAGAAGGCCGGCATCACGGTGGCCGGCTGGCAGGACGCCGCCACCGCGAAGTTCGACGCCTACCGCTCGGTCGAGGTCTACCTCACCGACAAGGCGGTGGACGAGGCCGAGAAGATCTCCTCCGACGCCCAGCGCGACGCGATCGTCAACTCCTCGATCATGATCGTGGCCCTGCTGCTCGCGTTCTTCGTGGCCGGCATGATGGCCCGCTCCATGAGCCGCAACATGCGCCACCTGCGGCGCGCCGCCTTCGACGTGGCCGAGCAGCGCCTGCCGGCCCTGGTCGACCAGCTGTCGCGGACCGACCCGGGCCGGGTCGACACCCGGGTCCAGCCGATCCCGATCACCACCCGGGACGAGATCGGCGAGGTCGCCCGCGCCTTCGACCAGGTCCACCGCGAGGCCGTCCGGCTCGCCGCCGAGCAGGCCCTGCTCCGTGGCAACGTCAACGCGATCTTCACCAACCTCTCGCGCCGCAACCAGAGCCTCATCGAGGGTCAGCTGACCCTGATCACCGAGCTCGAGGAGCACGAGGCGGACCCGGACCAGCTGGAGAACCTCTTCCGCCTGGACCACCTGGCCACCCGTATGCGCCGCAACGGCGAGAACCTCCTGGTCCTCGCCGGCGAGGAGCCCGGCCGCAGCTGGGACCAGCCGGTCCCGCTGGTGGACGTGCTGCGCGCCGCCTCCTCCGAGGTGGAGGCCTACGAGCGCATCGAGCTCTCGGGCGTCCCGGACGCCGACATCCACGGCCTCGCCGTGACCGACCTCGTGCACCTGCTCGCCGAGCTGCTGGAGAACGCCACCACGTTCTCCTCCCCGCACACCAAGGTCCGGGTGACCGCGACGCGGCTGCCCGACGGCCGGCTCATGGTCGAGATCCACGACAAGGGCATCGGCCTGACCGCCGAGGACTTCGCGGACATCAACCACAAGCTGGCCAACCCGCCGACCGTGGACGCCGCGATCTCCCAGCGCATGGGCCTGTTCGTGGTCGGCCGCCTGGCGACGCGCCACGGCATCCGGGTCCAGCTGCGCCCCTCGGGCGAGCAGGCCGGCACGACCTCGCTGGTCATGCTGCCGGACCGGATCACGCACGGTGGCGGTGGCGAGGACGAGCTGTCCGGCGACGACTTCACCGTCTCCCAGATGGTCCCGGACCAGCAGCAGGCCGTGCCCCAGGCGGCGCCCCAGGCCGGCGCCGTGGGCGGCCGCATGCGCACCGCGGCGGAGCTGGGCTTCGACGACTCCCGCTACGAGCAGCGGCAGGAGGGCGCTCCGAGCGCCTCGCTGGACCCGGTGAACCGTTCCCGGCTCCGTGAGGAGCGGCGTGCGGCGCTGGAGGCGGCGGCCGACAACCGCCCGCTGTTCCGCGACGAGGTGCCCCAGCAGCCGCAGCACGAGCAGCAGCCGTCGTACGACCAGCAGCAGCCGGCCTACGACGAGCAGCGGTACGACGAGCAGGGCCCGCACCGGACCGCAGAGTTCCCGGCGCTGCCCGAGCAGCCGTACGAGCAGCCGTACGAGCAGTCCTATGAGCAGTCCTACGAGCAGCAGCAGCCGCAGCACGGCTACCCCGACTCCGGCTACGCCGAGCAGGGCTACGCCGAGGCCGGCTACCCGCAGCAGCAGGCGTACGCCGAGCCCGAGGTGCCGACCCGGAACGACGTGTGGCAG
This sequence comes from Streptomyces hiroshimensis, assembly GCF_014650335.1. Taxonomy (GTDB): domain Bacteria; phylum Actinomycetota; class Actinomycetes; order Streptomycetales; family Streptomycetaceae; genus Streptomyces; species Streptomyces hiroshimensis. The sequence goes on from NZ_BMUT01000005.1 coordinate 174,009, forward strand.
CAGCCTGGTACGTACCAGGACGGCGGCCCGCAGGGTTACGGAGCGGATTCGGAATCACTGCCGCCCGCTGACACGGCGCAGCCCGAGCGCGTAGAGTTCGACCGTCCGGGCCCCTCTACGAGCGGCTCCCACTCGCTGACCGGGTCCGGTCTGCCGCGCCGCGCGACGCAGTGGCAGCAGTCCGAGTCTGTCGAAGAGGCCGCGGGGGCCGGCGAACCGGAGCAGCCCCAGCAGGACGTCTCACAGCAGCCTCACGAGGGTGACAACGCCGACTGGCGATCGGAGAACGACGAGCGCTGGCACCGTGCCGAGCAGCTCCGGGACCCGAAGGCCGGCGGAGTGACCCCCTCCGGACTGCCCCGCCGAGTGCCCAAGGCCAATCTCATCGAGGGCAAGGCGGCGCAGACGCCGCAGGGCGGTTCTCAGATTTCCCGTGCCCCGGAGGACATACGCGGCAGGCTCAGCAACCTGCGCCGTGGTGTCCAGCAGGGGCGCACCGTGGGGACGGACAGCGGTTCGGCCACCACACATGAGCAGTATGAGCAACACGACCAGGGCTTCGGCCCCGGCGGCACCTACGATCAGGAGCGTTAGTGTGAGCCCGATGAGCCAGGCGGCGCAGAACCTGAACTGGTTGATCACCAGTTTCGTGGAGAACACCCCAGGGGTGTCCCACACCGTCGTGGTCTCCGCCGACGGACTCCTTCTGGCGATGTCCGAAGGGTTCCCGAGGGACCGCGCCGACCAGCTGGCGGCCGTCGCCTCCGGCCTGACCTCGCTGACCGCCGGAGCCTCCCGCATCTTCGAAGGCGGCGCCGTCAACCAGACCGTGGTGGAGATGGAACGAGGCTTCCTCTTCATCATGTCCATCTCCGACGGCTCCTCGCTGGCCGTGCTGGCGCACCCCGAGTGCGACATCGGCCTCGTCGGCTACGAGATGGCCCTCCTCGTCGACCGCGCGGGCAACGTCCTCACCCCGGACCTCCGCGCCGAACTGCAGGGGAGCCTTCTCAACTAGCAAAGAGGCAGTGCGTTTCGCGCCACCGCGCCATAGGGTGCGGTGGCGCGACCAGCAGCAGACAGGCACGTTGAGGAGGAGACGTGGCAACGCCCCCCGGCGGTTACCCGTACGGCAATGATCAGCAGGCTCAGCCTCCGCTGAACCGCTTCAATTTCCCCTCCGCACCAAGCCAGCGTGCGCAGGCGGAGCCGGCACGGCCACCGCAAGTATCACAGGCGCCTCAGCACCGCAGGGCGTCCTCGTCCCCTTCCGGCGGCAAGCGGAACAATCCGCTGGTCCGCCCCTACGCCATGACCGGCGGCCGGACCCGGCCGCGCTACCAGCTCGCCATCGAGGCGCTGGTGCACACCACGGCCCAGCCGGCCCAGCTCCAAGGGCAGTTGCCGGAACACCAGCGCATCTGCCACCTGTGCCGCGAGATCAAGTCGGTCGCCGAGATCTCGGCACTACTCACCATCCCCCTCGGCGTCGCCCGAATCCTCGTCGCCGACTTGGCGGAGGCCGGACTCGTCGCCATCCATCAGCCCGGCGGCGACGAGTCCGCCGGCGGCCAGCCTGACGTGACACTGCTCGAAAGGGTGCTCAGTGGACTTCGGAACCTCTAGCGGCGAGGCAGCCCGCTCCACCACCTCCGCGAAGATCGTGGTGGCGGGCGGTTTCGGCGTGGGCAAGACCACGTTCGTCGGCGCGGTCTCGGAGATCAACCCGCTGCGGACCGAAGCCGTCATGACGTCCGCCTCGGCGGGCATCGACGACCTCACCCACGCGCCGGACAAGACCACGACGACCGTGGCCATGGACTTCGGCCGTATCACCCTGGACCAGGACCTGATCCTGTACCTGTTCGGTACCCCCGGCCAGGACCGCTTCTGGTTCATGTGGGACGACCTGGTCCGCGGCGCCATCGGCGCCGTCGTCCTCGTCGACACCCGCCGCCTCGCCGACTGCTTCCCCGCGGTCGACTACTTCGAGAACAGCGGCCTGCCCTTCGTCATCGCCCTCAACGGCTTCGACGGACACCAGCCCTACACGCCGGACGAGGTCCGCGAGGCGCTGCAGATCGGCCCCGACGCGCCGATCATCATTACGGACGCCCGCCACCGCAACGAGGCGAAGAGCGCCCTGATCACCCTGGTCGAGCACGCCCTGATGGCGCGCCTTCGGTGAGGCGTCGGTCGCACCGACGCAAAAAGGCCCCCGCGGCGCGCTCCTCACGGAGTGTGCGGGGGCCTTCTGCGTGGCCGGCGCCCGAGCCCGACCGGCGCCGGCATGCCGAGAGGGCCCGGGGCATCGCCCCGGGCCCTCTCGGTGTCTTTCGTCTCAGCCCTGCCAGCTGTGCGGCGCCCTGAAGCCCGGCGTGCGCTCCAGGCGGCGCCAGACGGCCGTGGTGCGGCGCGGGCGGGGCGGGGCCGCGTGGGTGTCGGCGGCGGCGGCGCGGGCGAGGAGGACGGCGGTGACGGCCGCGAGCTCCTCGGCGTCGGCCGTGCCCTTCTCCACGCGTACCAGCGTGTCGTTCATGCGTGTCTCCCTTACTGGGGCGGGTTGCCGTGCTTGCGGGAGGGCAGGTCGGCGTGCTTCGTGGCCAGCATGGCCAGCGAGCGGATCAGCACCTGCCGGGTCTCGACGGGGTCGATCACGTCGTCGATCAGTCCGCGCTCGGCGGCGTAGTACGGGTGCATCAGCTCGGCCTTGTACTCCTTGACCATGCGCGCCCGCATCGCCTCGGGGTCGTCGGCCTCCGCGATCTGCTTGCGGAAGATCACGTTGGCGGCGCCCTCCGCGCCCATCACCGCGATCTCGTTGGTCGGCCAGGCGTAGGTCAGGTCCGCGCCGATGGACTGCGAGTCCATGACGATGTACGCGCCGCCGTAGGCCTTGCGCAGGATGACCGAGATGCGCGGCACCGTGGCGTTGCAGTAGGCGTACAGCAGCTTGGCGCCGTGGCGGATGATTCCACCGTGCTCCTGGTCGACGCCGGGGAGGAAGCCGGGGACGTCCAGAAGAGTGATGATCGGAATATTGAAGGCGTCGCACATCTGGATGAAGCGCGCGGCCTTCTCGCTGGCCTCGATGTCGAGGACGCCGGCCAGCGACTGGGGCTGGTTGGCGACGATGCCGACGACCTGGCCGTCCAGCCGGGCGAGGGAGCAGATGATGTTGGTGGCCCAGCGCTCGTGGACCTCCAGGTACTCGCCCTCGTCGACGATCTCCTCGATGACCTTGCGCATGTCGTACGGGCGGTTGCCGTCGGCGGGCACGAGGTCCAGCAGGGCCTCGCCCAGCCGGTCGGCGGGGTCCTCGCTCGCGACGCGCGGCGGGTTCTCCCGGTTGTTCTGCGGCAGCAGCGAGAGGAGGTAGCGCACCTCCTCCAGGCACGTCTCCTCGTCGTCGTACGCGAAGTGCGCGACGCCCGAGGTCTCGGCGTGCACGTCCGCACCGCCGAGGCCGTTCTGGGTGATCTCCTCACCGGTGACGGCGCGGACGACGTCGGGGCCGGTGATGAACATCTGGGAGGTCTCGCGGACCATGAACACGAAGTCGGTCAGGGCCGGCGAGTAGGCCGCGCCGCCCGCGCAGGGGCCGAGCATCACGGAGATCTGCGGGATGACGCCGGAGGCCTTGGTGTTGCGCTGGAAGATGCCGCCGTAGCCGGCCAGGGCGGAGACGCCCTCCTGGATACGGGCACCGGCACCGTCGTTCAGCGACACCAGGGGCGCGCCGGCGGCGATGGCCATGTCCATGATCTTGTGGATCTTGGTGGCGTGGGCCTCGCCCAGCGCGCCGCCGAAGATCCGGAAGTCGTGCGCGTAGACGAACACGGTCCGGCCGTGCACCGTGCCCCAGCCGGTGATCACACCGTCGGTGTAGGGCTTCTTGCTCTCCAGTCCGAACCCCGAGGCGCGGTGCCGGCGCAGCGGCTCCACCTCCGAGAAGGACCCTTCGTCCAGCAGGAGGTCGATACGCTCCCGGGCCGTCAGCTTCCCCTTGGCCTTCTGGGCCTGGGTCGCCCGCTCGCTCGGACCACGCCGAACCTGCTCGCGAATGGCGTGCAGCTCGGCGACGCGCCCACGGACGTCACTCGCCTCTACGGGCGCACCTTCGAGATTGCTCATGCATAGACGGTACGTGGCGAGGACGCCCGGGACTCATGTCGTTTCCATACAACGTCACGCGCCTTTTGGTGGGCAGGCGTCACAGAGGCTCGCAGCCGCCGGGAGCGGGGGTCCCCCCGATAGGGGGGTGCTGCTGTAGAGGTTCCACAAAACTCTTGCCTCTGCCCCGTAGGCTGGCGAACTTGACGAGGCGGGGGCCCCGGACGGCGTCACGCCGGGTCATTCCAAGGTCACGGTGCAGCGGTGGGGGGCGCAGGCGGTGCCGGGGGCGACCCGCAGTCGCAGGCTGTCACCTGTCGACAGGACCCGCACCGTGGCGTCGTGCGCCGTCACCCGGCGCACGGGGCGGTCCCACGTGATCTCGAAAGGTGTTCCGGTCCGGGACGGTTCGGCCATATGGAGGGTAGCGCTCCGGCCGCGGTCGCGGACGAGCACGGCGGCGGGGGCCGTGACGGCGAGGGCGCCGGCGGCGCCGGGGGCCCAGAAGGCGGCGGCGGTGAGGCCGAGGGCGGGCAGGTGCGCGGCCTGGCAGGCGGCGGTGTTGGCGAGGAGGGCGAGCCAGGCCTCGTCCTCGGCGCGCGCGGCCACGGCGCGGGGGCCGGCGCCGGGCATGAGCAGATAGGCGTACGCGGCGTCGGCGGGGTCGGTGCCGTGGGCGTGCCAGAGGGTGACGTAGCGGCGGGTGAGGGGGTCGGGTGCGCCGCCTGCGTTGATGTCGCGCCAGGCGCCGGTGCGGGCCTCGCGCAGGGCGTGGAGCGGGGCGCCGCCGGGGAGGCGGGCGGGGAAGACGTAGCCGCCGTGGCCTTCGAGGTGGATCCAGCGGGCGGCTTCGTAGCGGGCGCTCCAGCCGTCGGTGACGGGCTGGGGGACGCCGTCGACGAGGAGGGCGGGGGCCCCGTGCGCCCCGAGGTCGCGGTGCTCGACGGTCGTCCCGACCGGGGTGCCGTCGCGCGCGGTGATGCCCGCGCCCAGGCACACGACGGCGTCCGCGGCGAAGATCCAGGCCTTGCGGGCCTCCAGGGTGGAGGAGAGCCCCTTGAGGTGCTGGCCGACGACGGCGAACTCGCCGTCCGTCACTCCTCCGACCCAGCGCACGGCGGGCCGGGGCTCGCCCCATGCGCCGCCCTCGTTGTCGGCGAGCCGCTTGGCGGAGGCCGTGGTGCCGGGCATCCGGTAGGGATCGGCGGTGGGCCAGAAGGCGTCCGTGTACGGGGCGCCGTCGCCCGCGCGCCACCAGGAGAGCATTCCGGCGCCGGTGTGCCAGCCGCGCGGGTGCTCGCCGTTGCCGTTCTCGTAGTGGGCGATGCGCTCGGAGGCCATGGCGAGGCCGGCCGTCCAGCCGGGGCGGCGGTGCACGGCGCGGTCCATGGCGGGGAAGAGGCGGTGCCCCACGGGGGCGGGTGCGGGCGGTACGGGGCTCGCGCAGGCGGCGGCGAGCCGGGCGAGGTCGGCGACGGCGAGCGCGGGGTCGGTGAGCAGCGGGAGGGTGGTGTCGCGGGCGGCCCAGCCCTTGATCATCGCGTGCCAGCGGGTGCGTTCGGCCGGGCTCGCGCTGCCGGCCAGGAGAGCGACGGCGGCGATGAGGGCGTGGCCGCGCTGGTGGTCGCTCTGCTGCACGCGGCCGGGGTCGGCGCTCTGCAGGCCGCGGCTGACGGCGCGGCCGGAGACGGCGTCCATGACGAGCCCGTCGTGGATCAGGGGTGCGTACGCCTTCTCGACGCTGTCGTAGGCGGTCTGCCGGGCCGGGTCGGTGATCTCCCAGGGGGAGCCGCGGAGCAGGGCGAGGAGCCGGCCGAGTCCGTCGAGCAGCACCTGGCCGTACGTGCCGGAGTAGGCGACGTGGGTGTGCTGGACGAAGGAGCCGTCGGCGTAGAGGCCGTCGCCGCGGGTCACGTAGGGGAAGACGGGCGAGAGGGCGTCGCGGGCGAGGGCGGTCTTGGCGGCGGAGGCACCGAGGATGCCGCGAAGGGCGACGACGCGGCACAGGTCGACGCGGTTGGCGCCGGTGCTGGTGCCGGTGTAGTCGCCGAGCATCGCGTCGGGGACGAAGTGGTCGACGGCGGCGAGGAAGGCGGTGCGCCGTGCGGCGCCGGCCTCGTCGTGCAGGAGGGTGAGGCTGTCGAGGAGGAGCCTGGGGCTGCCGATCTGCCACTCCCACCAGTTGCCGTAGCGCGTGGTGGCGGGGTGGTAGACGCGGGCGTGGACGTGGTCGAGCCCGGCGAGGGTGTCGGCGGCCAGGGCGGGGTCGCCGGTCAGCCCTGTGCCGGGCTGGGCGTAGGCCTGGGCCATGGTGTGCAGGCGGGCGTAGCTGCGGGTGATGCCGGAGGGCGGGTCGAAGGGGGCGTCGGGCCACAGCGAGGCGGGGCCGGGGGCCATGCCGGTGCGGTAGGTGCGGGCGAGGTCCCCGGTGCGGCGCAGCGCGGTGGCGTAGGGCTCGGCGGCGGGGTCGAAGCCGGTGCCGAGCATGAGGCCGCGCCAGCGGGCGCGGAGGGCGGCGAAGGCGGCCTCGTCGTCGGCGCGGGCCGTCCCGGTGGTGAGGCCGAGGAGGGTGCCGGCGACGGACGCGGCGAGGAATCCTCTGCGGGACCAGGCGGACGGCAGGGGTGCGGCGGAACCGGACAGCACGGCGGGTCCTCCCGGGGCGCGTGGAGCGGGGCGGTGCGGACGGTGCGGGACGGTGCCGGAGGCACACCGTGGCACGGGGCGGGAAGGCGCGGCAATGCCCCGGCGGTGGTGTCGGCCGGAAAATCACCCTCCATAGATGTTGAATGTTTAACCAACCCGCGCTACGGTGATGCCGAATCAAGTTGAACTTTCAACGAGATCACCCCGCGCCGGGTCCCCGGCCGACCGGATCCTCGACCAAGGAGCACACCATGGGCCTCTTCAGCCGCAAGCAGAGCGCAACCCCCGCCGTCCCCGCCCCGCGCGCCGTCGACCCCGCGCTGGCCGCACTGACCGGCGACTACACCATCGACCCCGCCCACAGCAGCATCGGCTTCACCGTCCGCCACGCGATGGTCACCAACGTCAAGGGCGCCTTCACCGAGCACGAGGGCACCCTCGGCCTCGACGGCACCGACCCCTCCCGCTCCACCGCCTCCATCGACGTGCGCATCGCGAGCGTCGACACCGGCATGAAGGACCGCGACGCCCACCTGCGCGGCGACGACTTCTTCGACGCCGAGCGCTTCCCCGTGATGAGCTTCCGCTCCACCGCCGCCGAGCAGCTCGGCGGGGACCGCTACCGCATCACCGGCGACCTGACCATCAAGGACGTCACCCGCCCGCTCTCCATCGACCTGGAGTTCAACGGCTCGGCCACCGACGTCTACGGCAACGAGCGCGTCGGCTTCGAGGGCGGCGCCGAGATCCTGCGCTCCGACTGGGGCCTGACCTGGAACGCCGCCCTGGAGACCGGCGGGGTCATGGTCAGCGACAAGGTGAAGCTGACCTTCGACATCTCCGCGGTCAAGGCCGCCCCCCAGGCCTGACCGTGCGGTGTCACCGGCCGAGGCGCAGCAGACGGTCGACGACCTCCGCGCCTCGGTCCGCACCCGCGCTCAGCGCGATGTGGTTGTCGGGCCGTACGAGTACGAGCCCGTCCCCCTCCACGCCGTACGCCCGGCGGGCGTGCCCGTCGGGGTCGTCCTGTTCCGTGACGAGGTGCGTGCGCAGCAGGCCCGCGCACTTCTCCCCCGCCTCAGCAAGAGCCGCCTCGCTCCCCCGGCCGAAGCCGAGCAGGGTGAAGTGCGGCCCGGCGAAGACGTCGAAGAGCCGGCCGTTCCGGCAGAGCGCGTCGGGTGCCCGCCCGCCGGCCTTCTCCCCGCCCCATGCGAGCGCGCTCCAGCCGTAGCCGACGCCCAGCGTGGTGACGTCGTCCGTGATCACCGCCTCCGTGCCGACCCCGGCCTCCTTCACGCCCTCGACCACCGCGCGCAGCCGCTCGTCGGTGAGGTCGAGCGTCCAGGCGGCGACGGGCAGCCGCTCCTCCTCGTACGTGTCCAGCAGGCCCGGCGCGGCGTGGCCGAGCACCACGTACGCGAGCTTCCAGCCGAGGTTGAAGGCGTCCTGGATGCCGGTGTTCATGCCCAGGCCGCCCGCGATGGAGTGGACGTGTGCGGCGTCCCCGGCGAGGAAGACCCGGCCGACGCGGAAGCGGTCGGCCATCCGGACGTTGATGCGGTAGGCGGAGAACCAGGTGGGGTCGGACAGCCGGATGCCGCCGTCCCGCGTGCAGCGGTCGGCGAGCCGCTGGAACGACTCCAGCGTCGGTGCGGCCGGCCGCCCGTCGGCGCCGCGCTCGGGGGTGCCCTGCAGCTGCCAGTGGGTGCTGCCGCGGAACGGGCAGAGCATGAGCGCCGCGTCCTCGTCGAACCACTGGTGCCAGTAGGCGGGGTCGAGTCCGTCGACGCGGACGTCGCCGATCACCATGGACTCCTCGGCGTGGGTCGCGCCTTCGAAGCCCACGCCCAGCGCCTTGCGCACGGGGCTGTGGCCGCCGTCGCACCCCACGAGGTAGGCGGCCTCGATGCGCCGCCCGTCGGTGAGGGTCGCGACGACGCCGTCCGTGTCCTGGGTGAAACCGGCCAGTTCGCAGCCCCTCTCGGGCGCCACGCCGTACTCCGCCAGCTTGTGGCGCAGGATCTCCTCGGTGCGCCACTGGGGGATGAGCAGCCCGCTGGCGTACGGGGTGTCGGGCGTCGGGGTGCGGTCCGCGAAGGTGACGGTGTCGGCGATCGCGACGCCGTCGCGGTACTTGCGCAGGGTGATGTGCTCGGTGCCCGAGGCGGCGGCCTCGGCGCCCACGCCCAGGTCGTCGAAGAGCTCGCGGCTGCGCTGGTTGAGGCCCTTGCCGCGCGAGGCGCGGTGGAACTCCCGGGACTTGTCGATGATCCGTACGGACGCTCCGGCACGGGCGAGGGTGCAGGCGAGAGTGAGCCCGGTGGGCCCGGCGCCCACGATCAGGACGTCGGTGGCAGTGGTCGTCGCATCGGCGGCGGTGGTCGTCGTCATGCCCTCATGAAAGACCGCCCGGGCAGAAAACGCAACCGAGTAACAAAAGATTCTGAGTAACGACATCTCTGCTAGAGTGGCAGCGTGACCGAGGAGACCGGGCTGCGGGAGCGCAAGAAGCAGCGCACGCGGCAGACGCTGTCCGAGACCGCGATCGCGCTCTTCCTGGAGCGCGGCTTCGACCAGGTGTCGGTGGCCGAGGTGGCGGCGGCCGCGGAGGTGTCGAAGCCGACGCTGTTCCGCTACTTCCCCGCCAAGGAGGACCTGGCCCTCCACCGCATCGCCGACCACCAGGGGGAGGCAGCACGCGTCGTACGCGACCGGGCGCCGGGCGAGTCCCCGCTGGCCGCCCTGCGCGCCCACTTCCACGCCCGGCTCGACGCCCGTGACCCCATCACGGGCCTGTGCGACGTGCCCGCCGTGCTGGCCTTCCGGGACATGCTCTACTCGACGCCGAGCCTGCAGGCCCGCCTCGTGCGCTATGCCGCCGAGGACGAACGCGCGTTGGCCGAGGCCCTGGAAGAGGCGGGGGCGGACGAGGTGACGGCGCGGCTGGTGGCGACGCAGATCATCGCCGTCCACCACGTCCTCGCGCGGGACAACTGGGTGCGCCTTTCGGCCGGGAGCATCACCGGCGCCGTCCTGGCCGCGGCCCACGCCGACGCCGAGCGGGCGTACGACCTGCTCGGCGCCGGGCTGGCGATTCAAGGGCTGTGACGCCCGTTCAAGGGCTGTGACACCCGTGACGTCTGCCGCGCGCCCCCGGCTGCGCTCCGGGGCGCGCGGCGCGGCTCACTCCAGCGGCTCGACGCCCGCCCGCCGCAGCCCGTACGCATAGGCGTCGTCGAGCGCCTGCCACGAGGCGGCGATGACGTTCTCGGCGACGCCGACCGTCGACCACTCGCCGCGCTCGTCGCTCGTGGAGACCAGGACGCGGGTGATCGACCCCGTGCCGCGGCCGCCCTCCAGGATGCGCACCTTGTAGTCGGTCAGCTTGAGCGCGGCCAGCTGCGGATAGATGCGCTCCAGGGCGACGCGCAGCGCCCGGTCCAGGGCGTCGACGGGGCCGTTGCCCTCGGCCGTCGCGACGATGCGCTCGCCCTTGGCCCACAGCTTCACGGTGGCCTCGTTGGCGTGGATGCCGTCCGGCCGGTCCTCGGCGATGGCCCGCCAGGACTCCACGCGGTAGTAGCGCCGGGCGCGCCCCTCGGCCTCCTCGCGCAGCAGCAGCTCGAACGAGGCGTCGGCCGCCTCGTAGGTGTAGCCCGCCAGTTCGCGCTCCTTGACCCGCTCCACGACGCGGCCGATCAGCTCCCGGTCGCCGCCGAGGTCGACCCCGAGCTCCTTGCCCTTGAGTTCGATGGAGGCGCGGCCGGCCATGTCGGAGACCAGCATGCGCATGGTGTTGCCGACCCGCTCGGGGTCGATGTGCTGGTACAGGTCCGGGTCGACCTTGATCGCGGAGGCGTGCAGGCCGGCCTTGTGCGCGAACGCCGAGACGCCCACGTAGGGCTGGTGCGTGGACGGCGTGAGGTTGACGACCTCGGCGATGGCGTGCGAGATGCGCGTCATCTCGGCCAGCGCCCCCTGCGGCAGCACCCGGCGGCCGTACTTGATCTCCAGGGCGGCGACGACGGGGAAGAGGTTGGCGTTGCCGACGCGCTCGCCGTAGCCGTTGGCGGTGCACTGCACGTGCGTGGCGCCGGCGTCCACGGCGGCGAGGGTGTTGGCGACCGCGCAACCGGTGTCGTCCTGCGCGTGGATGCCGAGGCGCGCCCCGGTCGCCTCGATGACCTCCCGTACGGTCTCGCCGACCTGCGCGGGGAGCATTCCGCCGTTGGTGTCGCACAGCACGACGACGTCGGCGCCCGCCTCGTACGCGGCGCGGACGACTTGGAGGGCGTAGTCCGGGTTGGCCCGGTACCCGTCGAAGAAGTGCTCGCAGTCGATGAAGACGCGGCGGCCGTGCCCGCGCAGGTACGAGACGGTGTCCCGCACCATGGCGAGGTTCTCGTCGAGCGTGGTGCGCAGGGCGAGTTCGACGTGGCGGTCGTGGGACTTGGCGACCAGGGTGATCACCGGGGCGCCGGAGTCGAGCAGCGCGGCGACCTGCCGGTCGTCCTCGGCGCGCACGCCCGCCTTGCGCGTCGCGCCGAAGGCGACGAGCTGCGCGTGGCGGAAGTCGATCTCCTCCTGGGCGCGCTGGAAGAACTCGGTGTCCCGGGGGTTGGCGCCCGGCCAGCCGCCCTCGATGAAGCCGACGCCGAAGTCGTCCAGGTGCCGGGCGATGGTCAGCTTGTCCGCGACGGTGAGGTTGATGCCCTCGCGCTGCGCGCCGTCGCGCAGGGTGGTGTCGAAGACGTGAAAGCGATCGTCGGGGCCGTCGGTTGCGTCCGTCATGCTGCTCTGACTCCTGTGAGGATGTCGGTCTACCGGAATTACCCGTTCCACCGTCCCCATGCTCACCCTCGCCCTGCGTCCTCCGGCGTGGGGTGGTCCGGAAAACACAAAAACCTCTCGCGGGTGCGAGAGGTCTGCGCGCGGGTCTGGGACGACGGTGTCCGCTCCGTACGGGGTGGTACGGGGCGGTCACTGCGGACCGGCGCGCCTGCTGCCAATAATCATGGCGAACGGGAGCATAGGTGCATCCTGGCACACGCCGGGCCCGCAGTGCGGACGGGTCTCAGGATGCGGGCACCTTGCCCGCCTCCGGCTCGCCCTGGGGTGCACCGGCCCCCACCCGCTTGAGGTCGATGTCGCGCGTCTCCCGCATCGTCAGGTAGACGACCAGCGACACCGCGGCGCAGCCCGCCACGTACCAGTAGAAGCCCGACTCGATGCCGCCCTTCTTGAACCACAGGGCCACGTACTCGGCCGTCCCGCCGAAGAGCGCGTTGGCGATGGCGTACGGCAGGGCGACGCCCAGCGACCGGATGCCCGTCGGGAACAGCTCGGCCTTCACGCACGCGTTGATCGAGGTGTAGCCGGTGACGACGACCAGGGCGAGCAGGGACAGGCCGAGGGCCGGCCAGAACGAGCCCGCGTGCTTGAGCATGGTCATGATCGGCACGGTGAGGAAGGTGGAGCCCACCGCGAAGGTGATCAGCAGGGGGCGGCGGCCGATGCGGTCGGAGAGGGCGCCCGCGAGGGGCTGCAGGCAGGCGAAGACGATCAGCGCGCAGAAACTGACCAGGGTCGCGGTCTGCTTGGGCAGGCCCGCGCTGTTGGAGAGGTACTTCGTCAGGTAGGTGGTGTACGTGTAGTACGCGACGGTGCCGCCCATGGTGAGGGCGATGACGAGGAACGCCTCGCGCTTGTGCCGCATGAGGGCCCGGATGGTGCCGCGCTCGGCGACGGCCTCGGCGCTCTCTCCCGTGCCCTCCTCCGTGGCCTCCGTGTACGCCTCCGTCTCCAGCATGTTGCGCCGGAGGTAGAAGATGACGGCCGCCCCGAGCGCGCCCACGACGAAGGGGATGCGCCAGCCCCAGCTGTGCAGCTCGCCGCTGGAGAGCGTGTGCTGCAGGACGATCTGCAGCCCCAGGCCGAGGATCTGCCCCGCCGTCATGGAGACGTACTGGAAGCTGGAGGCGAAGCCGCGGCGGCCGGGCGCGGAGGCCTCCGTCAGGTACGTGGCGCTGGCCGCGTACTCCCCTCCCACCGACAGGCCCTGCAGCAGCCGGGCGACGAGGAGGACGGCGACGCCGCCGTAGCCCGCGACCGCGTAGGTCGGGGCGACCGCGATGAGCACGGCGGAGGCGGACATCAGGCTGACGGTCAGCGTGAGCGCCGCCTTGCGGCCCTTGCGGTCACCGACCCGGCCGAGCAGCCAGCCGCCCACGGGGCGCATGAAGAAGCCGACGGCGAAGATGCCGGCGGTGTTCATCAGCTTCGCGGTGTCGTTGCCCGCGGGGAAGAAGGCGCCCGCGAAGTACGTCGCGAACGACGCGTAGACGAACCAGTCGAACCACTCGACCATGTTGCCGGCCGAGCCGACCCAGATCTTCTTCCAGTGCTGTCCCATGGTCGATCACGGTGGCGGAACGCACGGGGCCGGACAAGGGTCCGGGTGACAACGATCATGCGTACTTGCGTGCGTTGCGTTCACGGCGCAACGCACGCAAGCATCACGTGCACACGTACGGACGGCCGTATGGACAGCCGCACGGACAGCCGCACGGGCGGGCGTATGGACAGCGGCGCGGGCCTCAGCCCAGCGGGTGCATCCAGCCGTGGGTGTCCTCGGCGGCGCCGGTCTGGATGTCGAGGAGCGCCTTGCGGAGCTTCATCGTGACCTCGCCCGGCTGCCCGTCGGCGACCGTCCAGCCGTCACGGGCGGACTTCACGGTGCCGACCGGGGTGATGACGGCGGCGGTGCCGCAGGCGAAGACCTCGGTGAGGGTGCCGTCGGCGCAGCCGTTCTTCCAGTCGTCCACGGAGATGCGGCCCTCGGCGACCTCGTAGCCGAGGTCGGCGGCGATCGTCATCAGCGAGGCGCGGGTGATGCCGGGGAGGAGCGAGCCGGTGAGCTCGGGGGTGACGATCTTGTCCCCGTACACGAAGTACAGGTTCATGCCGCCCATTTCCTCGATCCAGCGGCGCTCGATGGCGTCCAGCCAGACGACCTGGTCGCAGCCGTGCTCCATGGCCTGGGCCTGGGCGACGAGGGAGGCCGCGTAGTTGCCGCCGGCCTTGGCGGCACCGGTGCCGCCGGGGCACGCGCGCACGTACTCCTCGCTCAGCCACACCGAGACGGGCTTCACGCCGCCGGGGAAGTAGGCGCCGGCGGGCGAGGCGATGACCACGAACATGTACTCGTTGGCCGGGCGGACGCCCAGGCCCACCTCGGTCGCGAACATGAACGGGCGCAGGTACAGCGAGGCCTCGCCGGAGCCGGGCACCCAGGCGTTGTCCTGCTTCACCAGGGCGTCGCACGCCTCGATGAAGGTCTCGACGGGCAGTTCCGGCATGGCCAGGCGGCGGGCGGAGGCCTGCAGGCGGCGGGCGTTCTCCTCCGGCCGGAAGATGGCCACGGAGCCGTCGGGCTGGCGGTACGCCTTGGCGCCCTCGAAGATCGTCTGCGCGTAGTGCAGCGTCATGTTCGCCGGGTCGATCGACAGCGGCGCGTACGGAACGAGCTGGCCGTCGTGCCAGCCACGGCCTTCCGTCCACTTGATCGTCACCATGTGGTCGGTGAAGTGGCGGCCGAAGCCGGGGTTGGCCAGGATCTGCTCCCGCTCCGCGTCCGACAGCGGGTGCGAAGAGGGCTTGAGCTCGATCGTGGGCGTCGTCATGAGTGCGTGTCCTTCACCTTTGTGTGTGGCGGACCGCGAGCTCGCCCCGTCCCTGACGGTGTCAGGGCATCCGAGCTTCCCCTCATGCCGCGGCCCCACGTTCGATTATCGCTCGTGGGGCCGTGGACGGAAAACGTGCGCGCGGCCCGGGTCGATGGTCGCACCCCGCCGCGCGCTGAGACAGCGGCCGGGTGCTAGCCGGCTACGCGCCGGGCGAGGGCGTCTCCGGTCTCGTCCGTCGAGCGCGGGGCGGCGCCGTCACGCTCGGCGAGGTCGTCGGCGACCGCCGCCTCGATGCGGGCGGCCTCGGCCTCGTAGCCGAGGTGACGCAGCAGCAGGGCGACGGAGAGCACCGTGGCCGTGGGGTCGGCCTTGCCGGTGCCCGCGATGTCGGGCGCGGAGCCGTGGACGGGCTCGAACATGGACGGGAACGCGCCGTCGGGGTTGATGTTGCCGGAGGCGGCGAGGCCGATGCCGCCGGTCACGGCCGCGGCGAGGTCGGTGAGGATGTCACCGAAGAGGTTGTCGGTGACGATCACGTCGAACTGCTCGGGCCGGGTGACCAGAAAGATGGTCGCCGCGTCCACATGCAGGTAGTCGGTGGTGACCTCGGGGTACTCCCGGCCGACCCGGTCGAAGACGCTCTTCCACAGCTGTCCGGCGTAGACGAGGACGTTGTTCTTGTGGACGAGGGTCAGCTTCTTGCGGGGGCGGGCCTGGGCCCGCTCGTAGGCGTCGCGCACCACGCGCTCCACGCCCAGGGCGGTGTTGACGCTGACCTCGGTGGCGACCTCGGCGGGGGTGCCGGTGCGCAGGGAGCCGCCGTTGCCGGTGTACGGGCCCTCGGTGCCCTCCCGTACGACGACGAAGTCGATGTCGGGGCGGCCGGCGAGCGGGGTCGCCGTGTGGGGGAAGAGCTTCGAGGGCCGCAGGTTGACGTAGTGGTCGAAGGCGAACCGCAGCTTGAGCAGCAGACCGCGCTCCAGGACGCCGGCGGGCACGGAGGGGTCGCCGATCGCCCCGAGCAGGATCGCGTCGTGACCCTTGAGGGACTCGAGCTCGGCGTCGGGCAGGATCTCGCCGGTCGCGTGATAGCGCCGGGCACCGAGGTCGTACTCCTCGGTCTCCAGCTTCACATCCGAGGGGAGGACCGCCGAGAGCACCTTGAGGCCCTGGGCCACGACTTCCCGGCCGATTCCGTCACCGGGGATCACTGCGAGGCGAATGCTGCGAGACATACCGGGACCGTACTCCCCCGTCCCGCTGGATGACACACGTCGTCCACAATGCGGACAGATTGCGCTCCAGTCAGGTCACGTTCACCCAAAGTCCGCAACGAAGTTGCCGCTTCCTGGCACGTTGACCGTCATGGACACACCACGCGTAGGCATCCCCGAGCACCTCGCGGACCGCATGACGATGGCCGAGCAGCACGCGTACCTGCGGACCCGGCTCTCCCGGCCCCTCACCCGGCGCGGCATGCTGCGCGCCGGCGCGGCGACGGCCGGGGCCGCGGCGGGCACGGGCGTCCTGGGCGGCGCCGTGCGGGCGTACGCCGACCCGTCCCCCTCCCCGGCCCTGCTGGACTCCCCCGCCACCGCGCGGGTCGACGGCAGGCACGTCGCACCCTTCGGCAGGCACCTGGCGTTCGGCGCCGACCCGCGGACGCAGATGCGGATCTCCTGGCAGGTGCCGTTCGCGGTGAGACGGCCGTACGTCCGGGTGGGCCTCGCGCCGTGGGACCTCGGCGTCAGGCTGGAGGCCGAGGTGCGCACCCTGCACACCCCGCCGCTGTCGAAGAAGCTCCCCGCCGTCGACCAGGTGTACCTGCACGCGGCGCTGGACAACCTCCGGCCCGGCAGGACGTACTACTACGGCGTCGGACACGACGGCCACGACCCCGCCGACCCCCGCCACTTCTCCGGCATCGGCACCTTCCGCACGGCACCGGAGCGGCCGGAGAAGGGCGGCAAGGCGGAGAGGTTCACCTTCACCGCCTTCGGCGACCAGGGCGTCAGCTACCAGGCCCTCGCCAACGACCAGCTGATCCTCGGCCAGAACCCGGCCTTCCACCTGCACGCGGGCGACATCTGCTACGCCGACGACAGCGGCGCGGGCAAGCCGACCGACGTCTACGACGCGCGCGTGTGGGACCAGTTCCTCGCCCAGACGGAGTCGGTGGCGGCGTCGGTGCCCTGGATGGTGACCACCGGCAACCACGACATGGAGGCCTGGTACTCCCCCGACGGCTACGGCGGCCAGCTCGCCCGCTGGTCCCTGCCGCGCAACGGCTTCGACCCCGCGCACGCCCCGGGCGTCTACTCCTTCGTCTACGGCAACGTGGGCGTCGTCGCCCTGGACGCCAACGACATCTCCCACGAGATCACCGCCAACACCGGCTACAGCAGCGGCCGGCAGACCGCCTGGCTCGACCGGCGGCTGGGCGAGCTGCGCCGCACGCGCGGCCTCGACTTCGTGGTCGTCTTCTTCCACCACTGCGCGTTCTCCACGACGAAGGCACACGCCTCGGACGGCGCGGTGCGGGAGGAGTGGCTGCCGCTCTTCGAGAAGCACAAGGTCGACCTCGTCATCAACGGCCACAACCACATCTACGAGCGCACCGACGCGCTCCGCGGCACGCGCGTGGGGCGGGAGGTCCCCATCGGCGGCACCGCGGACTCCACGCGCGACGGCATCGTCTACGTGACCGCAGGCGGGGCCGGGAAGTCGCTCTACGACTTCCCGGCGCCGGACAGCTACGAGGGCCACGTCAAGGACCTGGAGAGCGTGGAGAGCTACTTCTGGGAGAAGGGGCGGGTGAAGCACCCGGAGACGGTGGAGTGGTCGCGCGTGCGCTACACCGGCTTCTCGTTCCTCGCGGTCGAGGCCGAGCCTGCCGCACGGGGCGGGCGCCCGCGGCTGCGGGTGACCGCACTGGCGGAGAACGGCGCGCGCATCGACCACTTCGACGTCGTCCGCCCCGCGCAGCGGGGCTGAGGCGGGCCCACCGGTCGCTCAGTGACCGGTGACGCCGCCGTTGTCCCGGCGGTCCAGCGCCCGCTGGAGTGCGGCGGCGGCGTTCATCCGGTCGATCTGGCGGTCGGTGCGGTCGGCCGTACGGGCGATGCGGCGGATCCTGGTCCTGCGGACGGCGGTGTCGGCCATGGGAGTCACGTCTCCTCTGCTGCGTCTGCGGGAAGGGGCACCGGCTGCGGGGGCCCCGTAAGCGGTGGAAAGAGCGCCGGGGGAAGGGCGGGGGCCGCGGTGCCGCAGGGGTCGCCTGCTCGCGCACGGGGCCGCAACCGCTTGACGCTCGATGGAGCGCGCGTTCGGCTTCTTCCACGCTAGGACAGCTGTACCGCGCTGTCTGCACAATTACTCGGGCTTCCTACTATCTGAGACGGCGCGCGGGCCGGGCCACCGGGTACCCCGCCGACCGCGGGCTCGCCCCGTGCGGCGAAAGTGGGGCCCATGAACGGCCTGCACACGCTGTACACGAGCGACGTCCTGCCCCGCGTCCTACCCGTGGTCGCCGGGGTGCTCGGCGCGGGCGGCCTGGCGGCGGCCTGCCTCCCCGCGCGCGTGGCGATGCGCAGGGAGCTGCGGCGCCGCTGGCTGACCGCGACCGGGGCAGCCCTCCTCTTCCTCGGGGCGATGTTCCTGCACGAGCTGGGGGCGACGGCGCTGGTCTGGCTGCTGGGGCTGATCACGGTCGGCGAGTACGCCCGGACGGCCCGCCTGGGGCGGGGCGAGCGGGCGGTGCTGCGCACCGCGGTGGTCCTCCTGCCGCTGCTTGCCCTACTGACGCGCCGGCACCTCGCGGACGCGCTCGACCTGCCGGCCTTCGCCTTCCTCACCGTCGCCGGTGTGCTGCCCGCGGTGCTGTCGGGCGACACCGCACGGGGCGGCGAGCGCGCGGCCCGTACGGTCTTCGGGCTGCTGTGGATTCCCGTCGCGCTGACCGGACTTGTGGTACTGGACGGCACGGCGGTCGCGGTCGGTGTGGCGGTCGCCTTCGGCGGCGCGGGTGCGTGGTGCGGAGGCATGCTCCTGCGCCCCCTCGGCGGCACCCTCGCCCGTCCTCTGTCGCCCCACACCCCCACCAGGACATGGGGCGGCGTCCTCGGTGCGGGCATGGCGGTGGCCGCGGGCCTGGAGGCCGCGGGCGCCTTCACCGTCACGCTGTGGGCCGCGGTCCTGGCCGGCAGCGTCGCCGGCGACCTGCTCGCATCCACGCTCAGGCGCGAGGCGGGCGTCCGCGAGGCGGGCGGCAAGGACGCCGGCACGTGGCTGCCGGGCTTCGGCGGCCTCCTCGACCGCATCGGCCCCCTTCTCCTCGCGCTGCCGGCGGCAATGGCGGTGACCCTGTGACGACAGGCTCTCCCTCCGGCGCCGGGCGGCTGCCGCAAACGCACTCCGCCCCGCCCGGCTGGAAGGCCGGACGGGGGCGGAGTTCAGCTACGGGACGGGTCAGCCCATGTGCGGGTAGCGGTAGTCGGTCGGCGCGACCAGGGTCTCCTTGATGGAGCGGGTCGAGATCCACCGCGTCAGGTTGGACGCGGCGCCGGCCTTGTCGTTCGTACCGGAGGCACGGCCGCCGCCGAACGGCTGCTGGCCGACCACGGCACCGGTCGACTTGTCGTTGATGTAGAAGTTGCCGGCGGCGAAGCGCAGCTTGGCCATGGCGTCGGCGGCCGCGGCGCGGTCGTTGGCGATGACGGCGCCGGTCAGCGCGTACGCCGAGACGGACTCCATCTGGGCGAGCATCGCGTCGAAGTCGGCGTCCTCGTAGACGTGGACGGCGAGGATCGGGCCGAAGTACTCGGTCGTGAAGACCTCGTTCTCCGGGTCGGTGCACTCGATGACGGTCGGGCGCACGAAGTAGCCGACCGAGTCGTCGTAGGTGCCGCCGGCGACGATCGTGCAGGACGGGTCGGCCTTGGCGCGGTCGATCGCGGCCTTGTTCTTGGCGAAGGCACGGTCGTCGATGACGGCGCCGATGAAGTGCGACAGGTCG
Organism: Streptomyces hiroshimensis; assembly: GCF_014650335.1. Taxonomy (GTDB): domain Bacteria; phylum Actinomycetota; class Actinomycetes; order Streptomycetales; family Streptomycetaceae; genus Streptomyces; species Streptomyces hiroshimensis. The sequence goes on from NZ_BMUT01000005.1 coordinate 193,467, forward strand.
GTGACGTCACCCATGGTGATGCCGTCGACCTCGGCCGCGAACTCCTCCTTGAAGCCGTCCTCCCAGATGGAGCGGGGGACGTAGGCGCGGGAGGAGGCCGAGCACTTCTGGCCCTGGAACTCGAAGGAGCCGCGGGTCAGGGCGGTCTTCAGGACCGCGCGGTCGGCGCTCGGGTGGGCGACGACGAAGTCCTTGCCGCCGGTCTCGCCGACCAGGCGCGGGTAGGACTTGTAGTTCTCGATGTTGTTGCCGACCGTCTTCCACAGGTGCTGGAAGGTCTTGGTCGAGCCGGTGAAGTGGATGCCGGCCAGCTCGGGGTGGTTCAGGGCCACCTCGGAGACGGCGATGCCGTCGCCGGTCACCAGGTTGATGACGCCCTTGGGCAGGCCCGCCTCCTCCAGGAGCTGCATCAGCAGCACGGCGGAGTGGGTCTGCGTCGGGGACGGCTTCCAGACGACGACGTTGCCCATGAGGGCCGGGGCGGTCGGCAGGTTGCCGGCGATGGCGGTGAAGTTGAAGGGCGTGATCGCGTAGACGAAGCCCTCCAGCGGCCGGTGGTCGCTGCGGTTCCACACGCCGGCGGAGTTGGCGACCGGCTGCTCGGCGAGGATCTGGCGCGCGAAGTGCACGTTGAAGCGCCAGAAGTCGACGAGCTCGCAGGGGGTGTCGATCTCGGCCTGCTGGGCGGTCTTGGACTGGCCCAGCATGGTGGAGGCGGCCAGCGTCTCGCGCCAGGGGCCGGACAGCAGCTCGGCGGCGCGCAGGATGATCGCGGCGCGGTCGTCGAAGGACATCGCGCGCCAGGCCGGGGCGGCGGCGAGCGCGGCGTCGATCGCGTCCTGCGCGTCGGCCTGCGTGGCGTTGTTGAAGGTGCCGAGGACGGCGGCGTGGTTGTGCGGCTGGACGACCTTGAACGGCTCGCCGCCGCCCATGCGCTTCTCGCCGCCGATGGTCATCGGCAGGTCGACCGGGTTGGCCGCCAGCTCCTTGAGCTTCGCCTCGAGGCGGGCGCGCTCGGGGCTGCCGGGGGCGTAGCCGTGGACCGGCTCGTTGACCGGTGCGGGGACCTGGGTGACAGCGTCCATGGGTTCCGTTTCTCCTTCGGGGCTCTGCGGGGGGATGTCGGGGGTCAGCCGGGGGTCAGCCCTTGGTGAGGATGGACCGGGCGAAGAACAGCAGGTTCGCGGGCTTCTCGGCGAGCCGGCGCATGAAGTAGCCGTACCAGTCGGTGCCGTACGCCGTGTACACGCGCATCCGGTGGCCCTCGGCGGCCAGGCGGACGTGCTCCTCACTGCGGATTCCGTACAGCATCTGGAACTCGTACTCGTCGGGCTTGCGGCCGGCCTGCCGGGCCAGCTCCTGGGTGATGGCGATCAGACGCGGGTCGTGCGACCCGATCATCGGGTAGCCCTCGCCCGCCATGAGGATCTTGATGATCCGGACGAACGCCTTGTCGATCTCCGTCTTGTCCTGGTACGCGACGGAGGCGGGCTCCTTGTACGCCCCCTTCACGATACGCACACGGCTGCCGGCGGCGGCCAGGCGGCGGGCGTCGTCCTCGGTGCGGAAGAGGTACGCCTGGATGACGCAGCCGGTCTGCGGGAAGTCCTTCCGCAGCTCCTCGTGGATGGCGAACATCGAGTCGAGGGTTGTGTGGTCCTCCGCGTCCAGCGTAACCGTGGTGCCGATGGCCGCGGCGGCCTCGACGACGGGGCGGACGTTGGCGAGGGCGAGCTCGTGGCCGCCCTCCAGGGCCTGGCCGAACATGGAGAGCTTGACCGACATCTCGGCCCGGGTGCCCAGGCCGAGCTCCTCCAGGCGGCCGATCAGCTGCAGATAGGCGTCGCGGGCGGCGTGGGACTGCTCGACGGTGGTGATGTCCTCGCCGACGACGTCCAGGGTGACCTCGAGGCCCTTGGCCGCGGCGTCCTTGACGATCGGGATGACCTGGTCGACGGTCTCGCCCGCGATGAAGCGGTCGACGACCTGCTTGGTGCCCGGGGCAGCCGACACGAAACGGCGCATCTTGTCGCTGCGCGACGCAGCGAGGATCACGGGACCCAGCACGGGCACCTCCACGATGACGGTCGTCTCCGCCTGGGGAGACGACATATGGAACTCATCGTGAAAACTAGAGATCACCCCGATCCTGGACCATCGACAGCTGTCACGCATCCGTGGCCCGGATCTCAGACACATGTATGACAATGGTGACCTACACATAGAAACTTGGGGCGATTCCGGGCCGAAAAGACCCGCCCGGCGTCCAAAAGACCCGGCCGGCGGTGGGCCGGACGGGCCGCACGAAGCGGGGGAAGGAGCGTGGCGAAGCCATGCGCGGCGACTATCAGCACCTCGTCGACGAGATATCGGCGGCGCTCGGCGCCCCCGCGACGCTCGAGGACCGCGACTTCGTACTGATCGCCTTCGGCGCCCACGGCGGCGAGGACGACCTCGACGTGATGATGGACCCGGTGCGCACCCGCTCGATCCTGCAGCGGCGGTCCACGGCGGCCGTCCGGGCGTGGTTCGAGGCGTTCGGCATCGCGCGGGCCCAGGCCCCGCTGCGGATCCCGCCGGACCCGGCGGCGGGGGTCTTCAAGGGCCGCATCTGCCTGCCGGTGCGCCACCGGGGCGTGGTGCACGGCTATGTGTGGCTGCTGGACGACGAGCAGCTGGCGGGCCTGGATCTGAGCGTCCCGTACGCGGATCCGCGGCTGGCGCAGGCCATGGAGACGGCGGCCCGGATCGGTGAACTGCTGGCCGCCGAGGCGCGGGCCGGCGCGGAGCTGGGCGAGCTGCTGCGGGAGGTGCTCGCGGGGCGGCCCGCGGGGCGCGACGCCGCGGCGGCGGCGCTGCGGGAGGCGATGGGCCAGGCGGCGGACGGGCCGCTGGGGCTGGTCGCGGTGGCGCCGTGGGCGCTGGGCGAGGGCGAGCACGGCGAGGGCGAGCCGTCCGCGCCCGACGGCGTGGGGTCGGCGCTGGCGGGGCAGTCCGGGGTGGCCGCCCTGTGCACCGTGCCCGATCCCCTGCCCGACGGTTCGGCGGCGCTGGCCGCCCTGGTGCGGCTGCGCACCACGACGACGATCGCCCCGGCCCGTACGGCCGCCGAGCGGCTGCTGCGCTCCCCGCGCGCGGGGGCGGGCGCCGCACGGCGCGGCACGGCCGGGCTCGGCGCCCCGCGCCGTGGCCTCGCGGAGCTGCCGGAGGCCTGGCGCGAGGCGCTGGCGGCGGCGCGGGCCGCGGCCGCGGAGCCGCGCCTGGGGCCGGTGGCGGAGTGGGGCGACATCGGCCCGTACCGCGTGCTGGCCTCCTTGCCGGCCGGGGCCGCCGCGGACACCTCGGTCCGCCCCCTGCTGGCCCCCGCCCACGCGGAACTGGCCCGCACGGCCGAGGTGTTCCTCGACTGCGCGGGCCAGGCGGGCCGCACGGCCGCGGCCCTGGGCATCCACCGCCAGACGCTCTACTACCGCCTGGCGCGCGTGGAGCAGCTCACCGGCCTGGATCTGGACGAGGGCGAGGGGCGGCTGCTGCTCCATATGGCGCTGAAGGCCTCCCGCCTGTAGCCACCCCCGGCGGGCCCCGGGCCCGCTAGTCCTCCTCCACGGTGATGGCCTGGACGGGACAGGCCCGCGCCGCCTCCTTGACGAGCGCATCGCCCCCGCCGTCCTCGCGGCCGGGGCGGACGAGGCCGAAGCCGTCGTCGTCCTGGTCGAAGACGCTCGGTGCGGTCAGGGCGCACTGGCCCGCGCCGATGCAGACGTCGGAGTCGATGGAGACGCGAAGAGCACTCATGGCGGATTCCGTTTCGACGGGCTCACCAGGCGACCGGGAGAGCGAAGAGTCCTTGCAGGGTGTCGCCGGGCTTGACGGGCACCTCGCCCGGAGCAACGGCGAGGCGCAGGCCCGGGATACGGGTGAAGAGCGTGGACAGGGCGATCTCCATCTCGGCGCGGGCCAGGTTCTGCCCCAGGCACTGGTGGACGCCGTAGCCGAACGCGACGTGGTGGCGGGCCGAGCGGCGGACGTCCAGGGCCTCGGGATCGGCGTAGGCGGCGGCGTCGCGGTTGACGACGGAGGTGCCGATCATGATGCCGTCGCCGGTGCGCACGGTCCGCCCGCCGATCTCGATGTCCTCCGTCGCGACCCGTATCAGGCCGTCGGCGATGGACAGGAAGCGCAGCAGCTCCTCCACGGCGCCGGGCATCAGGGCGGGGTCGGCGCGCAGGGCGGCGAGCTCGTCAGGGTGTTCGAGGAGGGTGTACACGCCGAGCGCGATCATGTTGGACGTGGTCTCGTGGCCGGCGACGAGCAACAGCAGCGCCATCATGACCAGTTCGTCGCGGTCGACCTGGCCGTCGGCGAGGCGGTCGGCGATGAGCTCGTCGAGCAGGCCGTCGCCGGGCTCGGCCTCCTTGCGGTCCACGAGCCGGTGGAGGTAGTCGCGCAGGTCGTCGCGCGCGGCGGTGGACTCCGCGGCGGTCGGCGCCGCCAGCATCCGCCGGGAGCAGGCCTCGAAGAAGTCGTGGTCGTCGTAGGGGATGCCGAGCAGGGTGCAGATCACCATGGACGGCACGGGCAGGGCGTACGCGGAGACGAGTTCCGCGCTGTCGCCCTTGGCGAGCATGGTGTCGATGAGGCCGTCGACGAGGGCCTGGATGCGGGGCCGCATGGCGGCGGCCCGTTTGAGGCTGAAGCGGGGGATCAGCATGCGGCGCTGCCGGGCGTGTTCGGGGTCGTCCACGCCGAGGAGCGGGATCACCACCGACGCCTGGTTCTCGGCCCGCGGGGCGAGCACGGGAAAGGCCGGATTCTGACGGTTGGACGAGACGCGGGGGTCCGTGAGCAGGGCGCGGGCCTCGGTGTGGCCCGTCACCAGCCACACCCCGCGCCCGTCGTACAGGGTGACGCGCGTCAGCGGGCCGCGGGCGGCCAGGTCCTGGTGGCCCGCGGGTGGCTGATAGGGGCAGGTGCGGTCGCTGGGGAAGGAGGGAGCCGATGAGGTGGTGGACTGGGTCCCGGTGTCGGTCATGTGCTTCCTTCCAGGCGTTCGGACTGTTGTCCTCTACATCCGGTTCATCCAGTCCAAGCCTCTTCCGGGGTTCGGGCTACGAGCAATCCGGCCATATCGCGCACAACGCCCGACAAGCTCCCGCATTCGGCCCGTGACCACGCCTTTGCCGTCTTCAGCACGTTCGACCCACCCCCGTCCGACCCGGCCCCCACCTCCGTCCGGCCCGCCCCGCGCAGCGCACCCCGCCGCGGCTCAGCTCGCCTTGAAGACCTCCAGCAGACGGGTGAAGCTGTCGCCCCCGTACCCGCGCTCCACGCCGCGCCGGAAGACCTCCCGGACCGCGGCCGGCAGGGCGGCGTCGACCCCCGAGCCCTCGGTGGTGTGGACGACGTGGTCGACGCTGGCCACCCCCATGGCGAGCTTGTCGACGTCACCCTCGTGGTGACCGGCGTCGATGCGCGGGGCGTAGAAGGCGAGGAAGCCCGGGATCGAGGCCATCGTGGACTGCGCGTACGGCAGGAACTCCTGCGCGGTGATGCCGTTCGCGGCGGTGATCGCGGTGGCGTGCAGGTAGCTGAGCATCGCGGTCCAGAACATGTCCATCTGGATCTGGTAGAACAGCGCGGCGCTACCGGGGTCCGTGCCGCGGTAGTCCGCTCCGGTGAGCACCTTCAGGGCGGCCTCGTGGGCCTGGAAGACCTCCTTGGGGCCGCTGTAGAAGGTGGACGACTCCGGCTTGCCGATGCCCGAGGGCGGCACCTGCACCCCGCCCGTGAGGTGCTCGGCCCCGCGCCCGGCGGCCCACGCGGCGGCCTCGCGGGCCCGCTCCGGGGTGTCCGAGCTGAGGTTCACCAGGACCCGGCCGGGCAGGGCGGCCGCGGCGGGCTCCAGGATCGCGTACATCGCGTCATAGTCGGTCAGGCTGAGGATCACCAGCTCGTTCGCGGCCAGGGCCTCCTCGGCGCCGGCCGCACGGTGCGCGCCCCGTGCGACCAGGGCGTCGGCCTTGGCGGCGGTGCGGTTCCAGACCGTCACCTCGTAGCCGGCGTCCAGGTACGCCCCCGCCATCGCCTGACCCATCGGGCCGAGGCCGATGACGGTCACTGCTCGCTTGTCCGCGGAAACCATGAATCCACACCCCTCTAGAACGAACGCTCTATCCAGCAACGGGATCAACGTAACACGCATCTAGAACGAACGCTCTACCTATATTCTCGGCAGGGTGAAGACGACCCCGGAGCACGACTCCCCGGAGCAGGACCACGACGAACCCGCCGCGGGGCCGGACGCCGGCCTCGGCACGCGCGAGCGGATCGTCCGCGCGGCATCCCGGCTGATGCAGCGTCAGGGCTACGAAGGCACGGGCATCAAACAGATCTCCCGGGAGGCGAACGCGACGCTCGGGTCGGTCTACCACTTCTTCCCCGGCGGCAAGCAGGAGCTGGCCACCGAGGCGATCCGGCACGGCGACCGGGAGTTCGCCGGCATGCTGCGCACGGCGCTGGAGAGCCGGCCGGACCCGGCCGAGGCGGTGCTCGCCGCCGCCGGGCTCGTCGCCGCGGAGCTGCGCGCCTCCGACTGGCTGGACGGCTGCCCGGTCACGGCCACGTCCCTGGGCACCGCCGCGAACGCCCCCGGCATCCGGCTGGCGGCCGCCGAGGCGTTCGAGCGCTGGCGGGGCCTGGTGCACGACCGGCTCCTCGCCGCCGGATTCGCCGCGCAGGACGCCCGCGAGCTCGCGCACACGGTGATCAACACGCTGGAGGGCGCCGAGCTGACGGCTCAGATCGCCCGCAGCGAGGAGCCCCTGCTCATCGCGGGGCGCCATCTGGCGCGCCTGATCGACTCCTACCGCTGAGCCCGGCGCGGGGCGGGCTCAGCGGCGTCCCCCGTCAGCCGCCCGCCCCCTCCGGCGCGCCGGGCGCGCCCGGCGCGTCCAGCACCGTGCCCGCGAGCGCCCGCCGGGCACCCTCGACGATCTCCTTGCCGGTGGGCGCCGCCGCGGGATCGATGAGCCACTGCGTCAACAGCCCTATGAACAGGGCGTGATAGAAGGCGCCCACCGTACGGGTCGCCTCCGGGCCGACCGCGCTGTCGTGGACGCCCTCGAAGAGCGCCACCATGCCCTCGCGCCCGCCGGGCTGCACCGCGGCGAACTTCTCCCTGAGCTCGGGGTTCTTCACCAGCTGGCCGATGATCTCCAGCTGCGCCGACCAGAACGCGCGGTCGTTCGCGAAGCCCGCGGTCACCCGGTCCAGCGTGGCGGCGAGGCGGTCCTCGCGCGGAGCGTCCGGATCCACAGCGGAGGCGATGACGGGTGCCGCCCCGTCGGCCCATTCCACGGTCAGCTGGATGAACGCCTCCATCATCAGCGCTTCCTTCGAACCGTAGTGGTAGCCGATGGAGGCGAGGTTGGCCCCCGAGGCGGCCACGATGTCGCGCGCCGTGGTGCGCGTCCAGCCCTTGTCGAGCAGGCAGCGCTTGGCGCCCTCGAGCAGATCTTCGCGATGTCCCATGTCAGCAGCGTAACCGCAGCCATACATCCGTCCTAGACGACCGTCCTATACAAGCGTCATAGACAAGCGTTTAAGACGTGCGTATAGTCGCCGTCCATGACGACCCCACTGGCGACCCCGCCCGCCCGCACCCTCGCGGGCCGCAAGGAATGGACGGCCTTCACCGTCCTCCTGCTGCCCCTGCTCCTGGTCTCGATGGACGTCTCCGTCCTCTTCTTCGCCATGCCGGCCATCGGCCGGGACCTGGAGCCGACCGGCACCCAGCAGCTGTGGATCTTCGACAGCTACGCCTTCGCCCTCGCCGGACTGCTGATCACCATGGGGGCCCTCGGGGACCGCATCGGCCGCCGCAGGCTGCTGCTGGCCGGGGCGGGCGCCTTCGGTGTCGCGTCGGTCTTCGCCGCGTACGCGCAGAGCGCGGAGATGCTGATAGCCGCGCGCGCCGTGCTCGGGCTGGGCGGGGCCACCCTGATGCCCTCGACCATGGCGCTGGTGCGCAACATGTTCCACGACGACCGGCAGCGCAGTAAGGCGATCGGCATCTGGTCGGGCGCCATGGCGGGCGGCATCGCGCTCGGTTCGGTGCTCGGCGGGCTGCTGCTGGAGCACTTCTGGTGGGGCTCGGCGTTCCTCGTCAACGTCCCCGCGATGGTGCTGCTGCTGGTGCTCGCGCCGCTGCTCGTGCCGGAGTCCAAGGACCCGCGCCCGGGCCGGTTCGACCTGCCGAGCGTGCCGCTGTCGATCGGCGCCGTCATCCCGGTGATCTACGGAGTCAAGGAAATCGCTGCGGAGGGCCTCGCCCCGGTGCCTGCGGCGTGCGTGGCCGCCGGCCTCCTGATCGGCGCCGCGTTCGTGCGGCGCCAGCGCGGCCGGGACGACGCGCTGATCAGCCGGGAGCTGTTCCGTCACCGTGTCTTCGGGGCGGGCGTCGGGATCAACACGCTGGCCACGTTCGGCATGATGGGCTCCGCCTACTTCACCACGCAGTACCTGCAGTCCGTGCTCGGCAAGGGCCCGCTGGAGGCGGCGCTGTGGGGCGCCGTCCCCTCCGTGGCGGTCGGCTGCGTCGCCCCGCTCGCCACCGTCGCCGGGCAGCGGGCCCCCAAGGCCTACGTCATGGCGGCCGGCTTCGTCCTCGCCGCCGCGGGCTACGGGCTGCTGGCGGGCGCCGGCACGGACTCCCTGGCCCTGACGCTGGCCGGCGCGGCGGTCATCGCCTCCGGCATCGTCGTGGTCATGGCCCTGGTCTCCGACATGGCGCTCGGCAGCGCCCCGCCGGAGAAGGCGGGCAGCGCGGCCTCCCTGCTGGAGACCGGCCAGGAGCTGGGCGGGGCGCTGGGCATGGCGCTCTTCGGCAGCGTGGGCGTGGCCGTCTACCGCCGCGACATGACCGGCGACCTGCCCGCGGACCTGCCGCACGGGGCGCTGGACGCGGCCCGCGAGACTCTCGGCGGGGCGGCGGCGGTCGCCGCCCGGCTGCCGGGGCGGGCCGGCGAAACGGTTCTCGCCGCCTCGCACGAGGCCTTCACCCACGGCATGAACGTGGCCGCCGCCGGCGGAACGGCCGTACTGCTGCTGTCCGCTGCGGTCACGGTGGCCACGCTGCGGCGGGTGCGGGGCGCCTGACGGGGGGGCGCGGGGCGGTGCCTCGCCGTCGTGGTGCCTCGTCCTCGCGGCGGGAGGTGAGCCCGCCCGGCGCGGGCCCCTATGAACCGTCATGAACCGTCATGAACCCTCGCGCCGCTGTTCGACGTACACGCCCAGCCCGTCCAGCAGCCTGGCCAGGCCGAACTCGAACAGCGCGTCGACGTCGGCGTCGCCGCCGCCCCGTGCCCGCCGGGCGGCCGCCCCGTCCTCCAGGGTCACGGCCACGCCGCGCACGTACCCCGCGACCGTGAGCCCGATGCGTAACGCCGCACCGGCCTCCAGGCCGGTCCCGAGGGCCGGGGCCATCGCCCACTCCATGAGGCCGGTGACGTACACGGGGAGCTGTGGGCGGGGGACGGTCACCATCGCCCTGGCCAGCCACGGATGGCGGCGGTAGACGGCCCACTGGTGCAGGGCGGCCGCGTGCAGACGGCCGCGCCAGTCGCCGGGGGTGCTGCCGGAGAGGCCGCGCTCGCCGAAGGCGGCGTCCGCCATCAGGGCGACGAGGTCGTCCTTGCCGGGCACGTGCCGGTACAACGCCATGGTGGGGACGCCGAGTTCGGCGGCGAGGGCGCGCATGGACAGGGCCGCGGCGCCGTGGGCGTCGGCCCGTGCGACGGCCGTCCGCACGATGCGCTCGCGGGTGAGCGCCCTCAGCGCGCCCGCCGCGCGGGTCGGCCGCCCGCCGGGCCCCGCGCAGGCCCCGTCCCCCGGCCCGGCCCCGCCGCACGGGGCGGCCACGACGGTGCCGACGCCGGGCACCGCCCGCACCATGCCCTCCTCGCGCAGGACCGTCAGGACCTTGGCGGCGGTCGCCGTCGCGACGCCCCACTCCTGGGCGATCCGCCGTACGGAGGGCACCTTCTCCCCCGCGCGGATCTCGCCGGAGGCGATGCGGGCGCGGAGTTCGGCGGCGATGCGGCGGTACGGTGCGGACGCCGGGGCGGCGGGCTGTTCCAGTACACCCATGACGGGAAGGCTAGGAGAGCCGCGGGGCGCTGCGGAAGGCGCGTCCCACCGGCGGTGGGCGCGCCGCGGCCCCGGGCCGGACTGCCCTGTCCTGTCCTGTAAGCCGGACTCCCCCGCCCCGCAAGGACGACGGGCCCGGCCGCCCCGAGAGGCGGACGGACCCGTCGAGGGTGCTTGCCGTACGTCAGTCCGTCAGGTTCACCGCGCGGGCCGACGCCGCGCCGATCTCCTCGGCGATCTCCGACAGCACCGCCGGGGAAACCGACTCGTCGACCGTGAGGGCGACGAGCGCCTCGCCGCCCTCCGTGGCGCGGGAGACCTGCATGCCCGCGATGTTGATGCCGGCCTCGCCGAGGATGCGGCCCAGCGTGCCGACGACGCCGGGGCGGTCGGCGTAGCGGAAGAAGGCCATGTGGTCGGCGAGGGCGAGGTCCACGTCGTGGTCCCCCACGGCGACGATCTTCTGCAGGTTCTTCGGGCCGGCCAGGGTGCCGGAGATGGAGACCTCGTCGCCACCGGCGAGCGTGCCGCGCACGGTGACCACGTTGCGGTGCTCGGCCGACTCGGAGCTGGTGGTCAGCCGCACCTCGACGCCGCGCTCCTGCGCGAACAGCGGGGCGTTGACGTAGGAGACCGTCTCGTCGACGACGTCCTCGAAGACGCCCTTGAGGGCGGACAGCTCCAGGACCTTGACGTCGTACTGGGTGAGCTCGCCGTAGACCTCGACGTCGAGGCGGACCGCGACCTCGCCGGCCAGCGCCGTGAAGATCCGGCCGAGCTTCTCGGCCAGCGGCAGGGCGGGCTTGACGTCCTCGGCGATGACGCCGCCCTGGACGTTGACCGCGTCCGGCACGAGCTCGCCGGCGAGGGCGAGCCGCACGGAGCGGGCGACGGCGATGCCGGCCTTCTCCTGGGCCTCGCCGGTGGAGGCGCCGAGGTGCGGGGTGGCCACCACGTTGTCGAACTCGAAGAGGGGGGAGTCGGTGCACGGCTCCGAGGCGTAGACGTCGAGGCCCGCGCCCGCGACGCGGCCCTCCTTCAGGGCCGCGGCGAGCGCCGCCTCGTCCACGATGCCGCCGCGCGCGGCGTTGACGATCCGGACGCTGGGCTTGACCTTGCGCAGGGCCTCGTCGCCGATGAGCCCGAGCGTCTCCGGCGTCTTGGGCAGGTGCACGGTGATGAAGTCCGCGACCTCCAGGAGCTCGTCGAGCGTCACCAGCTTGACGCCCATCTGGGCGGCGCGGGCGGGCTGGACGTACGGGTCGTAGGCGACGACCTTCATCCCGAAGGCGGACATCCGCTGGGCGACGAGCACTCCGATCCGGCCGAGGCCGACGACGCCGAGGGTCTTCTCGGACAGCTCGACGCCGGTGTACTTGGAGCGCTTCCACTCGCCGTTCTTCAGCGCGGAGTTGGCCTGCGGGATGTTGCGCGCGGTGGCGATGAGCAGGCCGCAGGCGAGCTCGGCGGCGGTGACGATGTTGGAGGTCGGGGCGTTCACGACCATCACGCCGGCCTTGGTGGCGGCGGAGACGTCGACGTTGTCCAGGCCGACGCCGGCGCGGGCGACGACCCGCAGCTTCTTCGCGGCGGCGATGGCCTCCGCGTCGATCTTGGTGGCGCTGCGTACGAGCACGGCGTCGACGTCGGCAATGGCGGGCAGCAGCTCCGCGCGGTCGGCGCCGTTGCAGTGCCGGATCTCGAAGTCGGGGCCGAGCGCGTCGACGGTGGCCGGGGAGAGCTCCTCGGCGATCAGCACGACGGGTTTGCGGGGCGAAACAGTGCTCACGGAGTCCTCAGTCCTCACTGGTCCATGGCGGACGGCCGTCCCGACGGCCGCAGGCGGTGAAGGGGGCAGGCAGCCGCGTGGAAGACGCACGACGCTGTGAGCCTGGTACGCGCTTGTTGGTGTGCAGTGTATCGGCGGTTGCCGCGCCCTCGCGCGAGCT
>NZ_BMUT01000005.1:205635-313729 GCF_014650335.1 Streptomyces hiroshimensis
CCCCCCCGGCGCCCGGGCGGCGCGGGGAGCGCCCGCTCCCCGCACAGGAGGCTTACTCCTTGTCGTCCACCCAGCTCATCAGCTTGCGCAGCTTCTTGCCGGTGGTCTCCAGCAGGTGGTCCTCGTCGGCCTTCTTGTACTCGTTGTACTTGGGCAGGCCGGCCTGGTACTCCTTCATCCAGTTGTTGGCGAAGGTGCCGTCCTGGATCTCGCCGAGGACCTTCTTCATCTCGGCCTTGGTGCCCTCGTTGACGATGCGCGGGCCGGTGACGTAGTCGCCCCACTCGGCGGTCTCGGAGACCGACCAGCGCATCTTCTCCAGGCCGCCCTCGTACATCAGGTCCACGATCAGCTTGAGCTCGTGGAGGCACTCGAAGTACGCGATCTCCGGCTGGTAGCCGGCCTCGACCAGGGTCTCGAAGCCCGCCTTGACGAGCGCCGACGCGCCGCCGCACAGCACGGCCTGCTCGCCGAAGAGGTCGGTCTCGGTCTCCTCGGTGAAGGTCGTCTTGATGACGCCGGCGCGGGTGCCGCCGATGGCCTTGGCGTAGGAGAGGGCGAGCGCGAAGGCGTTGCCGGAGGCGTCCTGCTCGACGGCCGCGATGCACGGCACGCCGCGGCCCTCCTCGTACTGGCGGCGGACCAGGTGGCCCGGGCCCTTGGGGGCGACCATGCAGACGTCGACGCCGGCCGGGGGCTTGATGAAGCCGAAGCGGATGTTGAAGCCGTGGCCGAAGAAGAGCGCGTCGCCGTCCTTGAGGTAGTCCTTGACGGACTCCTCGTAGACCTTGGCCTGGATCGGGTCCGGGACGAGGATCATGATGACGTCGGCCTCGGCCGCGGCCTCGGCCGGGGTGACGACGCGCAGGCCCTGCTCCTCGGCCTTCTGCTTGGACTTGGAGCCCTCGTGCAGGCCCACGCGGACGTCGACGCCCGAGTCGCGCAGGGACAGCGCGTGGGCGTGGCCCTGGCTGCCGTATCCGAGGACCGCGACCTTGCGGCCCTGGATGATGGACAGGTCGGCGTCGTTGTCGTAGAAGAGCTCGGCAGCCACGTTGGGGATTCTCCTTGTTTCCGGTTTTCCGGTTGTGCGTCCCACCGTATGACGGGCGGGCGGGGGAAAGATTTCAGGTCTCGGTATACGGATGGACTAGTTCCGGCCGGTCAGGCCGAACGGTCCAGCGCGCGCAGGCTGCGGTCCGTGATGGACCGGGCGCCGCGCCCTATGGCGATCGTCCCGGACTGCACCAGCTCCTTGATGCCGAACGGCTCCAGCATCTTGAGCATGGCGCCGAGCTTGTCGCTGCCGCCGGTCGCCTCGATGGTGACGGCCTCCGGGGAGACGTCGACGGTCTTGGCGCGGAAGAGCTGGACGATCTCGACGATCTGGGAGCGGGTCTCGTTGTCGGCGCGGACCTTCACCAGGACGAGTTCGCGGTGGATGGCCGCGCTGTCCTCCAGCTCGACGATCTTCAGCACGTTGACGAGCTTGTTGAGCTGCTTGGTCACCTGCTCCAGCGGCAGCGACTCGACGTTGACGACGATCGTGATGCGGGAGATGTCCGGGTGCTCGGTGACCCCGACGGCGAGGGAGTCGATGTTGAAGCCGCGGCGGGCGAACAGGGCGGCGATCCGGGTGAGGATGCCGGGGGTGTTCTCCACCAGGACGGAGAGCGTGTGCTTGGTCATGTGCTCGTTCTCTCTCTTCTCTCGGTCCCTCAGTCGTCCTCGGTGTCGCCGAAGTCCGGGCGGACTCCGCGCGCGGCGAGGATCTCGTCGTTGGAGGTGCCGGCGGCGACCATCGGCCAGACCATCGCGTCCTGGTGGACGATGAAGTCGATCACGACGGGCCGGTCGTTGATGGAGTTGGCCTTCTCGATGACGGCGTCGAGCTGGTCGGGGCGCTCGCAGCGGATGCCGACGCAGCCCATGGCCTCGGCGAGCTTGACGAAGTCCGGGACGCGGGTGCCCTTGCAGGGCTCGGTGCCGGCGCCCGTGGCGGAGCCGCCGTCGGAGACGGCCGGGCCCGTGTGGAGCACCGTGTTGGAGTAGCGCTGGTTGTAGAACAGGGTCTGCCACTGGCGGACCATGCCGAGGGCGCCGTTGTTGATGATGGCGACCTTGACCGGGATGTCGTTGAGCGCGCAGGTGACCAGTTCCTGATTGGTCATCTGGAAGCAGCCGTCGCCGTCGATGGCCCAGACGGTGCGGTCGGGCATGCCGGCCTTGGCGCCCATCGCCGCGGGCACGGAGTAGCCCATCGTCCCGGCGCCGCCGGAGTTGAGCCAGGTGGCGGGCTGCTCGTAGTCGATGAAGTGCGCGGCCCACATCTGGTGCTGGCCGACGCCGGCGGCGTAGATGGTGTCCTTCGGCGCGAGCTGCCCGATGCGCTGGATGACCTGCTGCGGGGAGAGGCTGCCGTCCTCGGGCTGGTCGTAGCCGAGGGGGTAGGTGTCGCGCCAGCGGTTGAGGTCCTGCCACCAGGCGGCGTATCCCGTCCGGGCGGCCTCACCGTTACGGCCCTCGGCGTGCTCGGCCTGGAGGGCGACGATCAGGTCGGCGATGACCTCGCGGGCGTCACCGACGATCGGGACGTCGGCGGCGCGGTTCTTGCCGATCTCGGCGGGGTCGATGTCGGCGTGGACGATCTTGGCGTACGGGGCGAAGGAGTCCAGCTTGCCGGTGACGCGGTCGTCGAAGCGGGCGCCGAGGGCGATGATCAGGTCGGACTTCTGCAGGGCGGTGACGGCGGCGACGGAGCCGTGCATGCCGGGCATGCCCAGGTGCTGGGGGTGGCTGTCGGGGAAGGCGCCGAGCGCCATCAGGGTGGTGGTGACGGGGGCGCCGGTCAGCTCGGCGAGCACCTTCAGCTCGGCGGTCGCGCGGGCCTTGAGGACGCCGCCGCCGACGTAGAGCACGGGGCGGGCGGCCTGGCTGATCAGCTTGGCGGCCTCGCGGATCTGCTTGGAGTGCGGCTTGGTGACCGGGCGGTAACCGGGCAGGTCGGTGTGCGGGGGCCAGCTGAAGGTGGTCTGCGCCTGCAGGGCGTCCTTGGCGATGTCGACGAGCACGGGGCCGGGGCGGCCGGTGGAGGCGACGTGGAAGGCCTCGGCGATGGTGCGGGGGATCTCGGCGGGGTCGGTCACCAGCCAGTTGTGCTTGGTGATCGGCATGGTGATGCCGCAGATGTCCGCCTCCTGGAAGGCGTCCGTGCCGATCGCCTTGGAGGCGACCTGGCCGGTGATGGCGACCAGCGGGACGGAGTCCATGTGGGCGTCGGCGATCGGGGTGACGAGGTTGGTGGCACCGGGGCCGGAGGTGGCCATGCAGACGCCGACCTTGCCCGTGGCCTGGGCGTATCCGGTCGCGGCGTGGCCTGCGCCCTGCTCGTGACGGACCAGGACGTGGCGGACCTTCGAGGAGTCCATCATCGGGTCGTACGCGGGGAGGATCGCCCCGCCCGGGATCCCGAACACGATCTCGGCCCCGACCTCCTCCAGCGAGCGGATGAGGGACTGCGCGCCCGTGACGTGCTCGACGGTGGCGGGCTGGTGCGCCGCGCCGTTACGGGCCCGCGGCTGCGGATGGTGGGCCCCGGTGGCCTGCTCGGTCATCGACATTCTCTTCTCGAAGGATTTCGACGGGTTCGATCGACGGATTCGACGGGTTCGACTGATTGAGCGGAGGTCGGTTTGGGTGGGTCTGTCACGTTCTAGTGCAACAAAAAACCCCTCGTGCCGTGAGGCAAGCGAGGGGAGCGCGCCGGTGTGGTCAGCAGGGCGTGTGAAAGGGCCTGCTTCAGCCGACGCGCTTTCCAAGTACGAGAATTCGGGTGCGCATGGAACCGACCCTCCACCCGCCACCTGGGAAGTGTCAAGTGGGTGGGACGGGCGTCTCATTATTTGAGCGCAATGGAGCATGGGCGAGCGATCCGGCGCCCCCCGCGGACCCGGATCGTGTAGCGGACGGTACTGCTCCTGCGGGCAGGGCGCCGCCTCCGACCCACGCTTTTGCGCCATCCCCCGGCGCGCCGGGGACGGGGTAGGCCCCGAGGTTCAGCGCGTGGCGCAGGCGGTGCTCGTCGAGCGGCCCGGCGAAGGCGGCGCCCAGGGCGTGGGTGCAGCCCATCGCGCGCAGGGCGAGTGCCTGCTCGGGGACGTCGACGCCGTCGGCGACGGACTGCATGCCCAGGTCGGTGGCGATCCTCAGCAGCCCGGCGGTGATCTTGTGCAGCCGGGCGGACTCCACCACGCCGTCGACCAGCCCGCGGTCGAGCTTGAGGGTGTCGATGGGCAGCCGGCGCAGGGCGCTGATGGCGGCATAGCCGCTGCCGAAGCCGTCGAGGGCGATCCGCACCCCCATCCGGCGCAGGGCGGCCAGCCGCCGCTCCAGCTCGTCCAGCGGCACCCGGGGGTCGCTTCCGGACAGCTCCAGGACGAGCGCGCCGGAGGGCAGCCCGTGGCGGATCAGCAGCCCCTCCAGGTTCTTGGCGGGCAGCGACCTGTCCATCAGCCGGGCGGCGGACAGCCGGACGTACACGGGCACGGGGTGCCCCGCGCGGCAGCGCTGGGCGGCCTGCTCGACGGCCTTCTCCACCGTCCAGCGGCCCAGTTCGGCGATGCGGGCGGCCTCGTCGCCCCGGTCGTTCTCGGCCACGCGGAGATACTCCGCAGGGGTGAACAGTATTCCCTGGGCGGAGCGCCAGCGGGGCTGGGCGGCGACCGCCGTGACCGCGCCCGTGCCCAGATCGACGACGGGCTGGTGCAGCAGGGCGAACTCGCCCTCGTGCAGGGCGGTGCGCAGCCGTGTGGCGAGCTCGGCGCGGCGGACGACATCGGCCTGCATCTGCGGTGCGTAGAGCTCGACGCGGCCCTTGCCGGCCTGCTTGGCGCGGTACATCGCGAGGTCGGCGTTGCGCATCAGCTCGCCCGGGGTGATGCCGGGCTCGGCGAAGGCCACGCCGATGCTGGCGGCGACGCGGACCTCGGTGCCTCCTTCCACGCGGTAGGGCTGGGAGAGGGTGACCCGCAGCCGGTCGGCGATCTCGTGGATGCGGTACTCGCGGGCGGCGGGGTCGCGGGTGCCGTCGCCGATGATGAGCGCCGCGAATTCGTCGCCTCCGAAGCGGGCCGTGGAGTCGCCCGCGCGGACGGAGTCCTGGAGGCGACGGGCCGCCTGGACGAGCAGCTCGTCGCCGGCTTGGTGGCCGACGCTGTCGTTCACCGCCTTGAAGCCGTCGAGGTCGATGAAGAGCACGGCGGTGCCCGCGTCGGTCGCTCTGCGGCCGGTGAGGGCCTGCTGGACGCGCTTGGTGAACAGGGCGCGGTTGGGCAGGTCGGTGAGCGGGTCGTGCTCGGCCGTGTGCTGGAGCTGGGCCTGGAGGCGGACGCGCTCGGTGACGTCGCGGCTGTTGAAGATCAGGCCGCCGTGGTGGCGGTTGACCGTGGACTCGACGTTGAGCCATTCGCCGTCGCCGGAGCGGAAGCGGCACTCGATGCGGGTCGTGGGCTCCTCGGCGGGCGGCGCCGCGAGGAAGCGGCGCACCTCGTGGACGACTCTGCCCAGGTCCTCCGGGTGGATCAGCGAGGCCAGCTCGGAGCCGACGAGGTCTTCGGCCTCGCGCCCGTAGACCCCGGCGGCGGCCGGGCTGACGTAGCGCAGTATGCCCGTGGGCGCGGCGATCATGATCACATCGCTGGAGCCCTGGACGAGGGAGCGGAAGTGGTTCTCCTTCTGGGCCAGTTCCTGGGTGAGGGAGATGTTGTCCAGCAGCATGATGCCCTGGCGGATCACCAGGGCCAGGACGACCGTGCAGCCGGTGAACAGGACCACTTTGTCGACCTGGTGGCCGTCCAGGACGTTGTAGAGGATGCCCAGGGTGCACACCGCGGCGGCCAGGTACGGCGTGAGGGCCGCGAGGGAGCCGGCGATGGGGCGGCTGGGGTGGTGCGGGTGCTGGGCCGAGCGGGCCGGGGCGGCATCGTCGCCGTCCTCGCGCGCGACCCAGGGGGCGTACGCCATGAGCATGTAGCCCGCGAACCAGCCGGCGTCGAGGATCTGGCCCGAGCGGTAGTGCGAGCGCAGCAGCGGCGAGGTGAACAGGGCGTCGCACAGGACCGTCAGGGCGAGGGCCGCGATGGCGGTGTTGATGGCGGAGCGGTTGGCGGTCGAGCGCCGGAAGTGCAGGGCCAGCACCATGGACACCAGGGCGATGTCCAGCAGCGGATAGGCCAGGGAGAGCGCGGCGTGGGCGACGCTCTCGCCCTCGAAGTGGGCGGTGTGCGCGAGCGCGAGGCTCCAGGAGAGCGTGAGCAGCGAGCCGCCGGTGAGCCAGGCGTCCAGGGCCAGGCAGACCCAGCCGGCCCGGGTGACGGGGCGGCGGGCGAGGACCAGCAGGCCGATGATGGCCGGCGGCGCGAAGAGCAGGAAGCAGAAGTCGGCGATGGACGGCGTCGGCACGCGGGCGTCGAGGACGACCTCGTACCAGCCCCAGACAACGTTGCCGAGGCCGGCCATGGCCGAGGACGCGGCGAAGAGGAACCAGGCGAGCCGGAACCGCGTGCGGTGTGTGCGCCCGTACCAGAAGCAGGAGACGGCGGCGAGGACCGCGGCGCCGCCGAGGCCGAAGTCGCCCATGGCGGAGGCGAGCTCGCTCGATCCCCAGCCGAAGGCCGCACCTGTGGCATAGCCGCCGCAGACGAGGGCCAGCAGCAGCTGGGAGACCGGGCCCGAGCCGCCGGACGGGCGGGACAGGGCCGCCCCCGGGGCGCTCACCGCGCCGCCGTCCGAAGGAGCGGGATCCATGGAAGCCACAGGAGCAGCGTCGCCACGCAGTGCGGTCGCGGTGCACAGGGCGGTCGTGGTGCACAGTGCGGTCGTGGTCGGTGCGTGAGCCGCGTCGGGTTGATCGTCCATTGGCCGTGCATCGCCCGTCGCCCCCCTCGAGTTCCGGTCCTCGCTGCGGCCGTTCCTGTGCACGCCGCAGCCCCCGTCCGGACGATACACCAGACTCGTCACTCAGGGACATAGCTCATATACATAGCGTAATCAGCCACGGGGTTATGGACACTGAGTGCAGTCGAACGGTACCTCTACGTGGTATCTAGCGGGCGACGACTACGACATTTTGCAGTGGCGCGTCCAGAGCGAATCTGGCCAGCTGATCACGCAGCAGCCGCTCGGCGCGCGGCAGGAAGGCCGAAGAGGGCCCACCCACATGGGGGGTGATCAGTGCCCCCGGCGCGCTCCACAGCGGGTGCCCGGGCGGCAGCGGCTCGGGGTCCGTGACATCGAGTGCGGCACGCAGCCGACCTGCGTCCAGCTCGGCGAGAAGGGCCGTGGTGTCGACGACGGGACCGCGCGCGACGTTCACCAGCAGCGCCCCGTCCTTCATCCGCGCCAGGAAACCGGCGTTGACGAGCCCCCGGGTCTCCTCGGTGAGCGGCGTCGCGAGAATCACGACGTCGGCGTCGTGCAGCAAGCCGGGCAGGGCGGCGATCGGGTGCACGGGACCGCGCGCACTGTCCCGTGCGGAGCGTGCGACGCGTGTGACCCGCGCGCACTCGAAGGGCGCGAGCCGGTCCTCAATGGCGCTGCCGATCGAACCGTAACCCACAATGAGCACCGACTTGTCGGCCAGCGCCGGCCGGAAGCCCTGGCGCCACTCCCCCGCGTCCTGCGCGCGCACGAAGCCGGGGATGTCGCGCAGCGAGGCGAGGGTGAGGGTGAGTGCGAGTTCGGCGGTGCTCGCGTCGTGCAGCCCGCGGGCGTTGCACAGCACGGCGCCCTTCGGCAGCCGGTCCACGACGGGCAGCAGGTGGTCCACGCCCGCGGTGAGCGCCTGCACGACCCGTACGCGCGTCATGGCGGCCAGCGGGCGCAGGCACGGCTCGGGGTCGGTGACGTACGGGACCGCGTAGAAGTCGCAGCGGGCGGGGTCGGTGGGGTAGTCCGGTCCGCCGTCCCAGAAGGCGTAGTCGAGGCCCTCCGGCAGCCCTTCGATCCGCTCGGGCGGGAAGGGCAGCCAGACCAGGGGGCGGGCGGAACCGCTGTCATCTGCACTCATGCCTGGAGGCTATGCGATCGGGCCGTCGCGGCAGAGGTTAGTTTGGGGGCGAGGAACGGGAGGGGTACGGCCGGTGGAGCGCAGGAATATCGGTGCGGCGGCGCTCGAAGTGGGCGCGATCGGCCTGGGGTGCATGCCCATGCACTGGGGATACACCGCCTCCCAGCGGAGCGGGCAGGGCGCGCTGCGCACGGTGCACGCGGCGCTCGACGCCGGCACGACCCTGCTGGACACCGCGGACATGTACGGGCCTTTCACCAACGAGTTGCTGGTGGGGCGGGTGCTGCGGGAGAGGCGTTCCGAGGCGTTCGTGTCGACCAAGTGCGGCCTGCTGGTGGGCGACAGCCACATCGTCGCCAACGGCCGCCCCGGCTATGTGAAACGGGCCTGCGACGCCTCGCTGCGCCGGCTGCAGACCGACGTCATCGACGTCTACCAGCTGCACCGGCCCGATCCCGAGGTGCCCGTCGAGGAGACCTGGGGCGCGATGGCGGATCTGGTCTCCGCGGGCAAGGTGCGGGCACTGGGCTGGTGTGCGATCGGTGCGCGCAGACACCGCCGGTCGCGCGCGGGGCTGTACGACGCGACGATCCGGCAGCTGGAACGGGTGCAGCAGGTGTTCCCGGTGAGCTGTGTGCAAGTGGAGTTGTCGGTGTGGTCCCGGGAGGCGCTCGACGCACTCGTGCCCTGGTGCGCCTCCCGGGGCGTCGGCCTGCTGGCCGCCATGCCCCTGGGGAATGGTTTCCTCAGCGGCACGCTCACGCCGGGGCAGGGCTTCGAGCCGGAGGACCTCCGGGCGCGCCACCCGCGCTTCACCGCCGAGATGATGGCCGCCAACCAGCCGATCGTGGCGGGGCTGCGCCGGGTCGCGCTGCGCCACGACGCGACGGCCGCGCAGGTCGCCCTGGCCTGGGTGCTGGCGCAGGGCCGGCACGTCATACCCGTACCGGGCACGAAGAAGCCGGTGTGGGCGGTGCAGAACGCCGCGGCGGCCCAACTGCGGCTCACTCCCGAGGACTTCGCGGAGATAGCCGCACTGCCCCGGGCCATGGGGTCCTGGGACTGACGGGGCACGGCAAGGCGCACCGGACAAGGTGCGCCTACGCGCGCGTGCGCGCGCGTGGCCACGCCCCCGGTATGGCACAGTGCCGGGTGAACGATGGCTGCACCGGCGAGAGGAACGCACCGTGCGACGACGTCCCCGTGTCCGTACCGGCGCCGCCGCGCCGGCCGCCGCGCTGCTGCTGACCGTCTCCTTGCTGCTCGCGGGCTGTTCGGGCGGGGAGGGCTTCCCGGGCGTGGGCCCGTCGCCGGGTTCGGCGGCCAAGTCGCCCGGGAAGGACGGCTCTTCGGCCACCCCCTCGGCCTCGCCGGCGCCCGCCAAGGGCTCGGTCAAGGTCGTCCGGACGCTCACCGCCAAGCTCGGCTCGCCGTGGGGCGTCGCAGCGCTGCCCGGCGGCGACCTCCTGGCCGGCTCGCGCGACACCGGAAAGATCATCCGGGTGGCGGCGAAGGACGGGGCGCAGAGCGAGGTGGGCGAGGTGCCCGGCGTCGTCAAGGGCGGCGAGGGCGGCCTGCTGGGCCTCGCGGTCTCGCCCGACTTCGCCACCGACCGCCTGGTGTACGCGTACTTCACCACCGATTCGGACAACCGCATCGCCCGCCTGCGCTACGACGAGCGCAAGCCCGCGGGGCAGCGGCTGGGGGCGCCCGACACGGTGCTCCGGGGCATCCCCAAGGGCGCGGTCCACAACGGCGGCCGCATCGCCTTCGGCCCCGACCGGATGCTCTACGCCGGGACGGGCGAGAGCGGGCAGCGCGGCCTCGCCCAGGACAAGGAGTCCCTCGGCGGGAAGGTCCTGCGCATGACGCCGGACGGCCGCCCCGCGTACGGCAACCCCGAGGAGAACTCCGTCGTCTACTCCTACGGCCACCGCAACGTGCAGGGCCTGGCGTGGGACGCGGGCAACCGCCTGTGGGCGTCGGAGTTCGGTCAGGACACCTGGGACGAGCTCAACCTGATCCGGCCCGGCGGCAACTACGGCTGGCCCGTCGCCGAGGGCAAGGCGGGCAGGTCCGGCTACACCGACCCCGTCGAGCAGTGGAAGACCTCCGACGCCTCCCCCAGCGGCCTCGCCTTCGCCAAGGGCTCGCTGTGGATGGCGGGCCTGCGCGGCGAGCGCCTGTGGCGGATCCCGCTGGACGGCACGAGGCCGGTGGCCGGCCCGCAGGCGTTCCTGCAGGGCGAGTACGGGCGGCTGCGCACGGTCGTGGCCACGGACGACGGCGGGCTGTGGCTGACGACGAGCAACACCGACGGGCGCGGGAAGCCGGGCGGGGAGGACGACCGCATCCTGCGGCTCGAAGTGAGCTGAGCGCCTCCGCACCGCTTTTCCTTGGACCGTACATCAGTCCGCCTATGCTGGACGGAAGGGACAGCGACGGGAGTTGAGATGTTCAACGTGTTCGAGGAAGTGTTCGCGCCGGGCCGGAAGCACACTCAGGAGGAGCAGAACCGCCTCGAACTCACCCGCGACGACGTCGGCGACGGGGACCCCGCGCGCGGCCCGGTCGATCTCGACTCGGGCCTGGTGGTCATACGCCCGCCCCGGCAAGGCTCCGCTCGGGACTGACCTCGACGGGGCCGGGCTCCGGCTCCGCCTCCGGCTCGGCTTCCACCGGCTCCGGCGGCTCGATGCTGATCCGGGGCAGGCGGCGGTCCAGCCACGCCGGCAGCCACCAGTTGGCGCCGCCCAGCATGTGCATGAGGGCCGGCACCAGCAGCGTGCGCAGCACGAAGGCGTCGAGGGCGACGGCCGCCGCGAGGCCGATGCCGAACATCGCGATGACGCGGTCCCCGCTGAGGACGAAGGCCAGGAAGACCGAGATCATGATCACCGCCGCGGAGTTGATCACGCGGCTGGTCTCGGCGAGCCCGACGCGGACCGCCCGGGTGTTGTCGCGCGTGGCCAGCCACTCCTCGTACATCCGGCTGACCAGGAAGACCTGGTAGTCCATGGACAGTCCGAAGAGGACGGAGACCATGACGACGGGCAGGAAGGGCTCTATCGGCCCGGCGCCGCCGAGGCCGAGGAACCCGGCGCCCCAGCCCCACTGGAACATCGCGACGACGATGCCGAAGGACGAGGCGACGGCGGCGATGTTCATCAGCGCGGCCTTCAGGGGGATGCCGATGCTGCGGAAGGCCAGCAGGAGCAGCAGGCAGCCCAGGCCGACGACGGTGCCCACGAACAGCGGCAGCTTGCCGAGGATGATGCCGGCGAAGTCGTCGTAGCTCGCGGTCACGCCGCCGACGTGGACGTCCACCCCGGTGCCGGCGGTCGCCTTCGGCAGCACGGTGCCGCGCAGCCGGTCCACCAGGTCGCTGGTGTCGCGCGACTGCGGGGAGGTGGTGGGGACGACGCTGATGACGCCCGTGTCGCCGCTGGCGCTGACCTCGGCGGGCGAGGCGGAGGCGACGCCCTCGGTGTGCCGCAGGGCCTCGGGGAGCTTGGTGAAGGCGAGCCGGTCGGCGGCGCTGTCGAGATCGGCCACGAGGGTCAGGGGACCGTTGACGCCGGGCCCGAAGCCGCGGCCGAGCATGTCGTACGCCTGCCGCGTGGTGGACGTGGCCGGGTTGTTGCCCTGGTCGGAGGTGCCCAGGTGGAGGGAGAACGTGGGCAGCGCGAGCACGAGCATGACGGCCGCCGCCACGGTGCCCAGCAGCTTGGGGTGGCGCTCCACGAACGCGGACCAGCGGGCGGCCAGCCCCGTGGGCAGCTCCGGGCGGGGGCCGCTGCCGGCGAGCCGGCGGCGCTCGCGCCGGCTGAGGGCGCGCTCGCCGATGACCCCGAGGAGCGCGGGCAGCAGCGTGACCGAGGCGGCGACGGTGAGGACGACGGTGAGCGAGGCGGCGAGGGCGACCCCGTTGAGGAAGCTCAGCCGCAGGATGAGCATGCCCAGCAGCGCCACGCACACGGTGCCGCCCGCGAAGACGACGGCGCGCCCGGTGGTGGCGACGGCCCGCTCGGCCGCGACGGCCACGGGCAGCCCCGCCCGCAGGCCCTTGCGGTGCCGGGTGACGATGAACAGGGCGTAGTCGATTCCCACGCCGAGTCCGATGAGGGTGCCGAGCATGGGCGCGAAGTCGGCGACGTTCATGACGTGGCCGAGCAGCTGGGTGCCCATGGAAGCGGTGCCCACGCCCACGAGGGCCGTGGCGATCGGCAGCAGGCTCGCGGCCAGGGATCCGAAGACGACGAAGAGCACGACGGCGGCGACGGCGATCCCGATGATCTCGCTGAGGTGGCCGCTCGCGGCCTCCCCGGTGGCGATGCCGGTGCCGCCGAGGGCGACCTCCAGATTGCCGTCCGACGCGCCCCGTGCGGTGTCGACGACCTGGTGCACCAGCTCCTTGCCGGGGTCGCCGGGGGAGGTGAAGGTGAGGGAGGCGTACGCGGTGTGCCCGTCGGGGCTGATCCTGGCGGCGCCGTCGGGGCCGCTGTACGGGCCGCTGACGGACTCGACGCCGGGCAGCGCCGCGATGTCGTGCAGGGCCTCGGTCATGCGCTGCTCGACGGCGGCGGCGCGCACGGTGCCGCTGCCGGTGTGCCAGACGATGGTGTCGTCGCCGCCCTGGCCGGGGAAGCCCGCCTCAAGGAGCGCGCCCGCACGGGCGGCCTCGGTGCCGGGGACGCCGTAGTCGTTGGAGTACGCCGGGCCTGCCAGGGTCGCGGCCGCGGCGGTGCCCGCGAGGGCCACGAGCCACAGCACGATCACGGCGAAACGACGGCGCAGGCACCATCGGGCGAGTGAGGTCATTCGGGCTGCTTCCCGGTTGTCGCGTCGATCCCGCCGGGAGACTGCCCCGTGCATTTCCGAGCGCATGAGCTGTTGGGCCTGGGGCCCCGCAGCGCGAGAGACGCGGTAGGGGGCCCCTTGCCGAACCACTGTGACAGCGGAAAAAGATCCTTTGTCCGCTTTGTGGCCCACCCCACACGGGGGCCGTTCACGAACCGCTCAGCGCAGGGTCCGCAGCTCAGCGCAGGTACGGCCCGGCTCAGCGCAGGGACTGCTGCCAGCTGTGGGCGACGTCCACGACGATGCGGTTGCGCTCCTGGAAGACCCGGAAGGGCAGCCGCGCCCGGACGCCGACGCCGATCACGGTGTCGCCCTCGAAGCTGCTGGCGAAGCGGGTGTCCTGGAAGGTGCGGAAGCCGGTGAGGTCCACGCCCGTCAGCGGCTGTCCGGCGTGGCCGGGGTAGCGCGGCTCGCCGCCGCTCGGGTCGTAGCTCGGGGCGGCCACGCGGACCGCCAGGATCGCGCCGCCGCCGACCGGGATCACATCGCCCGAGCCGTCCTGGCGCAGCTGGTCCACGTACTCCACGCGGTAGCCGATGGGACGGTCGCCGATGCCCTGGACGTCGAAGACCAGGCGGTCGTAGCACTCGTGCGACCCGGCCCTGATGTCCAGCAGCGGGCGGTACGCCGTGTCCGTGCTGACCTTGGGCAGGCTCCCCCAGCCCGCCTCGCACTTCACCGCGGCCGCCGCCTCCGTGGCCGCGCCGGCCGGGACCGTCGCGACCAGCAGGCCTGCGCCCGCCAGCGTGAGCGCAGCCAGCGCCCTGCTCAACCGTCTCATGTGCCAACCCCCAGATATATCGACTGCGGGCACCTGGTGGGCCCGCAGTCGGGATCATGCCGGACGGGGGACATGAAGGCCATAGAGCAGAGGAAACCAGCCATTCCCGGATCATTCCCGGACAGACAATGGCCGCCCCTTCGAAAAGGGGCGGCCATCGGATGTCGCAGAACGCTGCCTATGAGCTGATGATCAGCCCTCGGCCGGTCAGCCCTCGACGCCGAGGCGCTCCAGGATGAGCTCACGGACACGTGCCGCGTCGGCCTGGCCGCGCGTGGCCTTCATGACCGCGCCGACCAGCGCACCCGCCGCCGCGACCTTGCCGCCGCGGATCTTGTCCGCGATGGCGGCGTTGGCCGCGATGGCCTCGTCCACGGCGGCACCCAGGGCGCTGTCGTCGGAGACGACCTTCAGACCGCGCTTGTCGACGACGGCGTCCGGGTCGCCCTCGCCCGCGAGCACGCCCTCGATGACCTGGCGGGCCAGCTTGTCGTTGAGCGAGCCCTCGGCGACGAGCGCCGCCACCCGGGCGACCTGCGCCGGGGTGATCGGCAGCGCCGCGAGGTCCGTACCGGACTCGTTGGCGCTGCGGGCCAGCTCGCCCATCCACCACTTGCGTGCGGCGGCGGAGTCGGCACCGGCCTCGACGGTCGCGACGATCAGGTCGACCGCGCCCGCGTTGAGGATCGACTGCATGTCGTGCTCGGTGACGCCCCAGTCCTCACGGAGGCGGTTGCGGCGCACGCGCGGCAGCTCGGGCAGGGTGCCCCGCAGCTCCTCGACCCACTCGCGGGAGGGGGCCACCGGCACCAGGTCCGGCTCGGGGAAGTAGCGGTAGTCCTCGGCCTCTTCCTTGATGCGGCCGGAGGTGGTCGACCCGTCCTCCTCGTGGAAGTGGCGGGTCTCCTGCACGATCGTGCCGCCGGCCGAGAGGACGGAGGCGTGCCGCTGGACCTCGAAGCGCACCGCGCGCTCGACGGAGCGCAGCGAGTTGACGTTCTTGGTCTCGGAGCGGGTGCCGAACTTCTCCCGGCCGTGCGGACGCAGCGACAGGTTCACGTCGCAGCGCATCTGGCCCATCTCCATCCGGGCCTCGGAGACGCCCAGCGCCTTGATGAGCTCGCGCAGCTCGGCCACGTAGGCCTTGGCGACCTCCGGGGCCCGCTCGCCCGCGCCCTCGATCGGCTTGGTGACGATCTCGATCAGCGGGATGCCGGCACGGTTGTAGTCCAGCAGGGAGTGCTGGGCGCCGTGGATGCGGCCGGTGGCACCGCCCACGTGGGTGGACTTGCCGGTGTCCTCCTCCATGTGGGCGCGCTCGATCTCCACGCGGAAGACCTCGCCGTCCTCCAGCTGCACGTCGAGGTAGCCGTTGAAGGCGATCGGCTCGTCGTACTGGGAGGTCTGGAAGTTCTTCGGCATGTCCGGATAGAAGTAGTTCTTCCGGGCGAAGCGGCACCACTCGGCGATCTCGCAGTGCAGCGCGAGGCCGATCTTGATGGCGGACTCGACGCCGGTGGCGTTGACCACCGGCAGGGCGCCGGGCATGCCGAGGCAGACCGGGCAGGTCTGGGTGTTGGGGTCCGCGCCCAGCTCCGTGGAGCAGCCGCAGAACATCTTCGTCTTGGTGCCGAGCTCGACATGGACCTCCAGGCCCATGACGGGGTCGTAGGAAGCCAGCGCGTCCTCGTACGACACCAGTTCAGTGACGGTCACGGAAAACTAACCTCTCAGGTCCTGGCTCAGTCCGCGAGGACGTCGTCGCTGTTCATCCGGCGCAGCTCGCGCACCAGCAGCGCGACACCGGTGGCGATGGCGGCGGCGGAGACGATCGCGTCGACCAGCTGGAGCGTGTCCTGCTCGCCGCGCGCCTTCTTCGCCTGCTTGAGCACGCTGACGGCGCCGAACAGCGTGGTGCCGATCGACAGATACGTACCGGGCTTGGACTTCTTGAAGCCCTTGGCCTTCTTCAGGGCGCTCGGCTTGCTCACTTCGGTGCTCACAGCGACGGTGCCTCCTCGAGCAGGTGGTGGCCCCAGCGGGCGGTGAACGCGGCCTCGACCGCGGCACCGACCTTGTAGAGCCGGTCGTCCTTCAGGGCGGGAGCGATGATCTGCAGACCGACCGGCAGGTTGTCCTCGGGCGCCAGGCCGCACGGCAGCGACATGGCGGCGTTGCCCGCCAGGTTGGTCGGGATGGTGCACAGGTCCGCGAGGTACATCGCCATCGGGTCGTCGGCGCGCTCGCCGATCGCGAAGGCGGTGGTCGGGGTGGTCGGCGAGACGATCACGTCGACCTGCTCGAACGCCTTCTCGAAGTCGCGCGTGATGAGCGTGCGGACCTTCTGCGCCGAGCCGTAGTAGGCGTCGTAGTAGCCCGAGCTCAGGGCGTACGTGCCGAGCATGACGCGGCGCTTGACCTCGGGGCCGAAGCCGGCCTCGCGGGTGAGGGCGGTGACGTCCTCGGCGGAGCGGGTGCCGTCGTCGCCGGCCCGCAGGCCGTAGCGCAGGCCGTCGAAGCGGGCCAGGTTCGAGGAGCACTCGGACGGCGCGATCAGGTAGTACGCGGCCAGCGCCAGGTCGAAGGACGGGCAGTCCAGCTCGACGATCTCGGCGCCCAGCTCCTTGAGCAGCTCCACCGACTCGTCGAAGCGCTGCACGACGCCGGCCTGGTAGCCCTCGCCGCGGAACTGCTTGACGACGCCGACGCGCATGCCGGCGACCGAGCCGTTGCGGGCCGCCTCGACGACCGGCGGGACCGGGGCGTCGATGGACGTGGAATCCATCGGGTCGTGGCCGGCGATCACCTCGTGCAGCAGGGCCGCGTCCAGGACCGTACGGGCGCAGGGCCCGCCCTGGTCGAGGGAGGAGGAGAAGGCCACCATGCCGTAGCGCGAGACCGAGCCGTAGGTCGGCTTGACGCCGACGGTGCCGGTCACGGCGGCGGGCTGACGGATCGAGCCGCCGGTGTCCGTGCCGATGGCGAGGGGGGCCTCGTACGCGGCGAGCGCCGCGCTGGAGCCGCCGCCGGAGCCGCCGGGGATCTTGGTGAGGTCCCAGGGGTTGCCGGTCGGGCCGTAGGCGCTGTTCTCCGTGGAGGAGCCCATCGCGAACTCGTCCATGTTGGTCTTGCCGAGGATGACGACGTCCGCGTCCTTCAGGCGCTTGGTGAGCGTCGCGTCGTACGGCGGGATCCAGCCCTCGAGGATCTTCGAGCCGACCGTGGTCGGGATCCCCTTGGTGGTGAAGATGTCCTTCAGCGCCAGCGGGACGCCGGCCAGCGGGCCGAGCTTCTCGCCGCGCTCGCGCTTGGCGTCGACCTCACGGGCCTGGGCCAGGGCGCCCTCGCGGTCCACGTGGAGGAAGGCGTGCACCTTCTCGTCCACGGCCTCGATCCGGGCCAGGTGGGCCTCGGTGACCTGGACGGCGGTGAGCTCGCCGGAGGCGATCTTCGCCGCGATCTCGGCGGCGGTGAGCTTGATGATGTTGATGTCCGTCATGGCTGACTAGTCCTCCCCCAGGATCTGCGGCACCTTGAAACGCTGCTGCTCCTGGGCGGGGGCGCCGGAGAGCGCCTCCTGCGGGGTCAGCGACGGACGGACCTCGTCCGGGCGCATGACGTTGGTCAGCGGCAGCGGGTGGGACGTCGGGGGGACGTCCTGCTCGGCGACCTCGGAGACGCGGGCGACCGCGCCGATGATGTCGTCGAGCTGGCCGGCGAAGTGCTCGAGCTCTTCGTCCTTGAGCTCCAGACGTGCCAGCCGTGCGAGGTGGGCTACCTCCTCGCGCGTGATGCCAGGCATGCGGCGATCCTCAGGGGTTGTAACGGATTCTGGGCGGGTTGTGCGCCCAATCCTATGGCTCCGGGAGCCGTGCCTGCTAAACGCTTTCCGCGTGGCTGCGACCCGGGGCACGGCGGGACGTGACCGGCGCTGTCGGCCTGCCCTACGGGCGGGGTCGTCCGGGTGTGTTCTTCCGCCGCCGCGGCGCGCAAGCCCCGCCGGGGTGACCGGCGGTGCCGGACCGGCCGCAACCCCTAGGTGACCGCGTCCTCCTCCGCGGGGGCGGACGCCGCCGCGGCGACGCGGTCGACCTCCCGGTGCCAGCCGGACTCGTTGCGCAGGCGCAGCCACGCCGTGGTCTCGTCCGGCGGCATGGCCGCGGCGACGAGCCAGCCCTGGACGGCGTCGCAGCCGAGGTCCCGCAGGCGCTCCCAGGTCTCGTCGTCCTCGACGCCCTCGGCGACGACGAGCAGGCCGAGGGAGTGCGCGAGGTCGAGCGTGCAGCGGACGATCTCGGCGTCCTCGTTGTCGATGGCGAGCCGGGCCACGAACGAGCGGTCGATCTTCAGTTCGCTGACCGGGAGCCTGCGGAGGTGGACCAGGGACGAATACCCCGTGCCGAAGTCGTCGAGCGACATCTTCACCCCGTGGCCCGTCAGCCCTGCGAGGGTGTCCGCGGCCCGCTGCGGATCCTCCAGCAGCACGTGCTCGGTTATCTCCAGCTGCAGCGCCCCCGCAGGGACCCCGTGGCGGGCGAGCCGCGCCGCGACCGAGCCCGCGAATCCGGGAGTGTGAACGTCCCGAGGCGAGACGTTGACGGCGACCGGCACCTCCAGGCCCATGGCCCGCCACTTCGCGACCTGCCCGAGGGCGGTCTCCAGGACGTACTCGGTCAGCCTGGGCATCAGCCCCGACGACTCGGCGATCGCGATGAACTCGTCCGGCGAGACGCGCCCCCGCTCGGGGTGGACCCAGCGCACCAGCGCCTCCAGCCCCTCGACGTGCCCGTCGAAGCCGACCTTGGGCTGGTAGTGCAGCTCGACGTCGCCTGCGTCGAGCGCGCGGCGGAGGTCGCCGAGGAGGCCGAGCCGGTCGGGGGTGTTGCCGTCGCGGCGGGCCTCGTAGACCTCGACGCCGCTGCGGTCGCGCTTGGCCTGGTACATGGCGACGTCGGCCCGGCGCAGCAGCCCTTCGGCGTCGAGGGCGTGATCGGGGTAGACGGCGACGCCGGCGCTGGCCTCCAGCACGAGGGTGAGCCCGTCGAGGTCGAGGGGCGAGCCGAGCGCGGCCACCAGCGAACGGGCCACGCGCTGGGCGCTGGTGAGGGAGTCCGCGGTGGGCAGGAGCACCGCGAACTCGTCGCCGCCGAGCCGGGCGGCCTCCGCGTCGCGCGGGAGGGCGAGGCGCAGCCGCTCGGCTATCTGCAGCAGCAGCCGGTCTCCGGCGAGGTGGCCGAGGGTGTCGTTGACGGAGCGGAAGCGGTCGAGGTCGATGAGGACGAGGGCGGAGCGGGTCCCGGCGCGCTCGGCTTCGTCGAGCGCACTCCAGGTGCGCTCCAGGAGCCATTGGCGGTTGGGCAGTCCGGTGAGGGGGTCGCGCAGCTGTTCCTCGGCGCGGGCTCGGGCGATCCACAGCGTGGAGTCGAGGGCGATGAGGGGGACGGCGAACAGGGGCAGCAGCAGCGGCGCGTGGTCGGCGACGACGGCGATCAGCGGGGCGATGCCGAGGAGGGCGCCGCCGACGAGGGCCTGCCGGACGAGGGCGGTGCGGGCGATGGTGCTGAGGCCGGCCCGGGGGGCCATGGAGTACCAGAGCAGGGCGCGGGTGACCGCGAGGTACATGAAGGCGGCGAGGGCCACCTTGGGGATGGCGGTGAGCGGCCACTCGTCGGGCAGCCAGGGGCGCTCGACGGTGGAGACGACGCCGCACACGGCGAGGGCGAGTCCGGCGGCGCCGATGCCGAGGATGTCGACGGCACCGTGGAGTAAGGCCTGGCGCCAGCGGTGGCGGCGCGCGGTGGCGACGAGGAGGACGACGGCGATGCTGATCAGGACGGCGGGCAGCCAGCCGTAGAGCAGGAGGACGGCGAGGGTGAGGGCGGCGCCGGAGCCCGTGCCGCCCCACCAGCGGTCGCGCCCGAGGGCGACGAGGTGGGCGACGATGAGGCCGGTGAGGACGGCCAGCGACCAGCCGACGGTGTGTCCGGGGAAGACGGAGTGACCGGCGGTGAGCACCCGGCAGACCCCGGCGGCCAGTGCGAGCACCGCCACGGCGACACAGACCGTCGGCAGCGCGGGCGGAGGAACCCGGCGCAGCCGGGATGCCGGTTCGGCGCTGTCGGTGGGTTTCATGCCCGTCCCTCTCACAGCCGGCGGTGCCCGCGCCACGGCAGGCGCACATCTCAACAGTAGGCCGCAGAAGGCTACGGCGGGCAGCGATCGGCAGCGGTTGCCCGATTGGGATCCGACCTCTTGTAGCCATCTGGTATGCGCTGTAGGGGTAATGCCCACTGACTATGCGGGCATTACTCCGCTGGGGTGGCGACCGGTGTGCGAACCTGCCTTCCGCCTGAGGCGCCGCTCCGCGTGGGGCGGGTGACGGCGGGGGTGGTGGGGGGTGCGGAGGGGCTACCCGCACCCCCTGCCCGCTACGCCTTGCCGTGGGCGCTCTTGTCCTCGCCCGCGCCCCCGCCCGCTTCCGCGCCCTCTTGCGGAACGGCCGCTTCGCGCGCGGCGTCGGGCCCTTCGGCGAGGAGCACGGCGAAGCCGTCCTCTTCCAGGACGGGGACCTTCAGCTGCATGGCCTTGTCGAACTTGGATCCGGGGTTGTCACCGACGACCACGAAGTCCGTCTTCTTCGACACCGAGCCGGTGACCTTGGCACCCCGGCTCTGGAGGGCCTCCTTGGCGCCGTCGCGGGTGTACGAGGAGAGCGTGCCGGTGACGACGACCGTCAGGCCCGCGAGGGGGCGCGGGCCTTCGTCCTCCCCGGCCTCCTCCTCCATCCGGACGCCGGCGGCGCGCCACTTCTCGATGATCTCGCGGCGCCAGTCGTCGGCGAACCACTCGCGGACGGCGGCGGCGATGGTGCCGGAGACGCCGTCCACGGCTTCGAGCTCTTTCTCCGTCGCCGCGGCGAGGCGGTCGATCGACCGGAACTCGCGGGCGAGGGCGGCGGCCGAGACCGGGCCCACGTGGCGGATGGACAGGCCGTTGATGATGCGGGCGAGGGGGCGCTGCTTGGCAGCCTGGATGTTCTCCAGCATGGCCAGGGCGTTCTTCTTCGGCTCGCCCTTCTGGTTGGCGAAGAAGGTGACGACCTTCTCCTCCCCCGTCTTCGGGTCGCGCTTGGGCAGGCCGGAGTCCGGGTCCACGACGTAGGACTTGATGGGCAGCAGCTGTTCGATGGTCATGCCGAACAGGTCGCCCTCGTCCCGCAGGGGCGGCTCGGCGGGCTCCAGCGGCTGGGTGAGCGCCGTGGAGGCCACGTATCCGAAGTTCTCGATGTCGAGGCACTGGCGGCCGACGAGGTAGAAGAGGCGCTCGCGGATCTGGGCGGGGCAGGCGCGGGCGTTGGGGCAGCGGAGGTCGATGTCGCCCTCCTTCATGGGCCGCAGGCCCTCGCCGCACTCGGGGCACTCCGCGGGCATGACGAACTCCCGCTCCGTGCCGTCACGGAGGTCGGCCACCGGGCCGAGGATCTCGGGGATGACGTCGCCCGCCTTGCGCAGCACGACGGTGTCGCCGATGAGGACGCCCTTGGACTTGACGACCTCCTGGTTGTGCAGGGTGGCGAACTCGACCTCGGAGCCCGCGACCGTGACCGGCTCGACCACGGCGTACGGCGTGACGCGGCCCGTGCGGCCGACGCCCACCCGGATGTCCACCAGCTTGGTGTTGACCTCCTCCGGGGGGTACTTCCACGCGATGGCCCAGCGGGGGGCGCGTGCGGTGGAGCCGAGCCGCCCCTGGAGGGGGATCTCGTCGAGCTTGACGACGACGCCGTCGATCTCGTGCTCCATCGAATGGCGCACGTCAGGGTTGCCGTAGTGGGCGATGAACTTCCGTACGTCCGCCAGGTCGCCCACGACCTGGGCGTGCGCCGCCGTCGGCAGCCCCCACTCGCGCAGCAGCTCGTAGGCCTGCGACTGGCGGTCGATGTCGAAGCCCTCGCGGGCGCCGATGCCGTGGACGACCATGTGCAGGGGGCGGGTGGCGGTGACGCGCGGGTCCTTCTGGCGCAGGGAGCCGGCCGCCGCGTTGCGCGGGTTGGCGAAGGGGGGCTTGCCGGCCTCCACCAGGCCGGCGTTGAGCTCCTCGAACTTCTCCATCGGGAAGTAGACCTCGCCGCGGACCTCGACCAGGGCCGGGATGCGGTCGCCCTTGAGGCGGTCGGGGATCTCGGCGATGGTGCGGACGTTGGGCGTGATGTCCTCGCCGGTGCGGCCGTCGCCGCGGGTGGCGGCGCGGGTGAGGCGGCCGTGCTCGTAGGTGAGGTTGACGGCGAGGCCGTCGACCTTGAGCTCGCACAGGAAGTGGTACGCCGCGCCGCCGCCGATCTCCTTGGCGATGCGCTCGGCCCAGGCGGCCAGCTCCTCGTCGTCGAAGGCGTTGTCGAGGGAGAGCATGCGCTCGCGGTGCTCGACGGCCGTGAACTCCGTCGCGTAGGCCCCGGCGACCTTCTGGGTGGGCGAGTCCGGCGTGCGCAGCTCCGGGTGCTCCTCCTCCAGGGCCTCCAGCGAGCGCAGCAGCTTGTCGAACTCGGCGTCGCTGACGACGGGGGCGTCCTTGACGTAATACCGGAAGCGGTGCTCCTCGACCTGCTCGGCCAGCAGCGCGTGCTTCTCCCGCGCCTCCGCGGGCACGGCGGAGCCCGCCGCGAGCTCTTCGCCCTGCTGTCCGCCCTGCTGTTCGACAGCCACCGTCTCGTCCTCCCGTTGATCCATGAGCGCCGTCACTCAGGGTTGTCTGCGAGTGATTTCGCCGCCCGGACGCAGTGGGCGAGGGCCGCACGGGCATATGCGGGCGAAGCACCCGCGAGCCCGCACGAGGGCGTGACGACCACGGACTCCGCGAGAGTCCCCGGTGCCAGCCCCAGCCTGCGCCACAGCGTCCTGACACCCATGACGCTACCGGCAGGGTCTGACAATGGACCGTCCGTGCCGGGCACCACGCCCACAAACAGCGCGGTACCCGCCTCGACCGCCTCTCCCACCGCTTCTTCCTCACGCTCGGTGAAGAGGGAGAAATCGAACGAGATGCCTTGGAAGCCGGACCGGCGCAGCAGTGCGAAGGGCACGCCGGGGGCGCACGAGTGCACGACGGGGGCCTCGCCGGTGACCTCGCGGGCGACCGTCACCAGGTCGCGCAGAGCGCCCTCGACCACGGCCCGGTCGACGGCCCGGTAGGTGCGGTACCCGCTGGCGGTGCGCACATGGCCGGTGAGGACGGCGGTCAGCGACGGCTCGTCCAGCTGCAGCACGACGCGGGCGCCGGGCACCCGCCTCCGCACGTCGGCGAGGTGGTTGCGCAGGCCCTCGGCCAGCGACTCCGTGAGGTCGCGGCAGGCACCGGCGTCACCGAGGGCGGCCTCGCCGCCGCGCAGTTCGAGGGCGGCCGCAAGCGTCCACGGGCCGACGGCGGAGACCTTGAGCGTGCCCTCGTAGCCTTGCGTGTACTCCTCCAGCGCGTCCAGGTCCTCGCCCAGCCAGGAGCGGGCGCGCTTGGTGTCGCGGCCCGGCCGGTCGCTGATGCGCCATCCGCTGGGCTCCACGTGCGCGTAGACGTCCACCAGGAGGCCGGTGGTGCGCCCGATCATGTCGGCGCCGGGGCCGCGGGAGGGCAGCTCCGGCAGGTACGGCAGGGTCTCCAGGGACCCGGTGACGGTCTTCGCGGCCTCGCGGGCGTCGCCGCCGGGCATCGATCCGACGCCGGTGGCCGCACCGGCGCCCCAGCTCTTCCCCGCTCCCGGCGGACGGCCCCCGGACCCCTGGTCGTTGTTGCTCTTGTCGCTCACGCAGGAAGACTACGGGGCGCGCGGCGGCCGG
The DNA here is from genome assembly GCF_014650335.1 of Streptomyces hiroshimensis. Classification (GTDB taxonomy): domain Bacteria; phylum Actinomycetota; class Actinomycetes; order Streptomycetales; family Streptomycetaceae; genus Streptomyces; species Streptomyces hiroshimensis. The sequence continues at coordinate 229,169 of NZ_BMUT01000005.1, forward strand.
TGCGCAGGCCGAGCCAGGCGACGAGCCCGGCCGCCGCGTAGGCGCCCGTGGTCAGCCCGAAGGACGCCGCCGCGCCCGCGTACCAGCCGTCCGCCGCGGCGAGCACGGCGCTGACGGCGGCGACGCCGACGAGAGAGCCGATCTGGCGGTTGGCGTTGAGCGCGGCGCCCGCGATGCCGGAGTGCTCGGCGCCGGCGGACTCCATGGTGGCGGCGGTCATCGCCGGGGAGGCCATGCCGATGCCGACGTTGACCGTGGCGAGGACGGTCGCGAGGACCCAGTACGGCATGCCGGGCGAGACGGTCAGGGCCAGGGCGAGGGTGCCGGCGGCGGAGGTGACGAGGGTGACCGCGAGGATCACGCGGTTGCCGACGCGGGGGCCGATCTTCGCGTAGACGACGTTGCCGAGGAGCCAGACGGCCTGAACGGGCAGCATCTCCAGTCCGGCCTGCACGGGGCTCGCGCCGCGCGCGTTCTGCAGGAAGAGGCCGAGCATGAACAGTCCGCCGAAGAGGCCGAAGTTGAAGAGGAAGCCGATGGCGTTGGCGGCCGGGAAGCGGGCGTCGGAGAAGAGCGCACGGGGCAGGACGCGGGCCGCCGCACGGCGCTCGCGGACGGCGAACGCAGTGCCCGCGAGGACGGCGACGGCGAGCGGGAGCAGCACCCGCGGCGCGGCCCAGCCCAGGTCCGGGCCCTCGATGAGCCCGTAGCTGAGGGCGGCCAGGGCGAGCAGGCCGAGCGCGTGCCCGGCGGCGGCGAGCGGGGCGGGCCGGCCCGGCACGGGGGCTATGACGCGGCGGGCGAGCACGAGGCCGAGCAGGCCCAGCGGCAGGTTGATCAGGAAGATCGAGCGCCAGCCGAACGTGCCGACGAGGACGCCGCCGACGGCCGGGCCGAGCCCGGCGGCCACGGAGACGATCGCGGACCACAGGCCGAGGACGCGGGCCCGCTCGCGGGCGCCGGGGAAGGCGGCGAGGAGCAGCGTCAGCGAGCTGGGCATGAACAGGGCCGCACCGGCGCCCTGCAGCACCCGCCCCGCGACGAGGACGCCCGCCCCGGGCGCGACCGCGGCCAGCAGGGAGGCCGCAGTGAAGAGGGCGAGCCCGGCGAGGTAGGTGCGGCGCGCGCCGTAGCGGCCGGCGAGGGAGCCGGCCAGGAGCAGGAGGGCGGCGAAGGCGAGGACGTAGCCGCTGACGACCCACGTCAGGCCGGACAGGGAGAGCCCGAGGCCCTCGCGGAGGGACGGGCCGGCGACGTTGATGATCGTGACGTCCAGCGAGGCCATCACGAAGCCGAGGGCGAGAGTGAAGATGCTGAGCCCGGGCCGGGCGGGGGTGGCGGACGACGGGGCCGCTGCGGTGGCGGTGGCAGGGGCTGCGGCGGTAGTGGCGGTGGCCGCTGAGGACGAACGGGTCTGAGCGATCATGAGAGATAGTTAAAGCTGTATCGATTACGCGAGCAATCATTACAGCTATAACTTTACGAGAGCTATACGAAAGCCCCCGGGACGGGATGTCCCGGGGGCTCTCTCACGCACATCCGCGGCTACGCGCCGTCCAGCGCCCTCGCCAGCTGGTCCCGCAGGACCACCCGCTCCTCGTGCGACATGTGGTCGAGCGGCGAGTCGCTCCCGATGCGCCGCAGCAGCTCCAGCCGCAACTCCCGTCCCGCATCGGTCAGGACGAGCCGCTTGGCCCGCCTGTCCTGCGGGTGCGGCTCGCGCACGACCAGGCCGCGCTTCTCCAGCTTGTCCATCACGTAGGTGACGTTCGGCGGCTCGCAGCACAGGACCGCCGCCAGCTCGCGCGCCGTCTTCGGCTGCCCGAGCTCCTCAAGGGCCTTCGCCTGCGTCGGCGTCAGGTCGAACTCGGCACTGCGGCCGCGCTGGTGCGCGTCCATGCGCTTGTTGAGCTCGACGACCAGGGACCGTATCTCCCTGACCGAGCACCCGACGGCCGCCGTGTCCCGCACTGCGCTGCTGCTCATGCCGCCAGCGTACGCCGCCGCGTCAGCGACCGGGCCGGACGGACAGGTCGTTGATCTCCGCGTCGCGCGGAAGGTCGATCGCGAGCAGGATCGTCGACGCGACCGACTCGGGGTCGATCCACTTCGACGGGTCGTACTCCTTGCCCTCCTGCTGGTGCACCTTCGCCTGCATGGGGGTCGCGGTACGGCCGGGGTAGATGCTGGTGACGCGCACGCCGGCCGCGTGCTCCTCGGCCCGCAGCGAGTCCGCGAGCGCCTTGAGGCCGTGCTTGCTCGCGGCGTACGCGCTCCAGGTGGCGTGGGCGTGCAGCCCGGCGCCCGAGTTGACGAAGAGGACGTGCCCCTTCGTCACGCGCAGCTGCGGCAGGAAGAGCCGCGTGAGCTCGGCCGGGGAGACCAGGTTGGCGGCGAGCGTGGCGTTCCACGTCTTCGGCGTCAGCTCGCCGACGGCGCCGAGGTCGACGACGCCCGCGATGTGCAGGAGAGTGTCGACCCGGTCGGGCAGCGACTGCTTGTCGAGGGCCCAGGAGAGCCGGTCCGGGTTGGACAGGTCGGCCACGAGCGTGTGGGCGCCGGGGAACGCCGCGGCCAGCTCCCTGGCCCGGCCGGCGTCCCGCGCGAAGAGGTGGACCTCGTCGCCCCGGTCGAGGAGCCGGCGCGCGACCGCCTCCCCGATGCCGGAGCCGGCCCCGGTGATCAGATGTGTTGCCATGGGAGCCAGCTTGCCCTACCGCGGCTTCTACTGCAGACCCGCCGACTCCTCCAGGTACGCCATCGCCCCGAGCCCGTCCTCCGCGAAGAAGACCAGCTCGGCCAGGGGGAGCGGCAGGAAGCCCTCCTCCTCCATCCGCTGGAACTGCGCCTTGAGGCCGTCGTAGAAACCGGCGGCGTTGAGCAGCACGACGGGCTTGTCGTGGATGCCGTGCTTCTTCAGCTCCAGGATCTCCGTCGCCTCGTCCAGCGTGCCGGTGCCGCCCACCATGACGACGATCGCGTCGGCCCGCGCGAGCAACTGCGCCTTGCGCTCGGCGAGATCGCGGGTGACGAGCATCTCGTCGGCGTTCTCGCGGGCCCGCGCGGCGAGGAACTCCACCGTCACGCCCACCAGCCGACCGCCGCTGTCCTGCACTCCGTCGGCCATGACCTTCATCAGGCCGGACTCCGAGCCTCCCCACACGAGCGTGTGCCCGCCCCTGCCGATGAGTTCGGCGAACTCGCGGGCGGGGGTGGTGTAGCGGGCGTCGAGGTCGGCGGCGGAACAGAAGACGGCGATGTTCATGAACGCCACCGTACGTGCCGTCCGTACGGGGTCGTACCGCCCGGGCCACTGTGGGCTGTTTTCGGACCGTTGCTGTCGCCGTTACGGCCCCGTTCGGTTGCGGGTTCGTCACAGGGAGCGGCTTGGTTTGGCGGCTTGTAAGAGCGCTGTTAGCGTGACGTGCACTCGTCAGCCGGCGCGTCAACAGGCGCTGTTTCCAGCCAACTCCTCGGGGGAATTTTCCAGTGAAGCTTCGTCATGTCCGCGCGGCCGCCGTCTTCGGAATCGCCGTCGTCGCCCTGACCGGAGCCCGCGGGCACCACGGCGGCGGCTGCAGCGGTGGCAGCTCCAGCCACCACAGCAGCAGCTCGACTTCGGGCGGCACGACCACGACGGGCGGCACGACCGGCGGCGGTACGAGCACGGACGGCGGCCTCACCACGGGCGGCACCACCGGCGGTACGACCGGCATCACCACCGGCGGGTCCACGAGCAGCGGGTCGTCGACCAGCGGGCTCACCTCGGGCGGCACCAGCACCGGCGGCAGCGGCAGCGCCACCCGCGACCTCAAGATCGTCAGCTGTGACTACAGCGACGCCCGCGGCATCACCGCGAAGATCAGCGTCACCAACCCCAGCCTGACGGACAACTACACCTACACGTTCTCGGTGAAGTTCACCGACTCCACCGGCACCCTCATCGGCACCCGCAACCGCACGATCCCCTTCGTCGGCCCGGGCAAGACCGACACGCAGGACGTCTCCCAGGTGTACGTGCCGAAGGCCGGCGCCAGCGTCAGCGGCAAGTGCGAGGTCAACAACGTGACCCGCACCAAGTCGTAACGGGCTGCAGCCCCTCGCACCGAGCGCGCGGGGGCGCGGGTCAGGCGCTCTGCGCCGCCTGCGCCGCCGCGCGCTCGGTCGTGGCGATCGTCGCCGAGCCGACCACGCGCGTGCCGTCGTAGAGCACGATCGCCTGGCCGGGGGCCACGCCGCGGACCGGCTCCGTGAAGGTCACCTGCAGCTCGTCGCCGACGAGCTCGGCCGTCACCTCCGTCTCGCCGCCGTGGGCGCGCAGCTGGGCGGTGTACGTGCCGGAGCCCTCGGGGGCCACCCCGCACCAGCGGGGGCGGATGGCGGTCAGGGCGATGACATCGAGCGCCTCCACCGGGCCCACCGTCACCGTGTTGTTCACCGGCGAGATGTCCAGGACGTAGCGCGGCTTGCCGTCCGCGGCCGGGTGGCCGATGCGCAGGCCCTTGCGCTGGCCGATCGTGAAGCCGTACGCGCCCTCGTGGGTGCCCACCTTCGCGCCGGTCTCGTCGACGATGTCGCCCTCGGCCTTGCCGAGGCGCTTCGCCAGGAAGCCGCGGGTGTCGCCGTCGGCGATGAAGCAGATGTCGTGACTGTCGGGCTTCTTCGCCACGGCCAGGCCGCGGCGCTCCGCCTCCGCGCGGATCTCGTCCTTCGTGGTGACGGTGTCGCCCAGCGGGAACATCGCGTGGGCCAGCTGCCGGTCGTCCAGCACGCCGAGGACGTAGGACTGGTCCTTGGCCATGTCGCTGGCGCGGTGCAGCTCGCGCGTGCCGTTCTCATTGACGACGACCGTCGCGTAGTGGCCGGTGCACACCGCGTCGAAGCCCAGCGCGAGCGCCTTGTCCAGCAGGGCCGCGAACTTGATCTTCTCGTTGCAGCGCAGGCAGGGGTTGGGGGTGCGGCCGGCCTCGTACTCGGCGACGAAGTCCTCGACGACGTCCTCGCGGAAGCGCTCGGCCAGATCCCAGCAGTAGAAGGGGATGCCGATGACGTCCGCGGCGCGGCGGGCGTCGCGGGAGTCCTCGATGGTGCAGCAGCCGCGCGCGCCCGTCCGGAAGGACTGCGGGTTCGCCGACAGCGCGAGGTGGACGCCGGTCACGTCGTGTCCGGCCTCGGCGGCGCGGGCCGCGGCGACGGCGGAATCGACGCCGCCGGACATGGCGGCGAGCACGCGGAGCCCCTTGCGGGGGGCGCGGAGGTCGGGGGCACCGGGGAAGTCAGTCATAGCCCTACCAGAGTACGGGGGCGGCGCGCGCCGCGGCTCCCGGGTTTGTACGGGACGCACGACGAGCCGGCGCCCGCCGCCCTCGCCGGGCCAGGCGCACCCCTCCCGCCGCGACGGTGGAGCACCACAATGGCGGTGGCCAGCGGTGCCGGGCCGGCGTGAGGCCGCTCGGCACCGCCGGACCGCGCCGCTTCGGTTTCTCACCGCTGCGGCGGAGAGGGCCTTGCCGGGTCGGCAGGCCTCCTCCACGCCGAACGACGCCGCCCAGCCCGGCACGCTTCTTCCGCCGCGACGGCGGACCACCACAACGGGCGTGACCGGCGGTGCCCGACCGGGCAAGAGCCCGCTCGGCACCGCCGGACCGCGCCGTCGCGGTTGCTCACCGCTGCGGCGGAAGAAGGGCGCCGGGCCCGGCGCACGCGGCACCGGATGGAACCGGGGAGGGGTTCGTACGCGTTTTCGGGGGCGAGTGGGAAGGTGCGGGGGAAGCGGGGGCGCGGGTGGAAGCGGGCGAAGAGCGGGCACGAGGGGTCGCGCGGCGGCGGGTCCTCATGGGCGGCGCCGGGGCGCTCGTGGCGGCCGGTGCCGCCGGGTACGCCGGCCGTGACGAGATCAGGCGGTGGTGGTGGCGGACCTCCGGCCGGGAGAGGCCGCGTACGGACGGCGTCCTCGACCACCCGGGCGCCGAGTGGGTCGCCGCGTCGTCCGCGAACTGGCGGCGCGCGCAGCGGCCGGACGACTACACGGTCGACCGCGTCGTCATCCACGTCGTCCAGGGCGGCTACGGCGACGCCCTCCGCGTCTTCCGCGACCCCCTGCACGAGGCCGCCGCGCACTACGTCGTGCGCAAGGACGGGCACATCGCACAGACCGTCCGCGAGCTGGACGTGGCCTTCCACTCCGGGAACCGCCGGTTCAACGAGCGCAGCATCGGCATCGAGCACGAGGGCTACGTCGACCGGCCCGGCGACTTCACCGACGCCATGTACGTCTCGTCCGCCCGGCTCACGGCCCGCATATGCGCCCGCTACCGGATCCCCGTGGACCGGGCGCACATCGTCGCGCACTCCGAGGTGCCGGGGACCGATCACACCGATCCCGGGCCCCACTGGGACTGGGGCCGGTATCTGCGGCTCGTGCGGGAGGCCCCGGTCAGCTGAGGCCCGCCGAGCGCGCCCGCTCGACCACCGGCCCGATGGCCTCCGCGACGGCCGCCACGTCCGCCTCCGTGGAGGTGTGTCCCAGCGAGAAGCGCAGGGTGCCCCGGGCCAGCTCGGCATCCGTGCCCGTGGCCAGGACCACGTGGCTCGGCTGGGCCACGCCCGCCGTGCACGCCGAGCCGGTGGAGCACTCGATGCCCTGGGCGTCCAGGAGGAGCAGCAGGGAGTCGCCTTCGCAGCCGGGGAAGGAGAAGTGGGCGTTGGCGGGGAGCCGGCCGGCGGGGTCGGGGTCGCCGCCGAGGACGGCGTCCGGGACGGCTTCCCGTACGGAGGCGATCAGGCTGTCGCGCAGCGCGCCGACCTCGCGCGCGAAGTCCGCGCGCCGTGCGGCGGCCAGCTCGCCCGCGACGGCGAAGGCGGCGACCGCGGGCACGTCGAGCGTCCCGGAGCGCACGTGGCGCTCCTGGCCGCCGCCGTGGAGCAGCGGCACGGGCGCGTACCGCCGGCCCAGGAGGAGCGCGCCGATGCCGTACGGGCCGCCGATCTTGTGGCCGCTGACGGTCATCGCGGCCAGCCCGGAAGCGGCGAAGTCGACGTCGAGCTGGCCGACGGCCTGTACGGCGTCCGCGTGCAGCGGCACGTCGAACTCGGCCGCGGCGGCGGCCAGTTCGCGCACCGGCATGACGGTGCCGATCTCGTTGTTGGCCCACATGACGGTGGCCAGGGCCACGTCGCCGGGGTTGCGGGCGATGGCCTCGCGCAGGGCGTCGGCGTGCACGCGGCCGTAGGCGTCGACGGGCAGGTACTCGACGGTGGCGCCCTCGTGCTCGCCGAGCCAGTGCACGGCGTCGAGGACGGCGTGGTGCTCGACGGGGCTGGCGAGGATGCGCGTACGGGCGGGGTCCGCGGCCCGGCGGGACCAGTAAAGGCCCTTGACGGCGAGGTTGTCGGCTTCCGTGCCGCCCGCGGTGAACACCACTTCGCTGGGGCGCGCGCCGAGCGCCGCGGCGAGGGACTCGCGGGCCTCCTCGACGGTGCGTCGCGCACGCCGCCCGGCGGCGTGCAGCGAGGAGGCGTTTCCGGTGAGGGCGAGCTGGGCGGTCATCGCCTGCACCGCCTCCGGGAGCATCGGGGTGGTGGCGGCGTGGTCGAGGTAGGCCATGGTGGGGACGATTCTACGAGGCGCGGCCGGGCGCCGTCCCGGCCGTTCCGGCCCTCGGGCGGCCGCCTGCCCGCGGGCGCCGTCACGGCACCACGGCCCGGCCCCCGTACAACTCCGCCGTCGCCGCCGCCACCTGCGCGAGATCCGCCCGGACCTCCTCCGGGGAGAGGACCTCGACGTCGGGGCCGAAGGAGAGCAGGATGCGGGCGCCGCGGACTTCCGGCAGGAGGAGTTCGACGGTGGCGGGGTCGCCGCCGGAGGGCGGGGCGGCGACGGCGGGGCCGAGGATGCGCAGGAACATGTCGAGCCGCGAGCGGCGCACCGTGACGGTCGCCCGGACGTCCGCCGGCCGCTCTTCGACCTCGCGCCGCAGCACCTCCCAGGCGTCGGCGAGCTCCACGCCCGCGCGGCGGCGCACCGCGTCCCCCGTGACGGTCACGGCGGCCACACGGTCGGCGCGGAAGAGCCGGGGCCGGGCGCGCCGGTCGGCGACGAGGTACCAGACGCCGGCCTTGGAGACGAGCCCGTAGGGGTCGACGGTGTACGTACGGGGGCGCTCCTGCCCTCCGTGGCGGTAGCGCAGGCGCAGCCGCCGGTCGGTGAAGACGGCGGCCTGCAGCTCCCCGGTGTCGACGGCCGGAGCGGGTGCGGGGCCGCCCAGCCACCGGACGGGGTCGACGAGGATGCGGCGGCTGGTGGCCTCGGCGGCGGGGCGGTGCGGGGCGGGCAGGGCCGCCATGACCTTGCGCAGGGCGGAGCCGAGGGCACCGTCGAGGCCGAGGTCGGCGTGGGTGCTCCCGGTCGCGAGGACGAACAGGGCACGGGCCTCGTCGGCGGTGAGTCCCGTGACGTCCGTCCGGTAGCCGGGGAGCAGTGCGATGCCGCCGTGGCGGCCGCGCTCGGCGTAGACGGGCACGCCCGCGGCCGACAGGGACTCGATGTCCCGGTAGACGGTGCGGACGGACACCTCCAGCCGGTCGGCCAGTTCACGGGCGGGCACGCGGCCGCGGGTCTGGAGGAACAGCAGGATCGACAGCAGGCGATCGGATTTCACGGGATCAAGAATGACCCGGGGCCGTACGAAAAGCTGACGGCGGTTGTCAGGTTATGGCGGGATGCTCTGCGTGTTCCCGAAACCGACCGACCTCACCGGAGTCGCACATGACCAGCTCGGCCGCCCAGACCGACCCCCGCCCCCTGACGGACCGCGCCGTCGCCCAGGTGGCGGCCCTGATCGCCGCCGTGCCCGCGGAGCGGCTCGGCGCCCCGACCCCGTGCACGGAGTTCGACGTACGGGCCCTGCTGGGCCACCTCGTGGCCGGCGTGCACGACGGCGCACAGCTGGGCGAGAAGGGCACCGTGGAGTGGAGCAAGCCGCCCACGGGCATCGCGGACGACGGCTGGGCCCGCGCCTACGACGAGGGGCGGGCGCGGCTGACGGCCGCCTGGGCGGACGACGCCAAGCTGACGCGGACGGTGAGCGTGGAGTGGGGGACGTTCCCGGGAGCGGTGTACCTGACGTCCGGGATGGTGCTGGAGAGCGTCACGCACGCCTGGGACCTGTCGCAGGCGCTGGGGCACCCGCTCCCGCTGGACCAGGAGCTGGCCGAGCTTGCGCTCGGCTGGGCTCAGCGGTTCCTGCCGGCGGACCGGCGGGGCGGGGAGGTCCCGTTCGGACCGGTGCGGCCGGCGCCCGAGGGCGCGGACGCGTACGCACGGCTGGCGGCGTGGCTGGGCCGCGAGGTGGCGTAACCGCGGGCCCGGGGCGCTGTACGGGGGTCAGCACCGAGGGGCAGCGCCGGGGAGTCAGTGCCGGGGAGCCACCGCGAGCTGGCGCGACTGCGCCACGAGGCGGTCCTCGCTGTCCCAGACCTCCGCGTCCTCCTCCAGGTAGCCGCCCGCGAGGTTGCGCGTGGTGACGGCCACGCGGACGGGTCCGGGGGCGGGCCGGCAGCGGATGTGGGCGGTCAGCTCGACGGTGGGCACCCAGCCGGTCAGGCCCATCTCGAAGGTGGCCGGCGGCAGCGCGTCGACGGCCAGCAGCAGCGCGAGCGGGTCGAGGGGGCGGCCGTCCGCCAGACCGAACCAGGCGCGCATCTCGCCGCGTCCGCCGGGCTCGCCCACCGCCCAGCCGGCGGTCGCGGGGTCGAGGCGGATGTCGAGGCGGGCCGCGATCTCGGCGAGCGGGTGGGAGCTGTCGCCGTGCTCCTTGCCGAGGCAGTGCTCGTACGGGGGCATGGCGGGCGGCTTGGCCGTGGTGCGGACGTCGTCGCTGAGGCTGCCGAGGTCGCCGTAGGCGGCGAGGACGCGGATGCGCTCGGTCTCGCGGCCGTCCGCGCCGGTCTGCACGAGGGAGGCCTGGCCGGTGGAGAGCGCGCGGCCGGTGCGCACGGTCTCGGTGCGGATGACCGCGGGGCCGGGCCGGGTGACGGACAGGTAGTGCGCGGTGACGGTGAAAGGGTCGGGGTGGGGCAGGTGCGCGCCGAGGCCCCGGCCGAGGAGGGCGAGGAGGTAGCCGCCGTTGACCGCGCCGCCGATGCTCCACCCGGTGGGCAGCTCGGCGTCGTGGACGCCGGGCTCGCGGGGGGTCACCGCGGTGTCGCGGTCGAATTCACTGTCGCCGATGGTCGCCTGTGCCATGCCGGTCACGCTACACCGGGAAGTTACTCATCGGTAGGGTCTGAGTGAAGGATCAACAACCCGGGTGACATCGCGCTGTCAGACCTCTTCCGAAGCCGCACTCCGCCGGTGCCACGCGCGCGGCGCCCGCCAGTGGAAGCGCATCGCGAGCAGGCGCAGCACGAACGCGGTCACCACGGGCAGCGCGTACGTCGAGCCGTCGAGCGCCCCGAAGCGGATCAGCAGCGCGGCCAGCGCGGCCCCCACCATCGCCGGCACCGCGTACAGGTCGCGGTCCCAGCGCAGCAGCGACGGCACCTCGTGCGCGAGGATGTCGCGCAGCACGCCGCCGCCGACCGCCGTGGCCAGCCCGAGCGTGGCGGCGAAGACCAGGCCCAGCCCGTGCCCGTACGCCTTGACCGTGCCGGTGACGCAGAACAGCCCGAGCCCCGCGGCGTCGAGGACCCCCACCGCCTTGGTGATCCGCTCGACCTCCGGGTGCAGGAAGAACACGATCACCGTGGCGATCAGCGGCGTGAGGAAGTAGCCGAGGTCGGTGAAGGCCGCGGGCGGCACGGCACCGATGATCACGTCACGGATCAGCCCGCCGCCCAGCGCCGTGACCTCCGCCAGGACCGCCATGCCGAAGACGTCGAAGTTCTTCCGGACGGCGAGCAGGGCGCCGGAGAGCGCGAACACGAAGATCCCGGCGATGTCCAGGGAGTGCTGGACGGAGGGGCTGAACAGGTCGGTGAGCACCAGACATTCTTACTCAGCCGCAAGCCCGTTCCTTCACTCCCGGCCCGCCACGGCGACCCTCAGCCCGCCACGGCCGCCTGCCCCGCCCCGCCCGGCGCGTTCTCCGGGTGGTGGCAGGCCACCTGGTGCCCGGGCTCCAGCGCCACCAGCGGCGGCTCCTGCGTCGTGCAGACCTCCGTCGCCTTCCAGCACCGGGTGTGGAAACGGCACCCGGACGGCGGCGAGATCGGCGAGGGCACGTCTCCCTTGAGCAGGATGCGCTCGCGTTTGGTGCGCCGCTTGGGGTCGGGCACCGGCACCGCCGACAGCAGCGCCTTGGTGTACGGGTGCATGGGCTTGGTGTAGAGCGACGTGCGGTCGGTGAGCTCCACGAGCTTGCCGAGGTACATCACGGCGATGCGGTCCGAGACGTGGCGGATGACCGACAGGTCGTGCGCGATGATCACGTACGTCAGGCCCAGCTCGTCCTGGAGGTCGTCGAGCAGGTTGACCACCTGCGCCTGGATCGAGACGTCCAGCGCGGAGACCGGCTCGTCCGCGACGACGAGCTTCGGATTGAGGGCGAGGGCCCGCGCGATGCCGATGCGCTGCCGCTGGCCGCCGGAGAACTCGTGCGGATAGCGGTTGTAGTGCTCGGGGCTGAGGCCCACCAGCTCCAGCAGCCGCTGCACGTCCTTCTTCACCCCGCCCTCGGGCGTGATGCCCTGCAGCTTGAAGGGCGCGCCGACGATGGTGCCGACGGTGTGCCGGGGGTTCAGGGACGAGTACGGGTCCTGGAAGATCATCTGGATGTCGCGGCGCAGCGGGCGCATCCCCGCGACGCCGAGGTGGCTGATGTCCTTGCCCTGGAACGTGACGCGGCCGCCCGTCGGCTCCAGCAGCCGGGTGATCAGCCGGCCCATGGTGGACTTGCCGCAGCCGGACTCCCCCACCACGCCCAGGGTCTCCCCGTTGCGGACGTCGAAGGTGAGGCCGTCCACGGCCTGCACCGCGCCGACCTGGCGGCGCAGCAGCCCTTTGGTGATCGGGAAGTGCTTGACCAGGCCCTCGACCGTGAGGAGGGCCTCGGGCCCGTCGTTCGCCTGCTGCGCGGGAATGGTCATCTCGTGGTCCTTCACAGCTTCGGCGCGATCTCTTCGGTCCAGATGCGGGTCCGTTCCTCCTGGGGCAGGTGACAGGCGGACCAGTGCCCGCCGCCCCCCGCGGCGGCGGGAGAGCCGCCCAGGACCCGGCGCAGCTCGGGCCGCTCCGTGCGGGTGACTCCGCCGGCGGGCAGGTCGGCGTACGGGCAGCGCGGGTTGAAGGCGCAGCCGGACGGCACGTTGATCAGGCTGGGCGGGGAGCCCTTGACCGGGATCAGCCGCTCGGTCTGCTCGCGGTCGATGCGGGGCATGGAGCCGAGCAGGCCCCAGGTGTAGGGGTGCTGGGGCTCGTAGAAGACCTTCTCGGCGGGCCCGCGCTCCACGCAGCGGCCGCCGTACATCACGAGGATGTCGTCGGCCAGCTCGGCGACGACGCCGAGGTCGTGGGTGATGACGATGACCGCCGAGCCGAACTCCTTCTGCAGGTCGCGGATGAGGTCGAGGATCTGCGCCTGCACGGTGACGTCCAGGGCGGTGGTCGGCTCGTCCGCGATGAGGAGCTCGGGGTTGTTGACGAGCGCCATGGCGATCATGGCGCGCTGGCGCATGCCGCCGGAGAACTGGTGGGGGTAGTCGTCCACCCTGCGGTCCGGCTGCGGGATGCCGACGCGGTCCAGGAGCTCGACGGCGCGCTTGCGGGCGGTCTTCTTGTCCGCGCCGCTGTTGTGCACCAGATAGGCCTCGGTGATCTGGTGGCCGATGGTGAAGTACGGGTGCATGGCCGACAGCGGGTCCTGGAAGATCATCGCCATCTCGCGGCCGCGCAGCCGCCGCACCTCGTCGGGGTCGGCGGTCATCAGCTCCTTGCCGTCGAGCCAGATCTCGCCGGAGATGCGGGCCTTGCCGCGGCCGTACTGGCCGACGGTGTGCAGGCCCATGATGCCGAGCGAGGTGACCGACTTGCCCGACCCGGACTCCCCGACGATGCCGAGCGTCCTGCCCTTCTCCAGCTGGAAGGAGAGCCCGTCGACGGACTTGACCAGCCCGTCGTCGGTGGGGAAGTGGATGCGCAGGTCGCGCACGTCGAGGAAGGCGGTGGGGGCCTCCCCGGGGTGCAGGGCGGGGTCCGTCGTCACGAGAGCCTCACTCGGGGGTCGATCACGGCGTACAGGAGGTCCACGACCAGGTTGGCGAAGACCACGGCGGAGGCGGTGATCAGCGTGACGCCGAGGATCATCGGCAGGTCGCGCTCGTTGATCGCCGCCACCGCGGCCTGGCCCAGGCCGGGCAGGCTGAAGGCCGTCTCGGTGAGGATGGCGCCGCCGACCAGCGCCCCGAGGTCCATGCCGAGCACGGTGAGGATCGGGGTCATGGTGGAGCGCATCGCGTGCTTGCCGATGACGACCGGTTCGGCGAGTCCCTTGGCGCGGGCGGTGCGGATGTAGTCCTCGCCGAGGACCTCCAGCATGGTGGCCCGGGTCAGCCGGGCGTACATGGCCGCGTAGAGGAAGGCGAGGGTCACCCAGGGCAGGATCAGGCCGCCGAACCAGCTGCCGGGGTCGTCCGCGAACGAGGTGTACTCGCCCCCGACCCAGCCGAGCTTGTACTTGAAGACCGCGAGCGAGAGCAGGGCCGTGAAGTAGATCGGCAGGGAGACGCCGCTCAGGGCCACGGTCATGGCGGTGCGGTCCCAGACGGTGCCCCGCTTGAGGGCGGAGACGACGCCGGTCAGGACGCCGCCGGTGACCCACAGCACACAGGCGCCGCCGGCGAGCGAGAGAGTGACGGGCAGCCGGCTCGTCAGCTCGGGCCAGATGGGGCTCTCGTGGCGGAACGAGTAGCCGAAGCAGGGCGCCGGGCAGTGGACGGAGTCGCCCGTGCTGACGTAGTCCCGGCCGGTGAAGAGCCCGGTGACGAAGTTCCAGAACTGTTCGAGGATCGGCTTCCCGAGCCCCAGCTTCTGCCGGATGCCCTCGATGGCCGCCGGGTCCGCCTGCTTGCCGACGTACATCAGCGCGGGGTCGGATCCGGTGAACTTCGGGATCGCGAAGAAGATGCCGAAGGTCACGAGGATGACCACGAGCAGCATCACGATGACGGCGAACAGCCGCCTGACGATATAAGCGAACACTGCGGTCGGCCCGGCGGCGGCCCGGAGGCGCCCCCCTGGGGAAGAGGGGGGCGTCCCCGGCCGTCGCGCTCGGCCCTCACCTGCCCTTCGTGCCTAGCGGCGGGTGCGCCGGCGGAGCGGACGGAATGTCACTGCCGTGACGAGCACGATCACTTGACGACGCCCAGCGAGGCGTAGTCGTAGCGGCCGTTGTAGGCGTCGGCCGTGTAGACGTTGGTCAGCCGGGAGCTGCGCCAGATGATGTTCTTCTCGTAGGTGAAGGGCAGGTACCAGGCGCCCTCCATGACCTTCTTGTTGGCTTCCTGGTAGATCTTCCCGGCCTTCTCGGGGTCGGTCTCGGCGATGCCGTCGTCCAGGAGCTTGTTGACCGCGGGGTCGTCGAGCTCGGGGTAGTTCTGGTTGCCGCTCTGCTGGATGAAGCGGCCGTCCACGATCGGTTGCAGGAAGCCCTGGCCACTGGGGAAGTCGGCGCCCCAGCCCATGATGATGATCCCGTAGCCCTTGGCCTTGACGTTCTTGGGCGAGCCGATGATGCCGGTGTTCTGCGCGCCGTCGTACTTGTCGATCTGCGCGTCGATGCCGATGGCCTTCAGGGACGCCTGCAGCGACTCCGCGGAGGCGACCTCCTGCATCTTGTTGTTGCGCACCGCGATGGTCGTCTTGAAGCCGTCCGGCTTGCCGCAGGCCTTCAGCTCCTCCTTGGCCTTGGCGACGTCGGGCTTGCCCTGCTGCACGCTGTACGGGTCGTACTTGGCGTCGAAGCCCTTGACGGCCGGCGGCAGCATGCTGATGCCGATGTCACCGCCCGCCTGGGGGCCGCCGCGCGCGGTCTGCAGCGAGGTGTGGTCGGCGCCGTAGATGACGGCCTTGCGGCAGTGCTCGTTGTCGAACGGGGCGACGGTCTTGGGGAACGCCGCGTAGCGGATGAAGCCGGTCTGCGGGTTGTCGATGTTGCCCTTGTGCTCCTTGAGGGCCTTCTGCCGGCCCGCCGAGCCCATGCCGGTGGCGTTGAGGTCGAGGTCGTAGTCGCCCTTGATCAGCCGGTTGTCCATGTCGTCGGCGTTGGTGATCAGCGTGACCGAGATCTTGTCCGGCAGGGCCTTGCGGACGGGGTCCGACTCCTTGCTCCACTTGTCGTTGCGGACCAGCTCCAGGCCCTTGTTCGGGCTGTACGAGACGAACTTGTAGGGCCCGTTGGAGAACGGCTTCTGGCCGTAGCGCTCCGCGGTGTCCTTGTCGGGGCGGACCGGGGCCGCGGCGGGCAGCGCGAGCATCTGCAGGAAGTCGCCGTTGGGCTTGGGCAGCTTGAAGACGATCGTCTTCTCGTCCGGCGTCTCGATCGCCTTCAGGCCCAGCTTGTCCTTGCTCTCGTCCTTGTACGGGCCCTTGTACGTCTTGTCCGGGTCCAGGACCTGCATCAGCCAGGTGGGGCCGCCGGAGATCTTGTCGGTGGCCCAGGTGCGCTCGATGCCGTACTTGATCTGCTGGGTGGTGACGGGCTGGCCGTCCTCCCAGGTCAGCCCCGGCCTGAGGGTGAAGGTGTAGGTCTTCTTGTCGTCCGAGACCTTGCCGGTGTCGGTGGCCATGTCCGGCACCATCGTGGAGCTCTCGGCGGCGGGCGCGGGCTTGGAGGTGACCAGGGTGCGCGTGTAGTAGCGGGCGAAGTCCCACATGAATCCGTAGTAACCGCGCTGGGGGTCCCAGGAGTCGGCGTCCTGCGTGCCGATGAACTTGAGCTCTCCGCCCTTCTTGTCCGACGCGGCGGCGAGCTTGCCGACGGCGGCGTCGAACCCCGCACCCTTGCCGTCCCCGCTGCCGCTCTTGCCCCCGCCGCCGCCACAGGCGGCCGTGGTGACCAGGGCCGCGACCACGAGGGCCGCCCCGGCGGCCGGCCTCCGCCTCGAAGTTCTCTGTGTTCTCAAGGTGTCGCGACCTCCGTGATCGTCGCCGCCCCGGGATGCGGGCCGGCGGGTTTGCGGAAAGAGCCTCCTGACGGACCGACAGGGGCGGTGGGACACGTGCGATCGGTTGGATGAGCGGAATGAGCTGCCCGGCGGCGGGCGCTAGCGCGAGCCCTTGGGGTCCAGCGCGTCCCGCACACCGTCACCGAAGAGGTTGAAGGCGAGGACGGTGACGAAGATGGCGAGACCCGGGATGATCATGAAGATGGGGTCCGCCTCGTAGTGGTCGACGGCTCTGGCGAGCATCTCGCCCCACGATGCCGTGGGGGGCTTGACTCCGGTACCGAGGAAGCTGAGGGCGGCCTCGGTGAGGACGTTGGTGGGGATCATCAGCGTGGTGTACACGGTGATCGGCGCCACCAGGTTGGGCAGCAGCTCGCGGAAGAGGATGTAGCCGCGGCCCGCGCCGAGGCTGCGCGCCGCCTCGACGTACTCGCGCTCTCTCAGCGAGAGGGTCTGGCCGCGCACGATCCGGCCGATATAGGGCCAGCCGAAGAAGCCGATGACCGCGATCAGCACCCCCATGCGCACGCCCGAACCGGTCAGCCCCCACAGCGAGTCGGGGACCACGGACACCAGCGCGATGATGAACAGCAGCTGCGGGAACGCCAGCAGCAGGTCCATCACCCGGCTGATCACCGCGTCGACCCAGCCGCCGAAGAAGCCGGCGACGATGCCGAACACCGTGCCGATGACGACCGCGACGACGGCCGAGAGGAAGGCCACGAGCAGCGAGACCCGGGCCCCGTAGACGATGCGGCTGAAGACGTCGCGCCCGTTCGTCGGTTCGACGCCCAGCAGGAAGTCCGAATTGATGCCGCCCCAGTCGCCCTTGGGCGTGCTGAACAGCGGGTCGATCTGGTCCTCGTGGAATTCGTTGGGCGGGTGGCCCAGCAGGCTCACGATCACCGGGGCGAGGATCGCCACCAGGATGAGCAGCAGGACGACGACACCGCCGGCCAGCGCGAACCTGTCGCGCTTGAGCCGGATCCAGGCGATCCGCCAGGGCGAACGGCCCTCGATCGCCTTGGCCGGGACTCCGGCGGCGACGTCGACGGCTGCGGTCTCCGCCGCGCCCGTGTCGTGCAGTGGTGCCGTCATCGTCTGGTGGACCCCTCTCGGCCGGTGCCGACCGGCCCAACGCCCGCCGCGGATGCGGCTGGTTCACATCAGTGGTGCGAAAGGTGCGATGGTGCGGGAAGTTCACGCGGAGCAGGTCGTGCACAGGACGTACGCGGGACGGTACGCAGGACCGGGAGTCCTTGTGGCGGGAGTCTTCAACGGCTCCGCGATCACCCGCCAGACCCGGTCCGCAAAGGATGCGCAACCGTGATGTGTGGAGAGGAGTTCCGTTATACGGACAGCAGTGATCCGTCCGTACGGACAGCAGTGATCCGCCGGCGGTCGGCCGGCGGATCGGTGGCGGATCGGTGGGCGGGTCGGCAGGAGGTTCAGTAGACCCCGGCCTGAGGGGGCTGCGGCGGGTATCCGTAGCCCGACGGCGCGGCCTGCGAGCCGCCCGCCGCTCCGCCGCCGTAGGCGTCGCGGTCGTAGAACGGGCGGGCGTTGGCCCGCATCCACATCGCGACCGGGTCGTGCTCGTCCGACATCGCCACCGTGGAGACCGGCAGCCCGTCCGGGACCGCACCGATCGACTGCTGCATCATCAGCCGCACGGATTCCACGGCCCCCTGCGAGCTGTCGTAGAGGTCCAGGCCGATCGCCAGGTACGCGGTGCCGAGCGCGGGCTGCACCCAGGCGCGGCGCAGCGAGCGCACGGCGGGGGTGCGGTGGGCGTTCTGCCCGAGGAGGGCGTAGAACTGCGGGATGTCCACGCCGGGCTCGCTCAGGCGCAGCGGGCCGGCCGGCAGCCGGTCCAGGCCGCCGGCGATGCGGCGCAGGTCGAGCCAGGGGATGCCGACGCCGCCACCGGGCGCGTGCGGGTTGAGCCACAGGCCCCAGCGCCCGGGGTAGAGGGCCTCGGCCACGGCCCGGCCGGAGATCACCTCATGGGCGCGGTTCCAGCCGCTGGCCGCGAGCTCCTGCGCGGACGTCACGCACGGGGCGTAGCCGAGGCCTTCGACGTCCATGTTGCCGTACTGGGCGTCGGGCGAACCGGCCTGGCCGTGCCAGAGCAGCATCCACACCCGTCCCTCGGCCAGCGACCGCAGCAGCGCCTCGTATGCGTCGTACCGGCCGGGCGTCACTTGGCGCAGCATCTGCTCCACGCCGCTCTCCGCGCCCGCGCTCACCTGGGTCCGCCTCTTCTCTCGGCCTTGACTGCTGCAGACCCGGGAGCGCCGTCGCGCCCCCGTGGTCGTCCGACCAGCTTACGAGCCCGCCGGGGCGGACAGGGGAGGAGTCACAGGTCGCGGTCGTAGAACGGACGGATCCGGTCCCGCATCCAGTCGCCGACCGGGTCCCGCGCGACGTCCAGGAAGACCAGCTGGACGGGCCAGGGCACGGGCGCGGAGCCCAGGGCGCGGCCGAGGGCGGACAGCGCCGCGGACCGGCTGTCGGGGTCCGGCAGGTCGAGCTCGACGCCGATGAACAGCGCCGGAGCGGCCCCCTCGACGCTCGCGAGGGCGCGCCGCGCCGTGCGGACGACCCGGGCGGCGGCGAACTCCGGCCCGGCGGCCGCCAGGAAGGCCGTGGGTTCCTCCTGCCAGTCGGGCTCGAAGAGCCGCACACGGCCGCCGGTGGCGTCGCCGTCCAGGGCGGTGCGGCCGGCCCGGCACAGCTCGGCGACGGCGGCCGGCGGCAGCGGTGCGCCCACGGAGCCCTCGGGGTTGACGACGATGCCCACCTGCGGGGGCAGGCCGCGGGCGAACTCGACGGCCGGGGCGACGGCATACGGCATGCGCTCGCCCGCGACCCTCCGGAACTCTCCCTCGGAGCTGAAGACGGGCACGAAGACCTGGCCGCCGAGCTCCAGCGTGGGCAGATCGAGATCGGCGCTGTCCGGGCCGCCGCCGCCCGGCAGCGGAATCCACACGTGGCTGCGGCCGAGCGCCTCCACGATGCGCGCGCCCGCGCCGGGCACGCCCACGGAGGCGGCGAGCACCTCTTCGAGTTCATTGGCGGGCAGGCCGGTCAGACCGTGCGGGGCGGCCGCGGGCACGCCGCCGCCGGGGGCCGGACTCCAGTCGTACTGCCCGGGGATGCTCATCTCGTCCAACTCGCCCAACTCGTCCAATGCCGCCCAACCGCCGTCTCGACAAAGCCGCACACGCACCCTAACGGCTGAACCCCCGCCGGCTCTCTCCGGCTGCCGAAATCGCCGGTGATGTCCCAGGTCAGGGCGGGCGGTGCGGGAGCACCACCCACTCCCGTCACGGCACTGACCGTATCCACCGGGTTGCACAGGGCCACCAGCGGCCACAGGGTGATGCGGACAGTTGCCCTGCAGCCCCACCGGCTCCGCCGGCCCCGCGCCGGCCCGCCGGCTCCCCGGACCGAAGGGAACCTCCAGCATGCGTGTCAACAAGTTCGCCGCCTCGGCGATAGCCGTCGCCGCCTGCGCTTCCGTGGCCGTCGGCGTCGCGGGCCCCTCCCTCGCCGCCGTAGGCGCACCGGACCCCGACATGTCCCACGTACTCCCGGCCACCGAACCGAAGTCGGCGGCCGCCGTCCACCAGCAGCTCGATGCGGTGGGGCAACTGGGGGATGCGCTCACGCTGGTCTCCCGAATCGGCAAGGAGGCGCAGTCCAGGACGCCGGACGTGGACGCGCTCAAGGAGATGCAGCAGCGGCTGCGGGCGTCGGCGAACCGGCTGGGGGACTCCCTGAGGCAGTCCCCGCCCGCCGTGGGTCGCCCGGCGGCGGCGCCGGGGGACGACGTCCACGACCTGCTGAAGAAGCTGCAGAAGGCGATCGAGAAGCTGATCGACGCGGCGACGAAGCACGACCAGCCGGGGGTGCAGGCGGCCATCACGGAGGCCCTCACCGTCGTGAAGGACCTCCTGGCGAAACTCCCCTTGGCGGAAGACGGCTCGACACTGCCGGCACCGCTGCCGCTGTAGGCGACGCCGCGCACGCTCACGGCCGCACCCCGGGCGCCTTTACTCGAACGCGATCGTCCGCAACGCATCCACCGCGGCGCGGTCCAGCAGCACCACCGACGCCACCCCCGCCGGCAGGCGCCCGGGGCCGTCCGGGACCGGGGGGTGCGACACCGCCGCGACCAGCCGGGCCATCGCCCGCCGGTGGCGGCGGAACGCGTGCGGCGAGACGCCCCGGCCCCGCGCCGCCTGCCCGGCCAGCGCCGTGCCCGGCGGCACGTCGAGGAGCAGCAGGTGGGCCGCCCCGCCCCGGCGCCGGGCGTCGCGCGCGACCCAGCGGCGGACCCAGCCGCGCTGCCCGCAGTCGTGCACGACGGCGCTCGCGTCGGAGCGCAGGGCGCGCCGCAGCGCCGCGTAGTGGGCGAGGCGGGCGAAGGGCCGGTAGGCCGCGTACGGCAGCCAGGGGGGCGTGCGCCGCTCCAGCCGCTCCCGGGTGTCCTGGGAGTCGATGCACCAGACGATGCCGTCCCGTGCGTCCAGCGCGGAGACCGCCCGCCGGATGAGCGTGGACTTCCCGCTGCCGGGCAGCCCGGAGACGATCAGCACGTCCCCCGCGGGGAAGCGGAGCTCCCCCAGGCCCGCTCCGGCGCGCAGGTCGAGCACCCCCGCCCGGGCCCGCACCGCGCCACTCCCCGCCGCGGCCGCGCCGCGCGCCCGCGCGGCCCCGGCCGTCCCGGCCGTCTCCGCTGCCCCTGTCGTCGGCGCTGTTCCCATCCGTCCTGCCCCTCCCCCGGCCCGGTCACTGCCCGTCACTGCCCCCTACCCACGGAACGTAAAGGAAAGGTAATCGAATTCGAGGGCCGCCAGGCAGTCCGTAACGCGCCTGCACGTGCAATGATGTGCGCGCCAACTGCGTATCCAACTGCATACCGGCCGCTCGAATCCGCGCGGGAGAGTCCCAGGCTGCACGCTACGGCGTGTGCGCTGGGCGCCGAAGGAGCAAGTTCCTCCCTTGAATCTCTCAGGCCCCGTACCGCGCGGACGAGGCAGATCTGAAAAGCGGGCCGCACCGTGCGCGGCTCCACCCAAGGTGCAAGCCGGACCCCCGCGTGTCGCGGCGGCTTCCGGTGAACCTCTCAGGTTCCGATGACAGATGGGGAGGACGTCCTCACTGCCATGTCCGGGAGCCCACACCATGACCGACACCCCTCGCCGCACCGCCCTTGACGCCCTGCACCGCGAGCTCGGCGCGACCATGACCGACTTCGCGGGCTGGGACATGCCGCTGCGCTACGGCAGCGAGCGCGACGAGCACGTCGCGGTCCGCACCCGCGCCGGTCTGTTCGACCTCTCGCACATGGGTGAGATCACCGTGACCGGCCCGCAGGCCGCCGCCCTGCTGGACTACGCCCTCGTGGGCAACATAGGGAGCGTCGCCGTAGGCCGCGCCCGCTACACGATGATCTGCCGCGAGGACGGCGGCATCCTCGACGACCTGATCGTCTACCGCCTCGCCGACGCGGAGTACATGGTCGTCGCCAACGCCTCCAACGCGCAGACCGTGCTGGACGCCCTGACCGAGCGCGCCGCCGGCTTCGACGCGGCCGTCCGCGACGACCGCGACGCCTACGCCCTCCTCGCCGTCCAGGGCCCGGCCTCGCCCGGCATCCTGAAGTCCCTGACGGACGCCGACCTGGACGGCCTGAAGTACTACGCGGGCCTGCCGGGCACCGTCGCGGGCGTCCCCGCCCTGATCGCCCGCACCGGCTACACCGGCGAGGACGGCTTCGAGCTGTTCGTCGCCCCGGGCGACGCCGTGAAGCTGTGGCAGGCCCTCACGGAGGCGGGCGCGGACGCCGGCCTCGTGCCGTGCGGCCTCTCCTGCCGCGACACGCTGCGCCTGGAGGCGGGCATGCCGCTGTACGGGCACGAGCTGACGACCGCGACCACCCCGTTCGACGCGGGCCTGGGCCGGGTCGTGAAGTTCGAGAAGGAGGGCGACTTCGTCGGCCGCGCCGCGCTGCAGGCGGCCGCCGAGCGCGCCGAGGCGCAGCCGCCGCGCAAGCTCGTCGGCCTGATCGCCGAGGGCCGCCGCGTGCCGCGCGCCGGCTTCACGGTGACGGCCGGCGGCGAGGCCGTCGGCGAGGTCACCTCCGGCGCCCCCTCCCCCACGCTCGGCAGGCCGATCGCCATCGCCTACGTCGACGCGGCGCACGCCGCGCCCGGCACGCAGGGCGTGGCCGTGGACATCCGCGGCAGCCACGAGCCGTACGAGGTCGTGGCCCTGCCCTTCTACAAGCGGCAGCGTTGATCTTCCCCGAGGCTCGCCCGGGGGCTTCCCTGCCCTCTCTCATCTCCCTCTGTCAAGACCCGTTGCACAAGCACTCACGCGCATCCAGGAGAATCTAGCCATGAGCAACCCCCAGCAGCTGCGCTACAGCAAGGAGCACGAGTGGCTGTCGGCCGTCGACGCGGACGGCGTGGCCACGGTCGGCATCACCGAGTTCGCCGCGAACGCGCTCGGTGACGTCGTCTACGCCCAGCTCCCCGCCGTCGGTGACACCGTCACCGCGGGCGAGACCTGCGGCGAGCTGGAGTCCACCAAGTCGGTCAGCGACCTGTACTCCCCGGTGACCGGCGAGGTCACCGAGGCCAACCAGGCCGTCGTGGACGACCCCGCGCTGGTGAACTCCGCCCCCTTCGAGGGCGGCTGGCTGTTCAAGGTGAAGATCACGGACGAGCCGGCGGACCTCCTCTCCGCCGACGAGTACGTCACCCTCACCGCAGGCTGACCCCACCCCTCGCCCTCCCTCGCCCAGGAAGTCCAGGAAGAACTCATGTCTCTGCTGAACAGCTCCCTCCATGAGCTCGACCCCGACGTCGCCGCCGCTGTCGACGCCGAACTCCACCGCCAGCAGTCCACCCTCGAGATGATCGCCTCGGAGAACTTCGCTCCGGTCGCGGTCATGGAGGCCCAGGGCTCGGTCCTCACCAACAAGTACGCCGAGGGCTACCCCGGCCGCCGCTACTACGGTGGCTGCGAGCACGTCGATGTCGTCGAGCAGATCGCCATCGACCGGATCAAGGCGCTCTTCGGTGCCGAGCACGCGAACGTCCAGCCGCACTCCGGTGCGCAGGCCAACGCCGCCGCGATGTTCGCGCTGATCAAGCCGGGCGACACCATCCTGGGTCTGAACCTCGCCCACGGCGGGCACCTGACCCACGGCATGAAGATCAACTTCTCCGGCAAGCTCTACAACGTGGTCGCCTACCACGTCGACGAGCAGACCAACCTGGTCGACATGGAGGAGGTCGAGCGCCTCGCCAAGGAGCACCGCCCGAAGCTGATCGTCGCCGGCTGGTCCGCGTACCCGCGCCAGCTGGACTTCGCGGCCTTCCGCCGGATCGCCGACGAGGTCGGCGCGTACCTGATGGTCGACATGGCCCACTTCGCGGGCCTCGTCGCCGCCGGGCTGCACCCCTCCCCGGTGCCGCACGCGCACGTCGTGACCACCACCACGCACAAGACCCTGGGCGGTCCCCGCGGTGGTGTGATTCTCTCCACTGCCGAGCTGGCCAAGAAGATCAACTCCGCTGTCTTCCCCGGTCAGCAGGGTGGCCCGCTGGAGCACGTGATCGCTGCGAAGGCCGTCTCCTTCAAGGTCGCGGCCAGCGAGGAGTTCAAGGAGCGCCAGCAGCGTACGCTGGAGGGCGCGAAGATCCTGGCCGAGCGTCTGATGCAGCCGGACGTCACCGAGGCGGGCGTCTCCGTCCTCTCCGGCGGTACGGACGTGCACCTGGTGCTGGTGGACCTGCGCAACTCCGAGCTGGACGGCCAGCAGGCCGAGGACCGCCTCCACGAGGTCGGGATCACGGTCAACCGGAACGCCATCCCGAACGACCCGCGGCCGCCGATGGTCACCTCGGGTCTGCGGATCGGCACCCCGGCGCTGGCCACCCGCGGCTTCCAGGCGGAGGACTTCCGTGAGGTCGCCGACATCATCGCCGAGGCGCTGAAGCCGGTCTACGACGCGGAGGCCCTGCGCGGCCGCGTCACGGCCCTGGCGGACAAGCACCCGCTGTACCCCGGCCTGAAGTAACACATCAGCATCCGATTCACCCGCGGGTACGGGGCACCGGGCACACTGAACAGTGGCGCCCGGTGCCCCGCACCACGCGCCCCCGTACCACCCCAGTACCACCTCCAAGCAGACAGGGAGCAGCCACCGTGGCCATCTCCGTTTTCGATCTCTTCTCGATCGGCATAGGCCCGTCCAGCTCCCACACGGTCGGTCCCATGCGGGCCGCGCTGATGTTCACGCGCCGGCTGAAGAACGAGGGCCTGCTGGCCCACACCGCTTCCGTCCGCGCCGAGCTGTTCGGCTCGCTCGGCGCCACCGGCCACGGCCACGGCACCCCCAAGGCCGTCCTGCTCGGCCTGGAGGGCTACTCCCCGCGCACCGTCGACGTCGAGCTCGCGGACGCCGAGGTCGAGCGCATCCGCGAGTCGAAGCGGCTGCGGCTGCTCGGCGCGGAGATCGGCAGCACCCACGAGATCGACTTCGACGAGTCGACGCAGCTGATCCTGCACCGCCGCCGCTCCCTGCCGTACCACGCCAACGGCATGACCCTCTTCGCCTACGACGAGGCCGGCGCCCCCCTGCTGGAGAAGACGTACTACTCCGTCGGCGGCGGCTTCGTCGTGGACGAGGACGCGGTCGGCGAGGACCGCATCAAGCTGGACGACACCGTCCTGAAGTACCCCTTCCGCACGGGCGACGAGCTGCTGCGGATGTCCCGCGAGTCGGGCCTGTCGATCTCCGCGATGATGATGGAGAACGAGAAGGCCTGGCGCACCGAGCAGGAGATCCGCGAGGGCCTGCTGGAGATCTGGGGCGTCATGCAGGCGTGCGTCACGCGCGGCATGTCCCGCGAGGGCATCCTGCCGGGCGGCCTGAAGGTCCGCCGCCGCGCCGCGAACACCGCCCGCCAGCTGCGCGCCGAGGGCGACCCGCAGGCCCGTGCCATGGAGTGGATCACGATCTACGCCATGGCCGTCAACGAGGAGAACGCCGCGGGCGGCCGCGTCGTGACCGCCCCCACCAACGGCGCCGCCGGCATCATCCCGGCCGTCCTGCACTACTACATGAACTTCGTGCCCGGCGCGGACGAGGACGGCATCGTCCGCTTCCTGCTCGCCGCGGGCGCCATCGGCCTGCTCTTCAAGGAGAACGCCTCGATCTCCGGCGCCGAGGTCGGCTGCCAGGGCGAGGTCGGCTCGGCCTGCTCCATGGCCTCCGGCGGTCTCGCCGAGGTCCTCGGCGGCTCCCCCGAGCAGGTGGAGAACGCCGCCGAGATCGGCATGGAGCACAACCTCGGCCTGACCTGCGACCCCGTCGGCGGTCTGGTCCAGATCCCGTGCATCGAGCGCAACGGCATGGCGGCCGCCAAGGCGGTCACCGCGGCCCGCATGGCCCTGCGCGGCGACGGCCGCCACCACGTCTCCCTCGACAAGGTCATCAAGACCATGAAGGAGACGGGCGCGGACATGAGCGTGAAGTACAAGGAGACGGCGCGCGGCGGTCTCGCCGTGAACATCATCGAGTGCTGACGCACCGCTGAGCCGCACCACTGCGCGAGAGGCGCCCCCTGCCCGGCCGATGCCGGGCGGGGGGCGCCTCTCGCGTGCGGGAAGCTGCTTCTGCTACTTCTGCAGCTTCTTCATCTCGGCCTCCAGGACCTCCTTCTCGGTCGCCGTCTCGGCGGCCGGCGGAGGCTTGATGCCCAGGTCCGCGCCCCAGTCGAAGTACTCGTCGGTCCGGCGGAAGTCTCCCTCGAACTCTCCCTTGGAGCCCTTGCCCGACTCCTCGGTCTTCGCGACCACGCCGTCCTTGTCCACCCAGACGACGAGGTCGACCTTCTCCACGCCGTCGTCCTTGTAGCCCTTGACGACGAAGTCGCGGTCCTTGTCCTGGATCGCGTCGCCCTTGTACGCGGCGAGCTCCGACACGACGACCGTGCCCTGGAAGCGGGCCGCGCGGCGGCCGCCGACCGTCTCCACGCCCGTGTTCTTCACGTCCTTGGACGTGGCGAGGGCCGACGTCAGCCGGACGAAGAGCTCCGACGACGGGTCCTTGCTCTTGTCGGCGCCCTCGACGCTGAACGTCCACCACTTCTTGCCGGGGACCTTCTCCCCGTTGAAGTACATCTTGTCGTTCACGGTGATCATGTGGCTGACGCCGTCGGGGGACTCGGCCGTCTTCGGGCCCACGTCCTTCATCTCGGAGGCGTCGGGCTTCACCTGGAAGGCGCCCTCCGTGACGTACTCCCCGTCCTTGTCCTTGCGCGTCCCCTTGGTGCGGAAGGTGTTCTGCCGCGCCCCCTTGGCCGCGGCCGCCTTGAGGGTGCCGGCCGGCTCCGCCGCCTTGAGCGCCTTGTCGGCGCCGCTGTCGCTCTTCCCGCCGGAGCCCGCGGGCTCGTCCTTGCCGCCGCCGGTGCCACCGCACGCCGCCAGGCTCAGAGCGAGAGCGATCCCGGTGGCCGCCACGACGCTCTTACGTATCGCCTTCAAGTGCCTTACTGTCCTTTATCCGTACTTCGTAAAGTTTCGGTGAGGATATCCCGGCTGATCACGGACTGCGAATGGAAATGACCATGACCGGAAACAGCGTGTCAGCGGACCGGTGCCGTCAGTAATGTCAACGCCCTCGTTCCGTTACCCCCTTGATCGAGGAGCTCTCGCCATGCGCCATTCCCTCCGCGCCACCGCAGCGATCCTCGGCGCCGTCGCCGCCCTCGGCGCGACGGCCCCCCTGGCCGGCGCCGACACCGGGACCACGCCTGCGGCGCCGGCCGGCGCCGTGCGCATCCACAACGGCGCGCACGGCGGCTGCCTGACCGTCGAAGGATCGGGCTACCGCGACCCGCGCGGCACCCTGCGGCCCTGGCTGGTGGCGCTGCAGCCGTGCCAGGATTCCGAGCGGACCGCCCAGACCTGGGTCTACAGCTCCGCCACGCACCAGTTCTCGTCGCAGGCGCAGCCGTATCGCTGCATCGGCAGACAGGGCGCGCTGCTCGTCACCGTGCCGTGCGACGCGGACGCGGCGGAGCAGCGCTTCCACACCGAGCGGACCGGCTCGGGCGGGCGGGTCAAGGTCGTCGCGGAGGCCGACGGCCGGATCTGGGAGCAGGCCACGCACCGCACCGGCACGTCGCGCGACGCGACCGGCGAGGGGGTGCGGACGGTCCGCGATGGAGCCTCGGCGGGAGCGGAGCGGAGCTGGTTCCTCAGCCGCGGCTGACGCGCGTCTGCGTCCGGAGCCAGGCGAGGTAGGCGTCGCTGCCCGCCGTGACGGGGGTGGCGATGATCTCCGGGGTCTCGTAGGTGTGCTCGCCCTTGATGTGGGCCTCCAGCTCGCCGTAGCGGTCCGCCGCGGTCTTGTAGAGGACGCGCCACTCGGTGTCGCTGTGCACCTCGCCCTGCCACCGGTAGACGCTGGTGACGGGGCCGTCGATCTGGGCGCAGGCGGCGAGCCGCGCCTCGACCGCGGTGGTGGCGAGGTGCCTGGCGCGCTCCTCGCTGTCGGTCGCCGTCATCACGGCGATGTACTGGGCCTGCGGCATGGCGCGACCGTACCGCAGGGGGCCGCGCCCGTACTGCAGGAGCCCTGCGCGACGGACCGCAGGAGCCTTGCGCGACGGGCGGCGGGACGGCGTTGTCAGTGGCGGCCGTTACGCTCGCAGACATGAGTTACGCAGACCTGCGCGAACTCCAGAGCGCGCTCACCACCGCCTCGGACATCGCCTTCTCCCTCGACGCCGCCGCACCCGCACCCCATGAGGCCGAGCAGCTGGTGGACGCCCTGCGCAGGGCGCTGACCGCGGCGAGTGCCCTGGGCGGCGGCCTGGGGGCGACGGGCTGCTCGGAGCACCCGAAGGGCCCCGTGGATCCGCTGTACGGGGACAAGACCGATCCCCTGCCGCCGGGCTGGGGCCGCTGCCTGCTGTGCAACGACCGGCGGCGGCGGGCCGGGGCGCAGCGGCGCGGCTGGCGCTGACCCGGGCCGCGGGTCGCGGCCCGGGCCGGCCTTCCGCAAGGGTCGGCCGTTCCGTGCGGGTCAGCCCTTGTCGAGAGAGTTCCAGAACTCCTCGAAGGACAGCAGGCGGTCGCCGTTGGTGTCCTTGGAGTCGATGATGGACTGCGCGACGGTCTCGGTGACGAAGTGGTCGCCGAGCTGCGCCATGGCCTTCTTGTACTCGGCAGCCGTGATGAAACCGTCCCCGTCTATGTCGAACTTGGCGAACGTCTCGCGTGCGCTCTCGATGTCAGCCATGTGAGCCTCCCCTTGGTGTGCTGGTATGACCGGCACAGAGTAGCGGCCCTTTCGGTCAGATCGATCACGGCCAGAGCTCACTCTGTGTAATTTCGCATAAAAATAAGCGGCACCGCTGATCCATTCGATGAATTCAAGGCACGGTGGCCCACCTCACCTTTGATTGCGGAGAGAAATAGCCAGCATTGCCCGAATTGAACAAATAGCCGCTTTGGCTGGAACGCACCCCGTCTGCCATAGTCGGAAGCCACGACCCTCATTGACCCGAGCCAGGTCGTCATCCGCCGCGGAACACACCCCATTCTCCGCGGCGCACGAAGAGGCCCCCGGCCCGTCGCACGCCGACGGATGGGGGCCTCTTCGTTGTACGGCCTCTTCTTTGCGTGGCAGGCCTCAGCGGTCGGCGACCCGCATCTCGAACCAGGTGGTCTTGCCGCGCGCCAGCAGATCCACCCCCCAGCGGTCCGAGAGCTTGTCGACGAGGAAGAGGCCGCGGCCCGTGACGTCGAGCTCGTGCACGGGCATCAGGCACGGCAGCCCGCGGGAGGGGTCGCGGACCTCTATGCGGAGCCAGCCCCGCCGGCGCAGCATCCGCAGGCCGAAGTAGCGCGCGCCGGTGTGGCGGACGGCGTTGCCGACGAGCTCGGAGACCAGCAGGACGGCGTGCTCGGTGAGTTGACCCGAGAGGCCCCACTGGCGCAGGACCACGGACTGCGTCAGCCGGCGGGCCGCGACCGCGGACTCGGGGCGGGAGGGCAGGCGCACCTCGCCCTGCGTGGGGTTGCCGAACAGATCGAGCGCCTTGAGCGCCAGCTCATCCTCCACGGTCGGCGACCAGCGCACAGCGGCCGTGCCGGCCCGCTGCCGTGGCTGCTCCGTTCCCTCCAGGCCCGCCATGCCCCCATCATGGCCGCCGCGGGCACGCCCGGGGCTGGAACCGGGGGATTCACCTGACCGGAACGACACCCTCCGAGCCCGTGCGACGACATATGCCAAGGGCAGGAAATCAGCCGGGAAACCCTGACTGACCTGCGGCGACCACGGGGCCCGGAAAGATCGCCCGGAACGGCCGGAACGACGGTTCCGCGGGGTCGCGCACTGCGCGTAATTCCCCCACAAGAGGCACCCCGGGGTGGACACCGGCACGACCGTGCGTCAACGCCGTGGGCAGCGGCG
Organism: Streptomyces hiroshimensis; assembly: GCF_014650335.1. Taxonomy (GTDB): domain Bacteria; phylum Actinomycetota; class Actinomycetes; order Streptomycetales; family Streptomycetaceae; genus Streptomyces; species Streptomyces hiroshimensis. Next base: position 258,837 of record NZ_BMUT01000005.1, read on the forward strand.
GCCCTGTCCGGAACCGCCGCCAACCGGCCGGTTGTCAGACGAACTTGGCCTTACCCGGCCCGTCCTCGACAAAGCTGCGCATACCGATCTCCCGGTCCTCGGTCGCGAACAGGCCCGCAAACCAGTTCCGTTCGATGGCGAGACCCGTGTCGATGTCCGTCTCCAGGCCGGAGTCCACGGACTCCTTCGCCGCGCGCAGCGCCAGCGCGGGGCCGGCGGCGAGCCGCGCCGCCCACGCGTGCGCCTGCTCGTACACCTCGGCGGCGGGCACGACGCGGTCGACCAGGCCGAGCGCGAGCGCCTCGTCCGCCTTGACCATACGGCCGGTGAAGATGAGGTCCTTGGCCTTGGACGGGCCGATCAGCCGGGACAGGCGCTGGGTGCCGCCCGCGCCGGGGATCAGGCCGAGCAGGATCTCGGGCTGGCCGAGCTTGGCGTTGTCGGCGGCGATCCGGAAGTCGGCGCAGAGCGCGAGCTCGCAGCCGCCGCCGAGGGCGTAGCCGGTGACGGCGGCGACGACGGGCTTGGGGATCCGGGCCACGGCGGTGAAGGAGTCCTGGAGGCCGCGGGACCGCGCCACCATCGCGGCGTGGTCCATCTTCTGCATCTCCTTGATGTCCGCCCCGGCCGCGAACACCTTCTCCCCGCCCCACAGCACGACGGCCCGCACGTCCTCGCGGCGGGTCGCCTCCTCGGCGAGCTCGCGGATCCGGTCCTGGGTGGCGATGTCGAGCGCGTTCATCGGCGGGCGGTCCAGACGGATGGTTCCGACGCCCTCGGCAACCTCAAGATGCACAGTCATGACACCAGGTTAGTGACACGGGGGTTCGGGGGCTCCCCCCGATCGGGCGCGGAGCGGGCGCGGACCGGGCTCGGACCGGGCCCGTTACGCCGAGCGGCCCGGGGCACTCGTGACGAGTGCTCCGGGCCGCGGGGTGTGTACGAGGGGCCGTCAGCCGGCCTGGGGGGTGCTCTTGCCCCACTCGGACCACGGCAGGTTCCAGCCGTTGAGCCCGTTGTCCGGCTTGATCGTCTTGTCGTCGGAGTTCTTGACGATCACGACGTCACCGATGAGCGAGTTGTTGAAGAACCAGGCCGCCGGCGAGTTCGGGTCGCCGCCGCCGCGCTCGTCCTCCAGGCCCACGCAGCCGTGGCTGGCGTTCGCCGAGCCGAAGGTGGACGACCCGGACCAGTAGTTGCCGTGCAGGAAGGTGCCGGAGGTGGACAGGCGCATCGCGTGCGGCACGTCGGGGATGTCGTACTCGCCCTTGCCGTCACTTCCCGTGAAGCCGACGGTGGCGCCGTTCATGCGCGTCACCTCGTGCTTCTCGCTGATGACCATCTGGCCGTTGTACGTCGGGTTGGCGGGGGCGCCGGCGGAGATCGGGATGGTCTTGAAGACCTTGCCGTCGCGCTCGACCACCATCTGGTGGGACTTGGCGTCGACCGTGCTGACCTGGCTGCGGCCGACGGTGAACTTCAGGGTCTTGCGCTGCGAGCCGTACACGCCCGGACGGCCCTGGACGCCGTCGAGGTTCAGGTCGACCGTCACCTTCGTGCCGGCCGCCCAGTACTTCTCGGGGCGGAAGTCGAGGCGGTCGTTGCCGAACCAGTGGCCCTTGACCTCGACGGCCGGCTCGGTGGTCACCTTGACGGCCCGCTCGACGGCCTTGGGGTCTTCGATGCCCCGGCTGAAATTGATCGATACGGGCATGCCCACGCCGACCGTGCTGCCGTCCTCGGGCGTGAAGTAGCCGACGAAGGTGTTCTGCGGCGTGAGGGTCGTGAACGACGCGTGCTTGGCCGACGGCCGGCCGGCCTCGTCCTTGGCCAGGGCGTCGACCGTGTACTGGGTGGACGCGCCCAGGTGTGCCGTGGGCTCCCAGGCGGCGCCGTCGCCGGTGATCCTGCCCTCGACCGTACGGCCCTTGGCGTCGGCGACCTTGACGGAGGCCAGCTTGCCCTTCTGGGCGGTGACCTTGAGCGCGCCGGACGTCTTGACGTCCTTCGTGCCGTCGTCGGGCGTGATGGACACGACGGCTTCCGACGGTCCGTCCGGGACCTTCTTGGCCCCGTTCTTCTTCCCGTCGTCGTCACCGCCGCCGCAGGCGGTGACCAGCAGCATCAGCGCGCCGAGAAGCAGAGCGAGCAGCCCCTTGCTCCGGGCTGCCCGCCCTCTCGGTATCAGATGCACGTTCAAATCCGTTGTCTCCCCTCGCACGGCCCGCGGCCACGCGGCGCCCCCGAAGCGCGGCTCACGCGCTGGCGATAGATAACCACAGGGCTCCGGCGCCGCCGTCCCGTGGAATGTCACCGTTGGGTCCCAAATGGGAACGGTGGTACGAGACATGCGGCGGGGGTGAACCCTGTGGCTGAAGGTGAGCATCATAATCCGGCCACCTGAGTGCTCCGGCCCAGGGTCGGCGCGCTGCCCGCAGGCGGGCAGAGCCCCGCCCGCGACGCCGCCCCGTCCGCCCGGACGCCCCGGCCTGCCGTCCGATCACACGTGTGAGCGCACGCGTGGTTCTGGGCAGAACTGGGGGCAAGGACGGAACCGCCGCCGCCCGGCACGGGACGCCGGGCGCCCGGCGCGCTGCCCGCGAGCCGCCGGAGGCGAAGACGTGTCGAGCGCACCCGAGCAAGAGGCGGAGCGGGGGGACGAGTTCGGCGGCCGCCGGACCCGGCGCCCCGAGGACGACCGCACGGCCGGACGGCCCGCGGGGGCCCCGGGCCCCGCCGTCAACGGACACCCCCGTCCGGATGCGGCCCTGCGGCCGCTGCCCGGCGCCACGGTCTGGCCCGGCAGCCCCGAGCCGCTCGGCGCCCGCTTCAGGACCGCCGCCGACGGCACGGCGGGGACGAACTTCGCCCTGTGGGCCGGCGGCGCGGAGGCCGTCGAGCTGTGCCTGTTCGACGGCGGAGGGGACGGCGGCCCGGACGGCCCGCCGCAGGGCGAGACACGGCTGCCGCTGACCGAGCTGACACACGAGATATGGCACGGTTTCGTCCCCGGAGTGCTGCCGGGCCGCCGCTACGGCTACCGCGTCCACGGCCGCTGGGACCCCTGGACGGGCGCCCGCTGGAACCCCGCCAAGCTCCTGCTGGACCCCTACGCCCGCGCCGTGGACGGCGACTTCACCCTGCCCCCCGAGGTGTACGGGCACGTGCGGGACTGGCCCCAGCAGCACGTCGCCGACACCGTCCGCGACGAGCGCGACTCGGCCCCGTACGTCCCCAAGGGCGTGGTCGTCGCGGACGGCGACGACTGGGCGGACGACCACCGGCCCAAGACGCCCTGGCCCGACTCCGTCATCTACGAGCTGCACGTGCGCGGCTTCACCAAGCTCCACCCGGGCGTCCCCGAGGGGCTGCGCGGCACGTACGCCGGGCTCGCGCACCCCGCGGCCGTCGAGCACCTGGTGCGGCTCGGGGTGACGGCCGTGGAGCTGCTCCCGGTGCACCAGTTCGCGCACGAGGACCATCTGCTGCGGCGGGGCCTGCGCAACTACTGGGGCTACAACTCCATCGGCTACTTCGCACCGCACGCCGCCTACGCGGCGTCCGGGACCGACGGCCGGCAGGTGGGCGAGTTCAAGCGCATGGTGCGCGCGCTGCACGCGGCGGGCCTGGAGGTCATCCTCGACGTGGTCTACAACCACACCGCCGAGGGCGGCGAGCTGGGCCCCACGCTGTCCCTGAGGGGCATCGACAACCGCCGCTACTACCGGCTGCAGAGCGACCAGCGCCGCTACGCCGACTACACCGGCTGCGGCAACACCCTGCACGTCGTCCAGCCGAACGTCCTGCGGCTGATCACCGACTCCCTGCGCTACTGGGTGACGGAGATGGGCGTCGACGGCTTCCGCTTCGACCTGGCGGCGGCGCTCGCCCGCTCCATGCACGACGTCGACATGCTCTCGCCGTTCCTCGCCGTCATCGCCCAGGACCCCGTGCTGCGCCGCGTCAAACTCATAGCCGAGCCGTGGGACGTGGGCTCGGGCGGCTACCAGGTCGGCTCCTTCCCGCCGCTGTGGACGGAGTGGAACGACCGCTACCGCGACGCCGTGCGGGACTACTGGCGCGGCGCCCTGCCCGACATGCGCGACCTCGGCTACCGGCTCTCGGGCTCCAGCGACCTCTACGCCTGGGGCGGCCGCCGCCCCTACGCCTCCGTCAACTTCGTCACCGCCCACGACGGCTTCACCCTGCGCGACCTGGTCAGCTACGAGCACAAGCACAACGAGGCCAACGGCGAGGGCAACCGCGACGGCACCGACGGCAACCGCTCGTGGAACTGCGGCGCGGAGGGTGCCACGGACGACCCCGCGATCCTGGCCCTGCGCCGGCGCCAGCTGCGCAACCTGCTGACCACCCTGCTGCTGTCGACGGGCGTGCCGATGCTCGTCGCGGGCGACGAGATGGGCCGCACCCAGGGCGGCAACAACAACGCCTACTGCCAGGACAACGAGACCGGCTGGACCGACTGGTCGCTGCTGGAGGAACCGGGCTGGCGCGCCCTCGCGGACCTGTGCGGCCGGCTCCTGGCGCTGCGCCGCGCGCACCCCGTCCTGCGCAGCCGCTCCTTCTTCTCGGGCCGCCCGCAGAGCGCGGACGGGCTGCGGGACCTCGCCTGGTTCACGGCCGGGGGCACGGAGATGGCGGAGGCCGACTGGTACGCGCCGGCGGCCACGCTCGGCATGTACCTCTCGGGCCGGGACATCCCCCAGCGCGGGCAGCAGGGCGAGCCGGTCACGGACGACAGCTTCCTGGCCGTGCTGCACGCGGGCCCGGCCGATGCGGCGTTCACCCTGCCGGGCCCGCCTTGGGCGGACGGCTACGAACTGCTCGTGGACACCGCGCGGGAGGAGCAGGGGGCGGCGCCGGGCGAACGTCGCACGGCGGGTGCGCGCATCACCGTGGGGGCGCGTTCGGTGCTCCTGTGGCGGGTGGCGAGGGAGGAGGCGGAAGCCACACCGGAAGCTCCAATTCCACAGCCCCGTAAGGCCCTAGGCGAAAAAACCGAGTGAGCGGTGTCAGTGGTGAACCGTAGTCTCGGTCCTGATGACCGATACCGCTGAACACTCCAGCCCGTCCGAGAAGAGATCCGCCGTCCGCTCGTTGCTGCGCCTGTGGCCGTACGTGCGGCCGGCGCGCAACAGGATGGCCGCCGGCGCCGCCGTGACCATCGTCGCGTCCTGCGCCGGCCTCGTCATTCCGCTCGCGCTCAAGTGGATCGTGGACGGCCCGGTCGCCGGCAAGGACCCCTCGGGGGTGTGGCTGGGCGGCGCGCTCGTGCTCGTGCTCGGGCTGCTGGAGGCGTCGCTCTTCGCGCTGCGCCGGTTCATCCTGGCGCGCCCGCTGGCGCGGGTCGAGGCGGACATGCGGGCGGATCTCTACGGGCACCTGCAGCGGCTGCCGGTCTCCTTCCACGACCGCTGGCCCTCGGGGCAGCTGCTCTCGCGGGCCACGACGGACCTGATGCTGCTGCGCATCTTCCTGGCGTTCCCGCTGACGTTCCTGCTGGTCAACGGCGTGACGATCCTCGTGGGCTTTATCGTCCTGCTGATACAGCAGTGGACGCTGGGGCTGGTGCTGCTCGCCCCGGTGGTGCCGCTGGTGATCCTCTGCACGTATTTCGAGGAGCGCTACTCCCGGGCCGCGCGCACCGCGCAGGACCAGTCCGGCGACCTCGCGACGGTCGTCGAGGAGAGCGTGCTCGGCATCCGCATCATCAAGGGCTTCGGCCGCCACCGCGGCCAGGAGAAGGTCTTCGCGGCGCTCTCGGGCCGGCTGCGCGGCACCGAGCTGCGCAAGGCGCACCTGCTGGGGATGCTCTGGGCGGTCATCATGAGCCTGCCGGAGCTGGCGATCGGCGCGGCGCTGGTGCTCGGCGTGCTGCAGGTCGCCGACGGCGAGCTGTCGGCCGGCACGCTGGTGGCGTTCCTGTCGACGGCGCTGGCGCTGCGCTGGCCGGTGGAGTCCTTCGGTTTCCTGATCGCGATCGCCAACGAGTCGGCCACGGCCGCCGACCGCTACTTCGAGGTCATGGACGCCCCCGTCCCGGCCGACCCTGCGTCCGGGAAGGCATCCGCGAAGGCATCCGGAAAGGCGTCCGGGAAGACCTCCGGAAAGGCCCGCGCCGCGAAGGAGCACGGCGGGCTGCGCCTGGAGGGCGTCGGTTTCCGCTACCCCGACGCCCCCGCGGACGCCCCGCCCGTCCTGCACGGCGTCGACCTCCACATCCGCCCCGGCGAGACCATGGCCCTCGTCGGCACCACGGGCAGCGGCAAGACCACGCTGACCGCCCTCATACCCCGCCTCCACGAGGCGACGTCCGGCCGGATCACCCTGGACGGCGAGGACATCGCCGCGATGCCGCGCGAGCGCCTGCGCGCGCTGGTCTCCGTGGCCTTCGAGGACCCGACGCTGTTCTCCGCGAGCGTCGGGGAGAACGTCCTGATGGGCGCCGACGCAGGGCGGGAGGCCGATCTGACGCGTGCCCTGGAGGTCGCCCAGGCCGGCTTCGTGCACTCCCTCCCCGAGGGCACCGGCACCCAGGTCGGCGAGCAGGGCCTGAGCCTGTCCGGCGGACAGCGCCAGCGGCTCGCGCTGGCCCGCGCGGTCGTCGGCGACCCCCGCTTCCTCATCCTGGACGACCCGCTCTCCGCGCTCGACGTGCACACCGAGGCCCTGGTCGAGGCGGCCCTGCGCGAGGTGCTGGCCGGCACGACCGCCCTCGTCGTCGCCCACCGCCCCTCCACGGTCCTGCTGGCCGACCGTGTGGCCCTGCTCTCCAAAGGACGCATCACCGCCGTCGGCACCCACCACGAACTGCTGCGCACCAGCCGGGAGTACGCCTCGCTCATGGCGGGCGACGAGGACCGGAGTGCCGCGGCGGACCGGACGCACGCAGGGCACGAGGGAGGCCGGCGATGACCACCACCGCACCCGACCGCACCAGCGCCGAGGAGGAGCGCACCGCCCCCGCGGCGGGCGGCGCGAAGGACGGCGATCCCTTCGACGAGGACGTCCTGCCGGCCCCGAAGGGCGCCTCCCGCGCTCTGCTGCGCTCGCTGCTCGCCCCGGCGCGCGGCCGCGTCCGGCTCGCCGCCCTCGTCATGCTGCTCCAGCAGGCGGCCGTCCAGGCGGGCCCGCTCCTCGTGGCGTTCGCCATCGACCGGGCCGTGCCCGCCGCCCGCCGCGACGACTACGGCCCGCTGATCGCCGTCGGCACCGCGTATCTGGTGAGCGCCCTGGCCGCGGGCCTGCTGCAGTACGCCTTCGTCCGGCTCTCGGCGCGCATCGGCCAGAACGTCCTGCTCGACCTGCGCGGCCGGATCTTCCGCCACGCCCAGTCGCTCAGCGTCGACTTCCACGAGCGCTACACCTCCGGGCGCCTCATCTCCCGCGCGACCACCGACGTCGAGTCGATCCGCGAGCTGATCAACGACGGCCTCCAGGAGCTCATCGGGGTCTGCCTGGCCGTCGTGTACATCTCGGCCACCCTGCTCTACCTGGACTGGGGCATCGGCGCCGTCGCCGTCCTGTCCTTCGTCCCGCTGCAGCTGCTGATGCGCTCCTACCGGCGGCGCGCGCACGAGGTCTACCGCGAGCGCTCCACGGCCATCGCCTCGGTGATCGTGAAGTTCACCGAGACCATGAACGGCATCCGCCCGGTCCAGGCCTTCCGCCGCGAGCGCGCCAACGAGGCGCACTTCTCGGAGCTCAACGACCGGCACCGGCACGCGAACACCCGGGCGCTGCTGGAGATGGCCCGCTACGTCTTCCTCTCCCGCCTCGTGGCCAACGTGGTGCTGGCCGCGGTCGTCCTCTGGGGCGCCTACCGGGTGGCCGGCGACGGCCTGGAGCTGGGCGTGCTCGCGGCCGGGGTGCTCTACCTGCGGCGGCTGTACGACCCGCTCGACCAGCTGGCGATGTTCCTCAACTCCTACCAGTCGGCCGCGGCCTCGCTGGAGAAGATCGCGGGCCTGCTCGCCCAGCGGCCGGGCGTGCCCGAGCCCGCCGAGCCGCGGGCGCTGCCGGAGCGGCGGGCCGGGCTGCCCGGACGCGAGGTCGTCTTCGAGGGGGTGCGCTTCGCCTACCGCACGGGCGGCGAGGTGCTGCCCCGCTTCGACCTGACGCTGGGGGCCGGGCAGACGGTCGCGGTGGTCGGCTCGACGGGTGCGGGCAAGTCCACCCTCGCCAAGCTCCTGGCCCGCTTCTACGACCCCACCGAGGGCCGGGTGCTGCTCGACGGGGTGCCGCTGGACGCGCTCGCCGTGCCGGAGCTGCGGCGCGGGGTGGTGATGGTGACGCAGGAGGCGTTCCTGTTCTCCGGCACCGTCGCGGAGAACATCGCCATCGGCCGCCCCGGCGCCACCCGTGAGGAGATCGAGCAGGCGGCGAAGGCGATCGGCGCCCACGACTTCATCACGGCCCTGCCGGACGGCTACGACACCGACGTGCGCAAGCGCGGCGGCCGGATCTCCGCGGGCCAGCGCCAGCTGGTCGCCTTCGCGCGGGCCCTGCTCGCCGACCCCGCGGTGCTCATCCTGGACGAGGCCACGTCCTCGCTGGACATCCCGGGCGAGCAGGCGGTGCAGCGGGCGATGGCCACGGTGCTGCACGGCCGTACGGCGGTGGTCATCGCGCACCGGCTGTCGACGGTCGAGATCGCGGACCGCGTCCTGGTCATGGCCGACGGACGCGTCGTGGAGGACGGCTCCCCCGCCGAACTGACCGGCGGCACGGGCCGTTTCGCCGATCTGCACCGGGCCTGGCGGGACAGCCTGGCCTGACGGTTTCCCACGTCGTCCGCATAGCGGTGCGGTGCTGCCGGAAAAGCTGCACCGCACCGCTATGCGGACCTCGTTCTTTCGTCAACGGACGGATTCCGGCCAACTTGCCTCCGGACTCCTGACACGTACATGCCTGCGATGGCACTCTTCCCACCACTGACGCGCGGCTTCCCCAGGGCACTGCCGCCGGGCGTCGGCCGCGTTCCACCGCTTCACCGATTCAGCGATTCATCGGCACGTGCATCGCCTGCTGTCCCCGAGGCCCCACGCCTCCGCACCTTTCGCCCCCGTCCCGCGGCACCGACCGGCAGCACCCGGCGGCCACCGCACACGGGGACGCACCGCGTTCCACAGCATTTCACCGCACCCGCCGGATTCATCGGACCGGACCCATCGGACGGGATCCATCGGCCCCAGTTCCACCTGTTCTGCCTGATCTGCCTCGCAGAAGGAGTCAGCGTGAGACCCACCCCCCAGAAGAGAGCCGTCGCCGCCGGCGCACTGGTCGCCGTCTCGGCGATGCTCGCCGTCGGCACCCAGACCGGGACGGCGGCCGCCCGCGCCGAAGACGGCAAGGGCAGCGCACCGCGCCAGGTCGTCGCCAAGGCCGACCCGGGAGCCATGCCCGCCAAGCTCACCCCCTCGCAGCGCGCCGAACTCATCCGCAAGGCGGATGCGGCCAAGGCGGACACCGCGCGGACCCTCGGCCTCGGCGCCAAGGAGAAGCTGGTCGTCAAGGACATCGTCAAGGACGTCAACGGCACGACGCACACCCGCTACGAGCGGACGTACGACGGTCTGCCGGTGCTCGGCGGCGACCTCGTCGTCGACGCCACCAAGGGCGGAAGCGTCAAGAGCGTCGCCAAGGCGACCAAGGCCCGGATGACGATCGCGACGACCACCCCGTCCCTCGCGGCCGCCACCGCCGAGAAGCAGGCCGTCAAGGCCGCGGGCGCGCAGGGCTCGAAGGCCACGAAGGCCGACCGGGCCCCCCGCAAGGTGATCTGGGCCGCGAGCGGCAAGCCGGTCCTCGCCTACGAGACCGTCGTCGGCGGCCTCCAGGAGGACGGCACGCCCAACGAGCTGCACGTCATCACCGACGCGCGGACGGGCAAGAAGCTCTTCGAGTTCCAGGGCGTCAAGCAGGGCACCGGCAACAGCCAGTACAGCGGCCGCGTCACCATCGGCACCTCGCAGTCGGGCGGCTCCTACCAGCTCAACGACACCTCGCGCGGCGGCCACAAGACCTACAACCTCAACCGCGGCTCCTCCGGCACCGGCACCCTCTTCACCGACGCCGACGACGTCTGGGGCAACGGCGGCACGAGCGACGCGGCCACCGCGGGCGTGGACGCGCACTACGGCGCCCAGCTGACGTGGGACTACTACAAGAACGTGCACGGGCGCAGCGGCATCCGCGGTGACGGCGTGGGCGCGTACAGCCGGGTGCACTACGGCAGCAACTACGTCAACGCCTTCTGGTCGGACGACTGCTTCTGCATGACCTACGGCGACGGCTCCGGCAACGCCAAGCCGCTGACCTCGATCGACGTGGCCGCGCACGAGATGACGCACGGCGTCACCTCGGCCACCGCCAACCTCAACTACGCCGGCGAGTCCGGCGGCCTCAACGAGGCCACCTCCGACATCTTCGCCGCCGCCGTCGAGTTCTGGGCGAACAACCCCAGCGACGTGGGCGACTACCTCGTCGGCGAGAAGATCGACATCAACGGCAACGGCACCCCGCTGCGCTACATGGACAAGCCCAGCAAGGACGGCCGTTCCAAGGACGCCTGGTACTCCGGCCTCGGCGGCATCGACGTGCACTACTCGTCGGGCCCCGCCAACCACTGGTTCTACCTCGCCTCCGAGGGCAGCGGCGCGAAGGTGATCAACGGCGTCTCCTACGACTCGCCGACCTCCGACGGCCTGCCCGTGACCGGCATCGGCCGGGACAACGCCGCGAAGATCTGGTTCAAGGCGCTGACCGGGCGCATGCAGTCCACCACCGACTACGCCGGTGCGCGCGAGGCGACGCTGTGGGCCGCCGGTGAGCTCTTCGGCGTGGGCAGCGAGACGTACAACAACGCGGCCAACGCCTGGGCGGCCATCAACGTCGGCGGCCGGGCGACCCCCGGGACCGGTGTCAACATCACCGCCCCGGGCGACCAGACGAGCATCGTGAACACCGCCGTCTCCCTGCAGATCAAGGCCACCAGCAGCAACTCCGGTGCCCTGAGCTACTCGGCCACCGGCCTGCCCGCGGGCCTGTCGATCAACGCCTCCTCCGGCCTGATCTCCGGCACGCCGACCACCACCGGCACCGGCAATGTGACCGTCACGGTCAAGGACTCGGCGGGCAAGTCCGCCAGTACGTCCTTCAAGTGGACCGTGAACACCACGGGCGGCGGCAGCGTCTTCGAGAACACCACCCCCGTCGCGATCCCGGACGCGGGCGACGCCGTGACCTCGCCGATCGTCGTGACCCGCAGCGGCAACGGCTCCTCCGCCCTCAAGGTGGACGTGAACATCACCCACACCTACCGCGGTGACCTGCAGATCGACCTGGTCGCCCCCGACGGCAAGACCTGGCGTCTGAAGGACTCGGACTCCTGGGACTCGGCGGCGGACGTGAAGGCCAGCTACACGGTCGACGCGTCGGCGGTCTCCGCGACCGGTACGTGGAAGTTGCAGGTGCAGGATGTGTACTCCGCGGACAGTGGTCAGATCAACAGCTGGAAGCTGAGCTTCTGATCGTTCCCTGCGGGCTGTACGTGGCTGGTCGCGCAGTTCCCCGCGCCCCTTAAGGGGCGCACCTGAACCGGGCGCCGTCCGGGGTGAGCAACGACTCCCCCGGACGGCGCCCTACGCACGTGCGGGCCGCGTCAGCGCAACAGCACCCCCGCCGCCTCGCCGGTCGCCTCCGACGGCAGCGTCACCAGGCCCATCTCCGCGCCGCTGGACAGCAGCCGGTGCGCGGGCAGGATCCGCACGGTGTAGCCGAAGGGCCCCGTGCGGTCGAGGGTGAGCGGGCCCTCGTACAGCCGGCGGCCGTCCAGGGCGGGGCCGCCGGCCGGCTTGAGGGGGAACGTGGCGGTCTGGCTCAGCCGGTCGGTGGGGTCGACGCGCCCGGCCACCGCCTGCACCTCCACGTCCGCGGGGTCCAGCGAGCCGAGCGTGACGCTCACCCGCAGGGAGACCGTGGAACCCAGCGTCGCGGTGCCGTTGAGGGCGGTGTCGGCGACGGCCTCCACGTGGTCGACTGCCACGCCCGGCCACCCGGCCCGCACCCGGGCCTTCCAGGCGGCCAGCTCGCTCGCCGCGGCGGGGGTGAGGGCCCTCTGGGCCTCGGCTGCGGGCACGTACAGCCGCTCCACGTATTCGCGCACCATGCGCCCGGCGAGGACCTTCGGGCCGAGCGTGGTCAGCGTGCGGCGCACCATCTCGATCCAGCGGCCGGGGAGCCCGCCTTGTGTCCGGTCGTAGAAGCGCGGGGCCACCCGCCGCTCCAGCAGGTCGTAGAGGGCCGCCGCCTCCAGGTCGTCGCGGCGGTTGTCGTCCATGGCCGCGCCGTCGGCGGTGGGGATCGCCCAGCCGAAGTCGGGCTCGTACCACTCGTCCCACCAGCCATCGAGCACCGAGAGGTTGAGACAGCCGTTGAGGGCGGCCTTCATCCCCGAGGTGCCGCAGGCCTCCAGCGGGCGCAGCGGGTTGTTGAGCCAGACGTCGCAGCCGGGGTAGAGCCGCTGGGCCATGGCCATGCCGTAGTCGGGCAGGAAGACCAGGCGGCGGCGCACGCGCGGGTCGTCGGCGAAGCGCACCAGCTCCTGTACGAGGCGCTTGCCGCTGTCGTCGGCGGGGTGGGCCTTGCCCGCGACGACGATCTGCACGGGCCGCTCGGGGTGCAGGAGGAGCTCCATGAGGCGGTCGCGGTCGCGGAGCATGAGGGTGAGGCGCTTGTAGGAGGGCACGCGGCGGGCGAAGCCGATGGTGAGGACGCCGGGGTCGAGCACGCCGTCGATCCAGCCGAGCTCGGCGGTGCCGGCGCCGCGCTCGCGCCAGGCGGCGCGCAGCCGCTCGCGCACCTCCTCGACCAGCTGTTCGCGCAGGGTGCGGCGCAGTTCCCAGATGTCGGCGTCGGGGATGTCGGCGACGGCGTCCCAGCGCGGGGAGCCGCCGACGGCCAGGGCGTCCTCGGCGCGGCCGGCGCCGACCCGGCGGGCGCCCAGGCGCATCACCTCGGGCGCGACCCAGGTGGGGGCGTGGACGCCGTTGGTGACGGAGTCGATGGGCACCTCCTCGGCGTCGAAGCCCGGCCACAGGCCGGCGAACATCTGCCGGCTGACCTGCCCGTGGAGGGTGGAGACGCCGTTGGCGCGCTGGGCGAGGCGCAGGCCCATGACGGCCATGTTGAAGAGGTTGGGCTCGCCGCCGGGATAGGTCTCCAGGCCCAGTTCGAGGACGCGTTCGACGTCGATGCCGGGGAGTTCGCCGGCGGGGCCGAAGTGGCGGGCGACCAGCTCGCGGTCGAAGCGGTCGATACCGGCGGGCACCGGGGTGTGGGTGGTGAAGACGGCGCCGGCGCGGGCGCACTCCAGGGCGGCGTCGAAGTCCAGCCCGCCGTCGACCAGTTCGCGGATGCGCTCCAGGCCGAGGAAGCCGGCGTGGCCCTCGTTGGTGTGGAAGACCTCGGGCTCGGGGTGGCCGGTCAGGCGGCAGTACGTGCGCACGGCGCGGACGCCGCCGATGCCCAGGAGCATCTCCTGCAGCAGCCGGTGCTCGCCGCCCCCGCCGTAGAGCCGGTCGGTGACCTCGCGCTCGCCGGGGCCGTTCTCCTCGACGTCGGAGTCGAGGAGCAGCAGCGGCACGCGGCCGACCCGGGCCTGCCAGATGTAGGCGCGCAGGGAGCGGCCGCCGGGCAGGGCGAGGGAGATGCGGCTGGGGCTGCCGTCGGGCTCGCGCAGCATGGTGAGCGGGAGCTCGTTGGGGTCGAGCAGGGGGTAGTGCTCCTGCTGCCAGCCCTCGCGGGAGAGGGACTGGCGGAAGTAGCCGTGGCGGTAGAGCAGTCCGACGCCGATGAGGGGGACGCCGAGGTCGCTGGCGGACTTCAGGTGGTCGCCGGCGAGGATGCCGAGGCCACCGCTGTACTGCGGGAGGGCTGCGGTGATGCCGAATTCGGGCGAGAAGTAGGCGATGGCGGCGGGCAGCCCCTCGGGCTGCTCCTGGTACCAGCGCCGGCCGGTGAGGTAGTCCTGCAGGTCGTCGGCTGCGGCGGCGAGCCGGCGGCGGAAGCGGCGGTCGTCCGCGAGGGCCGCGAGCCGCGCCGCGGGGACCGAGCCCAGCAGCCGCAGCGGGTCGCCGGCGGCGGCCCGCCAGCCCTCGGGGTCGACGGCCTGGAAGAGCTCACGGGTCTCGGGGTGCCAGGACCAGCGCAGATTGCGCGCCAGCTCACTGAGCGGTCGTAGGGGCTCCGGCAGAACGGGGCGCACACTGAATCGACGAATGGCCTTCACCCCCACGACGGTAGCGGGGACGCCCGGGGGCTTCGTGGCGCTTCGCGGCAACTGCCTGCTCCTGGCAGGTGCAGGCGGGAAGTGCGCCCCCTGGTGCGGCTGCCGGAGCGCGGGCGGACACCCGCCGGGGGCCGTCCGGCACGCACTGCGCCCCGTGCACCCGGCGGACGGGCGCATGGCCGGGAAGGGCGTCCGTATGGTGGACGGGACGGAGAAGCGGACCGCACGCGTCGGCTGCCCGGCTGATGCATCCGTACGAGGGGTAAATACGCCGCGCGTACAGCGGGAACGGCGGCGGCCGGTTAGCGCTACGGCCTTCGACGGCCGGAGCTGCGCACCATTCCCCCGTCTGGCCGCCGGTTACCCGGTTTTCGCGCATTGCACACGATCGGCCCAACGGGGAGACTTCGTACGGGTGACGGCGTGCCGGCCCTCCTCCCCACCGGGTGCCACGGGAACTACGCACCGGTAGGTCCCACGGTGCGGGCATGCCCGGCCGGGACCGGTGGGAAAGCTCAAGCGGTATGCAGGGAGTCGCAGTCCGCCGCCGCCTCGTGTACCCGTCCCAGGCCCCTCCGCACGTCTTCCGCACCCACCCGAGTGAACGCGGTCAGGAGCAGTCATGCCCGCACCCGGCCGACCGCCGGCGGAGCAGATAGAAAGAGCAGAACCCGCCAGACGCACCGCCCCGCCCCACCCTCACCGCCTCTCCGATTCCGTCGAACCCCCAGGTGATCCCATGATCGGTCGTATCCCCGTCCTGGACCTCGGGCCGCTCGTGGACTGCGGCCGCCGGCCGGTCAAGGCGGTCGTCGGCGAGACCTTCCAGGTCACCGCCACCGTCTTCCGCGAGGGCCACGACGCCCTCGGCGCCAATGTGGTGCTGCGCGACCCCGCAGGCCGCAGCGGCCCCTGGACCCCCATGCGCGAACTCGTGCCCGGCACCGACCGCTGGGGCGCGGACGTCACCCCCGTCTCCGAGGGCCGCTGGACGTACGCGGTGGAGGCCTGGAGCGATCCGGTGGCGAGCTGGCGGCACCGGGCCTCGGTGAAGATCCCGGCCGGGATGGACGTCCAACTCGTCCTGGAGGAAGGGGCGCTGCTCTACGAGCGGGCCGCCGCCGGGGTGCCGAAGAAGGAGGGCCGCGAGGCGGTGCTGGCCGCGGTCGACGCCCTGCGCGACCCGGGCCGCCCGCCCACCGCCCGGCTCGCCGCCGCCCTCGCGCCCCCGGTCACGGCGGCCCTGGCCGAGCACCCGCTGCGCGAGCTGGTCTCCGCGAGCCGCCCGGTGCCGGTGCTGGTGGAGCGCGAACGGGCCCTGTTCGGCTCCTGGTACGAGATGTTCCCGCGCTCGGAGGGGGCGATCCCCGCGGACGGGCGCCGGCCCGCCCGCAGCGGTACGCTCCGCACGGCGGCCAAGCGGCTGCCGGCCATCGCCGCGATGGGCTTCGACGTCGTCTATCTGCCGCCCGTGCACCCCATCGGCACCGCCTACCGCAAGGGCCCCAACAACGCGCTCACCGCCGGTCCGTACGACGTCGGCAGCCCCTGGGCGATCGGCTCGGCCGACGGCGGCCACGACGCCCTCCACCCCGACCTCGGCACCTTCGAGGACTTCGGCCACTTCGTCGCCCGCGCCCGCGAGCTGCGCATGGAGGTCGCCCTCGACTTCGCGCTGCAGTGCTCCCCGGACCACCCCTGGGTCGCCAAGCACCCCGAGTGGTTCCACCACCGCGCCGACGGCACCATCGCCTACGCCGAGAACCCGCCGAAGAAGTACCAGGACATCTACCCCCTGGCCTTCGACGAGGACTTCGACGGGCTGGTCCGCGAGACCCTGCGCGTGCTGCGGTTCTGGATGGAGCACGGCGTACGGATCTTCCGCGTCGACAATCCGCACACCAAGCCGGTTCCCTTCTGGGAGAAGGTGATCGCCGAGATCGGCCGCACCGACCCGGACGTCCTCTTCCTCGCCGAGGCCTTCACCCGGCCCGCGATGATGCGCACGCTCGGCGCGATCGGCTTCCAGCAGTCCTACACCTATTTCACCTGGCGCAACACCAAGCAGGAGCTCACGGACTACCTCACCGAGCTCTCCGGGGAGGCGGCCGCGCTCATGCGGCCCAACCTCTTCGTGAACACCCCCGACATCCTGCACGCCTATCTGCAGAACGGCGGGCGGGCCGCCTTCGAGGTGCGCGCCGTGCTCGCCGCGACGCTCTCGCCGGCGTGGGGCATGTACGCCGGATACGAGCTGTGCGAGAACGCGCCGGTGCACCCCGGGAGCGAGGAATACCTGGACTCGGAGAAATACCAGCTGCGCCCGCGCGACTGGGACGCGGCCGAGCGCGAGGGCCGCAGCCTGGCCCCGCTGATCACCCTGCTGAACCGGCTGCGCCGGCGCCATCCGGCCCTGCAGCGGCTGCGCAACCTGCGTTTCCATTACGCCGACAACGACGCCGTCATCGCCTATTCCAAGCGGGCGGGCGGCTCGTGCGTACTCACGGTCGTCAACCTCGACCCCCACCACACCCAGGAGGCCACGGTCTCGTTGGACATGCCGGAACTCGGCCTCGCATGGCACGAGTCCGTCCCGGTGCGCGACGAGCTCACCGGAGAGACCTATCACTGGGGCAGGGACAACTATGTGCGCCTCGAGCCGGGCCGTTCCATCGCGCCCGCGCACGTGTTCTCGCTGCGACCGTCCTCACCGATCGGAGGGTCACCCACACCATGATCGTCAATGAGCCCGTCCCCGACACATTCGAGGACACTCCCGCCAAGGACCTGGATCCCGACTGGTTCAAGCGCGCCGTCTTCTACGAGGTGCTCGTCCGGTCCTTCCAGGACAGCGACGGCGACGGCATCGGCGACCTCAAGGGTCTGACCGCCAAGCTGGACTACCTGCAATGGCTGGGCGTCGACTGCCTGTGGCTGCCGCCGTTCTTCCAGTCGCCCCTGCGCGACGGCGGCTACGACGTCTCCGACTACACCTCGGTGCTCCCGGAGTTCGGCGACCTCGCCGACTTCGTGGAGTTCGTGGACGCGGCGCACCAGCGCGGCATGCGCGTCATCATCGATTTTGTCATGAACCATACGAGCGATCAGCACGAGTGGTTCCAGCAGTCGCGCAGCGACCCCGACGGGCCCTACGGCGATTACTACGTCTGGGCCGACGACGACAAGCGGTATCCGGACGCACGCATCATCTTCGTCGACACGGAGACCTCGAACTGGACCTTCGACCCGGTCCGCAAGCAGTACTACTGGCACCGCTTCTTCTCCCACCAGCCGGATCTCAACTACGAGAACCCCGCGGTGCAGGAGGAGATCCTGGCCGCGCTGCGGTTCTGGCTGGATCTCGGCATCGACGGCTTCCGGCTGGACGCCGTGCCCTATCTCTTCGCCGAGGAGGGCACCAACTGCGAGAACCTGCCGCAGTCGCACGCCTTCCTCAAGCGCGTCCGGGCCGAGATCGACGCCCATTACCCGGACACCGTGCTGCTGGCCGAGGCCAATCAGTGGCCCGAGGACGTCGTCGACTACTTCGGGGACTACGAGACCGGCGGCAACGAATGCCATATGGCCTTCCACTTCCCCGTGATGCCGCGCATCTTCATGGCGGTGCGGCGGGAATCGCGCTACCCGGTCTCGGAAATCCTGGCCAAGACCCCGGCCATCCCGTCGCGCTGCCAGTGGGGCATCTTCCTGCGCAACCACGACGAGCTGACGCTGGAGATGGTCACCGACGAAGAGCGCGACTACATGTACGCGGAGTACGCCAAGGATCCGCGGATGCGCGCCAATATCGGCATCCGCCGCCGGCTGGCCCCGCTGCTCGACAACGACCGCAATCAGATCGAGCTGTTCACCGCGCTGCTGTTCTCCCTGCCCGGCTCGCCGATCCTCTACTACGGCGACGAGATCGGCATGGGCGACAACATCTGGCTCGGCGACCGCGACGGCGTGCGCACCCCGATGCAGTGGACGCCCGACCGCAACGCCGGCTTCTCCTCCTGCGATCCGGGCCGGCTCTACCTGCCGACCATCATGGATCCGGTCTACGGCTACCAGGTCACCAACGTCGAGGCCGCGATGAGCAGCCCCTCGTCGCTGCTGCACTGGACCCGCCGGATGATCGAGATCCGTAAGCAGAACCCCGCCTTCGGCCTCGGCTCGTACACCGAGCTCACCTCCAGCAACCCCGCCGTGCTCGCGTTCCTGCGCGAAGTGCGGCTGCCGGGGCAGCGGGAGGACGACCTCGTGCTCTGCGTGAACAACTTCTCCCGCTTCGCACAGCCGACCGAGCTCGATCTCCGGGCGTTCAGCGGCCGCCATCCCGTCGAGCTGATCGGTGGGGTGCGCTTCCCCGCCATCGGCGAACTGCCCTATCTGCTGACCCTGGCAGGTCACGGCTTCTACTGGTTCCGGCTCCGCCGTGGTGCACCGCCGCCGGCCGGCCACTGAGGGCGCTCCCGTGCGCGCCGGAGCCCGCAGTCCGGTCGCGCACGGGCGGTTTTCCCCCGCGAACCCTGGGAACCCTCACTACTACGCACGGGCCGGGCCGAACGGATCGCTTCCGCTTCGGGACCGCCGCAGGGGCCGCCGCCCGGCCCCCGCACGCCCGCACCAGGGGCCGCAGGCGCCGACCGAACGGACGATCCTCGCCCGGCACTCCCCGCCTCCGGCGGGGGACCCCAGCACCGCGCACCGGTCAATGCCGCAATCCGGGACCGCGATCCGGGACACTTTGCCCCATATGCCGTGCCCCGGGGAAAGGACGCGACGCCATGTCGGACGCTGCACCGTCCCGCCGGGGCACCGGACGCCGGGACACCGGACGGAAGGGGGGCGCCCCCGGTCCGCTGCTGTCCTCGGTCCGCGCCGCCCCCGCGGCCCACGCGCCGGGCCAGGAGGCCGCCGATGCGGGGCTGCTGGGATCGCTGGTGCCGCTGCTCTCCGAGTGGCTGCCCCGTCAGCGGTGGTTCGCGGGCAAGGGCCGCCCCATCACCGGCTTCACGCTCGTCGCGGCCACCGAGCTGCTGCCCCACCACAGCGGTGCCACCGTCCCCGGCCTGCTCCACCTGCTCGTGCGCGCCCAGCAGCCCGGCGCCCCCGCCGGCAGCCGGCCCGCGGACGCCCCGGCATCCGCCGCCCCCGTCCTCCACGCCGGCACCGACGACTGCTACCAACTCCTCCTCGGCGTGCAGGACGTCCTGCCGCCGCACCTGGCGCCCGCGCTCATCGGCCGGCCCGTCGGCGGCCCGCTGCACGGCCGCGCCGTCTACGAGGGCCTGGCCGACCCCCGGCTGGCCAGCCTGCTGCTGGAGCGGCTGCGGCTGCCCGGCCGGCTCGGGCCGCTGCGCTTCAGCCGCGAGGAGGGCGTCATGATCGGCGCCGGGCTCGCGCCCCGCCTCATCGGCGCCGAGCAGTCCAACTCCTCGATCGTCTACGGCGAAACGTATATCCTCAAGCTCTTCCGCCGCGTCTGCCCCGGCACCAACCCCGACCTCGAACTCCCCCGCGCCCTCGCCGGCACCGGCTGCGCCCGGGTGCCCGCGCCCGCCGCCTGGTTCGAGGCCGTCGTGCCCGGCGCGGGCACCGAGCCCATGACGCTCGGCGTGCTCCAGCCCTATCTGCCCGGCTCCGCCGACGGCTGGCAGCTGGCCCTGAGCGCCCTCGCCGTCCGCGCCGACTTCACCGCCTCCGCCCGCGCCCTCGGCCACGCCACCGCCGAAGTGCACGGCGCGCTCGCCGAGGCGCTGCCCACCGTCGTCCTGCGCCGCCCCCAGCTCGAAAACCTCGCCGCCGCGATGGGCCGCCGCCTGGACGCCGCCGCCGAGGCCGTCCCGGCGCTGCGCCCCTACCGGGCCGCCCTGCGCGGCGCCTACGACGACCTGGCCGCGCTCGGCCGCGCCGGGCGCACGTGGCGCGCCCAGCGCATCCACGGCGACCTCCACCTCGGGCAGGCGCTGCGCACCGCCGAGGACGGCCGCTGGGCCCTGATCGACTTCGAGGGCGAGCCGGCCCGGCCGCTGGCCGAACGCTCCCGGCCGCAGCCGACCGCCCGGGACGTCGCCGGAATGCTGCGCTCCTTCGACTACGCGGCGGCGGTCGGCCGGGCCGGCGGCACCGGCTGGTCGGAGCGCGCCCGCGCCGCGTTCTGCGAGGGCTACGGCTCGGTGCACGGCGATCCGCGCGAGGAGCCGCAGCTGCTGCGCGCCCACGAGACGGACAAGGCCGTCTACGAAGTCCTCTATGAGGCCCGGCACCGGCCGGACTGGCTGCCGGTCCCGATGGCGGCCATCCGCAGGCTGGCGGAGCCGCCACCCGGAGCCGGCGCGCCGGGGCCGGGCACGGGCCCGCCGGGCGGGCGCACGGCGCCCCCGGAGGAGCACGCGGCCCGCGCAGAGCGGGGGCAGGCCCCGTGACCGCCCCTTCCCGTATCACCGAACCCGCTCCTGGCGCCGCCGCCCGGGAGTTCCCGAGGAGGACCGCCCCGTGACCGCTCGACCGCCGTCCAGCCGACCGCCCCACGAGCCCGGAGCCGGCCTTCCCGGCGCCGCGCGGGGGATCCCGGCCACGTTCCTGCCGGGGCGGGGGCCGGGGCCCGAACCGGCGTCCGGAGCGGCCGGGCCGGAGGCCGTACCGCGGGAGCCCGTACCGCAGGAAGCCGCACCGCAGGAGCCCCTGCCGGTTGCGCCCCCGCCCGCAAAGGCGGCGGCGCAGCGCCCCGGGCGCGGCCCCGCCCGGCGCGGGGTGCGGCCCGCCGAGCCGCTGGGTGCGGAGGACCGCGAGCGCCTGCTGCACGGCGCGCACCACGACCCGCACGGCCTGCTGGGAGCGCACCCGGTGCCCGGCGGTATGACGTTCCGCGCCCTGCGCCCCTTCGCACGCTCCGTGGCGGTCAGCGCGAAGGGCCTGCGGGTGGAGCTGTACGACGAGGGGGACGGCCTCTTCGCGGCGGTGCTGCCGCTGAGCGAGCTCCCCGACTACCGCCTGCTGGTGAGCTACGACGGCACGGAGCTGGAGGTCCCTGACCCCTACCGCTTCCTGCCCGCCCTCGGCGACCTCGACCTGCACCTGATCCACGAGGGCCGCCACGAGCAGCTGTGGCAGGCGCTGGGCGCGATGCCGATGGTGCACGAGGGCGTGGCGGGCACCCGCTTCACGGTGTGGGCACCGAACGCCCGGGGCGTACGGGTCGCCGGGGACTTCAACTACTGGGACGGCACGGGCCACCCGATGCGGTCGCTGGGCGCGTCCGGCGTGTGGGAGCTGTTCCTGCCGGGCATCGGCGAGGGAACGCTGTACAAGTTCGAGATCACGCGCCCGGACGGCTCGCACACGCTGCGCGCGGACCCCATGGCGCGGCGCACGGAGGCGCCCCCGGCGAACGCCTCGGTCGTGCACGCCTCGCACCACACCTGGCGGGACGCGGAGTGGATGGCGGCCCGCATGGGCAGGCCGGTCCACGAGCACCCCTTCTCGGTCTACGAGGTGCACCTGCCCTCCTGGCGCCCCGGCCTGACGTACCGGCAGCTGGCCGATCAGCTGCCCGCCTACGTCAAGGACCTCGGCTTCACGCACGTGGAGCTGATGCCCATCGCCGAGCACCCCTTCGGCGGCTCCTGGGGCTACCAGATCACCGGCTTCTACGCCCCCACCGCCCGCCTGGGCACCCCGGACGACTTCAAGTACCTGGTGGACGCGCTGCACGCGGCCGGCATCGGGGTGCTCATGGACTGGGTGCCGGCGCACTTCCCGCGCGACGACTGGGCGCTGGCCGAGTTCGACGGGCGGCCGCTGTACGAGCCCGCGGACCCGCTGCGCGCCGCACACCCCGACTGGGGCACGCTGGAGTTCGACTACGGCCGCACGGAGGTGCGCAACTTCCTCGTGGCCAACGCCGTCTACTGGTGCGAGGAGTTCCACATCGACGGCCTCCGGGTGGACGCCGTGGCCTCCATGCTCTACCTCGACTACTCCCGCGAGGAGGGCCGGTGGACGCCGAACGTCCACGGCGGCCGGGAGAACCTGGACGCGGTGGCGTTCCTGCAGGAGATGAACGCCACCGTCTACCGCCGCTGCCCCGGCGTCGTCACCGTCGCCGAGGAGTCCACGGCCTGGGACGGCGTCACCCGCGCCACGCACCACATCGGCGCGGGCGGCTTCGGCGGCCTCGGCTTCGGCCTGAAGTGGAACATGGGCTGGATGCACGACTCCCTCGTCTACGTCGCGAAGGAGCCGGTGCACCGCAAGTACCACCACGGCGAGATGACATTCTCGATGATCTACGCGTACAGCGAGAACTACGTCCTGCCCATCTCGCACGACGAGGTCGTCCACGGCAAGCGGGCGCTGGTCTCGAAGATGCCGGGCGACTGGTGGCAGCAGCGCGCCACCCACCGCGCCTACCTGGGCTTCATGTGGGCGCACCCCGGCAAGCAGCTGCTCTTCATGGGCCAGGAGTTCGCGCAGGGCGCGGAGTGGTCCGAGGCCCACGGCCCCGACTGGTGGCTGCTCGACCCCTCCTACTCCGCCGAGGCGGACCACCGGGGCGTACGGGACCTGGTCCGCGACCTGAACTCCGCCTACCTGGCCACGCCCGCCCTGTGGCAGCGGGACACCGTCCCCGAGGGCTTCGAGTGGGTGGTCGGCGACGCCGCGGAGGACAACGTCTTCGCCTTCCTGCGCTTCGACGCCCAGGGCGCGCCCCTGCTGGCCGTCAGCAACTTCTCCCCCGTGGTGCGGCACGGCTACGCCCTGGGCGTGCCCGGCCGGTTCACGGCGTGGCAGGAGATCCTCAACACGGACGCCGCCCGCTACGGCGGCAGCGGCGTGACCACCCCCGACCCCGTCAAGACGGAGGCCACCCGCCACCACGGCCGCCCGGCGAGCATCACGGTGACGCTGCCGCCGCTGGCGACGGTGTGGTGGCGGGCGGTGTGAGGACGACGGCTCCGGCGGCGCGGAGGACGGCCCCGGCCGGAAGCCCGCGGCCGGAGGCCGTCAGGCCGCGGCCGTCTCCTTCTCGGCCTCGGCCGCCGTGCCGGCCTCCGGTTCGGTCCGCTCGCGGCCGCGGCCCGGCAGAAGAAGTGCGACCAGCACCGTACCCACGCCGAGAACGACCGCGCCGACGACGCTGGTGTGGGCGACGGCGTCCGCGAACGACTTGTGCACGGCCTCGACCACGCTCTGCGCCTGCTGCGCGCCCAGGACGGCGGCCTTCTCCGGCCCGACCTTCGGCGCCGCGCCGGTCGCGACCTGCTTGCCGACCTCCTTGGCCACGGCCAGGCCCGCGCCGACCGAGTCCTGTGCGACGCTGAGCGCCTTCTCCGGCAGCTTCGGACCGCCGGCCTCGGCCGCCTTCGCGGCGGCGTCACCGAGGTTGGACGAGTAGGTCTTGGCGAGCACGGTGCCGAGGATGGCGATGCCCAGGGAGCCGCCCATCTCGATCGAGGTGCTGTTGACGGCGCCGCCGACGCCCAGCTGGTCCTCCGGGAAGGAGCCCATGATGGCGTTGGTGCACGGCGACAGGGACAGGCCGATGGCCAGGCCCAGGATGATCAGCGGCAGCACGAAGTCGTCGTACGTGGAGGACGCGTCGACGCGGGCGAGCAGCGCGATGGCGACCGTGCCGACGGTCATGCCGCACGCCACGGTGACCTTCATGCCCACCTTGGGGGTGAGGACCGCGGTCAGGGCGCCGCCCACGAACACCGCGCCGGCCAGCGGCAGCATCCGCACGCCGGTGTCCAGCGGCGAGTAGCCGAGGACGAACTGCAGGTGCTGGGTGAGGTAGTAGAACGCACCGAAGACGGCGAGGAAGAACAGCGCGACGGCCATGGTCGAGCCGGCGAACGCGCGCTTGGTGAAGCGGCGGACGTCCAGGACCGGGTGCGGGTGGCGCAGCTCCCAGAGGACGAAGAGCACCAGGCCGACGCCCGCGATGACCGCGGCGGCGATCGCCTTGGCGCCCCAGCCGAAGTGCGGGCCCTCGATGATCATGTAGATGAGCGAGCCGACCCACACGACGGACAGCAGGCCGCCGATGTAGTCGATCTTGGCTGCTTGCTTGCCGGGACCCGTCGCCTTGGACGGCGGGACCAGCGCCAGCGCGCCGATGATGCCCAGGAAGGCGATCGGCACGTTGATGAGGAAGGTGGAGGCCCAGCCGTGGTCCTCCAGCAGCGCACCGGCCACCAGCGGGCCGACGGCGATGGCGAGACCGGCGGTGGCCGTCCAGATGGTGATGGCCTTGGCGCGCTCCTCGCGCGGGAAGGTCGCGGCGAGCAGCGACAGCGTGGCCGGCATGATCATGGCCGCGCCGATGCCCATGACGGCGCGCGACGCGATGACCCCGGCCGAGCTGTCGACCAGCGATCCGGCGACGGAGGCCGCGCCGAAGACGAGAAGGCCGAGAACGAGCGCCCCGCGGCGGCTGTACTTGTCGCCGACGGCGCCGAGGATGAGCATCAGCGCGGCGTACGGGACGGTGTAGCCGTCGATGACCCACTGCAGGTCGGAGCTGCCCAGGCCGAGGTCCTTGACCATGTCGGGAGCGGCGACCGTCAGGGACGTGTTGGCCATGACGATGATCAGCAGGCTGAGGCACAGAACACCCAGTGCCGCCCAGCGCCTCTTGTACGGACCGTCCATCTCGTCGACCGGTGTCGACATCGCGAGGCCCATCGGGCACCCCTTCCCTAGCTTGCACACTGCTGTGCAATTACACAGCAGTGTGCAAATTACGGGACGGCGCGGCCCAGGGCAAAATGAGGGGCAGGATGTCGGCCACGGAGGCTGCGCCCGAAGCCCCCCTCCTCGACAGAGCCCGACAGAGGCTCGACGGACAGAGAAGAGACCAATGGCCGGCAGAGCGGACGCCAATCGCCGCCGCATCATGGACATCGCGCTCACGGAGCTGCTGCGCGACGCGGACGCGAGCATGGACCAGATCGCACGGGCGGCGGGCGTCGTCCGGCGCACGGTCTACGGCCACTTCCCGAGCCGCGAGGCGCTCATCAGCGCCCTCGTCGACGACGCCGCGAGCGCCGTGGAGATCGCCCAGGCCGAGGCCCTGCGCGACGTCGACGACCCCGCCAAGGCCCTCGCCCGCGCCATGCTCGCCGCCTGGGAGATCGCCGACGGCTACCGCCTGCTGATCTCCCTGGCCCAGCGCAGCGTCACCGTCGAGGGCATCCACCGCCGCCTGGAGCCGGTGCGGCGCGAGTGCGCGGCAATGCTCCAACGCGGCCTGGACGAGGGCCGCTTCACCTCCCCGCTGCCGGCCGTCGCGCTGGCCTACGTCCGCGAGCAGATCCTCTTCGGCCTGATGCAGGCGGTCAACGACGGCGTCCTCGCCCCGGCGGACGCCGGCCGCTCGGCCGCCGTGACCGCGCTCACCGCGGCGGGCGTCCCTGCGGTGGAGGCTGAGGAGCTGGTGGACGGCCTGACAGCAGCGCCATAGAGCCGGGCCATGCCGTGTGCGGCTCCGGCGGCTCCGGCGGCTTCCCGCCACCGCGATCGCCGTCGCCGCGCTCGCCGTCGCCGTCGCGGCCGGAACCGGGGCTGCTCTGGCCGGGGCGGCGGATGATGGGGCCCTTGCTACGGCTCGGGCTGGTGCTGACGCTGGGGCTCTTACTGATGCTGGGGCTCCTACTAATGCTGGGGCTCCTACTGATGCTCGCGCCAGGGCTCTTGCTGACGCTGGGGCTCTTGCTGACGCTAGGGCTCTTGCTGGCACCGGGGATGATCACGACACTGCGGCTGGGGCTGGAGGTGACGATGGGGCCGTTGCTGCTGCGGCCGGGACCGGGGCTGAAACTCACCCGAGGGCCGCTCGCCCCGTCCGAAGGGCCGTCGGGTGACGGGCTGCCGCCCGCCACGGGCCCCGAGGACCCAGGCTGCGGCCCCGGCTTCGGCCCCGGGGACGGATCGTCGCCGCCGGCGACCGCCACCCGCACGGCAGCGATCACGACCACGAGGGCCACCAGCCCGGCGAGCCAGAGCAGCCCGCGCCGCAGCAGGTTCGGCCGGGCCGGGTCGGGGCCCTCTCCCCGGCCCGGGCCGGAGGCCTCCACGTAGGCGAGGTTCGCCCTGGTCAGCTCCGCCCCGGCGGTGTCGCCCAGGGCCACGCGTATCTGCAGCGCGTGCCGCAGCCGGGCGGCGGCCTCCTCGGGCCGGTCCTCGGCGTAGGCCACGGTGCCCAGTTGGTGGGAGAACAGCGCCTCCGAGGCCCGGTCGCCGATCCGCCGGGCCGCGTCCTCGCCCTGCTCCAGCGCCTCCTTCCACTGCTGCCAGCGGCGTCCGGCGAACAACGCGGCCTCGGCGATCTTCGCCAGCCGGATCACGGCCCGCCATTCCGCCTGCTCGGCGGCGAAACCGAGCAGTCCGACGATGCCCTCCACGCCTTCGAGCGCGTCCGTGAGCCCGTGCACTCCCCCGTCGAGGGCGCTGTCCAGCCAGTCGGCGAGCCCGTTGACGGCCGCGCTCAACGAGACCGCGTCGAGCAGCAGGTCCCGGACGCTGTCCTCCAGGCACACCGGCAGCCCGAAGCGGTCCTCGTCCGGGCGCTCGACGAGCCCCCGCTCGTGCAGGGACAGCAGGGTCTGCGCCGCGTAGGCGATGTCGCCGACGGCCGACACCCAGTTCCCCGGCACCACAGCGCCGGCCACGATCGCCAGGACCGCGAGGGCCTTGCGCTCCGGCCCCGACAGCCGTCCCGCACTCATCCTGTCCAGCTCGCGCACGCCCCGCGCGGCGCGCTCCGCCACCGCCTCGACCGGGTATCCGGCCCGCACCAGCGCCGCGGCCTGCCTGACCGACAGCGGCCGGCCCCGTACGGCCTCCAGAAGCCGACGCACGACGGGCAGTTCGGCGTCCCGCACGGTGCGGCCCAGCGACCCGGCGAAGAGGTCGAACGCCGCATCCTGCGGCAGCCCCGGCAGCAGCCGTGACGCCGCCGCGCCGCCGCCCAGCACCGGCTGCTCCCCGCCCACGAGCAGGACGCAGCCGGGCAGGGCGTCCGCCAGCTGACGCGGGACCGGCGAACCCGGCGGCACCTCATCGAGCACGATCAGCGGCCGTGCGTGCCGTATGAGCCGCCGGCAGACCGCCCCGGAGTACTTCACCGGCTCGGGTCCCGCGGACACGTACAACTCGTCCACGAGCAGCTGGAGAACGTCCTCCAGCGGGGTCCGTCCCACGCGCACGAACGCGCTGCGCCTCCCGCCCGAGGCGATGTTCCGGAGCAGACTGCTCTTCCCGAACCCGCAGGGCCCGTGGAACTCCGCCGACCGCCCGTCCAGGATCTCCCGCCAGGCGGCGGCCAGCACCTCTTCCCGGCCCAGCAGCACGGGCGCCGGAGCGGTCCACCGGTGCCGCAGCCCGGGATCGCGGAGAAGCAGCTCCGAACGCTGGAGCCGGGTACCGCTGCGGGAAGTGACGGTGATACGGGAACTGCCGTAGAGAACGCTGTACACATATCCCCCTGGGCAGGACGAAGGGCGCGCCGTCGAACGGCAGCGTCTGCCTCGCACGCCCCCGCGTCCAGCACCGGCACGCCCCATGCACCCGCACGCCCCCTTGTGCGCGCCGAGCGCTCCCTCTGGGGCGCGTCTCATGAGTCCGCCGGCAGCCAGACGAACGGCCGGCATTGCGCTCCCGGGCACCGACCTGTGGATGTTCGACGAGTCGTCCGTGCTGTTCACCTACTTCTCCGGGACCGGGGAAGTGGTCGACCGGGAGTGGCGTACGGAACCGGCTGTCGTGGACCTGGTCAAGTCGGCTTTTGAAGCGGTGTGGGAACGGGCGACGCCGCACGAGGAGTACAAGCCGGTCTGACGCGCCATGCCCGTTTCAGGATCATCGAGCGTCCGTCAAGCCCGGCAAGTCCTTGCCGACCGCCTGCGGGAGTTGTGCAGGGATGCCGGTCTTGACGGAAAGACCCTCGCGGCGGCGTGCGGCCGGCACCCGTCCAAGGTGTCCCGGATCTCGACGGCGAAGACTGCGCCGTCCGCCGACGACATCCGCGCGTGGTGCCGTGCCTGTGAGGCGGAGGGCCAGGCAGACAACCTGATCGCCTCCCTCCGGGCCGTCGAAGGCATGTGGGTGGAATGGCGCCGCATGGAGCGTCAGCGCGTGCTGTTCGAGGGACACCGTCGATTCGCGTTCCTTGTCGAGGAGTCGGTATTGCGCAATGGGCTCGGCAGTGCCGAAACGCAGCAAAGCGCGGCGGCCCCGGCATCCGGCCGGGCCCGCGGCCGCGGCCGCGGCCGCGTCGGTGCCCGCCCTAGGCGCCCGGCACCGGCTCCGGCGCCGGCTCCAGCTGCCACCACTGTCCCGGGCTGTCCGTGTCCTCGCCCTGCTGGACGTTCGCGCCGTGTTCCGTCGACGCGTCGGCGACCTCCAGGAGCAGGCCGCTGATGTGGGCGACGAGGGTGACGGTGCCGGGGGCGTCCAGGTGGCGTTCGACGAGCCACTCCTGGGCGCCGAAGTTGTTGGCCTTCCACTGCTGGACGTTGGCGCCGTTCTCGACGCTCGCGTTCGCGACGTCGAGCCGCTTGCCGCTGGCGGCGTTCACGAAGTGGTGCAGGCCGCTGCCCTCGTGGACCGGGCTCACGTGCCACAGCTGCGCCGCGCTGCCGTCCTCCTTGCCCTGCCGGACGTTGGCGCCGCTGCCCTTGCGGCCGCCCTCGACCTCCAGCAGCAGACCGCTGCCGACGTTGCGTACGCGGTACGTGCCTTCCATGACTCCAACCGTAGTCGAAAAGCCGAAAAGTCGATCAAGGGTTCGAGATGTGATCGTAATGCGCGCCGAGTGTCCGGCCATGGGAAAGATATTGAACTTTTTACCTGCGCATGACTATATGTAGGGTCGCTATCGATCCAGTTCAGAGGAAATCATTCATGCGCCGCACCACCGTCCGCCGTACCGCTCTCGCCGCCTCCGCGATGTCGCTGGCCCTGCTCGTGAGCGCCTGCGGTTCGGACAAGTCCGAGGCGAAGAAGGACGAGCCCAAGGGCAAGGCGTCGTCGAGCGCCCCGGCGCAGTCCGCCGCGGGCGGTGCGGGGGCGCTGTCGAAGGAGCAGCTGACCAAGCTCCTGCTCGCCGAGGGCGAGATCGCCGACCACAAGGTCTCCGAGATCGGCGCGTCCGACCTGGCCATGGCCAAGACGATGACCAGCGACAAGGCCGAGTGCAAGCCGCTGTCCGACGTGATGATGCTGCAGGGCGCCGGATCGCCCGCCGCGGCCGCCGCCCGCAAGATCATGGCGAAGCCGAAGGGCCCGGCCGTGGGCCCGGACGCCTCGTCCGAGGAGAAGGCGGCGGCCGCCATGAAGGGGCTGGGCGCCGTGATCACCAGTGACACGCTGGCCTCGTACGCCGGCCAGGGCGCCACGGAGGCGTTCGCCGCGATCAAGAAGGCGGGCGCCGACTGCGCCGGCGGCTTCGCCATGGGCGGCGGCAGCGACAAGACGAAGATCAAGAAGGTCGCGCCCGCCACGTTCAGCGCCGGTGACGAGGCGGTCGCCTTCACCCTCGACATGGAGGTCGAGGACGGCAAGGACAACACCACCCACCTGGTGGTCGTCCGCAAGGGCAGCACCATCGCCGGCTTCTACGCCCTGAGCCTCACCGGTCAGGGCGAGCAGCCGAAGGCCGTCGTCGACGCCCAGGTGAAGAAGCTCGGCTGACGGCGGACGGCGGACGGCTGACGGCGGACCCCGGCGCGGGAGGGGCTGACCCCGGCGCCGGAGGTGCGGATCCCGACGCGGGAGGGGGTGGCGGTCTCACACCTCCTCCCGCATCAGTCGCAGGTACACCACCGAGAACAGCGCCCCCACCAGCAGCAGAAGCAGCGCCACCGCCGTCCCGTAGCCGATCAGCGACTTCAGGAACGCCTGGTCGTACATGTAGACCGGGAGCGTCCGGCTCCGGTCGCCCGGGCCGCCGCGCGTCATGGCCCAGATCAGCCCGAAGACGGACAGCGTCTGGAGGGTGTTGAGCATGAGGTTGGTGGCGATGGAGCGCCGGATCATGGGCAGCGTGACGTGCCACAGCCGCCGCGGGCCGCTCGCGCCGTCCACCTCCGCCGCCTCGGTGATCTCCTGCGGGATCTCCGCGAGCGCGGCGGAGTAGACGAGCATGGAGAAGGCCGTGCCGCGCCACACGTTGGCGAAGGACACGGCCAGGATCGGCAGGGTGAACAGCCAGTTCTGGGTGGGCAGATGGAGCCACTCCAGGACGGCGTTGAGCGTCCCGCGCCGGTTGAAGAAGGTGTAGAGCAGGAAGCCGGCCACGATCTCCGGCAGCACCCAGGCGGCGATCACGACCGCGCCCGTGAGCGTCCGTACGGGCCGGGAGGCGCGCCGCATGAGGCCCGCGAGGGCGAGGCCGAGGCTGTTCTGGCCGACGAGCGAGGACAGCACGGTGAACAGGAGCGTCAGCACCACCGCGTGGCGGAAGCCCTCGTCGGCGAAGGCCCGGCGGAAGTTGGCGAAGCCGACGAACGAGGCGGAGGCCTGCCCCGTCAGCTGCGTGTCGGTGAAGGCGACGGCCACGCAGTAGGCGACGGGCCCGGCGAGGAAGAGCAGCAGGAGCGCGCTGGCGGGGGCGATCGGCAGCCAGCGCAACGCGCCCCGGGCCCTCGTCGCCGGCAGCCGGCGCGACACCGCCCGGCCCCTCGCCGTGCGACGGCGACGGCGTCGGCTGCGGCTGCGGCCCTCCGGTGCGGCCGCCCCGCTCACCGCGCCCGTTCCCGCGCCGTCACTCCCGTATCGCCGACGATCGACTTCAGCTCCTCGTCGTAGCGCCCGGCGGCCCGCGGCACGGAGGCGTCGCCCGTCGTCACCGCCTCCATCGCGTCGCGGATGGCGCTGGAGATCTGCGGGTAGACCGGAAGCGCCGGCCTGTAGTGGGTGAATTTCACCAGTGCCGTGAAGAAGTCGACGCCGGGCATCGACGTCAGGTATTTACGGGAGGCCGCCACATCGTCCCGTACGGCGATCTGCGCGTCGCGCACCGTCCACTCGGTCGCGTTGTCCGTCGTCTGCAGGGTCTCGATCACCTGCCAGGCGAGGTCCGCCTTGCCGGACTTGGCGCTGACCGACCACGTCCAGCCGCCGGACAGGCTGACGGCCCCGGGCTCCGCCCCGTTCTGCGTGGGGAAGGGCGCCCGGCCCATCACCGAGGTCCACTCGGGCCAGGGCCTGGAGCCGTCCGGCTGCCAGTACTTGCCGAGCCAGGAGCCGTCGAGGTCGATCGCGAGCTTGCCGGAGGGCAGCCAGTCGGTGGCGACGCGGTTGTCGACGTTGAGGTCGAGCGCGTCGGAGGGGTCCGGGCCGAGCTTGTCGGCGAAGACGGTCCGCACGAACTCCAGCGCGTCACGGAACCCGCGGCTCCCGGAGACCCACTTGCGCCCCGCCGGGTCGTACAGCGGGTCCTCGCCCGTCCCGTACAGGAGCATCTCGAAGCCCTGCATGGTGGCGGCCTCGCCCGGCGCCTTGCCCGTGTACACATTGAGCGGAGTGACGCCGGGGACCTTCCTCTTGACCGTACGGGCCGCGTCCAGCACGTCGTTCCAGGTGCGCGGGTGCCAGTCGGCGGGCAGCCCGGCCCGCGCGAAGATCTCCTTGTTGAACCACAGGCCGCGGGTCTCGGTGCCGTCCGGCACCCCGTACGTCCTGCCGTCCTCGCCCTTCGCCGCCGCCTTCGCGGCCGGGGCGAACCGGCCCCAGTCCTTCCAGCCGGCCAGCTTGTCGTCCAGCGGGCGCAGGTAGCCCGCCTTGATGTCGGAGTTGATGAGGAAGGTGTCCTCGCGGACGATGTCCGGCGCGGTCTTCGGCGACCGCATCATCTGCTGCAGCTTGGCGTAGTAGTCGGCCTGGGAGGCCTGTACGGGGACGAGCTGGAGCTTCTTGCCGTCGTGCGCGCGCTCGAACTGTCTCTTGATCCCGGCCAGGTAGTCGTCCATGATCCGGGTCTTGTTGTCGGTGGTGCGCTGGTAGGCGATCTTCACGGTGTCCGGATCGCCGCCGGATCCCCCGCCGCAGGCGGTGAGGGAGGCCGCGGCGAGGGCCGCGGCGGTCAGCAGCACGGGAGCGGTGGGGCGCACGGGCGACCTCCTGGGGGCAGGCCTCGGCGCCCGGGACAGGGCCGCGGCGGGCTGCACCTTCCTGAGGTCGTACGTTCCCGTTCGGTGCGGCTTGCACGCGTCGGCCCGGGGTCGGAGCTCCCGGGGACCGCGTCAGGGCCGGCTCTGCCAGTGATAGCGCAGTTCGGGGCGGCCGATCTGGCCGTAGCGGGGCGTACGGACCGCCCGGCCGGACGCCACCAGGTGTTCGAGGTAGCGGCGGGCGGTGATCCGGGAGAGCCCCACGGCCGTCGCCGCCGTACCCGAGGACAGGCCGGCGTCCCCTGCGGACCGCAGGGCATCGGTGATCGACCGGAGGGTGGCGGAGCTCAGCCCCTTGGGCAGGGCGGCCGGCTGGGGGGCGCGCAGTGCGGCGAACGCGCGGTCCACCTCCTCCTGCCCGCTGGCCTCGCCCGCGACGGAGCGGAACTCGGCGTAGCGCGTGAGGCGGTCCCGGAGCGTGGCGAAGGTGAACGGCTTCAGGACGTACTGCACGACACCGAGCGAGACCCCTTCGCGGACGACCGTCAGATCGCGCGCCGACGTGACGGCGATGACGTCGGCGGTATGCCCGGCGGTGCGCAGCGAACGCAGCAGCTGCAGGCCGTGCCCGTCGGGGAGGAAGAGGTCGAGCAGGAGCAGGTCGACGGGCGTCCGCTTGAGGAAGTGCGAGGCGTCGCCCAGGGAGTGCGCGATCCCGCTCACGGTGAAGCCGGGGACGCGCCCCACGTAGAGGGCGTGGGCGTCGGCGGCGACGGGGTCGTCCTCGACGACGAGGACGCGGATGGGCCGGGGGTCGGCGGGTCTGCTCATGAGGGCACTCCGGTCCGTACGGCGGGTGGGGCGGGTGAGGCGGGTACTGCGGGCGTCGGGGGCGCGGGTGTTGCAGGCGCAGGCGTTGCGGGCGCGGGTGTTGCAGGCGCAGGCGTTGCGGGCGCGGGTGTTGCAGGCGCGGCCGCTGCAGGCCCTTCCGCGGGCTGCGGGGTCCGCAGGGGAAGCCGGACGGTGAACTCCGCGCCGCCGCCCGGTGCACCGGCGACGGAGACCGTACCCCCGTTGCGGCGCACGGCCTGCCGGACGAGCGCGAGACCGAGGCCGCGGCCGTGCGGCGCGCTGCCCGGCGACTTGGTCGACCAGCCGCGCCGGAACACCTCCTCCATCGCCTCGGGCGCCACTCCCGCCCCGGTGTCCCCGACGCGCAGCAGCAGTTCGTCCGCGTCGGCGCGCAGGGTGACGGTGACCTGCGCGTGCCGGACCTCGGCCGCGCTGCGGTTGGCCTCCTCGGCGGCGGCGTCCACCGCGTTGTCGACCAGGTTGCCCAGGACGGTGACGAGGTCGCGGGCGGGCAGGTGGGCCGGCAGCAGGCCGTCGTCGACGTGCGTGTCGGGGGCGAGGACGAGCTCGACGCCGCGCTCGTTGGCCTGGGCGGCCTTGCCGAGCAGCAGAGCCGCGAGGACGGGCTCGGCGACGGCGCCGACCACCTCGTCGGTGAGGGCCTGGGCGAGTTCGAGCTCGGCGGTGACGAACTCGACGGCCTCGTCCGCGCGCCCCAGCTCGATCAGGGAGACGACGGCGTGCAGCCGGTTCGCCGCCTCGTGCGCCTGCGAGCGCAGGGCCTCCGCGAAGCCGCGCACGGAGTCCAGCTCGCCGGAGAGCGCCTGGAGTTCGGTGTGGTCGCGCAGGGTCACGACGGTGCCGTGGCGCTCGCCGCCGGAGACGGGCGAGGTGTTGAGGACGACGATGCGGTCGGCGGTCGCGTGGACCTCGTCGACGCGGGGCCCGTCGGCCAGCAGCGCCTCCGTCAGGGTGGGCGGGAGGCCCAGGGCGTCGACGCGGCGGCCGATCACCTCGCCGGTGAGGCCGAGGAGTTCGCGGCCGCCGTCGTTGATGAGGGCGATGCGGTGCTGCCCGTCGAGCATCAGCAGCCCCTCGCGCACCGCGTGGAGCGTGGCCTCGTGGTAGTCGTGCATCCGGCTCAGCTCGGTGGCGTTCATGCCGTGCGTGTGGCGGCGCAGCCGGGCGTTGAGCAGGTAGGTCCCCGCCCCGCCCAGCGCGAGCGCGCCGAGGGCCACGCCGAGCAGGGCCAGCAGCTGGCGGCGTATCTCGGCGCTGATCGCGTCGACGGTGATGCCCGCGCTCACCAGCCCGGTGACCCGGTCGCCGTCCATGACGGGCACGACCACGCGGACCGACGGCCCGAGGGTGCCGGTGTACGTCTCGGAGAAGGTCCGGCCCTGCAGGGCGGGCCCGGTGTGGCCGAGGAAGGGCTCGCCGATGCGCTCCGGGTCCGGGTGGGTCCAGCGGATGCCGTCCGGGCTCATGATCGTCACGAAGTCGACGCCGGTGTCGTTGCGCACGCGCTCGGCGTACGCCTGGAGGATCACGGGCGGGTCGGCCGAGCGCACCGCGTCCCGTACGGACGCCGAGGCGGCCACGGCGACGGCCGCGGCGGTCACCTCGCGGCGGGCGGAATCCTCGGCCTGGCCGCGGTCCGCGACGTACGCGAAGGCCGCGCAGCCGGCCACCACGAAGGTGACCAGCACGATCTGCATCGCGAAGAGCTGGCCGGCCAGGCTGCGGGGGCGGCGGATGCGGGGTCTGCGCATGGCGGACAGTGTGCACCGGGCCGCGCCCGTGAACGTAATGCACATAAGGGTGACCACGGTCACAGAGCCGTGCATAGTCACCGGAGCCCCACTCGTCGGGAGAGAGGGGCTCCCCCAGACTGTTGCTCTGCATCCGCCTGCACGCACCTGCATCCGCTCACGTGCCGGGACGATGACGATGCAGTGCGCCCAGAGCCGCGACCCACGAGGAGACATCCGTGACGGCACAGGCAGCACCACCGGCCGGCCAGGCGCGCCGCAGGCCGGACCGGACCCACTACCTCTACCTGGCCGTGATCGCGGCCGTCCTCGCCGGCATCGCGGTCGGTTTCGCGGCGCCGGGCGTCGCGGTCGAGCTCAAGCCGCTCGGCACCGGCTTCGTGAACCTGATCAAGATGATGATCTCGCCGGTCATCTTCTGCACGATCGTGCTGGGCATCGGCTCCGTGCGGAAGGCCGCGAAGGTCGGCGCGGTCGGCGGCCTGGCGCTCGGCTACTTCCTGGTGATGTCGACCGTCGCGCTGGCCATCGGCCTGGTGGTGGGCAACATCCTGGAGCCCGGCAGCGGGCTGCACCTGACGGAGACGGTGCGCCACGCGGGCGAGGCGCAGGCCAAGGGCGCGAGCGAGTCCACGTCCGCCTTCCTGCTCGGCATCATCCCGACCACCATGGTCTCCGCCTTCACCGGCGGCCAGGTGCTGCAGACCCTGCTCGTCGCCCTCCTCGCGGGCTTCGCCCTGCAGGCGATGGGTACGGCGGGCGAGCCGGTCCTGCGCGGCATCGGCCACATCCAGAAGCTGGTCTTCCGCATCCTCGCCATGATCATGTGGGCGGCCCCGGTGGGCGCCTTCGGCGCCATCGCGGCGGTCGTCGGCGCGACGGGCGTCGACGCCCTGAAGTCCCTCGCCGTCATCATGATCGGCTTCTACGTCACCTGCGTGCTGTTCGTGATCGTGGTGCTGGGCACGCTGCTGCGGCTGGTGGCGGGCGTGAACATCTTCGCGCTGCTGAAGTACCTGGGACGCGAGTTCCTGCTGATCCTGTCGACGTCGTCGTCGGAGTCCGCCCTGCCGCGCCTCATCGCCAAGATGGAGCACCTGGGCGTGAGCAAGCCCGTCGTCGGCATCACCGTGCCCACCGGCTACTCCTTCAACCTCGACGGCACGGCCATCTACCTGACGATGTCGTCGCTGTTCATCGCGGAGGCGATGGGCAAGCCGCTCGCCCTGGGCCAGCAGATCTCCCTGCTGCTGTTCATGATCGTCGCGTCGAAGGGCGCTGCGGGCGTCACCGGCGCGGGCCTCGCCACGCTCGCGGGCGGCCTGCAGTCCCACCGCCCCGAACTGGTCGACGGCGTCGGCCTGATCGTCGGCATCGACCGCTTCATGAGCGAGGCGCGGGCCCTGACGAACTTCGCGGGCAACGCGGTGGCGACGGTCCTCGTCGGCACGTGGACCAAGGAGATCGACAAGGAGCGGGCGGGCGAAGTGCTCGCCGGGCGGCTGCCGTTCGACGAGACGACGCTGGCGGCGGACGAACACGGCCACGGCGTCGGCGACGGCCACGAGCGCGGCCACGAGCACGGCCAGGGCGCGCTGCCGGAGCCGGAGGCGCCCGGGGAGCCGAAGGAGCCGGCGGCGGTCAAGGGCTGACGGTACGAAGCCGTCCTTCAGGGCCCGGAGGGCAACGAGTTCCGCGCCGCGTGAGCATGGCATGCTCGCTTTCGTGACCACACCGCCCGACGGCATGCCCGTCTACCGCGTCCTGACCGGCCCGGACGATGCCGCGTTCTGCCACCGCGTGAGCGAGACGCTCGCACTGGGCTACCGGCTCCACGGAGGGCCTTCGCTCACCTTCGACGGGGAACGCGTCATCGTCGCTCAGGCCGTCGTCTGGGGCGAGCAGTCGTAGCCGGTAGGCCCGGCGGGCCCGGCATCCGGCCGGGCCCGCCGTCCTTTCTAGTTGTTGTAGTGGGCCGAGACGACCTGGTAGTCGCTCCAGCTCTGCTCCTTGTTGACCTTCACCGACCGGCTGTAGAAGTACCCGCCGGAGCAGTTGGGCGCCGAGGACACGGAGATGTACGTGTTCCCCTTCCACCACCAGCCGCTGAGCTGGGTGGACGAGCCCGGGCTGACGTTGAAGCACTTGTCGGTCCACTGGCCGTACTGGTTCTCGCCGCTGACCATCACGGAGCGGGCCATGCCCGAAGCGTCGTCGAGCTGCAGCTGCTGACCGTTCGACCCGGCCCACGCCGAACCGGTCCCGGCGACGAGCCCCGCTCCCGCAACGGCCATCGTCACGGCGGCGGTGGCTATCTTCCTGCGCATCTTCATCGGTGTTCCCCCTGAATATCTGCTGTGTGGTCCGCCTCGATCGGCTCGATCAGGTCCGATCGGGTCGATCCAAACGATCTTGGCGCAGGAGAACTCTGCCGCACGGTCCTCGACGGATCCGTCCCGGAACGGTCCCGTTTCCGCAACCGGGAAAACCTCCGCGTTCAGGGGTCGACGGGACTCCCGGGGGAATTCACGACATGAGAGCCCGTAAGGCCCGAGAGGTCGCACGTCCCGCACTCCCCGCCCCACCCCCGCCCGGAGGTGCCATGCGCCCGCTCCTCGCCCGCCGCACCCGGCAGCGCCTGGCCGCCGACGCCGCGCTGCTCGCCGTCGTCGCCGGGTTCGCCGTGCCGCTCGTCTGGCTGCTGCTCGCGTCCGTGGACGCCGGGGCGGGGCTCTCCGTACGGGTGCCGGAGCGGGCGACCGCGGAGAACTTCTCCGCGGTGCTGACGGACGAGATCACGTTCACGCCCATGCTCAACAGCCTGCTGCTCTGCGGCGGTGCGACGGCCGTGACGATCGCGTGCGCGGCGCTCGCGGCGTACCCGCTGTCGCGGTTCCGGTCCCGGCTGAACCGGCCGTATTTGCTGGGAGTGCTGTTCACGACGTGCCTGCCGGTCACGGCGATCATGGTGCCGGTCTACGGGCTGTTCGTACGAGTCGACCTCGTCGACACGCTGTACGGCACGGCGCTCTTCATGGCCGCCGCCCAACTCCCCTTCGCGATCTGGCTCATGAAGAACTTCATGGACGACATCCCGGCCGTGCTGGAAGAGGCGGCCTGGACGGACGGGGCGAGCCGCATGCAGGCGCTGGTACGGGTGATCCTGCCGCTGATGGGCCCGGGCGTCGGGGTCGTCGCGATCTACTGCTTCGCGCTGTCCTGGGGCAACTTCTTCGTGCCGTTCATGCTGCTGCTCTCGCCCGACCAGCTCCCGGCGTCCGTCAGCGTCTTCACGTTCTTCGGCAACTTCGGGCAGGTGGCGTACGGGCAGCTCGCGGCGTTCTCGATCCTGTACTCGACGCCGGTGATCCTGCTGTACGCCCTGATCACCCGCCGCCTCGGCGGCGGCTTCGCCCTCGGCGCGGCGGTCAAGGGCTGACCGGCCGAATCCTGCGGCAGGCCGTTACCTCACCGTTCACCGGGAGTTGTTCCCTAAGGATGTGTTGGCCGGTCGACAAGGAGGTGCCGGTGCTGACGGAAGCGCTGGAAGGTCTGGCAGCCGCGGGCGGCTCCGCGGTGGTGGGGGCGGCGGCGACCGACGCCTGGAATACGGCACGGGCAGGCGTCGCACGCTTACTCGGGCGCGGAGACCACGACCAGGAGCAGTACGCGATCGAGCGGCTCGACCGGACCGCCACCGAGATCGCCCAGGCTGCCGACGGCGGGCGGCAGCAGTTGCGCGACAAGCTGCGGAACCGCTGGACCGGTCAGCTGGAAATCCTCCTCGAAGAACATCCCGAGGCCGCGCACGAGCTGCGCGAACTGATCGAACGAGTACAGGCCGAGCTGCC
Organism: Streptomyces hiroshimensis; assembly: GCF_014650335.1. Taxonomy (GTDB): domain Bacteria; phylum Actinomycetota; class Actinomycetes; order Streptomycetales; family Streptomycetaceae; genus Streptomyces; species Streptomyces hiroshimensis. The sequence continues at coordinate 297,745 of NZ_BMUT01000005.1, forward strand.
GTCGGCGCAGCAGTCCTGGGTGCAGAACAACACCGCGCAGGCAGGTGCGATCCAGTACATCACCCAGGGCGGCGACATCAATGTCGGCCGCGGCGCGACCGACGGCTGAGTCCCGGGATGAGTGACAAATCCCCCGGTGCGCAGCAGCGCGACACCACGCACAACACGGCGCACAACACCGCGCACGACAGCGGGATTCAGTACATCACCAGTGGCGGTGACATCAACGTCTATCCGCCCGGCGGGCCCGCGGAGGACGCCGGCAGCCGGCGGACGCCCGAACCGCAGGGCAAAGGGCGGCCCGCGAGGCGGCGGTTGGTTCTCCTTGCGGCCGCGGCAGTCGTCTCGGCCGCCGCCACGGCGATCACTCTGGCTCTGCTGCCGTCATCGCCGGCCCGGACGAGCGCGGCCGGAGGTTCCACTCGTGCCGCCCCCGGAGCGTCGGCGCATTCCACGCCCCTTGCGACCCCTGCGTCCCCCAAGGCGTCGGCGGGCGGTCGGCCTTCTTCCGCCCCGGAAGCCGGGCCGGAACGGCCTGAATCCGGGGCCGCGCCGAGTACGGTTCCGGGCCCGGGCCCGGAGCAGGGGAAGGACGCGGCTCCCGAGTCTCGCGCAGAAGACAGCCGGTCTGCGGCAGTACGCCACAAAACGTGGAGTGAGTCCTACCCGGACGGCACGGTGTGCACCGCCGGAAACCGCTGGACGCCGGCGCCCGGGATGACGGGCGTCAGTTTCCAGCCCTGCACCTATGCGAAGAGTTTCTCCGGCAATGCGCAGTTCGGTGTCACCGTATGGAATACGAGCAGCCGCCAAGTGGCCGTTGCCGTGTGGGTCGAGTACTGGATGACGAAGCGTCGGTACGACTGTTCGTCGCCGTTCCCTCAGGACCATGTCGTGATCGATCCAGGGGAGACCTGGTCCAGCCCGCTGGGGAATTGCGTCCTGCCGGACATCAAGGGAGAGACGCACCGTGTCCAGTCCAGGGCGGGGGTGTCGGAGGAGGGCGGAAATCCGCGGAACTCCCGGCTTGAGTTCTCACGCGGGGTCGACATCTACCCGGACGGCCGGGCGGTCCCCGTCCCCTGAACCGGCCGAAACCGGCACCGCCGCGGGAACCGGGCGTGCGCCCGGAGGCGGGTCTCATGGTGCGTGAGCATGCCGGGAGTGCATAGCATGTACATGACGCGCTTGCGCGGTCAAGAGGAGAACTCGCCACACCCGGCCCGCCGTTCCCCCGGGCCGGGCATTTCTGCAAGAAGGAAGAACAAATGCATCGCCGCCGCTCGAAGGTCCTCTACGGGATATTGACTGCCGCACTGGGAATTGCGCTCACCGCCTGCGGTGGCAATGACGGCGGTAAGGGAGCAAGTCCCTCCCAAGGGAGTGCGGCGAAGAGTGAGGGCGGGAGCGAGAGTGGGAGCGGGAGCGGGAGCGGCAAGCAGAGCCCGGCCGCGAAGGTGGAGTGGACCCCCGCGTTGACGATGGGCCAGCCGGCTCCGGGGCTGTACGAGCCCGGCGTTTCCGGTGGCGGAAAGTTCCAGGTAGCGGCCACGAAGGTCGTCAAGGGAACCCAGAAGCAGCTGAAGGAGGGCCACTACATCGAGGCCGATCGAACGCTGGAGGGCGGCACCCCGTACTTCGTGTACGTGACGTACACGCTGAAGGAAGGGAAGCCGGACGTAGTCAATTCCGACCTCAATTCCGGTGCCGTGATCCTCGACGAGAACGGCGAAAAGGCGGCGGATCGGCCCGTCGTCCACTCGGGCTTCGGCGAGGGCGGCTGCCCGGTGGGTCCGGTCTACATGAGCTGGGACATCGGCGAGAGCCGCACTCAGTGCTCGATCTACATCGCGAAAGCCGGGGCGAAGCAGCCTGCCCGACTCGCCTGGAGCGCGACCGGGACGACCGCCGACGAGTTCAAGAAGGGCGCGTCTTGGGCGTGGGTCACCCAGTGACAAGGTCGAGCACCATCACGTCATGAAGCGCGGCCCCGTCCCATGAGCGGGTTTCGCCGACTTTCCGGTACCCCCATGAGCGGTATGCGGCCTGAGCCGACTCGGCTTCGGGAAGGACGTTGAGCAGCACACGCTCCACCCCGGTGCCTTCGAGGACGACGTCATGCAGCCGCCGTGCGATGCCATGCCCGCACCAAGGGGCACGTACGGCGAGCTCCATCAGCCCGAAGGTCCGCTGCCCGTCCTAGGCGGCTCGGCGAATGCCGAGGCGTAGACGCGGCGGAACGCGTCCTAGGCCTGCGCCGCTGCCGCCCCGCCCAGGGGCTCGATGATGATCCCTTGCTCCTTCACGCGCTCCGTCAGGGCTGGAAGCCCCCGCCGCGCACCGCGGCCACGAACGACGACCACGCTCCCGGTCCGAAGGCCAGCGCCGGGCCGCCGGATATCTTCGAGTCCCGTACGGGCACGATGCCGTGGGCGGCAGCGAGGGCCGGGGCCCATTCGACGCAGTTACCGCCTTCGACGCTGCTGTAGCTGGACTTCGTCCAAGCCGCTCGGGCGAAGTTGAGGTGAACGCTCACGAGAATGCCTCCATTGCGGCTCGGATGAAGGCCGCCGACTTACTCGGCGACAAGGCATAGGACCTCAGCAGATCGTAGGACCCGCGGCGAGCTCTGACAGTCTCCGGATCTTCGATCAGCAAGCCGATGCCGATGCCCTCCACGTAAGCGACGTTCGTGTCGTCGTCCAGCGTCATCAGCGTCAGCGAGCCGTCAATCAGGGCATGTTCCCCATGCTCGAACGGCAGAACCTGAACAGTAGTCGTTGCGGTGTCCACGAGCTCGACCAGGGTGGCTAGTTGGCGCCGCATGACAGCCGGGCCCCCGACGGGCCGTCGGATCGCCGCCTCGTCCAGAATCATGGACAGATCTGGCGGCGCTTCTGCCTGCAACAGCGTCTGTCGGCTCAGCCGGGCCGACACCTTCTCGTCGATCTCGTCCGGCGAGGCCTTCGGGTTGCCGACACGGAAGAGTGCCCGTGCATAGTCCTCGGTTTGAACAAGTCCCGGCACGAGGGGACCGCCGAACTCGTTGATTACCCGCGCTCGCGCCTCCAGCTCCATGCGCCTGCGGAACTTCTCCGGGTGGACCTCGTGCCGGGCGATCGCGTAAAGCCTCGCGAAGTGCTCACCCGTACCGAAGACCTCGTCCAGCCTCCCCGGCAGGTCCGGCGGCGGTACGTGTTCGGCCGTCTCGATGCGGGCCAGATGGCTGCGGCTGTACCGGACGGCTTCGGCGAGCTGCTCCAGGGTCATGCCTGCTGCCTCCCGCTGGTGTCTGAGGTCGGCGCCGAAGAGGTGTCGGGCGGAACGGTCCGGTGTCAGCTTGCGCGGTGGTCGTGCCATCCCGGCAACTCCTTTTCTCAAGCGCCTGGTTGGGAATTGAATCCCTGGCCGAGCGTAGGTACGGCCCGCGACGCTGGACCTGCACACAGGGAACGCCCCCACCAAGGAGTGAATGTGACGGAGGCAAGTCGCGTGGGCGGACAGCAGCAGGTAGAGCACGGTTACAGGCCGGAAGAGTCCATTGGGCAGCCCATCGACCTTACGCAGTGGTGCTTTCGGTGCGCCGAGCTGCGCGTCCGATTCCACGGCGCCGCATGCCTCGGCCGGACCGCGGAGGCCCACGCGCTGAATGCCGAATTCCTCCGGCATCAGAAGGTGGTGCACTCGTGACGGCCGTGCGTGACGTGCGCGCGGCCACCCGGATCACGGCCGGGCGCCTCGTGATGCGCCGATGTGCTCACCCGGCGGGCTGGTTCCGGTCGCACGGGGTGGAGCGGTGCGGGCTCTGCGGCGCGGAGCGCCATACGGCCTACGCGGCACTGCGGATGCCGGTACCGGAGAGTGCTCCGGTCACGGACTGGGGCTGCCCACGGCTCGGTACGCCAGGAGTCCGGGTCGGGCCACGGACGCACGCGAAGACCCCGCCGTCTGTCCGCTGACGGCGGGGCGCCCCCGCTGCGGGACCGGCCCTGGATGTCCCCCGTGAACCCAGGGCCACGACCCGCCTTCCCCCCGGCGGGGCCCTGTCCCGAAACAACCGTGGGGACCGGCCCGCGCCTTGACTGCGGACAAGGGGAACGGTACTAACGGGGCCATCCATCGGCTACTCGCCAAACGCGGCACCTGTCCCGGATACGCGGACACCCGAGGGAAGCCCCTGATGACTGAACCAGGCGTGGGGCCCGAGGCCCCCGGCAACATGCGCACGCTCGTCCTCAGCAACGATCTCGACGAGACCAGGGAGATCATCAGCTCTGCCTACAGTCCTTATCAACTCAGCGTGCTCGGCGACCCCAAGGAGTTCTCCGCGTGGTACGCGGAGGGCGGCTTTCCCGGCATCACGGTCTCGGGGCTGCAGTACGGCGCCGAGACGCTCGTCGCGCCCCAGCCCCTCGACTCGTACCTGCTGGTCTGCCAGCTGGTACGGGGCCGGGTGCGGGTGATGTCGCCGGGGCGGGAGGAGCGGGTCGTGGGGCCCGGGCAGACGTACGTCCTCGATCCGTACCGCTCCTTCCAGGTGCACTGGGCGCCCGGCGCGCGGATGACGACCGTCCGGCTCGACCGGGAGACGGTGGAGCGGGCGGCGGCCGACGCGCTCGGCGTCGAGGGCGCCCTGCGGGCCCGCTTCTCGCTCAACGGGACCACCTCGGCCGCCGCCGCCCGGAGCTGGGCCGGGATCTCGGCGGCCGTGCACCGGGAAGTGCTCGGCGAGGGCGTCGCCCGCAGCAGCCCGCTCGTGGCGGGGCACCTGACGCAGTCGACGGCCGCGATCCTCATGCAGACGCACGAGCTGATCACCGAGGGCGTGGACGCCCAGCGCCCGGGCGAGGTCGCGCACCCGGCCGTGCGGCGGGCGATGGCGCTGGCCGAGGAGCGTGCCGACCAGCCGCTGACGCTCGCCGACCTCGCGGCGGCGGCGCGGGTGAGCCCGCGCGCCCTGCAGGAGGCCTTCCGCCGGCACGTCGACACCACGCCGCTGGGGTACCTGCGCGAGGTCCGGCTGGGCCGGGCCCACCAGGAGCTGGTGGCGGCGCACGGTGACGGCGGCGTCACCGTGGCCGAGGTGGCCTACCGCTGGGGCTTCAACAACCTCGGCCGCTTCGCCGGGTACTACCAGCGGCGGTACGGGCGTCCGCCGTCCCGCACCCTGCGCGCGTAGCCGCGCCGCAGAGCCCGCCCCGGGCCCCTGGGCGCCCCGAGCCTCCAGGGGCTCCCGTGCGTCCTGAGGATGACGTCGTCCGTCTGGGGGACTACGCCCGGCCCCGCCCGTCGGCCTTTTAGGTGTACGGCTTTCCGGCCGTACGGCTGACGCCCGGCGCCGCCCGCCCGCCGAGAATTGGAGGAGTTGATTCCGGCCATTGCGTCCCCGGGGATTCCCGGTGCGGGCCCATGGCCGGACCCCCTTCCCCTACCTCCCGGAGGAGACCCCGTGTCCCACGCGGCCGCCTTTCCCACGACCCCCGTCGGCACGTCCGGCCCCGCCGTCGCCGCCCGGGCCACCGGTCTGAGCAAGGTCTACGGGCAGGGCGACACCCGCGTGACGGCGCTGGACTCCGTCTCCGTGGAGTTCCGCCGCGCCGAGTTCACCGCGATCATGGGCCCTTCGGGCTCCGGCAAGTCCACGCTGATGCACTGCATGGCGGGCCTCGACACGATCTCGTCCGGCTCGACGCAGATCGGAGACGTGGAGCTCGGCTCGCTCGGCGACCGGCAGCTGACGCGGCTGCGCCGGGACCGGATCGGCTTTATCTTCCAGGCGTTCAACCTGCTGCCGACGCTCACCGCCCTGGAGAACATCACCCTCCCCATGGACATCGCGGGCCGCAAGCCCGACCAGCAGTGGCTGGAGATGGTGGTCGGCACCGTAGGCCTCTCGGGGCGGCTCTCGCACCGGCCCAGCCAGCTCTCGGGCGGCCAGCAGCAGCGCGTGGCCGTGGCCCGCGCCCTCACCGCCAAGCCGGAGATCATCTTCGCGGACGAGCCGACCGGCAACCTCGACTCCCGCTCCGGCGCCGAACTGCTCGGCTTCCTGCGCGAGTCCGTGCAGGCCCTGCAGCAGACGATCGTCATGGTCACCCACGACCCCGTGGCCGCCTCCTACGCCGACCGCGTGATCTTCCTCGCCGACGGCCGGATCGTGGACGAGATGCGCGAGCCCACCGCGGACGCGGTCCTGGACCGGATGAAGCGCTTCGACGCCAAGGGCCGTACGAGCTGAGACGGCCGGCCGCACGGCCCTCGCGCACACGGCCCGCGCGCGACCTTCGCGCACACGGCCCCGCGCACGGCCCGCGCGACCCTCCCGTCACCGCCCGGCTCGCCCCCACGAACCCTGGACAAGACCACTCCCATGTTCCGTACCGCCCTGCGCAACCTCCTCGCGCACAAGACCCGGCTGATGATGACCGCGCTCGCGGTCCTCCTCGGCACGGCCTTCGTCTCCGGCACCCTCGTCTTCAGCGACTCCGTCAACAGCGCCTACCGCAACAAGATGGCCAAGAGCCTCGACGACGTCGCCGTCTCCGTCACCGCCGGCCGGTCCGCCCTCAAGGAGAAGGACGCCCTCGACTCCCGCGTGGTCGAGTCCGTGCGCGCCCTGCCCGGCGTGGCCGCCGTACGCCCGTCCGTGAGCGGCACCGTCATGGTCGCCGACAAGGAGAACAACCCCGCCGGCAGCGAGTGGGGCAGCTTCGGCGCCAACTTCGTGCCCGGCGTGAACGGCAAGGACAGCCGCTACCCGATCGTCAAGGGCCGGGGCCCCGCCGCCGAGGGCGAGATCGTCCTCGACGCGAAGACCGCCGCGAAGACGGGCGCCAAGGTGGGCGACACCGTCCGGCTGGCCGTCGACGGGCCCGTCATGACCAAGAAGCTCGTCGGCATCGCCGAGACCGACGACCCCAAGGTGAGCGCGGGCGGCAGCCTCGCCCTGTTCGACACCGCGACCGCGCAGAAACTCCTCGGCACCCCGGGGCAGTTCAGCGAGCTCATCGTCGCCGCGAAGCCCGGCACCGACCAGCAGAAGCTGACCGCCAAGGTCCGCGAGACGCTTCCCAAGGACGCCTTCCGGACGCAGAGCGGAAAGGAGCTGGCGGCCGAGGAGTCGAAGATGATCGACAAGCAGACCAGCTCGATCCGCAACACCTTCCTGGCGTTCGCGGGCATCGCCCTCTTCGTCGGCGTCTTCATCATCGCCAACACCTTCACCATGCTCATCGCCCAGCGCAGCCGGGAGATCGCCCTGCTCCGCGCCGTGGGCGCGTCCCGCCGCCAGGTGGTGCGCTCGGTGCTGATCGAGGCCGGGCTGCTCGGCCTGGTCGCCTCCGCCGTCGGCTTCGTCCTGGGCCTCGGCGTCGCCACCGGCCTGCGCGCGGTGCTGAACTCCGCCGGGGCGAGCCTGCCCGACGGGCCGCTGGTCATCGAGCCGGTCTCCGTGCTGCTCGCCCTCGGCGTCGGCGTCGTGGTGACCGTGCTCGCCGCCTGGCTGCCCTCCCGCAAGGCCGCGAAGATCGCCCCCGTGGAGGCGCTGGCCGCCGCGGAGCAGCCGCCGGCCCCCCGCGGCCTGCTGCTGCGCAACTCCTTCGGGGCCGTGCTGACCGCCGCCGGTGTCGCGATCATGCTGTACGTCACCACGCTGAAGGACAGCGGCGGCCTGGAGATCGCCATGGCCGGCGCCGCGCTGACCATGGCCGGCGTCATCGTCCTGGCCCCGCTGCTCTCGCGCCCGTTCGTCCACCTCTTCGCGAAGGCGACGGGCCGGCTGACCGGCGTCAGCGGCAAGCTCGCCAAGGAGAACGCGCTGCGCAACCCGCGCCGCACCGCCGCGACCGCCTCCGCGCTGATGATCGGCCTCTCCCTGATCACCGGTCTGACCGTGGTCGCCGTCTCCGCCGACCAGGGCGTCGCGAAGATGGGCCAGCAGGACCTGACGGCCGACTACAAGGTCACGTCGGCGAACTTCGGCGGCCTCTCCACGGACATCGCCAAGACCCTCGCCAAGGAACCCGGCGTCACCGCCGTGGTCCCGCTGCGCTCGGCCGGCTTCCAGTCGTCGAACGACCCCGCGCTCGCCTACGCCGCGGACGTCGCGTCGCTCGGCAAGGTGGCGGACATCCGGTTCGTCAGCGGCTCCCCCGCCGATGTGCGGAAGGGCACCGTCGCGGTGTCCGACCAGTACGCCCGGGAGCGCGGCCTGAAGGTCGGGTCGACCCTGCCGATGGACTTCTACGACGGCGAGAAGGCCACCCCGAAGGTCGCCGCGATCTACGCCAAGAACGACGTCGTCTCCGCCGTCCTCGCCACCCCCTCCCTCGTGGACCCGCACCTGGAGAAGGTGCGTGACGACGAGGTGCTGGTGAAGGCGGCCCCCGGCAAGGCCGGCGAGCTCCGCGCCAAGATCAAGGAGACCCTCGGCGGCAACCCGCTCATCAAGGTGCAGAGCCAGGAGGACCTGCGCCGCTCGGAGGCCGGGAACATCGACGACATCCTCTTCCTGATGTACGGGCTGCTGGGCATGGCCGTCGTGATCGCGGTCGTCGGCGTCGTCAACACCCTCGCCATGTCGGTCTTCGAGCGGACCCGGGAGATCGGGATGCTGCGCGCGATCGGTCTGGCCCGCACGGGCGTCAAGCAGATGGTCCGGCTGGAGTCCGTGATGATCGCGATGTTCGGCGCGGTGCTGGGCGTCGGGGTCGGCATCTTCCTCGCCTGGTCCGGCGGCCACCTGGTCCGCTCGTCCTTCCCGCAGTACGAGATGGTCGTGCCGTGGGCGCGGATCGCGGTGTTCCTGCTGATCGCCCTCGCCGTGGGCGTCCTGGCCGCGGTCTGGCCGGCCCGCAGGGCGGCGAAGCTCAACATGCTGGAGTCGATCGGGGCGCAGTAGAACGACGGGGCGAGCCGCCCCGTCAGCCCCGCGGGAGCGCCCCGTCCCGCGGAGCGACCCCCGCTTCGCCGAACCCCCGCCGGCCTCCGACAAGGCCGGCGGGGGTTCACGCGTGCCGTGCCGCCTCGCCCCGCTCAGGCCCCCTCGCCGTCCCGCTCAGTAGCCGACGGTGAAGCGCTGCCGCCGGTGCTGCGGCGTCCCGATCTCGTCCAGCAGGGCGACCGCGTAGTCCTCGGCCGAGATGCGCGAGGTGCCGTCGGCGCCGGCCAGCAGGTCGTCACCGCCGAGGCGGAAGGTGCCGGTGCGCTCGCCGGGCAGGAAGAGCGCGGAGGGGCTGAGGAAGGTCCAGTCCACGTCCTCCGGCAGGGCGCGCAGTGCGTCCAGCAGCTCGACGTGCGCGGACGCCTCGGGCTTCCACTCCTCGCGGAAGCCGGGCTGGTCGATGACGCGCTCGCCGGACGGCAGGCGCAGGCTGCCGGCGCCGCCGACGAAGAGCAGGCGGCGGCCCGCCGCGCGGGCGGTCAGCTCGGGGAGCAGCGGCAGGGCGACGCGGGCGGGCAGCGCGCTGACGACGACGTCCGCGCCCTCCAGCGGCAGGACGGGGTCGGCCACGTCGGCGGTCACGCGCTGCAGGCCCGCGCGGGCCGGGGCCTGCTCGTCGTGGCGGCGGGCGACGGCGGTGACGGCGTGGCCGCGGGTGAGCGCCTCGTCCACGATGCGGCTGCCGGCCATGCCGGTGGCGCCGAGGACCGTGATCTTGACGGTGGTGCCGGGGGTGTTCATACGGGGTTCTCCCAGGGGTTCGGGGCGGCTGTCGGGCGGCTGCCGGCTGCTGCCGGGTGCTGCCGGGTGCTGCCGGGTGCTGCCGGGTGCTGCCGGCGGGGCGACCGGCCGGCAGGTCGCGGCGGTCACGGCCGGGTGCGGGCAGCAGTCACGGCCGGGTGCGGGCGGCGGGCCCGCGCGTCACGGCCGGGACGCGGTCACAGCTGGATGTCGAAGGTGACCTTCGCCCGCTCCACGGTCTCCTGCAGGACGCGCACCTGGCCGCGGGCGTTCTTGTACTTGCCGGTGCCGCCGGTGATGGCGAACTGCTCGTCGAAGACCGGGCCCTGGGCGTTCAGCCGGGCGGCGCCGGACGTGGTGATCTTGTTGCCGTCGCCGAGGTCGTAGACGAAGGTCAGCATCTCGGCGGTGCGCGGCTCGGCATCGGTGGAGATGCCCTGGAAGCTGCTGGTGCCGATCTTGCGGCCGTCGGCGCCGACGAGGTCGCCGGTGCCGATCAGCTGGTCGCCGAGGGCCGAGTCGGACGGGGCGACGTCGACGAAGTTGACCGAGGTGCCCTTCTCGACGGCCTCGATGGTGACAGAGCGCGGGCCGGCCGGGGAGGCCGTGGCGGCACCGGCCGTGGCGGGGCTCATGGCGAGGGCGGCGCCGATGACACCGGCCGTCGCAACGGTGAGACCCAGGGCGGGAAGGGCGCGCTTGCGCATGGACGTACTCCAGCCTGTCGCGAGATCCATGATGATCCATGGCGGACGAAATATCTGCCGCAGCAGACAATATGTCTGCTGCGGCAGATACTGCAAGAGAAGGTTCTGCCGGTACGGGCGATGGTCTGCGACCCTGGTGAGGTGAAGGAGCACATGCTGCATGACGACGACGTGACGCTGTACGGACTGTTCGTGGAGGCGTTCAGCCGCCTGAAGCCACTGGTCCACGAGGACCTCGGGATCCCGGACACCTGGTTCGAGGTGCTGCTGCGGCTGGGCCGCACGCCCGGGCACGCCCTGCGGATGAGCGATCTGGCGACCGCGGTCGCCTTCAGCTCCGGCGGGTTCACGCGGCTCGCGGACCGCATGGAGGAGGCGGGGCTGATCCGCCGCGACCCCGACCCGGACGACCGGCGGGCCGCGCTCGCGGTACTGACGGAAGCCGGCGAGCAGGCCCTGGACCGCGCGCTCCAGCAGCACCTGGCGCACCTGCGCACGCACGTCAGCGGCCGCCTCTCCACGGCGGACCGGCGCGCGCTCGAACGGATCCTGCGGACGCTGCGCGACGCCGGATAGCGACGAGGGCGGACCGGTTGCCCGGCCCGCCCTCTCGCGACAACGGCTACGTCACGCGGCGTCGGTGTCGTAGCTGTAGAACTTCCTGTGGTCGATCATGTCGGCGGGGGTGACCCGCTGCCCCTTCTCGCTCCACGGCTTCATCGGCTGGTTCAGGGCGACGATGTCCTTGACCGGCTCGACCGGCAGGTAGGCGGGCGCCTTCGGGTGACGGCGCTGCCAGTCGGACCACAGCTTGTCGATGAAGCAGTGCAGCAGCCAGAACACCGGGTCGTTGGGCGACATACCGGTGTTCATGTGGCCGCCGACCCAGCGGTGCACGGTGTTGTGCGGCCCGGTGTTGCCGTTCGCCCAGCCCTCGACGAGGTTGCGGAAGCCCGCCTTGGAGGTGGAGTTCCAGGGCGCCTCGTCGTAGTACGGGGCGGCCAGCGCGGCCTCGACCGTGGCGGCCGTGGGCAGCTGGGGCGTGGTCTTGCTGCGGCCCATCTCCCGCATCAGGAAGGGGCGTTCGTCGACCTTGAAGTAGATCGGCCAGCGACCGCCGCCGTACGCGAACGGGCCGTCCATGACCTGGGCGTCGCGCTCGCGCCCGTTGCCGCCGAGGAAGTCGGGGGCGAAGACCGGGTCGTTCAGCGAGCGGTTGACCGTGAAGTCCCAGTACGGAAGCGTCACGGCCGGGTTGACGGACTGCAGGTCCCGCTCGAAGTCGAGCAGGAACTGCCGGTGCCAGGGCAGGAACGACGGCGAGACGTGGCCGGTGCGCTCCTGGTCGTCCAGGTCGCTCATCACGAAGCGGTCGTGGGTCTCGACGTACTTGTCGTAGCCGCCGCGGCGCTTGAGCTCCAGCAGCGCCTCCACGAAGTCGCGCCGCTCGGCCTTGGTGAGCTTTGCCTGGTTCTTGCGAACTGCCATGAGAATGTGGACCTTTACGGAAATGGGATCAGGGTGGCTCAGACGAGGTTGGCGCCGCGCAGCGCCCGCACGGCGGCGCGGGTCACCTCGTACGGCGACGCGAAGACCTCGTAGTGGTTGATCACGCTGATCCAGCCGTCGCCGCGCGGCATGATGTGCAGCGGCCGGCCGTCGACGAAGACGGCGATGCCGAAGTCGTGGTGGCCGCCGCTGCCGGAGGTGAGCCGGCCCTCGATGCGGCGGCCCTCGTAGATCTCGTCGAACGGCCGGTGGCCGGAGCCGGTGCCGTGGTGGTCGTGCCCGCTCTCGGCGGCGTAGGCCGATACGGCCGGTCCGGCGAGCACGATGGCGGCGGCAGCGGCGGCGGTACGGCCGAGCACGCGGCGGCGGGTGAGGTCGGACACCCGGGTCCCCCTTCAGAAGAAACGTTCCTTCCGACCAGGAGGTCCAGCCCGTCGGGCTCCCCCGACCCCCCGACCGGCGTAATGATCATGAACTTAACAGATCTTCGGGAAGAGCCGGACATGTGGCGAGATAGAGCCAATATGCGGCTGCATACCGCTGCATACGACTGCATACGAAAGAGGCCCCGCCGACGGTGTCGGCGGGGCCTCTTCGAAGCTCTCGGAAACTCTCAGGAGCGGGGAGGGAGGGTCAGAAGACCGACTCCGCCTCGTCCATCCGGCTCTCCGGTACGCGCTTGAGCTCGGTGACGGCGTCGGCGATCGGCACCATCTTGATGTCGGTGCCCTTCAGGGCCGTCATCTTGCCGAAGTCGCCGCGGTGGGCGGCCTCGACGGCGTGCCAGCCGAAGCGGGTGGCGAGGACGCGGTCGTACGCGGTGGGGGTGCCGCCGCGCTGGACGTGGCCGAGGATGACCGGGCGGGCCTCCTTGCCCATGCGCCGCTCCAGCTCGGCGGCGAGCTTGGTGCCGATGCCGGCGAAGCGCTCGTGGCCGAACTGGTCTATGGCGCCCTTGGCGTACTCCATCGACCCCTCGGCGGGGTGCGCGCCCTCGGCGACACAGATGACGGCGAACTTCTTGCCGCGGGCGAAACGCTCCTCGACCATCTTCACGAGGTCGTCGACCTCGAAGGCCCGCTCGGGCAGGCAGATGCCGTGGGCGCCGCCGGCCATGCCGGACTCCAGGGCGATCCAGCCCGCGTGCCGGCCCATGACCTCGACGACCATCACCCGCTGGTGGGACTCGGCGGTGGTCTTGAGGCGGTCGATCGCCTCGGTGGCCACGCCGACGGCGGTGTCGAAACCGAAGGTGCGGTCCGTGGAGGAGATGTCGTTGTCGATGGTCTTGGGCACGCCCACGACCGGCAGGCCCGCGTCCGACAGCATCCGGGCGGCGGTCAGGGTGCCCTCGCCGCCGATCGGGATGAGCACGTCGATGCCGTACTCGCGGGCGAGCTCCTTGGAGCTCTCGCACGCCTCGCGCAGCCGGGCGCGCTCCAGGCGGGAGGAGCCGAGGATGGTGCCGCCGCGGGCGAGGATGCCGCTCACGGCCTCCAGGTCGAGCTTGCGGTGGCGTCCGTCGAGCAGGCCCTTGAAGCCGTCTTCGAAGCCGATGACCTCGTCACCGTGGCCGACGACCGCGCGGTGCACCACCGAGCGGATGACAGCGTTCAGGCCGGGGCAGTCGCCGCCTGCGGTGAGAACTCCGATGCGCATCGCGTGCTGTGTCTCCTGCTCTGGGGTCCCCCCTACCGAAGGTAAGGGGATGGTACATGTGAGCCGGGCCGATTGTTTCACGGTCCGATGGGTACCGACGCACCCCGGGGCCGCGCCGGCCGCCGGCCTCCGCTCCTGCGAGCGCTGCCGCCTGCTGACGCGCGCCTTATCCAGGGGCGCAGGTATTGTCAAGAGGTCAAGCCCACCATAACGGGTAATTTTTAAGCCGAAGCACACGGCGAAAAAACACCAAGAACACGGCGATGGAGCAAGGAGAGCACGCGTGACGCGCAGCGTGTACGTGACCGGGACCGACCGGGGCGACGGGCGCCAGGTCATCGAGCTGGGAGTCATGGAGCTCCTCACCCGTCAGGTGGACCGGGTGGGCGTCTTCCGCCCGCTCGTCCACGGCGACGGGCCGGACCGCCTGTTCGACCTGCTGCGGTCCCGCTACCGGCTGGGCCAGTCCGCGGAGTCCGGCCACGGCATGAGCTACGCCGAGGCCTCCGCTCTGCAGGCCGAGCGCGGCACGGACGAGCTGGTCTCGCGGCTGGTCGAGCGCTTCCACGCGGTCGCCCGCGACTACGAGTACGTGCTGGTGCTCGGCACCGACTACGTCGGCTCCACGCTCCCCGACGAGCTCGCCCTCAACGCCCGTCTCGCCAACGAGTTCGGCGCCTCGGTGATCACGGTCGTCGGCGGCCAGGACCAGACGGCCGAGTCCGTCCGGGCCGAGGCGCGCAACGCCTACCGCGCCTACGAGGCCCTGGGCTGCGACGTCGTCGCCCTGGTCGTCAACCGGATCGCCCCGGCCGACCGCGAGGCCGTCGGCGAGCGCCTCTCGGCGAGCCTGCCCGTCCCCTGCTACGCCCTCCCCGAGGAGGCCGGGCTCTCCGCGCCGACCGTGGCGCAGATCGTCCGCAAGCTGGACGCCGAGGTGCTGCTCGGCGACGACGCGGGGCTCGCCCGCGATGCCAAGGACTTCGTCTTCGGCGGCGCCATGCTGCCGGTCTTCCTGCCCGCCCTGACCGAGGGCTGCCTGGTCGTGACCCCCGGCGACCGGGTGGACCTGATCGTCGGCGCCCTCGCCGCGCACAGCGCCGGCGCCCCGCCGATAGCCGGCGTGCTGCTGACCCTGGACGAGAAGCCGGGTCCGGACATCCTGGCGCTCGCGGACCGGCTGGCCCCGGGCACCCCGGTCGTCTCGGTGCCGGGCGGTTCCTTCCCGACCGCGGCCGAGCTGTTCGCGATCGAGGGCAAGCTGGACGCGTTCTCGCCGCGCAAGGCGGAGACGGCCCTCGGCCTGTTCGAGCGGCACGTGGACACCGCGGAGCTGACGAACCGCATCGCCGTGGCCCGCTCCAGCCGCGTCACCCCCATGATGTTCGAGCACGAGCTGATCGAGCGCTCCCGCTCCGCCCGCCGCCGCATCGTGCTGCCCGAGGGCACCGAGGAGCGCGTGCTGCGCGCCGCGGACGTGGTGCTGCGCCGCGACATCTGCGACCTCACGCTGCTCGGCGAGGAGGGCGCGATCCGCAAGCGCGCCGGCGAGCTGGGCATCGATCTGGCCCAGGCGCAGATCATCGACCCGCAGACCTCCCCGCTGCGCGAGCGCTTCGCCGAGATCTACGCCAAGGCCCGCGCCCACAAGGGCATGACCGTCGAGCTCGCGCACGACGTGGTCACCGACGTCTCCTACTTCGGCACCCTGATGGTCCAGGAGGGCCTGGCCGACGGCATGGTCTCCGGCGCGGTGCACTCCACCGCCGCCACCATCCGCCCGGCCTTCGAGATCATCAAGACCGCGCCGGGCGCGCAGATCGTCTCCTCGGTCTTCTTCATGTGCCTGGCCGACCGGGTGCTGGTCTACGGCGACTGCGCCGTCAACCCCGACCCCAACGCCGAGCAGCTCGCGGACATCGCCATCCAGTCCGCGGCGACCGCCGCCCAGTTCGGCGTCGAGCCGCGGATCGCGATGCTGTCGTACTCCACCGGCACCTCCGGCTCCGGCGCGGACGTCGACAAGGTGCGCAAGGCCACCGAGATCGTCCGCGAGCGCCGCCCGGACCTCAAGGTCGAGGGCCCGATCCAGTACGACGCCGCCGTGGACGCCGCGGTCGCCAAGACCAAGCTGCCCGGCTCGGAGGTGGCCGGCAAGGCCACCGTGCTGATCTTCCCCGACCTCAACACCGGCAACAACACCTACAAGGCCGTCCAGCGCTCGGCCGGCGCCGTGGCCGTCGGCCCGGTCCTGCAGGGCCTGCGCAAGCCCGTCAACGACCTCTCCCGCGGCGCGCTGGTGCAGGACATCGTGACCACGGTCGCGATCTCCGCGATCCAGGCCCAGGGCGAGGCCGGGAACGGAACCGCGCCGGACGCGCCCGCCGTCTGACGCCCGTACGGCCGTACGGGACCGCCGCCCGGTCCC
>NZ_BMUT01000005.1:313743-439563 GCF_014650335.1 Streptomyces hiroshimensis
GGCCGGCCCACCGCCCCCCCCACCCCGACGTCGAGACCCCCACAACCCGGAAAGCGTTCATGACTGCCAACCCCACCCGAGTCCTCGTCCTCAACTCCGGCTCCTCCTCGGTCAAGTACCAGCTGCTCGACATGGCCGACGGCGCCCGGCTGGCCGTGGGCCTGGTCGAGCGCATCGGCGAGGAGACCTCCCGCCTCGCGCACACCCCGCTCGCCACGGGCGGCGGCAAGCGCGAGACGGAGGCGCCGATCGCCGACCACGAGGCCGCGCTGCAGGCGGTCGCCGCGGAGCTGGCCGCGGACGGGCTGGGCCTGGACTCGCCGGAGCTCGCCGCGATCGGCCACCGGGTGGTGCACGGCGGCCAGAAGTTCACCGCGCCCACCGTGATCACCGACGAGGTGCTGGCGGAGATAGAGCGCCTCGTGCCGGTCGCCCCGCTGCACAACCCGGCCAACATCACCGGCATCCGCACCGCGCAGGCGCTCCGTCCCGACCTGCCGCAGGTCGCCGTCTTCGACACCGCCTTCCACACCACGATGCCGGAGGCCGCCGCCCGCTACGCCATCGACGTGGCCACGGCCGACGCCCACATGGTGCGCCGCTACGGCTTCCACGGCACCTCGCACGCCTACGTCTCGCGCGAGACCGCCAAGCTGCTGGGCAAGGACCCCTCCGAGGTCAACGTCATCGTGCTGCACCTGGGCAACGGCGCCTCGGCCTCCGCGGTCCGCGGCGGCGTGTGCGTCGACACCTCCATGGGCCTGACCCCGCTGGAGGGCCTGGTCATGGGCACCCGTTCGGGTGACCTGGACCCGGCGGTCATCCTTCACCTGTCCCGCAACGCCGGGATGTCCACCGACGAGATCGACGCGCTGCTCAACAAGAAGAGCGGCCTGATCGGCCTGTGCGGCGACAACGACATGCGCGAGATCCGGCGCCGCATCGACGAGGGCGACGAGCGGGCGGCGCTCGCCTTCGACATCTACGTGCACCGGCTGAAGAAGTACATCGGCGCCTACTACGCGGTCCTGGGCAAGGTCGACGCCGTGGCCTTCACCGCCGGCGTCGGCGAGAACGCGGCGCCCGTGCGCGAGGCGGCCGTGGCGGGCCTGGAGCAGCTGGGCCTGGCCGTGGACGCCGAGCTCAACGCCGTCCGCTCCGGCGAGCCGCGCCTGATCTCCCCCGGATCCGCCCGGGTCGCGGTCGCCGTCGTGCCCACCGACGAGGAGCTGGAGATCGCCACCCAGACGTACGACCTGGTCAGCGCTTGATCGTCGGCCGTTACTCGGTCGTTCCCACAGCTCGAATATTCCGCTCCGAAACAAACCGATAGGATCCGCCTCATGCGCCGTTCCAAAATCGTCTGCACCCTGGGCCCCGCCGTCGACTCCTTCGACCAGCTGAAGACGCTGATCGACGCCGGCATGAACGTGGCCCGCTTCAACATGAGCCACGGGACCCACGCGGAGCACGAGGAGCGGTACCACCGCCTCCGTAAGGCCGCTTCGGAGACCGGCCGCGCGGTCGGCGTCCTCGCCGACCTCCAGGGCCCGAAGATCCGTCTGGAGACCTTCGCGGACGGCCCGGTGGAGCTGGTGCGCGGCGACGAGTTCACCATCACGACCGAGGACGTCCCGGGCGACCGCAGCATCTGCGGCACGACCTACAAGGGCCTGCCGGGCGACGTCTCCAAGGGCGACCAGGTCCTCATCAACGACGGCAACGTCGAGCTGCGGGTCACCGAGGTCGAGGGCCCGCGCGTGCGGACCATCGTGATCGAGGGCGGCGTCATCTCCGACCACAAGGGCATCAACCTGCCCGGTGCGGCGGTGAACGTCCCGGCGCTGTCCGAGAAGGACGTCGAGGACCTGAAGTTCGCCCTCGCCATGGGCTGCGACATGGTCGCGCTGTCCTTCGTCCGCGACGCCAAGGACGTCCTCGACGTCCACCGCGTCATGGACGAGGTCGGCCGCCGGGTCCCGGTCATCGCCAAGGTCGAGAAGCCGCAGGCCGTCGCCAACATGGAGGGCGTCGTCGCGGCGTTCGACGGCGTGATGGTGGCCCGTGGCGACCTCGCGGTGGAGTACCCGCTGGAGAAGGTCCCGATGGTGCAGAAGCGCCTCGTGGAGATGTGCCGCCGCAACGCCAAGCCGGTGATCGTCGCGACCCAGATGATGGAGTCGATGATCACCAACTCGCGGCCGACCCGCGCCGAGGCCTCCGACGTCGCCAACGCCATCCTCGACGGCGCCGACGCGGTCATGCTCTCCGCCGAGTCCAGCGTGGGCGCCTACCCGATCGAGACCGTCAAGACGATGTCCCGCATCGTCGAGGCGGCCGAGGAGGAGCTCCTCTCCAAGGGCCTGCAGCCGCTGGTCCCGGGCAAGAAGCCGCGCACCCAGGGCGGCTCGGTCGCCCGCGCGGCCTGCGAGATCGCCGACTTCCTCGGCGCCAAGTCGCTGGTGGCCTTCACCAAGTCCGGTGACACCGCCCGCCGCCTGTCCCGCTACCGCGCGGCCCAGCCGATCCTGGCCTTCACCACGGAGGCCTCCACCTGCAACCAGCTCACGCTGAGCTGGGGCGTCGAGACCTTCGTCGTCCCGCACGTGGAGAACACGGACGCCATGGTCGACCTCGTCGACGCCGAGCTGCTGAAGCTCAAGCGCTACAACGACGGCGACACCATGATCATCACGGCGGGCTCCCCGCCCGGCGTCCCCGGCACGACGAACATGGTGCGGGTGCACCACCTGGGCGGCGAGAACCGCTAGGTTCCCCCCTTCCCTGCGGCTGTGGCCGCCGTCCCCTCGCGGGGGCGGCGGCCACAGCCGTGTCTGCACACGCTCGCTCTACGGGTACGTGCCGTCGGTCGTGTACTGGTGCAGGTTCGGGATGTGCAGCGTGCCGCCGAACTGCCCGGCCTGACGGATCTTGACGTTGGTGTAGAAGACCGGGATCGGCAGCTTCAGCCCGGGGATCAGCGGCGGCGGAATGCCCGGCGAGTGGGTCGCCGGGATGAGCCCGAGGAGGTTGCCCTTGAGCTCCTCGGTGTACATGGTGACCTTGCCGCCGGTGATGGTGGACTCCGTGCCGATGCCGGCCACGTGGTACTGCTTGCCCTGGTTGTTGACGATCTGGTGCAGGTCCTTGATCGCCAGCGAGTCGGCGGTGAACTTCAGGACGTCCTTCTTCTGCCCGTTCACCATGGTGATCTTCTTGACGCCCTCGTAGGTCAGCCCGGTGAGGGTGAGCTTGCTCGCCTCCAGGTACCAGGGCTGGTTGGGGAAGGCGTGGTGCTCGTTCTCGTCCACGACCGCGCCCTTGGGGCAGGGCGGCAGCTCGCCGTCGCCGGGCCCGGGGGAGGCCGAGGGAGAGGCGGAGCCGGAGGGGTCCGGGCTCGGCGACGCGGACGGCCCGGCGGACGGGGCGTCGTCGTCCTTGTCCTCGTCCCCGGCCTTGGCGCCGTCCTTCTTCTCCCCGTCCTTCCCGGAGGGCTTCTCCGCCGGGTCGTTCCGGGTCTTGCCGGGCTCCGCCGAGGGCTTGGGGGCGGGCGCCGAGGACGCCGGGCCGGGGGAAGCCGGGGAAGCCGCCGGCGGAGCCGGCTTCGCGCCGCCGGTCAGGATGTCGTGCAGCTTGTCCCCGAGGCCCAGGGGGTCGAGGGGGTTGGCGGCCTTCGACGCGGAGGGGGAAGGAGAAGCGGAAGGGGACGGGGCTGCCGGGGATGCCGGGCCGGAGGGCGCGGCGGGCTTCGGAGACGTGGCCTTCCCCGGAGCCGCCGGCTTCTCCGGCTTCTTCTGCTCTCCGGCCGGCGCGGACGCCTGCGCACCGGGCGCGGCGCTCGGACCGGCGCCGGGGCCGGCACTCGGCTTGCTGCTCGGCTTGGCGCTCGGTCCGGCCGACTCGCCCGCGTCCGGGGTCTCCCCCTCGGTCACCGTGTCCGGCGCCGTGGCGCACGCACCGTCGAACAGCTTCTTGGGCGCGGGCTTGGCGGCGGCCAGCGTGGGCGTGAGCCCCATGCCCATCAGGACCGCGCTCGGCATGGCCGCGAGGGCGACGGCTTTGCCCGCCGGCATGTGCAGCCGGGCGAGCAGCGGCTTTCTCGGCGCGGCGTGGCGCGGCCCCTCACTCGTCACGGTCGCCTCCGTCCCGCTCCTTGCTGAGCGATACGGCGGCCGGCGGCTCCGCGGCGGCGGCGACCGGCCGGCCGGGCGCCCAGGACACACCGAGGGCGCCGCCGACGAGGGCGAGCAGGAAACCGATGAGGAACGCGCCGAAGTTGGAGACGACCAGGGAGACCAGCGCGAGCAGGATGGCCGCGACGCCTGCGAAGATCCGGGACTGCTGCTGGAACCAGAGCGTCAGGCCCAGCACGACCAGCAGCACCCCTATGATCAGCGAGCCGGCGCCCGCCGTGGTGGCCATGCGGATGTGCAGGTCGCCCAGCGTCATGGTCTGGTAAGGGATGTACATGATCGGGATCCCGGACAGCAGGGTCCACAGCCCGCCCCAGAACGGGCGCCGCCACCGCCACTCCCGGAACGAACGGCGGGCGCGGCCGAATGAACTGATCTGCTGGGGTCGCGTGTCGACGCTCATGTCGTACAGCTCCTAGGGACGGGCATCTTCTTCGGTACGGAGCGGACGCGGTACGGGCACGGGAGCGTGCATGTCCCGTCCCGCACCCGCCCGTTCAGCGTGTCAACCCTGGGGCACCTTGCACTCGGACTTGCCCCAGCTGACGCCCATGTGCAGGCCGGGGAGGGTGAACGTTCCCGCCGAGGTCGCCCACGCCTTCTGGTCGACGCTGTCGAACCAGACCTCGTCCGCCTGCTGGGCGAACGAGCCGGCCACGTGCGCGCCCTCGCCGTTCTTGCCCGCGCCCGCAGGGCCCGGCCCCTTGGTGGTGTTGTCCACGGACACGCCGATGTCGACGTTCCTGAAGGTGGCGTTCGCCTTCATGTCCTCGGCGTCGATGTACAGCCCCTTCGCCGTGACCTGCTTGTCGCCGCCGGCCTCCAGCTTCATCGTCACCTCTTTGCCGATGACGGGGATGGGGATGGTGACCGCCTGGCAGAGGTTGTTGATCTCCGCCGTGTCGATGCCGACCACCGCGACGGGCTTGGCGCCCGCCTTCGTCTGGTCCATGGCGCCGTACTGGACGAACCCCGTGCCGTGCAGCTTCCCGGCGGTCACCTGGAACTGCTGGCCCGACACACTGAACGACGCCGCCAGCGCGCCCTGCGCGACGGCGACACCGATCGCGGCCGTCGCCGCGACGCTGGGCACCATGACGACGGCGAACCGCCGCCATCTGGTCCCACCACGAGTCTGGGACTCCATGACTTGCCTCCTTCTCGGACGTACATCTCCGGCGCGGGCCTCGCGTCGCGAGCCGCGCCCGGGGATGGGAGACGTGCTACGTCCTCGGGAAGAAGAGCGCCGCCGTCCGGCGACGCGAAGCGCCTCCGGGAACACCGGCGATCACCCCCGAGCGACAACCACTTGGCCACGCCTTCGCGCAACCGCGGGGGACAGGCCCTGCCGGAGTGCGGCAGGGACCCCCCTGTCCCTGAACCGGCCCGTGCGGGGCCGGTCCGCCCGGTGGGGACCCGTCCCCCGACACCGACTGGCCGCCGGGTAGGGGAACGGACCGAGCTTGGCCGATCGTGGTGCATTCACGGCTGCCGCACAAGAGGTTCATTACTAGCGAGTAACGAGCCGATAACCGCGGGGCGTCCGGTGCGCATCGACGGGCGGGACGAGGTCGCCGCACCGTGCCCGGAGAGAAGTGGAGGTAACAGAAAAACCCGGGCGAATGCCCGGGCTTTCCTTACTCGCAGTAACGGAGGCCGCGTTTACCAAGTTTTGGTAAAGCGGTGCCGCTGTTTCGTTTGTGTCAGAACAGCGCGCGAGAGAGAGCGGTCCGCGCGGCACCCACCCGCGGGTCGTCCGCCCCGATCACCTCGAAGAGCTCCAGCAGCCGCACCCGGGCCGCATTGCGGTCCTCGCCCGCGGTGCGCTTGACCGTATCGATCAGACGGCCGAAAGCATCCTGGACATGGCCGCCGACCAGGTCGAGATCGGCAGCGGCGATCTGCGCCTGCACATCGCCGGGGGCGTCCGCGGCGGCCTTGCGGACCGCCTGGGGGTCGACGCCCTGGACGCGCTGGAGCAGCTCGGCCTGCGCGAGACCCAGCTTCGCCTCGGGGTGGGCCGGATCCTCGGCCAGCACGTTCTTGTAAGCCTGGACGGCACCGCCCAGGTCGCCCTTGTCCAGCGCCTCGTGGGCGAGGCTCAGCACGCCGTCGTACGGACCGACGGGCTGCTGAGGCTCCGGCGCGCCCTCCTCGGCGGCCTCCGCGGCGACCGGCGCGCCCACGATGCCGAAGCGCTGCTCGGCCACCTGCACCAGCTGGTCGAGCACCTGACGGATCTGCGCCTCGGGCGCGGCGCCCTGGAACAGCGGCAGGGCCTGGCCGGCCACCACCGCGAACACCGCGGGGATCGACTGCACGCCGAACTGCTGGAAGAGCAGCTGATTGGCCTCGACGTCGACCTTGGCGAGCACGAAACGGCCCGCGTACTCGGCCGCCAGCCGCTCCAGCAGCGGGCCGAGCTGCTTGCACGGCTCGCACCAGTCGGCCCAGAAGTCGATGACGACGGGCACCTCGGCGGAGCGCTGCAGGACCTGGGTCTCGAAGCCGGCCTCGTCGACGTCGAAGACGAGGCGGCCTGCGGCGGCGGGCGGCGTGCCCGTGCGGGCGGCCTCGGCGCGCGCCTGCTCCGCCTTCTGCTTGGCTTCCCCGGCCGCCTTCACCGCGGCGAGGTCGACCACTCCACTCATGGACATGTTCCGTGGCTGCATGGGCCTATCCTCCCCCCTCCACCCGGTGAACCGGAAAAATAGCGGTGGCGTGCGACACCGGGTCCCCACCCGGCGTCCGTGGTTGTCGCTCTTACGCTACGAGCCGTAGCGTAACTGCACCCCCCGCCCCCTCCGCAAGCCCCCCTGCCCCCGGGCCTACTCGACGGTAGGGTCCGGTGCCATGAGTGCCCCCTCCCCCGCGCGCCGCACCGGCCGCCCGCGCAGCCCCGAGGCCGACCGCGCGATCCTCGACGCGACGCGCGCCGCGCTGGTCGAGCTGGGCTGGGGGAAGCTGACGATGGGCGACGTGGCCGCCCGCGCGGGCGTGGCGAAGACCACGCTCTACCGGCGCTGGGCGAACAAGAACGAGCTCGTCGTGGACGCCGTCGCCGCGCTCTTCGACGAGCACCTGGACCTGCCGGACCTCGGCAGCCTGCAGGCCGACGTCGAGGGCGTGGTGCTGCGGTTCGCCGCGCTGCTGGAGCGGCCGGAGACGAAGACGGCCTTGATGGCGGTGGTCGCCGAGTCCACGCGGGACGATGCTCTGCGCGAACGGATCCGGGACGCGATCGTGGACCGCCAGAAGCGCCTGGTCCTCCTGGGGCGGGAGCGCGCCCAGGCACGCGGGGAACTTCCCCGCGAGGAGGACCCGTCGGCCGCGGCCCGCACGGCCGACCTGATCTTCGACGTGATCGCCGGCGCGGTCGTGCACCGCACGCTGGTCAGCGCGGAACCGGTGGACCGGGAATGGGCACGCGGCTTCACCACGCTGCTGGTGGGTGGCCTCACTTCCACACAGCCGTCCGGCGATTGAGGACCGGGGTCTGGGGCAGAGCCCCAGGAAACGGTGAAAGGGTGGGTCCGGGGCAAAATCCCCCTCAGAACCCCGCCGGCTCCACGTAAACCCCCCACTCCTCCCGCAGGACGTCGCAGATCTCTCCCAGCGTCGCTTCCGCCCGCACCGCCTCCAGCATCGGCCCGATCATGTTCGAGCCGTCCCGCGCGGCGGCCAGCATGGCCTCCAGGGAGGCCCGTACGCGGGCGTCGTCCCGGCCGGCCTTGCGCCCGCCGAGCACCCGCACCTGCTCCCGCTCCACCTCGTGGCTGACGCGCAGGATCTCCAGGTCGCCCGTCACCGAGCCGTGGTGGCAGTTGACGCCGACGACGCGCTTGTCGCCCTTCTCCAGGGCCTGCTGGTAGCGGAAGGCGCTCTCGGCGATCTCGCCGGTGAACCAGCCGTCCTCGATGCCGCGCAGGATGCCGGAGGTGACGGGCCCGACGGGGTGCCGCCCGTCGGGGTGCGCCCGCAGGCCCCGCTCCTTGATCTGCTCGAAGATCTTCTCGGCGTCGGCCTCGATCCGGTCGGTGAGCTGCTCGACGTACCAGGAGCCGCCGAGCGGGTCGGCGACGTTGGCGACGCCGGTCTCCTCCATGAGCACCTGCTGGGTGCGCAGGGCGATCTCGGCGGCCTGCTCGCTGGGGAGGGCGAGGGTCTCGTCGAGGGCGTTGGTGTGCAGGGAGTTGGTGCCGCCCAGGACGGCGGCGAGGGCCTCCACGGCCGTGCGCACGACGTTGTTGTACGGCTGCTGGGCGGTGAGGGAGACGCCCGCGGTCTGGGTGTGGAAGCGCAGCCACTGCGCCTTCTCGGACTTCGCGCCGTAGACCTCCTTCATCCAGCGGGCCCAGATGCGGCGGGCCGCGCGGAACTTGGCGATCTCCTCGAAGAAGTCGACGTGGGCGTCGAAGAAGAAGGACAGGCCGGGGGCGAAGGTGTCGACGTCGAGCCCGCGGCTGAGGCCCAGCTCCACGTACCCGAAGCCGTCGGCCAGGGTGTAGGCGAGCTCCTGCGCCGCCGTGGCCCCGGCCTCGCGGATGTGGTAGCCGGAGACGGACAGGGGCTTGTAGGCGGGAATGGTGCGGGCGCAGTGCTCCATGAGGTCGCCGATGAGGCGCAGGTGGGGCTCGGGCGGGAAGAGCCACTCCTTCTGCGCGATGTACTCCTTGAAGATGTCGGTCTGGAGCGTGCCGTTGAGCACGGCGGGGTCGACGCCCTGCCGCTCGGCGGCTACGAGGTACATACAGAAGACGGGGACGGCGGGCCCGCTGATGGTCATCGACGTCGTCACGTCGCCGAGGGGGATGTCCTTGAAGAGGACCTCCATGTCGGCGGCGGAGTCGATGGCGACGCCGCAGTGGCCGACCTCGCCGAGCGAGCGGGGGTCGTCGGAGTCGCGGCCCATGAGGGTGGGCATGTCGAAGGCCACCGAGAGTCCGCCGCCGCCGTTGGCGAGGATCATCTTGTAGCGCTCGTTGGTCTGCTCGGCGTTGCCGAAGCCGGCGAACTGGCGGATGGTCCAGGTGCGGCCGCGGTAGCCGGTGGCGTACAGACCGCGGGTGAAGGGGTACTCCCCCGGCCAGCCGATGCGCTCGAAGCCCTCGTAGGCATCGCCGGGGCGGGGGCCGTAGACGGGGGCGACCTCGTCACCGGAGAGGGTGGTGAAGTCGGCGTCCCGCTTGCGGGCCGCGTCGAAACGCTCCTGCCAGCGGCCGCGGCCGGCCTCGATGGCTGCTGCATCCATGTGCTGTCGTCCACCTCTCCGCGTCCTGCCCGCTGCGGTCCGGCGCTGGCCCGGCGGGCAATTTACTAGGACGTCCTAGTAAATCGTCGCGCAAGAGTGCCCCGAACACAAGGGGTGTCCGGGGCGGGGTGTCGCGGGGCGACGGGGGCCGGGCGGGAGCCCGGGGCCGGGCGGGGGCGCCGTCAGGCGGTGGCCCGGACCGGGGCCTCCGTGATCAGCGGCTCGATCTCGCGGACGACCTGGCGCTCGACGAAGAACGCGGCCGTCGGGATGGTGCCGGAGACGAGCACCCACAGGAGCTTGCCGAACTTCCAGCGCGCCTTGGAGCCGAGGTCGAAGGCGAAGACGAGGTAGACGATGAAGAGGACGCCGTGGATCTGGGAGATCACCAGCGTCGCGTTCGCGCCTGTGTCGAAGCCGTACTTGAGGACCATGCTGGCGCAGAGGACCAGCAGCATCACGGCGGTGGCGTAGGCCATCACGCGGTATCGGGTCAGGACGCTCTTCTTCATGGCATCGAGCGTAACCGCCCGTTCCGGGGCGATCTTCGCCGCCCCGCCCGGCGGCGCCGACCCTGTTCGCCGGCCCTATTCGCTGGGCTCGGCGAAATCACCCGCGGCCACCCGCAGCGGCCGCAGCTTGTCGAAGAGCTCGCCGCACTCCTCCGCCCCGTACACCCCGAGGCCGAAGTCCATCGCCATCAGATCGCGCGTGGCGGCGTCCACCACCTCGCGCCCCTTCTCGGTGATCGACGCAAGCGTGCCGCGCCCGTCCTTGGGGTTCGGCCGCTTGGCGACGAGCCCGGACGCCACCAGCCGGTCGACAGTGTTGGTCACCGACGTCGGGTGCACCATCAACCGCTCGCCGATCTTCGACATCGGCAGCTCGCCGGCCTTGCTGAACGTGAGCAGCACCAGCGCCTCGTAGCGCGCGAACGTCAGCCCGTACGGCTTGACGACCGCGTCGACCTGGCCCAGCAGGATCTGATGGGCGCGCATGATCGAGGTGATCGCGGCCATCGACGGCACGGAACCCCACCGCTGCTTCCAGAGCTCATCGGCTCGGGCGATGGGGTCGAAGGGGAGGCTGAGCGGCTTGGGCACGGTCACGAGCCTACAGTTCGGTCATATCCCGGTCGGGGGTATCTCAGATCCCGGACGGCTCCTTCGCCGCCGTCTTCGTCACCGCCGCGGCCTCGCGCACCAGCCGCACCGCCGTCGCGAGGCTCAGCCCGCGCTCGGCCTTGCGCAGCGCCTTGATGGCGTGCAGCTCCTGACTACGCGCGTCGACACCCGCCTCGGCGAGGATGCCGCGCACCCACTCGGCCCGCACTTCGCGCTCCGGGCGGGCCGCGTGCTCGGCGATCAGCGCGGCCGCCCGCTCCAGCCCGGGCCGCTCCTCGGCACTGGCACCGGCCAGCGCCTCGCGTATGGCCGCGGCGGCCGCCTGCGTGTCGCGCAGCACGACGACCTCGAAGTCGGCGCCGGACTTCTTGCTGCTCCCGCCGGTGAATACGTCGAGCATGACAACTCCCCCTGTCGACCTGGATCGTGGATCATGCCGAGCCTACGACAACCCGCACGACACCCCCCACCACCAGGGTGCCCACCGCTCCGGCCCCCACCACGACCCAGTGCACGGGCGCGTACTCGGCCGCCGCCCCGGCCAGCGCCATGCCCAGGCCCTGGACCGTCATCGTCCCCGCCGTCTGCAGGGTCATCGCCCGCCCGCGCAGCTCCTCGGGCACCGCGGCGACGAACCACTGGTCGAGTCCGAGCGTGTACGCCGCGCCCAGACCGGCCAGGGCCACGGCGCACAGCGCCCAGCCGAGGGAGGGCCTCAGCGCGTAGAGCAGGAACGGCAGCAGGAGCACGGCCGCCGCCGGCAGCGTAAGGCGCTCACGACCGCGCGGGCCCAGCAGCGACCCGGCCAGCACCTCGCCGACGATCGTCCCCACCGGCATCCCGCACATCAGCAGCCCCACCCCTACCGTGCCGGCGCCTATCTCGTCGGCGTAGGGCGCGGCGAGGGACTCCGGCGCGACGAGGAAGAACGGCGGCAGCCAGGAGAGCAGGAGCAGGGCGCGGATACGGCGGTCGGCGAGGAGCTGCCGGGCGCCGGAGAGCGAGGCCCGGAGCACGGCCGCTCCCCCGGACGCCCTCCCCGGACGCCGCTGCGTCCCGAAGCGCAGGAGCAGTGCGGAGGCGAGGAAACCGGCCACCGTGGAGAGGAGGGCGGTGCGCGGAGGGACGGCGGTCAGCAGCAGCCCACCCGCCGCGAAGCCCGCGACCTGCGCGCCCTGGGTGACGATGCGGATCAGGGACCGCCCGAGGACGAACAGATCGCCTTCGCCGAGGACGTCGCCGAGCGTGGCCGATCTCGTACCCGCCAGAACGGGCCCGATCAGGGCGCTGAAACACCGCATCGCCAGCAGCACGCCCACCGGCGCGCCCGGCAGCGCCGTCACCACCGCGCTCGCCGCGCACAGCAGGTTGCAGAGGACGAGCACGCGCCGGGCGGGGTAGCGGTCGGCGACCCCGGCGAGCAGGGTCCCGCCGAGGAGGTACGGCAGGAACCCGAGCGCGAAGGCCAGTGCGCCGAGCAGCGGCGACCCGGTCGTCCGGTAGACGAGCACGGACAGGGCGATCTCCCCGGTCACGAGCCCGAGGAGCGAGAGCAGGTGCGCTGCGAACACGGCGCGGAACTCGCGCACGGCGAGAGCGGCGCGGTAGCCGGCGGGGCCGCCGGATATGGACTCGGCTGCGGAAGTCATGCGCAGAAGCCTGCGCAGGCGTGCGCCACCGACCGTACTCTTTCGGCTGCAGACGAAGCAGTGGGCGCCGGACGCGGCGGCGGAAAGGGTGGCCGGCATGCCGCTGCACATGCACTTCGCACCCGACGACCTGCTGCGCTGCCGGTTCGGGATCTCCCCGCTGTGGGAGACCCACCAGTGCCTCTACACGCTGCTCCGCCCGGAACGGCACGGCTACCACCTGCCGTGGCTGCGGCGCGCGCGGGAGGCGGCGGCCACCCTCGACCTGACGGCGCTGTCGCTGCTGATGCCGGGCGGCGGCCACCACCCGGACTTCCTCTGCCCACCGCCCGAGGGCCCACTGGAGTCCTTCGAGGACGAACTGGCGCGTGTCCGCGCCACGGACCCGGGGGTGGCCCGGGACGAGTTCGCACGGTCACTGGCCTGTACCCCGGGGGCGGTCGGCTCGCCGGCGGGCCGGGCGATCCTGGCCGACCCGGAGGGCGCGATCCGGGACCTGACGGCGCTCCTCGAACGCGCCTGGCACCAGCTGCTGGTGCCGGAGTGGCCGCGGCTGCGCGCGCTGCTGGAGGCGGACGTGGCGTTCCACGCGCGCCGCCTGGCGGACGGCGGCCTGGAGCGGCTCTTCGCCGGCCTCCACCCGTCGCTGGTGTGGGCCGACGACACGCTGACGGTCAGGCACCGCAACGACCACTCCCGGTCGCTGGGCGGGCGCGGCCTGATGCTCGTGCCGAGCGTGTTCGCCTGGCCCGACGTGATCGGCGGCTTCGCATCGCCCTGGCAGGCGACGGTGGTCTACCCGGCGCGCGGCATAGGCGGCCTGTGGGCGGAGCAGGACGCGCGGGCCGCGGACTCGCTCGCCCGCCTCCTGGGCCCCAACCGCGCGGCCCTCCTGGCCTCTCTGACGGAACCGGCCTCCACGACGGCCCTGGCCGCCCGCCACGGCCTGGCCCTGTCCTCGGTCTCCGCCCACCTCTCGATCCTCCGCGCAGCAGGCCTCCTGACCTCCCGCCGCCACAGCCACCAGGTCCTCTACGAGCGCACGCCGCTGGGGATGGCCCTGGCGGGCGGCGGTGCCGGCGAATGAGCCCCACAACGCCGAACGGCCTGGTCCGGGGAGCACGCGCGTGCTCCCCGGACCAGGCCGTTTCCGCCGGCCGCAGTCGGCCGTCGGCCGCGGTCAGCCCTCCGAGAGGTACCGCTCGACCGTTTCCACCTTCGACGTCAGGCCGTTCGTCACGCCCGGGCGGATGTCCGCCTTCAGGACGAGGGACACCCGGCCCGCGCGGGCCTCGACCGCGGCGACGGCTCGTTTGACGACGTCCATGACCTCGTCCCACTCGCCCTCGATCGAGGTGAACATCGCGTCCGTGCGGTTCGGCAGACCCGACTCGCGCACCACGCGCACCGCATCCGCCACGTACTCGCCGACGTCCTCGCCGACGCCCAGCGGCGACACCGAAAACGCGACGATCATGCGCTGGCCGTCCTCTGGGCGCTCTCCTTGCGGGCGCGGGCGGCGATCAGGCTCGCCTCGGCCTCGCGGCGCAGCATGCGGTCGGCGAAGAAGCCGCCCGTCGGCAGGACGGAGAGGACGAAGTAGAGGGCCGCGGTCTTCAGGGGCCACTTGGTCTTGTTCCAGGCGTCCAGCCAGAAGAGGACGTAGATGACGAAGAGGATGCCGTGGACGGCGCCCATCACCGGTACGGCGTTGAAGTCCGTCGTGCGCTTGAGCACGGAGCAGACGATCAGCAGCAGGAAGGAAACGGCCTCCGGGGCGGAGACCAGGCGGAGCCGGCGCAGGGCGGAGGCGGTCTTGATGTCCACGGGGGTACGCACCTTCGTGAGTCAGTGGCTGGGCAGTGGCGGGACGACTACTGCTTGTGATGGCATTCACAAGCTCGTCCATTGTTGCAGCCTCGTCCCGGATGCACGGATCCGGGGTCATTCCGGGACCAAGGGCCTGTCGGACCGGCGAGTGCGCCCGCTAGCGTCGTCCCGTGGCACAGTTTCGGCTCCAGGGGAGCAAAGTCCTCGCCGTCGACCTGACGGGAGACGCGGTCAAGGCCAAGAACGGGTCGATGGTCGCGTACGAGGGCGATATGACGTTCAAGAAAATGACCGGCGGCGGGGACGGCCTGCGCGGCATGGTCACTCGCCGGCTCACCGGCGAGCAGATGGAAGTGATGGAGGTGAAAGGACACGGCACCTGCTATTTCGCCGACCGGGCGACGGAGATCAACCTCGTCTCCCTGCGCGGCGAGACGCTCCACGTCGAGGCGAGCAACCTCCTCGCGGCCGACGCGGGCCTGCGCACCGGCACCACCTTCACCGGTCTGCGCGGCGCCTCCCAGGGCAACGGCCTGTTCACCACGACCGTCGAGGGCACGGGCCAGGCGGCGATCATGTCCGACGGCACGGCCGTCGTGCTGCGCGTGACCCCGTCCACCCCCCTGCAGGTCGACCCCGGTGCGTACATAGCGCACACCGGCAAGCTCAAGCAGCACTTCCAGTCCGGCGTCAACTTCCGCACGTTCATCGGCGAGGGCTCCGGCGAGGCGTTCCAGATCCGCTTCGAGGGCGAGGGCCTGGTGTACGTCCAGCCGAGCGAGCGCACGACCTTCGGAGGTGACGTGTGATGCCGTTCCGGACTTTGAACTCCCGCATGGTCGAGGCGCAGATCGTCCCCGGCCAGCGCCTCTTCAGTCAGCGCGGCGCCATGCTCGCCTACAAGGGCGACGTCTCCTTCACCCCCAGCATCACCGGCGGCCAGGGCGGCGTGATGGGCATGATCGGCCGCCGCATCGCCAATGAGGCCACCCCGCTGATGACGGTGGAGGGCAGCGGCACGGTGATGTTCGGCCACGGCGGCCACCACGTCCATGTGATCGAGCTGTCGGGCGAGACCCTCTACGTCGAGGCCGACCGCCTCCTCGCCTTCGACGGCAGCCTGCAGCAGGGCACGATGTTCATGGGTTCGCAGGGCGGCGTCATGGGCATGGTCCGCGGCCAGGTCACCGGCCAGGGCCTGTTCACCACGACCCTCAAGGGCCACGGCGCGGTCGCCGTGATGGCGCACGGCGGCGTCATCGAGCTGCCGATCCGCTCCCAGCGGCCCGTCCACGTCGACCCGCAGGCCTATGTCGCCCACCGCGGCGACGTCCGCAGCAAGCTCTCCACCGCCCTCGGCTGGCGCGAGATGGTGGGGCGCGGCTCCGGGGAGGCGTTCCAGCTGGAGCTGTCCGGCGAGGGCACGGTCTACGTACAGGCATCGGAGGAGAAGCTGTGAGCAGTGCAGGCGGGCCGGTCGTCTTCGACGCGCACACCCTCCCGGCCGACGACAACGTCAACCCGTACGCCTTCAGCGTGGACCTCGACGGTCAGTGGTTCCTGCAGAAGGGCAAGATGATCGCCTATTACGGGCGCATCGACTTCCACGGCATCGGCCACGGCCGCCTCGACCGCCTCATCGCCCACAGCTTCCACTCCCCGCTGCACGCCGCGGACTGGGTGGTCGCCGAGGGCAAGGGCAAGATGCTGCTCGCCGACCGCAGCTTCGACGTCAACTCCTACGACCTGGAGGACGGCAATCTGACGGTGCGGTCGGGCAATCTGCTCGCCTTCCAGCCGTCGCTCTCGCTGAAGCAGTCGATCGTCCCCGGCTTTCTCACGCTCATCGGCACGGGCAAGTTCGTGGCCGCCTCCAACGGGCCCGTCGTCTTCGTGGAGCCACCCGTCCGGGTGGACCCGCAGGCCCTCGTCGGCTGGGCCGACTGCCCCTCGCCCTGCCACCACTACGACCACCAGTACCTGCGGGGGGTGCTCGGCGGCGTGCGTGCCTTCACGGGCCTGGGCGGCACCTCGGGCGAGGAGCACCAGTTCGAGTTCGTCGGCGCCGGTACGGTGCTGCTGCAGTCCACGGAGCAGCTGATGGCCGGGATCCCCACCGGTGAGACGCCCCAGCAGGAGGGGGTCCCCCACGCAAGCCCGCCGAATCAGCCAACCACCCCCCGGATGCCCGGCCAGCTCGGAGACCTCCAGCGCCGCTTCGGGCTGTGAGCGGTACTCTGCGGAGTGTGACGTCGAACGTGTGACCTCACGCTCCGCGGCCGGCGCCTGCCTGGCGCCCCGCACCACAATTGGTTAACCTTTCAACTTTCTTAGGTAGAATTCCTCTATGTCTATGGACACCGAGAACGGCACCCGCTGGCTCAGCGAAGAGGAACAGCGCGCCTGGCGCGCCCACCTGGACGTCAGCCGCCTGCTGATGCACCAGCTCGAACGGGATCTGCAGCCGTTCGGCCTCACCAACAACGACTACGAGATCCTGGTCAACCTCTCGGAGTCCGAGGACCACCGCATGCGGATGAGCGACCTCGCGACCGCGACCCTGCAGTCCAAGAGCCGCCTCTCGCACCAGATCACCCGCATGGAGAACGCGGGCCTGGTCCGGCGCGAGAACTGCGAGTCGGACCGCCGGGGCCTGTACGCCGTCCTGACGGAGCACGGCTGGGACACGATGCGGCAGGTCGCGCCGCACCATGTCGCCTCCGTGCGCGAGCACTTCATCGACCTGCTCGGCGAGGCGGACCTCAAGGCCCTGCACGCCTCCCTGGCCCCGGTCGCCCAGCACCTGCGCTCCCTGCGCGGCCGCGCCTGAGGGAGCGCGCCTGAGGGACCGCTCCTGAGGGAGCGCGGCCGCACCCGAGGGATCAGGGGCGGGCCGTGCCCATGTAGTCCGCCCAGATCCGGGCCGGGAAGGCGTTGCCCCGCTGCCCCTCCTCGCCGCCCAGGTCCGACACCGGCAGGAGCGGGCCGCCCTCCGGCTTCGTACGGAACACCGTGACGGCCGTGGACAGATTCCCGCTCCAGCCGGTGAACCAGGCCGACTTCAGCCGGTCCTGGTCACCGGTGCGCCCCGCCGACCACGAGCCCCCGTCCGGGTCGCGGAGGGCGCGCGCCACCTCCTCCGCCACGTCCTTGTCCAGCGCCTGCCGCGCCTTCGCCCGGCTTTCGAAACCGCCCACCGACGCGCCGTCCTTGATGACCTTGGTGACGGAGTAAGGGTCGTTCTGCAGGCCCTGGTTGGCGAAGGTCCCGTACGCCGCCGCCATCCGGATCGCGCTCGGCGTGGACGTGCCGACGGG
This sequence comes from Streptomyces hiroshimensis, assembly GCF_014650335.1. Taxonomy (GTDB): domain Bacteria; phylum Actinomycetota; class Actinomycetes; order Streptomycetales; family Streptomycetaceae; genus Streptomyces; species Streptomyces hiroshimensis. Next base: position 331,108 of record NZ_BMUT01000005.1, read on the forward strand.
GAAGGCCTGTTCCAGCTCGGCCATGCTGCTCTTGAGCAGGCCCGCCCGGACGGCCGTGTCCCGCACCTTCTTCAGTCCCACCTCCTGGCCCAGCCGCATATAGGTCGCGTTGCCGCCCGCCGTCAGGGCCTGGCGGAGGGTGGGGTGGTTCCCGTCGGGGCCGGAGTCGCGGCCCGAGTCCTGCGCCGGCCGGAGCCTGCCGCTGTCGTCGTAGTAGCTGCCGGGGTCCACGCCGTTCTGCAGCGCGGCGGCGAGGACGAAGGGCTTGAAGGCGGATCCCGCCGGAACGCCCGACGTGTCGGCGTTGTTGGCGAAGTGCTTCGTGGCGTCGGGCCCGCCGTAGAGCGCGAGGACGGCGCCGTCCGAGGGCCGCACGGAGGCGGCCCCCGCCTCGACGTCCGTATCGGATTCCGGCCGCTTCTTGGGGTCGATGCCCTTGCCGAGGACGCCGTCGACCGCCTTCTTCAGCTGCTGCATGCGGCTCTTGTCGAAGGTGGTGTGGATCCTGTAGCCGCCGTGGGCCAGATCCTGGTCGGTGAGCATGGCCCGCTGCCTGATGTCCTTGTTGGCGACATCGACGAGATAGCCGGCCTGGCCGCCGAGCCCCGCGGACATCGACTGCTTGCGGGGCTCGGGGAAGGAGCGGTACGTGTCCCGCTCCGCCTGGGACATGCGCCCGGTCTTCACCTCCCGGTCCAGGATCCACTTCCAGCGGTCCTCGGCCCGCTCGTGGTTGCTCCTGCTCACCGCCGGGTCGTAGAGCTCCGCGCCCTTCAGCAGGGCGGCGAGCATGGCGCCCTGGCTCGGATCGAGCTTCTTCGCCGGGATGCCGTAGTACGCCTGGGCGGCGGCCTCGATCCCGTACGCCCCGCGCCCGAACCAGCTGGTGTTGAGGTAACCCTGCAGGACCTCCTGCTTGCTCTTCGTGCGGTCCACCTTCAGCGAGATGACGAACTCCTTGACCTTGCGGGTGGCGGTCTGCTCCTGCGAGAGGTAGGTGTTCTTCACGTACTGCTGGGTGATCGTGGAGCCGCCCTGGGTCTCCTCGCCCCCCGCCGTGCTGGCGAAGGCCCGCAGGAGGCCCTTGAACGACACCCCGCGGTCACGGTAGAAACTCTCGTTCTCGGCCGCTATCACCGCGTTCTGCGTGGACTCCGGCACGTCGGACAGCCGGACGATGGTGCGGTTGACCTCGCCGACGCTCGCCAGCCGTGAACCGTCCGACCAGTAGTAGGTGTTGGCCTCCTGGCGGGCCGCGGCGTTCTCGTCGGGGATGTCGACGCTCGCGTAGACGCACGCGAACAGCCCGGCCACGCCGCCGAGGCCGAGCAGGAAGGTGCCGCCCGTCAGCCGCCACGACGGCAGCCAGCGGCGCACGCCCCGTCTGCCCTGACGGGGGTAGTCGATGAAGCGCTTGCGGGCTTCCGGTTCCTCTGTCCTGCGGCGGCGGGGACGCAGCTTGTGCCGGTTCTTACTCAAGGGCTGATCGCTCTCGACGGAAACGGGGACGTCAACGAAGACGATCATCGACCAAGATCCGGTTCAGCGATCCATGTGAGCGTTCCATGACAGCCCCCCCGGGGGGCGCACGGCTATTGAGCCACGCGGCCCACCACTGCAAACACGCCGCCGGGCCGGCGCCGCCCCGGCGGCCCGGCTGTCCGGAAGCGGAACGGGCTTCCTGCGGCGCCGGGGATTTCCGCCATGGCGCGTTCCGCTTCCCTCGGCGCCCGGCCTGCGGTGTCGCTGCGAGCGCCGCCCGCGGCGTACGAGGAGTTGTTGCCAACCGCCGACCGGCCGCTTTTGCGCACTTGCCGGTGGCCTGCCACCCGCGGGAATGCAGGGAGTTGAAAGCACGACTTCCCGGGACCGTGCGCTGACCCGAAACCCTCTGGTTCGCCCGTGGCGGGAGCTCCTAGATTTCCGGGCGGCAGGGCGAAGGCCTCGGGCGTTTTCCGGGGCCCCAGCCGAGAATCCCGTAGGAAAGGAATTCGGCATGCCGAAAACCAGGAAGATCGCACTCGGCACCGCCGCGGCGGGCCTCCTCGCGGGTACCGTCGCACTGACCGGGACCCCGGCCACGGCCGCCCCGGCCCCCGCGACCGTGACCAAGTCCATCCAGGTCTACAGCGACGACACCAACCTCGACGAGTACGCCGGCGTCGACGTGTGGACGCGGGACTCCCGCCACAGCTGGCAGGTGTGGGACCTCACCCAGCTGCACGACGGCTCCTACACGATCAGAGGCCGCCACTTCGGCAAGTGCCTCTCCGCCACGAGCCGCGGCCAGAAGGTGACGCAGAGCCCCTGCAACTCGGGGAACCTGGCCCAGCGCTGGACCCTGGACACCACCGCGGACACCACCACGATAGAAAGCCTGAAGTTCAAGGGGGACGTCCTCCAGGCGCACGGCATGGACCAGCCGGTCTATCTCCAGGCCAAGGGAACGGGCAGGGCCGCCCAGCAGTGGGGCCTGTACGTCAAGTAGCTTATAAGGCCGGGTAATTCGTTCACCGGCCCGAGGCAAGAGAATTCGGCGCATTACCGCTGCCCCGCAACCCGCATGAGTGAGCCCGGCGTGCTGATACGCCGGGCTCATTCCTGCGTTCCCGCCCGCTTTCAGCTCTCGGTGAGCCCCGCGACCAGCTCGTCGGCCGCGGCGTACGGGTCCAGCGTGCCCGCCACGATGCGCTCGGCCAGGGCGCCGAGCCGGCGGTCGCCGTGGAGGTCGGCGATGCGTTCGCGCAGGGCCGTGACGGCGATGGTCTCGACCTCGCGGGCGGCCCGGGACGTGCGGCGGTCCGCGAGGACACCCCGCTCCTCCATCCAGGCCCGGTGCTTCTCCAGCGCCTCGACCAGCTCGTCCGTGCCCTCGCCGCGCGCGGCCACGGTCTTGACGATCGGGGGCCGCCAGTCGCCCGGGCTCCTGGACTCGCCCAGGCCCAGCATGTGGTTGAGCTCGCGGGCCGTGGCGTCGGCGCCGTCGCGGTCGGCCTTGTTGACGACGTAGACGTCGCCGATCTCCAGGATGCCCGCCTTCGCGGCCTGGATGCCGTCACCCATGCCGGGGGCCAGCAGCACCACGCTCGTATCCGCCTGGGAGGCGATCTCCACCTCGGACTGGCCGACACCGACCGTCTCGACGAGGATCACGTCGCACCCGGCCGCGTCCAGGACGCGGATGGCCTGCGGGGCGGCCCAGGCCAGGCCGCCCAGATGGCCGCGCGTGGCCATGGAACGGATGTACACCCCCGGGTCGGAGGCGTGGTCCGACATCCGGACGCGGTCGCCGAGCAGGGCGCCGCCCGAGAAGGGCGAGGACGGGTCGACGGCCAGCACCCCGACCCGCTTGCCCATCCGGCGGTACGCGCTGACCAGCGCCGACGTGGACGTCGACTTGCCGACGCCCGGCGAGCCCGTGAGGCCCACGACGTACGCGCCGCCGGTCAGCGGGGCCAGGGCGGCCATGACGTCGCGCAGTTGCGGGGACGCCCCCTCCACCAGCGAGATCAGCCGGGCCACGGCGCGCGGCCGGCCTTCGCGGGCCTGCTCCACCAGTGCGGGGACGTCCACCATTCAGTGCTCCGTTCCGGTAATCCTCGGGAGGCGTGAAATCACTTGCCGGGGACGCGGATGATCAGGGCGTCGCCCTGGCCGCCGCCGCCGCACAGGGCCGCCGCGCCGACGCCGCCGCCGCGCCGCTTGAGCTCCAGCGCGAGGTGGAGGACGGTGCGGGCGCCGGACATGCCGATCGGGTGGCCGAGCGCGATGGCACCGCCGTTGACGTTCACCTTTTCCGGGGATACGCCGAGGTCCTTGATTGACTGCACGAGGACGGCGGCGAACGCCTCGTTGATCTCGATGAGATCGAGGTCCTCGACCGTCAGGCCCTCGCGGCGCAGCGCGTGCTGGATGGCGTTGGAGGGCTGGGAGTGCAGGGAGTTGTCGGGACCTGCGACGTTGCCGTGGGAGCCGATCTCGGCGATCCACTCGAGGCCCAGCTCCTCGGCCTTGGCCTTGCTCATGACGACGACGGCGGCGGCGCCGTCGGAGATCTGCGAGGAGGTGCCGGCGGTGATCGTGCCGTCCTTGCTGAAGGACGGGCGCAGCCTGCCGAGGACCTCGGTGGTGGTGTCGCCGCGGACGCCCTCGTCGTGGGCGAAGACCACCGGGTCGCCCTTGCGCTGCGGGACCTCGACGGGGGTGATCTCGGCCTCGAAGATGCCGTTCTTCTGGGCGGCGGCGGCGCGCTGGTGGGAGCGGGCGCCGATCTCGTCCTGGGCGGCGCGGCCGATGCCGAGGCGGGTGTTGTGGTTCTCGGTGGAGGCGCCCATGGCGATGGACTCGAAGGAGTCGGTGAGGCCGTCGTGGTCCATCGAGTCGAGCATCTCGATGGCGCCGTACTTGTAGCCCTCGCGGGACTTGGGCAGCAGGTGCGGGGCGTTGGTCATGGACTCCTGGCCGCCGGCCACCACGATGTCGAACTCGCCCGCGCGGATGAGCTGGTCGGCCAGCGCGATGGCGTCGAGGCCGGAGAGGCAGACCTTGTTGATGGTGAGGGCGGGGACGGACATGGGGATGCCGCCCTTGACGGCCGCCTGGCGGGCCGGGATCTGCCCGGCGCCGGCCTGCAGCACCTGCCCCATGATCACGTACTGCACCTGGTCGCCGCCGATGCCGGCCCGGTCGAGCGCGGCCTTGATGGCGAAGCCGCCCAGCTCGGCCGCGGAGAAGCTGCGCAGGGAGCCGAGCAGCTTGCCCATGGGCGTGCGGGCGCCCGCGACGATCACGGAAGTGGTGCCGGCTTTGCCGTTCGTACCAGTCATGGCAGCGGCCCTTTCGGGTGGTGGATGGTCGACGGGGCATCCGGCGCTTCCGGCCGGGGGTCCGGGGGTTGCCCCCCGGGGAGTGCAGCACGGTGGTTTCCGTCAATGTACTGAGCGGTACCCGCGGGGTCACCGGGCAGCGGGTGTGATCGCAAGCACGTTGCGTACACGTTGCGTGACCAAGCCGTGCGGCGGTGCACTGGTGCCATGCTGACGCGTATCGACCACATCGGGATCGCCTGCTTCGACCTCGACCGGACTGTCGAGTTCTACCGTGCCACGTACGGCTTCGAGGTGTTCCACACCGAGGTCAACGAGGAGCAGGGCGTTCGCGAGGCCATGCTCAAAATCAATGAGACCTCCGACGGCGGGGCCTCCTACCTGCAGCTGCTGGAGCCCACGCGGGAGGACTCCGCGGTGGGCAAGTGGCTGGCGAAGAACGGCGAGGGCGTTCACCACATCGCGTTCGGCACGGCGGACGTGGACGGGGACTCCGAGGGCATCCGGGACAAGGGCGTGCGGGTGCTCTACGACGAGCCGCGGATCGGTTCGATGGGCTCGCGGATCACCTTCCTGCACCCCAAGGACTGCCACGGCGTGCTGACGGAACTGGTCACCTCGGCGCCCCCGGCGGACCGGGAGCACTGACCCTCACCTCCCCCGGCCGGTAGAGTGCGGGTTCGGCCGGGGTTCTGGGGTGGGGGCACCGGACCGGGCTGTACCGATGATCTGACACCATTTCTTCGGAAGGGCGGGCTCCGGATTCCAACCGATACACGCGGGAACGGGCCGGCCGCCAAGGCGACCAGGGGACGGATGGGACCGCGCAGTGCGGGGCAACGACCGCTACGAGGCTGACGACCACCTCTCGCAATTCGAAGCCGAGATGGAGCGGCTGAAGAAGGAGCGGGAGAAGGCGGTCCAGCACGCCGACGACCTCGGCTACCAGGTCGAGGTGCTGCGCGCCAAGCTCCACGAGGCGCGCCGCAATCTCGCCCACCGCCCGGCGTACGACACCGCCGACATGGGTTACCAGGCGGAGCAGTTGCTCCGTAATGCCCAGATTCAGGCGGATCAGATGCGCACGGACGCCGAGCGCGAGCTGCGCGAGGCCCGGGCGCAGACGCAGCGTCTGCTGCAGGAGCAGGCCGAGCGCCAGGCCCGGATGGAGGCCGAGCTCCACGCGGAGGCCGTCGCGCGCCGCCAGCGCCTGGACGAGGAGCTCAACGAGCGCCGCCAGACCGTCGAGTCGCACGTCAACGAGAACGTGGCCTGGGCCGAGCAGCTGCGTGCGCGCACGGAGTCGCAGGCCAGGCGGCTGCTGGAGGAGTCCCGGGCGGAGGCCGAGCAGGCGCTGGGCGCAGCCCGCGCGGAGGCCCAGCGGCTGGCCGAGCAGGCCCGCGCGCGCCTGAGCTCCGCGGCCGACGAGGCCCGCGCCGAGGCCGAGGCCCTGCTGCGCCGCGCCCGTACGGACGCCGAGCGGCTGCTGACCGCCGCGTCCGCGCAGGCGCAGGAGGCCACCGACCACGCCGAGCAGCTGCGCGCGTCCGCCGGTACGGAGAGCGACCAGGCGCGTACGGTCGCGGCCGAGCTCACCCGTACCGCCGAGGCCCGCCTGCAGGAGGCCGATACGGCGCTGCGCGAGGCGCGCACCGAGGCCGAGAAGCTGGTCACCGAGGCGAAGGAGAGCGCCGAGCGCCGCCTGTCCGGCGCCGAGTCGGAGAACGAGCAGCGCACCCGCACCGCCCGGGCCGAGATCGCCCGGCTGGTCAGCGAGGCCACCAAGGACGCCGAGGCGCTGAAGTCCGAGGCCGAGCAGCTGCGCGCGGACGCCGCCGCCGAGGCCGAGCGGCTGGTCGCCGAGGCCGCCGAGAAGGCCCGCAGCGCCGCCGCGGAGGACTCCGCGGCCCAGCTGTCCAAGGCCGCCCGGACGGCCGAGGAGGTCCTGTCCAAGGCCTCCGAGGACGCCCGCGCCACCACGAAGGCCGCGGCCGCCGAGGCGGAGCGGATCCGCAAGGAGGCCGAGGCCGAGGCCGAGCGGCTGCGCGCGCAGGCCGCGGACACCGCCGAGCAGCTCAAGGGCGCGGCGAAGGACGACACCAAGGAGTACCGCGCCAAGACCGTCGAGCTCCAGGAGGAGGCACGGCGGCTGCGCGGCGAGGCCGAGCAGCTGCGGGCCGACGCCGTCGCCGAGGGCGAGCGGATCCGCGGCGAGGCCCGGCGCGAGGCGCTGCAGCAGATCGAGGAGGCGGCCGGCACCGCCGAGGAGCTGCTGGCCAAGGCCAAGGCCGATGCGGAGGAGACGCGCAGCGGCGCGGCCGCCGACAGCGAGCGCGTCCGGTCGGAGGCCGCCGAGCGGGCCGCCTCCCTGCGCAAGCAGGCCGAGGAGGCCCTGGAGCGGGCGCGCACCGAGGCCGAGGAGATGGCCGAGGAGGCCGAGGACCACGCCGAGCGCACCCGCGGCGAGGCCGAGGAGGCCGCGCGCAAGCTGCGCGAGGAGGCCGAGAAGGCCGCCGAGGCGCGCCGTGCCGAGGCCGATGCGGAGCTGACCCGGCTGCACACCGAGGCCGAGCAGCGCGTGGAGGCCGCCGAGGAGGCGCTGCGCGACGCCCGTACGGAGGCGGAGCGGCTGCGCCGCGAGACCGCCGAGGAGACCGAGCGCCAGCGCACGGAGTCCGCTGAGCGGGTGCGCACGCTGCAGGCGCAGGCCGAGACCGAGGCGGAGCGGCTGCGCGCCGAGGCCGCCGAGGAGGCCGCCGCCGCCCGCAGCGAGGGTGAGTCGGCGGGCGCGCGGCTGCGCGCCGAGGCCAATGCGGAGGCGGAGCGGCTGCGCAGCGAGGCGCAGGAGACCGCCGACCGCGTGCGGGCCGAGGCGAACGCCGCGGCCGAGCGCACGGCTACCGAGGCCGCCGAGGCCCTCGCCGCCGCGCAGGAGGAGGCCGCCCGCCGCCGGCGCGAGGCCGAGGAGCTGCTCGGCGACGCCCGTACGGAGGCGCAGGCCGAGCGCGAGGCGGCGCGCGAGCAGAGCGAGGAGCTGCTGGCTTCGGCGCGCAAGCGGGTCGCGGAGGCGCAGGAGGAGGCCCAGCGCCTGGTCGAGGAGGCCGAGCAGCGCGCCACCGAGCTGGTGTCGGCCGCCGAGACGACCGCCCAGCAGGTGCGGGACGCCGTCGCGGGGCTGCACGAGCAGGCCGAGGAGGAGATCGCCGGGCTGCGCTCGGCCGCCGAGCACAACGCGGAGCGCACCCTCACCGAGGCCCAGGAAGAGGCCGACCGCGTCCGTACCGACGCCTACGCCGAGCGTGAGCGCGCCGGTGAGGACGCGGCCCGGATCCGTGCCGAGGCGCAGTCCGCGGCGGAGGCCGCCGCGGCGCTCGCCGAGCGGAAGGTCGCCGAGGCGATCACCGAGGGTCAGCGCCTGGAGGCGGAGGCCGCCCGCACGCTGGAGGAGGCCACCGACAGCGCCCACGCCAAGCTCGCCGAGGCGGGCGTGCAGGCCGACGAGCTGCTCTCCGAGGCCATGGCCGAGGCGGAGAAGCTGATCGCGGAGGCCGAGGAGACGGCCGAGGCGGCCCGGCGCGACGCCGCCGCCACGGCCGACGAGGCGCGGTCCGCGGCCGCGGCCCGCCGCTCGGAGGCCGCCGAGCAGGCCGATGCGCTGATGGCCGAGGCCACGACCGAGGCCGAGCGGCTGGTCGCCGAGGCGACGTCGGTCCTGGAGGAGGCCCGCGAGTCCGCGGAGGCGCAGCAGGCGGAGGCGGCCGAGGAGGCCGCCCGGCTGCGCGCCGAGGCCGAACGGACGGTCACGGAGGCCCGCGAGGCCGCCGAGGCGCACCGCAGCGAGGCGGCGGAGGCCGCCGAGGCGCTCCTCGCCAAGGCGAAGGCCGACGCGGAGCGCACGGTGGCGGAGGCGTCCGCCCGCTCCAAGCAGATGCGCACCGACGCCTCCGACGCCCTGGCGTCGGCCGAGCAGGACGCGGCGCGGGCGCGCGCCGAGGCCCGCGAGGACGCCAACCGGATGCGCAACGAGGGCCACGCCGAGGCCGAGCGGATCATCCGCGAGGCCGAGGAGCTCACCTCCGGGGCGCAGGGCGAGGCCGACCGCATCGTCGACGAGGCCCGCGAGGCCGCCGGCCGGCACCGTACGGAGGCGGCCGCGCAGGCCGACGAGCTGATCACCGAGGCCACGGCCGAGGCGGAGAAGCTGCGGGCCGAGGCCGTCGAGACGGTGGAGAGCGCGCGCCGCGAGGCGGCCCGTACGGCCGAGGAGGCCCGCGAGGCCGCCGAGGCCGTCCGCGCGGATGCCGCCGGGCAGGCCGAGCGCACGCTCACCGAGGCGGACGCCGAGTCCGAGCGGCTGCGCACCGACGCCGCCCGGGTCCTCGACGAGGCCCGCGAGGCGGCGAACACCCGCCGCACGGAGGCCGCCGAGCAGGCCGACACCCTCGTCGCCGAGGCGACGGCGGAGGCCGAGCGGATGGCCTTGGAGGCCTCCGAGGCGCTGGCCGCCGCGCAGGAGAACGCCAACAGCACGCGTGCGGACTCCGCGCGCATCAAGGCCGACGCCGTCCAGGAGGCGGAGCGGCTGCGCGCCGAGGCCCGTGCCGAGGGTGAGCAGACCGTCGACGACGCCCGTGACGCCGCCGCCAAGCGGCTGGCCGACGCCGGCGAGCAGGCGGACGCCCTGATCGCCAAGGCGCAGGAGGAGGCGCTGCGCACGGCCGCGGCCGCCGAGGAGCAGGCCGACACGATGGTGGGCGTGGCCCGCCGCGAGGCCGAGCGGATCGTCGCGGAGGCCGGCGGCGAGGGCAACGCCCTGGTGGAGCAGGCCCGTACGGACGCCGACACGCTGCTCGCCGAGGCCCGCGGGGACGCCACCGCGATAAGGGAGCGCGCCGACGAGCTGCGCTCGCGCGTCGAGGGCGAGGTCGAGGAGCTGCACGGCCGGGCGCGCCGCGAGGCCGCCGAGGCGATGCAGTCGGCGGGCGAGCGCTGCGACAAGCTCGTCGCGGCCGCGACCGAGCAGCTGGAAGAGGCCGAGGAGAAGGCGAAGAAGCTGCTGTCCGACGCGAGCAGCGAGGCCAGCAAGGTGCGGATCGCCGCGGTGAAGAAGGCGGAGGGGCTGCTCAAGGAGGCCGAGCAGAAGAAGGCGGCTGCCGTACGCGAGTCGGAGCGCCTGCGCACCGAGGGTGCGGAGGAGGCAAAGCGCCTTGTCGAGGAGGGAAAGCGGGAGTTGGAGGTCCTGGTGCGCCGTCGCGAGGACATTCAGGCCGAGATTTCCCGTGTCCAGGACGTGTTGGAGGCGTTGGAATCTTTTGAGGCCCCGGGGGCCGGAAGCGCCAAGGATGGCGGGGTGAAGGCAGCGGCGGGTGCCGGTGCTACTCGTTCGGGTGGCAAGCAGTCACAGAAGTAGCCACTCAAACGGGGGGACATTCTCCAGATCTGCCAACCATTCACCTGATGACACGCCGCTCGCACCCCTAGGATTCCCTCTATCACCTCACCGGTCTCTTATGACAGGAACCCCATGAGTGACACTTCCTCCCCCTTCGGCTTCGAGCTTGTGCGGCGTGGATACGACCGCGGCCAGGTGGACGACCGCATTACCAAGCTCGTCGCCGACCGAGACAGCGCACTGGCACGCATCACCTCTCTGGAAAAGCGCATCGAGGAGCTGCACCTCGAGACGCAGAATGCTCAGGCCCAGGTCAATGACGCCGAGCCGTCCTATGCGGGGCTGGGGGCGAGGGTCGAGAAGATCCTTCGGCTGGCCGAGGAAGAGGCCAAGGATCTGCGTGAGGAGGCCCGGCGCGCCGCCGAGCAGCACCGCGAGCTTGCCGAGTCCGCCGCCCAGCAGGTGCGCAACGACGCCGAGTCGTTCGCCGCCGACCGCAAGGCGAAGGCGGAGGACGAGGGCGCGCGCATCGTCGAGAAGGCCAAGGGCGACTCCGCCCAGCTGCGGGCCGAGGCCCAGAAGGACGCCCAGTCCAAGCGCGAGGAGGCGGACGCCCTCTTCGAGGAGACCCGCGCCAAGGCGGCCCAGGCCGCGGCCGACTTCGAGACCAACCTGGCCAAGCGCCGCGAGCAGTCCGAGCGCGACCTGGCCTCCCGTCAGGCCAAGGCGGAGAAGCGGCTGGCGGAGATCGAGCACCGCGCCGAGCAGCTGCGCCTGGAGGCGGAGAAGCTGCGCACGGACGCCGAGCGCCGCGCCCGCCAGACGGTGGAGACCGCCCAGCGCCAGGCCGAGGACATCGTGGCCGACGCCAACGCCAAGGCGGACCGCATCCGCAGCGAGTCCGAGCGCGAGCTCGCGGCCCTCACCAACCGCCGCGACAGCATCAACGCCCAGCTGACCAACGTCCGCGAGATGCTGGCCACGCTGACCGGCGCCGCCGTCGCCGCGGCCGGCGTCCCCGGTGACGACGAGCCGATCTCCCGCGGCGTCCCGGCCCAGCAGAGCCGCTGAGCCCCGGGCCGCTGACCTTCCGGGACACCCGTCCTGCCCTGTGCGCCGCCTGTGCGGACGCACGGGGCAGCGGTCGTCGCCCGGCTCCCGGGCCACTCCCCCGGCCCGCTCCCCCGGACGGGCCGCTACCCCTGGCGGGGCCTGCCGGTCGCCCTTACCGTGGCTGAATGATCGAGCTGCAGGGCCTGACCAAGCGCTACGGCGACAAGCTCGCCGTCGACGGCCTCACCTGCACCGTCCGCCCCGGGATCGTCACCGGCTTCCTGGGGCCCAACGGCGCGGGCAAGTCCACGACGATGCGGATGATGCTCGACCTGGACAGCCCCACCGCCGGCACGGTCCTCATCGACGGGCAGCACTACCGGCAGCTGAAGGACCCGCTGCGGACCGTCGGCGCCCTGCTGGACGCCAAGGCCATGCACGGCGGGCGCAGCGCCCACAACCACCTGCTGTGCCTGGCGCAGAGCAACGGCATCCCGCGCTCCCGTGTCCGTGAGGTTCTGGACACCGTCGGCCTGACCTCGGTGGCCGGAAAGCGCTCCAAGGGCTTCTCGCTCGGCATGGGGCAGCGCCTGGGTATCGCGGGCGCGCTGCTGGGCGACCCCCGGATCCTGATGTTCGACGAGCCCGTCAACGGGCTGGACCCCGAGGGCATCCACTGGATCCGCAATCTGATGAAGAACCTCGCCTCCCAGGGGCGTACGGTCTTCGTCTCCTCGCACCTGATGAGCGAGATGGCGCTGACCGCCGAGCACCTGATCGTCATCGGCCAGGGCCGGCTGCTGGCCGACACCTCGATGGCGGACTTCATCGCGCAGAACTCTCGGTCGTACGTGAGGCTGCGCGCCCCCGAGACCGAGCGGCTGCTGGACGTGCTGGCCGGAGCCGGGATCACGGCGGTGACCACGGAGGACGGCCATCTGGAGGTCGACGGCACGGAGGCGGCCCGGCTGGGTGAGCTCGCCGCGCGGCACCAGCTCGTCCTGCACGAGCTGAGCCCTCAGCAGGCGTCCCTGGAAGAGGCCTTCATGCAGCTGACCGCCGAGTCGGTGGAGTACCACGCGCACAGTGCGCCGCCCGTGGGCGCGGGCGCTCCGCCGGGCGGCGGCGCAGCGGTGCCGCCCGGCGGCGGGTGGGGAGCCGACTGGCGGAAGAAGGGATCCTGACGATGGCGGTGGTGGGGCAGGTCCTGCAATCGGAATGGACGAAGATCAAATCTGTCCGCTCCACGGTGTGGACACTCGGTCTCGCGCTGGTGGTCACCGTCGCGCTCGGCGCGCTGATCAGTGCTTTCTCCCGCAGTAACTTCGATCGTATGCCGGTGAGGGAGCAGGTGAATTTCGACCCGACCTTTACGAGTTTCGCGGGAATGGGACTCGGCCAGCTCGCCATGATCGTGTTCGGGGTGCTGGTGGTGTCCAATGAATACAGCACCGGAATGATCCGCACTTCGCTGGCGGCGGTTCCGCAGCGGGGTACGTTCCTCTTCAGCAAGATCACTATCGCCACTCTGATCGCGTTCGTCGTCGCGATGCTGACCAGCTTTGTCTCCTTCTTCGTCGGCCAGTCGATGCTCGGCAGTCACCGGACGTCGATCGGTGACGCGGGAGTCCTGCGGGCGGTGATCGGCGGCGGGCTCTATATGACGCTGATCGCGGTGTTCTCGATGGGGGTCGCGGCGATGCTGCGCAGCCCCATGCTCTCGCTCGGCATTCTGATGCCGTTCTTCTTCATCATCTCCAGCATTCTGGGCGCGGTGGAGGCGACGAAGAAGGTCGGGCAGTACCTGCCCGACCAGGCCGGCCACAAGGTCATGCAGGTGGTGACGATCGGCGACGACGCTCCGTACGGGCCGTGGGGCGGCTTCACGATCATGGTGCTGTGGGTGGCGGCGGCGCTCGTCGGCGGATACGTCGTGCTGAAGCGGCGTGACGCGTAGCCCCTGCGGGGAGCTATGGAATACGGGGCGCCCGCGCGCTTTCGAGGAGCTGCCGTGACCGACCGCAGTCTGAGGGCCCTGGGGCTCGACGGCCCGCCCGCCGAGCTGCCGCTGACCTATCCCGGGCGCCCGGTCGAGGAGCCCGCCCTGCTGACGGGCGGCGAGCTGCTGCCGCTGCGGCCGGGGCCGGGCCCGCTGGACGGGTGGCGGGTGGTGACCGGCATGGAAGGCGCGGAGCCGGGCCTCGACCTCTTCCTCGACCGGATGCACGCCGCGCGCGTCCGGTCCCGGCACCCCGTACTCGCCGTGGGGTCCAACGCCTCCCCCGCCCAGCTGCACCACAAGCTCACCCGGCGCGGCACGGGGGCCACGGTGCCGATGGCGCCCGTGGAGGTGCACGGCATCGGGGTCGCGTGCTCCGCGCACATCGGGCGGCACGGTTACGTGGCCGCGGCGCCCTACGCCGATCCCGCGGCCCGGCGCACTCTCGTGGCCGGCTGGCTGGACGCCGCGCAGCTGGCCGTCGTCGACGAGACCGAATTCAACTACCGCCGGCTGTGGGTGCCGGGCGAGCGCTTCCCGATGACCCTGCCCTCCGGGAGCCCGCTCGGCGGCGCGTACCTCTACGTGAGCCTGCACGGCGTCCTGGCCGATCCGGCCGGGGGCGGGCCCCGCGCGGGCGGCGGCGACCAGGGCGGTCTCCTGAGCGAGCTGCTGGCCGCCTCGCAGGCCCTGCGCGAGCTGCTCGGTCCGGGCCCGGAGCAGTGGGTCGCCCGGGCGCGGGCGGACGAGGCGGTCCGGGCCGAGGGGCGGGCGGTCTTCCGCCGCGAGGGCTGGGTGCTCCCCGACGGGCTGCCCTTGGGCGATCAGCCCAGTGACCCCTCTCGCCCCTCCCACCAGGCCCTTCCCACCCCGCGCAGCTGAATCGCGAGTAACGGGAACCGTCAGCTCCTCGTTATGCTCCTAACCCTTACGGGGCCTTACGCCCAAAAGAGCTCGCGAGGGGCGGAGAATGATCGAGGCAGTCGGTCTGACAAAGCGCTACGGCGCCAAGACGGCCGTACACAATCTGTCGTTCCAGGTGCGGCCCGGGGCCGTCACCGGCTTCCTGGGTCCGAACGGATCAGGCAAGTCCACGACCATGCGCATGATCCTGGGCCTGGACGAACCCACGTCCGGGCGCGTGACCATCGGCGGCCACCCCTTCCGCAACCTGCCGAACGCCCCGCGCCAGGTCGGTGCGCTGCTCGACGCCAAGGCCGTGCACGGCGGGCGCAGCGCCTACAACCACCTGCTCTCCCTCGCGCAGCTCGGCGGCATCCCGGCCCGCCGGGTGGACGAGGTCCTCGGCGTCGTCGGCCTGCAGGGCGTCGCCAAGCGCCGCTCCAAGGGCTTCTCGCTCGGCATGGGCCAGCGCCTCGGCATCGCCGCCGCGCTGCTCGGCGACCCCCAGGTGCTGCTCTTCGACGAGCCGGTCAACGGCCTCGACCCCGAGGGCATCCTCTGGGTCCGCAATCTGATGAAGCAGCTCGCGGCCGAGGGCCGTACGGTCTTCGTCTCCTCGCACCTGATGAGCGAGATGGCGCTGACCGCCGACCACCTGATCGTGATCGGGCGCGGCCAGCTCATGGCCGACATGAGCGTCAAGGACTTCATATCCGCGAACTCCGCGGACTTCGCGCGCGTGCGCACGCCGGAGACGGAGCCGGCGAGCCGCGAGAAGCTCACGGCCGCCCTCGTCGAGGCCGGCGGCCAGGTGCTGTCCGAGCCGGACGGCGGCCTGCGCGTCACCGGCCTGCCGCTGCCCCGGATCAGCGACGTCGCCCACGGGGCCGACGTCCGCCTCTGGGAGCTCTCGCCGCACCAGGCCTCGCTGGAGGAGGCGTACATGCGGATGACGCAGGGCGCGGTCGACTACCGCTCGACGGCCGACCAGCTCGCCGCCCTCGCCCCGCCGCCCCCGGGACCCGGCTACGGCCACCCCGGCGCCCCCGCCCCGCAGGGCTGGGCCCCGCCGGAGGGCAACCCCTACCCCGTGCTCCCGGGCGAGCAGCCCAACCCGTACGCGCAGGCCCCGGCCGCCGCCCCGCAGCCGCCGCAGGCCGCCCACCCGGCGGCTCCGCAGCCGCCCGCGGGCCCGCCGCCCGCCGCGCCGGCCCCGCAGCCCGCCCCCGCCCCCGCCCCCGCCCCCGCCCCCGCCGACCTCACCAAGCGCGACAGCGAGGACGCCCGATGACCACCCCCCAGCCCCAGGCGGCCCAGCCGGCGACTCCGCAGGCCGCCCCGCAGGCCCCGCCGCACGCCGCGCCCGGCTACTGGCCCGGCACCGCGCCCGCGGGCGGCACGGTCGGCTACGTATCGCCGATCCCGGTGCGCAAGGCGACCCTCATGGACGCCGTCGCGGCCGAGTGGACCAAGATCCGCTCCGTGCGCTCCACGATCTGGACGCTGAGCATCATGGTCGGGATCATCGTCGGCATCGGGCTGCTGATCGCCGCCGGCGTCAACGGCGCCGGCAGCGACATGCGCGGCACGAACGCGCTGGCCGCCGGATTCTTCAGCGTGATGCTCGGCATGATCTGCGTGCTCACGCTCGGCGTGCTGACGATCTCCTCCGAGTACGGCACGGGCATGATCCGTACGACGCTGACGGCCTGCCCCGACCGCATCCGGGTGCTGACGGCGAAGGCGATCGTCTTCTTCGCCGTGACGTTCGTGATCACCATGGTCTGCACGGCACTGGTGGGGATGATCGACACCGGACTGCTGGACGACCAGGCGGAGTTCGCCTCCACCGGCGGCGAGTGGCTCAAGGTGACGGTCGGCACGAGCCTGTTCATCGCCCTGCTCGGGATCATCTCCCTCGCCATGGGCACGCTGCTGCGGCACTCCGCCGGGGCGATCACGGTGATGCTGGGCGTGGTGCTGCTGCCGCTGGTCGTGGCGATGTTCATGTTCACCGAGAGCCTGTCGAGCCTGCGCAAGGCGCTCTTCGAGTACTCGATCCCCATGCAGCTGTCCGTCTTCTACGGCGTCTCCGGCGACGACTCGGCGACCAGCCTCAGCGGCTGGGACCCGCTGTGGATCATGGCGATCGCCGCGGCCGTCGCACTCGGCGGCGCCTACGCCTCGCTGCTGAAGCGCGACGCATAACGGAAGACCCGCCTTGCAACCCCTCAGTAACGGGGGGCGTTACGAGACCGCTGGAGCCGCGCGCTCCGGCGGTCTCTCGCGTTCCAGCAGGACTTGTGCCAGTGCCGCCGGTCGTCGACTCCGGCGCCGTACTGCGGCCAGGCCACCAAGTGCGGCACCCCCGGCGGGATCTCCTGATCGCACCCCGGGCAGCGGTAGTGCTTCGTGGCCGCGCCGCCGCCGATCGTGCGCACCGCCCACTCCTCGCCCTGCCAGTCCTCGGTGCGCTCCAGGCCGTAGCGGTCGCCGCCCTCGCCGCGGGGGGCGTCGGACTGCTTGTCTGCGCCGCCTCGCGGGCGGTTTCGGCGCGGAGACACGGGGCACCTCGGTTGGTCTGGGGAGCTACGGGCCGTGACCAGGTTACGCGCCAGAGTCACCGTGGCGGGCAGGCGTCCCCCCGGCCCCGCACCGGACGCTCTCCCGATCATCATGAAAACTTAACGCGGAGCCGTGCCCATGGCACGTGTCAGCCGTTATTTCCGGTGGGGGGATGCCGCGTCGGTCGCTAGGAGGAGCAAGAGCGATGCGCGTTGGAGCATTCGTCCTGGCCGCCCAATTCCCCGGACAGGGGCATGCGGAGGCCTTGCACCGGGCCGTGCGGTCGGCGGTGGTCGCCGAGGAGGCGGGGCTGGATGCCGTCTGGTTCGCCGAGCACCACTTCATGCCGTACGGGGTCTGCCCGTCGGCGGTGACGCTCGCGGCGCTGGCCCTGGGGCGCACCCGCCGGATCCGGGTGGGGACGGCCGTCAGCGTGCTGCCCACCACCCACCCCGTGGCCCTCGGCGAGCAGGCCGCCCTGCTGCACCTCGCCTCCGAGGGCCGGTTCACCCTCGGGGTGGGCCGCGGCGGCCCCTGGGTGGACCTGGAGGTCTTCGATTCCGGTCTCGCGGCGTACGAGGAGGGGTATCCCGAGTCCCTGGCGCTGCTGATGCGGTGGCTGCGGGAGCCCCGGGTGGGCGCCGCGGGCCCCCGCTTCCGCTTCCGCGAAGTGCCGGTCGTGCCGCGCCCCGACGATCTGGAGGATCGTTCCGGCCCGCCCGTCGTCATGGCGTGCACCTCGCCGTCGAGCGTCCGTCTCGCGGCCGGGCACGGCCTGCCCATGCTGCTCGGGATGCACAGCGGGGACGAGGAGAAGGCGGAGATGGTCGCCCTGTGGCGCAAGTGCTCGCTGGAGGCGGGGCGTTCACCCGAGGAGATCGCCGCGGCCGCCCATGTCTCCGCCGGGGTCGTGCAGGTCGGGGACCGGCGGCAGGAGGCCGCGGAGATCCTCACCAAGGCCATGCCGGGCTGGCTGCACCAGGGCCTGTCGGCCTACGTGACGATCGACGGCCGGGCGCGCACGATGCGTGATCCGCTGGAGTACACCAAGCTGCTGTGCGAGCTCCATCCCGTCGGCCCGCCGCAGATGTGTGCCGACCGCCTCGCGGCCACCGCGGAGCGCACGGGCATCACGCGCTTCGCCCTGCTGACCGAAGGCTCCGGCGACCTCGCCGCCACCGAGGACAATCTCCGCCGGCTCGGCACCGAAGTGCTGCCGCTGCTCTCCTGATCTTCCCCTCCGCCCCCTGCGCTGACCTTCCCCTCCGCCGCTCCGCCCGGGCGTCGCCCGCTCCGTCCCCTCCGGCCGTTCCCGGGCCGCTGCCGCTCCCGCACTTGATCGACACCTCCCGCGTGCGGAGCGGCAGCGCCTGCGCCTTCAGCAGTCCCGCAGCTCCGGCGACTGGTTCAGCAGCTGGCCCCGGATCGAGGTGAAGCGGGCCAGGCGCTCGTCCGCCTGCGGGTCAAGCGGGAACACCGCCACCCGATGGCAGTTCTGGAACGCCAGGCGCACACCGAAGTGCCGCTCCAGGGCACCTCGGATGGCATCACTCGCCAGGGCGCGCAGCAGCTGGCCACGGGCCTGCTCGTCCGGCGGAGGCGTCTGGTTGTCGGCGAACTCGCCACCGTCGATCCTGAGCCGGGCCACCAGGGAGCTGATCATCCCCCACGCGTACGGCAGGGAGGTCCGGACGCAGTCGACGAATTCCGCTTCATCGACCTCGCCTCGCTCGGCCTGTTCGAGGAGGGCCGGTGAGACGTCGAGCGACATGGGTTCTCCTCTCGCGACCCCGCGAGCGGGGTCTCAGGGATGGGCGAGCGGACGACGACGCCCCGTGCCCGTACGACGACCGCCCGCTTCAACGGTAATTCGGCCACTGCGGGCGCACCAGGAGAACGCACCGACAACCAGCCACAGCCAAAGGGCCCATCGGGGGCGAATCGCGCCGGGGGGCAGGAGTCGAGTAGCGTTGCGCACCATGCGTCTCGTCATCGCCCGTTGCTCCGTGGACTACGCGGGCCGGCTCACCGCCCACCTCCCCTCCGCCCCGCGGCTGATCCTCGTCAAGGCGGACGGCAGCGTCTCGATCCATGCGGACGACCGCGCCTACAAACCGCTCAACTGGATGTCCCCGCCGTGCACCCTCAAGGAGGGCGACGGCGACGTATGGACCGTGGTCAACAAGGCGGGCGAGAAGCTGATCATCACGATGGAGGAAGTCCTGCACGACTCCTCCCACGAGCTCGGCGTGGACCCCGGCCTCATCAAGGACGGCGTGGAAGCACACCTTCAGGAGCTCCTCGCGGACCGCATCGAGACGCTCGGCGAGGGCTACAGCCTGATCCGCCGCGAGTATCCGACGGCGATCGGCCCGGTGGACATCCTGTGCCGCGACGCCGACGGCGCGACGGTGGCCGTGGAGATCAAGCGGCGTGGCGAGATCGATGGTGTGGAGCAGCTCACACGCTATCTGGAGCTCCTCAACCGCGACCCGCACCTGGCGCCCGTGCGCGGCGTCTTCGCGGCCCAGGAGATCAAGCCCCAGGCCCGCGTCCTCGCCACGGACCGCGGCATCGGCTGCGTCGTCCTGGACTACGACGCACTGCGCGGCATCGAGGACGACAAGCTGCGGCTGTTCTGACGCGCGCGGGAGCACTGCCGAACGCCGGACGGGCTGTACCAGCCGTCCGGCGTTTCGCGTTCCCGCACCCGGGAAAGGCCCGGACTCCCCGCCCGGGAGGGCTCACGCCCCGGCGGACGAGGGGCTGCCGCTGCCGTCCGCCGGCTTGCTGCCCGACGGGCCGCTCGCGGCCGACTGGCTGCTGCTGCCGCCGCCGGCGGGGCCGCTCGCCGAGTTCGACCCGCCGCCGGCCGGCGAGGACGGCGTGGCGGGCAGGGACGGCGACGTCGGGGGCTCCGACGGCTTGGTGCTGCCGCCGCTGCTCCTGCTCGGCGAGGGCGACTGCGAGGGCTTGCCGCCGCCCTGCGAGCGCGACGGGCTCGGCGACGTCCCGCCCGAGGACGGCGGGCCCGACGGCTCGCTGCTGCCGCTCGGGGCGCCGCTGGGCGACGTACTGCCGGAGGCGCCCGGCGAGGCCGAGCCGGAGCTGCCCGCGCCCGGCGAGCGGTTCGGCTTGCCCGGCTTGCCCGGGACCTGGGCGTGTCCGGCCTCGCCCGGGCCCGGCTGGTCGGCGGTGAGGCTGTTGTCGCCGTCCTGCTGGGACGCGGACTGGCCCGGCTTCACCCGTTCGGGCGACTTTCCGTCCTGGCCGCCGGAGGTCACCCCCAGGGTGACGACCGTGCCGAGGACGGCGGCGAGCAGGGCACCCGCTCCGGCCGCGACGAGGTTGCGCCGGGCGCCGCCCATCATCATCTTCCGGGCCCACGGCTGCCGCGCGGCCCCGCGCTGCCGCTGGGCGCGCTCGGCCGCGAGGCGGGCGATGACCGTCGTGGCGACCTGGTCCGGATCGGCGCCGGGAGCCGCCGGGGCCGCAGCGGGAGAGGACACCGAGGGCGGCACGGCGGACTGCTCGCTGCGGGCGGCCGGGATCTCCTCGCCCGCGGGCGTACGCCCCGCAGGGCCACCGGCGGGCCGCGACACGGGCGGCTGCGGCACGGGCGGCACCGGGGCGGCGCCGCGGGCGTCGGTGCCGGGTGCGGCGGCGGGCGAGCCGCCCGCGGTGAGCCCGGAGCGGTCGGCGACCAGCGCCAGCGCCCGGCGGCCCGCTATGGCACCGCGCTTGTCGGCCATCACTCCGCGCATGCCGACGGACGCCTCGAGCTCGGCGCGGGCCCGCTGCAGGCTGCCGGTGCACAGCGCCAGCACGCCCAACTCGTGGTGGAAGTAGGCCTCTTCGCCGACCTCTCCGGCGCGCCGGGCGGCCTCCTGGCCGTACCGCAGGACGCGCTCCCAGGCGCTCCAGTGCAGGGCGGCGGCGAAGGCGGGCGCCGCGGTGCGGGCGAGCAGGACGGCCGCGGCGCGGTGCCCGGGGTCGCCGCCGGCGGCCAGGGCCGCGAGCGCGGCGAGGATCGCATCGGCCTCGGCGGCCGCCCGCTCGGGAGCGACGGAGGGGTGGCCGGTCCACCAGGCGTAGTGCTGGGCGGCGGAGTGGGCGCGCTCGGCCGCGCCCGCGCCGTAGCCCTCGGCGGCGAGCTGGTCGGCGACGCCCGCGGCGAGCCGGTAGTGCCCGGCGACGGCGGTGATCAGACCGCAGGCGAGCAGTTCGCCGACGGCCGCGTCGGCGTGGGTGTCGCCGGCGAGCGCGGGCAGGTGGGCCTGGTGCGGGACCTCGCCGCCGAGGGCGAGGGCGAAGCGCAGGGTCTCGCGGGAGGCGTCGTCGAGGCGGGAGGCGAGCGGCGCGGCCGGGCGGGACGCCTCGGCGAGCGGGGGCAGCCGCACGCCCTGCGCGGCGCCGGTCTCGGCCTCGGCCTCGGCCGCGGCCACGTAGGGCCGCTCGGCGAAGACGCCGAACTCGTCGGCCGCGGCGGAATCGGCGCTGATGGCGTCCTTCCCCGGACCGTCTCCCCCGGCCACCGCCGGGGGTGCCCCCAGCGGCGTCCCCAGCCGCAGCAGCGCGCCGGCCTGGACGAAGCGCAGCGGCAGGCCCTCGGACTCGAACCAGAGGTCCGCCGCCCAGTCGGCCTCCTCGTCCGTCAGGGGCCGGTCGACGCAGAGCTCCAGCAGCTCCAGGCACGCGGTGCGGTCGAGGCCGCCGAGGAAGACCTCTTCGACGTGCGAGTCGGGAGAGGGCGCGGCGACGTCGGGGGTGGCCGAGAAAAGGAAGGCGCACTCGGGGGTGGCGTCGAGGAGCTCGTCCAGGGCGAAGCCGCCGAATTCGAGGTCGTCCAGGACGACGACGGCGCCGATCTCGCGGACGAGGGAGAGCAGCCCGGCGCGGTCGGGGCGGTGCAGGGGCGCGTGGTGGACGGCGGCGAAGAGGTCGTACAGGACGTCGGTGACGGTGCGGTGGTAGCCGGTGAGGCGCACGACGCCGTCGGGGGCGAGGTTCGCGCAGTCGTCGGCGACGGCGTCCAGCAGGGCGCTGCGGCCGGAGCCCGAGGGGCCGGTCAGCCGGACGGAGCGGCCGCGCGAGAGCAGCCGGGAGAGCCGCTCGCGCTCCTCCTGGCGGTGCAGCAGGGGAAGCTCGGGGCCGGCCTGGCGGGCGGGCGGCGGGGGCGCGGCGGCGCGGAGCAGCTCGGCGCGCTCCTCGGGGGTGTGTCTGCCGGGGCGCGGGGGCACCTCGCCGGGCAGGCAGGGCTCGATCTCGCTGCCGTCGACGGGGTTGACGGTGAGGGCGTAGTCGCCGGCGACGAGCCGGACCACGCGGGCGAGCCCGGGGGCCTGCTCCCCGGCCTCGGTGCCCGGGAGGTCGCGCGGGCCGCCGCCCTCCGCGGACTCGTGTGCGCCCTCGCCGAATTCCTCGGGTCGGTTCGTCGGGTCCATGGTGAAAGCCCCCCAAATGCGTGGCGTGCCGTCCTGCCCTTCCGGCCTGCCGCACTCCTCAACCCTCGGCCGGGCATACCGGCCGGCGCTTCATCGGTGCCCGCCGTGGGCTCTGTTATGCGGCCTTTCGCGGCGGGAAAACCGAACCTCAGACCTGCGCACAGTATCCATGAAGCGAAGGGGGCCCCGCTGCCCGGGGCATGTCACAGTCTCATGAGAATCGGAAAGAAGGGGACGCATGCGGACGCGGGTGCCTCTATGGCAACTCCGTTCACATCCGCCTACACACGGGGCAGGGACTCGCCCGCCTCGACGCCGATTCCGCCCTCGATGGCGAGGATGCGGTGCAGCCGGGTGGCGACGAGCAGCCGCTGCATGCGGTCGGGCACGCCGCGCAGGACGAGGCGGCGGCCGGTGCGGCCGGCGCGGCGGTGGGCGCCCATGATGACGCCGAGGCCGGTGGCGTCCCAGGAGTCCAGCTCGGTGAGGTCGAGGACGAGGTCACCACGGCCGGAGTCGAGGGCGGAGTGCAGGACCGTACGGGCGTCCGCCGCGCTGCGGACGTCGAGGCGGCCCCCGACGACCAGTTCGGCGTGGTCGCCCCTGATGTGCATATGCGCTCCCGGAGTGATGCCCGATGGTGCGTGATGACGGTGTGACGCTGCGGCCCGGTGTGGTTCTCAAGGCTCTGTGGTTACAAAGAACTGACTGCCTCTCACACGACAAGGTTGCCGCCTGTTGGCGAACCGATACCTAATTCACCCTGCAGGGTGAATTAGGTATCGGTTACCCGGTCGGTGGGGATTCAGTGCTGGTAAAAGCCCTGTCCACTCTTACGGCCCAGGTCACCCGCGTCCACCATGCGGCGCATGATCTCCGGCGGCGCGAACTTCTCGTCCTGGCACTCGGTGTAGATGTTCCCCGTGGCGTGCATCAGGATGTCGATGCCGGTCAGGTCGGCGGTGGCCAGCGGGCCCATCGCGTGGCCGAAGCCCAGCTTGCAGGCGATGTCGATGTCCTCGGCGGTGGCCACGCCCGACTCGTAGAGCTTCGCGGCCTCGACGACGAGGGCGGAGATCAGCCGCGTGGTGACGAAGCCGGCCACGTCGCGGTTGACGACGATGCAGGTCTTGCCGACGCCCTCGGCGAACTCACGGGCCTTGGCCAGCGTCTCGTCACTGGTCTTGTAGCCGCGCACCAGCTCGCACAGCTGCATCATCGGCACCGGCGAGAAGAAGTGCGCGCCGACGACGCGCTCGGGGCGCTGCGTGGCCGCCGCGATCTTGGTGATCGGGATGGCGGAGGTGTTCGAGGCGAGGACCGTCTCGTCCTTCACCAGGCCGTCCAGGGTGCGGAAGATGTCCCGCTTGGTGTCGATGTCCTCGAAGACGGCCTCGACCACGATGTCCGCATCGGCGGCGGCGTCCAGGTCGGTCGTGGTGGTGATGCGGGCGAGGGCCTGCTCGGCTGCGGCGGCCTCCAGCTTGCCCTTGGAGACGAACTTGTCGTACGAGGCCTTGATGCCGTCCGTACCGCGCTGCAGCGCCGCGTCGGTGACGTCCCGCAGCACGACGTCCCACCCGGCCTGGGCGGAGACCTGCGCGATCCCGGACCCCATCAGTCCGGCCCCGATGACGGCGAGCTTCTTGGCCACGGCTGTCCCCTTACTCCCTGTGCACATAGCTGTTCTCAACGCACTCTCTCGGCCGGACCTTAGCGCCCGGCGCGGCGCGGTTGGGCGGTTAGAGATGCGCGTCACGTCCCACATGACGGACATCACATCGAGACGCCCACTGGCCGGTCCCCACACTGCAGTTGGGCCCCTTCAGCCCCAGGCGTCACAGGGGTGGCGCGGTGCGTGGCGCGGTGCGTGGCGGTCTCGGCAGGCCACCGCCTCGTGGCTAGGCTCGTCCCCATGGTCAACCTGACGCGTATTTACACCCGCACCGGTGATACCGGCACCACCGCCCTCGGCGATATGAGCCGCACCGTCAAGACCGACACCCGCATCGCCGCCTACGCCGACACCAACGAGGCCAACGCCGCGATCGGGGTGGCGATCGCGCTCGGGCAGCTGCCCGAGGAGATCGTGAAGGTGCTCGTCCGCATCCAGAACGACCTCTTCGACGTCGGCGCCGACCTGGCGACGCCCGTGGCCGAGAACCCCAAGTACCCGCCGCTGCGCGTGGAGCAGTCCTACATCGACAAGCTGGAGGCGGACTGCGACCGCTTCCTGGAGGACCTGGAGAAACTGCGCAGCTTCATCCTGCCCGGGGGCACGCCGGGGGCGGCGCTGCTGCACCAGGCGTGCACGGTCGTACGCCGCGCGGAGCGCGCCACCTGGGCGGCGATGGAACTCCACGCGGACATCATGAACCCTCTGACGGCGACGTACCTGAACCGCCTCTCGGACCTGCTGTTCATCCTGGCGCGGACGGCGAACAAGGAAGTGGGGGACATCCTCTGGGTCCCCGGCGAGAACCGCTGAGTGCCGAGCAGGGTCAGCGCTTCAGTTCCTCCGTGCTGGGCGCCTCCTTCGGCTCCTCCGTGCTCGGCGCCTGCTTCGGCCAGATCGTGTAGCTCGCCGCGATGAGCAGGTTGATGCCGGCCACGATGAGCATCTTCGTCTGCCAGGCCCGCAGCGAGCTGATGTCACCCCCGTCCCCGACGTACCAGACCGCCGCCTGCAGGAGGCCGAGGGCGACCGCGCAGGACAGGATCCAGCGGGCGGCGGTCTTCCACTCGTGGGCGGTGCGGGCCGCCCCGTACTTCGGCGGCTTCACCGGCGGCGGGCCGCCCGCGAAGCGGTGGGCGAAGCGGGCGTCGACCCACTTGATCGTGGAGTGGCCGAGGCCGACGGAGTAGCCGATGTAGACGGCGGCCAGGCCGTGCTTCCAGTCGGCCTGTGCGCCGTTCCTCAGGTCGACCGCGGTGGCGATCAGCAGGACCAGCTCCAGCACGGGCTCCAGCAGCAGCACGGCGATCCCCGCCCGCGGCATCTTCGCCAGGTACCGCAGGCTCAGGCCGCCGGCCAGCAGCACCCAGAAGCCGACCTCGCAGACGACGATCAGCGTGACGATCACGGTTCTCTCCCTTCCCTCCCTTCCAGAGTCCCGGCCATGACCAGCACTTTCCTCGTCACGTACGACGATTCCGGACTGCATCCTTCGATGTAGCGCGCAGCCCGCAGTCCCCTCCCGCAGCCCGTCCCCGCGGCCCCCGCCCCGTGCTGTGATGTACGCATGCCCGTCCGCCTCCCCCGCCGCCCCGACCGCGACGCCGTCCTCATCGCGGCCACAGGCCTCGGGGGCGGTCTGGCGCTGTGGTTCCTCGGCCTGCACAACAGCCCGCCGCCGGCCGCGGTGCCCGGCTGGCTGTCCCTGGTCGCGCTGGTCGTCATGTGCGGCGCCGAGCTGCTGCGGCGCAGCGCCCCGCTGACGGCCCTCGCCGTCGGCACGCTCACGCTCGCGCTCGACATCTTCACGGGCTCGCTCGTCGCGACGATCGCCATGTACACGGACATCGTCTACGCGGCGGTGCTCTACGGCCGCCCGTCCGTCGCCTCGCGCATCCCCCGCGTCAGCGAGGTGCTGACGGTGCTGGGGACGCTGCTGGCGGTGGCGGTGCTCCGCAAGCCGGAGGCGCTGCTGATCGGCTTCGGCTTCGGGGTGCTGATCGTCGCTCCGGCGTGGACCGGCGCGGGCATCCGCCGGCACCGCGACGACGCGCGCTCGGCCCGGCTGGAGGCCGAGCGGACCGCGCTGCTGGCCGAGATGGACCGGCGCGAGGCCGTGGGTGCCGAGCGCGCCCGGATGGCGCGCGAGCTGCACGACATGGTCGCGGGCCATCTGTCGGCGATCGCGATCCACTCCACCGCGGCGCTGTCGATCGGGGAGGCGAAGGCGTCGGAGGAGGCGCTCGCCGTGATCCGGGAGAACAGCGTGCAGGGCCTGGCCGAAATGCGCCGCCTCATCGGGCTGCTGCGGCAGGCGGGCGGCGAGGAGGAGCCCGCGGCGACCCCGCGGCTCGACGGCGTGGACGCCCTGCTCGCCCACGCCCGCACGGCCGTCCGCGACGAACGCTTCCGCTTCGTCCTGGACGACGGGCGGGGGCCGGGGCCGCTCCCGGCGCCGATCGAGCTCGCGGCGTACCGCATCGTCCAGGAGTCGCTGACCAACGCGGTCAAGCACGCGGCCCCGGGCGAGGTGACGGTGCGTCTGGCGCGCGAGGACGGCAGGCGGCTGGTGGTGGAGGTGACCAGCGCGTGCGGCGCGGGCCCGGTGCCCCGGGCGCCGGGCGCCGGGGCGGGGCTGGTCGGCATGGGTGAGCGGGTGGCCCTGCTGGGCGGGGAGTTCGGGGCGGGCCCGGTGGCGGGCCCGGACGGCAAGTGCTGGCGCGTACGGGCGCTGTTGCCCGTACCGGAGGAAGGAACACCGTGACCACCACACCCGCCGGAGAAGACCGGGGCGTCCGCGTTCTCGTGGCCGAGGACCAGGCGTCCGTACGCTCGGGGCTGGTGCTCATCCTGCGCTCGGCGCCGGGCATCGAGGTCGTCGGGGAGGCGGCCGACGGCGAGGAGGCCGTCCGGCTGGCCCGCGAACTGCGCCCGGACCTGGTGCTGATGGACGTGCAGATGCCGCGCCTGGACGGGGTGTCGGCGACCCGGCAGGTGGTCGCCGAGCGACTCGCCGACGTCCTGGTGCTGACCACCTTCGACCTGGACGAGTACGTCTTCGGGGCGCTGCGCGCGGGCGCGGCGGGCTTCCTGCTCAAGGACAGCGACGCCGCCGGTCTCATCGCGGCGGTGCGGACGGTGGCGGCCGGGGAGGGGCTGATCTCCCCGGCGGTGACGCGCCGCCTGATCGCGGAGTTCGCGCGCCCGGCGCACGGCCGGGCGCCGGGCGCCGAGGAGCCCGCGGCGCTGGAGTCGCTGACCCGCCGCGAGCGCGAGGTGCTGGTGGCGCTGGGCGAGGGGCTGTCGAACGCGGAGGTCGCGGGCCGCCTGGGCATGGCCGAGGCGACGGTGAAGACGCACGTCAGCAGGTTGCTGGGCAAGCTGGAGCTGCGCAGCAGGGTGCAAGCGGCGGTGCTGGCCCGGGAGTGGGGGCTGGTCCAGTCCTCTTGACCATTGGTACGGACCTTTCTACGCTCCCCGAGCAGCTGTGCACCCCCCACCTGTCCGCACCTCTCTGCGAGGAGCACCCCCTTGAGCACAGGAACCGGCACAGGAGCCGGCACAGGAACCTCAGGAAGCATCGGCCGCACCTTACGAAGAGCGGTGGCCGCCCTGGCCACGCTCGCACTGCCCGCCGCCGGGCTCGTCGGCCTCGCGGCCGCCCCGGCCCACGCCGCCCCCTCCGCGACGGCGGCATTCGTCAAGACATCCGACTGGGGAACGGGCTTCCAGGCGCAGTGGACCGTCAAGAACACCGGTACGACCACCATCAGCGCCTGGACCGTCGAGTGGGACTTCCCCTCCACCACCACGGTCGGCGCCTACTGGGACGCCCTGCTCACCGGCTCGGGCTCCCACTACACCGCCAAGAACCGCGAGTACAACGGCACCATCGCCCCCGGCGCCAGCGTCACCTTCGGCTTCGTCGGCTCCGGCAACGGCGACCCCACGGGCTGCAGGCTCGACGGCGGGCCCTGCGACGGCTCCTCCGCGGACACCCCGCCCAGCGCCCCCGGGCAGCCCTCCTCCACCGGCGTCACGGCCGACAGCATCACACTGACCTGGGCGGCCGCCACGGACGACAAGGGCGTCAAGAACTACGACGTCTACCGCGGCGACAGCGTCGTCGGCACGGTCACCGGCACCTCCTTCACCGACACCGGCCTCAGCGCCGACACCGACTACGCGTACAAGGTCGTCGCCCGCGACTCCGCCGGCCAGACGGGCCCGGCGAGCCCCTCCGCCACCCTCCGCACGGGCAGCGGCGGCGGCACCGACAAGCCGCCCTCCGCCCCCGGCACCCCTCAGGCGACCGCGGTCACCGACACCTCCGTCACCCTGAAGTGGCCCGCCGCCACGGACGACAAGGGCATCAAGAACTACGACGTCTACCGCGGCACCGTGAAGGCCGCCACGGTGGGCAAGCTCGCCTACACGGACACCGGTCTCACCGCGGGCACCGACTACACCTACACCGTCGTCGCCCGGGACACCGCGGGACAGACCGGCAAGGCCAGCCCGCCGCTGACCGTCCGCACGACGGGCGGCGGTCAGCCGCAGCCGGGCACGGGTTACGCCAAGGTCGGCTACTTCGTGCAGTGGGGCATCTACGGCCGCGGCTACACCGTGAAGTCACTGGAGAACACGGGCGCCGCCGCCAAGCTCACCCACATCAACTACTCCTTCTCCAACATCCACCCCACCGACCTCACATGCCTCAACGGCGTCACCAAGGCCACCACTCCCAACCCCCAGGACCCCAGCCAGGGTGACGGCGCGGGCGACTCCTGGGCCGACTACGAGAAGGGCTTCGGTGCCGGCGAGTCCGTCGACGGCGTCGGCGACACCTGGGACCAGAAGCTGGCCGGCAACTTCAACCAGCTGAAGAAGCTCAAGGCCAAGCACCCCGGCCTCAAGATCAATATGTCGATCGGCGGCTGGACGTACAGCAAGTACTTCTCGGACGTCGCCAGGACGGACGCCTCCCGGCAGAAGTTCGTGAAGTCCTGCATCGACATGTACATCAAGGGCGACCTGCCGGTGACCAACGGCCGCGGCGGCCCCGGCACCGCCGCCGGGATCTTCGACGGCTTCGACATCGACTGGGAGTGGCCGGGCTCCGAGGGCCACGCCGGCAACCACGTCTCCAAGGACGACAAGGCCAACAACACCCTGCTCTTCGCCGAGTTCCGCCGGCAGCTCGACACCCTGAGCGCGACGACCGGCAAGAAGTACCTGCTCACGGCCTTCACCCCGGCCGACCCGGCGAAGATCGAGGCCGGCTGGGACATCACCACCAAGGACGGCACGCCCAGCGTCTTCGACTACATGGACTTCGCCAACGTCCAGGGCTACGACTTCCACGGCTCAGGCAGCGACAACAGCTGGGAGCCCAACCGCACGGGCCACCAGGGGAACCTCTACCAGGACGCCAAGGACCCGTACGCGACGAAGTTCAGCGTCGACAAGACCGTGCAGGCCTATCTCGACGCAGGGGTCGACCCGAAGAAGGTCGTCCTCGGGTTGGCCTTCTACGGCCGCGGCTGGCAGCAGGTCGCCGACGGCGGCGAGCGCGGCGTCTGGCAGACGGCGAACGGGGCGGCTCCCGGCCAGTTCCCGGAGGAGGCGGGGACGCGCGGCTACGACAACCTGATCGCGTCCGTCGCGGGCCTCACGGTCTACCACGACGAGCAGTCGGTCGCGACGTACGGGTATACCGGCAACAACGGCCAGTGGTGGACGTTCGACGACGTGTGGTCGATCAACAAGAAGACGGCCTGGCTCAAGCCGAAGGGCCTGGGCGGCGTGATGATCTGGGAGATGTCCGGGGACAGCGGCACGCTGATGACGGCTGTCGACAACGGCTTGCGTTCCTGACGAGCAAAAGCCGGCCGGGCTGGATATATCCAGCCCGGCCGGCTTTTGAGACCACAGGAAGCTAAGCCACATTCACCCGCTGGCCGGGAGGAGCGGCCTCCAGCCACGCCAGGAACCCGGTAAGAGCGTCCTCGCTCATCGCCAGCTCCAGCCGCGTCCCCTGATGCGAACAGATCAGCACGACGGCGTCGGACAGCAGGGCCAGTTCCTCGTCCCCCTGCGGCGACCGCCGCTCCAGCACCTCGATGGACGCGCGCTCCAGCAGCCTCCGCGGCCGCGGCGCGTACGAGAAGACCCGGAACCACTCGATCCGGTCACTGTTGTAGCGGGCGACGCCGTACACCCAGCCCTTGCCGTCCGGCGTGGGGTCCTTCTCCGGGACGTTCCAGCGCAGACTGCAGTCGAACGTACCGCCGGAGCGCTGGATCAGGCGCCTGCGCAGCCCGAAGACGAAGAGCCCCACCAGCACCAGCAGGACGACGACGCCGCTCACGAGCAGAGCGAGGACCATCTCCACCGACCTCCTCGCATCATCTAGAGCAACGGGCTTGTATTGCCTCAGCCGCGGACCGCCCTGGAGTGTTCCAGTGCGGTCCGCGGCTGAGGGACGAACTCAGTGGGCCGTGGGCTAGTGAACGCCCGCGACCGCACGCAGCCGGACATCGGCGCGACGCTCGGCGGCGGCGTCGGCCGCCGACTTGGCGCGCTCCAGCGCCCGCTCCGCACGCTTGACGTCGATCTCGTCGGCAAGCTCCGCGATCTCGGCGAGCAGCGAGAGCTTGTCGTCCGCGAACGAGATGAAACCGCCGTGCACCGCGGCGACGACATTGCCGTCGGCGGTCCTGATGGTCACCGGGCCGGACTCCAGCACACCGAGCAGCGGCTGGTGGCCGGGCATGACGCCGATGTCACCCGATGTGGTACGCGCGATGACCAGAGTGGCCTCGCCGGACCAGACGCTTCGGTCCGCCGCGACCAGCTCGACGTGCAGCTCAGCAGCCAACGTGGCTCCTCGGGTCTTCACCTGCCGGGCACGGCAGGTGTTGGGTCAAAGAATAGGGGACGTGGCTGCCGGGGGCGGGAGCGCCCCGCCCCCGGCAGCTGACGAGCACGGGGCTCAGGAGACGCCCAGCTCCTTGGCGTTCTTCTTCAGGTCCTCAAGGCCACCGCACATGAAGAAGGCCTGCTCGGGGAAGTGGTCGTACTCACCGTCGCAGATGGCGTTGAACGCCGCGATGGACTCGTCCAGCGGGACGTCGGAGCCGTCGACACCGGTGAACTGCTTCGCCGCGTGGGTGTTCTGCGACAGGAAGCGCTCGACACGACGGGCGCGGTGGACAACGAGCTTGTCCTCCTCGCCGAGCTCGTCGATACCGAGGATCGCGATGATGTCCTGGAGGTCCTTGTACTTCTGCAGGATGCCTCGGACCCGCATGGCGGTGTCGTAGTGGTCCTGCGCGACGTAGCGCGGGTCCAGGATGCGGGACGTCGAGTCCAGCGGGTCGACCGCCGGGTAGATGCCCTTCTCCGAGATCGGACGCGACAGAACGGTCGTGGCGTCCAGGTGGGCGAAGGTGGTCGCCGGGGCCGGGTCGGTCAGGTCGTCCGCGGGGACGTAGATCGCCTGCATCGAGGTGATCGAGTGACCACGGGTCGAGGTGATGCGCTCCTGCAGGATGCCCATCTCGTCCGCGAGGTTCGGCTGGTAACCCACCGCGGAGGGCATGCGGCCCAGCAGGGTGGAGACCTCGGAACCGGCCTGGGTGAAGCGGAAGATGTTGTCGATGAAGAACAGCACGTCCTGCTTCTGCACATCGCGGAAGTACTCCGCCATGGTCAGACCGGCCAGGGCCACGCGCAGACGGGTGCCCGGGGGCTCGTCCATCTGACCGAAGACCAGCGCGGTCTTGTCGAGAACGCCGGCCTCCTCCATCTCGACCATGAGGTCGTTGCCCTCACGGGTGCGCTCACCGACACCGGCGAAGACGGAAACGCCCTCGTGCAGCTTCGCCACACGCATGATCATTTCCTGGATCAGCACGGTCTTGCCGACACCGGCACCACCGAACAGACCGATCTTTCCACCCTTGACGTACGGGGTGAGAAGGTCGACGACCTTCAGGCCGGTCTCGAACATCTCGGTCTTGGACTCGAGCTGGTCGAAGGCCGGGGCCTTGCGGTGGATGGACCAGCGCTCGGCGTCGGCGACCGTGGACGGGTCCTCGTTGAGGACCTGGCCCAGGGTGTTGAACACCTTGCCCTTGGTCACGTCACCGACCGGGACGGTGATGCCCGTGCCGGTGTTGGTCACCGGGGCCTGGCGGACCAGACCGTCGGTGGGCTGCATGGAGATCGCGCGGACCAGGCCCTCGCCCAGGTGCTGGGCGACCTCGAGGGTCAGCGTCTTGCGAGCGCCCTCCTCGGCCGGGTCGTCGACCTCGACGTGCAGGGCGTTGTAGATCTCCGGCATCGCGTCGACGGGGAACTCCACGTCGACGACGGGGCCGATGACCCGCGCGACGCGGCCCGTGGCGGCGGCCGTCTCAACAGTGGTCGTCATTAGTTGTCACTCCCCGCGGTCGCGTCGGCCAGAGCGCTGGCGCCACCGACGATCTCGCTGATTTCCTGGGTGATTTCGGCCTGGCGGGCCGCATTGGCAAGCCGCGAGAGCGACTTGATGAGCTCTTCTGCGTTGTCGGTCGCGGACTTCATCGCACGGCGGCGGGCCGCGTGCTCGGAAGCCGCTGCCTGCAGCAGAGCGTTGTAGATCCGCGACTCCACGTACCGCGGCAGCAGGGCGTCGAGGACGCCCTCGGCCGACGGCTCGAAGTCGAACAGCGGAAGGATCCGGCCCGGCGCAGCAGCCTCCTGCTCCACCGGGGCCTTCTCCAGGCTCAGCGGCAGCAGGCGGTTGTCGACCGGCGTCTGCGTCATCATCGAGGCGAACTCGGTGAAGACGATGTGCAGCTCGTCCACGCCGCCCTCGGCGGTGTCCCGCTGAACGGCCTCGATCAGCGGACCCGCGATGCGCTTGGCATCGGCGTAGGCCGGGCTGTCGGTGAAGCCGGTCCAGGACTCCGCCACCGGGCGCTCACGGAAGCCGTAGTACGAGACGCCCTTGCGGCCGACGATGTACGTGACGACGTCCTTGCCCTCGGCCTTGAGCCGCTCGGTGAGCTGCTCAGCCGCCTTGATGGCGTTCGAGGAGTAGCCGCCGGCCAGACCGCGGTCGCTCGTGACGAGCAGCACCGCGGCCCGGACCGGGTTCTCCGCCTCGGTGGTCAGGGCGTGCTTGGTGGTGGAGCCGGTGGCAACCGCGGTCACTGCCCGGGTGAGCTCACTGGCGTACGGAGTCGATGCGGCCACCTGGCGCTGCGCCTTGACGATGCGCGAGGCGGCGATCATCTCCATCGCCTTGGTGATCTTCTTGGTCGCAGTGACGGACTTGATCCGTCGCTTGTAGACCCGGAGCTGGGCACCCATGCTCAGCCCTCGCCCAGCAGCTTGCCGTCCGCGGTCTCGAACTGCTGCTTGAAGGACGCGATCGCGTCGCCCACGGCCTGCAGCGTGTCGTCGGACATCTTGCCGCCCTCACGGATGGAGGTCATGAGGCCCTTGTGCTCGCGGTGCAGGAAGTCCAGCAGCTCGCGCTCGAAGCGGCGGATGTCCTCGACCGGGACGTCGTCCATCTTGCCGGTGGTGCCGGCCCAGATCGAGACGACCTGGTCCTCGGTGGAGTACGGGGCGTACTGGGCCTGCTTCAGCAGCTCGACCATGCGCTTACCGCGCTCCAGCGAGGCCTTCGAGGCCGCGTCCAGGTCGGAACCGAAGGCGGCGAACGCCTCCAGCTCACGGAACTGGGCGAGGTCCACGCGAAGCCGGCCGGAGACCTGCTTCATGGCCTTGTGCTGGGCGGAGCCACCGACACGCGAGACCGAGATACCGACGTTCAGGGCCGGGCGCTGGCCGGCGTTGAACAGGTCGGACTCCAGGAAGCACTGGCCGTCGGTGATGGAGATGACGTTGGTCGGGATGAACGCCGAGACGTCGTTGGCCTTGGTCTCGACGATCGGCAGACCGGTCATCGAGCCGGCACCCATCTCGTCGGAGAGCTTGGCGCAGCGCTCCAGCAGACGCGAGTGCAGGTAGAAGACGTCACCCGGGTAGGCCTCACGGCCCGGCGGGCGGCGCAGCAGCAGCGACACGGCGCGGTAGGCGTCGGCCTGCTTCGACAGGTCGTCGAAGACGATCAGGACGTGCTTGCCCTGGTACATCCAGTGCTGACCGATGGCCGAGCCGGTGTAGGGGGCGAGGAACTTGAAGCCCGCCGGGTCGGACGCGGGGGCCGCGACGATCGTCGTGTACTCCAGCGCACCGGCCTCCTCCAGCGCGGCGCGCACGGAGGCGATGGTGGAGCCCTTCTGGCCGATGGCGACGTAGATGCAGCGGACCTGCTTCTTCGGGTCGCCGGTGCGCCAGTTGTCACGCTGGTTGATGATCGTGTCGACGGCCAGCGCGGTCTTGCCGGTCTGGCGGTCGCCGATGACCAGCTGACGCTGACCGCGGCCGACCGGGGTCATCGCGTCGACGGCCTTGTAGCCGGTCTCCATCGGCTCGTGGACCGACTTGCGCTGCATGACCGTGGGGGCCTGCAGCTCGAGGGCGCGGCGGCCCTCGATGCCGGCGATCTCGCCGAGGCCGTCGATCGGGTTGCCCAGCGGGTCGACGACGCGGCCGAGGTAGCCCTCGCCGACCGCGACGGAGAGCACCTCACCGGTGCGCTGCACCGGCTGGCCCTCCTCGATGCCGCTGAACTCGCCGAGGACGACCGCACCGATCTCGCGCTCCTCGAGGTTGAGGGCGAGACCGAGGGTTCCGTCCTCGAACCGCAGCAGCTCGTTCGCCATGGCCGAGGGAAGGCCCTCGACCTTAGCGATGCCGTCGCCGGCAACGCTGACCGTACCGACCTCCTCGCGCGAGGCCGCGTCCGGCTTGTACGCCTGGACAAAGTTCTCCAGCGCGTCCCGGATCTCCTCCGGCCGGATCGTGAGCTCCGCCATCTGGGTTCCCTGCTCTCCTTGTTGGGCCCGAAGTATTTCTTCTCCGGAGGCTGGGTTCCGCAGCGGTGCTGCGGGCCCCCGGAGGACACCGTCGGCCCAACTCGGGCCGTCAGTCATGCTCTTGAGTTGGTGGCTGTCAGCCGGCCATCCGCCGGTCCGCCTCGGCGAGGCGGTCCGCGATGCTGCCGTTGATGACCTCGTCGCCGATCCGCACCTGCACACCGCCGATGAGCTCGGGGTCGATGTCCAGGTTGAGGTGGACACGGCGCCCGTACAGCTTGGCGAGCGCATCGCCGAGCCGCTGCTTCTGGGCGTCGCTCATCGGCACCGCGGACGTGACCACTGCGACCACACGGTCCCGGCGGTCCGCGGCCAGCTTGGAGAGGGCGTTGAGCCCCGCCTCCAGGCTACGGCCCCGCGGCTGTGCCACAAGACGGACGACGAGTCGCTCGGTGACCGGGTTGGCCCGGCCCCCCAGCAGCTCGCGCACCAGCGCGGCCTTGGCCGAGCGGTTCGCGACCTTGTCCGTCAGCGCGGCCCGCAGCTCGGAGCTGGAGGCGACGATGCGGCCGAAGCGGAACAGCTCGTCCTCGACGTCGTCCAGGACACCGGCGCGGTCGGCGGCGATGAACTCGGCGCCGGAGGCCAGCTCCTCGATCGCGTCCACCAGGTCGCGCGAGCGCGACCAGCGGGAACGGACCATCCCGGAGACCAGGTCGGCGCACTCGCCGCCCACCTGGCCGCCGAGCAGACGCCCGGCCAGCTGGGACTTGGCCTCACCCGACTGGGCGGGGTCGGTCAGGACCCGGCGCAGCGAGACCTCGCGGTCCAGCAGCGCGGTGACCGCGGCGAGGTCGTCGGCGAGCTTCGCCGCGTCCACGGAGGTGTTGTCCGCCAGCGCGTCGAGGCGCTCACGTGCGGAGGCCAGTGCCTCCCGGCTCGCGCCGCTCATCGGTTCGCCTCTGCCTTCGTCGCACCGGCCGCCGCCTTGGCCTCGAGGTCATCGAGGAAGCGGTCGATGGTCCGGCTCTGCCGGGCCGCGTCCGCGAGGGACTCGCCGACGATCCGGCCGGCCAGGTCGCCGGCGAGCTTGCCCACGTCCTGGCGGAGCGAGGCCGAAGCGGCCTTGCGGTCGGCCTCGATCTGGGCGTGGCCGGCAGCGATGATCTCCTCGCGCTGACGCTCACCCTCGGACCGCATCTCTGCGATCATCGACGCACCCTGCTCCTGCGCCTCCTGGCGCATGCGGGCGGCCTCATGGCGGGCGTCGGCGAGCTGGGCCCGGTAGTCCTCGAGCACCTGCTGCGCCTCGGCCTGGGCGGCCTCGGCCTTCTCCATGCCGCCTTCGATGGCCTCGCGGCGCTCGTCCAGAGTCGAGTTGATCTTCGGGAGGAGCTTCTTGCCGAGGAAGATGAAGACGATGGCGAAGGCGATCAGGCCGATGACGAGCTCTGGGAGCGGGGGCAGGAGCGGGTTTTCCAGCTCCCCCTCGCTCGCCAGGACTGCCAGGGGATTCACATCAATGCCTTCCGTCGAAAACAGTGGTCGTCAGGCTGTGATCAGGCGGACGGGTAGACGAACGGCATGACCAGACCGATCAGGGCGAGCGCCTCACAGAAGGCGAAGCCGAGGATCTGGTTGGCGCGGATCAGGCCGGCGGCCTCGGGCTGACGGGCCAGCGCCTGGGTGCCGTTACCGAAGACGATGCCGACGCCGACGCCGGGGCCGATCGCGGCCAGGCCGTAACCGATCGAGCCGAGGTTGCCCTTGATCTCGACACCAGCGGCGATGGTCTGGAGAGCAGCAGACATGCTCGTTCTTCCTTCTCTTTCACGGACCGGTGGGGGTTGGCCACCGGACGACTGTTGGTCTGGGGAGCGGGGGTGCTCAGTGGTGCTCTGCGAGCGCGCCCTGGACGTAGTTGGTGGCCAGCAGCACGAAGACGTAAGCCTGGACGGCCTGGATGAAGAGCTCGAAGGCGGTCATCACGACGGTCATCACGAAGGAGACACCGGCGTAGGCGAAGCCGATCCCGTTCAGCAGGTACCAGCTGGCGACGGTGAACATCAGGATCAGCAGGTGACCGGCGAACATATTGGCGAAGAGCCGCACCGCGTGGGTGAAGGGCCGGATGATCACGTTCGAGAAGAACTCGAGGACCACGGCGAGCGGGAGGATCGGGCCGAGCGACTTGTCGTAGCCGACGATGTTCTTCAGGCCGCCGACGAAACCGTGCTTCTTGAACGTCAGGTACATCCACAGGACGTAGACGATCAGGGCGAGCGCCGCCGGGAAGGCGATGATCGACGTCACCGGGAACTGGGCGACCGGAATGATCGACCAGAGGTTCATGATCCAGACGAAGAAGAACAGCGAGACCATGAAGGGGACGTACTTCTCGCCCTCCTTCTTGCCGAGCGAGTCGTAGACGATGCCGCGGCGCACGAAGTCGTAACCCGCCTCACCGACCATCTGCAGCTTGCCGGGGACCACCTTGGCCCGGCCGAAGGCCGCCCAGAAGAAGCCGATGACGATGACCGTGGTCAGCACGGCCAGCAGCATGGGCTTGTTGAACTCGATCCCACCGACGGTGAAGAGCGGCTCGAACAGGAACGAGTTGAGGCCTGGGGCCGGGAAGCCGCACCCATCGAAGATGTGGCAGTTGGTCTCGAAGGCGAGCATCTCGTTAGCACTCACCGCGAGCTCCTTCAGCGTGGCGCATAGGTACGGCAACCTCGTTGTGTCGGCACGGCGCGCAGCCGCGGAACGGCACTGGACTGGTCTTGCGGATGGGGGGGCAGGTGATCGGCGCGGGGCCGGTCGCGGGCATCAGCTGCATGGACTGCCGATTCCGGCCCGGAAAACTCGGGTGTTCAGCTGCCTGCGCCCACTGTGCCTCAGATGGCACCGGACGATAGCAGGTGAGCGCCGGCACCTTTATCGCGGCCCTACCGGTCACGTCGGAGACCCGGCGGGCGCGGACTTCTTCGCCTCAACGGATTCCGGATCGACATAAAGGATCTTGGCCTTCAGATACGCCCGGGTCTGCGCGGCGGTCCACACGAGGACCGCGCCGAGCAGCGCGAAAGCGAACGCCCGGGTGTTGAACAGCGACGTGTCCCGGAAGACCGCGAGAACGACCGCGGCGATCAGGAACTGTGTCACGTAGAGCACCAGACCCATGGCCTGGAACAGGTGCGGGAAGGACTTCGCCGTGCGCTGGAGAACGAACAGGCCCATGGCCATCACGCCGCCCGCCACCAGGGTGCCGACGACGGCGCCGAGCGCACCCTTGCCGCCGGCGAGCACACCGCTCACGGCGGCGGCGACGATGCCGGCCACGACGGTCGGGACGGCGCACTGCATGAGTGTTCGGGCGTCGTTGGACTGCATGAAGGGTTTCTCCGGCGATGAGGTCGGAAGCAACGATTCGTCGTGGACGAGCGTATCCCCGGAAATGCTCGCGGCTTTACGGCGGAGGACCGCCGCACTACGGTCCTTCGGCTCCAGCACCGGGTTTCGTGAACGGTATCACAAACTATTTGATGAGGTCTTTACCTACATCGTGTGCCGGACGTCACACGCAAGGGTCACGTCGCTGGTCAAGGCGCTGACGAGGGGTGGGTTCTCTGATAGAGAACCCACCCTTCAGCTGTTGCTGGTGATCCTCGTGAAGCGCGAGCGGTCGCCGATGGCGGTGGCGCCGTGGACACCGGCCGGCACGGGCTCGCGCTGCTCCCCGGGCTCCGCCGGCTCCTCGGCGGGCTCCGCCGCCCCGGCTGCTTCCGCCGCATCCAGAGCCCCGGCCGCCTCCGGCGCCGCGGCCGCGACCTTGCGGCGGCGGTAGCGCGGCGGCACGAACGCCTCGGCCCAGCGGGGGGCGCGCGGCTTGAAGCGCGGCAGCAGCAGGAGGACGAGGCCGGCCGCGCTCAGCGCGACGATCAGCAGCAGGATCCAGGTGCTCGCCGAGTGCACGGAGTAGGCGACCGTGCCGAAGGCGATGAGCCCGGACCAGAAGTACATGATCAGCACCGCACGGCTGTGCGAGTGGCCGATCTCCAGCAGCCGGTGGTGCAGGTGGCCGCGGTCCGCGGCGAACGGCGACTGCCCGTTCCAGGTGCGCCGCACGATGGCGAGCAGCAGGTCCGCGACGGGCACCGCGATCACGGTCAGCGGCAGCAGCAGCGGGATGTAGACCGGCACCGTGGCGTGCACGACCGCGCGCTCCGAACCGCCCGTGAAAGCGTTGAGCACATCGGGGTCGACCTGGCCGGTGATGGAGATGGCGCCCGCGGCGAGCACGAGGCCGATGAGCATCGAGCCCGAATCACCCATAAAGATACGTGCAGGGTGCATATTGTGCGGGAGGAATCCCAGGCACATGCCCATCAGGATCGCGGCGAACAGCGTCGCGGGCGCGGCCGCCTCCACGTTGTGGCCGAACCAGAGCCGGTAGGCGTAGAGGAAGAACGCGGCGGCGGCGATGCACACCATTCCGGAGGCCAGACCGTCCAGGCCGTCGACGAAATTGACCGCGTTGATGGTGATGACGACGAGGGCGACCGTCAGCAGCGTGCCCTGCATGGGGGTGAGCCCGACCGTGCCCACGCCGGGCACCGGGATCCACAGGATCGTCAGGCCCTGGAGCACCATCACACCGGCGGCGATCATCTGACCGCCCAGCTTGACCAGGGCGTCCACGCCCCACTTGTCGTCCAGCACGCCGAGGATCCAGATCAGCCCGGCGCCCGAGAGCAGCGCCCGCGGCTCGCTGTGCAGCTCGAAGACCTTGCCCAGGTTCGACAGGTGGGCGGCCACCAGCAGGCCCGCGCACAGGCCGCCGAACATCGCGATACCGCCGAGCCGCGGCGTCGGTTCCCGGTGTACGTCACGCGCGCGGATCTCCGGCATCGCGCCGGCCACGATCGCGAACTTCCGCACCGGTCCCGTCAGCAGATAGGTGACTGCCGCGGTGACGCACAGCGTCAGCAGGTATTCACGCACGGGCTGCCCCAGAGGTCGCGCTGGACATCACAGCCCCACACCATATTCGCGTCCGCCCCCGATCCGTGAATACAGCTGTAGACGTACGGCCACCCGCGATGGTTGCAGCCGTCAGATGTGCGCGGGATAAGGAGCGTAGAGCGGGAAGCTCCCCGCGAGCCGGGCGACCTCCCCGCGCAGGCCCCCGTCCTGCCCCGCGCCCCGCAGCACCGCCCCGATCAGCGCGCCGATCCGGGCCATCTCCGGCTCCCGCATGCCCTGTGTGGTGACGGCCGCGGTGCCCAGGCGCAGGCCGTGCGCCGTGCCGTGGGGCAGCCCGCAGACGTCCAGGACGATGCCGGCGGCCGCGAGCCTGCCGCGGGCCGTGGAGGCCTCCAGGGCGAGCCCGGAGACGTCGGTGGTGATGAGGTGCGTATCGGTGCCGCCCGTGGTCACAGCGAGGCCCTCAGCGGCCAGCGCGGCGGCAAGGGCGCGGGCGTTGGCCACCACCTGATGGGCGTACGCGGTGAAGGCCGGTGCCGCCGCCTCCCCGAAGGCCACCGCCTTCGCCGCGACGGTGTGCATCTGCGCGCCGCCCTGGGTGAAGGGGAAGACCGCGCGGTCGACCCGGCCCGCGAGCTCGCCGCGGCACAGGATCATGCCGCCGCGCGGGCCGCGCAGCACCTTGTGGGTGGTCGCGCACACCACGTCGGCGTACGGCACGGGGTTCGGCGCCGCTCCCCCGGCGACCAGGCCGATGGGGTGGGCGGCGTCCACGATCAGGAAGGCGCCGCTCTCGTCGGCGATCTCCCGGAAAGCCGCGTAGTCGATGTGGCGCGGATACGAGATCGAGCCGCAGACGATCGCCCTGGGCCGCAGCTCGCGGGCCAGCGCACGGACCTCGTCGTAGTCGATCAGGCCGGTGTCGCGGCGGACCCCGTAGCCGGTGAAGTCGAACCAGCGGCCGGAGAAGTTCGCGGGCGAGCCGTGCGTGAGGTGGCCGCCGTGCCGCAGGCCCATGGCCAGCACCTTGTCGCCCGGGCGCAGCAGGGCGGCGTAGGCGGCGAGCACCGCGGCGGAGCCGGAGTGGGGCTGGACGTTGGCGTGCTCGGCGCCGAAGAGGGCCTTGGCGCGGCCTGTGGCGGCGCGCTCGGCGAGGTCGACCAGCTCGCAGCCGCCGTGGTGGCGGGCGCCGGGATAGCCCTCGGCGTACTTGTTGGCCAGCGGGGAGCCGAGGGCCGCGAGGACGGCGGGCGAGGTGAAGTTCTCGGCGGCGATCAGCTGGAGGCCCGTGGACTGGCGTTCCAGCTCGGCGAGCACCAGGCCCGCCAGCTCCGGGTCCTGACGGCGCAGCGCGTCGAAGTCGGGACTCCAGTGGGTGTGGGGTGCTGCTGCGGTGACCGGCATGGCGCGCGCTCCGGACCTCGGTGGTGCACGGGACATCGGAAGATGCGGTGCGTGTCACCCAATGTAGGCCCGCGCCCGCGCCGGCGCAGGGCGGTCAGGACCCGGCGGTGCGCCCGGTGAGTGCGGTGAGGACCGGGTCGAGGGCCTGGTTGATCTCGTCGCCGATGGAGCGGAAGAAGGTGATCGGGGCGCCGTAGGGGTCGTGGACCTCGTCGGCCTCGGCGTTCGGGGCGAGCAGCCAGCCGCGCAGGGCGGCGGCGGCCTGCACCAGGGCGCGGGCCCGCTCGACCACGCCGCCGGCCCGCTCGGGGTCCGGGAGGGTCGCGGGGTCTATGGCCCGCACCAGCCGGGTGAACTCCTTCAGCGTGAAGGTGCGCAGCCCGGCCGAATGGCCCATGGAGATGACCTGGGCGCGGTGGTCGCGGGTGGCGGTCAGGACGAGGTCGGCGCGGATGACGTGCTCGTCGAGCAGCTCGCGGCCGGTGAACCCGTCGGGGTCGGCGCCGAGGTCGGCGAGGACCGTGGCGGCGTGCGCCTCCATCGGGGCCCCCTCGTGGCCCCAGGTGCCGGCGCTCTCCACCACCAGGCCGCCCGCGAAGGGGTCGCCGAGCCGGTCGGTGAGGGCATGGCGGGTCAGCCGCTCGGTGATGGGCGAGCGGCAGACGTTGCCGGTGCTGACGTGGAGGATGCGGAAGGTGTCGGCCTTGGCCGCCGTGTCCGGTCCCGCTATGCCACGCCCCTGCGGGGCGATCAATTCGCCACCTCGAGGTCGGGTACCACCTCGCGCAGCTGCTCGGCGCTGATCGCACCGGCGCGCAGCAGCACGGGCACCTTGCCGGTGACGTCCACGATGGAGGACGGCACGTCGGCGGGGGTCGGGCCGCCGTCGAGGTAGACGGAGACGGAGTCGCCGAGCATCTCCTGGGCGGCGTCGCAGTCCTGCGGCGCCGGGTGGCCGGTGAGGTTGGCGCTGGAGACGGCCATCGGGCCGAACTCGGTGAGCAGCTCGATGGCGACCGGGTGCAGCGGCATCCGGACGGCGACGGTGCCGCGGGTCTCGCCCAGGTCCCAGGTCAGGGACGGCTGGTGGTTGGCGACGAGGGTGAGCGCGCCGGGCCAGAAGGCGTCGACGAGCTCCCAGGCCTGCTCGGAGAAGTCCGTGACGAGGCCGTGCAGGGTGTTCGGGGAGCCGACGAGGACGGGCGAGGGCATGCCGCGGCCGCGGCCCTTGGCCTGCAGGAGATCGCCGACGGCCTCGCGGCTGAAGGCGTCCGCACCGATGCCGTACACGGTGTCGGTGGGCAGCACGACCAGCTCACCGCGGCGCACCGCGGCGACCGCCTCGCGCAGGCCGGTCTTGCGGTCGGTCGCGTCGCTGCAGTCGTATCGCCGTGCCATTAACGGACCTCCTCGTACGGGGCGAACAGGGCAGATGTCAGGGGTGCCGTCGTCACGGCATGGCCTTCCGCGCGGTGGCGAAGCGGGGGCGGTTGTTCAGGTCGGGGTGGTCGGCGGCGTCGGCCCAGCCGCGCTCCTCCGTGAAGATCCACGGGACCTGGCCGCCCTGGGTGTCGGCGTGCTCGATGACGACGACGCCGCCCGGGCGCAGCAGCCGGTGGGCGGTGCGCTCGATGCCGCGGATGGTGTCGAGGCCGTCCTCGCCGGAGAACAGGGCGAGCTGCGGGTCGTGGTCGCGGGCCTCGGGGGCGACGTACTCCCACTCGGTGAGCGGGATGTACGGGGGGTTGCTGACGACGAGGTCGACCTGGCCGTCGAGCTCGGGCAGGGCGGTGAGGGCGTCGCCGTGGTGGAGGGTCACGCGGGAGCCCTCGGTGTTCTTGCGGGCCCAGCCGAGGGCGGTCTCGTCCAGCTCGACGGCGTGCACGCGCGAGCGGGGCACTTCCTGGGCGAGGGCGAGGGCGATGGCGCCGGAGCCGGTGCACAGGTCGACGATCAGGGGCTCGACGACGTCCATGGCCCGTACGGCGTCTATGGCCCAGCCGACGACCGACTCGGTCTCGGGGCGGGGGACGAAGACGCCGGGGCCGACCTGGAGCTCCAGGTAGCGGAAGAAGGCGCGGCCGGTGATGTGCTGGAGGGGCTCCCGGGCCTCGCGGCGGGCGACGGCCTCCCAGTAGCGGGCGTCGAAGTCGGCGTCCGCGACCAGGTGCAGCTCACCCCGCTTGACGCCGTGCACGAAGGCGGCGAGCTCCTCCGCGTCGAAGCGCGGAGAAGGTACGCCGGCGTCGGCCAGCCGCTGAGTGGCTTGCGCCACTTCGGCGAGCAGCAGATTCACAGTGGTCCTCTCGCGTCTTCGAATCGTCGTCTCCCGGCGCCGGGCGGCCCCGCCTGCGGGGTCGTCCGGCGGCCGCGGACGGGCTTCTCGGTCTTCGGTCAGCCCGCGGCGGCGAGCTTGGCGGCGG
This sequence comes from Streptomyces hiroshimensis, assembly GCF_014650335.1. GTDB lineage: Bacteria > Actinomycetota > Actinomycetes > Streptomycetales > Streptomycetaceae > Streptomyces > Streptomyces hiroshimensis. The sequence goes on from NZ_BMUT01000005.1 coordinate 374,715, forward strand.
AGTCGGCGTCCACGCACGCCTGGATCATCGGGTCCAGCTCGCCGTCGAGCACCTGGTCCAAGTTGTACGCCTTGAAGCCGACGCGGTGGTCCGAGATGCGGTTTTCCGGGAAGTTGTACGTCCGGATCTTCTCGGAGCGGTCGACGGTGCGCACCTGGCTGCGGCGGGCGTCGGCGGCCTCGGCCTCGGCCTTCTCCTGGGCCGCGGCGAGCAGCCGCGAGCGCAGGATGCGCAGGGCCTGCTCCTTGTTCTGGAGCTGGCTCTTCTCGTTCTGGCAGGAGGCGACGACGCCGGTCGGCAGGTGGGTGATGCGGACCGCGGAGTCGGTGGTGTTGACGGACTGGCCGCCGGGGCCGGAGGAGCGGTAGACGTCGATGCGCAGATCGTTCATGTTGATCTCGACGTCGACCTCCTCGGCCTCGGGCGTGACGAGCACGCCGGCGGCGGAGGTGTGGATGCGGCCCTGGGACTCGGTGGCCGGCACGCGCTGGACGCGGTGGACTCCGCCCTCGTACTTCAGCCGGGCCCACACGCCCTGGCCGGGCTCGGTGGCGCCGTTGCCGCCCTTGGTCTTCACCGCGACCTGGACGTCCTTGTAGCCGCCGAGCTCGGACTCGGTGGAGTCGATGATCTCGGTCTTCCAGCCGACGCGCTCGGCGTAGCGCAGGTACATGCGCAGCAGGTCGCCGGCGAACAGCGCGGACTCGTCGCCGCCCGCACCGGCCTTGATCTCGAGGATGACGTCCTTGTCGTCGCTGGGGTCGCGCGGGACGAGGAGCAGGCGGAGCTTCTCGGTGAGCTCCTCGCGCTGCTTCTCCAGGTCCTTGACCTCGGCGGCGAAGTCGGGATCGTCGGCGGCGAACTCGCGAGCGGTCTCGATGTCGTCCCCGGCCTGCTTCCAGGAGCGGTAGGTCCCGACGATCGGCGTCAGCTCGGCGTAGCGCTTGTTGAGCTTGCGGGCATTGGCCTGGTCCGCGTGCACGGCGGGGTCGGCGAGCCGCTTCTCGAGGTCGGCGTGCTCGCCGATCAGTTCCTCGACTGCCTCGAACATGGGGTTTCCCTAGCTGCTGGAAGTGACGGGCCTGCTGGACGACAAAGCGCCGGTCCGGTCGCCCTCGCATACGGGAGGGCGACCGAGGACCGGCGCCTGCGGGTCGCTACTTCTTGGCAGCGGCGGCCTTGCCGAAGCGGGCCTCGAAGCGGGCCACGCGGCCACCGGTGTCGAGGATCTTCTGCTTGCCCGTGTAGAACGGGTGGCACTCGGAGCACACGTCGGCACGGATGGTGCCGTCGTTGACGGTGCTACGCGTGGTGAACGAGGCGCCACAGGTGCAGCTGACCTGGGTCTCGACGTACTCCGGGTGGATGTCGCGCTTCAAGGGGTTCTCCTAGGTTCGGGAGGGCTCCGGGTCGTAGAGGCGGGATTGCCTTACGTGAACCGGGGCCGACGGACCAGTTTGCCAGTACTGGCCGCATCCCCCAAAACGGGAGGTCGCGGCCGGTTATTCCCAAGGGTCCCCAAGGGTCACCTGACGACGTCGTCGGCGCCCGTCCTGGTGCCCGCGCCGTCCTTGAGGGCGGACTCCGGAATGGGCTGGTCCGCGCGGAGCGCCGTCCAGATCTCCTCGCTCGCCTCCGTCAACGGAATCACCCGGTTGTGGTCGGCGGGGTCGTCACCCACCGGCAGCGTCACCATGTGCATGTCGCCCGAGCCGATGCCCTTGAGGCCGTTCGCGAAGGAGTACAGCTTGTCGACCGAGGCCAGCTCGCGGTCGGTGGTGAGCGCCTTGGTGGCGGTGTCGGCGATCCCGTAGAGGCGGGTGGGGCTGGTGAAGACGCCGACCTGCTTGACCTGGTCCAGCAGCGCCTTGATGAACGCCTGCTGGAGCTTGATCCGGCCGAGGTCGCTGCCGTCGCCGACCGCCTTGCGGGTGCGCACGAGGCCGAGGGACTGCTCGCCGTTCAGCTTGTGCGTGCCGGCGGCGAGGTCGAGGTGGCTCGACTTGTCGTGGATCGCCTTGGTGGTGGTGACTTCCACGCCGCCCAGCTTGTCGATGAGCTTCTGGAAGCCGGCGAAGTCGACCTCCAGGTAGTGGTCCATACGGATCTGGGTCATCGCCTCGACGGTCTTGACCGCGCACACCGCGCCACCGATGGAGTACGCCTCGTTGAACTGCCCGCGCTTGACCGCCGGGCTGGTCTTGCCCTCGGGGGTCTTGCACTCGGGCCGGGCGACGATGGTGTCGCGCGGGATCGAGACGACGCTGGCCTTCTTGTGACCCGCGTAGACATGGACGATCATCGCCGTGTCGGAGCGGGAGCTGCCCTCGTCCCGTCCGTACTTGCCGTTGTCGCCGGCCCGGGAGTCCGAGCCGAGGACGAGGATGTCCTGCGAGCCGTTGTCGACGTTCTCCGGCCGGTTCTTGCCCAGGGCCGCGTTGATGTCGACGCTGCTGAGGTTCCCGTTGAACTTGTAGTAGAGGAACCCTGCCCCGGCACCGCCCGCGAGGACGACGCCGGTGGCCGTCCAGGCGGCTATTCGCCAGCCCTTGCGGCGGGGGCGGGCCTTGCGACGCCGGCCGCGGGTCCCGCCGGCACGGCGGCGGTGCGAACCCGCTGACGTGCCGCTGCTCTCGTCGGCCATGCGCTCCTCAGTCCTCCACGGTCTCCCGGTATCGCTCCGGCTTGCCCCCCTGCGCTGATTGACGGGGAAGTCTGCGACAGGGTTGCACAGCGGATTCTGAGGACTGCCTTAGAAACGCTCCGCCGGACGGAGCGGCAAGTGATCTCTACTACCCCTCGCCACCTGCGATTTCGGCCAATTGAAAGGCACCGGTTCCGGCCATTGGGGAGCCACTCGCCTGTGGCGCAGATCTCAGAATGTCACAGGAAGATCACGGCGGAGGCCCCCCGTCACCGAGGTGACGAGGGGCCTCCTTGAGCCTGCGCGATTACCGCGATACGGATCAGTCGTTGCCGTTGCCCGAGGAGGGCGTGGTCTTCGCGATCTGCATCAGGAACTCGGCGTTCGACTTGGTCTGCTTCATCTTGTCGAGAAGCAGCTCGATGGCCTGCTGGGAGTCGAGCGCGTGCAGCACCCGGCGCAGCTTCCAGACGATCGCCAGCTCCTCGCCGCCCAGGAGGATCTCCTCCTTGCGCGTACCCGAGGGGTCCACGTCGACGGCCGGGAAGATGCGCTTGTCGGCGAGCTTCCGGTCGAGCTTGAGCTCCATGTTGCCGGTGCCCTTGAACTCCTCGAAGATCACCTCGTCCATGCGCGAGCCGGTCTCGACCAGCGCGGTGGCCAGGATGGTCAGCGAGCCGCCGTCCTCGATGTTGCGCGCGGCACCGAAGAACTTCTTCGGCGGGTAGAGCGCGGTCGAGTCGACACCACCGGACAGGATGCGGCCCGAGGCCGGGGCGGCCAGGTTGTAGGCGCGGCCCAGACGGGTGATCGAGTCCAGCAGGACGACCACGTCGTGACCCAGCTCCACGAGGCGCTTGGCGCGCTCGATGGCCAGCTCGGCGACGGTGGTGTGGTCCTCGGCCGGGCGGTCGAAGGTCGAGGAGATGACCTCGCCCTTGACCGACCGCTGCATGTCGGTGACCTCTTCCGGACGCTCGTCGACCAGGACGACCATCAGGTGGCACTCGGGGTTGTTGGTGGTGATCGCGTTGGCGATCGCCTGCATGATCATGGTCTTACCGGTCTTCGGCGGGGCCACGATCAGACCGCGCTGGCCCTTGCCGATGGGGGCGACCAGATCGATGATCCGGGTCGTCAGAACGCCCGGGTCCGTCTCCAACCGCAGGCGGTCCTGCGGGTAGAGCGGGGTGAGCTTGTTGAACTCGGGGCGCCCGCGGCCGGATTCGGCCGACATGCCGTTGGCCGAGTCAAGGCGCACAAGGGCGTTGAACTTCTCGCGGCGCTCGCCGTCCTTCGGCTGCCGCACCGCACCGGTGACGTGGTCACCCTTGCGCAGGCCGTTCTTGCGGACCTGGGCGAGGGAGACGTAGACGTCGTTCGGGCCCGGCAGGTAACCGGAGGTACGGATGAACGCGTAGTTGTCGAGGATGTCCAGGATGCCCGCGACGGGGATCAGGACGTCGTCCTCGGAGACCTGCGGCTCGTTGCCGAAGTCGTCGCGGCCACGACGGCCACGGCGGTCGCGGTAGCGGCCACGGCGGCCACGGCGGCCACCCTCGAAGTCGTCCTCGTCCTGCGGGCCGCCCTGGCCACCCTGGGCGCCCTGGGGCGCGCCACGGCCGTCGCGCTGCTGGCGGCCGGCGCCCTGCTGGGCATCGTCGCCGCGGTTGCCGCGCTCACGGCGGTCGCGCTGGCCGCGCTCGCCGCGGTCCCCGCGGTCCTGACGGTCGCCGCGCTCGCCGCGCTCACGGCGGTCGCCCTTCTGGCCGCGCTCGCCGCGGTCCTGGCGGTCGCCCTTGGCGGCCTTGCCCTCGGCGGTGTCGACGGCGGTCTCGGCCTTGGCCTCGACGCGCTCCTCGACGCGGGCCTCGGCCTTGACCTCGGTGGCGTCGGGGCTGCCGGCGGGCGCGGTGGCCCGGCGCCGGCGGCGCTCGGCGACCGGCTGCTCGTCTCCCCCGAGCTCTCGGCTTCGCTCGAGCAGGGCGGTGCCCCCACCCGGCTGGCCCGGGATCTCGATCTGCTGCTGGGCGGCAGCCTTCTCGGCGGGCTTGGCCTCGGCCTTCTCGGCCGCCTCACCCGTACGGGCCTTGGAGGTGGCGCGGCGCTTGGGCTTGGTCTCGGCGTCCGCGGAGGGGGCAGCGGTCTCGGCCTTGGCCGGCGCGGCGGAGCCTCCCCCGGCCTGCCTCTCCTTGATGACCTCGATCAGCTGGCCTTTGCGCATCCGCGCGGTGCCCTTGATGCCGAGGCTCGAGGCGAGCTGCTGGAGCTCGGCCAGGACCATGGCGTCGAGGCCGGTGCCCGAGCGGCGCCGCTTGGGGGCGGTGGCAGCACCGGTGGCAGGCGCGGCGGGAGCGTCCGTGGCGGGCGCGGAGGCATTGCCGGTGGCGCCGGCGTTCACGCCCATCAGATCGGTGGTGTCGCTCACGAAGGGGTCCTTCCCTGGAGCGGGCGTCGGCCTGTCTGGCTCGGCGACCGGTTGTGCTGTCCGGCTACGGTCTGGCGGTTGCGGACCGGGCCGGGGCGGTGGTCCGCCGGTACGGCTGGTACGGCGGAAGAATCAGTTCATTGGTCCGGCGTGAAGAATGAGGTGAAGACATGGAGTATCGGCTTCACTCATGTCACCCACGCCGATTCCGGAGCGTGCTCGAAGCTGCTCAGGCAGGCTGCTCAGGCAGTTTGGGAGGCTCCCGGAAGAAAAGCGGCCCCTGATCGGGACACAGAGCACCGAGCCGATGTGGCGTCGAGTGCAGACTTGAGGTTAACACTACCGGATCCCACAAACATTCCCCCTCTCCAAGACCGGCAACCGCTATTTTTCGCGGGGCCGGATTTCGCCCGGATTCCGCTGTCAGGCGAGCGGCAGCACGCTCGTCCCCCCGGCGTCGAGAGCCAGCCGGTTGGCCGCCCACCCCTCGCCCGCCAGTCGTGCGACCTTGTCGGCCGCACCGCTCTCGACCAGCGCGAGGACCGTGGGGCCCGCGCCGGAGATGACCGCGGGGACGCCGTCCGCGCGCAGTCGGTTGACCAGGGCCACGCTCTCCGGCATCGCCGGGGCGCGGTACTCCTGGTGGAGCCGGTCCTCGGTGGCCGCCAGCAGCAGCCCGGGGCGCCTGGTCAGCGCCTCGACCAGCAGTGCGGCCCGGCCGGCGTTGGCCGCCGCGTCCACATGGGGGACGCTGCGCGGCAGCAGCCCGCGGGCGGTCTCGGTCAACACCGGCCGGGACGGGACGAAGACCACCGGAACGATGGAATCCGCAGGGTCCATCCGAATGGCCCGCGCCACTCCGGCGTCCATCCACGCCAGGGTGAAACCGCCCATCAGGCACGCGGCGACGTTGTCGGGGTGTCCCTCGATCTCGGTGGCCAGCTCGAGCAGCGCCGCATCGTCGAGCTTTTCGGCCCCGCCTATGGTGACGGCGCGGGCCGCGACTATCCCCGCGCAGATGGCGGCCGAGGAGGAGCCGAGGCCGCGCCCGTGCGGGATGCGGTTGGCACAGACGACCTCCAGGCCGCGCGGCTGGCCGCCGAGCAGGTCGAAGGCGGTGCGCAGAGCCCGTACGAGGAGATGGCTCTCATCGCGCGGGAGGGTGTCGGCGCCCTCCCCGGCGATGTCGATGTGCAGCCCGGATTCGGCCACCCGGACCACGACGTCGTCGTAGAGCCCCAGCGCGAGGCCCAGGGCGTCGAAGCCGGGGCCGAGGTTTGCGCTGGTGGCAGGGGTGCGCACGCGGACAGCGGCGGCGCGGAACGCGGGACCGGCCATCGCTCGATGACTCTCCTTGGTCTGGCCTTGGTGGGGCGTGCAACGTCCGCAAGGGCCGCGACGGCGACGCCGGAGGTGACGGCGGCGGTCTGCGACGGGGCGGAGTGAGTACAGCCTATCGAAGGAAGGTTCTGCGGCGACATAGGGCGCACGGGAGGCGCACGACGCGTGTCGCCTGCGACGGGCTTGCGGGCGGCGGGGCAGGCGGGCTCGGGGCCGCCCGGTCCCCCGCACCCGGTTGTGGGCAATCGTCCCGCGGGGCTGGGGGCACCTCCCGGCGGTAGCTGGGGGAGGGTGGGCACAACCGGACGGCGTGCCCGCACCCATCCCACCCCACGGGCGGGCACCTGGAAGGTCAGACGAGCCCGAGCTGCTGCGCGGCGGCGACCGCATCCACCGGAACGGTAACCGGCTGGGGCGCCCCCGCAACCGCCCAGTCCGGGTCCTTGAGGCCATTCCCCGTGACCGTACAGACGATCCGCTGCCCGGGGTCGACCAGCCCGAGTTCCGCGGCCTTGAGGAGCCCGGCCACGCTCGCGGCCGACGCGGGCTCGACGAAGACGCCCTCCTGCGAGGCCAACAGCCGGTACGCGGCGAGGATCTGTCGGTCGGTCACCTCGTCGATGAGACCGCCCGATTCGTCGCGCGCCTGCTCGGCGAACTGCCACGAGGCGGGGTTGCCGATGCGGATGGCGGTGGCGATGGTGTGCGGGTCCTTCACGACCTCGCCGCGCACGATCGGCGCCGAACCGGAGGCCTGGAAGCCCCACATGCGGGGGGTGCGGGAGGCGATCCCGTCGGCGGCGTACTCCCGGTATCCGCGCCAGTAGGCGGTGATGTTGCCGGCGTTGCCGACGGGGAGGACGTGGATGTCGGGCGCGTCGCCGAGCGCGTCGACGATCTCGAACGCCGCGGTCTTCTGGCCTTCGATACGCACCGGGTTGACCGAATTGACCAGCGCCACGGGGTACTGCTCGGACAGGCCGCGGGCCAGCGTCAGGCAGTCGTCGAAGTTGCCGTCGACCTGCAGGATGCGGGCGCCGTGGACCAGGGCCTGGCCCATCTTGCCCAGCGCGATCTTGCCCTGCGGGACCAGGACGGCGCAGACCATGCCGGCGCGCACGGCGTAGGCCGCGGCGGAGGCGGAGGTGTTGCCGGTGGAGGCGCAGATGACGGCCTTGGCGCCCTCCTCCTTCGCCCGGGTGATGGCCATGGTCATGCCACGGTCCTTGAAGGAGCCGGTGGGGTTCGCGCCCTCGACCTTGAGGTGGACCTCACAGCCCGTGCGCTCGGAGAGCACCTGCGCGGGGACGAGCGGCGTACCGCCCTCGCGAAGGGTGACCACCGGGGTGTCCGCGGTGACCGGGAGCCGGTCGCGGTACTCCTCGATGATGCCGCGCCACTGGTGGGTACGGGAGGCCGGACGGCCGTTGTTGTCGGACATTGCTTTTGTTACTCCCCTTCAACCCGCATGATGCTCGCGACACCGCGGACCGTATCCAGCTTGCGCAGCGCCTCGACCGTCGCCGAGAGGGCGGCGTCGGCGGCGCGGTGGGTGACCACGACGAGGGAGGCCTCGCCGTCCTTGCCCGTCTGGCGGACGGTGTCGATCGACACCCCGTGCGCGGCGAAGACGGTGGCGACCTGGGCGAGGACACCCGGCTTGTCGGCCACGTCGAGGCTGATGTGGTAGCGCGTGACCACCTCGCCCATGGGGCTCACCGGCAGCCGCGTGTAGGCGGACTCACCGGGGCCGGTGGACTGGGCGAGCTTGTTGCGGCAGACGGCGACGAGGTCGCCGAGGACCGCGGAGGCGGTCGGCGAGCCGCCCGCGCCGGGCCCGTAGAACATCAGCCGGCCGGCCGCCTCGGCCTCCACGAAGACCGCGTTGTACGCCTCGCGCACCGAGGCCAGCGGGTGGCTGAGCGGGATCATCGCCGGGTGCACCCGGGCGGTGACCGACTGCCCGTCGGCGGCCCGCTCGCAGATGGCCAGCAGCTTGATGGTGCAACCCATCTGTTTTGCGGAAGCAAAGTCTGCTGCGGTGACCTCCGTCATGCCCTCGCGATAGACGTCGTCGAGGCGGACGCGGGTGTGGAAGGCGATCCCGGCGAGGATGGCGGCCTTCGCGGCGGCGTCGAAGCCCTCGACGTCGGCGGTCGGGTCGGCCTCGGCGTAGCCCAGCGCGGTGGCCTCGTCCAGCGCCTCGGAGTAGCCGGCGCCGCTGGTGTCCATCTTGTCGAGGATGAAGTTGGTCGTGCCGTTGACGATGCCGAGCACGCGGTTGACCTTGTCGCCGGCGAGCGACTCGCGCAGCGGCCGGACCAGCGGGATGGCGCCGGCGACGGCGGCCTCGTAGTAGAGGTCCCTGCCGTGCTTCTCTGCGGCGGCGTGCAGCGCGGCGCCGTCCTGGGCGAGCAGCGCCTTGTTGGCCGAAACGACGCTTGCGCCGTGCTCGAAGGCCGTGGTGATCAGGGACCGGGCCGGCTCGATGCCGCCGATGACCTCGATCACGACGTCGATGTCGCCGCGCTTGACCAGCGCGGTGGCATCGGTGGTGATGAGCTCCTCGGGCACCCCCGCACGGACCCGGCCGGGCCGGCGGACGGCGATGCCGGCGATCTCGACGGGCGCACCGATGCGGGCCGCGAGGTCGTCGGCGTGCGTCGTCATGATGCGCGTCACCTCAGAGCCGACCACTCCACAGCCCAGCAGCGCCACCTTCAGCGGACGCGTACGCATCATCCGACCCCTGCTTCTCATCGATACAGCCTTATACATCTTGGGTTGTGCACCAGTCTCACTCACTGGACGGGGGATTCCTCCCCCTGTCCAGTATCCGAGACTTGTGTTTCCGTCAGCCGACGTCGAGACGGAGAAGGTCCTCTTCGGTCTCGCGCCGGACGATCACACGGGCCGCGCCGTCGGCCACCGCCACCACCGGCGGGCGCAGCGCGTGGTTGTAGTTGCTGGCCATCGAGCGGCAGTAGGCGCCGGTGGCGGGGACCGCGAGCAGGTCGCCCGGCGCCACGTCGGCGGGGAGGAAGGCGTCCCGCACGACGATGTCGCCGGACTCGCAGTGCTTGCCGACCACGCGCGAGAGCATCGGCGCGGCGGTGGACGTCCGGGAGACCAGCGCGACGGTGTACTCGGCGTCGTAGAGCGCGGTGCGGATGTTGTCCGACATGCCGCCGTCGACGCTGACGTACGTCCGCAGGCCCGGCAGCTCCTTGACCGTGCCCACCTCGTAGAGCGTGAAAGCGGTCGGGCCGACGATGGCGCGCCCCGGCTCGACGGAGATCCGCGGCACGGCGAGGCCCGCGGTCGCGCACTCGCGGGTGACGATCTCGCGCAGGGCGGTGGCGATCTCCTGCGGCTCGCGCGGGTCGTCGTCGGAGGTGTAGGCGATGCCGAGGCCGCCGCCGAGGTCGATCTCGGGCAGTTCGACGCCGTGCTCGTCGCGGACCTCCTTGAGCAGACCGACGACGCGGTGGGCGGCGACCTCGAAGCCGGAGGTGTCGAAGATCTGCGAACCGATGTGGGAGTGGATGCCGACGAGCTCCAGGCCGTCGAGCTTCAGCGCCCGGCGGACGGCCTCGGCGGCCTGCCCGCCGGCGAGCGCGAGGCCGAACTTCTGGTCCTCGTGCGCGGTGGCGATGAACTCGTGGGTGTGGGCCTCGACGCCGACGGTGACCCGGATCTGCACGCGCTGGCGCTTGCCGAGCCGCTCGGCGATGTGCGCGACGCGCACGATCTCCTGGAAGGAGTCGAGGACGATGCGCCCGACGCCGGCCTCGACGGCGCGGGTGATCTCCTCGGCGGACTTGTTGTTGCCGTGCAGGGCGATCCGCTCGGCGGGCATGCCGGCGGCCAGCGCGGTGGCGAGCTCGCCGGCGGAGCAGACGTCGAGGTTGAGTCCCTCCTCGTGCAGCCACCGCACGACGGCGCGGGACAGGAACGCCTTCCCTGCGTAGAACACGTCCGCGTCGGCCCCGAAGGCATCGCGCCAGGCGCGGCAGCGGGCGCGGAAGTCGCTCTCGTCGAGGAAGTAGGCGGGGGTGCCGAACTCCTCGGCGAGGCGGGTCACGGGGATGCCGCCGACGGTGACGACGCCGTCCCCGTCGCGGTCGACCGTGCGCGACCACACCTTCGCATCGAGGGCGTTGAGGTCGGCGGGCGGAGCGGTGTAGTGCCCCTCGGGAAGGACGTCGGCGTAGCGGGGCCCGGCGGGGTGGGCGGAGCGGCTCATGGTGGCGATCCCCTTTTACAGATGTGCGGGTGCGGTGATGCCGAGCTGGTGGAGGCCGTCGGCCAGCACGTTGCCCGTGGCCTCGGCGAGGGCCAGGCGGGCGCGGTGGACGGCCGAGGGTTTCTCGTCACCGCGGGGCAGGACGGCACAGCCCGTCTGCCACTTCAGGAAGGCGCCGGCGATCCGGTCGAGGTGCCGGGCGAGGCGCTCGGGGTCACGGGCGGCGGTGATGCGGGAGTGGTCGGCGAGGGCGGCGAGAAGCGTCGCCGACGCCGTGTGCTCGTACTCGGCCGGCTCGGCCGCCTCGGAGCGGAACCCCAGGTCACGAGCGTTACGCAGCAGCCCCTGCGTACGGGCATGGGCGTAGCGCACGCGGAAGAGGGGGTTGCTGTCGCGCTGGACGAGGAGCTCGGCGCGGCCTGCGCCGGCGGGCCACAGCAGGCTCCAGCGGGCGGCGTCGGAGCCGAGCCGGGCGAGGAGCGCGGGGTCCGGGGCGGGCAGCGGGAGCGGCTCGCCGGCGCCGGGCGGTGCGCTCAGCAGCTCCCGTACGAGCTGAACGTACGAGATCCCCTCAAGAGTGATGTTGAGGAACCCGGGCCCGGCGATGTCGACCCGGGCGATCCCCGGCTCCGCGGCCAGCCGCTTGCGGAGCACCTCGGCGACCTCGCCGGCGGGCCGGCCGGTGTCCTGGGACACGCGCAGGGCGACATTGGTGGCGTAGTCCCCGCACCCGGGGCGGGGCGGGACCCGCACGGTGACCCGCGTGGGCACGGCGGCGGGCAGCTCGTCGGCCTCGACGGCGCAGTGCACGGCGTGCAGCACGGTGCGGGAGAGATCGGCCGGGGTCACGGGGCCAAGCCTAGGGGAGAGGGGTGGGGCCGGGGCGAATGGGTTTCGCCGACCGAGACGGCGAAGACGTCACCGGGTCCCCTGCGAAGGAACGGAGCGAAGGTGAAGACGTACGGGCCCGGGGGGGCGGACTACTCGCTCCCCCGAAAAACATCCACCCCGACATCCACCCCGACATCCGCCCCACAAACGGACTGAACCCCGCGCACGGCCCCTGCATCCCCGGGGGCCGAGGCCCCCGGCATCCCGTCGCCCCGCTCCCCCTTGCGGTGCCGCATGAGCCTGCGGACGACCCGGACCATCTCGACCGGCTCGAACGGCTTCGCCAGAAACGCATCGACCCCGGCGGAACGACCGCCCTCGACCTCCAGCTGTGTGCAGGCGCTGATGATCGCGATCGGTATGTCATGCGTACGGGCATCGGCCCGGAGGCGGGCGGCGGTGTTCAGCCCGTCGAGCCGGGGCATGACGACATCCAGCGTCACCACATCAGGACGCACGCGGTGCACGATCTCCAGACACTCGGCACCATCGGCCGCGGTCACGACCTCGAAGCCTTCGAGCTCGAGGTTGACCCTGATCAGCTGCCGGATGACCTTGTTGTCGTCGACGACAAGGACCCGGCCGGACAAGCCAGGCACACCCCGAGAGTAAGCGCGCCCGCCACGCTGCGTCCGGGTTTTCCCCACTTCCACCCCGTGCGGGCGAGCTTTCCCCGACCGCCCCGCACTCCCCCACCCCGTGCGCTACCCCCGGCCCCCGGCCCCGGCCCGGAACCCCGCCGAACGACGTTGCGGATCACCCATCCGAAGCTGGTAATGTTCTACCCGTCACCGCACGACGCGGACGACACGCCCCCGTAGCTCAGGGGATAGAGCAACGGCCTCCGGAGCCGTGTGCGCAGGTTCGAATCCTGCCGGGGGCACTTCGCAGAGAGCAGCACCGCAAGGCGGCTGACCTGCAGAAGTGCCAAGCATGAAGGCCTGGACCCAGTCCCACTGGATCCAGGCCTTTGTCGTTGCCTGCCGCTGTTCACGCGTGAGTGGCGAGTGAGTTTTCAGGCGGCCGTCACAGCCTGCTGCTCGCCTCCGGGTCCGAGTCCCAGCCCATCGTCTCTTCGATCTTCCGGTTGTTGGCCTCCTCGCTTTCGTCTATGCAGCCGGCGTAGTTCCTGTGGATGACCTCGGGCGAGTTGCCGGCCCTCCGGGCCACCTCGGCCACCGGTAGCCCGGAGCGCAGCCAGTTGGTGATGCAGGTCGACCGGAGGTCGTACGGGCGCCGGGCGAGCGGCGAGTCCGCCTTCTCCGGCGGCAGCGCGAGTTCCCGGGCCTCCTGCCAGACACGCCAGTAGCTGGAGCTCCCCACAAGCCCCCCTCGCTCGTTCGCGAAGAACCGGCCGTCGGGGGCAAAGCCGAACTCGGCGACGTGCTCCCGGAGGAGCCATACCAGGATGGGCGGAATGGGTGTCGTGCGATCCGCATCGACGTCCCGCGACTTGAGTCCCCGAGCGTCGTGACGCTCGCCGGAATCCGTCCAGCTCTTCCCTGCAACCGGCCGGGTCTCCTTGGGCGTGATCGTTCCCCAGCCCGTCCTGGGGAGGAAGCACTGTGGTTCTCTCAGAGCGACTGCCTCGGCCGGCCGCGTGGCCCCGTAGAGAATGCAGCCGTAGAAGGGCACAAGCCGTCGGCCACGGTTCCGGTGAACGGATCCGACATACGAGACAGCCGTCAGCAACTGCCGCCCCTGCACTTCATTCACCAGCACTCGCGGATCAACCGCACCGCTGCGTGAAGGCCCCGTACGCTTCATTCCCACCAGGGGATTGGCGTCCAAGTATCCCTCTTGCACGGCATATTCCATGGCGGTGTTGAACCCCCGCCTCCGGCGCTTGTACGTCTCGGCCGCCGCCGAGGTGCCGTCCAGCTTGAACGAGAGCCGGTAATGAACGTCCCTGACCACCCTCGATTCCAGCAAAGCCGAGAGCGGAAGAGATTGCTCGGCAAGCCACTCACAGGTGGAACGCAGTTCCCGCGGGGGCCCCTCATCCCCATGTGCGGGAACGACAGCCCAGCGCATCGCCAACCGCACCAGCTCCGGCTCCGGGGCACCAGCGCCCTCCCCCGCCATGGCCAAGGCCACCGTGGCAAGGCTGTCCGCCAGCCCTTCCCGCGTCTTCGCAGCTGCAGTCCGCCATCGGGAAACCATGTACTCACGCGAGAAGTCCCACCAGTTCGGATCCGGGCGGACATTCGCCTTCTCAGCCGCGGCCCGCAACTCGGACTCGGGCAGACCACTGTCAGCGTCGAACGCCTCGCCCCGTCTCATCGCCTGCCACAGTTCCGAACGGCGACTGTCGGCGAGCGCAACCGTGGCAAAGCTGGCTGTCATCACCTTCCCCGCCACGATCCAACGCAGCTGATAGGGCGCTTTTTTGCTATTGACCTTGCTCACCTTCCACAGACGAACGTCCGTAGAGAGGGTGGTCTCGCCGGCATCCGCAGGATCAGCGCTGCTCGTGGAACTCTGCAGGCTTCTCCCCCGCCGGTCGATCACGCAGCATCCTCCCTGTCTGCGAGCCACCGATTGAACTCGGAACGCCGTATGCGCACCGATCCGTTCGGAAGCTTGATCGACTTGGGACCCTTCCTCAGCTGCCGCCAGCGGTAGAAGGTGGACCTGGATACGCCGGGCAGTTCATTCAGTACTTGGGGAATGGTCAAGAGTTCGTCGCGGGGCTTGGCCACAACTTCTCCTTGGACGAGAGGTCAGAAAGGTGGAACGCCTGCAGGCGACGAGCTGGCGGTATTGCCGAACGACACCCTTGGCGTGCGATATTCGGCCCGGCTCCCTTCCGGGAAATCCGCAACATCCGCCACACCGCAACATTGCTGGTCAGCGGCTTGTGTTTGTGGCGGATGGCGGTTGTGTTGCGGATAGGTGCCGCCGCGCGAGCGCGCGGCGGCACCGGTGAGCCCGGGCTTGGTCAGCCAGCGACTTTGAGCGGACGCGTGTCGGTTTCCGCGATCGTGTGGCGGATGCCGGAGGGCGAATCCGCCACGCATTCACCCCCGCTGACCTGCGGTGTTGCGGACGTTGCGGCTGTTGCGGATTCTCCGGGGGGAGGGGGGCAGTACCGCTCCCACGCGTCCGAGAGATCCTCCGCGTAGTAGCCCTTCGGGGTCTCGGAGCCGACCCGGATGCTGCGCGGTCTGATCGGCTTGTTCGCCGGTGTGACGTACTGCCCGAGCAGCTTCGACAGGATGCGGGAGGTGATGGGCTTGTCGTCCAGGTCGCCCCAGGGCGCGTCATCCAGGGCCAGCAGGTGCTTGAGGATGACGGCGGTGGGCATGCGATCGGCGCCCTTGAAGACCTGGTCGCGCAGATCGGTCAGGAGGCGGACGCCGAGGGAGGCCTCGGTGTTGTCCTGCGCGGCGTGCACCAGCTCCAGACACGCGGCGCGCGCTCGCTCCGGCCAGTGGCCGCCGGCCGCGTCGGCGACGGCCAGCAGAGGCTCCCAGACGTCCGCGGGCCGGTCGGCCACCCCTTCCGGCATGACTGGCCACGCGTCGGTGACGTGGTCTTTGACCGTGTCGGCCCAGGCTGCGAGCCGCTCGCGCAGGGCGTGGCCTTCCGGCTTGTTGATGCGCTCGCGGTAGGGCTCGACCTTCTCGTTGGGGGCGCGCTTGCGCATGCGGATGATGACGGAGCGGGTCAGGATCGTGTCGGGCAGGGAGCCCAGTCCGCCCATGGCGACCGCGCAGTACGAGGGGAAGCCCTGCACCGTCTGGTTGGCGCCGTCGCCCACGCACCGGTACATGAGCCGGCCGCGCCGGTGTCCGGCGTTCAGGAACCCGCGAAGCTGCTCGTTCTCCCCGGCCTTGGGGCCGAACACCGTGTCGATCTCATCGAAGAGGATCGTGGGGCGTTTTCCGTCGACGCCGGAGACGGCACGGAAGAGCGCGGCGGGTGATGCGTCCACGGCGGCCATGTGGTTGGGCACCAGGGTTTCCATGATCTCCAGTGCGCGGGACTTGCCCGAGCCCGGTTCCGGGGACAGGAACGCGATGCGCGGGGTGGAGTCGAAGGAGTCGAGCAGGTGGGCGTGGGCGTCCCACAAGGTCACGGCGACGTAGGCGCCTTCGCTGGGGAAGATGTTGAAGCGCCGATGGAACGCTTCGACCTCATCGAGCAGCGCGGCACCGTCCGCGGGCGGCGTTTCGGGGGTGGGGGTGGTCATCCGGCCTTCCTCCTTCCGCCGTGGCGGAGCGGGCAGCTGCCGCGGTGGGCCGTGTGCTCCTCGATCAGCGCGAGAACCTTGCCGTGACCGACGACCTGGTGGTCCCGGCCGCATACGCAGGTCGACTTGGCGCTCGGGACGGCGCCTTGGAGTGCGCGGATGTGCAGCCAGGCCACGGGGACGCGTCCGTCGCCACGCGGCGGGGTGCTCGGGTGCTGGTCGGCGGGAAGGGCTGAAAGGACGCCCTGACGGGCGGCCTTTCCCTGGCCGCACTCCGAAGCCGGGGGCGCGGTCGTGTCGGCGGAGTCCGGTTCGGTGGTGGTGGGGTGGCGTTTGGGGTGGCGGGGAGGCGGGGTGGGGGTCATGCCGTCTCCCGGGGCCGGCAGGTTCGGGCGGAGTAGGCCAGGGCATCGCGGATCGTCGCGCTGCACTCGGCCGCCGGCAGTCCCACGGACTCCCCCGCCGCCCCAAACGCCTCTTCGACCACGTCGCGGGGGATATCGCCCCAGACCACGAAGCGCCCCATGGCGATCGTCCGGGCCAACAGCAGCTTGTGCCGCTCCCCCTTCCGGGCCGCCCGGACGGTCGCCACCTCCCGCTCCAGAGCCACCTCCGCCCGACGTGTGGCCCGGGCGGAGATCCGCAGAGCGGCAAGCGGCTTGGGCGGCTGGGGGCGGGGGTCGAGCTGGTGCAGCAGCCAGCCAGGAAGTTCCGCCACGGGCCCGTCGTTCACGGTCTCGTACGTGCCCTGGCTGGTGGCGCTGCCTGCGGCGACGATGTTGCCGCCCCACGCGCGCGTGTCGATGTTCGGCGCCACGGTCTTCGTCGTGCTGGGCAACCGGGCACCGGCGGGGGCGTGGAAGTACAGGTGGAGGCCTGCGCTGGGCGTCCGCACCGTGTAGGTGCCCGGCCAAGACTGCCCGGCGCGCTCGCAGAGCGCCTGAAAAGACGTCGCGCCGCAAGGCGCGTCCGAACCATCCTTGCCCTTCGGGACGTCCAGGTCGACGACGAGCAGGCCGGAGGGCCCGGTCGCGATGCCGACGTTGAACGCCCCCGCAGCCCAGGCACGGCGGATCCGGTCGGGGTCGGTGGTGGCGCGCTGCTCCCACTTGCGGTGCTCGCCGGCGCATTCGCCGGCCTTGGGGCAGGAGCGTTCGCCGTGCAGCGCGGAGCCTTTGGCGCCGGGGCGGAGCGGGTGGACGTACCAGCCGCGGACAGCGGCGGCCAGGGCGGCGGAGAGCAGGTGTACTCGCCGCAGGGTGCTGGGATGCGTCATGCTGGATGCCTCCAACAGGTCTGTTGTGGACTGGTTGGCCGGGGCGACCGCGTGTCTTTGGCGAGATCGGGCGGTCGCCCCGGGCGTTGCTAGGCGATATCCAGGGCGAGCTGCGACGCGAGGGGGCCTGCGGTTTCGGGTGCGTCGGCGGCGAGCAGTGCGCGGTAGGCGTGGACGGCCTGATGGATGATCACGCCATTACCGAGGATCTTGAGCTGATCGGAGCGGGACAGACCCAGGTCGGCGCCAGTCACCCAGCCGGGGGCGGCGCCCATCATCCACTCGACGAACGCCGGGGACAGGCGGCGGTTGCCCTTGGTGCCGGGCTCGGTCGGCTCGGGCGCCGGGCGCCCCAGGACGGTCTCCCAGCGGCGGATGGCCGGCCCGTAGTCGGTGCCGTTGGGGGCCACCCACCGCCCGTCCAGACGGACGGCCTGGCGGGGGAGGTAGTAGTTCCCGGTGCTGTCGCGCTGGCTGGGCCCGCCGTGCGGCCCGTCGGACGCCTTGGGAGTGGCCAGCAAGTTGACCACCACCTCGTTCAGCGGGCGGGAGTTGGTTCCCAGGAGATTGGAGGCGCCGGACTTCCAGTCGCGTGCTGCGGGGGTGGGCAGCAGCGTCACGGCGGTACGCAGGTTCATGCCGCCCTTACGCTTGGGGGACGTCCCGGGACCGCCGGTCCCGTCGGCGGCAGCCGGAGTGGGCAGCAGGCTCAACCGCCCGTCGGGGGCAGCAAGAAGACCACTTCGTCCTCCAGCGTCGGCCCGTGCCCGCCCGCCTTGCGTTTGTCCGGGTGCTGAGGCCCCCCGTTGCGGCCCAACTGGGAGGTGGGGGTCTTCAGCAGCGGGATACGCGACGGCGAACCAGCGGTCGCGCCGGTGGCAGGCCCCGACTCCGGGATCTCCAGCGCGTAAGCACATCCACCGTGCGTCGTACCCGCACGCGGCCAGGTCCGCGGCGACGACGTCGAGTCCTCGGCTGCGGATGGCGGCGACGTTTTCCAGGCACACCAGGCGGGGTCGAAGATGGCGAATGGCCTGGGCGATGACTTTCCACAGTCCTGAGCGGTCACCGGCGATTCCTCCCCGAGGTCCGGCGTTGGAGATGTCCTGGCAGGGAAAGCCCGCGGTCAGCGCCGCCGGGCGCGGCTGCGAGGCGGACAGCGCCGGCCAGTCGACCGCCGTGATATCCCCCAGGTTGCGGGCCCGGGGCAGGCGGGCGGCCAGCAGCCGGGACGCAGCCGGGTCCTTCTCGGCGACCACAACCGTGGACAGCCCCGTGACAGCTTCGACGGCCAGGTCCAGAGCACCGGACCCGGTACACAGACTGATGTTGCCGCCCTCCGGCAACGCGGCAGGGTGGTAGGTCATGCTGGATGCCTCCAACAGGTCTGTAGTGGACTGGTTGGCCGGGGCGACCGCGTGTCTTTGGCGAGATCGGGCGGTCGCCCCGGGCATGGCTAGAACGGAGGCTCTTCGGCCGTCTTCTGGACCGCCGGGGCACCCGCCGGGGCCCACGCGTCATCCGACGTGCCAGCACCGGCGGCGGGGTGCTTGCCGTTGATCGTGACGGTGGTGAAACGCAGGCTCGCGCCGATGTCATCGACCTCGACGGCGAGCATCGAGCGGTTCTCCCCTTCCGGGGTCTGCCAGTCGTGCTGGCGGATCCGCCCGGACACCACGACGCGGGCACCCTTGGTCAGGGAGTCGCCGACGTGTTCGGCCAGTGAGCGCCACGCCGCGCAGCGGAAGAAGGTGGACGTGCCGTCGCGCCACTGCCCGGAGTCCTTGTCGAAGGTGCGCGGGGTGGAGGCGACGGTGAAGCGGGCGAGGGCGGCTCCGGAGGCGGTGAACTTGATCTCCGGGTCGGCGGTCAGGTTGCCGATGATGGTGATCGGGGTCTCTCCGACGGACATGCGGACTCCTCGGGGTCAGCTGTTGGCGGGGTTGGGTACGGCGTCGTGGCCGTCGTCGTGCGGCCACCATCCGCCGGTCGGGCAGTCGATCCATTCGATCGGGGCGGGGCAGTGCCGGCGGGTGTCGTCCGCGCCGTCGATCAGGGCGGCCAGGCGTTCCTGGCGGGCCGCGGCAATGTGGGTGAGCAAGGCCGCGGGGTCGTCGTGGAAGTCGTGGAGAGCGACCATGGCGGCCAGGATCACGTCACACAGCTCGGTGGCGACCTGGCCGCGGGTGTGGGTGGTGCCCTTGCGCGGGTTCTGACCCTGCCAGCCCAGGTAAGCCTGGGCGGCCTCCCCCGCCTCTTCGGTCACCTTCAGCAGACGCATCGACCTCTCGTGGGCGCCGGTGCCGTTGATGGCGTCCAGCCAGGCCACGACGGTGCGCGCGTGAAGCCAGGGCATCTCGGTCACGACGGGTCCCCTTCCTACTTGACTGCGGGGCGGGCGAGTTTGAGGGTGAGACCGATGCTGAGAGGCCCGGTGAGTGAACCGACGATGGCCGCAGTGCGGATCGCGAACTCGAAGAGGGCCAGGGCCGCAGCGGTCGCGCCCATCAGACCGATCGCGATGGCCAGGCTGATGAACACGGGCCGGGTGTAGGAGCGGGGCGGGGTCGGGGCGGTCTGGACGATGATGAAGGGGCGCCCGTCGGCCTGGTGGTAGAGGTCGGCGGGGATGTGCGGGGCGATGCCGCCTAAGGTCACATCGGGCGGCGGGGGTTGGCGCATGTGGTCTGCTCCTGTCAGGTGAGTTGGGTGATCGCGTTGGCGACGGCTGTGCAGAAGCTCTTGATGGGTCCGTAGGCGCCGGTGCCGGCGGTGAAGAAGCCGAAGAGGAAGAAGACAGCGGCGGCGCCGGGGCCGACGTAGCGGCCGCGCAGGATGGCGATGGCGGCGATGCCGAGGAGGACGGCTGCGGAAACGGTCAGGGTCATGGTGTGATCTCCGTTCGCGCGGGGCGGGGCGGCCCGCACGCGGGGCCGCCCCTGTCACGTGCCTGTTCGGGCGGCCTGTCAGCTGTCTGTCCCTGTCACCTGTCTGTCACCTGTAAGACGCAGGTCAGACAGGGGGTACAGCCCTCCCGGGCGCCGTGAACGGGTCCCTCGCGGGGTGGGTGACAGGTGACAGACAGGCCGGGAGCGTCAGGCTCCGGTGTCGTTGCCGGGGGCGTGCTGGCGGTGGACGTAGCGGGCTTTGCTGCCCTCTCCGACGCGGACAACTTCACCGAGTGCGGCCCACTCTTTGAGCCAGCCTTGGATGACCGGGCGGCGGGTGCCGAAGTCGTCGGCCAGTGCCCGGGCGATCGCCGAGGCACCGGTTCCCTGCGGGCCCGCGGCCAGGATGAGCATCAGCGCGGCCTGGCGGGCGTCAGGCTGCTCAGGCTCGTCGCGCTGGCGTCCCGTCGTCCACGTCGCAGGGTCGGACCAGTCCGTTCCGTCATCACCGGCCGGGGCGGCGCCAGGTTCGACCGAAGGCAGTCGGAAGAGCCGTTCGAGTTCATCCGGGTCGGGGGTGAGGAGGTCGCCGGGCGGGCGGGGGGTGTCCCATCCGGCAGTGGCCTTCCACTCCCGCTGTGCGGTTCCCGATCCGGTCTCGGTCCTCGGGGCGCCCGCGGTGGCGGGGGTGGTGGCCCACAGGTGGCCGCAGCGCTCCAGTGTCCAGCGTTCGGCGTAGTCCGCCCCGGCGGCGATCAGCGAGGGTTCATCGAGTGCGGGCCGCCGGTGCGCGGTCGCTGCGCAGATCTCCTCGATCAGGCTCGGGGTGATGCGCCATTGATGGGCCTTGTCGGGCTGTTTGCCCTCCGTGCCGACCAGCAGCGACCCCGGACCCTCGAAGGAGTTCTCCGCGGACAGGGCACGCCAGCCGAACATGTGCCCCAGCTCGGAGTCCTCGGTTGCGCCGGTGCAGACCCGGTTCGAGGCCATCTTGCGCACCATCGGATCCGGCAGCACATCCTGAGTGACGCGCAGCACGGACACCACGGCGCGGATTGCCATGGCCCGGGCGATGCGGATCACTTCGGCGATGCCTGCCATGACGGCTTTGGCTTCACGGGTGGCGGAGAGTTCCGCGCTCTCATCGGTAATGAGGACGATCTCGGGAATGGTGGGGCCGACGGGGAGTTTGTCGTCGTCCTCGGCCCGCATGTGGTCCTGATAGGTGACCTTGCGCTGTTTGGCGATCCGTATCGCCGCGTCCAGCATGCGTTTGGCCTCGGCCGGGGTGCTGGCCACCCAGTCCACGCCCGGCACCGGGATATCGGCCCCGGCCCAGCGGGTGCCCTCGATGTTCTGCTGAGCCTCGCGCCAGGCGTGGAGCCAGGGCAGTCCGAGAGAGCCGCCGTTGAGGTCGATCACCCACACCAGCGTGTCGTTGGTCTGCGACAACCGGGCGATCAGGGTGTGCAGCCAGTTGGTCTTGCCCGTGCCGGTCGATCCGGCAACGATCGTGGACGCCTGGCGCAGGTCCAGTTCAGAGCGTCCCCCGTCCGACAGGAGCGCTGCCGGGAGCGGGTTGTTCACCGTGAGCTCCTCGGCCGCCTCCCCCACGGGGTAGGGCATCTCGGTACCGGCCGCTGATTTGGTGGTGACCTTGATCAGGAGCAGGCGTCGCGACATGCCCTCGTGGACGCTCAGACCGCACCCTGTGGGCAGGTCCAGGTCGGCGGCCAGCGCGTCGGCGCGGTCGGCGATGGCTTTGCGGGTGGTGCCGCCCTCGGGAAGCTTGATCTCAACGGTGTAGCCGCGGCCGGACGGCCAGTGCTCGATCCCCACGACCTCGGCGCCCTCCACCCGGCAGACCCGGGCGATGCGGGCGATCCACTCCGCGGCCAGGGCGCGGCGGGTACCGAGCAGCAGCAGTGTCGAGCGGCGTGCCGCTTCCGTCTCCTCGTGAGCGGCGAACCCCACGGCCAGCGTGCCCGCGCCGACACCGGCGACGGCCAGGGAGGCGACGGCAGGCAGGGTCAGGGGGCCGTCACCGGCCAGAGCCCACGAGGACCAGGTGCCCGCGGCCAGCCAGCACACGGTCCGGAAGCCCAGGGTGGCGCGGGTGATACGCGTGCGCCACCCCGCCGCCGCGGTACCCGCGGCTCCAGCGAGGCCGGCGACCAGGGCCCATCCCGCGGATGCCCCGGCGGTGGAGGCAAGGGAAGTGGTGACGAGGGTGCCCGCGGTGGCGTTCAGAGTGCCGGTCACGATGCCGTGCCCGGCACTCCAGTCCACCCGCGGCGCAGGGTCCTTCTTGCTGCTCATGACGTCCTTTCCGCAAGACGGCTCCGGCGCCGCCCGAGGCGGTGCCGGAGCCGTGGACAGCCGGAGGATGTGGCGCTAGACGTTCCATTTGCGTTCGCCGTCGATGCCCTTGCGGGGGTTGTTCTGGCGGTCGATGTCGGCTTCGTGGAGGCGGTAGTAGACCGGAAGCACTTCCTCCAGCGCGTCGATCACCCGGTTCATCGCCCGGTATCCCTCGCCCATCTCCTCCACCACCCGGTCATCGACGGGCAGTTGTTCGTGGGCGATCTCGGCCAGCACGCGGAGCGTCTCCTGGACCGTGCGCATCGCATCGGGCAGGTCCTTGATCAGGGCCTCGAACTCGGGCATCACATCGGGGTCGAAGGTGCTTGCGGCCTGCAGCATCACTTCGGCTGCGTCGGACAGGCGAGTGAGAGCGGCGTCCGGGACGTCGGTCATGGAGGCTCCTTCGCTGGGCTTGCCCAGCAGCTGAGGCGGTACGGGGCGGGACGGCTGGACGCGGGCCCGCTCCCGGGCGGCGGGACGTGCGGGGTCGTTGACCGCCTCGGCCGGGATGGAGGTCTCTCCAGGCCGGGGGATGCCGAGGATCCGGGCATCCCGCGCGGCCCGCACCCGCCGGGCACGATCAGCCAGACGGCGCCACACCCCCCTGGTGTGGCGGGAGGCGACACCACGGCGCCGGATGTTCCACAGACCCGACAACAGACCCACACCGCCCGCGACCAGCGCGCTGCCCGCCATCCGCGCCCCGTGACGCAAGGCGGAGCGACGCAACGCCCAACGGCGTTCACTGCGCCGCGCAGCACCAATCGCCGGCTCGTTGCCCCCGCGCCGGCGGCCAGGGGCATGCGTGGATCCTGGGGCGGGTATTCCGGCCTTCTTATGGGCCTTGTCGATGCCCTTAGCGGTGCGGCGGTCGCTGCGCCGAGCAGCACGTTCCCGGCGCGCAGGGGCACCCGCCCGCCATCGCGCACGGCCCGCAGCCACCCCACCCGCAACCGCACGCCCAGCACCCGCCAACCGGCCAGACCCCCGCATACCGGCCCCGGCGGAGCGACCCGACCGGCCGGACTTGCCGGATCGGGCGGAACGACGGGGCTTGCTGGACCGGCCGGGAGACTTGACCAGGCTCACCGGCTGGTGTGCGCCGCCCGGGCCAGCCGCCCGGCGGGCAGCAGCCGTGCCAGCCGAGACGGCACCCGACCGGGCCGGGGCACGGCCCTGGCGTCCCGCTGCCCGGGCTCCAGCCCGAGCAGCGCCGTCGATAGCCCTGCCGACGGCTCTGCCGACCGGTGCAGCAGGGGTCCGGCGCGGCGCCGTGCCACCTGTCATCCGCGCACCGGTCGCCCTCAACCGCCCGCTACCACCTCGGCTACCGCGCCGCAGGCCACCACTTGAGAAGGCGCCCGTCATCCGCCCTGCCGCTGCCCCGCGTTGACGACCTGCGCTCTGGACCGTGGCACCTTCTCGACGCGCGGCGCTCCTGCTTCCACCCCGGTTTGCGCGGGCGGCGCGGCGCCGCCCTGCCCACGTTCCGAGAGCGACCGCGCCCGCGGCAGCACCGGTCGCGACCAGCCCGACAGGGCCGCCGGCCGTCAACGCCTCTGCCGCCACCGCGCCCAGGGCGTTCGCCCCGCCCACGAGCAACGGCCTTCCCGGCAACAGTCCCGGCTGCGCCGGAGCAGGCGTGGCCGGATCCGGCGGCGGGGCCAGAGTAATAGGGACTTCCGTCACGGTCTCAACCGTGGAATCCGACATGATGGTCGGTACTCCCTTCAGGAGTAGGCGCCCCGGCCAGGCCCTAGGAAGCAGGCCGGGGCCCCGCAATAGATGGCGGTCACAGGGCGCGGGGAGGCTGGTGTCCGGGGTGCGCGGTCGCGGCTTCCTGCCAGCGCCGGTTCTCCACCGCATCCACCCCCGTCACCCGCACCAGGAACCGGCACCCGGGCTCCGTGCACCGGTGCGTGGTGATGGGGAGCAGCTCGGCGAGGTGGAGCGTGGCGGCGCTGCTGGTCCCGGACACCGCCACCACGCAGGACAGCGCCAGCGACCACGGCAGCCCGTACGGGCGCAGGCGAGCCCACATGGCCACCGCCATCCCCGCACCCGCGCACAGGGCGATGGCTATGCGTATGCGCCGGGCGGTCACCGGCCCTCCCCCACAGGTAAGGCGTTGGGCTGCAGGTCGAAGAACAAGACCACCAGCGGCGGGCCGAATTCGGCGAGCAGCGGCTTTGTGATGAGGTCCAGCAGCGCGGCGCGCGTCATGCCGCGCGGCACGTCGAGCACACCCCCGCGGGTGTTAATCACCCCGCCGGATGTCTGGATGGTGATGATGAAGTGATACGCGGTTGTAGCCTGCGTACTGTTCGATGCCTGTGCGGTCGGGCTGGACACGAGACTCCTCGATGAGAGTGGGTTCAGGCGGCGCACTGTTCCTCGGCATAAGCGCAGGTCACGCACTCCCCGAGCGAGGTGGGGATGCAGTAGCCGGCGTCCTGCTGGCAGGTGGGGCAGGTGCGGCGGGCGCGCATCGCTGCGGCCAGTGCCGCGGCCCGGCCCGAGGTCATCGGGCGTACGGGCTTCGCCTGGTCGATGCGGTAGAGGTAGCCGACCAGCACCCCGGTCTTGCGGCGGCGGGAGCGGCGCATGACCTGCGCGGCAATGGGCTGCCCGTCCGGGCGCAGGCCGCGGGCGCGGAGCTGGCGGCGGGTGGCCAGCCCGTCCGGGGCCAGGCGCCACGGGTACGTCGGTATCCCGTGCGTGGCCCCGGACGGGTCGTAGCAGCCGCCGAACGCGGCGGACATCAGGGTGCGGCCGACGGAGCGGGCAGCACGTCGTCGGCCTCGATGAAGCCGCGCAGGTGTACAGGTGTCCCCTCGAACGCGCCATAGGCATCCGCGAGGAAGCAACGGCCGCCGTTGAAGCACTGCTCCACGGTCGGACTGGTGGCATCGAGGTCCAGGGCGTCCCGCCATGCCTCGAAGTCCGCCCGGCAACCGTGCAGGTTGATGGTCAGGCCCGACACCATCTCCTCCGGCAGGAAGACGACCCCGGTCTCCAAGTACGCGGCGGGCAGGTGCGGGAAGCACGCGCAGATCACTGACAGCGCCTGTATGTGCGGCGCCAGCTCTCCAACCATCTTGACGATCATGCGAGTTCTCCTCGGGGAAGGCTGGGGATGGCCGCGGGGAAGGCGGCCAGGTGCGGTTCACGGGCCTTGACCCGGCCGCGGGCGGTGCGGGCGGTCGACTCCGACCCGCCCAGTCCTGCGGTGGCCATGGCCTCGGTCATCCGGGCCGTGGAAGGCTGGGTGAAGTCCGTGCCGTACAGGGCGCGGATGAGCTGATCGACCCGGGATCGGTAGATCACCGGCGGGCACAGGTCGACGGGCGCCGGTCCCTTCTCGACGGGCTCAGGCGGCGGCTCGACGGGCGTCGAGCCGCCGGTGACGGCCTCGGGCCGCAGCGCCGGTTCGGATACAGCCCGCAGCCACTCCTGCCCGCCCGGCGGGTCGTCCGCCGGTTCGGGATCGTGGGGGAGGTCGACGGGAGTCGAGGGCTCCTCGACGGGCGTCGCCCCGGGGATGACGGCCTCGGGCGCCCACTCCAGCTCCGCTACAGCCGGAGGCTCATCGGCAGCAGCCGGCGGAGCTTCCTCGGGGTCGTCGTCGCGGGTGAGGGTGACGGGATCCGGCTGCGCGTTGACGGGCGTCACCGTGTGCCCGGCGGGGGTGGCGATGCGGCGCGCAAGATAGGCGTGGACCTGCCGCATCAGGGCACCGAAGGCCAGCAGAGCAGCGACAGGGGGCACCGCGGCCACCACGTAGTCCAGCAGGCCCGCCCCCGCGCCGACACCGGCGACGTTCAGGGCGATGGAGCCGCCTGACCCGGCCGTGGCCAGGCCGATAGCCCACCAGTCGACCCGGCGTGCCAGCGAAGCACGCAGGATGAGCAGTTCGCCGATCACGATGAACAGGTCGACCGTGCCGGGCCATGCCCAAGAGCGGGCAGTGGCTCCGCGCAAGCCATGGCCGGCGGCCACGCCCTGGAGGTGTTCGTAGGAGAGCCAGAACGCGATGGCTGTGAGGACCATCGTCAGCCCGCTCGCCAGCACCGTGATCGCCACACTCACGGCGGTGGGCGTCGAGGTGGGCTCGACGCCCGTCAACCGCCCCTCGACGCGGCCCGTCCACGGAGGCTGTTGCGGTGAGGAAGACGTCATGCCGCCTCCCTCACCGAGGCTGCTTTGCGGGACGCGGCTTCCGCGCCCCGGCAGCGTTCCTCGACGGCCGTCACCGAGAACGGCTCGTCGTCACACTCGACGGCGACGTGCGTCAGGCGCGCGTACCGGGCGGCTTGCCAGCCGGTGAGGCGACCGTGTTCGTCCAGGGCCGCGGCCACCGACAGGACACGGTCCCAGAGGTGGCACAGAGCGGCATCGGCGGCGTCCGTCACCGTGGCGTAGTCCATGCCAGAGGCCGGAGTGTGGCCGTAGTACAGGCTCATCCCGCGCTCCTGGAGCGACTCCGCCACCTTCTGACGATCAGTGCCAGCGGTGCGCTCGACCACCCATGCGCGCTCGGGCGTCCACAGCCCCTCCTCCCGCATCCACCGGTCCTGGGACCGCTCCCCCGCAGCACACATCGCGAAGTAGCGGGCGAAGGGGATGCTCCAGGAACTGCCCCACTGCACCCAGGCCGCCGGCCCCGAACCAGGGCCCGCACCAAGATCTGCGCTCAGGCAGATCTCCACGACCGGGATACCGAAGGCGAAGGCCAGGACCGCATGCCCCGCCTCATGCACCGCCAGAGACCGGCGTAAGCGCCCCTCGCTCAGGGCCGCGATGCCGTAATACGAGACCCCGGCGCCCGCAGGGGGCTGGGCGTGACGGGTGTGGAAGCCGTCGGAGTTCAAGTGCCAGGTCACCGAGCACCCCCGGGAAGGGGCGTCGTGCCGGGACGACCGGTGCGACGGCCGTTGGTCGTCGTCATCTCCGGAATCGGGCCCCACACCATGTGCCAGCCACCACCCGACCGTTTGGCCTCGTACATCGCCTCATCCGCCCGCCGCAGAGCCGCGGCCAGGTCCGGCCGCAGCTGATCAGTGACGGGAAACGCGCCGATAGAGGCACCCACGTGAAGCTGCCGGTCACGGAAGACGAGCGGACCGCGGAGCATCTCGTACAGCTCGCGCAGGTGGGCGGGCATGCGGTGCACGCTCTCGGGATGGGCCGTAGCGGCAAACTCATCGCCACCGAGGCGCCCGGCGCTGCCGCCCAGATCCGCGGCCCACTGCCGCAGCCGCCGGCCAACCGCCGCGAGCACCGCGTCCCCGGCCGCGTGGCCGTGCATGTCGTTGACGGCCTTGAAGCCGTCCAGGTCCACCAGGACCACCACACGGCCCAGGCCGCGCAGCTCCTGCCGCGCCCGGACCTGGAACTCGTCGCGGACCGGCAGACCCGTCAGCGGATCCAGACGAGCCCGCGCCAGCCTCCGACGCAGCAGGAGAGTGTGCACCGACCAGGCCGCCGCGAGCGGACCAGCAGCGGCAGACACGGTGAGCAGGTCAAAGGCTGCCATCACGCCGCCTCCGACTCGCCAGCGATCGGGTGGTTGGCCAGGAACCGGCGGGCATCCAGCACCCGCCGGAACGCCCGGCGCAGCCGCTGCACGTCCACACCTGTCAGCGGCCGATCAAGCAGCGCGATCTGCACGTCCAACAGGTCGATCTCCGCCTTGATCACCGGCATCTCGCGATCGATGGCATCGAGTTCAGCCACCGTGGGCTCCGGATCCGTGTCCGGTAAGACTGATCCCGCCCTTGGGGCAGGTTCAGGGATGATGTGGCTCACGGGGTCGTGCTCCCTTCAGCAGGAACGGCCCTGGCGGTCCCGGTGTTCGAGCACCGGGGCCGCACCTTTGGTGAAACCGGGTAACTCCGGCTCCCCTCAACCCCGCCCGTACGGCACGGAAGGCGCCGGACGGGCGGAGGAGGCAACCGGCCGCAACATGGGAAGCGTTGCGGAAAGGCTGACGTCGTCGCACGTGCGCGGTCTTGCATCCGCGCGGCCGTCACTTATGAGGGAGACGGCTCAGAAACCCGCACACTGTTGAGTTCTCAAGCAACAGACGCTTCCTTCTGGCCCGTTTCACGGGGCCCTCCGGGCGGTCGGTCACACGTTTGGGCAGGTCAAACAGGATCTGGAGGCTGCCGACTATCCGGGGGCCGCCCTGGAACTAGGTTGCACTAGTGCGCACTAGTGCGCACTAGCTCGCAACCCCTGTGTGGCAGCGCGTTGCAGAGCGCGCCAGTGGATACGCTCGTAGGCATGAGCGTTGCGGCGAGCGATCCCAGACCAAAGCCCGTGAAGGTGGCAGACGCGATACGGACCCGCGTCAGGGGCGGCAAGTACCCGGACGGCAAGCTGCCGACCACACGGGAGCTTGCCAAGGAGTTCGGATACGCAGGCCAGACGATCCGTGATGGCTTGGGCATCCTCATCGGCGAGGGACTGATCTTCTCTGCCGGGAACCGCGGGTACTTCATCGCGGGAGATAGCGAGGGGTCGACGGCTCGTAAGCCGGACGTGGGAGAAGAGCTCATGGAACTGCGCCTCCAGATTCAAGCGTTGACTGAACGTGTGGCAGCACTCGAAGAGGGCGCCACCTCAGGCGGTGCGTGATCTGGAACAACCATGCAAGGAAGAGCCACTGTGCAATAAGTGACAGCAGGGGGGCAGCGGCATGGACAGGGGACATCTCGACTGTCACTGCACTGTCCTCTTGCGTGTCCCCTATGCCGGCGGACCAGACTCGCAGTAGCACTCGGAGGAGGGCACATGAGCGACGAACGACCCGCATGGGCGCGGCGTATCGCGGCCGAACGGATGGCTCGCAACTGGTCTCAGCTCGACGCGGTGAAGGCTCTGAGAGCCCACGCCCCCACTGAGCTACCAGCCGACGACAGCATGGTTCGCCAGTGGAAGCGTTGGGAGTCCGGAGCAAAGCCTGGAGACTTCTATCAGCCGATCATCGCGGCGACCTTCGGCACCGTGACGCACGCGATATTCCCCGCTTCCTCCCGACGCGACGGCGACAAGGAAATCCTTGCTGCGAGCGGCATGGAAACTCTCGAAATCGTCAGCAGGCTCAACAAGTCCGACGTAGACAACGCCACCCTCGAAGCGCTCCGCATCACGACGGACCGGCTGTGCTCGGAATACCCGTACATGCCAAGTGAACAGCTTCTCCTTGAGGGCCGGCAGTGGTTAAGGCGTGTTGTCGAACTGCACTCGAAGAGCCTCACGCTCACCCAGCACCGTGAAGTGCTGGCGCTGTCCGGCTGGTTGGCTCTCCTCGTCGGGTGCGTGGAGTACGACACTGGCGACCGGCACGCGGCGGAGACCACCCGACGGGCCGCCCTATCCCTGGCCAATGAGGCAGACCACTCCGAGGTGGCGGGGTGGGGCCACGAAATGCGCGCATGGTTCTCGCTCACCACAGGTGACTACCGCGGTGTCATTGCGGCCGCGCAAGCGGGGGCCGAGGTGGCGCCGAACCACAGCGTCGCCGTCCAGCTCGCCGCGCAAGAGGCCAAAGCATGGGCCCGCCTCGGCGACCGACGACAGGTCGAGGTAGCCCTCGACCGCGGCCGGCGCCTACTCGAAGGGCTGCCGCATCCGGACAACGTCGACCACCACTTCGTGGTCGACCCGGCAAAGTTCGACTTCTACGCCATGGATTGCTACCGGCTAGTGGGCGAGGACAAGCTCGCCCACACCTTGGCAAACGAGGTACTGCGCGCCGGCACCGACTTCGACGGCACCGAACGCAAGCCCATGCGAAACGCAGAGGCGCGCGTCACGCTTGGGGTAACCGCAGCTCGCGAGGGAGACCTTGAGCAGGCGCTCACCCACGGGGAACGCGCACTCCAAGGAGAGCGGCAGTCCGTCCCATCCCTCATCATGACGAGCCGCGAACTTGCGGCGGTCATCCGAGACCGATACAGCTCGGAGCCCGCAGCGCGGGAGTACCTGTCCCATCTGCGTGACCTCGGCCAAGCTAAGCCTGGGTTCCTGCCTTCGTAGCAAGAGTGTGCCGCCTACAAGTGGCCTTGTGTCCGCTTGGGACCGGGAGTGCTGCGCTCCATCGCTCCGGAGACTGGTCAAAGCTTCCCAAGCCGTACGGGCTCCGCACGCCAGCGCCACAGGATCGACCTGCTCAGCGCCCGGCTGTGATCCCTGCCTCCCGGCTCGCCAGGATATGGAGCTGAGCAACCAGCGCACCAGATCCCATCAGATCCCCGCAAAACATCGGCACCGAAATGCCTTCTATTGCCACCCATTCACCGCGAGCCCATATTTCCCTGCACCAGGGAATCCGGTGACCGACTATCCAATCCCGAGAGCGTCAGCCAGATGCCTGTCAAGCTTCACACCTTGCAGACTGCGCGCCTGCATTAGTTTTTCACTAGACAAATGATAGGACCCCCTAAAATCGGCCCAGTCGAGTGTCGCACCATCGAACTGAACCCCCTGAAGGGATGCGCCCCTAAAATCTGCCTTCGATAGCCACGAGTCACGAAAGTCGGCCCCATAAAGCTCGGCCCCTTTCAATTTGGCGCTCGACATTGTCGACCGACGAAAGTCAGTCCTGTGCAAGGTCGCATCACGGAGATCCGCACTCTCCAAGTCTGCATCCTGCAAATTTGACCGCTGCATCCGCACATTCCTGAGATCCGCCCCGCGAAGATCCGCACCCACAAGATAAAGGTCCTTAAGATTCACCGACTGATCCGCAGGTCTGCGCCGAAGGGGTGCAGTGAGAGTCTTTAGCGCCAATTGCGTATCACTCTCCGGCCTCTTCGGAAATGTGGCCAATGCTGCAGGTTGCGACGTAGAGGTTCGACTATAAAGAAATGTAGACAGAACCTCGAAAGCATTCAAGGACCGCTCAGGGTGATCGTCCATGACTTCACCAAGCGCCAAGATTCCGCCTATACGCACGTAGATCTCGTCGGAATCGAGTCTTTCCAAGGCCTTGTTGAACCGGTCAGTAACCTGCCCACGACGAGACAGTCGATAGGTTCGCGCCGTATAAATCAGTGCACACAGCGCCCCAATGGCCGTTACAGTCTGGACGACTGCCAGCCTGATCTGCCCTTCAGCCTGGGCTTTCGCGGCCACATCCAATCGATCCCAATATGACCGACGCCACGGCATCACAAGCGCCCGGAAAGCCTCCCGGGCAGAAGAATTATCGTGAGCCAGAAAAATAAATGCCCCTATCGCGGCCATCGCGAGAACGATAATCGAGATCTTTTTGCGCAACTGTCGATCCTTAATCAGCCAGTAGACCAGTTGCCCTCTTCGACCACTCGGTAGAATTCACCCGGAGGAACGTAGGCTTGACGCAGGAGGTGCGCCAAGGTCCTGGGAGCGAGACAGTTGATTTGAGGCACAACGGTCAGCCGGTTTCCGGATTCGTGCTCTATTATCACATTCCCTTTCGTGCCACCCACCTGACCGAAACCGAATGCAGCACAAAGCACTCGCACAAAGAAGCTTCCAGAAATTTCGTCAGGCCATCCCCACGCGTTCATGAGCCAACCTCTATTTCCTCCAGACGGGGTGGCTCATCGAGCGTCAAGATAGGCTCCGCCTTCAGGTAAGCCTCGACGGCATCTTTCAAGTTCTCCAGGGCCTCCTGCTCGGAGGTGCCCTGGCTCGATACCTCTGCTTCAACGCACCGAGCAACCCACCAGGGCGATTCATGCGACACGACTGCTGAGACTTTGATGGTCATGAGATCAACGCTAAGCAGGCCTAGGCGAGCCCGCCACTTGTGGCCTGGGCAGGGCTACTCGGCTCGGCGGCACGGATCATCAGCCGGAGACGTGCACTCCGGTGAATTGGCGGTTACGACGCGGTATCGCTGACGCGCAACAAGGCAGCGCCGCAGGTCACAAGCTTAAGGAGACGCAACGACCCAGGTCCCTTCTAAACACCAGGGCGCAGCATCTCTCCGCAGGTGTCGCCAGACAGACGCTCGCGGGTCCCACCTCAACCGGTGTAGCTCAGCTGCAGGACGGTGAGGGTCTTCGTGATCTCGCCGACTAAGAGGACGGCGATGGCCTCCTCTGTGACGATCATCCGCACGACACCATCGTCTTCGCCGTACGGCTCGGTTGCTGCGATCGGGTCATCGCATGCCGCGGCAAGCGCGAGCGAAAGCCGCTCGCTCGCCTCTGGCGGCAGGGCGTCGTGGACAGCTTCGGCCGCCCGGTCGTACTTGAGCCGGTATCCCATCAGGCGGCGCCTCGGCTACGAGCGGCGGCGGCCTCGGCCTGGACGCGGTCGGTCATGTCCACCCAGTCCCCCGGGGTTTCTCCCGTGGCCTCTTCCGCAGCGGCGAGCTCGCGCCCGCGCTCAGCTGCTCCCGCCACGCCGGCCGCGATCGTGCGCCACTTGGCGAAGACGGTCAGCAACTCGTGCGCGGGGGCACGGTTGATCTCGCCCAGGAATCTCTGGCTCAGCGCTGGGCTGCCCAGCGCCTCGCAGATGGATTCGATGGTCCATGTCTGGTCGCTCACGGCCGGAGCCTCCCGCGATCGTCGCCGTCCTTCGCGCCTACGGTACGCGCGCCGAGCGCTCGCCGTCAGCTGCGTCGTGTCCTCCGGCAGGTCCATCCGGAGTCCCCTCCGAGTGAGTGGCGCGTGAGATTTTTCGCCGCCTGATCACAGGTCCACGTTTTCGCAGGTCAGGCGCGTAGTCCAGACGTGATCAGCAATGCCCTCCGGAGCCGTGTGCGCAGGTTCGAATCCTGCCGGGGGCACTCGCCGACAGTCAGCGGAAATCATGTGCTGGCCAGGGCGGATGCCGACAGAAGAGGGCGGGAGTCAGTCTCACTGACTCCCGCCCTCTTTCGTTGCCTCTCGGTGTTCGCGCCACTTAGCGAAGACGATCAGCAGCTCATGCGCGGAGGGCGCGGTTGATCTCACCCAGGAATCTCTGGCTCAGCACCGGGTTAGCCAGCGCCGGGCCTTCTTCGTTGTGGGCGCCATTGGCCTCTGCCGTTACCGCCTCTTCCGGCGTTGCCCCGGGGTAGTGTGCGCCCCCGAGGGGCAGGAGTGATCCCGAAGCATCGCGCAGCCCTTCAAGGTTTCCTGCAACACGCCTACTTGACGGCTCTTCAGGGAAGCGGGGCGGATGAGATTTCGCCGGGGTTCCGGTCATGGGCT
The DNA here is from genome assembly GCF_014650335.1 of Streptomyces hiroshimensis. Taxonomy (GTDB): domain Bacteria; phylum Actinomycetota; class Actinomycetes; order Streptomycetales; family Streptomycetaceae; genus Streptomyces; species Streptomyces hiroshimensis. The sequence goes on from NZ_BMUT01000005.1 coordinate 408,183, forward strand.
GGATCTGCATCAGGCCCGGGACGATCTGCCGTTACGGGCCGTGCTGGAGGACGCCGCCATGGGGCGGTGGGAAGGGCCGCGGGATCTCCTTGCGGCCACCGGGGCCGACTGGGACCGGCGGATCTTCCGGCTGCAGGTGCTGGCGCGGGCCGGGGCGCGGCTGCGGTTCGCCGATACGTGGGCGCGGGCCGAGTCGCGGTCGGGGGACGCACTGGCACTGCTCGCCCATGTGCAGGCCGTGCGGTCGATGGTCAGCGGGGCCGGGGCGGGGCGGGCCGAGATGGAGCGGGCCTGGGCCACCTGTCTGGCGGCCGCCGAGGCCGTGCCGGCCGACCCCTCGCCGTGGGTGGTGATGCTCGCGCTCCTGCGGGTCCACGCGCCGGGCCGCAACGTCCTGGAGCAGGTGTGGGGCGAGGTCGTGCGGCGCGATCCGTACAACCGCGAGGCGCACCACGAGCTGCTCACCTATCTCTTCGCCCGCAACCACGGCTCGGGGGCGGAGATGTTCCACTGGGCCCAGGAGCGGGCCGACACCGCGCCCCGGGGGCTGCCCCTCGCCGTGCTGCCCCTGGTCGCGCTCGCCGAGTCGCACCGGCACCGCATGGAGACCGATGCCGCCGGTCACGGCAGTTACGGGCTGAGCATTCACCCCTGGATCGACTGTCCCCACATCGATCCGGTCCTGGACGGCTGGTGGCGGCACCGCGGTCCGCAGCCCCACGCGCAGTTCATGGACGACGCCAATTACCTGGCCCACGCGCTGGCCTTCGCGGGGCGGCACGCCGAGGCCTACGAGGTCTTCCAGGCCGTCGGGCCGTACGCCGCCGAGGTGCCCTGGTCGTACTGCGGCGATGCCGGCGAGCTCTTCCTGCGGCACCGGGGGTGGGCCGAGCGGGCCGTGCGGGCCGGGCGGCATGCGCCCCGCCGCCACCGGCGCTGACGTCCGCGGCCGGCGTTGACATCCGCACCGGCCACCGGCCACCTCCACCGTCCACCGTCCACCGGCTTCAGCAACACGCACATTCCTTGACCGTTCCCCACGAGAAAGAGAATCGCGTGCCACTCGATCTTCCCGGCGGTCCCGGCGTCTCCGACGAGGAGCGCCTCCGCCAGCTCGGCTACACCCAGGTCCTCGCCCGCCACATGTCGGGTTTCGCCAATTTCGCCGTCTCGTTCACGATCATCTCCGTCCTCTCCGGCTGCATGACGCTGTACGGGTTCGGCATGCACACCGGCGGGCCGGCCATGCTCACCTGGGGCTGGATCGGCGTCGGGGCGATGTCCCTGATCGTGGGGCTGGCGATGGCCGAGGTGTGCTCCTCGTACCCGACCTCGGCCGGCCTGTACTTCTGGGCGCACCGGATGGCTCCGGAGAAGTCGCGGGCGGCGTGGGCCTGGTTCACGGGCTGGTTCAACGTGCTCGGGCAGGTCGCGGCGACGGCCGGCATCGATTTCGGGGCGGCGTCGTTCCTGAACGCCTATCTGGACCTGCAGTTCGGGTTCGCGGCCACGCCGGGCCACACGATCGCGCTGTTCGGCGCGGTGCTCCTGCTGCACGCGGTGCTGAACACCTTCGGCGTCCGGCTGGTGGCGTTCCTCAATTCGGTGAGCGTGTGGTGGCACCTGCTGGGCGTCCTGCTGATCGTGGGCGCGCTCGCGCTCGTGCCGGACCACCACCGGCCGGCGTCGTTCGTCTTCACGCACTTCGTCAACGACACCGGCTGGGGCTCCGGTCTCTACGTCGGGCTGCTCTCGCTCCTCGTCGCGCAGTACACCTTCACCGGCTACGACGCCTCCGCCCATATGACCGAGGAGACGAACGACGCCGCGGTGGCCGGGCCGCGCGGCATCGTCCGGTCGATCTGGGCGTCCTGGATCGCCGGGTTCGTGCTGCTGGCCGGGCTGACGTACGCGATCCAGGACTGGGACGGCGCGGCGGGCACCGCGACGGGGGTCCCGCCCGCGCAGATCTTCATGGATGCGCTCGGCGCGGCCGGGGGCAAGCTGCTGCTGCTCGTCGTGATCGTCGCGCAGCTGTTCTGCGGCATGGCCTCCGTCACCGCCAACTCACGGATGATCTACGCCTTCTCGCGCGACGGCGCCCTGCCCTTCTCCGGCGCCTGGCACCGGATCAACCCGCAGACGCGCACGCCCACCAACGCCGTGTGGCTCGCCGCCGCCGGAGCGTTCGCCCTGGGCCTGCCGTATCTGATCAACTCCACGGCCTACGCGGCCGTGACCTCGATCGCCACCATCGGCCTGTACCTCGCCTACGCCGCGCCGACCCTGCTGCGGCTGCGCAAGGGCGACGCCTTCGAGCGCGGGCCCTGGCACCTGGGCCGCTGGTCGAAGCCGGTCGGGGTGGTGGCCATCGGCTGGGTCGCCGTGATCACCGTGCTGTTCATGCTGCCGCAGGCGAGCCCCGTCACCGTCGACACGTTCAACTACGCGCCCATCGCGGTCGCCGCCGTCCTGGGTTTCGCCGGTGTGTGGTGGCTCGCCTCGGCCCGCAAGTGGTTCCTCGATCCGCACCACCCGCGCAACGCCACCCCCGTCCGTGAGCCGGCCGCCCCGCCCCGGGAGACCGATGTCTTCCGCTGGTAGCTCAGTGGCTCCGCAGCTCACTGACTCCGTAGCTCAGTGGCTCCGTAGCTCACTGACTCCGTGGCTCCGTAGCTCAGTAGCTCAGTGGCTCAGATCTTCGGGTAGCCGAACGTGTACCCCTGCTCCTTGAACCACGGCAGCAGCTGCTCCAGGGCGGCGACCGTCTGGCCGCGGTTGCCGCCGCCGTCGTGGAAGAGGACCACGGGGCCCTCCTTCATGCCCGTCTTGACCGCGTCGACGATGTGGCCGACGCCGGGGTTGCGCCAGTCGTGGGTGTCGACGCTCCAGCCGAGCGGGCGCATGCCGTGCGAGGCGGCGACCTCCCGGCTGTACGGGGTGAACGCGCCGCCGGGCGCCCGGTAGTAGAGCACCCGGGCGCCGGGCCCGGCCGCCTTCTCGATCATGGCCCGGGCGTCGAGGACCTGTCGTTCCTGGTAGGACTCGGGGCGCTTGTCCATGGCGGTGTTGTGGTCGACGGAGTGGTCGCAGAGCCGGTGGCCGGCCGCGGCGACCTTCTTCACGAGGTCGGGGTACTCCTGGGCCCTCGACCCGATGATGCAGAACGTGGCCTTGGCGTCGTACTTCTTGAGCAGGTCGAGGACCTTCACCGTCCAGCCCGGCTCGGGTCCGTCGTCGATGGTCAGGTTGACCGTTTTTCCGGGGTCCTCGCTCTCGTGCGAGATCTCGGCCGAGACCCGCGCGGGCGGTGTGCTCCCGGCGGTGCCGGGCGCGGCCGGGGACGAGGCCCCCGGCCGCCCCTTGCCGTCATCGCCGCTCCGGCCCGTGCCCGGCGTACCCGTACCCGTCCCCGCGTCCTCCGTGGCCATGGCCACGCAACCGGATATCGTGGCGAAGAACGTCACTGCCGACGCCGTCGCGATCAGGAGATGCTGCCGACTCCTCCGAGCGGTCGGTCGTGCCATGAGCGTCCCCTCCCTCGGTGTGTGCTCCCGGTGCCCCACCCGCCCCACGGATCTGCCGGTGGGCCTACCCGTAGGTGCACCCGAAGACGTCCATACCGAAAAGAAGGTTCCAGCAGGGCACAAGTCACTCAAGGCGCTCAAGTGCCCTTTCTCTCCTCATGTTTCCCGCGTCACGGGACCCTCTCCCGCACCCCGCGCGATCGCCTCGGCGACCTCGGCCCGGCGCACCGTCTCCTCCTCCGCGAAGCGCTCCGCGTCCAGCTTCTCGGCGATCTCCTCGTCCTGGGACATGAGCAGGTCCAGGCTCGCATCGCCCAGCTCCAGCACGCCCATGTCGACGTACGCGCGCTGCAGCCGCTCACCCCACAGGCCGATGTCCTTGACGCACGGCACGATGCGCGAGAACAGCAACTGCCGGAAGACCCGAAGGTATTCGGACTTTTCGGTGAGCTCGGCGGCCTCGGCCGCCGGAATGCCGAAGTCCGTGAGAATCACGTCGCCCCGCAGCCGGTCGCGCATCAAATAGCAGCCCTCGATGACGAATTCCTCGCGCTCGCGCAGCTCGGCGTCCGACAGCTGGCGGTAGTAGTCCCGCAGGGCCATACGGCCGAAGGCGACATGGCGGGCTTCGTCCTGCATGACGTAGGCGAGGATCTGTTTCGGCAGCGGCTTGTCGGTGATGTCGCGCAGCATGCCGAAGGCGGCGAGGGCCAGGCCCTCGATGAGCACCTGCATGCCGAGGTAGGGCATGTCCCAGCGGGAGTCGCGCAGAGTGTCCCCCAGCAGGGACTGGAGGTTGTCGTCGATGGGGTAGACCAGGCCGATCTTCTCCTGGAGGAAGCGGCCGTAGAGCTCGGCGTGCCGGGCCTCGTCCATGGTCTGGGTGGCGGAGTAGAACTTGGCGTCGAGATCGGGGACGGATTCCACGATGCGCGCCGCGCAGACCATGGCGCCCTGCTCGCCGTGCAGGAACTGACTGAACTGCCAGGAGGCGGAATTGCGCCGCAGCTCGGCCTTGTCCTTCTCGCTCATCTTCCCCCAGTAGGGGGTGTTGTAGACGGGCATGTTGTCATCGGGCAGGCCGAGCGCGTCGTACGGATCGACGGGAAGGGACCAGTCGATGCGCTTCTCGGCATCCCACTGCTTGTCCTTGCCCTTTTGGTACAGGGCGAGCAGGCGGTCGCGGCCGTCATCGTATTCCCAGCTGAAACGGGCCGCGCCGGTCGCAGGCACCGTCCAGTTGAGGTCGCCCGGGTCGTGTGTGTAGAGGTTGCGCGTCGTCATCGACGTCTCCCGTCCTCTCCCGCTTCTCTCCGCAGGCTCACACGCCGGTTACCGCCGGGTCAACAACCCTTCATCAACTCACCCGAAAGGATTGACGGCCTTGCTGACAGGCAGTCTCATAAGGGTGTGACCCCAAGTAACCCTGTAGTCAGCCCCCTCCGGCGGGACGCCCTCGGGCCGCTCAAGGACCGCGAAGAGGTCGCACGGCGCCTGCTGGAGGCCTCCGCCAGACACTCCTTCGACCCGGACACCGAACTCGACTGGAACGCGCCCCCCGAGGACGGCAAGTGGTTCTGGCCGCCCGAGCTGCTCTCCCTCTACGACACCCCGCTGTGGCGCACGATGTCCGAGGAGCAGCGCATCGAGCTCTCCCGGCACGAGGCCGCCTCGCTCGCCTCCCTCGGCATATGGTTCGAGCTGATCCTGATGCAGCTGCTGGTCCGTCACATCTACGACAAGCCGCTCACCAGCTCCCACGTCCGCTACGCCCTCACCGAGATCGCCGACGAGTGCCGGCACTCGAAGATGTTCGCCCGGCTCATCGAGCGCGGCGGCGCCCCCGCGTATCCCGTGACCCCCTTGCACCACAACCTCGCGCGCATCCTCAAGACGGTGTCCACCACGCCCGGTTCCTTCGCCTGCACGCTGCTCGGCGAGGAGATCCTCGACTACATGCAGCGGCTCACCTTCCCGGACGAGCGGGTGCAGCCGCTCGTCCGCGGCGTCACGCGCATCCACGTCGTGGAGGAGGCGCGCCACGTGCGGTACGCCCGCGAGGAGCTGCGCCGCCAGATGGTGAGCTGCCCGCGCTGGGAGGCCGGGCTGACCCGGCTCAGCTGCGGCGAGGCGGCCCGCGTCTTCTCCGTCGCCTTCGTCAACCCGGCCGTCTACACGAACGTGGGCCTCGACCGGCGCGAGGCCGTCGCCCAGGTGCGCGCCAGCGGCCACCGGCGCGAGGTGATGCAGACGGGTGCCAAGCGGCTCACGGACTTCCTGGACGACATCGGCGTGATGCGGGGCGCCGGCCGCCGGCTGTGGCGCGCCTCCGGGCTGCTGGCCTGATCCCTGCGGCGCCGGATCCCTGCGGCGCCGGATCCCTGCGGCGCCGGAGGCCGGGCACCGGCGGCCGCACCGTTACGCTGCCCTGCATGAACGGCAGCGGAACCGCCCCGGCAGCACCGACTCCGTCCGCCCGCCCCGCCTACCGCAGACTCAGCGTCGAGGAACGCCGCACCCAGCTGATCGCCGCCGCCCTCGTGCTCTTCGCCCACCGCGCCCCGGAGGACGTCTCCCTGGACGACGTGGCCGCGGCCGCCAAGGTGTCGAGGCCGCTCGTGTACCGCTACTTCCCCGGGGGCAAGCCCCAGCTGTACGAGACGGCGCTGCGCAGCGCCGCCGACGACCTGGAGCTGTGCTTCGCCGAGCCGCAGACGGGCCCCCTCACCGGCCGCCTGGCCGCCGCCCTCGACCGCTACCTCGCCTTCGTGGACGAGCACGACGCGGGCTTCGGTGCGCTGCTGCAGGGCGGCAGCGTCGCCGAGACCTCCCGCACGGGCGCGATCGTGGACGGCGTGCGGCGGGCGGCCGCCGCGCAGATCCTCAAGCACCTGCAGGTGCCGGAGCCCGGCCCCCGGCTGAGCATGATGGTCCGCACCTGGATCACGGCCGTGGAGGCGGCCTCCCTGATCTGGCTGGACGAGGGCAAGCAGCCGCCGGTGGAGGAGCTGCGCGACTGGCTCGTCGACCACTTCGTGGCGCTGCTGACGGCCACGTCGGCGAGCGACCCGCAGACGGCCGAGGTCATGCGTGCGGCGCTGGCCCTGGAGCGTGCGGAAGGGCCGGTGGGGCGCCTGGCCCGCCAGGTCATCCCGGTGGTCTCGGATGCGGCGCACCTGCTCTGATGCACTACGCCCGCGGGCCCACGGCCCCGGCTGACGGACACTGGATCCGTGAGAAGCGAAGATACGCCCTTCGAGGGTGGCCCTCTGGACGGGCGCGTACTGCCGGTACTGCTGGGACACACCGGGCATCCGCCGAAGGTCTACGAGGTTCCGGTGCCGGATGAGCACGGCGGGGCCCCGACGGTCCTCGTCTACCACCGGGTCCAGGCGGGTACGACGCGGCGGCTGGGGCTGCACAAGGGCTGGAAGTACGTCTACGACCCCGAGGGGCGCCGTCCGGACCGCAGCCTGAAGTGGCCGTGGACGAAGCGGCCGCGCCCCGGAGCGGACGTCTGAGCCGTCCGCAAGGGCGCCTGCGGGCGGCATCCGGGGCACGCGGGCGGGCGCGAGGCCGCCGGCCGGGTGATGCCCGGGCAACCATGGAGTGAGCGGGTTAGGCGGATTCGCCCACATCGCCCCCATAAGTAGGACCGCACGTGGCACGATCCTCACCTGGGTAAACGATCACGCCCCACACCGGAGGTGAGCTCGTGTCAGGACGGTTCGTGCGTTCTGTCTGCACGGTGGCGCTGATGGCCGGCGCCACGTCGCTCGCACTGCCCGCTCCCTTGTCCGCGGCCGCGCCCGACGACCCGCCCGAGCGGTCCCGCCCGTCCCGCCAGTCCGTCGGCAGCCTGCTCGCCCGGCTCCAGTCGCTCTACCGGAAGGCCGAGGAGGCCACCGAGGCCTACGACGCGACCGAGGAGAAGCTCAAGGTCCAGCAGAAGCGGGTCGACGAGCTCAACGACGAGCTCGCCCTCACCCGCGTGGCCCTCACCGGCAGCCGGGACGCCGCCGGGCGGCTCGCCCGCGAGCAGTACCAGGGCACGAGCGGCACCCTCGCCCCGTACGTCTCCGTCTTCCTCAGCGGCAACCCCCAGCAGGCGCTGGACAGAGGCCACCAGATCCAGCGCGCCGCCGGCCAGCGGGCGGCCACCGTCGACCGCCTCGCGAAGGGCGAGAAGCACGCCTCGGACCTGGCCGCACGGGCCCGGGACGCCCTCAACGAGCAGCAGGTGCTCGCGGCCCGGCAGAAGCGGCAGCGCGACGCCGTCAAGAAGCGCCTCGGCGAGGTCGAGAAGATGCTCGCCTCGCTGACCGGCACTCAGCTCGCCCAGGTCCAGCGGCTGGAGAACAAGAACATCGGCGAGGCCCAGGCCAAGCTGCTCTCCTCGGGCCGGCTCAGCGGCTCCTCCCGGCCCTCCGCCTCGGGCGGCAGGGCCATCGCCTACGCCTACCGGCAGTTCGGCAAGCCGTACGTGTGGGGCGCGGAGGGGCCGGACGCCTTCGACTGCTCCGGGCTCACCTCCCAGGCCTGGGCCCACGCGGGCGACGCCATCCCGCGCACCAGCCAGGAGCAGTGGAGGACCCTGCCGAGGGTCTCGCTCGACGAGCTGCGCCCGGGCGACCTGGTGGTCTACTTCGAAGGGGCGACGCACGTGGCGCTCTACATCGGCCACGGCCTGGTGATGCAGGCGCCGCGGCCCGGCGGCTCGGTGAAGGTCTCGCCGATCGCCGCCAACCCGCTGCTCGGGGCGGTGCGGCCGGATGCGGACGAGGCGCCGCTGCGGCGGTACGAGCCGCCGCCGATGCCGGAGGGCGCCCTGTCGGGCCCGGACACCGGCTACGGATCGGCGCAGGCGCCGTCGAGGGCCTGACGGCGCGGGGCAGGGCGGCGGGGCGGGGCACGGCGGCGGGGCGGGCGACCGGTCAGCCGCCCGCCTCCGCCTTCGCCGCCTCCGTTTTCTCCACCTCCGCCACGTAGGCCTCCGCACGCTCCGCCTCGTAGAAGTAGTGCGCGAAGTCCGCCGGGTCGTCGAAGCCGTTGGCGATGCGGTCGGCGACCGGCTGGAGGCGGGCCGCCGCCGCCAGCAGCTCCCGTACGTGCGCCGGCTGCCGCGGTGCGAGCATCGCGTGCGTCCAGGCGGTGGCGTGCCGGGCCGAGGCCCAGTGGCGGTCGAACGCCGTGCGCATCCACGCGGCGTCGAAGGGCCGCTCGCCGTGCTGCACGATCGCCGCGAGGTAGGCGGCCGCGCACTTGGCGGCGGAGTTGGCGCCCTGCCCGGTGACGGGGTCGTCGGCGACGACCGCGTCACCGACGCCGAGGACGACGCCGCCCGAGGGCAGCCGGCCGACGGGGTCGCGCACGGCCGGGGTGTAGCGGCCGGCCAGGGTGGCGTGGGCGTCCGTGAGCTCGACGCGGGTCGCCCGGGCGTACTCCCACGGGGCGTAGTGCTCCATCAGCTCCAGGGTCCGCGCCAGGTGCTCGCCCGGGCCGGGCAGGTCCTGGAAGGCGTCCAGCGGCCCGTCCGGGACGGCTTCCCAGAACAGGACGTCGGCGCGGCCGGAGACGGTCAGCGTCGGCAGGACGAACAGCTCCCCCGCACCCGGGACCAGGGTGCAGCGCACCGCCTCGGTGCTCGGGTGCTCGGGCCGGGGCCCGAGCCCGTGCACGTAGGCGACGGCGAGGGCCCGCTGCGGGACGGAGTGCGGGGAGCGGGCGGGGTCGCGGTCGAAGAGCTCGGCGAGCTCGCCCTTGCCGGTGGCGACGAGCACCAGGTCGTAGTGGCCGGCGAGGGCGTCGAGGTCGGAGACCGCTGCGGCGTGGACGACCAGCCGGCCGCCGCGGTCGGCGAAGGTCTCCAGCCAGCCGGACATCTTCAGCCGCTGGTCCACGGACTGGGCGCAGCCGTCCAGCCGGCCGAGCCAGTCGACGGCGCGCCGGTGCCCGCCCGGTGCGGGCTCGGTGACGGAGACGCCGACGCCCTCGATGCGCGGGGCGGCCGCCGCCCAGAAGCCGAGCCCGAGCTCGTGCTCGTGGCGCAGGGCCGTGGCGAACATGCACTGGGTGGACGTCACCCGGCCGGAACGTATCTCTTCGGGCGTGCGGTGGGACATCAGCGTGACGTCGTAGCCGTGGAACTGCAGGCCGAGGGCCAGCTGCAGGCCGGACTGGCCGGCCCCGGCGATGAGGATCCGTCGCACGGGTCGCTCCTCACTCGGGCAGGGTCTCAAGCGCCCGGCCGACCAGGGCCAGCAGGGTGTCGACGACCGTGATCCGCTTCCGGGCGTCCATGGTCACCACCGGCACGGGCGGCGGCAGCGCGAGCGCCTCGTGCACGGCCTCGGGGGTGTAGCGGTCGGCGCCCTCGAAGTGGTTGACCGCGACGATGTAGGGCAGGCCGGCGGTCTCGAAGTAGTCGAGGGCGGCGAAGGACTCGGCGAGGCGGCGGGTGTCGGCGAGGACGACGGCGCCGATCGCGCCGCGCACGAGGTCGTCCCACATGAACCAGAATCGTTTCTGGCCGGGTGTGCCGAAGAGGTAGAGCACGAGGTCGGCGTCGAGCGTGAGGCGCCCGAAGTCCATGGCGACGGTGGTGGTCCGCTTCGCGGGGGTGGCGGTGGCGTCGTCGACGCCGGCCGCGGCGGCCGTCATCACGGCCTCGGTGCGCAGCGGTGTGATCTCGGAGACCGAGCCGACGAAGGTGGTCTTGCCGACGCCGAAGCCGCCCGCCACGACGATCTTCGTGGCGAGGGGGGCGCGGGTGCGGTCGGTCTGCCAGGCACGCGGGGCGTCGTCGGCGGCGACGGCTCCGAGGGTGGCCGCGCGGGGCGCCGGGCGTTCTTCACAGTCGGTGGAGTGCACTTCGCACCCTCTCCAGCAGCGCGCGGTCGGGCCGGTCCGTGCCGTGCGCGGTGTCGAAGACGCGCACCCGGCCCTGCTCGGCCAGTTCGAGCAGGAGGACGCGGACCGCGCCGAGCGGCATCCGCAGCAGGGCGGCGATCTCCGCGACCGACCGCAGCCGGTGGCACAGGTCCACGATGGCGCGGGCCTCGGGCGGCACGCGGGCGCCGGGGCCGGCGTCGCCGTGCGGTCCGGCACCCGCGGCGTCCCCGGGGGTGCCGAGCCCGGGGGTGCCGAGCCCGGGGGTGCCACTCCCGGGAGTGTCGAGCCCGGGAGTGTCGAGCGCCGCCACGAAAGTCTCCACGAGCAGCAGCCGGCACCGGCGGGGGCGCCCGCCGGTGAGCGAGTACGGGCGGACGCGCGCCGGCTTGCCGCAGGCCGCCGCGGTGGGGCCCGTCATCCGACCGCCTCCACCGACTGCCGCAGCTCCCTGCGGAGTTCGGGGGTGAGGACGTGCCCGGCCCGGCCGACGAAGAGCGCCATGTGATAGGCGACGACGCCCATGTCGCAGTCGGGTTCGGCGTGGACGCCCAGCAGCGAGCCGTCGCTGACGGTCATCACGAACAGGCTGCCCTCGTCCATCGCGACCATGGTCTGCTTGACGAGGCCGCCGTCCATCAGGCAGGCGGCGCCGGTCGTCAGGCTGCCCAGGCCCGCGACGATGGTGGCGAGGTCGGCGGTGGAGCCGCGCGGACTCTCCGGTCTCTCGCCGCGGTGCGCCAGGCGCGGGTCGGAGGAGAGCAGGAGCAGGCCGTCGGAGGAGACGACGGCGACCGACCGCACCCCGGGCACCTCCTCCACCAGGTTGGTCAGCAGCCAGTGCAGGTTGCGGGCTTCGTGGCTCAGTCCGTAGGCGACGGGGCCGACGGGGGATACGGGGGTCGCCCCCCGGGGGAATGCAGTCAACCGCGTGCCTCCTCGGGTGTGCCGCCGGTGTCCGGCGGGCCCGCTTGATTCCGTTGTGTCTCGCGCCCGGCCAGCTCGGCCTGGGCGTCCCGGCGGCCGTCGGCCGCGCCGCGCTGGAAGCCGGCCAGCTTGCGCCGCAGCGCCTCGGCGTCCACGCCCTGGCGCACCCGCTGGGGGGCGGGGCGCTGGGCGATGACCTTGGGGGTGCGCTTGGGCAGGGCGGTGCCGTTGGGGAGCCCGGCGCCGTCGGGAAGCCCGGCGCCACTGGAGAGTCCGGCGCCACCGGGACGTCCGGCGCCGGGGCCGCCTGCCGGTGGGAGCGTGCCCTCGGTGGGCGCGGCCGGGCGGGCGTGGCGCCCCGTCGATGCGGGCGGCGGCCCGAGCGGCGGCGTCTCCGCGAAGCCGGTGAGCTGCATCGTCGACTCGGCGGACGCCGGGTCCGCCACGGGCTCCGCGGGGCCCGCGGCCGCGGCGGGCGGGTCCGCCGGGTGGACGGGCGCGGGCGCGGCGTGGGCCCCGGACGGCCGCTGGGCGTGCTGCGGGCGGCCGCGCAGCGCATGGGAGTTGGCCTCGGCGATGGAGCCGGGGAGGTGGACCTGCGGGAGCGCCGTGGCACCCGGGACGGGCGGGATGTCGCCCAGGCCGGTGACGGCCGGGGGGCCGGCGGGCAGCAGGCTCACGGGCAGCACCACGACCGCGGCGACGCCGCCGGTGGTCTGCTCGCGCAGCTGGACGCGCACGCCGTGCCGCAGGGCGAGCCGGGCGACGACGTAGAGGCCGAGGCCGAGCGGCGACTGCGTTGCACGCGCGGAGCGGCCCCCGCCGTCGGCCCGGCCGGTGTGGTCGGCCACCGGCAGCGGGGGGCAGGCGGGGTCGGGGTCGGCCAGCAGGGCGTTGACCTCGGCGAGGCGCTCGGGGGCCATGCCGATGCCCTCGTCCTGGACGCAGAGCACGATCTCGCCGCCCTCCAGGTGCCAGGCGGAGACCTGCACCTGGGCGTCCGGCGGGGAGAACGCGGTGGCGTTCTCCAGCAGTTCGGCGACGAGGTGGCTCACGTCCTCGGAGGCGAAGCCGGCGAGGCGGGCGTGCGGCGGCAGGGACTGGATGCGCACGCGCTGATAGCGCTCGGTCTCGCCGACGGCCGCCCGCAGGACGTCGAGCAGGGGGACGGGGCCCGCGCGGCCGGTGCCGCTCTCGGCGCCGGCGAGGACGAGCAGGTTCTCGCTGTTGCGGCGCATGCGGGTGGCGAGGTGGTCGAGCTTGAAGAGGATCTCAAGGCGCTCGGGGTCGGCCTCGTGGGCCTCCATGCCCTCGATGACGGCCAGTTGGCGCTCGACCAGGCCGAGCGTGCGCAGGGAGAGCCCGACGAGGATGCCCGTCTCGCCCGCGCGCCCGCCGGGCTGCTCGGCGGGCAGGGCGGCCAGCCGCTCGGTCAGCCGCTGCTGTTCGGCGCGCAGGGAGTCGCGCTCGTCGGCGGCGTCCTGGCGGGCGGCGATCAGGCGGGTGCGCTCGCCTTCGAGGGCGGCGATACGGCCCTGCTGGCGCCGGAACTTGCCCTGGAGGTGGTTGACGGCGCGGGCGGTCTCGGCGAACTCGTCGTCGCGGCCCTTGAAGGCGACGGGCTCCTCGGTCACGGGGTCGGCGCTCACGCGGCGCGTGCCCAGCCGCACGGCGGCGAGCGGGCGGGTCACCGAGCGGGTGGACCAGACGCCGGCGAGCAGGGCCGTGAACAGGCACAGCGCGGCGGCCATCACGCGCCGCTCCAGCTCGGTCATGGCGGCGTGGCGCAGCGCCTCCAGGCGGGGTGCCTCGCTCTCGGCGAGGGCGGTCTCGACGCCGCGCATGCGCTGGAGGCGGGTGGTGAGGGCCGTGCGGACGGGCTCGGCGGGCTGGGTGGCGAGCTCGCCGGACGACTGACTCCGGACGAGGCGGCCGAGATGGCCCTGGGCGGCGGTGACCTCGGGGCCGGTGACGGCCTCGGCGTAGGCGTCGCGGGCGGCGGCGGGGGCGAGGCGCGTGAAGTCGGCCAGGGCGTCCTGGGTGCGGGTGTCGGCGCGCTGGGCCGCGGCGGCCAGCTCGGGTTTGCGGCCCTGGGCGGCCAGGGCGCCCAGGAGCAGCCCGCGGCCGGCCGAGGCGGCCTCGGTGGCGCGGGCGAGGGGCGGCAGCGCGGCGGAGTCGCCGCCGCCGGCCTGCCGGTCGAGGGTGTCCGCGAGGCTGTGGAGGGCCTGCACGGCGGGGGTGTAGGCGTTGAAGGCGGCCAGGGCGTCGCCCTTGCCGGAGTAGGCCTCGCGGCGGGTGTGCGGGAGGGCGTCGAGGAGCTCCCGGACGGGCGCGGGCGCATCGGGCCGGAACTGCTCGATCCGGCGGTCCACGCCGACCCGTTGGCGGTCGGAGAGCCCCGCGGCGGTGGAGTCGGCGCGCCCGCCCGCCACGTACTGGACCATGGCGTCGCGCTCGTCGGCCAGGGAGTGCGCGAGGGCGAGGGCCGACTCGTCGGCGGTGGCGAGGGCGGCGAGGCGGCGGGCCTCGGTGACGTCGCGCCAGGCCTCGCGGACGCCGGAGGCGCTCGCGCCGAGCACGGCGAGGGCGATGACCGCGACGGAGACGGCCAGTCGGTTACGTACGCGGGCGGTGCGCTCCGGCACCGCCGTGGCCCGCGGCTTCCGTCCGCCGCCGCCCCCAAGCCGCTTCTTCCGCACCGGTGCTCACAATCTTTTCTCGTCCCACCCCTGGTACTGATTTGACCCTTTCAGCACCTCTGCGGGGCGGGGGTGCCCATCGACCGCCCGGCCACTCGAAGGAGTGAATCCCCCTGGGAGATTGACAATCGGCCTGCTTCACTCATCGCATACGCGCCAGGTCAGCACGTCACCTGAAGCAACGCGGAGGCCGCCGACAGGATGCGCACGTGCCCCCGTCGATTTCCGGCATCCGGCACACTGGCCCCATGCGCATCGAACTCGCCACCCGGCCGGGGGATGTCCGACACCCGAACGAGGACTTCGTGTCCGTCGCCCTGCCGGCCTCCGGTAAGGGAGGTGCGCTGGTCCTGCTCGACGGGGTGACGCCGCCACCCTCCGGCGCGACCGGCTGCGTGCACGGAGTGCCCTGGTTCACGGCGCGGCTGGGCGGCGCGCTCCTCGAACTGGCCGTGGCGGAACGGGAACTGCCGCTTACCCGCTGCCTGTCCGCCGCCGTCTCCCGTACGGCACAGGCCCATCGCGGCACCTGCGACCTCACCCACCGGCGCACGCCGCAGGCCACGGCGGTCGTGGTGCGGTGGGACGACGCGCGCGTGGAGTACCTCGTGCTCTCCGACTCCGCGCTGCTCGTCGAGTCGCCCGGCCGCGCGGTGACGGCCGTCCTGGACGACCGCATCGAGCGGCTGCGGGCGCTCGGCCCGGTGACGGACGCCGCGCGCAACGCGGAGGGCGGCTTCTTCACCGCCGCGGCGGACCCGGATGTGGCCGCGCGGGCCGTGACGGGTTCGCTCGCGCGCGCGGAGGTACGGGCGCTGGCCGCGCTCACGGACGGGGCGGCGCGGTGGGTGGAGGTGTTCCGGGAGGGTGACTGGACCGCGTGCCTGGCGGCGCTGGCCAAGGAGGGTCCGGACGCGCTCATCGAGCGGGTCCGGACCGCCGAGGCCGGGGAGCGCGGTGCGCGGCTCGGGAAGCGGCACGACGACGCGGCGGCGGTGTACGTAGAGCTGTGACCGGGCTTCACCCCGGTCACAGCTCATTGATGCATCGCGCCGCGCTCTACTGCTCGGCGCTCGCGTTCAGCTGGTGCAGCAGCCGTGCCAGTTCCGCCACTTCGCCGCGGTCCCAGTCCGCCAGCTTCCGTACGTACTGCGCGCGGCGGGCGTCGCGGACGCGCGTGAAGCGGGCGCGGCCTTCGTCCGTGATGCGGACCAGGGAGGCGCGCCCGTCGGCCGGGTCCGGCTCGCGGGAGACGAGGCCCAGCTCGCACAGGGCGCGCAGCTGGCGGCTCATCGTGGCCTTGCCGACGCCGAAGTACGCCGCGAGGTCCGTGGCGCGCTGCTGCCCGGCGTCCTCCAGGCGGACGAGGAGGCCGTAGGCCGCCGCCTCCAGCTCGGGGTGGACCGCGCGGGCCATCTCACCGGAGGACGCCCGGGCCCGGCGCAGGAAGACGGCCAGCTCGCGTTCCAGGGAGAGGTAGGCCTGGTCCATACCTCTGCTGTCCGCGGCGCCCGGCCCGCCCTCCTCGGGGGACGGGGGAGTCGTCTGGTGCACGTCAGGGCCCTCTCCGGCTTTCCGGTTGTTGAAAGTTTTTCCCGTTCGCGGTCTTCACCGCAGCTCCGCCAGTATTTCGCAGGATTAGACCAACGGCAGCACCGCGTCCCCCTATGCCTGGCGCGTCCGTCGCCATAACGTCATTTATGACATGGCCATACCAATGCCTCCGCGCCGTCGGCGCGTCATTGGTACTCCCCCCACGGACCCTTCTGGAAGGCACGCCATGGTCACATTCAGATGCAGATCCGGCCGCACGGGCCGCAGATCCCCCACGGCGTTACGCACCCCCTCCCTCCTCCTGGCCTCCCTCCTGGCCTCCCTGCTGACCACCCTCTGCCTCCTCGCGCCGCCGGCCGCGGCGCACGGCGCGAAACCGCCCTCCCACCCCGAACGGGACTGGCTCGGCTCCACCCTGCGCACCCACGAGGACCCCGGCCCGGGCACCCCTCCCCCACCCCGGGCCGCCGCCTCCGTCGAAGGGGCCGACGTCTCCAGCCACAACGGCAACGTCCCCTGGTCCACCCTCTGGAACGCCGGAAACCGCTTCGCCTACGTCAAGGCGACCGAGGGCACGAGCTACACCAACCCGTACTTCGCGCAGCAGTACAACGGTTCGTACGCCGCCGGCATGATCCGCGGCGCGTACCACTTCGCCCTGCCCGACAACTCCGGCGGCGCCGCCCAGGCCGTGTACTTCGCCACGCACGGCGGCGGCTGGTCCAAGGACGGCAGGACGCTGCCGGGCGTCCTGGACATCGAGTACAACCCCTACGGCGCCACCTGCTACGGCATGAGCGCGAGCGCACTCGTCGGCTGGGTCCGGGACTTCTTCTCCGCCTACAAGGCGCGCACGGGGCGCGACGCGGTCGTCTACACCTCGACCGGCTGGTGGAAGCAGTGCACCGGCAACTACGGCGGCTTCGCCTCCGCCCACCCCCTGTGGGTGCCCCGCTACGGCTCCTCGGCCGGTGAACTCCCGTCCGGCTGGGAGTATCACACCTTCTGGCAGTACACCGACACCGGACCGACCGTCGGCGACCACAACCGCTTCAACGGCACGTACAGCCGGCTCCAGGCCCTGGCCCTGGGGTGAGAGCGCCCCCCACGGAGAAGGCACCCCCAAGAAGGCACCCCCACAGAGAAGACACCCCCCGTGGAAAGACACCGGGCCCCCGGCACATCGGCGCCGGGGGCCCGGTCCTGTCGTCGTCCGTGATCAGCCGCAGGTGCCCGCCGGGCGGGTGCGGGTGACCAGGTCGGTGGTGCCGGTGGTGCCGTCGATCCAGACCACCTGCTTGCCGCCGGCCGCGGCGGCCGAGGTCTGCTCTCCGCGGTTGCAGGAGACGCGCGCCCGGGACGAGCCGTCGGCCGCGAACTGCCACAGCTTGGCCAGCGTCTCGTTGCGGTACGTGGTGTCCGGCACCTCGGCGGTCACCGTCACCGCGTTCTCGGAGACGGTCAGGTCGGAGGCGTGCAGGGCGTCCGCGCCCTTCTCCTTGCTGAGGTCCGTGACGCCGGTGCCGTCGAGCGCGGCGCGGCGCACGGCCACCTGCCCCTGGTCGCCGGTCGTCTCGTCCGCGATCCAGAAGACGCCGGTCGCGTTGATGCCGGTCTGGCCGACGGCCTCGGGCTTGCCCAGCTGGCCCATCTGCGTCCTGGCCCCGGTCTTGAGGTCCAGCACCTCGGTACCGATGCGGTAGTCGTCGCCCTCGGGGAAGAGGGTGGCGTAGGCGATCTTCTGGCCGCTCAGCGACGGCAGGGCCGTGGCCACCTCGGCGCGTCCGCCGTCCACCCAGGTGGGCTGCTTGTCGCCGGTGCGGACGTAGCCGACGTGCCGGCCGCCCGCGGGGTCGGCCATGTCGATGACGACCGTGCCGCCCTCGACGCGCACGCCGGAGACCCCGCCCGTGGCGGTGCTGTACACCTTCTTGACCGGGCCGCCCGCCAGGGGCCGGGTCAGGACGTCCGCGCCGGCCGCTCCGTAGGCGACCCAGGCGACGGTCTTGCCGTCGGTGGCCGGGTAGACGTGGTAGCGCCCGTCGTTGGGGCTCATCAGCTTCGGCGAGCCGCTGCCGTCCGTGCGGCCGGCCCAGACGGAGTACGCCTCGGAGCCGTCGTCGTTCGACCGCGAGGCGGCCCACCAGCCGCCGCCCGCGCCCGTGCCCGTGTTGGCGGTGTTGAGCCGGGGCGAGAGCAGGTCGGTGTCGACGCCGAGCGCCTGCTCCCAGTTGGCCACGATGCCGTGGGCGTTGAAGGAGCGCTGGACGGTGTTCAGGTCCCTGGCGGAGACGCCGAGCGCCTTGGCGGCGGCGACCACCGCGTCACGGCCCTCGGTGAAGCCGTCGAGCGGCGTCATGTACTCGGTCAGCGCCTTGTAGACGATCTTGTCGGCGAGGGTGCGGCCCACGTCCTCGCGGATGTCCCACAGGGCGCCCGAGAAGATGGTGGAGTTCAGGTGCACGCCGCCGCCGTCGGAGCCGAAGCCGACGCCGATGAAGTTCCCGGACGTGGTGTGGCCGTCGTTGAGGTCGCGGAAGGCGCACTCGCGCGGGGACTTCGTCCGGCACAGGTCCTCGCCGAGGAGGCCCGCGGTCGGGTCGTCCATGGCCTTGCCGGCGGCGTCGGTGTCGATGGCGTTGCCGAAGTAGTCGGCGATGGCCTCGTTGAGGGCGCCGGACTGGCCCGCGTAGACGAGGTTGGCGGTGTTCTCGACGACGCCGTGCGTCATCTCGTGGCCGACGACGTCGAGGTCGGCGGAGAGCGTCTTGTACTCCTTGTCGCCGCCGCCGTACACCATCTTGGTGCCGTCCCAGAAGGCGTTGACGTACGCGCCGCCGAACTCGGTCACGCCGACGAGGGAGTTGATGGCCATGCCGCGGCCGTCCAGGCTGTCGCGGCCGTGGACCTTCTTGTAGTAGTCGTAGACCTTGCCGGCGGCCCAGTGGGCGTCGACGGCGCCCGCGTCCGTGGCGTCCTTGCCGAAGGAGGGCCCCGGGGAGCCGAACTCCTTGATCCCGTCGGGCCAGCGGCCGCTGGCCTCGCTGACGTCCTTGCCGCGGGCGTCCCAGGTGGAGATCAGGTTCTTGCTGGAGTCCCACATCCGCGCGTAGTCCGTCATGACGTACTCGTTGCGGGCGGTGTCCTTGTACAGGCCGAGCTCGACGGTCGTCCCGTCGTACTTGACGCCGGAGCCGGTGACGCCGGGGCTGACCGGGCCGGCGGCGGCGCGGGCCGCAGCCTCGGACGTACCGGTGGCGGCGCCCCGGGCGCGCTCCCGCAGCCCGTCCGCGTCGCCGGTGCCGAACGTCTTGATGCCGCTGTACTGCAGCACCGGGTAGCCGGCCTTGGCGTCGACGTAGACCTCGCGCAGCACGGGGCGGCCGGTGGCCGGGTCGGTGCCGCGCACGGTGACGTGATGGGTGAGGACGCCGGGGCCCTTGGGGATGACGACGAGGCCGCGCGCGGTGCCCGACAGCGAGCGGGCCGGCTGCGTGGCGGCGCCCTTCGTACGGACCGCGTCGCCCTTGGCGAGCCGGTTGCCGGCCAGGTCGTGCAGGGTCGCGGCGACGGCCCGCTCGACGGCCAGCTTCTCGCTCACCTCGGCCCGGGTGCCGGCCTTCAGCCCGGTGAAGTACTTGCCGGAGGTGCCGGTGACGACGCGCTTGCCGTCCTTCTTCTCCATCCGGACGACGTACTGGCCGCCCAGGACGTCGACACCCTGGTGCTTCTGCTGCAGCCGTACGGTCTCGGCCGCGCCCGCGTTCAGCGTCTGTACGGGCTTCAGGTCGCGCTCCGGCTCGGCGATGCGGTAGCGGCTGCGCTTGCCGGCGAGGTGGCCGCGGGCCGCGTCGGCCGCGCTGCCCGAGGAGGCGGCCTTCTCGCGGATGCCGCCCACGAGCGCCGGCGTGGCGGTCCCCTTGCCCGGGATCACCTCCGCCGGGCCGCCGTCGCCGCCGCCCGCCGCCTGGGCGGGTGCCCCGGAAACGATGAGCGCGGCGGCACCTATCAGTGCCGCCGCGCCCGGTATTCCGCTCTTGATGGTCCGTCTTCCTGCTCTGCCCGAACGTGCCTTCGTCTTGCGCAAAGGTCCCCCTCCGAACGTGACTGGTCGGTCAGCGGAGCTTGGTCGTGACCATGCAAGCGGTGGGGTTCGCGTCCGTCAACGGGGCAAAGGGGGCAGGGGCCTTGTTACGTACCGCTCGCGTGTCACGCGTCGACCGGCTCCCACGACGTGGCCCCCGCGCCGTCGCGCCGCACCCGCCCGAAGACCACATCCGCGAAGTGGATGCCGAAGCCGATCGTGCCGGGCTCCGCCATCTCCTCCACCAGCCGCCGTCGGAAGTCCGCCGACTGCCGGGCGTCGTGGTCGACGACGGCCGACCACTCGGGGTGGGATATCTGCAGGGGCGAGTGCAGGGCGTCGCCGAAGGCGATCAGGCGCCGGCCGCCGCCGGTGATGACGTAGGCGGCGTGGCCCGCGGTGTGGCCGGGGGTGAGCATGACGCGGACGCCGGGGAAGATCTCCTCGCCGTCGGTGACCGTGCGCAGGCTCGGCTCCAGGGCGGTGAGGAGCTCCGGCGGCACGCCGTGCTGCTCGGCGAGGTGACGGTGCTCCCACTCGGGCGCGCTGATCAGGTGGACGGCACCGGCGTCGGCGAGCTGCGCGGACCAGCCGATGTGGTCGCCGTGCAGGTGCGTGATGGCCACGGCCTCGATGCCGGCGGGGGTGCGGCCGAGGCGGGCGAGGTTGCCGAAGAGGGCGCCGCCGTTGATCTCCCCCACGGGGGCGCCGGGTTCGGCCGCGTGGTGGCCGGGGCCGAAGCCCGCGTCGATGAGCAGGGCCCGGTCGCCGTGCTCGACGAGGAGGCCGCCCATGCTCGCCACGAGGTTGCCGGTCGCGTCGAGGTACTCGGGGTGCTCGGCCCACACCTCGTCGGTGGTGTCCGGCAGCCAGCCGCGCGGGCTCAGCTGCCCGGCGCCGTCCGGCACGTACGTGACCTTGATGTCGCCGAGCTGCAGGGAGCGGATGCCGGCGGGGCGGTTGAGGCGGGCGTCGTCGGTCATGGGTGGTTCCGTCCTTTGTGGTGCAGGGGTGCAGGGATGCAGGGGACGCAGGGCTGCAGCCCTGCACGGGTTCCTTGATCGAAGACAATAAGCTTCTGGCTTGAATGATTCAAGCTGAAAAATTATCTGCTTGATGAAGCTTGCTCCGATTACGATGGCGGTCATGACCACCCCGGAAGCCCACGCCATCGCCGAGCGCCGGCTCTGCGGCCTGGTGAACGGCCTCGCCCGCCGGATCGCGGACCATGTGCGCGACCGCGCGGGCACGCTGGACCTCACCGCGCCCCAGGCCACGGCCCTGCGGGAGCTGTCCGGCCCGATGACGATGCGCGAGCTCGCCGACCGCATGGCCTGCGAGCCCTCCAACGCGACGTTCGTCATCGACAAGCTGGAGGGCCGCGGGCTCCTGGAGCGCCGCCCGCACCCCACGGACCGGCGCGCCAAGCAGCTGGTCCTGACGGAGGAGGGCGCGGCCCTGCGCGAGCGGCTCATGGAGCTCCTCGCCCGGGAGTCGCCGCTGGCCGGGCTGTCGCAGGAGGAGCAGGACGCCCTGCAGGGCCTGCTGCACAAGGCCGTCAGCCACACCTGAACCACTCCTGAGCCGGAAGACGGCGCCGGGCCCGTACCCCTGTGGAGAGAGGTACGGGCCCGGCGCCGTTCGCGGCCGCTCACGCCGCCACGGCCACCTCCGCCTCGGCCGGCTGCAGGGCCAGCGCCAGGACCTGGCGGACGTCGGAGACCGGGTGGACGTCGAGCTTCGCCAGCACCTCGGCGGGCACGTCGTCCAGGTCGGGCTCGTTCCGCTTCGGGATGATCACCGTCGTCACGCCTGCCCGGTGCGCCGCCAGCAGCTTCTGCTTGACGCCGCCGATGGGCAGGACCCGCCCCGTCAGGGACACCTCGCCGGTCATGGCCACGTCCGGCCGCACCCGGCGGCCCGACAGCAGCGACGCCAGCGCCGTCGTCATGGTGACGCCCGCGCTCGGGCCGTCCTTCGGGACGGCGCCCGCCGGGACGTGCAGGTGGACGCCGCGCTCCTTGAAGTCGCCCACCGGCAGCTCCAGTTCCGCGCCGTGCGAGCGCAGGAAGGACAGGGCGATCTGCGCCGACTCCTTCATCACGTCACCCAGCTGGCCGGTGAGGGTCAGGCCCGCGCCACCCGTCTCGGGGTCGGCCAGGGAGGCCTCGACGAACAGGACGTCGCCCCCCGCGCCCGTGACCGCGAGCCCCGTCGCCACGCCCGGCACCGCGGTGCGCCGCTCGGCGGGGTCCTGCGCGGACTCCGGGGTGTGGTGCGGGCGCCCGATCAGCGGGCGCAGCTGCTCCGCGCCGATGGTGAACGGCAGCTCCTGCTCACCCAGTTCGTGCCTGGCCGCGACCTTGCGGAGCAGCCGCGCGATCGCGCGCTCCAGGTTCCGCACGCCCGCCTCGCGGGTGTACTCCCCCGCCAGCCTGCGCAGGGCCTCGTCCTCCAGCGCGACCTCGCCCGGCTCCAGGCCCGCGCGCTCCAGCTGCCGCCGCAGCAGGTGGTCGCGGGCGATGACGACCTTCTCGTCCTCGGTGTAGCCGTCGAGGCGGACCAGCTCCATGCGGTCCAGCAGGGCCTCGGGGATGGCCTCCAGGACGTTGGCCGTCGCCAGGAAGACGACGTCCGACAGGTCCAGTTCGACCTCCAGGTAGTGGTCCCGGAAGGTGTGGTTCTGCGCCGGGTCCAGGACCTCCAGGAGGGCCGCCGCCGGGTCGCCGCGGAAGTCCGAGCCGACCTTGTCGATCTCGTCGAGCAGGACG
Organism: Streptomyces hiroshimensis; assembly: GCF_014650335.1. Lineage (GTDB taxonomy): Bacteria > Actinomycetota > Actinomycetes > Streptomycetales > Streptomycetaceae > Streptomyces > Streptomyces hiroshimensis. Next base: position 430,633 of record NZ_BMUT01000005.1, read on the forward strand.
ACCGGGTTCATCGAGCCGGCCTCCTTGACCGCCCGTACGATCCGGCCGGGCAACGCGCCGACGTACGTGCGCCGGTGGCCGCGGATCTCGGCCTCGTCGCGGACGCCGCCGAGCGCCACGCGGACGAACTTGCGGCCCATGGCGCGGGCGACGCTCTCGCCGAGGCTGGTCTTTCCCACGCCGGGCGGGCCGACGAGCGCGAGCACCGCGCCCCCGCGGCGCCCTCCGACCACGCCCAGCCCCCGGTCGGCGCGCCGCTTGCGCACCGCCAGGTACTCGGTGATCCGCTCCTTCACGTCCTCCAGGCCCGCGTGGTCGGCGTCGAGGACGGCCTTCGCGCCGGGGATGTCGTACGCGTCCTCGCTGCGCTCGTTCCAGGGCATCTCCAGGACGGTGTCCAGCCAGGTGCGGATCCAGCCGCCCTCGGGGCTCTGGTCGGAGGACCGCTCCAGCTTGCCGACCTCCTTCAGGGCCGCTTCGCGGACCTTCTCGGGCAGATCGGCGGCCTCGACGCGGGCGCGGTAGTCGTCGGACTCGTTCTCCGGGTCGCCGCCCAGCTCGGCGAGCTCCTTGCGCACGGCCTCCAGCTGGCGGCGCAGCAGGAACTCGCGCTGCTGCTTGTCGACGCCCTCCTGGACGTCCTTGGCGATGGACTCGGCGACGTCCTGCTCGGCGAGGTGCTCGCTCAGCCATCCGACGGCCAGCTTGAGCCGGGCCACCGGGTCGGCGGTCTCCAGGAGCTCGACGCGCTGCCGGATCGTCAGGAACGGCGAGTAGCCGGCGTTGTCGGCGAGCTGGCCCACGTCCTCGATCTGCTGGACGCGGTCGACGACCTGCCAGGCGCCGCGCTTGCGCAGCCAGCTGGTGGCGAGCGCCTTGTACTCCTTGGCGAGCTCGGCGACGGCGCCGGGCAAGGGGTCAGGGGTGATCTCCTCCATCGCGGTGCCCTCGACCCACAGTGCGGCCCCGGGCCCGGTCGTCCCCGCGCCGATGCGCACCCGGCGGACGCCGCGGATGAGCGCGCCGGGGTCGCCGCTGCCGGAGAGCCGCCCCACCTGATCGACGCTGCCCAGCGTGCCGACGCCCGCGTAGGTGCCGTCGACCCGCGGCACGAGCAGCACGAGCGGCTTGTCGCCGCCCCGCGCGGCGGCCTGTGCGGCCTCGACGGCGGCCCGCACCTCGGTGTCGGACAGGTCGAGGGGCACCACCATGCCGGGCAGGACGACCTCGTCGTCGAGGGGCAGCACGGGCAGGGTGAGCGGTGTGGACGTCGAAGCCATGATCTCCCCTTAGGCAGGCAAGTTGAGCTATGCCGACTCAATGCGCGGGGCGCCCCGGATGTTCCCCGCCCCGCGTTCGCTCTGAGCGATCACCGGGAAGGCCGGGCGATCACCCGCCCTGGCTGAGTGATCACCCGTCCGGAAGGTTGAGTGATCGCTGCGACCCGGCTGAGTACGGGTGCTCATGCCCGCGCCACCGGCCCCGGCGGACGATCCGTGCATGACACAGCAGCACCAACGCTCCCGGCGGCGCCGGAATGCCCTCGCCGCGACGGCCGTGGGACTGGCCATGGCCGCAGTGGCGGCAGGCGCGATCGGGTTCGGCCGCTGGCTCGACGGCGCCTGGCAGGGCACCCCGTACCCCGTGGCGGACCCGGCGGCCACGGCCCGGCGCCTGGACGGGCACACGCAGGCCCTCTACGACGCCCTGGGCCTGCCGCGGGCCGGGCTGGCGGAGGACTGGCCCGGAGACGGCATGCACGCCGGCCTGTCGTCCTGCCCGCGCCGCGGGCTGCGCCACTTCCCCGAGGGGCTCAGCGACAGCCCGCCGAGCGAGCCCGGGGTCACCACCGTGAGCGAAGACTGGGCCCTGAAGGGGGTCTCCCCCGCCCAGGCCGGGCCCGCGCTGGAGCGGGCCCGGGAGCGCATGACGCAGCGGGGCTGGAAGGTCACCGACTACGAGCACTCCGGCCCGCGGCTGTGGCTGCGCCTCACGCACCCCGGCACCGGGGACTCCCTCTCGGCCGAGGCGTACCCCGGCGACCGGCTCGGCGTCGCCGCGTACGCCGATTGCGCCCGCTACCCGTCGGACACGCCCATGGACCTCTACGACAAGCCGCGCCTGCCCGCCCGGCAGGCCCCCGCGCCGCTGCGTCAGGCGGCCGTCCCCGGGAACGAGCGCCGGTAGTCCGTCGGGGTCACCCCGAACTGGAGGCCGAAGTGGCGCCGCAGGTTGGTGGCCGTGCCCAGGCCGCTCAGTTCGCTGACGCGTTCGACGGACAGGGCCGTCGACTCCAGGAGCGACTGGGCGCGGGCGAGGCGCTGGGTGAGGAGCCACTGCAGCGGGGTCGTGCCGGTGGCGGCGTGGAGGCGGCGGAAGAAGGTGCGCGGGCTCATGCCCGCGCGGGCGGCGAGGTCGTCGACGGAGAGCGGGCGGTCGAGGTGCTCGCGGGCCCACTGCAGGACGGGGGCGAGGCTGTCGTCGTCGGCATCGGGCACGGAGAGGTCCACGTACTGGGCCTGTCCGCCGGGCCGGTGCGCGGGCACCACCAGGCGGCGGGCGAGCTGGTTGGCGACGTGGGCGCCGAGGTCGCGGCGGACGAGGTGGAGGCAGAGGTCGAGCCCCGCGGTGACGCCGGCGCTGGTGAGGACGTCGCCGTCGTCGACGTAGAGGACCGAGTCGTCGACGTGCACGCGCGGGTGGCGGCGCGCGAGGGCCTCGGTGTGCATCCAGTGGGCGGTGACGCGGCGGCCGTCGAGGAGGCCTGCGGCGGCGAGGGCGAAGGCCCCGGCGCACAGGGAGACCATGCGGGCCCCGGAGTCCGCGGCCCGGCGCAGGGCCTCCAGCAGTCCGGCCGGGAGTTCGCGCTCGCCCTCGATGCACGCCTCGGGCACCGACGGCACGATCACCGTGCCGGCGCCCTCCAGCCCTTCCAGGCCGTAGGAGGTGCGCAGCGTCAGCCCGAAGGGCCCGGGCTGCGGCTCGCCGCCGCCGACGGAGCACACGCGCAGGTCGTACCAGGGGTCGGCGAGGTCGGGCTGCGGGATGCCGAAGACGGTGCAGACCACCCCCAGCTCGTACAGGTCCCACAGGGGGACGTCGTCGTCGATCACGGCCACGGCCACGGTTCCGGCGCTCATGATCGACACCCTAGGCGAGCTGGCAGGAATTTTTCGGAGTGCGTCAGTCCTGCCACTGTCGGGCCGCGCGTGCCGGTGCGAGGCTGATCGCACTTGATCAACTTCTGTGACACACGGGGAGAAACCACCCATGAAGGTGACCGTTCTCGGCCTGGGTTCGATGGGTACGGCCCTGGCCGGCGCCCTCCTGGAGGCGGGCCACGAGACCACCGTCTGGAACCGCTCGGCGGGCAAGGGCGAGGCCCTCGCCGCACGGGGCGCGGCGCGCGCGGCGACGGCGGCGGAGGCCGTCGGGGCGAGCCCGCTGGTGCTCGCCTGCCTGTCGGACTACGACGCCGTGCACGGCGTCCTCGGGCCCCTGGCGGAGGAGCTGCGCGGCCGCACGCTCGTCAACCTCACCTCCGGCTCGCCGGAGCAGGCCCGCGCGAGCGCCTCCTGGGCCGCCGGCAGCGGCATCGGCTACCTCGACGGGGCGATCATGTCGACGCCGCCCGGCATCGGCAGCCCGCAGGTCATGCTGCTCTACAGCGGCTCCTCGCAGGCCTTCGCCGAGTACCGGGAGACCCTGGCGAGCCTGGGCGACCCCGTGGACCTCGGGGACGACGCCGGCACCGCCTCCCTCTACGACACGGCCCTGCTCGGCATGATGTGGGCGACGCTCGGCGGCTGGCTGCAGGGCGTGGCGCTGACCGGCGCCGACGGGGTGGACGCGGTGACGTTCACCCCCGTCGCCGTCCGCTGGATGACGGCGGTGAACGGCTTCATGAGCACCTACGCGCCGCAGATCGACGCGGGGGTCTACCCCGGGGACGACGCCACGCTCGACGTCCACCTCGCCACGATCGAGCACCTCGTCCACGCGAGCGCCGCGCGCGGCCTCGACCCGCGGCTGCCGGAGCTGTTCCGGGCCTTCGTCGGACAGGCGGTCGCGGCCGGCCACGGCGGCGACGGTTACGCCCGCCTGATCGAGACCGTCCGGGCGGGGGGCCGGGCATGACCACGCTCGTTCACGAACCCGTACGGGAGGCCGCCGCGCCGCGCACCGCCGCCGGCTGGGCCGCCCTGGTCACCGACGCGGCCGACCACTGCTCGGCGGTCCTCGAAGAGGGCGCCGGCCTCGACTGGTCGCGGCCGGCCCGTGGCCTGGAGTGGTCCGCGGCCGCGACGCTCGACCACCTCGCCCTCGGCCTCGTCGGCTACGCGGGCCTGCTCACGGCCCGCCCCACGGACCGCTACGTCGCGCTGTTCGCCTCGCTCGACCCCGAGGCGCCGCTACCGGCCCGCCTGGAGGGCATCCGCATCGCTGCGGCGCTGCTGGCCGCGACCGTCCGCGGCGCGGACGAGAGGGTCCGCGCCTGGCACCCGTGGGGCCACTCCGACGCGCCCGGCTTCGCCGCCATGGGGGTGACGGAGATCGTGCTCCACACGGACGACATCGCGCGCGGCCTCGGCCTCGCCCCCGTCTTCCCCGGCGGCCACAGCCTGCCGGACGAGCTCTGCGCGCCCGCCGTCGAGCGGCTCTTCCCGGACGCCCCGCCCGGCCGCTCCCCCGCGCAGACGCTGCTGTGGTGCACCGGCCGGGCGGCCCTGCCGGGCCTGCCGCGGCGCACGGACTGGGCCTGGGACGGCACCGTCCGCGGCTGACCCGCCCCTCGCCGGCTCCTTGTCGCGCAGCAGGCCCCAGCAGGCCATGCCGGTGAGCAGGGCGATGGGGTGGCCCCAGCTGGCGAGGGGGTCGGCGAACTCGACGAGGTCCTGGGCGCACATGAGGAAGGAGATGCCCAGGACGGTCCACTTCGCGCGCTGCCCCAGCAGCCCGGCGAGCGCGCCGATGCAGGCCATCACGCCGAAGCTGATGCCGTAGTCGAGGCGGTGCAGCGAGGCCTCGGGCAGCTGCCCCGCGGCCACGGCGCCCGCGACAGGCAGCTCGGTGGCGAGGGTGGCCAGCACGTGGCCGAGGAGGAAGACGCCGGCGGTGCGGGCCCCGCCGGTCCGGCGCTCCAGCGCGGAGACGACGAGGACGAAGACGATCCCGTACAGCGAGTACAGGCCGCCGGCTATCCACAGGGCGCTGGCCAGCAGGACGACGAGCGGCTGTTCGACCAGGTGCGCGGCGTCGGTGCTGGACTCGCGCAGGAGCTCGTTGACGGTGGCCTGGTCGCCGTAGTCCGTGTAGATCGCCGTGGCCAGCAGGACCAGGCCGTAGAAGAACGTGAACGGCGTGCCGAGGGGGGTGGGCAGCGCCCGCAGGATCCGGCGGGGCGCCGGGGCTCGGAGAGCTCGCCGCCGGCGCCGCGGGGGTTCGCCGTCGGGGTCCACCACACTCACTCGGCCAAGCCCCTTCCTCGCGGGGTCCGTCGCGGCACCCGGCGGAGCGAAAAGCGATCCCGCTCCCGCTCCCTCCGACATTAAGGTCCATCGAGGGCAGGCGAATCAACCGCAGACCGTGACTCCCGTCACGCACCTCAACCCCGCAGCCGCCTGCCGCGTCCGCCGAGTACCGACCGACACGGAGGCCTCCGATGACCGCCCTCCAGCGCGACCCGTACGACTACGACACCGGCGGGCGGCCCGTCACCGTGGACCGCCGCGAGGGCCCGTACGGCGAGGTCGTCCTGCGCCGCCGGGGCGCCGGGAGCCGCGCCGTCCACGAGATCATCGCGAACGGCTGCTTCCTGATGGACACCTCCGACGGGCGCTCGGAGCGGCTGCTCGTGGACGCGGCCCTGGCCGCCCTCCCCGAGGACCGCCCGGGGCCGTCCGTCCTCATCGGCGGGCTCGGCGTCGGCTTCTCGCTCGCCCGGGCCGCGGACGAGCCCCGGTGGGGCCGGATCACGGTCGTCGAGCGGGAGCCGGCGGTGATCGGCTGGCACCGGGCGGGGCCGCTCGGCGCGATCTCGGCCCGGGCCCTGGCCGACCCCCGTACGCAGATCGTGGAGGACGACCTCCTGCGCCACGTGCACACCGCCCCGGTGCGCTACGACGCCCTGTGCCTGGACATCGACAACGGCCCCGGCTGGACCGTCACGGAGGGCAACGGCGGCCTCTACTCCCCCGCCGGCCTCACCGGCTGCCGCGAGCGCCTGACGCCCGGCGGTGTGCTCGCCGTATGGTCGGCCCAGCCGTCCGCCGCTTTCGAGAAGGCCCTCCGGAATGCCGGTTTCGAAGGGGTACGGACCGAAGAGATCGCGGTTGCCCGGGGCGTACCGGACGTAGTGCACCTCGCGCTACGTGCCGCGTAGCCGTCGCCCGCCACCTGCCCGTACCCTGCTTGCCACAGCTGAAGAGCCGGCAGAGAACGACGCGACGGAAAGACGCTAGGGGCGGGGCGCGCATGGAGCAGACACACATCGGCCCGAACGGTGCCGCAGCCTCCGCCGGGGCGCAGCGCCGTGTGCTGGTGGTCGAGGACGACCGGACCATCGTCGACGCCATCGCGGCGCGGCTGCGGGCCGAGGGCTTCCAGGTCCGCACCGCGGGCGACGGGCCGGCGGCCGTCGACACCGCCGAGGCGTGGCAGCCCGACCTGCTCGTGCTCGACGTGATGCTGCCGGGCTTCGACGGCCTGGAGGTGTGCCGGCGGGTGCAGGCGCAGCGTCCGGTGCCCGTCCTGATGCTCACCGCGCGTGACGACGAGACGGACATGCTGGTCGGTCTCGGCGTCGGCGCCGACGACTACATGACCAAGCCGTTCTCGATGCGCGAGCTGGCGGCCCGGGTGCACGTGCTGCTGCGGCGCGTGGAGCGGGCGGCGCTGGCCGCGCACACCCCGCGCAGCGGCATCCTGCGCCTGGGCGAGCTGGAGATCGACCACGCGCAGCGCAGAGTCCGGGTCAGAGGCGCCGACGTGCACCTGACGCCGACCGAGTTCGACCTGCTCGTCTGCCTGGCGAACACGCCGCGCGCCGTCCTCTCCCGCGAGCAGCTGCTCGCGGAGGTGTGGGACTGGGCCGACGCCTCGGGCACCCGCACGGTCGACAGCCACATCAAGGCGCTGCGCCGGAAGATCGGCGCGGAGCGGATCCGTACGGTGCACGGCGTCGGCTATGCACTGGAGACCCCGGCGGCATGACCGGCGGCACGGCCGGCCCCGGGGGCGGCACCGGCCAGGGCGCGGCACGCGGCGGGGGCCAGGGCAGACGGGCCCGCGAGGCCGAGCGCGCCATGGGCGCGGCGACCCCGGCGGGCCTGGGGGGCCGCGTCTGGGAGGCGCTGCGCCCGCTGGACCCCTACCGGTCGGTGAAGGCGGCGCTGGGCGCCCTCGTCATCGGCTCGGTGGTCATAACGACCTTCCTGGTCTTCGTCGCGATCCACTCGGCGACCGAGCTCCGGGTGATCACCGTCTTCTCGATCATCGCCTCGCTGCTGATAACGCAGTTCGTCGCGCAGGGCCTGACCGCGCCGCTGGACGAGATGACCGAGGTGACCCGCGCGATGGCGCAGGGTGACTACACGCGCCGGGTGGGCGCCGGGCGGCGGGACGAGTTCGGGCACCTGGCGAACGCCTTCAACCGCATGGCGGCCGACCTGGAGGCGGTGGACACCCACCGCAAGGAGCTCGTCGCCAACGTCTCGCACGAGCTGCGGACCCCGATCGCGGGCCTGCGGGCGGTCCTGGAGAACGTGGTGGACGGGGTGTCGGCCGCGGATCCGGAGACGATGCGGACGGCGCTGCGCCAGACCGAGCGGCTCGGCCGCCTGGTGGAGCAGCTGCTGGATCTGTCCCGGCTCGACAACGGGGTCGTACCGCTGCACGCGCGGCGCTTCGAGGTGTGGCCGTATCTGGCGGGCGTCCTGAAGGAGGCGAGCATGGCCAACGGCTCCGGCTCCTCTCCGCACGCCCGCAAGGACGTGCATCTGCACCTGGACGTGTCCCCGCCGGAGCTGACGGCCCACGCGGACGCGGAGCGGCTGCACCAGGTGGTGGCGAACCTGGTGGACAACGCGGTCAAGCACAGCCCCCCGCACGGGCGGGTCACGGTGCGGGCGCGCCGGGGCGAGGGGCCGCAGTCGCTGGCCCTGGAGGTGCTGGACGAGGGCCCGGGTATCCCCGAGGCGGAGCGGCACCGGGTCTTCGAGCGGTTCAACCGGGGCGGCTCGGGCCAGCAGGGCCCGGGCACGGACGGCGGTACGGGGCTGGGGCTGGCCATCGCCCGCTGGGCGGTGGATCTGCACGGCGGGAGCATCGGGGTGGCCGAATCCCCGCATGGGTGCCGCATTCAGGTCACTCTTCCGGGCGTACCGCGCGATCACGTTTGACGTATGGTCGGTGGCGGAGGCACACATTCGAGGGAGTGTGGGGCGCGCTTGAGCGAACCCTGATACCCCTGGGACCAGCAGAACCCCGTGTGTTTCCCGCCAAGTCATGCCCCGAAACCCCGGAGCGAATGTGACTTGCGCGACTGCTGGCCCGGGTGGCCTGCATCAACCCTGCAGACAGGCGTAGCCTTTATTCCCGCTGTCCATCACCTTGTGAAGCGGAAGAGGGCGGTTGCCGCCGTGTCGCCACAGTCCCCCAACACCTCGAGCATCTCGACCGACCAAGACGGGCAGGGTAAGAGCCCTGCAGACGTCTTCGGTCCCAATGAGTGGCTCGTCGACGAGATCTACCAGCAGTACCTCCAGGACCCGAACTCGGTCGACCGAGCCTGGTGGGACTTCTTCGCCGACTACAAGCCGGGCACTGCGGCGGCCGCGCCGCCGCAGGAAGTGATCGAAGCCGCGGGCGGCCCCGCCCCGGCCGCCACCACGCCCGCGGCGCCCGCCGCCCCGGCCCAGGCCGCTCCGGCCG
>NZ_BMUT01000006.1:0-255440 GCF_014650335.1 Streptomyces hiroshimensis
TGTGGGAGAGTAGGACGCCGCCGAACAAATTTTAGAGAAAGCCCTGGTGGGAACCTTGAGTTCCCGCCAGGGCTTTTTCGCGTTTCCAGGCTGTTTGGGTGTTTGGCTGTTTTCGCTTATGCCAAGCGGTCCAGGCTCTGCCTCTCCACCGCCCCCAGCAGCCTTTCCCCTCTCACCCACCGCCCTGCCTCCTCCACCGCATACATCCCCAGCCGCTTCCCCTCACTTCCCTGAGCGCCGGCGATATGCGGTGTCACCAGGACATTCGGCAGGGACAACAACGCGTGTTCCTTTCCCAGCGGCTCGGGGTCCGTCACATCGAGCCAGGCGCTCAACCGCCCCGACCTGCACTCCCGTTCCAGCCCCTCGGTGTCGACGATCGAGCCTCGTGCCGTATTGATGACCGTGCCACCGTCCCGGATGAGGGCCAGGTGCTCCGCGTCCAGCAGGCGGCGAGTCTCCGGTGTCTCGGGTGCGTGGATGGTCACGATGTCGGCGGCCCGGCAGAGGTCGGCCAGGCGGTCGACCCGCTCTGTGCCCAGCTGTGCGGCTTCCTCGTCCGTCACGTACGGGTCGTAGAGCAGAACCCGGTAGCCGGCCGCGGAAGCCCGTAGGCCGGCGATCACCCGTCGCCCGATGTGTGAAGCACCGAGGACGCCGACGGTCCGGCCGTCGGCGCCCTGTCGTTCGCGGAAGGCCGGCCAGCGGCCGCCGTCGGCGTATGCGGCAGCCGCCGGCAAGGCTCCCTTCGCCGCGAGCCCGATGGCCGCCAGGGTGAAGTCGGCGACCGGGCCCGCATTGGCCTCTGCCGCCGAGGAGACGACGATCCGCCGTTCCCACACCGCCTCGGTCACCAGCTGCTTCACTGAGCCCGCCGCGTGCATGACGGCCCTCAACTGCGGTGCAGCCTCAAGGACGGTCTTCGTCAGTGGCGGGCACCCCCATCCCGTGACGAGGACGTCCACGTCGCCCAGGCCCGCCGGGCCCGCGAGGAGCCCGAGCCCGTCGCGCACCGGGATCGGTCGGACCTCACGACCAGTCAACTCGCCCAGCCGCTCGCACAGATCAGGCGGCATGACGAGCGGTAGTTCGTCCACTCCCATGACCACCGCGACCCCGGCCGTCCCACACGCCCGTTCATCCGTCATGCGCACCCCTCTGCCCGTCCGGCAGAGAGCGAAAACACATTGCTCGTGCCGTCCGTCCGGGGTGACGATCAAGGGATGGAGCACATCATCAGGCCTGTACAGGCGGGCGATTGGGAGAAGTCCAAGGAGCTGCGGTTGACGGCGCTCTTGGACCCCGTGGCGCCGATCGCTTTTCTCGACACCTACGACAAGGCCGTCGAGCAGCCCGACAGTTATTGGCAGGAGCGGGCGCGGGCGAGCTCCGAGGCGTGTCGCGTCATCACGTTCGTGGCAGAGGCGCCCGACGGCACCTGGGACGGCACGGTCACCGTCCTCGTCGAGGACCCGGAGGCGGAGGAAGGCGCAGTCTTCGGCGGCGCTCCGTCCGTGCCGCAGACGCACATCGTCGGGGTCTTCGTCCGGCCCGAGCGGCGCGGGGCAGGCCTCATCCAGGCGCTCTTCGACGCCGCCGTCGAGTGGTCCTGGGCCCTGTCCCGGCCGCGCGCCGAGCGCATACGTCTCTTCGTCCACGAGGACAACGCCCGTGCCATGGCGGTCTACCGCAAGGCCGGCTTCGAGCTCACCGGCACGACCATCCCCATGCAGGGCGACCCCGAGGCCAAGGAGTACGAGCTCGCGCTCGTTCGTCCCGCCGCTTGATGAAGCCCTGCACCTGATGAAGCCCTGCACCGGCCTCCGATCTCGCCTCCGCACCCGCATCCGGGTCCGTAGCCCCTGGGCCGTCGACGCCCTGGTCGCGGCCGTGGTGCAGGCCGCCGTGACCATCCCGTTCGTCGTACCCCGCTCGGCGGACGTGCCGCCCGCCACCTGGGTGTTCTACGGGATGACCACGCTGTCGGTGCTGCCGCTCCTGTGGCGCAGCCGGGCGCCCCTGACGTGCCTGGTGGCGATCACCGTGGCCGGGTTCGCCTATCTGCCCATGGACGGGCCCGGGCAGCCGATGCCGTACAGCCCGCTGGTGGCCATCTTCACCGTCGCCGCGCAGGCGGGGGTGCGGCAGCGGCGGGTGACGGTGGGGGTCGGGCTGCCGGTCGTGGCGGTCGCGGTCGCCCTGCGGACCAATACGGCCCGCGAGTACCTCTTCGCCTTCTTCCTCTTCTCCATGGTGTACGCGCTCGGTGTGCTGGCGCGCACCCGGCAGGCGTACACCGAGGCCGTCGAGGCGCGGGCCGCGGAGCTGGAGCGGGCGCGGGTCGTGGAGGCCGAGCGGGCGGCCGAGCGGGAACGGGCGCGGATCGCGAGGGAGATGCACGACATCCTGTCGCACGCCGTCAGCCTGATGGTGGTTCAGGCGGAGGCCGGGCCCCTGGTCGTACGGTCCGATCCCGACCGGGCGGAGGCGGCGTTCGATGCGATCGCCGGGGCGGGGCGGGACGCGATGGTGCAGCTGCGGCGCATGCTCGGCGTGCTCAAGGAGGAGCCGGAGGAGCCGGAGGAGTCGGAGGGGCTGACAGGGGCTGGAGTGCAAGGCTCGGAGAGCCCGGGCGATTCCGATACGGCGGCAGCCCGTACGCGTGCCCGTACCCGTACCCCGCAGCCCACGCTCGACGGCCTCGGCGCCCTGGTCGGGGAGGTCCGGCGGACGGGCCTGTCCGTGGTCCTGCTGACGGAGGGCGAGCCGCGGCCGCTCGCCGCCGATGCGCAGGTCACCGTCTACCGCGTGGTGCAGGAGGCGCTGACGAACGTCCTCAAGCACTCCGACGCGCGTTCGGTGTCCGTACGCCTCGCCTGGGGGCAAGGAGAACGGGGGGAGCAGGAGGAACAGGGGGCGGAGGGCAGCCGGTTGTCCGTCACCGTGACGGACGACGGTACGGGCGTCCGCAAGCCCGGTGGCGCAGGCAGCGGAAGAGGCCTGATCGGCATTCGTGAGCGGGCTGCCGCGCACGGCGGGACGGCGTCGGCCGGGCCCGGCCCGGACGGCCGCGGCTACCGCGTTTGCCTGGAGCTGCCCGTCGTGGTCTCCTCGCCTCCGGAGGTGGGGCCGGAGTGACGATCCGCGTGGTGGTGGCCGACGACCAGGAGCTGGTGCGCAGCGGGTTCGCGATGATCCTGTCCGCGCAGCCGGACATCGAGGTCGTGGCGGAGGCCGGGGACGGCGCCGAGGCCGTGGCGGCCGTGCGGCGGCACGCACCCGATGTCGTCCTCCTCGACATCCGCATGCCGCGCATGGACGGCATCGAGGCGGCCCGCACGATCTGTGCGGAGACCGGCTGCCGGGCCGTCATGCTCACCACCTTCGACCAGGACGACTACGTCTACGAGGCGTTGCACGCGGGGGCCAGCGGGTTCCTGCTGAAGGACGTGCGGCGCGACGACCTCGTGCATGCCGTGCGGGTCGTGGTCGCGGGTGACTCCTTGCTCGCGCCGTCGGTGGCGCGCCGCCTGGTCGCGGACTTCACGAGCCGTGGGCAGGCGGACGCGTCGGCGGGGACGGGGACGTCCGGGCCGGAGCTGGGGGCGCTGACCGCGCGCGAGCGCGAGACGCTGGTCCTCCTCGGGCGCGGGCTGTCGAACGCGGAGATCGCGGCCGAGCTGGTGGTCAGCGAGCACACGGTCAAGACCCACGTCAGCAACGTGCTGTCGAAGCTGGGGCTGCGGGACCGGATCCAGGCCGTCATCTGCGCGTACGAGACCGGGCTGATCGCTCCGGGCGGCTGACCTCGTCCGGCCTCGTCCGACGCCATCCCTCTGACGAGGGAGGCGTGCGGCAGCCGATACCCCTCGCGTCGGCGATTCGCCCGTTCGTACGGATCGCAAGGATGGATCCCGTCGCGCACATCCGGCATCTCCAGGGGGAATCACCATGCGCCGTAACAGAATTGCCGTCCTCGCCGCCACCGCGGTGGCGCTGAGTGTGACGGTCGCGCCCGCCGTGGCCTCGGCCTCCGCTTCGGCTTCCGTTTCCGCCTCCGCTTCTTCCCTCCCCTCTGCCCCCGCTTCCGCCGCCTCCGCCAAGGCCGCCGCCCTGCAGCAGGCGATAGCCGGTCTGCCGGCCGCCGACGCCACCGCCGCGCAGGTCCGCTACAAGGGCGACGACCTGCGCTGGAGCGGCGCGACGGGCCAGGTCGACCTGCGTACGCACAAGGCGGTCAAGGGCGACGAGCGCTTCCGCGCGGGCAGCATCACCAAGACGTTCACGGCGGCCGTCGCGCTGCAGCTCGTCCACGAGAAGAAGCTGGATCTCGACGGCACGGTGCAGCAGTACCTGCCCGGCCTGCTGCCCGCCCACTACCCGGACGTCAAGGTCCGGCAGCTGCTGGACTACACGAGCGGCCTGCCGGGCGGGGACACCCGGGAGGCCCCGAAGAGCCCCGGCTGGGACAAGAGCCGCTACACCACCTGGTACCACCGCGCGCTCGTCCAGGCGGGCTTCGGCAAGCCCATGGAGTTCACCCCCGGCACTCGGCAGCACTACTCCAACATCGGTTACAACGTGCTGGGGCTGCTGATCGAGAAGGTCACGGGGCGGACGTACGAGCAGGAGCTGCGGGACCGGGTGATCAACCGCGTGGGCCTCAAGGACACGTACAGCCCCGGGGCGGACACCCGTATCAAGGGCCGCCACACGCACGGCTACGAGGCGCTCAAGGACGCCGGCGGCGGCACCCGGCTCGTCGACACGACCGAGTGGGACCAGTCCGAGACGTGGGCCTCCGGCGACCTCATCACGACGACGGCCGACCTGGAGCGCTTCACCTCCGCCCTCTTCGCCGGGCGCGTCGTGCCGCAGCAGGAGCTGAAGCTCATGTTCACCGTGCCGAAGGTGCCCACGTACGAGAGTGCGAAGCCGGCGGTGTACTCCAGCGGTCTCACGCGCATCCAGCTCGTCAAGGACGGCCCGGTCTACTGGGGCAAGTCCGGGAGCCGGTACGGGTACCTCAGCGGTTTCGGGGCCACGCAGGACGGGGCGCGGTCGCTGGTCTACTCGGTGAACTCCACCGATGCGAAGGGGGACGCCGCGACGGCTCCCGACTCGCGCATCGGCCGGATCATCATGGCGGGCCTCGGCCGATAGCCCGCGGCTTGCCTCACGGTCTGGCCCGCGCCCTGGCCCACTCCGCTCACTCCCACGTCGCGGACGCCGGGTCGACGCCGTGGGCCGCGGCGTTCGCGAAGATCACGTCGCGCAGCCAGACGGTCAGGCCCGGCGCGACCGCGTCGTAGTGCTCGGCGTAGCCGGGCTCGTCGACGTACATCCGCCCGATGCAGGCGTGCATCGCGTGCGTGCAGTCGAAGTACGTCGAGAGCAGCGCGCGGTGCCGTTCCGCGAGGGCGTTCGCCTCGCCGGAGCCGGGTGCGGTGCCGGCGCGCTGCGCGGCGGCGAAGTCGGCGTTCAGGGCGTGGGTCGCGGCGGCGGCGTCCTTCCAGTCCTGCGGGGTCATGTCGGCGGCTCGCTCGGCGTACTGCGCCCACTGCGCGCTGCCGCCCCAGCGGTCCTCGGCCTCCTCGACCCAGGAGGGCTGCCAGTCGTCGCCGAAGATCTCGACCTGCTCCTGCGGCGTCAGCCGCATCCCGGTGTCCGACGCCGCCATCATGCGGTCGACTGCGCCGACCATCTTCTGCAGGCGGGTGATGCGCTCCACGAGTTCCGTGCGCTGCCGGCGGAGGTGGTCGCGCGCACTGGTGCCCGGGTCGTCGAGGATCCGGCCGATCTCGGCGAGCGGGAAGCCGAGTTCCTTGTAGACGAGGACGCGGTGGATCCGGGCGACGTCGTCGCCCGAGTACACCCGGTACCCGGCCCACGTGCGCCCGCTCGGTCGCACGAGGCCGATCGTGTCCCAGTGGTGCAGCGACTTCACGCTGACCCCGACGAGTGCGGCCGTCCGGCCGACGGTGAGGCCGTCGGGGCCGATCGGCTCGGCGCCCTCCGGGGCGAGGGCCGGGCCCGGGTCCTGCGCGCGGGGATCACTCTTCACCGGCTCAGTATCCGTGCACCCCCGGCTCACCGATCAGCCGGCCTTGTACGACCACCGAGGCGATCCGGCGGACGGCCGTGATGTCGCGCAGCGGGTCCGCGTCCAGGACGACGAGGTCTGCCGCCCGGCCCGGCCCGACCGTGCCGATCGCGTCCGCGAGGCCCAGCGCCCGCGCGGGCCCGGCCGTGGCCGCCCGGAGCGCCTCCGCGGCGCCCAGGCCCGCCCCGGCCAGCTGCTCCATCTCCTCGTGCAGGCCGTCCGCGTGCGTACCGGCGGCGAGGACCGGCACGCCGTGGCGGTGCAGCTCCGCGACCAGGTGCAGGCGGTGGGCGCGGATCCCCTGGAGATACGGGGTGTCGGCGTCTGTGGTGTCGGCGTCCGTGGTGTCGGCGTCCGTGCTGTCCGGGGCCTCCAGGAACCGGTGCGCCGCGAGGGACGGGGCGATCCAGGTGCCGTTGGCCGCCAGGCGGTCGAAGAGCCGGTCCGCGCGATCGGGGTAGTAGGACCGGACGGCCGTCCACTCCAGGCGCCGGATCTGCCGGAGCCAGTGGCGGTACCGGTCAGGGCCTGCGTCGGTGCGCGGGTCCTTGATGCGTGCGAGTCCGTGCCGGATTTCCCCGTCCCGCGTGGAAGCGGCGAGCAAGAGCGCGTGCAGGTGCTCGACGATCCGCTGCCCGGCATCGGAGGCCTCGGCGGGTGACACGGCGTCCGGGCAGTGACCCCCGTACGGGATGTGCCGCCTGCGGGCCTCGTCGGCCAGGGCGAGATACGCCGCCCGCGACAACCGTGGGTGAACCCCTACGAACGCCGCGCCCCCGGCCACGGCCCTGCGCACGGCCCGGCGGGCCGCCGTCTCGTCGCGCGCCTCGACCGACGACCCCGGCCACAGGGCGGGCGAGCCGTCGACGGGCGGGCTGCCGGGACCGGCGACGGTCGTCACCCCTTTCAGCACCCCTTTCCGCACTCCTTTCAGCGCGGACAGCCGTGCCGTGGTCCCCCCTGACGGCTCGTCGGCCCCGCTGCCGGACACCTGCAGCGCGATCAGGCCCGGGATGACGTACTTGCCGCGGAGGTCCACCACGCGGGCGTCCGCGGGCGCCGGGACCTCCGCGGTCCGGCCGACCGTCTCGATGCGGCCGTCGCGGACGAGGACCGTCATGCCGGGGCTGGGCGGCTGCGCGCCAGGGGCGGCGATCAGCGTCGCGTGGGTGAGGGCGAGGGGCTGCGCCGGGCCGCCGTGCGGTGTGGCCGCGAATGCCCGCTCCGTACCACCGAGGGCGAGCGCCCCGCCGAGCGCCGCCGCGCCACCGAGCGCAGCCGCGCCGCCCAGGAACCGACGCCTGCCGGGGGCCCACGCTCCTGTGCCCTCCGATGCCTCCGCTTCCCCCGGCTCCTCCGGCATCCGTCCGTCTCCCTGGCTAGCCGACGAGGGTGCGGTGCGGCCACCGCGCGCGGGCCTGTTCCTCGGAGCGCATGAGCGCGAACGTCGGCAGACCCTGGGCCGCGCCCTCCGCGACGAGATCCGGGAGGGCGGGCACGGGCGCGACGGCGGCCACGTCATCCAGCACCAGGGTCAGTGGTGGGTCGAGCCGACCGGCAGATGACCGTCCGGCCATGCCCCGGCCGTGCTCGACCACGCTTGCGACGAGTGCGGTCAGCAGGGGCATCGCACCCGGGCGGGTGCGGGGATCCTCAATCGCCTCACCCACCACGTACAGGGTTCCCCCCTCGGCTACAAATGATTCCCAAGCCAGGGAATCGGCTCGATTTGGATTGCATGCATCGCGGACGTGGACGGACGACAGTGCGCCGAGCGCACGCGCGGTCAGCTCATGTGCGACTTCGCGCCGCTCGGGGTGTCCGGTGAGCGCCGACTCCAGCTCGCCGGCCGCGCCGCCCGCCGCCTTGACGTGCGTGCGCAGGATCCGCACGGGCTCGTGCGCCGCCGTGCCCTGCGCCCAGCGGAGCACCTGGCGGAAGGGCCGGCCGTCCACGGCGGCGGCGTGCAGCCAGCAGCGCAGCAGCGTCTCCGCGGTGTCCGCGGTGGCCGAGTCGAGGGCGCTGAGGGGGCGTACGGGCGCGAGCAGGGCGGCTGCGCGGGCGGCGGCGGTCTCCCGGGCCGTACAGCCCGCTACGGGGGACCAGCGGAGGCGGTCCGGGGTGTCGAGGAGGTGACTCGGGTCGAAGACGTGCACCGGGCCGAGCTTGGCGCGGGCGTCCTTCGTACCGGACCACAGCGCCGGGTCGCTCGTGGTGACCAGGACGGGCCCCGCGGCCTCCAGCACGGCCCGGGCGGCGGTGTCACCGCGGTCGGCGCCGTAGAAGACGCCGGGAGCGGAGGAGGTGAGGGGGCCGGCCGGAGTCGCGCTGACCGGGTCCGCGGGCCGGGGCGAGCGCGGTGCGGGAACGGGCGCGGGAACGGACGCGGGGACGGTGGCGGGAGCCGGGGCCGGGACGGGAGCCGGGGCCGGGACGGGAGCCGGGGTGGCCGCTTCGGCCGATGCCGAACCGGCCGCCGCCTGCCCGGGCGCTGAACCCGGTGCTTGGCCGGGCGCCTGACCAGGCGTCGGGCCCGGCGCCGTACCCGGCTCCGGAGCAGAAGCCGAACGGGGCCTCTCCACCAAGGCCAGCGCCTCCGCCCGCCGCCGCGCCCGTACCGCTCTCCACCGCGCCACCGTCCCCACGACGAAGACGCCGACGACGACAAGGACCAGGAGCTCGCCGACCAGGAGGCCCCAGAAGAGGCCGTAGCCGGACAGGCTGTCCGCCGGGGTGTCCGGCCAGGCGGCCGGGAGGTCGCGCGGCCGGGTCACCAGGTGCCGCAGGGCCAGGGGCGTACGGGTGAGGGTGACCGCCTCCGGCCAGGCGCCGTGGGCGAAGAGCGCGGCCAGGCCCGTCGTCGCCCACACCAGCAGCGTCATGCCCAGCAGCAGCACGATGACCGCCATCAGCAGCCCGTCCGGGATGCCGCGCTCCGGCTGCCGGTTGCTCATCCGCCGTTCCCCCTCCCCGTTTCCGCCCTTGCCTCAGGCCCTCAAGCCCTCAGGCCTTTCAGGCCACCGTCGATTCCGATTCCGATTCCGACTCCGGTGACGAACCCGCTTCCAGGGCCGCGGCCGCCCGCTCCGCCGCCGCGGCCTCCGCCGCGAGCTCGCGCGCGAAGTCGCCGTCCTCGGTCATGGCCCGGTCGGTGTAGACGAGCGGGCGTTCGATGTCGGTGATGAGGTGTTTGACGACCTGGACGTTGCCGTTGACGTCCCAGACGGCGATGCCCGGGGTGAGCGTGGGGATGATCTCCACGGCCCAGCGGGGCAGGCCGAGCACCCGGCCCGTGGCGCGGGCCTCGTCCGCCTTCTGGGCGTAGATGGTGCGTGTGGAGGCCATCTTCAGGATCGCCGCGGCCTCGCGGGCCGCCGCGCCGTCGACGACGTCGGACAAGTGGTGGACCACCGCCACGAACGACAGGCCGAGCCGCCGGCCGAACTTCAGCAGCCGCTGGAAGAGCTGGGCCACGAACGGCGAGTTGATGATGTGCCAGGCCTCCTCGACCAGGAAGATCCGTTTCTTCCGGTCGGGCCTGATCCAGGTGTGCTCCAGCCAGACGCCCACGATCGCCATGAGGATGGGCATGGCGATGGAGTTGCGGTCGATGTGGGAGAGGTCGAAGACGATCAGCGGGGCGTCGAGGTCGATGCCGGCCGTCGTCGGCCCGTCGAACATGCCGCGCAGGTCACCGTCCACCAGCCGGTCCAGCACCAGGGCGACGTCGAGGCCCCAGGCGCGGACGTCGTCTATGTCGACGTTCATCGTCTCCGCGGACTCGGCCTCAGGGTGGCGCAGCTGCTCCACGATGTCGGTCAGCACCGGCTGCCGGTCGAGGATCGTCTCGTTCACGTAGGCGTGGGCGACCTTGAGGGCGAAGCCGGCGCGCTCGTCGAGGCCCCGGCCCATCGCGACCTCGATGATCGTGCGCAGCAGGGCGAGCTGCCCGGTCGTGGTGATCGAAGGGTCGAGCGGGTTGAGCCGGATGCCGCCTTCGCGGGCCGCCATCGGGTCCAGCCGGACGGGCGTTATGCCCAGCTCCTGGGCGATCAGGTTCCACTCGCCGACGCCGTCCTCGCCCTGGGCGTCCAGGACGACGACCTGCCGGTCGCGGAAGCGCAGCTGGCGCAGGACGTAGGTCTTCTCCAGCG
This sequence comes from Streptomyces hiroshimensis, assembly GCF_014650335.1. Taxonomy (GTDB): domain Bacteria; phylum Actinomycetota; class Actinomycetes; order Streptomycetales; family Streptomycetaceae; genus Streptomyces; species Streptomyces hiroshimensis. The sequence goes on from NZ_BMUT01000006.1 coordinate 10,258, forward strand.
CCGACTTGCCGTTGCCGGACTCGCCGAGGACGAGCCAGTGCGGCGCCGGCAGCTGCTGGCCGTAGAGCTGGAAGGGGTCGTAGATATAGCCCTTGCCGGAGTAGACCTCGCGCCCGATGACCACGCCGGAGTCGCCGAGGCCGGGGGCGGCGGTCGGCAGGTAGACGGCCTGCGCCTGGCCGGTGGAGGTCCGTACGGGCAGCCGCGTGGTCTCCACCTTCCCGAAGAGGAAGCTGGTGAACGCGTCGGTCAGGGAGGCGAGCGGGTCGAGCACGGCACTGCCCCTATCGTCGGATGCCGGTCGCGAACGGCAGGGTGTTGACGAAGGCCCGGTGGTGCTCGCGGTCGCACCACTCCAGCTTCAGGTAGCTCTTGCCGGCCGAGGCTCTTATGGTCCGCTTGTCGCGCGCGAGCGCTTCCGGCGAGCGCGAGGACACCGTGATGTACCCGACGAGGTTGACGCCGGCCGCGCCGCTGGCGAGATCCTCGCCGCGCTGGTCGACACGGGAGTGGTGGGCGACGTCGCGCGGGTCGACGACGCGGTTCATCTTGGCGGCGCGGGAGGCGTCCGCGTCGTCGTTGGTCTTCTCCGTCAACATGCGCTCGATGGCGACGTCGGTGGGCTCCAGGTCCATGCAGACGGCGACCGTGCGGATGACGTCCGGGGTGTGGACGAGCAGGGGCGCCAGGAAGTTGACCCCCACGGGCGTCATGGGCCACTCCTTCACCCAAGCGGTGGAGTGACACCAGGGTGCGCGTGTTGACGACTCGCGGGTCTTCGCCTGGAGGTAGGTCGGCTCCATGGCGTCCAGCTCGGCGGGCCAGGCGTTGCGCTGGGTCATGGCCTGGATGTGGTCGATGGGGTGGTCCGGGTCGTACATGGAGTGCACGAGGGACGACAGCCGGCTCTGGCCGAGGGGCTGGCGCACCCGGATGTCGGCCTCGGCGAGCCGGGCGCAGATGTCCGTCAGCTCGCGCGCCATGACCACCGCGAGGCCGCCGTCGCGGTCCAGGCGCCGCTTGCCGCCGTCGTGGCGGGAGGCGCGCGCGATGGCGTTGGCCTCGGCGGCCAGCTCGCGGGTGTAGTGCATGCAGGCGACGAGGTAGGCGCGGTGCTGCTCGGAGGAGGTCGACACCATCGACTGCAGCTGGTCGTAGGAGTCCTTGAGCCACTTCGGGGAGCTCGTGTCGCCGCGCCGCTCGACGTCCTTGGCGTGGGCGTCGGGGTCGGCGGGGAGGGTGCGGGCGAGCATCTGGATACGGGTGACGTAGCCGTCCCCGTTGGCGACGTGCTTCAGCAGCGTGCCGAACCGGTCGACCAGCGCCTCCTGGTCCTCGGAGTCGCGCAGGCCCACGCCGGGGCCCTCGATCTCGATCGCCGCGGTGACCGTGCGCCGGTCGGCGTGCAGCAGCACCGCGATCTCGTCGGGGCCGAAGGGCGCCGCGAGCCAGTTGATCCGCCCGATGCCCGGGGGCGGGCCGACCTCGATCTCACGGCCGTCCAGGCGGGTGCCCGCCTCGGCGGCGACGGACCGGTAGGTGGTGCCGCGGCGCAGGGTGCGCTTGAACGAGCGGTTGATCTCAAACCATTTGTAGAACGTACGGCCCTTGTACGGGACGTACACGGCGGCCAGCGCCAGCATCGGGAACCCGGTGAGCGTGACGATCCGCAGTGGCAGCACGGGCACCAGAAGGCCGCACATCATGCCGAGGAACGCCCCGGCGATGATCAGCGCGATCTCCCCGGTCTCCCGGTTCTTGCCGACGACCGCGTTGGGACGCGCGCGGCCGATCAGATACGTACGGCGGGCCGCGACCGGCTGGGACTGGGCCTGGATCGTCAACTCCGCTCACCTCCTGGCGTATTGCTGCGGTTCTGTGCACGCGGCGCACGGGCGGCGGAATTGCCGCTTCCGTTGCCCCTGTTGTCGCCGGTACGGGCGGGGGGCCGGGTGCTGTGGGCGGCGACACCGCCCGCCACGGAGTCGGCCGGCCGGGCCTGGTGGCCGTTGCCGCCGCCGGGGCCGCCGCCCGAGCCGCGGGTGCTGTGGGTCGTGATGCCCTGCTTGACCAGGGCGGCGGGAGAGGAGATCACGGCGGCGGCCCGCCGGGACGCCGCGTCGTTGCTCGCACTGCGCGTGCTCGCGATCTCATCGCCGAAGCCGGGCACGAAGCGGTAGATCATCGCACTGGCGAAGATGGCGAGGATGATGATCGCGAGCCCGGAGACGACGGCCGAGAAGGAGTTCGGGCCCTTGCCGGACGACAGGGCTCCGGCAAGGCCCAGCACCACGACGATGATCGGCTTGACCAGGATCACCGCGATCATGATGCCCGCCCAGCGGCGGACGTGGCCCCACATGTTCTTGTCGACCAGCCCCGCGTAGACGGCGGTGCCGAGGAGCGCGCCCACGTAGAGCAGGGCGGCGCGGATCACCAGCTCCAGCCAGAGGACGCCTGCGGCGAGCACCGAGACCAGGGACACCACGATCAGCATGATCGGGCCGCCGCCGATGCCCTCGCCCTTCTTCAGGGCGTCGGCGAAGGTGCCGAAGAAAGCGTCGTTGTTCGCGTTCGTGCCGGTGGCGATGACTTCCGTGACGGCATCGGTGGCGGACACGAGCGTGTAGAGGATCAGCGGGGTGAACGCCGAGGCCAGCACGGTGAGCCAGAGGAAGCCGACGGCTTCCGTGAACGCCTCGGTGAAGGGCACGCCGCGCACGGCACGCTTGGCGACGGCCAGCAGCCACAGCACGAGCGTGAGCACGGTGGAGGCGGCGAAGACCACGGCGTACTGGCGCAGGAAGGTGGCGTTGGTGAAGTCCACGTTGCCGGTGGCCTCGACGGCGCCGGACAGCTTCCGGATGATCCAGGAGGCGGCGTCGGCGCAGCCTTTCGCCAGGGAGGCGAGGGGGTCGAGGGCGGTTTGGGGGTCGGGGGCCGAGGGGGACGATCCCTTGCTGTCCTTGCCCTGGCAGATGCTCTTGGCCTGCCCGACGATGAGGTCGCAGGGGTCCTTGCCGCTCTGGCTGGGGCTCGATGAGGGCGCCGGCGAGGTCGACGGCGGGGCTGACGGCGGAGGCGTGGGGTCCGCAGCGGCTCGCGAAGCCAGCGCGGTCATGGTCACCTGGACGGACACCACTGCCGCCGTCAGGGAGAGGCCACGGCGACGGCTACCTGGCATAAGTGAACCCTCCGTACCCCTTGACCGCATTGGTGATCTCGTCGGCGCTCGAAGCGCGGATGTCGCCGCTGACCGGCGCGGGTCCCTGCTTCTGATCGGACGAGACGAGCTTCCAGTCGTCGTTCGTCCAGCGGAGCTTCTGGATGATCGTGAACCAGGTCTGGGCGACCGGCTTGGTCGATCCCTCCCCGGCGAGGCCCACCAGGCCCGTGCACCAGACCTCGACGGTGGCCTCGGATTCGCTGAACGCGGTGGTCTTCGTGCCGACGGGAACGGTGCGGGAGACGAACGTCTGGCCCTTCGGGGCGGATCCGTCCGGGTTGAGGCCGAGGTTCTTGAAGAAGTCGGCGGTGTAGGCCTTGTCCAGCTTGCCCTGGAGATCACGCGCGGCTTCGGGGGTATGGATCGCATCCACGATCGCGTGGCGCGACTCCTCCTTGAACATCCCGTCCCCCCCGAGCGCCACCGCGAAGTTCGCCGCCGCCGACTGCGCCCCCTGCTCCGTGCGGGCAAAACCGGATGCAATGCCTCCGGTCTTGCCCCCCACCGGCTTCACCCCCGAAGGGGCCGTCGCCCCCGAGCTGACCTTGTCCCCGCTCTTCTCCGCGTCGTCCGAGTCGGACCCGCCGCCTCTGTTGGCGAAGGCGATGGCCGCGATGAGCAGGACCACGACGCCCACGACCGTGATCATGTTCCGGCTGGAGAACCCCGCGCGCCCGCCGCGCGCCCCGCGCCCCCGGCGGGCCCCGTACGGATCACCCTCGCCCTCCGGCAGCCGGGTGCGGGTCAGGCCGTGGTCCTCGTCGTCGTAGCCGTCCTCGCCGAGACTCATAGCGCGCACGTCCCCTCATACGTCGTCGCCGCTGTGGCACCCGCATATGACGGTAGCGGCGGGAGGGGAATCCCGGGGGAGGGGGACGAAGGGGTGTGAGGGGGCATCAGGTGGCAGCCTCGGGTGCGGGGGAATCGGGGACGAGAGGGTCTGCGCGGGGGCGATGCGCGAGGGGGCAGGTGGCAGGGGTCGGGCCCCGGCCGGGGCGGGGGTACCGGGGCGCGTGACGCCCGTGCGCCCCCCGTGCTCAGACGGCCATGCCGTAGACGATGGTGAAGAGGGTGCCGAGCGAGCCGATGATGAAGACGCCGGTGAGTCCGGCGACGATCAGACCCTTGCCCTGCTCCGCGCTGAAGGTGTCGCGCAGTGCGGTCGCGCCGATCCGCTGCTTCGCCGCGCCCCAGATCGCGATGGCGAGGCACAACAGGATCGCCACGGCCATGATGACCTCGATCATCACGCGAGCCTCGTTGCCCAGGCTACCGAACGGCCCCCAGTTGGGGGCGATTCCGCCAATAATGGTGTTGATGTCGCCCTTGCCGGCCGCCAAAAACATGTGTAACTCACCGCCCCTTATGGGTTGTTGCCATCACCCTCACCGCTGGGCAAAGGTCAGGACCTATCTTCGCCGAAGATCCCGCCCCAGCATGTCGACTTGGCGGCATTTCTTGGCGGAACTCGTACGCATGCTCCCCGTAGGCCCCTGACCTGCGACGCAAGGCGATGTCAGTGGGTGCTCCTAAGGTGACTCTGTGTATCACGGGTGTCGGCGGCGGGCAATCATCGCCGGATCGGGGGGCCATGGGGATGTTCGGACGACTGTGTGTTCGGTCGGTACGCTGTCCCGAGCGCCGCCCGGGTCCTGCCGACCGCACCCCGGGGCCGTCGGGCCGGCTCGCGCGCTACGGGGGCATCGAGATCAAGGGTGGTACGGGTGCTGGTTGCCGATCGGTACCGGCTGGAGGAGCTGCTCGGCCGCGGTGGCATGGGCGAAGTCTGGCAGGCGCAGGACGAGGTGCTGGGCCGTCAGGTCGCCGTGAAGCTGCTGCTGGGCGACGACGGCGACGAATCCGCCGCCTCCCGCTTCCGGCTGGAGGCGCAGACGGCCGCGCGCCTGAATCACCCTCAGGTGGTGGCGGTCTACGACTTCGGGTCCTGGGACGGGCGCTTCTATCTGGTGATGGAGCTGGTCAGGGGTCCCAGCCTGGCCCAGGAGCTGTCCGCGCACGGCCCGCTCGCCCCGCGCCGCGTGGCCCGTATCGCCGCGCAGTCCGCGGCGGGCCTGGCCGCGGCGCACCGTCAGGGCGTCGTCCACCGGGACATCAAGCCCGGCAATCTGATGCTCGACGCCGACGACACCCTGAAGATCGGCGATTTCGGCATCGCCCGCTTCGTGGACGAGACCTCCGCCGCGTTGACGCGCGTCGGCCAGATCGTCGGCACGAGCACCTATCTCGCCCCGGAGCGGGCCCTGGGCCGCGTCGCCGGTCCCGCCTCCGACGTCTACGCCCTGGGCTGTGTGATCTACCAGCTGCTGGCCGGCCAGCCGCCCTTCTGGGCGGACAGCCCCACCGCCCTGCTCTATCTCCACGTGGACCAGCCGCCCGTGCCGCCCCGTCAGCACCGGGCGGACCTGCCGGCCGCCTTCGAGGCGTATCTGCTGCGGATGCTCGCCAAGAAGCCGGAGGACCGGCCGTCGGCGCAGGAAGTGGCCGACTGGTTCGCCGGGCCCTCCTGGGAGGAGCCGCCCCGGCCCGTACGGACGCCGATGCCGGCCCCTGCGTCGGCCCCCGCGTCGGCTCTTGCGGCGGGCCCTGTGCCCGCCGCCGCACCCGCGGCCGCGCCCGCCCCGGTGAGCGCGCCGCCCCCGCCCTCGGTGCGGCCTGCCGTGCCGCGTGCGGCAGCCGTGCCCGGCGTTCCGCGCCACGGCGTCCCGGCACCGGCCCCTGTCCCGGCCCCTGCCCACGCCCCGGCGCCGGGCCACCGCCGGAGTGCCGGTGGCGGCAGGAGCCCCCAGGGCATGGGCGTACGGGCTTCCCAGGGCGCACAGGCCTCCCGGGGCATACGCAGCCCCAAGGTGCTGCTCAGCGCCGTGGCAGGGGTCGTGGCGTTCCTGGTGGCGGCCGTGATCGGCGCAACGGTGTTCGGAGGCTCGGGCAGCGAGACGGGCTCGCAGCGGCCCGAGGCGCAGCCGTCGGAGTCCGCGGAGCGCGCGCCGGGCGGGGGGCCCGGGGCGCCGAAGGCCGTGCCCGCCGAGGCGGCTCCGCCGTCCCCCTCGGGCTCCCGCAAGCCGAAGAAGGACCGCAAGAAGTCCAAGGACGGTTCCAAGGACGGCTCCAAGGACAGCTCCAAGGACGGCAAGGACTCCGGCGAAGACGACGACTGAGAACAGCCCGGCCCCCCGGCCCCGCCCCCCCGGGCCTCACTCCCCGGCGACGTCCTCCACGAAGTGGTCGAACTCCCCGGCCCTGACCCCCAGGACGAAGGCGTCCCACTTGGCTGCGGTGGTGGTCACCACGTTGTCGGGCTCGGTGTTCGTCCGCAGGTGGACGTTGCCGTCGTCACCGAAGGCGATCTCCAGGTACTCGGTCTCCTCGCCCTCGGTCACCGGAATCCAGTTGAGCTCCGCCATGGACCCTCCTCGTCGCTCCCGTGTCGCCCCCGTGCCACTCCCGTCACGGCCTCACGGTAGCGCGTCCCCCGTGACCGGACCGGAACTGCAAGGTCGTTGACGGATCGATAGAAATTGCGGATACGCGTCGGGCCGTTGGGGGAGGATTGCGGGGTGCGGAAGCTCTGGGTGGGCATGGGTGTGGGCATCGCGATGTGCCTGTGTTTCATCGGGCTGCTCGTGATCGGCGTGTACACCGCGGCGTCCAATCTGCTCGGGGGCGGCGGCGGAGGCTCCGTAGGCCTGGCCAAGGGCGCCGTGCCGGATCAGTACCAGACCCTCGTGCAGAAGTGGGGCAACCTCTGCCCCGCGCTCAACCCGGCGATCCTCGCGGCGCAGATCTATTCGGAGAGCGCCTGGAACCCCAAGGCCGTGAGCCCGGCGGATGCCCGCGGGATAGCGCAGTTCATCCCCGGCACGTGGGACGCCCACGCCATCGACGCCAACGGCGACGGCAAGAAGGACATCTGGGATCCGCAGGACGCCATCCCGTCGGCCGCCGTCTACGACTGCGAGCTCTCGAAGTACGTCAAGGACGTCCCCGGCGACCTCTCGGACAACATGCTCGCGTCGTACAACGCCGGTTCGTACGCGGTGATCCAGCACCGGGGCATCCCGCCCTACCGCGAGACGCAGGGGTACGTCCGTTCCATCCGCACGCTGGAGAAGAGCTTCGCCCGGCCCGTCGGCAGGGTCGCGCCCTCGCAGCAGGCCGCCGGAGCGATCTACTACGCCCAGGAGAAGCTCGGCACGCCGTATCTGTGGGGCGGCGACGGAACCGCCGAGGACAAGGGGCGGTTCGACTGCTCGGGCCTGACCAAGGCCGCGTACGAATCGGTGGGCATCACCCTGCCCCGCGTCGCCAACGACCAGTGGAACGCGGGCCCGCACCCCAAGCGCGACGAGCTGCTCCCGGGCGACCTGGTGTTCTTCGCCAACGATCTGAAGGACCCGCGCTCCATCCACCACGTGGGCCTGTACGTGGGCGGCGGCTACATGATCAACGCCCCTTACACCGGGGCCGTGATCCGCTTTGACAAGATCGACATGCCGGACTACATCGGGGCGACGCGAGTCACCCAGGATGGCGCGAAAGCATTGCCCGCGGCCAACGCCGCATGAACGCTCCAGGACGAACTGCGACGATGGGTCACCCTTCCATAACGTCCTGGTGATCATTGGGAGAAGAGTGGAACGCCCGGCCGGAGTGGGGCGTTCCATTGAAGTGGGAAAGCAGCGCCACTGGGCGGGGGCTACAGCGACGCACGGACCACGGGGGTCGGCAGCTGGACGTAGCGACAGGCGACAGATAAGGGGCCACGGCACATGGCTGGACTCGCGATGGGGCACCCCATGCCGGAGGCCAGGGGCGGGTCGAACCCCGACACCAGCACGCTGTACGACATCAACGGCCTCGCCAAGGGCGCCCCCGGCTGGCTCGACCGCACGATGGAGTTCATCGGCGAGTACGGGATCATCCTCGGCCTCGCCGTCCTCATGCTCTTCGCGTGGTGGAGCCTGCGCCGCCGGCAGGACGCGCCGGCCGCCGTCGCCGCGCTGCTGTGGGCGCCGCTCGCCGCCGGCATCGCCCTCCTGGTCAACATCCCGATCCGCGGCTTCGTCAAGCGGCCCCGGCCCTTCCTGGACCACACGGGCCTGGAAGTGCTGGTCAAGGGCAAGACCGACTACTCCTTCGTCAGCGACCACGCGACGCTGACGATGGCGATCGGCGTGGCCCTCTTCGTCGCCAACCGCAAGTACGGCCTCATCGGAATCGGCCTCGCCTTCCTGGAAGGCTTCTGCCGCGTCTACATGGGCGTGCACTACCCGACGGACGTGATCGGCGGCCTCGCCCTGGGCACGGCCGTCGCGCTGCTCCTGGCCCCGCTCGCGATGATGCTGCTGACCCCGCTGGCCCGGGCGGTCGCGGGCACGCGCGCCGCGTGGCTCGTGCGGTCGGACCGCCCGCTCGCGGCGCCCCTCGCGGCGGCGGAGGCCCCGGCCGCCGGGACGGCCGAGGCGGAGCGCGGCCTGCCCCGGCACCGGGACAACGACCTGGCGGCGTAGCGCCGACGGTGCGGCGGAGCCGGGGGCTCCCCCTCCGCCGCCGCGGGTCTCACAGCGCCTGCGGGCAGTCGAACAGCCGGCCCGGGTCGTACTGGCGCTTGAGCTTGGTCAGGCGGCCCTCCGCGCCGCCGTAGTACGCCTTGCGCCAGTCCTTCAGGCCCGCGTCCGCGTAGTTCTGGTACGCGGCCCCCGAGGCGTGGCGGCGCATCGCCGCGTGCGTGCCGTCCAGCCATGACGTCTGTGCGCTGCCGGAGCCGCCCGCGGCCCAGTGCGCCAGGTACTGGGCGAGGAAGCGCGAGCGGCGGTGGACGAAGGCCGTGGCCAGGGGCTGGACGCGGTTGACCGCGCCGCCCAGCGCCGTCAGCTGGACCGAGACGCCGCCGCTGCCGCCCCCTCGGCCGAAACGTTCCACCTGGCCGGTCAGGGCCTGCAGGCCCGCCGCGTTCAGCGAGCGGTCGTAGAAGTCGGAGCGGGCGGCGTACGTCTCGCGCTGCAGGGTGCCGGCCGTCTCGCGGCCGGGCGTGCTGCCCGGCAGGTGGCACTGCGCCTGGGACTTGTCGGAGCAGCCCGCGTAGGCGCGCACCATGTCGAGGTGGGCGCGGCGCCGCAGCCGTACGCCGTTGGACGTGCCCCCGACCTTGCTCACCAGCAGGTCCAGGGCGTTCTCCAGGTCGCCGTAGGTGCCGAGAGAGTACGCGGAGACGGAGATGCGCGGGGTGCCGCCCGCGGCGGCCGACAGGTCGCAGGAGGACCAGATCTCGTCGGGCCGGCTCGGCCCCCACTCCTGCCAGGCGCGGATCACGTCGGCGGCCCGCGACCAGGGCCAGGAGACGTAGCCGGTGACGCCGTCGGCGGCCTTGCGGGTGCGGAAGCGGAGCTCGGTGACCACGCCGAAGTTGCCGTTGCCGGCGCCGCGCAGGGCCCAGAAGAGGTCGGTGTTGCGCTCGGCGTCGCAATCGAGGATCTCGCCGTCGGCGGTGACGAGGGTGGCCCCGGTGAGGCTGTCGCAGGTCAGGCCGTAGGCGCGGGAGGTGACGCCGTGTCCGCCGCCGAGGGCGAGGCCGGATATGCCGACCGTCGGGCAGGAGCCGGAGGGGAGGGTGACGCCGTTCCCGGCGAGCCCGGTCTGGACGTCGATGAGCTTGGCGCCCGCGCCGATCACGGCGGACCGGGAGTCCGGGGTGCGGACGGTCTTCAGCCGGGAGACGTCCACGACGAGCCGGTCGGTGCCGCTGGACCAGCCGGCGTAGCTGTGACCGCCGTTGCGTATGGATATGAGGGTGCTGTAGCGGCGGGCGAAGGCGAGGCACTCGCGGACGTCCTGGGCGTTCGCCACGTAGGCGATCCCGGCCGGGCGCAGATTGTCGAAGCGGGTGTTGTAGAGCTGCCGGGCCGCGGCGTAGTCGGCGTCCCCGGGGCGGACGAGGCCGCCCGAGAGGCCCTTGCCGAGGGCGGCCCAGTCGGCCGCGGCAGGGTTCGGGCGCGGCGCGGTGGGGACGGCCCGGGCCGAGGTGACCATACGGCCGGGGCGCTCCTGGCCGCTGCTGTCGGTGCAGGAGGCCGCCCAGGTGCCGGCCGCGGCCAGCCCGGCGCCCGCGGCGAGCAACCGCCGCCTCCCCAGGAACCCGCGCGCGCCGCCCTGTACGCCCGTGTTCATCCCGTTTTCGTCAACGGCCATGTCCGCCCCCGTCACCCGATGTGCTGCCGGTTTCCCCCGTCGTCCAGACAGATGTCACGGGGGTGGCGGTGGTTCCGCATACCCGGGCGGGGCGGGGTCAGACGTTGCGGAGGCCGAGGCCTGGTCGGCCTGTCCGGGCTCGGCCCGCCTAGGCTCTGCCGGCCTCGGTCTCGTGGCCCGTGGCGTCGTCGCGGGCCAGGGAGCGCGCGCGGCGGGCGGGGCCGCGCCAGCCGCACGTACAGCGGGCCGAGCAGAAGGATCCCTGCTCGCTGGTGCTCGTGAGGTGGGCCGCGGAGGGCTCCACGGATACGGGGTCGGACACGTGACCACGCTACCGGGCCGTGACGGCGGCGCCCACGCCGTCGTTGGCAGTAACGGGTTCCACAGCGGGTCGGTGGCAGGGGGCTGGCAAGGCATGGTGACGCGAAGAGAGAGACGCGGGAGACAGAGGCGCGGCGAAGACGCACGCGGCGGGCAGGGGCGCAGCCGGGCCGCGGCCGTCGGCCGCGCGGTCGCGAGCGGCCTCGCCTTCGGCCTCCTGATGTCCGGCTGTACGCTCCACGGCCCGGCCGCCCGCGAGGCCCCCGAGCTGCGCGACAGCATGAAGAGCCTGAGCGGCCAGGCCCGGCAGGCGGGCGACGACGCCGACCCCGGGCAGGCGCGCGCCGCGGTGCGCGGCGCCGCGCGGACGCTGGCCCGGGCGGGCAGGGCGCTGGTGCGCACCTCCATGGAGACGGTCAGCGGCGGCACGCGGCTGACGATCCACGGCTCGGGCGGTTACGACTTCGCGCGGCCCGCCGGGCGGCTGACGGTCCTGGTGCCCGAGGACGCGGCGGGCGCGGCCGAGCACCGTCCGATCACGGAGGTCTTCTCCCCGGGGGAGCTCTTCATGAAGAACCGCGGCGCGGGCGTGCCGTCCGACAAGTGGGTGCGGCTCGCCACGGCCTCGCTCGCCGACGGGAATCTGCTCACGAGCGGCGCCACCGATCCGCTCGCCGCGGCCGAACTGCTGGGCGGCGCCCGCGAGGTGACGTACATGCGGGACGAGCGGGTCGGCGGGGTCCGGGTGCGGCACTACTGGGGCACCATCGACCTGGGTCAGGCGGCGCGCTCCGCTCCGGTGCGCGACCGCGGGCCGCTCGCCACGGCGGCCAAAGGTTTCTCCAGCGGCACGGTGGCCTTCGACGCCTATCTGGACGAGCAGGGCAGGCCGCGCCGGCTGCGGCACCGCTTCAGCGTCGAGGGCACGGGCCCGTCGGCGCCGCCGGCCCCGATGACGGTCGTCTCGACGGTCGAGCTGTACGACTTCGGCGCGGATGTGGCCGTCGACCTACCCGAGGCCGCCGATATCTATGCGGGGAAGGTCGGATCGCCGCGGAAATGACGCGGCAGGGCGTAGTTGGCCATGGAAATGGTCCTTCTGTGCCATGCGCGCCATGTGTACCGATCACTACGCTGGTAAGCCGAGGAAACGAAGAGACAACGAAGAGACCCAGACCCGAGCGAAAGACCCGAGGAGGTGAATCACGTGGTTTCGCGACGCGGTTCGTCGGGCGGGCCGGATCCCGTGGCCCTCATCGAGATCGATCTCTACGGTGATCTGATGATCGCCGCGTCCAGTGCGGACGAGGATCGGCTGAGCGCCGATCGTATTGACGAGGTTCTGCGTGTCGTCCCCGCGGGCGGTAAGCGCGAGGACTGACCGGCGGTTCCGGTCCCGCCGGGCTCCGGCGGGGCACCGGATCCGCTCAGGTCCGCAGGCTCTCAGGTCCGCAGGTTCCAGGGTCCGCAGGTTCCAGGGTCCGCAGGTTGTACGGCCCTCAGGTCCTCAGCAGGCGCGCGATCGCCGCGCTGGCCTCCGCCACCTTGGCGTCGATCTCGTCCCCGCCCTTGACCGCGGCCTGGGCGACGCAGTGCCGCAGGTGCTCCTGCAGCAGCTGCAGGGCGAAGGACTGCAGCGCCTTCGTGCCGGCCGACACCTGGGTGAGTATGTCGATGCAGTAGACGTCTTCCTCGACCATGCGCTGGAGGCCGCGGATCTGGCCCTCGATCCGGCGCAGGCGCTTGAGGTGCTGGTCCTTCTGGTGGCTGTAGCCGTGCGGGCCGGGATGCTTGCCTGCCGCGGCGGGTGCCTCGGCGTGGCAGGCGGCGGCTGCCGTGCCGGCTGCCGGGCCGGTCGCGGATGCGTCGTCGCCGCCGGTCGGCGGGGCTTCCGTGGTCGTCATGGCGTCCGTTCCTCCTGCCGTCCGGCGGGCCGAGGCCCGGGGGATTCGCCCCTGCTGCTGCGTATACCCCACTTGTATACCCCCAGCGGGTATATGGTACAGAATTTTGCCCGCTGCGGCGGTACCTGGCTTCGTGAGCACTCTGCCCGATGGGCGACACTGAGGGAATGCCAGTTAGCTGTGGCTGGATGATGCGCCTAGCATCAACGAGACCGAATCCGTTGCACCCCGAGGATCCCACGTGCGCTTTCGTCTGACCCCCAGGGAGACGAGCTTCTACGACATGTTCGCCGCCTCCGCGGACAACATCGTCACGGGCTCCAAGCTCCTGATGGAACTGCTCGGAGCGGACACGTCCGCCCGTGCCGAGATCGCCGAGCGGATGCGCGCAGCGGAGCACGCGGGTGACGATGCGACGCACGCGATCTTCCACCAGCTGAACTCGTCGTTCATCACGCCGTTCGACCGCGAGGACATCTACGCCCTCGCCGGCTCGCTCGACGACATCATGGACTTCATGGAGGAGGCCGTCGACCTGGTCGTTCTGTACCAGGTCGAGGAGCTTCCGAAGGGCGTCGAGCAGCAGATCGAGGTCCTCGCGCGGGCCGCCGAGCTCACCGCCGAGGCCATGCCGAACCTGCGCACCATGACCAATCTCACGGAGTACTGGATCGAGGTGAACCGTCTGGAGAACCAGGCGGACCAGATCCACCGCAAGCTCCTGGCCCAGCTCTTCAACGGCAAGTACGACGCCATCGAGGTGCTGAAGCTGAAGCAGATCGTGGATGTGCTGGAAGAGGCGGCGGACGCGTTCGAGCACGTCGCCAATACGGTCGAGACCATCGCGGTCAAGGAGTCCTGACCCCCGGTGGACACCTTTGCTCTCGTCGTGACCATCGGGGTCGCGCTCGGCTTCACCTATACCAACGGCTTTCACGACTCCGCGAACGCCATCGCGACCTCGGTCTCCACGCGGGCGCTGACCCCGCGCGCGGCCCTCGCGATGGCGGCCGTGATGAACCTCGCCGGTGCCTTCCTCGGCAGCGGGGTGGCCAAGACGGTCAGCGAGGGCCTGATCGAGTCGCCCGTGGGCGACAAGGGGATGGGCATCCTCTTCGCGGCCCTGATCGGCGCCATCGCCTGGAACCTGATCACCTGGTACTTCGGCCTGCCCTCGTCCTCCTCGCACGCCCTCTTCGGCGGCATGGTGGGCGCGGCGCTCGCCGGCGGCACGGGCGTCATCTGGTCGGGCGTCGTCGAGAAGATCGTCATCCCGATGTTCCTCTCGCCGTTCGTCGGCCTGATCCTCGGCTATCTGGTGATGGTCGCGATCATGTGGATGTTCCGTAAGGCCAACCCGCACAAGGCCAAGCGCGGCTTCCGGATCGCGCAGACGGTCTCGGCCGCCGGCATGGCGCTCGGCCACGGTCTGCAGGACGCCCAGAAGACCATGGGCATCGTGATGATGGCGCTGGTCATCGGCGATGTGCAGGCCAAGGGCGACGCCATCCCGGTCTGGGTCAAGCTCTCCTGCGCGATCATGCTCTCGCTCGGCACCTACGCGGGCGGCTGGCGGATCATGCGGACGCTCGGCCGGAAGATCATCGAGCTGGACCCGCCGCAGGGCTTCGCGGCCGAGACCACCGGTGCGTCGGTCATGTTCACGACGGCGTTCATGTTCCACGCGCCGATCTCCACCACGCATGTGATCACCTCGGCGATCATGGGCGTCGGTGCGACCAAGCGGGTGAACGCGGTCCGCTGGGGCGTCGCGAAGAACATCATCCTGGGCTGGTTCATCACGATGCCGGCCGCGGCGCTCGTCGCTGCGCTCAGCTATTGGGTGGTCAACCTGGCGTTCGGCTGATCCCGGACAGCCTGCGAAGTAGGGCCCGCCCCCTGGTACGAACAGGGGGCGGGCCCTTCGCCTTGCGGCGGCACCGCCATGCAGCGCCGTAAGGCGGTCTTGCGGCGGCGCCGACCGGTTACGGGGCGCCGCGCCGTTGTCGGGTGCGGCCGCGGGCCGCTCCGGGCCAGGTCCGGGACTGCTTCGCTTGACGTCCCGGACCGGGCCCTGCGCGTCCCACGGCCTCCCGTGGTTCTTATCCGAACCGGCCCGAGATGTAGTCCTCCGTCGCCTGGACCGACGGGTTGGAGAAGATGCGCGCCGTCTCGTCGATCTCGACCAGCTTGCCCGGCTGGCCCACGCCCGCCAGGTTGAAGAACGCCGTGCGGTCGGAGACGCGGGCCGCCTGCTGCATGTTGTGCGTGACGATCACGATCGTGAAGCGCTCCTTCAGCTCCCCGATCAGATCCTCGATCGCCAGCGTCGAGATCGGGTCGAGCGCCGAGCAGGGCTCGTCCATCAGCAGGACCTGCGGCTCGACCGCGATCGCCCGGGCTATGCACAGCCGCTGCTGCTGGCCGCCGGAGAGGCCCGCTCCCGGCTTGTTCAGCCGGTCCTTGACCTCCTTCCAGAGGTTCGCGCCCTTGAGGGACTTCTCGACCACGCCGTCCAGCTCGGACTTGCGGATGCGCCCGCCGTTGAGCCGGATGCCCGCGGCCACGTTCTCGTAGATGGACATGGTCGGGAAGGGGTTCGGCCGCTGGAAGACCATGCCGACCGTGCGGCGCACGGAGACCGGGTCGACGCCGGCGCCGTAGAGGTTCTCGTCGTCCAGCATCACCTTGCCCTCGACGCGGCCGCCGGGGGTGACCTCGTGCATGCGGTTCAGCGTGCGCAGGAAGGTGGACTTGCCGCAGCCGGAGGGGCCGATGAAGGCCGTCACGGAGCGGGGCTCGACGGTCATCGAGATGTCGTCGATGGCCTTGTGGGCGCCGTAGTACGCGGAGAGGCCGCTGACGTCGATTCGCTTGGCCATGGGGATCACTACTTCTTTCGGGAGAACCGCGTCAGCGGCCGGTCTTGGGGGCCTTCCAGCGGGCGATGCCGCGGGCCACCAGGTTGAGGATCATGACGAAGGCGATGAGGACGAGCGCCGCCGCCCAGGCGCGGTCGTAGCTGGCGTCGTTGCCGGCCGCCCACTGCTCGTAGATGTAGTACGGCAGGGAGGACTGGGCGCCTTCGAAGGGGTTGTTGTTGATCACCTGGGAGCCGAAGACCAGGAGGACGATCGGGGCGGACTCGCCGGCGATACGGGCGATGGCCAGCGTGACGCCGGTGGCGATGCCGCCGATCGCCGTGGGCAGCACGACCTTGAGGATCGTGCGCCACTTGGGCACGCCCAGCGCCAGCGAGGCCTCGCGCAGCTCGTTGGGGACGAGCTTGAGCATCTCCTCGGTCGAGCGGACCACGACCGGCATCATCAGGATCGCCAGGGCCATCGACCCGGCGAAGCCGGAGTAGCCGAAGTCGAGCATGAGGATCCAGAAGCTCAGGATGAACAGGCCCGCGACGATCGACGGGATGCCCGTCATGACGTCCACGAAGAACGTGACGGCCTTGGCCAGCCGGCCCCGGCCGTACTCGACCAGGTAGATCGCCGTCAGCAGGCCGACGGGGGCCGCGATGGCGGTGGCGATGCCGACCTGCTCCAGGGTGCCGATGATCGCGTGGTAGACGCCGCCACCGGGCTGGATGGTGAGGACACCGGCCATGGAGTGGGAGAGGAAGTTGCCGTCGAGGACCTTCGCGCCGCGGGCGACGGTCTCCCAGACCAGGGAGACCAGCGGCACGACGGCGAGCAGGAAGCAGACCCAGACGAGGCTGGTGGCGAGGCGGTCCTTGGCCTGCCGGCGGCCCTCGACGCGGGCCGCGAGCGCGTACATCACGACGACGAAGAGGCCGCCGGCTATCAGGCCCCACTGGATCCGGCTGCTCAGCGCGGCGCCCAGGCCGATGCCGCAGCCCGCGGCGATCGTGCCGGCGGCGACGGCGGCCGGGGTCCAGCGCGGCAGGCGCGGCTGGTGCAGGGAGACGGGGCGCGGCTGCGGCGCGCTGTCGGCGACCAGGGGCTTGTCGATGGTCACGTCGCTCATTCCGAGTACTCCTTGCGACGCGCGATGATCAGCCGGGCCGCGCCGTTGACCAGCAGGGTCAGGACGAAGAGGACGAGGCCGGAGGCGATCAGGGCGTCCTTGCCGATGTCACCGGACTCCTTGAAGCTGCTCGCGATGTTCTGCGCGAACGTTCCGCCGCCCGGGTCCAGCAGGCTCTTGCCGATGAGGAAGCTGGGGGAGAGGACGGTCGCGACGGCCATCGTCTCGCCGAGGGCGCGGCCGAGGCCCAGCATCGAGGCGCTGATGACTCCGGAGCGGCCGAAGGGGAGGACGGACATCCGGATGACTTCCCAGCGGGTGGCGCCGAGCGCGAGCGCGGCCTCCTCGTGCATCTTCGGGGCCTGCAGGAAGACCTCGCGGCTGACGCTGGTGACGATCGGCAGGATCATGATCGCCAGCAGGATGCCGATGGTGAACAGGGAGCGGGCTGCGCCGTCGTGGTACGCGAAGATGCCCGTCCAGCCGAGGTAGTCGTTCATCCAGCTGTAGAGGCCGCCCAGGTGCGGCACCAGGAAGAGGGCGCCCCACAGGCCGTAGACGATGGACGGCACGGCGGCGAGCAGGTCGATGACGTACGCGAGCGGGGCGGCGAGCCGGCGCGGGGCGTAGTGCGAGATGAAGAGCGCGACGCCGATGGCGACCGGCACCGCGATGACCATCGCGATCAGCGAGCTGACGACCGTGCCGAAGGCCAGGACGGCGATGCCGAAGACCGGCGGCGTGCCGTTGGCGCCCCACTCGAAGGTGGTGAAGAAGTTGCCTTCGTTGTGGGAGAGGGCGTTGGTGGCCCGGACGGCGAGGAAGGCCGCGATGGCGGCCATGATCACCAGAAGCAGGAGGCCGGAGCCGCGGGAGAGGGCGAGGAAGATGCGGTCGCCCGGGCGGGAGACCGTCTTCGTGCCCGTCTTCGCCGGTGGGCTGCTGTCGGCGGTGGAGCTGGTTATGTCCATGGGGATTTCTCCGGTCTGCGGAGTCGCCTCCCGGCGGGGGATGCGGCTCCTGGCGGCGGTGCACCGGATGGTGTGACGGGGGTCCGTCGCCGGACCCCCGTCACACACGGGTTCAGGAGAGGCTTGCGACGGTCTCGCGGACCTTCGTGGCGATCTCGGCGGGGAGCGGGGCGTAGCCCATGTCCTTGAGGACCGACTGGCCGTCCGCGCTCGCGACGTAGGTCAGGAAGGACTTGACCGCCGGGAGGGTCTCCGCCTTGTTGCCCTGGTCGCCGACGATCTCGTACGTCACCAGGGTGATCGGGTAGGCGCCCTCGGCCTTGGTGGTGTAGTTGAGCTTGAGGGCGAGGTCCTTGCCGGAGCCTGCGATCTTCGCCTCGGCGATGGCCTTGGAGGCGTTGTCGGAGGTGGCCTCGACCGGGGCGGAGGCGCCGGTGTTGAGCTTCACCGTCTTGATCGAGTTGGCCGTGGCGTAGGACAGCTCGAAGTAGGAGATCGCGCCGTCGGTCTGCTTGACCTGCGAGGAGACACCGGCGGAGCCGTCGGCCGCCTGGCCGCCCTTGGCCTTCCAGGCCTTGGCGGGCTCGTACGGCCAGGACTTGTCGGCGGCGGCCTTGAGGTACTTGGTGAAGTTGTCCGTGGTGCCCGACTCGTCGGAGCGGTGGAACGCCTGGATCTTGAGGTCCGGGAGCTTGGCGTCGGGGTTGAGCTTCTTGATCGCCTCGTCGTTCCACTTCTCGATCTTCGAGTCGAAGATCTTGGCGAGGGTGTCGGCGTCCAGGACGAGGTTGTCCACGCCGGGGACCTTGTAGCCGACCGCGATCGGGCCGCCGAGCATGGGCAGGTTGATGCCCTGACCGCCCTTGACGACCTGCTTGGACTTGGCGACCTCCTCCGGCTTGAGCGCCGAGTCGGAGCCCGCGAAGGCCGTCTTGCCCTGCAGGAACTCCTGGATGCCCGCGCCCGAACCGGTGGGCTTGTAGTTGATCTGGATGTCCTTGCAGGCCGCCGTGAAGTTCTTGACCCACAGGTCCATGGCGTTCTTCTGCGCGGACGAGCCCGAGGCCAGGAGCTGGCCCTTGCCGTCGCACTTGATGTTGCCGGCGGCCTTGGTGGAGCCGCCACCGGTGGAACCACCACCGCTGTTGTCGTCGGAGCCGCACGCCGTGAGGGCCAGGGCGCCGGAGACGGCGATGGCGCCGAGAGCGACGGCGCGGAGCCGGTTCTTGCGCTGAAGCTTCACTTTCGGGTGTTCCTTCCGGGAGCCGCCGCTGGGGCGGCGTGCGAGAGGTGACCGGCGCGGACGTTTCTGCCCGCACCCTCTATCGGTGAAATTAGGCAGATCAGGTGAAGCGGTCGATGGGGCAGAGTGAACGGAGGGTGAACCTCACCCATCAGGGTGGTGGCGCCCGAAGGGATCTTGAAACGGGCCGGAGAGGGGTCCGGCGGTGGGTCGGCGGAGGCCCGGGGGAGACCCGGGCGGAGCGCGGAGCGAGGGATTCCGGCCGCCGCCGCGGACGATGTGGCTGGTCCGGTGCCCGTCTCCCGTCGATCTTCCGTCGATCTTCCGTGAGTGTGACGCAGATCTCTGTCGGTTTGCGGAAGGTCATGGCAGCATCCCTTCCTCGCGTGACGGTATGTCAGACGTGGGGGCGGTAGCCGCGGAGGTGGCCAGTGGGGCAGGACGGCTGGAGTGCGGGCACGGAGAACACTGGGAGCATGGCGGGCGGCAGGGGTGAGGGCTGCGGAGGCAGGCGCATGATCTCGGTGACCGCATTGATATGCGTACTGGCGGTGGCCGGGGTGGTGGCCACCATGCCCGGCACGGCCTATGCGGAACCGAAGCCGCCGCGCACTCTGGAGGACGTCCACAAGGAGGTCGAGGGCCTTTACCGCCAGGCGGAGGCCGCCACGGACGCCTACAACGCGGCCGACGAGGCCCAGCGCCTCCAGGAGAAGTCGATCACCGAGATCGCGAAGTCCGCGGCCGAGGCTCAGGAGCGGATGAACCGCCTCAAGAACCAGGCCGGCTCCCTGGCCCGGGCCCAGTACCGCGACGGCACCCTGCCGCCCCAGGTCCGGCTCCTCCTCTCCGGCTCCCCCGAGAGCTTCTTCGACGGCGTGGCCCTCACCCACAAGGGGCAGGCCGCCACGCGCGGGCTGATCACCGAGGTCGCCGCGGTCCAGAAGACCCTCGACGGCTACGCCAAGGCCGCCGGCGAGCGCTGGAAGACCCTCGACGGCGAGCGCCGCAAGAAGGAGGGCGCGAAGAAGCAGATCGAGGCGAAGCTCGCGGCCGCCAAGGAGGTGGAGTCGAAGCTGGAGGAGAAGGAGAAGGAGCGGCTGAAGCTGCTGGAGGAGGAGCGGGCCCGGCAGGCCCAGCAGAAGTGGCTCGCCTCGGACGCGGTCAAGGGCGCCGCCCTCAAGGGCTCGGGCGCGGCGACGGCCGAGGGCAAGCGCGCGGTCGACTTCGCCACGGCACAGATCGGCAAGAACTACGTCTGGGGTGCCGAGGGGCCGGACACGTACGACTGCTCCGGGCTGACCCTCAAGGCGTGGGCGGCCGCCGGCCGCGCCATCCCGCGCACCTCGCAGGACCAGTGGCGGCAGCTGCCGAAGGTGGACCTCAAGGACATGCGGCCCGGCGACCTGATCATCTACTTCGGCGACGCGAGCCACGTGGGGATGTACGTGGGGGACGGCGCGATCGTGCACGCACCGCGGCCGGGCCGGCAGGTGACGATCGCGGGGGCGGGGTCGATGCCGGTGCTGGGGGTCGTACGGCCCGGATAGCGCGCCCGGGGTGGTGCGGCCCGGGCGGCCCGGGCGGGGCGGCTCCGGGCGTACGGGGCGGGCCCGCGCGCGTGTGACGCGCGTCGCACCGGGTGACCCCCGCCGGGGTGATGTTTGTCATCGCGCGTTTCTCCCCGCACGCGCCAAATGCCGCCCTGGCTGGGGCATATGACAGCGGCGAGTGGCTCCGCTCCATTCCGTTCGACCATGCCCTGCCGCTATGGTCGCGTTCGGCACCCGCCCGTCGGCGGGTCGCCGTGCCTCAGGGGGGTGGGGGCACCCCCGGCGGTCGCCGGGGGAGGAAGGAAACCGTGACCATGTCCGTACCCGCGCCGAGGGCCGCGGAGCCCGCTGCCGCACCGGCGGCCGACGCCGGGCTGACCCTCCTGGTGATCGAAGGCGACCCCGCCGGGCCGCTGTCGATGCCGGACATCACCGAGATGTCGGGCGTCACGGGCAAGCCGGTCCGTATCCGTACCGCCCGCAACCTCACCGAGGCCGAGCGGCTCCTCACCGACGACGTCCACTGCATCCTCCTCGACCTCGCGGACGCCGGCGTCGGTGCCGGCGCCGGTGCCGGATCCGGCGAGGCCGCGGGCACCGCCGGCGGCCCCGGCAGCGGGCCCGGCCGCCCCGACGAGCTGGACACCCTGCGCCGGGTGCTGCAGCTCGCCCCGCACCACGCCGTGCTCGCCCTGACCGCCGAGGCCGACACCGACCGGGCCGCCGAGGCCGTACGCGTCGGCGCCCAGGACTACCTCTCCCGCGACGAGCTCGACGGGCCCGTCCTCAGCCGGGCCATCCGCTACGCCGTCGAGCGCAAGCGCGCCGACCTCGCCCAGCGGCAGCTCACCGAGTCCCGGCTGCGCGCCCAGGAGAACGCCCGCCTGGAGCGCGGCCTGCTGCCCACCCCGCTGCTCGCCGGCTCCGGCCTGCGCTTCGCCGCCCGCTACCGGCCCGGCCGCAGCCGCGCCCTGCTCGGCGGCGACTTCTACGACATGGTCCGCACGCCCGACGGCACCGTCCACGCGATGATCGGCGACGTCAGCGGCCACGGCCCCGACGAGGCCGCCCTCGGCGTCGAACTGCGCATCGCCTGGCGGGCGCTGACCTTCGCCGGGCTCTGCGGCGACGAACTCCTCGCCACCCTCCAGCAGGTCCTGGAGCACGAGCGCGCGGACGACGAGACCTTCGCGACGCTGTGCGCCGTCGACATATCGGCGGACGGGCGCCGCGCGGGCCTCAGCCTCGCCGGCCACCCCGCCCCGCTGCTCGTACGCCCCGGCGCGGCGCCGCACCTGCTGCCCCAGGAGGACGGCGGCCCGGCGCTCGGCCTGCTCCGGCGCGCCCGCTGGCCGCGCCGCCAGGTCGAACTCGGCGGCCTGTGGAGCCTGCTGATGTACACCGACGGCCTGATCGAGGGCCGGATCGGGGCCGGGGCGCGGCGCCTGGGCCAGGAGGGCATGGTCGAACTGATCGGCCGCCGCCTCGCGGAGGGGCTGCGCGGCGAGGAGCTCCTGGACGCGGCGGTCGCCGAGGTGCAGGACCTCAACGGCGGCGAGCTGACCGACGACCTCGCGGTGCTGCTGCTCGACCGGGGCGCCCGGGCTCCTGCGGAGGACGACCGGCCCCACTGGCCGGCGGGGCGGACGGCCGGACCGCCCGTACGGACGTAGCCGCCGTGCAGATGTAACCGCTGTACGGACGCATCCGCGTACGGACGTGAGCGCTGCGCGTCAGCGGCGGCCGTTGTACGGCCCGTAGGGGCCGTCGGAGCTGGAGCCGCCGCCGCGGCGGCGCGGGCCGCGGCCGCCCGAGACCTGCTTGAGCGCCGGCCGGACGTCCACGATGTAGACGATCGTGGCGACCAGGCCGAGGACCGGCAGGAAGCTCATGATCCCCATGAACAGGTTCACGGCGACGGCGACGCCGAGGATGATCAGCCAGAACGGCTTGGACTGCTTGTCCGCGGCGCGGTAGGCGTCCTCGCGGTGGACGGCGGCGTTGACGAACGCGAACAGGCTGAAGACGAGCAGGCCGATCGACACCCAGTACATGGCCTCGCCGAAGGCTTGCAGAAGCACGTCGCTCACCTTGCCCGTCTCGTTCGGTCCGTCCTGTCCGCCACCGTACCCGGAGAACGGCCCGGGCACGCGAAATGTGCCCGGGCCGTACGAGAGCTGCGCCCGCCTACTCGCCGGTCTTCTTCGCGGCGGCCGTCTTCTTGGCCGGGGCCTTGCGGGCGGCGGCGGGCTTGTCGCCTGCGTCCGAGGCCTCGGCGGGCTTGTCGCCGGCCGTCTTGTCCTCGGCGCCCTTGTCCTCGGCGGTCTTCCCGGCCGCCGGCTCGGCGGCCTTCGCCTCCGTCTCCGGCTCGATGGCCACGGCGATGTCCTGGAACTCGTCGGCGGCGTCGCCGCGCCACTGCTTCACGGCCGTACGGCCGCGCTCGGCCAGCTTCTCGAACTGCTCACCGGCCGCCGCCGCGTACCCGACGGCCTGCCCGACGCCCTTGAGCGCCAGGTCCTGCGCGGTCTGCCCCAGGTTCTTCACATCGCTGTCGAGCGACCCGACGATCTCGGTGAACTTCGCGGTCAGGGTGGCCTGGGCCTCCTTGGCCTGCCGCGTCACCCGCTCCTGCACGGCCTTCGGGTCGGTCTTCTTCAGCTGCTCAAGGCGCTCGGGGGCGTCGGTGATCAGCTGCCCGATCTTCTCGGCGGTGAGGTCCGCGGCACCGGCGGCGGCGTAGGCCGTGTCGGTCGCGGCGTTGCGGATGTCCTGCGTGGTGATGGCCATGGCGATGGTCTCCCGGATCAGCTGGAAGGTTTGCTGGCGTCGTCCGTCGCGAGCCCGTTCTCCTTGCGGAAGGACTCGTAGATCTGGAGCAGCACCTGCTTCTGCTGCTCGTTGATCGAGGGGTCGGCGAGGATCACACTGCGGACCTCCGCCTCGTCCCGGTCCCGCTCGTCGAGGATCCCGGCCTGTACGTACAAGGTCTCGGCGGAGATCCGCAGCGCCTTGGCGAGCTGCTGCAGGATCTCGGCGCTCGGCTTGCGCAGGCCGCGCTCGATCTGGCTGAGATACGGGTTGGACACTCCGGCGGCATCGGCGAGCTGCCGCAAGGTGAGCTGCGCATTGCGCCGCTGCTCGCGCAGATACTCGCCGAGATTGCCGACGTTGAGTGATGCCATGCGTCCCAGGCTGCCGCACGCTGCTAACTTTTGCAAGCAGGTGCTTGCAAAAGTTTGAGCGCGGGCAGCGTCACGGTGGCGCGGTCCCTTGCGGGCCGCCCGCAGCGGTCCGGACCGTCGGAGGTCCGGGCCGTCAGCGGTCCAGGGGTGTCAGCGGTCCAGGGGTGTGAGGTCGAGGCGGCGCAGGCGGTCGGGGTCGGAGAGGACCTCGATGGTGGTGATCCTGCCGTCCGTGACGGTGAAGGCCATGACGGACACCGGGTTGCCGTTCACGACGACCACGACGCCGGCGGCTCCGTTGATCAGGGCGGGCCGCGCGAACGGGGAGAGGCCGCTGAACCGCGCCGCCTGGGAGGCCACGGCCCGGGCGCCGGTGAGGGCCACGGTCTGGCGGGCGCGCGCGGCGCCGCCGTCGGCGCGCAGGACGACATCGGGGTCGAGCACGGCGACGAGCGCCTCGAAGTCGCCTTCGTGGGCGGCGGCGAAGAAGGCGTCGACGGCTTCGCGCTGGCGCGCGAGGTCGGGCTCGGGAGGCGTGGTCTGGCTCTGCACGCGGCGCCGGGCGCGGCTGGCGAGCTGCCGCGTCGCGGCCGTGGTGCGTTCGATCAGCGGGGCGATCTCGTCGAAGGGCACGGCGAACATGTCGTGCAGCACGAACGCCACGCGCTCGGCCGGCGCCAGGGAGGCGAGCACGACCAGCATCGCCAGCCCGACCGAGTCGGCCAGCAGCGCCTTCTGCTCGGGGTCGGTGCCGGACTCGTGGCTGATGACGGGGTCGGGTACGTGGATCTCCAGCGGGTCCTCACGGCGTGCCTCGCGCGAGCGCAGCATGTTCAGGCACACGCGGCTCACCACCGTGGTCAGCCAGCCGCCGGGGTTCTCGACGCCGGAGGTGTCGGTGCGGCTGTAGCGCAGCCAGGCCTCCTGGACGGCGTCGTCGGCCTCGCTCACGGAGCCGAGCATCCGGTAGGCCACGGCCCGCAGACGGCTCCGGTGCTCTTCGAAACGTTCCGTCAGCAGATCGCTGTCGTCCACGTGTCACATTCCTTCGTCGCGGCGGGTCATAGCAGCAGAAGGCCACGAAACAGCGATGCGACCGGAAGATCAACTCCCGGCCCGGACGAACTTGGAGAAGCCATGACTGCGACGCCCACCATCCTGGTCACCGGCGGCACGGGCACCCTCGGGAGCCACGTCGTCCCCCTCCTGCGGCAGGCCGGCCACACGGTGCGCGTGCTCACCCGCAACGCCCGCCCCGCCGGGGACGGCGTCGAGTACGTGACCGGCGACCTGCTCAAGGACGAGGGGACCGACGCCGCGGTGGCCGGCGTCGGGACCGTCCTGCACCTCGCGGGCGGCCCCAAGGGCGACGACGAGGCCACCCGGAACCTGGTGCGCGCCGCACAGCGCGCCGGAGTGCGGCACCTGGTCTACATCTCGGTCATCGGTGCGGACCGGATCCCGCTCGGCTACTTCCGCGCCAAGCTGGACGCGGAGCGGGCCGTCGCCGAATCGGGCCTGCCGTGGACGACGCTGCGCGCCGCCCAGTTCCACGACCTGGCCCTGAAGGTGGCCCGGTCGATGGCGAAGCTGCCCGTCGTACCGGCCCCGGGCGGGCTCCTGTGGCAGCCCGTCGACGCGCGCGAGGTCGCGGCCCGGCTCGTGGAGCTGGCGCTCGGCGAGCCGGCCGGGCAGGTGCCGGACCTGACCGGGCCGAAGCTGTACGGGCTGGCCGAGCTGGCCCAGGGGTACCTGAAGGCGCAGGGCAAGAGCCGGATGAAGCTGCCGGTCCGGATGCCGGGAAAGGTCGGCCGGGCCTACCGGGCCGGGGAGAACCTCACGCTCGAAGGGGCCGCCGTCGGCGAGCGGACCTGGGAGGACTTCCTGGCGGAGCAGGTGGGCGCGCAGCGGGCGGCCTAGGGCGACGACGGCCGCTGCGCCGGCGTCCTCGCGGTCACGCCGCCGGGGCCACGGTCACGCCGCCGGGGCCGCGGTCACGCCGCCGGGGCCGCGGTCACGCCGCCGGGGCCGCGGTCACGCCGCCGGGGCCTCCTGCGCCGCGAGCCCGGCGAGGCGCTCCTTGCCCCACGCGCCCAGGGGCGCCAGGGCGTTGTTCAGGGCCCGGCCCCGCTCCGTGAGGGAGTACTCGACCTTCGGCGGCACCTGGTCGTAGACCTCGCGGTGGACGATGCCGTCGGCCTCCAGCTCGCGGAGCTGCTGCGCCAGCACCTTTTCGCTGATGCCCGGCAGCAGCCGCTTCGTCTCGCCGAAGCGGCGCGCGCCCTCGTTCAGCGCCCAGAGGATCAGGACCTTCCACTTGCCGTCGATGACGTCCATGGCGGCGTCGATCCCGCATTGGTACGGAAGTTGCTTCACCATTCCAGCCTAAGTGGTGGGACCACGGATCCGATCGTCAAATCAACCCCGTCCGGGGGTATCTGACGAGTGCTCCACCGGAGGAGGGTGATGAGGCGTTGCCCGCTCGGCACGATGTGCCTGCCACCGGCCCCAACGGGGGTAGGGCCGGGGGCAGGAGTTCGTGTGCGCCGTGCGACCGGGATCCGGTCAGGCGCCGTACGGGCGGGCGGCGCGCGCTTCCCGCAGCGACAGGGCCCACCAGGTCAGCTGGTCGAGCATGACCTTCGCCGCGCCGGAGGCCTGCTCGCCGGCCTCCGCGTCCAGGTGCCGGCCGTCCTCGTCGAACTTCCCCCAGGGGTTGTGGAAGCTGATCTGCTCGCGGATGGGAACGGCGTGCAGCTCGGTGAAGACGGGGCGCAGGTGCTCGACCGCGCGCAGGCCGCCGGAGAGGCCGCCGTAGGAGACGAAGCCGACGGGCTTGGCCTGCCACTGGGTGTAGTGGCAGTCGATGAGGTTCTTCAGGATCGCCGGGTAGCTGTGGTTGTACTCGGGGGTCAGGACGACGAACGCGTCGGCCTGCTCCAGACGCGGCGTCACCTCGGCGAACGCGGCGGCCTCCTCGGCGGTGGGCTCCTTGCTGAGCCGCGTCGGCAGGGGGTGGAGGGCGAGGTCGATGACGTCGACCTCGATGTCACCGTGCCGGGCGGCCTGCTCGGTGAACCACTTGGCGACGGTGGGGCCGAAGCGCCCGTCGCGGGTGGATCCGACGATGACGGCGAGTCGGTAGCTGCTCTCGGACACGATGGGCCCTTCTGGGAGGCGTGGGCGGTGGGTGGCGGCCCGTGAGCCGTTGACCAGAAGTCTGGAATCTCAAGTTCGGTTGAGGTCAAGGGGAGTTGACGGACTGGGGTGGTTTGCCGGGGAAAGTGCCGGTATTGAATGTCACTTTTCCGCTCGCGGAAGACTGTCTTCCGGTGACTGGCCGGCCTTTCCCCGGGGGTGAACCCCTCAGAACACGTCGGCGCACCACGGCCGCCGCCCCGTCCGCAGCAGCGCGTCCGCGCGGTCCAGGGCGCCGGGGCGCTCCTCGTCCACCCTGCCCAGCGCCGCGAGCCGTACGGCCGACTCGTCGCCGAGCGCGAGGCTCCCCAACTCGGCGACGGACAGCGTGAGATCGGCCGCCCGGGTCGTGGGCGCGCAGGAGGCGCCGCCGGGTTCCGCCTCCAGCAGGAAGCGCCCGCCGGCGAGTCCGGACGGATCCGTGACGTCGAGGACGAGTGAGCCGGCGACGGGGTACGTGCGCGCCCGCAGCAACTCCGGTACGTCCAGCGGCCGCACCCACAGGAAGTCGGCGTGCGTGACCACGCGGGCGGCCCGCGGGTCCGGCAGCAGCAGCGGCAGGATGTCGTCCGGCGCGCGGTATCCGGTGCGGACGCGGGTGATCCAGTCCGCCGACATCAGGAACAGCCACAGGGCGCGCTCGGCGGCGGGGGTGGCCGCGACGAGGTCCAGGACGGTCGCCGTCTGCTGCGGCAGCTTGGCCTCCCACCGGTCGTCGGACGCGAAGGCGAGGAGCCCGTCGACGACGCCCTCCGCCGACCGGTGGAGCAGGAAGAACGGCTCGGTCCACGGGCCGTCGTCCACCGGGAGCGCGCCGGTGTTCCGCCGCCACCACACGTCCGTACGGTCGACGAGTCCGTGCCGGGCGGCCCGTACCCGCTCGTACAGCGCGGGCCCGTGCTCCCGGACCTCGGCGGCGTCCACGTAGTCGACCCGCCCGCCGTCCCCGGGGCCCGAGTGGCGCGGGTCCAGGCCCGTGCGGGCCACGTCCACCTCCCACTCCGTGACCCAGGCGGCGGGGCCGAAGCCGAAGCGGCCGTAGATCGGGTACTCGGCGGCGATCAGCGTCGCGGCGGCGTCGCCGCGCTCCCTGGCCTCCCGCAGGTCGCGCTCCGTCATGCGGCTGAGCAGGCCGCGGCGGCGGTGCGTGGCCGAGACGCTCACGTTGCTGACGGCGTTCGCGGTCACCGATGCGCCGCCGGGGACGCTGAGCCGCTGCGTGAAGCTGCGGTAGGTGGCCACGCAGCGGCCGCCGTCGAACGCGCCCTGGGCGCGTTCGAGGTCCATGAGCTCGCGGCGGTAGGCGAGCTCGGTCTTGCTGACGGAGGGCGGGAGGAGGTAGCCGGTGCGGCGGGCCCGGGACCAGTTCGGGAGGTCGGCGTCGGTGATCGTACGGATGTCGAGGCTCATGGCCGCGACGCTAGGGGCCTGCCTGCGAGGGCCGCACGTGGATTTTCCGGGCCCTGCGCGGGGGCGTCAGGCGAGGAGGTCGTCCACTTGTGCTTCCCCCTCGCGGTACCTGCGGGCGATCTCGGCACTGCAGTCGTCCGCCGTCCGCTGCAGCCGCTGGCGCCGCACCGACACCTGCCGCTCGTACGACGCCAGGCGGCCCATGGCCTCGTGCAGCTCGCCGTCCGTGCGGGCGGTGAGGTCCGACAGCTCCACCTCCGACAGCATGTCCTCGGCCAGCCGCCGGTACTCCTCGCTGTGCGGCGTGCCCACCGTCACGTGGCGGGCGGACGAGCGGTGGTCCGAGGGGCCGTCCGCGAGGATCTCCGACAGCCGGTCCACGACCAGGCGGGCCATGACCGGGGAGCCCGGCGAGGAGCGGCGGGCCAGCTCGGCCCGGAGGATGTCGACGCGGCCCTGGACCAGCCGCCGCACGTAGCTGAGGTCCGCCTCGTCCCGGCGGGCGTTCCCGCGCAGGGCGCGCAGCTCCGCCAGGCTCAGCTCACCGAGGCTGCGGCCGGGGACGTCCGCCTGCCGGCCGGAGCGCTGGCTCGGGGGCCTGGGCTGCAGGCTGTCCGCTGCCTTGAGCATGGAGCCGTCCTCAATGGGTGTGGTCATGCGTCTTCCGTTCCCCTCGGGCGGTGTGCGACCGCATCACGTTTGCCCGCACAAGGCACCGCCTGCACGCATCGTGCCACTGTGTGAGGTCCGGGCGCAGGGTCTCCGCACCCGAACGGACCTGGATGGACGCAGGGCATCATGGTCCGTATGCGTGCAGTGGTGCAGAGGGTGGACGGAGCGCGGGTCGTCGTGGACGGCGAGACCGTCGGGGAGATCATCGGACAGGGGCTGTGCGTCCTTGTCGGAGTGACGCACGACGACACCCCGCAGAAGGCGGAGCAGCTCGCCCGCAAGCTGTGGTCCGTACGGATTCTCGATGACGAGAAGTCGTGTTCGGACGTGGGGGCGCCGCTGCTCGTGATCTCCCAGTTCACTCTCTACGGTGACGCCCGGAAGGGGCGGCGCCCCACGTGGAACGCGGCTGCCCCCGGCGCGGTGGCGGAGCCGCTGGTCGATGCGGTCGTCGCGCACCTTCGTGCGCTGGGGGCGCAGGTGGAGACGGGCCGCTTCGGCGCGGACATGAAGGTGTCCCTGACCAACAACGGCCCGTTCACGGTCATCGTGGAGGTGTGACGGCCGCTTCGGCACCGCCGGATTCCCCGGTGAGGGGTGATCGCCGCCGCGGCGGAGGTTTTCGCCCCAGTCCCGCCCCTTTCCCGAAACTGGGGGAGACCCCCAGCCCCCCTGGGGGCCGGGGCGGAGCCCCGGTTACGGGAAGGGGCGGGTCAGGGGAAAGGATCCCCGCCGCAACGGCGGCAAGCCACCGCGGCGCAGCCCGGCGGTGCCGGACCGGGCTCAGGCCGCAAGCCGGGGCCGTCCGGGGCTCAGGCCGTCATCCGGCGAACCCCGCCGGAGGCGTTACGGCTCGACCACGACCTCCTGTGACGCCGCCGTCTTCTCGCCCACGAGCAGCGGCGCGTCCACCGCGACGTTCCGCTTGACCAGGGCCAGGGCGATCGGGCCCAGCTCGTGGTGGCGGGCCGACGTCGTCACGAAGCCCAGCTGGCGGCCCTCCGGGCCGTCCGAGGCCAGGCGGACGGGGGCGCCGTGCGGCGGCAGGGACACCTCGCTGCCGTCGAGGTGCAGGAAGACCAGGCGCCGCGGCGGCTTCCCCAGGTTGTGGACGCGCGCCACCGTCTCCTGGCCGCGGTAGCAGCCCTTCTGCAGGTGGACGGCGACGCCGATCAGGCCCAGCTCGTGCGGGATGGTGCGGTGGTCGGTCTCCAGACCGAGCCGCGGGCGGTGCGCCTCCACGCGGAGCGCCTCGTAGGCGAGGACGCCGGCGGCCGGCCCGTGCGCGGCCGCGAAGGTCTCCAGCGTCGCGCGCGGCAGGAAGAGATCCCGGCCGTGCGCCGTCTCGCGCGCCTGCACTCCCTCGGGTGCTTCCGCGATCGAACCCGCCGGCAGGTACACCACGGCGTAGTCGTCCGTACGGTCGGCGACCTCGACCCGGTAGAAGAACTTCATGCTCTCCAGGTACGCGATGAGCGCGTCCTGGGTGCCGGGCTCGACGTGGGCCCAGGTGGTCTCGCCGTCGTCCACGAGGGAGAGGGCGTGCTCGATGTGCCCGTGGGCGGAGAGCACCAGCGCCTCGGTGGCCTGGCCGGGCGGGAGCGCGCTGACGTGCTGGGTGAGCAGGAGGTGCAGCCAGCTCAGCCGGTCGGGCCCGGTGACGGTGATGACCCCGCGGTGCGAGAGGTCGACGAATCCGGACCCTCCGGCGAGCGCGCGCTGTTCGCGGAAGAGGTCGCCGTAGTGCGCGGCGACACCCTCGTCCGGGGCCTCGGCGGCGACGGCACCGGGCAGCGACAGCAGCGGGCTGGCTTTCGATTCACGCGGCATGCGGCCAAGCCTACGGCGCGGCCGGCGGCTCCTTCGAGGCGCGCCCGGCGGAGCACTCCGCGCACCGGCCGAAGATCGCGAAGTGCTTCATGTCCGTCTCGAAGCCGAAGTCCTCGCGCAGCTTCGCCGTGAAGTCGCCGGCGACCGCGAGGTCGGCCTCGATGACCTCCGTGCAGTCCCGGCAGACGAGGTGTATGTGGTGGTGCCGGTCGGCGAGGTGGTACGTGGGGGCGCCGTGCCCGAGGTGGGCGTGGCTGACCAGGCCCAGCTCCTCCAGCAGCTCCAGCGTCCGGTAGACGGTGGAGATGTTGACGCCGCCCGCGGTGCGCCGGACCTCGGTGAGGATGTCGTCCGGGGTCGCGTGCTCCAGCCGGTCGACCGCCTCCAGGACGAGCTGGCGCTGCGGCGTCAGCCGGTACCCGCGCCTACGGAGGTTGCTCTGCCAGTCGGTGTCCACCACCCCACCAGTCTAGGCAGCGTCACCGCTCCCGTACCGTCCTAGAGACTGAGCGGTGGTGGGTCCTGTTGCCAGGTCCCATGCTCAGCCGTGTGCCCCGAACGGTGCTGGGCGCACTGGTCACCCGTTTTCGCTCCGTTTCCAGCGCGCACGGATCGTGTCCGTGGTCCGGGAATACGGGGGCGGGGTCCCTCACGCCCCGGAGCCACCGGTGAGGCCTGGACGGTCCGATGCCCCGCACGATCGCTCCGGTCGTGCGGGGGTGGTGCCGTCCGTCGCCGGATCGAGTGCCCCAGGGCGCGCCTGCCGATCGCCACCGCTGCCGCATGGTGGCGAGTGGTCTTCCTGTTCTTGCTGGTGAGGGGGTGCTGCCAGTGCTGGGCGCCCCACTTGGAGGTGTAGGCGGGGTCGACGGCGACCACGGCCACACCGAGTTCGGCGGCCATGGATACCAGCCGGGCTCGCAGCCTGGCCACCGGCATGCCGGAGATCAGCTTGCGGAACCGCTTGTGCCGACCGTGCTTCTCGCGGGTCTTCGCGGCCTGGAAGTTGAGATCTTCGACTGCGACCGCGAGGCTGTGCCGGGCCGCGAAGTGAAGCAGCCGGATCAGGGCGTGCCGTAGTTGTGCGTCCCGGTGCTGTGCGGTGCCGGACAGGTCGTAGCCGAACGTCTTCGGCTCGCCGACCGGGTTACTGGATGCGGTACGCGACGGCCCGGTCTGCTTCCACGCGGTCGGTCCACTCGCCTGACCGGTGTGGGAACTGCACCCGTGCGGTAAGGACGTACCGGCCGTGCTTGGCGTTCGCCGGCCCGGCGAGAGGGGTGGGCAGCTTGATGCTGACCTGGCCCTCGGGTGTGATGCGGATCGTCTCGTTGCCGTAGCGCTTCCCCGACTCGCCATCCGCCTGAAGGAACCAGCGCTGGGCTTCCCAGCGCTCACGCCACTCGGTCCCGGTCAGTCCTGCGTCGGAGAGGTTGTGCCGGTTGCGGGCCAGTTGCTTTCCGCCGCGGACCACGTGTACGACACCGGCCTGGTGATCGGCCCGTGCCTGCTCCAGACGATCCTCAAGGATGCTCAGACGGCGCCTCTTCGCATGCCACTCCTGCCTGCTGCGGTATCCGCCCGGCGCCCGCTTGGATCCCTTGTCCCCGACCGGCAGCGACAGCCGGTGCCGGACCATACCGACGTCGGTTTCGAGAGATCGGATGTGCGCAAGCTGACACCTTCGGGCCAACGCCCACTGATCATGCGACGCCTTGGTGATTGTCCCCGCCCACCTGGCCGACGACTGCGGCGTAAGCGCCCGCTTCCGCACCGCCCACGCATCACTGTCGTGTTCCAGCCCATCACGGCAGCGCGCCTTGAGATCCTTCGACGCCAGCGAACCGAGGTGCGCTCCCACCCGCGTGAGGACTTTCTCATCCTCGGACGTGAGACCCTTGAGACGGTCCCGTACCGCCACACCGGACGGCCCGAGCGCGATGAACGGCGCCTTGATGGGGCGCAGTCCGCAGTCAGTCATGACCGGCTGCTTCCAGCGCCTTGCGGGCCCGGTTCTTCGCCGACCGGCGACCGTACAGGCGGGCGCAGAACGACGCCGGCACCTCTGCCATATCCCGCACCAAGTCGTCCTCGGCTTCACCGTCGTCGAGCACGACGAGGCGACGGCCGGAGGCGGACAACGCGGCTTCGACGAGTTCGACGTTCATCCGCCCAAGCCTGTCCTTGCGCTCGACCACCACGGCCGTCACAGCCGGGTCGGCCAGCAGTCGACGGGCCTTCGAGCGCGCCCCGTTCATGCCGGACGCGATCTCGGACTCGACCCGGACGACCTTGCCGCCCGCGGTTACGCTCACTTATCCGACTTCGATGGCCATCAGGTAATGACCCCCTTGAGATAGCGGGCGAGTGCCGCGATCGCCGCCGGGTTGCGGGGGCTCTCGACGAGGTCGACGTAGTCGAGGACGAAAATGCGGTCGTTCTTGACGGCGGAGACGTTCGCGAGCGGCGGGTAGGACTTCAGGAACTCCTTCTTCTGCCCGGCCGTCACGTCGCCGTAGTTGTTGATGACGATGACGTCGGGATTCCGCTCGACGACGGTCTCCCAGCCGACCGTCGGCCAGGTGTCCTTGAGGTCCTTCATCACATGGTCGCCGCCCGCCTTGGTGATGATGTCGTGCGGGCCGGCGAAGGAACCGGAGGTGGTGGCCTTGTCGCGGCCGTCGTCGTAGAGGAAGACCGTGGGCCGCTTGCCGTCCTGCGGCACACCCGCCTGCGCGTCGGCGACCTTCTTCTTGAAGTCCGCGACGAGCTTCGCCGCCCGGTCCTCCACCCCGAAGATCTTCCCGAGCGTGGTGAGGTCCGTGTAGAGGGCCTCCAGGGGCGGCATCACGCCGCGCGCCTTGCCCGCGCCGCCGTTGCGGCAGGACTCGGTGAGGACGTACGAGCCGACGCCGAGCTTCTTCAGGGCGTCGGGAGTGAAGCCGTTGCCCTCGCCGAAGCCGTAGTTCCAGCCGGCGAAGACCAGGTCGGCTTTCGCGTCCAGCACGAGCTCCTTGGTGATCTCCTTCTTGGACAGCCACTTCACCTTCTCGTAGCCGTCCTTCCACGGCACCGACTCGCGGTCGGCGCGGTAGTCGGGGGCCACGTACCCGGCCATGTGGTCCTCCAGGCCGAGCGCGAACATGATCTCGGCGATGTTGACGTCGTTGGTGACCACGCGCTGCGGCGCCTTGTCGTACGTCGTCTTCACGCCGCAGTTCTCGATGGTCACGGGGTAGCGGCCGGAGGCCTTCTTCCCCGAGTCGTTCGAGTCGCCCGTGTCGCCGCCCTCGGTGACCTTCGCGCCGCAGCCGGTGGCCAGGGCGAGGGTGGTGAGGAGGGCGAGGGCGGTACGGGCGGTGCGCATGGCCATGCGGGGGGTCCTTACGAGGTCGGCAGGCGGTCGAAGAGCAGGCGCGTCGCGCCGGTCTCGGGGTGCGCCACGCGGTGCGCCCGGACGCCGAAGACGTCGGCGAGCAGGTCGGCGGTCAGCACCTCGTCCGGCGGCCCGGAGGCGACGATGCGGCCGCCCCGGATGACGTAGAGGACGTCGCAGTGCGCGGCGGCGAGGTCGAGGTCGTGCAGGGCGGCCAGGACGGTCGGGCCCGCGTCGCGCACGAGCGCCAGCACCTCCAGCTGCTGGGCGATGTCCAGGTGGTTGGTGGGCTCGTCCAGGACCAGCACCTTCGGCTCCTGGGCCAGCGCGCGGGCGATCAGCACGCGCTGCTTCTCGCCGCCGGACAGCGTCGGGAAGCTCCGGCCGGCCAGATGGCCCGCGCCCACGCGCTCCAGCGCCGCCGCGCAGACCTCGGTGTCGCGGGCGGTGACCCGCCCGGCGGAGCTCTGGTGCGGCAGGCGGCCCATCGCGACGACCTCGCCCGCGGTGAAGTCGAACTCGCTCGCCGACTCCTGCGGCAGCGCCGCCAGCCTGCGCGCCCCTTCGCGGGCGCCGAGGGCGTGGAAGTCGTCGCCGTCGAGGCGGACGGTGCCCGTGGCGGGCCGCAGCGCCCGGTAGGCGCAGCGCAGCAGGGTCGACTTGCCGCTGCCGTTGGGGCCCACGAGCCCCACGAACTGCCCGCTCCCGGCGCGCAGCGCGACGTCCGACACCAGCCGGGCGCCCGCGACCTCGACCGACAGGTCCTCGATGTCGACCTGCATCAGGCGCCTCCGAAGGTGTAGCGGCGGCGCCGCATCAGCAGGACGAAGCAGGGCACGCCGATGAGGGCCGTGAGGACGCCGACGGGCAGCTCCACGGGCGCCAGCAGCAGGCGGGAGGCGATGTCGACCCACACCAGCAGTACGGCGCCCAGCAGCGGGGCGACGGCGAGGACGCGGCGGTGGTCGGCGCCGACGAGCATGCGGGTGACGTGCGGGACCATCAGGCCGACGAAGCCGATCGCGCCGCTGACGGCCACCACGGCGCCGGTGACGGCCGCCGCCAGGACGAACAGCCCGCGGCGCAGCCGCTCGGGGTCCACGCCCAGGGCGGCCGCCGTCTCGTCGCCCATGGCCAGGGCGTTGAGGCTGCGCGCGGTCCACAGCAGGCAGCCGATCCCGGCCAGCACGACGGCCGCGGCGATCGGCAGGGACGACCAGGTGGCGCCGCCCAGGCTGCCGAGGATCCACATCATGGCCGAGCGGGCGGCCTCGCCGCGGTCCACGCTGAAGATCATCAGGGTGGTGACGGCGGAGAACCCGTAGTACATCGCCGAGCCGGTCAGGACCAGCCGCAGCGGCGTGAGGCCCTGCGGGGTGCGGGCCGCCAGGTAGACCAGCACCATCGCGGCGAGCGCCGAGACGAACGCCGCCCCGGACAGCGCCCAGACGCCCAGCGCGCCCAGCGCGCCGAAGAGCAGCACGGCGTTGGCGCCGATCGCGGCGCCCGAGGAGATGCCCAGCACGAAGGGGTCGGCGAGGGCGTTGCGGACCATGGCCTGCACGGCCACGCCGACGGCGGACAGGCCCGCGCCGACGACCGCGGCCAGCAGGGCGCGCGGGAAGCGCAGCTCCCAGACGATGGTGTACGCGGAGACCTCGCCGGGGGCGATGCTCCCGCCGGTGAGCCCCGCCCGCAGGAAGCGCAGCGTCTCGCCCCAGGTGACGCCCGCGGCGCCGAGGCCGGTGCCGCAGAGGACGGAGACGAGGAGCGCGGCCGTCAGACCGGCCAGCAGGGGCGGCAGCGGCAGCCGCCGGGGCGGAGCCGCGGGCCCTGGCGGTGCGCCGGGTGCGGGGCCGGGCGCGGGGCCGGGCTCTTGCGAGCCCTTCGGGCAGGCGGCCGGGAGATCTGTCGACACGGAGTACGTACGCCTTCGCCTCGGGCCGCGTCCGTACGTACGGAGGAGCGGCCCGAGGCGAAGGCGGTCGTGTGTGCGCCCGGGTGGTCCCCTCGCAGTCCACGGCGAGTTGTGCGGGGTCATGCACGCCGTGGGTGATCGGGCTTACGGAAAAGGCCCCTGAGGGCCTTCCGCCTACCGTTGCGGGTCAGCGCCGGAATTCGACCGGACTTCCCCCACGGGGCGCTGTGAAGTTGTGGATCCGTCCGGGCCCTGAGGCGGCTCAGCCGGTGTAGGGCGTGCCGTCCGGGTTGTAGAAGGCGACGCCGTCGGGAGCGTCCTCGGGCAGGCTCGCGGCCCACTCCTGGAGGCTCTTCTGGTCGGCGATCTTCTTCAGGTGCGCCGACATGTAGGGACGCAGGGGCACCTCGGGGGTGGCCTTCTCGCCGACCCACATCAGGTCGCCCTTGACGTAGCCGTACAGGCGCTTGCCGCCGCTGTACGGGCCGGACGCCTCGGTCCGGGCGACGGCGTCCGTCGCCAGGTCGATCTGCGGCTTCTGGTCGGCCAGCTCGCCGTACCAGACCTCGGCGACGCCCTGGTCGCGGACCATGACGATCTCGACCTTGCGGTCCTTGTCGATCCGCCAGAAGCCCGTCTCGGACTCCAGCGGGCGCACCATCTTGCCCTCGGCGTCGAGCACCCAGCTGTGCGAGGAGTACTCCAGGAAGTCACGGCCGTCGTGGCTGAAGACGACCTCCTGCCCGAAGTTGCACTTCTCGGCACCCGGGAAGTCGGCGACGCCCGCACCCTCCCACTTACCGAGGAGGAAGGCGAGGGGGACGAGGTCCGGGTGGAGGTCGGACGGAATCTCGATCATGGGCTCAGACGATCTGTGCGAGGACGGACAAACTGGGCGGGTCAGCGCTGGCCCTGGTACAGCTTCTTCCAGGTCAGACCGGCGAACGCGAGAACGCCGACGGCGACCAGGACGAGCAGGGTGGTGAAGACTGCCTCAAGCACGAGCGCGCTCCTCGTCGGGAGTGAGGGTGGATGGACCGGTCACGAGTCTAGTCGGCCCCGGTTCCCGCGGCGCTGTGAGGTGGATCGTGCCCGCGCCCGGCCCTGCGGCCGCAGGGCTAGAGTGCCTGGCATGGCCAAAAAGCTGGTGATCAAGGTGACGGCGGGCGCGGACGCGCCCGAGCGGTGCTCGCAGGCGTTCACGGTGGCGGCCGTCGCCGTCGCGAGCGGCGTCGAGGTCTCGCTGTGGCTGACCGGCGAGTCGTCGTGGTTCGCCCTGCCGGGGCGCGCGGCGGAGTTCGAGCTGCCGCACGCGGCGCCGCTGCCGGACCTCATCGAGGGCATCCGGGTCGGCGGCGGCATGATCACGGTGTGCACGCAGTGCGCCGCGCGCCGCGACATCGAGGAGAAGGACCTGATCGAGGGCGCGCGCATCGCCGGTGCGCAGGTGTTCGTCCAGGAGGCGATGGCGGACGGCGTGCAGGCGCTCGTGTACTGAGGCCTTCCGCTACGGGGCGGGCTAGTACTTCTTCTTGCCGTCGAGCTCGTCCCACCACTCGTCCGACTTCGGGTCGCCGGAGGGATCGTCCCACCAGCGGTCGTCGGGCCCGCGGCGGTTGGCGACGATGGCGGCGACGGGCGGGATGACCATGGCGAAGAGGCACATGCCCACCGCGGCGGGCACGGACCACAGGCGCACCACGGCCCACGCCAGGACGAACATCCCGATGCAGACGCCCATCATGGCGAAGTACAGATGACGCCGCCGTGCGTACACGACTCCACCGTACGGCGACGGCGCGAAGGGCCGCACCCCCCAAGGCGTCCAACCCCGGGATGCGGCCCTCCGGCCGTCGGGAACCGTTCTCAGACGGCGATGGCGACCTCGGTCAGACCGCCCTGCTGCGCCACGACCTTGCGGTCGGCCGTCGCACCGGGCACCAGCGCGCGCAGCGTCCACGTGCCCTCCGCCGCATAGAAGCGGAACTGCCCGGTCGCGGACGTGGGCACCTCGGCGGTGAACTCGCCGGTCGCGTCCAGCAGGCGCACGTAGCCGGTGACGGGCTCGCCGTCGCGGGTCACCGAGCCCTGGATCGTGGTCTCACCGGGCTTGGCGGTCCCGGCGTCGGGGCCGCCGGCCTTTGCTCCACACATAAGCGTTTCCTTCTCTTGCCTGTTGCAGGGGGAGACGGGGCAGTGGTCAGTTGGCGCCGAGCTCGATCGGCACGCCGACGAGGGAGCCGTACTCGGTCCAGGAGCCGTCGTAGTTCCTGACGTTCTGCTGGCCGAGCAGCTCGTGCAGCACGAACCAGGTGTGCGCGGAGCGCTCACCGATCCGGCAGTAGGCGATGGTGTCCTTCGACAGGTCCACGCCCTCGCCCTCGTAGAGCGCCGTCAGCTCCTCGTCGGACTTGAAGGTGCCGTCGTCGTTGGCCGACTTCGACCACGGGATGTTGCGCGCGGTCGGCACGTGGCCGGGGCGCTGCGACTGCTCCTGCGGGAGGTGCGCCGGGGCGAGCAGCTTGCCGCTGAACTCGTCGGGGGAGCGGACGTCGACCAGGTTGAGCGAGCCGATGGCCGCCACGACGTCGTCGCGGAAGGCGCGGATGGAGGCGTCCTGGGGCTTCGCCTCGTACGCGGTACGGGGGCGCTGCGGGACCTCGGCGACCAGGTCGCGGGAGTCCAGCTCCCACTTCTTGCGGCCGCCGTCGAGGAGCTTCACGTCCTGGTGGCCGTAGAGCTTGAAGTACCAGTAGGCGTACGCGGCGAACCAGTTGTTGTTGCCGCCGTAGAGGACGACGGTGTCGTCGTTCGCGATGCCCTTCGAGGAGAGCAGCTCCTCGAAGCCGGCCTGGTCCACGAAGTCGCGGCGGACGGGGTCCTGCAGGTCGCTCTTCCAGTCGATCCGGACGGCGGTCTTGATGTGGTTCTTGTCGTACGCGGACGTGTCCTCGTCGACCTCCACGATGACGGTCTTCGGGTCGCCTGCGTCGATGCGGGCCTGTACCCAGTCGGCGTCCACCAGGACGTCACTGCGGCTCATGCTGTTCTCCTCCGGGGCAGTTGCGGATTGCGCAAGCGCTTGCTGGCGCGCGGCGATGGGGAGCGCGCGGCGCTGCGCAGCGGGTGGGATGGGAGACGAGACGGGGAAAGCTTCCCGGATGACAAGGAGGGTTCCCGTCAGACATGACGACAGAGCATGGCGGCGACGCGGCACAGGTCGACTGCCCGCCGCTTCGTGAGATCCGCCTGTCGCTTCATGCCCCCGATCGTAGGGACGGGGAGTTGGCGTGTCACCGGTGTGTTGGATAGTGAGACGGGATCTTCCGGATATTGGGATGAGAAGGCCCTGGAGGGGCGGTCGTGCACCGCCTCTGGGCGTCCGCGCCGCAGGAAGTCTGCCCTCCGGACGAGTGCGTCTCGCAGCGTGGACGGAGTCGGACGGATCCGGGCCGAGGGAGACCGGGCAGCGGGCCGGTCAGCCGGCCAGGTTGACGTCCGAGCCGGTCAGCGTGATGTCCACACCGTCCTGCGTCGCCACGACCTTGTCCAGCTTGATGCCCTTCGGCAGGCCGCTGATGCGCCGGTCGAAGTCCGTCTTCTGCCGGATCGCGCGCTCCAGGCCGGGGAAGGCCTTGGCCTCCTCGGGCATCTGGTCCGCATGCACCCGGACGGTGTCGCCGTTCACGACCGTGACCGTGGAGATGACGCTGCGCTCGATGGGCAGCCCCGCGAGCTGCACCTTGCCGGTGACCTTGACCTGGCTCTTGCCGGCGGTGCCCTGGCCGCCGAAGCCGACCTTCACCGTGGGGTCGTTGGTGGCCTTGCTGAGGTCCTCGTACGACAGGTGCGCCGTGCCCGTCGCCCGGCTCGCGACGGCGGAGGTGAAGCTGCTGTCGATCTTGACGTCCTGCAGCTTGGCGTCGAAGCCCGACACCCGGATCGACTGCCCGCCCGAGCTCGCGGTCGCGCCGTCGAGCTTGACCTCGACCTCCTCCAGGGTGGAGTCGGCGATCTGTGTGAGGAACGGGAAGCCCTTGATGGAGACCTCGGGCGTGCCGGTCAGCCCCTGACTGCTGCGGATCTTCTCCGCCGCCTGCTCCTCGGCGAAGTACACCGCGAGGCGGTCGGCGCCCACGAAGAGGGCCCCCAATATCACCGCGATGATCAGGGTTATGCGTATCGCGCGCATTCGGTCTCTCCAGCTCCCCCGGGTCTCGGTCAGGCCTCTGCACTGCCCTGCAATGCCATGGAGCCTAATTCCTTCCGAGCGATCCCCGTGAGGCGCACGTGCCCCGGGTTCCTCAGGCCCCTCAGGCCCCTCAGGCCCCCGGGGGCCCGAGCCGGACGCCGTGCGCCGGCCCGGGCCCCCTTCGCCTCGCGGCCACGGAGTCACGGTTACGGACTCACGGCACGGTCGTCCAGCGCTGACGGGCGTCCTCGCTGCACGTCTCGATCGTCACGTAGCCCGTCTCCCGCGCCGGTGCCACCAGGCACGTGTGCGCGGCCTCGTTGCGGAAGCGGAGGCTGCCGTCGGCGTAGGTCTCCACCTGCCAGCGGTGGCCCGTGCCGTCGATCTTGCTGCCGCGGTCGGTGCAGCCGTGCAGCACGGAACGGTCGCCGGGACGGGGCCGCTCCTCGTTCAGGAGGTCGATGCACCTTCCGCTGCCGCTTCCCTTGAGCCGGACGAGGTTGTCGCCGCTGCCGGCGTAGCGGACGTCCCATCGCTGGCTGATGACCCCGATGTTGCGCCGACGGGTGGTCAGCGGCGTGCCGTCGCGGCCGGGCCCGCTGAAGTTGTCCAGGAAGAGGCCGTTGTACGCGCGCAGCTGGACCCGCTTTTCCTCGTCCTCCCACGCGCGCTCGTCCACTGCGCGGGAGTTGTCCCACCACTGCTGGGTGGCGCTGTCACCGCACGCGAGGGCCGAGACCTCCCCGTTCTTCCCGCCGGTCAGGCACAGCTCCGGGTGACGGGAGTTGCGCCAGCGCAGCGGGCCGCCGGGCGTGCCCGTCTCCTCGGGGCGCCACTGGGCCCCGGGCGCCTCGCACGGCAGCATGACGACGGACAGCGGGAGGAACGGGTTGATGCCGGGGCACAGTCCGCCGGCGGCGAGTGCGGCGCGGGCGCCGGACGCGCCTGTGGGGCTGTTGCCGCGGGCGAAGCTGTACCAGTGTCCCTGCACGGTGTTCATACGGAACCGCTGACGGAGGTTGTACCGCTGCCGGCCGGTGGTCACCCGGTTCCCGGCGGTGTCCGGAGCCTCCAGGACCTGCCCGGTCGCGGCGTTCTCCAGGGCGGTGGAGAAGTTGTGCACCTGCCCGTCGGGTGCGGCCGGTACGGGGGTGGGAGCCGGTTCGAACTGGACGGGGTAGTGGTCCGAGCCGCGTCCCGCGGGGATGCCCGCGTTGAAGCGGGGCGTGCCGTGCGTGATGGCGTAGTCGAGTTCGCCGCCCCGCTGGTGGGTGGAGCGGCCGGTCCGGGCCAGTTGCTCGTCGGGCCGCAGGTGGAGGGTCTGCTCCCGGGCCTGACGGTCGGTGCGGTTGCGGATGTCGAGGTTGAAGTCGCCGACCATGACCCAGTTCTCGCCGGCCCGGGTGGCGGCGCGGATCCGCCTGAGCAGGGGGGCGACGTCGCTGCCGCGCGCGTGGACGTTGTAGTAGACGGTGTTGCCGAACCGTACGCCGAGGGCGCGGCGGTAGCGGTATTCGCTGCGGGGCTCGTCCCGGTTGTACAGCGGGTTCTCGATGACGCGGACCTCGTCCGCGCGGGCGTGGGTGACCACTGCCAGGTTGACCCGGCCGCCTACCCAGCGGTCCCGCCCCGTGGTGCTGTCGCGCCGCGGATCGGTCTGGAGGAAGTACACGTGGCGGCGGTGGTGGCGGTACTCCCACTGGGTGTGGTTCACGGAGCCCGGCAGGCCCGCCGGGAACGGGCCGGGGATGGGGATCGACTCACCGGTGCCGCGGGACTGGTGCGGTTCGGCGGGGGGTCCGCTGCCGACCTCCTGGAGTGCGACGACCTCGTGATGCATCGTCAGCGGGCCGACCTCGCCGCCCCAGCGCAGCCCGTGGTCGGAGCCCTGCATGTTGTAGGTGGCGAACGGGCGGTTGCCGCCGGGCGCCGAACGCGCCGACCGGTCGGCCGCCTGCGCAGTGGAGCCGCCCGGTCCGGGGGCGGCGCCGACCAGCAGCCCGGCCGCCAGCAGGGCGGAGGTGAGGGCCGCCGTCAGCCGCGATCCGCGAGGGCCGCGCGATCCGCGGGGTCCGGGGCGGGTCTTGGCGTGCGGCGGTGGTAACGGTAAACGCATCGTGTCTCCTTACGGAGCGATCAGGTACGAATCGATCGGGTACGAACAACCGCAGGAACGATCCGTTCACCTTTTGACGGTTCGCGTCAAGAGCCCCTCATGAACCACACGCCCACCACGGGCGGGAGTTCCGGCCACCTGCTTCGTGCGTCCTGTTTCCTGCTTGCAGAAAGCACGAAGGCGGCCTGTTCGATGAACAGACCGCCTTCCCTGTGCAGGTGCCGGATCAGCCCAGGACGCGTCCGAGTACGTAGACCGCCGGAGCCGCGACGGCCAGCGGCAGGGCGACGCCCGCCGTCATGTGGACGAACCGCGACGGGTAGTCGTAGCTCGCCACGCGCAGGCCGATCAGGGCGCAGGCGCCCGCGGCGAGGCCCAGCAGGGCGGCGGAGGTGCCCAGGTCCGTCAGGCCGCCCGTGGCGAGACCTGCGCCCGCGGCCGCGAGCAGCGCCACGACGGGCGCGGCGAGCGACGGCAGCGGCAGCGCCCGGGCCAGGACGGCCGCGGCCACGGCCGCCGCACCGACCACGACGGCGTCCGAGGAGGCCGCCAGGTGCCCGGCCGCGAGGACCGTGACGGCCGACGAGGCGGCGGCCGCCGTCAGCCCGTACAGCCGCTCGTCCGGCGAGGCGTGGCTGCGCAGCTGCAGGACGATGACCAGCAGGATCCACACGCCGAGCGTGCCGATGACGACGGTCGGCGCCTGCAGCGAGTCCGTGGCCAGCATCCCGATGTCGGCGGCCACGCCGCCCAGGAACGCCAGCGCGATGCCCTGCCGGGCGGGCCACATGCCGTTCAGCCGGAACCAGCCCGCCGCCGTC
Source organism: Streptomyces hiroshimensis (assembly GCF_014650335.1). Lineage (GTDB taxonomy): Bacteria > Actinomycetota > Actinomycetes > Streptomycetales > Streptomycetaceae > Streptomyces > Streptomyces hiroshimensis. Next base: position 53,399 of record NZ_BMUT01000006.1, read on the forward strand.
ACGGCCTGCAGCAGCACCAGCGGCACCGCCAGCGCGAACTGGCCGAGCGGCGCGGTGAGCGCCAGCAGCGCGGCGAGCGCCGTCGTGATCAGGGCGGGCTTGAGGCCCGGCGAGAGGATCTGCGCGCGGCCCTCGGCCTTCGCCTTCTCCGCGGCCGTCATCGGACGGTCGGCTGCCTCGCCCGGCACGGGCTCGCGCACCGGCTCCGGCACCCGGCCCGGCTCGTGCGGAACGGGCACGGCCCCGGAGGCCGGGCCGGAGACGACGCCCGCGGGGCGCTCCTCGGGAAGCGCGTGACGGCCGGCGGCGTACGGCTCGGCGGGCTGCTGGGGGAGCGGGCCGCCGGGCCACGACGCGTCGTAGGCGTGGTCCTCGGCGGGCGGCACCGGCTGCTGCCACGTGCCCGTGTCCCACGTCGGCGTCTGCCAGGTCTGCGTGACCGGCTCCTCCTGCTGCGCGGAGTAGCCCTGGCCGCCGTTGGTCGGCCACTGGTACTGCTGCGGTTGCTGCTGATGCTGCTGCTGATGCGGGTGCTGCGGGTGCTGCGGGTGCTGCGGCTGCTGTACCTGCTGGGCGTACGGGTCGTAGGAGTCGTACGTCTCGCCGTACGCCCCCTGCCCCTGCTGGTGCCGTGCCTGCTGCTGCGCCTGCTGCTGTGCGTGCTGCTGGTCGTACGAGCCGTAGGCCCCGCCCTGGTCGTAGGACTGTGCGTCATAGCGCCGGGTGCGGGCGTCGTACGGGTCGTGCGGGTCGTACGGGTCCTGCGGATCGTACGTATGGTGCGGCTGATTGCTCATGCTGCCGGGGTCACCCTCCTGCGAAGGGCGGGAGCACCTCGACGGTGCCGCCCTCGGCCAGTTGGACCGATGCGTGGTCGCGGGTGCCGACCGGGGCGCCGTCCACCAGGAACGAACAGCGCACCAGCACCCGGGCGAACTCGGGGGATCCCGCGTGCCGCCGGCGGGCCGCATCCAGCGCCTCCGCGAGCGTCCGCGCCGCGTACGGCTCCTCGGCCGTACCGGTGGCGGCCTTCGCCGCGGCCCAGTACCGCATGGTGCCCACCGGTCCCGGCTGCGCCGGCAGGGCCGGTTTCACCGGGTGTGCCGGTTCTGTCGTCGCCACGGCGACCCCTTTCCTTCTTCTGCCGCCTCCCATGATGACGGGTGCGGGGCGAGGGGCCGCCCGCCGCCGTAAATACGGAGGCCGCACGGCGAGGCGCTCGCTTACCCTGCCCAGTGTGCTGGTCCGACTATCACGGGCGTATCTGAAGCCCTACTCCTCCTCGATCGCGCTGATCGTGCTCCTGCAGCTCGTCCAGACGCTTGCCACGCTCTACCTACCCTCGCTCAACGCCGACATCGTCGACAACGGTGTCGTCAAGGGCGACACCGGCTACATCCTCGCCCTCGGCGGCGGGATGCTCGCGGTCACCCTCGTCCAGATCGTCTGCGCGATCGGCGCGGTCTACTACGGGGCCCGTACCGCCATGGCGGTCGGGCGCGACCTGCGCGCGGCCGTCTTCGACCGCGTGCAGTCCTTCTCCGCGCGCGAGATGGGGCACTTCGGTGCGCCCTCCCTGATCACCCGTACCACCAACGACGTCCAGCAGATCCAGCTGCTGGTCCTGATGGCGTTCACGCTGATGGTCTCCGCGCCCATCATGTGCGTGGGCGGCATCCTGATGGCACTCGAACAGGACGTGCCGCTGTCCGCCCTGCTGCTCGTGATCGTCCCCGTCCTCGGCGTGATCGTCTCGCTGATCATCTGGCGGATGCGACCGATTTTCCGCGGGGTGCAGGACAAGATCGACACCGTCAACCGGGTCCTGCGCGAGCAGATCACCGGCATCCGCGTCATCCGGGCCTTCGTGCGGGACAAGCACGAGCGGGAACGTTTCGACGGCGCGAACGCCGCGCTGATGGACGTCTCCCTCAAGGCCGGCCGGCTGATGTCGCTGATGTTCCCGTCCGTGATGCTGGTCGTGAACCTCTCCTCCATCGCCGTCCTGTGGTTCGGCGGCCACCGCATCGAGAGCGGCGAGATGGAGATCGGCGCGCTGACGGCGTTCCTCAGCTATCTCATGCAGATCCTGATGGCCGTCATGATGGCCACCTTCATGTTCATGATGGTGCCGCGCGCGGAGGTCTGCGCCGAGCGCGTCCAGGAGGTGCTGGCCACCGACTCCAGCGTGGTGCCCCCGGCGAGCCCGGTCACCGAGCTGCGCAGCGGCGGCGGCCACCTGGAGCTCGACGGCGTGGAGTTCCGCTACCCCGGCGCGGAGGAGCCCGTCCTGCGGGACGTCTCGCTCGCCGCCCGGCCCGGCGAGATCACGGCCGTCATCGGCTCGACGGGCAGCGGGAAGTCCACGCTGCTCGGCCTGATCCCGCGGCTGTTCGACGCGACCGCCGGCACGGTGCGGGTGGGCGGCGTCGACGTCCGCGAGCTCGACCCCGTCCGCTCCTCCGAGGCCATCGGCCTCGTGCCGCAGAAGCCGTACCTCTTCACCGGCACCGTGGCCTCCAACCTGCGCTACGGGCGCCCCGAGGCGAGTGACGAGGAGCTGTGGGAGGCGCTGGAGACGGCGCAGGCCCGCGACTTCGTCGCGAGCATGGAGGGCGGCCTGGAGGCGCCGATCGCCCAGGGCGGCACGAACGTCTCCGGCGGGCAGCGCCAGCGCCTCGCCATCGCCCGCGCCCTGGTCCGCAAGCCGGACATCTATCTCTTCGACGACTCCTTCTCGGCTCTCGACTACGCCACCGACGCCCGGCTGCGGGCCGCGCTGGCCCGCGAGACCGGGGACGCGACCGTCGTCATCGTCGCCCAGCGCGTGTCCACGATCCGCGACGCCGACCGCATCGTCGTCCTGGACGAGGGCCGCGTCGTCGGCACCGGCACCCACACCGAGCTGATGGCCGGCAACGAGACCTACCGGGAGATCGTGCTCTCCCAGCTCACCGAGGAGGAGGCGGCGTGACGACCCCGGAGAAACCGGCTTCCCCGGGCGGGGACAAGGCCGCGGAAGGCAAGAACGCAGAAGGCAAGAGCGCAGGGGCCGCGGCGGGCAAGGGCGCCGGGGCCGCGGAGGGAAAGGGCGCCGGGGGACCGGCCGCCCCCGCCCGCCGCGGACCCGCCCCCGCCACCGGCATCGCCCGCTTCATGGGCGGCCAGCCCACCGAGCGGTCCATGGACTTCGCAGGGTCGAGCAAGAGGCTGCTGGGCACCCTCAGGCCCGAGCGGGCCCTGATCACCGTCGCCCTCGTCCTGTGCGTGGCGAGCGTCGCGCTGTCCGTCCTCGGCCCGAAGATCCTCGGCCGGGCCACCGACCTGATCTTCGCGGGCGTCATCGGGAACAAGTTCCCCGATGGCATCAGCAAGGCCCAGGCCGTCGAGCAGATGCGCAAGCAGGGCGACGGCACCGTCGCCGACCTGCTGGGCTCGGTCGACTTCACGCCCGGCCAGGGCATCGACTTCGACGCCGTGGGCGAGGTGCTGGGCTGGGTCCTGCTGATCTACGTCGGCGCGTCCCTGTTCGGCCTCGTCCAGGCGCGGATAGCCACCACCGTCGTCCAGCGCGCCGTCTTCCGGCTGCGCCGGCAGGTCGAGGAGAAGCTCGGCCGGCTGCCGCTGAGCTACTTCGACCGGCAGGCGCGCGGCGAGGTGCTCTCCCGCGCCACCAACGACATCGACAACATCGCGCAGACCCTCCAGCAGACCATGAGCCAGATCGTCACCTCGCTGCTGACGATCGCCGGCGTGCTGGCCGTGATGTTCTGGATCTCCTGGCTGCTCGCCCTGGTGGCCCTGGTCACCGTCCCGGTGTCCGTGGTCGTCGCCACGAAGATCGGCAAGCGGGCGCAGCCGCAATTCGTCGCCCAGTGGAAGACCACCGGCAAGCTCAACGCCCACATCGAGGAGATATACACCGGGCACGCGCTGGTCAAGGTCTTCGGCCGCGAGAAGGAGTCCGCGGAGATCTTCCGCAAGGAGAACGAGGACCTCTTCCAGGCCGGCTTCAGGGCCCAGTTCATCTCGGGCGTCATCCAGCCCGCGATGATGTTCATCGGCAACCTGAACTACGTGCTGGTCGCCGTCGTCGGCGGGCTGCGGGTCGCCTCCGGCGCGCTGTCCATCGGTGACGTGCAGGCGTTCGTGCAGTACTCGCGCCAGTTCAGCCAGCCGCTCACCCAGGTGGCCTCCATGGCCAGCCTCGTGCAGTCCGGCGTCGCCTCCGCCGAGCGGGTCTTCGAGCTGCTCGACGCCGAGGAGCAGTCCGCGGACGCGGCGGACGCGCCCAAGCCGGGCCGCGTGCGCGGCGAGGTGGCCTTCGAGGAGGTCTCCTTCCGCTACGAGGCCGACAAGCCGCTCATCGACGGGCTGTCGCTGACCGTCCGGCCGGGCCAGACCGTCGCCATCGTCGGCCCGACCGGCGCCGGCAAGACCACGCTGGTCAACCTGCTGATGCGGTTCTACGAGGTGGGCGGCGGCCGCATCACCCTCGACGGGATCGACATCGCCGCCATGTCGCGCGAGGAGCTGCGCTCCCACATCGGCATGGTCCTGCAGGACACCTGGCTCTTCGGCGGCACGATCGCGGAGAACATCGCCTACGGGGCGCCCGAGGGCACCTCGATGGACAAGATCGTCGAGGCGGCGCGCGCCACGCACGTCGACCGCTTCGTGCGCACGCTGCCGGACGGCTACGACACCGTCATCGACGACGAGGGCTCCAACGTCAGCGTCGGCGAGAAGCAGCTGATCACCATCGCCCGGGCGTTCCTGGCCGAGCCGGAGATCCTCGTCCTGGACGAGGCGACGAGCTCCGTCGACACCCGTACGGAGGTGCTCATCCAGCAGGCGATGGGCCGGCTGCGCACGGGGCGCACGAGCTTCGTGATCGCGCACCGGCTCTCCACGATCCGCGACGCGGACGTCATCCTCGTGATGGAGTCCGGCCGCATCGTGGAGCAGGGCACGCACGACGGCCTGCTGGCGGCGGGCGGCGCGTACGCGCGCCTGTACGAGGCGCAATTCGCGGAGCCGGTCGCCGAGCAGGCGTAACGCCGTGTCGGCGCGGGCGCCTGTGCCCGCGCCGGCAGGCGCGTTTCCGCCGCGGCGGTGCGCAGCGAGCAGCCACTGGGTGGCGGTCCGGCGGTCCGGCGGTGCCGGTGGCTGCCGATTCCGCCGGACCCTCGCCGCGGTGGTGGCGCGCCGCGGCGGCGGTTCGGAGAGACCGGCCTCTCCACTGCGGTCCGCCGCAGGCCGTGTTCTTCCGCTGCGGCGGCGCAGCCACTGCGTGGCGGTCCGGCCGTCCGGCCGTCCGGCGGTGCCGGTGGCTGTCGATTCCGCCGGCCCCTCGCCGCGGTGGTGGCGCGCCTCGGCGGCGGTTCTGAGAAGCCGGGCTTCTCGGAGTCTTGCCGCCGCGGCGGCGCGCCACCACGAACCCGGCTGACCGGCGGTGCCGGACCGGCCGCATGCCGGCGGTTTCGAGGGGCGGAGCCCCTCGATCTCTTGTCGCCGCGGCGGCGCGCAACCACGACGCGGGAACCCGGCGGTGCCGGACTCGCCGTCAGGCGTGAGCGCTCACCCAGCACGCGATCCGTTCCAGCAGCTCGCCGCGCGCAGCGCTCTCCGCGTGGCCGAAGCCCCGTTCGATCCACAGTTCCGTGGACCGTGGATCGCCCGCGCCCGCCAGGGCGTAAGGGTGGTCGAGCGGGAAGTACGCGTCCCGGTCGCCGTGCACGATCAGCAGCGGCCGCGGCGCGATCATCGGGACCGCCTCCACCGGGGAGAGCGGGACCGGGTCCCAGCCCCCCGCCTGCACCCGCGTCCCCAGCCCGTAGCGCGCGATCAGCCGCCCCGCGGGCCGTGAGATCGCCCAGTGCAGCCTCCGCATGGGTGCGGTACCGCGGTAATACCAACGCGACGGCGCACTTACCGCCACGACCGTGTCGGCATGTGCGTCCGTGCGCCCCGCGTGCTCCCCGTACTCCGCACGCCGCTCGGAGCCGTAGAGCGCGGCGTGCCGCAGCACCACCGAGCCGCCCATCGAGAAGCCCACGGTCGCCACCCGCTCGTGCCCGAGCGAGCGCGCCCAGCGCACCGCGGCGGCGAGGTCGAGCACCTCGCGGTCGCCGACCGAGGAGTGGCCGCCCGAGCCGCCGTGCCCCCGGAAGGAGAACGTGATCACGGCCGCACGCTGGGCGAACGCCTGCGCGGCGCGGCGCAGCCCGGGCCGGTCGAGGGCGCCGGTGAAGCCGTGCGCGAGCACCACCGCGGGGGTTTCGGGCACAGGGGTTCGCGAGCCCGCACAGGGCTCGTACGCTGCTTCTACACGGACCCCGTCGGCTGTCAAGAGCGCGATCCGATGACCACTCGAAGTGATCGACGAAACACAAGCTCGTGCAAAATCGTCCGGACCTCGGAAAGTCATGTGGGCTATTCTGCTGGGCAGAGAGGATCCGGGCAGAGTAGCCCCCGGGTCCTTTTGTGCATTCATGTGCTGAACCGTACGAAGCAGTGCCGCACTCTCCCCCGGAGGAACCGACGTCATGGGCGAGCGAAGCGCGCGGGTCCACGAGGACCGTACGACCAGTGAGGGTGGCAGCCGATGAGTTCCCTGCTGCTCCTGACCAATGCCCTCCAGCCCTCCACGGAGGTGCTTCCGGCGCTCGGCCTGCTCCTGCACAGCGTGCGGGTGGCCCCCGCCGAGGGCCCGGCCCTCGTGGACACCCCCGGAGCCGACGTCATACTGATCGACGGCCGGCGTGACCTTCCGCACGTGCGCAGCCTGTGCCAGCTGCTGCGCTCCACGGGCCCGGGCTGCCCGCTGATCCTCGTCGTCACCGAGGGCGGCCTCGCGGCCGTCACCGCCGACTGGGGCGTGGACGACGTCCTGCTCGACACCGCGGGCCCGGCCGAGGTCGAGGCGCGGCTGCGGCTGGCGATGGGCCGCCAGCAGATCTCGGCGGACGACAGCCCGATGGAGATCCGCACCGGCGACCTCTCCGTGGACGAGGCCACGTACAGCGCCAAGCTCAAGGGGCGGGTGCTGGACCTCACCTTCAAGGAGTTCGAGCTGCTGAAGTACCTCGCCCAGCACCCGGGCCGGGTCTTCACGCGCGCCCAGCTGCTGCAGGAGGTCTGGGGCTACGACTACTTCGGCGGCACCCGCACGGTCGACGTGCACGTGCGGCGGCTGCGGGCGAAGCTCGGGCCCGAGCACGAGTCGCTGATCGGCACCGTGCGGAACGTCGGTTACCGATTCGTTGTGCCCGAGAAGCCTGAGAAGCCCGAGAAGTCCGAGAAGATCGACAACCCCGGGGAGGGCAGGGCCCAAGGGGGGTCTCAAGGGAAGTCCCAGGACTCCGCCGGGGCGCAGCGGGCGGAGGAGCCGCAGGTCGCGGAGACCGGGGCCGCTCGCCCGGCGAAGCGGTAGGTGGACCCGCGTAGACTTCCGCGCGTGGCCAAGGTGACGCGGGACGATGTGGCGAGACTGGCGGGGACGTCGACCGCGGTGGTCAGCTATGTCATCAACAACGGACCGAGGCCGGTCGCACCGGCCACGCGCGAGCGCGTGCTGGCCGCGATCAAGGAGCTGGGGTACCGGCCGGACCGCGTCGCCCAGGCCATGGCGTCCCGTCGTACGGACCTCATAGGCCTGATCATCCCGGACGCCCGCCAGCCCTTCTTCGCCGAGATGGCACACGCGGTCGAACAGGCCGCGGCCGAGCGCGGCAAGATGGTGCTCGTCGGGAACTCCGACTATCTCGACGAGCGCGAGGTGCACTACCTGCGCGCCTTCCTGGGCATGCGGGTCTCCGGGCTGATCCTCATCAGCCAGGGCCCCAGCGAGCACGCGGCCGCGGAGATCGACGCCTGGGACGCCCGGGTGGTCCTGATGCACCGCCGCCCCGACGCCATCGACGACGTGGCCGTCGTCACGGACGACATCGGCGGCGCCCAGCTCGCCACCCGCCACCTGCTGGAGCACGGCCACCCCTACGTGGCCTGTCTCGGCGGCACGGAGCGCACCCCCACCATCGGCGACCCCGTCACCGACCACGTCGAGGGGTGGCGCCGCGCGATGCGGGAGGCCGGCAAGTCCCTGGAGGGCCGGCTCTTCCCGGCCCCGTACAACCGCTACGACGCCTACAAGGTCGCCCTGGAGCTGCTCTCCGGGCCCGACCGCCCGCCGGCGCTGCTGTGCGCCACCGACGACCAGGCGATCGGCGTCCTGCGGGCGGCGCGCGAGCTGCGTATCGACGTGCCCGGCGAGCTGGCCGTGGCCGGCTTCGACGACGTCAAGGAAGCCGCTCTGACCGATCCGCCGCTGACCACGGTCGCCTCCGACCGCCAGGCCATGGCCCGGTCCGCGGTCGACCTCGTCCTGGACGACTCGCTGCGGGTGATGGGCACGCGCCGCGAGCGCCTCAAGCAGTTCCCGTCGGCGCTGGTGATCCGGCGCTCCTGCGGCTGCGGCGACTGACGGCTCAGGGCCGGATGCCCTGACCGGCCGACCGCCCGGCGAGCCCGTGCCGGACCGCGTAGACCGCGAGCTGGGTGCGGTTCACGGCGCCCGTCTTGGTGCGCAGGCGGCGCAGGTACGTGTCGACCGTGTGCGGGCTGAGGCGCAGCTGGCGGGCGATGGCGGAGATGGTGTCGCCGCTGCTGAGCAGGTGGAGCACCTGCTGCTCGCGGCCGGTGAGGGCGGGTGCTTCGGCGTTCATGCGGCTCTCCCAGCGGGGTGACGGGCGGGGCGTGGACGGGGGGACGGGGCGGGGCGAGGCGGGGCGCGGATCAGTGCTGGCCCGTCGAGCCGCCCCAGGACGTGTCGGTCGGGCCGCCGCAGTGCTGGGAGCAGCGCGGGGTCGTCGGCAGCTGGAGGACCGGGGGGCGCCCGCCTTCCTCGGCGGCCGCCGTCGCCCGCCCGTCCGCCGAGTAGGGGGCGGGGTCGAGCGCCGGGGCCGCGAAGGCGAGCAGCGAGGCGACGGCGGCGGTCAGCAGGATGCGCTTCACGGTGATCTCCCAGGTGCGCAAGGGCGATTGGCCCGTGCAGGTCAGTGCGGTTTCGGTGACAGAAAAGAGACTCTCCGGTCCGTATCCTGACCGCAACGGATCACATACCTCACCAAGTTGCATGGCAGCATAAAGCAGGGGGGCGAAATGGTGGAAAACGGTCATGCTTCCGCTGATGAGGCGGAACTGGCGCTGTACACCTGGGTGCTGGAGCACCAGCGCGTCGACGCCCCGGCGGCGGCCGCCGGCCTGGGCCTGAGCCCGGAGCAGACCGAGGCGGCGCTGGCCCGGCTGCGCGAGGCCGGACTGATACAGCGCGCCGCCTGCGACCCGGCGTGGGAGCGCGCCGTGGCACCGGAGGCCGCCGCGGGGCCCCGGATCGCCGCGCTGGAGGCCCGCATCCGCGAGCAGCAGCTCCAAGTCGCCCGGATCCGGGCGGATGCGGAGCGCTTCTCGTCCGCGTACCGGCACCGCGCGGGGAGCGCGGACGGCCTGGAGGTGATCCCCACCCTGCCGGAGGTCCGCACGCTGCTCACCCGGATGTCCGGCCAGTGCCGCGAAGAAGTGCTGGCCAGCCAGCCCGGCGGCGGCTCCCGCGTGCCGGAGGCGATGGAGGAGGCCCTGCTGCGGGACCGGGTCCTGCTCGAACGGGGCGTGCAGCTGCGCACTTTGTATCACCATACGGCGCGCTTCCACGGTCCCAGCCAGGCCTACGTGGCGGCCGCCTCGGCCCTGGGCGGCCAGTACCGCACCAGCCACGAACTCTTCGGCCGCATCATCGTCTTCGACCGGGAGACCGCGTTCCTGCCGACCGCCGACGGATCCTGGGGTGCGGTCGTCATCCGCGAGGCCCACACCGTCGCCTACCTGTGCCGGTTGTTCGACCAGACGTGGGAGGCCGCGACCCCGTTCTCCAACGCCGCCGACGACGGGCTCGCCAAGGTCTCCGGCGAACTCGACCGCACCATCCTGCGGCTGCTGGCCGCGGGGCTGAAGGACGAGGCCGTCGCCCGCAGGCTGGGCATGGCGCTGCGCACCACGCGCCGCCACATCGCCGACATCATGGACCAGCTGGACGCCGAGAGCCGCTTCCAGGCCGGGGCCGCCGCGGCCCGGCAGGGGCTGCTGGAGGAACCGGCCGCGCCGGCGGCCCCTCCGTGTGGCGCAAATCCGTGACTTTTCCGTCCCCCTGACGCCTCGGCAGTGTTCTCGGCGCCGCCGCGGCACCCGCGCCCGCGGCAGAGGGAGGAACACCATGACCAGCCTGCTGACCGGCGAACCGGACACCTGCCTCCTGCCGGATACCTGCCTCCTGCCGGATACCCGCCTCCTGCCGGACGCCTGCCTCCTGGCCGAGCTGGCCCTCTTCGTTCGGACCCACCGGGGCAGGGGCCCCGGGCTGCTGTGGCCGGAATACGCCGGCCCGGACGGCTGGAGCCGCCCGCCCGGCGACCTGGCCGGCGAACTGGCGCTGCTGCTCGGCTGCCCGGCGAAGGTGCTGCCCGCCCCGGCCCGCCCGCCCGGGGCGCCGGCCGCCGCGCCCTACGACCTCCTGGTCCTCCAGCAGGACGGGAGCAGCGGGTGGCAGATCCTGCCTCCGGCCCCGCTCACCGCGCCTCCGGCCCGGCCTGAAGCCGCCACGAAGGCGTGCGGCGCCGGGCCCGAGGTGCGGCTGCGCGCCGGGGAGGTCCTCTACGTGCCCGGGGGGTACGGGACGTGCCCGCGGCCGGGCCGGGGATCCCGGGACATCCGGCTCGCCCTGGGCCCGTACGCCGGTCTCTGAGCGCCCTGACCTGCCGTGCCTTGTCCTGGCGCTCTCTCAGCATGTCCCGGATCGGCGGTACCGGACGTCCGGTCCCCGACCTCCGGTACCGCCGGTCCGGCACCGTGAACACGTGACTGTCGCGGCGCACCGGCCCGCCCCCAGGATGGAGCACAGCGAGGCGGTGCAGCAGCCCCGGAGCGCACGTCACAACGCCTCGCAGCACCCCACCCCATCTCATCCGAACCGGCATCAGCCGCAGAAGGAGCATTCCCATGGACCGGAACACCGCAGCCCTGGCCGACGCCCAGCCGAAGCGCACCACGCTGACCCGTAAGGCCGCGCTCTCCGTCGCCGTCGCGGCCGTCGTCGGCGGTGCGATCTTCGCTCCCAACGCCATCGCCTCGTCCTCGGCCCCCGCCTCCGGCACCCAGGTCGAGGCCTCCTGCGGCGGCTGCCCGCTCGACGTCATCTGACGGACCCACCGCCGTACGGGGCTCTTCGGCCGGGCTCTTCGCCCGCGGGCCGGAGGGCCCCGGCGCGTCACGCACGAACGCGGCGCGTCACGCACGAACACGAGTAGGAAAGGGCGCAAGCCATGGACTGGCTGGAACGCTGCGTCGAGGACGTGCCGGCTTTTCTGCACACCCACTGGCGGCAGGGGCCCGCGCTGCTGCGCCCGGCCGATCCGCCGACGGAGGTCCTCAAGCCCGCAGACCTCGACGGCCTGATCGACGGAGGGCTGCTGCGCGTCCCGTACGCCGCGCTGTACACCGCCGTGGGCCCGGTCCCCGAGGAGCAGTACTGCCCGCCCCGGCTCGTCGCGGGCCGCCGCCTCGACGGCTGCCTCGACCCCGGGCGGGTCCGGTCGCTCCTCGACGACGACCACGCCACGCTCCAGCTGCGGTACGTCAACCAGTGGCACGCCCCGGTGCGCGCCCTCACCGAAGCGATCGGAGCCCGGCTCGGCCGGCTGGCCGAGGCGTTCGTCTTCCGCTCCCACCCCGGACACCACAGCGCGGTCCACCGCGACGACGGGGACGTCCTCGTGATCCAGCTGAGCGGCACCAAGCGGTGGCAGGTGCACGGCGGCCCCGCCGACGCCCACTGGCAGCCGGTGCCGGACGCCGAGCCCGGCCCGGTGCTGCTCGACGCCGTCGTCGAACCGGGCCAGGTCCTCTACGTGCCGAACGGCTTCGCCCACACCGCCCGGGCCACCGGCTCCGCGCCGTCCGTCCACCTCACCGTCGTCCTGCGCGAAGCCCGCGTCGCCCACCTGCGCGCCGAACTCGGCGCCCGGCTCGCCGCGGGGCTCGCACTGCCCGCCCGTCCGCTGGACGACGAACAGCTGACCGCGACGGCGGCCGGACTCCTCGGCCACTTCCGGGCGCAGCTGGCGGGCACCACCGCGCAGTCCCTCGTGGACGCCGCGCGCCTGAGCGCCCACAGCAGCCGGCCGACGGCCTGAACCACGGCCTGAGAGCCGTTGCCGTGAACCACGGGCTTGAACCACGGCCCCGAACCACCCCCGACCCGACGGAGAGCGACCCGACGTGACCGCGAACTGGCTCGAACGCTGCGTGGCGGACAGCCGGCAGTTCCTCGCCACCCACTGGCGCACCGCCCCGGCCGTCCTGCGCCCGCACGATCCCCCCGTCGACGTGCTGACCACCGCCGAGCTGGACCGCCTCCTCGACCACGGGCTGCTCAAGGCGCCCTACATCAACCTCGTCCAGGAACACGGCCAGCTCCCCGTCCAGCGGTTCTGCGTCCCCCGGGTCGTCCTGGGCGAGGTGGTCGAGGACTACGCCGACGCCGGCGCGGTGCGCGCACTCATCCGCGACGAGCGGGCCACCCTCCTCCTGCGCTACGTCGACCAGTGGCACCAGGGCGTACGCGCCCTCGCCGCCGGCGTCGGGGAAGAGCTCGGCCGCCAGGTGGAGGCCTTCTTCTTCCTCACCCCCGGCGGCACCCAGGGGCGCCCCGTGCACCGCGACGACGCCGACGTCCTGGCGATCCAGATCAGCGGCGAGAAGCGCTGGCGGGTGCACGGCGGCCCCGCCGACGGGAACTGGGAGCCGAGCCGGGAGGACGGCGACCCCGGCGAGCTCCTGCTGGACACCGTGCTGCGGCCCGGCGAGGTGCTCTACGTGCCCCGGGGCTTCGCCCACCGCGCGAGCGCCGTCGGCGACAGCCCGTCCGCGCACCTGTCCCTGACCGTCCGCGAAGCGGGCACGGCCCACCTCTACGCCCTGCTCCAGGCGGCCCTTCAGGACGGGCCCGGCACGGCGGACCTGGCGGACCGCCCTCTCGGCGACGCGGCCCTGAACGACGCCGCCGGCGCCCTCCTGGCCCACTGCCGCCGCACGCTGGAGGCGATCACCCCCGAGGAGCTGGTCGAGCAGGCGCGCGCGGTCATGCGCGGATCGCTGGCCGGCACCGCCTAGGAACCGCGCGGCCCCACTGCCCAGGGGCCCACTGTCCAGGGCCCGCGCGGCCTTATACGGAACGAACGGACTTCTCGGCCCGTTTTCAGTGCTCCCTCAGACAGTTCTCATCTACGGGCAGCAGAGTCGTGCCCATGACGGACAGCACTCGCCCCTACGGCGCCCAGGACCCGCAGCACCCGCAGCAGCCGCAGCACCCGCAGCGCTCCCCGTACCCGGTGCCTCCCGCGTACCCGCCGCAGCAGCCGGTCACCACCGCCAGTGGGGTCACCGTCTGGCCCGGTGACGGCGCGGGGAACGGCGGGAACGGCGGTGGCGGCGGGCAGGCCCCGTACGCCGGCTTCGCCGAGCCCACCCCGCAGCCCCCGGCTCCGCGCGGCGGTCACCGCGCCCGCAAGCCCGTGGCGCTGCTCGCCGCCGTGGCGTTCGTCGCCGCGGTCGTCGGCGGCGGCTCGGCCGCCCTCGTCGGCGAGCTCACCAGCCGCGCCGACAGCGTCAGCCAGCCCACGCCCGTCCGGAACGCCTCCTCCAGGAGCGAGGGCGGAGTCGCCGCCGTCGCCAAGGCCGTGAGCCCGAGCATCGTGGAGATCAAGGCCCAGACCACCAGCGGCCGGTCCACCGGCTCCGGCGTGGTCGTCACGGCCGACGGCGAGATCGTCACCAACAACCACGTCGTCGCGGGCGCCGACACCGTGCAGGTCGCCTTCAGCGACGGCAGCACCAAGACCGCCAAGGTCGTCGGCACCGACCCCGGCAAGGACCTCGCCCTGATCAAGGTGCAGGGGGCGAGCGGGCTGAAGGCGGCCAAGCTCGGGGACTCCGGCAAGGTCAGGGTCGGCGACGAGGTCGTCGCCATCGGCTCCCCCGAAGGCCTCACCGGCACCGTCACCAGCGGCATAGTCTCCGCCCTCGACCGCGACGTGACCGTCTCCAAGGAACAGGGCCAGGGCCAGGGGCAGGAGCGGCAGCGCCGCGGCGGCGGCCCGCAGTGGCCCTTCGAGTTCGGCGGCAACCAGTACAACGGCGACACCGGATCGTCCAAGACCACCTACAAGGCCATCCAGACCGACGCCTCCCTCAACCCCGGCAACTCCGGCGGCGCCCTGATCAACATGAACGGCGAGATCATCGGCATCAACTCGGCCATGTACGCCCCCAGTTCCGCCGCCGGTGCCGGCGGCTCCGCGGGCAGCGTCGGCCTCGGCTTCGCGATCCCCGTCGACACCGTCAAGGCGGACCTCGCAGGGCTCCGGGCGGGTGGCAGCGGCAGCTGAGCGCACGGCCGTGCGAGGCTGAGAAGCGCCCTGCCCCCCTGCACCCGTGAGGTAAAGCCGATGAGCCCCGCCGACCACGGCGACCAGCCCGCCCGCATCCTGATCGTGGACGACGAGCCCGCCGTCCGCGAGGCCCTGCGCCGCAGCCTCGCCTTCGAGGGCTACGCCACGGAGCTGGCCGTCGACGGGCTCGACGCGGTCGCCAAGGTCGCCTCCTTCGACCCGGAGCTGATCGTGCTGGACGTCCTCATGCCGCGCATGGACGGCCTCACCGCCGCCCGCCGCCTGCGCGCCTCCGGCGTCACCGTGCCCGTCCTCATGCTGACCGCCCGCGACACCGTCGGCGACCGCGTCACCGGCCTGGACGCCGGCGCGGACGACTACCTTGTCAAACCCTTCGAGCTGGACGAGCTGCTGGCCCGCATCCGGGCCCTGCTGCGCCGCAGCGCCTACGCGACGGCCGCCCCCGCCGCCTCCGCCACGCTCTCCTTCGCCGACCTGCGGATGAACCTCGACACCCGCGAGGTCACCCGCGGCGAGCGCGCCGTCGAGCTGACCCGTACGGAGTTCACGCTGCTGGAGCTCTTCCTCGCCCACCCCCGGCAGGTCCTCACCCGCGAGCAGATCCTCAAGGCCGTCTGGGGCTTCGAGTTCGAGCCGTCGTCCAACTCCCTGGACGTGTACGTGATGTACCTGCGCCGCAAGACCGAGGCCGGCGGCGAGCCGCGCCTCGTGCACACCGTGCGCGGAGTGGGCTACGTCCTCAGGGCGGACGGCGCCGAATGATCAGGAGACTCCGGTGATCACGAGATTCCGGCGGCTGCCGCTCCGCTCCCGGCTCGCGCTGCTCACGGCCGTGGCCGTGGCCGTGGCCGTGGCCGCCGCGGCGGTCGCGTGCTGGCTGGTCACCCGGCAGGAGCTGGAGCACCAGCGGGACACGACGCTCACGAGCGTGCGCGCGGACGACGCCACGGTCAGGACGCTGCTGCGCAACTGCGGGTCCGTCCCCACCGGCCCGTCCACCCTCTTCCGTCCCTACACCGTGCAGATCATCACCGGCGAGGGCTTCATCTGCAGCACCGTCGGCAAGTCCCCCATCAAGGTGGAGACCGACGACCTCCTCGTCGCCCAGCGGCAGCAGGACCGGACTCTGCACGACGCGCAGGCCGAGGACGGCACGGAGATGCGGGTCGCGACCTCGCCCGGGCCCGTGCCCGGCACCGCCGTCTCCATCGCCCAGCCCCTCGGCGAGATCGACCGGCCCCTGAACGCGCTCGCGATCGTCCTCGCCATCACCGCGGGCGTCGGCGTCCTCCTCGCCGCCACCGCCGGCGCGTGGATCGCCCGGGCCGGGCTGCGGCCCGTCGACCGGCTCACCGGCGCCGTCGAGCACATCGCCCGCACGGAGGACCTGGCCGTCCGCATCCCCGTCGAGGGCGAGGACGAGATCGCCCGCCTCTCGCGCTCCTTCAACGCCATGACCGCGGCCCTCGCCTCCTCCCGCGACCGGCAGCAGCAGCTCATCGCGGACGCCGGGCACGAGCTGCGGACCCCGCTCACCTCGCTGCGGACCAACATCGACCTGCTGGTGCGCAGCGAGGAGACCGGCCGGGAGATCCCGGCCGAGGACCGCAAGGAGCTCCTCGCCAGCGTCCGCGCACAGATGACCGAACTGGCCGCGCTCATCGGCGACCTGCAGGAGCTCTCCCGCCCCGACGCCGACCCCGGCAGCGGGCCCGTCCAGGTCGTCGCCCTGCACGAGGCGGCCGGCCGGGCGGTGGAACGCGCCCGGCTGCGCGGCTCCGGGCTGACCTTCCGGGTGCACCTGGAGAGCTGGTACGTCCGCGCCCAGCCGGCCGCCCTGGAACGGGCCCTGGTCAACCTGCTCGACAACGCGGTGAAGTTCAGCCCGCCGGGTGGTGTGGTGGACGTGGTGCTGTCGGCCGCCGGTGAGCTCACCGTGCGCGACCACGGGCCGGGTATCGCCGCCGATGAACTCCCGCACGTCTTCGACCGCTTCTGGCGCTCGCCGTCCGCCCGCAGCATGCCGGGCAGCGGGCTGGGCCTGTCGATCGTGGCCCGGACGGTGCAGCAGGCGGGGGGCGAGGTGGCCTTGCGGCCGGCGGAGGGCGGAGGGACGGTCGCCTCGGTACGCCTGCCGGGCGCGCCGGTGGCACCGCCTGCCCTGTAGTACGGGTCCCCGGGCCGGTGGCGGGCCGCCGTGCTCCCCTCCTCGGCACGGCGGCCGTGCACACCCAAGCACATACCGCGCGGTCCGTTCAAATGAACAGGGTGCGATTCGCCCATTCGCCATGCGTTTGCAAGGTAGATGGTTCTTTCGGCCTTCAATTTCAGGGGCGTGTTGCGTGAAGTGCGGCTGAACCCGTGATTGCGTGGCCCTGCTCGTCAATACCGGGGCGGGCACCACCATTTCCGGCGGATCCCGGACGCTCCGCCCCTGCGGGACCGACCGGGCGGTTTAGCGTGACCGTCATGTCATGCGATCCGCGCAACCGGGACGACCATGCGACCGCCGCGACCTCCCGCCCCCGGCCGTACGACACGGTGATCCCGACCCCCAGCGGCGGCAGGTGCGTGAGCCGCAGAGATGCCGCGGGGGCGCCGTCCGATCCCCGGTAGCCGCGGGCGAGCAGCGCCGTCGTCAACCGGACGGCCTCCTCCGCGAGTTCGTCCAGGCCGTACGCCTCCAGGACGGTCCGCACGGTGGACTGGGCGACGCGGGCCGACCGCGGGTCGCAAGGGAGGTCGAGCGTGTACGACCAGGGGGTCTGCGGCGATACCGTGGCCATGCTGGCTCCTCTGACGTAGGCGAGTCCGACGAGGCGAGCAGGTGAGTGGCGCTGCTCACCACCGTACGCCGCCCTGCCAAAGGTATTTAGCGGCGTCGGCAGAACTACTTCGGTAAGCACCCATGTGGGTGACATGCGGGAGAGGCGAGAGATGCCGGTGAGGAGCAGTCCGACGGCACGTCAGCTCCGTGTCGGTGCCGAGCTGCGCAAGCTGCGCGAGCGCGCGGGCCTGACATCGACCGAGGCCGGCCGGCTCCTGGGCACCAACCAGGCCCAGATCAGCAACATCGAGGCCAGCCGCTACGGGGTGAGCGCCGAGCGCCTGCGCGCCCTGGCGCGCAACTACTCGTGCTCCGACGAGGCGCTGGTGGCGGCCCTGATCGAGATGGCCGGCGAGCGCAAGCGCGGCTGGTGGGAGGAGTACCGCGAGATCCTCCCCGCCGGGCTGCTGGACCTGGCCGAGCTCGAACACCACGCGGTGGCCCTGCGCGCCTCCTACGTCGCCCACCTGCCGGGGCTGCTGCAGACGGCCGAGCACTGCCGCGAGATCTTCCGCCAGGTGGTCCCGCCGCTCTCCCCGCCGGAGGTGGAGCACCGTGTCTCGCACCGCATCAAGCGGCAGGCCGTCCTCTACCGGGAGAACCCCACCCCGTACACGGCGATCGTCCACGAGGCCGCCCTGCGGATGCGCTTCGGCGGGCCGCCCGTCGCGGGGCCGCAGCTGCGGCACATCCTCGGCATGAGCGAGCGCGAGCACATCAGGGTGCTGGTGATCCCCTTCGACGCCGGGGCGTTCCCCGGCTCGGGGCAGTCGACGCTGTTCGCGGTCGGCCCGGTGCCCCAGCTGGACACGGTGCACGTCGACCGCGAGCACGGCTCGGAACTGGTGGACGCCGCGGCGCAATTGGACCGCTACCGGATGGTCCTCGACCGCATGGAGTCCGTCGCCCTCGGCGAGCGGAGGTCCAGGGACGTGATCCTGGACATCGTCCGCGCCCTGGAGGGCAGGTGAACAGGTGAAGCGGGTGAACAGGCGAAGCAGGTGAACGGGTGAACCGGTGAACGGGTGAATCTGCAGACCCCGGCCCCTGGTGCGGGCATCCGGGGGTAAGGCTCTCGTACAGAGGCGTAACGAGGAGGCGGCAGCGATGAGCAACGAGCTGGGGGACCTGCTGGGCGGGCTGCTCGGCGGCGGGACGGGCGGTGGCAAGGGCGGCAACCTGCTGGGCGCGCTGCTCACCTCGCTCGGCGGCGCCGGTACGCACGGCGCGGGCAGCAACCCCCTCGGCGCCCTGCTGGACACGCTCAAGGAGGGCGGCCTGGGGGAGAAGACCGACTCGTGGGTCGGCAAGGGGGCGAACCAGGAGGTCAGCGGCCCCGAAGTGGCCCAGGCCCTGCCGTATCAGGCGCTCGACCACGTGGCGCAGCAGGCGGGCGTCAGCCCGGAGGAGGCGGCCGACGAACTGGCCCGCACCCTGCCGCAGGCGGTGGACAAGCTGACCCCGGCCGGCGAGGTGCCGGAGGGGTCGCTGGAGGACCTGATCCGGCAGCAGTCGTAAGAAGGAAGAAGGCGGGCGGCCCCTGCGCATGCCGGGGCCGCCCGCCCGGGTGTTTCCTCGGGGATTACTTGACGACCGTGATGCGGTCCGCCGCCGGCGGGGCCAGCGGGGCGCCCTTCGACGAGTGGGCCGTCAGGTAGGCGTTGAAGACGTCCAGGTCGGACGCGCCGACGCGCTTGTCGGTGCCCTCCTTGAAGGCGGGGAAGCCGTCGCCGCCGCCCATCAGGAACTCGTTGCCCGCGACGCGGTAGCTCTTCGCCGGGTCGATCGCGGTGCCGTTCAGCTTCACCGACGAGGCCGGGACGCGGTCGGCGCCCTTCTTCGTCAGGTCCAGGGTGTAGGTCAGGCCCTTGCTGATCTGCAGGATCTTCGGCTGGTCCGTGTTCGGGCCGCTGACCTGCTGCTGGAGCGCCGCGATGACCTGCGCGCCGGTGAGGGTCTTCGTCTGCATCATGTTGGTGAACGGCTGGACGGTGAACGCCTCGCCGTACGTCACGACGCCGTCGCCCTCGCCGCCCGACGCCTTGAAGGCGAGGTCGGAGCGGATGCCGCCGGGGTTCATGAAGGCGATCTGGGCGCCGCCCTTGTCGGCCGGGGCGAGGGCCTCCAGCTGGGCGTCGGCGATGACGTCGCCGAGCGGCTTCTCGTAGGCCTCGGAGCCGCGGCCGTTGATGTCGGCGGTGATGTAGCCGACCGGCTTGTTGGCCACCGGCGCCGCCAGGGTCTTCCAGCGGTCGATCAGCTTGGTCATGTCCGCGGCCTTGGGCTGCTCACGGTTCACGACGTGGTTCGTGGCGCGCGGACCCTTGACGCTGGTACGGACGATGTCCTTGGTACGGCGGTCGTACGTCAGCGTCGTGTCGGTGAACACGCGGCCGAAGGAGGCGGCCGAGGTCACCGTGCGCGGGGCGCCCGAGGGGTCGGGGATGGTGCAGGCGTAGGCCTGGTGGGTGTGGCCCGTGACGAGGGCGTCCACCTTCGGCGTGACCTTCTTCGCGATCTCCACGATCGCGCCGGATATGCCCGCGCCCGCGCCCGGGGTGTCGCAGTCGTAGTTGTACGCGCCGGACGCCGGCATGCCGCCCTCGTGGACGAGGGTGACGATCGACTTCACGCCCTGGCGGTCGAGCTCGTTCGCGTACTTGTTGATCGTCTCGACCTCGTCGGCGAACTTCAGGCCCTTGACGCCCTCGGCCGTGACGACGTCCGGGGTGCCCTCCAGGGTGAGACCGATGATGCCGATCTTCACGCCCTTGTGCTTCCAGATCGTGTAGGGCTTGAGGATCTGCTTGCCGGTCTTCTCGTCGGTGACGTTGGCCGCGAGGTAGGGGAAGTCCGCGCCCTTGAAGGTCTTGCCCTTCTCGAAGCAGCCCTCCTTGGGGTGGCAGCCGCCCTTCTGCATGCGCAGGAGCTCGGCACGGCCCTCGTCGAACTCGTGGTTGCCGACGGAGGTCGCGTCCAGCTTGATCTTGTTGAGCGCCTCGATGGTCGGCTCGTCGTGGAAGAGACCGGTCATCAGCGGGCTCGCGCCGATCATGTCGCCGGCCGCGGCGGTGATCGAGTACTCGTGGCCCTTGCGGGCGGTGCGCAGCGAGTTGGCGAGGAACTCGACGCCGCCGGCGGGGACGGTCTTCGTCGTGCCGTCGGGCTGGGCCTCCGTCACGGTGCCCGAGGAGCCCTGCGGCGGCTCCAGGTTGCCGTGCAGGTCGTTGAAGGAGAGCAGCTGGACGTCGACGGTGCGGCCCGTACGACCGTAGGAGAGGGCGTCGGCCGGGGCGGCCGTGGCCAGGACACCGGTGGTGGCGGCGAGCGCGGCGGCGGTCGCGGTCAGCCGTCTCGCCAGGCGCTTGCGTGGCGGCGTCGCGTGCATGTGTTCCCCTTTATGCATGTTTGGTGGGTGAGAGGTGGATGGAATGGTCTGCGGCAGCCTAGATCAACGCGTGTAGAACGTCAGGAGGGTTGGGGTGACGTTTTCGCCGCACTCCGGTGTCGGGGCCGCCGGGCCCAGGGTCGTAGGCTCGGCACATGAGCGACGTCACGAACAACGCGAACGGACAGCGGTCGGTCGAGGTGCTGGAGGAACTCCCGCCCGAGGTGGCGCAGGACGTGCTGCGGCTGGTGACGGAGGCGGCCGCGGTCGACGGGCAGCCTGCCATCTCCGAGCAGGGGCGGCTGCAGCTGAAGGGCCGGCGGCCGGGCGTGCGGCACGTGCTGCTGCGCGCGGACGACGGAGTGCTCGTGGGCTACGGGCAGCTGGAGGACAGCGATCCGGTCGAGGCGCCCGCGGGCGAGCTCGTGGTGCACCCCTCCTGCCGGGGGCGCGGGCACGGGCGGGCGCTCGGCTCGGCGCTGCTGAAGGAGTCCGGCAAGCGGCTGCGGGTCTGGGCGCACGGCGGCCACCCGGCGGCGCGGCACCTGGCGCAGGTGCTCGGCCTGAGCCTCTTCCGCGAACTCCGCCAGATGCGGCGCCCCCTGCACGACCTCGCCCTCGCCGAACCGGTGCTGCCCCCCGGGGTGACCGTCCGGACGTTCCGCCCCGGCGAGGACGACACGGAATGGCTCGCGGTGAACGCGGCGGCCTTCGCACACCACCCCGAGCAGGGCTCGCTCGTCCAGCGCGACCTCGACGACCGCAAGGCCGCGGACTGGTTCGACCCCAAGGGCTTCTTCCTCGCCGAGAAGGACGGCCGCATCGTCGGCTTCCACTGGACGAAGATCCACGCGGAGGAGGGCCTGGGCGAGGTCTACGTCCTGGGCGTGGCCCCGGGCGCCCAGGGCGGCGGCCTCGGCAAGTCCCTCACCACGATCGGCCTGCGCCACCTGGCGGCCCAGAGCCTGCCCACGGCGATGCTGTACGTGGACGCGGACAACGCGGCGGCGGTCGCGGTCTACGAGGGCCTGGGCTTCCAGATCCACGAGACGGACTTGATGTACCGGACGGAGAGCTAGCCGGTCCCGGCGGGGCGGGCGGTTCCCAGGACCTCGCGGAGCTCGGCGGCCGCGGTCAGGGTGGCCCACTGACCCTCTGCAGGGTCGGGGAGGACCCAGACGCGGTCGCCGAGGTACTTGCCCGGCGGCGGAGCGAAGAGCTCGGATCCCTTGGGGTACGAGGTGACGCCGGGGATTCCGGCGACGCTGCCGACGTCCTCGCCGAGCGGAAGCAGCCACCACATGGCATGTTCCGCGCCACCCATCAGGTAGGGGCCGATGTGGCGCCTACGGGACCTGAGTCCGGTGACGGCGGCGGCCGCCAGGGCGAAGTCGATCCGCACGAGCCTCCACTCCCGCCCGACCAGCAGAGGAGCCGTCTCGCCGGCCGCCCAGAGGGCGAGGGTGGTGGCAGGGTCGTACGACGCACGGGACAGCCACCGGGAGACGGCGGTCATGGGGCCGCCCTCGTCGTGCCGATGAGAGGCGGATGGGGTGGGCTCTTCGGTGACCGGAGTTCTCATGTCGACAGGACATCGCTCGGCGAGGCCGCGGACCAGGCCGGATCCGCGGACGCTCGGGCGGACATATCGCAGGACATTTCCCAGTGGCGCAGCGGTTGGCGGACTACCTTGAGCAGCAACGCATTGGGGAGGCGGTCATGGCGGACATGCCGGGGAACCCGTTGTTCGTACGGGCGCGCGTTGCTCAGAGGTTACACACGCAGGAGGAGTTCGCCGAAGTGTTCGAGGGCATGGCCCGCGAGCTGGGGTTCAAGCTGGCGGTCTCGGTCCGGCAGGTCCGCCGCTGGGAATCACGGAAGCCGGGCTGGCCTCATCCTTCTGCACGGATGGTCCTCCAGGCCCTCCTCCGGAGGTCTGCTGAAGAGCTGGGGTTTGCCCGGCCGGTCCGGAATTCGCTCGGCGGGCAGGTTGCCCAGGCGGCCACGTCGCACGATGGTCCTGTGAAGAGACGCGACTTCGTGACCCGTTCGCTTGCCGCGGTCGGTGCGGTGAGCGTTCCCTCCTCACCTGAAGAGGTTCTTGCCCAGACCAGGGCCGATCCGTTGGACCGGTTGCGGACCGTCCTCACAGGCGCCGCGGGCTGCCGGGCAGAGCTCAGCACCACTGAGGCTCTGGCGCGGGCATCCGCCTCGGCAAAGCGGCAGATTCAGCGGTGCCGCTATTCCAGCGTGTCCAGGAGTCTGCCGGACCTGCTCGTCGAGCTCGGACCCCGGCGCGGATCAGCCGAAGAGCGGCGCCGGATCGATCGCATTGCAGTCGAGGCGTACCACGTAGCCGCCTCACTCCTGTTGAAGAACGACGATGCCCCATCTGCATGGGTCGCTGCTGAGCGATCCATGGCGGCGGCTCGTCGGACCGAGGATGCGGCGGCCGTCGCGTCGGCCTCGCGCATTCTGACTCACGCGGTAACTGCAGTCGGTCACCATCGGCAAGGAGTCGGCGTCGCTGTCCGGGGGACGGACGAGATCGCCGGCGGCGTCACCCGGTCCAGCCCTGGCATGGTCTCCGTCTTCGGCGCCCTGTTGCTCCGAGGGGCGTGGGCCGCCTCGGTGGCCGACGACCGGGACATGGCCGAGGCGCTCTTGGACGAGGCCGGGCGGGCGGCCAAGCTGCTGGAGGAGTCGAACCTGCAGGGGACCGCGTTCGGGCCGAACAATGTTCTGCTGCACCGGGTTTCCATCGCCCTCACCCTCGGGGATGCCGGGCGAGCGCTCGCGGAGGCGCGGAAGGTGGAGGTCAGGGCTCTGGCTGTCGCGGAGCGGCGTGCCGTCTTCTGGACGGATCTCGCTCGGGCCCTGCATGCCTGCGGGAGAACGGAGAAGGCCACGGCTGCGCTGCTCGCGGCCGAGAAGGAGGCCCCGGAGGAGGTACGGTCCCGCCCAGTGGTCAGGGAACTGATCGGAGACTTGCTGATGCGGGACCGAGGTGGCCGGGTGCCTGTGCTGCGGTCCTTGGCGTCGAGGGCGCAGGTAACCGTATGAGTACGAGCTCGCGCCGGGTGCTGTACCTGATCATCTGTGCTGCGGGCCCCGCCGCGGACGCCGTGCGCCTGGTGGCTGCCGCGAAGGACCGTGGCTGGGATGTGTGCGTGATCGCCACCCCGGCCGCGGCCGACGGCGACTTCATCGACCGACGCGCTCTGGAGGACGTTTCGGGCCGACCGGTGCGGAGTACTTGGCGCCGGTCCGGCGAGGAGAAGCGCAACCCTCCGGCGGATGCCGTCGTCGTAGCGCCGATGACCATGAACACCGCCAACAAATGGGCCGCCGGGATTGCCGATACGTACGCCCTCGGCCTGGTCGCCGAGACCGTCGGGCTCGGGCTGCCCGTGGTCGCACTGCCGTTCTGGTCGACGGCCCTCGACTCCCACCCCGCCACGCGACGTGCCGTGGAGACACTGCGCGGAACCGGTGTCCGAGTGCTGTACGGGGAGGGGGAGTGGACGCCCCACCCGCCGGGTACGGGCGACGAACGGCGCGCGTCGTATCCGTGGAATCTCGCTTTGGACGCCGTGGGGGGTTTGGTTCCTTGAACCGTGTTGGCGGGAGGGCAGCGTAGGGCACAGGAGTAGTCGGGCAAGCCGTCCAATTGCGCGGTTCACTCGGTGGTGGACGGAACTTGGTCCGCGTGGCGTGTTCGTCTGTGCCTTCGGGCTACCGTGCGCGCATCGCCTCGCTTCGTGCCGAAACGAGGCGACCCCCGGCGGTGCAGCAACACCGGGCCCGGGGGTCTACACCCGCAAGGAAACGGACTCCTTTAAAGATGCTCCGGCATGCTATCCCTCCTGCGTCCTTCTTCACGCAGGTCTCCAACGAAATCCTCCGCCACCCCCGTCTGTCATCCGACGCCGTCCGTCTGCTGACCTGGCAGTTATCGCTGCCGGATGGTGCGAACGAACCGCTGTCGAAGACCGCGGAGCGGGCAGGCATCAAGAAAGTTGCGTTCATTCGGGCGAAGCGCCAACTCGTGGGCGAGGGTTACCTGCACGAGTGGCGGCGCCAGGGTGAGGCCGGGCGGTGCTCGACGACTCAGCTGGTGTCGAGCGTGCCGCTGTCCGCGGAGGAGGCGCTCGGGGTGCGGGAAGGCGGGCGGCCGACGGGTGGGATTCCGGCCGCCGGTGAGCCGACGGGCCGGTCCGTCGGCCGTCTCCCCGAAGACAACAACGGTGAGAACAACTTCCACCCTCCCTTCCCGGCGGCTGAGCGGCCCGTACCGCCCGCACCACCCGTACCGCCCGAGCCGCTTGTCGAGCGCGGGGCGCGGGCGCTGGCGGCGGTCTCCCGTAGCGAGGGTCGGCTGCGGTTGTCGGCGCCGGATGTGGCCCGGCTGGCGCCGCTGGCGGGGGAGTGGTTCCAGCGGGGTGCGCCGATGGCGGACTTCCGTGAGGCGTTGACCGCCCGTCTGCCGCGGGTCGTGCACCATCCGGCGGGCCTGGTCCGGGACCGGCTGCTCCGTAAGATGCCGCAGGCCCCGACGTTCGCCGAGCAGCGCGCCTCGGCGCCCCGGGTGCCGTCCCGTGTCGCCGGTATGCAGGAGTGCCGGGGCGATCACGTGCAGCCGCGGCTGTTCCGGCCGGTGGGGGACGAGGCGCTGTGCCGGGACTGCTGCCGCGCCGCGGCCGGGGCCGGTGGGCCCGTGCCCGTCCCCGGTGCGGTGGTGGCGGCGCTTCGGGGCGCGGTCACCGTCCGGGCGGCCCTGCGCGGTGGTGGTACACCGGCGCAGGCCCCCGTTTGACAGGTCACACCCCCATCCCGCACCCTTTCACTAGTCAAGTAGTGAAAGGGGCCCGCGTGGTCGAGTTTCGTATCGACCGGCGCAGTGGGGTCGCCACGTACCTGCAGATCGTCCAGCAGGTCAAACAGGCCCTCCGGCTGGGGCTGCTCGCGCCCGGGGACAAGCTGCCCACGGCCAAGGAGGTCGTCGCAGCCACGGCGATCAACCCCAACACCGTCCTGAAGGCCTACCGCGAGCTCGACCGCGAGGGGCTGGTCGAGGCGCGCCCCGGGCTCGGGACGTTCGTGCGGCGTTCGCTGGCCCGGCCGCAGGCCGCCGCCGGGTCGCCGCTGCGGGCCGAGCTGGCGGACTGGATGCACCGCGCCCGCGAGGCCGGCCTCGACCGGGAGGACGTTGCCGCGCTGCTCGCCTCCGTCCTGGAGGAGGGGTTCGACGGGCCCCCGGGGACCACGGGGACAGCAGCGCACGAAGCGACGTAGCGCGCGAAGCGAAAGCGAAGTAGCGGGACCGAGTGGGGGAGAACATGACCGGCCTTACGTTTCAGCCCGAGCGGACCGCCGTCGAGGCCGTGGGTCTCGGCGCGCGGTACCGGCGCCGCTGGGCGCTGCAGGACTGCTCCTTCCGCCTCCCCGCGGGCCGGGTCTGCGCCCTCGTGGGGCCCAACGGCGCGGGCAAGTCCACGCTGCTGTCGCTCGCCGCGGGGCTGCGCCGCCCGGCCGAGGGCTCGCTCACCGTCTTCGGCGGCCGCCCCGGCGCCGCGGACGTCCGCCCCCGCATCGCCTACCTCTCCCAGGACAAGCCGCTCTACCCCCGGTTCACCATCGCCGACACCCTGCGCATGGGCCGCGAGCTGAACCCGGGCCGCTGGGACCAGGCCGTCGCCGAGCGCACGGTCGCCGACGGCGGCCTGTCGCACGAGGCCCGCATCGGCGATCTCTCCGGCGGCCAGCGCACCCGCGTCGCCCTCGCCCTCGCCTTCGGCAAGCGGCCCGAACTCCTGCTGCTCGACGAGCCGATGGCCGACCTCGACCCCCTCGTGCGGCACGAGATGACGGCCGCCCTCATGGCGCAGGCCGCCGAGCACGCCACCACCGTCGTGATCGCCTCCCACGTCCTCGCCGAACTCGAGGGCGTCTGCGACTACCTGCTGCTGATAGCCGACGGCCGGGTGCGCCTCGCGGGCGAGGTCGAGGACCTGCTCGCCGCGCACTCCGTCCTCGTCGGCCGGCACGAAGGTCCCGGCCTTCCACGGGAGTTCGCCACGCACACCGTCGTGGAGTCCCGCGCCACGGGGCGGCAGCTGACCGCCCTCGTGCGGCCCGACGGCCCGCTCCCCGAGCAGTGGCGGGCCACCGAGCCCTCCCTGGAGGAGCTCCTCCTCGCCCACCTGCGCTCGCCCGGCGCCCCCGCGCTCCTGACCCCCAGCGCGGAGCCGCGCGCGCTCCGCCGCCGGCTGCACGCCCAGGGTGCGTCGCGCCTGCCGGAAGCGGCCGCATGAGCACCACCGCGAGCGTCACCCGCATCACCCCGGGCGGACCCGTCGGACCCGTCGGACCCGTCGGACCCGTAGAGCCCGCAGGACGCCCGCCCCGCAGCCTCGGCATCGCCTGGCTCGTCTGGCGCCAGCACCGCACCACCGCCTGGATCGCCCTCGCCGTCCTCGCCGCCCTCTGCGCCGAGCTCGTGTGGCTGCGCAGCGCCATGACCGGTTACGTCGCGCAGCACGGCCTGGCCGTCCCGTGCCCCGACGGGGACGGATGCGCGGCCCGCCATGCCGCCGTCGACGGCTTCCGGGGCCGCTTCCTCGACGTCATCGGCTACAACGCCCTCCTGCTGGAGTTCCTGCCGTTCCTCGCCGGCCTGTTCGTGGCCGGGCCCGTGGTCGCGCGCGAGCTGGAGAGCGGTACGTACAAGGTGGCGTGGACGCAGTCCGTCTCGCCGCTGCGCTGGTTCGCCGTGAAGCTCGGCCTGCCGGTCCTCGCCCTGGTCGCGGGCGCCTCGCTGCTGTCCGCGGCGTTCACCTGGACCTGGCGGCCCGTGGGGCATCTCGAACAGGGCCGGCTGGTGGACGGCAACCGCTGGTACGAGGCGTTCGACGCGCTCGGGCCCGCGCCCGTCGCGGGCGTGCTGTTCGGCGCCGCGCTCGGGGCGCTCACCGGTCTGCTGGTGCGGCGCGCTCCGGCCGCAATGGCCGCCACGGTCGCCGTGTGCGCGGTGCTGTACTGGCCGCTGACCGCCGTCCGCCCGTATCTGGCGGACCCGGTCACGCAGACCCGCCCGGCGTCGGCCGACTATCCCCCTGCGCTCTCCGGCAGCGATTCCTGGCGCTACGAGCGCGGGATGACCACCCCGTCGGGCGGGCGCCTGCCCGATGCACGCTGCATCGAGGCCTCTTCGATCCAGCACTGCGTCACCGGGCACGGAGCGGACGGCTGGTACCTCGACTACCACCCGGCCGCGCACTTCCAGCGCCTGGAGTGGGCCGAGGCGGGGCTCGTGACGGCCGCGGCGGCCGTCCTCGCCGGGGGCGCGGTGTGGCGGCTGCGGCGCCTCTGCCCCTGAGGGAGGGCCTCTGTCCCTGAGGGGAGAGCCTGTGCCCCTGACGGACAGGACGCCCACACGCCATGTGGGCTTCACCCGTGATTCAACCGCGGTTGCGAGCCTTGCGGAATGCAGCCCGCTGTGCCCCCCGTACCCGCTCGAAGGCTCCGCGCCGCCCCCGCCGCGCCCTCCTTCGACGCGCCCGGCCCGCCCCCGGCGCGGCACCATGGGAACATGACCCAGTCGTCCAGCGCACAGGCCCATGACCAGCCGCACGGCGACCGCGACGAGCGCAGCGAGCGCGACGCGCGCAGCGACCTGAACGGCCGCAACGGCCGCAGCGACCGCTTCGGCGAGGGATACGGCAACCCGCAGCCCTCCGTCGGGTCCATCGCCGCGCACCGGCCCTTCGCCGTGGCCTCCCCCGCCGCCTCGCCCGGCCTGGAGCCCGACCTGGACGCCGACCTCGGCCCGTACGCGCACGGCGGATACGACCACGACGCGTACGGCCACGGCCCGGCCTACGCCCCCGGCCACGACGACGCCGACGACGACCCCTACGGCGACGGGCCGCTCCCGCAGGGCCGCTTCCTGGACCGCGAGCGCAGCTGGCTGGCCTTCAACGAGCGCGTCCTGGAGCTGGCCGAGGACCCGGCGACGCCCCTGCTGGAGCGCGCGAACTTCCTCGCGATCTTCGCGAGCAACCTGGACGAGTTCTTCATGGTCCGCGTGGCCGGCCTCAAGCGCCGCATCGCCACCGGCGTCGCCACCCGCTCCGCCTCCGGCCTGCAGCCCCGCGAGGTGCTGGAGCTGATCTGGACCCGCTCCCGCGAGCTCATGGCCCGGCACGCCGCCTGCTACCAGCAGGACGTCGCCCCCGAGCTCGCCGAGAAGGGCATCCACCTCATCCGCTGGCACGAGCTGACCGACAAGGAGCAGGGCCGCCTCTTCACCCTCTTCCGGCAGCAGATCTTCCCCGTGCTGACGCCGCTGGCCGTCGACCCCGCGCACCCGTTCCCGTACATCTCGGGGCTCTCCCTCAACCTCGCCGTGGTCGTCCGCAACCCCGTGAGCGGGCACGACCACTTCGCCCGGGTGAAGGTCCCGCCGATCCTCTCCCGCTTCCTGGAGGCCTCCCCGCAGCGCTACGTCCCCCTGGAGGACGTCATCGCCGCGCACCTGGAGGAGCTCTTCCCCGGCATGGAGGTGCTCGCGCACCACATGTTCCGCGTGACGCGCAACGAGGACCTGGAGGTCGAGGAGGACGACGCGGAGAACCTGCTGCAGGCGCTGGAGAAGGAGCTCATGCGCCGCCGCTTCGGCCCGCCCGTGCGGCTGGAGGTCGAGGAGACCATCGACCCGTACGTGCTCGACCTCCTCGTCCGCGAGCTGAAGATCTCCGACGCCGAGGTCTATCCGCTGCCCGGCCCGCTCGACCTCACCGCGCTCTTCCGCATCGCCGCCCTCGACCGGCCCGAGCTCAAGTACCCCAAGTTCGTGGCGGGCACGCACCGTGACCTCGCCGAGGTCGAGTCGGCGTCCGCGCCCGACATCTTCGCCGCCCTGCGCGAGCGCGACGTCCTGCTGCACCACCCGTACGACTCGTTCTCCACCTCCGTGCAGGCGTTCCTGGAGCAGGCGGCGACCGACCCCGACGTCCTCGCCATCAAGCAGACCCTCTACCGGACCTCCGGCGAGGACTCGCCCATCGTCGACGCCCTGATAGACGCGGCCGAGTCGGGCAAGCAGGTGCTCGTCCTCGTCGAGATCAAGGCGCGCTTCGACGAGCAGGCCAACATCAAGTGGGCGCGCAAGCTGGAGGAGGCGGGCTGCCACGTCGTCTACGGCCTGGTGGGCCTCAAGACGCACTGCAAGCTCTCCCTGGTCGTCCGCCAGGAGGGCGACACCCTGCGCCGCTACTCGCACGTCGGCACCGGCAACTACCACCCCAAGACCGCGCGGCTGTACGAGGACCTCGGGCTGCTCACCGCCGACCCGCAGGTCGGCGCCGACCTCTCCGACCTCTTCAACCGGCTCTCCGGCTACTCGCGCCGCGAGACCTACCGGCGCCTGCTCGTCGCCCCCAGATCCCTGCGGGACGGGCTCGTCGCCCGCATCGCCAAGGAGGTCGCGCACCACCGCGCCGGGCGGCCCGCGTCCATCCGCGTCAAGGTCAATTCGATGGTCGACGAGACGGTCATCGACGCCCTGTACCACGCCGCCCGCGCCGGGGTACCGGTCGACGTGTGGGTGCGCGGCATCTGCGCGCTGCGGCCCGGCGTGCCCGGGCTCTCCGAGAACATCCGCGTCCGCAGCGTCCTCGGCCGCTTCCTGGAGCACTCGCGGGTGTTCGCCTTCGGCAACGGCGGCGAGCCCGAGGTGTGGCTCGGCAGCGCCGACATGATGCACCGCAACCTCGACCGGCGTATCGAGACCCTCGTGCGCGTCACCGACCCCGCGCACCGGGCCTCCCTCAGCCGGCTGCTCGAAGCCGGCATGTCCGACTCCACCGCCTCCTGGCACCTCGGCCCGGACGGCGGCTGGACGCGGCACGCGACCGACGCCGACGGCCAGCCGCTGCGGAACGTCCAGGAGATGCTCATAGACGCCCGGAGGCGCCGGCGTGGCTCACCGACCTCATGACCCGGCGCTCACGGACGATGATGCGCTTGCCGCGCTTGCCCCGCCTGCGGGCACTGCCGCACTCACCGGCACTGCCGCGCCTGCGGGCACTGCCGCGCTTACGAACACCGCCGCCGGGGGGCAGGACACGATGACGACGAAGTACCCGGCCGTGCGCACCGCCGCCGGCGGCCCTGCCGGCCCGTCCGGCGCCGGCCCGTCCGGCCCCGCCGGCACGGCGACCGCCGGCGACGTCCTGGCCGGCTACCTGCAGGCCCAGGCCGTCGACTTCCTGCGCAGCCTGCGGCTGCACGGCGAGAGCGGCGCCGACGCCGACGAGGCGGGAGAGGCGGCGCGCCTGCTGCGCCGGTCCGCCCGGCGCATCGCCGGGGCCCTGTACGTCTACCGCCCGCTGACGGACACCGACTGGACCGACCAGCTCCGTACGGAGCTCGTGTGGCTGTCGGACGTGCTGGGGCGCGAGCACGCCTACGCGGCGCGGCTCGCCCGGCTGCGGGGGGCGCTGCACCGG
Organism: Streptomyces hiroshimensis; assembly: GCF_014650335.1. GTDB lineage: Bacteria > Actinomycetota > Actinomycetes > Streptomycetales > Streptomycetaceae > Streptomyces > Streptomyces hiroshimensis. The sequence goes on from NZ_BMUT01000006.1 coordinate 84,647, forward strand.
CTCTCCGGTGCCTCCGGCGGGTCCGGTGGCTCCGGTGCGGAAGCGCCCGGCGGCGGGCTGACGGTCGGGGCGGCCCGTGCCGGAGCCCTCCTGGAGCGGCAGCTGACGCTGGCGCGGACGCGCGCCCACTCCGCGGCGCTCCAGGCGCTCGGGACCTCGCGCTTCCACGCCGTCGCCGACGCCGCGGCCCTGCTCGCCTCCGAGGTGCCCCTCGACCCCGGGGCGCGCAGCCTCCTCGCCCGCGAGGCCCTGCCCCGCCTCGCCGAACAGGCGCAGCGCCGGCTGACCGAGGCGGCGGAGGCGCTGCCGCTGGCCGCCGCAGGGCACCCGTACAACGCCGAGGCCCTCGCCCACGGCCTCGCCGCCGCCTCCGCGCCCGACGGCCCGCCCGCCGAGGGGCGGCAGGACGCGCCCTGGCACCAGGTGCGGCGGCTCGTGCGGCTGCGGCGGTACGCACAGGAGGTGCTCGACGAGCACGAGCAGACCGAGGTCGAGCCGTCCCTGTCCGTCCGCCTCCTCGGCGCCGGCCAGGCCCTCGACCGCCACCGCGACGCCGCCGAGGCCGCCGCAGCCGCCGCCGCGGCCGCCCGCACCCCCCGCATCGCCCCGGCCACCGCGTACGCCCTCGGCATCCTCCACGCCGACCAGCGCCACGAGGTCGAGGCGTCCCGCTTCGCGTTCGGCCGGATCTGGCAGCGGGTGGCGGCGGTGACGGCGGTGACGGCGGGGACTGTGGGCTCGGCAGGGACGGCAGGGACGGCAGGGGCGGTGGGGACTGTGGGCAAGGCGGGGGCGTCGTGACGGCGGAGGCGCCGCTGCGCGCGGCGGGCTGCGTGCTGTGGCGGCGGGGGCGGGACGGGACGCTGGAGATCGCCCTGGTTCATCGTCCTAAATATGGCGATTGGTCTCATCCGAAAGGCAAGCTCAAGCGGGGCGAGGACGCCCTGGGCGGCGCGGTGCGCGAGGTCCGCGAGGAGACGGGCATGGAGTGCGAGCCGGGCGGGGTCCTGCCCACCGCCCGCTACGCCGTCGACGGCCGCCCCAAGGAGGTCCGCTACTGGGCGGCCCGCGCCACGGAGGGCACGTTCGTGCCGAGCAGGGAGGTGGACCGGGTGGTGTGGCTGCCGCCCGGGGAGGCGAGGAAACGTTTGACGGAGGAGAGGGACAGGGAACTGCTGGACGCGCTGCTGGCGATGATCAGCTCGCCGGAGCCAGGGCCTCCCAGCGCACCGTGACCTCGCCCTGCCGCCACCGCCGCGGCCCGTCCGTCACCGGCCAGTCGGCGCGCAACGTGGAAACCGTACGGATCCACCGCTGCCGGGCGCCGAGCGACGCGTATGGCGCCGCAGCGGCCCAGGCCCGGTCGAAGTCGCGCAGAAACGCATGCACCGGCTCGCCCGGGACATTGCGGTGGATGAGCGCCTTGGGCAGGCGTTCGGCCAGGTCGGAGGGGGTGGCCAGGGAGCCGAGGCGGGTGGCGAAGGTGACCGTGCGGGGGCCCTCGGGGCCGAGTGCGACCCACACGTGCCGCCGCCCGATCTCGTCGCAGGTGCCCTCCACGAGCAGCCCGTCCGGCGCGAGCCGCGCGCACAGCCGGGCCCAGACGGCGGCGACCTCGCCCTCGTCGTACTGGCGCAGCACGTTCGCGGCGCGGATGAGCGCCGGCCGCCGCCCGCCGCCGAGCGGCACCTCGAAGCCGCCGTGCCGGAAGGACAGGCCCTCGCGCGCGTACGGCTCGGCCGCGGCCACGCGCGCGGGCTCGATCTCCACCCCCACGACCTCGGCGTCGGCCCGTACGGTGCGCAGCCGCGCGAGCAGCTCGACCGCGGTCCACGGGGCGGCGCCGTAGCCGAGGTCGACGGCGACGGGGTCGGCGCTGCGGCGCAGCGCGGGCCCGTGGGCGTCGGCGATCCAGCGGTCCATACGGCGCAGCCGGTTCGGATTGGTCGTACCCCGGGTCACCGCACCGACGGGACGGCTGGGCGGAGAAGGGGTGCGAGCGGCCATGCCTTCGAGCGTAAGCGCTGCTCAGCGCGGTCCGTGCCGCGCTCGGGGAGGGCGGGGCGAGGGTTGGGTCACTCTTTGGCAAAGCGGAAATGCGATTGTGTGTCCGCGGTGTTGCACCGTTGACAAGGTGACGCCCCCCACATGCACAACCCCCACACGCACGCCCCACGCAAGCCCCACCCGCACGCCCCACACCTCACGCTGACGGAGGACACGCACGGTGAGCCAGTACGCATCCAGGCTCGGCGCCCGCCGCGGCCGCGCGCTCGGCACCCTCGCAGGCACCCCCCTCCGGCGCCTCGGCGCCCCCCGCAAGCCCCGCCGCATCGCGATGCTCAGCGTTCACACCTCGCCGCTCCACCAGCCCGGTACCGGCGACGCGGGCGGCATGAACGTCTACATCGTGGAGCTGGCCAAGCGGCTCGCCGCGATCAACATCGAGGTCGAGATCTTCACCCGCGCCACCACCGGCGCCCTCCCGCCCGCCGTCGAGCTGGCCCCCGGCGTGCTGGTCCGCCACATCGACGCGGGCCCGTACGAGGGTCTGGCCAAGGAGGAGCTGCCGGCGCAGCTGTGCGCCTTCACGCACGGCGTGATGCAGGCGTGGGCGGGCCACCGGCCCGGTCACTACGACCTCGTCCACTCCCACTACTGGCTCTCCGGCCACGTCGGCTGGCTCGCCGCCGAGCGCTGGGGCGTCCCCCTCGTCCACGCCATGCACACCATGGCCAAGGTCAAGAACGCGGCGCTCGCCGCAGGCGACACCCCCGAGCCGGACACCCGCGTCATCGGCGAGACCCAGATCGTCCGCGCCGCCGACCGCCTGATCGCCAACACCGACGGCGAGGCCGCCGAGCTCGTCCACCACTACGACGCCGACCCCGGCAAGGTCGCCGTCGTCCACCCCGGTGTCAACCTCGACCGCTTCACCCCCGGCGACTCCCGCGCCGCGGCCCGCGAGCGGCTCGGCCTGCCCGCCGACGCCCTCGTCCCGCTCTTCGCGGGCCGCATCCAGCCGCTCAAGGCCCCCGACATCCTGCTGCGCGCGGTCGCCGTCCTCCTCGGCGAGCGGCCCGAGCTGCGTACGCGCATCGTGGTGCCGGTCGTCGGCGGGCCCAGCGGCAGCGGCCTCGCCAAGCCCGAGGGGCTGCAGAAGCTCGCCGCCCGGCTCGGCATCGCCGACGTCGTCCGCTTCCGCCCTCCGGTCGGCCAGGAGCAGCTCGCCGACTGGTACCGGGCTGCGTCCGTGCTGGTCATGCCGTCGTACAGCGAGTCCTTCGGCCTGGTCGCCGCCGAGGCCCAGGCCTGCGCCACGCCGGTGGTCGCGGCGGCCGTCGGCGGCCTGCCCGTGGCCGTGCGCGACGGCGAGAGCGGCTTCCTCGTCGAGGGACACGACCCGGCCGACTACGCCGCCGCGCTGGGCCGCTTCGCCGACGACCCCTCCCTCGCGGAGCGGATGGGCGCGGCGGCGGCCCGCCACGCCCGGCACTTCGGCTGGGGCACGGCCGCGGCCGCCACCGCCGAGGTGTACACCGAAGCGATCACCGAGCGGCGGCGTCGCCTACGCTCGTCGCATGGCTGACGCGAAAACCGTCCTCGAACAGACGTTCAGTGAAGCCGGGCTCGAGTGGGAGAGCCCGGCCGACGGCACCTACGTGGTGAAGCTGCCGGGCACCCGCAAGCTGTCCACGACCGTGTCCCTGGTCGTCGGCAAGCACTCGCTGTCCGTCAACGCCTTCGTCGTGCGCCGGCCCGACGAGAACCACGAGGCGGTGCACCGCTGGCTGCTGGAGCGCAACACCCGGCTGTACGGGCTGGGTTACGCGCTCGACCGGCTGGGTGACGTCTACCTCGTCGGCCGGCTGCCGCTGGCCGCCGTGACCCCGGACGAGGTCGACCGGCTCCTCGGCACGGTCCTGGAGAACGCCGACGGCAGCTTCAACACCCTGCTGGAGATGGGGTTCGCGAGCGCCATCCGCAAGGAGTACGCGTGGCGCACCTCGCGCGGGGAGTCGACGCGGAACCTGGAGGCGTTCGCCCGGCTGACGGCGGATCAGCCCGACGGCGAGGGCGAAGCCGGCGGGTCGTGACCGCCGTGACCGCCGTGACCGCCCGGTGAGGGCCTAGGCGGGCGACCTCGCCGGTTCCGGGGCCGCTTCCGGAGACGCTTCCTGGGCCACTTCCGGGGCCGGTTCCGGAGACGCCTCCGGCGCGGGATCCGTCGCCGTCGCCGGAACCCTGCTCATGAGCAGCCAGTAGCCGACGGCCGTGAAGGTGCCCACCACGGCGCAGCCCGCCCACAGCGCGTCCGCGCCGAACCGGTCGATGACCGTACCGCCCGCCACGGGCGCCACCAACGACGCCGTCGCCCACGACAGGGTGTACATGCCCTGGTAGCGGCCGCGGCCGTGCGTGGGGGAGAGCCGGGCGACCAGGCCCATCTGGATGGGCGAGTTGATGATCTCCGCCAGCGTCCACACGCACACGGTCAGCATGTAGACCGCGAGCGAGCCGGCGAAGGCGGTGAGCCCGAACCCGTAGCCGCCGAGGAGGGCCGCGAGGACCAGCAGCAGCCGCGGGTCCCGGTGCTCCAGGAAGCGGGTGACCGGGATCTGCACGGCGACGATCAGGACGCCGTTGACGGCGATGGCCATGCCGTAGTCCCTGGTGGAGAACCCGCCGTCCGCCATGGCCACCGGCAGGGCGACCTGGGACTGCAGGAACACCACGGCGAGGAGGAAGGACAGGCCGACCACGGCCATGTAGCGGCCGTCGCGCAGCACGGTGCCCATGCTGACCGTCGGCTCGTCGCCCTTGGCTGCGGCCGCATCCGCGTCCGGCCGCGACTCGGGCAGCTTCACGAAGACCAGGATCGCGCACGCCAGCGTCATGACGGCCTCGCCCAGGAAGCCGATCAGATAGCTGTACTCGGCGACGAAGCCCGCCGCGACCGACGAGATCGCGAAGCCGAGGTTGATCGCCCAGTAGTTCAGGGCGAAGGCCCGCACCCGGTCCTCGGGCGCCACGATGTCCGCCATCATCGCCTGCACCGCGGGCCGGGAGGCGTTGCTCGCCATGCCGACCAGGAACGCGACGACGGAGATCGCCACGGGGTCGGTCATAAAGCCCAGCACGGCCACGGACACCGCGGTCGAGGTCTGCGCGATCAGGAGCGTGGGCCTGCGCCCCAGCCGGTCGGTCATCACCCCGGCGCCGATCGACGAGATGACGCTGCCGAGGCCGAGGAGGGCGCCGACGAGCCCCGCGAACGAGGCCGAGTGCCCCTGGTCGGCCGTGAGGAACATGGCCAGGAAGATGGAGACGAAGGCCCCCAGCCGGTTGACGAGAGTGGAGGCCCACAGCCACCAGAACGCCCGGGGCAGGCCCGAGACACTCTCCTTCGCGGCTCGTCTGACGCTCGCGACGGACATTCCGGATCCCCCCGATGTGTAAGTGCCGAACTCAGTAAGCGCAAGTTACACACAGGGGTGGCCGGCAGGCCATCGGATTGCCGCCCACCGTCAATCCACCGTCGGTCCACCGCCGATCCACCGTCGGTCGGCGCCCTCCGGAGCAGCGCGCGACGCCCTCCCGGGCAGCGCGCACGGCACGCCCACGCGGTCGATTACGCTCATGGGCATGGCCGACGCACCGTACAAGCTGATCCTCCTCCGCCACGGCGAGAGCGAGTGGAATGCGAAGAACCTGTTCACCGGATGGGTGGACGTCAACCTGAACGAGAAGGGCGAGAAGGAGGCGGTCCGGGGCGGCGAGCTGCTCAAGGACGCCGGTCTGCTCCCCGACGTGGTCCACACCTCCCTGCAGAAGCGCGCCATCCGCACCGCGCAGCTCGCCCTGGAGTCCGCCGACCGCCACTGGATTCCGGTTCACCGCTCCTGGCGGCTGAACGAGCGCCACTACGGCGCCCTCCAGGGCAAGGACAAGGCCCAGACCCTCGCCGAGTTCGGCGAGGAGCAGTTCATGCTCTGGCGCCGTTCCTACGACACCCCGCCGCCCGCCCTAGAGGACGGCACCGAGTTCTCCCAGAGCGAGGACCCGCGCTACGCCTCCATCCCGCCGGAGCTGCGCCCGCGCACCGAGTGCCTCAAGGACGTCGTCGTCCGCATGCTGCCGTACTGGTACGACGGCATCGTCCCGGACCTGCTGGCCGGCCGTACGGTCCTGGTCGCCGCGCACGGCAACTCGCTCCGCGCGCTGGTCAAGCACCTGGACGGGATCTCCGACGCGGACATCGCGGGCCTGAACATCCCCACCGGCATCCCGCTCTCCTACGAGCTCGACGCCGACTTCCGCCCGCTCAACCCCGGCGGCACCTACCTCGACCCGGAGGCCGCCAAGGCCGCCATCGAGGCCGTGAAGAACCAGGGCAAGAAGAAGTAACCCATCCGGATCAGGCCCGCGATCAGCATTTTTCCGCTGATGGCGGGCCTGAGCCGTGCATCTGGGCCGCGGTAGGCGGGAGCCGCACGAGTCTTCCCTCGGGCTTCGCGCCATGCTTCGCCACCCGGAACCTGTACCCGCCAGGGTGTCGCCACCCCTGGGGCCAAGTCGATAATTGAGCACGTCCGAAAGGTTCTTTGCTCCTGCCGGATGCCGCACGCGTATGCGGCCCGGGCTCTGGAGGCCACCAGAGCCCGGGCCGGGTGTGCGGGGCGTCGAGGCGGGTCCGGCCGATCATGTGCCGGTCGGGCCCGCTTCACGCGAGCCACGGCCTTGCCGTCCGGGCCTTACCTTCACCCCCGTCCGCGCTACCGCGCGAACTGCGCCACGCACCCTGCGATCGCGGAGACCGCACCGAACACGGCGATGATCACCTGTGCTCGGGTGGCCGGGTCGAGCCGCTTGCGCTTGCCCGAATCCATGGTCCGCTTCCGCATGTTCACCTCCCCTCCGGAGCAGCGCCCGGTTACCGGGCAAGCCCAGCGCTACATGCTGGGACGGCGTTGGCCATCGTGGGAGTTTGAACGGATCAACCCAACACCCGTTCATCCGTGGCAGACCATCTAGCGCCCCCTGGCGAATCCTGGCGAAAACATCGCGGACCTGCGTGCACGGCAGTTCGGTGAACGTGGGGGCGGGGGGCTTGTCGCGCTGAGCCCTCGGTGCTGGGCCCTTGGCACTGGGCCCTTGATCTAGCCTCTGGGTATGCGTATCGACGAGATCTCTTCCTGGCTTGACGGGCGGCACGGCGCGTGTGCGGGGTCCGTGGCCCTCTCGGGTGAGTTCGATGCGTACCTCTGCACGCTTCCGTGGGCGGGGTCGGGCATCGACTGGCGGGAGATCCCGCACCGCTCGCTCGCGCTGGAGGGGGTCTCCGACGACGCGGCGGTGGAGTGGGCCCGGCAGACGCCCATGGCCCTGCACGATCACGTGCTGCTGATCGACTCGGCTTCCGAGCCGGGAGTGGTGTGCCGCTTCGAGGACGCCGTGCGGGATTTCGAGCTGCTCTCCCACCGCCCGGAGCTGTACATGTGCGGTGCGGACCTCGTGGACGGCGAGGTGCGGCCGGCCTTCGACCGCTTCGTCGAGCGGCGGTTCTTCATGACGCTCAACGCCCGGCTCTGACTCCCGCTGACTCCGTAGGCCGCTGCCCGCCGCCCCCTGCCCCGCGCGAAAGCGCTGGTGGGGGGCTTCTCGTTGTGGCGAACGGGTCATGTGGTCACCGAATGGAGCAAGTCGGCCACGGTGCGGATGCGGCCCACGGGTCTTCAGGTGAGCCTCGAAAGCAAGGAGGTAACACCATGCATTCAATCCGCTCCGCCATATGCGGTGCAGCCACCGTCGTCGCCGTCGTCGCGGCCCCCGTCGCCCCGGCCTACGCCTTCGGGGGCAGCATCGCCCCGACGGTCGGCGAGGCGGCCGGCTCGGTCCCCAACACGGACGGCCCCGGCCACGGCCGTCACAACGACCGTGACGACTGCGACGACGACCACGGTCACGGCCACGGTCGTCATGACGACCACGGCCACGGTGACCACGGTCGCCACGACGACCACGGGCGTCACGACGACCGCGACGACTGCGACGACGACCACGGTCACGGCCGTCACGACCACGACGGCCGTCACGACCGTGACGACTGCGACGACGACCACGGCCGCGGTGACCACGGGCGTCACGACGATGGCTGGGGCGACCACGACGGGCGTCACGACGACCACGGCCGGGGTGACCACCACGGTGACCACGACCACGGCCGCGGTGACCACGGGCGTCACGACGACCACGGCCGGGGTGACCACCACGGTGACCACGACCACGGCCGCGGTGACCACGGTCGCCACGACGACCACGGCCGGGATGACCACGGCCGCGGTGACCACGACCACGGTCGCCCGCACCACTCCTCCCACGCGGGTGGTGGCGCCACGGCGCTCGCGTCGTCCACGGAGCCGACGGCTGCCGAGGCCCCGGTGCTCATCCTGGCCGGTACCGCGACCGCAGGTCTCATCGGCGGCATGATCTGGTACCGCCGCCGCGCCACCGGCGCCGTCAAGCAGTGACGGGGAGCGAACGGGCGTCATGTCAGAAGCGCGTGCAGGTGGCCGTAACCGCCTGCTGACAAGGGTGGCCTGGGCGGCCTTGCTGCTCGCCCTGTGCCTGGCCGGCGGCGGTGCTGCCGACGAGCCGGAGCCCCAGGCACCGAGCCACAGGGGCATCGCGGCCAAGAGCCACCCTCACGCGCCCGGTCTGCCTCCGGTACACGAAGCGTTGCCGGAGGCAGGCCCTCAGACCCTGCAGATCAAGGTCCTGGGGCTCAAGGCCCCCGTCGAGAGCCACGGCCTCGACAAGCTCGGGGGCGTCGAACTGCCCCCGTACGAGCGGGCCGACGCCGTCGCCTGGTACAAGGACGGCCCCTCGCCGGGCAGCGAAGGCGCCGCCGTCATCGTCGGCCACGTCGACACCGAGAAGGCCCCGGCCGTCTTCGCCGGGCTCAGCGTCCTCAAGCGCGGCGCGAAGATCCAGGTCACCCGGACGGACGGCATCGTCGCCGAGTTCACCGTCGAGGACATCTCCGTCGTGCCCAACGAGCCCTTCGACGCCGACAAGGTCTACGGGCCGGTCGACGACGACCGCCCTGAACTGCGCCTGATCACCTGCGGCGGGGACTACGACCGCAACAAGCACCTCTACAGCGCCAACATCGTCGTCACCTCGTATCTGACCGGCGCAACGCAGCCCCAGCAGCCCCAGCAGACGCCGCAGCCTCAGCAACAGCAGCCGCAGCCTCCGGCGCAGAAACCGGTCCCCGCATCACCGGCCGCACCGGTGACCCCGGCCCCCTCCGGCCCCGGCGGCGACACGGACGAGACCGACGCCGACCCCGAAGAAGCCGAGTGAACCGAGAAGACCCCCGGCCGGAGCACCGGCCGGGGGTCCGTCCCGTGAGTGACGTGCATCCGAGCTAGCTGCAGCTGCCGCCGCACTGGCACGAGCCGCCGTTCTGGCAGCCGCATGAACAGCCGGGGCCGCACTGGCAGCCGTTCTGGGGCTGTGCGGGAGGGGTCTGGGTCATGTGTGGGTACCTCCTCGAAGGGTGGTTGCCTGCCCCCAGTCAAGAACCGCCCTTTGCGTCCGTCAATGCCCCTCGCGTACGTATGTACGGGCGCATCGAGGGCGCGTAGAAGCACACGGACCAGGCCGCACGCCCTCTTGAACGAGAACGCGCCCTCGTCCCGTACCCCGGACCCGGGCGCCCCCGCTCAGGCGTCCCCGTCCCCGCCCGACCGGCCCTCGCCCTGCGTCAGATCGTCCGCGTGCTCGCCCGTGACCAGGTAGACCACCCGCTTCGCGACCGAGACCGCGTGGTCCGCGAACCGCTCGTAGTAGCGGCCCAGCAGCGTCACGTCGACGGCCGTCTCGATGCCGTGCTTCCAACGGTCGTCCATCAGGTGCTGGAAGAGCGCGCGGTGCAGCAGGTCCATCGCGTCGTCGTCCTGCTCCAGCTGCAGCGCCAGGTCGACGTCCTTGGTGATGATCACCTCGCCGGCCTTGGCCATCAGCCGCTGCGCCAGCTGGCCCATCTCCAGGATCGTGGCGTGCAGGTCGCGCGGCACCGCCGTGTCCGGGAAGCGCAGCCGCGCCAGCTTGGCCACGTGCTGGGCCAGGTCGCCCGAGCGCTCCAGGTCGGCGCTCATGCGCAGCGAGGTGACCACGATCCGCAGATCGGTGGCGACCGGCTGCTGCCGCGCGAGCAGGGCGACGGCCCGCTCCTCCAGGTCCCGCTGGAGGTCGTCCACCTTGGCGTCCGCCGCGATCACGGACTCCGCGAGCTTGAGGTCCGCGTCCAGGATCGCCGTGGTGGCGCGCCCGATCGCGGACCCGACGAGCCGGGCCATCTCCACCAGGCCCTCGCCGATCGAATCCAGCTCCTCGTGGTACGCGTCCCGCATTGCCTGACCTTCTCTCTGCCGAGTGAAACAGTGGGCCAAAGCCGTGTGGCCGCCCACGTTCCCACGTTCTGGCCGGAACGCGACGCCCGCGGCGCCCTGGAGTGAACCGGTGCCGACGCCGAGGTGAACTCTCGGCAACGTGTGTTCGAGGCGGCACCCATTTGGCTGTGGATGGGTCGCGGAGCCCGCATAACCTGGACTCATGAACGTGGACGCGGCCCTCGCCGCAGCGGCAGCGCTCGCCGGACTGTGCACCGGCGTGATCGCCATGCTGGCGTTCCGCTGGAGCGAGCGCGACCAGGCCCGCCCCACCCGCAGCTCCCTGCACACCGACGCCGTGCTCCCGCCCGGCGTCGACACCGTGCTCTCCGTGCTGCGCTCCTCGGCCGTGGTCCTCGACGAGGCCGACGCCGTGGTCAAGGCCAGCTCCGCCGCCTACGCCCTCGGGCTCGTGCGCGGCGGGAAGCTGTCCGTCGAGCCCATGCTGCAGATGGCCCGCGACACCCGCCGCGACGGCGAGATACGCCAGGTCGAGCTCGACCTCCCGCGGCGCGGCACGGGCCGCGGCGAGGCGCTGGCGGTCTCCGCGCGCGTCGCCCCGCTCGGCTCCCGCCTGGTCCTGCTGCTGGTGGAGGACCTCACCGAGGCCCGCCGCATCGAGGCCGTCCGCCGCGACTTCGTCGCCAACGTCAGCCACGAGCTCAAGACGCCGGTCGGCGCCCTGTCCCTGCTCTCCGAGGCCGTCATGGACGCCGCGGAGGACCCCGAGGCCGTCAACCGCTTCGCCGGCCGCATGCAGATCGAGGCCACCCGGCTCACCAACCTCGTCCAGGAGCTCATCGACCTCTCCCGGGTGCAGAACGACGACCCCCTGGAGGACGCCGAGCCCGTCCGCGTCGACGAGCTCGTCGCCGAGGCCATCGACCGCTGCCGCCACCAGGCCGGCACCAAGCAGATCACCATGGCCGCCGGAGGCACCGCCGACCTGCACGTCTGGGGCAACCGCGGCCAGCTCGCCGCCGCCCTCGGCAACCTCGTCGAGAACGCCGTCAACTACAGCCCCGCCCGTACCCGCGTCGGCATCGCCGCCCGGCACATCACGGCGCCCGGCGCTGGGGGTACCTCCCAGGCGTTCAGCTCTGGGGGACTGATCGAGATCGCCGTCACCGACCAGGGCATCGGCATCTCCGAGAAGGACCGCGAGCGGATCTTCGAGCGCTTCTACCGTGTGGACCCGGCGCGCTCGCGCGCCACCGGCGGGACCGGCCTCGGCCTCGCCATCGTCAAGCACGTGGCCGCCTCGCACGGCGGGGAGGTCACGGTCTGGAGCGCCGAGGGCCAGGGCTCGACGTTCACCCTGCGACTTCCCGAGGCGGGCGCGGTCCGTGACCGCGACCGCAATCCCCACCACCCCGTTGTCGAACACCTTCCCGCCCCGGAGGTCCTTCCGTGACCCGAGTGCTCGTGATTGGCTCTGAGACCCGACCGGAGGTCAACCCGTGACTCGAGTGCTCGTCGTAGAGGACGAAGAGTCCTTCAGCGACGCGTTGTCCTACATGCTGCGCAAGGAAGGGTTCGAGGTCGCGGTCGCGGCCACCGGGCCCGACGGGCTGGACGAATTCGAGCGCAACGGCGCCGACCTCGTCCTGCTCGACCTGATGCTGCCCGGCCTGCCCGGTACCGAGGTCTGCCGCCAGCTGCGCGGCCGCTCCAACGTGCCGGTCATCATGGTGACCGCCAAGGACAGCGAGATCGACAAGGTCGTCGGCCTGGAAATAGGAGCCGACGACTACGTCACCAAGCCCTTCTCCTCCCGCGAGCTCGTGGCCCGCATCAGAGCGGTGCTGCGCCGCCGCGGCGAGCCGGAGGAGGTCGCCCCGGCCGCCCTGGAGGCCGGCCCGGTCCGCATGGACGTCGACCGGCACGTCGTCACGGTCTCCGGCGCCAAGGTCGACCTGCCGCTGAAGGAGTTCGACCTCCTGGAGATGCTGCTGCGCAACGCGGGCCGCGTGCTCACCCGCATGCAGCTGATCGACCGCGTCTGGGGAGCGGACTACGTCGGCGACACCAAGACCCTCGACGTCCACGTCAAGCGCCTGCGCGCCAAGATCGAGCCGGACCCGGGCGCGCCGCGGTACCTGGTGACGGTCCGCGGCCTCGGCTACAAGTTCGAGCCGTAGGCCGTCAATCTTCACCTGTACGAGTGAGGGCCCGGAAGCGAAACGCTTCCGGGCCCTCACTCATAGCCGTCCTGCGATCAGTGACCGGCGTGCTGGGCGCCCTGGGACGCCTCGCCCTGGCCCGGCGTGCCCGGCTTGCCGGAAGGTGAAGGCGCACCCGAGGGGGCGCCCGCAGGGGCGGAGGGCTCGCCGCTGGGCTTGGCGCCGCCCGGCTTCGCGGCCGGGGTCGGCGCGGCCTCGGAGGGGCCCCACTCCTTGAAGTAGCTCGTCGCCGGGACGACGAAGGCGCCGATGCGCACCTCGCCCGTCTCGCTGAAGTCGAACGCCAGCTTCTGCTGCTCGCCGTCCTTCAGGGACTCGCGCCCGTCCGGCAGGACCGCCGCGGCGTTGCCCTTGCCGCCCAGCAGCACCGAGCCGCCGGCCGGGACGACGACGTCGCCGGAGCCCTTGGCCGGGGTGAGCTTCACCTTGGCGCCGTTCTTGCCGGCCAGGGTGATCCCGCGGAGGGTCTGGTCCTTGAGGCCGTTGTTGAAGACCTGGCCGGTGATCACGGCGGGGCCCTTGGCGTTCAGGTCGGGCTGCGTGATCACGTTCATGTTCTGCAGCTTGATGTTGCCGACCGAGGTGGCGGCGTTGTCCGGCTTCACCTCGAGCGTCTGCGCGCTGTTGCCCGCCGCGCAGGCGGAGAGCGAGGCGATCGAGAGCACGAGGACGGTAGCGGCGAGAGCGCCGCGTCGAAGGCTGCTGCTCACGGCGGCGGCATCTCCTTGGACGAGGTAAGAGAGGTAAGAGGTGTGTCAGCGGGCTTAGGTTACCGACCCGCTCGGAGGGCCCCGCACCCGACCCGCCCCCATGGTCAACTTCGCCCCTGTCCGGCCCACGGCCGAATATCGACGCTGCGCGCGCGTGCGGATGTCCGGCGGGCGCCGGTGCGGATTATCGGTGCGGAATGCGCGGGCGTACGGAACGCGTTCCTGAATTGATCAAGTTCGCGGTGATCAATTCCCGATTCCGGTCGGTGAAGGCAGGCCCCGCCCCGAACGGAGTAGCGGAAGTCAGCCGAGCGGACCCCGGCAAAACGGGACGTTCGACCGCTCGCGAGCGCCTCTCCACGCGTGTAACGTGCCCGTTTCGCCTTGCCCGAAGAACCGCTCCCACCTGCGAATACCCGCTTCCGGAAGGCTCCCGCAGCACGACGCGGTTGCTGTTGTCAAGCCCTGAGATATGCCCTGACCTGCGAAAACGCCATTCAGAACGGGGAGTTCCCGTGTTAGACTGGATAGCCACGGAAGGGGTACCTGTCACATGACGTTCAAGGTTGGCGACACCGTGGTCTATCCCCATCACGGGGCCGCGCTGATCGAGGCCATCGAAACTCGCCAGATCAAAGGCGTGGACAAGACCTACTTGGTGCTGAAGGTCGCCCAGGGTGACCTGACGGTTCGGGTGCCGGCGGACAATGCGGAGTTCGTCGGTGTGCGCGATGTGGTCGGCCAGGATGGGCTGGACCGGGTCTTCGAGGTGCTCCGCGCACCCTATGCGGAAGAGCCGACGAACTGGTCCCGTCGCTACAAGGCAAATCTCGAGAAGCTCGCGTCCGGTGACGTGATCAAGGTTGCCGAGGTCGTGCGCGACCTCTGGCGTCGCGAGCGCGAGCGCGGCCTGTCCGCCGGTGAGAAGCGCATGCTGGCCAAGGCGCGGCAGATCCTGGTGAGCGAGCTCGCCCTCGCGGAGAACACCAACGAGGACAAGGCCGAGGCCCTGCTCGACGAGGTCCTCGCGTCCTGACGCGATGCCGGACACACCACAGGTGCCGGACGTAAAGAAGTGCCGCGGTGCCCGCGCGGTGACGCAAGTCACCCGCCGGGCGCTGCGGCATCTCTCGTTCCGGTGACACCGGCGATGCCGGTGACCGGGTGACACCGGCGCACGCGCCGTACACGACTCGGTGTGCCGGGCCCGGGCAGCCGGCCCGACCAGCTGTCACGGAAGGGGCTGGTCGGGGCTTGCCCGGCACTCCCCCGGCTCTCCGAGCAGGGGGTACCCCCAGGCCATACCCAAACCGGCCGAGGAAGCAAACCTGAACGTGAACGCAATGTCTGATCGAGCCCCTGCCGTCACTCCTGCGCGCACCGCCGCGGTGATTCCCGCGGCCGGCCGGGGGGTCCGGCTCGGCCCGGGCGCCCCCAAGGCCCTGCGCGCCCTGGGCGGCACGCCCATGCTCGTCCACGCCGTCCGGGCGATGGCCGCCTCCCGCGCCGTCTCCCTCGTCGTCGTGGTCGCCCCGCCGGACGGCGCCCCCGAGGTCCGCGCCCTTCTCGACGACCACCCCCTCACGGGCCACGACCGCGCCGAGGTCCTCGTCGTCCCCGGCGGGGAGACCCGCCAGGAGTCCGTACGCCTCGGCCTCGCGGCCCTCCCGGCCGACGTCGCCACCGTCCTCGTGCACGACGCCGCCCGCCCCCTGGTGCCCGTCGACACCGTCGACGCCGTGATCGCCGCGGTGCGCGAGGGCGCCCCCGCCGTCGTCCCGGCGCTGCCGCTCGCCGACACCGTCAAGCAGGTCGGGCCGCGCACCGGCGCCGCCGAGGGCGAGCCCGAGCTCGTCACCGGCACCCCCGAGCGGGCGCTGCTGCGCGCCGTCCAGACCCCCCAGGGCTTCGACCGGCGCACGCTGGACGCCGCCCACGAGAAGTTCGCCGCCCAGGAGGGCGAGGGCGCCACGGACGACGCCGGCATGGTCGAGCGCCTCGGCGCCCCCGTCGTGCTCGTGCCCGGCCACGAGGAGGCCTTCAAGGTGACCCGCCCGCTGGACCTCGTCCTCGCCGAGGCCGTACTCGCCCGCAGGAGGGCCAACGATGGCTTCTGACCGGATCCCCGCCCTGCCCCAGGTGGGCATCGGCACCGACACCCACGCCTTCGAGGAAGGCCGCGAGCTGTGGTGCGGCGGGCTCCTGTGGCCCGGCGAGACCGGCCTCGCCGGCCACTCCGACGCCGACGTCGTCGCCCACGCCGCCTGCAACGCCCTCTTCTCCGCCGCCGGCCTCGGCGACCTCGGCGCGCACTTCGGCACCGGCCGCCCCGAGTGGGCCGGCGCCTCCGGGGTCACGCTGCTGGCCGAGGCCGCCCGCATCGTCCGCGAGGCCGGCTTCCTCATCGGCAACGTCGCCGTCCAGGTCGTCGGCGTCCGCCCCCGCATCGGCAAGCGCCGCGAGGAGGCCCAGAAGGTCCTCTCGGAGGCCGCCGGCGCGCCGGTGACGGTCTCCGGCGCCACGACGGACGGTCTGGGCTTCCCGGGCCGCGAGGAGGGCCTCACGGCCGTGGCGACGGCCCTGGTGGTCCGCGCCGACGCCTACTGAGCCCGGGCGGACGGTGCCGTGGGGTCAGATCGACCCCACGACCTTCCGCGGCGTGACCCGTACGACGACCCTCTCCGCGTCGTCCTTCGCCGCCGGATTGAAGTCCGCGTAGTCCTTGCCCGTGTACTTCCGCGAGAGCTCGTTGATCAGCTCCTGGCCGCCCTCGGTGGTCAGGCTGGCCGTGCCGCGGACCTCCGCGTAGGTGTACGGCGCGTTGTGCGGGTTGATCATCACCGTGACGCGCGGGTCGCGGCGCATGTTCGTCTCCTTGCGCCGCCCGACCGTCGTGGAGATCAGCAGGTCGTCGCCGTCGCGCGTGAGCCACGTGACCGTGAGCTGGGGGCTGCCGTCGGGCTGGACCGTGGCGACGGTCGCGAAGACGGGGGAGTCGTCGAGGAGCTTCTTCAGGTCGTCGGAGAGCGTGGCGGCCACGGCGTGTTCCTTCCCTGGGGGGCGTGCGCGTGCGCAGTCGCGCTCACCGTATGCCGCAGGCGCGGAAAACGGGCGCGTACAAGCCGGGACAAGCCGGAACGCGCCCGTAGTGGCCCAGCGGCCGCCCCGGCGGAGACGGACCGGGCCCGACCGGGACCCGCCGCAGGGCAGGTCCCGGTCAGGCCCGGAAGGAATCCGTCGGACTGCGGGAGCCGTCGGACTGGGTGAGCCGTCAGGCCCCGTCCGGCCGCCCCGCGCCCACGCGGTCGGCCGCCGTCTGCTCGTAGGGCCCCGTCTCGTACGCCCGGAGCCGCTGCGCCACCGCGCCCGCGCCCTCGCGGGCCTCCTCGCGCCCGCCGTGCTGCTCGGGCACGGCCGACGGCGCGGCCGCTCCGACAGGTGCGCCGCCGGGTGCACCGGCGCCCTTGGCGGCGTGCGCCGCGCTCTTCGGGCGGGGGGAGTGCTGCCGCACCTCCTCCATGCTGGAGCGCAGCACCTTGCGCACCTTGGGGCCCAGCGGCCGCTCCACGAGCTTGTGCAACAGCCACGCCGCGCCGAGCATCACCAGGACCAGGCCGATGACCAGCACATGCCGGGGGACGCGGTCGCGCAGGCCGTAGATGACCGTCATACCGATGTACTGGTGGAGCAGGTACAGCGGGTAGGTGAGCGCGCCCGCCGTGGACAGCCAGCGCCACTGGATCCGGTTGAACGCGCCGCACGCGATCAGCGCCATCAGCACGAACGCGACGAAGACGATCACCCGGGCGGGCCAGGCGGGGATGTTGTGCGTGGTGTTGTCCGCGACGCGCCGCGTGATGTGGTGCTCGGCGAGGAGCAGCGACACCGCGACGATGCCCCAGAGCAGCGCGGTGGGGCGGTAGCGGTACATGAGGTAGAAGGCGATGCCCGCGACGAAGTACGGCTGGTAGAGCGGCATCGCCCACTGGTCGAGGAGCTTGATGTCCGCCTGGACCGAGGCCAGGGCCACGACCGTCCACAGGACGCAGAAGAGCACGCACTTGCGGTACGTCACGCCCGTGGCCACGACGACCGCGAACAATACGTAGAACTTCAGCTCGATGAAGAGCGTCCAGTAGACGCCGTCGACGTCCCAGACTCCGAGCCCCGACTGGAGCATGGTCAGGTTCGTGAGGACGCCGTCGAAGCCGCCGTTGATCTGCCGTACCTGCGGCCACAGCGTGATGACGGCCGCCGTCAGGATGATCGCGACCCAGTAGGCGGGGTAGACCCGCGACACCCGGGAGATGAAGAACTCCCCGAGCGAGCGGCCCCACGTGCTCATGCAGATGACGAAGCCGCTGATGAGGAAGAAGACCTCGACGCCGGTCCAGCCGTACTGCGCGAACTTCCACAGGTTGGGGAAGATGTGCTCGGGGTCCCGGCCCCAGCCGCCGCGCAGTGCGACGTAGTGGAAGAAGACGACCATGAGGGCCGCGACGATCCGGAGCCCGTCCAGGACGTAAAGCCTGGGAGCGGCGGATTTCTGTCCGGCTACCAGGCCGCCATCGAGGTCCCCTCGTCTGGCGAAACGCATGTCGTCCTCTCCATCGGCTCAGGTCGGCTCATCCTACGAGGGCCGTCCGCGGGCATGCTGACACAAGGACCCCCCGGCCCGCCGTGACAGTTATCTCCTGTCTCTGCCGTAATTCCAACCCCTGCCTTGGAACGTCTCCGGGGTGATCTTGTGACGATCTTGTGGTGGGCCTGATGAGAGGCCGATGAGAGGCCCGATGAGAGGTCTGGCGAGGAGCCTGCGGTGCGGGTTCCCTAGCCCGCCCGGATCTCCGCCGCCGCCCGCCGCAGCCCGCGCCGCAGCGTCCCGGCCAGCGGCCGCTCCACCAGGCGGTGCACCAGCCACGCGGTCAGCAGCATCCCCGCGACCAGCCCGGGCAGCAGTACCGCCGGGGGTACGTCACCGGCCGCCCGCCGGATGACCAGCCAGCCGACGCGCTCGTGGATCAGATAGAGGGGATAGGTCAGCGCCCCGGCGGCGGTCAGCCAGGGGTGGTCGAGGCTGCGCGTCCGGCCGAGCGCGACCGCCGCCACGGCGAGGAAGAACAGCGCCAGCAGCACCGCCGTCGGCCAGTGCGGCACGCGGTGGCCCATGTAGCCCTCGGCCCGCGTCTGCGCCGCCACCAGCTCGTGCTGGGCGACGAGGAAGCACGCGGCGACGATCAGCCACAGCACGAGGTTGGGGCGGTAGCGGTGCATGAGGAAGAAGGCGATGCCCGCGATGAAGTACCAGCAGTGCTCCGGCATCAGCACCTGGTCGAGCACGGGCTCGTCCGCCGCCGCGGCGACGGCCGCCGCGAAGCCCCACACCACGCAGAAGCCCACCACGCGCGCGTACGTCAGCCCCTTCCCGGCGACGACCAGCGCGAAGAGCAGGTAGAAGCGCAGCTCGACCCACAGCGTCCAGTACACGCCGTCGACCGGATCCACTCCGAGCGGTGACTGGAGCATGGTCAGGTTGACGGCGATGTCCCGCGCCCGGGGGGTTTCGTCCAGCGCCGGCCACAAACGGACGACGAGCGCGACGGCGAGTACCGAGAACCAGTACGCGGGGAAGAGCCGGGTGACGCGCGAGGCGGCGAACCGGCCGACCCCTCTTCCCCAGCAGCTCATGCAGATCACGAAGCCGCTGATCAGGAAGAAGAGCTGCACTCCCAGCCAGCCGTAGGACGCCGGCAGGTGCGCGGTGGGGAAGACCGCCGCCGACGGGCCGTCCCAGGCGCCGCTGCCGAACGCCATGTAGTGGTACGCCACCACCATCAGTGCCGCGAGCAGCCGCAGCCCGTCCAGCGCGGCCAGCCGGGCGCGCCCGTCGCCGTCGCTGCCGTCCGGGGCTCCGGGGGTCCCGGGGGGCTCCGCGTGCTCCTGCTGTACCGGCAGAGTGGGGTGCAACGCCCCTCCAGGTGAGGAAGGTGAGGCAGTGCCGGGGAAGCTATCACGCAAAACTGTAGATTTTCAGCATTAACGACATAGAGAACAATGCGTGCCGTCCCGTCACGGAACCCCTCGATCCGCCCGTTCCCGGGCCCGATTGCCGGGGGCACTGCCGAACGCCCACTACTCTGGTTGCGTGACCATTCGCCTGTACGACACCAGCGCCCGGCAGATCCGCGACTTCTCCCCGCTCACTCCGGGCTGCGTCTCGATCTACCTGTGTGGCGCGACCGTGCAGGCCGCACCGCACATCGGGCACATCCGCTCGGGCCTGAACTTCGACATCCTGCGCCGCTGGTTCACCTACCGCGGCTACGACGTGACCTTCGTCCGCAACGTCACGGACATCGACGACAAGATCATCACCAAGGCGGCGGACCAGGGCCGCCCCTGGTGGTCGATCGGCTACGAGAACGAGCGCGCCTTCAACAACGGCTACGACGCCCTCGGCTGCCTGCCGCCCACCGTCGAGCCCCGCGCCACCGGCCACGTCACCGAGATGGTCGAGATGATGCGCGGCCTCATCGAGCGCAGCTACGCCTACGAGGCCGACGGCAACGTCTACTTCGACGTGCGCTCCTTCCCCGGCTACCTCCAGCTCTCCAACCAGGAGCTGGACAACCTCCTCCAGCCGTCCGGCGAGGGCGAGACCGGCAAGCGCGACCCCCGCGACTTCGCCATGTGGAAGGCTGCCAAGCCCGGCGAGCCCTCCTGGGAGACCCCGTGGGGCCGCGGCCGCCCCGGCTGGCACCTGGAGTGCTCCGCCATGGCCCACAAGTACCTGGGCTCCGCCTTCGACATCCACGGCGGCGGCCTCGACCTGATCTTCCCCCACCACGAGAACGAGATCGCGCAGGCCAAGGCCTTCGGCGACGACTTCGCCTCGTACTGGGTGCACAACGCCTGGGTCACCATGAGCGGCGAGAAGATGTCGAAGTCCCTCGGCAACTCCGTCCTCGTCTCCGAGATGGTCAAGCACTGGCGCCCCATCGTCCTGCGCTACTACCTCGGCACCCCGCACTACCGCTCGATGATCGAGTACAGCGAGGACGCCCTGCGCGAGGCCGAGGCCGCGTTCGCGCGGATCGAGGGCTTCATGCAGCGCGTCTGCGAGATGGCCGGCAAGACCGTCGAGCCCGCCGCCGAGGTCCCGCCCGCCTTCGCCGAGGCCATGGACGACGACCTGGGCGTCCCGCAGGCCCTCGCGATCGTGCACACCACCGTCCGCCAGGGCAACTCCGCCCTGACCGCCGACGACAAGGAATCCGCCGTCGCCCGCCTGGCCGAGGTCCGTGCCATGCTCGGCGTCCTGGGCCTCGACCCGCTGGACGAGCAGTGGGCCGACGCCTCCGCCGGCCGCGGTGACGACCTCCACGGCGTCGTGGACTCCCTCGTCCGCCTCGTCCTGGAGCAGCGCCAGGCCGCCCGCGGCCGCAAGGACTG
The DNA here is from genome assembly GCF_014650335.1 of Streptomyces hiroshimensis. Classification (GTDB taxonomy): domain Bacteria; phylum Actinomycetota; class Actinomycetes; order Streptomycetales; family Streptomycetaceae; genus Streptomyces; species Streptomyces hiroshimensis. Next base: position 105,452 of record NZ_BMUT01000006.1, read on the forward strand.
GGCCGCCGCCGACGCCATCCGCGACCGGCTCCAGCACGCGGGCCTCGCCATCGAGGACACCCCGTCCGGACCGCGCTGGTCGCTGTCCTGAGGGACACTTTTCGTACGTACGTAGTAGGCAACCGCCGGACCGAGTCCGGCACAGCCGTCCAAAGCCCGCAGGGCCCCGCCATGACCGGTCGGTGCGAAGGCGGCAGAGTAGAAGAAGTCAGGTGACCCCATGGCCGGCAACAGCCAGCGCAGGAACCGCCGCACGTCCAACAAGAAGGGCGCGACGGTCGGCAGCGGCGGCCAGCGGCGCCGGGGCCTGGAGGGCAAGGGCCCGACCCCGCCCGCGTCCATGCGCAAGGGACACAAGAAGAACCGTGTCGCCAACGCCCAGGCCAAGCAGGCGGCGGCCCGCCGCCCCGCCCCCCGCCGCGGCGGCCCCAAGGGCCCCAACGAGCTCGTCGTCGGCCGCAACTCCGTCGTCGAGGCGCTGCGCGAGGGCGTGCCCGCCAAGACCCTCTACGTCCAGCAGTACCTGGACAACGACGAGCGGGTCCGCGAGGCCCTCCAGCTCGCCACGGACAAGGGCCTCAACCTCATGGAGGCCCCCCGTCCCGAGCTCGACCGGATGACCAACGGCCTCAACCACCAGGGCCTCGTCCTGTCGGTCCCGCCCTACGAGTACGCCCACCCCGAGGACCTCACCGCCGCCGCCTTCGACGACGGCGAGGACCCGCTGATCGTCGCCCTCGACGGCATCACCGACCCGCGCAACCTCGGCGCCGTCGTCCGCTCCGTCTCCGCCTTCGGCGGCCACGGCGTCGTCGTCCCCGAGCGCCGCGCGGCCGGCATGACCGCCAGCGCCTGGAAGACCTCCGCCGGCACCGCCGCCCGTACGCCCGTCGCCCGCGCCACCAACATGACGCGGATGCTGGAGTCGTACCAGAAGGAGGGCCTGATGGTCGTCGGCCTCGCCGCCGACGGCGACGTCGAGCTGCACGAGCTCGAAGCCCTCGAAGGCCCGGTCGTCATCGTCGTCGGCAGCGAGGGCAAGGGCCTGTCCCGCCTCGTCGGCGAGACCTGCGACTTCCGCGTGCGCATCCCGATGCCGGGCGGCGCCGAGTCGCTCAACGCCGGTGTCGCGGCGGGTGTCGTGCTCTACGAAGCGGCGCGCCGCCGAGCCTGACGAAATTCCCCTTATGTGACAGGACGGGCCGGTTTACCGGCCCGTCCTGTCGCATAAGGACATGGTCGAGGACGCGGTTGACGGAGCGCGTTGACGCGACCCGGACAGTTCGAGACGGTCAAGGCAGTGTCCTAATCAGAAGTCACTCGGTTAGATGAGTGTGGACACCAGAACACCCCGCACACCCACGGGGGGAAGCTCTTCCGGGTACGACGACCAGCCCGCGCTGAGTACGGTGAAGGTTCCGTCCGACCCGGCGCAGATCGCCGTCAACCACGTGAGTTTCCGCGTGCAGCTCGCCCGGCCCCCGCGCGTCGCCCGCCAGTTCGCAGGCATCGCCGACACGGCGCAGCTGCCCACCGTCAAGAGCGCGCCCAAACGGCGCGCTCCCGTGGTGTGGAGCGGGCGGGCCGCACCCGGCGACGCAGCGCCCACCGAACTCCTCCAGGCCGTACGGGACTCCGCCGTCACCGACGCGGGCTCCACCCAGGTGCTGCCCCGCGTCCGCGTCGACGGCCGGCACCCCTCCGTCGTGGGCCCCCGCAGCCACTCCGAGCGCACCGGCCCCGGCGAGCTCGTCGACGCCGCCGGCCCCGCCGCGCCCGAGACCCGCCTGCTGCACGGCGTCCGCCCCACAGACAGCGCCTACGACGAAGATCAGTACCGCTACCCGCAGTTCGACGGCCCCGAAGCCGACGACTACGACGACGAGAACGCCGAGGACGACGACAGCGCCGCCAAGCGCTCCGGCGACTCCGTCCGGCACGCCTACTACCCCGGCCGCCGGATGAACCTCGGCGTCGTCCTGCTGCCTCTGCGGATCTTCCTCGGCTTCATCTCCATCTACGCCGGCATGGGCAAGCTCTGCGACCCCGTCTACTTCGACGGCGGCAAGCGCGGCTCCATGGTCGCCTGGCTCACCGCCCTGCACCCCTGGGCCGCCGCCGAGCCCCTGCGGAACTTCGCGCTCGCCCACCCCGTGGGCGCCGGCCTGACCGTCGCCTTCCTCCAGGTCGTCGTCGGTGTCCTCACCATCTTCGGCCTCTGGCAGCGCCTCGCCGCCGCCGTCGGTGTCCTGCTGTCCGCCGTCCTCCTCGTCACCGTCAGCTGGCGCAGCGCCCCCGTCTACGACGCGCCCGACATCATCTACCTGGCCGCCTGGAGCCCCCTCGTGATCGCCGGGGCCCCGTTCTACTCGGTCGACGGACGCCTCGCGGGCGAGGCCTGGCGCCGCCTCGGCCCCCGCGCCGAGCTGTGGGAGCTCCGGCAGCGCGTCCTGCGCCGCGGCACGATCATGGCCACCGTCCTGATCGGCCTCACCCTGCTGGTCGGCTCCACCCTCGGCGGCGCCGTCCGCTCCTCCCAGACCGTCAAGGTCCCCGGCCCCAGCGACCCCCCCGTCAACAACCTCCCCGGCTCGCCGTATCCCCAGAGCCCCGACGCCTCCACCCCGCGCGGCCCGAAGGGCCCCTCCGCCGTCGGCACCCCCAAGCCCACCGCCCCCGGCACCCACTCGGCCACCCCCTCAGCCACCGCCCCGGCCGCGCCCGGCGCCGCCCGCACCCCCACCGGCGCGGCAGCGGGCGGCGCCGGACACCCCGGTGCCAGCCAGGGCGTCCGCCCCGCCCCGCAGACCCCGCGGCAGCCGGCCGCGCCCGCGGCGCCCCGCAGCCCCTCCGGAGGCTCCTCGGCCTCCAGCGGCACGGGCAGCACGTCGAGCAGCACGGGCGGCGGCTCGTCCTCCGGCGGCTCGTCCAGCGGCGGCACGGGCGCGCTCGGCGGCCTCCTGGGCTGAGCGCCGCCCGCAAGAACGGCCCCGCACCCGGAAGGGTGCGGGGCCGTTGTCGTGGCTGCTCCGGTGGAATCCGCGGCCACCCGGCGCCCTACGTGCCGACGTCCTACGTGCCGGCAAGCTCCTTGGCCGCCTCGGTCAGATCCTTGGCGGTGTCGATGGCCCGCCAGTACGCGCCGTGCGGCAGCGGATAGCCCGCGAGCCGCCGCTCCCGCGCCAGCCGGGGGAACGTCGTGCGCTCGTGATCGCCGTGCTCCGGCAGCAGCTCCGTGAAGGCGGCGGAGAAGACGTAGACGCCCGCGTTGATCAGATACGGGGAGGGCGGGGACTCGATGAAGTCCAGCACGTGCCCGAACTCGTCGGTCTCGACGGCCCCCCAGGGGATCCGGGGCCGGGCCAGGGCCAGGGTGGCCACCGCGTCACGCTCGTGGTGGAAGGCGGCCATCTCGCGCAGCGAGAAGCGGGTCCAGATGTCGCCGTTGGTGGCGTACCAGGGCCGGTCGGGGTGCAGCAGCGAGGCCGCCGCGAACTTCAGGCCTCCGCCCCGGCCGAGCGGCTCCTGCTCGATGACCGTGGTCACCCGCAGCGGCAGATCGGCCGACACGAGCCACTCCTGCAGGACCTCCGCCAGATGGCCGCACGAGACCACGGCGTCGGTGACGCCCTCGGCGGCCAGCCAGGCCAGTTGGTGGCCGATGATCGGGGTCCCGGTGCCGGGGATCTCGACCATCGGCTTGGGTCGGTCGTCGGTGTACGGACGCAGCCGCGACCCCTGGCCGCCGGCCAGGATCACGGCTTGGGTGGGGTACGGATACACGTGCGTGCCGGTCATGCCCCGCACGATATGCGGTGCCGTCATGCGGGGCCGTCCGCGGACGGCCGACCGGCGCCGGCGGCGGTGCCGTGCCCCTTGCGGCGGTCAGCGGCTCTGGACGCCGGAGGCGTACGACGTGTCGCAGACGGGCCGGGCGAAGCGCTGAGCCTGCCGGGGGCCGTACTTGGCGACCGCCGCGCGCCCGAGGCTCCGCGCGATCTCCACGCAGTGCCGGGCGAGCGAGGGACGGCCGTTGGTGGCCTCCTGGAGGTGGCTGAGGGCGACGCCCGGGTTCTTCTCCTGCAGCTCGGTCAGCAGCTTGTCGTGCAGCACCTCGTGCGGGGCACGGATCCGGGCTTGGGTGGAGGCGTTGTCGGAGGACGCGGTGAGCACCTGCGAATCGGCAGGCGCGGCCCACGGGACACGGGTCACCGCGAGCGTCCCCGAGAGGACGAGAACGACGGGGAGTACGAAGGCAAGGGTTCTGCCGATGTGGCGGGCGGCCTGGTTCATGCCGCAGATGGTAGCGAGGGGTAATGACGCCGCGACATCTAGTCACCCGGTCGAGGGATGCGTCAGGTGGTGCGGACGGTTGCCGTGTTGACGCACGGAGCTCGAAAAGAGCGATCTGGCAGGGAAAACGGCAACTCATGTGACTTCGGGGCGAAAAACACCCGCCCCCGGGCCATTTGGCAGGCACGGGGGCGGGGTGAGGGCGGGGCCGGCGGGCCTTCGGCCCTGCGGGACCGGCGGCCCGGTCGCTCAGTCGCTCAGCCGCTCGCCCGAGGACGTCGAGAAGACGTGCAGCTCACCCGGGCGCGGGACGACGTGCAGGATCGAGCCCTTCTCGGGCACGCGGCGGCCGTTGACGCGGACGACGAGGTCCTTCTGCTCGCCGCCGACCTCGGCCGTGCCGTACACGTATCCGTCGGCGCCGAGCTCCTCCACGACGTTGACGGTGACGGCCAGGCCGGCCGGGGCGTCCTTCGACTCCTTGCCGAGGGACTTCGCCGTCTCGCCGTTCTGTTCGACCACGTCGAAGTGCTCCGGGCGAACACCCACCGTGACCGTCCGGTCACCCTTGCCGGTGCCCGCGAGCGCCTCGCGCGACACCGGGACGACGCTGTTGCCGAACTTCACGCCGCCGTCGGTGACCGGCACCTCGACCAGGTTCATGGCCGGCGAGCCGATGAAGCCCGCGACGAAGAGGTTGGCCGGGCGGTCGTACATGTTGCGCGGCGAGTCGATCTGCTGCAGCAGGCCGTCCTTGAGCACCGCGACGCGGTCGCCCATGGTCATGGCCTCGACCTGGTCGTGGGTGACGTATACGGTGGTGATCCCGAGGCGGCGCTGCAGCCCGGCGATCTGCGTACGCGTCTGCACGCGCAGCTTCGCGTCCAGGTTCGACAGCGGCTCGTCCATCAGGAACACCTGGGGCTCGCGCACGATCGCCCGCCCCATCGCCACGCGCTGGCGCTGCCCGCCGGAGAGCGCCTTGGGCTTGCGCCCCAGGTACTCGGTGAGGTCGAGGATCTTCGCCGCGTCCTCCACCTTCTGGCGGATCTCCGACTTGGGCACGCCCGCGATCTTCAGCGCGAAGCCCATGTTGTCGGCGACGGTCATATGGGGGTAGAGCGCGTAGTTCTGGAACACCATGGCGATGTCCCGGTCCTTCGGCGGCAGGTGGGTGACGTCGCGGTCGCCGATCCGGATCGACCCTCCGTTGACGTCCTCGAGCCCCGCGAGCATCCGCAGCGAGGTCGACTTCCCGCACCCGGACGGGCCGACCAGGACGAGGAACTCACCGTCCTCGATGGAGATGTCGAGCTGATCGACAGCGGGCTTGTCGGCCCCCGGGTAGATCCGGGTCGCCTTGTCATACGTGACCGTGGCCATGGTGATGCAGTCCCTTCACCGGCAGGAACGTGCCGGACGATCCGTTGTAGAGGGAGTGGTCCAGTCCAATCGGACCGGGTTGCTGGTGACGGTACCTGGGGGAGGGCCTTCTGTCAGTAGGGGATGAGGTGGATTTCCCGAACCGAGACGACAGAGCGCCTCTCTTTTGACCTGCTCTCTGCATAGCGAGAGATTCCTGCTTCCTCCGCCCGGTGGGGCGGGCTGCGCCCGTTGCCAGCGTCAGGCCAGGTAGTCCTGGCCCTCGTTTGGTCTTGCACAGGCTCCACAGGCTTACGGCCGACGGCCCGCCGGTCCGTATGGCATCGTCCGCTTATGCCGCCGTCGCGTATCCAGCGAATTCGGCAGCCCGGATCATTGGAGGCGGCGCCTTGCCCGCTGGTAGCTCCCCTGCCACCAGCTCGTACAGCCGCAGTCCCTCCTCGCGGAGGTTGACCGCCGCATTCACGTCCCGATCATGTTCCGCACCGCACATGGCGCAGGTCCAGACGCGCTCGGACAAGCCCTTCGGCCCACTGATGGTGTGGCAGGCGGAGCAGCGCTGGGTGGACGGGAAGTGGCGGTCCACGATGACGAGTGTGCGGCCGTACCATTCCGCCTTGTAGGTGAGCTGCCGCAGCAGTTCTCCCCACCCGCCGTCCGAGATCGCCTCATTGAGCCGGGCCCTCTTACGGGCCTGCATGCCGGACCGGTCACGCTTCATGCCCGCGATATCCAGATCTTCCACCACGAGCACTTGGTTCTCGCGCACGAGGCGGGTGGTGAGCTGGTCGAGCATGTCCTTGCGGACGTCACTTATGCGCGTATACAGCCGGGCTATCGCCAGCCTGACCTTGTTCCTGTTACTCGATCCCTTCTTCTTGCGGTGCAACTGCCTTTGCAGTGCGGCAAGGCGAGCCCGGTAGCGGCGCAGGAGGCGAGGGTGGGCGATCTTGCTGCCGTCGTCGAGCGTGACCAGGTGGGCTATGCCCAGATCGAGTCCGACGGCCTTCGATGTGGGCGTCACGGCCGGAGGTAAAGGGGCTATGCACTCCTCCACCAGAACGAGGAGGAAATAGCGTCCCGCCCGGTCGCGCGTCGCCGTCACCTTGACGGGAAGGGTCCCGGCGGGCAGAGCGCGCGACCAGCGCACATCCAGCGGCTCTGTCTGCTTGGCCAGATGGATCAGCCCGGTGCCGAGGCGCTCCGGGTCCTCGAACCACCGGAACCCGGTACGGACGTACGTCGCTGAGTCCTTCGCCCGGCCCTTCTTCTTCCGTTTCGGATGGCGCGCCCCGCCCCGGAAGAACCGGGAGAACGCCGTATCCAGATGCCGTAACGACTGCTGCAGCACGGCCGACGACACCTCCCGTAACCACGACGTCTCCTCCGCCCGCCGCCAGCCCGTCAGCGCCCGGCATGTCTCCGCGTACCCGATCGAGATCCGGTGCTGTTCCCAGCTTTGGTTCCGCAGGTCGAGGCCCTGGTTGTAGACCCAGCGGCACGCGCCGAAGGTCTTGGACAGTTGCTCGGCCTGGGCGTCGGTCGGATAGAAGCGGTAGCGGTAGGTGCGCTCGCGCGGCCCCGCTTCCTTGGCGCGGCTCTTCATCACCCCTCCCCCTGTGCCGGCGATTGGACCAGCACACCAGTCTCAACGACTCCTATTCGAAAAGGTCACCGATGGCTTGCAGTGGTCCGGGTAACAAGCCTGTGGATGGCCGAACGGGCCGCTGTGTAGAGTGGTGCCGCGTTCGCGGGCAGTGTTCGCGCACGTCACGCCGCCTTAGCTCAGTTGGCAGAGCGCTCCACTTGTAATGGAACGGTCGTCGGTTCGATTCCGACAGGCGGCTCAAGAAAGCGCAGGTCAGCGCACCAACGGCCCTCCGTGAGAGATCGCGGAGGGCCGTTGTCGTTTGCGCTTGCGTACAGCTAACGCCTCAGCGACGGACCTCCTCGCCCGCGCCCAGCTGCCGCCCCGGCTCCCCGTACGGAAGGGCTTCCGTCGCCGGGTCCGGGCGCGGGGCGTCCTGGTGGCCGGGCCACCAGGCCTTGTGGCCCAGGAGGGACGTGATGGTCGGGACGAGGAGCATGGCCATCACGAAGGCCGTGAGCAGGATGCCGAAGGCGACCGCGAAGCCCATCTGCTGGAGCATCGAGTTGTCGGCCAGCAGGAGGACGCCGAAGGTGCCGGCGAGGATGATCGCGGCGGAGGCGATGGTGGGTGCCGAGCGGGCGACGGCGGTGTGGATCGCCTCGCGGGCGGGGACGCCGCGCCGGACCTCCTCGCGCAGCCGGGCGACCATGAGGATGTTGTAGTCGGTGCCGATGGCGACGACGAAGAGGTAGACGATGACCGGCAGCATGAACAGCAGGCCGTTCTTGTGCTGGAGGTCCTGGAAGAGCCAGACCGTGGAGCCGAGCGTGGCACCGAAGCCCAGGGCGACGGAGACCATCAGGTAGAGCGGGGCGACGATGCTGCGGAGCAGCAGGCCCAGGATGATCATGATCGCGAGGCCGGCGATGGGGAAGACGAGCTTGTAGTCGTGGCTGACGGCGTTCTCCACGTCGGCGAGGACGGCCGACGTACCGCCGACGTAGGCCTTGCTGCCGTCGGGTGCGGCCTTGTGAGCGGTGTCGCGCAGGGTGCCGCCGGCGAGCTCGATGGCCTTGTCCTCGGTGGGGCGGTACTTGAGGACGACGCTGTACTGGGCGACGGTGCCGTCGGGGCTCACGACGGGGTCGGAGACCGCGCCGACGCCGTTGACCCCGGCGAGTTCCTTCTTGTACGTGCCGAGGGCGCCCTTGTCGAGGGCGGTGCCGCCGGGTGACTCGACGTAGACCATGGCGGGGTCGGACTGGCCGGCGGAGAAGCCGCGCTGGAGGTCCTTCATGGCCTGGACGGATTCGAGCTTCTGCGGGAGCTGGCTGTCGGTGTCGAATTCGGCCTTGAAGCTGAAGGTGCCGATGGCGAGGACGGCCAGGACGGCGGCGGAGAGCGTGGCGATGGCGGCGGGGCGGCGGGCGACGAGCGCGCCGAGGCCGTTGGAGAGGCGGTTGCGGGGGCGCTTCTTCCAGGCCTTGGAGGGCCAGAAGGCCTTGGTGCCGAGGAGGGAGAAGACGGCCGGTACGAGGGTGAGGGCGGCCACCAGGGTCACGCCGACGGCGATGGCGAGCGAGGGGCCCATGGCCCGCATCATGCCCATGGTGGACAGCAGGAGGGCGAGGAAGGCGACGATGACGGCGCCTGCCGCGGAGGCGATGGTCTCGCCGACGCGGGCGACGGCGTTGGTGAGGGCTTCCTTGGGCTGCTGCCCGGCGCGCAGCTCTTCGCGGTAGCGGAAGAGGAGGAAGAGGATGTAGTCGGTGCCGACGCCGAAGAGGACGACGATGAGGATGGCGGAGATGGAGTTGTCGGCCTTGAGCCCGCCGAGTTCGGCGGCGGTGCCGATGAGGCCGAGGGCGACGGCGAAGACGAGCGCGATGATGAGGACGGGCATCAGCGCTATCAGCGGGCTGCGGAAGATGACCAGCAGCAGGATGATGATCAGCAGGAGCGTGGCCGACATGATCATCGAGTCGGTGTCGCCGGAGGACTCCTGGGCGTCCAGGTTGGTGGCGGCCTGGCCGGTGAAGCCGGCCTTCAAGTGGGTGCCGTCCAGCAGGCCCTTGGCGTCCTGACGCAGATCCTTGACGGCGTTGGGCAGGGTCTGGTCCTGCGCGTTCTTGTTGACGGCGATGAGGTTGGCCAGGGCGATCTCGCCGTTGGGGGAGACGGCCTGGGGGTTCGTCTCGATGCGGGCGACGCCCTTGCGGTGCTTGTCGTTCAGCCCGCTGGTCACCTTGGCGACGTCGGCGCGGTCGGCGGCGGTGAGCTTTCCGCCGTCGGAGCGCTGGAAGACGACGATGGCGGAGGGCTGTTCGGTCTTGGGAAAGGCCTTTTCCTGGAGCTTGCCCGCCTGTACGGATTCATAATGTGAAGGAAGGAATTCCGTTTCATCGGTCGTGGACTTCAGCCCGGGGGCCAGCAGGCTGAGGGCCACCGCGGCGATGATCCAGCCGGCGATGGTGAGCCAAGGTCGGTGGACGGCGAACCGCCCGACTCGTCGGAACATGGTGCTCCTAGCTAGGCGAGCATGAACTGCAGCAGGAAACCGCAGCGCGAACTACAGGCATGAACACGGGCGTGCGCACGGACGTGAAGAACACAGGCGTGCACACCGGGATGCACACGCTAGACATCCCTGAATTGTCCCCACAACGGAATCGCTGGGAAATCGGTCCTGGGTCGGGGTCTCTCTCATCCGGCCGGATGAGGGAGCATCACCCGTGAGGTAGAGAATCACGTCGCCGACCGCCTTCGTCCGGATTACTCTGCCCCCATGAGCGATGCTGGCGCCTCCTCCCCGACCACGCCCGGTGGACCGAAGGGCGGTCCGGCCTATGCCGGCCGTCTGGAACGTGCCGCAGTGGCGGCCGCAGACTCCGGCCTGGCCGGTCTGATCGTCACACCGGGCCCGGACTTGGACTGGCTGACGGGCTACCGCCCGCCCATGACCGAGCGGTTGACCGCCCTGCTGATCTCACCCGGCGCCCGGCCGCAGCTGCTGGTGCCCTCCTTGGAGCGGCCGGATGCCGAAAAGGCCCCGGCGGCCCACTTCTTGTCCGTCACCGGCTGGAGCGACGGCCAGGATCCGTACGCGGCCCTGGCCCCGCTGCTCGACCCCAAGGGCCGCTACGGCGTCTCCGACAACGCCTGGGCGCTGCATGTGCTGGCGCTGCAACGCGCTTGCCCGGGCGTGTCGTACGGGGCGTTCACCGAAGTCATGCCGATGTTGCGGGCGGTGAAGGACGCCTACGAGGTGGACCGGCTCGCGGCTGCGGGCGCAGCGGCGGATGCGACGTACGAGCAGGTCGTGGGGCTGCGGTTCGCGGGGCGGCGGGAGAGCGAGGTGGCGGCGGACCTGGCGCGGCTGCTGCGTGAACACGGCCATAGCCAGGTTGATTTCACGATTGTCGGGTCGGGTCCGAACGGCGCTAATCCGCATCACGAGGCGGGCGACCGCGTCATTGCCTTGGGCGACATGGTCGTCATGGACTTCGGCGGCCTGAAGGACGGTTACGGCTCGGACACCACGCGTACGGTGCATGTGGGCGAGCCGACGGCCGAGGAGCACAAGGTGCACGATGTGGTGCGCGAGGCGCAGCAGGCGGCGTTCGAGGCGGTGCGGCCGGGCGTGGCGTGTCAGGAAATCGACCGGGTGGCGCGTCAGGTCATCCGTGCCGCGGGCTATGGGGAATATTTCATTCACCGTACGGGCCACGGGATCGGGGTGACGACGCATGAGCCGCCGTACCTGGTGGAGGGCGAACATCTGCCGCTGGTACCGGGGATGTGCTTCTCGATCGAGCCGGGGATTTATCTTCCGGGGCGCTTCGGGGTGCGCATCGAGGACATTGTGGTGTGCACGGAATCGGGCGGCCGGCGGCTGAACAATACGTCGCACGGGATGCGGGTGGTGGCCTGAAAGGCGGCGCGGTCCGTCATCCGCGGTCCGTCATCCGCCGTCCGTCATCCGTCTCCGGATTCGGGTTCGGATTCGGGTTCGCGCATGTGGTGCCGTTCCTCGGCTTCCCTTGCGGCTCGCGTGTCTTCGGGAGCGGCCTCGGCGTCGCCGGCAGGGTGCGATTGTCCGGGCGCGCGGGCGGTGACCAGGATCCAGCCGGTGACGCCGGCGAGGAGCATGATGCCCGCCCCCCACCCGATGGCGATCCGGAAGCCGTGGACGATGCCGGTCTTGATCACGCCGGCCCGGGTGGCGGGGGTGAGGATCCCGCCGGCGGCTGCGGTCTTCAGGTGCGCGGTGATGTAGGTGGCGCTGGTGGACGTGGCGATGGTGTTGAGGAGTGCGGTGCCGATGGAGCCGCCCACCTGCTGAGCGGTGTTGACCGTGGCGGAGGTGACGCCGGAGTCGTGCGGGGCGACGCCGGCGGTGGCGGTGGCCATGACGGGCATGAAGATCAGGCCCATGCCGAGGCCGACGAGCAGTTCGGCGGGCAGGACGTGGCTGACGTACGCGGGCTCGACGGGCAGGAAGGTCAGCAGGAACAGCCCTCCGGCGGCGAAGAGCGTGCCGGGCACCATCAGGGCGCGCGGGGGCACGTGGGTCATGAGGCGTGCGGAGATCTGGGTGGAGCTGACGACGATGGCCGCGGTCATCGGGAGGAAGGCGAGACCGGTCTTGACGGGGGAGTAGCCGAGGACGACCTGCAGGTAGTAGGTCATGAACAGGAACATGCCGAACATGGCGATGACGGCCAGGCCCATCACCAGGAAGGCTCCGGCGCGGTTGCGGTCGCGGACGATGTGCAGGGGCAGCAGGGGGTGCGGGGCGCGGCTCTGCCACCAGGCGAAGGCGCCCAGGAGGGCCGTGCCGCCGCTCAGCAGCCCGAGGACGAGCGGGTCGTCCCAGCCGCGCGGCTGGGCCTCGCTGCAGGCGTAGACGATGGCGACGAGGCCGCTGCAGCCCAGCAGGACCCCGGGGATGTCCAGGCGGGGCCGTTCCCCGCGCCGGCGCCGGTCGTCGTGGAGGAAGACCAGGGCGCCGAGCAGTGCGATCAGGGCGATGGGCACGTTCACGTAGAGGCACCAGCGCCAGTCGAGGTATTCGGTGATCAGGCCGCCCGCGATCAGGCCGATGGCGGCGCCGCCGCCGGCGATGGCGCCGTAGATGCCGAAGGCTTTCGCGCGTTCCCTGCCGACGGTGAAGGTGGTGGTGAGGAGGGAGAGCGCGGAGGGGGCCAGGAGCGCGCCGAAGGCGCCCTGGAGGGCCCGGGCGATGAACAGCAGGCCGGAGGTGTGGGCGGCGCCGCCGAGGGCGGACGCGGCGGCGAAGCCGACGAGGCCGGTCATGAAGGTCAGCTTGCGGCCGACGAGGTCGGCGATGCGGCCGCCGAGCAGCAGGAGGCCGCCGAAGGCCAGGGTGTAGGCGGTGATCACCCATTGCCGGTTGCCGTCCGACATGTGGAGGTCACGCTGTGCGGACGGCAGGGCGATGTTCACGATGGTCGCGTCGAGGACGACCATCAGCTGGGCGACGGCGATGACGACCAGGCCCCACCAGCGGCGGGGGTCGGGTTCGGACGCGGGTGTGGTCGCGGCGGTTGCGGGGGGTATGGGGCCCGTGTTCGTCGAGCTCATGGGACCTGCTCTCGCGGCCGTGGCGTGCGGCGGGTACGCGTGTCTGCGCGCGTAACGCGTGGCACGTAACGCGTGGCACGTAACGCGTGGCGCGTGGCATGTAGCGCATGGCGGCGCAGGGCGCGTAGAAGCCGCAATCCAGCGTAGGCCTGCCGGGTGACGGGCGCCTGTCGGGACGGGATGTCAGTGGCGTGTGCCACGGTGGTCGCATGACGACGCACGACAGGAAGCGGGGCGGTACGAAGCGTCCCGTGGTGAAGGTCCCGGAGGTGCGGCTGCCCGGGCTGCGGCCGTACGGCGGCGCGGAGCTGGAGCCGGAGGGGGACTACGACGGCCTCGCGTTCACGGAGGCCGATCTCGCGGGGCAGTCGGGGATAGGCGCCCGCTTCCTGGACTGCGGGCTGTACGCCTGTGGGCTGGACGGGACGGAGCTGGTGGCGGCCCGCTTCACGGACTGCGTGCTGGACGGCGTCCGCGGCGTGGGCACGGACCTGTCGAAGGCGGGCCTTCGGGATGTGGAGATCCGCGACGCCCGGCTCGGCGGGACGCAGCTGCACGGCGCGGCGCTGGAGCGGGTCGTCTTCCGCGGCGGCAAGATCGACTATCTGAATCTGCGCGGCGCGGCGCTGAAGGACGTCACCTTCGAGAGCGTCGTGCTCTCCGAGGCGGACTTCGGCGGGGCGAAGCTGGAGCGCGTCGTCTTCCGTGACTGTGCGCTGCGCCGCGCCGACTTCACGGGGGCCCGGATGAAGGATGTGGATCTGCGGGCGGTGACGGAGCTCGACGTCGCCCGCGGCATCGAGCACCTGTCGGGTGCGGTGATCAGCCCGTCCCAACTCCTGGATCTTGCTCCGGCGTTCGCTGCGCAGATAGGCGTACGCGTGGAGAGTTCGCCCGTGGAGGGGTGAAGCCGCCTCGCCCGCTGCGAATGGCGGGAAACAGGTGTTGCATCCCTCAAGCGGACGCTGGGATTCTGGCAGAACGCCATGCCGTCGGCGCCGGAGAACCGGCGCCTCTTACACCCCCCACCGTGTGCCCCGTGATGCGGCCCGGCATCGGCCCGTCCGGGCAACGCACACATACACAACACACAGGCAGCGCAGAGAACGCAGCGCCACTGACGACGCGTTGCGCGCCGAATATCCGGGCACCGGACATCGGACCCGGACATCGGACATCGCCGAGGAGTCGAGAAGCCGAGAAGGAGATCCTGTGAGTGTGCTCACGCGGGCTCTGGACACGCCGGAGCTTCGTGAACTGCTGGACCGTCTGTCGGAAAAAGCCGCCGCCGACTACTACAACCCCTACCGGACCTTCGACTGGCCCGAATCCCTGCCGTCGGACCGTCTGTGGATGTCGCCGGACCTGCTCTCCGTCCAGGGCACGCCGTACGGAGAGTCCCTGTCCGGGGAGCAGTTGTGCGCGCTCAGCCGCTGGGAGAGCATCAACTTCTACAGCCTCAACGTCCATGGGATCCGGGAACTGCTGATCGAGGTCACGCGCCGTATCCACCGGCCGGGTTTCGAGCCGACCTCGGAGTTCTTCCACCATTTCATCGGTGAGGAGAACGAGCACATGTGGTTCTTCGCCCGTTTCTGTCTCAACTACGGCGGGAAGATCTATCCGGACCGGAGCCTGGATCTGGGACAGGCGACCGGCGGGAGCGGAAGCGACCCCGCGGTGGCGGACTTCCTGGTCTTCGCGCGGATCCTCATCTTCGAGCAGATCGTCGACTACTACAACATGCGGATGGCCGCGGACGAGGATCTCGCGCCGACCATCCGCGCGGTGAACCGCGTCCACCACCAGGACGAGTCCCGGCACATCGCCTGCGGCAGCAGGATCGTGGAATTGCTGTGGCGCTCGCTGGAGGAATCGGAGAGGCCTGCGGAGCAGCTGGACGCCCTGCGGGCGTACCTCCGGCGGTACATCGCGACCAGCGTCGAGAACTTCTACAACCCCGCCTGCTACCGGGATGCAGGCATTCCCGACGGCTTCGCGCTGCGCAGCCGGCTGCTCGCCGATCCCGCGCGGCAGGAGGCGCACCGCCGGCTTCTGAGCAGGACGAACTCCTTCCTCCGGCGCACCGGAATTCTCGCCGACTGCTGACGGGCACCGGATTCCCGCCTACCCGGATTCCCGACTGCCCGGAGTCCGGCTGCCCGGATACCCGCGTCCCCGCATACCGCGTACGCGCCCGCCCCCCCCCACGCACCACCTCTGGCCGAGGAGGACATTCCTGTGACCACGAAGGCCGGCATGCCCTGGGTCGTCAAGGACGGCCTGGCGACCCTGGGACACGAGGCCACCGCATTGCTGCACGCGCTCGACGCCGTTTTCGCCTCCTGGGGTACGGGGGCGGGAGCCAGGGCCATGGAATTCCCGCCGCTGCTGGCGGTGGCCGACCTCAGCAGGCTCGACTACTTCCGCAACTTCCCTCACCTGGTCTCCGCCGTGGGGCGCCTGGAGCCCGACCGCCGGGCCGGGTATGCCGAGCAGTCCGAGGTGACGACGGTACGGCCGGGCGACCTCGCCGAGATCGGTCATCTCCTGCCGTCCGCGGCCTGTTACGGCGCCTATCTGCATTTCTCCGGTGCGGAGCTGCCG
This sequence comes from Streptomyces hiroshimensis, assembly GCF_014650335.1. Lineage (GTDB taxonomy): Bacteria > Actinomycetota > Actinomycetes > Streptomycetales > Streptomycetaceae > Streptomyces > Streptomyces hiroshimensis. The sequence goes on from NZ_BMUT01000006.1 coordinate 120,930, forward strand.
GTCCCGCTGCAGGTCACCACGGTGGCGACCTGCCACCGGGCCGAGGAGGAATACCACGGCCTGCAACGGCTCGGCGCCTTCCGTATGCGCGAGGTGATCTGCATCGGCGGGGCCGAGGACGTACGGGGTCACCTCGCCGCCTTCCGGCAGCGGATTCACGACTTCTCCCGGCGCCTGGGCCTCGGACTCGTGAAGGAACAGGCGTCCGACCCGTTCTTCCGCAGGCAGGACGACGCCCGTCTTTTCTTCCAGGCGCTGGAGCCGGTGAAGGAGGAGTTCACGTACCACGACGGCACGGCCGTGGCCTCGACGAATTACCACCTCAACTTCTTCGGGGAGCGGTGCGGCATCACCTTCGCCGGCAAACCGGCGTTCACCGGCTGCGCCGCATTCGGGCTGGAAAGGTGGGTGCACGCGCTCTCCGACCGCCACGCGGGCGATATCGACCGGGCCCGTGAGGCGGTGGAGGACGCGGCCTCCGCCATGGGCACCTCCGTCGTGGGCGCCCCCGCCACGGGCACCCCCGCCGCGGACGGCCGGGGGTGAGCCCGCGCCTGTGCGACGCCCTGGGCATCGACGTCCCGCTGCTGCAGGCGGGCATGGGCGGGGTGGCCGGGCCCGAGCTGGCAGCGGCCGTGTCGGAAGCCGGAGCCGGAGGCTGCCTGGCGCTCTACAAGGAACTGCCCGAGCACATCCCCGCGCTGGTCGAACGCGTACGGCAGCGCACCGGCAGGGCATTCGGCATCAACATCATCCCGGAGGTCGTCGGCGACGCCCGTGCCGAGGAACAGCTGCGCGCCGCCCTCGATGCACTGCCGGAGCGCGCCTTCCTCACCTTCTTCGGCCTTCCCGGACCGCGCTGCCTGGCACTGCTGCGCCGCGTGGGCCACATGGGCCGCGTAGGCCGCACCGCCGCCCGCCCGGTGGTCGTCCAGGTGGGCAGCCCGGACGATGCCGGCAGGGCGGCCGACCAGGGAGCCGACGTGGTCGTCCTGCAGAACAGAAGCGCAGGCGGGCACCTGCTCGGCGACCAGGAGGCGGACGAACTGCTGGAGGGCGTACGCCGCAGCCGTCCGCACCTCCCGCTCGTCACGGCGGGCGGCATCGGCGACGGGCGCGACCTCGCCGCGGCCGAGGCGCGGGGCACCGACGGGGCCCTGTGCGGCACGCTTTTCGTACCGGCCCACGAGTCCGACGCGCACCGGGTGTTCAAGGAACGGGTGCTGCGCGCCACCTCCGCCGAGACCGTCGTCACCGGCCTCTATCGCGTCGGCTGGCCCGGCCGGCGCCACCGCGTCCTGCGCACCGCCGTGACCGACGCGGGCCCCGGTCTGCCGGAGGCCTTCATCTCCACCGCGGAACACCACGGCCGACGGCACCCGATTCCCCGCTACAGCGCCGCCGCTCCCACCCGGCACTGCACCGGTCGGATCGAGGAAATGGCCATGTACTGCGGGGAGTCCGTCGACCGGGTGCACAGCGGTGCCACGGCGGCGGCGATCGTCACCGAATTCCGCCGCCAGTACGAACAGGGCGAACAGGGCGAACAGCGTGAACAGCGTGAACAGCGTGAAGAGTCCGACCAGTACGGACCGTGAAGGGAGCCCGGATGGATTTCGGTGCCGCACATGTGACCCAGATGGCTCTGGGGGCCTGGCAGGCGCAGGTGCTCTACACCCTGACCGAACTCGGCATCTTCGAACTCCTGGCCGAAAAGCCGTTGCCCGCACAGGAGGTGGCCCGGCGCAGCGGCACCCACCCCCTCGCCGCCGAGGGGCTGCTGAACGCCGGTGTCGCCCTCAAGCTCCTCGCCAAGGACGGAGAGGAGTACGCCGATACGGATCTCGCCCTGCGGCTGCTGTGCGAGGAGTCCCCGGAGAGCCTGGCCCGCTGGGTGCGCGTCATGGGCCGCTGGTCCCGGCCCTGGAACGACCTGGCCGAGGTCGTCCGCACCGGGCAGCCGGCAGAAGGGCGCGAGGCCCGGCTGTGGCAGGACCCGCGCTACGTGGCCGATTTCGTGCTCGGCATGCACGAGTACGCCCGCAGGATCGCGGACGAGGTGGCGGAACACGTCGACCTGCCCGCCGGGGCGCGGGTCACCGACGTCGGCGGCGGCGCGGGTACGTATGCCATCGCCCTGTGCCGCCGTCACCCGGACGTCACCGTGCGGATCCTGGAGCTGGCGAGCGTCGTCCCGCTCGCCGAGAGCACCGTGGCGGAGGCGGGGCTGGCCGACCGGATCGCCGTGGCACCCGGCGACTATCTGGCGGACCCCTTCGGCGCGGGCGTCTCCGCCGTCCTGCTGTCCAACGTCCTGCACCAGGAGAGCCGCGAGGCGGGCGAGTCCATCGTCGCCCGGGCGCACCGGGCCCTGCGCGCGGGAGGCAAGGTCGTCGTGAACGGCTACTTCCTCGACGAGACCCGCACCCGGCCGTCGTTCACCACGCTGCACAACCTCTCCGCGTTCACCTTGTGGGGCGGGGGCCGCAGTTACACCGTCGGTGAGGCCGCCCGGCTGCTGCAGGACGCGGGTTTCACCGAACCCGTGGTGCACCAGGTGGCACAGGGGGCGTCGACGGTGCTCGTCGCGCAGAAGGGCGCGGACGGGCAACCCTCCGCCGATCGAGGGGAGTAGAGTGCATGCCGCATCCATTGGACCCCATCCGTGCCTGGCTCGCTGAGAAGAACCCCACCGTGGGCGAGATCCCGCCCGACACCGATCTGATCGAGAACCGGCTGATCGACTCTCTCAGCTTCATGGAGTTCGTCATGCTCCTCGAATCCGTGACCGGCCGGGATCTCCCGGTGGAGACGATGGAGCTGAGCCAGTTCCGCACGCTCGCAGCGATCGAGAAGAACTTCCTGCCGGGTACGCCGGGCACACCGTGCGCGTCCTAGCCGCGCCGCGTCCGGCCCGTGCCCGTGCCCGACCCCGGACCTCCGGGTCCGCGAGGGAGCCGCCGCCGTGTCCGCCCCCGCCCCTGCCCCCGCCGAAGAGTCCCGGAAGCCGGCTCAAGAGGCGCCGGTCGTACGCCTCTGGCTGGCCGCCTTCTGCGGTTACCTCTCCCTGGGCGCGACCTTGCAGACCTTGCCGTCCTTCACCGAGGACCGCTTCCACGCCGTCCCCTGGGCGGTGGCCGCCGTCGTGGGCATCGCCTCGCTCGCCGCCGCCGTCTGCCGGCCCTTCGCCGGGCGGGCCGTGGACGCCGGGCAGCCCCGCCGGACCGTCGTGCTGGGCGCCGCCTGCGGCGCGCTCGGCGGGCTCGGGCACCTGTGGTCGCCCAGCCTCCCCGTCCTGGTGCTGGCGCGGCTCCTGCTCGGGGCGGGAGAGGGCATCCTGTTCACCTCGGCCGTCTCCTGGGTCATGCGCGGCAGCGCGGACGGCCGCAGGGCGCGGGTGGCCGGATGGTTCGGGCTGTCCATGTGGGGCGGCCTGTCGGCCGGGCCGGTCCTGGCCGGGCTGCTGCACGCCTGGCACGGCGACTCCGCCGTCTGGGGCGCCGTCACGCTCCTGCCCCTCGTCGGAATGGCCCTGGCGATCTCCACGCGCAACCCGCCCCGGCAACCCGCCGCCCCCGCCCGCGGAGCCCTCCTTCCCCGCGGCTCACGGCTCCCCGGCCTCGCCTACCTGCTCACCAGCTACGGGTACGGCGCGATCAGCACCGTCCTGCTCCTGTACCTCCAGCACGCGCACATCGGCGGCGGCCAGGCCGCGCTCGCGGTCTTCGCCGTCGCCTTCCTGGTCGCCCGGGCCGTCGGCAGCCCCATGGTCGACCGGCTCGGCGGCGTCCCGGCCTTCGTCGTGGCCGCGGTCGCCGAAGCCTGCGGACTGCTGATCCTCGGCTGCCGGGCCGACGTCGTCGGGGCCCTGCTCGGCACGGCGGTCACGGGCGCGGGCGTCGCCCTGCTCTATCCGGCCATGATCGCCGTCATCGTCGGCCGCTCCCCGCAAGGGCAGCAGGGTGCGGCGGTGGGCGTCATGATCTCCTTCTGGGACCTGGGGATCACGGTGTCCGGGTTCATCAGCGGGACGGTCGCGGGAGCGCTCGGCTACGGGTGGAGCTTCGTGCTCTCGGCCGGGCTGTCGGTGGCCGGGGCGGCGATCACGGTGTGCTTCCTGCGGGCGGGGCGGCGCACGCCGGAGCGCCCGGCGCCCGCGCGGGACGCCGAACCGACCGCGCCGAGGTGACGCCGGGCGAGTGTCGGTGACGGCGGCGGCATCGGCTCCCGGTCATTGGGCGCGCCAACGGTGACCGTTGGGTGCACCGACAGCGACCGTTGGGCGCACCAATGGCGGCCGTTGGTCGTACCCACGGCGATCGTTGGCTGCACCCACGACGGCCTTGGCCGCACCAACGGCGATCGTCGGCCGCACCCACGGCGGCCGCCGGTCAGCCCCTCGCCGACGTGGCCAGCCACCGGTGCCCCTGCCGGACCACGGTGATCGGCCGGCCGAAGCACCGCGTCAGCGCGGCGCTGTCGAGCACCTCGCCCACGGCACCGGCCGCCACGACGGCTCCGTCACGCAACAGCAGCGCGTGATCCACGGCAGGCGGCAGCTCCTCCACGTGATGGGTGACGGTCACCGTCGCCAGGTGCGGCTGCCGCGCCGCCAGCGTGTGCAGAGCCTCCACCAGATCTTCCCGGGACGGCAGGTCCAGCGCGTTGAACGGCTCGTCCAGCAGCAACAGCGACGGCTGCGTCATCAGCGCCCGCGCGATACGGATACGGGCCTTCTCGCCCTCCGAGCACACGCCCACCTCGCGGTCCGCCAGCCCCGCGCAGCCCAGCTCCTCCAGCAGCTCGTCCGCCCGCCTGCGGTCGGCGTCGTCGTACATCTTCCACAGGGGCTGCGCCGTGCCGCTCGCCCCGGTGAGGACGGCGGTGCGCGCGGTCAGCGACTCCGGCAGGCGGTGCCCGGATGCCACCGAACCCACCATGGCCCGCAGCTCGCGTACGTCGATCCGCCCCACGCGACGGCCGAGCACGTCCACCGTGCCCTCCGTCGGGAAGCCGAGGCCGCTGGCCAGCCGCAGGGCCGAGGTCTTCCCCGCCCCGTTGGGGCCGAGCACGGCCCAGTGCTCGCCCGCCCGTACGGTCCAGCTGACGTCGCGCAGCACGAGGTGCCCGGCGGGCGGCCTGCGCACGCTCACCCGGTCGAACCGCAGCACAGCCGCCTCGGTGGCCTCCGACGTCACGCGCATCGCCCTCCTCCGTACGTCCTCCGTACGGCGAACACAGCCGCCGTGTCCCCGTTCCTATCCCATCGGCGGACGGCACCGTCTGCAACCGGCCATGCCGCTGCCGGCCACGTCACCGCCGGCCATGTCACTGCGATCAGGCGCACCAGTCCCAGGCACGCACCCGCACCGGACGCCGCGGCACCGCGAACGCGGCGACGTGCTCAGGAGTGGGGTGGAAGGTCTCGACGTGCCACGCCGCCGCGCTCCCGCTCATGCTCCCGCTGCCGTCGCCCCGGCCGACCGACGCCTCGTTCCTGGCGGGATGCACCTCGACCGCGTCGAGCGGCGCGCTCAGGCCCACCCCCAGCGCCTTGAGGCAGCTCTCCTTGCACGTCCAGTGCCGCAGGAATGCCTCCGTGGCGAGGCGGGGCGACCGCCGGGCCGCACGGGAGATCCGTTCCGTTTCCCGGGGAGTGAAGAACCGCCGCGCCAGGGCGTCGTGCCGCCGGCAGGCGGCCCCGACGTGCTCGACGTGCTCGACATCGACCCCGACCGGGTGGCCGGACGTCACCGCGACCAGGGCGAGCCCGCGCGTGTGCGACACATTGAATTCGAGGGATTCGGCGGATTCGGCGGATTTGATGCATCCGATCCCGCCGAGGGACGGCTTGCCGTGCGCCCCGGTCGTGAACTCCAGCGTGCTCGGCGCGCGGCCGAGGTAGCGCCCCAGGATCGCCCGCACAGCGGCCCGTACGACGACGAACTCGGAGCGGCCGGACGGCGACAACATGCCCTGCGCAAGATCACGTTCGGCCGCGGACAGCGTCTCCCAGGGCAGAGGGACCCCGGACGCGGACGTCTCCAACCGCCAGAGCTGGACCTCCCCGCGGACGGTCCTGGGACGCGAAGGCCCCGGCCGCCACGCCGCAGCACGGTTCGACGCCATGCCGCGGCACGCTCTACGGACGGACGGTACGCGCATGCCACCGCGCACCGTTACGGACCAGCTCGATCGGCCGCCCGAAGCACGCGGACAGCGATGCGCCGCCGAGCACGTCGGACACCCGCCCCTGCGCCAGCGGACGGCCGTCCCTGAGCAGCAGCACATGGCTCACGCTCGACGGCAGCTCCTCCAGGTGGTGGCTCACCGTGACCGTGGCCAGCTCCGGCCGGGACCGGGCCAGGTCCTCCAAGGAGTCCACCAGATCCTCCCGGGCGGGAAGGTCGAGGCCCGAGAACGGCTCGTCCAGCAGCAGCAACCGCGGTTCGGGCATCAGCGCGCGGGCGATCCGGATACGGGCCTGCTCGCCTTGCGAACACTCTCCGAACCGGCGCTCCCGCAGGGCGTCGCAGCCGAACTCCTTCAGCAGGGCGCTCGCCCGCTCGCGCGTCGCGTCCCCGTAGCGGTCCCACAAGGGCTGGACCGTTCCCGTGGCCCCGGTCAGGACCACCGTGTGGGCGCTGCAGTGCGGCGGTACGCGCTGCGCCGGATTGACGTGCCCGACGTGGGCGCGCAGCTCTCTGACGTCGACCGTGCCCAGCCGGTGTCCCAGCAGGTCCACCGTCCCGGTGGTCGGGAACATCACCGCCCCGGCGAGCCGCAGCAGCGTCGTCTTCCCCGCGCCGTTGGGCCCGAGCAGCGCCCAGTGCTCACCGGCCCGTACGGTCCAGGACAGCGTGGCCAGTGGTTCGGCGCGGGCGGAGCGCCGGGAGACCGAGACATCGCGGAGGCGGAGGACCGTCCCGGCCTCGTCACCCCGCGCCGGACCGTCACCGGAACTATCGCAGTCACCCGTGGCCACAGGTTAACTCCCTTGCTCTCCAAGACGGTTGAAGGGAAAACTCTCTGTCGAGGATATGAGGCCGCGCGCGATCAGGTCTACAGATCAGGTCTGCAGGTGAGGTCTGCAGAGGCCTACACGCGGGGGAAGCGCGCCTGCAGGTCCCAGATCGCCGGGTTGTCGGCGAGGCCCTCGTGCATGTCGCACAGGTCCGCGATCAGGTCGTGCAGGAAGTCACGGGCCTCGCGGCGCAGGGCGCGGTGGTCGAAGGTGAGCGCGGGCTCGTCGGCCGGCATCCAGTCGGCGGAGACCTCCACCCAGCCGAAGCGGCGCTCGAAGAGCATGCAGTCGGTGGATTCGGTGAAGTCCAGCTCGGCGAACTGGGTGGTCGCCGAGCGCCGGCCCCGCGGGTCGCGGTCGATCTGCTCCATGATGTCGCACAGCGCCCACGCGAAGTCGAGCACCGGCACCCATCCCCAGGCTGTGGACAGCTCGCGGTCCTTCTTCACGTCCGCGATGTAGACGTCTCCGCAGAAGAGATCATGCCGGAGGGCCCGCACGTCCGCGGTGCGGTAGTCCGTCTGCGGAGGGTCGGGGAAGCGGCGCGAGAGCGAGTAGCCGAGGTCGATCACGCTTCGATGGTGACACGGCGACGGGGCGGAAGCGTAAACGCGTACGAGCGGGCCGGGTGAACGCGTACGAGTCCGGGGTGCCCCGCGTCGGCGGCGGGGCACCCCGGACTCGTCCGAGGCTGATCGTTACTTCTTGATCGTTACTTCACGTTGATCGCGGTCCAGGCGTTGGCGACCGCCTTGTACTCCGCGCTGGAGGAGCCGTAGAGGTCCGCGGTGGCCTTCAGGGTGCCGGTGCGGGCGGCCTTGTAGTTGGTGGTGGAGGTGAAGTACGTGGTCAGGGCCTTGTACCAGATCTTGGTGGCCTTGTCCCGGCCGATCCCGGCGACCTTGACGTTGTTGGCGGTCGGGCTGTCGTACGACACGCCGTTGATCGTCTTCGCGCCGCTGCCCTCGGACAGCAGGTAGAAGAAGTGGTTGGCCGGGCCCGAGGAGTAGTGGACGTCCAGGCGGCCGAGCGAGGAGGACCAGGAGTCCTTGGACTTGCCGTCCTTGCTGGGCTTGTCCATGTAGCGCAGCGGCGAGCCGTCGCCGCGGATGTTGATGGCCTCGCCGATCAGGTAGTCGCCCTTGTCGGTGCCGTTGTTGGCGTAGAACTCGGCGGCGGTGCCGAAGATGTCCGAGGTGGCCTCGTTGAGGCCGCCGGACTCGCCGCTGTAGTTCAGGCCGGCCGTGGCGGAGGTGACGCCGTGGCTCATCTCGTGCGCGGCCACGTCGAGCGAGGTCAGCGGGTTCTTGTTGCCCTCACCGTCGCCGTAGGTCATGCAGAAGCACTCGTCGTCCCAGAAGGCGTTGACGTAGTTGTCGCCGTAGTGGACGCGGGAGTACGCGGCGACGCCGTCGTTCTTGATGCCGGTGCGGCCGAGCACGTTCTTGTAGAAGTCCCAGGTCACGGCCGCGCCGTAGTGCGCGTCGACGGCGGCCTTCTGGTCGCCCTCGCCCCAGCTGTCGGTGGAGTTGGTGAAGAGGTCGCCGGTGCCGTCGGTGCCCTGCGCCAGGTTGTAGGTCTTGTGGCCGCCGCGCTCGCCGTCGACGAGCTGGTAGCCCGAGCCGCCCTTGGTGGTGGACAGCGGGACGGTGCCGCTGTAGGTGCTGGTGCCCGAGCCGGTCTCGATGGCCTCGCGCTGGAAGAGCTTCTTGCCGGTGTTGGCGTCGGTGATCACGTGCAGCTTGCTGGGCGTGCCGTCCTTCTGGACGCCGGTGACCACGGTCTCGTAGGCCAGGACGGGCTTGCCGGAGGCCGCCCAGACGACCTTGCGCGGCGCCTGCTCGGCACCGGCCTTGGCGGTCTTCTCCTCCGCGGCAGCGCTGAGGGCGCTCTTCTTCGCGGCGGCCGGGGCCTGGGCGGGGGTGGTGCTGGGCACGGATATCTCGGAGTCGGTCGCCTTGTCGACGCTGCGCGAGCCGCTCTTCGCCTCGTGCACGACGAGGTCGCCGCCGAGCACCGGCAGACCGTCGAAGGTGCGCTCGTAGCGGGTGTGGACCGTGCCGTTCGCGTCCTTGATCACGTCACGGACGACGAGCTTCTCCTTGCCGCCGAGGCCGAGCTTCGCGGCAGTGGAGGGGGCCGCGGACTGCGCGTCCTTGATCGCTGCGACCCGCTGACCCGCGGACACCGCAAGGGCCTTGCCCTCGCTCGCCTTGTCGGCGGTGGCGCTCGCCGAGCCGGTCTGCACGCCGACGACGACCATGGCGGCGGAGGCGACGAGGGCGGCGGCGCGAACGGTGTTCTTGCGGGAGGTGGAGGTGACGCTTCTCAACTCTGTCTCCTATGTGCGGGCCGTGAAATCACGTCCCTGTGAGGGGGGTTCAGACAGCACGGGGTACGGCTGTCCGGTGGTGCAGGAGTGGTGCATGAGTGGATTGAGGAGAGCGTGCCATCCCCTGAGCGACATTGACAGGGGCGCAACAAGGATTTGATCTGTCGTTCTCCGAAACGCGGTTGTTTGGTTCCGCTATGCGGTGAACTGCACAAGGCTGGTCCGGACTTGAAGCCGGTCGCATCTCAGTGCGAGGACAGTGATTGCATGCGATCGGATGAGATTGCATGCAATCCGGCGGCGGCGCGGCCCCCGCCGGCTGCCGGGCGGGGTGAAGCGTTGGTTCCGCTATCGGTCCGGCGCCGCCAGGCTAGGGCCGGCGACATCAAGGCGGGGTGAAGTCACGGCAAAAGGCGCTGTTCTTTCGCCACGGCTACGGCCCCGGCCCGCGTGTCCACGCCCAACTTGTCGTAGATCCGCCCCAGATGAGTCTTCACCGTCGCCTCGCTGATGAACAGAGCGCGTGCAATCTCCCGGTTGCCGAGCCCGCGGGCGAGCTGCCCCAGGATGTCCCGCTCGCGGTCGGTGAGCCCCGGCCGCCCCGAGCCGCGCATCCGCGCCATGACCCGGCCCGCGACGGGCGGCGACAGCGCCGTACGGCCTTCGGCGGCCGCCCGGATGGCCGAGAACAGCTCTTCCGGGCGCTCGGCCTTCAGCAGGTATCCCGTGGCGCCGGCGTCGATGGCTCGCGTGATGTCGGCGTCCGTGTCGTAGGTGGTGAGGACGAGGACGTACGGACCGTTGCGTTCCGGTTCTGCGGCTCCCGTCCGGGCCGCGGCATCCGCGACGATGCGGCGCGTGGCCTCGATCCCGTCCATGCCCGGACCCAGCTGAAGGTCCATCAGGACGACGTCCGGCCGCAGCCGGGCGGCCAGCGCGACCGCCTCCTCGCCGCCGCCCGCCTCGCCGACGACCTCGATGCCGGGCGCGCTGGACAGCAGGGCCAGCAGCCCGGCCCGGACGACGGCGTGGTCGTCGCAGAGGAGGATGCGGATGAGGCTGGTGGGACCCGTGCTGGTCACTGAGGCTCCAGGGGCAGGGGGATGCAGGCGGAGACGACGGTGCCCTCGCCGGGCGCCGACTCGATGGTCAGGGAGCCGCCGAGCTGCCGCACCCGGGCCCGCATCGCGGGCAGCCCGTGGCCGCGCCCGCCGGCGGGGCCGGTCGGCGCGCCGGTCGGCCCGGCGGGTGCTGCGCCGGGTGGTGCGCCGGGCGTGAAGCCGCGCCCGTCGTCGGCGATGTCGAGAACGACCTGGTCGCCGAGATAGCTCAGAGTGAGGGCGGCCGTGGCGGCACCGGCGTGCTCGCGGACGTTCGCGAGGGCGCCCTGGGCGATACGGAGCAGCGCGGCCCGTACCCCGTCGGGGAGCGGGACGGGCGCGCCGTCGACGTGGAACAGCACCGGCATCCCGGTCCCCTCGGCCGTGCCGGAGGCGGCCAGTGCCCGCAGGGCGTCCTCCAGCCGCGCGCCTCCGTCGAACTGCGGCGGCGCCAGGTCGTCGACGAACCGCCTGGTTTCGGCCAGGCCGCGCGCCGCGACGTCCGCGGCGGTCCGTACGTGCCGGCGGGCCGCCTCCGGGTCCGACTCCCAGGTGCGGTCCGCGGCCTGCAACAGCATCCGCTGGCTCGACAGGCCCTGGGCGAGGGTGTCGTGGATCTCCATCGACAGCCGCTGCCGCTCGGCGAGGGCGCCTTCGCGCCGCTCGGTGGCCGCCAGCTCGCGGCGCGTGCGGACCAGGTCCTCGATCAGGGCGCGCTGCCGCTCCGTCTGCCGCTGCGTGTGGACGAAGACGGCCGTGGCGACGGCGGCCACGGCGGGCGGGGCGAGCACGAGCGTGGGGTCGAAGCCGTGGGAGAGCCGGAGCTGGGCCACGACGACCAGGCCGGTCAGGAACGTGACCAGGAGGAGAGCGGCGCGCGTGGGCAGCGTACGCAGGCCCGTATAGAGCAGCGGGACCGAACACCAGGCGAAGCTCGGCGCGAGGACGACGAGCACGACCCAGGTCGCGACGACGGCCGCGAGCCAGGAGAGCCGGGTGTGCCGGGCGTGCCGGGGGCGTCGGGGGCGCGGACGGGTGACCGCCGGGCTCGGGACGCAAGGTCGACGGGTGAGCGCGGAGCCCAGGACGTAGAGCAGGGCGAGCAGCACGCTGAGGGCGACGATCCACGGCGTGCGGGGCTCGCCGGGGTGCCGGATGAGGAAGCGGGCGAAGGATGCGGAGAGGAGCAGGAAGAAGGCGGCGTGCATGACGAGGGCGAGGCGCCGCGCGCCGGGTTCGTCATCGTCAATGGGGGTCACCCCCTGTTCCTAACCCGTGCGGGGGGCCGCCGCATCAGCCGATCGGTTGACCCCGGGGACAGCCGGGACGTCGATCCCGGCGCCGGATCCGGCGCGAAGGATGGAGAGCGCAAGAAACCACCGGCTTGTTGAGCTGTTGACCTGTTGAGGAGCCGAAGAATGAAGACTGCGTTCGGGAAGACTGTGCTGGGAAAGCCTGGGCTCGGGAAGTTCTCCGTCCGGACTCGTGTTCTCGTGGGCGCCGCAGCGGCGGGCGTCGTGGCGGCCGGTACGTTCGGGGCGGTCACGGCGACGGCCTCGCCCGCGGCGGAGCGCCAGGCTCCGGTGTCCGTGGCCGGCAACGGCGTGACCGAGTCGTCGCACCTGTCGGTGGACGCGGCGGCGCGCGCCGCCCAGGCCGCGCTGGCCGCGGCGAAGAAGGAGGGCCAGAAGGTCTCCGTCGCGGTGATCGACCGCAACGGCAACACGCTGGTGACGCTGCGCGGCGACGGCGCGGGCCCGCAGTCGTACGAGTCGGCCGTACGGAAGGGCTTCACGGCCGTCTCCTGGAACGCGCCCACCTCGGAGCTCGTCAAGCGCCTCCAGAGCACCCCGAACCTCAAGGACATCCCCGGCACCCTGTTCCTGCCCGGCGGCACGCCGGTCCAGGTCAAGGGCGCGCCGGTGGCCGGCATCGGCGTCGCGGGCGCACCGAGCGGCGACCTGGACGAGAAGTTCGCCAAGGCGGGCGCGGCGGCGCTCGGCTAGCCTGCGAGGCCAGAGGCCGGCGAGGGGTGCGGCCGGACGGGGGAGGGGGACGCGTGGGGCACGCGGAACGCGCAGGGCGCGCAGGGTGCACGGAACCGACGGGGCGCCTGCGGATCGTCACGATGGCGGAGCCGGAGATCCCGCCGGAGCTGCGCGCCCAGGTCGAGGCCCTGCAGGAGCAGGCCTGGCCCGGCGGCGGCCCCCACGACCCGGCCCTGCTGCCCGTGGCCGTGATCCTCGTCGCCCCGGACGGCGGCGTACGGGCCGCGCTCGACATCCTGTCGAAGGAGATCACCCACGGGGGCCGGAGCTACCGGGCCTCCGGCCTCAGCGCGGTCGTCACGGACACGGCACACCGCGGCAAGGGATACGGGCGGCAGCTGGTGGCCGCCGCCCGTGAGCTGATCGCCGCGAGCGGCGCCGACGTGGGACTGTTCACGTGCGACCGCCCGCTGCAGGGGTTCTACGAAAGCGCCGGATGGGCCGCCCTGCCCGGCACCGTCCTGATCGGCGGCACCCCGCAGGACCCGTTCCCCAGCGACTCGCCCGGCTTCGACAAGGTCACCATGGCCGCGTTCTTCACGGCACGGGCACGCGCGGGTGCGGGTGCGGGTGCCTTCGAAGAGAGCCGCATCGGGCTCTACCCGGGCGAGATCGACCGCTTGTGGTGATCAGGCGGATGTGATCAGGTCGGCGGCCGGTCCTCGGGCCGCTGCTCCTGCGACCCCAGCTGCTCGTTGAGCTTCTGCTGGGCGGTGTCGACCTGGCTCTGGTACTTGTTCTGGGTCTTGGCGTCGAACGCGTCGCCCGCCTTCTCGACACCCTGCCGAGCGGTGTCCTCATGGCCCTTGAGCAGACCTTTGAGCTTGTCGAGCATGGACATGGCCGTCCTCCTCACGGAACGCTGACGGAACCAGCATCTCCGTAATCCACCCGGCCCGCATCCTCGCCGGGCCGCGCGGCGGGCGGCGCGCGGAGGCCACCGGACGGCGCACGGTGCTGCGGCCCGCCGGTGCCGTGCCCCCTCGGCCTCCGCTCAGCCCGTGCTGGTGTATCCGCAGCTCCAGCACTTGTACACACCGTTGCCCATCTGCTGCATCATGTTCTGGCAGTTGGGGCAGGCCAGCGCCAGGTGTTTCAGGGGGCCGCGGCGCCCAGCCCCTTCGGGCACGCGGGGCAGACGCCCCGCACGATCACCGGCGACGTGGCGTCGCCGGGGCTCTCCGCCACGACGATCACCCGCAGCGGGCGCCCGCATTCCGGGCAGAGCTCGGGCTCGCGGTCCCGGTCGCCGATCGCTGCGGCAAGAATGCGTTCGAGTGAATCGCCGTCGTCCATGGTGCGTGTGTCCTGTCTCCACGGGTTCCCCTCCTTGGGTACTACGTACCCGCCCCGGTGAACCCCAACTCCGCTGCTCAGCAGCTGGTTACGGAGTGTGCGCAACCGGTCGGCCGTGTGGTATGGCGGGCCGCTCTCCTGGGTTCTACCCACATTGAGGGGACTGCCAGCCGCCCGTCTGGTGCGCGGTACGCCAGTGGCGCCGGAGGAGAACGAGCGCGTCCACGGCGGCGGAACGATCGCCGCGGAGCTCGGCCTGATGCCGCTCGCGGTTGAGCCGCGTGCAGTGATCGCAAGCGCTGGCCGCTGCGCGGGGCACGGGGGTGGTGTTCGTTTCCGTCACTACGGGTCCCTCTCGTATCGCCTCTTACTGACTGTGCGGATAGCTTCGCGTGGCGGGGCTAGGCTCAGAAGGGGGTGAAGCCCTACAACAAGCAGGTAAAGCAAGGGAGTTAACCTGTGGCCAGGGGTGAGGGGTCGGGGAAGTTCGTGAGCCAGTCGAAGTTCGGCTGGGGGTTCTTCGGAACGGAGCTGAGGCGGCGCCGCGAGGCGGCGGAGCTGACGCAGCAGGAACTGGGCAGGCGGGTGTTCTGCTCGGGCGCGTACATCGGCCAGTTCGAGACGGGCATCCGTAAGCCGCAGCCGGACATCGCGGCACGGATCGATGCGGAGCTGGGGACCGACGGCTACTTCGCCCGTATGTGCGAGGAGCTGATCAACAACTCGCCCTACGCCAGTTGCTTTGTTGAGGCGGCGTACCTTGAGGGCCTGGCGGTCACCATCCGGGAGTACGCGCCAACGTTCATGCCGGGGGTCTTGCAGACGGCGGCTTACGCCCGTGCGGTCTTTCTAGGATTCCACCCCTTCGTACAGGAGGACGCGCTCAAGTCGTGGGTGGATGCGCGTCTGGAACGGGCGCGAATCCTCGACCGCTCAACAGATCCGTTGTTCTGGGCGGTTCTCGACGAAGGTGTGATCCGGCGGCGGGTCGGCGGGACTGCCGTGATGCACGAGCAGCTGATGCACGTGATCTCGCTGGTCAGGAAGCGCCGGATCGGCGTGCAAGTGCTGCCCTACGAGGCGGGCGTTCCGGCTCTCGGCGGAATGGTCTCTTTCATGACCTTCGATGATTCGCCACCGGTCGTGTACGAGGAGGGCCACCAGTCCGGCAGTCTCTTGGACGACCCGGTACGAGTGGCTCAAAGCGAGCGTTCCTATGGTCTGGTCAGGTCGGCTGCACTGTCACCAGAAGCATCCTTGTTCCTGATCGAATCGGCAGCACGGGAGTACGCAGATGACCACTAGCCACAACCTGGATGCGGCAGCATGGCGGAAGAGCAGTCACAGCGGAGGAGGTGGGGAGGGAGCCGGGGGCAACAGCTGCTTGGAAGTCGCCGACGATATACCCGGCGTGGTCCCGGTCAGGGACTCCAAGGCCCAGGGACCCCACGGCCCGGTGGTCGTCTTCCCGGCCGCCGCCTGGAGCGCATTCATCAACCGCCTGAAGGCGTAATCCCGGGCGCGGGCCGTACCCGGATCCCGTTCCGCTCGAACAGCGCCGCCGTTACGCCGTCCCCCGGCACCAGTGCGCCGCTGAACGACCCGTCGTACACCACACCCCGCCCGCACGAGGGGCTGCGCGGCATCAGCAGGGCCTCCGTGCAGCCGGCGTGCCGGGCAGCGGCAAGTGCGCGCTGTGCGCCGTCCACGAACTCCGCGGTCACATCGCGCCCGGTGTCCTCGATGACCCGCGCCGTCCCGTCGAGCACGTCATGCCCGTCGCCGCCGACCAGCTCGGCGGGGCGCCGCGGAGTGGCGAGCCCGCCCGCGACTTCCGGGCAGAAGGGCACCACATCACGGCCGTCGACAGCAGCCGCGATCTCCGGCGATGCTTTGTGCTGCCCGTCGAACCGGCACGGCACCCCACGCAGACATGCGCTGACCAGGATTGGCGTCATACCGCCAGTCTGGGGTGCGGGTCAGGGCAGGCCGGCAGCGGGGGGCTGAGGTGAAGAGGGCCACCCCTGCCCGGGGTGGCCCCTTCTGTGCGTCAGTCTCAGACGTTGACGCCGAAGTCCTGCGCGATGCCCTGCAGGCCCGACGCGTAGCCCTGGCCGACCGCGCGGAACTTCCAGTCCGCGCCGTTGCGGTAGAGCTCGCCGAAGACCATGGCGGTCTCCGTGGCGGCGTCCTCGCTGAGGTCGTAGCGGGCGATCTCGGCGCCGCCGGCCTGGTTGACGATGCGGATGTAGGCGTTGCGGACCTGGCCGAAGTTCTGGCTGCGGGCCACCGCGTCGTAGATGGAGACCGGGAAGACGATCTTGTCGACGTCGGCCGGCAGGGCGGCGAGGTTGACGTTGATCGACTCGTCGTCGCCCTCGCCCTGGCCGGTGGTGTTGTCACCGGTGTGGACGATCGACTGGTCCGGCGTGGACTTGTTGTTGAAGAAGACGAAGTGGGCGTCGGAGTAGACCTTGCCCGTGGGGTTCACGGCGATCGCGCTCGCGTCGAGGTCGAAGTCCGTGCCGGTGGTGGTGCGGACGTCCCAGCCGAGGCCGACCGTGACGGCCGTCAGGCCCGGGGCCTCCTTGGTGAGGGAGACGTTGCCGCCCTTGGACAGGCTTACAGCCATGGGAATTGTCCCTTTCTGGTCAGGTCTGCGTCGGATCTGCAGCGCACCGCGGCACGCGGGTCACCGTCACCCTTGTTAACGCCGACCAGGGGGCCCCGGGTTCCAGCACCCTTTACCTTCTTTGCCAATCCCTGACGCGGGCTCCGGTCACCGGCTCCGCCGACCGCCTTCGTCACCGGCTCCGGTCCTGGCGCAAAACGGCGTGACGTGTACCCGTCTACGCGAGATCATGGGTGCATGTCCGGCCCCTACGTCATCCGCGGTTCGGTCTCCCTGCCGGAGGCCGAGCTCCAGTGGCGTTTCTCCCGTTCCTCCGGCCCCGGCGGCCAGCACGTCAACACCAGCGACAGCCAGGTCGAGCTGCGCTTCGACCTCGCCCGCACCGAAGCGCTGCCCGAGGTCTGGAAGGAGCGCGCCCTGGCCAAGCTCGCCGGGCGGCTCGTCGGCGGCGTCGTGGTCGTGCGCGCCTCGGAGCACCGCTCGCAGTGGCGCAACCGCGAGACCGCCGCCGTCCGGCTCGCCTCGCTGCTCGCCGAGGCGAGCGCCCCGCCGCCCCGCCCGCGCCGCGCCACGAAGATCCCGCGCGGCATCAACGAGCGGCGCCTGCGGCAGAAGAAGCAGCGCGCCGAGACCAAGCGCGGCCGCACCGGGAAGGACTGGGGTTAGGCACGGAAGGCGGCGCCTACGGGTGGTACAGGGCCTTGGCCCGCGCCGCGTCGGCAGGCC
The DNA here is from genome assembly GCF_014650335.1 of Streptomyces hiroshimensis. Lineage (GTDB taxonomy): Bacteria > Actinomycetota > Actinomycetes > Streptomycetales > Streptomycetaceae > Streptomyces > Streptomyces hiroshimensis. The sequence continues at coordinate 138,088 of NZ_BMUT01000006.1, forward strand.
CGTCCTCCCCGAGGTGCAGGAAGTAGCGCACCTGCCACGCCTGAGTGCTGCCCGCCTGACGGCTGGTCGTGGTCGCCCACGGCGGATAGACGCGGAACCCCCGCTTCCCGCCGACGCCTCCCCGGGACACGATGCCGCGCTCGCACAGCACCTCCCGCGGGAACACGAACTGTCCGAACCTGCCGCTCTCTCCGGAGCCGCCGTCGTCACGGCTGCTGATGACGAAGAGGTCGACCCCGTCGTCGGCGTCGAAAGGCCGGATCGGGCCCTCTGCGGACCGCTGCCACACGGTGACGAACTGGCCGGCCTTCGTCGGGGTGGTCTTGCCCACGCGGAAGGCGACCGACAACCCGTCGAGCGTGAAGCGGTGAGCCGCGTACTCGGCGCTCTCCTGCTCGGGCACCGGCTGTGAGCAGGCGAAACCACCTGTGTCGTACACCAGTGTCTTCGCCGCCAGCAGGTCGCCGTGGAGGTCGCCGTGCAGGTCGCCATGGACTCCTGCCCACGGCTGATTCGTCACCATTCCCTCATCCTGCCATCGCGGCCCGCCGCGCCCTCCCGGGCGATCCCGCCCGGGCGGCCGCGCCCCCTCACCCCAGCTGCCGGTACTTCCCCTTGAAGTACGTCAGCGGGCCGCTCTCCGTGCTCGGCGCCGTCGCCGTGAGCACCCTGCCGATCACCAGCGTGTGGTCCCCGGCCGTCACCCGCTGCTCCGTGCGGCACTCCAGCGTCGACAGAGCCCCCCGTACGAGGGGAGCGCCCGTCGCCGTCCCCGAGGCGTAGGGGATGTCCTCGAAGAGCAGCCGGTCGCTGATCCTGCCCTTCATCGCGAACCGTCCGGCGATGTGCCGCTGGCTCTCGGAGAGGACGGACACCGCCCACAGCGGCTGCCGCTCCAGGAGGTCGTCCATCCGTGAATCGTTGCGAACGCTCACCATGACGAGCGGCGGGTCGAGCGAGACGGACAGGAAGGCGGTCGCCGTCATTCCGACGTCCTCGCCGCGCGGGCCGTGCTCCGCGTCGTGCGCGGTCACCAGCACCACGCCGGCGGCGAGGCGGGCGAGGGCGGCACGGAACTCATCGGCGCTCACCCCTTCAGAATGGGCTATGGCGGTCTCGTGGGGCTGGGTCGTCTGCAACACGCTGTGCACGCTAGCCCGCCCGTAGCGCCCTCGCATCGGGCTGCAGGACCAGGCGGGTCCTAGGTCGGAAGGGTGCCGGAACGGTTCCGAAAGTTGTCCGCATCGGTTCGGGAAGGCGTCCGGATGGGTGTCCGGACGGTTCCGGATTTGCGTTCACGAAGCATAAGAGCTTCCAAGCCCGCCAGTAGCGGGACCTCATCACGCATTGTGACATGAGTCACAGAGGGCCGTAATTGTTGACCCTGTGTACCGAGTGGTCAGCTCGCTGTGATTCAGTGGCCGTGGTAAACGGACGACAAGAAGCCTGGAGTTGCTGTCGAGGTCTCGGGGGAGAGCGAAGATGGAGACCGAGTCGGAGCCGTATGTCCGCCTGGCCACCTTGCGCGGGTTGCATCAGGTGGTGGCCGATCTGAACACGGCGCGAAGTCTCGCGGACACCTTGCAGACCGTCGCGGACGGCATCGTCACCGGGCTCGGGTACGAGCTCTCCGCCGTCAATCTCGTACGGCCCGACGGTGACCTCGTCGTGGCCGCCGTCGCCGGCAGCGCGGGCGCCGAAGCCCTGATGGCCGGGCGGGTCGGCTCGCGCGTCTCCTGGGAGCGGCGGCTGGCCATGGCCGACCAGTGGGGCTCGCTGCGCTTCATCCCGTACACCGAGGGCTGGGTCCTCGACAACGACGACGTGCCCCAGTGGCACACCGCCGGCCCGGCGCCCCGCTTCCCGGACGAGTGGCATCCCATGGACCGCCTCTTCGCCCCCATGTACACCGCGGGCACCGCGGGCGGCGAGCTCCTGGGTGTCATATCCGTCGACAAGCCGCGCAACGGCCGCCGCCCGGGCGCGTGGGGCCGCGAGGCGCTGCAGATGTACGCCTTCCAGGCCGCCATCGCCATCAGCAACGCCCGCCTGCGGGCCAATATGCAGCGCGCCCTCGTCCGCCTGGAGCGGGAGCAGCAGGCTCTGCGGGCCAGTGAGGAAAGCTTCCGCCAGGCGTTTGAGTACGCCCCGAGCGGCATGGCCATCGCCGAGATGGGCGGCGATCAGCACGGCCGTCTGCACCGCACCAACGACGCCCTGTGCCGACTCCTCGGCCGCTCCGCGTCCCAGATGCGCCGCTATTCGTTCTCCGACCTCGTCCACCCGGAGGACATCGGCACGCTCCTGCGCACCTCCGCCGAGGGCGGCCGCGCCGAGCTGCGCCTCGCCCGCCGCGACGGCACGTACGTGTGGGTCTCGCTGCGCAACTCCGTCGTGGCCGACGCCGCCGACGGGCCGCGCTTCCTGCTCACCCACGTCGAGGACATCGAGGAGCGCAAGCGGCACGAGCTGCAGTTGGCCCACCGCGCCAGCCACGACTCGCTGACCGGCCTGCCCAACAGCGCGGAGCTGCGCGCCCGGCTCAGCAGCCGGCTGTGCAACCGCCCGCCCGGCAGCGAGCCGCACGCGGCGGCCGTGGCCGCGCCCTACGGCTGTCTCGACGGCTTCGCGGAGGTGGAGGGCGTGGACGGGCCGGCCGGGATGCCGGGGCCTGCCGGGCTGCCGGGGATGGTCGGGAGCGGTGTGTACGGGGGAGCGGCGGCGGCCGGGCAGAGCGGGCCGTACGCGCACGGCTTCGGCTCCGAGCAAGGCCCCGAGCACGCGCCGGACTGCGGGCCCGACTACGCCCCGGACGAGATCGGCTGCGGCGACCACGACGGCGCCTACCCCGGGCATGTCCACGCCATAGCCCCGTCCGAGGGCGGGGAGGACGACGGGACCAAGGGCCTGGCCGTCCTCTTCTGCGACCTCGACGGCTTCAAGGCGATCAACGACCGCTTCGGGCACCACACGGGTGACGCCGTCCTCATAGAGGTCGCCCGCCGGCTCAGCAACGGCGTGCGCGAGGGCGACACCGTCGCCCGCCTCGGCGGTGACGAATTCGTCGTCCTCGCGGACGGCCTCGCCCAGGCCGACGCGGAGGACCTCGCGGTACGGCTGCGCAGCGCCATCCTCCCGCCGATAAGGGTTGACGGCCGGGCGGTCCGGGTAGGCGCGAGTTTCGGCATCGGCTGGGCAGGCTGCGGCATGTCCGTCGATGAGGTGCTGCACTCTGCTGACCAGCTGATGTACGTCGAAAAGCGGTCACGGGCCAAGGCCGGTCGGCGGGCGGGCTGAGGCCGTCCACCACGAGGTGTCGCTGCGTCGCGGTAGGCTGCGCCAACGCGGCACCGCCGCCTACCGTGAAATCGAACGCAAAGATTTGGCCAGTGGGCGATGGGCCCACAGCTTGGGAGTGACAGGGGATGACGGCCGGTAATAACGGCACGGGTACGCCGGAGAACGACGACCCGTTCGCGCACCTGTACCGCTCGGAGGGCGGCGAGGGGCCTCACGACAGCGCCCCGGCCGCGCCGCAGCCGGGCGTCCCCCGCACTTCGTACAACCAGGTACGGACGGTCGGTTCACGCCAGTACGGCCCCCGCCAGCCGCAGCCGCAGCCGCCGCACGCGTCGCAGCCCGCGCCGCACTACGCGGCGCCGGAAACGCTGCCGGGCGGCGTGCCGCGACAGCCTGCGACCCACGGCGGCCACGGCAACCACGGCGGCGGCTCCCGCCCGAAGCGGACCGGGCTGCTGGTCGCGGCGATAGCCGTCGTCGCGGTGGTGGCGGGCGGCATCGCCGTGGCGATGCTGAACAACAGCGGCACGAGCGACGACCAGGGCAGTAACCAGGCGGCCTCCGGGGGCGAGGAGAAGCCGTCGTCCGAGCCGAAGGGCAAGGATCCCGAGCAGAAGAACGAGCCGAAGAACCCTTCGGCGGCCGGCCTGCAGAAGCGGGATGCGGCGAGCCTGCGGTTGCTCAACGGGGCAACGACGTCGAAGGACATCCCCAACGCCAAGGCTGACGGCGGCCTGTACATCACGAACCTGAACACCCCGGGTGCCGGCGTGGAGTGGGAGGTCGAGGTCAAGTCCGAAGGCCAGTACCGACTGGACGTCACGTACGGCGTGCCCGGCAAGGACGGCAACCTCACCGTCGCGACCAATGGTGCGCCCGGCAGGTCGATCCGCATGGACAACTTCGGCGGCACGTCGGAGGAGGACTGGAAGAAGGGCTACGGCTGGAAGAGCACGTGGTCCCTGATCGACCTGAAGAAGGGCAAGAACAAGATCAAGCTGTCCTGCGAGGCGGGGAACAAGTGCGATGTCTCCCTCGACCAGCTCTCCGTCAGGCAGGGCTGACGGCCCTCGGTGTGTTGACGGTGATCAGTCGTCAACACACCGGACAGAGCGGAACGTCGTCGACTTGCCGGGCGGGCAAGAAGGTCGGCGTTCAACTACCTTGAATGGCCGTCAGTGTTGAACGGACAAGCCAAGAGCTGAAGGCGTGCCTTCTTGCTCACTGCTGCTGCCATCCCGAGTGACGCGGTGATGGGTTTGGCGCAATGCGAAAAAATAGCGCCCTGGGCGTATCAGGCGCCGGGGTTTCGTCCGAACGACCACAGTTGGCCCGACACGTAGGGGTGGTAGTCCCACTGCTGAATCCGTGCGCCGTTCCGCGAGCTTGAGTTATCGACCTCGAGGACCTTGCCGGAGTGGTAATTCACGAACAGGTTCCCGTCACGGTTGACCTGGGACTGCTCGATGCGCCACTTCTGTGTGTCATTTCCGACGCAGTCCCACTGCTGGACGACGGCGCCGTTGTAGGTGCTGGAGTCGGCGACCTCCAGGCACTTCCCGCTGTTGTCGTTGACGATTTCGTACCAGCCGTTGCCGGCGGAGTTGAGGGTCCAGTAGGACCCCGCCTGCCCATTGCAGTCCCACTGCTGGGCCCGGGCTCCATTGCTACGGCTGGAACCGTCGATCTCCAGGCACTTACCGCTGCCGTTGTTCGATATGCCCATGTCGCCAGCGAAGCTCACACCCGGCGCCATAAGGATGATGGCGGCAGCCGATGCTGCTGCAAGCGAAAGCTTAGAAGTGGTCTTCATTCAGTACCTTCTTGAGGAAATGCCTTATGCGGGGAATAGGCGATATGCGCAATGTGAAGATCATATATAGATGATTGGAAGGGGGCAACGGGAATGAGGCGTTCCGGTTTGCATGCGCCTGGCCGAGCGAGACGCGGGCAGTGATGTGGCGGCGGAGCTGGAAGTCTGATCAGACGTTGGTCATGCGGAGGAATCCCGCCACCGTGTCCGTCATGGCGGCCCGCGCAGGGGTCAGGTACTTGCGTGGGTCGGTGGTGGAGGGGTGGGCCTCCAGGAAGGCTCTTACGGCGCCTGTGAAGGCCTTGTTCAGGGCCGTGCCCACGTTGATTTTCGTCATTCCCGCGGTGACCGCGCGGCGGAGTTCCGTATCCGGGACGCCCGACGAGCCGTGGAGGACCAGGGGGACGGGGACGGCGTCCCGTAGGGCCGCGATCAGAGAGTGGTCCAGGGTCGCCGTGCGTTCCGTCATCGCGTGGGTGCTGCCCACGGCCACCGCCAGGGCGTCCACGGCCGTGTCGGCCACGTAGGCCGCCGCTTCGGCCGGGTCGGTGCGTACGCCCGGCGTGTGCGCGTCGCCCGCCTTTCCGCCGACGCGGCCCAGCTCCGCTTCCACCCACATCTCGCGCTCGTGGCCCCAACGGGCCGCTTCGGCCGTCGCCTTGACGTTGTCTCCGTAGGGGAGTTTCGAGGCGTCGAACATCACCGAGGTGAAGCCGTGGGCGTGCGCCTGGCGTAGGAGGGACTCGTCCTCCACGTGGTCCAGGTGGAGGGACAGGCGCGCGGAGGAGGCGGTCGCCACCGCCGCGGTCGCGGCGGCGATGGGGCCCAGGCGGCCGCCGTGGAACTTCACGGCGTTCTCCGAGATCTGCAGGACGGCCGGGCGGTTCGCGGCCTCCGCGCCCGCCGCGATGGCCTCCGCGTGTTCGACCGTGATGACGTTGAACGCGCAAATGGCGCGGCCTGCAGTGATGAGTTCCCTGGTGTGGACGAGTGGCATGGCCGGGTGGTCCTTCCGTCGGGGCGCCCCCTCGGAGGGGGTGGGTTCAGGCCGCCGTGACCTTCACGTGCGGCAGCACGTCCTCGTACGTCGCAGGGTCGAATTCGCCTGCTGTGGGGGCCTTTACGGTTGCCGCTGCCAGGGCTACCGCTCGCGTCAGGCGCTCCGGCCAGGAGAGGCCTTCCAGGAGGGCCGACAGGAGGCCGGCCGCGGCGGAGTCGCCTGCGCCGGTCGGGTTTCCGGCGAGGCGCCGGGGCGGGGTCGCGCGCCAGCGGCCGTCGGGGGTCACGGCGAGCACGCCCTCCGGGCCGAGGGTCGTGGCGATGGCGTGGGCACCGCGGCGGCGGGCGTCCAGGGCGGCGCGCAGGGGCTCCGTGGAGCCGGTGAGGGCGGCGAGTTCGGCCGTGTTGGGGGTGACCAGGTCGGGGCGGGCGGCGATGCCGCGGCGCAGCGGTTCGCCGCTGGTGTCCAGCAGGACGGGGACGCGGGCGGCGCGCGCCTGCCGGACGAGGTGCGCGTACGCCCCGACCGGCACGCCGGGCGGCAGGCTGCCGCACAGGGCGACGGCACGGGCCCCGCGCAGCAGGCGCGCGTAGGTGTCCGTGAACGCCGCCCACTCCTCGGCGGTGACGTCGGGTCCGGCCTCGTTGAGCTGGGTGGTGTCGCCGGTGGAGGCGTCCACGACGGCGACGGTGCGGCGCGTGGTGCCGAGGATGGGGACGAGGGCGTCGACGAGCTCCGCCCCGCCGCCGGGGGCGTCCTCGGCGAGGTGGCGGCGCAGGGTCTCGCCCGTCGTACCGCCCGCGAAGCCGGTGACCACCGTGGCGTGGCCGAGGGCGGCGAGGACGCGGGCCACGTTGACGCCCTTGCCGCCGGCCCGTTCGGCGGCGGCCGTGACGTGGTGCGACGCGTGCGGCTGCAGCCGCGGAACGCGGTAGGTCAGATCGAGCGCTGCGTTGAGCGTGACCGTGAGGATCACCGGCGTCTCCCTCCCTTGACCGATGGCCAATGCCCAGTGGCCAATGACCCATGGGCAATGACCCATGGGCAATGACCGATGACCGATGACCAATGAACCGGACCGGCCCGCTGTGACCGTCCCGTCGTGACCGTCGACCGCCAGCGATCATGCCAAAACAGCGGCGGCAGGCCCAGACCTCGGGACTGCCGCCGCTGTTCCGGCCGGAGTGCGACCGTGCGTCAAGAGCGGGAGAAATCAGTGCACTTCAGGGCCTGAGCACCCATTCGCCCTTGCGCATGACGCCCACCAGGTCGTACGAGGCGTCGAAAACGACCAGATCCGCATCCTTGCCGGGCTCCAGGGAGCCGACCCGGTCGGCCACGCCCAGCAGCCGTGCCGGGTTCGCCGACAGGGCCCGTACCGCCTGCTCGACCGTCAGCTTGTCGATGGTGACAGCGCGCTTGAACGCCGTGTCCAGCGTGAGCGTCGAGCCCGCGATCGAACCCGCCGTCGGGCCGTCGGCGATCCGGGCCACGCCGTCCTTGACCTCGACGCTCATCGGACCGAGCGGGTACATGCCGTCGCTCATGCCGGCCGCGCCCATCGCGTCGGTGATGAACGCGACCCGGTCCGCGCCGGCGCGGGCGAACGCCAGCTCCAGGACGGCCGGGTGCAGGTGCGTGCCGTCGTTGATGAGCTCGACGGTGACCCGCTCGTCCTCCAGGAGGGCCGCGATCGGGCCGGGTGCGCGATGCAGCAGGGAAGGCATCGCGTTGAAGAGGTGGGTGGCGACGGTCGCGCCCGCCTCGATGGCGTCCAGGGTCGCCTCGTAGGACGAGTCCGTGTGGCCGACGGCGGCGACGACGCCGTGGTCGGCGAGGAGGCGGACCGAGTCGAGGCCGCCCGCCAGCTCCGGGGCCAGCGTCATCATGCGGGCCGCGCCGCGCGCCGCGTCGACCAGCTTGCGGACGTCCGCCGGGTGCGGGTCGCGCAGCAGCTCCGGCTGGTGGGCGCCGCAGCGGTGCGGGGAGATGAACGGGCCCTCGAAGTGGATGCCCGCCAGGTCGCCCTGCTCGGTCAGCTCGGAGAGGACGGCCGCCTGCCGGGCGAGGTCGTCCAGGTCGCCGGTGACGGTGGAGGCGACCATGGTCGTGGTGCCGTGCGCGCGGTGCGTACGGATGGCCGTGAGCGCCTCCTCGGGGTCGCCCGCGGAGAAGGACGCGCCGCCGCCGCCGTGGACGTGCATGTCCACGAAGCCGGGGACGATCCAGTGGCCGGAGAGGTCGAGCGTGGCGTGCTCGTCGCGTCCGCGTCCGCCTCCGCTCCCGGTCGCGCTCCCGGTCGCGGTCGCGTGCTCGCTGCTGTCGTTCGCGGCGATCCGCCGGCCCTCGACCGTCACCCGCCCGTCCTCGACCACGCCGGTCGGCAGCACCACGCGGGCGCCGGCGAGAACCGTTCGTTCGACCATCAGGCGGAAACCTCCGTGAGGTGGGTGGTGAGCAGGTCCCAGGCGAGCAGGCCCGCGCCCAGGCAGCCGGCGGTGTCCCCGAGGGCCGCCGGGACGATGCGGGGGAGCTGCTGGAACGTGATGCGCTCCGTGATCGCCGCGCGCAGCGGGGCGAAGAGGGTCTCGCCGGCCTCGGCGAGGCCGCCGCCGACGATCAGGGTGCGGGGGTCCAGCAGGGTGTGGGCGACGACGAGGCCGTCGGCGAGGGCGTCGACGGCCTCCTGCCAGACGGCGCGGGCGCGCGGGTCGCCGGCGTCGACGGCGCGCGCACAGTCCGCGGCGTCGGCGTCCGGGTCGCCGCTCGCCTCCGCCCAGGCGCGGCTGACCGCGGCGGCGGAGGCGAAGGTCTCCAGGCAGCCGCGGCCGCCGCAGCCGCACGGGCGGGCGTCGGGGCCGGAGCCGGGGCGTACGCGGATGTGGCCGATCTCGCCCGCGCCGCCGTGGGCGCCGGCCTCGATGCGGCCTTCCACGCCGATGGCGCCGGCGATGCCGGTGCCGAGGGCGACGAACAGAAAGCGGTCGGTGCCCTCGCCCGCGCCGATACGGCCCTCGGCGAGACCTCCGGTGCGGACGTCGTGGCCGAGGGCCACGGGGGTGCCTCCGAGGTGGCGGCTGAGCAGATCGCGCAGGGGGACGTCGCGCCAGCCGAGGTTGGCGGCGTAGACGGCGGTGCCGGCCGCGGCGTCCACGATGCCGGGCACGGCGATGCCCGCCGCGGCGGCGGGCTCGCCGAAGGCGGCCTCGCCGGTGGCCGCGAGCTCGGCGGCGAAGTCCAGGATGCCCGCTATGACGGCGTCCGGACCCCGCTCGCGGCCGGTCGGCCGACGGGCCTCGTGCAGCAGTTCGTGGTCCGGGCCGATCAGGGCGGCCTTGATGGCGGTGCCGCCTACGTCGAGCGCGATGACGTGTCTCACGGGGACAGTGTCGCGTGTCCGCGTATGAAAGGTCTAGTCCACTCGCCCGTGGGTGGGTGTTTCCCCGCCGGGCCGGCGTGGGCGGCACGGGGCGGCGTACGCGCCGGGTGGGGTGACGGCCGCGGCCGCAGAGGCCTACGGGTGCCGCCCCCGTGAATCCGTGAATCCGTGAATCCGCCGCGGCGGTACCGAGCCCTGGCCCGGGCCGGCTCGGCACAGCCGGGTGGCTTGGTGGTGGTTGCGCGCCGCGGCGGCGGGAGTGGGGTGGCCGGGTCACCCGTTCAAGATCACGCTTCGGGTCAGGCCCCTCGGGGTGTCCGGGTTCAGGGCTCGGGACTCCGCCACCGCCACCGCCAGGCGTTGTGCGCGGATCAGGTCCGCCATCGGGTCCAGCCTCGCGCCGTCCGCCACGAGCGTGCCGCCCGTGCCGGCGATGTCCGTCTCCAGGCCCTCGGGCGCCTCGCCGAGGATCCACGCCGCCCGGCCCGGGCCCGTGATCGCTATCGGGCCGTGGCGGTACTCCATCGCCGGGTACGACTCCGTCCAGGCGCCCGCCGCCTCCCGCATCTTCAGCGCCGCCTCCTGCGCGAGGCCGTACGACCAGCCCGCCCCCAGGAACGTCCACTGGTCGGCGGACAGCACCGCCTGCGGCAGCGGCTCGATCACCGCCGTCTCCGCGTCCGCCGCCGCCTCCGCCACCCGCTTCACCCCGTCCGGCAGCCGCCCGCTCGCCTCCAGGCCCGCCCGCAGGTACGCCAGCGCCGTCGTCGCGAAGCGCGTCTGGACGACGGACTCCTCGTCCGCCCAGTCCAGCACCGCCGTCCTGCCGGCCGCGCGGACCACCGGCGACGCCGGGTCGGCGGTCAGGGCGAAGACCTCCCGGCGCTCGCGCACCTCCTCGATCAGGTCGAGCACCTCGGTCGTCGTCCCCGACCGCGTGATCACCACGAGCCGGTCGTACGTCCGCGTCACCGGGAACTCCGACGCCGGGAACGCGTCCGTCTCCCCTTGTCCCGACGCCTCCCGCAGCGCCGCATACGCCTGGGCCATGAACCACGAGGTGCCGCAGCCGGTCACGGCCACCCGTTCCCCGGGCCGTGGGAGCCCGGTCGCGCTTGCTGCCGCGGCTTCGGCTGCGCGCCGCCAGCAGCCGGGCTGAGCAGTGATCTCCGTAGAGGTGAGAGAGGGGGTGCGAGAGGGCGTGAGAGAGGGCTCGGACATGCGCTTTCTTCTCCTTCCACCGGTGATCTCCGTGCATAGCAGCCCCCGCCCCGCACGGGAAGGGCGATACCGAAGCGAAACCGGAGTCGGCTGGACCGTATGGTGGCCCGCGGGGGAAACTCACGGTTCTTACGGTCCTCACGGTCTTCAGCGGACGAACACAAACCACGAAGGTGGGAAGCAGTAGTGCAGCGGCGGCGGTTCTTGGGTCTGACGGCGGCAGGTGCCGCCACGGCGGCGTTGGCGCCCGCACTGACGGCGTGCGGCAGCGACGGCGGCTCCGGCAGCAAGACGCTGCGCGTCGTCGCGGCCGACTACGGCGACAACGCGGCGAACGGCTCCCAGAAGTACTGGGACGCCCTCGCCCGCGCCTTCGAGGCCCAGAACAAGGGCGTCAAGGTCGAGGCCACGGTCCTGAGCTGGACCGAGGTCGACAAGAAGGTCGCCGAGATGGTCGCGGCCGGCAAGGCCCCGGACATCGCGCAGATCGGCGCGTACGCCGAGTTCGCCGCCGCCGGCAAGCTCTACAGCGCCGACCAGCTGCTGACCATCCCCACCCAGGCCGACATCATCGCCTCGATCGCCCGCGCGGGCGAGGTGGCCCACGTGCAGTACGGCCTGCCGTTCGTCGGCAGCACCCGGCTGCTCTTCTACAACAAGACCCTCTTCGCCAAGGCCGGCATAGCCAAGGCCCCCGAGAGCTGGGACGAGCTTCAGGCCGCGGCCAAGAAGCTCCAGACCGCGGGGGTCAAGGTCCCCTACGGGCTGCCGCTCGGCCCCGAGGAGGCGCCCGCCGAGACCATGATGTGGATGCTCAGCGGCGGCGGTGGCTACACCGACCACAACGGTACGTACACGATCCTCTCCGACCAGAACGTCGATACGTTCAAGTGGCTGCGCGACGAGCTCGTCGGCAAGGGCCTCACCGGCTCCCTCGACCCCGCCCGCACCAACCGCCAGACCGTCTTCGACGCCTTCTGCCGCGGTGAGGTCGGCATGCTCAACGGCCACCCCACGCTGATGAAGCAGGCCGAGGCCAAGGGCATCAAGTTCGGGACCGCCCCGCTGCCGGGCAAGTCCGGCAAGGCCAAGGCCACCATGGGCGTCGCCGACTGGATCATGGCGTTCAAGGCCGGCGGCCACCGCGAGGAGGTCGGCCGCTTCCTCGACTTCGTCTACAGCACCAAGAACGTCTCCGCCTTCACCAACCAGTACGACCTGCTGCCGGTGACCACCAGCGCCTCCGAGAAGATGGCCGCCGACAGCGCGAAGGACAAGCTGAAGCCCTTCCTGGCCCAGCTGGAGAACGCCGAGTTCTACCCCGTCGACAAGACCTCCTGGGCCAAGGTGAGCCAGGCCCTCAAGGAGAAGATCGGCTCGGTGGTCGTCAAGGGCGGCGACCCCGCGAGCGTCCTCGGCGAGATCCAGCGCGAGGCCGACTCCACGGACCTGGCCGCCCACGGTAAGTAGGCTGGGCGGCGTGAGCGGCGAACAGGGCGGGGGCGAACAGGGCGGGCAGGAGGGCGGGCTGTCGGAGCGCGACCTCGCCGTGCTCGCCCTGGAGCGGCGGCCCTTCTCCGGGCCCGGCGCCAAGGAGCGCGCCGTGCGGGAGCGGCTCGGCATGACCCCGACCCGCTACTACCAGCTGCTCAACGCCCTCCTGGACGACCCGCGGGCCCTGGCCCACGACCCGGTCACCGTCAACCGGCTGCGGCGCATCCGGGACGCCCGGCGCGAACGCCGGTAGACGGCGGGGCCCAGCCAGTAGGGTCGGCCCATGGGCAGCCACCCCCTCCCCGTTCCCGTCACCCCCGCCGGCCGCGACGGGCTCGCCGCCCTGCTGGCCGCGCCGCAACGCGCAGTCGTGGCGCTCGACTTCGACGGGACGCTCGCCGAGATCGTCCCCGACCCCGAGCAGGCCCGGGCCCACCCGGGCGCCGTGCCCGCACTGGCGCGGCTCGCCCCCCGGCTCGGTTCCGTCGCCGTGATCACCGGCCGCCCGGCCGAGGTCGCGGTCCGCTACGGCGGCTTCGCCGGGGCCCCGGGCCTGGAGCACCTCGTGGTCCTCGGGCACTACGGCGCCGAGCGCTGGGACGCCGCGACCGCCGCCGTGACGGCCCCCGAGCCGCCCCCGGGCGTCGCGGCCGCCCGGGCGGAGCTGCCGGGCATCCTGGCCGGTTCGGGCGTCGGTCAGGGCGTCTGGATCGAGGACAAGGGCCGGGCCGTCGCCGTCCACACCCGGCGTGCCCCCCACCCCCAGGCCGCCTTCGACGCCCTGTGTGAGCCCGTGTCCGCCCTCGCCGAGCGGCACGCACTGATCGTCGAGCCCGGCAGGCTCGTGCTGGAACTGCGCCCGCCGGGGGTCGACAAGGGCGCCGCCCTCGCGTCGTACGTGCGCGAGAGCGGCGCGGGCTGTGTCCTCTACGCCGGTGACGACCTCGGCGACCTCGCCGCCTTCGCGGCCGTGGAGCAGCTGCGCTCCGAGGGGCTTCCGGGCCTGCTGGTGTGCAGCGGAAGCTCCGAGGTCGCCGAGCTCGCGGAGCGGGCCGATCTGGTCGTCGACGGCCCGGCCGGGGTCGTGGAGCTGCTCACGGCCCTCGCCGACCGCCTTGCCGACCGCCTCGGCTCCGAGTCCGGGTCCGGCTCCGGGTCCGGGTCCGGACCAGGGCTCGGGTGACCCGGCCGTTCAGCCGTCGTCGTCCGGGTCGCTCGCCGTCTCGCCCTTGGCGGGCTTGCCCGGGATGCCGAGGGTGTCCAGCGCCGTCGTCCAGTCGCGCGCGATGGCCTGCTGCGCCTTGACCAGGTCCGTCTTTCCGCTGCAGATGGCGTTCTTGACCCTGGTCTCCACCGCGTCCTTGGGGTTGTTGGGCCCCTTGCCCTCCTTGTGGCCGGGGGAGGGCGGCTCCACCCACAGGTTGCGCGGGTCGTTGGGGTCGCCCCCGAGCTGCAGGCTGATCAGGTGGTCGTACTCGGCCTCCCGCAGCGAGCCCTTGTAGCCGTACGAGGCGGCGTTGGCGGTCTTCTCGCGGCCGGTGATGTTCGTGGGCGGCCGGATGCCGGCGGTGTAGCCACTGCGGCAGATCGTCGTCTTGAGCGTGGCCTGGGTGACCTTCGGGTTGGTCGCGCCGGGGGTGCACGCGGGGTCGGGGAGTGGTTCCTTGGCCGGGGTGAAGCGGTAGTGGCAGCTGCCGGGGGCGGGCTGCTTCTGGACGGTGTACGACGGCTGCGGCCCGGGGCCGGCGGGTATCGAACCGTCCGCGGGGACGGGGGAACCGGAGGGCGGTTTACCGGACGGCGTACCGGACGTCGTGCCGGACGGGACGCTTCCGGACGGGGTGGCTCCGGACGAGGCGCCCCCCGGCGGTCCGGAGGACGCCTGCTTCTTGGCGTCGTCGCTCTTGGAGGAGTCCGAGGAGCAGCCGCCGACCGCGGCCACGACAGCGGCGCACGCCGCGGCAAGTACGGCCCAACGTGGGACATTTGACATGAATCATGGCTACCCGGGGCCGGAGGAGGGCAGCCCGGGGCGCCGAAGCACCGGCCGCTCGGACCGCGGCCGGGGGCGCACGGTCCGTGCTCCGGCGCGGAAGCCGGGAGGCTAGAGCGCCCGCAGCTGGTCCGTGAACCACCGCGCCGGCGGCAGCGCCGTCGCCGCCGCGGCCAGCCGCTTGGTGCGCTCCGCCCGCTCCCCGGGATCCATCAGCAGCGCCAGGTGCAGCGCGCGGGCCGTGGCCTCCACGTCGTACGGGTTGACGGTGATCGCCTCGTCGCCCAGCTCGGCCGCCGCGCCCGCCTCGCGCGAGAGCACCAGCACGCAGCCGTGGTCGGAGACCACCGGCACCTCCTTGGCCACGAGGTTCATGCCGTCCCGGATGGGGTTGACCAGGGCCACGTCCGCGAGCCGGTACGCGGCCAGCGAGCGCGCGAAGTCGTCCTTGACGTGCAGGGCGACCGGCTCCCAGCCCTCCGTGCCGAACTCGGCGTTGATCTCCCGGGCGACCCGCTCCACCTCCGCGGTGTAGTCGCGGTAGACGGCGAGATCCTGCCGGGAGGGGTAGGCGAACGCGACGTGCACGACCCTGCCGCGCCACTGCGGGTGCTCCTCCAGCAGCCGCCGGTACGCGTACAGCCCGCGCACGATGTTCTTGGACAGCTCCGTGCGGTCCACGCGCACGATCGTCTTGCGGTCCGGCCCGCCGATCTGCGCCCTCAGCGCCGCCATGCGCTCCTCGACGTCCGCCCGGTGCGCCCGCTCGCGCAGGAAGTCCGCGTCGGCGCCGAGGCCGTGCACGCCCAGCCGCGTCGTCCGCCCCTCGAAGCGCACCTCGGCGGCCCGCCCCTCGCCGTCCCGTACGACCTCCGCGCCCAGCACGTCCGCGCAGCACGCGGCGAACGCCTCGGCCCAGCGCAGGGTCAGGAAGCCGGCCCGGTCACCGCCGAGGACACCGCGCAGCAGCTGCCCGGCCACATCGTCGGGCAGCATCCGGAAGTAGTCCGGCGGGGCCCAGGGGGTGTGCGAGAAGTGGCCGATGCGCAGGTCGGGGCGGCGCGCCCGGAGCAGGCCCGGCACGAGCGCCAGGTGGTAGTCCTGCACGAGCACCGCGGCGCCCTGCGCTGCCTCCTCGGCGATGGCGTCCGCGAACGCCGTGTCGTACTCCTCGTAGGCCGCCCACTGCGCCCGGAAGTGCTGGTCGAAGACGGGCTCCAGGGGCGTCTGGTAGAGCATGTGGTGGACGAACCACAGCACCGAGTTGGCGATGCCGTTGTACGCGGCGGCGAAGGTGTCCGGCGGGATGTCGAGCATGCGTACGTGATGGCCGCCGGTGTCGTCCGTGGAGAGTCTCCGGCCGGCGGCGCGGGCCGCCTCGCGGTCGCCCTCGCCCAGCGCCGCGCACACCCACACCGCGGCCCCGCCCTCGCCCTCGCTCCCGCCGTCGCCTTCGCGCCGGATCGAGCTGAGCCCGGAGACCAGGCCGCCGCCGCCCCGCCCGGCCACGAGGCTGCCGTCCTCGCGGCGCCGGTACGAGACCGGGCCGCGGTTGGAGGCGACGACGACCGGCGCGGCGGCGACCGATGCGGGGTGCACGTGCTCAGCGACCATGTGGCCAGCCTTGCCGCGGGAAGAACCGCTCAAACGTACGCTTACGCGGCGTGCCGCTGCGCGTACTCGGGTATTCCGGCCATCGGCGGCCGCTCCTCCGTGTCCACCGCGTACGTCCGCGGAGCGAAGCCCTCCGCGGTCCGTTCGAACTGCGTCAGCGCAGGTCGCACCAGGTGCCCCCGGGCCAGCCGGAGCTGCGCGGTGCGGTAGATGGCGGCGGCCATCCGGCCCAGCGCCTGCCCGTCCTGGTGGCGGTGCTTGCGCACGCCCACGTCCACCTGGGCCAGCGCCCCCAGCCCGACGGTGTGCAGCGCGTCCACCAGAAGGCCCAGCTCCACGCCGTAGCCGACGGGGAACGGCAGCCGTTCGAGGAGGGACCGGCGGGCCGCGTACTCGCCGCCGAGCGGCTGTACGAAACCGGCCAGCTGCGGCCAGTGCAGATTCAGCAGCGGGCGGGCCACGAGCTCGGTCACGCGGCCGCCCTGGCCCACGGTCCCGGCGGAGCCGGGCACATCGAACTCCGCGCCCAGCGGGCGGTCGTACATCGCCTTGACGAAGTGCACGCCCGGGTCGGTCAGCAGCGGGCCCACGATCCCCGACACGAAGTCCGCCGAGAACTCGCGCAGGTCGGCGTCCACGAAGCAGACGATGTCGCCGGTCGTCGCCAGCAGGGAGCGCCACAGCACCTCGCCCTTGCCCGGCAGCGCGGGCAGGCTCGGCAGCACCTCGTCCCGGTGCACCACGCGCGCCCCGGCCGCCGCGGCGACCTCGGCCGTACGGTCCGTGGAACCCGAGTCGATCACCACCAGCTCGTCCACCAGCGGCACCGCGTCCGACATCAGCTCGCGGCGGATCGTCGCCACGATGGTGCCGACCGTCGGCTCCTCGTTCAGCGCGGGGAGGACGACGCTCACCGTGGTGCCGGAGTCCCGTTTGGCGGCCAGAAGGACGTCGAGCGGACGATCAGCAGCGGACCAGGACCGCTCGGCCAGCCAGCGCTCCACCTCTTCCAGCACGTGTACGACTCCCTGTCTCACAGACGTTCTGCGACGCGTTCTGTGACGCATCTCGCGGTGCGGACGCCCCTCTCAACGGGCCGTCCCTTCCGTTACAGTCTTGAACAACGCGGACCGCCGTCCTATGTCGGGGGTCGCCGCGTGCACAAACGCCTGGGCCTCGCCCAGTGCCATACCGCTCATCCAGAGGGGCAGAGGGACACGGCCCGTTGAAGCCCCGGCAACCCTCCAGCCGGTCTCACCGTTTACGCGGCGAGGCTCCCGGCGGGGAAGGTGCCAATTCCGTCTCGTGGCGACGTTCGCCGCGAGGAAGATGAGGAGAAAGGGCCTCGCCTCCATGGCTGTGCAGTCTGTTGAACCCTCTACCACTTCTGTGGACCTCGGACCCGCCGTGGCACTCTCCTGCCGCGAGTGCGGAGAGCGCTTCGACCTCGGTCCCATCTTCGCCTGCGCCCTGTGCTTCGGCCCCCTCGAAGTCGCCTACGAACTGCCCGCCGGCGGGCCCCGTCAAGCCGCTGACCTGCGCAAGCGCATCGAGGCCGGCCCCGCGAACATCTGGCGCTACGCCCCCCTGCTGCCCGTCCCCGCCGACGTCGCGGACAAGCCGAACCTCAACCCCGGCCTCACCAAGCTCGTCAAGGCCGACAACCTGGCGCGCGAGCTGGGCGTGACCGGCGGCCTGTACGTCAAGGACGACTCCGGCAACCCGACGCACTCCTTCAAGGACCGGGTCGTCGCGATCGCCGTCGAGGCCGCCCGCGCCTTCGGTTTCACGACGCTGTCGTGCTCCTCGACCGGCAACCTCGCGGGGGCGGTCGGGGCCGCGGCCGCCCGGGCCGGGTTCAAGTCGTGCGTCTTCATCCCGCACGACCTGGAGGCCGGGAAGGTCGTGATGGCCGCGGTCTACGGCGGCGACCTCGTCGGCATCGAGGGCACGTACGACGACGTCAACCGCTTCTGCAGCGAGCTGATCGGCGACCCGCTGGGGGAGGGCTGGGGCTTCGTCAACGTCAACCTCCGGCCGTACTACGGCGAAGGGTCGAAGACGCTCGCCTACGAGATCTGCGAGCAGCTGGGCTGGCGGCTGCCGGACCAGATCGTCGTGCCGATCGCCTCGGGCTCGCAGCTCACGAAGATCGACAAGGGGCTGAAGGAGCTCGTCGCGCTGGGGCTGGTCGAGGACCGCCCGTACAAGATCTTCGGGGCGCAGGCGGAGGGGTGCTCGCCGGTGTCGCGCGCCTTCAAGGACGGGCACGACGTGGTGCGGCCGGTGAAGCCGGACACGATCGCGAAGTCCCTCGCCATCGGCAACCCGGCCGACGGGCCGTACGTGCTGGATATTGCGCGGCGGACGGGTGGCGCCGTCGAGGACGTCACCGATGAGCAGATCGTGGATGCGATCCGGCTGCTCGCCCGCACGGAAGGGATCTTTGCGGAGACGGCGGGCGGGGTGACCGTCGGCGTGACGCGGAAGCTGATCGAGAGCGGGCTGCTCGACCCCTCCCTCACGACCGTCGTGCTCAATACGGGGGACGGGCTGAAGACGCTCGACGCGGTGGCGGCGGGGCCCACGGCGACGATCCGGCCGTCGTTGGAAGCGTTCCGCGCCGCCGGTCTTGCTGCCGTCTGACATCTGCGGGCCGGTTGTGCCCACCCTCCCCCAAACTTCGTCCGGGGGTGCCCCCAGCCCCTGCGGAACGACTGCCCACAACCTCTTCGGAAGGTTTTCCCGTGAGCGTTACCGTCCGTATCCCCACCATCCTGCGTACCTACACCGGCGGGAAGGCCGAGGTCTCCGCCGAGGGCGCGACCCTCTCCGAGGTGATCCAGTCCCTTGAGGCCAGCCACACCGGGATCGCGGCCCGCGTGCTCGATGACGCCGGCAAGCTGCGCCGGTTCGTGAACGTCTACGTCAACGACGACGACGTCCGCTTCGAGCAGGGGCTGCAGACGCCCACCCCCGACGGCTCCGCCGTCTCCGTCATCCCTGCCGTCGCCGGCGGCTGAGGTTTCACAGGCTTCTTCCGTAATTGCCGCACGACGTCCCCGGAATCGCCCCGACCGCAGAAGCGGACGGGGCGATTCCGGCTGTTGAGCGCGATACAGTTGAGGCGATCCCCGCCCGGCGTCAGTGCCGAACGCATATGAGAACCCGTCAAGTTGTGCGCGAAGTGTGTGCACGAAATGCCGGGTTGGTTGCGTTATTCCCGGCCCGACTTGCCCTGAAATACCCGGAGTTCAGCCGATTTACTCGATCGGCCATGCCCGGAATTCTCGTCCGAGTGACCTGTTGCAGACGGCATCCGTGCAGATACATTCAGCCGCGGTCGACGCGTTCCGGCGCACACCCACTGGGCTGCCAGGGGGTGAGGTCTGACCCGGGTCCGCGAAGTGCGGTCCTGCGCAAGGGCCAGTAATAGGGGAGTTAGGCATGGCTCAGGGCACCGTCAAGTGGTTCAACGCGGAGAAGGGCTACGGCTTCATCGCGGTCGACGGTGGTGCGGATGTATTCGTCCACTACAGCGCGATTCAGATGGACGGCTACCGCACCCTCGAGGAGGGTCAGCGGGTCGAGTTCGAGATCTCGCAGGGCCAGAAGGGGCCGCAGGCGGACATGGTGAAGCTGCAGCAGGTCTGATCGCGGCGCATCGACCACCGGCTCGCTCGGTTTGCAGAGGGGCTCGCACCCGACGGGGTGCGGGCCCCTCGCGCGTGTGCGGGACACGTGGGGTGGGTACGGCTGCCTGGGGCCCCTGCTCGGCGACCTCGTGGGCGTGACCGTCCCCCCGAGGCGCTTGCGCCCCCGGCTGGCGCCGGGAGGTGCCCCCCTGCCACTTGCGGAGGGTGTAGAGACTGAACCGCTTGCACTCGGGGTGGTCGAGTGCTAATCATTGGGCTTAGCACTCTCCGAGTGAGAGTGACAGATTTGGACCGTCGGTGAGGTCCGCATGCCAGGCGGGGCAAGGAACCGCAGGGTACGCAGGCCGTCCGTCGCGGGCGCCAGTGCGGTCCGGAGCAGTCTCCACCCCGTCCTGGGAGGACCACTTCACATGGCCAAGATCATCGCGTTCGACGAGGAGGCACGGCGCGGTCTCGAGCGCGGGATGAACCAGCTCGCCGACGCCGTCAAGGTCACCCTCGGCCCCAAGGGCCGCAACGTCGTCCTCGAGAAGAAGTGGGGCGCCCCCACGATCACCAACGATGGTGTCTCCATCGCCAAGGAGATCGAGCTCGAGGACCCGTACGAGAAGATCGGCGCCGAGCTGGTCAAGGAGGTCGCGAAGAAGACGGACGACGTCGCCGGTGACGGCACGACGACCGCGACCGTCCTGGCCCAGGCCCTGGTCCGCGAGGGCCTGCGCAACGTCGCCGCGGGTGCCAACCCGATGGCGCTGAAGCGCGGTATCGAGAAGGCCGTCGAGGCCGTCTCCGGTGCCCTGCTCGAGCAGGCCAAGGACGTGGAGACCAAGGAGCAGATCGCCTCCACCGCCTCCATCTCCGCCGCCGACACCCAGATCGGCGAGCTCATCGCCGAGGCCATGGACAAGGTCGGCAAGGAAGGCGTCATCACCGTCGAGGAGTCCCAGACCTTCGGTCTGGAGCTGGAGCTCACCGAGGGTATGCGCTTCGACAAGGGCTACATCTCGGCGTACTTCGCCACCGACATGGAGCGTATGGAGGCGTCCCTCGACGACCCGTACATCCTGATCGTCAACTCCAAGATCGGCTCGGTCAAGGACCTGCTGCCGCTCCTGGAGAAGGTCATGCAGTCCGGCAAGCCGCTGCTGATCATCGCCGAGGACGTCGAGGGCGAGGCCCTGTCCACGCTCGTCGTGAACAAGATCCGCGGCACCTTCAAGTCCGTCGCCGTCAAGGCCCCGGGCTTCGGCGACCGCCGCAAGGCCATGCTCGGTGACATCGCCATCCTCACCGGTGGCACCGTCATCTCCGAGGAGGTCGGCCTCAAGCTGGAGAACGCCGGTCTCGACCTGCTCGGCCGCGCCCGCAAGGTCGTCATCACCAAGGACGAGACGACCATCGTCGACGGTGCCGGTGACAGCGACCAGGTCCAGGGCCGCGTCAACCAGATCCGCGCCGAGATCGAGAACAGCGACTCGGACTACGACCGCGAGAAGCTCCAGGAGCGCCTCGCGAAGCTGGCCGGCGGCGTGGCCGTCATCAAGGCCGGTGCCGCGACCGAGGTCGAGCTCAAGGAGCGCAAGCACCGCATCGAGGACGCCGTTCGCAACGCGAAGGCGGCCGTCGAGGAGGGCATCGTCGCCGGTGGTGGCGTGGCCCTGCTGCAGGCCTCCCAGGTGTTCGAGAAGCTGGAGCTCGAGGGCGACGAGGCCACCGGTGCCGCCGCCGTCAAGCTGGCCCTGGAGGCCCCGCTCAAGCAGATCGCGGTCAACGCCGGTCTCGAGGGCGGCGTCGTCGTGGAGAAGGTGCGCAACCTGACCCCGGGTCACGGCCTCAACGCCGCCACGGGCGAGTACGTCGACCTGGTCGCCGAGGGCATCATCGACCCGGCCAAGGTCACCCGCTCCGCCCTGCAGAACGCCGCGTCCATCGCTGCGCTCTTCCTCACCACCGAGGCCGTCATCGCCGACAAGCCGGAGAAGGCCGCCGCGGCCGCTCCGGGCGGCATGCCGGGCGGTGACATGGACTTCTGATCCGCACCGGATCACTTGTCCTGAACGCTGTACGCCGAGGGCGGCACCCCCTGCGAAGGGGGTGCCGCCCTCGGGCGTACCGCCTTTGTCCTCAGTCGCCGGACGGGCTTTTCTCCCCACCGGCGTTCAGCTCGCGCAGCGACTCGCGGCTCAGGCCGAACGCGTACGTCGCCACGAACCCCGCCGCGTAGCCCACCAGCAGGCCCGCCCCGTAGACCGCCACCGCCCGGCCCAGGCCGTGGCCGCCCTGCAGCAGCGGGAACAGGGCCCAGCCCGACGGGCCGATGGCCGTCGAGCCGACCGTGTCGCCCAGCTGCCCGAGCAGTCCCACGAACGCGCCCCCGAACGCGCCGCCGACGCACGCCGTGACGAACGGGCGGCCCAGTGGGAGCGAGACACCGTAGATCAGGGGTTCGCCGATGCCCAGGAGGCCGGCCGGCATCGCGGAGCGGATCGTCCGGCGCACCGAGGCGTTGTGCGACAGGCGGACGTAGACCGCGAGGGCCGCGCCCACCTGGCCTGCGCCCGCCATCGCGAGGATCGGCAGGAGCACCGTGTGGCCCTGCTGCTGGATCAGGGTCGCGTGGATGGGGATGAGGGCCTGGTGCAGGCCCAGCATCACCAGGGGCAGGAACAGCCCGCCCAGGACGAAGCCGGCCGCCGTCCCGCCGTTCGCGAGCAGCCGGTCGGCGAAGTGGCCGATGGCCGTGGCGGCCTTGCCTGCCGCGTACATCAGCCCGTACAGCGTGACCAGGCCCGCCACCAGGACCGTCACCGTCGGGGTGACCAGCACGTCCAGGGCCTCGGGGACGCGGCGCCGGCACCACCGTTCGACGCGGGTGGCGAGCAGGGCCGCGGCCAGCGCACCGAGCACCCCGCCCTGGCCGGGCATGAGCTTCTCGCCGAACGCCGTCACCCGGTCCACGCCGGGGAAGACGATGATCGCCGCGACGGCCCCGCCCAGGACGGGGGTGCCGCCGAACTCCTTCGCCGTGTTGTAGCCGACGAAGACCGCGATCAGGGACATGAAGCCCGACGCGCACGCGGTCAGCGCGGGGGCCAGCGCGGGCAGCCAGTGGAGGTTGGCGAGCAGCCCGGCCAGGCCCGCCACGATGCCGCAGCCGATCAGGGCAGGGATCAGCGGGACGAAGATCTGGGCGATCCGGCGCAGGAACTCCCTGGCCGGGGTGGCGTTGCGGGCCTTGCGCTCGGCCCGGATCGCCGCGCCGCGCTCGGCCAGCGCCTCGGCGGTGACGGCCCCCGCGGGGACGGCCTCCGCGGGGACGGATTCCGTGGTGACGGCCTCCGCGGTGACGGATTCCGCAGGGCCCGGCTCCATGTGCCGCGCGAGCTCCGGCGCGACCTTGGCCACCGTGCCCGGGCCGAGCACGATCTGGAGGGCCGGGCCGTCCTCGACGACGCCCAGTACGCCCGGAAGGGCCCGCAGTTCGCCGCGCCGGACGGCCGAGGGGTCCCGGACGGTCACCCGCAGCCGCGTCATGCAGTTCTCGACGGACGCGAGGTTGGCGGCGCCGCCGAGGAGGGGGAGGAGCGCGGCCGCGACGGCGCCGCGGCCGCGCTCCCCTCTCGGGCCGTCGTCCGGCGGGTCCGGCGCCATGGTGCGGCTACTCATGTGCCGCGTGGAGCGCCGTGCGCAGATGGCCGCCCGACTCGTCCAGGAGGCGCGCGGCCGTACGCCCGTCGACCCCGCCCAGGACGACGAGGATGGCGTTCTTCACCTCTCCGCCGGTCTCCGTCAGCGCGGCCTCTATCTCCTGCTCGGAGGCGCCGGTGGCCAGGGCGACGATCTGCCGGGAGCGGGCGCGCAGCTTCTCGTTGGTGGCCCGCACGTCGACCATCAGGTTCCCGTACGTCTTGCCGAGCCGGATCATGGTGATCGTCGAGAGCATGTTGAGGACGAGCTTCTGGGCGGTGCCGGCCTTGAGCCGGGTCGAGCCGGTGAGCAGCTCGGGTCCGACGACGACCTCGATGGCGTGGTCGGCGGCCAGGGCGAGGGGCGAACCGGCGTTGCAGGACACCCCGATGGTCAGTGCCCCGGCGGCGCGGGCGTGCTCGACGGCGCCGACCGCGTAAGGGGTGCGGCCGGAGGCGGAGACGCCGACGACGGTGTCGGACGGGCCGACACCGAGCGCCGCCAGGTCGCCCGCGGCCAGCTCCCGGTTGTCCTCGGCGCCTTCGACGGCGGTCACGAGCGCCGTGGCACCGCCCGCGATCACGCCCATGACCTGCGAGGGGTCGGTGTTGAAGGTCGGCGGGCACTCGCTGGCGTCCAGCACGCCGAGGCGGCCGGCGGTGCCCGCGCCCGCGTAGACGAGCCGCCCGCCGCGGGCCATCCGGGCGGCGGTCGCGTCGATGGCGGCGGCGATCTCGGGCAGCCGGGCGGCGACGGCGGCGGGCACGCCCGCGTCCTCGCCGTTCATGATCCTGGCGATGTCGAGGGTGGGCAGCCGGTCGATCTCCGCGAGGTCGGGGCGGAAGGCCTCGGTGGTGAGGGCGGCGAGCTCGGCGCGCAGTGCGCTGCGCGCTTGCGAGGGCGCTGGTGCGGACGGGCCCGTCGGGGTGGCGGCGGATGCGGATGACGACGAAGCAGAAGAGGCCATGGGCGGACGGCTCTTTCCATGCGGGCCGGGCGGGCCGGCTTCGGTCAGCGCGGGGAGCGCGGGGCGTGGCGGTGGGCGAGCGCTTCGTACGAGGCGGACAGGGCCGGCGCCGCGGACTCGTACGTCCGCTGGGCGACGCCGATGAACAGGCAGTCCACCACGAGGAGCTGGCTGGTGCGGCTCGACATGGCCGCGGGGCGCAGCTCGCTCTCCCGGGCGGAGGACGTGGTGAGCACGTGGTCCGCGTACTGGGCGATCCCGCCTTCCGGGCGGCCGGTGATCGCGAGCGTCGTCGCGCCGTGCTCGAAGGCGACGCGCAGCGGTTCGATGACGTCGGTGGTCCGGCCGGAGTGGGTGATGGCGACGGCGACGTCGCCGGCGCGCAGCTGGACGGCGTTGGTGACGGCCAGGTGGGGGTCGGCGGGGGCGTGGGCGATCAGGCCGATGCGGAGCAGCTTCTGGACGAGGTCCTGGCCGACGAGGTTGGAGGCGCCGATGCCGTAGACGTCGATGCGCCGGGCGCCGGCGAGGGCGGTCACCGCGGCCTCCAGCTGCGCGGTGTCGAGGGCGGCGGCGGTGTCCGCCAGGCACTGCGCCTCCTCCTGGGCGAGCTTGGCGACGACGGCGGGCAGCGGGTCGTCGACCGCGATGTCGGCGGTGACGGCCGGGGCGCGGCCGGCCGCCTGTTCCGCGGCGAGCGCGGCGAGGGCCAGCCGCAGGTCGCGGTAGCCCGGATAGCCCAGGATGCGGGCGGTGCGCACGACGGTGGCCTCGCTCGTGCCCGTGCGCTCCGCGAGGCCGGTGACGGTGAGCGCGGCGGAGCCCGCGGGATCGCCCGCCACGGCCTCGGCGACGCGCTGCATCGAGCGGGTCATGGAGGGCGCGAGCGTACGGACCTTGGCGGCGAGGGCGCCGGGGGCGGGCGCGCTGCGGGCGGGCGGCGCGACGGGCGGCGCGACGGGTGGCGTGGCGGCGGGCGCGGTGGGGGCGTCGGCCGGCGCGGGGACGGGACGGTCGCCTCCGGCGGTTTCTTTCAATTTGCTGCTCACCTTTTGAAAGGTATTTTCAGGGTGGTGAGCCGTCAACCGCCCCCGTCCGGGACAATGGACCGTATGGAGCTCGAACAAACGCTGCACACGGCGCGCGCCCTGATCCTCGCCGACCTGGTCGCGGGTGATGTGGCGGAGGCCGACGTCGTCTCGCTCGTCGAGGACGCGGTGGCGCAGCGGCGGTGGTGGGTCGAGCAGTGGCCGGAGGGCGCCGGGTTCGTGGTCGGGCTCATAGCCCAGGACGTCCAGGACGCCCTGCTGGAGCGGTACGGGCGCTGGCCGCTGTGCCCGGTCTGCACCGAATCCGGTGACCTGCACGCCCTGGAGGTCGAGCCGGAGCTGGGGCCCGACCCGCACTGGGCCTGCACCAAGCAGACGGTCCTGGTCGCACCCGTCGGCTCGCTCGCCGACGCCCTGCGGTGAGGCGCCGCCGATGACGCTCTACATCGACCCGCCCGTCTGGCCCGGGCACGGCCGCATGTGGTCGCACCTGATCAGCGATGTGTCGTACGACGAGCTGCACGCCTTCGCGGCGCGGCTCGGCGCTCCCGCCCGCGCGTTCGACCGCGATCACTACGACGTGCCGTCGACGTCCTACGGGGACGCCGTGCGGCTGGGCGCGGTGGAGGCGAGCAGCAAGGAGCTGGTGCGGCTGCTGGTGGGTGCGGGGTTGCGGCGGCCGAAGCACGAGCGGCCGTAGTCCATGCGGCTGCGCGGTCAGCCGGCCAGCAGGTCCAGTTCGGTGCCGAGGTTGTGGCGCGCGACCGCCTCCCAGCGGTCGTAGCCCAGCGGCGTGCGGAAGAGCCGCGGCAGTTCCAGGAGCTGCCGCAGCACGGCCGAGCGCCCCTCGCGGAAGGCGGCGTCCGGCACGAAGCCGTACTCCTCGCGGACGGCGGCGGCGTAGGCCGCGTACTCCTGCGGGGAGCCCGCGAGCACGGCCAGGTCGGCGTCGGAGAGCACTTCGCCGTCCCGGTCGCCGGTGGCGGGGTCGTGGCCCACGGTCAGCCGCACCAGCCGGGCGACCTCGGCCGTACGGGCCGCGCCGACACCCAGCTCGGGCAGGGCGCGCTCGGCCAGGAGCGCGCTGCGCTCCTCGTTCTCGGAGCGGTCCGGGCGGTAGACCGCGTCGTGGAACCAGGCGGCGAGGCGCACGGCGTCCGCGTCGTCGGCGTGCGCGGCCAGCTCGTCGACCCGGTCCAGGACCGCCACGAGATGATCGACGGTGTGATAGCGCCGCTGCGGCTCCGACCAGCGCCGCAGCAGGTCATCGGCGTACGGCCCGGGGTCCGGGGCGCCCTCCGGTGCGGCGGTGCCGCCGCGGGCGCGGTCGACGGTCTCCTGCCAGCGGGTACGCAGGGCGGGGCCGGACGGGTGCTCGATCGTGGCTGCCATGGGGCCAATTGTGGAGCACCGCCTGCCCGCTCGGAGCGGGGGCGGGGTCGGGGGCGGGGGCGGGCTCAGGCGCCGGCTGCCCGGGCACGGGCGCCGGGTGTCAGGGCGCGCACCAGGAGCGTGCCGGTCTTCCATCCGCCGGGCGGGCCGATCTCGTTCGCCAGGGGGTGGCGGAACCCGTGCCGCTTCAGCCGGTCGGCCCACATCTCGGGGGTGTAGTCCCAGCGCTTGACGACGAGCGGGTTCGGGTCGTCGGCCTGGGTGATGTAGGACGCCTGGCAGCCGTAGCAGCCTTCGACTGCAGGGCGCTGGGAGAAGGCCAGCACCCCGCCGGGCTTCCTGCGGGCGTAGGTGTCCCACGCCGTCGTGTTCATGGGCGCGGCCGGCCGCACCACGCGGGTACGGCCGGCCTGGATGCCTGGGCGCTGATCAGCCGGTCTCGGCGGCGTTGTGCTTCGGGCTGTTGTGGCAGTTCGCGTGACACTGCGAGCAGTCGGCGATGTCCAGCTCCGGCCAGAACTCCAGGTCGACGGCGTACCCGGCCGCCCGGATGGCGTCCACGGTCCGGGCCCGAAGACCCTTGCCCCCGCCGTGCTCCTCACGGTCGAGGTAGCCGGGCTGGTGGTGGACGAACTTCCCGAACGTCTCCTGGCAGAAGTCGGCGTACGCCTTGGTCCGCAGGACGAACGCGTGCCAGAAGTCGTCCACCAGCGGGGAGGGGCTGAGCGGCTTCTCACTGGCCGCGCCGGCGGCAACGAACGCGAGCATCTGGCCCACGCCCGGGTGGGCCATGCCCGCCGGGATGTGGTCGTACTTGGCTCGCACGTCGGCGGCGATGGTCTCCCGCAGCTCCGCGCTGACCAGGGTTCCCGCGTCGATCGCGGGCCGTTCCTCGACGATGATCACGTCTTGCCTCCTCGGAAGGGTGGTGCGTGGACGTGAGCCCTCTCCGGTCACTCGACCCGGCCATGGGTGAGGACACCGACCGGGCATCGGCTCTCTGCTGCTTGCCATGCCGACACGCTAGGAAGCCGGGCCCACCGGCCCCAACAAAGTTCTATGAAGTTCCACGCGAGCTACCCGAGCGCGTCAACGGCGGCGGTGATGAGCGCACGGGCCTTGGCGCCGTACACCGCCAGCTCCGCCATCTCTCCGAACGCCTTGAGGTACTGCCCCACCTCGGACGGCGCCGTCACGTTCACCTGCGCCGTGAGCAATTCGACCTGCGCCATTTCCTCGTCGTAGATGCTGAATGTCTCGATCATCCACATCCGGCGAGAGGCGGAGAACGGGATCACGCCCAGGGAGACCGACGGATACGCCATCACGGACAGCAGGTATCCGAGCTGGCCCGCCATCGTCTCGGCGTCGCCGACGCGGTGCCGCAGGACCGACTCCTCCATCAGCAACGCGAAACGGTGATTGCCTTCGCGAACGACGTGTGACCGGGTCAGCCGCGCTTCGACGGCCTCGGCCACGTCATCGGGTGTGCCGTGGAAATCGGTGATCGCGCTCAGCAAGGCTGTGGCATAGGCGTGAGTCTGAAGAACGCCGGGCACGACGTTGGAGCAGTAGACGCGGAAGGCCCGCGTGCGCTCAAAAAGCGGCACGTAGGACTCTTGGAGCCGGCGCAGGCCGGTGCGCTGAACCCGCCTCCACTCCACGTACATGTTGTCAGCGAAGCGGGAGGCGGCGATCAGGTCAGCGGCTGCGTCGTCGACTCCGCATGCGGCGCACCATGCGCGTATGTCGGCGTCGGACGGTGGCGTGACGGCGTTCTCCAGGCGCGAGGCTTTGGAGGGGTACCAACCGGCCCGCTGGGCAACCTCCTTGGCTGTCAGGCCCGCGTCGCGGCGGATCTCCCGGAGGCGGTCACCAACGGCCTTCCGCGCCGCCGCGACGCTGCTGGATGGGGGTGTAGGCATGATCTAGCTGTGCCGCTCAGACCCGGTACTCCTCGTGGGGCGTCGCCCGGTTCCACACCGAGTCGAACGCCGTGGCGCACAGCTTCGCCACGGCAGGCCGCTCGTCCAGTTCCGGCCCGGCCGAGCCGCCATCGCCGGTGAAGTGGTTCCACATGATGATCTCGCCGTCGAACAGCCAGAAGTCATTGCCCGGCAGAGCGAGGTCCGACGCCTTCCGGCGGGGAAGCCAACGGACCAACTCCCCCGCCGCGATGTTCTGATACGTGCAGCCGTGCTCGTACCTGATGTAGTCGCTCACCGGCTCCGAGACGACGCGGGCGCGACGGAACACGAATCCGCGCTCGACGGCGTCCCGCACCATGGTGTGAAAGTCGTTCCACCACGTCTCGGGTTCCGGCGACGGCCGCCATCCTGAACGCCATGCTTCGAATTCTGCGGCCTCTTCGCCGATGCCGTACGAATCGCGCGTCTCAAGATGAACAGCCGAGTGCCGGGTTTTCGCCAGTAGATCAGCGAACGCCGAGTCGGTCTGCGACATCACAAGCCTCCCTGATGGCGGGCGCCATGCGGATGGGCAGCCTCACCACCGCTTCACTGTCCGGAACCGGCCCCGACTCCAGGCACTGGGCCGGCAGCGCTTCCCCCGCCTTCCAGCCTTGGACGACGATCTCCTGCGCCTCGCTGTCGACCCAGACCGTGGGGCCACTGAGTTCCGTTGGTGTCCGGGTCCTTCGCGATGAACAGCAGCGCCATGACAGCCTCCGTCGGTCTGCCGGTTCTACGGACGTCTACGAGGCTCGCCGTCGACGCGTGCCGCGTCAAGGGGACGGCAGGCCCGGGAAGTTGAAACGTCGGGGGCGGATCCCCGCTTCGGTGTCAGCGCCTCGCAGGCCCCGCGGCGGGTAGGCCGGGACAGCTTGAAGATCACGATCGCACCGCACTCACCTGCGCGAACGGCCTCCGTGGGCGTGCCATGGCAGGGGTGGACGATGTCGGGGCCATAGCCGCCGGGGCCCGCGTCCTCAAGGTGCCCGGCGTGTACCCGGCCGGGCCGTGATGCCACGAACGCCCCGCAGGACTTACGCTTGCTATTGGACTAGACCTGTTGTCGTCTTCGTGTGCCGCGACTGATGGGCGTAAGGGATTGCACGCACGTTGCACAAGTTACGTGTGTTACTGGAGAGGAAGGGTGTCACGTGAGTAACGGTGCAATCTTGGAGGTGATCGCGCTCGATCCGCGGGACGCGGTGGCGGCGCAGGACGGCGGGGCGGACCGCCTCGAACTGGTTACCGACATGGCTGCGGACGGGCTCACCCCGTCCCTGGAGACCTTCACCGCCGTGCGGGACGCCGTCGGCATTCCCGTGCGCGTCATGCTGCGCGCCACCGACGGATTCTCCGCGGGTGACGCGGCCGCCCTGGCCGCCCTGTGTGATGACGCCCGCGCGCTGGTCGCCGAAGGGGCCTCCGAGTTCGTCTTCGGCTTCCTGACCGACGACGGCCGCGCCGACCTCACGGCCGTGGCCGCGCTCGCCGACGCGATCGGGCCGCGGGCCCGCTGGACGTTCCACCGGGCCATCGACCGGGCGGCGGACCGCGATGCGCTGCGCAAGCAGCTCGCCGACCTGCCCGGCCTCGACACGTACCTGACGGCCGGGTCCGCCTCCGGTGTCGACGACGGCCTCGCCGCGCTGGTCGCGGAGGCGGGGCGGGCCGACGAGCCCGGCTACGAGCCGCGGATCATGGTCGGCGGAGGGCTGCAGCTCAAGCACCTGCCGGTGCTGCGCGGGGCCGGGATCTCCGCCTTCCACATCGGGGGTGCCGCTCGGCCGGACGGGTGGGGCGGGCCGGTGGACGCCGGTGCTGTGCGGACGTGGCGGGAGGCGCTGGACGCGTAGCGCCCAGCGCCTGGCGTGCAGCGCGTTCCGGGCTCCGCCCCGGACCCCGTCTCGCGCTGAACGCGCTCGTCCTCAAACGCCGGACGGGCTTGATTCTTGCCGGGACCGGCTTTCAGCTGCGGGAACGGCCTCGGTTCGCATACGGGCCGTTCCTGCCGCTGCGGGAGCCTTCGCCGCCGGCCTCGTCGTCGCTGCCGCCAGCCACAGCGCCACCACCGCCAGCGCCGACGCCCCCAGCGGGAACCAGCGCTCTCCCAGGAGGGCGATCGCCAGGCTGCCCGCGCCGCCGCCCGCGGCCGTGCCCAGGTACAGCGCGCTGCTGTTGAGGGAGAGCAGCAGCGGTGCGTCGGCGGGGCGCAGGGAGGCCAGGCGGTGGGGCTGGGCCACCGAGATCGACCAGCCCGCGAGCGGCACCGCCAGCGCGTAGACGAGCGCACCCGGCATCGTGAGGCCCAGCCACGGCAGCGCTGCGAAGAACACCACCGAGATCACGCTGCCGACCAGCAGGACCTTCCGTACGCCCCAGCGGTCCACGACGTGGCCCCCCAGCCAGCTGCCCGCGACCGAGGCGACGCCCGTCACCAGCAGGATGGTGCTGAGCTTGTCCGCGTCGCCGCCCGTCGCCGGGTGGACGGCCGTGCCCAGGTAGATGTAGACGGACTGGAAGGACAGGAAGAAGGCGAAGGTCGTCGCCGCGGCGGCCAGCACGCGCTTGTCGCGCAGCGGTGCGAGCCGCTCGCGCAGGCCCGCCGCCTGGGCGGACGCGGGCAGTTCGCGGAGGAAGGCGGCCAGGCCCAGCA
The DNA here is from genome assembly GCF_014650335.1 of Streptomyces hiroshimensis. GTDB lineage: Bacteria > Actinomycetota > Actinomycetes > Streptomycetales > Streptomycetaceae > Streptomyces > Streptomyces hiroshimensis. Next base: position 169,276 of record NZ_BMUT01000006.1, read on the forward strand.
GGGCCACGGCGCCGAGTGCGGTGACGAGCCACATGGTCGCCCGCCAGTCCGCCCGGCCCACGTAGGTGCCGAGCGGCACGCCCAGGGCCGTGGCCGCGGTCATCCCGCCGAGCACGGTCGCAAGGGCCCGGCCGCGCCGCTCCGGCGGGACGAGGGCGGTGGCGGCCGCGCTGGCGTTCGGGGTGTAGAGCGCGGCTCCGGCGGCGGCCAGGACGCGGGTCGCGAGGAGCGTCGGGTAGTCGGGGGCGAGGGCGCTCAGGGCGTTCGCGGCGGTGAAGACGGCGAGCGCCGCGAGCAGCAGGCGGCGGCGCGGCCAGCGGGCGGTCGCGGCGGCGAGGAGGGGCGCGAGCAGCGCGTACGAGAGTGCGAAGACCGTCACCAGCTGGCCGGCCGCCGGGACGGAGACGCCGAGGTCGCCGGCGATCCGGCCGAGGATGCCGGCCATGACCATGGTGTCGGTGCCCACGGCGAAGGTGCCGAGGGCTAGTAGGAGCAGTCGCAGGCGCACAGGATCCCCCCGAGTCGAATCGTTTGATGCTCGCCAAACAATTGGTGATGGGTGGATAATTGTCAAACAGTTGTCGGGGGGTGAGGAGGGAAGAGCACATGCCGGACGAGTGGCTGCCGCAGCCCGCGACCGAGGACATCCGGCTGGTGAGGGTGCTGCACGCGCTCGGCGACCCGGTGCGCCTGCAGCTCCTGTCGGTGTACTTGAAGGGGCAGGAGTTCGCCTGCGACCTGGGCGGACTCGGCCTCGACCACCTGCACAAGTCCACGGTGTCGCACCACATGAAGGTCCTGCGCGAGGCGGGCGTGACCTCCACCCGGGTCTCCGGCCGCAACCGGTTCGTACAGCTGCGGCGCGCGGATCTCGACAAGCGGTTCCCCGGGCTGCTGGACGCCCTGCTCAGGGGGTTGGAGGGGGAGGCCTCGTAAGGCCCGGCGGGCGGGCCTTACTAAGGCTGCGGTTAACCCAACTGCCCCGGCAGCGGCTCCGCATGAAGGACCGTCAGCCCAGACACCGCTCGCGTCAGCGCCACGTACAGCCGTCGCAGCCCCGTCCGCTCGTCCGGCTCGCCGGAGACGACCGCCGCCGGCTCGTCCAGGACCACGTAGTCGTACTCCAGGCCCTTCGCCAGCGAGGCCGGCACCAGCGTCAGGCGGGCCTGCGCCGTCGTCTCCTCGCCCGGGGCCAGATACGGCATGCCCGCCTCCGTCAGCAGCGCGCCCAGGGCCTCGATCCGGGCGTCCGCCGCGATCAGACCGATCGACCCCTCCCGCTCCAGCGACTCCCGGCAGGCGGCCACGACCGCCGCGTCCAGCTCCCCGCCGGTCACCGCGCGCACCGAGAAGTCGCCCGCCGCCTCGCGGACGGACGTGGCCTCGGCCAGGCCGGGCGCGATGGCCGGCAGCAGCCGCGACGCGTAGGCGATCACCTCGCGCGGCACGCGGAAGCCCTGCGTGAGCTCCTCCACCGCCGCCTCCGGCTTGCCGAGGTGCGCGAGCGCCTCCTCCCAGCTGGCCGTCGCCCACGGCGTCGTGCCCTGCGCGAGGTCACCGAGGATCGTCGCGGAACCGGTCGTGCAGCGCCGGCCCACCGCGCGGTACTGCATGGGGGAGAGGTCCTGGGCCTCGTCCAGGACCACATGGCCGAGCGACGGCGTCCGCGCCACCAGGTCCGCCGCCTCGTCGACGAGCACCGCGTCCGCCACCGACCACTTCGCCGACTTCACGCCGCGCGCCGGCTTCGCCCACAGGATCTCCGCCTGCTCCTCCGCCGAAAGAACCCCGTCCGCGTGCTCGGCCAGGAACTCCGCGTCGGACAGCAGCCGCAGCACCAGCTTCACCGGATCGACCGCGGGCCACACCGCCTTGACGGCCGCCTTCACGGCGGCGTTGCGCGCGACCGCGTCCTGCACCCGGTCGTCCGGCGCCTCGCCCGCCTGCTCCATGCGGACGAGCACGGCGTGCGCGATCCGCTGCGGCAGGGCCTCGCGGGCGGCGCCGTAGCGGATGTCGCGGCCGAGCAGCTCGCGGACGATCTCCTCGATCTCGTACGCCGGTACGCGCCAGCGCCGCGAGCCGCGGACGACGACCACGGACTCCTCCGGCATCGTCACCCCGGAGCGCACCGCGCGCCGCAGCACCTCCGCCATGCGGGCGTCGCCCTTGATACGGGCGGCCTCGGCGCGGTCCGTGCCGCGCACCTCCACGTGCGCGACGAGGTCGTCGACCGTCGCCTGCGCCACGTTCAACTCGCCCAGCGCGGGCAGGACTTGCTCGATGTAGTGCAGGAAGGACCGGTTCGGGCCGATGACCAGCGTGCCCGTGCGGGCGAGGCGCTCGCGGTGCGCGTAGAGCAGGTAGGCCACACGGTGCAGGCCGACCGCCGTCTTCCCGGTGCCGGGAGCACCCTGCACGCACACCGTGCCGCCGATCCCGGCGCGCACGATCTCGTCCTGCTCCGGCTGGATCGTGGCCACGATGTCCCGCATGGGGCCCACGCGCGGCCGCTCGATCTCCGTCTGCAGCAGCCTGCTGGCCTGATCGGCACCGGACGTGTCGGTGAGGTCCTCGTCCTCGTACGCGGTGAGTTCGCCGCCCGTGTAGCCGAAGCGGCGGCGCATCCGCACGTCCATCGGCTCCTTCTTGGACGCCCGGTAGAACGGCTGCGAGACCGGCGCGCGCCAGTCGATCACCATCGGGTCGCCGTCCGCGTCGTGCACGTGCCGGCGGCCGATGTAGAACTGCTCGCCCTCGGCCCCTTCGGCCTGATCCGCGCCCGGCGCGTGCGTGTAGTCCAGCCGCCCGAAGAACAGCGGGGTGTGCGCGAGGTCGGCCAGCGCCGTGATGCGGTCCTCGATCTGCCGCTCCAGGACGGCGGCGTTGACCCAGTTCGCGGTCACGTCCTTGATGTCCAGGGCCTCGACGTCGGCGCGCATCGCGCGCAGGGCGGCGCGGGAGGAGGAGAGGTGGGTGCGCTCCCGCTCCAGGGGGTCGTTCGCGTTCGATACGTGTGGCGCGGGCACGGCAAAGCCTCCAGGCGTACGGCGGAACGAAACGAGTGGAAGCCGCCGGTTTCCGTCCGGACGGCGGCCGCGCTCCGTGCGGCGGCGGACGCTGCGGGAGGCGGGCGGGAAGGGGAGATTCTAGTCAGCGGGCCGGGGGCGCGCGAGCGATTTTCCCGCGCCCCTGGGGTGGGCCCTGGGGTGGGCCCCAGGGCCCACCCCAGGGTCGTCCTCAGGGTCGGCCTCCACCTCCCGTAGGACGCCATGATCCTGGGGTCGTACGCGCGGGCCTGCGCGTTTACACCGGCAGGCCGATGTCCGGGGCGCTGCCGGACACCATCATGGAGACATGAACACAGCAACCATGAACACGGACCCCACCACCGGCGAATCCCCCCTCGCCCACGCCCTCCGTGCGATCAAGGCCTTCGCCGGCGCGGCCGTCAGCGTCGTCGTCCTCGGCCAGTACGCGGACGACCGCAAGGCCTGATCCCGGCCCTTCCGTAACGTCGTCCGGCTTGCGCCTCGACTTCGTACGGCTTACGCCTCCTCGCCCGCGAGCAGCGAGTCCGCGTCCACGATGCGGTACGCGTAGCCCTGCTCGGCCAGGAACCGCTGCCGGTGCGCCGCGAAGTCCTGGTCGACGGTGTCCCGGGCGACCACCGAGTAGAAGCGCGCCTCGTGCCCGTCCGCCTTCGGGCGCAGCACCCGGCCGAGCCGCTGTGCCTCCTCCTGCCGCGAGCCGAACGTGCCCGACACCTGGATGGCGACCGTCGCCTCCGGCAGGTCGATGGAGAAGTTCGCGACCTTCGAGACCACCAGCACCGACAGCTCGCCCTGCCGGAAGGCGTCGAAGAGCTTCTCGCGCTGCGCGTTGCTGGTCTCGCCCTTGATCACCGGCGCGTCGAGGTGCTCGCCGAGCTCGTCGAGCTGGTCGATGTACTGCCCGATGACCAGCGTCTGCTCGCCCTTGTGCCGGGCCACCAGCGCCTCCGTGACGCGCCGCTTGGTGGCGGTCGTCGCGCAGTAGCGGTACTTCTCCTCCGTCTCGGCCGTCGCGTAGGCCAGCCGCTCGGCGTCCGTGAGGTTGACGCGCACCTCCACGCAGTCGGCGGGCGCGATGTAGCCCTGCGCCTCGATCTCCTTCCACGGCGCGTCGAAGCGCTTCGGGCCGATGAGGGAGAAGACGTCCGACTCGCGGCCGTCCTCGCGCACGAGCGTCGCCGTCAGGCCGAGGCGGCGGCGTGCCTGCAGGTCGGCCGTGAACTTGAAGACCGGCGCCGGCAGCAGGTGCACCTCGTCGTAGACGACCAGGCCCCAGTCGCGGGAGTCGAACAGCTCCAGGTGCGGGTAGATGCCCTTCCGCTTGGTCGTGAGGACCTGGTACGTGGCGATGGTGACCGGCCGGATCTCCTTCTTCGTGCCGCTGTACTCGCCGATCTCGTCCTCGGTCAGCGACGTGCGCTTGACCAGCTCGTGCTTCCACTGGCGGGCCGAGACCGTGTTGGTGACGAGGATCAGCGTCGTCGCCTTGGCCTTGGCCATCGCACCGGCGCCGACGAGCGTCTTGCCCGCGCCGCAGGGCAGCACGACGACGCCCGAGCCGCCGTGCCAGAAGCCCTCGACGGCCTGCTGCTGGTACGGCCGCAGCGCCCAGCCGTCCTCCGCCAGCTCGATGGGGTGGGCCTCGCCGTCCACGTACCCGGCCAGGTCCTCCGCCGGCCAGCCGAGCTTCAGCAGCGTCTGCTTGATCTGGCCGCGCTCGGAGGGGTGCACGGCGACGGTGTCCGGGTCGATCCGGGCGCCCACCAGCGGCTGGATCTTCTTCGAGCGGAGGATCTCCTCCAGGACGGGGCGGTCCGTCGACTCCAGGACCAGCCCGTGCGTGGGGTGCTTGAGCAGCCGCAGCCGCCCGTAGCGGTCCATCGTCTCCGCGATGTCGACGAGGAGGGCGTGCGGGACGGGGTAGCGCGAGTACGTGACGAGGGCGTCCACGACCTGCTCGGCGTCATGCCCGGCGGCCCGGGCGTTCCACAGGCCGAGCGGGGTGACCCGGTAGGTGTGGATGTGCTCCGGGGCGCGCTCCAGCTCGGCGAAGGGGGCGATGGCGCGACGGCATGCGTCGGCCTGCTCGTGGTCCACCTCCAGGAGCAGCGTCTTGTCGCTCTGGACGATCAAGCAGGACACTCGTACCTCCACAACCGGGCCCGGCCGACCCATCGCGCCAAACTATTGAGTCTACTTGCTCGAACGTGGAGGCGGGTGGGAATCCCGGTGCGGGGGTGGTGCAGGGCCGGGCGGGGTGGTGGCGCAAGGCCGGGCGGGCTCCGTCAGGCGGGCTCCGTCAGGCGTGCTCGTCCGCCAGTTCGGCCACGCCCGTGATCCGGTGCAGCGGATATGTCCGGACCTCGTCCGCCGTGTGGTCGTAGCCCGTCACGAAGCCGCCCTCGACCCGGACCGGGGCGATCACGCGCTGGCTCGCCGCGCCCTCCGCGTTCACATAGCCGATCCACACCGCGGCGCCCGTGAGCACCGCGGCCTGCATCGTGGCGAGGGTGTCCGCGGAGGTGGTGCGGGGCAGTCCGCCGTCGGCGGGGGCGGGCGCGGCGACCGGCTTGCGCTCGGCGGTGGACGCCAGGTCCCCCGCGCGGATCGCCCGCACGGCGGCGCCCAGCAGCGTCTCGTCCGGCACCGGCGGGCCCTCCGGAACCGGGGCGGGGGCCGTGCGCGGCGGGGTGCGGCGGGCGTCGGCGCGGGTGACGACGACGTCCCCCTCGGCGGACTCGGCCGCCGGGGCGTACCCCATGGCCCGCAGGCCCTCCAGGAGGGCGTCCGGCGCGGCCTGCGCCGCCAGCACGGTGGGGGCGAGGCGGCGCAGCCGCAGCGGGGCGGAGCGGCGGTCGGCGAGGATCTCGGCGAGCATCGCCTCGTCGTCGCAGCGCAGGTAGGACGAGGCCGCGCCGACGCGCAGATGGCCGTGGCGGCGGGCCACGTCGTCGATCAGGTAGGCCAGCGGCTGGGGCACGGGCGTACGGGAGTGCTCCGTGAGGAACGCCTTCAGGTCGGCCGCGGTCTGCCCGGCGTCCAGCGCGCGGCGCACGGAGGCGGGCGTGAAGCGGTAGACCGTGGCGCCGCCCTTGGACTCGACGTCCGCGAGGACCCCGAGCATCTGGGCGAGCGGCCGCTTCAGGGGGCCCGGGGCGACGGCCGTCAGGTCGGCCTGGAGCAGGATGTGGTCGAGCGGCTCGGGCAGGAGCGGGGCTAGGAGGGCTGCCGCTCGTACGGCGCAGGCGCCCTGTTCGGCGTCGCTCAGGGGCTTGGTGCCCGGGGAGCCCTCCGGCCCCAGCAGGGCGCGGCCCGGGGCGGACAGGGCGCCGCGGTTGGTGACGCCCAGCAGCTCCGCCTCGGCCAGCGCCCAGCGGGCCAGGCGCGTACGCAGGTCCTCCGTGCCGGGCTCGGCGGGCGTGCGCGGCGGGCGCTCCCAGTGCAGGCGCTCCAGGAGCGTGTCCGCGGTGACCGAGGCGCCGGGCGGGAGCGTGGCCAGGAGCGCCAGGGCGCGGCGGCGGACCTCGGGCGCCGGAGAGCGGTCCAGCTCCGGGCCGAGCACGTTGAGGGGACGGCCCTTGGCGTCGCGGCTGCCGACCAGGCCCGGAGTGCGGGTGGCCGCGGACCAGGCCGTGGCCAGACGGGCCCAGCGCTGCTCGGTGGGCAGGCGCAGCCAGTCGTCGGAGGCGGGCGTGGGGGCGTAGCGCTCGTCGACCTCGCCGTCGGAGGCGAGCAGCCCGGCCGCGTACGCCAGCTCGATCCAGAAGGCCGCCGTCTCCTCGGTGGTGTCGAGGACGGCCGCGGCGCGCTTGAGGTCGCGCACGCTCAGGCCGCCCGCGCGCAGCACGAGCGGGCCGTCGGACTCCCAGGCGGCGAGCAGCTCCTCCACCGTGCCCAGGGCCGTGAACGCCTGGCCGGCGGCGGCCGCGTCCACGGTGTGCACGGAGTGCGGGGTCGCCGGCGCGAGGGCGGGGGCGACCGGCTCGGGCGTACGGTGCGCGCGCCCCGCGCGCAGGTGCAGGGCCGCCTCGCGGGGCAGGACGACGCTGCCGGGCGTGGCGGGCAGCAGCAGGCCGCGGTCGAGCAGCCAGCGCAGGTGCGGGGCGGGGTCGGCGGTGACCGTGCCGTAGGGCGGGCCCCACAGCAGTCTGCCGAGCACGGCCGTGGCCTCCGCGGGCGCCCCGGCCAGCAGCTCCGCCATCCGGGTGCGGTCCTCGAACAGGGCGGTGAGCGCGGCGACGGCCGACACCGGGTCGTGCGTGCCGGGCAGCCCGGCCGTGGCGATGATCTGCTGGAGGCGGCCCGGGGACATGCCGGCGGTGGCCTCCGCCACGGTCGGGCCGAGGCCGGTGGGGGAGGGGTGCGCCGGGCTCGGCGCCAGCAGCTCGCGGGCGGTGCGCACCAGGCGCAGGCGGTCCTCGCCGCCCCAGACCAGCGCCTGCTCGCGCAGCGTGGCGAGGGCGCGGGGCAGGGCTTCGGCGATGCGCGGGTCGCCCTCGGGAGCGTCCCCGGTCAGCAGGGCGGAGAGGGTGCCGTACGGGCACGGGTCGGGCGCGACGGCGAGGGCCTCGGCCGCCTGCAGCGCGAAGCGGTCCAGGCGCTCCAGGGCCCGGACGACGGAGGCGCGGGTGCCCGCGCGGGTCGCCAGCTGGGTCAGATCGCCCGGCACGGGGTTGAGGAGATCGGGGCGCGCCCGCAGCAGCCCGGCGAGCGCCCCGTCGGGCCGCGCCCGCAACTCCTCGGCCAGCGTCCGCGGCCCGCCGCGCGCGGCGCCGCCGCTACTGCCTGTGTCCCGCGGTGTGGTCATTCTGTTTACGGTACCGGGTTACGCGGCGCAGGCCAGGGGGTTGCGGGGCGGGGCGGGTGGGTCCGGGGGCCGGTTGCGGGTGCGTCTCGGGTCCGGCGCGGGGTGGGTCTCGGGTCCGGGGCCGGGTGGTCTCGGGTCCGGGTCCGGGCCCGTGGTGGGTGCCGGTGTCGGGGGCTCCGGGGTGGGGGTCCGGGGCCGTATATTTACGGGCCGGCGCCCCGGACGTCACGGGCGCCCGCGATCGGCCCACAAATACACGTCAGCGCCCCGGACCCCCACCCCTGCGCCCCCGTCACCTCCCGCCGTCCTTTCCGCTGACGCCGGTTGCCTGACCGGGCGCGGCCCCACCGTGGGGAGCTGCGTGGTCGGCGGATGCGCACGGGTTTGGGCCTGATCGGCAGTCCGTCCTTCACTGCGACGTCCGTCTTGCCGGAGGGTTTAGGGCAGGACTCCGACTCGGGCGGCGAGCCCGCGCAGTTCCGTCGTGGTGCGTCCGGAGACGAGCAGGCCCGAGATGAGGGACTTGACCGCGGGGCGGGCGTGGGTCTCCTCGGGGGCGTGGTGTTCGGCGGCCAGGAGCGCGCGGACGCAGTCGTCGCGGCGGCCCCATCGTCCGTACGCGGCCGCGATATCGGTGTAGTAGCGGGCCCGGCGCTCCACGCTGGGCAGGCTCTGCGGGGCGACGGCCCGGGCGGCGGCGAGCGCGGCGGAGGGATCGCCGGCGGAGTTCTCTGCGGAGATGAGGTGAAGCTGGACGGTGGTCAGGCTGAAGCCGCCGCCGTGGTCCCGCAGCAAGGTGGGCCCGCCGAGTCCCTTGGCGATGGCGGCGGCTTCGTTGGTCAGCTCCCGCATCCCGGCAGTGTCGCCGGCCTTGGCGGCGGTGTACGCGGCGGACTGGATGAGCAGCCCCCGCTCGGCGGCGTGGTCCGGCCCGCCCGCGCGCAGGCCAGGGTGGTCGGCGGCCGTCAGGGCGATGGACATCGCCTGCTCGTACCAGTCGGCTTTCCGGGCCAGGACCGCGAGCAGGCGGGCGGCCTCGGCAACCAGCAGGGCGTCGCCCGCGGCTTCGGCACTCTGGCGGGCGCGGTCGGCGGCCATCCATCCGAGCTGCTGCTCGTCGAGCTTGATGAGCATGCGGGTGGCCAGCAGGTAGCTGCGGGCCAGCAGCGCGCAATCGCCGCTGGCGCTGTGTGCGTGTCCGGCGTGGATGAGCCTGGGCAGGCGGACGGCGAGGCTGCCGTATCGGCAGGTGTGGAAGTCAGTGAGCGCGCGGGAGAGATCGGCGTTCACCGCGGTCTCCGACGGGATGGTGATGTTGTGGTGCAGGCCGAGCATCGCGTCCCGCAGCCGGGCGACGAGGGCCTCGCCGAGCGCGGCTTCGTTCACCGGCGGCCTGCCGCCGGTCAGGACGGGGGCGCCTGCGGCGGCTGCGGCCGTGACCGCGAGGTTCGCCAGCAACCGCCGTCGCCGCACCGGGTCCTCACCGTCCTCCCAACGGGCCGTATCCCCCACCGTAGAGGCAGGAAGGCGGGGGTATGCGGTGGTTGGCCGGATCGCGCTTCCATGTCGGACGTCCGGCTGAGGAGTCAGGCCGAGCGCCTGGGGCGCGATGCCGAGCGCGTCGGCGAAGGCCCGCAGCACGGTGACGTCGGTCAGCGGCGAGATGCCGCGCTCGTACCGGGAGACCTGGGCGGCGGAGTAGCCGGCCAGCCCGCCGAGCTGGGCCAGCGTCAGGCCCCGTTCCTTGCGCGTGCGGCGGACCAGCTCGCCGGGACTCATCTGCGCCGCGGGCGCCGCCCGCGTCCTGCCGCCCGCGTCCATACCCGTCCCCGCTCGTAGCCGAGAGGCGCGCCGTCCCTCACCGTAGCGGCGCGTCCGAGTCGTGGACAGAGGCTTTGCACCGTATGCAAACCGCTTTGCGGGTTGCGAGAACGCCACTCCCGCCGACGCTCCGGCCGCGGTGTCCTCGAAAAGCAGGCGGCCCGCAGACGGCGGGCCACCGCCTCGCCTTCGAAGAGGTGTGAGCGATGAACGCGTTCAAGAGGGCCGCCGTGGTGGGGCTCGGTGGCCAGGCCCGGAAAGACCACCTCCCGGGGCTGGCCGCGTGCCGGCTCGCCGAGCTCGCCGCGGTCTGCGACGTGGACACGGAGCAGACGGCCGCGCAGGCGGACCGGTGGCAGGTGCCCGGCTTCACCGGCCTGAAGGACCTGCTGGAGGAGGTGCGGCCGGACTTCGTCATCGCCGCGGTGCCGCACCACGCCGGCCGGGAGGTCATCGAGGTGTGTGCTGGGGCGGGGGTGCATGTGGTGAAGGAGAAGCCGTTCGCCGTCGACCCGCACGAGGCCGCCGACCTGGCTGCGCTGTGCGAGAAGACCGGCATCGAGCTGATGGTCACCGTCCAGCGCCGCTTCCACCCCGTCTACGCCGCCGCTCTCCAACTGCTGGAACAGATCGGCACCCCGTACCTGGTGGAGGGCCGCTACACCTTCCACTGTCCGGACCCGTCCGCCGGCTGGCGCGGTCGCGCAAAGCTCGCCGGGGGCGGGTGCCTGGCGGACATGGGCTACCACCTCATCGACCTGCTGATCTGGTATCTCGGCCTGCCCGACCGCGTCCTCGCGGACACCTCGGCCGCCGCCGCACCCGGCGCGGACTACGACGCTGAGGACACCGCCCTGGTCCACCTCGCCTACGACTGTGGCCTCTACGGCTCGCTGCTGGTCTCCCGCTCGACCGGGCCGAAGAGCGAGCGCCTGACCGTCACCGGCCCGCACGGGTCCGTGGTCGTCGGACGCGGAGCGGTCCGCCGTCTCGACCCGGGCGGGCAGGTCGTCGAATCCCTGGTGCGCGAACCGGCCTGGCCGAGCGCAGCCGCTCCACAGATCGACTACTTCTGCCGCGTCCTGGACGGCACCACACCCAACCCGTCCGGCCCGGCCGCCCACCTGCCGCACGCCGCGTTCCTCGCCGCCGCCTATGCCTCCCGGACCACCGCACGCCCCGCCAACCCGAAGGAGTTCCTCGCATGACCGACTCCCCGCTCGCCCTGCTCGGTGGCGAAAGCGCCGTCGCCACCCCGGGCCCGCACTTCACTTGGCCGGTCATCACCGAGGCCGACCGCGAGGCGGTGGCTGCCCAGCTGGAGGCGAGCGTCTCGATCCCGGACCGCTCCGGCGTCGTCGCCGAGCTCGAGGACGCACTCGCCTCCTTCCTCGGAGTCCGGCACGTGGTAACCACCTGCACCGGGACTGCGGCGCTGCACTCGATGTATGCCGCGGCCAGGATCGGCCCGGGGGACGAGGTGATCGTCCCGGCGCTCACCTTCCACGCCACCGCGACCCCGCTTTTCCACCTCGGCGCCGACCCGGTCCTCGCGGACGTCGACAATCGCGGTCAGCTCGATCTCGACGAGGCCGCCCGACGCATCACCGCCCGCACCAGGGCCGTGGTCGCCGTGCACCTGTGGGGGCTGCCCGAGGACATGGACACGCTCGTGTCCTTCGCCGACGAGCACGGGCTGATGCTGCTGGAGGACGGTTCCCACGCCCACGGCGCCGCCTGGAACGGCCGGCGCACCGGCACCTTCGGGGCCGCCGCGGCGTTCAGCCTCAACGGGCCCAAGCCGCTCTCGGCCGGCGAAGGCGGCTTCGTGGCCACCGACGACAGCGAGCTGTACTACCGGGTGCTGTTGCACGGCCAATACAACAAGCGCTGCCACCGCGAGATCCCCGCGACCCACCCGCTCGCACGCTTCGCGGTCACCGGCATGGGACTGAAACTACGGATCCACCCCCTCGCCGCCGCCCTCGCCCACGCCCAGCTGCCCCGCCTGGAGGGCCACCTGGACGGGCGCCAGGCCATCGCGGCCCGCATGTGCGCGGCCCTCGACGACGTGCCGGGCATCCGGGGGCCGCACGTGCCGGTCAGTGCCCGGCCGTCCTGGTACGCCCTGCCGCTGCGGTACGAGCCGGCCGAGCTCGGCGGGCTGCCGTTGGAGCGGTTCCTCGCCGCCGTACGTGCCGAAGGCGCCACGGAGGTGGACCGGCCGGGCTCGACGTGCCCTCTGGGTGGTCATCCGCTGTTCCAGGCTCCCGGGGGCCTGCTGCCTGGCTACGCTGACCGACAGGGCCCCGCCGTCGACGACCTCCCGACGGCCGAGCACGTGCACGCCACCACCTTCAAACTGCCGGTCTGGCACCGCGAGGAGGACATCCGCCTCGCCGACGCCTACACCGCGGTCCTCGCCAAAGTCGCCTCCCACGCGAAGGATCTGCTGTGAGTTCCCCCGACACCGCTCTGCTCGACGACCTCGCCCGCGCCGCGGAACGGGACGGCATCACCAAGACCGTCGTCGGCGCCGTCATCGCGGGCGCCGACGGCAAGGTCCTGCTGCTGCGCCGCCCAGCCGACGACTACCTCGGCGGGCTGTGGGAGCTCCCCTCCGGTGGCGTCGACGACGGCGAGACCCTCATTGAGGCTCTGCGGCGGGAGGTCGCCGAGGAGACAGGGCTGACGGTCACGGTCGTCGGCGGCTACCTCGGCCACTTCGACTACCGCTCCGGCAACGGCCGTGCCACCCGCCAGTTCAACTTCACGGCCACCGTCACCCCCGGCGAGAGGGTCACGCTCACCGAGCACGACGAACACCTGTGGGCCGACCACACCCAGCAGAACCAGGTCTCCACCGCCGTCCGGATCGTCCTCGACACCTGGCGCCGCCAGACCACCTGACCGGCCCCTGAGTCCGAAGCAGGCCCCTTGGTGGAGCACCCCTCGGGGCGCGACGCTACAGCCGACCCGAGCGGACCTCGTGGAGGAATGAGGTCCAGGCCGACGGGCGGACGCGGAGTGACGGGATGCTCGTGTCCTTGGAGTCGCGGATGCCGATGCCCTCGGTGAGGGCGGCGACCTCGACGCAGGTGTGCTGCGCGTCGCTGTAGGACGACTTCATCCATATGTCAGGCATCGCTGACCTCTCTCGATAGTTGTTGCAGGAACCCCACGGTCTTCTCCGGCGACATCGCTGTGGCGCTGAGGGAGCCGAACTTCCGGGAGAAGCGTCCGACCTCTCGCGTCTTGTCCGACATGCACACGGATCCCCATGGCACATCGGTCTGGACCGTCGACGGCAACGCTTCGCCCAGGTCGAGGAGGGTGAAGTTCGTGCCGAACCGGTAGCCGACCTCGTGGGTGCGCAGGATCTGCACTGTCACATTTTCCCGCTCCGACAATGCGGCAATCTCCGCGTACTGCTCGCGCATGACATCGGCACTCCCGACGACGTGGCGTAGCGCTGCTTCCCCCAGGATTGCCCAGAGGTGTACGGGATCCTCCCCGCGGGTCAGGAGTTCCTTGCGTTTCATGCGCAGGCGAACGCTCTGGTCGATGTACTCGCTCGTGGTCTCGTCGTGCAACTTCTCCATCTCGAAGATGGTGGTTGCGTACCTCTTCGTCTGGAGCAGGCCCAGGACCAAGGTCGGGTGCCATGCCTTGATGGCGCGGGCCACGGATTCGACGTTTGCGTGCGTCCGCACCGTCGGGTGCACCGCGCTGGCGAAGGATGTCCATTCCTGGCTTGCGGATTCGCGGTGCAGCTGGGCGAGCGCAGCGATGTGGTCCTCGTCCGTGACGTCGTACCGCTTCAGCAGACTGCGCAGGTGACTGGCCTGCTTGAGCGCGATGCTCCCTGTCTCGACGCGCTGGAGGTGGGACTCGCTGAACCCCAGGCCCTTCACTGCCTGTTCGAGTGTCATCCCGGCTTCGCTGCGCATGCGGCGCAGTTCGGTACCGAGTGCGATCCGACGAGCTGTTGGTCCGATCCGTGCTCCCACCCTCATCGCCTTCCGTGGCCGCCTGAGTCCTGGCTGAGTCTGGCGCTGCGTGTTCATGCTGCGCTCCCCACTGTTCCTTTTGCGTGCGCGCCTGAAGGCGTCGTGAACCCCTCAAATCCCGTCGTGCGTGCACGTGTTGCCGTCATGGCATGTGCCACTTCGGAGGCTAGCGGTATTTCTGTGGGATGGCGCTTGAATCCTCAGTTCGCCACTCGGCAGGGTGGTTCCCGTACCGAGTCGCAGGTCGGGGCGATGCCCCGCACCGCTCGAAGGAGCCGTCATGCCTCCCTTCCCCCATACCGCCCAGACCGGCGGAGGGATCACGTTCACTCCGGCCGAGCCGTCCCCCGTCTCCATCGGGCAGGCCCTCCGAGAGGCCACCGCCATGGAGACGTGGTTGCCCGCCCCGTCTCGGCTGAGCGAGGTCACCGAGCGGCTCCTCGGTTACATCCGGGAGACCGCCCCGGCCGTGGAGGCGGCTGCGGGCCGTCGCCCTGTGGCGTGTCCGGTCCGCCGGGCCGCGGTCGCCGCGGTGCAGGAAGCCCGTCACCGGGCCGGGGGTGGGCCCGGCAACGGGTATGCCTCCGCGATCACCTTTGCCCGAGGCCTGGGCAAGGCCGCGGGGGACCTGATGCACCAGCAGCGGCGTCTGCAGCGGGGAAGCGAGCGGTGAAGGGGGCGGCTGTGCGCCTGTGGGTGTGGTGGTGCCTGCACGGGCAGTTCTCCCGCCTCGTACGGGCCCTGTGGCCGGGCCGCCGGCGGGCGTATGTCGTCACCGAAGAACCGGCTCGCCTCGAAGAGTCGTGGCGACTCCTTCAGCTGCGTATCAAGGTGGTGGCCGTTCCCCACACCAGCGGCCCGCCCGCGCTCAAGCGGCTGCCGGGCTGCACCTGCGATGCGCAAGGCGCCCTAGGTCCGTCTTCACACGCGCTCGGCTGATGCCGAGGGCCGGGACCGGTCGTCCGCGGGTGGACGACCGTCGGCTGATCACCGGCATCGCCTGCAGGAACGGAACCGACTCGGCCTACGAGTTCTCAGTACGGTTACGGTGGCTGTGCTGGTTATCCGGCTTCGCTTGTGATCGGCAGGACGGAACCCAAGACCGTTGAGCCTCGAAGCTGACTTGATCAGCTGGAAGGAGTCGACGTGAGCAGGGCACGGCTGTGGCGCATCGTTGCCCTCAGCCCGGTGGCGGTTGCAGCCGACCTCCTCCAGGGCATGGCGCGGAGACGCGCGGCTTCGAGTCTTCGGCCCGCTGCTTGCCGTGTCGTACCTGTTGTCCCTTATTTCGTACGCCCGCGGTCAGTCCCACCCAGGTGTCAGGGCCTCTTGGAATCACGTACACCGGGTCGCCTTCTTGCCAGTGGAGCGGCACGACGTAATAGCCGTACTGTCCCTCGACGATGCGCCGGAGATTGGTGTAGCGGTATCGGTAGGGGAGGCAGACCCCCAAGTCCTCTTCGTAGACATAGGGGATGCTCAGGCGTCCGGTGCTCAAAACCAGGACTCCAGTCGATGGCGTGATGTTCTTCGCGCGGGCGGCGGCGTCCCAGTTGCCGAACTGCTGGATGAGCAGGGTGGCCGCCCAGAAGAGGCAGACACCTGCGGCGAAGGCCGGCACCGCCGAGTGCTGCGAACCCTGCGGGACGCGCTGCTTGACCCGAATATTCCGGCAGAGGAAGAGCCCGGCCGCCAGAGTGAGTGGGGCGATCCAAGGGTGCCCCTGTACCCAGTGCCATTCGACGAACATAGCCAGCCCGGTGACCGCGAGCAGCGCGCCGAGCGCCTTCGCTGCTGCGACCCGACCGGAGAAGAATCTACTGATCCGGTCGGCATAGGGCAGTCTGACCGGGGGCCGGATGAGGAACACAAGGAGAACAGCGACCGCCGCCACCACGATCCCGCGTCTCAACAGCGCCAGGCTATTGAGGACGAATTCAGCGGAACCGAAACCGAGAGTGAAAGGGGAGATGCGGAAGTATCCGTAATAAGCGATGGCGTAGACCGCGCCGAGATAGAACATGAGCGCGGCGATGAGCGAGGCTCGGGCAACCAGGGCCTTGACAGGGGACGTAGACGGAGGCGGATCCGCGCACTGCGCATGTTCCTCTGGGCAGGAACCACTTTTTGCGGCCTCGCTCATTATCAGCTGGGTGACCAGCCCGGCACTACCTCTTGGTCACCGGATGGCCCAGTGTCCTCGGGCGGAGGAGGGGGCGGCGTGACACCCGGGGCCCCGGGTGCGGACCTGGACGGGGACTGCGTCTTCTTCGGCTCTTCCGGTTCATTCGGCGAGCAAGCGGCGCTACACGTCAGGCACAGGGCCACAAGGCTGCAAACGCCCGCTCTGTGCACTGCTTTTCTGTACACGTCGCCTCCCTGTCTCATCCATCACGCCTGAGCGTAGGTCCTGGCGGTGGCACGGCATGGTTGGCGCGCTTCGGCCGCTCAGATCATCAGCCTGATGGGCGAGCTGCAGGTGACTCTGCGGCAGTGGCGCAGCCCCCGGCCGTCGCCACCCCGGTGCCGGCCGCCGCCTGGCCGGCATCAACCTCATCGTCGTCGCGCCGACGCCCCCTTCCGTTTGTCCAGAATGGCCCGTGAGCAGGACTCGGAGATCCGGCAATCAAGGCGCGGAGCGCAGAATCAATTTCAGAGAACTGTGCCGCCGGGCGATGGGCGGCCGCCGGGCCTGAATGCGCGATGCAGCATGATCAGGTGCCTTGTTTATCGCTTTTGTATAGATTCTGGGGTCGCGGTCGATGGCCTTTCGGAGTCGTCTCCCGGCGTTGCGCCGATTGGATAAAACCACGCGAGCGGCGTCAGCATGGTGCCCTCCCCTCACCGCGGGCCCCAGGGCCCCGGCGAGGGCTGCCCACCCCTTCGTCCCGGAAGGAACCCATGCGAGTCGGCGCCCCCCATGACCTGGCCGCACTGCCGTATGCGCACCGCCTTGAGCCCTTCGCCGGTGAGCTCGAGCAGGCGGGCACCTACGAATGGCTCCACTTCGACGGCTCCGCCTTTCAGGGGGCGGAAGCAGGCAGTGCGCTCTTCAGCGAGTCGGCGTTCTCCTCGGTGACCTTCGAGCATGGCCGCCTCCGGCACTCCCGGTTCGACGAGGTGTGGCTGCACACCGTCCGCGTGGTCGGCACCAACCTCGCGGAGACCACCTGGCTCGACAGCGAGTGCACCGCCGGCATCTTCGCCGGCGTGGAGATGCATGGGGGCGAGATGCGCCGCACCGTCTTCCACCAGTGCAAATTCGACTCGGTCAACCTGCGCGCGACCACGCTGAAGGACGTCGTCTTCGTCGACTGTCTCCTGCGCGACGTGGACTTCGGCGGGGCGGCACTGGCCGACGTCCGCTTCCCCGGCTCGACCCTGGACCGGGCCCGCTTCGACAAGGCCACGCTTACCCGAGTCGACCTGCGCGAAGCCACCGCGCTGGGTATCGCCTCCGGGATCGGGTCCCTCAACGGCGCGACGATCAGCACGGCCCAGCTGTTCGACCTGGCGCCCGTCCTGGCGCAGCACGTCGGCCTCACCGTGAAAGACGACTGACGGCACTGCCGAGGGCGCTGCCGGCGGCACAGGAGTCAATCGCGCCAGTAGCCGTTGGCGGCGGCGATGGTCTGGAACTCGATCGCGACGACCCGCGCGGCGTCGATGAGACTGTCCGGAGTGGAGGAGTAGTTGGGGCGGCCTCCCTTGAGAACATCCAGGTCAGGCTGGATGTTGTGGATGGTGTGCCGGGCCAGCATGAGCGCGAGGGCACGGCCTTGCTCCGGAGTCTTGGTCATCAGGGAACCGCCGGGAACCAGGACCATGTCGTCGTCGGATACTCGGTTCATGCCGCACAGTGTCGCCGGGCGCTCGGACTCTGCGCGGTGCAACACGACCTTGTCGCACCGGACCTGCCGCCTCCCGCGACACATGTCACCCGTTTGCACTGACCTGCGACAGGCGTTGGCAACGCGCCTCGCCGCGCAGTCGGCCTGACCGCCTGGCTGGGTGGGTGCCGACGCCTCTCAGCGGGACGGGACGGGGCGGGGCGGTGCAGGGGTGGGCCGCCCCGCCCCGTTTCGGCTAGTCGAACCAGCGCGCCCGGGCCAGTTCCTCCGTGCGGGTCGGGTCCTCCAGGAGGGCTGCGGCCTCGAAGCGGCGGGACCAGGTGCCTGCCGCCCAGGCCAGGCCCGCCGCCAGGCCCTCAAGCGTGGCCGCGTGCAGGACGCCGTCGTCCGGGTTGAGCCGCCAGTCCAGCTCCACGCCGCCGACGACCAGTTCCTCGTGTTCGACGTAGGTCGAGGGCGCGCCCGGCAGCAGGACCCGGACGTCTTCCGGGACCTCGCGGAGCTCTCCGTCGCCCGCCGGGACGGTCACCGGGAACGCCTCGCTCAGGCGGCGCACCTGCAGCAGTTCGGAGAGGGCGGCGGCGCGGTCGGGGCTTACGGGGAGCAGGGGGTGGCCTTCGGCGAAGGGCATGAGGTCGGGGGCGTCGGCGACCAGGGCGTCCGTGGCGTCGCCGACCTGTACGGTGCCGTCGACCACGGCGCGTACGTCGTCGGGGACGGTGACGTCGTCCGGGTCCAGCTCCGCCAGCGCGCTGTAGAGGCCGTGCAGCTGGGCGGGGCTCACCGGGAGGTCCTCGTCGGCCAGGCGGGAGAGGAGTTCGGCCGCGCCGCCCGGTTCGTCCAGCAGCGCGGCCGCGGACGTACGGACGCCCAGGGCGCGCAGGACCTGCTCGTCGGCGAGGCCTGCCGCGTCCGCCGGCTCGTACAGGCCGCGCAGCAGCGGGTCGCCGCCCGCGACGCGCAGACCGGCGGGGCGGCGGCCGTCCAGGACGGGGTGGCCGCGCAGCCACCAGGCCGTGTACGGGCGGACGGACTCCGTCGTGCCGTCGGGCAGCAGGATGCGCACGGGCGTGGTGAGGGCGTCGCGCAGCGGCGGCTCGGCGAGCAGGGCGAGGGCCTCGGGCCACGCGTCGTCGGCGACGAGGTCGAGGTCCCGGACGGCCACGATCTCCGTGGCGACGGGCGGCACGGGGGTGTCGGGCAGCCGGTCGAGGACGTCCTCGCACCACACGTCGACCGCGTCCAGCAGCCCGGCGTCGTCGGGCTCGGCGAAGTCGCCGTCGCGCGGTTCGAGTTCGTCGGGGTCGAGGACGACGTCCGTGGCGCGTACGAGCGCGAAGCCGGCCATGACGCCGACGGCGGTCAGCGGCTGCGCGCCCCACCGCTCGGCTAGGGCGGCATCGCATGCGGCGAGCTCGCCGGGCCTGATGATGCGTTCGAATGCGCTGCCGGGCAGGACGAGTTCGCCCGCGGGGGCGAGCTCGCCGTCCTCGTCGGGCAGGGCGAGGGCGCCGAGCCAGGGCTCGTCGCCGGGCGCGAGGTCGGCGTCGCGCACGAGGCCGAGGACGACCTCGGCGAGGGCGTCCGCGTCGAGTGCGTCCTCGTCCCACACCTCGTCGGCGTCGAGGGAGGCGGCCACCGCGGCCCGGACCTGCGGGGTGGTCAGGACGGCCCGGGGCGAGGACGGGGTGGCGCCGAGCTTCTCCAGGAGCGGGTGCGCGGCGTCGGGGTGGGCGACCTTCAGGCCCAGGCGGGAGAGCCGCTCCGAGTCCGTGCCGTCCGGCGGCGGGAGCAGCACCTGCCGCGGGCCGATGGCCGTACGGCCGTCCGCGAGCGGCACGGGCAGGCCGCTGAGCCGGTCCGGGTCGACGCCGGCGAGGCTGTCGTAGAGCCGCTGCCACCACGACGGAGTGCGCTCGACGCCGGCGAGCCGGTCGATGACCTCGCCGAGCGAGGCGCGCGCGACGCCGAGGGAGCGCAGCTCGGGGCGGCGCTCCAGACCGGCGGGCAGCAGGCTCGGGAAGAGCTCGCCGAGGACGGCGACGGTCTCGGCGCCCGCGCCCTCGACGACCTCGGCGTCGACGGGCCGCAGCGCGTACGGCTCGCCGCCGGGGCCGCTGCGGGCGAACGGGTCGTCCCAGGTGTCGGCGGCCGGCGGCACGTCCGGGGCGGCTGCCGGCTCCGGCGTGTGCCGGGCCGCGTCCGGGCCCTCCGTCCACGGGATGCCCTCCACGCCGCCACCGCCACCGGCCCGCGGCGCGGCCGGCTCCTGAGCCGCGGGGCCCCCGGCCGCGCTCGGCAGGAACGCGATGCCCGGCAGCCGGTCCAGGACCTGTCGCCGCAGCTCCGCGTCCAGCGCGCCCTGGGCCAGCGGGGACGGTACGAGGTCGAGCGTCCCGGGGCCGACCGGGTGCCAGTCGCGCAGCAGCTGCGCGTACGCCTCCGCCGCGCGCCCGGTGAGGAAGTCCGTGAGGGCGCCCGGCGCGGCGTGGCGGCGCGTGGGCTCCAGCGGGAACGTGGCGACGAGCAGCGCGGGCACGCCCAGCGGCTCGTCCGTCGGCGTCGGCGCGTGCACGACGGGCGCGGTGGCGGGGCGTACGGGCGCGCCGTCCTCGCCCACCGGCACCGCCCACATCACCGACCAGTGCGGGCGCAGGCGCTCCTCCACGGGCCGGTCGGCGAGCAGGGCGGCGTCCAGGGCCCCGGCCGCCCGCTCGACGCGCCACCGGGCCGTCGTGCCGCGCGCGGAGTCGTCCACGAGGACGTACGGGCCCTCCTGGCGGCGCGTCAGGGTCCGTACGACCCCGTCCGTCTCGACGACGACCTCGGTCAGGCCGGGCAGCGCCAGCAGCAGCGCGTCGTCGACGGCGGCCAGCAGACGGGAGGTCAGGTCCTCGGCGGCGCCGTCACGCAGCGGCAGCACGACCACCGTGTCGTAGCCGTCCGGGGCGGTGCCCTCGGCGGGCAGCGGGAGCCGCAGCAGCGGTACGTGGCCCTCGCGGCGGCGGATCTCCTCCTCCAGGGCCGGCGCCTGGACGGCCTCGCGCGCCGCCAGCGCCCTCGCCTCCGCGAGAGACCAGCGGACGCCGCCGGAGCGGCCGACGACGGCCGGCTCGTCGCTGACCGCCAGCACCGCGGAGAAGCCGACGCCGAAGCGGCCGACGCTGCCGGGGGCCGCGGTGCCGGGGGCGGCGCCGGGCACGGCGCCCTTCTCCTCGTCGCGCTTGGCCGAGGCGCGCAGGGTGGCCAGGGACTCGACGCCCGCGGCGTCCAGGGGCGCCCCGGTGTTCGCCGCGGCCAGCACGGCCGGGCGGCTGCCGGCGGCCGCGTGCAGGGTCAGCCGCAGGCGGCCGGGGACGCCGGCGCGGGCCGCGGCGTCGGCGGCGTTCTGGGCGAGCTCGACGACGAGGCGGTCGCGGTAGCCGCCGAGGGCGAGGTCCTCCTCGGCGTTGGCATCCTCCCGGAAGCGGGCCGGCGACGCCGCCCAGGCGTCCAGCACGCCGCGCCGCAGGCGGGCGGTCCCGAACGGATCCGCGCCTTCGGCTGCGCCCCGCACCATTGCCGTGCCGCTCACGTGTCGTCTCCTGCCGCCGAGGGGTGTTCCTACGGCAGAACGTACCGCGCGGGGGTTACGGGCCGACGGTGCCCTACCCGTGGGCCCGGCCGCACCGCGGAGCGGGGCCGTATCGCGCCCGAGGGGCGCTCGTCCTCAAACGCCGGACGGGCTGATTTTCGCCTGGGCCTGCCCTGCACCGAACGGCAGACCGGGCCATCCGGCGCCACGAGGGACAGGGCAGGGCCCCGCGCCTGCCTCAGGAGTGCCCGAGCTCCTCGTCGTCCTCCTCCGCCTGTGCGGGACGCAGGGGCAGGGGGTCGACGAGCGTCTCGTCGATCACCGGCGGAGCAGGCCGCGGCGGCTTCGGCATGACCGCGGCCTCGGAGTGGCCGCCGCACCCGTACGACAGGGACACCACGTGCCCGTCCGCCGGGCCGAACTCATTGGCGCAGATACCGAACGCCTGTCCGAGCGAGCCTCCGATCGGCACGAGGAAGCCGCAGCTGACGCACGACGCCGGGGCGGCCTGCGCCATCGGGGTCTTCGCGCCGTGCGACTCGTCCCAGCGGTCGGCGGCGGTGTGCAGCCCGTAGCGGGACAGGACGCGGGCGCGCCGCATCCCGAGCTCCTCGGCGACGGCCGTGATCGTGCCGCGTGCCGGGACGGCCGGCTGGGCGGCGGGGGAGCCGGGGACGACGTCGGCGTCCTCGGCCTCGGCCAGGCGGTCCATCTCCTCGGAGACGGCGGAGTTCGGCGGCGGGACGTCCTCGCCGCTCCAGCCGGGCGCGAGCCGCAGGTCCTCGGCGTCGGTGGGCAGGAGGTCGCCCGGGCCCATGTCGCCGGGGCGCAGGCGCTCGCTCCACGGGACCCACTCGGGGGCGAGGACGGCCTCGGGGCCGGGCAGCAGGGCCGTCTCGTCGAGGGTGACGTTCTTGGCGCGGGAGGCGCGGGCGACGGTGACGGCCCAGTGCCAGCCGCGGTAGGCGGGGTCCAGGCAGAGGAAGGAGTGGGTGACGACGCGGTCCCCGTCGGCGACGGTCCGGACATGCTCGCCGACCGTGCCGGGCAGCGCGGCCTCCTCGGCCGCAGCACGGGCCATGTCGACCGCCTCGGCGCACAGGCGGTCCGGGGTACGGCTTCGCATCGCAGCACTCACAAGAATCGATTCTCTCTTCCACGCCGTCTCACGAGTGCGCCAGCCGATCGGCCGGGTCGGCGGACGGAGCGGACCTCAGGACCGCGTCGACGTCCGCGCCCGAACGGCCTCGGGCACACCTAGTCACTCCCATTCTGCGGGATCGAGACTCGGAGCGCGGCCAAGAACGACCGCCGGTGGCGCGCTACGCACGCTACCCCGCTCGGCGCCACCGGGGATAGCCGGGCCGCGGCGAGCCCTGCCCCGCCCGGCCGGGAAGCGGCCGCGCCCGGCCGGACCGCGGCCCGCGGCGGCGGCGAAAGTGCCCTGCGCGGTGCGAGTTGGGGCAGTATGGCGTGGTGGGAGCCATCCGGTCGGTCGAGGGCGGTCCGCTGCGCCGCGCGGCCCGGGGCGCCGGCCGCGTGCTGCGCGCCCCGTTCACGGCCGCCGCGCGGGGCGTGCGCAGGGCGACACACGCGCACGGCGCGGGCGAGTCGGGCCTGGGCAAGCTGATCGAGCTGCACGCGGTGAATTCCGCGGGCGACATGCTGATCACCGTCGCACTGGCGTCCACGGTGTTCTTCTCGGTCCCCACGGACCAGGCGCGCGGCCGGGTGGCCCTCTACCTGGCGATCACGATGGCGCCGTTCACCCTCCTGGCCCCCGTGATCGGGCCGCTGCTCGACCGCATCCCGCACGGTCGCCGGGCGGCGATGGCGAGCGCGATGCTGACGCGGGCGCTGCTCGCGCTGACGATGTCGGGCGCGGTGGCGAGCGGCGGCCTGGAGCTGTATCCGGCGGCGCTCGGCGTCCTGGTGGCGTCGAAGGCGTACGGGGTGGTGCGCTCGGCGGTCGTGCCGCGGCTGCTGCCACCGCGGATCTCGCTGGTGAAGGCCAATTCCCGGGTGACCCTCGGCGGGCTGCTGGCCACGGGCGTGGCGGCCCCGCTCGGCGCGGGGCTGCACCGGCTGGGACCGGAATATCCGCTCTACGGGGCCTTCGTCGTGTTCATCCTGGGCACGGTGCTGTCCTTCTCGCTCCCGCACAAGGTCGACTCGGCCAAGGGCGAGGCGCGGGCCCGGCTGGTCTCCGGCGAGCACCCCCCGCACCGCCCCCGGCGGGCGTCCCTGGCGGGCAGGAGCAGCAGCAACGTAAACGGTAGGAACGGCAAGAATGGAAAGAAAAGCAATAACGGTGTCAAGCGGAACAAGGCCCCCAAGCCCCCCGGCCTCCGTACCGTCGGCAGCTCCGTCCTGCACGCCCTGCAGGCCAACAGCGCCATGCGCATGCTTTCGGGCTTCCTCACCTTCTTCCTCGCCTTCCTCCTGCGCGTCCACCCCCTCGGCGGCCTGAGCCCCGCCTTCTCGCTCGGCGTCGTCGCCGTCGCCGCGGGCGCGGGAAACGCCCTGGGCACGGCCATAGGGGCGCTGCTGCGCTCGCGCGGCCCCGAGAAGACGATCGCGCTGGTGCTGACGGTGTCGCTGGGCACGACCGTGGCCGCCGCCGTGCTCTACGGAGCCTTCTTCGTGGTGGTCGTGGCGGCCGTCGCCGGCATCTCCCAGGCGCTGGGGAAGCAGTCGCTGGACTCCCTCATCCAGCGCGACGTGCCCGAAGAGGTGCGCACCTCGGCCTTCGCCCGCTCCGAGACGCTGCTGCAGATGTGCTGGGTCGCCGGCGGGGCCGTCGGCATCGTGCTGCCGCTGAACGGCACCCTCGGCATGGCGGTCGCCGCCACGATCCTCGCGCTGGGCGTCGCGACAGCCGTACGGGGTCTGCTGACCGCCGCACGGCGTGGCACACCGCACCCCCGCGTGGCCTGACCTGGGCGGCCCGATAGCCTGCCCGCATGACCGCTGCGATTTTCCGGGGTAAGCGCCGCCGCGCCGCTGCCGCTGTCGGCGCCGTGGCCTTCGGGCTCGTCGCCCTTTCCGCCTGCGAGAAGCCGACGCCACTGGCGACGGTGACCGTCGGCTCGACCACCGTGACGACCGAGGCCGCCTGCTACGAGGAGGGCCAGAAGCTCACCGAGAGCGCCCTCGCCAAGTGCCTGGCCGACGAGTCCGTCAAGACCGTCAAGGTGCAGCCGGGCGACAAGGTCCGCGTGGGCGTCGACCCGAAGATGGCCGACCAGAACTGGTTCGTGGTGAGCAACGGCCAGCGGCAGACCAGCCAGCTGAAGCAGACCTACACCTCCCTCGACGGCGAGCAGCTCTTCGTCAACCGGATGGCGCAGCGCCTGGACAAGACCGCGATGATGTCGGTCATCACCAAGGACGGCGTGTGGAGCGTCAAGCTCGAGCTGGACAACTGACGGACCGGCGATCCCTGACAGGGCGGCGATCCCTGACGGACCGGAGGTCCCGCTGATGCGCGTCCTCGTCGTGACCGCCGTCGACGCCGAGCGCGACGCGGTCGTCCGCGGTGCCACGGCGCTCGGAAGCATGCCTTCCGGCGGCGCGGGCGAATCGGCCGAGCCGGTTGCACCAGCCGAGCCGGTCGAGCTCGCCGTGCCGGGCTTCGTGCTGCGCCGGCCCGCCCCGGGCCCGGAGCCGCTCGTGATCGACGCGCTGGCCGCCGGCGTGGGCCCGGCCGCCGCGGCAGCGGGCGCGGCCACGGCCCTTGCGGCCGCGGCGCTCTCCGGCAGCCCCTACGGCCTGGTGGTCTCCGCGGGCATCGGCGGCGGCTTCACGACCCCCGGCCGGAGCGCGGCCGTGGGGTCCGTCGTCGTCTCCGACGCGATCGTGGCGGCGGACCTGGGCGCCGAGACGCCCGAGGGCTTCGTACCCGTGACGGACCTCGGCTTCGGCACGGTGGAGCACCGGCCGCCCGCGGCGCTGGTGCGCGCCGTGGCCGAGGCGGCCGGGGCGCAGCGCGGCGACGTGCTGACGGTCTCGACCGTGACCGGCACGGCCGAGCGCGCCGCGGCCCTGGTGGCCGCGCGGCCGGCCGCGCTCGCCGAGGCCATGGAGGGCTTCGGGGTGGCCGAGGCGGCGGCCGCACACGGCGTGCCCGTCCTGGAGATCCGGGCGGTCTCCAACCCCGTCGGCCCGCGCGACCGCGCCGCGTGGCGCATCGGTGACGCCCTGGAAGCCCTCTCCGGTGCCTCCGCCGCCCTGCGCGCAGCACTGCGGGCGGCTCCTCCCGAGACGTGGGGCAGCAGCTCCGATACGTGCGGCAGCTCCCCTGCGTGCGGCACCCGCGAGACCCGAAGCACCTCCGAGAGTTGAACCGCCTCCGAGACCTGGAGCACCTCATGAGCGAGCCCCTGAAGATCGCCTACTCGCCCTGCCCGAACGACACGTTCGTCTTCGACGCCTGGGCCCACGGCCGGGTCCCCGGGGCGCCCGCCCTGGACGTCACGTTCGCCGACATCGACATCACCAACGGCATGGCCGAGCGCGGCGAGTTCGACATCCTCAAGGTCTCCTACGCGGTCCTGCCGTGGGTGCTCGGCGAGTACGCCCTGCTGCCGGCCGGCGGCGCCCTGGGCCGCGGCTGCGGGCCGCTCGTGCTCACGCGGGAGGCGGGCAGCCCCGCGTCCCTGGCGGGGAAGACGGTGGCGGTGCCGAGCGAGCGCTCGACGGCGTACCTGCTCTTCCGGCTGTGGGCGGCCGCGGAGGTCCCGGGCGGGGTCGGCGAGGTGGTCGTCCTGCCGTTCCACGAGATCATGCCGGCCGTGCGCGACGGCAAGGTGGACGCGGGCCTGGTCATCCACGAGGCGCGGTTCACGTACGGGAACTACGGCCTGCACTGCCTGGCCGACATGGGCGAGCACTGGGAGGACACCACCGGCCTGCCCATCCCGCTGGGGGCGATCATCGCCAAGCGCTCGCTGGGCGCGGAGCGGCTGCGCGAACTGGCGGCGGCGGCACGGACGTCCGTGCGGATGGCGTGGGACGATCCGGAGGCCTCGCGGCCGTACGTGCTGGAGCACGCGCAGGAGATGGACCCCAAGGTCGCCGACCAGCACATCGGGCTCTACGTCAACGAATTCACGGCCGGGCTCGGGGAGGACGGCTATGCGGCGGTCCGCGGGCTGCTCACCCGGGCCGCGGCCGAGGGGCTCGTACCGCCCCTCGGCCCGGACGCGCTCGCTTTCGTCTGAGTCATCTCATCCGTCCGAGCGTGTCCCCTTCGGGTTCTGCGGGTCTGTCAGGCGCCCTGCTCAGAGGTCCTGTCAGGCGTCCTGCTCAGACGTTCTGTCAGACGTCCAGCTGGTCGGCGACGGCGCGCAGCATGCCGGCGATCTTGGCGCCGTGGGCCTTGTCGGGGTAACGGCCGCGCTCGAGCTGCTGGGTGACGTTCTCCAGGAGGGTGGTCAGGTCCTGGACGATCGACGCCAGCTCGTCGGGCTTGCGGCGCTGGGCGGCCGCGACCGAGGGCGTGGGATCGAGCAGCGTCACCGACAGGGCCTGGTCGCCCCGCTGGCCGGCCACGACACCGAATTCCACCCGCTGTCCGGGCTTGAGGGAATCGACCCCGTCCGGGAGCACCGAGGAGTGCACGAAGACGTCTCCGCCGTCGTCGCGGGAGAGAAAGCCGAAGCCCTTCTCGCTGTTGAACCACTTGACCTTGCCGGTAGGCACGTCTGTCCTCGTCCTCGTATCTCGTCGGAAATGGGGAATTGAAGGGGAGACCGTCGGAAACCACCGGTCATCGATGGCAATCGGCGGAAAAACAGCTCTTGATAGCACTACAGCGGGTCGCAAGACCCGCTACCCCCCAAGGCTAATGGTCCCGGGCCCGGTGACAAGATGTCCCCGGCCCCACCCCACGCCCAGGCATCTACCCTGGTCGGGTGAGTAGCGAAACGCCCCGGGCCGGGGATCTGCTGGTACGCATCGGCGCCATCGTCTTCCTCGTCGGCGCGGTGGCCACCCTGGCGACGGTCGCCCCGCTGTTCCTGGGCGCCGCCCCGCTGCCTCCCGCAGCGTACTTCGTCTGCATGCTGATGGGGGTGGGATTCCTCATCGCGGGGGCCGGGGTGCTGCGGTCGGTCGCCGAGCAGCGGCGTCAGGCGCGGGCCTCTTCCGCGGCGGGCCCGGCCGCGGCCAGGTAGCCGCGCAGCCAGCCGGCGAAGTCCGTGAGGCCGGGCAGGACGACGTCCGCGCCGGCCGCCTTCAGCTCCTCCGCGCCGCACGGCCCGGTGGTCACGGCCACCGACAGCGCGCCGGCCGCCCGCGCCCCGCGGACGTCCCCGACGTGGTCGCCGACGTAGACGTCCGCGCCGTACTCGCGCAGCGCCCCCGCCTTGGCCTCCGCCCAGAGCGAGCCGACGAGCACGTCCGGCTCGATGCCCAGGTGGTCGAGGTGGAGACGGGCGTTGCGGGCGTTCTTCGCGGTGACGACGACGGCCCGGCCGCCCAGTTCGCGCACCGCGGCGAC
The DNA here is from genome assembly GCF_014650335.1 of Streptomyces hiroshimensis. Classification (GTDB taxonomy): domain Bacteria; phylum Actinomycetota; class Actinomycetes; order Streptomycetales; family Streptomycetaceae; genus Streptomyces; species Streptomyces hiroshimensis. Next base: position 196,894 of record NZ_BMUT01000006.1, read on the forward strand.
GGCCTCGCGGGCACCCGGCAGGGCGGGCGAGGGCGCGATGCCGTGCTCGGGATACGCGGCCACGTAGAGGGCGGCGGCCTCGGCGACGCGCTCCGCGGGGAACCAGTTGGCCAGCTCCTGCTCCAGCGGCGGCCCGATCCGGCTGACGACGAGGTCGATGTCGATGGCCACGCCGGTGGCGGCGACCAGCGAGGCGTACGCGGCCCGGATGCCCGGGCGGGAGTCGACCAGGGTGAGGTCCAGATCGAAGCCGACCGTGAAGCGGGGCGTGCGCGCGGCGGGACTCATGGGACCCATTGTGCGGGGGCGCCTCCGGCGGCGTGGGGTCACCCCCGGCGGGGCCGGGTCGCCGCGCCTCCGGCCGGGCCGGTCGCCCCGGCTGTGCAGGGTCGGCCCTCTACGTCTCCGCCGCCGCGGCGATCAGCCACTGCGGCGGAATCCGGCGGTGCCGGGCGAACCTCCGGTCGGTTCGGCACCGCCGGATACGTCGCAGGGGGCTGAGCGCCGTCGCGGCGGGTACAGATGGCCGGGCCGCCCCGGTCTCCCGGCGTGGCCCTCTACGTACACTTAGCCTGCCCTAACTACCTCATTCCGGCCTTCCGGCCCCCGAATCCCCCGTGGAAGCGATGTCAGCCGCCGTCCCGATCAGCAGTCCCGGATCCTCCCTGGTCCGGCGCCGCATCGGCTGGACGGCGGCCGCGGTCGTCGTCCTGCTGGTCGCGGTGCTCCTCAGCCTCGCCGTGGGCGCCCGCCCCGTCGCCCCGGACCGCGTCCTCGACGCCCTGCTGCACGGCGGCGACGGCAAGGACGCCGCCGTCGTCCGCGAGATGCGGCTGCCGCGGACCCTCGTCGGCCTGATGGTCGGCGCCGCCCTGGCCCTCGCGGGCACGGCCCTGCAGGGCATCACCCGCAATCCGATCGCCGACCCCGGCGTCCTCGGCATCAGCCACGGCGCGGCCGTCGGCGTCGTCCTGGCGATCATGCTCGCCGGGGTGGAGAGCCTCACGGGCTACGTGTGGTGGGCGTTCGCGGGCGCGGGCGTCGCCTCCGTCGCCGTCTACGCCATCGCCTCGCGCGGCCGCGGCGGCGCCTCGCCGGTCAAGCTCGCGCTGGCCGGTGCCGCGATCAACGCCCTGCTCGTCTCGGTGACCACGGCCGTGCTCACCACGCAGGCGTCCGTCCTGGACAGGTTCCGCTTCTGGCAGGTCGGCTCGCTGTCCGCGAGCGACGCGGAGCTGGCGGGCCGGATCTGGCCGTTCCTGCTGGTGGGCGCGGTGCTGGTGCTGTCCGTGGCCCGCGGCCTGGACGCACTCGCCCTCGGCGAGGACGTCGCGAAGGGCCTCGGCCAGAACATCGCGGCCGTCCGGATCACCGGCGGGCTGGGTGCCACCGTCCTGACCGGCGCCGGCGTGGCCGCCGCCGGTCCCATCGCCTTCGTCGGCCTCGCCGTGCCGCACATCGCCCGCGCGCTCGTCGGCGGCGACCACCGCTGGCTGCTGCCCCTGTCCGCCCTCCTCGGCCCGGCCGTCCTGCTGTCCGCCGACACCGCGGGCCGCGTGTTCTTCCCGCCGGGCGAGGTCCCGGCAGGGGTCATGACGGCCCTGATCGGCGTCCCTTTCCTCATCGCCCTCGTCCGCCGGAAGCGGGTGGCCGCCGCATGAGCACCGCTGACCACGGCCGTACCGCCGACCACGGCCGCATCGCCGGCCACAGCGGCACCGCCGTCGCCCACGGACCCGGCCCCCGCCCCGCCGGCTACGCCCTCGTCCGGGCCGGGCGCGGCTCCTTCCTCGTCCACCGGCGGGCCACCGCCGTCGCCGCCGGCCTGGTCCTCCTGCTGGCCGCCGCGTGCCTGGCGTACCTGTGCACCGGCAAGTCGTTCACGGCGCCCGGCGAAGTCCTGAAGGTCCTGCTCGGCGAGCCCTCGCGCGAAGAGCTCGTCGTCGGCACGCTGCGGCTGCCGCGGATGACGGTGGGCGTGCTGGTGGGCCTCGCCTTCGGCGTCTCCGGCGCGCTCATCCAGACCGTCGCCCGCAACCCGCTCGCCAGCCCCGACATCATCGGCGTCACCCAGGGCGCGAGCGCCCTGACCGTCGGCGCCATGACCTTCGGCGTCACCTCGTACGCCGCCCTGCCCTACGTGTCCGTCGCCGGCGGCCTCCTCGCCGCCGCCCTCGTCTACGCCTTCGCGTGGCGCGGCGGCCTGCACGCCACCCGCTTCGTCCTCATCGGCATCGGCTTCGCCGTCGCCCTGCGCTCCGTCACCCACCTGTTCATGACCAAGGGCGACTACCTGGTCGCCCAGCGGGCGCAGGTGTGGATGACGGGCTCGCTCAACGGCCCCGGCTGGGACGAGGCCGCACCCCTGGCCCTCGCGCTGCTCGTGCTCGCGCCCTTCGTGTGCTGGGCCGCCCGGGCGCAGCGCACCGTCTCCATGGACGACGACACGGCGACCGCGCTGGGCGTGCGGCTGAACCGGGTGCGCTGCGGGCTCGCGCTCCTCGGCGTCCTCCTCGCGTCGATCGCCACGGGCGCGGCAGGCCCCGTCGACTTCGTGGCGCTGCTCGCCCCGCAGCTGGCCCGCCGCATGACGCGCACCGCGCAGATCCCGCTGCTCTCCTCGGCGCTGACGGGCGCGGTCATCGTGGTCGTCGCGGACCTGCTGGGCCGCAAGCTCCTGGAGCCGACGCAGCTGCCCGTGGGCGTGCTGACCGCCGCCGTCGGCGCCCCCTACCTGATCTGGCTCATCGTCAAGGGCCACAGCACCCGCCGCACGGGAGGAACAGCGTGACGGAGCGTCCGAACCCTGGGGAGAGCCGGCTCGCCGCCCGCGACCTGACCCTCGCCTACGAGGACCGCACGGTCGTCGACGGCCTCGACCTGGCCGTCCCCGACGGCGAGGTCACCATCGTCATCGGCCCCAACGCCTGCGGGAAGTCCACGCTGCTGCGCGCGCTCGGGCGGCTGCTGAAGCCCGTCCGCGGCACGGTGCTGCTCGACGGCGAGGAGCTCGCCCGGATCCCCACCCGGACGATCGCCAGGTCGCTGGGCCTGCTGCCGCAGACGCCCGTCGCGCCCGAGGCCATCACCGTCGCGGACCTCGTCGCCCGCGGCCGCCAGCCGCATCAGCGCTGGTGGCAACAGTGGTCGGAGGCGGACGAGCGGGCCGTCGCGGACGCCATGGCCCGTACGGACACGGCCGGGATCGCCGAGCGCGCCGTGGACGAGCTCTCGGGCGGCCAGCGGCAGCGCGTGTGGATCGCGATGGCGCTCGCCCAGGAGACCGACCTGCTGCTCCTGGACGAGCCGACGACGTACCTCGACATCGCCCACCAGGTCGAGGTCCTCGACCTCGTACGGCGCCTCAACCGCGAGCGCGGGCGCACGGTCGTCGCCGTGCTGCACGACCTCAACCAGGCCGCGCGCTACGCCGATCACCTGGTGGCGATGAAGGCGGGCCGGATCGTCGCGCAGGGCCGCCCGGCGGAGATCGTCACGGCGGAACTGGTGCGCGAGGTCTTCGGACTGGAGTCGGTGGTGGTTCCGGACCCCGTGACGGGCAGTCCTCTGGTGGTGCCGGGGCAGCCGTGGGAGGCCGTGCCGGCCGACGCGCAGGAACAGGTGCAGGCACAGGCACAGGAACAGGCCGGCAGCAGCACGGCCGTCTGAGCTCCCCGGCCTTTCGTGGGGGGCTCCTCCCCACGAAAGGCCGGGACATGAGCCAAAACCACCGCCGACGTCCGCTGCTCGCGGCGGCCGCCCTCCTCGTGGCCGCCGCCCTCGGCCCCCTCCTCTCCGCCTGCACCTCCGGTTCCGGGGACGGCCCGGGCGGCGGCACGCACACGGTGCGTACGGCCATGGGCGAGGTGAAGGTCAAGAAGCACCCGCAGCGCGTGGTCGTCCTGGACACCGCCGAGCTCGACTCCGCCGTCACCCTCGGCATACGGCCCGTCGGCGCCACCCGCGCCGACACCGCCTCCGGATTCCCCGAGCACCTGCGGGCGGAGAGCGTCCGCGGAACCAAGGACGTCGGCAGGATCGGCGCCCCCGACCTGGAGGCCGTCGCCGCCCTGAAGCCGGACCTCGTCCTCACCAACAAGGACCGCGACGCACAGCGCTACGACGAGCTGTCGAAGATCGCCCCCACGGTGATGACGGCCGCGACCGGCTATCCCTGGAAGGACAACTTCCGTACGCATGCGGAGGCGCTCGGCAAGGCGGCCGAGGCGCGGAAGGCCGTCGCCGCGTACGAGGCCCACGCCCGGGAGGTCACCGCGGCGCTCGGCGGCCCGGAGCGGGCGGCGGCGCTGAAGGTGAACGTCGTGCGGTTCGTGGAGGGGTCCGCCATCAGGATCTACGGCCGGAAGAACTTCATCGGCACCGTCCTGGAGGACGCGGGGCTGGGCCGGCCCGCCGTCGTCGACCGGGCCAAGGACGGCTTCTCCTACGACGTCGGCCCCGAACAGATCGACCAGGCCGACGCGGACGCTCTCTTCACCTCGGTCTACGGGGACCCGGACCGCGCCCGGGTGCCGCGGACGACGGGCAGCGCCCTGTGGAAGGGCATGAAGGCCGTACGGGAGGGCCGGACGTTCAAGGTCGACGACCGGCTGTGGATCCAGGGCATCGGCTACACGGCGGCACACCGGATCCTGGACGAACTACGGGCGCACCTGGCGGACTGAGGGCGCGGCGCGGTGCGGTGCGGCGCGGTGCGGTGCCGGGCGCCTGGTGAGGGATCAGCCAGGCCGCCGCGAGCGCCACACCACGAACATCGCGGAGCCGACGGCCGCGGCCCGCAGCACCCACGGCCAGGTGTCCGACATCGCCGCGCCCAGGCCGCCCTCCGGCACGGGGGCGCCCCAGCGGCCCTCCGTACGCCCCCACAGCCAGACGATCCCGGCGGCCACGACGAGTCCGGGCACGCCCATCACCGCCCACTTGGACTCGCTGTGCGAGAGCTTGCGGGTCAGATAGGCGAGGCCCCAGCCGACCGCCAGGACGATCCAGTTGCCGAGGACGGCACCCACGACCAGGATCAGGGCGACGAGCAGGAGCAGCGGGGGCACGGGGGCGCCGTCGGCACGCCGGAACAGGGTCGCGCGCTGTGCGCCGTCCTCCTCCGCGTACTCGTCCACGCCCTCCGAGCCTTCCGTGCCGCGCTCGCCCTGCCGGCCGCCCGGCCCGGGGGTCCCGTCCGCGGGATCCCGGTCGCCGGGGAGCGGGGGTGGTTTCAGTATGTCGGGGATCTCGATGCCACCGGTGAACCCGTGGACCGTGCCGCGCGCCGCGCCGTAGGCGTCCCCGCCCGCGAACGGGGAGGCGTCGGTGCGCCACCAGTCCGGCATCTCGCCGGCATCGGCACCCACCGGGGCCGCGGGGTGCTCCGGCGTGGCGTACGAGGGCGGTGGCGCGGGTGCGGGCGCCTTCTTGCGGGCGGGCTCGCCTTCGCGGCGCGGCGCGGGGACCCTGCCGCCGTCGGCGGCGCCGAAGCCTGTGGCTCCGGAGCCCGTGGAGCCGGGGCGGGTGGAGCCGGAGCGGGCGGAGCGTGCGGCTCCGGCATCGGCGACCGCCTCGTCCGGGCTGCCGAAGCCGGAGAGGATGCGCTGCACGGCGGAGGGCGTGTCGGCGCCCTCGGTGGCTCTGCGGCGCTCGATCTCCGTCCGCAGCCGGGAGACCAGGCGCATGCGGTCGGCGGAGGTGAGGTCCGCCCGCCGCTGGGCGATGTCGCCGACCCGGCTCAGATAGTCGTACACAAGCTGATCGCTCTCGATCCCCACCGAATCCCCTAAGGCCGCCTAAGACCACCAGCCGCTTTTCCCCCGAAGGTACCGGTTCTGCGCGGTGGTGACAGGGGGTACGGGACGGGCGGCGGGAGCGCACGGGGGTTGTCAGCGCGCGGCGACCACGGCGACCACGTCGAGCGCGATCCGCAGCCGACGGCCCGTCATTCCCTTGGCGTGGGTGACACCGAAGGCGTAGCGGTCGACGACGGCCGTGGCCTGCACGGCCAGGCGGGGGCCGTCCGCGACGACCCGGTCGAGGGTCAGCACCACCGGCCGGGTGACACCGCGCACGGTCAACTCGCCGTGCACCGTCACCTCACCGTCCGCACCTTTCGCCCCGCCCGCCCCGCCCGTCCCGTCCGCGCGGCGGACGTCGCCGCCGTGGAAACGGATCTCGGGGTGGAGCGCCGAGTCGAGATAGTCGGCTGAGCGGACATGCCGGTCGCGCTGGGCGTGCCCACTGGAGAAGCTGTCGACGGGGATCACGGCCTCGACGGTGGAGGCGGATTCGGGCTCCCCGACGGCGATGCGGCCGTGCGCGACGGAGAGGGTCCCCTTGATGGGGAACAGCCCGAAGAGCGCCCGCATCCGGAACCGGATCCTCGATGCCTCGGGGTCGATGCGATAGACGCCCGGTGACGGCCCGTTCTTTTCGTCTGCGCCCTGGGTGGCCATGGAGCAGTCCCCTCCCGACGGTTCCCGACGGTGCCGGTTCAACGGTCCCTAGCCGGTACGGTATCGGGCTTCCAGCCGCTTCGAACGGCGAACCGAAGGACCGCTGTGCCACCCCGTGTTCCTCACGACAGGGTGATCTCGTAACGGAGACGCTGACGATGGGCGGGCATGGTCATCAGGTCCACCTGGACGGGCCGGTCGCCGGCATCGAGGGTGAGCCGGGTGAGCCGGAGAACGGGTTCGCCGGGGGCGGTGCCGAGCGCATGCCGTTCGCCGTCGGTGGGCATCCGCGCGACGACGTCCTCGCGAACGGTCGCTCCCGCGTACCCGAGCCGCGCGAGCAGGGTGACGGCCCCGCCGGGGATCTTCGCGGTCCCGGCGAGCGGGGTGCCGCGGGCGATGGAGGCGGGGTAGTAGGTGTCGGTGAGCTCGCAGGGCCGCTCGTCGAGCAGCATCAGCCGTTGCCGCACGACCACGGTCTCGCCGGGCGGGACACGGAGCAGCTCGGCGACGACGTCCGGGGCGGGGACTTCACCGGCGTGGACGATCTTCTGCCGCCCGCGGCGCCCTTGGGCGGCGGTCTCCGCGCTCCAGGCGTCGGGGCTGCCGTCGGGACGGGCGGTGAGGTAGGGCAGGGAACTGCTGACCCAGCGGGCGTCGGTCACGGTGTCCCCAACTCACGTTCCCGGACGGCCCGGGTGAAGGAACGGTACGGCGCAGCGGCGAAACGGAGGGTCGGCCCTCCGGGCCGTTTGGAGTCGCGTATGAGGACGGGTTCGGTGTCCTCTGCGAGAGCGATCTCTACGCAGTCCTCAACGGTGGCGCTGTAGCTGCTCTTCTTGAACTTCATCATGCCTCCTTGACAACCCTTGCGATGAAGTCGCGGCTCGTGTCCGCATCCAGGGCTTGCGCCCACAGGTGATCGAATGCAGCGGTGTACCGCGTGACGAGGGTGTCTTCGTCCAGGTATACAGAGGTCGCGAGCGGCTCCACTGCAACGACGGGATCGCCCACGTCGAAGTGGAACACCGTGTAGGAGCCGTTGATTCCAGTGTGCGCCCCTGAGCTGAAGGGGAGAACCTGCAGCTCGATATTCGGCTGCTTTGATACGGCGATGAGGTGCTTGAGCTGCCCTCGGAGAACGCCGATACTGCCCATCTCGCGCCGGAGGCATGCCTCGTCAAGGACACACCGCAACGAGAGTGGGGGCCTGGTGGTCTGCCCGCTCGGCGCACTCGCCAGGATGTCCTGTCGCTTCATGCGCAGGTCGACGAAATTCCGTACGTCACGTGGGGTGCTCCATGCGCTGCCGCCTTCGATGACGGCCTGGGCGTAGTCCGCTGTCTGCAGCAGGCCCGGAATGACGATAGCCGCGTAGGCGTCGGTGCGGGTGGCGATCTCTTCCAACTCGATGAAGTCGGCGAACGGTGGACGAATCACGTCTTTGTACTGCGCGTAAATGCTCCGCTGGCGGGCACTGTTGGCCAGCCTCGCGATCTCCGTCGTCTCCGCGATGCGCGCTTCGTCCGTGACCCCGTATGCAGCAAAGAGCTTCTCCAGATCGGGGCGCTGCCTACCATTCTCGATCTTGCTCAAGGTCGGCCCGGACATGCCCAGCAGCCCGGCCGCCTCTGCAAGGTTGAGCCCGGCCCTCACCCGCATCGTCTTCAAGATCGCCCCTAGCCTCCGGCGCAGCAGGGTGGGCGTGACATCGGACATGTGATCACCTCCGTGGGGGCTGACTCTATCGACACCAACTCACCTGATGTGTCGGCGTGTTCACTCCATCGTGTCAACTTTCTGGCGAAAGTATCGACCGAAAGGCTCGCCAGGCACAGCATGAGGCTGTCGTGAGGCAGGCGAGTCGGCTAGGGGAGGCGCGAGGCGATGACGTACAGGATCGGTGCGTTCGTGGTGGACATGCGGGAGGGGCGAATCGCGCAGGTGATCGGGGCTGCGGGGAGTCGCGTCACCCTGCGTCGTCCCGGCGGGGGCCTCGAATGGGAGGCGCCGTTCGCTTCCTTGCGGCTTGCGACGCGGGAGGACCGGGAGGCGGCCGGGTTGTGGCCGGCCGGGTCCCGGCCCATGTACGGGTGCGGGGACTGCGCGCAGCTGGCGGCTGCCTATAAGGAGGCCGCCGCCGGGGACGATCCGGTCACGACCGGGGACGCCCTGGTGCTCCAGCGCCGTCACTGGCGCACCGTGCACATGGGGGGTGCGTGACCGTGCGGACGACCTGCACGCACCGCGGAGGCTGGGCGGCCCGGACGCGGGGCGAGGCCCGCTGCCGCGATTGCGGGACCGTCCGCTTCACCGAGTACGCCGCCCTCCGGCCGCCGGGCCTGCCGCACGCACTCACCCCGAAGCCGAGGGACGCCCGCAGGGCAGATCGCGCCGCGGTGATGTGGATCGCGAACCTGCCCCGCAGGCGGGTTAGGGCGAGTGACTGAGGGGCCGGTCGCGGCCGGCAGGGCGTGGCGGGCGCAGGCCGGGTCTATCCGCGGCCCGAAGGTGACTCGGTGATGCCGGCCGAGGTCGGTCCGGGTTTCGTGTGGAGGATCGCACGGGCCTGCTCCGCGGCGCGGACGATGCTTTCGGAGACGAAGTCGGCGAAGCGGGCGATGTTTTCGAGGCGGGTGGCGGCCGGGGTGTCGGGGCCGAGGACGCCGACGCCCTCCCGTGCGATCGCGACGAGGTGGGCGGTGCCGCGGGCGCTGGCCATCATCGACTCGTACCAGACGTCGTCGTCGACGATGTAGCGCTCGCGGCGGCGCTCGTCGCGTTCCCGGCGGACGAGGCCCTGGCTTTCGAGGAACGCGATCGCTTTGGAGACGGATGCCGGGCTGACCTGGAGGCGCTGGACGAGTTCGGACGCGGTGAGGCTGCCCGCGTCGGTGAGGGTGAGACAGGCCAGCACCCGGGACATCATCTTGGGTACGCCGGAAGCCATGAGGACGCTGGTGAACGTCTCCTCGTACTCGCGCACGGCCTCGGCGTCGCGTCCGTGGGCCTGCGGAGGCGCCTCCGCCCCCTGGGGTGCTGCCTGCTTGCGCCGGTGGGCGCGGCGTTCGGTGGCGCGGTGGGCCAGGTCGGCGCGGTAGGCGGTGGGGCCGCCGTTGCGCATCACTTCGCGCGTGACCGTCGAGGTGGGGCGGTCGAGGCGCCGGGCGATCTCCGCGTAGGCGAGGCCGTCGGCCAGCCCCAGCGCGATCTGCTGACGTTCCTGCTGGGTGAGCCTGCCTCCCGGCATCGCGGTCTCCTTTATGCCCCTTGGCGGTTCCTGGTTCCTGGTGTCCCCAGCGTAGCGTTCGCTTTCAATTCATTGCAACGAACGGGCGTCTTCGTTGCGTTAAACCCCAGGCCGTTGCAACGATTTTATGGCTTTGACCTGCAGTGATGCTGATTTTGTGCAACGAGTGTGTTGATGGATCCATGAATGCAACGTAGCTTTTCGTTCATCAGAAACGACGCAGTGAACACACCGAAGGAAAACGCCATGCAGAAGTTCGACACCGCCGCCCCCGTCTCCGCCGTCCTCGACATCCCCGCGGGACGTATCCGGTTCATCGCCGCCGACCGGGCCGACACCACGGTCGAGGTCCTGCCCGAAGACGCCTCGAAGAGCCGTGACGTGAAGGCGGCGGAGCAGATCACGGTCGCCTACGGCGACGGCGTCCTGCGGATCGAGGCCGCAGCGGCGAAGAACCGGATCCTCGGCAACCCCGGGGCCGTCGAGGTGACCGTCCAGCTGCCCGCCGGCTCCCGTGTCGAGGCGAAGGCCGCGAGTGCCGAACTCCGCGGCGTCGGACGGCTCGGCGACGTCGCCTTCGAGGGCGCGCACGGCACGGTCAAGCTCGACGAGACCGCGAGCGCCCGCCTCACCCTCCAGGCCGGTGACATCTCCGTCGGCCGCCTGGGCGGGCCCGCGGAGATCAGCACCCAGAAGGGCGACCTCCACATCACCGAAGCCGTGCACGGCACGGTCACGCTGCGCACCGAGCACGGCGACATCTCGGTCGGCGCCGCCCGCGGAGTCTCCGCCACCCTCGACGCCGGCACCTCCTACGGCCGCATCCACAACACGCTCCAGAACAGCGACGGCTCCACCGCCGGCCTGAACATCCACGCGACCACCGCGTACGGCGACATCACCGCCCGCAGCCTCTGACCTACAGCCTCTGACCTACAGCCTCTGACCCGCAGCGCCCCGAAGGAGCACCACCATGACGAACGTGACCCGCAAGACCCCCGGAGTCCTCGACGCCGCCGGGCCGGCTCGCCCGGAGCTGCAGAAGGTCATCGAGGAGATGGTCGATTCCGGTTTCACCGGGGTGCAGTTGCGCGTGCACGACGAGCGGGGCGAGTGGGTCGGCACCGCCGGGGCGGCCGAACCGGGCGGGGCCGCGAAGCCGCCGACGAACGGGTATGTACGGATCGGCAGCAACACCAAGACCTTCACCGCGGCCCTGGCGCTGCAGCTGGTGGCCGAGGGCAGGATCGGGCTGGACACCCCGGTGGCCGACTACCTGCCCGCGTACGGGCCGGACCCGCGGATCACGGTGCGGATGCTGCTGCAGCACACCAGCGGGGTCTTCAACTTCACCGGCGAGTACTACGACGACGGGACGTTCGCGCCGGGGATCCCCGCCACGACCGCGGGCCGGGAGTGGGTCGGCAACCGGTTCAAGACCTACCGGCCGGAGGAGCTGGTACGGCTGGCGCTGTCCAAGCCGGCGCGGTTCGAGCCGGGGACGGACTGGAGCTACTCCAACACCAACTACGTACTGGCCAGGCTGCTGATCGAGAAGGTCACCGGCCGCCCGTTCGCCGAGGAGATGCAGCGGCTGGTCCTGGGACCGCTCGGGCTGTCGGACACCGTGGTGCCGGACACCGACCCGGAGGTCCCCGAGCCGCACGCCCACGCCTACTACCGGTACGAGGAGGAGGACGGCGGCGGGCAGAAGACGGTCGACGTCACCCGCCAGAACCCCTCCTGGATCTCCACCGGCGGAGACATGATCTCGACCACCCGGGACCTCCACACGTTCATCTCCGCACTGATGGGCGGCAGGCTCCTGCCGGCCCCGCTGCTGGCCGAGATGTGCAAGCCGCATCCCAAGGCCGGCTACGGCCTGGGGGTGTTCGTTCAGGACACGGGCGAAAACGGCGGCACCGTCATCACCCACAACGGCGGCATGGCGGGCCACGCGGCGCTGATGTACAGCACGCCCGACGGCAGCAGGACCCTGACCGCCGCACTGAACTACGTGGACGACGCAGCCCTGTCCCTGGCCGGGCCGTTCCAGAAGGCGACGCAGAGGCTCGTCGACGAGGTGTTCTGCTCGCCCGCTCACTGAACTAGCGCAGCGCGTTCCCCAGCAGATCCGCGCCCAGGCGGCCGACCAGGTCGATGTCCAGTTCGTGGAAGACGTACCGGCCTTGTCTGCGGGTGCGGGTGAGGCCCGCCTTCTTCAGGACGCCGAGATGCCGGGACACCTCCGGTGCCGTGAGGCCGTTGGCGTCCGCCAGTTCCGTGGTGGAGTGGGGGCCCCGGGCGAGGGTCCGGCACAGGCGGAGCCGGAGGGGGTGGGCGACGGCCTCCAGGCGCTGCTGGACCGTCGCCAGCGAGAGCACCGGCGGCAGCTCGGGGACCGCGACGGGGTACTGGAGAACCGGCCGGTCGCCGTGGGCGTCCCGGATGACGAGGTGCGGCCATCCGAAGGCCGTGGGGAGGAAGACCAGCCCGGAGGCGGAGGCCTTCACCCGGCCGTCCTGCAGCTTGTCGACCACCAGGTGGTTGCGCCCGGCGTCCAGCGTGATGGCGGGGGAGGCCGCGGCGACGGCGTCCCCCAGGCCGCGGTGTCTGAGCAGTTCGTTCTTGTGACGGGCGTCGGCGGCCAGCCGCGGCCGGACCTGCTGCCAGACCTCACCGAAGAAGAGCTGCTCGCACTCCTCCAGCAGCCGGCGCAGCCACGTACGTACCGCGTGCGGGTCCTCCAGCAGCCGGTCGGCGAACGCCGCCTGCCGCAGCCCGCGCGCCGCGGCGAGCTCCCGGGCCCGCCGGCGGTCCTCCGCCCGGCGCAGCGGGGACGGCCTGGGGTGAGCGAACGACGTGGCGCAGGAGATCTCCACCGCGGCGACGACGAAGGCGTCGTCGTCCAGCCGGTCCCATGCGTCCAGCTCCTCTCCGAGGCCGGCCGCCGCGGTCCCCGGCAGGAACAGGTCCGAACGCGTGGAACGCCAGAGGATGTCCGCCTCGTAGAGCCTGTCGGCCAGATCCGGAGGGAGCAGGTCCCTGGTCCGGGTGGCCCATTCGAGGAGACCGGGGTGGTGGGACGGCTCGGCCAGGACGTGCAACGCCGCGCCCAGCTCGGCGAGCGGGGACACCGCGAAGGACACACGCTCCGGCGGTACGTCCGAGACGTCGATCACCACACTCATCGCTTCAGTGTGCCGTTCCCGCGAGAGCGCACACAAAGCCCCCGGTGGCTGCTGCCACCGGGGGCTTTGCTCGGGCCGGGGGCTACTTCACGCCCAGCATCTGCTCGATCGGGTCGAGGAAGAAGTACACGAGGAAGCACAGCCCGACCACGTTCAGCAGCCACGGGATCTCGCGGGCCCGCCGGTCGGCGACGCGCAGCAGGATGAAGGCGAGGACGCCGATCCCGATGCCGTTGGTGATCGAGTACGTGAACGGCATCGCGATGATCGTCAGGAACGCCGGCACCGCGATGGTGAAGTCGCTCCAGTCGATCTCCTTGACGTTGGCCGCCATGATCAGGAAGCCGACGACCAGCAGCGCGGGCGTGGCGGCCTGCGAGGGGACGACCGTGGCCAGCGGGGTGAAGACCAGGGCGAGGAGGAAGAGCCCGCCGGTCATCAGGTTGGCCAGGCCCGTGCGGGCGCCTTCGCCGACGCCCGCCGTGGACTCCACGAAGCAGGTGTTGGCCGAGGCCGAGCCCAGGCCGCCGCCGGCGACGGCGATGCCGTCGACCATCAGGATCTTGCCCATGTTCGGCAGCTGGCCGTTCTCGTCCGTCAGCCCGGCCTCCTCGCCGACGCCGATGATCGTGCCCATCGCGTCGAAGAAGCCCGACAGCAGCACGGTGAAGACGAACAGGCAGCCGGTCAGCAGCCCGACCTCCCGGAAGCCGCCGAAGAGGCTGATGTGCCCGATGAGGCCGAAGTCGGGGGCGCTCACGATCTTGTCCGGCACCTGGGGGACGGACAGGCCCCAGCTCGTGCCCGGGATCTTCGCGAGCGAGTTGATCACGATGGCGGCGAACGTCATCACGACGATGCCGATGAGGATCGCGCCGCGCGTCTTCCGTACGACGAGGATGAACGTCAGGGCGAGGCCGGCGACGAAGACCAGCACCGGCCAGCCCTGCAGCTGGCCGCCCTGGCCGAGGCCCAGCGGCACGGTGGTGTGCGCGGCGTCCGGGTTACGGGTGACGAAGCCGGAGTCGACCAGGCCGATCAGCGAGATGAACAGGCCGATGCCGATCGCGATCGCGCGCCGCAGCCCGCCCGGGATGGCGTCCATGACGCGCTGCCGCAGACCGGAGGCGACGAGCACCATCAGCACCAGGCCCGCCAGTACGACCATGCCCATCGCGTCGGGCCAGCTCATCTTGGGCGCGAGCTGGAGCGAGACGACGGCGTTGATGCCGAGGCCGGCGGCGCAGGCGATCGGCACGTTGCCGATCACGCCCATCAGGACGGTGCTGAGTCCGGCCATCAGGGCGGTGGCCGTGACCAGCTGGGCGTTGTCCAGCTGGTGACCGAACTTGTCCTGGCCGGCCCCGAGGATGATCGGGTTCAGTACGACGATGTAGGCCATCGCGAAGAAGGTGGCCAGGCCGCCGCGGAGCTCCCGGGAGACGGACGAGCCCCGCTCGGTGATCCGGAAGTACCGGTCGAGGGCGCCCTTGGGCTGGGATGGCTCGGACGGCTGGGACGGCGGGGACGGCTGCTGGGCGTCGACCGGGGAAGTGGCCGAGGAGGGCATACGGGACCTCAGTCGGATGGGCCTACACGGAGGACGTAGGCGGCGGGGGGACACGCGAAAGGATCATGGACTGTATGATCGAACAAAGCCGGCCAGTCATTTTCCGTTCGATTCAGTATGAATAAACAAGCGCGGGATTGCTATCTCCGCGCGTAGACCCTTATGCGCCAAGGGCTCCGCGCGCTGGTCCCGGGGTTCGTGCCCGGCTCCCGGGGTTCGCGCCGGGCCCCCGGCCCCCACGGACTACGCTTGCGCCCATGACGAAGTGGACACCCAGGCACGAAGCGCCGGAGCCCCTGGAGGGCAACGTCGTCGCCACCATCACCGGCGGCACCGTCATCTGGTTCGTCCTCTTCCTCGTCCAGATCCCCTTCTACGGCTGGTTCCGGGACCACGGTCACCTGTGGTGGGTGTGGACGTGCCTGGCCGGCGGCGGGCTCGGCCTTGTCGGCGTCTGGTACGTCCGCAAGCGTGACGCGGCGATCCGGCGTGCGGCGGAAGGCCGCGAAGAAGCGGCGGGAAGCGCGGCCCGCTGAGGTTCGGGCCGTCCCGCCGTTCGAAAGGCACAGCGCCCAGCGTCCCCGTACCGTCGGACTCATGAGCGATCCGGCGCAGACCGCGACCGAGGAGCACCTGCCGGCGCCGCACCCGGGCCTGAGCGCGCCCGAGGTCGCCGAGCGGGTGGCCCGGGGCGAGGTCAACGACGTACCCGTCCGCTCCTCGCGCTCCACCACGGAGATCGTCCGGGCCAATGTCTTCACCCGGTTCAACGCCATCATCGGCGTTCTTTTTCTGATCATCCTCGTCGTGGGGCCCCTCCAGGACGGCCTCTTCGGCTTCGTGATCGTCGCCAACACCGCGATCGGCATCGTCCAGGAGCTGCGGGCCAAGAAGACCCTCGACTCGCTCGCCGTCATCGGCGAGGCCAGGCCGACCGTGCGCCGCGACGGCGCGCCCTGTGCGATCCCGACCGGGGAGATCGTCCTGGACGACGTGATCGAGCTGGGCCCGGGCGACAAGTGCGTCGTGGACGGCCGGGTCGTGGAGGCCGACGGGCTGGAGATCGACGAGTCGCTGCTGACCGGTGAGGCCGACCCCGTACTGAAGCGGCCCGGGGACCCCGTCATGTCCGGGTCCTTCGTCGTGGCGGGCGGCGGCGCCTTCGCCGCGACCAAGGTCGGTCGCGAGGCGTACGCGGCCCAGCTCGCCGAGGAGGCCTCCCGCTTCACGCTCGTCCACTCCGAGCTGCGCACCGGCATCAGCCGGATCCTCAAGTACGTGACGTGGATGATGATCCCGACGGCCGTCGGTCTGATCGCCAGCCAGTGGATCGTCCAGGAACACGACTGGAGGGAGGCCGTCCGGCGGATGGTGGCGGGGATCGTGCCCATGGTCCCCGAGGGGCTGGTGCTGCTCACCTCCGTGGCCTTCGCGATCGGCGTGATCCGGCTGGGGCGCAAGCAGTGCCTGGTGCAGGAGCTGCCCGCGATCGAGGGGCTGGCCCGCGTCGACGTCGTCTGCCTGGACAAGACGGGCACCCTCACCGAGGGCGGCATGGACGTCAGCGAGCTACGGCTGCTGGACGGCGCGGCGAAGGCCGCGGCGGACGGCGAGGTGGACGAGGCGTACGTGCGCCAGGTGCTCGGAGCCTTCGGCGAGGCCGACCCCCGGCCCAACGCCAGCCTCCAGGCGATCATCGACGCCTATCCTGCGGCGGCGCGCTGGCGCTGCACCGAGTCGCTGCCCTTCTCCTCCGCCCGCAAGTACAGCGGCGCCGCGCTGAGCGCCCCCGACGGCGAGAGCGGCACGTGGCTGCTCGGCGCGCCCGACGTCCTGCTGGCCGCGGGCGACCCGGCGCTCGCCCAGGTCGAGGAGCTCAACGCCCGCGGCCTGCGGGTACTGCTGCTCGCCCGCGCCGCGCACGAGCTGGACGACCCGCGCGTCACCGACGGCGTCCGCCCCACGGGGCTGATCGTCCTCGAACAGCGGCTGCGCCCGGACGCGGGCGACACCCTGCGCTACTTCGCCGAGCAGAACGTCTCCGCCAAGGTCATCTCGGGCGACAACGCCGTCTCCGTCGGCGCCGTCGCCGCCAAGCTGGGCCTGACCGGCGCCAAGGGCCCGGTCGACGCGCGGCGGCTGCCCGCCGGGCAGGACGAGATGGGCGCCGCCCTGGACGAGGGCGCCGTCTTCGGGCGGGTCACCCCGCAGCAGAAGCGGGACATGGTCGGCGCGCTGCAGGCCCGGGGGCACACCGTCGCCATGACCGGCGACGGCGTCAACGACGTCCTCGCGCTGAAGGACGCCGACATCGGCGTCTCGATGGGCTCGGGCTCCGAGGCGACCCGGGCCGTCGCCCAGATCGTGCTGCTGAACAACAGCTTCGCCACGCTGCCGTCGGTGGTGGCGGAGGGGCGCCGGGTCATCGGCAACATCACGCGCGTGGCGACGCTGTTCCTGACCAAGACCGTCTACTCGGTGCTGCTGGCGGTCCTCGTCGTCTGCTCGCAGGTGCCGTACCCCTTCCTGCCGCGCCACCTGACGCTGCTCTCCACGCTCACCATCGGCGTGCCCGCCTTCTTCCTGGCCCTCGCGCCGAACAAGGAGCGCGCGAAGCCGCACTTCGTGCGCCGGGTGATGCGCTACGCCATCCCGGCGGGCGCCATCGCCGGGGCCGCGACCTTCGCCGCGTACCTGCTGGCCCGGCACTACTACGCGGGTCCGGGCGCCCTGGACGCGGAGACCAGCGTGGCCACGCTGACGCTCTTCCTGATCTCGCTGTGGGTGCTCGCGATCATCGCGCGCCCGTACACCTGGTGGCGGATCGGCCTCGTCCTGGCCATGGGTGCGGGCTTCCTCGTCGTGCTCGTCACGCCCTGGCTGCAGCACTTCTTCGCGCTGAAGCTCGTGGGCGCGACGATGCCCTGGGCCGCCGTCGCCATCGCGGCGACGGCCTCCGGGGCGCTGGAGATCGCGTGGCGCTGGGTGGACCGGCGCTTTCCTGCCTGAGGGGCCTTCGTCCTTCCTGCCCGAGGAGCCTTCGTCCCGGTCAGGCGCCGGCCTCTCCCGGTCAGGCGCTGGCCTTCTCGTCCTCCAGCATTTCGCGGATCTGCTCGCGCAGCGCGGAGCTGTCCGGGTGCTTGTGCCAGGAGACGGCGTGCTCGGTGGCGGCGCGGATGACCTCGTCCTCCTCACCGGTGATGGTCAGCGAGCAGTTCGTCTCGCTGGGGAACCTGCGGCAGTCGGCGACTTTCCTGGTCATGACGGCCTCCCGGGGGTGCGTTCACTGGGCCGCACTTCCAGCCTAGGCGGTGCGGGCGGCAGTCTCCGCGGCCCCCGCAGCTTCAGCGGCCTCCGTGGCCTTCGCTATCTCCGCCACCTCCGCGTCGACCATCTTCTCCATCGGGTCGGCGGCCAGCCCGCCGCCGACGACCATCGCGCCGACGATCGCGACACCCAGGATCACGTTCCCCAGCCACACCATCGTGTCGACCGGCAGGGTGTACGCGCCCACGACCCTGGCCACGCACTCGGCCAGCAGCGCCGTCCCCCACACGAGCGAGAACGTCCGCTCGGCACGCCGGAACCGCGCGTCGCGGGCCGACAGCCGGTCCCAGGCGCCCATCCGTACGGGGTCGCCCTTGACCACCCACGGCTTGAGCCCGTTGGTCATCATCGGCTGCGAGGCGAACGCGGAGATCAGCACGGCGAGACCGACGACGCTGCTCACGGCGCTGTCCTTGGCCAGCATCAGCCGGGCATCCCCGCTGACCGTGCTGAGCAGCAGCCCTACGAGGTTGACGACGAGGATCAGCGCGGCGAGCCCGTTGACCCGGCGGTCCTTGACCAGGCCCCAGACCGTCCGCGCGGCGGGCAGCGCGCTGCTCCAGCCCAGGGCCGCGACCGTGCTCATGCCGAAACCCTTGCTGAGCGCGTAGTACGCCGCCATCGGCAGGACGGCGTCCACCAGCAGCGGTGCGAAGCTCTCCCAGAGCGCCCGCCCGCGCGGGACGGCCGGGGCACCGGCGGCGGCCGGTTGCGCGGCGGTCGCCGGCCCGGTGGAGGCCGCCGGCGGCGTGGCGGTCGCTGTCTGCTTGGTGACGGCGGTGTTGCTCATGGTCGGGCCCCCGAGTCCGCGGTGTGTGCCCCCGTAGGCCGTGCGGCTTCCGGGCGTGCGTACTCCTACTCTCGCGGCCGGCCCGGTGCCGCGACAGTGTCGTTGATCAGCGACTGACCGTGACTTTTGTCAGGGCCGGGGAGGGAGGGCGTCCGCCACGACCCCGCCCGACAGCTCCATCACCTGCGCGACGAAGTGCCCCCGCCGCACCCCGAGCCGGCGCAGCGCCGCCCCGTGGTCCGCGGCGACGAAGACGGCGGCGGCGCCGAGCAGCAGCCGCCAGCCGGTCATCGCCGGTCGGCGCAGCGGCCCGGGCAGGGTGCCCACCGACTGGCGCAGGCGCAGGCAGTGGAAGGGGATATGACGTTGTTCGTCGGCCAGGATGCGGGCTGCGACCTCGGAGGGGAGTGCCTGTCCGACGCCGTCGCGGACCGCCCGGTAGTAGGGGACGGCGACGAGCTCGGCGATGGTGAGGACCATCAGTTCCAGGCGCAGCCCGAACAGCCGCCGGACCCGGACGAAGATCGCGTCGCTCCAGTGCCCGTCGAGGAGCGGTGCGCCGTCGGCGGCGAGCAGCAGAGCGAGCAGGCGCGCGTGGTTCTGCTCCTCGGCGACGAAGAGGCGGACGGCGGCGGCGTAGTCGGGGTCGCCCGCCCGGTCCGCCTTGCCGATCAGGTTCGCGCCGTCGCCGCTCTCGCCGACCTGGAAGCGCTGGAGGCTGCTGCGGACGGCGCGGGGCAGGCGGACGTCCTGCGCCCAGTCCGGGTCGCCGGTCCGGCGCCGCCGCCCGGCCTCGTCGGTGAAGTGCCGCACCCAGTCGGCGAAGGTGGCCGGCTGCGCAACCGCGCCCGGGTCCGCGGTCGTGTTCCCGCCTGTGGCCGTGTGCGTGCTCGTCGTACGTGCGTGAGTGCCGTCCGTGTCGTGCATGCTTTGCATGGCGTTCCCCCGGTGTTTCGCCGCAATGATCCGGTGATCATATGGTTTGCCCGCGCGCACGCGGGGTGGCGGGTCGGGGCCGTCGTGCTTCCGGTGCCGCGGGGCGTGCCACCGCGCGCCCCGGCGTACCCGCTTTATTTAGTCCGGGTAATGAGTTAGGCTAAAGAACATGTCGGACCGGGATCCCCAAGTCGACACCGCCGCAGTGAACTCCCTGCGCTCCGGTGTCATGCGCCTGTCGCGTCGGCTCAAGCACCAGCGGGTCGACGAATCGCTCAGCCCCACGGAGATGTCGGTGCTGGGCACGCTCGCCGGCTGTGGCAGCGCCACCCCGGGCGAGCTCGCCCGCAAGGAGCACGTGCAGCCCCCGTCGATGACCCGCATCGTCGCCCTGCTCGAAGCCAAGGGCCTGGTCCGGCTGGAGCCGCACCCCGAGGACCGCCGCCAGAAGGTGGTCACCCAGACCGAGCGGGCCGAGGCCATGCTCGAAGAGAGCCGCCGCAAGCGGAACGTCTGGCTCACCGAGCTTGTGGGGCGGCTCGACGAGGACGAGTGGGCGACGCTGCGCGCCGCCGCGCCCGTCCTCGAGAAACTCGCGCACCTGTAAGACGCGCCAGGAGGAGGCGAACCCACTTTGAGTACGGGACACGGAGCAGACTCCGCACCCGCACCGAACAGCCACGACGACGCCATACGCACCGCCGCCCTGAACGAGCCCGGCCGGGCCGTGAGCCCGGCGCCCGGGACCAAGGGCGGCACCTTCAGTTCCCTCAGAATCCGCAACTACCGCCTCTTCGCCACCGGCCAGGTCGTCTCCAACACCGGCACCTGGATGCAGCGCATCGCCCAGGACTGGCTGGTCCTCAGCCTCACCGGCTCCTCCGCCGCCGTCGGCATCACCACGGCCCTGCAGTTCCTGCCCATGCTGTTCCTCGGGCTCTACGGCGGCGTCATCGCCGACCGCTGCCCCAAGCGGCGGCTGCTCGTCGTCACCCAGACGGCCATGGGCGTCACCGGCCTCGCGCTCGCCCTCCTCACCCTCTCCGGCCACGTGCAGGTCTGGCACGTCTACCTCACCGCCTTCGCGCTCGGCCTCGTCACCGTGGTCGACAACCCCGCCCGCCAGGCCTTCGTCGTGGAGATGGTCGGCCCCGCCGACCTGCGCAACGCCGTCAGCCTCAACTCCGCCAACTTCCAGTCCGCGCGCCTGGTCGGCCCCGCCGTCGCCGGCGTGCTGATCACCGCCGTGGGCAGCGGCTGGGCGTTCCTCCTCAACGGCCTGTCCTTCGTCGCGCCCGTCGCCGGACTGCTGCTGATGCGCACCTCCGAGCTGCACAAGGTCGACCGCGCGCCGCGCGGCAAGGGCCAGCTCAGGGAGGGCCTGCGCTACGTGGCCGGGCGGCCGGACCTCATCTGGCCGATCGTCCTCGTCGGCTTCATCGGCACCTTCGGCTTCAACTTCCCGATCTGGCTCACGGCCTTCGTCAACGACGTCTTCCACGCCGGCGCCGGCACGTACGGCCTGCTCAACACCCTGATGGCGGGCGGCTCTCTGGTGGGCGCCCTGCTCGCCGCGCGCCGGGGCAGCTCGCGGCAGCGGCTCCTCGTCGGCGCGGCGCTGCTCTTCGGCCTGCTGGAGATCGCGACGGCGCTCGCGCCCTCGTTCTGGGTCTTCGCGGTGCTGCTGGTGCCGATCGGGATCTCCGGCCTCACGATCAACGTCACCGCCAACTCCAGCCTGCAGCTGGCCACGGATCCTGCGATGCGCGGGCGTGTCATGAGCCTGTTCATGATGGTGTTCATGGGCGGCACGCCCCTCGGCGCCCCGCTCGTCGGCTGGGTCACCGACGTCTACGGCGCCCGCGTCGGCTTCCTCGCCGGCGGCGCGGTCGCCACGCTCGCGGCGGCCGGGGTCGGCCTGGCCCTGGCCCGGGCCGGCGACCTCCGCCTGAAGGTCGGCCTCCGGCGCGGGCGTCCGCACGTGGCCTTCGTACCGCGGGGGCCTGCGGCGGCGGAGGAACTGGCGCCGGCGTAGCCGCCGTCCGGCGGGGGGGACCCGGCGCCGCCGGGCGCCCCCGGCGTTCCGGCACCGCCGTTCCGGCACCGCCGTTCCGGCACCGCCGTTCCGGCACCGCCGTTCCGGCACCGCCGTTCCGGCACCGCCGTTCCGGCACCGCCGGGCGGTGCCGGATACCCACCGCGTTCCGGCACCGCCGGGCACGAGGTTCCGCCGCGACTGGGGGCACCTCCCAGCGGTAGCTGGGGGAGATCAGCCACGATGCTCCGGTTCGGTGGTGCCGGAGTCACAGGGGCCGGTGGTCTCGGCACCGCCGGGCTGCGTCGTTGTGGCTTGTCGCCGTCGCGGCGGGTGGGAGAGGCGTGCCTTTCGATTCGATGGCGTCTTGCCGCGGGGCAAGGTGATCCCGCCGTCCGGCGGGCGTATCGGCCCGGCGGTGGGCCCCGTAAATCCCTGCCCAAAGGGGAGACTGGGTCCATGCGACTCTTCGCCGCTGTTCTGCCGCCCGAGGCGGCCGTCGTCGAGCTGGCGGACGCCACCGCGTCCCTGCACGGGCTGCCCGGTGCGGAGCGGCTGCGCTGGACCGAACCCTCCGGCTGGCACTTCACCCTCGCCTTCCTCGGCGAGGTCGACCCGGCGCTGCTGCCGGAGCTCACCGAGCGGCTCGGGCGCGCCGCCCACCGCCACCCGCCGCACGAGCTCCGCTTCGCCGGCGGCGGGCGGTTCGGGGACCGCGTGCTGTGGGTCGGCGCGGACGGCGAGCGGACGATCCTGCGCGACCTGGCGCGTTCGGCCGCCGCCGGAGCGCGCAGGGCGGGCGTCGCCGTCGACACCACGCACGACTTCCGCCCCCACCTCACCCTCGCCCGCGCCACGGACCCGGTGAACCTCCGGCCGTACGCCGAGGGCCTCGCCGGCTTCAGCGGCACGCCCTGGACCGTGGAGCGGCTGGAGCTCATGCGCAGCCGCCTCCCGGGCGGCGGCGTCCCGGGGGAGCGCCCCTGCTACGAGACGGTGGCCGCGTGGGAGCTGGGCGGGTAGCGCCGGCGAGTGGGGCCCGGTGAAAGGGGCCCGGTGAGCGGGGCCCGGGGAGCGGGGCCCGGCCCCGCGGGCGGGGTCACCCCGCACCGCCCGTTACGCTCGATGCGTGGACCCGAAGACCAGAAACCGCATCATGACCGCCGCGCTCGCCGCGATGCTCGTCGTCGTCGCCGTGGTGACGGCGGTGAAGTGACGTAGTGGCGTAGCGACGTAGCGCCGCAGCAGGTCGGCGGCCGGCCGGTCGGCCGGTCCACGCCCCGCCCCGGCCCCACCCCCCGAGTCCACGGCAAGCCCTGTTCATGCAGCAACACGAACATGAACACGAACAGGGCGGCCGCGACTCCTGCCTACCAGGCGAACGCCTCCGGCGACGGGCCCGGCCCCGGGAAGATCTCGTCCAGCTGGGTCAGCAGCTCGCCGGACAGCTCCAGCTCGGCCGCGCGCAGTGCGGACGCGAGCTGGTCGGCCGTGCGCGGCCCGACGATCGGGCCCGTCACGCCCGGGCGCGTGAGCAGCCAGGCGAGGGCCACCTCGCCGGGCGCCAGGCCGTGCTTGTCGAGCAGGTTCTCGTAGGCCTGCACCTGCTCGCGGACCTTGGTGTTCGCGAGCGCGTCGGCGGAGCGGCCGGACGCGGCGCGGGCGCTGCCGCCCTCCCGCTCCTTGCGGATCACGCCGCCGAGCAGCCCGCCGTGCAGCGGCGACCAGGGGATCACCCCGAGCCCGTACGCCTGCGCGGCCGGGACGACCTCCATCTCGGCGCGCCGCTCGGCGAGGTTGTACAGGCACTGCTCGCTGACCAGCCCGAGCGAGCCGCGGCGCCGCGCGGCCTCGTTGGCCTGGGCGATGTGCCAGCCGGCGTGGTTGGAGGAGCCCGCGTAGACGACCTTGCCCTGCTGGACGAGGACGTCGACCGCCTGCCAGATCTCCTCCCACGGCGTGGCCCGGTCGACGTGGTGGAACTGGTAGAGGTCGATGTGGTCCGTCTGCAGCCTTTTGAGGCTGCCCTCGACGGCGCGGCGGATGTTGACGGCGGACAGGCGGTCGTGGTTGGGCCAGTCGGCGCCGTCCGGGCCCATGTTGCCGAACACCTTGGTGCCGATGACGACCTTCTCGCGGCGGCCGCCGCCCTTGGCGAACCAGGTGCCGATGATCTCCTCGGTGCGGCCCTTGTTATCGCCCCACCCGTAGACGTTGGCGGTGTCGAAGAAATTGACGCCCGCGTCGAGCGCGGCGTCCATGATGGCGTGGCTGTCGGCCTCGTCCGTCTGGGGGCCGAAGTTCATCGTCCCGAGAACGAGCCGGCTGACCCTGAGTCCCGTGCGTCCGAGCTGCGTGTACTCCATAGCGGACCAGCCAACGCCCTGGAGTGCGCTCCAATCAAGTGGGCGGGCGCCGGACGGCGTGTCCCGGCGTCCGGCGCCCGACGGCGTATCAGGGCGGGGGCGGTACGGGGCAGGGGCGGTACGGGAGCGCCCGGCGTCAGTCGTGCGCCGGGCGGTACGGCGCGCCCACGTCCCACGCCTGGTGCATCGCGTCGGCGAAGGCGGCGGCCAGCAGGTGTTCGCCGGCCGCGTTGGGGTGCGTGCCGTCGTAGGTGTCGCGGTCGATGTCCCACTCCTCCGGGCGGGAGGCGAGGAGCAGCGGCGAGCCGGGCGTGCCGAGGTCGGCGACGGCCTTGCCGAGCAGCTCGTTGAAGCGCTCGCACTCGGCGGCGAACGCCGGGTCGGCCAGGGCGCGGACGTTGCGGATGACGGGCAGCAGCACCGCCCGGATCCGCGGGTTGGCCGCCCGTGCCTCGGCGACGAAGCGGTGCACGTTCTCGGCCGTCTGCCCGGCGTCGGTGTAGAAGCCGAGGTCGATGAGGCCGAGCGAGACGAGGAGGGTGTCGGCGCGGCCGGCCCGTACGGCGTCGCCGACGAGCGGGGCCATGTGCAGCCAGCCCTCGCCCCAGCCGGCCAGGTGCGCGCGGGCGCGCTCGGGGAAGTCCGGTGCGCCGTAGGCGTGGGAGACGGGCGCGTCGGCGGCCGGGTCGTACAGCTCGCGGCGCGGGCCGACGATCTTGTACGGGCCGCCGTAGGCCGCGTTGAGGTGCTGCCACATGCGGTAGCGCCATGTGTGGTCACCGGCGCTACCGATGGTCATCGAGTCGCCGACGAACATGATCCGCATGGGTACATCATCGCGGATCGCGGGGCGGGTGGGGCACGTGAGGGGGCTCACGGCCGGGCTGCCGGTCGTCGTGCCGCCCGCCCCCGGGCTCGCCGCGACCGTGTCGGCGGCGCCCGCCCCCGCGGCGCCCGGCCGGATGGCACGCTTGGAGCCATGCGCCCACGCCCGTTCCTCGCAGCCCTCGCCGCCGCCGCGCTCGCCGTGCTGCCCGCAGCAGGCCCGGCCCTGGCCGACGGCGACGGTCACGGCGCCTCGCAGCAGGCTGCCGGTGCCGGTGCTGTGCAAGCTGCCGGTGTCACGCCGTCGGCCGGTGCCACGCCGTCCGCCGGTGCCGCCGATGCCTCCGCCTTCACCATCGAGGACCCGCGGATAAAGGAGTCCAGCGGGCTGGCGGCCAGCCGCACCCACCCCGGCGTGTACTGGACGCACAACGACAGCGACGACGGCCCGTACGTCTACGCCGTGGACAGCCGCACCGGCCGCACGGTCGCCACCGTCACCCTCGCCGGGATCGAGCCCCGTGACGTCGAGGCCATCTCCCTCGGGCCGGACGGCTCCCTCTACGTGGGCGACATCGGGGACAACTTCGGCGGGCGCTGGAAGGAAGTGTGGATCTACCGCTTCGCCGAGCCGAAGACGCTGAAGGACACCACCGTCACCCCCACCCGCTACACCGTCCGCTACGAGGACGGTCCGCGCGACGCCGAGTCGCTGATGGTGCACCCGAAGACCGGGCGCGTGTACCTCGTCAGCAAGAAGCGCTCGGGCAAGGGGGCCCTGTACGAGGCCCCGGAGAAGCTGTCCGCCTCCGGCGTCAACGTCTTCCGGCGGACGGCGGACATCGACACCTGGGCGACGGACGGCGCCTTCTCCCCGGACGGCACCCGGCTCGTCGTCCGCAGCTACTTCGACGCGATCGAGTACCGCTGGCGCGACGGCCGCCCCGAGGAGATCGGCCGCCCGAGCGTCCCGCTGCAGCGGCAGGGCGAGTCGGTCACCTTCACGCCGGACGGCCGGACCCTGATGTACGGGACGGAGGGCAAGCGCAGTTCCGTGCAGCCGGTCACCCTGCAGGGCGAGCTCCTGCCGGAGACCGTGGCCGAGCCGCGGGACGACGCGAAGGGACGCGGCCCCTCCGGCGGCGGCGCGAGCTCCGGCGACGGTGACCGGACCCGCAACATCACCCTCGGCGCGGGCGCCCTCGCCGCGGCGGCGGTCCTCGTCCTGGGGCTGCGGAGGCTGGTGCGGCGGCGACGTTAGGGCGGGGCGCGGCGCCGAACCCCGGCGCCGAGCCCGGCGTCGGGGCGGGCGTACCCGTCCGGACGGGCCTACCTGCCCCGACGTGCCTACCCGCCCCGACGGGCTACAGGCGCTCGATCACGTAGTCCACGCAGGCCGTCAGCGCCGCCACGTCCGCCGGGTCGATCGCCGGGAACATCGCGATGCGCAGCTGGTTGCGGCCCAGCTTGCGGTACGGCTCGGTGTCCACGATGCCGTTGGCGCGCAGGACCTTGGCGACGGCCGCCGCGTCCACGTCCTCGGAGAAGTCGATCGTGCCGATGACGGCCGAGCGCTTGGCCGGGTCCGTCACGAAGGGGCTCGCGTACGCGGACGCCTCGGCCCAGCCGTAGAGGGTGCGGGCGGAGGTCGCGGTGCGGCGCACCGCCCAGTCCAGACCGCCCTGGCCGTTGAGCCACTTCAGCTGCTGGTCGAGCAGGAAGACGGTGGAGAGGGCCGGGGTGTTGTACGTCTGGTTCTTCAGGGAGTTGTCGATCGCGGTCGGCAGCGAGAAGAACTCGGGGATGTGCCGCCCGGAGGCGTGCACGCGCGCCGCCCGCTCCAGGGCCGCCGGCGAGAAGACGGCGAGCCACAGGCCGCCGTCGGAGGCGAAGGACTTCTGCGGGGCGAAGTAGTAGACGTCGGTCTCGGCGATGTCGACGGGCAGGCCGCCCGCGCCGGACGTGGCGTCCACGAGCACGAGCGCGCCCTCGTCGGCGCCCTCGACGCGCTTGACCGGCGCGGCGACGCCGGTGGAGGTCTCGTTGTGGGTGAAGGCGTAGGCGTCGACGCCCGCCTCCGCCTTCGGCTCCGGGTGCGTGCCGGGCTCGGAGGAGATGACGGTCGGCTCCTCCAGCCAGGGCGCGAGCTTCGCGGCCTTGGCGAACTTGGAGGAGAACTCGCCGAAGGTGAGGTGCTGCGACCTGGTCTCGATGAGGCCGTGCGTCGCGATGTCCCAGAAGGCGGTGGAGCCGCCGTTGCCGAGGATCACCTCGTAGCCCTCGGGCAGGGAGAAGAGCTCGCGCACGCCCTCGCGCACCTGGCCGACCAGGCTCTTGACCGGGGCCTGGCGGTGGGACGTGCCCAGCAGAGAGGTTCCGGTGGCAGCCAGCGCGGCGAGCGCCTCCGTACGCACCTTGGACGGGCCCGCGCCGAAGCGACCGTCGGCGGGCTTGATGTCAGCGGGGATCTGGATATCAGCCACGACGGCAGCCTAGTGCGTGCAGTGTCACCGATCAGTAAAACGTCCGTTCGGTGAGACGGGTGGCGCTGTGGGACCGGGTGAGGCCGGGGACTCCGGGGCACTATGGGGGGTATGGCTGATCTTGTGGAGAGCGATGCCGACCACGAGGAGCTGAAGGCTGCGCTCCGTAAGGCCGTGCGGGGAGAGGTCCGCTTCGGGGCCGGCGCCCGCGCCCTGATGACCATGGACGCCTCGAACTACCGTCGCGTGCCCGCCGGCGTCGTGGCCCCGCGCGACGCCGGCGACGTCGCGGCCGCGCTCGCCGTCTGCCGGGAGCGCGGCGTGCCCGTCGTCGCCCGCGGCGGGGGCACCTCGATCGCCGGGCAGGCCACGGGCACCGGCGTCGTGCTGGACTTCACCCGCCATATGAACGCGATCACGGCGATCGACCCGCAGGCCCGTACGGCCGTCGTGCAGCCGGGTGTCGTCCTCGACGCGCTCCGGGCCGCGGCGGGCGCGTACGGGCTGACGTTCGGCCCCGACCCGTCGACGCACGGCCGGTGCACGCTCGGCGGCATGATCGGCAACAACGCGTGCGGCGCGCACTCCGTGGCCTGGGGGACGACGGCCGACAACGTCCACGAGCTGGACGTGCTGACATACGGCGGGGAGCGGGCGCGGCTCGCCCGCGGGTACGAGGGGCTGCCGCCCCGGCTCGCGCAAGGCCTCCGCGGGCTGGTCGAGGGCGAACTGGCGCTGCTGCGCACCGGGTTCCCCGATCTCCCGCGGCGCATCTCCGGATACGCGCTGGACGCCCTGCTCCCGGAACGGCGTATCGACGTGGCCCGCGCCTTCACCGGCGGCGAGGGCACGCTCGGGGTGCTGACGGAGGCGACGGTACGGCTGGTCGAGGCGCCGCGAGCGCGCGTACTGGCGGTGCTGGGGTACGCGGACGAGAGCGCCGCCGCGGACGCCGCCCATCTGCTGCTGCCGCTCGGCCCGTTGACGGTCGAGGGCATGGCCGCCGACCTGGTGGGCCCGGCTGCGGCGGCCGGGCTGCCGGAGGGTGCGGCCTGGCTGTTCGCCGAGACGGGCGGGGCCACGGCCGCCGAGGCCCGGGCGCGGGCCGGGGAGATCGTCCGGGCGGCCGCGCCGGCGACCACGGGCGCCGTGGTGGTCACGGACGCGGCCGGGCAGCGCGCCCTGTGGCGCATCCGCGACGATGCCGCCGGCACTGCCACCCGCCTGCCCGACGGCACCGAGGCGTGGCCCGGCTGGGAGGACTGCGCGGTCCCGCCCGCACGGCTGGGCGCGTACCTGAGGGAGTTCCGCGCGCTGTTGCGCCGCTACGGGCTGCACGGCGCGCCCTACGGCCACTTCGGGGACGGCTGCATCCATGTGCGCATCGACTTCGACCTGCTGAGCACGGACGGCGTGCGGCGATTCCGCGACTTCTCCTGCGAGGCCGCGGAGCTGGTCGTCGCGCACGGCGGCTCCTTGTCCGGCGAGCACGGCGACGGGCAGGCGCGAGCGGAACTCCTGCCGAAGATGTACGGGACGGAGGTCGTCCGGCTCTTCGAACGGTTCAAGGACGTGTGGGATCCGGACGGCGGGCTCAACCCCGGCATCCTCGCCCGCCCCCGCAGGCTCGACGAGAACCTCCGCTTCGAGGTGCTGCCGAGCCGACCGGTGCCGGTCGCCTTCGCCTATCCGGGTGACGGCGGGGACTTCGCGGGGGCGGTACGGAGGTGTGTCGGCGTTGCCAAGTGCCGGGAGGTGGGGGTGGCGGGGGAGGCGGGGGCGGCGCCGGGCGGGCCCGGCGTCATGTGCCCTTCGTACCGGGTGACGGGAGAGGAGCAGCACTCCACGCGCGGCCGGGCCCGCCTGCTGCACGAGATGCTGGCGGGCGAGATCGTCACGGACGGCTGGCGCTCGGAGGAGGTCCGCGAGGCGCTCGACCTGTGCCTGGCGTGCAAGGGGTGCCGGAGCGACTGCCCGGCGGGCGTCGACATGGCCACGTACAAGGCGGAGTTCCTCCACCACCACTACGCGGGGCGGGTACGGCCTGCTGCGCATTACGCGATGGGGTGGCTTCCGGTGTGGCTGCGGGGGGTGGCGGCGGTCCGGGGGCAGGGGGTGGTCAACCGGTTGGCGGGCGTCGGGCCGCTGGCGGGAGCGGCGAAACGAGCCGGGGGACTCGCCCGCGAACGGGATCTGCCGCGGCTGGCGGAGGAGCCGTTCCTGGGGTGGTGGCGGGGGAGGGGGCGTGCGCGGGCGGGATGGACGGCTGCGGTGGGCGGTAGGCCTGTCGGCAACCGGACCGGTTCCGGGGAACGAGTGGGCGGGTGGGAAGAAGGCCGCGCCGGAGGAGCGGACCTCGTGCTGTGGCCCGACACCTTCACCAACTTCCTCTCGCCGGAGGCCGGCCGCGCCGCCGTCGCCGTCCTCGAACACGCCGGCCTTCGTATCACCGTCCCGCCGAAGGCGCCCTGCTGCGGCCTCACCTGGGTCTCCACCGGACAACTCCACCGCGCCCGCCTCCAGATGCGCCGCACCCTCGACCTCATGGCCCCCGCCCTCGCCGCCGGCCTGCCCGTCGCCGTACTGGAGCCCAGCTGCGCCGCCTCCCTCCGTACGGATCTTCCCGAGCTGCTTCCCGAGGACCCGCGGGCGCGCCAACTGGCGGTCAGTGTTCATACGTTCGCCCAGGCCCTCGAAGAGCTCGCCCCGCACTGGCAGCCGCCCCGCCTCGACCGTCCCGTGGCCGGTCAGACGCACTGTCACCAGCACGCCGTCCTCGGCGACGCCGCCGAACGCCGCCTCCGCGAGCGCGCCGGCCTCGTCGGCACGCTGAGCGGCGG
Organism: Streptomyces hiroshimensis; assembly: GCF_014650335.1. Lineage (GTDB taxonomy): Bacteria > Actinomycetota > Actinomycetes > Streptomycetales > Streptomycetaceae > Streptomyces > Streptomyces hiroshimensis. The sequence goes on from NZ_BMUT01000006.1 coordinate 226,968, forward strand.
ATGCTGCGGCCTGGCCGGGAACTTCGGCTTCGAGGCCGGCCATTACGAGGTGTCCGTGGCGTGCGCGGAGGAGCAGTTGCTTCCTGCCCTGCGGCAGGCGCCCGGCGGTGCGGTGGTCCTGGCGGACGGCTTCTCGTGTCGTACGCAGATCGCGCAGGTCGCCCAGCTCGCGGGGCGTGACGGGGCGGACGGGGCGCGGGCCCGGCATCTGGCCGAGGTGCTCGCCGAGGCCCTAGGCCCCCGCTCTCCCGTACAACTGGCCGAAAAATAAAGGCAAGCACGCTTGATTGTTTTCTCGGGCGCTGTCACGCTCTCACCGTCCTGACGAACTCCCGAGGGAGCGGCACACAGTGACAGACCCGGAACGCCCGCAACACCCGGAACCCTTACGACCCCTGCGGATCGGCAACGCCTCCGGCTTCTACGGCGACCGCTTCTCCGCCCTGCGCGAGATGCTGACCGGCGGCCCCCTCGACGTCCTCACCGGCGACTACCTGGCCGAACTGACCATGCTCATTCTCGGCCGCGACCGCCTCAAGGACCCCGCCCGCGGCTACGCCAGGACCTTCCTCCGCCAGCTCGAAGAGAGCCTCGGCCTCGCCGCCGACCGCGGCGTGAAGATCGTCGCCAATGCGGGCGGGCTCAACCCCGGCGGCCTCGCCCGCGAGATCCGCTCCCTCGCCCGCCGCGTCGGCGCCGACGTCCGCGTCGCCCACGTCGAGGGCGACGATCTGCTGCGGGAGCGGGAGCGGGAGCGGGAGCGGGAGCGGGAGCGGGAGCGGGACTGGGGCCCGGACGTCCTCACCGCCAACGCCTACCTCGGCGGCGCCGGCATCGCCGCCTGCCTGCGCGCGGGCGCGGACATCGTCGTCACCGGCCGCGTCACCGACGCGGCCCTCGTCACCGGCCCCGCCGCCGCCCACTTCGGCTGGCTCGCCGACGACCTGGACCGGCTGGCCGGGGCGGTCGTCGCCGGGCACGTCCTGGAGTGCGGCACGCAGGCCACCGGCGGCAACTACTCCTTCTTCACCGGGCTTTCCGCGGAGAACGGCCTCCGCCGCCCCGGCTTCCCGCTCGCCGAGATCCACGCCGACGGCTCGGCCGTCATCACCAAACACCCCGGCACGGGCGGCGCCGTCACCGTGGGCACGGTCACGGCCCAGCTCCTGTACGAGACGGGCGGCCCGCGCTACCTGGGCCCCGACGTGACCGCCCGCCTGGACACCGTCCGGCTCGCGCAGGACGGCCCGGACCGCGTACGCATCAGCGGCGTACGCGGCGAGGCCCCGCCGGCCACGCTCAAAGTCGGGCTCACGCGCGTGGGCGGGTGGCGCAACGAAGTCGTGTTCGTGCTGACGGGCCTCGACGTGGAGGCCAAGGCCGCCCTCGTACGGGCGCAGATGGAAGACGCCCTGGGCCGGCGCGCGCCCGCCGAGGTCCAGTGGACGCTTGCGCGTACGGACCACGCCGACGCGGAGGTGCAGGAGGAGGCGAGCGCCTTGCTGCGGCTCGTCGTGCGCGACCCCGACCCCGAGGCGGTCGGCCGGGCCGTCAGCGGTGCGGCCGTCGAGCTGGCCCTGGCCAGCTACCCCGGCTTCCACCTCACCGCCCCGCCGGGCCAGGGATCCCCGTACGGCGTGTTCGAGGCCGCGTCGGTGGACGCGTACGCCGTCCGGCATACCGCGGTGCTGCCGGACGGGACGCGGCTGCGGGTTCCGGCGGCGGTCGGCTGCCTACCGGCTTCTGCGGAGGCGGAGCCACCGCCTGAGCCTCCTCTGCTGCCCGAGCCCCTGCCGCCCGGCCCCGTCCGGCGCGCCCCGCTCGGGCTCGTCGCCGGGGCGCGCAGCGGCGACAAGGGCGGCTCGGCGAACGTGGGTGTCTGGGTACGGACCGACGCTGCGTGGCGCTGGCTCGCCCATGAGCTCACCGGCTCGCGGTTCCGGCGGCTCCTGCCCGAGACCGCCCGGCTCCGCGTCACCCGGCACGTGTACCCCGGCCTGCGCGCCCTCAACTTCACCGTCGACGGGCTGCTCGGCGCAGGCGTCGCCTCCCAGGCTCGCTTCGACCCGCAAGCCAAGGCCCTGGGCGAGTGGCTGCGCGCCCGCCACATGGACATACCGGAGGTGCTGTTGTGACGGTGACGGTGCTGAGGTCCGGGATCGACCCGTCCGGCGAGGAGTACGCCGCGCACCGGGCGGCCATGCTGGAACGGCTCGACGCGATCGCGGCGGAGCACGCGCGGGCGCTCGCCGGGGGCGGGGAGAAGTACGTCGCCCGGCACCGGGCGCGGGGCAAGCTCCTCGCGCGCGAACGGGTGGAGCTGCTGGTAGACCCGGACACCCCGTTCCTGGAGCTGTCGCCGCTGGCCGGGTGGGGGAGCGACTACACGGTGGGCGCGTCGATGGTGACCGGTGTCGGTGTTGTCGAGGGCGTCGAGTGCGTCATCACCGCCAACGATCCGACCGTGCGGGGCGGGGCCAGTAACCCGTGGACCCTGAAGAAGGCCCTGCGGGCCAATGAGATCGCGTTCGCCAATCGGTTGCCGGTCGTCTCGCTGGTCGAGTCCGGGGGTGCCGACCTGCCCAGCCAGAAGGAGATCTTCATCCCGGGGGGCGGGCTGTTCCGGGATCTGACGCGGCTGTCCGCTGCCGGGATTCCTACGGTGGCGGTGGTGTTCGGCAATTCGACGGCCGGGGGTGCGTACGTCCCCGGGATGTCGGATCACGTGATCATGGTTGAGGGGCGGTCGAAGGTCTTTCTGGGCGGTCCGCCGCTGGTGCGGATGGCCACGGGGGAGGAGAGCGATGACGAGTCGCTGGGCGGGGCCGCGATGCATGCGGGTGTGTCCGGTCTCGCCGACTACTTCGCTGTTGATGAGCTCGATGCGTTGCGTTCGGCGCGGCGTGTGGTTGCGCGGCTGAACTGGCGTAAGGCGCATGCCGATCCGGGGGTCGTTGAGCCGCCTCTGTATGACGAGGACGAGTTGCTGGGTATTGTGCCGGGCGATCTCAAGGTGCCGTTCGATCCTCGTGAAGTTATCGCCCGTGTCGTGGACGGGTCCGAGTTCGATGAGTTCAAGGCGCGGTACGGGAGCAGTCTGGTCACCGGGTGGGCCCGGCTGCACGGGTATCCCGTGGGGATCCTCGCCAATGCGCAGGGCGTTCTCTTCAGCGAGGAGTCGCAGAAGGCCGCGCAGTTCATCCAGTTGGCCAATCAGCGGGATGTTCCGTTGATTTTTCTGCACAACACGACCGGGTACATGGTCGGGCGCGACTACGAGCAGGGCGGCATCATCAAGCACGGCGCGATGATGATCAACGCGGTGTCGAATTCGCGGGTGCCTCATCTGTCGGTGCTGATCGGGGCTTCGTACGGGGCCGGGCACTACGGCATGTGCGGGCGGGCGTTCGATCCTCGGTTCCTGTTCGCATGGCCCAGTGCGAAGGCCGCCGTCATGGGGCCGCAGCAGCTCGCGGGGGTGCTGTCGATCGTCGCCCGCGCTTCGGCGGAGGCCAAGGGGCAGGCGTACGACGAGGACGCCGACGCCGCGCTGCGGGCCATGGTCGAGCAGCAGATCGAGGCGGAGTCGCTGCCCGTGTTCCTGTCCGGGCGGCTCTACGACGACGGTGTCATCGACCCGCGGGACACGCGGACCGTGCTGGGGATGTGCCTGTCCGCGATTCACTCGGCGCCGGTGGAGGGCGTGCGGGGTGGGTTCGGGGTCTTCCGGATGTGACCGGGTGTGACCGGATGTGAGGTGAGGGCTGATGATCGAGTCACTGCTGGTCGCCAACCGGGGCGAGATTGCTTGCCGGGTGTTCCGTACGTGCCGGGAGCTGGGCATCGCGTCTGTTGCGGTGTACTCCGATGCGGATGCCGGTGCGTTGCATGTGCGGGAGGCCGATGTGGGGTTGCGGCTGCCCGGGGTTGCGGCTGCGGATACGTATCTGCGGGGGGATGCGGTGGTGGAGGCCGCGCTTGCTGCGGGGGCGGATGCGGTGCATCCGGGGTACGGGTTCCTCTCCGAGAACGCGGCGTTCGCGCGGGGGGTGGAGGCGGCGGGGCTGGTGTGGATCGGGCCGCCGCCCTCCGTCATCGAGGCGATGGCCTCGAAGACGCGCGCCAAGCGGATCATGGCGGAGGCGGGGGTGCCGGTGCTGGCGGCGTCTGCCGGGGAGCCGCCGTTGATCGTCAAGGCTGCGGCGGGTGGGGGTGGGCGGGGGATGCGGGTCGTCCGCGATCTCGCTGTGCTGGAAGACGAGCTGGCCTCCGCCCGGGCTGAGGCCATGGCCGCTTTTGGTGACGACGAGGTGTTCGTCGAGCCGTACGTGGAGGGCGGGCGGCATGTGGAAGTGCAGGTCCTGGCAGATGCGCACGGGAGTGTGTGGGCGCTGGGGACGCGTGACTGCTCGCTGCAGCGGCGGCACCAGAAGGTGATCGAGGAGGCGCCGGCGCCGGGGCTCTCGGAGGAGCTGCGGGTCGAGCTCGGCGAGGCGGCGGTGGCTGCGGCGCGGGCCATCGGGTACGTGGGGGCCGGGACGGTGGAGTTCCTGGTGACGGAGGGGCGGGCGTACTTCCTGGAGATGAACACGCGCCTGCAGGTGGAGCATCCGGTGACGGAGGCGGTGTACGGGCTGGATCTGGTGGCGCTGCAGATCCGGGTGGCGGAGGGTTCGCTTTTGGGCCCGGAACCGCCGGTGCCGTCCGGCCATGCGGTGGAGGCGCGGTTGTACGCGGAGGACCCGGCGGCGGGGTGGCGGCCGCAGACGGGGGTGGTGCGGGAGTTGTCGGTGGGGGCGGGTGCGTCTCGGGTCCGGCGTCGGGGGCTCCGGGGTGGGGGTCCGGGGCCGTATATTTACGGGCCGGCGCCCCGGACGTCACGGGCACCGGCGATTGGCCCACAAATACACGTCAGCGCCCCGGACCCCCACCCCTGCGCCCCCGCCACCTCCCGCCGCCCGTCACCAGCGGCCATCCCCAACCCGCCCATTCCCGGCGCTCCCGGCCCGCTCACCGGCGCCCTCGGTCCGCTCACTCCTCGTCGCGGCGCCCTCGGCTCGGATGCCTCACCTTCCGGCGCCCCTCGTCCCGACTTCCCTGGCCCGGACGCCTCTCATCCCCACGGCCTTCATGCCGAAGTCTCTCGTCCCGACACCCCCCACCCACGTCAACACGCCCTACCTCAACGGGTGGGTGGGCGGGCGGAGAACCGCGCCGAAGGCGCGGGATACCTGCGCGTCGACGCGGGCGTCGCGACGGGCGACACGGTCACCCCGTACTACGACCCGCTGCTGGCGAAGGTGATCGCCTGGGCCCCCACACGGCCGGAGGCCATCCGCCTACTGGCCCACGCGCTGGAGCGCGCCCGCATCCACGGTCCGGTCACCAACCGCGACCTGCTCGTACAGTCCCTGCGGCACGGGGAGTTCACCGCGGGCCGTGTGAACACGGCCTTCTACGACCGGCACTTGGCCGAGCTGACCTCGCCCCGCGGTAATCGCGCCGCAACCGCGGCGCTGGCCGCAGCCGTCGCCGACGCACAAGGCCGTTCCCGCTTCGGCGGCTGGCGCAATCTCCCCTCTCGGCCGCAGGAGAAGCGCTACCGCTCCGAGCCGGACGGCACCGAGCACACCGTGCGCTACCGCTTCACCCGGCGTGGGCTGGAGGTCGAAGGAACGGCCGGTGTCCGGCTCGTCGCGGCGGAGCGCGATCACGTGGTCCTGGAGGCGCACGGCCTCCGCACGGCGTACGACGTGGCCGTGTACGGCGACCGCGTCCACGTGGACTCGCCCCGGGGCGCGTACGCCTTCACCGCCCTGCCCCGTTTCCCCGACGCCACGGCGTCCACGGAGCCCGGCTCCCTGCTCGCTCCCATGCCCGGCACCGTCGTGCGCCTCGCGGACGTCGCCGTGGGGGAGCCCGTACGTGCGGGCCAGCCGCTGCTCTGGCTGGAGGCCATGAAGATGGAGCACCGCATCGTCGCCCCGTCCGCCGGCACGCTCACCGCCCTGCACGCCGCCCCCGGCCTTCAGGTCGAGGTCGGCGCCCTGCTCGCCGTCGTCACCGAGGATCCGAAGGAGCCGATGTCATGAGTCTCGTCGAGACCCGGGAACACCAGGATCTGCGCGCCGCCGTCGCCGCTCTCGGGAAGCGGTACGGGCGGGAGTACGTCACCGCGGCCGTCCGCGACGGCAGGCACACCGACGAGCTGTGGGCGGAGGCCGGCAAGCTCGGATATCTGGGGGTGAACCTTCCGGAGGCGTACGGGGGCGGCGGCCGCGGCATGGTCGAGCTCGCCGTCGTCCTGGAGGAGCTCGGCGCCGCGGGCTGCCCGCTGCTGCTGATGGTCGTCTCGCCCGCCATCTGCGGCACGGTGATCGCCCGCTTCGGCACGGAGGAGCAGAAGCGGCGCTGGCTGCCCGGGATCGCCGCCGGGACGACGAAGATGGCCTTCGGCATCACCGAGCCCGAGGCCGGATCGAATTCGCACCGCATTACGACGACCGCCCGGCGGGCTGATGGCGGGTGGATCCTGAACGGGCGCAAAGTCTTCATCTCCGGCGTGGACGTGGCCGATGCGACGCTGATCGTGGGCCGCACGGAGGACGCGCGCACGGGGGAGCTCAAGCCTTGCCTGTTCATTGTGGAAAGGGACGCTCCAGGCTTCCTCAAGCGTCCTATTCCGATGGAACTCTCTTCTCCGGAGAAGCAGTTCGAGCTCACCCTCGATGACGTGCGGCTGCCCGGCGACGCCCTCGTCGGCGACGAGAACGCCGGCCTGCTGCAGCTCTTCGCCGGCCTCAACCCCGAACGCATCATGACCGCCGCCTTCGCCATCGGCATGGGCCGCTACGCCCTGGGCCGGGCCGTCGACTACGCCCGTACGCGGACGGTCTGGCGCGGGCCCATCGGCGCGCACCAGGCCATTGCGCATCCGCTTGCCCAGTCGCACATCGAGGTGGAGCTCGCGCGGCTGATGATGCTCAAGGCAGCCCATCTTTACGATGCGGGTGATGACATGGGCGCCGGCGAGGCGGCCAACATGGCCAAGTACGCCGCCGCCGAAGCCGCCGTCCGCGCCGTCGACCAGGCCGTCCACACCCTCGGCGGCAACGGGCTCGCCAGCGAGTACGGGCTCGCCCAGCTGCTCACGGCGTCGAGGGTGGCGCGGATCGCCCCGGTCAGCCGGGAGATGATCCTCAATTACGTGTCGCACCATACGCTCGGCCTTCCCAAGTCGTACTGAGAAAGGTGGCTCCCGTGACGCTGGTCCGCCGCTCCTCCGAGCACGGCATCACCACCCTCACCCTGGATTCGCCGCACAACCGCAACGCCCTGTCGGCCCGCCTGATCGCCGAACTGCTGGAGGGGCTGGCGGGGGCGGCGGAGGATGCGGGGACGCGTGCCGTGCTGCTCACCCATGCCGGCAACACCTTCTGTTCCGGTGCGGACTTGAAGGAAGGGGGTGTGGATCCCTCGCAGCTCGTACGGCTGATGCGTACGGTCGTGGAGCTTCCCAAACCCGTGGTGGCGCGGGTGGACGGGCATGTGCGCGCCGGAGGGCTGGGGCTGCTGGGGGCCTGCGATATCTCCGTGGCGGGGGAGGCCTCCTCCTTCGCCTTCACCGAGGCACGGCTGGGGCTTGCGCCCGCTGTGATATCCCTGCCGCTGCTCCCGCGTCTCGATGCGCGGGCGGCGGCTCGTTATTACCTGACCGGTGAGCGGTTCGGGGCGGCGGAGGCCGTACGGATCGGGCTGGTCACGGCGGGGGAGGAAGATCTGGGGCCGATTCTGGACGGGCTGCGGCGCGGGTCGCCGCAAGGGCTTGCCGAGTCCAAGGCCCTGGTCACGGCGGATGTGCGGCGGGCCTTCGAGCGCGATGCCGACGGATTGGTCGCGTTGTCCGCGCGCCTGTTCGCCTCCGCCGAGGCCCGCGAAGGCATGACCGCCTTCCTGGAGCGCCGGGAGCCGGAATGGGTGCGCTGAGCCTTCCCAAGCAGGACCGCAGCCGCGCCACCCGGCAGCGGCTGCTGGAGGCGGCCATCGCCTGCCTCGCCGAGCACGGCTGGGCCGGTTCGACCGTCTCCGTCGTCGCCGAGCGCGCGGGCGTCTCGCGGGGGGCCGCCCAGCACCACTTCCGCACCCGGGAAGACCTGTTCACGGCCGCGGTGGAGTACGTGGCCGAGCAGCGGTCGGCCGCCGTGCGCGGTCTGCTGCCCCAGGTGCAGCTGATCGTCGGCCCTGCCCGTACGTATCTGGCCGTCACCCAGCTCGTGGACCTCTGCACGGGCCCGCTGTTCCGCGCCGCCCTGCAGCTGTGGGTCGCCGCCGCGAACGACGCCGCGCTGCGTACCCGTGTCACCGAACTGGAGGCGCGGGTCGGCCGGGAGGTGCACCGGATGGCCCTGGAGCTCCTCGGCGCCGACGAAGCCCGCGCGGGCGTGCGGGAAACGGTCCAGGGCTTCCTCGACATGTGCCGGGGGATGGGTCTCGCGACCCTGCTCACCGACGACAGCGCCAGGCGCGACCGCGTGGTCCGGCACTGGACGGGCGTCCTCAGCGACCTGCTGTGAGGCCCCGCGGACCCGGGGAGGGGGAGGTGAGGACGCGCCGCGCCCTCACCACGCCGTGCGGCAGGCGTCAGCCCGCGAGCGCCGCGTTCCCCGTGATGTCCGCGAAGCCGTCGATCTCGCGCGGGTCGCGCGGGCCCGGGCCGATGTAGCGGGCGGAGGGGCGGACCAGGCGGCCCGTGCGCTTCTGCTCCAGGATGTGGGCGCTCCAGCCTGCCGTCCGGGCGCAGGTGAACATCGAGGTGAACATGTGCGCCGGGACCTCTGCGAAGTCCAGGACGATGGCCGCCCAGAACTCGACGTTCGTGGCGAGCACGCGGTCGGGGCGGCGGTTGTGCAGCTCTTCCAGGGCCGCCTTCTCCAGGGCCTCGGCGACCTCGTAGCGCGGTGCGGCCAGCTCGCGGGCCGTGCGGCGCAGGACGCGGGCACGGGGGTCCTCCGCGCGGTAGACGCGGTGGCCGAAGCCCATGAGGCGCTCGCCGCGGTCCAGGGCCTGCTTGACGTAGGCCGTGGCGTCGCCCGTGCGTTCGATCTCCTCGATCATGCCGAGGACGCGCGAGGGCGCACCGCCGTGCAGCGGGCCGGACATGGCGCCGACCGCGCCCGAGAGCGCCGCGGCCACGTCGGCGCCCGTCGAGGCGATGACGCGGGCGGTGAAGGTGGAGGCGTTCATGCCGTGCTCGGCGGCGGACGTCCAGTAGGCGTCGACGGCCTTGACGTGCTTGGGGTCCGGCTCGCCGCGCCAGCGCTTCATGAAGCGCTCGACCACGGTCTCCGCCTTGTCGATCTCGCGCTGCGGGACCATCGGCAGGCCCTGGCCGCGCGCCGACTGGGCGACGTAGGACAGGGCCATGACGGCGGCGCGGGCCAGATTGTCGCGGGCGGTGGCCTCGTCGATGTCGAGGAGGGGCTTCAGGCCCCACACGGGGGCGAGCATCGCGAGGGCGGACTGGACGTCGACGCGGATGTCCCCCGAGTGGACGGGGATCGGGAACGGCTCGGCGGGCGGCAGGCCGGGGTTGAACGAGCCGTCGACCAGCAGGCCCCAGACGTTGCCGAAGGAGACCTGGCCGACCAGGTCCTCGATGTCGACGCCTCGGTAGCGGAGGGAGCCGCCTTCCTTGTCGGGTTCGGCGATCTCCGTCTCGAACGCGACGACTCCTTCGAGTCCGGGTACGAAGTCGGACATCAGGCGGCTCCTCATGAAGTGTGCGACAGCCGGGGTGCCGGGCCCGGTCGGGCGCGGCTGCTCGGTGCGACTCGTGGTCCGTCACCGGTCAACCGGGTCATGCCCCGTGCGGCGGGTCTTCACCCGGTTCCGCGCCCGGCCCCCTGACGGGCGGGCTCGTTCCGGATTCCGGCCGGAAACGATAGCCGGTGATGTGCGGGTACCACAGCTTCCCGCCCTGCGATTTTGGGGGGTTCGCCACATGCGGCGAAAGGTGATGTCCGGCACAGTGGGGATTTTGCCCACGAGAGGGTTACGGAGGGCCGGTTGAGGGCAGGCTCACTTGCCGCCCCGGGGCCTTTCGCGGGCCTTTTGCTGACAAGATGGGCCGCGTGACCCACGCCGACGAGTTCCCCGCTCCCGAGTTCCACGGCGGCGCGCTGGACGCCGCCGCCATGCGTGAGCAGTACCGCTCCGAGGGCCTCCTGGAATCGGACCTCGCCCCCGATCCGTACGAGCAGTTCGCGATCTGGTTCGCGCAGGTGTTCGCGGCCGGGCTGCGGGAGCCCAACGCCATGGTGGTCTCCACGGTCGACGCCGAGGGCCGGCCCGGCTCGCGGACGGTCCTGCTCAAGGGCTACGACGAGCGCGGCTTCGTCTTCTACACCAACTACGGCTCGCGCAAGGCGGCCGACCTGGCGGGCAATCCGTACGTCTCGCTGCTCTTCCCCTGGCACCCGATCGGCCGTCAGGTCATCGTCGGCGGCCGGGCCGAGCGCGTGGACCCCTCGGAGACGGCCGTCTACTTCCACTCGCGGCCGCGCGGCTCGCAGCTGGGGGCCTGGGCGAGTGCGCAGTCGGCTGTCGTCGCCTCGCGTGAGGAGATCGACTCCGCCTACGAGCGGCTGCTGGCCCGCTATCCCGAAGGGGAGCCGGTGCCCGTGCCGACGGGCTGGGGCGGCTTTCGCGTGATCGCGGAGAGCGTGGAGTTCTGGCAGGGGCGGGAGAACCGGCTGCACGACCGGCTGCGGTACGTGCGGGAAGGGCAGGCCTGGCGGGTGGAGCGGCTCAGCCCGTAGGAACCGTCAGGACCCGTAAGGCGATAAGGCGACCAGGGCGGTAAAAGCAGACGATCCGTGGGCCGGTTACCGCCGCGCCTTGCGGAGCGGCGGTGCCGAGCGGACGACTCGGCGGCCCACGGATCGGGTGACTGCTTGGGATTGGCCGGCGCATCCCCTCAGCTGCAGCTGGGAGGCCCCGGCGTTGCGCTTGGCGCGACGGCGGGCGCTAGCCCGCAGTCACCTCACGCGTCCGGAATGAAACCATGTCCCGAACCACCTCCCTTCTCGTGTGCGCACCACCCTAGGAAGCGCGTGAGTGAGCGACAACCGAATTTCCGGTGGGCAACGATTTCCCCGAAGACGGTGTGGTGCCCATCACGGTCGAGTTGAATGACCCGTCGTGCAGGACATGCAGACGCGTCCAGCTGGGGGTACCTCGTGACCGCACCACACACGTCAGGCCCGGCCCGCCCGGCCGCCGCACCCGCTTCCGGGGAAGCCTCCGACAGCGACGACTCCGGCCTCCTCGCGGCGCTCCTCGACGGCATGGACACCGCGTTGTGCGCCTTCGACGCCGACGGCACGGTCACCCACTGGAACCGCGAGGCCGAACGGATACTGGGCTGGAGTGCGGCCGAGGCCGTCGGGCGGCAGGGCCTGGCCGGCTGGGCGGTGCGGCCCGCCGACGCCGCGGAGGTCGCGGCCCGGCTGGACGCCGCCATGGCGGCGCCCGGCCGTCACGTGCACGAGTTCGCGCTGCTCACCAAGGACGGCGGGCGGGTGCTGGTGCGCACCCAGCTGTCGGCCCTGCCGGGGACGGGCGACCGGCCCGCCGGGGTCTACTGCGCGTTCAGCGAAGTGCACACCCAGATCGACCTGGAGCGCTCCATCGCGCTCAGCGAGGCCCTCTTCGGGGACGCGTCCTGGGGCGTCGTGCTCGTCGACGCCGACCTGCGCCCGGCCCTCGCCAACGCCCACGCCGCGCGCGCCCTGCGCACCGGCCGCACCGCGCTCCTCGGCCGGCCGCTCGGCGAACTGCTCGACCAGGGCGTGGAGGAGGTCGAAGGAGCCCTCCAGCACGTCCTCGCGGCGGGCGCCCCGCCCGCCCCCACCGACCTGTGGGTGACCCTGCGCGACCAGGGCGGCGCCCCGCCCGAGCGCCGCTGCTGGCGCAGCGGCTTCCTGCGGCTGGCCTCGCCGCTCGCCGAGGAGCCGGTGCCGCTGGGGGTCGCCTGGCTGTTCCTCGACGTCACGGCCGCCCGGCTCACCGAACAGGACAGCGCCCGGCTGCGCTTCCGCGCCAGCCAGCTGCACCGGGCCGGACGGGCCGTCGCCGAGTGCGAGGACCCCATGGAAGCGGCCGCCCTCTACATGGACTTCGCCCTCGCGGGCTTCGCCGACCACGCCCTGATCGACCTGCTCCCCGAGCCGTGCCAGGCCCCCGAGCCCCCGCTCCGGCTCGTCAGAGCCACCGCCACGCCGGCCGGCACCCCGGGGCCCTGCCCGGCCATGGGCCGCGGCGGCCTGCCGGTGCCCTATCCGGACGGTCACCCCGCCCTGCAGGCCGTCGAGCGCTGCGGCTCGGTCCGCGCGGCCTCGGACTGCACCGAGACCTGGGCCACCGCACGCAAGTGGCCCGAGGGCACCGCGCACGCCCTCGCCACGGCCCTGCGCAGCCGGGGGCGGACGCTCGGCGTGGTGACGTTCCTGCGCGGCCCCTCGCGCCGCCCCTTCGACCGCTCGGATGCGACGTACGCGGAGGACATCGCGTGCCGGGTGGCGGCGTCGATCGACCTCGCGGGGCCGACGCCCTAGTGGGGGTGCCCCGATAGGGGCGCGGGGAACTGCGCGGACCGGCCACGGACGGCCCGCAGGTGACGTGGTCGCGCGCCGCCGCCGGAAGGCGGTCCGCGGAGGGCTACCGGTGCCGGAAGAAGATCCGGTCCCCGTACTCGCTCAGCACCCGCCCGTTCCACTCGTGCCCGCCGTCCACGTTGCCCGACCGCAGCATCGGCGGGTCGATGCCCCGGGCGGCCAGCTCGCCCGCGGCGGCCGCGACGACCGCCTGCATCAACGCGCTGGTGACGACTGTCGACGCCGGGGCGAAGGGGGCGGCGATGCCGTCCGCCGTGAGCTCCGCGTCCCCGGTGGCGATCTTGCTGTCGATGACGAGGTCGCAGTGGTCCTTCAGGAACGTGCCGGAGGAGTGGCGGGACCGGGTGTGCTCGGCGTAGGCGAGCGAGGTGACGCCGATGACGCGCACGCCCAGCGCGCGGGCGTTCATCGCCATCTCCACGGGCAGCGGGTTGCGCCCGGAGAGGGAGATGACGATCAGGACGTCGCCGGACTGCACGGGGCTCGTGTCCAGGACCGCGCCCGCCAGGCCGTTGACCCGCTCCAGGGCGCTGCCGAGCGTGGCCGGAACGACGTCGAGGCCGACGACGCCGGGGACGGCGAGGAGGTTGATCAGCGCCAGGCCGCCCGCGCGGTAGACGACGTCCTGGGCGGGGAGCGAGGAGTGGCCCGCGCCGAAGACGAAGAGCCGTCCGCCGTCCGCCACGGTGTCGGCGAGCAGGGACCCGGCGGCCGCGATGTGCTCGGCCTCCTCGTCGCGCACCCGCTGCAGCAGCCCGATCGCGGCGTCGAAGAACTGCCCGGCCAGCTTGTTCTCGCTCATCGCTGCGGGGCTCCTTAGATCGAGATCCGGTGGCGCGTACGGTCTGGCGTACGCTCGTGGCGCGGATCACGTTGCGGTCTGGACCAGGGCCCTGTCAATACGGCGGGCAGGCAGGGGCCGCGCGCGGCACCGTTGTCGGTGGTATGCGTCAGAATTGGGTCCAGGGGCCAGCGCACGACTTATCGAGGGGCACGCATGTCCGGACTGATCGACACCACGGAGATGTATCTCCGCACCATTCTCGAGCTGGAGGAGGAGGGTGTGGTCCCCATGCGTGCCCGCATCGCCGAACGGCTCGACCAGAGCGGGCCGACGGTCAGCCAGACCGTGGCCCGCATGGAGCGCGACGGCCTGGTGTCCGTCGCCGGTGACCGGCACCTGGAGCTCACCGAGGAGGGCCGCCGGCTGGCCACGCGCGTGATGCGCAAGCACCGCCTCGCCGAGTGCCTGCTGGTCGACGTGATCGGCCTGGAGTGGGAGCAGGTGCACGCCGAGGCCTGCCGCTGGGAGCACGTCATGAGCGAGGCGGTGGAGCGCCGCGTGCTGGAGCTGCTGCGCCACCCCACCGAGTCGCCGTACGGCAATCCCATCCCGGGCCTGGAGGAGCTGGGCGAGAAGGCCGAGCCGGACCCGCTGCTCAATGAGGACATGGTCAGCCTGATGGATCTGGACGCCGGGTCCGACGGCAAGACGGTCGTCGTACGCCGCATCGGCGAGCCGATCCAGACGGATGCCCAGCTGATGTATTCGCTGCGGCGCGCGGGCGTCCAGCCCGGCGCGGTGGTGAGCGTGACGGATTCGGCGGGCGGTGTGATCGTCGGCAGCAGCGGCGAGGCCACCGAGCTGGAGCCGGACATCGCGGCGCACGTCTTCGTCGCCAAGCGCTGAGGCCTTCCGCCCGGATCCCCGTTTCGCACCGTTTCGCCTGCGCCCCGCTGCGCGCGGCCGCCTCCGCGGCCGGCAGCGGGGCGTCGTGCTGCGCCGGGTCCCCATGCCGGTTCTTGTGCCGGTTCTTGTGCCGGTTCTCCGTGCCGCTTCCCCCTTTTGCTGGGTCAACTCCCTTGAATCTGGCTGGAGTCCGCGTAACCGACCCGCGGGCGGCCCGGCCGTGCCACGCTGGCGCTGGCGCGCATATGCGCGGCACGCCGCTGTCTCGGGGAGGGGGCCGCGATGAGGCCGGTGGGGCGTGACAAGGGCCCCGGCGCCCTTTCGGGCAGCCGGGGCCCTGCCTCCCCATATACCCCCGTGGCGACCCGGAGCCCCGAGCTCCCAGGGTCCGCCCCGCGGACCTTCTTCCCCGAGCGGTCCGCGCCCAGGTCGATTAATCCCCTGGGTGCCGCCGGTCAACCCTTCCCTGAGGTCACTCGAACGAGGGGTGTTGCGCGCGATGAGCATGCATTCGAATGTAAGTTCTATATCGTGGAGCTGCTCGGGGGAGAGTAGGGGGTGCCAGGTCTCATGGTTCGGCGTATCGACGTGAGTGGGAGCGGCGGAGTGCGGCTCGCGGCCTGGGAGTTCGCCGATCCGCCCAAGCGCCCCTGCCGGGAGGGGGCGGGCGGTCCCGGCCCCGGCGCCGTGCTGCTGCTCCACGGCCTGATGGGCCGCGCCGCGCACTGGGCGGAGACGGCCCGCTGGCTGTCCGGCCGCCACCGCGTGGTCGCCCTCGACCAGCGGGGTCACGGCCGCAGCGAGCGCCCCGCCGACGGCCCGTACACCCGCGATGCCTATATCGCCGACGCCCAGGCCGCCATCGAGGCCCTGGATCTCGCTCCCGCCGTCCTGATCGGCCACGCCATGGGTGCCCTCACCGCCTGGCAGCTCGCCGCCCGCCGCCCCGACCTCGTCCGGGCCCTGGTCATCTGCGACATGCGGGCCTCCGCCCTCGGGGCGGCCACGCAGCGGGAGTGGGGCGAGTGGTTCCGCTCCTGGCCGGTCCCCTTCGCCACGCTCGCGGACGTCCGCAAGTGGTTCGCCGAGGGCGACCCCACCCTGGAGCGCCCCCGCCCGGCCCGCGGGGACTACTACGCCGAGATCATGGCCGAGCGCGCCGACGGCTGGCGCCCGGCCTTCTCCCGCCGCCAGATGCTCCAGGCCCGCGAGACCTACGCCCACGACGCCCACTGGGAAGAGCTCGCCCTCGTTCAATGCCCCGCCCTCGTCGTCCGCGGCCCGGACGGCGAGCTGGGCCGCGCCGAGGCCCAGGAGATGGTCCGCGTCCTGCCCCGCGGCACCTACGCCGAGGTCCAGGACGCCGGCCACCTCGTCCACTACGACCAGCCGGAGGGCTGGAGGCAGGCGGTGGAGCCGTTCCTGGAGGCGGCGCTGCGGGCTTAGGCGGGGCGGGGGTGGGGTCGGGGCCTGCACATTAATTCAACAAGCGTTGACATATTCCGGGTGCGGGTGTGCACTGGCTGTACGGCCATATGTCCGTACAGGTCACATGGCCGTACAGGCCACTTGTCCTGACGAGCCACCCGAGGAGCCGTCATGTCCTCCCCGCTCTTCCCCCGGACCCCTTCCACGCCCGCCCCCGTGCCCGCCCCCGCCGACGTCATCGTCGTCGGCGCCGGCCCCACCGGGCTGCTGCTCGCCGGGGACCTCGCCGCCGCCGGTGTGCGGGTCACGGTCGTGGAGAAGAGGGCGCGGGAGTCGAACCTCACCCGGGCCTTCGCCGTTCACGCGCGCACGCTGGAGGCCTTCGACGCCCGCGGGATCGCCGAGCCGCTGCTGGCCACCGGGCCCTTCCTCGACACCCTCCGGATCTTCGGGCGCGGGAAGATCGACCTCTCCCGGCTGCCCAGCCGCTTCCCCGGCGTACTGATGACGCCGCAGTACGAGACGGAGCGGGTGCTGGAGGAGCGCGCCCTCAAGGCCGGGGCCGTGATGCGGCGCGGCGCCGAGGTCACCGGTCTGCGGCAGGACGCCGATGGGGTCGGAGTGGACCTTCGCACCGACGAGGGCGGCGGTGCCGAAACGCTGCGTGCCGCCTACGTCGTCGGCGCCGACGGCGTCCGCAGCGCCGTGCGCCGGGCGCTCGGGATGCCCTTCCCGGGGAAGTCCGTGCTGCGGTCCGTCATGCTCGCCGACGTACGGCTGGAGGCCGAGCCCGACGGGCTGCCGGCTTTCAACAGCGTCAACGGCAGCTTCGCCTTCCTCGTGCCCTTCGGCGACGGCTACTACCGGGCCATCGCCTGGCAGCGGGGCTCCGACCTGCCCGCCGGCGCCCCCGTCGACCTCGACGAGCTCAAGGCCGTCACCCGCGCCGCCTTCGGCACCGACTTCGGCATGTACGACGCGCGCTGGACCTCGCGCTTCCACAGCGACGAGCGGCAGGTGCCGCGCTACCGCGAGGGACGCGTCTTCCTCGCCGGCGACGCCGCCCACGTCCACTCGCCCGCCGGCGGGCTCGGCATGAACGCCGGGCTCCAGGACGCCGCCAACCTCGGCTGGAAGCTCGCCGCCGTCCTCCATGGCACGGCCCCCGACACCCTGCTCGACAGCTACCACGACGAACGCCATCCCGTAGGGCAGCAGGTGCTGCGCATCAGCGGCGCCCTCGTGCGCGCCGTGCTGCTCGCCTCGCCCGTCGCCCGCGGGCTGCGCGACGCCGTCGCCATGGCCGCGGCAGCCGTACCCTTCGCCACCGACCGCGGCGCGCTCATGATCTCCGGCATCGGCATCGACTACCCCGCGCCCCCCGGCGCCCACCCGCTGACCGGGCGCCGCGCCCCGGACCTGCCGCTCGCGGAGCGCCCGGGCGAGCCCTCCCGCCTGTACGAGGCGCTGCGCGCCGGGACGTACGTCCGCGTCCTGCCGCGCGGCGGGGGCGCACCGCCCCACGAGAAAGCGGGCGTCACCACGGTCACCCGTGCCGACGCCCGCACCACGACGCTCCTCGTACGGCCCGACGGTTACGTGGCCGAGGCCGCCGCCCTCGGCTGACCCCGCCCGCGTTCACGCCCGCCGCCGCGTTCCTCACCTGCGGCGGGCGTCCGCCGCATCCCGCCCGCAGGCGTACGCCAGGGCGCTCACCAGCTCCTCCGCATCCGGCAGCCAGCGGTTGGCGGCCGTGGGCTGGCGCGCCCACTGCACCGAACCGCGCGTGCCCATGCGGGTGGGCGGCGCGACCACGTAGTCGCCCTCGCCGCGCGCGATGAGATCCAGCGACGTGGGGTGCCAGCCCAGCTTCCGGGCGAGGTCGGCGACCTTCAGCGCCCCGCCGGGCAGGACGAAGAACTGCATCCGGCGGAACGGCGTGCACATGACCGGCCCCAGCTGGATGTCCATCCGCTCCATCCGGGCCAGCGCCAGGCAGCCCGCGGTCTCCGGGACGTCCAGCGCGTCGAACGTGCGGCCCGTCGGCAGCAGGACCGAAGCGGCGGGCTGCTTCTGCCACATGCGGCGGACGGCGACCGCGCTGCCGGTGGCCTGGGTGGCCCAGTCCGGGCGGTCCGGGTGTGCGCCGGGGGCGGGGCAGCCGGGATCACCGCACGAGCAGTGCTCCCGCCCCTCCTCCACCTGCAGCCACGTGCCGCCGAATACGTCCCAGTGCCGCTCCTCCGCATACCTGACAGCGGCGTCCAGCAGTTGCTCGCTGCGCTGTTGGGGGATGTGCGGGGCTCCTACTGCGATGGTCTCTTCCACGCCCATCACAACTCCCCTCGTCACGAGGGGTTACGGCTCAGGCTCACGCTTGTGGGCGGTGCCAGGACATGCACGTGGGGCGCACGGATGCATGTACGGGGGCGCAGACGCGGGTTGGCCCCCGAGGGTGGGTAGCCACCTCTGCGGCGACAGGGCGAGACCGTCATTGTCTGGCCAATGCCGCCTTTGCTGTCATTACCGTTAAGTCCGCATTCTCCGGACATTCAGGGGGCAAAGATCACAGGGGAAGACGCAGTCGTGAGCTGTCTCAGCTTCTCCGCATTCCGCGGCGGACGGCGCCGCGAACGCTTAGCAGTTTCAGGGGGTACAGCATGGCCGCACGGCCACTCGTGGCGCGGCAGCCGAACGAACGGCTGCAGGCGCTCATTCAGGAAGCCGCCTGTTCCAACGCCGGCCTCGCCCGGCGCGTCAATATGTGCGGCGCCGAGCACGGGCTCGACCTGCGCTACGACAAGACTTCCGTAGCGCGCTGGCTGCGTGGCCAGCAGCCGCGGGGGCGGGCCCCCGCCATCATCGCCGAGGCGCTGGGCCGCAAGCTCGGGCGCACCGTCACCATCGACGAGATCGGCATGGCGAACGGCAAGAACCTCGCCTCCGGTGTCGGCCTGCAGTTCTCGCCCACCGTGCTCGGCGCGATCGAGCAGGTGTGTGAGCTGTGGCGGAGCGACGTCGGCCGGCGGGACTTCCTCAGCGGGACGTCCGTCGCCTCGTCCGCGCTCGTCGAGCCGAGCCGCGACTGGCTCATCACCGGAGCCGATCCGCAGGTCGCGCGCAACGCCGGGGCGCGGGTGGGCCCGTCCGACGTCGATGCGGTGCGGGCGACCACCGAGGCGCTCGTCGAGCTCGATCACCGGTACGGCAGCGGGCACGTGCGGCCCGTCGTCGTGCACTATCTGAACAGCGTCGTCTCCGGGCTGCTCGCCGGTTCCTACCGGGAATCCGTGGGGCGCGAACTGTTCGCCGCCGTCGCACGGTTGACCGAGCTCGCCGGCTACATGGCCGTCGACACCGGCCAGCCCGGGCTCGCTCAGCGGTACTACATCCAGGCACTGCGTCTCGCCCAGGCTGCGGGGGACCGTGGGTACGGGGGGTATGTGCTGGCCGCCAGCATGAGTCACCTGGCGGCTTCGTTGGGGAACCCAAGGGAAATCGCCCAGTTGGCGAAAGCCGCACAGGAAGGAGCGCGGGGGCACGTCACACCGCGGGCCGAGGCCATGTTCTACGCGGCCGAAGCGCGCGGGCACGCCCTGCTCGGGGACGCGCGGTCGTGCCAGGGCGTCGCCGCCAAGGCCCTGGCCAAGCTCGAACAGGCCGGGGACCCGGCGCCGGACTCCGGCGACGACCCCGCCTGGATCCGGCACTTCGACCACGCCTACCTGGCCGACGAACTGGCGCACTGCCACCGTGACCTCGGGCAGGCCGAACAGGCCCGGCGGCACGCGGAGGACGCCATCGCCGGGCACGCGGAGGGACGGGTGCGCAGGCGCGCCATCGGGATGCTGCTGCTGGCCACGGCGCAGGTCCAGCAGCGGGACGTCGACGAGGCGTGTGCCACCGGGGTGCGGGCGCTGGACCTGCTGGGCACGCTGAGGTCGAACCGGGGCGCGGAGTACCTGGACGACTTCCAGCAGCGGCTCGCGCCGTACCGGGAGGAGCCGGTGGTTCGGGAATTCGGGGCTCGGCTGGAGGTGCAGGCGGCGTAGGGGCGCTGCGGGGCACCCTGCGGGGCCCTGCGCCCCGGATTTTCGCCCGGCGTGCGTTGTCGGGTGCCGGGCGGTGGGGGTGCCGGGTGGTGGGGGCTCCGAGGTGTTCCGGAATCGGATATTTACGGGCGGAACCGTCTGCCGCAGGCGTACCCGGAAGCCCGCCCACAAATATCCGGCAGCATTCCGGAACACCTCTGCGCCCCCACCGCCCTCCCGCCGGATCCGGCCGCATGGCCCCGCCGTGCGGTGACCCGGTAGCGTGGCCGCGCTATCGATAAGTTGCCGTACAGCTTGAGGAGTCCCGGTGACGCAGAGCGGACAGGGCAACGCGCCTCAGCCGTCCCCCGGCCGGCCCTGGGGCGAGCCGTGGGGGTCCGACGCGCAGCGCGCCCCCCTGCCGCCCGAGATGCCGCCGGGCACGCCGCCGGGCGCGTCTGCGCGCCCCGGTGACTCCGAGGCCACGCAGTACCTGCCGCCGGTCCTGGGCACCGGGCCCGCCCCGGCCGCCCCCGACTCCGCCTCCGAAGCCACCCAGTACTTGCCGCCGGTCGCCTCCGGGCCGCTTCCGGGCGCACCGCAGCCGCCGGCTCCGTATGCGCAGGGTGACACTCGGGGTGGTGTGCAGGGGGGTGCTCCCGGCGGGCCGTCCGCGGATTCCGCGACTCAGTACTTGCCGCCGGTCTCCGACACGGCCTCGGCGGCCACGCAGTACCTGCCGGTCGGCGGTGGCGCGTCCTCGGGTGGGGATGCTGCTGCGGCCACGCAGTATCTGCCGCCCGTGCCGGGTACCGCTCCTTCGGGCGGGGACGCGGCTGCGGCGGCTACGCAGTATCTGCCGCCTGTGCCGGGGGCCGGGTCCTCCGCCGGGGATGCCGCCACTCAGTATTTGCCGCCCGTCGGCGGTGGCGCGTCCTCGGGTGGGGACTCCGCCGCTGCGGCCACCCAGTACCTTCCGCCCGTGCCCGGGGCTGCGCCCTCCGGCGCAGATGCGGCTGCCGCAGCGACCCAGTATCTGCCGCCGGTCGGAGGGAACGTCTCCTCCGGCCCTGCCTCCGTCGCAGGCGCTCCGCCGCCCCTCGGCGGTCCGGCCCCGCAGGGGGAGCGGCCGCCGCCCTCCGAGTTCGACGGGCTGTTCCGCGCCTCCGCCGACGCCGCCGCCCGGCAGCCGGGCCGCGAGCCCGTGGCGTCCGGGCCGGGGCACATACCCCCGCCGCGTGCGCCGCACGCGGCTCCCCCGCACCCCGCCCCCGCCTCCCCGCCCTCCCGGCGGAAGCTGCCCACCGCGGCCATCGTCGGCATCGTCGTCGCCGGCTGCGCCGCCGCCGGGCTCGCCGCCGGTGCGCTGCTCAGTGGCGGGGACGACAAGAAGAGCGACACCCCGCAGAACACCGCGGTCAGCTCCGCCGCGCCCAGCAGCGCGCCCGAGGAGGACGGCGGGAAGAAGAAGGAGCCGTCGGCCGACCCCGCGGACCCGGCCGTCGCCCAGGCCAAGGCCCTGGACGCCCTGCTGAAGGACAGCAACAACAGCCGCGACGCCGTGATCAAGGCCGTCGACTCCACCCGTAACTGCAAGGACCTGGGCAAGTCCGCCTCCGACCTGCGTGACGCCGCCAAGCAGCGCGACAGCCTGGTGACCCGCCTCCAGAAGACCGCGATCGACAAGCTCCCCAACAGCGCCGAGCTCTCGGCCCAGCTGACCAAGGCCTGGCAGTCCTCCGCCTCCGCGGACACCCACTACGCGACGTGGGCGGACCAGGTGGGCGGCAAGCACGGGTGCGTCAAGGGTCACGCCCGCCCGTCCGGCGAGAGCGCCGCGGGCGACCGCGCGAGCGGTGACGCGACCGCCGCCAAGAAGTCGGCCGCGGACCTGTGGAACCCGATCGCGAAGAAGTACGGGCTGTCGCCGCACTCCTGGGCGCAGCTGTAGCGGACGGTCGCACGGCGCCGATTCCGGGGGCCGGGGCGGGTCGCTCGGGTGGGAACGTACGATCGATTGCTATGCAGGGTTCGGAGAAGTCTTCCCGCCGCGGCCGCCGCTCGACCACCATGGACGGCATGCCGCTCAATGACATGCCGTGGTGGCGCTGGCGTGCGCATGTGCGCTCGGCGCTGCACATGCTCTCGGACCCCGACTTCCAGCGCGAGCGCTGGCTCGCCGGCGACGCGGGATTCGGGGACGTGACCGACGCCGTCTACCGGCTGGTCGAGGACACCTGGCTGGACAACTGGTCGGCCGAGAAGTACATCGGGACGATCTTCCGGGACTCGGGCGAGGCCGCGCTCGTCGACCTGGCCGTGTTGCGGGTCCTGCGGATCATGCACCAGGTCGGGCCCGACGCGCCCGTCTCGGCGTATCTGGAGCACCACGGCTGGCCCGAGGCCGTACGGGCCGCGCGGGAGGCGCACGTACGGCTGGCGCTGAACGACGGGGACGAGCCGGAGGTGCCGCCGCGCCCGCTGGAGGTGCTGGAGCGGCTCACGCAGGTGCGCTGAGCCGGGCGGTCGAGCGGGGCCCCGCGGGTGTGCGAGGCTATTGGGCTATGAACGCCTCCCAGCCCCCTGCCGCCGAAGGGGCCCCTGCGCAGCCCGAGCAGTACGTCCTCACCCTCTCCTGCCCCGACAAGCAGGGCATCGTCCACGCGGTGTCCAGCTACCTCTTCATGACCGGGTGCAACATCGAGGACAGCCAGCAGTTCGGCGACCGCGACACCGGGCTCTTCTTCATGCGCGTCCACTTCGGTGCGGAGGCGCCCGTCACCCTGGAGAAGCTGCGGGCCAGCTTCGCCGCCATCGGTGACTCGTTCCACATGGACTGGCAGATCCACCGGGCGGACGAGAAGATGCGCATCGTCCTGATGGTGTCCAAGTTCGGCCACTGCCTGAACGACCTCCTCTTCCGCTCCCGGATCGGCGCCCTGCCGGTGGAGATCGCCGCCGTGGTCTCCAACCACACAGACTTCGCCGAGCTCGTCGGCTCCTACGGCGTCCCCTTCCACCACATTCCGGTCACGAAGGACAACAAGCCGGAGGCGGAGGCGAAGCTCCTGGAGCTCGTCCAGGCGGAGAACGTCGAGCTGGTCGTCCTCGCCCGCTATATGCAGGTCCTCTCGGACGATCTGTGCAAGGTGCTGTCCGGGAAGATCATCAACATCCACCACTCCTTCCTGCCGAGCTTCAAGGGCGCGAAGCCGTACCACCAGGCGCACGCCCGCGGCGTGAAGCTGATCGGCGCCACCGCGCACTACGTGACCGCGGACCTCGACGAAGGCCCGATCATCGAGCAGGAGGTCGAGCGCGTCGGCCACGAGGTCACCCCGGAGCAGCTCGTCGCCGTCGGGCGCGACGTGGAGTGCCAGGCGCTCGCGCGCGCGGTGAAGTGGCACAGCGAGCACCGGGTGCTCCTGAACGGGCGGCGCACGGTCGTCTTCGCGTAGCAGCGCAGAACCCGTAGAGCCTGCAGAACGGCTTGTGGCCCGCATCGAGGATGCGGGCCACAAGCCGTTCTGCAGGCTCTACATCCGCGACAGCGAAGCCGTCGCGTACAGGGCGTCCAGGATCGCCTCGCGATCCCCTGTGTGGCCCGCTGCGGCCTCTTCCGGGTGGACGTGGCCCGCGGCCAGGCGGCAGAACTCCAGGGCGTCCAGGGCCACGTGGGCGACCTCGTCCTCCGGGGCGGCCGTGGCCGCGGGGGAGTCGAGCGGGACGTACCAGTGGCCGCCGCCGCTGCCTTCGACCTCCAGGTGCAGCGTGCGGCCCGGGGCTCCCGCCGCGGTCAGGGCGCGCGGCGGCGGGGCGAGGCCTGCGCGGCGGCGGCCTGCGATGGCCGCCGGGAGCATGCGGGCCGTCAGGTCGACCAGGTCGTGGAGGTGGCCGGGCGAGGGCGGGCGGTAGGGGTAGTCGACGGCGTCGGCGATGTCCTCCGCGTGGATCCAGCACCCGAAGGCCCGGTCGAGGAACGCATCGCGCAGCGGGAGGGTGAACCGCCCGGACGGGACGGGAAGTTCCGCGGCGCCGCCGTCGGCGAACGACGCGCTCCGTATCAGCGCGTGCCCCTGCCGCCGCCACTCCGTCCGCACCGCGCCCTCCCCGCCCGCGGCGGCCTCGCCCTCCCCGCCCGCCGGCTCCGGGAGGCCCAGGGCCGTGGCGACGGCGCCGTCGGCGGCCGTGAGGTGGGCGATGACCGCGGCGACCGTCATATCGCGCTCCACGGCCCGCGATCCGTCGAACCACTGGAGCCGCACCGGCGCCTGCCACTCCGCCTCGCCGAAGTCGCGGAGGAGGGCGTCGAGCCGGGCGGTCTCGGCGTCGTAGGGGGCGACCCAGGAGGGCACGGGGACGCGGGCCGGGCGGCGGCCCAGGCAGGAGGCGAGCACGCGGGAGCGCAGCCGCGGGTCGAGGTCCAGATTGTCCTCCGGGTGCAGCAGGGCGACGGCCTCGCGCAGTCGTACGGCCTCGTCCGCGCAGGTGGCGCAGTCGGTCAGGTGTGCTTCCACGGCCGCGGTCTCCTCGGGGGAGCAGGCGGCCAGGGCCCAGGCGCCGAGCAGGGATTTGAGCACCTTGTGCGACATCGGGGCCGTTTCGCGGGCGATCGGGGTCGTCTCGGGGACGGAGGCGGAGGCGGAGGCGGGGGCGGCTTCCGGCCACCGGGCCCCGTCCTCCGCCGCCGTCCGCGGCAGCGGTATGCGCGGCGGCCGCGGCGGACCGGAAGCGCCGTTTCCGTCTTGACGGCCTGGCCCTCCCCGGCCGAATTCCTCGCTCACAGTGCCCCTCCGTGCGCCGGCGGCGTGACGACGCGCGGTCCGGGGTGCGCGGTGGAGAGCAGCTGCAGGCCCAGGCGCAGCCGGCGGCGCGCCTCGTCCTCCGTGACGCCGAGGTGGGCGGCGGCCCGGCGGTAGTCGAGACGGCGCAGGTAGGCGAGGTCGAGGGCGGCGCGCAGCGGGGCCGGCATGGAGGTGACGATGTAGTCGGCGCGGGCGGCGGCGGAGGCCGCGCGGACCTTCTCCTCGATCTCGTCGGGCGTGGCCGCGCCGTCGCTCTGCGACTGCCGCAGCCGCTCCACGGCCTGACGGTGGGTGAGCCCGGCGATCCAGGAGCGCAGCGAGCCCTCCCGGGGGTCGAACTCGCCGGGGTGCTCCCAGACATGGCCGAAAACCTCGCGCGTGACGCGGTCCGCTCCGGCCTCGTCCCCGAGGACGCGGTGGGCGAGGGTGTGCACGAGGGAGGCGAAGCGGTCGTAGAGCTCGCCGAGGGCGGCCGCCTCACCGTGCGCGAGCCGCTGCTGCATCTTGCGGTCCCACCGGGGTGGTGCGTCGGTCGCAATGTCTGCCCCTCCGTCCGTCGTCCCTCGCGCAGGTGTGCGTCGCACTCATGACCGGTGCTCGCGACGCGCAGCGCTTGTGCCCACGGTCACATACTCCTCGAATGTAGTGGCCGGGTCCGACAGTCAGGCCGTCTTTGCGGGGAACATCGTGAAGATCGCCCCGCCTGGCGGCCCCGGATGGTATTGACCCGGTCACTTTCCGCACATCTGGCCGATCGTTACGGATCGTACGTGCGCGAATGTGCCGATGTGTTATGCGGGTGTGACCGGAACTTTGGGGATTAAGGGTTCGAGCTGGGCATAGGCTCGTTGGGGGCCGGTGCTGCACATCCGGTCCCACCGGCGTTTCACGTGGGAGAGACGGGGGAGACGCCGGGCAGCCACGGCTGCGGAAAGGTCCGTTCCGGGGAGCGAGAGACCGAGCGAAGGGGCTTCGAGCGCGTGACGTTGAAGGTGAAGGACGCCGAGCGCGGGGACTGGGCCGTCCTCCGCGTCTCCGGCGAGATGGACCTGGTGACGTCGCCGGTGGTCCGGCAACGCGTGCACGACGCGGTCGCCGACGGACGGCGCAGCCTCGTGCTGGACCTGGCCGAGGTGCGCTTCTGCGACTCCAGCGGCGTCGGCGTGCTGATCGCCGCCCGCCGTCTGATGCGCTCCTGTCAGGGGCGGCTGAGACTCATCCTGCCCCCGCAGGGCGGCGCGGCGGACGGCTCCCACGTCAACAGGGTGCTCGGCGCACTCGGGGTGCGCCGCCTCTTCGAGATCTATCCGGATCTGGCCACGGCCACCCACGAGGGCCGCGACGCCAGCGGCGAGCCCCTCCCCGCGCAGTCCGCCTAGCCCCGGCCGCCTAGCCCCGGCCGCCTGGCCCCGGCCGCCTGGCCCCGGCCGCCTGGCCCCGGCCGCCTGGCCTCGGGGGCGACTCCCGCAAGGAAGTCCTCCCGCCTCACCCCTACCCTCGCGCGGAAACCCGCCTACCCCTCGCGCGGAAACCCGGCCCGTACGACGAAGCCGCCCTCCCGCGTCGCATGCGCCTCCAGCGTTCCGCCCAGGCTCTGCGCCCGCTCGCGCAGCCCCACCAGACCGTGCCCGCCGCCGGGCAGCCCGGGCGCCGGTACGGCCGCGTCCGGCGGCCCGTTGCGGATCTCCACCAGCAGCCTCTCCGCGGCGTCCTCCGCCACCCGCACCCGTACGTGCGCGCCCGGTGCGTGCTTACGGGCGTTGGTCAGCGCTTCCTGCACCGTACGGAACGCCGCCCGCTCGACGGCCTCGGAGCGCGCGGCCTGCGCGTCGCACGTGTTCTCGTACGTCACGTCGAGCGCGCTCAGCTCGATCAGCCGCGGCAGGTCCGCGAGGCGGGGCTGCGGGGTGAGCTCCTCGGTGTCGGCGCCGGCGGCGCGCAGGATGCCGACCATGTGCCTCAGCTCCTCCAGCGTGCGCACGGACAGCTCGCGGATCTTGCGGGCGCCGTCGCGCGCCTGTGCGTCCCCCGTGCTGATCTGCACGGCGCCGGCCTGCAGGCTGATCAGGCTGACCTGGTGGGCGACGACGTCGTGCATCTCGCGGGCGAGCCGGGCGCGCTCGGTGGCGAGGACCTGGTCGGCGAGCAGCCGGTCCTCGCGGGCCCGGCTGCGCGTCAGCTCGTCCAGCCGGGAGGCGAGCTCGCGCCGGGTGCGGGTGAGCAGGCCGAGCGCTACGGGCGTGGCGGCGGTGACGCACGCGTCGACCATCTGCAGTGCCGTCTCGCGCCGGTCCGCGAAGGACAGCCGCGAGAGGGGATACGGCAGGAAGTGCGCGACGGCCAGCAGCGCGGCCGCCCCGACGAGCAGCCGCCGGTCGGGGCGCAGCGTCGCCACGGTGTACAGCGCGATCATCGGGGCGAACCAGATGTAGCCGATGTAGATGCCGGGCAGCGTCACCGCGAAGACGGTGAGCGGGAAGCGCCTGCGCCACAGCAGGGCGACGGCGGCCAGGAGCGACACCCCGAGGTCCAGGCCGAGCCCCGGCCCGTTGACCAGCACCGCGTCCAGCGCGGCGATCAGCACGGGCACCACCAGCAGGACGGCGACGCGCACCCGCGGGGGGAGCCGGGTGCCGAGCCGGAGACCGGCGGGGGCGGTCATGCGGCCCCGCCCGGCGGCCCGGCGCTCTGGGCCCGGCCCGCCTCCTCGCCCTGCGGCCGGTGCTTGCCCTGCGCGGTGACGAGCCCGGCCCGGTCGGCGACGATCGCGGCCTGGACGCGGTTCAGGCCGCCGAGCTTGCCGAGCACGGCGCGGACGTGGTCCTTGACCGTGCTGGGCGCGAGCCCCATGCGCTCGGCGATCTGCGGGTTGGCCAGCCCCGCGCCCAGGTGCGCGAGCACCTCCCGCTCGCGCGGGGTGAGCGCCGCCACCGCCTCGGCGGCCGTCGTCTCCGCCTCGGACGCGAGATAGCCGCCGATGACCGCGCGGGTCACGCCGGGGTCGAGGACGCTGCCGCCCGCCGCGAGGGTCCGTACCGCCTGGACGAGCTGCTCGGGGTCGGTGTCCTTGAGGAGGAAGCCGGTCGCGCCGCTGCGCAGGGCCGCCGCCAGGTACTCATTGGCGTCGAAGGTCGTGAGCATGGCGACGGCGGGCGGGTGCGGGGCGTCGCGCAGCGCGCGCAGGACGGTCAGCCCGTCGACATCCGGCATCCGGATGTCGAGCAGGACGACGTCGGGTGCGCAGGCGCGCACGGTCGCGACGGCATCGCCGCCGCCGCAGTCGGCGACCACCTCGATGTCGGGGGCCGTGCCCAGGATCATCCGCAGCCCGGACCGGACGAGCTGCTCGTCGTCCACCACCGCAACACGGATCACCTGCGGTTACCTCTTCCACGCCCACTGCCCGGTCTCATGCCGCTCGCTCTCTGCTCGTCCGCTTCGTGCGCTTCGTGTGCGTCGTCCGCGTCACCTGCGCCGTCCGCGTCGTCCGTGCTTGTTCCACGACCGGCTAGAGCCGGTTCTTCCTGCTCCGGTTCCGGCCACGGCCGGGCTCCGGTTTCCGGTCACGCCCCCAGCCTGCCGCACGGCTCCGACAACGATGACCGAAAACGGAGCGTGGCGTTCCGACCAGTCCGTCACTGCTCGTCCCTTGATCGCCCTTCGATCGTCCCCTGCTCGTCCCCTGATCGTCCCCCCGATGGGCGGAGGGACCCCCTCCGATCGGCGGGGGCAGCCCTGGACCCACGGGGGATTCCGCCCGGGGTGTGTCGGCGGGCAGAGTGCTGTTCGTACTGCAGCATGCCGGGACTGACCTACCGGCAGTGAGGTGCTGCAGTACACGGCCG